>CAVXKT010000001.1:0-454869 GCA_963762525.1 uncultured Pseudomonadota bacterium
TTCTGCCGGTCATCTTCTGGACCGCCGCCTCCATGCTGAACAGGCCCAGCTCGCGGGCGTAGTGTCCGAGCACGCGCGGGAAGGTGCCCCACAGCCGCGGATGCGGAAACGCATCATGCGCCAGCCCGTCGCTGCCGATCATCGCCCCCGGATGCGGCAGGATGCGGCGCACGTCATCCTCATGCATCTGAAAGAAGATCGCGCCGGCGGGCAGCAGCCGTTCGGCGGCTTCACGCGGCGAGATCGCCCACTCCTTTGCGATGTCGTCCAGCATCCGCCCCGCCATCTCCGGGTGCGGGATCGACAGGTGAGCTGAACCGGCACGTCCGGGCGCAACCGGTCCGGCATGAATACCGTGGAACCCGCCGCATACGGATAGACGTCGAAGGCAACGCTCTGGTCGCGCGCCGCGCTCGTCGATGCGCGGCAGAGTCTCGACCGAGCGACCGAAATTCTCCGGCATCGCGCATTTGTGGTGGCTGATAACGACGGGAACGCCGGCGGCGGTGCCGATGCGGCGCGTCTCCTCGATCGAATCGAGCACGTAGTTCGCCTCATCGCGCATATGCGAGACATAGATGCCGCCGGCTTCGCGCAGCGCCTCGGCCACGGCGATCACCTCGTCGGTCGGCGCCATGATGTTGGGCGGGTAGTAGAGCCCGGTGGAGAAGCCCGAGGCGCCCTCGGCGAGGGCTTCGGCCAGTCGCCGGCGCATGTGCTCGGATTCCTTGTCGGTGGCGGCGCGCTGGGTGTCGCCGCCCATCGCCTCCATGCGCAGCGACATGTGCCCGATCAGCGCCACGGTGTTGACCGGCGCCGGATCGCGGACGAGGCGATCGGCGTATTCGCCGAAGCTGCCGAACACGTATTGCGTCTCGTCGCCGATCAGGTCGAGCGGCGGCGGCGGCCGGCGCGTCATGCGCACCGGCGAGAGGCTGATGCCGCAATTGCCGATGATCACCGTCGTCACGCCCTGCGACATCTTGCAGGTCATGCACTCTGGCCCGTGCAGAACGGCGCGATCATCATGCGTGTGCGCGTCGATGAAGCCGGGCGCCAGCGCCTTGCCGGTGGCAATGACCTCGCGGTCGGCTGAAGCCGCCCCGAGGTCGCCCATGGCGGCGATCCGGTCGCCGGTGACACCGACATCGGCGCGGAAACGCGCCGCGCCGGTGCCGTCGAAGACGGTGGCGTCGCGGATGATGAGGTCGCAGTGGAGGCTCATCGCGGTTGCCTTCCATGTTCTCGCGTCTCGGGCGAGGGGGCGCTATTTTCAGCTGCCTGTTTGATACCAGCCGCCGAAAGTGCCGACGAATTTTGTGCGGCCAGCCACGCCCCCCAACCCTCCCGCAAGGGAGGGGGAGTAGAAAGCGGCGCGTCTTACTTCCCCTCCCCTTGCGGGAGGGGCTGGGGGAGGGGTCGCAGGGACGCAGTCTTCGTCATTTATCCAGCGACTGTTGATCGGATGATACACACTGCAAAAGGATAACTCGATGAGCAAGGCCACCCATCCCCTCAAGCTTCCCGCCTCGATCAAGAGGGCGGCGGCGCGGCTCGCCAAGGAGGACGGCGTGTCGCTAAACCAGTGGATCGCCGCCGTCGCACAGAAGGTGGGCGCGGTGGAGACGGCGGCTGATTTCTTCCGTCGCCGGGCCGGTGATGCGCGGCCCGAGGACTTGCACGCGATCCTCGCGCTGTCCCCGGAGCGGACACCCGATCCCGGTGATGAGCTTCCGCCGGGGTGACGGGGATGCCATCCCGATCTGGCCGCCATCAGCAATGGCTTCTAACGGAGCAAATCAGACGGTTGATGCGCGCCGGTCTACCGCCATTCTCCACCGCAAGCGGACATTCGCACCGGACTTCTGCGAAGTGTAAGCCTCTGAAACGGAGAGGCTTGAACTCTGTGCACAAATCTTGACGTTTCACCGTCGTGGCAGGCCAGAGCGGCTATCCCTAATTCGTCCACTAACGCCATAGCGCCGCCCATGGCCGCAGCATCTCCCAGTGCATGATCGGCGTCAGGATACGGATGCCGAGCTCGCGCTTGATGTGCTCCGCGTTGCAGGGCAGGCGACGCTCGACCGTCAGAAATGCCTCGCAGCGCAAAACAATCGCGTGCCGCAGGAGCAGCCGGTCCTTCTCACTAAGATAACCGAACTTGGGCTCGTCGAGCCGCGCGCCGAGGGCCACGCTCTCAGCCGTCGGACCGTCGCCTTCAAGGCAAACTTCGGAATGATCGGCGATGTCCCAAAGCCACTGCATGTGGGCCGGATCGCCCTTATCGTGCGCCTCTGCATACAACCGCGCGACACGATCCATTCGAACTGCGCACGCTCGTTGACCAAAAAAATGTCGCGGAGGGCCTCCACGTTCGGGATGCCTTCCGTCACCCGATGAATGCGGTCGGAAACGGGGATTGGCTCGGCCTCATAGATGTAGCCGCCATAATTCCGGAGCGTCTGCGCGGTGCAGGAGTCCAGAAAAATGCGACGGGGTAGGGACTCGAAAGGGCGCTTCATTGGTTAGCTCGGCGCTTGCACGATTCCGCTCAGGGTGCCGCAAAGGACAGTATAGAAGCTCTGCCCCTGCGACGGATTTCTCGACTTAAAGTGCATCGAATTTATACCGCCGTGTTCCTGACGTCCTTTTCCAGAATTTTGCCCGCCTGCATGAGCCGCAGAAGCTTGGCGGCTGGCGACGGGACCTTAACCTCGCCCAATGCCCAGCGCCGAGCCGTGCGCGGCGTAACGCCAAGGACGTGGGCGGCCTGCACCTGTGACAAGCCGACTTTCGTGATCACGGTCCGGAACTGGTGTGGGGTCATCGTTCGTTCCTCGTCTTTCAGGAACAACGCACATGGCCGTTCTGTCCATAGGTCAGGTGTCCCTGCGTGGACCGGGAGCGCTGACCACCTGTGCACAATTCTTGAATTTCGCACCAGCAGAAGCGGCACTTACGTCCCCCGAATGTGCTCCTTCGACCTCGCGCCACCTACCACTTGGGGAACACCCCGCCTGGTCTCATTCACTAGCCGACGGAATTTCTCGGTCGCCGCGGCATCCAGCATGCCGTCTGCGTCGCAAGCCGCCTTGTAGGATGTGCGTGCCGCCTCCGCCGACACCAGCCCGTCGCGCACGTCGCTCGCCACCAGCGCCGGGTCTCGCGCGGCCGGGTCGCCCATGCCGCCGCCGCCCGGCAATTCCAGGATCAGCCGATCGCCGTCGGGGATGACCTGAAAGCCCTTGGTCCGCAGCCGCTTGCCCGATTTCAGCCGCACCGCGCCCGGCGCGCCGTCACCACCGCCGTCGCGGCCTTTCGGCGGATGGCCCACGCGGTCGAAGATCGCGTTGACGGCAAACTCCATCTCGCCCTTCGTCGCGATCTCCATCACCTGCCCGACGCCGCCGCGCGTCCGCCCGGCGCCGCCCGAATTCGCTTCGGAGTTCCTTGCGCCAGAAGACCACCGGGGCGACGTTCTCGGAGGCCTCCACCGGCATCGTCCGCACGCCCGACGGAAACGCCGTCGCGTCCAGCCCGTCCGCCGTCCGGCGCGCGCCGGTGCCGCCGGAGTTGAACGTCGTGATCTCGAAATCCGCGATCACCGGCCGGTTGGCGCCGCGCCTGGCCGGAGACCGCGGCGCCGCCCCGCAGCGGCGGGTTCCACAAAGCCGAGGCGCCCTCGGCCGTCACCCTGTCCGGCACCACCTGATGCAGGCACCCCATCATCAAATCGGGCAGCAGATGCCCGATCACATGGCGGACGGAGACGGCATAGGGCCGCGGGGCGTTCAGGATGCAGCCCTCGGGGATGACCATGCGGAACGGCTGCAAACTCGCCCAGTTGTTCGGCACCTCGGGGGCGACCACGCATTTGATGCCGAAGCTCGCATAGGCGCGGCAATAGGCGGGCGGGACGTTGATGCCGCGCCCCGACAGCCCCGAGGTGCCGGCGAAATCGACCTCGATCGCGTCCTCGCCGATGGTCATCGCGGCGGCGAGGCGCACATCCTCGTCATAGCCGTCGGAAAAGATTTCGCCGCGAAACGTGCCTTTCGGCAGCCGCGCGATCTCGGCGCGGGTCGCCGCGAGCGAACTCTCGAAGATGAACGCGGCGAGCGGATCGAGGCTTTCCATCGCGAACTCGTCCATCATCTCGATCAGCCGCCGCGCGCCGGCGTCGTTGCAGGCGCACAGAGAATAGACGTCGCCCTCCAGCTCCACCGGCAGCCGCGATCCGGCGCGGATGAAGTCGAAGAACGTCTCGTTGGGCCGGCCCGCCTCGAAACACTTGAGGATCGGGATATAGAGCCCCTCCTCGAACACCGAGCGGCCCTCCGGCCCCATGCCGAGCCCGCCCACGTCGATGACATGCGCGGTGTTGGCGAACAGCCCGACGATGCGCCCGCGCAGGAAGGCGGGCGTCACCACCGTCAGGTCGTGCAGATGCCCGGTGCCGAGCCACGGGTCGTTGGTGATGTAATGATCGCCTTGCCGCATCGTCTCGGGGGGGAATTTGCGGAGAAAGTGCCCGACGCTCTCGGCCATGGAGTTGACGTGGCCGGGCGTGCCGGTGACGGCCTGCGCCATCATCCGCCCCCGCAGGTCGAAGATGCCGGCCGAAAGATCGCCCGCCTCGCGCACGGTGGTCGAGAACGCCGTGCGGATCATCGTCTGCGCCTGTTCCTCCACCACGGCGATCAGGCGGTTCCACATGATCTGGCGCTGGATGCGCGCCAGTGCGTCGTGCTCGGACATGCTCAGAGCCGCTCCATGGCGATGTAGCCGAAGCCGTCGATGCGCGCCGTCCAGCCGCGCCCGACCAGGGTCGAGGTTTCGTCTTCGGCGATGATCGCCGGGCCATCAATCGAGCCGCCCCGCGCCAGTGCGGCGCGGTCGAAAACCGGCCACGAGGCGGCCTCGCCGGTCAAAGTGTCGCGCACCGTTTGCAACCGCGGCTCCGGAGCCGCGCCGCCGCCGCCCGGCGTCGCCGCCACCGGATCATCCGGGGCCGCCGTCGTCACCTGCACGGCGAAGCTCATGATCTCCACGTCGGAGCCCGGCACGGGGCGATCATAGAACGCCGTATAGGCGTCATCGAACGCCGCGCGCATCGCTCCCGCGTCCTCCGCGGCCAAGGTGCCGGCCGGCAGAGCGACCGGGATCTCATGTCCCTGGCCGACATAGCGCATCAGGGCGATCCGGCTCTCGGCCATGGCGGCGCCGAAGCTGCCGCGCGCGACCACCGCGCGCGCCTCGGCCGCCATCGCTTCGAGCAATGCGTTCACCCCGTCCACGTCGAAAGTCGAGAACCGCTGATAGAGGCTGCGCACCACCTCGTAGGCGACGGGCGCGCGCAAAAATCCGATGGCACTCCCGACGCCGGCCCCGGAGGGAACCAGAATGCGCGCGATGCCCAGCTTCTCGGCGACCCGGCACCCATGCACCGGACCGCCGCCGCCAAAGGCGATCAGCGTGCGGCCCTCGTAAGTCTTGCCCAACTCGATGGCGTGCACGCGCGCCGCATTCGCCATGTTCTCGTCCACCATCTCGACGATGCCGACCGCCGCCATTTCGGGCGAGAGGCCGAGCGGTTCGCCGACCGCGGCCGCCAGCGCCGCGGCCGCGGCCTCGGTGTCGAGACGCAACGCGCCACCGGCGAAGCGGTCGGGGTCGTAGCGCCCCAGCGCCAGATTGGCGTCCGTCACCGCCGCGCGCACCCCGCCACGGCCGTAGCAGGCCGGACCCGGATCGGCGCCGGCGCTCTCCGGTCCCACCGTGATGCGCCCCATCGCATCGACCCGCGCGAGGCTGCCGCCGCCGGCGCCGATCTCCACCATCTCGATCACCGGGATGCGCAACGGCAGTCCCGACCCCTTCTTGAACCGTCCGATCCGCGCCACCTCGAAGCTGCGCGCGGTCTGCGGGCGGTGATCGTCGATCAGGCAAATCTTCGCCGTGGTCCCGCCCATATCGAAGGAGAGCACGGACGACAGTGCGCATTGGCGGGCGAGATGGGCCGAAAACATCGCCCCGCCCGCCGGTCCGCTCTCGACCAGGCGAATCGGAAAGCGGCAGGCGGTCTCGACGGTGGTCAAGCCGCCCCCCGACAGCATCAGGAACATCGGCGCGGCGACGCCGAGGCCGCGCAACCCCTCCTCCAACCCGCGCAGATAGAGGGCCATGCGCGGCTGCACGTAAGCATTGGCGACGGTGGTGGAAAAGCGCTCCCACTCCCGCATCTCCGGCGAGACGTCCGAGGAGAGCGAGACCGGCAGCCTCGGGCAACGCCTCGCTCAGCATTTCGCGGACGCGGTGCTCGTGCACCGGATTGACGAAGGCGTGCAGAAATCCGACGGCGACGCTCTCCACAAGCTCGCGGCGCAGCACATCGATGAGCGCGCGCACCGCCGCCTCATCCAGCGGTCGGAGCACGGCGCCGCTATTGTCCAGCCGTTCGGGCACCGGCAGGCGCAGATGCCGTGGCACCAGCGGTTTTGGCAGCACGATATTGAGGTCGTACTGGTCGTAGCGGCTCTCGTTGCCCATCGCCAGCACGTCGCGAAAGCCCTCGGTGGTCAGCAACGCGGTGCGCGCGCCGGTGCGCTCGATGATGGCGTTGGTGGCCAGCGTGGTGCCGTGAATGACCATCCCCAGCTCGGCGGCGCCGATCCCGCCCGAGGCCAGCAGCGCGCGCACGCCGTCGAGGACGCCATTCTCCGGTGCCTCCGGCGTGGTGAGAACTTTCAGCGTGTGCCGGCGCCCGGCGTGTTCAAGCGCGAGATCGGTGAAGGTGCCGCCGATGTCCACGGCAAGGCGCGATGCGGGCATTCGGCGGGTCCGAAATTGCGGCGCGGAAGTGAACCGCGCGCAAACCGGCTTGGCAAGGCCGGGGGCTGAACCATTCGTATCGGTCCAGCGTTATCAATCGACAGGACGAAAGGAGCAGAAACATGAAGCTTCTAGGCATCGCGGTCGCCGGCGCCGCCCTGACGCTGTCGCCGGCGCTGGTCGCCGCCCCGGCCATGGCGCAGAACGACGTGCTTGGCCAAGTGCAGCGATTCTTCAACAATCCCAATGACAACAACCGGAACGCCTATGAGCAGGGCCGGATCGACCAGCAGCGCCGCGATCAGGCGCGGCGCGAGGAGGCCCGGCGTGAGGAGTGGCAGCGCGATCACGCGGATGCCTACAACCGCTATCCCGATCGCCCGCCGCCGCCGCCCTATAACGGCCCGTACAACAACGATTATTACCGCCGCTGAGGAGCGGCAGGAGCCAACCATGCGTATCGTTCGAGCCGGTTTGACCGCTACGGCCCTGGTTCTGCCGTTGGCGTTGGCGGTTCCCCCGGCGCAGGCGCAGCAGAACCAATTCGCCGATAACGTCCAGCACTTCTTCGAAGGCATGACGCCGAGCGGCTCGATGCGTCAGGCCTACGAGGCGGGGCGACGGGACGAATACGCGGCGCTGCGCAATCGCGGCGCCCTCGGCTGCGCGCCGCAGTCCTACGGCTACAACTACAACACGCAGCCCTACGGCTACCCGTCGCCGTCCGGCCCGTACGCGAGCCGCTGAGCCTCAGTCGGGCCGGAGCGGCGTCGCCGCGCGCGCCGCTCCCGGCCCGGCGGGGGGCAGCGCCACCGGCGGACCGTCGAACTGGCGAAGATAGTTGCGCGCCAGGATGTGATAGACGCCCTCCGGGCAGATCAGCTTGGAGACGGTGCTGGCGATCACCGAACTCGCCATCAGCGGCACGATCATGTTGTGATCCGCCGTCATCTCGGCGACGATCGCGAAGGCGGTGATCGGTGCCTGCACCACGCCGGCGAAATAGGCGACCATCCCCAGCATCACCACCGCGCCCAGCGGCGCGTGTGCGGCGACGTCGGGAATGAACCGCCAGAGGTCGTAGCCGATGCCGGCGCCCACCGCGAGCGAGGGCGAAAACAGGCCGCCCGGAATGCCCGCGACCGACGAGGCGGCAGTGGCGAGCAGCTTCAGCGGCCCGAACTCCGGCGGCAGCGGGGTGCCGTGCTCGATCAGCGCCCGCACATGGGTGTAGCCGGTGCCGTAAATGGTGCCGGAGGAGGCAATCCCGCAGAGCGCGACCAGCATGCCGCAGCCGAGCGCGAACAAGATGCGATGGCGGCGCAGCCGCGTGCCCGAAGCCGCCGGGAAGGCCGCGCCCGAACTCGACCAGAATGCGGCTGAACAACGCCGCCGGCGAGGCCGCAGACGACGCCGCAGACCGGGATCATCGCCCAGCCCGCCGCGCCGCCCAGCGTCGCCGCCGTGACGCCGAAATAAGTGTAGTTGCCGAGCGCGCCGACCGAGACGATGCCGGCGGCGATGACGGCGCCGATAATCAGCAGGTTGGCGCGTTCGTTGAACGACCGGCTCATCTCCTCGATCCCGAAGATCACGCCGGCGAGCGGCGTGTTGAACGCCGCCGCGATCCCGGCGGAGGCGCCGGCGAGGATCAGGCCGGGCTGTCGGGCTGGCGACAGCCGGCCGATGGCGAACATGATGGAGGCGCCCACCTGCACCGTCGGCCCCTCCCGGCCGATGGAGGCGCCGACGAGCAGCCCGGCCAGGGTGAGCAGGATCTTGTTGATGCCGATCCAGAGCGAGACCAGCTTGGCCCGCTCCGTGCGGCTCGAGAGCTGGCGCGCGGCGATCGCCTGCGGGATGCCGCTGCCCTCCGAGTTGGGCACGAATCGGCGCGTGATCCACGCCAGGAGGGCGAAACCGAGCGGCGTTACCAGAAGCGGCGACAGCGGCGCCCGGGCGAGCAGGGCGGTGAACAGCCGATCAGCCGCCGACGCGCCGAGCGCCATCACCACCCCGGCGACGCCGATCGCCGCCCCGCCCAGCAGGAACACCGACCGCTGCCGCCACCGCATCTGCTGCACCCGCGCGCGACGAGACCAGCGTTGCCAAGACGTGAATGGGGCGCCGGCCCCTTGCGGGGGCAGCGCGGTGCTGCTCATTGCTCGGTCGCGCCCCCGGGGAGTTGCGAGAACCGACGCTCATGCCCGGCGTTGCGCGCGATGGCAATGCTGGCGGCTTGGCGATAATGGACGATGACGACCGGATGCCGCCCGTGCTGGACGAGCGCGAGCAGGAACAGGCGCGGGCGGCCGCGCCGCTGCGTCCGAAGGCCATTCACGAGGTGGTGCGCGAAGAGGGCGAGGAGGAGGTGCGCCGCTCCGCCGCCGCGCTCGCCTGGTCGGGGCTGGCGGCCGGCATGTCGATGGGATTCTCCTTTCTCGCCATGGCGCTGTTGCGCGCCGCCCTGCCGGACGCGCCCTGGCGGCATCTGGTGGACAGCTTCGGCTACAGCCTGGGGTTCGTGATCGTGATCCTCGGCCGCCAGCAGCTGTTCTCGGAAAGCACGCTCACCGCGGTGCTGCCGGTGCTGACCAGCCGCAGCGGCCAGGCGCGCTCGTCCACGCTCCGCCTGTGGGGGATCGTGCTCGCCACCAACCTCTTCGGCACCTTCATCTTTGCCGCGCTGGTCATGCCCGAGGGATTATTCTTCGCCGCGGTGCGGGACTCGCTGCTGGCGGTCGCCCGGGAGTCGGTCAGCGGGAAGTTCTGGCCGACTTTGCTCAAGGCGGTGCTCGCCGGCTGGCTGATCGCGTTGATGGTCTGGTTGCTGCCGAACGCCAGCTCGGCCCGGCTGTTCGTGATCATCCTGCTGACCTACGTAGTCAGCATCGGCCACTTCTCGCACATCATCGCCGGATCGAGCGACGCGATCTTCGCCGTGTTCACGGGCGAGGCACCGCCGCTTGCCTATGTGGTGCGGTTTCTCATCCCGACCCTGGTGGGCAATACGATCGGCGGCGTATCGCTGGTGGCCTTGCTGAACCATGCCCCGTTGATCGAGGAACTGCAGGAGGGATCGCCGGGAGGCTAGTGTTTGGAGGTCCGGGGCGGAATCGAACCGCCATCCACGGATTTGCAATCCGCTGCATCACCACTCTGCCACCGGACCCCCGATGCGGCAGGCAAATAGCCCATCCCGCCCGGGCTTGCTAGGGTGGCCGCACCGACAGGCAGAAGGTCCGCATCATGCTAACGCGCGATTCCGCAGCCATTCGCATCGACATCGTCTCCGACGCCATCTGTCCGTGGTGCTATATCGGTAAGCGCCAGCTCGAGCGGGCGCTGAAGATGCTTGGCGAAGATGCGGGGCGCTTCGCCGTCCGCTGGAACCCGTTTCAGCTCAACCCCGAGATGCCGAAGGCGGGCGCCGACCGCGCCGCCTATCGCGCCGCCAAATTCGGCAGCGCCGAGCAGGCGCGGGCGCTGGACGCGCGCATCACCGCAGCGGCGCGCGCGGTGGGCCTCGAGTTCCGCACCGACCTCATGCGGCGCACCCCGAACACGCTGGACGCGCACCGGCTGATGTGGCTCGCCGACACCAAGGGCGTGCAGGACGCCGCCATGGAGGCGGTGTTCGCCGCCTATTTCGTTGAAGGCCGCGACATCGGCGATCGCGGGGTCCTCGCGGACTGCGCCGCGCGCGCCGCGATGGACCGCGCCGAAGCCGAGGCGTTCCTGGCCGGCGAGCGGATCGCAGCCGAGATGCTCGCCGCCGAGCGGGCAGCTCGGGAGGCCGGCGTTAACGGAGTGCCGTCGTTTTTCCTGGACGGCTACTTCCTGCTATCCGGCGCGGTCCCGGCCGAGCAAATGGCCGCGGCGCTGCGCCGAGGCCGCGCGATCCTGCAACAGGCCGCATAGCGCCGCTCCGCTTCTCCTGTTAGACGGGCGTCGGAAAGAGGAGAAGAGGCGCCATGGAGACGAGGCACCCGGAGACGCTGGCGCTGCACGCCGGCTGGCGGCGCGACGAGGCGACGAACGCGGTTGCCGTGCCCATTTACCAAACCACGTCCTATCAGTTCGACAGCGCCGAACACGCGGCCGACCTGTTCGGTCTCAGGCAGCTCGGCAACATCTACACCCGCATCATGAACCCGACCTGCGATGCCTTCGAGAAGCGCATCGCCGCGTTGGAGGGCGGGGTCGCGGCGCTCGCCCTCGCCTCCGGCCAAGCGGCCTCGGCGATGTGCGTCCAGAACCTCGCCCGCGCCGGCGATAACATCGTCGCCGCCACCGATCTCTACGGCGGCACCTGGAATTTGTTCGGCAATACCTTGAAGGATCAGGGCATCGAGACGCGCTTTGTCGATCCCGCCGATCCCGAGGGCTTCGCCCGCGCCACCGACGAGCGGACCCGCGCCTATTACGCGGAAACGCTGCCCAACCCGAAGCTGATCGCGTTCCCGATCGCCGAAGTGGCGGCGATCGGTCGCCGCTTCGGCATCCCGCTGATCATGGACAACACCGCCGCACCGATGCTGGTGCGCCCGTTCGACCATGGCGCCGCCGTGGTGATGCACTCCGCGACCAAATATATCGGCGGCCACGGCACCTCGATCGGCGGCGTCGTGATCGACGGCGGCAACTTCGACTGGGCCGCCCACAAGGAGCGTCAGCCGACCCTGAACACCCCCGATCCGAGCTATCACGGAGCGGTCTGGGCCGAGGCCGCCAAGCCGCTCGGGCCGATCGCCTACATCCTGAAGATGCGGGTTACGCTGCTGCGCGATCTCGGCGCGGCGATGAGCCCGTTCAACGCCTTCCTGTTCATCCAGGGCATCGAGACGCTGCCGCTCAGGATGCGCGAGCACTCCCGCAACGCGCTCGCGGTCGCCGACTTCCTGGCCAGCCGCCGCGACGTGACCCGGGTCATTCACCCGGCCCACCATCAGGGTGTGGGCGCCGAGCGGACGGCCAAATACCTGCCGCACGGCGCCGGTGGGCTGATGGGCTTCGAGCTGGCGGGCGGCGCGAGTGCGGGGGCGCGCTTCATCGACAATCTGAAGCTGTTCTATCACGTCGCCAATATCGGCGATTCCCGAAGCCTGGCGATCCATCCGGCGAGCACCACCCACTCCCAGCTCACCGAGGAGGAGCAGCGGGCGACTGGCACCACGCCGGGTTACGTTCGTCTGTCGGTCGGCATCGAGCATATCGACGACATACTGGCCGATCTGAAGCAGGCGCTGGACGCGGCGGGACGATGAGCCGGGAGAAGTCCGGGCGGCGCCTCCTAAACGCCGGTTCGGGCTCATTCCCGACCGGCCGAGATTCCTTAACAAACGGTCGAGGTATGCGACCTGCTGAATGAGTCGAACCGCCCGGCCGGCGTCTACGTTTTCGGCCGAGATCGTTAAGGGCCGGTCAAGAAGGAAACCGCCGGGGAGAGCTTATGGCAATAGTCGGCATCCTCGCCGACTTCCCTCAGCCCCCCAGCGGCGACCACGTGGGATCGGAGGCGTTGGTGGCGGTCGGGATCGGCCGCTGGTTGAAGCCCGTGATGTCCACCGAGACCAGATGCGAGCCGAAACCCTCGCCGCCGCTGCCGACGGCGCGGCTTTGGCTGAAGAACATCAGCACCCGCCCGTTCGGCGCGAAGGTGGGACCCTCCACCTCCCAGCCCTGCGCCAGGATGCGCTCGCCGCTGCCGTCGGGGTGCATGACGCCGATATCGAACCCGCCGCTGTCGCCGCCGCCCAGGCGCGTGAAGGCGATCAGGTCGCCGCGCGGCGACCAGACCGGCGTCGCGTAACGCCCCGAACCGAAGCTGATGCGCCGAGCGCCGCCGCCGCCCGCGCCCATGATGTAAAGCTGCTGGTCGCCGCCGCGGTCGGAGTTGAACACGATCTGCTGCCCGTCCGGGCTGTAGCAGGGGCTCACGTCGATCGAGTCCGAGCGCGTCAGGTGCTGCGTCGCCCGGCTCGTGAGATCGACCACCACGATGTCGGAGCCGCTCCCTTGCGCGACCGACATGATGACCCGGCCGCCATCCGGCGAGAAGCGCGGTCCGAATGTCATGCCGTCGAACACGCCGAGCGGGCTCTGCCGGAAGGAGCCGAGGTCCATCAGATAGACACGCGGGCGGTTATTGGCATAGCTCATATACGCCAGCTGGTCGCGGACCGGCGCGAAACGCGGCGTCAGCACCATCCAGCTGCCGTCGGTCAGGGTGCGCGCATTGGCGCCGTCCTGATCCATGATCGCCAGCCGCCGCACCTCTCGCCCGCGCGGCCCGGTGGCGGCGACATAGGCGATGCGGGTGTCGAAATATCCCTTCTCGCCCAGCAGCCGCTCATAGACCGCATCGGCGATCTTGTGGGCGATCCGCCGCCAGTTGAGGGTGCTGGCGGTGTAGGCGGTGCCCTGAAGCTGAGTCTGCGGCAACACGTCCCAAAGCCGGAACTCCACCCGCATGGTGCCGCCCGAAGCTTGCACGCTGCCCGTTACCAGGCCCTGGGCGCCGATCGCGGCCCAGTTCTGAAACGCCGGCGCCCCGCCGGCACCGGGCGGCGCCTGGATGAAGGCGGCCTGGCTGATCGGCCGGAACAGCCCGGAGCCGGACAGGTCCGTGCTCACCACCTGCGCAATGTCGCGCCCGAGCGCGGCCGAGGCGGCATCGGCGCCCCCGAGGTCGGGGACGGCGATCGGGATCGGTGCACCGCGCGCGCGGTTCACGTCGATGACCGCGCTCGCAGCATTCGGCGCCTGCGCGAAGGCGGGCGCCGCCAGCATGGCCCCGGCGGCGCCCATCAGCGCCCGGCGCGGCAGCTTCCGGGGAAGGAGGTCGGAATTCGGCATGGGGTGATCCGTCTCTGAGGTCCGCCTAGGGTCGGAACCGGAAGGTGAGCGTGTCCACCTTGCCCAGCATCTTGGCCGGCAACGGGAGGTTGGCGCAGGAGGGCGATCGAACGGCGCGAACGGCCCGCTCGGCGAATACCCGCAGGCGCGGGTCGGCCAGCCGCCCGCGATCAGCCGGTGCCACTTCGGCGGCGCGGACCACGCCAGCCGGATCGGTGGTCACGGTCAGCAGCACCTGCATCTTGTCGAGGTCGAGCGCTCCGGGATCGCTGGTCCAACACGGGCGGACATGATCGCCGATCGCGCCGCGCTCGGAGGCCGAGAGCGCCGCGGTGTCATTGGCGGCCGGATCGCCGCCGGCAGTAGGGGCGCCGCCCTGGCGCGGGGTTGGCGCGTGCCTCCGGCGCGTGTGCTTGCTGGCGCGGCTCGGCGCGCAGCTTCTCCAGCGTGTTCTCGAGCGCCGTACTGGCCGGCGCCGGATTGGCGGTGGGGTTCGGCTGCGCGGTGGGACTCGGAGGTGTCGGCGCCGGAGGCGGCGGCAAGGGCAGCGGCGGGGAAGCTTGCGCCGGCTGCGGGGGCTTGGGAGCCGGCGGCGTGATTGCCGGGGGTGGCGGCATCGGCAGTGCCTTGGCCGGGGCGGCCGCTTGCGGCTGCGGCGGCGGCGGTGGAGGGGGCGGCGGCAGATTGTCCTCGATCTTCCGGGGCTGCGGCGGCGTCGGTGCGGGCGGCGCCGGCGTCGGAACCGGCTGACGTGCGGGCGCCGGTGTGACCGCAGGAGCCGGCCCTTTTGCCGCCGGGCCCGGTTGGAACACCATGTCCACCGCCGTCTCCGGCGGCGGCTCCGGCGGGCTCCAGAACGGCAGGCCGATCAGCAGCGCGGCGGCGATCAGGACGTGCAGCGTCACCGAGGCGATCGTGCCTCGCCGCATGTCCGGGCTCATGCCGTCCATGGTCATATTCCGCCGCTCAGCCGGCCTTCGGCCGGGTTCCGGCGGGCGGCGCGGCGGTTCCCGCGTGCGGCGCCACCGAAACCGGGGCCTGCTCGGCCAGCAGCGCCACCTTGGTGAACCCGCCCTGCGTGATCGTGCCCATCACCTGCATGATCCGCCCGTAGGCCAGATCCTTGTCGCCACGCACGAAGATGCGCCGATCGGCGTCATTCTCGCCGATGGCGCGCAGCTTGGCCACCAGCTGACCGAGATCGACCTTCTCGCTTTGCAGGTAAATCTGCCCCTGCGCGTCGATGGTGACGCTGAGCGGCTGACTGTCGGAATTGAGCGGCTGCGCGTCGGTCTTCGGCAGATCGACGCTGACGCCCGATGTCATCAGCGGCGCCGTCACCATGAAGATAATCAGCAAGACCAGCATCACATCCACCAGCGGCGTGACGTTGATCTCGGAGAGCGGGCGATAGCGTCCTCGCCCGCC
The DNA here is from genome assembly GCA_963762525.1 of uncultured Pseudomonadota bacterium. Lineage (GTDB taxonomy): Bacteria > Pseudomonadota > Alphaproteobacteria > Acetobacterales > Acetobacteraceae > DATFDN01. Next base: position 15,118 of record CAVXKT010000001.1, read on the forward strand.
GCGCGGTGACAAGGGCGCGGCCATGCTCAGGCCCGCTCCTCGCTCTGGCGTGAGAGGATGGCGCTGAATTCGGTGCCGAACCCCTCCATCCGGCTGGCGAAGCGCGCCAGATCAGTGCTGATCTTGTTATAGGCGAGAACCGCCGGAATCGCCGCCACCAGCCCGATGGCGGTGGCGAACAACGCCTCGGCGATGCCGGGGGCGACCACGGCCAGATTGGTATTGTGCATCGCCGCGATCGCCGAAAAGCTGTGCATGATCCCCCAGACGGTGCCGAACAGGCCGATGAAGGGCGCGGTGGCACCGACCGAGGCGAGAAAGATCATCCATCGCTCCAGCCGGTCCATCTCGCGGTTCATGGTCACGGTCACTGCGCGGTCCACCCGCTCGCGCACGCCGGTTTGACTGATATCCGCCCCCGCCACCCGGGCGCTGCGCCGCCACTCGCCCATGGCGGCACCGAACACCGCCGCCATCGGGTGCATCGGGCGCACGCCTTCCTGATCGTACAGCTCCTCCAAGCTGCCGCCCGACCAGAAGCGATCTTCGAAGTCCTCGGCCTGCTTGTTCACACGGCGCAGGCTCGACCACTTCTCGAACACCACCGCCCACACCCAGACGGAGGCGACGATCAGCCCCAAGATCACGATCTTCACGACGATGTCGGCCTGCAGGAACAAGCCCCACAGCGACAGGTCGGCGCCGGCGTTACCCAGGTTCACCGCATCCACGGCCCGATCCATCCCTCAGCCCCTCTCCTCCGTCGGCCGCGCCGCCATTAGCCCGAGGCGGCGGCGGCCGCCAGCATGGCCTCGAACGCCGCCCGCCAGCGCGGCGGGATGCGGGCCGGCCGTGCCTCCCCCGGCACGATGCAGGCCAACTCGATCTCGGCGACGGCGCACGATCCCGATTCGCTCCTTATGTCCTGGCGCAACGTTACCGTGGCCGCGCGCAGATCCAGCGGCTCGGTGACGACCACGAGCGAATTGTCGAGCCGCGCCGGGCGGAGATAGTCGATTTTGGCGCGTCGCACCACGAACATCAGGTTGCAGTCGCGCACCAGATCGGCATGCGGGACGCCGAGTGCACGCATCGCCTCGGTGCGCGCCCGTTCGGCAAAACGCAGATAGTTTGCGTGGTAGACGATGCCGCCGGCGTCGGTGTCCTCATAATAGACCCGGAGGTGGAAATGGTGGCGTCCCCCCTCCCCCCGGCCGCCTCCCGCAAGGGGAGGGGGAGAAGCAAGCAATTCGGAACCAGTCCCCCTCCCCTTGCGGGAGGGGCTAGGGGAGGGGTCTGAAGGGCCAAGCACCGTCACGCCTCGCCCAGCAAATCAAGTTGACTGCTCGTCGGCGGCGGCTTCAATCCAAGATGGCGCCATCCCGGCTCGCCCAGCATCCGCCCCCGGCTGGTGCGCAGCACCAAGCCCTCCTGGATCAGGTACGGCTCGACCACGTCCTCCAGTGTGTCGCGCGCCTCCGCCAGCGCCGCGGCCAGGGTCTCGACCCCGACCGGCCCGCCGCCATGATGCTCGGCGATGCGGCGCAGATAGCGGCGGTCCATCGCATCGAGCCCGCGCGCGTCCACATCCAGCCGATGCAGCGCCGCATCGGCCGCTGCCCGGTCCACGATCGCCGTGCCGTCCACCGCGGCGAAGTCGCGCACCCGGCGCAGCAGCCGCCCGGCGACGCGCGGGGTGCCGCGCGCGCGCCGCGCGATCTCGGCCGCCCCCTCCGGGGCCAGCGCGAAGGCGAGCTTTTCGGCGCCGCGGCGCAGGATCAATTCCAGCTCCTCCGGAGTGTAGAACACCAGCCGCAGCGGGATGCCGAAGCGGTCGCGCAAGGGTGTGGCCAACAGTCCGGCCCGGGTGGTGGCGCCGACCAGGGTGAAGGGCGCGAGGTCGATCCGCACCGAGCGGGCGCTCGGCCCCTCGCCGATCATCAGATCGAGCTGGAAATCCTCCATCGCCGGATACAGAATTTCTTCGATCGCCGGTTGCAGGCGGTGGATCTCGTCGATGAACAGAACATCGCGAGGTTGCAGATTGGTCAGGATCGCGGCGAGGTCGCCGGCGCGCTGGATGACGGGGCCGGAGGTGGCGCGGAACCCCACCCCCAACTCGCGGGCCACGATCTGCGCGAGCGTGGTCTTGCCGAGACCGGGCGGGCCGTGCAGCAGCACGTGATCCAGCGCCTCGGCACGGGCGCGCGCCGCCTCGATGAAGACTGCCAGGTTGCCGCGCGCCGCCTTCTGGCCGACGAATTCCGCCAGCAGCTGCGGGCGCAGGCTGCCCTCGCCCGCGTCCTCCTCCTGGCGGGCGGCGGAGACGGCGCGTGTTTCGCTCATGCCGGCGCCTTCTGCGCCAGCTCCTTCAGGCTGTCACGGATCACCTCGTCCAGCCCGGCATCGCCGCCGCGCCATCACCGCCGCCACCACCGGCACGACCTCCGCCCGCCGATAGCCGAGATGCAGCAGCGCCGAGATCGCGTCCTCCGCCGGCCCCGGCGCGACCGCCGGGAGCGCCACGCCGGGGGCGGTCGGCATCCCGCCGGCCTTGTCACGCAGCTCGGTCAGCAGCCGCACGGCCAGCCGCGCGCCGACCCCGGGCGCGCGCGTCAGGCTGACCCGATCGCCGGCGGCGATGGCGGAAACGAGATCGCGCGGCGCCAGCGCCGAGAGCACCGCCAGCGCCACCTTCGGACCGACCCCCTGCACGGTGGTGAGCAGCCGGAACCAGTCGCGCTCGGCGGCATCGGCGAAGCCGTAGAGCAGGATCGCGTCGTCGCGCACATGCGTCTCGATCAGCAGCCGCGCCGGCTCGGCCGAGGCCGGCAGTGCCGCCAGCGTCCGCGTCGAGGCATGAACCAGATAGCCGACCCCGTTCACATCCAGGATGCAGCTTCCCTCCTCGCGCTGCACCACCCGCCCGGTGAGCAGCGCGATCACGCCCGCCACCGCGTCAGGCTGGCGCGGTGATGGGCGTGGCAGATCGCGACGGCCAGCGCATCGGCCGCATCCGCCCGCCGCAACGTCGCGCCGGGCAGCAGCCGGCGCACCATCACCGCGACCTGCTCCTTGGCCGCCCCGCCGGTCCCGACCACCGCGAGCTTCACCGCCATGGCGCCGTATTCGGCCACGGGGATTCCGGCCAGCGCCGGCGCCAGCAGCGCGACGCCGCGCGCATAGCCGAGCTTCAGCGTGGCCGCGCCGTTGCGGTTCACATAGGTCTCCTCCACCGCCGCCTCGTCGGGCCGGTGTTGCGCGATCAGCGCTGTCAGCGCCCGATGCAGCGCGCTCAGCCGCGCCGGCACGGGGTGCTCGGAGTCGGTCGCGATCACCCCGTCGGCGATGTGGCGCAGCCGGTTGCCCGTGGCCTCCACCAGGCCCCAGCCGGTGAAGCGGAGCCCGGGGTCGATGCCGAGCAGCAGGGTCAAGGGGAGAATCGAAGCATGGAAGGGGTATGGGTAGCACAAAGCACCGACTTCGACCGATCCGGGCAGCGTGTCCTGAATTGTGTCATGCTCGGACAGTCAGTGTTGCAAGACGCCGTAAGGCCGACCGATTCGAGCAGGCTTGGAGTGCTGGATGTCGATTTCCGGACTTTCAATCATTGATGCTGCCGGTGCTGCGCCGGCTCGCGGAACGGGCCTGGGCAATCGGTCCGATGGTAGAGGCCATGGCCGAAGAGCATCACCTCACCGAGGAGGAACGGCGCGCGCTGCTCCCGAGCGGTCGGCAGCCGACCATCACCAATCGCGTGCATTGGGCGCTCGCGTATCTGAACAAAGCAGGTCTGATAAATCGGGTGTCACGCGGGATGTATGAGGCGGCCCCTGAAGGGCTTCGGCTGCTCAAGTCGCCACCACCTCGAATCACCATTCAACATTTGCGCAAGTACCCGCAATTTCGCGAGTTTCGCCCGGAAACATCGACTGATCGCGACAGCACGCCGGTCCAGCATTCTTCCGACCTCATCTCACCAATCTCCGCAACGCCCGAGGAACGCCTTGAAGGCGCCGACCGCGATCTTAAGGCCGAATTGGCGGGCACCCTGATCTCGCGGCTGCGGGCTCTGCCGCCGGAGGCGTTCGAGCAGCTCATCATCGACCTGCTGGTGCGCATGGGCTATGGCGGCTCGCGGCGGGAGGCGTCGGAACGGCTGGGGCGTTCCGGTGACGGCGGCATCGACGGCATCATCCGCGAGGACGCTCTGGGCTTGGACGCCGTCTATATCCAGGCCAAGCGCTACGCCGAGGACAACTCGGTCGGCGCTCCCGCCGTCCAGGGCTTCGCCGGAGCATTACTCGGCAACGGCGCCACCAAGGGCGTGTTCGTGACCACCAGCCGGTTCACATCGCAAGCGCGCGACACGGCGCGATCGTTTCATGGCCACCGCATCGTCCTCATCGACGGCGCCGAGCTTGCGCGCATGATGATTGAGCACGAAGTCGGCGTTCGCACCGTCCAGACAATCCGCGTGCAGCGCATCGATTTGGAGCCGTATGAGGGCGACGAGGCGGGATAGCGAATGCCCGCGACGCTGCTCATCCAGACCAAGCGGCTCTTTGAGGACGGTTTGATCCTGGAGGTCGTGACATGGCGTCGTCAGCGGCGCCGGGCAGGTCGGATCACCGCCGCCCCGGATATCGACAACCTGGATATCGAGGCCGCCTGAGTACGCTGTTCCGGCGAGCGGCGCCGCTCCCCGCCGGTCCCGTTACAAGGATTGCGGCCCCTTTTTGGCCGGGTCTATTCTCTCCCGATCGATCCAAACGCCCGATCACCGGGTGGAGGTCGGTCCGGGGAGGACAACCATGATGCTTCGCGCGCTCATCTCGTCTGTGCTTGTGCTCGGCCTCGCTGGGCCGGCTCTTGCCCGCCGTCTCCGAGCAGGACGCCAAACAGGCCGCCGATGCATGGCGAACAAGTTCGAAAGCACCTACAACGCCGGCAACGCCGCCGGGGTCGCCGAATCTGTTCGCCGACGGTTCGAGCTATCTCACGCCGGGCGGGACGGTGCTGACCGACAGGCAGGCGATCGAAAAAGCGGTCGCCGGGTCGCATGAAGGCCGGCTGGACGAAAGAGACCGTGACGGTGACGCAGGCGCACGCCGTCGGCGATGCCGTTTGGGACACCGGCGAATATTCGATCATCGGCACCGGCGAGAACAACGGCAAGGAGATCAGCGGCCATTATGCCGCCGTGCTGACGCAAAGCGGCAATGAGTGGCGCATCGCCATGCTGATCGGCAATCTCAACCCGGCGCGCGACGTGACCGGGATGGCGGCCGCGACGACGGCAAGTAAATCCGGTCGCGGCGACAGCACGACGGGAGTTGCATGACGGAACGGCTCGACGTCGCGGTGTGCGTGATCGGCGCCGGTCCGGTGGGCGGAACACTCGCATGCCGGCTCGCCGCCGCCGGCATCCCGACCGCGGTGATCGACCGCGCGCCGCTGCCGCCGATGGAACATCCGGCCTTCGATGGCCGCGCCTACGCCGTCGCCGCCGGCTCGCGGCGGTTGCTTGAACAGGCCGGATTGTGGGACCGGCTGGATGCGGGCGCCTGCCCGATCCTCGACATAAGGGTGAGCGATGGCCGTCTCGGGCGTCCGGCCTCGCCGCTGTTTCTGCATTTCAACCGCGCCGGCGCGGGCGAGAATGCCGGCCCGTTCGGCTTCATGGTGGAAGCGCGGGCGCTGCGGATCGCGCTGAATGCGCATCTCAGCGCCCTGCCCGCCTTGTCCGTCTTCGCGCCCGCCGAGGCGTCGGTGACGCGCACGCAAGCCGGAGCCTTGGTGCGCATCGCCGCCCGGCCGGAGATCCACGCCCGCCTGGTGGTCGCCGCCGAGGGGCGCGAGTTGCCGCTGCGCGAGGCCGCCGGCATCGCCGTCACCCGGCTGCCCTATCGCCAGACCGGCATCGTCAGCGCCGTCGTGCACGAGCGCCCGCATGACAACACCGCGCTCGAACATTTCCTGCCCGCCGGTCCGTTCGCGCAGTTGCCGATGGCGCCGAGCCCGGATGCCGTTTCAGGCGGCGCGCCGCACGTCTCCTCGATCGTCTGGACCGAGCAATCCCCGACCGCGCGGCGGATGCTGGCGCTCGACGATGCGGGCTTCGGGCGCGAGATGCAGCGTCGCTTGGGCGATCATCTCGGCCGCATCCGCCCGGTCGGCCGGCGCTGGAGCTATGCGCTGGCGGCCATGCACGCGCATCGCTACACCGATACCAGGCTGGCGCTGGTGGGCGACGCCGCGCACGGCATCCATCCGATCGCCGGCCAGGGCCTCAATCTCGGCTTCCGCGACGCCATCGCGCTCGCCGAACTGGTGATCGCGGCGCACGCGGCGGGCGCCGATGTCGGCGCGCCGGAGCTGCTGTTGCGCTACCAGCGCCGCCGGCGGCCCGACAATCTGGCGATGCTGGCCGCAACCGACGCGCTCGATCGGCTGTTCAGCAACGACAACCGCCTGCTGCGCCTCGCCCGCGACCTCGGCATCGCCGCCGTCCACCGCACCCCGCCGCTGAAACGCGCCTTCATGCGCACCGCGATGGGATTGTGACGGGGTTGAACGAAGTCGCGGGCTGACCCGGGAACTAGGGAATTTCGTAGAGCGTCATTTCCCCGGCGAGCCCGCGTACCGGGGCACGGCGCGTCCTCGGCCGCGCGTCAACCCGCTCGAGCAACGCCGCCACGCGCGGATCGCGGACCACGGAGCCGCTCACGATGATCGCGCTCGAATCCGCCATCCCCTGCACGCGGGAGGCGACGTTCACCGTATGCCCGAAATAGTCCTGGTGGTCGTTCAACAGCACGGCGAGGCAGGGACCCTCATGGATGCCCATCTTGAGCAGCAGGTCCCGGCGCCCGTGCGCGGCATTGAGGTCGCGCATCGCGGCGCGGATGCGAAGCGCGGCGCTGACCGCCCGATCCGGGGTGGGAAACGTCGCCATCACCGCATCGCCGATCGTTTTGACGACGGCACCGGCCTCGGCGGCGACGCCATCAAGCAGGACACGAAAATGGCTGCGCACCAGGTCGAAGGCGACGAGGTCGCCGACCTGGTCGTACAGCTCGGTTGAGCCCTTGAGGTCGGTGAAGAGGAAGGTCAGGCTGGTGATCTTGAGCCGCTGCCGGACATCCAGCGTGTCGGCCCGGAACAGGTCGCGGAAGGTTTGGTTGCTGAGCAGCCGCTTGGCCGCCAGGAACGGCTTGCGACGGCCAAGGAGTTCGTGCATCCGATCGCCGGCGACCAGAACCGCGGGCAGCACCCGCGCATTCGAGTGGTTTTCCAGCAGCAGGCGTACCGGGCCGGGATGCAGTTCGCCGGTCTCGGTCGGTGCAGGCACGTTGTCGAAGATCACCGACACCTGCTGGCGCTCGCGCGTCGGCGTGCCCTTGACCTCGAGGTAGTGGCCGCGATGCGTCACCGGCTCGAGCAGGATGACCAACTCGGCCGGCAGCTGCAGCGACAAGACGGCCTTGTCCCCCGGCGGCAGCTCGACCTGATCGACCGTGATCTCCTCGATCTGGTCCTCGAAACCCTCCGTCCGGGAGGTCGACGCCGGAGCCGAAGACAATCTGGCGGTAATAGTCCCAGATCGGCAGGCGATCGGGATCGTGCGCGGCGATGCGGCGGACCCGCGGGCTCACGGTAAACGTGACCTCAACCGTGTCGTCCAGGATCGACTCGCGGCCGGCGGCACAGAACGCGCAGTATGCCTCCTGCCGCACGAATGTGAGCGCGGCCGCCGCTTCCAGCACGCAGCCGCAATCGGGGCAGAACACGTTCCAGGACAGGTCGAACATGCCGATCCGCGCGGCGTGAAGGAACGCGGCGATCACGGGTTCTTCCGCCAAGCCGTGCCGGCTCGCGAAGTCCAGCACATTGACCCGGTTGAGCACGTGGTCCGGCCCCTCGCGCAGCACGTGTTCGAGGGCAGTAACCACCTTGTCGTCCGCGGAGCGGCGGAGCGTTGAGAAGAGGGCTTCGGACTCACTCATGGCTCAAGCATATCCGAAAACCGATGCAACGTTTCCATGGAACAACTGTAGGGCGGAAAAGCGAAGCGCCTTCCGCCAGTTTCGTGCCGATCGAAAGGAAAGGCGGATTGCGCAAGGGCTTATCCGCCCTACGCAATGGATTACGTTCATGGAATTGCTCTACTAATATCGCACTCCGCCATACGGAACCTCATCCTCCGGCACGATCGTCATGCCGATCGGCCACAGCGCCAGGCCGGCGAGCTTGAGATGCGCCCAGGCGAACGGAATGCCGATGATGGTGACGGCGAGCGCCGCCGCCGCGATGACGTGGCCGAGCGCCAGCCACCAGCCGGCGAGCAGCAGCCAGATGATGTTGCCGATGAAACCCAATCCGCCGGTTCCCGACATCCTCGTAGCCCTGCAGCCGGTCGCGGCGGACGGCGCGGTGGCCGAACGGCAGCAGCGTGTAGAAGGCGATGTTGAAGGCCGCGCGCGCCCACGGAATGCCGATGATGGTGATGCACATGATCAGCGCCGCCAGCAGCCAGGCCGCCGCCATCCAGATGCCGCCGAAGATGATCCACAGCACATTCAGCAGCAGGCGCAACAGCGACATCCGAGCCTCCCTCAGCGGTCGAGATCGCGGAAGCGGCGCCGGAGATCGAACTCCGGCGACGTGACCAGGGTTTCCACGCGCCCCACCCGCTTGTCGAGCGCGCGAAACCGCCCGCGCAGGCTTTGCAGGACCGTGCCCGGCTCGGTGCGCACCTCGCGCCAGAAGGTCTCCTCGGCGGCGGAGGCAAACAGCGCCGGCGGCTTCGGGCGCAGCACCAGGGCGAACACCGCGTAGGCGACCAGAACCGGCAGGAAGAAGAACACCAGGCAGAGCACGGCGGCGATGCGCACCGGCAGCGGGTCCACGCCGATATAGTCGGCGATGCCGGCGCAGACGCCGGCGATCCAGCCGCGCTCGGTATCGCGGTAAACCCGGTCGTAGGCGTGGCCGCCCGCGGCAGCCGCCAGGCGCGGCGCGCGGCGCGGCGGGCCTGGCGGCGCATCCAGCGCGGATCGCCCCAGGGTCCATCGCCCGCAAAGGTCCATCGCCCCAGGGTCCATCGCCGCGGGGTCCATCGCCGCGGGGTCCGCCGTCATCGTTAAATCTCATGGCGCCGGCTCCGTCCAGGGATCGGTCCGCGCGCGCCCGCGCCAACCCGGCGCCTCGGCGTCCAGGATCGCCTCCAGGCTCTCGACGCGGCCCTCCATGCGCTGCGCCAGCTCCCACAGGTCGCCCAGCGCGCGATCCTGCTCCTTCGACATCATGCGCGCGGTGCGCCAGCGCGTGGCGTAGTGGGCGACGATCCAGATCGGCGCCACCACGACCAGGAACAGGACCGCGACCAGCCCGGCGGGAACGCTCATCTCACACCTTCATCGGTTGCGGCGCCGGGGCCGGCGGAATGCGGTTGCCGAGCCGCGCCTTCAGCTGCGCCAACTCCTCCTTCACCGCGGTCTCGGCCTCCATCTCGGCGAATTCCTGGTCCAGCGGCTTGCCGCGGCCGATGTCATAGGCCTCCACCTTGCCCTCGGCCTCGTCAAGGGCCCGCTCCACCTGCTCGAAGCGGGCGAAGGCGTCGGTGATGCGCTCGTCGTAGAGCTTGCCGCGCAGCTTCAGCCGATTGGCGGCGCTGCGGTGGCGGGCGACGATCGTGCGCTCGCGGTTCTTGGCGTCGGTGAGCTTGGCTTGCAGCTTGCCGATGTCCTCGTTCTGGCGGTTCAACGCCTCGACCATCTGCGCGAGCTGCTGCTCGGAGACGGCGAGCGCCTGCGCCGCCCGCGCCTTGGCCGCCAGCGCCCCCGTCGCCAGATCGTCGCGCCCGCGCGTGACCGCAAGCTCGGCCTTGCGCTCCCACTCCTCGGTCTCGCGCCGCTGGGTGGCGACCCGGCGCTCCATCTCCTTGCGTTCGGCGATTCCGCGCACCGCGCCGCTGCGCACCTCGACCAGGGTATCCTCCATCTCCTGGATGATGAGGCGGATGATCTTCTTCGGGTCCTCGGCGCGGGCGAGGATGCCGTTGATGTTCGAGTTCACGATGTCGCTGAGGCGCGAGAAGATGCCCATGATGGCGGCTCCGGTTAACGCCGACACCGTAGCAAGCCGCGTGCCGGACCGCGGCCGCCGCTTTCTCGACGTTATCCTGGCGTTTATCGCTAAAATATGGCATGAAACCGCCGAATAATGGCTGCGCTCCGACCCTCCGACGCCTATCGGGACCAGCCCGGCGTTCCGGGCAATGCTCGCCCATGTCTCCCGGCTGGCGCCGCTCGATCGGCCGATCCTGCTCGCGGGCGAGCGCGGCACCGGCAAGGAGCTGGTCGCCGGCCGGCTGGCGTTCCTGTCGCCGCGCTGGGACCGGCCGTTCATCAAGCTGAACTGCGCTGCGTTGGCCGAATTGCTGCTCGATGCGGAGTTGTTCGGTCACGAGGCGGGCGCCTTCACCGGTGCCGCGCGCCGTCGCGCCGGACGGTTCGAGCTCGCCGACGGCGGCACGTTGTTTCTCGACGAGATCGCCAGCGCCGCGCCCGCCGTGCAGGAGAAGCTGCTGCGCGTCATCGAATACGGCACGTTCGAGCGGATCGGCGGCAGCGAGACTTTGGAGGTCGATGTGCGGGTGGTCGCCGCGACCAATGCCGATCTGCCGGCGCTCGCCGCCGCCGGACGGTTTCGCGCCGATTTGCTCGACCGGCTGGCGTTCGACGTGGTGACTTTGCCGCCGCTGCGCGAGCGCGAGCGAGGATATCGCCTTGCTGGCCGAGCATTTCGCCACCCGCATGACGGCCGAACTGCGCCGGCCCTTCTTCGCCGGCTTCGCGCCGTCGGCGCTCGAAGCGCTGCACGCGCATCACTGGCCCGGCAACGTCCGCGAGCTTCGCAACGCCGTGGAGCGCAGCCTCTGCCGGGCCGAGCGCGCCGACCGGCCGCTCGCGAAGATCATCATCGATCCGTTCGGCGCCATCCCGTCACCGATCGCCGCGCCGACGGCGGCGGCGGTGCCGCGCTCCGCGGCCGACTCGACGACTTCGCGGGCGCGGTGCGCCGGTTCGAAACACGCCTGCTGGAGCGAGCATTGGCGGAGTTGCGCCACAACCAACGCCGCGCGGCGGCCCGCCTCGGGCTCAGCTACGATCAGTTCCGCCGTCGTCTGAAGGCGACAATTTTCCAGCAGGAACAAAAGCTTGTGCGGTAACACTCAGAAATAAAGAGTGACTGGCGCCGGCTTCGAGACGCCCCATACCTTGTAGCTGGTCGGTTTGGAGGCTCTGGCGCGCCGCATGGACGGTTCGCAGCATATCCGTATATTCCGTCCCTGCCCCGCGCGCTTTGCCAGCGCACGTTGCGGGCGCCGATCTCCTGCGTGGGAATTGGCGTCCATTCGGGCCAGCGGGTCAGCGTCACCATGCGTCCGGCGCCGGCCGGATCACGGGATCGTGTTCCGGCGCACCGATCTCGGCCGGGACATCCCGGCGCGCTTCGATCGCGTCGCCGACACCCGATTCGCCACCACGATCGCCGAATGCCGAGATGGCGTCGTGCCGGGTCGGCACGATCGAGCATCTGATGGCGACGCTGGCCGGCAGCGCGGTCGATAATGTGCTGGTCGAGCTGGACCGGGCGGAGTTGCCGATCCATGACGGCTCGGCGGCGCCGTGGCTGTTCCTGCTCGACTGCGCGGGCATCGTCGAACAATCCGAGGCGCCGAGGGTCATCGAGGTGGTGCGCCCGGTTCGCGTCGTCGGCGGGCGAGGCTTGGGCCGAGCTGCTGCCCCCGGCAGCCATGACGGGCTGGAGCTGAGCGTCATCGCTCGATTTCGCCGCCGCCGCGATCGGCCGGCAGTCGGCCTCGCTGCGCCTGACGCCGGACGGCTTCCGCCATCGGCTCGCACGCGCGCGCACCTTCGCAATGGCCGGCGAGGTGGACGGGCTGCTCGCCGCCGGGCTCGCGCGCGGCGGCAGCCTGGAGAACGCGGTCGTCGTCGACGGGGCGCGCGTGCTCAATCCGGGCGGGCTGCGGATGGAGGACGAGTTCGCCTGCCATAAGCTGCTGGACGCGCTGGGCGACCTGGCGCTGGCCGGGGCCCGCCTGCGCGCCCGCTTCCGCGCCCATCGCGCCGGCCACGCCTTGCACAACAAGCTGCTGCGCGCGCTGTTCGCCGACGCCGCGGCCTGGGAGGCGGCGGAGCCGGCGCACGCGCGGCCTGACGCGGGCGTCAGTTCCGCGACTTGTCCACCAGCGCGTTCTTGGAAATCCACGGCATCATCGCCCGCAGCTTCTCGCCCACCTGCTCGATCGGGTGCGCGGCCAGGCGCCGGCGCATGGCCTTGAAGCTCGACTGATTGACCCGGTTCTCCAGCATCCAGTCGCGCGCAAAGCGGCCCGACTGGATGTCGGCCAGCACGCGGCGCATCTCCGCCCTGGTTTCATCGGTGATGATGCGTGGGCCGGAGACATATTCGCCATATTCGGCGGTGTTGCTGATCGAGTAGTTCATGTTGGCGATGCCGCCCTCGTAGATCAGATCGACGATCAGCTTCACCTCGTGCAGGCACTCGAAATACGCCATCTCCGGCGCATACCCGGCCTCGACCAGCGTCTCGTAGCCGCCCTTGATGAGCTCGACCAGGCCGCCGCACAGCACCACCTGCTCGCCGAACAGGTCGGTCTCGCATTCCTCCTTGAAGGTGGTCTCGATGATGCCGGCGCGTCCGCCGCCGATCGCCGAGGCGTAGGAGAGGGCGATTTCCAGCGCGTTGCCGGAGGGGTTCTGCGCCACCGCGACCAGGCAGGGCACGCCGCCGCCGCGCTGATATTCGCTGCGCACCGTATGCCCGGGGCCTTTCGGCGCGATCATGAACACGTCAATGTCGGGGCGCGGGTCGAGAAGGTTGAAATGCACATTCAGCCCGTGCGCGAAAGCGAGCGCTGAGCCGGGCTTCATGTTGGCGTGCAGCTTGTCGCGATAGAGATCGCCCTGCCCCTCGTCGGGGGTCAGCACCATCACCACGTCGGCCCACTTCGCGCACGCGGCCGCATCCATGACCTTGAGACCGGCGCCCTCGGCCTTGGCCACCCCGCCGGAGCCGGCCCGCAGCCCGACGGCGAGTTCGCTCGCGCCGCTGTCCTTGAGATTGTTGGCATGGGCATGGCCCTGGCTGCCGTAGCCGATGATGGCGACGCGCTTGCCCTTGATGAGGTTCACATCGGCGTCGCGATCGTAATAGACGCGCATCGTCGGTTTCCTCCGCAGAGCGCCCCCCTATAGCAGCGAGCCGTAGGGCGGAAAAGCGAAGCGCATTCCGCCGGCCGCCGTGCGATACTCGGCAACGTGCCCGACTATCGCCGCAACCGGGTTCCGGGCGGGACCTGGTTCTTTACCGCCAATCTGCTGGATCGCGGATCGGATCTGCTGGTCGCGCGTATCGATGAATTGCGCAGCGCCGTGCGGAATGTGCGAATCCGCGCGCCGTTCCACATCGACGCATGGGTGGTGCTGCCCGATCATGTGCACCGCCTCTGGACGCTGCCGGAAGGCGAAACCGACTTCCCCGGCCGTTGGCGGGCGATCAAGACGGCATTCTCGAAATCGCTGCCGGCGACCGAGCCGCGATCGTCCGTCATGATCCGTCGGGGCGAACGCGGCATCTGGCAGCGCCGGTACTGGGAGCACACGATCCGCGATGATCGCGATTACGGCGCGCATCTGGACTACATCCATTTCAACCCGGTGAAGCATGGCCTGGTGCCACATCCCGCGGATTGGCCGTTTTCGTCATTTCGCCGCTGCGTCGCCCGCGGGCTCTATCCGGCAGATTGGCTTGGCGGCGAAAGCGCGCCGGCGAGAACCGGCGAGCGACGGTAAGAAGGCGGAATGCGCTGCGCTTTTCCGCCCTACGCCGATCGGCATCCATAGCAGCGACCCGTAGGGCGGAAAAGCGCAGCGCAATCCGCCGCCGAGCCGGGAAGCGCCGGCTAACTCTTGGCCTCGGTGGCGCCCTGACGGGGCGGCTCTTCGATCTTCGCGCGCAGCTTCGCGGCTTCGTCGGGCTCCGGATGCAATGCCAGCGCGCGCTGCCACTGATAGCCGGCCTCCAGAAGCCGACCGGCGGCGGCGTAAGCGTCGCCCAGATGCGCGTTGATGGTCGGATCGTCGGGCGTGAGTTCGGTCGCCCGCTCCAGCGTCCGCACCGCGCCCGGGGCATCGCCCTGACGGAACATCACCCAACCCAGGCTGTCCACGATCGCGCCGTTATTGGGTTCGGCGCGCGCCGCCGCCTCGATCATGCGCCGCGCCTCGCTCAGGTTTTCGCCCCGGTCGGCGCGCGAATAACCGATATAGTTGAGGATCATCGGCTGGTCGGGCGCAAGCGCCAGAGCCCGGGTCAGATCGGCCTCGGCGCCCGGCGAGTCATGCGCCTGATCCCGCGCCACGCCGCGCTCGTAGAACAACGCCCAGTCGTCTGCTCGCGGCGGCCCGGGCAGTCGGGCGATCGCCCGGCTGTAGGTGGCGACCGCCTCGGCCGGACGATTTTCGGCGCGCAGAATGCCGCCTTCGTTCTGCAGCGGCAGCGGGCTCTGCGGGCAGTCGCGCGCCAGCGCCTCCAGGACGCCGAGCGCACCCGACGCATCGCCGGCGCGCCGCAGCAGTTCGGCCGCGCGCAGTCGCGCCATCGGGGCGAGCGGGTCGGCAGCCTGGATGCCGTCGAGAACCGCGCGCGCCGCCTCCGGCTGGCGCCGCAGCGCCAGCAGATCGGCCGCGAGCAGGCGCGCGGCGGTAAGGTCCGGGCGCAGGTCAAGCGCAATGCGCAACAGCAGCAGCGATGCGGCGCCGTTATCCTGCGACTGCATCGAGCCGGCAGCGGCGATGAGCGCCTCGGCGATTCCCTCGGAGGCGCGGGTCACGACCGGGCGCGCGAGTTCGCTCGCCAGCGCCGGCAGCACCATGGCGATTTCGGGCGCCGAGTCTGCCGGCGCGGGCCAGCACGCCCATGGCTTCGCCCGGCCGGCCGTGGCGGGCATCGAAGCTCGCCACCACCTGCGCCAAGCGCAGTCCCGGAACCGGAAAGCCCCGCTCCGCTTCCGCAAACGCCCCGGCGGCATCCTGCGCGCGGTTCGCCAGATCGGCGATCAGCCCGGCATGGAGAGCAAACACCGCATGAAACGGCCCGTCTCCCGTAAGCGGCCCCAGAATGCCGAGCGCCGCGTCGGTCCGCCCCAGCGCCTGCTCGGACCAGGCGAGGAGGAGCGGGCGCAGGACGAGCGCCAGCGACCCCTCGCCCATCGCGCGCGCCCGCGCTTCCACGCCCGGCCAGTTGCCCGCCCGCAGATCCGCGCCGGCCAGCCAAATCTGCGCCAGCGTATCGTCGGGCAGCCGCCGAGCGAGGTCGGTGGCTTCCGCTCGGCCGCTCAGAGCACCGGCGAGGAAGGCATCGCGCAGCATTTCGGAAGGGGCCGAGCCGTGCGCCAGCACGCGCAGATAGGCGTCCGCCGCCGCCGCCGGGTCGGACTGCCCGACGGCGAACCGGGCGGCCAGAAAATCCCCGAACACGCCGGCGCCCGGGTCCGGCGCGGCGTCGGCGCCGGCCGGCATGGCGAGCAGGGCGGCGAACAGGAACGGGAAGGTCGCTCGGCGCGACAAAGGGAACGGAATCGGCATGAAGCCGACCCTATCAATAGACCCGCCACCCTGTCACGAACAATTGAAAGAGAGCGGCGGAACCGTTACTCGGCAGCCGCCTTCCGCAGTCGATCGGCGAATTGCTTGCGGAATTTGAGCACCTTCGGCGCAACGATCGCCTGACAATATCCGGACCACGGGTTGCGGGCGAAATAGTCGTCGTGCTCGGCCTCGGCCGGCCAGAACGCATCAAGCTTGCGCAACTCGGTCGTCAGCGGCGCCGGCCACAAGCGGGCCTCGGTGATCTCGCGCATCACCGCCGCCGCCGTTTCGGCCTGCGCGTCCGAATGCGTGAGGATGATGGAGCGATATTGCGGGCCGACGTCGTTGCCCTGGCGGTCCCTGGTCGTCGGATCGTGGATGGCGAAGAAGACCCGCAGCAGGTCGGCGTAGCTGAGTTCCGCGGGATCGAACGCCACCTGCACCACCTCGGCGTGACCGGTGCGGCCGCCGCAGACTTGCTTGTAGCTCGGATTGGCGAGCGTGCCGCCGGCATAGCCCGACTTCACGGCCGACACGCCGCGCAGGTCCTTGAACACCGCCTCCAGGCACCAGAAGCAGCCGCCGCCCAATGTCGCAAGCTCCTCGGCCATAATCATCGCTCCTTGCGCGTTCGAACGTCATATAGGGTCGCCGCCGACGATCTCCCGGGCGCGGTAGCCCTGGGCGAACAGAACCGCACGGAGATTGCCGTGATCGACGCGCGCGCGCGCCGCCGCGGCGACGATCGGCTTGGCGTGATAGGCGATGCCGAGCCCGGCCTCGGCCAGCATCGCGAGGTCGTTGGCGCCGTCGCCCACGGCGAGCGTCTCCGCCCGATCGAGCCGGCGCTCGGCGGCGAGGCTGCGCAGCGTCGCCAGCTTGGCGTCGCGATCGAGGATCGGCAGCCCGACTTCGCCGGTCAGCGCCGCGCCGTCGTCGAGCAGCCGATTGGCCGAATGGACGTCGAACCCGGCCAGCGCGGCGACGCGGCCGGTGAAGAAGGTGAAGCCGCCGGAGACCAGCGCGGTGACGGCGCCGTGCGCCCGCATGGTCGCGACCAGCTCGCGGGCGCCGGCGGCGAGCCGCACCCGCCGCCAGGCGCGCTCCAAGGCGTCGAGGGGGAGCCCGCGCAGCATCGCCACGCGCGCCCGCAGCGCCTCGGCGAAGTCGATCTCGCCGTTCATGCTGGCCCGGGTGATCGCCGCGACCTTCTCCTTGAGGCCGGCGAAGTCGGCGAGTTCGTCCAGCGTCTCGGCAGTCACGATGGTGCTGTCCATGTCGGCGACAAGCAGCCGCTTGCGGCGGCTCGCGGCCGGCGTGGCGATGGCGTCGATGTCCGCGCCTCCGAGCGCCGTCGCCACCGCCGCCATATCGGGCGCGCCGGCGAGCAGAATGTCCGCCGCCTCATCGGCGGCGAGGATGTCGAGCGGGTCGCCGGCCACGATTTGACGCACCCGCTCGAAGGCCGCGAAATCGGCCGGCGGGGTAGCGGCGATGAGCGTCAGGACGTGCGACATGAGCGGGACCGTGGCAGCGCCGGCGAAGCGGGACAAGCCGCGCCTCGCGCTGATCGTCTTCGGCCCCACCGCCAGCGGAAAATCCGCGCTCGCGCTGGCGCTCGCACGGCGACTGAAAGGCGCGATCATCAACGCCGACGCCATGCAGCTCTACCGCGAATTGCGCGTCCTCACCGCCCGGCCGTCACTAGCGGACGAGGCGGCGGCCCCGCATCTGCTCTATGGCGTTCGGCCGGTCGCCGAACCGGCCGATGCCGCCTGGTGGCGGCGGGCGGCGCTGGCGGCGATGGAAGCGGCGCGCGCAGCGGGACATCTGCCGATCCTGTGCGGCGGGACGGGAATGTATCTGGCGGCGCTGACGGCGGGGCTGGCCGCGATTCCCGATGTCGGACCGGCGGCGCGGGAAGAGGCGCGCGGCTTGCTGGCAAAGCTCGGCGCCGCGGGGCTGCACGCCCGGCTCGCGGCCGTCGATCCCGCCTCGGCGGCGCGGCTGCATCCGGCGGACGGACAGCGCTTGGCCCGTGCCTGGGAAGTCTGGCGCGCGACCGGGCGGGGGCTGGCGGAATGGCAATCGGAAACCGGGCTCGGGTCCGCCTGGCGGTTCGCGGCGATCACGCTGGACCCGCCGCGCGCCGAACTCCGCGCCGCCATCGCCGCTCGGTTCCAAGCCATGCTGGAGGCCGGCGCCGTGTCGGAGGTGCGCGAATTGCTGGCGCTCGGTCTCGACGCCGGGCTGCCGGCCATGCGGGCGCACGGCGTTCGGGAAATCGGCGCCCATCTCTCGGGCGAGATCACGCTCGCCGAGGCGGCGCGGCGCACGATCCTCGCCACCGGCCAGTACACCAAGCGCCAAGCCACCTGGATGCGCCACCACGAACTGACGCCGGGATATGCCCCGCACATGATTAATGCGCGGATCGAGGCTCTGAAGCAATTTTAGGAAACCGCTCGCGGGCCTATTGATGCTTTATGTCATTGTTGGAGTTGACGCGGTGCAGCATTCGGGCTAACTCCCGCGGTTTGCATCATAAGCGCGTACATACTTCGGGAGCCGCCGATGGCCGACCACACCAACCAGGAAAGCCAGTCCGGCGCCGAGATCCTGTTGCGCGCGCTCAAGGATCAGGGAGTCGAGGTGATCTTCGGCTATCCCGGCGGCGCGGTGCTGCCGATCTACGACGCGCTCTTCAACCAGAACGCCATCCGCCACATCCTCGTGCGCCACGAGCAGGGCGCGGTGCACGCCGCCGAGGGCTATGCGCGCTCCACCGGCAAGGTCGGCTGCGTGCTCGTCACCTCCGGCCCCGGGGCGACCAATGCCGTCACCGGGCTGCTCGATGCGCTGATGGACTCGATCCCGCTGGTCTGCCTCACCGGCCAGGTCCCCACCCATCTGATCGGCAACGACGCCTTCCAGGAGGCCGACACCACCGGCATCACCCGCCCGGCGACCAAGCACAACTACCTCGTGAAGCGCTCGGAGGATTTGGCGCGGATCGTCCATGAGGCGTTCTACGTGGCGCGCTCCGGGCGGCCGGGGCCGGTCGTGGTCGATCTGCCGAAAGACATCGTGCTCAAGCCGGCGCCCTATGCGGCGCCCGCCGCGACACATCCGAGCTACCGGCCGGTTCTCGATCCCGATCCGCGGGCGATCGCGCGCGCCGTCGCGCTGCTGGCCGGGGCCAGCCGGCCGATGATCTACTCCGGCGGCGGCGTCATCAATGCCGGCCCGGAGGCGTCGGCGGCGCTCACGGGTTTCGTGCGCGCAACCGGGTTCCCCTGCACCAACACGCTGATGGGGCTCGGCGCCCTGCCCGCCTCCGACCCGCACTTCCTCGGCATGTTGGGGATGCACGGGACCTACGAGGCGAATCTCGCCATGCACGGGTGCGACGTGCTGCTGGCGATCGGCGCCCGCTTCGACGATCGCGTTACCGGGCGGCTGAATGCGTTCTGCCCCGGCGCCAAGGTGATTCACGCCGACATCGACCCGTCGTCGATCAACAAGAACGTGCCGGTGGACGTCGCGATCGTCGGCGACGCGATGCGGGTGATCACCGCGCTCGCCGCCGCGCTCGAGACGGCGCCGCCGCCCGATCGCCGGGCGCTCGCCGCGTGGTGGCGCCAGATCGATGTCTGGCGCGGGCGGCAAAGTCTCCGCTTCGTGCAAGACGCCGCGCCGGGCGCGATCATCAAGCCGCAGCATGCGATCCGTCGCCTCTATGAGCTCACGTGCGAGAGCGGGCGCGACGTCTTCATCACCACCGAGGTCGGCCAGCATCAGATGTGGGCCGCCCAGTATTTCGGCTTCGAAAAACCGAACCACTGGATGACCTCCGGCGGACTTGGAACCATGGGCTATGGCCTCCCCGCCGCGATGGGCGTGCAGGTGGCGCATCCCGACGGGCTGGTGATCGACATCGCCGGCGAGGCGAGCGTGCTGATGAACATCCAGGAGATGGGCACGCTGGCTCAATATCGGCTGCCGGTGAAGGTGTTCATCCTCAACAACCAGTATATGGGCATGGTCCGCCAATGGCAGGAGTTGCTGCATGGCGGTCGCTATTCGGAATCGTACTCGGCGGCGCTTCCGGATTTCGTCAAGTTGGCGGAGAGCT
This sequence comes from uncultured Pseudomonadota bacterium, assembly GCA_963762525.1. Lineage (GTDB taxonomy): Bacteria > Pseudomonadota > Alphaproteobacteria > Acetobacterales > Acetobacteraceae > DATFDN01. The sequence continues at coordinate 34,957 of CAVXKT010000001.1, forward strand.
TCCACGCCGTCGGGATGCGCGCCGAGACGGTCGGTCAACTGGATGACGTGATCCGCTCCATGCTGGAATGCCCGCACGCGGTCATCGCCGACATCGCCGTCGATCCGAAGGAGAACTGCTTTCCGATGATCCCCTCCGGGGCGGCGCATAACGAGATGATCCTCGGCGCCGAGCAGGAGGCGGAGGCGGCGGGCATCACCGACGAGGGGTTGGTTCTTGTCTGAGCCCTCACCCGCCGCTTGGCGCCTGCGCGCCGGGTGAGGGCGGCGTGGCGCAAAGCCCGATCCGCACCGCCACCATCTCCGTGCTCGTGGACAACGAATCCGGCGTGCTGGCGCGCGTCATCGGCCTGTTTTCCGGGCGCGGCTACAACATCGACAGCCTGACGGTGGCGCCGGTGGATGACGCGCGCGGACGCTCGCGCATCAACATCGTCACCTCCGGCACCGAGATGGTGATCGAGCAGATCAAGGCGCAGCTCGATCGGCTGGTGCCGGTGCATCGCCTCGCCGACCTCACGCGCGAAGGCCCGCACATCGCCCGCGAGATGGCGCTGATGAAGGTGATCGCCCGCGGCGAGCACCGCGCCGAGGCGCTGCGTCTCGCCGACGCCTTCCGCGCCCGCGTGGTCGACGCGACCAATGAGAGCTTCGTGTTCGAGATGACCGGGGCGACCGAGAAGCTCGACGCCTTCGTGGATCTGATGCGACCGCTCGGCCTGGCCGAGGTCTCGCGCACCGGCGTCGCCGCAATCGCCCGGGGAACCCGCACGATCTGAACGGCAATTCGTGATGAGCAACCGTCGATCGAGCTGTCCGCTGTGTGCCGCCGAAGATCGGCCGATCTATCGGGTGGTGGACGGCCGGGCATACTACGAGTGCGCCGAGTGCGATTTCCTGTTCATGGATGACGCAGTGTATTCCGCAGTCGATGCCGGCCATGCGATCGTAAAATACGATGATGGGTATTGGAGCGCCGAGCTCGCCGCCGCCCGGGAGCGATCCCGGGGCGCCGCGCTGGCGCGGGTCGCCGAAGCCCTGCTCTACTGCCGAGTACCGGTCGAGCGATTTGTCGATATCGGCAGCGGGCCGGGTTACTTGCTGGATGCGCTCGCCCGGGCGCTGCCCTGCTCCAAGCTCAAATTCCACGGTGTCGAGCGGTTTCCACCCGCGCCGGAGCAGCGGACAACGCACCCAAACTACGTCATCGGGCCGCTTTCCGCCGCCGGGCAATTTTTCCAATGCGGCTGCTGCATCGAAGTGATCGAACACCTCACCCCGAACATGATGCGAAGCTTGGCGGCGGAACTGGCCGCGGTCTCGTCCCCCGGCGCGTGCTACATCTTCAACACCGGCCTGACCGACTACGTGCGAGAGGAGGATCCGGGCTATCTCGATCCGGCGGGACGCGGCCACATCTCGATTTGGTCCGTCAGCGCCGCCAGGCGCATCTTTACGGCCCCGGCGTTTCGGGTCCATGCCATTCCCGGAAAGACCTGGGCCTTCCTGGTCGAGTTCGATCCGCGATCCCCGGTTGCGGACGAATGCGTCACCGATCGGATTTGGTCCGCGTGCGAGGAGAATCTGCGCATGCTCAAAGACCCGCAGACGGGCTCCATCATGTATATCCTGGGCATCGACACCGCCCGAGCCTACCGGTGAGGATGGCGGGCTCCGTTCGGACGGTGCTGGTTCTGCTGGCCGGCCTGGTCCTGCTCGCGCCGCCGGCGCGCGCGCAAGACCCGGCGCTTTATCAGGCCACCGCCATCGTCACCGGCACCGACATGCGCCAGCGACCGCTCGGTTTCGCACGCTGCCTGACCGAGGTGCTGGTTAAGGTGTCGGGCGCACCGCGCCTCGCCGATGATCCGCGCGTCGCCGCGCTGGCCGACCATGCGGAGGCGCTGGTTGCTTCGTTCAGCTATGTCGATCCCGATGCCTGGCGTCTGCCGCATGACGACCAGGGCACCTATGACCGTTCGCAGGAGCTGACGGTCCGCTTCGATCCGGCCAAGATCGACGCGGCGCTGATCTCGCTCGGCCGCACGCCTTGGCGCGAGGAGCGGCCGTTGCTCGCGCCGGTGATCATCGTCCGTCGCGACGAGACCCCGTACCTGCTTTCGTCGGCCGCCCCGCGGGGCGAGGCGATGCGCGAGACCGTCGTGCGGCTCGCGAGCGAATACGGCGTAGGCGTGCATTTCCCGACCGAGGAGGAGCTGGCCGCCGGCGGCGTGACCCTGTTCGGCTTCCCGGCACCGCTGGGCGCGCCGCCTCCCGGGCAATTACGGATCGCCGGCGCGTTGAATTGGAACATCAAGGCGCTCGGCTGGGTCGGAACGTGGCGGGTGCGGATCGGCGGCGAGGAGCACGAGTGGGGGATCAGCGGCGTCGGCTTCGACCAGGCCTTCGCCGACATGGTCCGCGGCGCCGTGCTGCTCGCGCACGGCAGCGGAACGCCATAAGTTCGACGAAACGGAGGAGAACGCAATGGATACCAACTCCGACCCGGGTCGCGATCATGAGACGCTGATGGCGCTCAATCACGACTACATCGCCTCGGTGCAGCGGGGCGACGTCAAGCGGTTTGCGGAAATTCTCGCCGAAGACTTCCTTTGTTCAAACCCCGACGGCTCGCTCGTCGATAAACCGCAGTTCCTGGCTCAAACCGCGCGGCCGGTCACGATCAGCGAACTCGCCGCCGAGGATGTGAGGATTCGTCTATTCGAGGATGTCGCGATTATTCACGGGCGGACCAGCTACCGCACCGCAGAGGGCGAGACGCACCACGGTCGCTACACCGATGTGTGGGCGCGCAGTGGCGTTCGTTGGCTTGCCGTGTCGGCCCATGTGACCCGGTAAGGTCGCCGCCGCTACGTCGGGCTTAGCCGCGTCCGGCGGCTGCGATGGCCTCGTGGCGGGCCAGCACCGCTTGCGCCTGCTTGAGATGCGGGATGTCCACCATCTTGCCGTCGAGCGCCACGGTTCCCGAAACGCCGCCGCCGGAGAACGCCTCCACCACCCGGCGCGCGAACGCCACCTCCGCTTCCGACGGCGCGAAGGCCGCGTTGATCGGATCGACCTGGGCGGGATGGATCGCCATCCGCCCGGTGAAGCCCTCGCGGGCGGCGGCGCGGCAGCTCGAAATCAGGCCGTCGCGGTCACGGAAATCGACATGGATCGTCTCGATCGCCTGCACGCCGGCCGCCTTCGCCGCCATCAGCGCCAGCGACCGCACCACGCGAAACGTCAACTCCCATTGCCCCGAGGCGTCGAGATTGGTGCTGGCGCCGAGCGCCGTGGCCAGGTCCTCGGCGCCCCAGGTGATGCCGGCGAGCCGCGTCAGTCCGGCCTGCGCGAAGCCGCCCAATCCGAACGGGGCGGCGGCGGTTTCGGTGGCGACCGGCAGAATCCGAACATGGCCCGCCGGAATGCCCTCGCGCACCTCCAACGTGTCGAGCCCGTGGCTCAGCCGCCGCACATCGGCCGGGCCGTCGATCTTCGGCAGCATGATGCCGTCGGGGGCGCCGCCGATCACCGCCGCCAGATCATGCAACGCGCCGGCATCGAGCGGATTGACCCGCACCCACAACGCCGCACGTCGCGAGCCGGGCGCGCGCGCATCAAGGAACGCGCGCACCTTTCGCCGCGCCTCCGGCTTGGCGGCGGGCGCCACCGAATCCTCGAGATCGAGAATCAGCGCATCCGCCCCGGCTTCGTCGGCCTTGGCCAGCTTGCGATCGCTGTCGCCGGGGATGAACAGCCAGGAGCGCGGTTCCATCGCCGCAGCACAGCACCATGGCCCCGATTGAACAATGGGGTGAGATTTTGACACGCGCCGATGAAGGCGGGATTTCGTCGCCAAGCTGAGGAAAACCGACATGGATACGCCGGGAAGTTGGGAATTGCCGGAAGAACTCGCGGCGCTGCGCGAGACCGTGCGGCGGTTCATGGTCTCGGAAGTCAGACCGGCCGAGGATCGTCTGCCGCACGATAGCTATCTGCCGCCGCCCGAGATTCTGAGCCCGTTGCGCGCACAAGGCGCGCGCGCTCGGGCTGTGGCACGTGCAGAGCCCGGCCGAGTATGGCGGCGCCGGGCTCAATATTCTGGCTCAGTGCGTCGTCGCCGAGGAGGCGGCGAAATGCCGCATGGGCGCCTATTTCCCCGCCGCCGGCGCGTTCGGCTGGGACCCGCCCAACGTGATCTTCGCCGGCACGGAAGGAGCAGATCAGGAAGTTTGCCGTTCCGGTTATCGAACGAGGGGAGCGCCACCTTCGTCGCCGTGAGCGAGGCCTCCGGCGGCTCCGACCCGGCCGCGCGATCAGCACGCGTGCGCGGCGCGAGGGCGACTATTATGTCCTCAACGGGGCCAAGATGTGGATCTCCGGCATCGACCGCGCGAAATGGGGCATCGTCTTCGCGCGCATGGAGGGAATGCAGGGCCGATCCGGCATCACCAGCTTCATCGTGGAGACCGACCGGCCGGGAATCTCGATCAAGAAAATTCCGGTCATGCGGTCGTTTCAGCCGTTCGAGGTGCATTTCGACGACTACCGCATCCCGGTCGAGAACCGGCTGGGCGAAGAGGGACAAGGCTTTGCGCTGGCCGAGAAGTGGCTGGTGCATGGTCGCATTCCCTACTCGGCCACCAGCATCGGTTTGGCCCGGGCCGCGCTCGATCTGGCGATCGCGTGGGCCGGGCAGCGCAAGACCTTCGGCAGCTTGCTCGCCGACAAGCAGGCGATCCAGTGGATGATCGCCAATTCGGAAGTGGAGTTGCGCGCCGCTCGGCTGCTTACGTATCAGGCAGCATGGCGGGCCGATCTCGGTCACGACGCCAAGGTCGATTCCTCGATCTGCAAGCTCTACGCCACCGAGACCTCGTTTCGCGTGCTCGACCGCTGCGTGCAGATCTTCGGCGGCCTCGGCGTGTCGCACGAATTGCCGCTGGAGCGATGGTTTCGCGAGGCGCGCATCCGCCGCATCGGCGAAGGCCCGTCGGAGGTGCACCGCATGGTGATCGCGCGCGACGTGCTCAGGAGCGGAGGGGGAGGGCATGGCGATTGATTTCGCCGTCGAGGACGGCATCGCGCTGATCACCATGAACCGGCCGGAGCGGATGAACGCGCTCGACGCCGAGCACTACCGGCTGTTGTCGGCAGCTTGGATCAGGGTGCGCGACGACGCCGCCATACGCTGCGCCATCATCACCGGCGCCGGCGAGCGGGCGTTCTGCGCGGGCGCCGACCTGAAGGCGTTCGTGACCCGGCCGGCGGAGTTGTCGGAGATGTGGCTCACGCAGCGCGAGCCGCTGCTGAACCGCGGGCTGGAAGTCTGGAAGCCGGTGATCGCCGCGGTCAACGGCGTCTGCGCCGGCGGCGGGACGACGATGCTGTTCGCGACCGACATTCGCGTCGCCGCCACGGGGGCGACGTTCAACCTGGCCGAGGTCCGCCGCGGTCTGGTCCCCGGCAACGGCGGCACTCAGCGCGTGCTGCAACAGCTCCCTTACGCCATCGCCATGGAGATGCTGCTGACCGGCGAGGCCATCGGCGCCGAGGCCGCCGCACGATGGGGTCTGGTTAACAAGGTGGTGCCGCCGGCACGGCTGCTGGAGGAAGCCTTCGCCTATGCGCGGCGGATCGCCGCGAATGCGCCGCTGGCGGTGCAGGCGGCCAAGGAACTGGCGATCCGCAGCCGCGACGTCGATCTCGCCAACGGGCTGCGGATGGAGCAGCTCGCCAACCGGCTGCTGTGGTCCACCGAGGACATCCGCGAAGGCCCGCGCGCCTTCGCGGACAAGCGGCCGCCGCAGTTCAAGGGGCGGTAGGTGCAGCGCCAAGGGCCGCTCGCGGGGCTGCGCATCCTCGATCTCACGCGCGTGCTGGCGGGACCGTTCTGCACCATGATCCTGGGCGATCTCGGCGCCGAGGTCATCAAGGTCGAGGACATCGCGGGCGGCGACATGACCCGCCATCTGCCGCCACACCTGCATGGTGAGAGCCACTACTTCCTCGCCATCAATCGCAACAAGAAGAGCCTCGCGCTGGACGCCCGCACGCCGGGCGGGCGCGCGGTGCTGCTCGACCTTGCCCGCTGCTCGGATGTGGTGGTGGAGAATTTCCGCCCCGGCGTGATGGACCGGCTGGGGCTGGGCGCGGGCGTGCTGCGCGGGGTCAATCCGCGGCTGATTTTGTGCGCGATCTCCGGCTACGGCCAGGACAACAATCTGAGCGGCAAGCCGTCGTTCGATCTGGTGGCGCAGGCGCTCAGCGGCGTGATGTCGATCAACGGCGAGCCCGAAGCCCCGCCGACGAAACTGGGATTGCCGATCGGCGATCTGGGCGGCGGTGTCTGGGCGGCGATCTCAATTCTCGCCGCGTTGCAGCATCGGCAAGCGACCGGGGAGGCGCTGACGATCGACATCAGCCTGCTCGACGGATTGGTGGGATTGTTCGGCTACCTGGGCGAGAGCTACCTGGTCACGGGCGTGACCCCGGAGCGCGCCGGTTCCTCACATCAGAGCGCGGTTCCTTACGGGCGCTATGCGACCAAGGACGGGCACATCGTTATCGCGCTGTTGGCCGAGCGGTTTTGGGTCAAGTTCTGCACTGCGATCGATCGTCGCGAACTCGCGGGCGACGCGCGGTTCGACACCCCGACGGGCCGGCAACTCAATCGCGAGCCGTTGGAAGCCGAGATCGCCGCGGTGCTGGCGACGCGAACCACCGCCGAATGGCAAACCGTGTTCGACGCCGCCGACATTCCCTGCGCGCCCGTGAACACCATCGCCGAGGCGCTGCAGCTGCCGATCCTCGCCGAGCGGGGAATGCTGCGCCAAGTCAACCATCCCGGCGGTCCGGTGCCCCTGGTCGGCTCCCCGGTGCATTTCCGCGGCCGCTTCGAGGCCGCCGCCATCGATCCGCCGCCCTTGCTGGGCCAGCACACCGCGGAGGTTTTGGGCGAATTGCTGGGCTATGATGGCAAGCGCATCGAAGCGCTCCGGCGGGATGGAGCGGTGGCGGTCGCCTGAGCGACGGTGCGGATTACCGCGCCAGGTTCGTCGTCGTCTTCACCGCTTCCCGCACCTCCGGCGCCGGCGTTCCCGCCGCGCCGCTGCCGAGCTTCACCGCGCCGTCGGGCTGCGGGACGGCGATCGGGCGCACCTCCACCGGCGCCACCCCCTTATGCGTCATGTCGAGCTGGCGAGCGATTCCGGGACTCACGTCGATGATCCGTCCCGCGACATGCGGACCGCGATCCTCCACCTTGACGGTCGCCGACTTTCCCGTGTCGAGGTTGACCACCTTCGCGGTGGTGCCCAGCGGCAAGGTCTTGCTCGCCGCCACATCGTCGGCGGGGCTGAAGCGCCGCCCGTCGGCCATCTTCTTGCCGTCGAAATCATGCGCGTAGATCGAGGCCTTGCCCGACCGGCTCTGTCCCGAGTGATCCTCGGCCCGCGCCGATGCAGTCATTGCAAGCACGCACAGACCGGCCAAGACGGCTCGCATGGTGCACTCCCCTTTCCCCATCGGAACCATAAGCGCCGCCGGCGCGCAAGGTTTCACCGGCATTTGCGCGGGCACGGCCCGTCGGCCGCGGGGCGAACGGACCGCTAAATCTGCAAGCCGCCGGATAAAAACCCGTGATGTCGGTTGGTTGCCAGCCATTCGCGCATGAGCCGCGCCCGGGCGGCGCGGAACTCGTCGTCCAGCACATGCGCGTGCGCGATCCGGTCCACCCGGAAGTGCCGGTAGTCGGCGCGCAGCTCACACCAGGCCGCGAGCAGGCTCACGGATACGTAATAAGCCATGGCGATCGGTCGGATGATGCGGATTGTCTCGCGGTCTTGCTCATCGTGATAGGTAATTTGCAACTTGCGGCTGTCGCGGATAGCGGTGCGCAGCATCGCGGGATCAAATCCGCGGCCGGTGCACCGCCATCGGAGACGAAGAGCGGGACGGCAAGCGGGTCGCCGGGATTCGGGCAGCACGGCGGCGATTTTGCCGAGTACGCAGTCGGCCGCGTCCTGCAAGGCGGGATCGCGCAGCCGGCCGGACCAGGCGGATGCCGGCCACCACCGCCTCCACCTCCTCGATGGTGAACATCAGCGGCGGCAGCTCGTAGCCGCGACGAAGGACATAGCCGATCCCGGATTCGCCTTGGATCGGCACGCGCCGGGCCTGAAGCGCGGCGATGTCGCGATAGATGGTGCGCGGCGCCACCTCCAGCCGCTCGGCCAGCGCCGCCGCGGTGAGCGGACGCCGAGCCGTGCGCAGGCGCTGGATGATGTCGAACAATCGGTCCGATCGACGCATGGCTGCTGACATAACGGTGTCAGGGTGCCTCGCCTATCCTCGGCGATGCCGGAGGGAGACGAGCGATGGAGTTGCAGCTCACCATGACCGACGCACCCGCTCCGGAGGCCAAGGCGGCCATCGACGCGGGATTGTCGGAATACAACCGCCAGCAGGCCGGCTATGTGGACTCGCGCCCGCTGGCGGTTTTGGCACGCACGCCTTCCGGCGAGGTGCTCGGCGGCCTGCTCGGTCGCACCACGCTCGGGCTGCTGTTCGTCGATGTGGTCCATCTGCCCGAGGAGGCGCGCGGGCAGGGTCTCGGCGGGCGCATCATGGCGATGGTGGAGGAGGAGGCGGTCCGCCGCGGCTGCACCGCCGCCGTGCTGTTCACCATCCATTTCCAGGCACCCGACTTCTACGCCAAACACGGCTGGACCGAACTCGGACGCGTCGAATGCGATCCGCCGGGCCATACGCGCATCTGCATGAGCAAGACGGCTGGTGGCCACGGTTCGACCGCGGCCGAAGTAATCGAGGATGACGTATCCCGCGCGCGCCCACAGGTCCGAGGCCATGAAGACGCGATCCCCGCTCCTGCTGGCAACGATGTGCCTCGCCGTGTTGCTGGCGCAGGTCGATACATCGGTCGTCAATCTGGCGATGCGCGCGATCGGATCGGGGCTCGGCGCCGGCGTCGCCGGGCTGCAATGGGTGCTCGACGCCTACAACCTGGTCTATGCATTGCTGCTGCTCACCGGCGGCTTGCTCGCCGACCTCGCCGGACGGCGGCGCATCTTCCTCGTCGGCGCCGCCATCTTCGTCGCCGGCTCGTTGGTTTGCGCGATCGCGCCGAGCATCGCGATCCTGATTATCGGCCGCGCGGTGGCCGGGGCCGGGGCGGCGCTGCTGCTGCCGGCCTCGCTCTCCATCATCCGCGTGGAATGGCCGGAGGCGTCGGCGCGCGGGCGCGCGCTCGGCGTATGGGCGGCGTGCAACGGCCTCGCTTTCGTGGTCGGCCCGGTGATCGGCGGCGTGCTGGTGGACGGCCTCGGCTGGCGCAGCGTGTTCCTGCTCGCGGTCCCGCTCGGCATGGCGGCGATCGGGCTCGCGGTCGCGGTGGTGCCGGAATCCGCCGACCCGCAGGGGCGGGATTTCGATGTCGCGGGTCAGATCGCGGGCGGCGCTGCCGTCGCCGGCTTGGCGCTGGCGGGAATTGAGGTGGCGCATGATCGCGCGCTCGCCGCCGCCGCGCTGGGCGTTGCGGTGATCGGGCTGGCGCTGTTTCTGCGCACCGAGCGGCGGCGCGGCCCGGCGGCGATGGTGCCGCTCGAGCTGTTTCGATTGCCGCCCTTCGTCGGCGTGCTGGCGGCCACGGCGGCGATGACGTTCGGCGTCTATGGCCTGCTGTTCCTGGTGCCGCTGGTCTGGCAGGCGAGCGGCAGGCTCACCGCCGCGCTCGCCGGGATCGCGTTGGTGCCGATGGACGTGCTGTTCTTCGGGCTGTCCAATTTCTCCGGCCGCTTGTCCGAGCGCGTTGGCGCCCGGGCGATGATCGGCGGCGGCACCGCCTCGATCGGGCTCGGCCTGCTCGTCATGTCCGCGACTCGCGGCGGGTTCCCGCTCGCGCTGGCCCAAGTCGGGCTGCTGCTCGCCGGGCTGGGGATGGGGCTCAACACCGGACCGCTGTTCGCCGTCGCCGTGGCCGCTGTCCCCGCCGCGCGATCCGGCACCGCCGCCTCGCTCATCAACGTCGCCCGCATGATCGGGGCGACACTCGGCGTGGCGGTCCTCGGCACCGCGTTCGCGGTGGCCGGCGGCGGCGCCTCCGGACTGCGCGCCGCCATGCTGGCGGGGGCGCGGTCCAGCTCGCGGGGGCCGCGACGGCCGGGATCATGATCCGGGCATCGCGGGCGGAACGGCATGGCGCGACCTGCGATCCGAAGCCGGTCGTTGAAGCCGCGAAGACGTTTGCTGCCTCCGACATTCCGCGGATGACACCGAACGATCTGCTTCGCCGGGTCTCGCGCCTCCCGACCAGACCCGCGAGAAGAAGCTCGCGATCACGGCGTCGGACCTGGAGGACTGAGCGATGCGCTACGCCTACCCGGTCGAGGTGCTGGACGAGCCGGACGGGATCACCATTACCTGCCCGGACGTGCCCGAGATGGTCACCGGCGGATGGGGCGATCTCGCCGCCAATCTCGAAGCCGCCGCGGACGGCTTGGCAACGGCTCTGAGCTTTTATGTCGAGGACGGCCGCCCGATACCGCCCGCCAGTCCCGCGCACGGACGTCCCATCGTGGCCGTGCCCGCGCTCGTGGCGGCCAAGCTGGCGCTGCACGACGTACATGCTCGCCGCCGGGGTCTCCAATGCGGAGCTGGGGCGTCGCCTCGGGTTGGAGAAAAGGCGGTGCGGCGGCTGCGCGACCCGTTGCACCGGAGCCATATCGACGCCGTCGAGCGCGCGCTGCGGGCTCTCGGCCGGCGGCTTGAGGTCAGCGACGTTGCGGCGTTGCGGGCCTCGCACGAGTAACTTTCCGGCCGCCTTACATTTCTACGGGGGTCGCGGCAGCGCCTCGCTCACCAGATGCCCCTATTTGTGCGAAGACAAATGCGCCGGACGGCGGACCAGGCGGGGCGCACAACGTGATCGCCTCAACGCCGAACCGTGTCGCGAGGGATTGCTACCGCTGTACCATTACCTCACCGCGTTGTATTCCCGCTTGAACGAGGGATGCCGTCGCACCGGCCTCGTTGATGCGCCGATGCACCTGACGCACGTCGTCTGGGGTCATGTTCCAGCCGCAAATTACTCGAGAGACATAAGATGGTGGAATGCTTGTGATGTACCTTTCTTCCGACCGCTGGCACTCCGCAAGAGGCATCACCGCCCGCGCCTTTCATTGTTGATGAATTTGTAAACGCGGTCCGGGATAGCAGCACCCTGGCATACTCCGCCATTTAGTGATTTTGCGAATTCGATTAGTAACTTCTCCGATAAGGTAACATTGCGCGGTTGCCCAAGGACATTCTGATCAAGTCCCTCTCGACACGGCCACGGAACGTCCTATAGGGCCGATGCAGTGGTGAGAGACCTGCATGCGGCAAGCAACTCTGGCGAGCGTCAACTTCGAGCGGTACAGCAAAACCACGCGGCGCGCGGTGTTCCTTGCCGAGATGGATCGCGTGGTGCCCTGGCAGGAACTGTGCCAGCTCATTGCGCCATTCTATCCGAAGCCCGGCAATGGCCGCCCGCCGGTCGGACTGGAGTGCATGCTGCGGATCTACTTCCTGCAGCTGTGGTTCAATCTCTCAGATCCCGCCGTCGAGGAGGCGTTGTATGACTCCGCTGCGATGCGGCAGTTTGTCGATATTGATCTCGGCCACGAACCCGTTCCCGACGAGACGACGGTATGCAAGTTCCGCATCTGCTGGAGCGCCATGAGCTGGGCAGCAAGCTATTTGATCAGGTTAATCAGCATCTCGAACAGCGCGGGCTGAAAATCGGCACCGGCACCATCGTGGATGCGACGATCATCAACGCTCCCAGCTCGACCAAGAACGCGTCCAAACAGCGCGATCCGAGATGCACCAGACCAGGAAAGGCAATCAGTGGTATTTCGGGATGAAGGCGCACATCGGAGTGGACAGCAAGACCAAGCTGATCCATTCGGCGGCTGCGACGCCAGCCAATGTGCATGACGCCACGGTGCTGGGCGATTTGCTGCATGGCGAGGAGAGGCGTGTGTGGGGCGACCAGGCCTATCGCGGCCAGCGCGCTGTGATCTGCGCGAGCATGCTGCGAAGGCGCGGGATTTCACCAACAGGCGGTATCGATACGCGGCGTGGTCGATGAGGCGGAGAAAGCGCGCAATCGCAATAAGTCACGCGTGCGGGCCAAGGTTGAGCACAGCATCGGCGTGATCAAACGAGTGTTTGGCTTTGTGAAGGTGCGGTATCGCGGGCTGGACAAGAATGCGCACCGTCTATTCGTGACGTGCGGGCTGGCCAACCTTTACACCGCCCGCCGGGCACTATTGCGCGCCTGACAGGAGAGGTGCGCTCGAAACGTCGGCTTGCCCCAGCAAACGGGGTCCAAACCGTCGCGAACAGCTAATTTCCGAGCGTAAATTTGGTTACAATCGTCGCTTTTGTCCGCCGGGTCGGAACAGCCGGCTTGATCAGAGTGTCCCTAAGCAGCGGCGCTCATCGTCTCCGCGCTTTTCGTTCGGATGTCGTCCCACGCTTCCAGCGAGTGAAAGGCGGCGTGCGGGGTGAGGCGGGCCCGCCACACGGGGTTCCCTGGCGCGTAGAGGCGCAGCAACTCGGGCAGCAGCTCCGCGGCCGGCTCTGAGACGCGCTGGCGCATGATCATCAGCCCGTCGGCCTCGGCGCAATCGGCATCCGACAATTCGGATAGCGCCCGGGTGTCGCGCACCAGCACGCGGACATCCGCCCCGAAGATGCGCCGCTCCACGCCGTCGTCTTCGTAAAGCGTCTCGGGGAAGAGGACCGTCCAGGCCATGCGCGGGCTCCATTGCCGGGCGACCCTGCCCGCGACGGCGGCCTCGCGCAACATTGCCGATCGTGCCGGCCGGGGGCAGTGTGGCATGACATCGATCGCGGAGCTTTTGCATGAACGGCGCCGAATCCCTGGTCCACACGCTGCTTCGCAGCGGCGTCGATACCTGCTTCTCCAATCCCGGCACCTCGGAGATGCACTTCGTCGCGGCGCTTGATCGCGTTCCGGGGATGCGCTGCATTCTCGGGCTGTTCGAGGGCGTGGTGACGGGGGCGGCGGACGGGTATGCGCGCCTGTCCGGCAAGCCGGCGGCGACCTTGCTGCATTGCGGCCCGGGCCTCGCCAACGGGCTCGCCAACCTGCACAACGCGCGCCGCGCCATGACGCCGATCGTCAACATTCCGGGCGATCAGGCCACCTATCACCGCCCGCTGGACGCGCCGCTCACCGCCGACACCGAGGGCTGGGCGCGCGGCGTCTCGGGCTGGGTGCGGACGGCGACCTCGGTCGGCACCGTCGGGCGCGACGCGGCGGCGGCGGTGCAGGCGGCGCGCACCGCGCCGGGCCAGATCGCGACGCTGATCCTGCCCTCGGACACCGCCTGGGACGAGGGCGGAAAACCGGGCGAGCCCCTGCCCGTCCCCGAGCGTCCGCGCGCCGACCCGCATCAGGTGCGGCAGGTGGCGGGCGTTCTCCGGCGGGGCGAGAAGGCTTTGATCCTGCTCGGCCATGACGCATTGCGGGCGCCGGCGCAGGAATTGGCGTATCGCGTGGCTGCGCGCACCGGCGCGCAGCTGATGGCGATGGGCTCGAATGCACGGATGGCACGCGGGCGCGGGCGGCTCGCGATCAACCGCATCCCCTATCCGGTCGATCAGGCGGTGAAGGCACTCGCCGGATTCCGCCATGTGATCCTGGTCGGATGCCGCAAGCCGGTGATCTTCTTCGCTTACCCGAACAAGCCGGGCAGCCCGGTGCCGGACGACGCCGAGGTGCATATCCTCAGCCGCCCCGAACAGGACCCGATGGATGCGCTGGCGGCGCTCGCCGAGGAGTTGGATGCGCCCGCGACGCCGATCCCCGACGCCGGCGCCGTCCGGAGCCGGCGCGCGGGCGCGATCAGCCCGGAGACCTTCGCGCGCACTCTGGCCGCGCTGCTCCCCGAGGCGGCGATCGTCGCCGACGAGGCGATCACCTTCGGGCGGGGCTTCTTCCCGGCGACCTTCGCCGCCGCGCCGCATGACTGGCTGCAAGTGACGGGCGGCGCCATCGGCGGCGGGATGCCGCTCGCGACCGGTGCGGCGATCGGCGCGCCGGGGCGGCGGGTGGTCAACCTGCAAGCCGACGGCTCGGCGATGTACACCGTGCAGGCGCTGTGGACGCAGGCGCGCGAGAAGCTGGACGTGACGACGGTGATCTTCTCCAACCGCAAATACCAGATCCTCATCGGCGAGCTGGCCAATGTCGGCGCCAATCCGGGGCGCACCGCGATGGACATGCTGGATCTGGGCAATCCCGATCTCGACTTCGTGGGCATGGCAGCCAGCATGGGCGTGGAGGCGGCGCGCGCCGAGAGCTGCGAGCAGTTCGCGGACTTGTTCGCGCAGTCGCTGCGCGCGAAGGGACCGTTCGTCATCGAGCTGCCGACGTGAGAACGCCCTCAGCGCAGGACTTGTAAGCCGAGCCACTCTTCGAGCGGCTCGAAGTCGCGATCGTCATGCAGCAAAGCGTGGCCCCTTTCGATGCAGAAAGTGCCGATCAACATATCGATCGTCTTCCGCACCGTAATCCCTCGCCCCCGTAGGGCGCAATAATTGGCGGCGGCCTTGGTGGCGATCTCGGGGCCGACCATCGACAGGAGATCGAACCGGCGCAGCGCCCGCTCCACCGCACGAACCTCGTGATCCGACCGGAGCCCCTGCAATACTTCGCAGAGCACGAGATCACCCACGCCGATGGCGGCGCGGCCGTTGCGAATGATATCCCGCAGCATCAGAACTCCGTCGGTGCGGGTGTCGTGGAGATGATCCACCCAAACCGACGTGTCGACCGTGATCAACGTGCGTTCCGACCTTCTCGACTGGCGTCCAGGTCGCCTTTCCAGCGAACTTTTCCAGCAAGGTTCAGAATATCCTGTTGTTCGCGCCAGCGGATCAGAAGCCGCAACCCCTCCTCGACGGTCGCCTTCTTGGTCACCTCCCGCGCGGCCCGACGCGCACGTGTCATCAGCATCGTCATCGATGTTGATGCTTGGTACCGCATCGACACCATCCGTCGACTTGCAGCAGATGCACACCGGCGGCCGCGATTCGTTATCGAGCTGCCGACGTGATGGGCGGGTGCAGCAACGCGCGCAGGGCTGTGGCGATGGCCCGCGAATGCGCGATCTGGAACGGCTCGCTCAGATGGCTCGGGGTGTCGAAGAAGTCGGCCTGCGGATAGCGGCTCCGGTTGGGCAGCTCCAGGAATTCGCCGCCGTTGTCGCGATAGACCGCGTGGATTGCCGCCAGGGTGGCATCCGGGAGCGGCGCCGCGTATTCGGTCGGCAGGCCGCCGATCACCCGGATGCCGCTCGCCGTCGCCCGGCGTACGAATGTGCCGATCAGTGCCGCCCCGTAGCCGTCGCGCACCTCGGCGGCGGTGGCGTGCGGCACCGGGCCCTCGGCGGCCAGCACCGCGCGGCTCGGCGGCGGCGAGCGCCAAGGTATGGCCGACGTGATCGCCCCAGCGGTTGGTGGTGCCGGAAAACGCCGCGCGCGGGTCCTGAAATCCCACCGCGACCAGCGTCTGCTCCAGCACCGACATCACGGCGCCGGACAGGTCCGACGAGAACAACGCGCCGATCCAGCGGTCGGGGGAAAGCGTTGCCAGCGTGCGCCAGTCATGGCGGAACATGATGGCGGCCTCCGGCCCGACCATGGTCTCCGCCCGCGAGCGTCCATACTGCGCCTCCTCCATCGGCAAATAGACGACATCGCCCCGATGCAGTCGCCGCAGCCAGCGCGCGAACAGGTAATCGAGGCCGATGCCGACCGCCACGCCGGCGTTGACGCAAGGCATTCCGACGAGCGGTTCGATGACCTCGCAGCGGTGCGAATAGGGCGCGTTGGAGCCGGCCAGGATCACCAGCTTCGGCCCGACGATCGCCGCGCCGCGCGCCAGCTTGGCGTCGATCTCATGGCGCAGGAAGCCGAGCGCCAAGGAGCGATCGAGCACACCGGCGAATAAGGCCGCATACAGCAACAGCGACGCCAGGCAGGTGAGGGCAAGGCGCTTCATCAGAACCGGAAGTAGAGGAACGGGGTCACGCCGGGGGCGAAGAACACCGCCTGAACCGTGAGCGCGAAACTCGCCGTCACCGCCCAGCCCCTCACCCGCGCCGAGGCCAGGTGCACATGCGGCAGCGCCAGCACGATGAACCAGCCCAGCGCCAGGCAGGCGCTGACCTCGGGGAAGGCGAGCGTGCGGGCATCGCCGAGCGACGGCAGCGAGGCGACCGATGACGCAAGCACGTGCAGCCAGGGCAGCCAGCCCAGCACCATCGCCGGCAGGGCAACGCCGTTGAACCCGAACAGCCCGCGCAGCATCTCGAGCGCGGCGCCGTTCGTCTGCGCCCGGAACGGCACCCAGGCGAGCAGCACGCAGAACAGCGTGAGACCATGCGCGAGCGGCGCGGGCATCCGGAACCCGGCTCGATGCCAGGCGCGATGGACGACCAGATAGACACCGTGCAACCCGCCCCACAGCACGAAGCGCCACGCGGCGCCGTGCCACAGCCCGCAGAGCAGCATGGTCCCCAGCAGGTTGAGCGCGCCGCGCGCCGCGCCCACCCGGCTGCCGCCGAGCGGGATGTAGAAGTAGTCGCGCAGAAAGGCGCCCAGCGTGATGTGCCAGCGCCGCCAGAACGCGGCGATGTCGTGCGCCTGATACGGACGATCGAAATTCAGCGGGAAGCGCACGTTGAGCATCCGCGCCAGTCCGATCGCCATGTCGGAATAGCCGGAGAAGTCGAAATAGATTTGCAAGCCGTAGGCGAGCAGCGCGTACCACGCCTCGAACAGGCTGAGCGTCGCGCCGTGCGCGGCGGCGTCGAATCCGACATCGGCGAAGCGGGCGAAGGTGTCGGCGAGCACGGCTTTCTTGGCGAGGCCGAGCAGAAAGATCTCCAAACCGCCGGCGATCGCCTCGGCGCGCGGGCGGACGAGGCCGGGGGCCAGAAGCTGCGGAATGATCTCGCGCGGGCGCACGATCGGACCGGCGATCAGGTGCGGGAAGAAGGCGACGAAGGCGGCGTAGGTCGTGAAGTCGGAATCGGGCCGATCGCCGCGCGCGCTGTCGGCGAGGAACATGATCTGCTGGAAGGTGAAGAAGCTGATGGCGAGCGGCAGCGCGATCTCGAGCGCCGGCGCGTGCAGGCCCGCCAGCGCTCGCGGCCGCGCCGGCGAGAAAGCCCGCGTATTTGAACCAGCCCAGCAGGCCGAGGTTGAGCGCCACGCCGCCGAATCAGCCAGCGCCGCGCCGCCGCGTCCCGTCCGGCCCTCGCCTGCGCCAGAATGTGGTTGCCCAGAAGAAAATTCGCCCCGATCGAGCCGGCGAGCAGCGCCACGAACCGGGGATCCCACCAGCCGTAGAAGACCAGGCTTGAGGCGACGATCCACGCCCGCGCCGCGCGCGGTCCGCCCCGTCGCCCGGCCAGGAAGAACCCGGCGAGCACGACGGGCAGGAAGCCGAGCAGGAACGGCGCGGAGTTGAACAGCACCGCGATAGTATGCGGAGCGAAAATGACCGGCTGGTAAACGGATCGAGCGGCCGTCCGCCGCGGCCCACGGCGGCATCATGCCGTGACTCCCCCCCACGGGGTCTACGGCATCTACTGCGCCGTAACCTTTCTGGCATCGGCGGCGGGTGCTATAGGCGCGCCCGCCGATGTCCGATGCTCCTCCCAATCCGGCGCTGCTGCCGGCCGGCCTGCGCGATCTGCTGCCGCCGGAAGCGGAGGCGGAAGCAGCGGGCGTCGAGGCGATGATGGCGGTGTTCGCCGCGCATGGCTACGAGCGCGTGAAGCCGCCATTGCTCGAATTCGAAGACAGCTTGCTCGCCGGCTCCGGCGCTGCGGTCTCGGAACAGACCTTCCGGCTGATGGACCCCGAGAGCCAGCGCATGATGGGGGTGCGCGCCGACACCACGCCGCAGGTGGCGCGCGTCGCCACCACCAGGCTTGGTCATGCGCCGCGGCCGTTGCGCCTGTCATATGCCGGGCAGTGCCTGCGGGTGCGCGGCAGCCAGTTGGCGCCCGATCGGCAGATCGCACAGGCCGGGATCGAGCTGATCGGCAGCGACGCGCCGGCGGCCGACGCCGAGATCGTGCTGGTCGGCGCCGAGGCGCTCGCCGCCGCCGGGCTCGCGCGCATGAGCTTCGATCTGACCTTGCCGGCGCTGGTCTCGGCGTTGCTGGACGATGCCGGCTTCGAGGGTCCGGCGCGCGCGGCGCTCGCGCTGGCGCTCGATCGCAAGGACGCCGCCGCCGTCGCACGGTGGGGCGGGACGCTGGCGCCGACGCTCACCGACCTGCTGCTTGCCGCCGGCGCGGCCGATCGGGCATTGGCGGCCCTTGGTGCGGCGAGCCTGCCGGAGCCGGCGCGCGGCCTCGCCGACCGGCTCGCCGACACCGTCGCCGCAATCCGCGCCCGCGCGCCGTCCCTGCGTCTGACCATCGATCCGGTGGAGTTCCGCGGCTTTCGCTACCACTCCGGCGTCGCGCTCACGATCTTCGCCCCCGGCCGGCATGAGGAGCTGGGGCGCGGCGGACGGTATCTTTGCGGCGACGACCCGGCGACCGGGCTCACGCTCTATCCCGACGCGGTGCTGCGCGCCGCCCCCCAACGCGCCCGGCGCGCGCGGGTGTTCGTCCCGCGCGGGACCGATCCCGCCCGGGCGGCGGCGTTGCGCGCCGAAGGGCTGGCGACGGTCGCCGATCTTGCGGGCGGCGATCCGCTCGCCGAGGCGCGGCGCCTCGGCTGCACCCACATCCTGACCGACGGCGGCAAGGTGCCGCTCGGCTGAGAGGACACGATGGCGAATGTCGCCGTGATCGGCGCCCAGTGGGGCGACGAGGGCAAAGGCAAGGTCGTGGACTGGCTCGCCAGCCGTGCCGAAATCGTGGTGCGCTTCCAGGGCGGGCATAACGCCGGCCATACGCTGGTCGTGGGCAACGAGACCTACAAGCTCTCCCTGCTGCCGTCTGGTTTGGTGCGCGGCAAGCTCGGGGTGATCGGCAATGGCGTCGTGGTCGATCCCGAGGCGCTGCTCGCCGAGATCGCGCGGGTGCGCGCGCAAGGGCTGGACGTGACGGCGGAGAATTTGCGGCTCGCCGACAACGCGACCCTGATCCTGCCCCTGCACGCGGCACTTGATCGAGCGCGCGAGGCGGCGCGAGGCGAGCGGCGCATCGGAACGACGGGACGCGGGATCGGCCCGGCCTATGAGGACAAGGTGGCGCGGCGGGCGATCCGCGTCGCCGATCTGGCCGAGCCGGACACGATGTCCGACAAGCTCGACGAGCTGCTCTTGCATCACAACACCCTGCTGCGCGGGCTCGGCGCCGAGGGGTTCGAGAAGCGGGCGCTGCTCGACGGGCTGCTGGCGCTGGCGCCGCGCATCCTGCCGTTCGCCGAGCCGGTCTGGGAGCGCTTGGACGAGGCCCGCCGCGCGGGGAGGCGGATTCTGTTCGAGGGCGCGCAGGCGGTGATGCTGGATGTCGATCACGGGACCTATCCGTTCGTCACCTCCAGCAACACCGTGGCCGCGACCGCCGCCGCCGGATCGGGACTCGGCCCCGGCGCCGTCGGGTTCGTGCTGGGGATCGCCAAGGCTTACAGCACGCGCGTCGGCAGCGGTCCGTTCCCGACCGAGCTCGCCGACGCCACCGGCCAGACCTTGGGCGATCGCGGCAACGAGTTCGGGACCGTCACCGGACGGCGGCGGCGTTGCGGCTGGTTCGACGCCGCGCTGGTGCGCCAGGCGGTGAAGGTGGGCGGGATCGACGGGCTGGCGCTGACCAAGCTCGACGTGCTGGACGGTCTGCCGGAGCTTCGCATCTGCACCGGATACCGCATCGGCGGGGCGGTGGTTCGACGGCTGCCGGCGGCGCCGGGTGCGCAGGCCGCCGCCGTTCCCGAATACGAGGTGATGGAGGGCTGGCGGGGCTCGACCCGCGGCGCGCGCTCCTGGGCGGATCTGCCGGCGCAGGCGGTGAAATATGCGCGCCGGATCGAGGAGCTGACCGAGGCGCCGGTGACGCTCGTCTCCACCAGCCCCGAACGCGACGACACGATCCTGGTGCGTGATCCGTTCGAGGGTTAGGCTGGCCGGACCTGACGAGGGGAGGAAACGGAATGTCCGACAAGTCCCGCCGGCACGTCCTGCAATCCGGCGGCGCCGCCGCCGCTCTGCTCGGCGCGTTCGGAATCGCGCCCGCGCGCGCGCAGCAGGCCATGGAGGCGGCCGGGCGTTCGGCCAAGCCGTTGAAGGCGGCGTTCAGCAATGCCGGGCTGCAAGCCACCTGGTGCGCGCAGGGCAAGCGCGCGGCCGAGTTCTGGGGCAAGCTGTTCAACGTCGATGTGACCTGGTTCGACGGCGAGCTGTCGGCCACCAAGCAGCGCGCCGCGATCGACGACATGGCCAGCCGCAAATGGGACTTCGTCGCCATTCAGGCGTTCGGCATCGGCACGCTGACGGCGCCGGTCTCGCGGATGATCGACGCCGGCACCCCGGTGATCGACATGGACACGCTGATCGCGCCGCTCAACCAGATCGGCGTGCACAGCTTCATCGCCCCCGACAACGAGTTCATGGGCGCCTCGGTGACGCAGGCGCTCGTCAACGCGATCAACGGCGAGGGCAACATCATCATGACCCAGGGCGCGCTGGGCCACACCGGCGCTCAGGGGCGCGCGCGGGGCTTCAACTCGGTGGTCAAGAAATACCCGAAGATCAAGGTGCTCGACACCCAGCCGGCGGATTGGGACGTGACCAAGGTGGCGCGCATCTGGGAAACGCTGCTGACCAAATACCCCGAAATCGACGCCGCCTATTTCCACAACGACGACATGGCACTCGCCGCCTATAACGTAATGAAGGCGCACAACCGCACCTCGATCAAGATCGGCGGCTGCGATGCGATGCCGCCGGCGCTGGCGGCGGTGAGCGACGGGCGGATGCTGGCGACGGTGCGCAACCCGTCATGCCGCATTCATGGCGGCGCGATCGTCGCCGGCGTCGCCGCCGTCGTCTCCGGCGAGAAGACCGGGGATGGCGGCCCCGGGACGATCCCGAAGAACATCGTCGCCGATGGCCCGGTGGTGACTAAGGAGAACGCGCCGGGGATGATGTGGATGGAGGATCACTTCCTGATCTGACGCATGCCGCCGCTGCTCGAGCTTTCTTCGATCACCAAATCCTTCGGCGGCGTGGCGGCGCTGCGCGACGTCGCCTTCTCGCTTGAAGCGGGTGAGATACACGGGCTGGTCGGCGAGAACGGCGCCGGCAAATCGACGCTGATGAAGATCATTGCCGGCGTGCATCCCGAGTTCGTCGGCACGCTGCGGCTCGACGGCGCCGCGACCCGCTTCGCCTCCGCCCGCGCGGCGCGCGATGCGGGGATCGGCATGGTGCATCAGGAGCTGTCGTCGGTGCGCGAGCTGACGGTCGCCGAGAACGTCTATCTCGGCGTGCAGCCGCTCACCCGTTTCGGCACCATCGACTGGCGGGCGATGCACCGCGGCGCGCGCGCTCATCTCGCCGATCTCGGCATCGCGCTCGATCCGCTCACCCGCATGGGCGCCCTGCCGCTCGGCTTGCAGCAGCTGGTGGAGCTTTCCCGGGTGCTGTTCTCGGGGGCGCGCATCATCATCCTCGACGAGCCGACCTCGGCCCTCTCCCCGCCCGAGGTGGCGCGCCTGTTCGGCGTGCTTCGCTCCCAGCGCGAGTCGGGGCGCAGCCTGATCTTCATCTCCCACTTTCTCGACGACGTGCTGGCCGTCTGCGATCGCGTCACCGTGTTCCGCAACGGCCACAACGTCGCCACCGCGCGTTGCGAGGACATCGACAAGACGTGGCTGATCGAGAGGATGATCGGCGCCGGCCACGATGAGCTGGAGACGAGCTACACCGGCGAGCGCCAACTCCGCCGCATCGATACGGCGGTGGTGATGGAGACGCACGGCCTCACCTTGCCGGGCGCCTACCGCGACGTCAGCTTGCAGGTGCGCGCCGGCGAGGTGCTCGGGATTTATGGTTTCATGGGCAGCGGTCAGATCGAGCTTGCCCGCACCCTGTTCGGCAAACTGCGGGCGCGCGGCGGCAGCATCGTCGTCGGCCGGCGCCGCCGGGCGCCGCGATCGACCGCCTCCGCCCGCCGCGCCGGCATCGCGCTGGTGCCGGAAAGCCGACGGGCGATGCTGTTCGCCGGGTTTCCGGTGTTTCAGAACATGACCATCAGCATCCTGGAGCGGATCGCCCGCATCGGACTGCGCCCGGCGAAGGAGCGCGCCATCGCGCGCCGGCGGATCGAGGCGCTGCGGATCCGGCCGCCGCTGCCGGACCGGCCGCTCGGGACGCTTTCGGGCGGCAATCAGCAGAAGGTGGCGCTGGCGCGCTGGCTCACGCATCTGCCGAAGGTGCTGGTGCTGAGCGAGCCCACACGCGGGATGGACGTCGGCGCGAAGGACGACGTGGTGAAGATCGTGCGCGGCTTGCGTGAACGCGGCATTGGCATCGTCGTGGTCTCCGCCGAGCCCGAAACCGTGCTCGCTCTCGCCGACCGCATCCTGGTGATGCGACGCGGCGAGATCGTGCGCGAATTCGCCGACGAGACGGTGAGCAAGGACCGCCTGCTGGCGGCCGCATGACCCGGCCCGCCGCCTGGCTTCGCAGCCAGCTCCGCAATGTCGCGCCGTTCGTGACCCTGCTGTGCCTGCTGTTGTTCTTCTCGTTCGCCAGCCCGTCCTTCGCCACCGTCGGCAACGCCTACAATATTCTTACCCAGGTTTCAGTGACCGGCATCATCGCGGTCGGGCTGACCTTCGTGATCCTGTGCGCCGAGATCGATCTCAGCGTCGCCAGCATCGCCAACGCGACCGGGATCGTGGTGGCGTTCTTCACCGCGCAGGACACGAGCGTCAATATCGCCAACGTGCCGCTTCCGGGCGCGGCGGCGATCGCGCTCGCGCTCGCCGTATGTATCGCCCTCGGCGCCGTCAACGCGCTGGGCATGAACGCCATCGGCATCCCCTCCTTCATCATGACCTTGGCGATGCTGCAGATCGCCGCCGGCATCAGTGCGCTGCTGGTGCGCGGCCAGATCGCCTATGCGGTGCCGCATCTGGTGGTGACGCTCGGCAGCAAATCCCTCGGCCCGGTGCCGTGGATCGTCATCGTGGCGGCGCTGGTGATGCTGGCGGCGCATCTGGTGCTGACTTATACCCGGTTCGGCCGTTACGTTTACATGGTCGGCGGCAACCGCGAGGCGGCGGAGTATTCGGGCGTCAACGTGCGCGCCATCCTGGCCTCGGTGATGGTCATATCGGCGCTCTGCTCGGGCGTCGCCGGGATGCTGGGCGTCGCCTATTTCGGCAGCGCCCAGCAGAACGAGTTCGACACCTATCTGCTCGATTCGATCTCGGCGGTGGTGGTCGGCGGCACCAGCCTGTTCGGCGGCGAGGGCGGGATCGGCAACACGATCATCGGGCTGTTCGTGCTGGGCGTGCTGAACAACGGGCTCGATCATGTCGACATCGACAGTTTCCTGAAAATCCTGATTCGCGGCTTGATCCTGCTGATCGCGCTGATCATCAATGTGTACGCGCAACGCGTGCGCAGTGCCCGGGAACTCGCCGGCCCCGGTAGCGCCTGACACACTGAGACGTGAAGCAAGGCGGCCCGAATTTACGGCGTGCTAACGCCGGGCTGATGGCGGCTTTGCGGCCCGATGCCGGGGCTCGGGCGACATAGAGCCAACTCGTCAAGTCGGGGCGGAAGGTCCATAAAACAACAAGGAGGATTTCCGGATGTACGAGTCTGCGAATTAACGGACGTCCGGTCGGCGTTTACCACGACGAGACGGCGGCGCTGGCGCGCGTTCGCCTGTTCGCCGATCTGGACACCGATGCCGAGGTAGAGGTGATGGACACCCGCACCGGACGCGCCTTCGAAGTGGCGGCCTCGGTGCGCTGGCGGGACGAGATCGCCGCCAAAATGCGCTGAGCAGGGGCGGTCGGGGTTCACGCCCATTCGCGGCTTTTAATGCAGCCATAATCCGATCCACGTCGCCGGCGGCGTTGAAACCGTGAAAGCTGAAGCGAATGCGACCGTGGCCTTCCACGCGTAAACGCCGCGGCGAGCCAGACCGCGGACGATTGATGCTGCGTCGGCGCTGTTGACGCAGACGCTCGCCCGTGGCGAGACGGATCTGCCGGCGTCGAGGGCCTGATTCCGGCCTGCCGGACCCGCCGGTGCAGATGAACCGTAACATGGCGCCGGGAGTTCCGCGGGCGAATAGACAATCCATCTAGCGGAGCTTGCCGCCGACTATTCCGACCAGTTCCGCCTGCGGAAGTTATTTCTTTTTAAAGTTTGTTTAATCGGATGCTGCACGCGGTTGGCATATTGACGATGGCCTGCAGTTCCCGGTGGCCGAATGTTCGAGCAAGCCTTGAGGAATCCGAAGGCGACGCTGGCGACGATCGCACGCGATCCGGTGGGCGCCGCCGTGCTGATTTAAGACCGGGTCGCCGGTTATCTGCAGCGGGATCGCACCGCCGACTATATCGCCGATCCGGAATGGGAACCTGCCTTGCACCGGATGTTGGCGATGGATTGGCCTTCGGCGGAGGCCACCACGAGATTCCGCCCGCTTTGGGACGAGGTGATCGGATCGTTGACGGCGAAAGGATTGAAGGTCGGTCCGTTCAGCTTTCTGGATTGGAACGATGGCGATGCCGGCTTGGTGCGCGCGATCTGGTGCCTGGTCCGCCATCTGCGCCCGACGATCGTCGTCGAAACCGGCGTTGCGCACGGCCTCACTACGCGGTTCATCCTGGAGGCACTGGCGCTGAACGGCGCCGGCAAGCTGTGGAGCATCGATCTGCCCCCGGTCAATCCGGAGAAGCGCCGCGAGATCGGCGTCGCCGTCGCCGAGCACCTGCGCCCGCGTTGGTCCTATGTCGCCGGATCGAGCCGGCGCATGTTGCCGCCGCTGCTGAAACAGCTTCGCGGCGTCGATCTGTTCATCCATGACAGCCTGCACAGCGCGCGCAACGTCATGTTCGAGCTGGAGCAGGTGTGGCCGCACCTGCGTCCGGGCGGGGTGGTGGTGGTCGATGACATCGACGCCAATCCCGCTTTTCACGGCTTCGTGCGAACGCATCCGGATCAGACCAGTTTCATCTGCACCGCAGAACCGCTTGGTCCGGATCACCGGCGGTTCAACCAAAAAGGTCTGTTCGGGATCATCTGCCGGACGTAGGCCGGCGCCGGGGAGCGCGGATCGGCTTTGCCGCGTCCGCCGCCCGCCATCGGCGCGGTTAGAGCTTCGCTAACCATTCCCTGCGACAATGGCGCATGGGCGCTCCGTCGGAGACCGCGCGCCGGCTGATCGCCGGGCTTTATGCCGTCGATCCGGCGCGCCCGATCGGCGGCGCCGGGCAGCCGGCGTTTGCCGTCGCCGACCGGCTCGGTGCCGCGCTACCGTTAATGGCGGTCCGCGTCGCGCCGACGCGCCCGCCACGCGCCGCCGCCTTGCAAGCGCTCGCCGGCATCACCGAGGGCCTGCTCGGACCGATCGCGCACGGCGTCGGGCCGGCGGCGGATCAGCCGGAGGCGTATTACGTCATCTGTCCCGTGCCATCGGGGCCCCCCGTCGGCGCCGCGCCGCGCGCCTGGTCCGAATCCGAGTTGCTCGATTGCCTGCTGCGCCCGGCGGCGCAGGTGCTGGCGCGCCTGGCCGCGCGCGGCATGACGCATCGCGGCATCCGATCGGACAACGTCTTCCAGCCGGCGCCGGGTCAACCGGTGGTGCTCGGCCAGGCTTGGGCGGCGCCCCCCGCCTCCTTGCAGCCCGCCGGCTTCGAGCCACCCTACTCCGCCATGTGCCTGCCCTGCGCGCGCGGCGAGGGCACGATCGCCGACGACGTCTATGCGCTGGGCGTTCTGATGGTGCTGCTGGCGCTCGGACGGTTGCCGCCGGAAGAAAGCGCCGAGGAGACGGTGGCCAGAAAGCTGGAGCTGGGCAGCTTCGCCGCGATCGCGGGCGACTCGCGGTTGCCGTCGGCGATTGCCGACCTCGCCCGCGGGATGCTGGCCGAAGAGCCCGAGCACCGGCCGTCGCCGGCGTTGCTGCTCGATCCGGCAACGGCGCGCGGCCGCCGCGTGGCCGCCCGGCCGCCGAAGCGCGCGCCGATCCCGGCCCAGATCGGCGCCCGGCTGGTGCGCGACTCGCGCACGCTCGCGCACGCCATCGCCGTGCAGCCGGAACAGGGGTTGGCGGCGCTCCGCAACGGCACCGTCGATGCCTGGCTGCGCCGCGGACTGGGGGATGCCGTGCTCGCGGCGCGGCTGGACGAGGCGATCCGGGCGCGGCCGGGCGAGGCTCCGGGATCGGAGGCGAGGATCGCCATGCGGGCGATCGCCATTCTCGATCCGCTGGCGCCGCTTTGCTGGCGCGGCGCGGCGCTTTGGCCGAACGGGCTCGGCCCGGCACTGGCGGCGACGGAGAACGCGGCGCTGGTCGAGATGGTGGCGAGCGAGGCGGCGACCGAATGGGCGGCGGTGCGACCCGAGCGGTTGGACGTGGCGGCGACGGCGGCGGAAGCGCGCCGGCGGCGGGCGATGCTCGGCGCGCACGCGCAAGACGGCATCCGCCGGCTCGCC
This sequence comes from uncultured Pseudomonadota bacterium, assembly GCA_963762525.1. Classification (GTDB taxonomy): domain Bacteria; phylum Pseudomonadota; class Alphaproteobacteria; order Acetobacterales; family Acetobacteraceae; genus DATFDN01. The sequence continues at coordinate 61,702 of CAVXKT010000001.1, forward strand.
TACGCGCTCAATCCGCTGCTGGCCTGCGCCAGCCCGCTGCTCGCCGGACGCTGCGTGATGCGCCCCGAGGAGTTGCCTCAGGCGCTGGAGGCCTCCGGCGCCGCGAGCGGCGTTGGCATGGTGGACTCCGACGTCGCCGCCTTCATTGCCGCGCGCCTGCCGGGCTCCGGCGAAGCCGCGGCGGCCAAGCGGGCGCTGGCCGGCGGTGCGCCGAGCGCGCTTGCCCGGCTCGAACTCTTCGCGGCCCTGCAGGAGCGCGCCCCCGCCCCCGCGCCGACCTTGGCACGCCGGCTTCTCGCTTCGACCGAGGCGTTGCTGGCCGACTGGCACGGAACCGCCCGGCGCTCGACGATGGCGGCGCGGCTCACCGCGCTCGCGGAAGCGGGATTGTTCGCGCCGATGCTGGCGCTCGTGCAAGATCCGACCGGCCGCGCCGCCGATCTTGCGCAAGCACGCGAGGCCGCGCGGGCGCTGGAACGGATCGAGCGGGAACTCGAATTGATCGACCGGGGCGGTGAGGCGCGCAGCCTGGCGGCGCGCGCCCTCGGTCGCGAAGCGGCTTCGGGGGTGGCGCTCGGCGTGCTGGCGCTGGCTGTGGCGATGGCGGCGTTAGGATGAGCGCACGCGCGGCCGAAACCGGCAAGGCCGGCTCTCTCATGTGGGCGCAAGGGCTTGCCTGCGGGGGCATCCTCGCCTTTGCGCCGGCCATCGGGCTGTTGATGGCGGCGCTGCTGTGGCCGGTCGTGATTGCGTTCCTGCGCGACAAGACGCCGGGCAAACCGCTGGTTCGCGCGGTCGGCCTGTGCGCCGCCGCCGGCGCGGCCGCTCCGCTGCGGGCGGCGTGGGGACAAGGCGCGGGCGCCAGCTTGGCGCTAGCGACCGATCTGCATGTGCTCGCGGTGGCTTGGGGAGCCGCCGCCGCCGGCTGGGGGCTGTCGGAAGCCGCCCCGCTCGCGGTGCGCGCGCTGATGGAAGCGAACGCGGCGACCCGCGCCGCCCGGCTCAGGGCCGAGCAGGCGCGGCTGCGCGCCGCCTTCGGCTGGACCGAATCAGGCGCCGATCTCTGATGCCTGGCGGGCGGCGCCGGCCGCCGCAGAGGCCATCCGTCGCTCGGCGATCTGCGCCTTCATCGCCTTTTGCAGCTTCTCGAAGGCGCGGACTTCGATCTGCCGCACCCGCTCGCGCGAGATGCCGTATTGCTGCGACAGATCCTCGAGCGTGGTCGGATTGTCCTTGAGCCGGCGCTCGATCAGGATGTGGCGCTCGCGTTCGTTCAGCGTCTTCAGTGCCGAACTGAGGACGGCCTTACGCCCGCTGAGTTCCTCGCGGTCGGCGATGGCGCTCTCCTGGCTTTCGGTCTCGTCCACCAGCCAGTCCTGCCACTCGCCCTCGCTGTCGGAGCGGACGGGCGCGTTCAGGCTGTGGTCGGGCGCGGCGAGGCGGCGGTTCATGCTCACCACGTCCTGCTCGGGCACGTCGAGGACGCGGGCGATCTTCGCCACCTGCTCGGGCTGCAGGTCGCCGTCCTCGATGGCCTGCATCTGGCCCTTCAGCCGGCGCAGGTTGAAGAACAGCTTCTTCTGCGCCGCCGTGGTGCCCATCTTCACCAGGGACCAGGAGTGGAGGATGTATTCCTGGATGGCGGCGCGAATCCACCACATCGCGTAGGTGGCGAGGCGGAAGCCGCGGTCCGGGTCGAACCGCTTGACCGCCTGCATCATGCCGACATTGCCCTCGCTGATCAGCTCGCCGACCGGCAGGCCGTAGCCGCGGTAGCCCATGGCGATCTTCGCCACGAGCCGAAGATGTGATGTGACGAGTTTGTGCGACGCCTCCATATCCTGCTCGTCACGCCAGCGTCGGGCGAGGTTCAGCTCCTCCTCGGGCGTCAGCATCGGAAATTTGCGGATTTCCTGAAGGTAACGCGACAGGTTGCCTTCAGGAGCAATGTTAAGAACGGAAGAGGCCAAGACGGACTCCTTTAGTCAAACGGCGCTCGGAACCACCCGGTTGTCTGGCGTAGTCCGGTAACGCCGGGACCGCGCTGCGGTCCATGAAGCTGGCAGGGATGTGACGTCCCGGCGCTGGGCCCCGATTGGCGACCGCGGGCCGGACGGCGCGTCCGGGCGGGCCTGCGGTCCCCTCCGAACACCGCGGGTCATACAGGACCTGTGCGGTCCTGTCAAGCAAAAGGTTAACGCGATCTCGCCCCGGCTTCGGTTCACCCGCGATCCAGCCCGTCCATCGCCAGATATGCCTTGGTGCAGAGAAAGGCGCCGGTCAGGTTGGTCTCGATCACTTGCTGCCAGGCGGATTGCTCCAGCTCCAGGACCGAGGCGCGGCGGCCGACGATGCCGGCGTTGTTGACCAGAACATCGAGGCGCCCGAAGGCTTCGACCGTGCCGGCGATCGTGCGCTCGAGTACTCGCTGGTTGCGCTCCCCGCGCCGGCCGCCGACCGCCACGCGGGCGCCCGCCTCGCGCATGGCGAGCGCCAACGCCCGTCCGATGCCGCTATTGCCGCCGGTCACCAGCGCAACCTTGCCGTGTAGCGAGAACGGGTCCGCCATGCGCGGCGTCAGAAGAACGCGATGGTGCGGAGTTCGATGCTCTCGCGGGGCGGCGCGTCGGGCGCGGTGTTCGGATCGTCGAAGGCGCTATGGCCGAGGAAGCGCGCGCGACCGTCGGTTTCGGAATCGTAGGTCTTGAGCAACAAGGCCTGATCGGGAGTCATGGCCGGGAAATACCACCAGCGATGCTGCGGGGAGTGCCGCAGCACGAAGATCTCGCCACGGCGATCGCGGTAGCGCAGCGCCATGGTGATGAAGTCGTCCGGGGTCGAGGAGGTGACGTCGCACATCGCCAACGGCTTTTCCTCCACCCGGCGGCGCAGCGGTTTCCAAACGTTGTAGAAGGCGATCCGCCGGCGCAGCAGCGCCTCCGCCTCATCGGGCAACAGCTGGCGAACCCGGAGCGGCCCCGAGATCGGCGTATAGTCGCAATGCACCAGCATCACCGGCGCCCGCCGGGTCGTGGTGTGTTCGGCGGTCTGCTGGCGCGTATTGGCCTTGGTGCGGATGGTGTGGTCGAAGATCACCACCCGCCGTGCGCCGACCGTCTCGCGCACGAACGCGATCACCTCGCCGTAGAAGCGGTCGCGGATCGCCGCATCATCGTCCCAATCGTCGAAGCCGGGCCGGAAGTCGCGGAACGCAAACCCTTCCCGGTCGGGCGCGAAGGACGCCGCACGTACCCGGGCGTCGCTGATCTCCATTTCGCGCGGATCATCGCCCGGCGCGCGCGGCTCGAGCCCCGGCGGCGGATCGTAGAAGTAGATCTCCGGTGGCACCGAGCTGTCGCGCGTATAGTTGAACGTGCCCCGGACCGTGCTCTCGGCTGTCATGCTCGCCCGCCTGGCTGGATCAACTCAGCTGCAACGCCGCCTCCACCGCCCTCTGCGTCTGCTGCCAGCAGGGCAGACGCTCCACGCCCTCGGTGAGCCAGCGCGCCAGATGCGGATGGCCGGATATGGGCAGCCGCTGCCACTTATGCACGTGCATCGGCGCCGCGACCGCGATGTCGGCGATCGTCACGCCGTCGCCCGCCAGCCACTTGGAGCCGCCGAGACGGGCGTCGAGAATCCCGGCCAGCCGATGCCAGTTCGGCGCCTCGGCCGCGATAAGGGCTTCGTCCGGCTGCGTCTTCAGCAGCGGCTTGACCACGTATTCGACAAGATACTTGTAGCAGCTCGGGAACCAGGTGGCCGCTTCCCACAGCAGCCAGCGATTGATGTCGGCGCGCGGCTTGAGATCGTGCGGATAGTATTGATGGGCGCGGGCGACGTCGGCCGCGTATTGCAGGATCGCGTTCGATTCCCAGAGCTTCAGATCGCCATCGACCATCGCCGGAATGGCGCCGTTGGGGTTGATCGCCAGAAACTCCGGCTGCTTTTGGCCGCCGGTGAAGTAATCGACGTGCACGAGCTCGAACGGCGCCCCGACCAGGTCGAGGCCGGCGAGCACCTTGCGGGAGTTGACCGTGCACGGATCGAGATAGACCTGCATCATGGCGCTCTCCCGGGTCCGGCTGTCTTGTGCGCGATTGAAATTGCCGCGTCACCGGATGGTCAACAAGGGGAGCGGCGCCGACGCACCGCCCGGTCGGCGGCTTGCCGGATCACGACTAGGCGAGTTCGTCGATCAGCGTCTGCATGTCCGCGGGCGGGGCGGTCTCGAAGCGGAGCGGGGCACCGGTGCGCGGGTGAGCAAAGCCGAGCCGTGCGGCGTGCAAAGCTTGCCGCGGGAAGCGCAAAAGCCGGGCACGCAGGGCGGGCGGCAGGCGTAGCGCCGCGGCCGGCGGCCGGCGCAGATAGAGCGGATCGCCGAGGACCGGGTGCCCGCGGCTCGACAGATGCACGCGAATCTGGTGCGTCCGCCCGCTCGCCAACCGACATTCCAGCAAGCCGACGGCGGCGTGGAACGCACGCCGCGTCCGATAGTGCGTGAGCGCCGGCTTGCCGCGGCCGTCGCTGCGTACCGCCATGCGCTTGCGATCGCGCGGGTCGCGCCCGATGGCGCCCTCGATCGCGCCCGCCGCCGGCTGCGGCAGACCCCAGCACAGCGCGAGATAGGCGCGGTCGAGGTCGCGGGCGGCGAACGCCGCCGCCAGCGCCGTGAGCGCCGGCTCGGTCTTCGCCACCACCATCAGGCCCGACGTGTCCTTGTCGAGCCGGTGCACGATCCCCGGCCGCCGCTCGCCGCCGATCCCCGGAAGCTCTGCGCCGCAATGGGCCAGCACGGCGTTGACGAGGGTGCCGTCCGGATTGCCGGGGGCGGGGTGCACGACCAGCCCGGCCGGCTTGTCGAGCACCAGGATGTCGGCATCCTCAAACACGATGGCGAGCGGGATCGGCTGCGGCTCGGGCGCGGCCGGGAGCGGCGGGGGCACCGAAACGATGTAGGCGAGGCCCGCGCGGACCGGCTCGGCCGGCTGGCGCAGCCGGGCGCCGTCGCGGAGCACGTTCCCGGCTTCGATCAGCGCCTTGACGCGGGCGCGCGAGAGCGAGCCGAGGCGCGCGGCGAGAAAGCGATCGGCGCGCTCGCCGGCATCCCCGGGAGCGGCGAGGATGTGAAAGCTCCGGTTCTCCTGGTCCGACACGGCGATCCGGGGTAGCGCGAACGCCGGGCCGGCGGAAGGGAAGCGGGGGAAGGGAAGCGGCATGCGCGCATTGAAGGCGGCGACGATCATCATGGGAATTCTGATTGTGGTGGGGACGGCGGTGCTGATCGCGACCATCCTCAAGCGCGCCACCGCTCCCGCGCCCGCCGGCTTTGTTCCCTCGGCCACCCGTCTGGCCGCGAACTTGGCGGAGCCGGCCGGCACCCGGATCATCGGGATTGCAGCGATTGGCGACGTTCTGGCGTTGGCGCTGAGCGGCGGCGGCCCCGACCGGGTGGCGCTGATCGACGCCAGAACGGGCGAGGTGCGCGGCCACGTCCTGCTGACGCCCTGAGCCGGCTTGCGCCACCCCAGGCGAGCCCCTATGAAACCGGTGCGGTCCCGTTCGTCTAGAGGCCCAGGACGCCGCCCTCTCACGGCGGCAACGGGGGTTCGAAATCCCCCACGGGACGCCACGGAAAAGCGAACCGCGGTGAGTTGGTAGTGCGGGTGCGGGGGGTGGGGGCTGGTGGGCGCGGGGGCGGGCGGCGTGGCGAACTGCGGAAGTCTGAGGCTGAGGTCTCGGAGGGGAGCTGAGGGGCGAGCGGTGCGTGGGGAGAGCGAGGGACGGGCGCCGCCGAGGGCCCGGGCGGCGGGAGCGGGCGAGCCCGGGCGGGGGCCGCGCCGGCGGGGCCGAGCGGGGCGGCCGGCGGGGGGGCGCGGAGCGGGGGGGGCGGGCGCGCGCGACGGGCCGCGGGCGCGGCGGGGCGCGCGGCGGGGGGCGGGCGCGGCGGCGGGGCGCGCCGCGCGCGGTCCGGGTCGGTGGCGCCGGGCTGCGCGTCTGTCCGCAGCAGCCCGTCCGCGCCCTCCCGGTGAAGCGTTGCTGCCAACGCCAAACATCGCCGGCGGCCCCCGCGCGCGCCACCGGCGAGCGGGCATAGCTCCGCTGCCGGAGCCACCGCGCGCGCTCGACATGCTTTGCGCGATGCGGTCGGCGACGATCGCTCAAGCATTGTCTATGCGACTCAGGATAGGCATACGTCTGTGCATACGATAGAATCGCCGGTCGCGACGTTGTAAATCGCTGAACGGGTCAGAGCCTAGACTGGAAGCATGGAAAGCTCCGAAGCCTCCGCCATCTTCGGCGCCCTGGCGCAGGAAACCCGCCTTGGGGTCCTCCGCCTCCTGATCGCCGCCGGCCCGAGCGGGCTGCCCGCGGGCGAGATCGGGACCGCCTCGGCCTCCCGGCCTCGACCGCTTCCTTCCATCTGTCCGCCCTCGAGCGGGCGGGACTGACCCAGTCCACGCGGCAGAGCCGGCAGATCATCCACGCCGTCCGGATCGCGGCGCTCCGCGAGCTGGTCGCCTTCCTGACCGAGACGTGCTGCGCCGGCCACCCGGAGCTGTGCGGCGACCTCGCCTGCTTGCTGCCCGCCATTCCGCCGAGGAGAGCGCTGACCATGACGCCGGCCTTCAACGTGCTGTTCCTGTGCACGCGGAACTCCGGCTCGCTCCATCATGGCCGAGGCCATCCTGGAGAAGGTCGGCAAGGGACGATTCCGCGCCTACTCGGCCGGGTCCGACCCGGCGCCAGAACCGATGCCGGAGGTGCATGGAGAAGCTCCGCAGACCCTGGGCCACGACGTCTCCGGGCCCGCATGCAAGTCGTGGGACGAGTTCATGCGGCCCGACGCGCCGCGCATGGATTTCGTCATCGCGCTCTGCGACATGCCGCACGGCCAGGCCTGCCCCGATATCGGGAGCACGCGCCGTGACCGGGCGCGTGGCCGCTTCCGGACCCGGCCAAGTTCACGGGCAGCGCGGCCGAGGGCTCGCTGCTGCTGAACGAGCTCTACGCCAGCCTGCACCGGCGCCTCGAGCATCTTCACCAGCCTGCCCTTCGCCTCGCTGGACCGCATGGCCGCTCAGGGCGCGACTGGACGAGCTCGGCGGCGGCCGCGTGGCCCTCTCGGGCGGGAGCCTGAGATGCGCGTCGGCATCAACGGCATGGGCCGCATCGGCAGGCTGGCGCTGCGCGCCGCCCTGGGCGGCGTCGCTCCGGGACGCGAGCGACCCGCGCGCGGACAGCCGGCCTCGACGTCGTCCACGTCAACGAGCTGAAGGGCGGCGCGGCGACCGCGGCGCATCTGCTTGAGTTCGACAGCATCCACGGCCGCTGGCGCGAGCGGATCGGCGCCGAGGACGACAGCTGCCTCATCATCGGCAATCGCGGATCGGCTTCAGCGCCGCAGCGCGCCCGGGGACGTGCCCTGGGGCGACCTCGGCTGCGACATCGTGCTCGAGTGCACCGGCAAGTTCCTGAAGCGGGAGCAGCTCCAGGGCTACTTCGACCGCGGCGTGCGCCGGGTCATCGTGGCCGCGCCGGTGAAGGACGGGTCCGCCCTGAACGTGGTGGTCGGGCGTGAACGACGATCCCTACGACCCGGAGCGGCACCGCCTGCTCACGGCCGCCTCCTGCACCACGAATTGCCTGGCTCCCGTGGTGAAGGTCGTCCACGAGGCGATCGGAATCCGCCACGGGCAGATCACCACCATCCACGACCCGACCAACACCAACGTGGTCGTGGACGCGCCGCACAAGGACCTGCGCCGTGCCCGCTCGGCGATGCTGTCCCTGCAGCCGACGACGACCGGCAGCGCGACCGCCATCGCGCCTGATCTACCCGGAGCTGAAGGGGCGCCTGAACGGCCACGCCGTCCGCGCGCCGGTGCTGAACGCGTCGCTGACGGACTGCGTGTTCGAGCTGGAGCGCCCGACCACCGCAGACGGAGGTCAACGACTGTTCCGGTCGGCGGCCGCGGGCCGCTCGCGGGCATCCTCGGGCTACGAGGAGCGCCCGCTGGTCTCGGCCGACTACGTCAACGACACCCGCAGCTCGATCGTGGACGGGCCGAGCACCATGGTGACCGACGGGACGCTGCTGAAGGTCTACGCCTGGTACGACAACGAGATGGGCTACGCCTGCCGGATGGTGGACCTGGCCAACATCGTCATCGAGCGGGGCATCTGATGTCCGCCGTGCGCGAACTACGCCATCGTCACCGCGAGCTACATGAGCTTCACGCTCACCGACGGCGCGCATGCGCATGCTGGTGCTGCTGCACTTCTACCAGCTCGGCTACACGCCCTTCACCCTGGCTTTCCTGTTCCTGCTGTACGAGACGGCAGGCATCTTCGCCAACCTCGGCGGCGGCTGGCTGGCGCTGCGCTTCGGCATCCCGCGCATGCTGGCGGTCGGCCTGGCGCTGCAGATCTTCGGCCTGCTGATGCTGTCGGCGCTCCAGCCCGGGCTGGGGCGCCGCTGCCTCGGTCGCCTGGGTGGTCGCCGCCCAGGGCATTGCGGGGGTCGCCAAGGACCTGACCAAGACCGCTTCGAAGTCCGCCATCAAGGCGACCTCCGAGCAGGGCGCCGGGCAGCTCTTCAGATGGGTGGCCTGGTTCACCGGCTCGAAGAACGCGATGAAGGGGCTCGGCTTCTTCGTGGGCGGCGCGCTGCTGCAGTTCGTCGGCTTCCGCCCGGCGCTGTGGCTGATGGCGGCGATGCTCGCCGTCGTCCTCGCCGGAGTCACGTTGCCCTGCCGCGCACACTGGGCAAGGCGAAGTCATCGAAGAGCTTCCGCGAGCTGTTCGCGAAGACGCGCGGCCATCAACCTGCTCGCGGCGGCCCGCATCTTCATGTTCGGGTCGCGCGACGTCTGGTTCGTGGTCGGCCTGCCGGTGTTCCTGTACGCGAACGGCTGGCATACATGGGGGTCGCCGGGTTCCTGGCGGCCTGGACGATCGGCTACGGCGGCGTCCAGGCGCTGGCGCCATCCGTGGTCCGGCGCAGCGCGGACGGCCTGTCCCGCGAGGTGCCGGCGGCGCGGCTCTGGGGCGCCGTCCTGACCGCCATTCCGATCGTGCCTCGCGCTGCTTATCGCCTCCCGCGCGACCGCGCGCGCCGACCTGGTCGTGGTCGTCGGCCTGGCGGTGTTCGGCTTCGCCTTCGCCGTCATCTCGTCGCTGCACTCCTACCTCATCCTGGCCTACGCCGGATCGGAGAAGGCGGCCGAGGACGTCGGCTTCTACTACGCCGCGAACGCGGCGGGGCGGCTGCTGGGATCCTGCTCTCGGGCGCGCTGACGCAGGCGGGCGGCATCCAGGCGTGCCTGTGGGGCTCTGCCGCCATGCTGGCCGCCTGCCTGGCTGTGACCATCCTGCTGCCGACAGCGGCCGAAGCGCGGCGGTTGGCGGTCTGACCGAAGAAGGCGCCGTCGGCGGGAGATCCCGGTCAGACGACAAACCACTCGAGCTTTCCAACGTTCTCGATGGCCGGGGGCGTCGCGATGAGGTCCCTCCATAGCAGGAGACTTCAGTGTGAAAGCATTGGCGCTTGCAGCCGGTCTTGCGGTCGCTACCGCGATGGGCCGGCTCGGGTCTTGCAGCCGACCCCAGCCAGGCCACCAGCTCCGCCACGGCCGCGAGCCGTACCTCCCTCGAGCCATCCGCTCAGATCCAATCGTCGAACGCCGCGGCCAGTTACCAGGACGGGCTGGCGCCCGGCGCCCGGTCCGGGCCGAGTGGCATCGGCGTGACTGCCGGGCCGACCACGGGCAACGCCGTGCCGAACACGGGGGGAAACAACGTTACGAGCGACGCCGCCGGCACTGGGGAGTGAACCAAAGCCGTCCCGAGCCGGGCGAGCCGCGCTTCCTTTCTGCCCTCACGTGCCGACCGCGCCGGAGGACGGCCGCGTCGCGTAGCTTAGACCGGAGGCGATAGTCCTGGCTCTTGAAAGAAAGCTTGCGCACCGCATCGGGCGCTGACGTCAGCCGCCTGATGTCGCCCCAGGTCTGCTTGTAGTTCGGGATGACCAGCTCGTTCACGCCCTTGCTGACCGCGTTGCCGACCGCACCGGTCGGGTAGGCGAACAGCATGAAGGTTTCCTTCCGCCGCGCCATCCGGCGTCGGCCAGACGAAGGCCTGCGTGCTGCCGTTCCAGTTGTAGACCTCGACGAGGTCGCCTGGCTTGAGCTTCAGCTCCGCCATGTCATCGGGGTTCATCTGGATGTAGGCGACGGGAAGCGGTCCCAGCACGAAGTCGTTGTACTGGTCGAGATAGACCGACTGCCAGACGTGGTTGGCGCGGCCGTTGTTGATCAGGAAGGGATATTTGTCCTTCTCCGCCTGCTTGCCGCGTCTCAGTCCGCGCCACTGCGCGGCCGCGAATTTGGCCTTGCCGTCGGCGTATTGAACTTGCCGTCGGCGTAGAGCCGCTTCGTCCCGATGATCCGCTCGGCGCGCCGGTCGGCACGCGCTGCCGCCGCTGCGACGGCCCCGGTTGGGACGGCCTGCTGCACGGGCTCCTTGCCCGCGTGAATCAATGGCCGGCCCTTGGACGACCATGCCGGCGTGCCGCCCGTCGTGGTGCCCGCGGTGACCGGCCCGTGCCCTCCAACCCGACCGCGGGCTCCTGGAAGCCGTTGGTCCCCATCGCCCGGAGCCGGGCATAGGTGACGAACTGCGCCGCCCTTCTCGTGCTGGTGGTAGCCGTCCATGAACGCGTCTTCCTCGGTCTTCCAGTCGTAGCCCTTGAACTTGTCGGCAATGTCGTTCTTGCCCGCCGCACGCCAGCTCGCGCTCGAGCGCCTGCGCAATCTTCGCGACGATCAGGCAGTCGGGCAGCGCGCTGCCGGGCGGGTCCATGTAGCGCTCGGTCAGCCGCATCCGGCGCTCGCCATTCATGCTGGTGAGGTTGATCTCGCCAGACGTGGCAGCGGGAAGCATGACATGCGCGCAGGAGCCGATCTGGGTCGGCACGATATCCACGTCCACGACGAACAGGCCACCTTGCTTGATGGCGTCCATGACGGCGTTGACCTGCGCCGCGCGGTCGCTGGCGGGCACGGAGTCCAGCGCCGCCTTCACCAGGTCGGTGCGCCGCTTGTAGACGCGCTTGAACTCGGTCGCGTTGAGCGTCGTCTTGAAGTGGTCACAGCCCCAGACGTGGTGGACGCCGCCCTTGCCGCTGATCAGGAGCTGGTCGATATAGGGCGCCGGGCGGCCGCCCGGGTAATCCGGGCCGGGAATAGCCTTCCTGGTGCCCGCCAAGGCGCACGCAGCCGCCGCCGGGCCGGCCGATGTTGCCGGTGGCGAGCGCGACGTTCACGAGCGCCTGGTTGGTGCGGTAATTGTCGTTGCCCCAGATGATACCCTTCTCGTAGGCGAACATCGTCCGGCGGCGGGCGCCGCCCTGCTTGGGCTCGGCGATCCACGCAGCCGCTTTGCGGATGTCGTCGGGCTTGAGGCCGGTGATTGCGGCGGCCTCCTCGATGGTCGTCTGGTTCGCCCGCACGGCGTCGTCGAAGCCGCTCGTGCTGCGCCTGGATGAAGCCGCGATCCACCCATCCTTTGGCGGCGATCTCGGTGAGCAGCGCGTTGAACAGCGCGAGGTCGGTGCCCGATTGATCGGCGAGGTGCAGCACGTTCTCCTTGCCCGCCTCGGCCTCGCAGGCCGCGATCGTCGGCGTGCGGCGCGGATCGACGATGACGATGCGCGCCGCGTCGACCGGCTCGTTGCCGAACTCGGCCTTCTTCTTGTCGAGGCTGGTGCCGCGCAGGTTCGGGCACCCAGTGGTTCAGGAAGTAATTGGTCTGCGTCTCGAGCGAGTTCGCACCCGACGACGAAGATCGTGTCGGCGAGCTCGGCATCCTCGTAGCAGTTGTTGAGCTCGCCCACGCCCATGTCGCGCGTGCCATGCACCTCGCTGTTGTAGGCGGGGCGGTTGTGGATGCGGATGTTCTTGACCTTCATGCTCTCGAAATAGAGCTTGCCGGTCGCCCAGGTGTTCTCGTATCCCCCGCCCGCGCCGCCATGGTCGTAGGCGGAGACGATGAGGCCGTCCTCGCCCTGCGCCTCGACGACGCGGCGCGTCACCTCGGCGACGAGGCCAACGGCGTCGTCCCAGGAGGTTGGCGACAGCGTCGCCGTAGCGCCAGACGAGCGGTTCGGTGAGCCGCTCGCGCAGCGTGCCGGTCACCGTGGAGTAGGAGAGCTCGCCGATGCGCGCGCCGCGGATCGAGCCGAGGCCCGAGTTCACCACGCAATCCTTGTCCGGCATGATGACCAGATGGACGTCGCGGCCGTTCTGCTTGACGACGTTGTACATCGACGGGCTGAACCAGGCCGCCGTCTCCGCGCCCTGCTGCTGCGTCAGATCGGCGCCAAAAATGTTTTCGTTCGGCTTCATGCCACCCTGGCGGTCCACCGGCCAGGAGATGGCGTGGTAGCCGCAGCCGACGATGCAGAAATGGCAGACGACGTTCTGAACCTTGGCGTCCTTCGGCGGGATTGGCAGCCGGTCGATGTTGCGCTTATAGGCCATGGCACCCTCCCTTCAGGACTGCAGGACGTTGCTGAGGCGGCCGTAGATCAGCTCGTCGACGCCGACGGCGTAGATGTCGCCTGCCTGGTCCACACCAGCGTGAACTGCGGCAGGTTCTGGGTGGCGTGCCCCCAGATCTCGAGCCCGCCCTTCTCGACGTCGAAGCGGCTGTAATGGCCGGGGCAACTCAGGGTGCGGTCGGCGGCCGAATAGACGAGCGGGTAACCCTTGTGCGGGCACAGCGTGCTGAAGGCGACGATGTCGCCGTCCGGTCCGACGCCGCCTTCGACGCGGACGCCGAGCTTGATGCAGCACGCCGGGGCTGTCTGCGTCGGGATAGGTGATATCGAGCGGCTCGATCGACCTTCAGGTCCTTGATGTTGGCGAGCTTGCAGAGTGGATAGGTCACCAGCGCGAGGGCGGGCGCGGCCTTCGCGGGCTCGCCGGCAAGGTCGGCCGTGGCGGCCGCGCCGGCCGCCACCGCGGCGGTGCGCGCGAAGAAGGCGCGCCGCCCGACATCAACCAGCTTGTCGCATCGCTTTCATGATCGCTTCCTCCCAGTCCCGAAATTCCGGGATTTCTGGAAGGACCGTAGCGTTTGGGAGCGGACCGCAAAAGGGAAATCTTTGCCCCTAGGGACGGCGCTGGCGGCGCCGGTTTCATCGCGCCGCCAACCCCGCCCGCGCCTTCGCCGCCAGCCGGTCGGCGCGTTCGTTCATCGGGTCGCCGGCGTGGCCCCGCACCCAGCGCCACTCGACCCGGTGACGCGCGGCGCCGTCGAGGATGCGGCGCCAGAGGTCCATGTTGGCGACCGGGTCGCCGGCGGCGTTGCGCCAATTGCGGCGCACCCAGCCGGTGTGCCAGCGGGTGACGCCGTTGCGCAGATATTCGCTGTCGGTGTGCAGGATCACCCGGCATGGCCGGGTCAGCGCCTCCAGCGCCATCACCGCCGCCGTCAGCTCCATGCGGTTGTTGGTGGTCGCCGGCTCGGCGCCCGACAATTCGCGCTCGTGAGCGCGAAACACCAGGATCGCGGCCCAGCCGCCGGGACCGGGATTCGGCTTGCAGCCGCCGTCGGTCCAGATTTCGACCGCCGCGTCAGAGTCCATAGGCGCCGGCATCGCGCGCGCTCAGATGAAACCGCAGCCGGCGCAGATATTCGAGCGGGTCCTTGCGGATGACGAAGGCGCCCTCCGGCGTATGCAGCCAGTCGAACAGGCGGGTCAGCAGAAAGCGGATAGCCGCACCCCGGCAGAGCACGGGCAGCGCCGCCTGCTCGGCCGCACTCAGGGCGCGCACCGCCGCATAGGCGCGCAGCAGGGCGCGGGACTTGGTGATGTTGAAGGCGAAATCGGCCTCGAAACACCAGGCGTTGAGGCAGACCGCGAGGTCGTAAGCCAAGAGATCGGTGGCGGCGAAGTAGAAGTCGATCAACCCGGAAACCCGCCCGTCCAGGAAGAACACGTTGTCGGGGAACAGATCGGCGTGGATGTGCCCCTCCGGAAGCTCGCGCGGCCAGTCCGAGAGGATTGCGGCGAGTGCCCGCTCCAGCTCCGCCGCCAAGCCCGCCCGCACCTCGTCGGCGCGCGCGCGGATCAGCGCCAGCAGCGGCGGCCAGCCGACCGGGCCGAGCGCGTTCTCGCGCCGCGGCGCGTAGTCGCGCCCGCCCAGGTGCATTCCCGCCAACGCGGCGCCAAGCGGGCCGCAATGCTCCACTCGCACCCGGCGCGGCCACACGCCCGGCAGGAAGGTGGTGATCGCCGCCGGCCGCCCGCAAAGGCACCGCAGCGCCGCCCCGTCGCGCGCCGCGACCGGCAACGGGCAGTCGATGCCGCGCCGCGCCAGATGCTCCATCAGCCCCAGGAACCAGGGCAGCTCGGCGGGATCGACCCGCTTTTCATACAGCGTCAGGATGAAGTCGCCGCGCGTCGTCTTCAGCGCATAGTTGCTGTTCTCGACGCCCTCGGCGATGCCGCGGAAGGCGACCAGGGCGCCGACCTCGTATTCCTCCAGGAACGCCGCCACGGCGTCGTCCCAAACCTCCGTGTAGACCGCCATCAGGAGGCGAGGGCGGGCGGCAGCTTGAAGACGACGCTCTCGCGCGTGACCCGCCGCTCCTCGACCGCCAACTCGAATCGCGCGGCCAGGCGCGCGATCAGCTCGGCCACCAGCCGCTCGGGCGCGGAGGCCCCGGCGGTCAGCCCCAGCGTGCGGACGCCCCGCAACGCAGTCCAATCCAGCGCGTCGGCGGAGGCGATCAGCAGGGCCCGCCCGGCGCCCGCCCGCTCCGCCACCTCCCGCAGGCGCTGCGAGTTGGAGGAATTGGCGCTGCCGATGACGATCACCAGCTCGCAGTCGGGCGCGATGGCGCGAACCGCCGCCTGGCGATTGGTGGTGGCGTAGCAGATATCCTCCTTGGCCGGGCCGACGATCGCCGGAAAGCGGGCGCGCAGGATGGCGACGATCTCGGCCGTGTCCTCCACCGAGAGCGTGGTCTGGGTGATGAAGGCCAGCCGGTCGGGGCGGGGCGGCCAGACCTTGCGGGCCTCGTCGGCGGTCTGCACCAGTGTGATGGCGCCCGGGGGCAACTGGCCGATCGTGCCCTCCACCTCCGGATGCCCGGCATGGCCGATCATCAGGATATGGCGCTGCTCCGGCCCGCCGGCGGCGAAATGGCGTTCCGCCTCGCGATGCACCTTGCTCACCAGCGGGCAGGTGGCGTCGAGATAGCGCAGCCGCCGCCGGTCGGCATCGAGGGGGACCGACTTGGGCACGCCGTGGGCGGAGAAGATCACCGGCGCCCCGGCGGGGACCTCCGCCAATTCGTTGACGAACACCGCGCCCTCGTCCTCCAGCTCCGCCACCACGCTGCGATTGTGGACGATCTCGTGACGCACGTACACCGGCTTGCCGCCGGCCTGCTCCAATGCCCCGCGCACCACCCGGATGGCACGATCGACGCCGGCGCAGAAACCGCGCGGGCTGGCGAGCAGCAGGCGAAGCGGCAGCGATTGATCGGCGGGTGATCGCGTCTGGGGCATTAATCCCGGGTGCGCCGCGCGAGCGGCGTCGTCTCCAATGGGCTGGTTCGGGAGAACCCGCGTCGGCGCCGCGAGGTTGCCGGTCCCGCCGGTCACAGGCAGTATGCGCGCGCGCCGGCCCGCCGGCAACGGATTCCGATCCCTTCCGGAGGTGTCCATGCGATCGCCCCGCCCGCGCGGGCGCCGCCCCGGCGCCGCCCGCCTGCTATGGTTGCCCGCGTTGCTGGCGCTTGCCGGCTGTACCGGCCCCGGGCGGGACGTGTTCGCGCCGGTTTGCCCGACCATCGCCGCGCTGCCCGGCGCGGGCGATCTTGCCCTCTATCGTCCCGGCGGCGGCCGCGATCTCACCGACGTGGAGCTGGAAGGGACAATTCTGAGCGCCTCCGGCGCCTGCCGGGACGGCGAAAAGTCGGGCACGGTGGAGGCCGACCTCACCATGCAGATGCGCTTCCAGCGCGGCCCGGCGGCACCGACGCGGCAGGCGAACCTGCCCTATTTCGTCGGCCTCGCGCGGGGCGACGCGATCCTCAACAAGGCGATCCGCACCATCCGGGTCACCTTCCCCGCGAACGTGGACGTGGCGACGGTGACGACACGGCCGCTGCAGGTGATTATCCCGGTCGGCGCCGACCGCTCGGCGGCCGCCTACCAGATTTGGGTGGGGTTCCAGCAAACGGCGGCGCCCGCACCCGGCCCGGCCTCTCCCGCAAACGGAAGAGGCGGTCCTTCACCCCTCCGGCCCGGCGGGTGAGGGTGCCGGCCGCGTGCCCTCGGTGCGCAACTGCCCGCACGCGGCCAGGATGTCGCGCCCGCGCGGGCTGCGCACCGGGGCGGCGTAGCCGGCGTCCATGACGATCCGCGAAAAGCGGGCGATGGCGCCGGCGCCGCTGGTCTCGAAACGGCTGCCGGGCCATGGGTTGAACGGGATCAGGTTCACCTTGGCCGGAATGCCGGCAATCAGCCGCACCAGTTCGCGCGCCTCGGCCGGACTGTCGTTGACGCCCTTCAGCATCACGTATTCGAAGGTGATCCGCCGCGCGTTGGAGGCGCCCGGATAGCGCCGGCAGGCGGCGATCAGCTCGGCGATCGGATATTTGCGGTTGAGCGGCACCAATTCGTCGCGCAGCTCGTCGCGTACCGCGTGCAGCGACACCGCCAGATTGACGCCGAGCTCCGCCCCGGCGCGGTCCATCATCGGCACCACGCCCGCGGTGGACAGCGTGATCCGCCGCCGCGACAAGGCGATGCCCTCGTTATCCATCACGATGCGCATCGCCTTGGCGACATTGGCGTAATTGTAAAGCGGCTCGCCCATGCCCATGAGCACGATCGTGGAAAGCAGGCGCGCTGTCTCGCCGCGCGGGCTCGGCCACTCGCCGTAAGCGTCGCGCGCCGCCATGAATTGCCCGACGATCTCCGCCGCCCCGAGATTGCGGGCCAGCCGCTGCGTGCCGGTGTGGCAGAACCGGCACGAGAGAGTGCAGCCGACCTGCGAGGAGATGCAGACCGCGCCCCGATCCTCGATGCGGTCGGGAATATAGACCGTCTCCGCCGCCTGCCCATCGCGAAAGCGGAACAGGAATTTGCGCGTTGCGTCGGCTGATTCCTGCACCAGCGCCGCTTCCGGCCGCCCGACCACGAAACGCTCGGCAAGCCGCGCCTGCAACGGCCGCGCGATCGAGGACATGCGCGAGAAATCCGTCGCGCCCTGGTTGTAGATCCAGTGCCAGAGCTGGCGGGCGCGGAACGGCGCCTCTCCGATCGCCGCCACCTCCGCCGCCAGCTCGGCGCGCGAGAGGCCGACCAGATCGCGCCGCCCGTCGGCGAGCTGCACCGCCGGCGGGTCGAACAGTGCCGACTTGGCGAGGATGCGCGTCCGTTCGGTCTCGGTCAGATCCAGCATTTCAGCGCGCCGGGCAGGCCTTGACGATCGCCTCCCGGGCCGGACCGAAGCCTTGCAGGCTGAAGCTGTCGGTCACGCTCGGGGCGCGCGTTCCCGGGCCGCGTGCGATCGCCTCGCCGCCGTGACGCAGCGCCGAAACCGCAGCCTTGTCGTCGCGGGCGTAGGCGTTGGCGCCGGCGGATATGAACTCGAGCCCGGTCCGGCCGACCTGGACGATGATGGTGTCGCCCTTCTTGTAGCGGTCGGGAGCGGTGATCGCGACCTCCTCTTGCCCGCCGGGCCGCTCCGTCGTCGTCAGCATCGGCGCGGTGCCGAACGCGGGCGGCAACACGGATTTGGCGCGGGTGAAGGCGTAGCATACGGTCTGGCCATCGCGTTCATACCGCGCCGCCGTCCAGTCGGCGAAACTGCCGAGCTCCACGGGACCGGCGGTTTCGCCGGTGCCGGCGTTGCGGTGACGAGGCGCGGCGATGGCGGACGCCGCGCCGGCGGCAAGCGCGGCTGCGAAAATCAACGGACCGAGGCGCATGGGCGACACATACGGCGCGCCATCGCCGCCAACAAGGCACGCGTGGTGCGGTGATACGCCACGTCGCCCGGGTTCTGCGGGGTTGGCACCGCAACGTGCGGTCAGGCGACGAACAGCTTCACGAACAATCCCGCGACCATCGCCACGGTGGCAAGCGAGAGAGTGAGGTTCGCCCCGACGAGTAACTGCAGCGCGGTGACCTTGCCCGCCAGGACCGTCGTCTTCGCCTCCAACCCCGTGAGCCGTGCCTCGATCCGGTTAAAGCGGTCGTCATAGTTTGCGAGCACCTCGGCCGCCCGGCGGGACTTGTCCTCGTCCGCACCGGCGTCACGCAGCGCGTCATAGACCTCGGTGATCATCGTCGTCATGCGTTCTCCTCCCCGATATGGGGCGCCGCTCCGGGATTATAGCGATGAAGGCGCGTGTTGCCGCGATTCTGGAAGCCGTCTATGGCCTGCGGGCTTTCGGAACAGAGGAGTGCGGCGTGCGAGGCGCATCGCGGAACCCGAAAATGCTGCGCTTCGCCGCCCTGCTCGGTGCCGGCCTTCTCGCCGGTTGCAGCGCCGTCGATGTCGTCAGCGGCCCGCTCACAGGTGGCGGCGGGCCGCCCGAGGGCACGCCCGGGCACGTGGCGGGGTTTCTCGGCGCCGTGGTCGCCGACGAGCCGCAGGCGGCGCTGGTCGGGCGACAGGCGCTTTCGTCGGGCGGCAATGCGGCCGATGCCGCCGTCGCGGTGGCGAGCACGCTCGCCGTCACCCTGCCCTCGCGCGCCGGGCTGGGGGGAGGTGGCGCCTGCATCGCTTATAAGCCGGGCCGCAACTCCCCGAACAAGGGGGTGGCGGAGGCGGACATCTTCGTGCCGCTGGCGCCGGCTACTCCGCCGAGCAGCGCCGACCGTCCGGCCGCGATCCCGATGTTCGCCCGCGGCCTCTACCTGCTGCACGCCCGTTACGGGCATCTGCCGTTCGAGGACATGCTGCGCCCTGCCCAGCAGCTCGCGGCGTCCGGCGCGGTGGCCTCGCGCGCCTTCGTCGATGACCTGCGGGTGGTGGCGGTTCCGCTGTTCGCCGACCCGCAGGCGCGCAGCGCATTCAGTCGGAACGGTACGCCGCTCGCCGTGGGGGACCGCTTCATCCAGCCGGCGCTCGCGGCGACGCTCGCGCAGCTGCGCAACGCCGGCGTCGGCGACTTTTACCAGGGGGCGCTGGCGGGGCGGATCGCGACGGCCTCGGCACTGGCTGGCGGACCGCTCACGCTTCGGCAGTTGTTCGGCGCGCTGCCGGTCTGGGCGGCGCCCGTCACCGTGGCCGACGGGCGCGTCTCGGTCGCTTTCCTGCCGCCGCCGGCCGACGGCGGACTGGCCGCCGCCGCGGCCTTCGAGGTGCTGCGGGCGAACCCGGCCGCACTCGACGAGGCCGCCGCGCGGGCGCGCGAAGTGGTCTCCGAGTGGCGCCGCTCGGGCGGCAACCGGGGCGCGCCGCTTTCGGCCGAAGCCCCCGACGTGGCGCTCGCACCGCTGCCCGCCACCACGACCTTCCTGACCCTGGACGCCGAGGGGGGCGCAGTGGCGTGCGCGCTGACGATGGACAATCTGTTCGGAACGGGACGGATCGCGCCCGGGACTCGGCTTCCTGCTCGCCGCCTCTCCCCGCGATATTCCGCATCCGCTACTGGTTACCGGCGTCGCCTATGACCGCGGGGCGCAGACGTTTCGGGCCGCGGTCGGCGGTTCGGGCCAAGACGCCTCGGCGCTCGCCGGGGGCGCGGCGATGGCCAACGCGCTTCGCAGCGGGCGAGCGGAAGCCACGCCGGTTTCCGATCCGGGGCGGGCCAATGTCATCGTCTGCGCGCTCGGATTGCCGGGCGCGGAGCGGAGTTGCGCGGCGGCGACCGATCCGCGCGGCGCCGGGCTGGCGCTGGTGGGCGGCGGCTGAGGTGCTGAAGGTCGGGCGCGGGGCGGCGGCGCCGCCCTTCATCGTGATGGACGTGATCGCGCGCGCCAACGCGCGCGCCGCGGCGCTGCCGCCGGGCGCCCCCGGCGTGATTCGCATGGAGGTGGGCCAGCCGGGCACGGCGGCGCCGGCCGGCGCGCGTGCGAGCGCCGTCGCCGCGCTCAACGCGGGCGAGCCGATGGGCTACACCGAGGCGCTGGGCCGACGCAGCCTGCGCGCCCGCATCGCCCACCACTACCGCGAGTGGTACGGGCTGGAGGTGGCCCCGGCGCGGGTCGCCGTCACGGTGGGCGCGTCGGGCGCCTTCCCGTTGGCCTTTCTCGCCGCCTTCGATCCGGGCGATCGCGTCGCGATGGCGGCGCCGTTCTACCCGCCCTACGTCAACATCCTGACCGCGCTCGGCTTCCGGCCGGTGATGCTGGAGACGGGGCCGGAGACGCGGTTCCAGCCGACGGTCGAGTTGCTGGGACGGCTCGACCCGCCGCCGGACGGGCTGATCGTCGCCAGCCCCTGCAATCCGGCGGGCACCATGCTGCACCCGGGCGAGCTCGCCGCCATCGCCGGCTGGTGTGCCGCGGCCGGCGTGCGGCTGATTAGTGACGAGATCTATCACGGGCTAAACTACGACAGCCCGCTCGCCACCGCCGCCGCCTTCCCCGATGCCGTGGTGGTCAACAGCTTCTCCAAATACTTCAGCATGACCGGCTGGCGGATCGGCTGGCTGGTGCTGCCCGAGGCGCTGATGCGCCCGGTCGAGTGTCTGGCGCAGAATTTGTTCATCAGCGCCCCGCACGTCTCGCAGATCGCCGCCGAGGCCGCGTTCGACTGCGGCCCGGAGCTGGGCGAGAACGTCGCCCGCTATCGCCGCTCCCGCGACCGGCTGACGACGGCGTTGCCCGGCGCCGGCTTCCGCCTTCCAAGCCCGGCCGAGGGCGCCTTTTACCTCTACGCCGACGTCACCGAGCGATCGAACGACAGCACCGCGCTCTGCGCGCGGCTGCTGGCCGAGGCCGGGATCGCCGCCTCCCCGGGCGTCGATTTCGACCGCACGCGCGGCGCTCGCTTCGTGCGCTTCAGCTACTGCGGCCCCGAGGCGGACATGGAGGAGGCGGCGCGGCGGCTGGCGGCGTGGCGTTAGTGACGGCAGGCCCGGTCCGAACGATGCGCCCGGCCGAAAATCGAAGCCGACAGCATGTCGCACCCGGTTTTTTTGCGCGGCCGATGCGTTAGCCGCTTGCAATAAGGAGATTGCCGATTTAGCTGTCCTCCAGCTGACCAAAATGTCACCCGGGAGCAATCCAGTGCGTCGCACGGTTCTTGTCGCCGCTTCCCTCGCTCTCCTGTCGGGCACCACGGCCGGGGCGACTACCATTACGCAGCATCTCGACACCGGTCTGTTGAAAACCGATCTGGCCGGGGTTCCGCTTGATCTGAACCTGTTTGATTCGGCCCTGGGCACGCTCACCGGCGTCACCTTCGGCGCGACCGGCCGCATGACCGCCAACGGCAATGTCACCAACACCGCCCACCAAGCTCAAAGCTTCAACGTGGTTGAGGATGTGGCGCTCTCCTTCACCGACGGCGGCGGGCCTCTCGATCCCATGCTGGGCACCCTCAACATCGATCCGGCCGCGAGCCAAAGATACACCGCTGTCGCGCCGGGCGTGCCGAATCCGTTCGGCCCATATGACGTGTCCACGACGCCGACGGTGATTACCGGGCCATTGGCCGCGTTCGAGCGGGCGCACGGCGGCACCGACCGGATCGCCGTGTCGACGCTGACCGGCACCACGGTGCGCGGCGGGGGCGGAAATGTGGCGAGCCAGATCAACACCCTGGCGCAAGGGCTGATCGACGTGACCTACACCTACACGCCGAATGTGCGGCCGGTCCCCGAACCGATGTCGCTGGCAATGCTGGGCCCGGCTCTGGTCGGGCTCGCCGGCGTTCGCCGTCGGGCCCGGGGTCGTCCGTAGCCGCCGAACTCTCCCGGCAAGCGGCCGGGCGAAGCGGCCGTCCGCACCACAGTCACCCGGAAACCCGCTCCGGCGAGGCTGTGTTATGTTCAACCGCATGATCACCGGTCGCGCCAGCGTCATCGCCCATCTCGGCTACCCGACGACGTCGTTCAAGGCGCCGATGATCTACAATCCGTGGTTCGAAGCCCGGGGGATCGATGCCGTCGTGGTGCCGCTCGGGGTGCGGGCGGAGGATTACGAGGCTTTGTTCCGACCGCTGTTTCGCATCACCACGATGCACGGCGCGCTGGTGACGATGCCGCACAAGCTGACGACGACGCGGTTGGTGGACGAGCTGACCACGAGCGCCAAGATCGCCGGATCGTGCAACGCGGTGGTGAAGCGGGCGGACGGATCGCTGCTGGGCGACATGTTCGACGGCGCCGGCTTCGTGCGCGGGGTAGAGCGCAAGGGACGGCGGATTGCGGGTGCGCGAGCGTTGGTGGTCGGCGCCGGCGGTGTCGGCTCGGCGATCGCCGCCTCGCTCGCTGCCGCCGGAGCCGGGCTGCTCACTCTCTACGACGTCAACCGCGGCGTCCGCGGACGCGCTGGCGGAGCGATTGAGCCTGCATTATCCGACGCTCTCGGTGCGCACGGGCTCCGATGACCCGGCCGGTCAGGATATCGTGGTGAACGCGACGCCGATCGGCATGAACGAGGGAGACGCGCTGCCGGTGGACATCGAACGCGTGGCGCCGGGCACTTTCGTGGGCGAGGTGGTGATGAAGGAGGAGTTCACGCCGCTGCTCCGCGCCGCCCGCGCGAAGGGGTGCCCGGTGCAGGTGGGCACCGACATGCTGTTCGAGATGATTCCCGCCTATCTCGAATTCTTCGGCTTCGGGCCAGCCACGCCGGAGCAGCTGCGCGCGCTCGCCCGGTTGAGCTACGGATGATCCGATCCCCTCCGGCGACCGGGTGGCCAGGGCCGCCCTCGTCAATGGCTTGGAGAGTAACCGACAAGCCTCCCCCATGCGGCACGGTGTCGGTCGTAAGCCGACGTACCCCGGGCACCCATCCTCGCAGGCGGGAAGGATTGTTGGCAGCGGCGTCGCTGTTGCAGATGACCAAGGAAGTCGGCCGTCGTGGCCGTTGAGATCAGGGGAGCCTGATCCCGAACCGGGAAACTCCCTATCCCGACCGGCGTTGTCGCGCCGATGAAGGCCGCTTTGCCCGTCGCAGTCGTCGTTGCCTTGGGCTTGACCTTCCCGGCCAGCGCCGCCGTCGATTGGCAGACGGCCTGCGCCACGGTGGGCGATTTCGCCGGCCTCGTCGCGGCGGAGCGAGACCAGAAACGGCCGGAGCGAGCGGCCACGGCGACGGCTCGGCGCATCCTCGGCCGTCCGCCGATCCTGACGCGCGAAGTCGGCGCCGAGATCACCCGCCAAGTTTACCGCACGCCCGATCTGTCGCCCGAGCAGGAGACGGCCACCATGCGGTCGAAATGCCTGGCCCCGACCGATACGACGCCGGCCGCGAAGCCGGCACCGATCCCGCCCCCACCTCCGATGAAAATCGCGGCCAACCCGGTCAAGGTTCTCGCCCCGATCGAACTCCACACCGGAGAAAACCGTATTCCGAATTTCACTCCCGACGGCCGCGACGGCGCGATCACCCTGACCTGGCAGGACGACGGAGAAGGGCGCGGGCACGACGTGTTCACCGTCGCCATCCCGGACGCGGGTCCGGTGGGCGTGGCGGGCGGCGACGCCATCACCGATGACCCGGGCAACGATCGTGACATGCGCCGCAGCGTGCGCTTCGCGAGAGGGCAGGTGGACGGCGCAAACACTACGCTGCTGCTGATCGCCGACCGCCAGCCCGGAGGCGGGCCGACGCCGACCCGCTACCGCGTCTATCAACTGGTCCGCCAAGGCGGCCGCGACTGGTTCGCCCCGTTGGAAAACGAACCCATGCTTGCGAGCTTCTGCAACGCCGACATGGCGCTCAGCATCGCCTCGGGCCTGCCGCTGCGCGCTTCGTATCGCGGACCGCGCACGGCGAACGGCTGCCCGGAATCACCCGAATAAAAAGGAGGTATTCAGATGGTCCGAATCATCGCGACGGCTGCGTTGCTGCTGCTCCCGTTCCTCGCGCACGCCGCAACCCGGGAGGGCGAGGCGTCCTATTTCAACGGCGGGCAGAGCGGCCACTCGACGACCGCGAGCGGCTCAGCGGTATCTCCGGACAGCAACACGGCGGCCTCGCGCACGCTGCCGCTCGGCAGCGAGGCCAAAGTCACCAATCAGCGAACCGGCCAATCAACGGACGTGAAGATTACCGATCGCGGGCCGACCCGGCATGACCGCGTGATCGACGTCTCAAAGAAGGCGGCCGGCGAGATCGGCATGACCAAATCCGGAACCGCTCCCGTTACGGTGCAGCCCGCCAAACCCTGATTCCGGCCACGCGCCGCTCACCCGAACAACCGCCGCGAGGCGATGCGCGCGCCCGCCGCCAGGCTCGCCAGCTTCGCCCACACCACATCCTCCGCCACGCGCCCGCGGCCGGCGGAGGTGTCGAAGCCGCAATCGGTGCCCGCCAGAACCCGCATCGGATCGCCGACGGCGCGGGCCACCGCCTCGATCCGGTCGGCCACCACCTCCTGGTGCTCGACGAAATTGGTGAGCGTGTCGATCACCCCGGCGACAACCAACTGCTCTCCTTCCAGCCCGCCGAGGCAGCGATACTCGTGCGCGTGGCGCGGATTGGCGAAGGGCAGCACGAAGCCGCCGACGCGGGCTTGCCGAATGGCCGGCAGAACCGCGTCCAGCGCCACGTCGCAATCGTGCGGACCCTCGTAATTGCCCCAGCAGGCGTGCAGCCGCACCCGCTCGGGCGGGATGTTCACCAGCGCGGCGTTGATGGCGCCGACGACCCGCTCGACGAAGCCCACGAAGTCCGAAAGCGGGCGGTCCTGGTAGCTCAGATGCCGCTCCATCGCGAGGTCGGGGGCGTCGATCTGCAGCACCGCGCCGCTGGCGACGATGGCCTCATACTCGACCCGAAGCGCCGCGCCGAGCGCCGCCAGATACGCCTCCTCGGTGTCGTAGAAGCGGTTGCGGAGCGCCGCGGCGATGATGCCCGGCGAGGGCGCCGTGAGGAAGGTCTCGGCGAACCCGCCGGGTGCGGCAGCGAGGGCGGCGCGGAAGTCGGCGCACTCGGCCTCGATCGCCGCCGGGTCCAAATAGCGGATCACGCCCACTGCTTCCGGCACGCCCGCGACGTTGCTGACCGCGATGCCCACACCGTCATGCGCCGCCTTCCAGGCGCCGAACGCCGGATAGCGCGCGACGTCGGCAAAGCTCCGGCGGCTCCAGCCGCCGCCGAAGCCGCTCATGCGGCGGCAGACGTAAAGGAAGAACGCCTCGCGTTGCTGCTCGCCGTTATTTCCGACGTCGATCCCGGCGGCGAGCTGGCGGGCCACGATGCCGGCGAGCGCCGCCCGGCCCTCGGCCGCGATCTCGGCCTCGTCCACCGCCTCGCCGCGGGCGCGGCTTGCGTAGAGCGCGGTCAGTTGCGCCGGCCGGGGAAGGCTGCCGGCGTGGGTGGTGAGGATACGGGTTTCGCTGCGTAACATGGCAATTGATCCAGATGAGTATCCGCAAGCGCCTTCGCAGCGTAGAAGGAGCGGCGGCGGGATGACAGGGGTGGTCGCCGCCCCACATGGTTGGCCGGACAAGGAGGCGACATGCGCATCAACAAGCGAAGGGGCTGGGAGCTGCCCGAACGGCTGGTGACGCCGGAGCAGGTCGTGCTGAACCGTCGGGCGGTGCTCGGCGGCGCGATGGCGCTGGCCGCCGCCGGGTCGGTCACGGCCCGGGCCGCCGACCTCATGGCGCCGCGCGAGGCCAAGTTCGCCCCCGGCGCCGAGCGCACGATCACGCCCGAGAAGGACGCCACAACCTACAATAACTACTACGAGTTCAGCGAGGAGAAGGATTGCTGGCCGCTGGCGCAGAAGATGGTCGTCACCGATCCCTGGGCGATCCGCATCGACGGGCTGGTGAAGACCCCGCGCACCATCGATTTCGCCGACCTGATGAAGCAGGTAAAGTTGGAGGAGCGCGTCTACCGCCATCGCTGCGTCGAGGCGTGGTCGATGGTGGTGCCCTGGGACGGCTTTCCGATGCGCAAGCTGATGGACATCGCCGAGCCGCTGGGTTCGGCCAAATACATGGTCTTCACCACCGTCGAGCAGCCGAAGACCATGCCGGGCCTCTCCAACCCGATCTATCCCTGGCCCTATGTGGAGGCGGTCACGGTCGCCGAGGCGGCGAACGAGCTCGCCTTCATCACCGTCGGCATGTACGGCAAGTCGCTGCCCAAGGTCAGCGGGGCGCCGATCCGCATGACCCTGCCCTGGAAATACGGCTTCAAATCCGGCAAGGCGTTCGTCAAGGTGAGCTTTACCGAAAAACGCCCGCCGACGATGTGGGCGCAGATCGCGCCGGACGAGTACCGGCTTCTGGGCCAATGTCAATCCGGCCGTTTCGCACCCGCGATGGAGTCAGGCGAGCGAGCGTGTCCTGGGCACCGACGAGCGGATTCCGACGAAGATCTACAATGGCTACGGCGAGTACGTATCCGCCTTGTATGACGGCGTGAAAGGCGAGAAGCTGTTTATGTGATTATCGTCCAGCGCGCGATGGCGGTGCTGGCGGCGGCGTTCCTGGTAAGCGCGGTCGGCATCGCCCTGATTGGCCCTCCCAACCTGCCGTTGGGCGCGGGGCTCTACATGCTCGATCGGCGCGTGCTCTACGCCGTGCAGCGCCACCTGGCCGACTGGCTGTGGGAGGGCGCAGCGATGCCGCTGCTGGTGCGCCCCGCCTGGCTGTTGCCGGCGGCGCTCGGCATCGTCTGCGCCGGCATCGCACTCACCGTCGCCTCCGCCGGCAGGCCGCAGCGGCTGCCGCGCCGGCGCCTCTGATTCAGGACCCCGCGAACCGCACCATCGCCCGCAAACCCGGCGCGTTGTCGGCGAGTGTCAGCGTCGCATCGTGCAGATCGGCCACGGCGCGCACCAGCGAAAGGCCAAGCCCCGTGCCCGGCGTGCCCCGGCTCGCATCCAGGCGCACGAAGCGCTGCTGGACGCGGTCGCGCTCGCCCTCGGCAATCCCGGGGCCGTCGTCCATCACCGCCAGGCACACGCCGGCGCCCTCCGCCCTCAGCGCCACCCCGATTCGCGTCCCGGGCGGCGTGTGGCGGAGGGCGTTGCCGAGCAAGTTGGCCAGCATCTGGCCGAGCAGGTCGCGATCGCCGCGCACCCGCAAGCCCGGGGTGATGTCGGTATGGAGCTTGTGTTCCGCCTCCTCGGCATCCGGGCCGAACGCCTCGGCGAGGCGCAAGGTCAGCGTGCTCAGGTCCACCAACTCGAAACCGCCGCGTCGGTCGCCGCTTTCGATCTGCGCAATTCGCAGCAGGGCGTTGAACGTTGCGATGATCTCGTCGGTCTCGCCGAGCGCGCGCTCCACGGCGCCGCGCAGCTCCTCGGCCGAGCCGGCATGCAGCGCCGCGCCCTCCAGGTGCTGACGCAGCCGCGTGAGCGGGGTGCGCAGATCGTGCGCGATGTCGTCGGTGACTTGGCGCAAGCTTCCGGTGAGCGCGCCGATGCGATCGAGCATCAGGTTGATCGCGACGCCGATACGGGCGATCTCGGCGCCGCCTGCGAGGCGAGGAATGCGGCGCTCGATCTCACCCGTGCCGATGCGTCCGGCGACATCGGCGATGGTCTGCACGCCGCGCAACACCCGGCGGCTGACGAAATAGCCCGACAACAGGCCGAACAGCAGGGTGCCGATCTCGGTCCACACGAAGGCGCTCAGAAACGTGCTCTCAAGCGCATCGAGCTGCTCGGCGCTGCGCCCGACCATCAACCCCCAGCCGTTGGTCAGCCCGACGCCATTGACCAGCAGCACGGCGTCCCGGTCGGCCCGGCGCGGCACCGTCAGCCACGCCCAGCCGTCCGGCACCGGCAGCGCCGGCAGGTTGCCCTCCAGCACGCTGCCGTCCGCCGCCTCCAGCAGATAGAACCGCTGACCATCTCGCGCGGCGTCGGTGCGGGTCTCCACCGCCGCCCGCAAGCCGTCGGCGCCGCCGTCCTCGACGCTCGCGAGCAAGGCCCGCCGGTCGCCCGCGATGTCGCCGCTCATCTGCGACAACACCTGGTTGCGCGAGATCGCGAACAGCACGCCGAACACCACCAGCGCGACCAGGGCGAAGGCGACGGCGTTGCCGAGCGCCACCCGGAACGCGGTGGTGGCGAGAACCCTACCGAGCACGGATCACGTAGCCGACGCCGCGCACCGTATGGATCAACGGCCCCTCGAAGCCGCGCTCGATCTTGGCGCGCAGGCGGCTGACATGGGTGTCCACCACATTGGTCTGCGGATCGAAGTGAAACTCCCACACCTTTTCCAGCAGCATGGTCCGCGTCACCACCTGGTCGGCATGGCGCATCAGGTATTCCAGCAGCTGGAACTCGCGCGGCTGCAAATCGATGGGCCGGCCGGCGCGCTGCACGGTGCGGCGCAGCAGATCGACCTCGAGATCGCCGACCCGCAGCACGGTTTCGGTGGCGGCGACGGCGGGGCGGCGGCCGAGCGCGTTCACCCGCGCCGCCAGCTCGGAAAAGGCGAAGGGCTTGGTCAGGTAATCGTCGCCGCCGGCATCGAGGCCGCTGACGCGATCCGGGACCGACCCGCGCGCCGAGAGAAACAGAACCGGCGTCTGCACCCCCGACCCGCGCAAGGTCTGCACCAGCCGCAACCCGTCGATGCCGCCGGGCAGCATCCGATCGACGATCAGCACGTCGAAGCCGCCATCGGCGGCGAGGAACAAGCCGTCGCGCCCATTGCCGGCGACATCGACCGCATGACCGGATTCACGCAGCCCGTCGGCCACGTAGGCGGCGGTCTCGGCATCGTCTTCGACGACCAGAAGCTTCACACGTGCTCTCCGCGCGATGCCCTCACCCGCCGCGCCGGGGCGCGGCGACCTCTCCCGCGAGCGGGAGAGGTGCAGCGAAGCTCGCAGCACGGCGCATTGTGGACCAATCCCTCTCCCGCTCACGGGAGAGGTCGGCCGGTGGAAGCGGGCCGGGTGAGGGTCAGTCGTTGTCCTGCTCGCCGTCGCCGTCGCCGGCTTTCGCCTGCTTGGTCCCGGCATCGGCCGCCCGGGCTCACCTGCCCGTTCGTCGCATCAACCAGATAGCTATGCGTGCCGCCGTTGCCGATCACGTCCACGTCGATCATGACATGCCCGCCCTTCAGCACGTAATTGGCCTCCAGCGCGCGCCCGCCGCCCTGCTGTTCGGCCCTGGCGACGCCGTTCGCGAGGCTCACCGGCGCGCCGGCCGCCTGCCGGACCGCATTCGCCGGCAGACCGTCGCCGGCCAGCGCATTGGCGGGCAGGTTCGTCACCGCCCCGGCGGCGCCGGTCGCGGGATCGACGATCACCTGCCGCAGCCCGGCGCCGGTCGCGACCGTGACCTCATAGGCGTTGATCTTGGTGTTGAACTCATAACCGACATCGACGGCATGGCCGCCGACCTTCGCCTCGGCCGCTTGGATGGCCGCCGTCGGCGCCACCCGCGCCGCGGTTACGCCCGCCATCTCCGCCTGCTCGCCGCCGGTTGCCGCGAACGCCGGCATGGCGCCGAGCGCCAGCACGGCGCCGAGCACGGCGGGGGTCAAGAACTTGGTATTTCCGAACATTCCGGTTCTCCTTCACCGGGCTTCGTTGCCCGGTGACGGGGGACTTAGAGACCGCCGAATTGGCGCGCTTCGGTACGGGCTATACGCTTCGGTATAAAAGCTGGGCCGTCCGGCAGCTTCGCGGGTCCTTGTCGTCGCGCCAGCGCAGCAGGCGCGAGCCGTGGCGGAACTTGCCCGCGGTGATGTGGTCGGCGCTGACCTCCACCGCCAACGAAGGTTCGGCGGGAATCGCCTGCCGCGGCTTGGGCGACCAGCGGCTCGGGCCGCCCGGCGCCTCGCCGGTGAAGCCGCCGCGTCCGAGCAGCGGGCGTACACGCGGCTCCGCCTCGCCGTCCGGCAGGCAACGGCCGACATAATTCAACAGACCCGAATCATCATAGAGGCCGAGCAGCAGGTATTCGATGCGCTTGGTTCCGCTCTTCAGGTAAACGCCGCCGACGACGCAATCGACGGTCTTCCAGAGCTTGAATTTCACCATTGCCCGCTTGCCGGGCTGGTACGGGAGATCGAGCCGCTTGGCGATGATGCCGTCGAGATCCTTCCCGACATCCTTGAGCCAACCGCGCGCCGCCGCCGCCGAACGCGTCTGCGGCGCCATCTTGACCAACGGCGCTTCGCCGATCCGCTCGAACAGGGCGGCGAGCGCCGCCCGACGCTCCTCGAACGGCCAGCCGAGCGCCGAGCGTCCGCAATCGTCGGCCAGCAGATCGAAGGCAACCAAAGTGGCCGGATGTTCGGCCGACAGTTTGGCGATGCGCGACGCCGCCGGGTGCAGGCGCAGCTGCAACGCGTTGAACGCGGCGCCCTCGATCAACAATTCGCCGTCCAGCACGAAGCGGCGCACGGCCAGGGCGCGCATCGCCGCCGCCGTTTCCGGAAAGAAGCGCGCGAGCGGACGCTGGCGCCGCGATTGCAGCGCCACATCGGCGTCGTCGCGGAACGCCAGGCAGCGGAACCCGTCATATTTCGGCTCGAACGCCCAGCCCGGCTCGTCCGGCAACTCTCCCGGCTCCGCCTCCATCGGCTCCAAGTCGAGCGGAACCGGCCAGCTCATCGCGCCGCAGCTGCATTGTGCGCCGCCGGCGGGGTGCCGGGCGCCTTCCGGCGCGCCTGCATCAACAGCGCCTCGCAGCGGTGATGGTCCGCGGTCCCGAACTGGATCGTGGGCAGCAGCGCCAAGGGCGCCAGCAGCACGCCGAGCGCGCCCGCCGCCCCGGCACGCGCCACCGTTTGCGCGCTCGGCAACACCGCGGGGTGCTTGAGCGTGCCGGAAATGTCGATGGGTCCGGGAACGCTGCCGATGGTGAAATGCTTGGGCAGCGTCCGGATGGTGAACCGCATCGCCTCGTCGCGCATGTTCACGCTGCCCGCGCCCTGCACGATCGCCTCCCCGGTATCGAGAATCAGCGCCCGCGAGCGGAGAATGCCGCGATCAAGCGCGAAATCGGCGACCAGGCACTCGATCCGCGTGCGCTTCGGCAGCCCGATTCCCGACAGCACCGCGTTCCCGAACTCCAATCCCGACAGATCGACCAGCACCGCGCTGAGATCGCCGCCGACCATGCCGAGCACGATCTCGCCATTGCCGACGGCCGCGATGGCCGCCAGCAAGTCGCCGTCGCCGCGAATACGGGCGCTGCCGGAGAGCGCGCCCGTGCCCTGAAAGGCCCGCGTCGCCGCCATCAGCCGCGCCAGGTCGAGACTTTGGAAATCGATCTCGGCCGCAGCGCGCACCCCATGCTGGAGAGGCGCGAGATCGATATTTGCGTCGATCCGGCCGGCGCCGACACCGAAGCGCAGCGGATGCAGCGCCACCCGGCCATCGACGATATCAAGCGCCGCTTCGAGATTATCGAGCGGCATCGAGCGGCCCTCGATCTGCCTTGCCCGATAGCGCAGATGCACGTCGGCATAACTGAACTGCGGGATGCTTAGGGGTGTGGCCGGCAGCAGGCCCGGCGACGGCGGCGACGGCTTGCCCGGAGGCGTGCCGCCTACGAGCCCGCCGAGATCGGCAAGCCGCACCGCGCGCGAGAAGAGCTCGGCTTGCACCACCGGGCGCGGCTCGGCCGGAGTGACGGCGATCGTGCCTTCGAGGTCGCTCGCGCCGACGCGGCCGGCGATGTCGTGGAAGCGAATGCCGTGATCGGCGAGGTCGATCGCGCCGGCAAGCTGGTATGGCGGTGTTTCGGGCAGCGCGATGCCGATCAACGGCCGCAGCCCGCTCAGGCTCGGCCCGGCCAAACGGAGTTCGAGCTTGGCGCCGGACAGCGTTAGCGGCTGATCGATCGTGCCGCGCAGGCGCATCTCGGTCGCGCCCTCGGCGAGGCGCAAATCCACCGGCCAGGGCTGCGTAGTGTCGCGCAATGCCAGCGCGGCGCCTCCCTCCATGCGCGCCGTGATCGGCTGACCGGCATAGGTGCCGCGCGCCTCGGCAAGGAGCGTGGCAGGCTGGCCCGTCGGCTGCCGGGTCTCGACGGCGACCTGGAAATCCGCCCGCAACGGCGCCAGCACGGCATGGATCTTCCCGCCGGTGATCGTCAGCGCGCCGATCTCCGGACCGGTGCCGCCGGAAGAGGTCACGGTCAGACGGTAATTCGCCTGATGCGCCGGCGTCTCGGCCACGAACAGGTCCGGATCCCCGAGGTTGATCGACGGAATCACGATTTGCCGGTGGCGCAAATAGGCCCACAAATCGAGGCGAATGGTCAGCCGGCGGATGCGGGCGAGCGGCGGGTCTTTGTCCGACCACCCGGGGGGATTGGCGATCACCACGTCATCGGCGGTGATGCTCGCGACCCTGCCGGGGCTCATGTGCAGCGCGCCGATCGTGACCGGCCGACCGATGGCGGCCGAGGCGCGCGCCTGCACCAGCGGTCGCAGGGCGGCGGGACCGAGCGCGACGGCCGCCCCGAAACCGCCGCCAAGCAGCAGAACCGGCAGGCCGAGCGCGAGCAGCCATTTCGTGCGCCGTCGCATCGCCAATCCTAACGCAGAAGCACCATTTTGGTCACGATGTGAACCGATCACGGTTCGGCGTTTGACTTCCCGCCCGCCTCGCCCCTATAGGCCGCGCACTGCCGGGAACGTGGACGGACCTCGGTGTCCGCGCCCGCCGCGCGAGCGGCCTACCGGTGCAACAAACAGAGACGAAGGATACCGCGCCGCATGACCAAGCGGGTCGAAAGCAAATTCAAGATCAATCGCCGGCTCGGCGTCAATCTCTGGGGCCGACCGAAGTCGCCGATCAACAAGCGCGACTATGGCCCCGGCCAGCACGGCCAGCGCCGCAAGAAGGTGACGGATTTCGGCGTCGCAGCTCGCCGCCAAGCAGAAGCTGAAGGGCTACTACGGCAATATCAGCGAGAAGCAGTTCCGTAAGTACTACCAGGAGGCGGTGCGCCGGAAGGGCGATACCTCGGAGAACCTGATCGATCTGCTGGAGCGGCGCCTGGACGCGGTCATCTACCGCATGAAATTCGCCATCACACCGTTCGCCGCGCGCCAGTTCGTCTCCCACGGGCATATCCTGGTCAACGGCAAGCGCGTCAACATCCCCTCCTATATCGTCAGGGACAACGACACCGTCGAGGTGAAGGAACGTTCGAAACAGCTCGGCGTGGTGCTCGACGCCGCGCAGACCAACGAGCGGGATACACCCGAATATGTCGAGGTCGATCACCGCGCCATGAAGGGCCGGTTCCTGCGGGCGCCGAAGCTTTCGGACGTTCCCTACCCGGTGCAGATGGAGCCGAACCTGGTGGTGGAATTCTACTCGCGCTGAACCGCTTTCAACTCCGAGAGAATACGTCATGGCGTTGCGCTATCCTCTGTTCGGATTGCTGTTGGCCGGTGCCGGCTTGGTAAGCGTGCCGGCGTTCGCGCAATCGAGCGGTCCCGTCACCCATGTGCGCGGCACCGTGGAATCGCTCAGCGGCGACATGCTGAAGGTGAAGTCGCGCGATGGCAGCGACGTCGACGTCAAGCTCGCCCCCAACTGGTCCGTGCTTCAGGTCGCACCGGAGGCGTTCTCGGCGATCAAGAAGGGCGACTTCGTCGGCATCGCCACCACCGGCCCTGAAGATCATGAGGTGGCGCAGGAGATTCTGGTTTTTCCACCCTCCATGAAGGGTGCCGGCGAAGGCCATTATCCGTGGGACCTGGAGCCGGGAAGCATGATGACCAACGCCACGATCACCGGCGACGTAGCGCAGTCGAACGGGCGCGAGCTGACGCTCACCTACAAGGGCGGGCAGACCGAGATTCAGGCGCCCCCACAAGTGCCGGTGGTGACGTTCGAGCCGGGCGAGAAGTCGATGGTCGAGCCGGGGGCGAAGGTGTTCATCGGCGGGCCGATGAAGGACGGCATGGTGACGGCCTCCCGGGTGGCGGTCGGCAAGGACGGCATGGTGCCGCCGATGTAAGGGTCTTCAGCCAACGACCCTCTCCGCCCAGCGGAGGCGTGAAGGGTCGGGGAGGTGGGGGGACGCGAGTGCGGTGCTCCCACGACCCGACTGAGCGCGATGGTGATCCGGATCCGTACGAGCAGCGCGGCGTGCCCCACCTCACCCCTTCCCTCTCCGCCCCGGACGGGCGGAGAGGGAGCAGGGCGACGCCCGCTCTCGCCGCTTCGCCGATGCGCATCCTGTTCGTGACCGCCAATCGCGTGGGCGACGCGGTGCTGTCCACCGGGTTGCTCGATCACCTGATCCGCGCACATCCGGAGGCGCGCTTCACCATCGCCTGCGGCCCCATCGCCGAGGGCGTGTTCGCGCGGATGCCGCAGCGCGAGCGAACGATCATCCTCGCCAAGCGACGCTGGGATCTGCACTGGCCGGGGCTGTGGGCGCGAACCGTCGGTCGCCGATGGGATCTGGTGGTCGATGTGCGCGGCTCGGCGCTCGGGTGGACGCTGTGGGCCGGCCGACGCGCCGCGATGCGCCCGCGCTCCGGCCGCAAGCTCGCGCAGCTCGCCTCCATCCTCGGCCTCGATCCGCCGCCCCTGCCGGTCGCCTGGATCGGCGCCGAGGACCGGGCGGCGGCGGCGCGGCTGCTGCCAGCCGACCGGCCGGTGATTGCGCTCGGCCCGACCGCCAACTGGGCGCCGAAGATCTGGCCGCCGGACCGCTTCGCGGCGCTGTTCGAGGCCCTCGCGCCGCTTCTGCCGGGCGTCAGACCGGCGGTGCTCGGCGGTCCCGGCGAGACGGAGAGCGCCATGGCCGCACCTTTGTTGGCGAGGCTGCCTGAGGCGATCGATCTCGTAGGCCGGCTGTCGCTGCCGGAGGCGGCCGCCTGCCTGGAGCGGGCCGCGCTGTTCGCGGGCAACAACTCCGGGTTGATGCATCTCGCCGCCGCCGCCGGAACTCCCACCATCGGCCTGTTCGGACCGACCTCGGCAGCCGAGTACGCGCCCTCGGGACGCCGCGCCTCGGCCGTCGTCGCCACCGACGGGAGGATTTGCCGACTGCCGGTCGCCGCGGTCGTCGCCGCTGCCGAAGCGCTGCTGGCCGGTTAGTTGGCCGGGTAGCGGCCGTCGCGGATGATCGGCACGGCGTCGATTCGCTTCGACAGCAGCAACTGGAAGACCATGTTGAAGCCGTTGAGGAATCCGACCTCCACCGCCGCCAAATAGTATTCCCACATGCGGCAGAACCGCTCATCGGCGATCGCGGCGATGCGCGCGCGGTTGGCCGCAAAGCGAGCGCGCCAATGGCGCAGCGTGTAGTGATAGTGCAGCCGCAGCACCTCCATGTCGGCGACCCACAGCGCCGTCCGTTCGGTGGCCGCGAACACCTCCGACAGCGACGGCACATAGGCGCCGGGGAAGATATATTTGCGGATGAATGGACCGGTCGAGCCAGGCGGCAGCATCCGCCCGATGCAGTGGACGAAGGCAAATCCGTCGTCGGCCAACAGCTCGCGGATCGCGCCGAAATATTCGCCGAAATGCCCGGCCCCGACATGCTCCATCATGCCGACCGACACCACGCGATCGAAGCGCCCGCGCAGCGCCCGGTAGTCCATCTCGCGGAACTCGACGAGACCGCCGACGCCGGCCTGCTCGGCGCGCTCGCGCGCGACCCGGAGCTGTTCGGGCGAGAGATTGATCGCCGTCACATGCGCGCCGGTTTCAGCGGCGAGGTGGATGGCGAACGACCCCCACCCGGAGCCGATCTCCGCCACACTCATGCCCGGGCGAAGCCGCAGCTTCGCGGTCGCCAGCCGCAGCTTGGCCGTCTGCGCCTGCTCGAGCGTGTCCGTGTCCGGGTGCTCGAAGACGGCGCAGGAATAGTTCAGCCCTTCATCCAGAAACAGCCGATAGATCTCGGTCGGAATGTCGTAGTGGTGACGCGCGTTGGCGGCGGCGGCGCGCGGACCGTTGGCCTGGTGCCAACGCCGCGCGCCCCGCCACACCCGGCGCAGCAGGCGCTGCGAGGCATGGCTCGCCAACCCGCTCTGGTTGAGCGAGAACAGCAGCATCAGATCGCCGACGCCGCTACCGGCCTCGAAGGTCAAGGTGCCGTTCATGTACGCCTCGCCCGCGTACAGCTCCGGGTTCAGCGCCAGCTTGGTGTGCAGCGCCCGATCGTGCAGGCGCACGGTGACGCTCGGCCCCGGATGGCGGTGGCCGAACACATGCGAGACGCCGTCGGCATCGATCAGATGCAGTGTGCCGGTGACGATGAAGCGGTGCAGCAGACCGCCGAGCAGCCGCACGCCTTATCCCAGCCGGCCGTGGCAGTGCTTGTACCTTCTTCCCCGACCCGCACGGACAGGGCGCGTTGCGGGGCGTTCCCCGCCAGGTGGCGGGGTCCGCGAGGTCGATGGAAGGCGCGCTTGCCAACCCGATCGCCGCGACCGGCGCCGGCGCTTCCAGAACCGCCTGCCCGGCGCCGCCGAAGCCACCCGGATCGGGATGCAGTTCGAGCAGATGGAGCGGCGGCTCGGGTTCGGGCGGCGTCGGCGCCAGCTCCACCCGGGCGAGCATCGCCGTCACCCGCTCCTTGAGGTCGTCCAGCATGGCGTTGAACAGCGCGAACGCCTCGGTCTTGTATTCGTTCAGCGGATCCTTCTGACCGTAGGCGCGCAAGCCGATCCCCTGGCGCAGGTGGTCGAGCGAATAGAGATGCTCCTTCCAAACCGCATCGAGGGTCTGGATCAGCAGCGATTTCTCGATGAAGCGCATCAGCTCGGGCGTCAGCGCGGTGGTCTTGGCGTCCATATATTCGATGGCGGCGCGGGCGATGCGTTCGCGCATCTCGGTCTCGTCGATACCCTCCTCGCGACCCCATTCCTCGATCGGCAGCGTCAGGTTGAGCACCCGGGCGACGTCCTCGGCCAGCTCCTTCAGCTCCCATTGCTCGGCGAAGGCCTTCTCGGGAATGCGCCGATCGACCATGGCATCGATGACCTCGGCGCGCATCGAAAACAGCGTCTCCGACACGTCCGTGGCCTTCATGAACTCCTTGCGCTGGGCATAGACCTCCTTGCGCTGGTCGTTCATCACGTCGTCGTATTTCAGCACGTTCTTGCGGGTATCGAAGTTGCGCGCCTCGACCTTCTTCTGCGCCTTCTCCAGCGCCTTGTTGATCCAGGGATGAGTGATCGCCTCGCCTTCCTTGAGGCCGAGCTTTTGCAGCATCCCGCCCATGCGCTCGGAGCCGAAGATGCGCATCAGATCGTCTTCGAGCGAGAGGAAGAAGCGTGAGCGTCCCGGATCGCCCTGGCGGCCGGAGCGGCCGCGCAACTGGTTATCGATGCGCCGGCTCTCGTGGCGCTCGGTGCCGATCACGAACAGGCCGCCGGCCCGCTTGACCTGCTCATGCGCGGCCTCATTCGCCTCGCTCAGCGACGCCGTGCGGGCGGCGCGCAGGTCGGCATCGTCGATGCCGGCGAGCTCGGTGCGCAGATGCATCTCAAGATTGCCGCCGAGTTTGATGTCGGTGCCGCGCCCGGCCATGTTGGTGGCGATAGTCACCGCGCCGGGGGCGCCGGCGTCGGCCACGATCCCCGCCTCCTGCTCGTGAAAGCGAGCGTTCAGCACCGAATGCGGCACCTTGCGACGCTTCAGGATCTCGCTCAGATGCTCGCTCTTCTCGATCGACACCGTGCCGACCAGCATCGGCTGGCCGCTCTTGCGGGTCTCCTCGATCAGGTCGGCGACGGCATTCCATTTCTCCTCGGCGGTGCGATAGACTTCGTCGTCCTCGTCGCTGCGGGCGACCGCGACATTGGTGGGGATTTCGATCACGCCGAGCTTGTAGATCTCCTCGAACTCGTCGGCCTCGGTCGCCGCCGTGCCGGTCATGCCGGCGAGCTTCGGGTAAAGGCGGAAGTAGTTCTGGAAGGTGATCGAGGCCAGCGTCTGGTTCTCGGCCTGGACCTCGACGCCCTCCTTCGCCTCCAGCGCCTGGTGCAACCCGTCGGAGTAGCGGCGACCCTCCATCATGCGGCCGGTGAACTCGTCGATGATGACCACCTTGCCGCCGCGGACGATGTAATCGACGTCGCGCGCGAACAGCGTATGGGCGCGCACCGACTGCTGGACGTGGTGCACCACCATGACATTGAAGATGTCATAGAGATTGCCCTCGACCAGCACGCCGGCGCCGCGCAGCATGTCCTCGACCCGCTCCGAGCCCGGCTCGGTCAGCGAAACGGTGCGAAATTTCTCGTCCTTGTCGTAGGTGTCGGGGTCGCGCACCAGCTCCTTCACCACCTCATCGACGCGACGATAGAGGTCGGAGCTGTCCTCGGCGGGGCCGGAGATGATCAGCGGCGTCCTCGCCTCGTCGATCAGGATGCTGTCCACTTCATCGACGATGCCGAAACTGAAGTCGCGCTGGACCATGTCCTCCAGCCGGTACTTCATGTTGTCGCGCAGATAATCAAAGCCGAACTCGTTGTTGGTGCCGTAGGTGATGTCGGCGGCGTAGGCGGCCCGGCGCTCGGCATCATCGAGCCCGTGCACGATCACGCCGACGGTGAGGCCGAGGAAGCCGTAGATCTGGCCCATCCATTCGGCGTCGCGCCGCGCCAGGTAGTCGTTGACGGTGACGACGTGGACGCCCTTGCCGGCGAGCGCGTTCAGATAAACCGGCAGGGTAGCGACCAGGGTCTTGCCCTCGCCGGTCTTCATCTCGGCGATCTTGCCGTCGTGCAGCACCATTCCGCCGACCATCTGCACATCAAAATGGCGCTGGCCGAGGACGCGCTTCGAGGCCTCGCGGACCGCCGCGAACGCCTCCGTCAGGATGTCGTCGAGGCCGGCGCCGGCGGCGAGCCTCTCACGAAATTCCAGAAGTCTTGGCC
This sequence comes from uncultured Pseudomonadota bacterium, assembly GCA_963762525.1. Lineage (GTDB taxonomy): Bacteria > Pseudomonadota > Alphaproteobacteria > Acetobacterales > Acetobacteraceae > DATFDN01. The sequence goes on from CAVXKT010000001.1 coordinate 100,711, forward strand.
CGCAGTTCGGGGTCCGACAAAGCCGCCATCGCCGGCTCCAGCGCGTTGATCCGGGGAACCCGGCGCTGATAGCCCTTGAGCGAGCGATCGTTGGCGGTACCGAACACGACACGGGCGAGGGAGCCGAGCATTGAGACCTTTCGGTCGGCGGGCGGAGAGGCAGGAGATAGGACCCGCCCCCCGCCGGGTCAACGCGAACCGATCGCTCGGGCTTCCTCTCGCGCTCCCTCTCCCGTTCCTCGGGGCCGCGAGAACGCCCGGCGAGCCCCGGCGAGCGCCATCCTCGCGATGTTGAGCGCCGGCACGACATAGAGCCGGACCAGGCCCGTGTACTGGGCCTGCTCGGCGGGCGGGAGGCCAAGGCGGAAATCCCGCTTCGGCGCCGCCCGCAGATAGGTGCCCGCCATCTGGTCCCAGCAGGACAGCAGCAGCCCGAAATTGCGATCCCAGTGCATCGTTTCGACACTGTGATGCAACTGATGCTGCGCCGGGCTCAGGAAGATGCATTCGAGCCAGCCGTAGGACATCGGAATGTGCGAGTGCCGCAGGTGATAGAAGGACAGCAGGTTGGCCAGGAAATAGGCGTCCACCCCGAGCAGCAGATTGTCGCGGATCGGCAGCCCGCAGAAATAGGACATCCCGCCCAGCCAGAGCCCGACCCCCAGCATGATCAGGCCGCCATCGATCGTCTCCTGCACCGGGTGGATGCGCCGGTTGGAGATCGGGATCAGGAACAGCGTGGAGTGGTGGACCTTGTGAAACTCCCACAGCAGGCGAATCTTGTGCTCGGCGAAGTGGACGATGAAGTTGCAGGCGTCGGCGATCAGTACCGTCGCCAGCAGAATGAACCCCCACAGAAGCGGGCCTTCCGCGTGCTGCGGACGCCCGCCGCCGAAGGCGAGGCCAAGGCCGGTGTAGGCGAGCTGCGCGATCACCACGTTGCCGACGAGCAACTGCCCGACCGTCAGGCGATGCACCAGGCTGCTGACCGCGGCGTAGCGCAGATCGAGCCGTACCGATTTGTGGTGCAGCAGCACCGTCGGGAAACAGTATCGAAAAAAGTTGCCGGGCGTCTTGCGCATTCCGTGATCGGTGCGGACGACGAAGGTGAGCGCGGCGCCCAGCAACGCGGAAATCCAGGTCGCCAGCACGATGGCGACATCGAAGGTAAATAGATGATGGCCCAGCTCGGCGAACAGCGCGTGCATAAAGAGGGTGCCTGTGGGAACTCCGAAGGCCGATCGTAGCACAGGAGCGATCGGTCCTCATCCGAGATAAAAATCACATCCATGTCAATGCGCGAGACGGCTCTCGCGCCTTGGAGCACCTGCCTCGCTTGTGAGTGCGGCGACGGTCGGCCATAAGAGCCGCCATTCAACCCCCGGGAGACATGATGAGCCTTCGCCTCGGCCCCACGCTCCGCGTCGTCCCGCCGGCCGCCGCGCTCGGCCTGCTGCTCGCGGCCATGCCGGGGGGGCTGCGGGCGCAGACCCCGCCGACGCCGGTCGCCCCGGCGCAGACCCCGCCCGATCAGCCCGCGCCGGCGCAGACCGCACCGACGCCGGCCGCGGGCGATCCGGTGGTGGCCAAAGTCGGTGAGCAGACCATCCATCTCAGTGATGTCGCCGCCGCCGCCGCCACCCTGCCGCCCAATCTGCGGGCGATGCCGCAGCAGGTGCTGTATCCGATGCTGCTCGACCGGCTGATCGACCAGGAGGCGCTCGCCGACGAGGCGCGCCGCACGGGGCTTGCGAAAGATCCCGCCGTGGAGCGTCAAATGCGGTTCGCCGAACAATCGGCCCTGCAACGCGCCATGCTGCTGAAGGAGGTGGAGCCGCAGATCACCGACGCCGCCGTGCACGCCCGTTATGAGCAGGAGATCGCCGGCAAGCCGGGGGTTGAGGAGGTGCACGCCAAGCACATCCTGGTCAACTCGGAGGCGCAGGCGAAGGACATCATCGCCCAGCTCGACAAGGGCGCGGATTTCGACGCTTTGGCGAAAAAATACAGCAAGGACACCGGCGCCGGACAGGGTGGCGATCTGGGCTTCTTCAAACAGGCCGACATGGTGCCCGAATTCGCCGCCGCCGCCTTTGCGCTTCAGCCCGGCCAAATCACCCAGACGCCGGTGCACACGCAGTTCGGCTGGCACGTCATCAAGGTGGTCGAACGCCGTCAGGACAAGCCGCCGACCTTCGAGCAGGCCAAGGACGAGCTGCGCCAGCGCATGGCCCAGGAGGCGGCGGTGAAGGCGGTTCAAGCGGCGCGCGCCGAGGTGCCGATCGAGAAATTCAACCTCGACGGCTCGCCGATCAAATCCGCCGAGGTCCCGGCGCCGGCGGCCAAGTAGGGATGGATATCGCCATCTCGCCGCTGGCCGTGGAGATGCCCGATCTGCCGCCGGTGGTCGGCGTTCGGCTCGGCGCGGCGGCGGCCGGGATCCGCTATCGGGGCCGGACCGACCTCATGATGATGGAGCTGGCGCCGGGAACCACTTTCGGCGGGGTGTTCACCCGCAGCCGCTGCCCCGGCGCGCCCGTCGATTGGTGCCGCCGGGCGCTCAAATCGGGCAAAGCGCGCGCGCTGGTGGTGAATGCCGGCAACGCCAACGTCTTCACCGGCCGCGCCGGGCGCGCGGCGTGCGCGGCGACCGCCGGCGCGGCGGCCGAACTGGCGGGGTGCGCGGCCAAGCAGGTCCTCCTCGCCTCCACCGGCGTCATCGGCGAGGTTCTCGACCACGAGAAGATCGCCGCCGCCCTGCCGGCGCTGCACGCAGGCTTGCGCGAGGACGGCTGGGAAGAGGCGGCGCGCGCCATCATCACCACCGACACCTTCGCCAAGGCGGCAACCAGGGTGGCGCGGATCGGCGAGACCGAGGTGCGGATCAACGGCATCGCCAAGGGCAGCGGGATGATCGCGCCCGACATGGCGACCATGCTGTGTTTCGTCGCCACCGACGCCAAGATCCCCGCCCCCGCCCTAGATACGCTGCTGCGCCGCGGCGTCGATGCCTCGTTCAACTCGACCACCGTCGATTCCGACACCTCCACCTCCGATACCCTGCTGCTGTTCGCGACCGGCCAGGCGGCGCATGAGCGGATCGCCCCGGAGGGCGGGCGGCGGCTGGCCGACTTCGCCGCCAAGCTGGACGACCTGCTGCTCGATCTGGCGCTGCAGGTGGTGCGCGACGGCGAGGGCGCGCGCAAGCTGGTGCGCATCGACGTGACCGGCGCCACCAACACAAGATCGGCGCGCAAGGTCGCGCTGGCGGTCGCCAACTCGCCGCTGGTCAAGACCGCGATCGCCGGCGAGGACGCCAACTGGGGGCGCATCGTCATGGCGGTCGGCAAATCCGGCGAGCCCGCCGATCGCGACACCCTCTCGATCGCCGTCGGCGGCACCTGGATGGCCCGTGCGGGGGCCGTCGTGCCGGGCTACGACGAGGCACCGGTGGTTGCGCACATGAAGGGCGACGAGGTGCATATCGAGATCGACCTCGGCCTCGGCCGCGGCAAGGCGACCGCGTGGACCTGCGATCTCACGCATGGCTATATCGACATCAACGGCTCGTACCGGTCGTAGCGTCAAGTCCGCGGCCGACGGCGCCGAGAAGCGCGGCGAACAGCGCGCCCCGAGGCACGATGCTGCCGATCTCGACGCGTTCGCGCCGGCTGCAGGTGTCGTGGCAGATCGGTCCCAGCCCGTCGAGCCCGGGCACACCGAGCGCGGCGGCGAAGCTGCCGTCGGAACCGCCGGCCGAGATCACCTCTTGAACCGGCGTGCCGATCTCATTGCCCAGCTCCCGCGCGACCGAAAACAGCGCGCGCGTTCCCGCACCGGTCGGGAAGGGCGGTCGGTAGAAACCACCTTCCCAGCGCACATCCACGCGCGTATCCGCCGGCGGCGTTTCCACGATCTTTGTTATCCGGGCCAGTAGCCACTCCGCCCCCTCCTGGTCGGCGGCGCGCAGATCGAGGTGGAATTCGGCCTCGGCCGGAACCACCTGCCGCGCCTCGCCGCCGCGGAAGAGTCCGACCGATGCGCCGATCCCGGGCTTCGATGCGGTCAATGCCTCGACGGCCGGTATCATCGGCGCCAGTGCGGCGATGGCGGAGGCGCCCGCCGCCCGTGCGGACCCGACATGGGCGGTTATTCCGCTCGCCCGCACGTACACCGCGCCGACCGCGCCGCGTCCGATCACAATTCCGCCGCCGGGTCGGCAGGGTTCGAGGGTCAGACACGCATCCGCTTGCCGCGCTTCCGCCTCGATCCAGCCGCGGCTCCCCGGGCTGCCGATCTCTTCGTCGGGCACGATCAGCATGGTGATCGCGCCGAGGCCCGGCGGCGGATCGCGCACGATTTGCCGAAGCGCGTGCAGACCCATGACGACGCAGCTTTTCATGTCACCGACGCCGGGGCCGCTGATCCAGTCGCCATCTCGCCGGAACCGCCAGCCGGCGACGGTCCCGGCGGGCCACACCGTATCGGCATGACCCAGAATAAGCACGCGCCTGCCCTCGCCGAAGCGGCGGCGCGCCGTGAGCTGATCGCCGCGGTCGCGGAGCCGCCGGCAATTCACTTCGAAGCCGGCATCCCGGAGGTAGTCCGCCCAGATATCGATGACGGCGTTCACCCCCGCCGCATGATAGGTGCCGCTGTCGAGATTCACGACCCGCTCGGTGAGCGCGAGCATGTCGGGAAGATCGGCCGCCAATGCCGCCGCGATTTGCTTCGGATCGAGCATTGGACAATTCCCCTGTTCCGTCGGAACGATACCTTGTCCGGACGACGAGGGAAGCGAAAGGGGGACCATCGATGGAGCTCAAGCGGCGGCTCGGCGAAGCGATGCGCCGCATCCGGTCCTCGCAGCGACTGCAAGAGGATTTCGCAGCACTCTGCGCCTGCGGAGGTCGCTTTGCCGGCACCGCAAGCGAGGCGCGGGCACGCGCCCTCCTGGCGACGCGCCTGGCGGAGGCGACGGGCGCACCGACCCGTCGCGAGCGCGTGCCGTACCGGGGCTGGACGCGCGGGGCCGCGCACCTCCGGTTGCCCGACGGGCGGTGTCTGCCGGCGCTGGGACTGGTGCGGACGCCATCGACGCCGCCCGGGGGATTGTCGGCGCGGCTGTTGGACCTCGGCCGGGGCACGCCGGCCGAGGTGACGAATGCCGGCGACGCGGTGCGCGATGCGATCGTCCTGGTGCGCCATGAGTTCATGATGGGCGGCACCCATGTGCATCGCCGTCGCAAATACGAGGCGGCGCGCGACGCCGGGGCGGCCGGAATTCGTGATCGCCTGCCACGAGCCGGGCGGGCTGGAAGTCACCGGCTCCGCCGGCGACGGCGAGGCGGGGCACATTCCGGCGGCCGGCGTGAGCCGGGAAACCGGCGCCGCCCTCGCCGCCCGGGCGGGTGCCACGGTCGCACTCCACACCTCGGGCGAGTTCGCGGAGGCCGTCGCCGAGAACCTGTTCGCCACCCTGCCCGGCTCCGGCCGCGCGCGCGTCGTGCTGTCGGCGCACTATGATGGCCACGACCCGGCGTGCTCGGCGATCGATAACGCGTCCGGCGTCGTCGCCGCGATCGCTGCGGCGGAAGCCCTGCGCGATCTGCTGGCCGACTTGCCGCGACGGCTGCAACTCGCCTTGTTCAGCGTGGAGGAATGGGCGCTCATCGGATCGCGGACGCATCTGGAGATGATGGAGAAGGCCGCGCGCGCCGAGATCGCCTTCAACATCAACCTCAACTCGGTGGCCGGCGATCCCGCGCTGACGGCGATCACCGGCGCGTTCCCCGGGGTCGCGGATTTCGTGCGCCGGTCGCCGGCGCCGGCGGGATCGGCAATCGGGGTCCACGATGGCTTCATGGTCAATTCCGACCACGCGAATTTCGTCCGCCACGGCATCCCGGCGCTTCGCCTGTGCGCCGGCTTCGACCGACCGGATTCGCATCTGCGTTTTCTGCTGACCGCCGCCGATACGCCGGACAAGGTGCGTGTTCAAGAACTGAAGAACGCCGCCTGCGTGGCCGCGGCGCTGGTGCTCGCCGCTTGCTCTGATCCCGACCTTGCCGGTTCCGGTCAGTCCGGCCGAGGGGCGGAAGCTTGCCGATGCGTAGCTGCGCCGAGGCGCGGTTCCGGTACCTCATCGTCCGAAGGCGGGCCGAACTGTCGCGAGTTCGGCGAGCGGGATATGACAGGCGATACGATGGCCGCGAGGAGCCTCCAGCCACGGCGGCGGGTCGGTATCGCAGATGCGGCCGAGCCGGCGCGGGCACCGGTTGGCGAACCGGCACCCGGCCGCGGGCTTATCCGCGTCCACATCCCCCGCCAGCCTGACCCGCGCGGATGGCGCGCCGATGACGGGAACGGCGGAGAGCAACGCCTCGGTGTAGGGGTGGTACGGCGGGCGCAGCACATCCGCCGTCGCGCCCTCCTCGACGATCCGGCCGCGGTACATGACCGCGATCCGCTCGGCGACGTGGGAGATCACGCCGATATCGTGACTGATGAAGAGACAGGCGACGCCAAGCTGCTCGCGCAGATCGCCCAGCAAGTTCAGAACCGCTGCCTGGACCGACACGTCGAGAGCGGAGACGGCTTCGTCGGCGACGATGAAATCGGGCGCCGTGGCAAGCGCGCGGGCGATGCCGACACGCTGCTTCTCGCCGCCCGAAAGCTGATGCGGATAGCGTCTGCGATAGTCGGCGGGGAGGCGGACCAGTTCGAGCAGGCGATCGATCGCCCGGGCGGTCGCGCGCGTGTCGCGCGTGATGGCGAAGCGCTGCAACGGGCGGCGCAGGATCGTCTCCACCGTCTGCCGTGGATTGAGCGAAGTATCGGGATTTTGAAAGACGATCTGGGCGCGGCGGCGGAATTCCGACGACGGCCGATCGGGAACGTCAACGCCGTCAAACCGCAGCGCGCCGGAGTCCGAGGAAATGAGGCGGAGCAGCAGCCGCCCCAGGGTCGATTTGCCGCAACCTGATTCGCCCACCAGTCCGAGCGTCTCGCCGCGCGCGATCGCGAGCGAAACGCCATCGACGGCGCATACCGCCTGCTCGCGTCCGAGCAGGCGCTCGAACATCCCGCCGATGCGGAAGCTTCGACGCAGTTCGAAGGTCTCGAACAGCGCGCCGGCGGCCGGCGGCGCGCGTGGTGGCGGCATCGCGGCGGGTTCTCGGTCGGGTTGAGGCCGGCCGGCGATCGCCTCGGCGAGGCGGCAGCGGACCAGATGCGAAGCGTCGGTCCCGGCGGGCGCCATCTCCTGCGGCCGAGAACACGCCCCCTCCGCGAAGGTGCAGCGCGGGCGGAAGTTGCAGCCTTGCTCCGGCCGGGTCAGGTCGGGGAGATTGCCCGGGATCGGCACCAGCCGGCCCGGATGCGGACCGGGGCGCGGCAGGGCGCCGAGCAGGCCGCGCGTGTACGGGTGACGCGGCGTGCGAAGCAGCGACGAAGCCGGTCCGCTTTCGAGAACCCGGCCGGCATAGAGCACGCTTACCCGATCGCAGATTCGATCGACCAGCGCGAGATTGTGGCTGACCAGCAGCATCGTCAGCCCGCGTCTGGAGCGCAATGTCTCCAACAGGTCGAGGATCTGCGCCTCGATGGTCACATCGAGGGCGGTCGTCGGCTCATCGAGCAGCAGCAGATCGGGCTCGGCGGCCAGCGCGGTGGCGATCATCACCCGCTGCTTCATGCCGCCGGAGAGTTGATGGGGATAGGCACGCATGACGCGCGCCGGACCGGCAATTCCCATCTCCGCCAGCAGGGCGGTCGCACGCACGAACGCCTCGCCGCGCGGCAGCCGGCGATGCACGAGCATCGGCTCGGCGACCTGAAGCCCGACCGGTAACGCCGGGTTCAGCGCCGAGGACGGGTCCTGAAACACGACGCCGATGCGGCGTCCGCGCGCCGCGCCGGGGTTACGCAGCAAGTCGAGCCCATCGAAATCCATCGCATCGGCCCGCACGGCCGCACCCTCGTCGAGCAACCCGAGCAGCGCCAGCACGACGGTGGACTTTCCCGAGCCGGACTCGCCGACAAGCCCCAGCGCCCGGCCGCGCGGGATGGCAAGCCGGACGTCGTCGAGCGCCCGCACCCGCCCGCGCGCCGTCGCGTAATCCACGCGCAAGCCCTCGACGCGCAACACCGGCGCCGCCGGTATGGCGGCCTCACCCATCTCCACGGCCGCGCAATCGCGGATCAAGCGCCTCGCGCAGCCCCTCGCCGAACAGGTTGACCGAGACCAGGAGAGCGCAAAGGCAAAGCCCCGGGGCGAGGCCGATCCAGGGCGCGCGGTCGATGAACTGCCGGCTTTCGGCGATCATCAGTCCCCACTCGCTGCTCGGCGGCTGGGGTCCGAGGCCGAGAAAGGAGAGCGAGGACCCCAGCAGGATGGCGAAGGTGACGCGCAACCCGCCCTCGACGATGATCGGCGGCCAGGTGTTGGGCAGGATCTCGCGGGCAAGAATCGAAATCGCGCCTTCGCCGCGGGCGCGCGCCGCCTGCACGAAATCCTCCTCCAGCAACCCGAGCGCGACCGCCCGGGTAAGCCGGGTGAGAATGGGACCGTACACGAGCCCGACGGCGACGATCGTCTTCCACAGGCTCGGCGGCGTGACCGCCAGGATCAGCAGACCGAGCAGGATCGGCGGCAGCGAAATCAGAAGATCGACACTCCGCATGATGACCGCATCGACGGCGCCGCGGTGGAAAGCCGCGAGCAGCCCGAGCGGCACCCCGAGAACCAAACTGATCGCCATCGCGCCGAAGCCCATGACGAGCGAATAACCGGCGCCGGCCAGCACCCGGGAGAAGACATCGCGGCCGAATTCGTCGGTGCCGAACGGATGCGCGAACGACGGCGGCTGAAAACGCAGCCGCACGGCGAACGCTGCCGGGTCGAAGGGCGTGAACCGGCTCCCGATCAGGGCCACGATCACGAACGCCGCGACGACGCCGGCACCGAGGCATAAGGCGCGGGGCATCCGCCGCCCGACCACGGTCGCACTCACGCCGCGCCGCGTGCGTAGCGGATGCGCGGGTTGAGCAGCGCGTAGCCGACATCGGCAAGCAGGTTCGCGAAGGCGTAGATAGCGGTCAGGATCAACATGCCGGCTTGCAGCATCGGCAGATCGCGATGCTCGATTGCGAACACCAGCAGCCGGCCGAGACCCGGAAACGCAAATACGGTCTCGACCACCACGATGCCGCCGATCAGAATGCCGGCGTCGATCGCCAGAATGGTTATGGCGGGCGGCAGCGCATTGCGCAGCGCGTGGCGGCGCAGCACCAGCCGGTTCGGAAGCCCCTTCGCGCGAGCGGCCAGGATGTACCGGCTCTGCAGCACTTCCAGCATCGAAGCGCGTGTCAATCGCGACACATGGGCGGTGAGCCCGAGCGTGAGCACGGCGACCGGCAGGACCAGATGTGCCAGCCAGCCGCCGACACCCGCTTCCGCGATCGGCGCGTAGCCGGTGGCGGGCAGCCAATGAAGCCGGGAGGCAAACAGCAGAATCGCCAGAATCGCCCAAAAGAAGTCGGGGACGGCGATGAACAGGAATTGGGCAAGCGCCAGCCCGCGATCGGCCGCTTGCCCCTTATGGGTGGCGGCGTACATGCCGAGACCGATCCCGATCAGCGCCACCAGCACGAAGCTGAGCCCGGCCAGAATGGCGGAACGACCGAGCGCGTCGAGAATGACCGGCCCCGCCGGCCGGTCCATGCTCAGCGATTGGCCGAGATTGCCGTGCAGCACCTCGCGCAGCCAACGCCAATACTGAAGCGGCATCGGCGCGTTCAGCCCGAGTTTGGCTTGCAGCACGGCGACCGCATCGGCAGTCGCATACTCGCCGAGGATCGCGTAGGCGACATTCCCTGGCAGGACGTGGACGACGGCGAAAATCAGCACCGACATCGCCCAGACGACCGCGATCGCAGCGAGCAGCCGGCGGCCCACGAACAGCATCATCGCCGCGAACCCGCCCGCTCGCCTCAGGATAGCGTCGCGCGGGTGAGATCGAACCAGCGCATCGGGTGCGTCTCTACATTCCGCACGTTCTTGCGGTACGCGCAGGCGAAGTTGACCGCATAGGCGAACAATCCGGGCGGATCGTCGAACACACCGTGCTGCAAGGCGATGTACTCGACCCTCTGCTTCGCCGGATCGCCGGTGAGGCGCGCCGCGTCCAGCGCCCGATCCGCCGCCGGGTTGCTGTAGTGCCAGAGCCTCGCGTTCCAGCTGCCCTTCGAATGCAGGAACGGATAGGTGCTGGTGTCGATCGTCGGGCGCGCGAAGTAGCCGTCGATATAGAGCGGCGCCTTCCCGGCGACCTCGGCATCGTAGCTGGAGAACGGCACGCGCTGAATTTGCAGATCGAAGCCGGCCGGCGCCAGAAGCTGTTGCAGGGTAACGCCGAGGCGCTCGCGCACCGGGCGGCCGACCGGCACGATGATCGGGATCCGCAATCCATCGGTATGCCCGGCCTCGGCAAGCAGCTTACGCGCCGCCGCCGGGTCCGCCGCGCCAAGCTCGATGTCCTTGGCGTAGAAGGCATGCCCGGGCGGGATCGGGCTGATCGTCGGAGCGCCCTGACCGAACAAGGTGAGTTCCACGATATCGCGGCGATCAAGACCGACGTTGAAGGCCCGGCGGACGCGCACATCGTTGAAGGGCGGGGTCTGGTTGTTCATGATCGCCGCGTCCCAGGACGCGGTCGGCACGCTGTCGACGCGCAGATCTGCGCGGCCCCCGAGCGCCTTCACCTGTTCCAGCGGCAGGTCCCAGAGGATGTCGATGTCGCCCGCCTCCAGCGCCGAGACCTTAACGCTCATCTCCGGTATGATTCGCAGCTCAACGCCGTCCAGCCTTGGCAGACCGTCCTCGAAGTAGTGGGGGTTCCTCGCCAGCACCATGCGATCGCCCGGCGTGTAGCTTCGGAACATGAACGGGCCGGTTCCGACCGGATGCGTGCTGAGCTGCGCGACCAGGTCGCGCGGCGGAATCTTGACCTGACGGTCGGAGAGAATGTCGGCGAAGCCCCCGTAAGGAAACGCGAGATCAAACACGACCGTGTATGGATCGGCGGCGCTCACGCGGTCGATCATCGTGTAGTTGCTGCGCGCGGGAGCGCTGTTGGCGGGATCAAGCAGACGCCGGAAGAACGCCACGACGTCGTCGGCGACCAGCTCGCGACCATTGTGAAACCGGACCCCGCGACGGAGCGGAAAGGTCCAGCGCTTGAGGTCGTCGCCATACTTCCAGCTCGCGGCCAAATCCGGAACGACGCTCAAATCCTCGCGCATCCGCGTAAGGCCGTTGAAGACCAGATTATCGTAGATGTACTCGTCCCCGATGGTGGTCATCATCGGGTCCAGCCGGGTCGGTGAGGCACCGACGCCGATGCGCAAAACCATCTCGGCGGCGGAGCTTGCGCGGGCGCCGGCGGCGATAAGCGCGCTCCCCAGCACCGCTCGACGACTGAGTTCCATCCGCAGCCCCCCGGAGGTCGGTTTGCCCACCCCGTTTGGTCCCGAGTATGTCACTCTCATCGACACGCCGTCCAGGTCGCAGCCCATGATCGCACCCTCATGCCGTCTCTGGTGATCCGGACTTCCTGGACGATCGCTTGGCGGGGTGGCCGCCATGTGCCGCTGCCGGCGCACGCGATCGTGGTGGAGGGCGGGCGGATCGCCGATGTCACGCCCTCGCCGCCGGCGGATGCCCGGTTCATCGACGTGCCGGACGGCATCGCGCTTCCCGGTCTGATCAACTTGCATAACCACTCCATCAACGCGCCGCTGTTTCGCGGCATCGTCGATGACCTGCCGCGCGACGCCGTCGGCGAGAGCAAGGTCTATTCGATGCTCATGCCGATCGGCAGTCTTGCCGCCGAGATCCTCGATGCGGACGCCATGCGCGCCGCCATGGCCCTTGGGCTGCTGGAGGTGCTGCGGAGCGGCGCCACCACCCTGGTGGATCAGTTTCGTCCGCCCGGGGCGGCGGTCCTCGACCTGGCGCGCGACTGGGGACTGCGCCTTTATGCCGCGCCGTATCTGTTCTCCTCGGCCGGCACCGCGGGCGATCCGAGCGTGGAGCGTGCCGCTGCGGGAAGTCCCCGGGGCGAGCACGCCATCGCGGCCTTCCAAGGGATGTTCGACAACCACGACCAGGGCGAGCGCGGCCTGATCCGTGTCATTCTCGGACCCCACGCGGCGGACTCGTGCGATCCCGGGCTGTTGCGGGCGGCGGATCGCATTTCCAAGGAGCGCGGAATCCTGCTGACCACGCATCTCGCGCAGAGCCGGGGCGAGGTCGAGCGCATCGCCCTCCGGCATCGGATGGGTCCGGCGGAGTACATGGAATCGGTTGGACTGCTGCGCGAGGGCGTGATCTTCGCGCACGGCACCCACCTGACCGATGCCGAGCTTGGGCGCGTGCGCGACGGCGGCGCCGGCATCGCCAACTGCGCGAGCGTATTCCTGCGCGGCGGCAAGGCGCCATGCTTCGAGCGCTTCCGCCGCGCCGGCGTGCGCGTGGGCATCGGCACCGATGCCGAGCGCATGGACATGTTCGCGCAACTGCGCGCCACCGGATTCGCCTCCAAACAGGCGTTCGGCACCGGCGATGCGGCAACCGCCGCCTCGCTTCTTCATGCGGCGACGGCGGGGGCGGCCGATATCCTGCGCCGGCCGGACCTCGGCCGCATCGAACCGGGAGCGATCGCCGATATCGTCCTGATCAACACCGGAGGGGCGCATTTGCAGCCGGTATGCGATCCGGTGCGCAGCCTGGTCTGGTACGCCGGTTCGGCCGACATCGACACCGTCCTGATCGCCGGCCGGCCGGTGCTGCGCGGCGGCCGTGCGATCGACCTCGACGAAGCGGCGATCGTCCGCGAGGGCGCAACGGCGGTCCGGCGCGTGTGGGAGGAAGCCGCGCGACGCGGATTTCTTCCCCGCGACGCCGAACCGGCGGGCAGCGGTTGCCAATGACGTTCTCGCTGCTCGGCCGCTGCGCGCGGACGGAGATGCTGGGGGCGGTCGTGACCACCTCGGCGATCGCGGTGGGCGCGCGCTGCCTTTTCGCGCGCGCCGGGATCGGCGCCGTGCTGACGCAGCATCGAACCGATCCGCGGCTCGGGCCCATCGCGCTCGATCTGCTGGCGCGCGGCTTCGCCGCTCCCGAGGCGCTGCGCGGCGTGCTCGCCGCAACGCCGCACCGCGACTGGCGGCAGCTCGCGATCATGGATGCACGAGGCCGCATGGCGGCGTTCAGCGGCGCGCATGTTCGCCCGGAGAGCGGGGAGGCGCACGGTGCCTCCTCGATCGCCATCGCCAATATCGTGCGCTCGCCGATCGTGCCGGCGGCGATGGTCGAGGCGTTCGAGCGCGATGCCGCGCAACCCCTGGCGGATCGATTGCTGGCGGCACTGGCCGCCGGCGAGACGGCGGGGGGAGAGTTCCGGCCACTGGTCTCCGCCGCTCTGCTGATCGTCCATCGCGAAAGCTTTCCGTATGTCGATCTTCGGGTCGATGGCCACGACCGGCCGATCGCCGCCCTGGGGAGCCTCTGGGAGGCATACCGGCCGGAGGCGGAGCAGTACGTGCTGCGCGCGACCGAACCGGAGCTTGCCGGCCCGCCCGCCTCCCAAGCATGACCGCGATCAGACGGCTTTCGATCGATCGAAGTAGCCGGCTCGGACGGCGGCGCCGATCAGGTTGACAATGAGCCGGCCGGCGGTGATGCAGGTCAGGCGGTTCACGTCGCGCGACGGCGTGATCTCCACCACATCCATGCCGACCACGCGCCCTTTTCGCACCAGCCCATGAATGAGCCGGCGCGCCTGCGGAAAGGTAACGCCGCCCGGGCACGGCGCCGCCACCGCCGGGGCGATGGAGGGGTCCATCCCGTCCATATCCAACGTCAAATAGTAGCGGCCGCCATCGGGTATGCGTGCGAGCACCGCGTCGATTCCCGTTTCATCCAACTCGTAGGCGGTGATCAGCTCGGCGCCATAGCGGCGCGCCGCCGTGACCTCCTCCTCGCGTGCGCTCCCGGTGGCGCGCAGGCCGATCTGGAACATGCGCTCGACATGCGGCATTTCGGAGGCTCGGCGCATCGGACTCGAGAGGCCGTCGGAAACGCCGTTCACCTCGTCACGCCAATCGATGTGTTGATCGATCTGAACGAGCGTGATCGGACCGTGGTCCGCGTAGGCGCGCAAAACCGGGATCGGAATCGAGTGATCCCCGCCGAGCACGATGGGCAGCGCGCCGCCGGACAGCAGATGTCGGATCACCGCCTCCGCTCTGCCGAGATGTCCGCGGGGATCGCCGACTTCGGCGATCACGTCGCCGCAGTCGAAGACGCGGACCTCTCGGCCGTCGTAGAGCGGGCCGCCGAGGTCGAAATCATACCGCTCAAGTGAGCGGACGATCCGATCGGAAGCCTCGCGCAGAGCCCGGGGGCCATTCGCCTGGTCATTGACGATCTCGTGGAACGTGTAGGCGCTGCCGTAGGGCAGGCCGACGAACGCGATATCGGCGCCGTCCGGCAGATCCGGGGCTCGCTTGGAGAACAGGAACCCGTATTCGGCGTTCGACGCGGGGGTGGTTAGTGCCACATCCTCCTCCCTGCGGCTCAGCCCTCACGTCACGGGATCGCGCTCGGCGTTCAGGCACCATTTCGCCACTTGTGCGTGCGTTCCGAACCAGCAATCGCCGCACGCCTTCATGTGCGCGATCAACCGCGCCAGAAGCGGCAGCCGGCTGCGATGGCCGATGATGTGCGGGTGCATGGTCAGCAAAAAGAGGCCGCCCTCCTCGCGCGCGCCGTCGAACTCGGCGCGGAAGATCTCCTCCACGGCGGAGGGCGGCGTGTAAGGCCTGAGGCCGGAGAAGCGGACCATGTTGAAATAAACCGCATCGTCGCGAATCCACTCCGGCGGCAGCTCGACGATGCCGGTGTTCTCGCCGTCGGCGGTGAGCTCATAGGGATCGTCGTCCGCCATCAGGCTGCTGTCGTAAAGGAGGCCCATTTCGCGGATGATGCGCAGGGTGTTGACCGAGAAATCCCAGCTTGCGGTGCGCATCCCGACCGGCGCCCGCCCGCTCAACTTTGCCAGCACCTCGGCCGCGCGCAGGCTGAGATCGCGTTCGGCCTCATAGGGCAGATCGGTGTTCTTCTCGTGAATCCAGGAGTGGATGCCGATCTCGTGGCCGTCGCCGGCAACCGCGCGCACTTCCTCCGGATGCAGCAGCGCCGAAACCGCGGGATAGAAGAACGAGGCCGCGATCGATTCCCGCTCCAGCAGGCGGCGGATGCGCGGCATTCCCTGGCGATTGCCGTACTGGCCCTCGCTGATCCGCATCGGGCTTTCGTCGGCATCGCGGAGCGGGATCGTCTCATGGTCGGCGTCAAACGACAGCGCCACCGCGCAGCGTGCGCCCTCCGGCCAATGCGCCGGCCGCAGGCTGCGTCCCGCGCGTGCGCGGCCGACGATGCGGCGCCAGACCGGCTCCTCCCAGCGCCACGGTTCGCCTTGCGGGTGCCTCGTGTC
The DNA here is from genome assembly GCA_963762525.1 of uncultured Pseudomonadota bacterium. Taxonomy (GTDB): domain Bacteria; phylum Pseudomonadota; class Alphaproteobacteria; order Acetobacterales; family Acetobacteraceae; genus DATFDN01. Next base: position 116,271 of record CAVXKT010000001.1, read on the forward strand.
CATCCCGACCTCCTATCTGCCGCCGTCCACCGACAATATCTGACCGTTGACGAAGCCGGCCAGATCGGAGGCGAAGAAGATCACCGCGTTGGCGATGTCTTGCGCGCTCCCCAGCTTCTTCATGGCGATGCGATCGACCAGCGCGGCTTGTCCGGCGGTGCCGTAGCTCGCCCATTGCCGCTCGGTCGCCTCGTTGGTGCGCACGAAGCCGGGGGCGACGCTGTTCACGGTGATCCCGAACGGCCCCAGCTCGTGCGCGAGCTGCCGCGTCAGACCGACGACGGCGTGCTTGGCGGCGCAATAGGCCTGAATGCCGGTGAGCGAGGCTTGCAGGCCGGCGCCGGAGCTGATGTTGACGATCCGGCCCCGCCCGGCGCGCTTCATCGCCGGCGCCGCGGCGCGGCTCAAGGCGAAGGCGGCGCCGACATTCACCGCGAAGATGCGGTCCCAGTCCGCATCCGCGACCGCCTCCAGCGGCTGCGCTTGCTGGCCCGCAACGCCGCCGGCGTTGTTCACGAGCACGTCTATCGCGCCCGTTTCCTGCTCGATGCGCCCGATCCAACCGGCGGCCGCGGCACGGTCTGTCAAGTCCACCACCTCGATCGCGACCCCCGAGGTTGCCGTGTCGGCGAGTTCCGCGGCGGAGAGATCGCAGCCGAACACGCGCGCGCCGAGCCCGGCGAAGGTCTCGGCGATGCAGCGCCCGAAGCCGTGCCCGGCGCCGCTCACCACCACGGTCTTGGCGTCGAAGCTGATCTCCATGGCGCCTTCACCCCAGTTCGCGATGCGCCGTCTCCGGCATTTGCCAGATCACGATGAAGCTCACCACCGCCGCGCCGATGACGTAATAGGCGGGCGCCAGCGGCGTGCCGGTGCCGGCGATCAGCCAGGTGGCGATGAACGGCGCGAAGCCGCCGAAGATCGCCACCGCCAGCGCATAGGCGGGGGTCATCCAGGTCGATCGGCCGATGGTTTTGAACATCTCGGCGATCGCTGCCGGCCCGGCGCCCGAGAACAGCGAGATGGCGGCGGCGAAGGCGATCTGAATCGCGACCAGCGCGCCGAAGCCGGGCTTGCCGAGGATCACCGCGAACAACGGCACCGTCGCGATGGCGAAAAAGCCGCAGGAGATCAGCAGCAGCGGCCGCCGCCCGACGCGGTCCGACAGCGCGCCGAACAGCGGCACCAGCAGCATCAGCGCCACCAGCCCGATAGTGTTCGACCACAGCGCCCGCGCCGGTGAAAAGCCGCCGTGCAGCCGGGTGAAGGTCGGCATGTAGGAGAGCAGGATGTAGAAGGCGACCGTCCAGTGGATAGTGAAGCCGAACGCCCGCAAACCTAGCTTCAACCCGCTCTCCGACGACGGCGCGGGCGCGGTTTGCGCGGCACGCCAGGCCGGCGTCTCATCGACGTTGCGCCGCAGATAGACGCCGACCAGCGCGAGGATGATCCCGAGCAGGAACGGAATCCGCCAGCCCCAAGCGGCGAGCGTCTGCGCGCTCATGATGGTGGTGAACAGCGCCCCGGTGCCCGAGGCGAGAACCAGGCTGGCCGCGATCGAGGCCTGCTGGAAGCTGCCGTACCAGCCGCGCCGGTCGGCGGGCGCCCACTCCACCATGAAGGCGGTCGAGCCGCCCCACTCGCCGCCGGCCGAGAAGCCCTGGATCAGCCGCGCGATCACCAACAGCGCCGGCGCGGCGAGGCCGATCGCCGCGTATCCGGGAAGCACGCCCACCATCACCGTGCCGAACGCCATGGTCATGATGGTGAGCGTCAGCGCCGCCTTGCGGCCATGCGTGTCGCCGAAGCGGCCGATGATGATCCCGCCCAGCGGGCGCATCAGGAAGCCCACCCCGAACACGGCGAAGGAGGAGAGCAGCGCGGTGGTCGGATTGCCGGGGGGGAAGAACTTCGCCGCGATCACCGAGGCGAAGAACACATAGACGCCGAAATCGTACCATTCGAGTACGTTACCGATCGCCGCGGCGGCCACCGCCTTGCGCGTCTCGGCCTTGGTCGGGCGATCGGCCAGAACTTCCATGCGTCACTCCCCGGGGCCGTAGGGCGGGAGTAGCGGAGCGAATCCCGCCGTTTAAGGCGGGAGTGCGATGGCGGCGGAATGCGCTTCGCTTTTCCGCCCTACATGCTATCCCCTAATCGCTTGTAGAACACCACCGTGGCCCGGGTGGTGCCGTCGGCTTGCAGCGAATAGTCGGGAATGCGGCCCGCTTCGGTCCAGCCGAGAGCGCGATACAGCGAATCGGCCGCGTCGCCTTCGTTGGTATCGAGCGTCAGCAGCCACCGTCCCGCTCGCCGCGCCTCGGCCTCCGCCCGCGCCATCAGCGCCCGCGCGATCCCCCGCCGTCGCGCATCCGGGTGCACCAGCAGCTTGGCGATATCGGCGCGGTGCGGCTGATTGGGCGGTGTCGCCAGATCGAGCGTCACCGTCCCGACCAGAACCCCGCCTTCCCAGGCGCCCAGAATTACGCGGCGCCCCGCCGCCACCTCGCCGCCGGCCCGGCGCCAGAACGCGCGCGCCGTTTCCGGATCGAGCGGCGGCAGGAAGGAGACCGAGGCCCCGGCTGCGACGCAGGCGATCAGGATCTCCGCAAGGCGCCGCTCGGCCGCGAACGCGGCGGCGGTCTCCAGCACCTCGACACCCTGTACCGGCTTCGCGTAGTGAAACTCGATCGACTTCGACAAATCATCGAGCGAGCGGATCGGCCCGGATCGCACATAGCTGCGGCGCTCGTAAAAGCGGTGCGCCCGTTCAAAGCGCGTGTCGGACCAGAGCGAGAACCGTTGTGCGCCGGCGGCGACGGCGTGCGCCTCGGCCGCGTCCAGCAGCCGGTCGGCGAGCCCCGAGCCGCGTTGCGCACGCTCAAGATACATCCGCGAGATTACCCAATCCGCGCCTTCCGGATAGGTCGCGATCATGCCGACGACCCGCCCCGCGTCCTCGGCCGCCCAGAGCGCGCCGCCCTTGCCGTCGATATAGCCCGCGAGGGCGCGCAACTCCGGCGCTTCCCCGTCCACGTCCATCACGCAACCCGGATACTCCGCCCAGCAGCCGCCGATCAGCGCGATGAAGCCGGCCGCATCGTCGTCGCGACCGGCGCGGATCATTGCAGGCTCTCGCAAAACTCCCGGATGCGCCGGCAGCCCTCGACCAGAATTGCCTCGTCGGCGGCGGTGCTGACCCGCACATAGGGGCTCATGCCGTAGGAGGCGCCGGGCACCAGCGCAACATGCGCCTCCTCCAGCAGCGCCATGGCGAAATCGGCATCGGAGGCGATGCGCCGCCCGCCCGGCGTGGTGCGGTCAAGACAGCCGGCGATCGAGGGGAAGAGATAAAACGCGCCCTCGGGCTTATGGCACGAAAGGCCGGGGCAGACGGCGAGCATCTCCAGCGCGATGTCGCGCCGGCGCTGATAGGCCGCCACCATCTCGGCGACGCTCTCTTGCGGACCGTCGAGCGCGGCGGCGGCAGCGGCCTGACCGATGGTGGAGACGCCCGCCGTCACCTGGCCCTGCATGTTCACCATCGCCTTGATCAACGCCCGCGGGCCGGCGGCGAAGCCGATCCGCCAGCCGGTCATGGCGTAGGTCTTGGAGACGCCGCTGACGGTCAGCGTGCGGTCGCGCAGATCGGGAGCGACGGCGGCCATGGTGGCGTGACGGAAGCCATCGAACACCAGATGCTCGTACATGTCGTCCGAGAGTATCCACACCTGCGGATGCCGCCGCATCACGGCGGCGATCGCCGCCAGTTCGTCGGCGCCGCATGCCGCCCCCGAAGGATTGTTCGGGTTATTGAGGATCAGCCACTTGCTGCGCGGCGTGATGGCGGCGTCGATGTCCTCGGCGCGCGGCTTGAAGCCGTGGTTCTGCGGGCAGGTAACGAACACCGGCACGCCGTTCAGGAACTCCGTCATCAGCGGATAGGCGTTCCATGACGGCACCGGGATCACCACCTCGTCGGCGGGATCGACGGTCGCGGCCAGGGCATTGAAGATCGCCTGCTTGCCGCCGTTGGAGACGGCGATCTCGTCGAGCGCGAAATCCAGAGACTGATCGCGCTGGAACTTGCGCCGGATCGCCTGCTTCAGCGCCGGCTGGCCGTCCTGCGGCGGGTATTTGGTGTCGCCGCGCAGCGCCGCCTGATGTCCCGCTTCGATCGCCGGGCGCGGGGTGGGAAAGGCCGGCTCACCGATGGTGAGCGCCACCACGTCGGCGCCGCCCGCGCGCAGCTCGCGGGCGCGGATGGTCATCGCCGTGCTCGCCGGAACGCGCACCCGCCCGAGCCGGGCGGCCAATTCCGGCATCAGGCGAGGCCCTCGCAGAACCGCCGGATGCGCGCGCACGCCGCCTCCAGCAGCGCCGTCGAGGTGGCGTAGCTGATGCGGAAATGGCCGGGATAGCAGAAGGCGCCGCCGTGCACGGTTGCCACGCCCTCCTGATCCAGCAACGCGGTCACGAACGCCTCGTCATCGATAATCCTTGTGCCGCCGCGCGAGGTCTTGCCGATGCAGCCGTGGATCGCCGGGAAGACGTAGAACGCACCCTCCGGCCGATGGCAGGTGATACCGGGGGCGCGGTTCAGCGCATCGACCACCAGATCGCGCCGCTGCTGATAGACGAGGCGCATCGCCTCGATCAACTCCTGCGGCCCGGTCAATGCCTCCACCGCCGCCGCCTGGCCGATCGAGGAGGTGTTCGACGTGCTCTGGCTTTGCAGCTTGTCCATCGCCTTGATGAGCGGAACGGGCGCGCCGGCGAAGCCGATGCGCCAGCCGGTCATGGCGTAGGATTTGGAGCAGCCGTTCATGGTCACGGTGCGCGGCCTGAGGCGCGGCTCCACCTCCACCACGGTGGCCGGCTTGAAGCCGTCATAAGCAAGCTTCTCGTAAATGTCGTCGGTGAACACCCAGACCTCGGGATGGCGCATCAGCACCTCGCAGAGCGGGCGCAGCTCGTCGGCGCTGTACGCGGCGCCGGTGGGATTGCAGGGGTTGTTGAGCATCAGCCAGCGCGTGCGCGGGGTGATCGCCGCCTCCAGATCCTCGGCGCGCAGCTTGAAGCCGTTGTTCTGCCCGCACGGAATCAGCACCGGCTTGCCGTCGGCAAGGGAGACGATATCGGGATAGCTCACCCAGCACGGGCTCGGGATAATCACCTCGTCGTCGGGATCGAGCGTCGCCAGCATGGCGTTGAAGATCACCTGCTTGCCGCCGGTCGAGATGATGACCTCTTCGGGCTTGTAGTCGATCCCGGAATCGCGAAGGAACTTGGCCGCGACGGCCCGGCGCAGCGCCGGCGTGCCGGCGACGTCGGTGTATTTGGTCTCGCCCGCCTGGATGGCGCGGATCGCCGCGTCCTTGATGTTCTGCGGCGTATCGAAATCGGGCTCGCCGGAGGACAGGCTGATGACGTCGCGCCCCGCCGCTTGCAACTGCCGTGCCTTGGTGGAGACCGCGATGGTGAGGCTCGGGCTGATGCGGTCGAGACGCGCGGCGGTGAGGGGCATGTTCGCTCGCTCGGGAAAGGACCGGCGAACCTACCGAAGCTTGTGCAATGCGGCAATGCGGCCCTCACCCGGCGGGCGGGTGAGGGCTACCCGTTCGCCCCCTCCAGCTCCGCCTCGCTGATGCCGAGCTCGCCGGCCGCCTGGCGCACTTGCGCCCAGGTGGTCTCGTCCACCGGGATGCCGTTGATGCCGCGCTCGCGCGCCGCGCGGCGCTCCGGTTCGCCGGGCAGCAGGATCGAATCGAAGCCCGGCGCCGGACGCGAGGAGCGAATATGCGCGGCGGTGGCGCCGACCGCATCGGCGACGGCGCCCGGGTCGTTGAGGCGCGAGAGGTCGGTCAGCACGGCGAACATCGAGTTGAGGATGCCGCCGGCACGGGCCTCTCCCGCGCGTTTTCCGCCGACGACGGCGCCGGCCATGATCTCGCACATCACGGCAAGACCGGAGCCCTTGTGGCGGCCGAAGGTTGTCAGCGCGCCTGTGCGATCGTCGATCAGACCGCGGGGATCGTTGGTGGGATTGCCGTGCGCGTCGATCAGGCAGTCGTCGGCGACGGCGACGCCCTTGTTGCGGGCAACCCGGGCCTTGCCCATGGCGATCGTGGTGGTCGCCATGTCGAGCAGCACCGGCTCGGCGTTCGGCCCCGGAACGGCGGTGACGAACGGGTTGGTGCCGAGCCGCGCCTCGGCGGCACCGAACGGGGCGGCGATGTCGTGGTGATCGGCGACGTTCACATAGCCGATGAACGCCATCCCGGCCGCGGTCGCCTGCTCGCCATAGGTGCCGACGCGGCCGATATGGGTGCTGTTGCGCAAACCGAGCACGCAGGCGCCGGTCTCGCGCGCGCGGGCGATGGCGCGCCGCACCGCCTCGGCGGCCATGCGCTGCCCGAACCCGCGGCCGGCATCGAGCACCAGCAGGGCGCCGAAATCGACCACGGTTTCGAGCGTGCGGTTCGGAAACAGAAGCTTCTCGCGCAGCAGCCGCACATAGGCCGGAATCATGCCGATGCCGTGGCTGTCATGGCCGGCGAGATTGGCGCGCACCAGATGGTCCGCGACCTCCGCCGTCTCCGCCTCGTCGCTGCCCATCCGGCGGACGATCAGGCTGATGATGGCGTAGAGTTTGTCTTGGGTGAGAACGGGCATGAATGCAACCTATCCGAACAGTGCCCGGCACCAGTTAATCGTGAAACTCACCACCCGAAACGTCACCGCGAGCCGCCTCTTGGCGGCGCGGCGGTCCAGGCGTGCCGGGACGGATTGGTGGGCCAGGATCGCCGCGGCGCTTCGCGCCTCGCCATGACCTCTCTACTCCCCCACCATCCGCGCCTCTCCCACCGGGGCGGCGAGGCGCATCAGGGCGGCGATGTCGCGGGTGGTGTCGATCGCCAGCACGGCGTCGGCGAGCCGGGCGGCGCGCTCCGGTCCCAGAACGGCGTCGGCGAGGGCGGCGAATTTGGCCCGCAACTCGGCCTCGGTGAGGAAGTTCGCGGGCTCGCCTTTCGGCACCACCACCTTGCGGGTAAAAATCTCGCCGCGCGCGCGCACCGTGACCTTGCCCGACATGTTGGCGGGAAACTCGGCCTCGATCTCCGGGTCGAGCTCGCACCGTACCTTCGCCAGCAGGGCGCGAATCTCGGCGTCGTCCAGAAGCCGGTAGCTGTCCCAGCCCATATGGCCCTTGGCGAGCGCCGCGCTTATGACGAACGGGCCGCTGAACTGGCCGTCCACCACGTTGCGCGGATCGGCCTTCTTCTCGGCCGGGGTGCCGATCAGCAGCATCCCCGCTTTCGGCAAGCCGAGCGTGACGCTCTCGATCTCCCCGACCGCGAGCCGGCGCTCGGCGCGCAGCGCCAGCGCGGCGTCGATCCCGGCATGGCCATAGCGGCACGAGGGATAAGGCTTGACCGCCGTCGCCATCAGCTCCCAGTCGCGCCCGAGCCCGCTCAGCGCGCGCTCCGGCGTCGGATCGGGCGCATAGGCGCGCATGAAACCGTGCGGGCCTTCCAGCGCCTCGGCCGCGCCCTTGAAGCCCTCGCGCACCAGGCTCGCCGCCATCAGCCCGTTCAGCGCCGCCCAGCCGACCTGAAAGCGCTTGGTCCAGGCGCCGTTGACCAGAAATTCCAGACTGCCCGCGCACTGGCTGAGGACGGTCCCCATCGCCCCGGCGACACCAGCCGCGTCGAGCCCGAACACCCGCGCCGCCGCCGTCGCCGCACCGAAGGCGCCGCAGGTCGCGGTGGGGTGAAAGCCGCGGTCGTAATGCGCGCCGGCCGGCAGCGCGAGGGCGATCCGGCACGTCACCTCGTATCCGGCAACGATCGCCGCCAGCACGTCGGTGCCGGACGCGCCCGCCATCTCGCCGGCGGCGAGTGCCGCGGGGATCACCGGCGCACCCGGATGCAGGCTGCCGGCGGCGTGGGTGTCGTCGAAATCGAGCGAATGCGCCAGCGCGCCGTTCAGGAACGCCGCACCGGGCGGCGTGTAGCGGGCGGCATCGCCGAACACGCCGCCATTGCCGCCGGCCATGCCCATGGCGCGGACCGCGCCCAGAAAGGCGGCCGTACTCTCGGCGTCGTGGCGCGCGCGGACGATGTTGCCGACCAGATCGAGCACCAGAAAGCGCGCCCGCGTCGCCACCTCCGCCGGCAATGCGTCGAGTTTCAGCCCGGCGCCGAACGCCGACAGCTCGGCCGTGACGCCCATCGCATGTCTCCGGAAATGCCCGCTGCATTGTGGCGCAAAGCCTTGACCGGGCCAAGGCGGCGGCGAAAGAAGCGGCATGTCCGCGACCCCTCTGCACGACTGGATGCTGCCGCGCTTGCGAGCTTTGCTCGAGGAGGCGACCAGGGCCGGATTTGAGCGCCAGACCGCAGTTGCCGTGCTGATCGATTTGGTGGAAGGTGAAGACATCAATCGCCCCCGGCCCGGCGGCTGAGCGGAATGGTGGCGGCGCGGGCGCTGCGGCGATACAACGGCGATATGAATTTACCCATGGTCGTGCCTGATTGGCTGCCTTGGTGGGTGCCGACCATCCTGCTGGTGGTGGCGCTGCTGTGGCTGCTGCTGTTCCTGCTGGTGCCGTTCAGCGTCATCGGCCTGAAATCGCGGCTGGAGGGGTTGGAGGCGCGGCTCGACGAAATTCAGGCCGAAATCCGCACGCTCACGCTGCGCCTGCCCGATCAGGTGCAGTCGGTGGATTTCGACGAGCTCTATGCCGAACCGCCGCGCGACGCCCCCCGCCGCGCGCCGGCGTTCGAACGTCCGCCGATCCCGCCCGCCGCGCACGAGCTGGAAGATGAGACCGACTCGCCCGACGCGCCGCCGCCCAACAGCTTCCCGCGCCCGCGCCGGGCCGACCCCGGGCGCCCGGCCCGCGACGTGCGCACGGAACCGCGGCTCGACTGGCCCCGCTAGCCGATTACGGAGAGAGCGATGCGCGTGAGCGTGGTGCAGATGAACCCCGGCGCCGACAAGCAGGCCAATATCGATCAGGCCCGCCAGCTCGCGACGGCGGCGATCGAAGCGGATCGCCCGGACATCGTGAGCCTGCCGGAAGTCTGGACCTGCCTCGGCGGCAACCGGGAGGACAAATTCAGCCAGGCCGAGCGCCTGCCCGCCAAGGGATCGAACGCGCCCGGCGGCCCGGCCTACGAATTTCTCCGCGAGACCGCGCGCGGCGCCGGCGTGCATGTGCATGGCGGCTCGATCCAAGAGACCGACGGCGGCGACCGGCTGTTCAACACGACGGTCGTCTTCGACCCCGACGGTCGCGAGATCGCGCGCTATCGCAAGATCCACCTGTTCGACATCACCACCCCCGACGGCACCGGCTTTCGCGAGAGCAACTCCTATGGCGCGGGCGACGAGGTGGTGACGTACTCGGCCGGCGGCATGACCGTGGGCGCCGCGATCTGCTATGATCTGCGCTTCCCCGAGTTGTTCCTCGGCTTGCGCCGCGCCGGCGCCGAGCTGGTGTTCCTGCCCTCGGCGTTCACCTTGCAAACCGGCAAGGACCATTGGGAGCCGCTGGTCCGCGCCCGCGCGATCGAAACCCAATGCTGGCTCGCCGCACCCGCCGTCTGGGGTCGCTACTACGAAGGCGCCCGCAACGAGCCGCGCGACACCTGGGGGCATTCGATGATCGTCGATCCCTGGGGCCATGTGGTAGCCCGGGTGTCCGACGGAACCGGCTGGGCCAGCGCTCGGATCGAGCCGCGCATCACCGCGCGCGTGCGCCGCGACATGCCCGTGCTGGAGCACCGGAAGCTGGCTTGAGCGCCAAGCCGCCCCGGATCGCCTTCCTCGCCGCGCCGACCGCGCTGGCCCGCGACGCCCGCGACCGACTGGCCGCCGTCTATGGCGACTGCGACTTCGAGCAGGCCGAAATGGCGGTGGCACTCGGCGGCGACGGGACGATGCTGGAGACGCTGCATCGCGTGCTGCCGCGCCCGATGCCGGTCTATGGCATGAATTGCGGCTCGGTCGGCTTCCTGATGAACCCGTTCGCCGAGTCCGGCCTGATCGAGCGGCTGGCGCAGGCGCAAGCGGCGATCTTGCACCCGCTGCGGATGCACGCCGTCACCGCCGCCGGCGCGGTGGAGGAGGCGCTCGCCTTCAACGAGGTGAGCTTGCTGCGCGAGCTGCGCCAGGCGGCGAAGATTCGCATCAATGTCGATGGCAGGGTACGCCTGGCCGAGTTGATCTGCGACGGCGTGCTGATCAGCACCCCGGCCGGCTCCTCGGCCTACAATCTCTCGGCGCACGGGCCGATCGTGCCGCTGTCGGCCAATTTGCTGCCGATGACCCCGATCAGCGCGTTCCGCCCCCGCCGCTGGCGCGGCGCGCTGCTGCCGAGCTCGGCCGACGTGCTGTTCGAGGTGCTCGAGTCCGACAAGCGTCCGGTCGCCGCGGTTGCCGACTTCACCGAGGTCCGCCACGTCGTCTCGGTCGCCGTCAGCGAGGACCGCGCGGTGAGCGTCGCCGTCCTGTTCGACCCCGACCAGGGCCTCTCGGAGCGCATCATCGCCGAACAGTTCACGGTATGAGCAGCGCGACAAGATGCCCCGCTCGCGCGGCTCGAGAGCCCCGGGCCGGCCGGCGCCCGCGCTCACGGACTACCGGGCGGTAACAACGACTGGATGATCGTCCCCCAGCGTTGGGCGACGATGTCCTCGATCGGCAGATTGACCAGCCGGTGCCGCTCCTCGGCCGGCATGGTCGCCCATTTGTCCCACATGCCGCCCGGCTGGGTGATCCAGGTCCAGCGGTCATCGGCGCTGGTCACGTCGCCGCTCGGCATCGCCAACTCGAAGTCAAGATGATAGGGGTGGATGTTCGACGTAAAAGCGCGCGTGTGCGCGAAGTCCTCGGCGGCACCGGGCTCATTCTTGATCGCGTCGTACAATGGTTGGATGATCGAAAACTGCTCATTGGAGAGCAGCATCTGGTTGCCGCCGGTGATCTGCCCCGGATCGCCCGACGCGATCGCCGTCCAAGCCGCGGCGTAGCTCGCCTTAGCCGGGAACCGCGCATCGTGGCGCTGCGCGGCGGTGATCGCCTGCTGTGAATTGCTGCCGAACAACTCGTGCTGCCAGGCCAGATCAAGAAAGATCTGCTTGCCGATGAGGACCATCACGGCGGTGGTGAACGACGGATCGGGGGATACCGACAGCAGGAACCGCAGCCCTCCCAGCACGGCGCCGCCGGCCATGCGGCCGAGCCCGGCCCACAGGAACGCCGGTTCGTTGGAGTTGAACAGATCGCGGTAGTAGTCGTAGAGTTGGATGATGCGATTCTGGTTGGCGCCGAAGCCCGCGAGCGGGTCCCACGCGTCGCGGTTTCCCACCGAGCGGCTCACCGCGCTTACGGTCCAGAAGTCGCGCAACCGGGTGTAGCTGCTGTCTTCCGTCGGATCGTCGTTCGGATACTGGCGATCCTGGAAGCCGGCAAAGAAGGTCCGAAAATCCGAAACGTCGTCGCTCATGACACCATCGCTCCTCGGGCGGGTCGCCGCGCCACCGGATCGCGTCCGATGGCGCGGGTAGCTCGTCACTCGTCGTTCGGGTTGCGGGCAATCATGATCGTCACCGTGCTGCCCGGCGGCACGACAACACCCGGAGGCGGCGACTGCTGAAACACGTCGCCGGAACCCGCTTGGGTAGTCGCCACAATGCTGCCGGACGAGGTCAGGCCGAGACGAGTGAGAGCGTCGTCGGCATCGCGCATGTACATCCCGAGCAGATTGGGCACCCTGATGGCGGTGGGCGTGGCATCGGCGATGCGCTGCGGCAGCGACAACGGCGGTGGCAGCAGCAACGTCGGCAGCTTGGCCTGCAGCGGGCTGTTCAGCGCCGCCGAGGCAGCCGCGGCAATCGTGTTCAGATCCTGCGTCAGTTGGTTCTGCCAATTCGCGAGCTGCGTCTGGTCGGGATTGGCGAACTCCGTCGGGTTGGTCTTGATGTAGGCGATATCGTTCAGCGTCGTCAGGTCCTGGTTGCGCCACCAGGAACACTGATTGAGCACGTCCTGCTGCTGTTGGATATCGATGATGTTGGGTGGATTGGGCAGCGGCAGGATGCCGTAGCCGTCAAGCAGCGCGCTATAGGGCACGGCGTTGGCGGCAACGCTCTGCGGCCACGTGCCTGCCGCCTGCATGAGCATATCCACGGTCGAGGGCAAAGGGTTGGGGATCGCCCCGCCCTCGATGTAGCACGTCACCTTGGTGCTGCGGCTCGATACCGCCTGCTTGAAGCTGTCGCTGAAGCTGCCGGACCCGCCAAATGGACCGTATGCGGCCGAGACCTTGGCGGAGACGCTCTGCTGATCGGTCTGCGACGAGGTCTTGATCTCGATGACGCCGAAAAACTGGCCTCCGGTTTGCAGGCCGCGGACGAACATGTTGCCGAACTGCTGCTGGAAAGCGCTGGTGTTGCCGGCGGCGAGCAGCTGAGCTGCCTCGGGCGTGATGCCGGGCTGCTTGATCATGGTGAAAGCGTTGGTCACCTGGATGTTCACCATCAGGAAGACCGAGCTGCTGTTCATATTGCAGCTCTTCGCATAGTCCATCCGCGCGGACGCACTGAACAACCCGATGCCGCCATTGGCTTCGACGGAGACACCGAGCGAGGTTTGCAGGTCCTCCTCCGAGGTCAGCTCGTTCATCGTGTACATCACGACGCTACCGCCGGCATTCGGGATTTGCGACGGCGAGCCGGTGACCGCCACGTTCATGGCGGTGCCGCTGGGGCTGTCCAGCCCGACGCCGTAATCAAGACCCCGCATATACGGGACGGTACGGGATGTCGGCGCCGCGTCCATGACGAACCGAGGCCGTGCAGGGACAACCCGGGCCGCATTCAGCCGGACCACGTCTTGCCACGATCTGGCGGCGGGCGGGGTCGGCGGAAACAGCACCTTTTTCGGAATGGAGACCGGCGCGGTGACGGACGCCGCGCGAGACATGGTGAGTGGATCGGACATCGGCTTTTCGTGCGCGGGCCGCGCACCTCCTCGTGTTAAACGAAACGACGCGAGCCTAATTCGGCGCTGCAAGTTTCGCTGTGAAGCGATTCACAACTCAAAAGCGTGATCGCCCGTCGTGGCGTGGCGTGGCGTCGGTGCTGCGGCGGTGGCCGCGGTCGCCGACTTGCCAAAAAAGCGGCGCCGCAAACGGCAATGAAGGAATCGGTAAGGGTAATGCGGTATCAGAACCCCGGCCTCAGGGGCAGGGACAGGAATGAACGACACGGACGAGGAGGTGCTGTTTGCCCGCCTGCGGGGCGGGCTGGAGGCACTGCGCGGCCGGGCCGCGCTCGGCGTTGCCGCCGATCCGGCCCTGGCCGCCGCCGTCGCGCGGGTGGAGGCGTCGTTGCGCAGCCTGGCCGCCGGACTGGAGCGGCTCGCCGAACGGGCCGACGCCACCGAATCGGGGCTCGAGTCGCGCATCGAGAAGGCGGTCGCCCGCGCCACCGCATCAATGCGCGCCGACCTCGACCGTCTTGCGTTGCGACCTTCCCCGTCCGTGCCGGCGGCGACGAAGCGGCCTCGCCGGGTTGGCCTCGGCCTCGTCGTCCTGGTTATTGTGGTGCTGATCTCGGCTGCCGCCGCCGTGCATGAGGGCTTCGGGGCCGATTCGGTCGGCCGGGCGATGGCGGAGCGATTCGCGGCGTGGCGGGGGCTGCTGGACACCACGCCGCCGGCGCCGCCGAAGTAACCGGCCGGCGGCTCCAAGCCGCCGGCCCGGGTGGTTCAGCCGTTGGACGGGTTCTGGTTGTTGAGGTTCACCGCCACGAACGCCGGCTGACCATTGCGAATGATTCTGAGCGCCAGCGAGTTGGCGTCGTGTTGCAGCGCCTGCGAGATCGCGCGCGTCGCCTCGTTGGGGTTGTGCACGGCGTGCGTGCCGACCCCCACGATGACGTCGCCCGGCTCGATCCCCGCCTGCTCGGCCGGCGAGCCGGGCTTGATCTGCATCACCACGGCGCCGCTGGTGCCGTTCGGCACCTCCAGTTGATTCGCCAGATCGGGCGAGACCGGGCCGAGCGTCAGGCCGAGGCGCTGCTCGCGCTGATGCTCGCCGCTGCCGTTCTGGTTGTTCTGCGCCACCTGGGTCTCGTTCGGCAGCTCGGCCACCTTGACGTCCAGCTGCTCCTGATGGCCGTCGCGCATGATGTCGAGATGCGCCTGATCACCCGGCTTGATGCCGGCGATGTCGAGCGCGAGCGCGCTCGGGTCCTTGATGTCCTGGCCATTGACCGAGCGGATCACGTCGCCCGGCTGCACCCCCGCATGAGCGGCGGGGGTGTCGGGCTGCACCGCCGCCACCAGCGCGCCGCCCGAGGTGTCGAGGCCGAGCGCCTTGGACATCGCATCCGTCACCGGCTGCGCCTCCACGCCCAGATAGCCGCGCGTGACTTTGCCGCTGGTCTCGAGATCGGTGGCGACCCGCTCGATCATGTCCGACGGGATGGCGAAACCGATGCCGATCGACCCGCCCGAGGGCGAGAGGATGGCCGTGGTCATGCCCACCACCTTGCCGTCCTGGGTAATCAGCGGCCCGCCCGAATTGCCCTGGTTGATCGGCGCGTCGATCTGGATGAACTTGTCATACGGCCCGGCGCCGATGCTGCGCCCGATCGCCGAGACGATGCCGGCCGAGACCGACTCCGACAATCCGAACGGATTGCCGATCGCGATCACCCACTGCCCCGGCTCGACGTCATCCGAGTTGCCCATCCTGAGATACGGCAGCGGATGCTGGGCATCGACCTTGAGCACCGCGATGTCGGTGCGCGGATCGGTGCCGACGACCTTGGCCGGCAGCTTCTCGCCGTTGACCAGCGTCACCTCGAGCCGGCGGGCGTCCTTGACGACGTGGTTGTTGGTGATGATGAGCCCGTCCGGATTGACGATGAAGCCGGATCCCCGCGCCTCCACGGCGTGCGGGCGCGGCTCCTGCTGACCCGGCTGCTGCTGGCCGAACGGGAACGGGAAGGGGAACGGCATCTGCGGACGCAACTCCTCGTTCGCCTGCGCCGATATCCTTCAGATAGTTGGTAACGGAGACGACGGCCGGCTTCACCTGCTTCACCAGGCCGACGAAGCTCGGCAGCCGATCCGACATCCCGGCGCTCTGGTTCAGCGGCGCCTGCGCCTGCGCTGAAGGCGGATTGCCGGGAACACGGGATCGGCCGCGGCGGCGTGTTGCCGTTCGGCCCCGGAGCGTGCATTTCCGTCCCCGCCTCGTTGGCCGCCAGCACCGGGGTCGCGCTGAGGCCGGCGAGCGCGGTTCCGGCCAGCAGCGCGGCGCCGAGATGGCGGCGAAGCCAGGGAGTGGATGCGGGTGGGTTCATGGAGGGCTCCTTCATGTGGAATTCCAGGGCGGCGATGCCGATGGTGTTCGCCAAATGCGCCCGGCGTGGTTTACGTTCTTGTGCGGCCAAGATGAAACGATGGTCATCCGGGCGACCAAGTGCCATCAGGACAACGAGTTGATGGTTGCGGGGAAGCCCTTGTCCCACAGTCGTGATCGAACCCGAGGCGGCGCGTGAACCAGCCGACGCTCGGCATCATCGCCGGCGGCGGTCCGCTGCCGGTCCGGGTGGCGATGGCGGCGCGCACCACCGGGCGTGCGGTGTTCATCATCGGGCTTGAGGGATCCGCCGATACCGCTCTGCTGGCGCCGTTCCCGCACGCGATGCACCGGATCGGCGCCGCACACCGTATCATTGCCGCACTGCGGGATCGCGGCTGTCGCGACGTCGTGCTGATCGGCACCGTCCGTCGCCCCTCGCTCTTAAATTTGCGGCCCAATGCGGCGGGGGCGCGGCTGCTCGCGCGCATCGGACGGGCCGCCTTTGCCGGCGACGACACGCTGCTGTCGGCCGTCATTCGGGTGCTCGGCGAAGAGGGCTTTCGCGTGCTCGGCGCGCACGAGCTGCTGGCCGGGGCGTTAGCGCCGTCGGGGCTGCTCACCCGCACGGCGCCGGATGCCATTGCGCTCGCGGATATCGCGCGCGGCCGCGCCGTGATCGAGCGCGCTGGGCGCCGCCGATGTCGGCCAGGCGACGGTGGTCCAGCAGGGCCTGGTGCTGGCGGTGGAGGCGGTTGAGGGCACCGACGCCATGCTGGCGCGCGCCGGGGCGCTGGCGCGCGAGGGGCCGGGCGGCGTGCTGGTCAAGCTCGCCAAGCCGGGCCAGGAGCGGCGTGCCGATCTGCCGGTGCTCGGCCCGGACACCATCGCCGCCGCCGCCGCCGCCGGGCTCAGGGGGATCGCGTTCGAAGCCGGCGGCACCATGCTGGCCGATCGCGGGGCAACCGTCGCCGACGCCGACGCGGCCGGGCTGTTCCTGCTCGGCATCGAGACGGTGGAGGACGCCGGCAATGCCGCGGAGAAGAGCGGGAGATCGGCGGGCCCGGGCCGTCGTTAGTCCAGCTCCTGCCGCCCGGGCGAGGTCAGGAGTTGCCGATTCTCCTGCCGCATGTCGGCATTTACATCTGACCAACAAGCGACGGAGCCGATGAACCGGGGGCCGTATCGGCGCTGATCTCCCACAGCATCAGGCCGCCCAGTTTCATCTGATCCGCATACCTGGATTTCTCGGCCACCGATCGTGCGTCCTCGAACGAAATCCAAACCCGCTGCGTCGGATTGAACAGATACGCCGATCGGGTCGGCTGATGCCACAGCAGCTCGTATTCGGGCAGGTAGCCGGCGACGATATCGCGGTAGCTGAGGACGCCCGGCTGACCGAACGAGCCGGGGCCCGCCCCGTTATAGGTCTGGTAGACTCCATGGTCTGCGGTAACGACATCGGCATAGCTTCGCCCATAGGCGCTGATACCTAAAACGAGCCGCTCCGGCGGCAGACCCGCCGCCAGAAAGGCCTTGACGGTCGCATCGATGTTCCAAGTCACGTTCGATCCCGGCTCGGCGGGATCGCGATAGAGCGGAGAGCCGAAATCAGTAAGCCGGTTCTTCGGGTTATCGTTCGGCAGGTGAGCGTCGTAGGCCATCAGATTGACCCAGTCCAAGGTCGTGGCGAGCGAATCGAGTTCGAACTCTTGAGCGCGCATTTCCGCGGCGATGGTCAGGAAGAGCTGGCGCTTCTCGGCGACGCCCGTCTGGTCGAGTTGGCGGCGGAACTCGCGCAACAGCAGCGTCGCGTTGCCGCGGTCCGATGCTGCCGGAGACTCCCAATCGATATCGATGCCGTCGAACAATTTGCCGACGCCGGGATAGGTCCGAGTGATGAAGAGTTCGATGCACGAGCTCACGAAAGCCTGGCGAGCGGCAGCGGTCGCCGCCAGCGCGGAAAAGATCGGCGTCGTTTTTTGCGATGGATCCCCCTGATGCGAGTTGCTCGATCCGCCGACGCTCACCAGGACGCGGAGGGCCGGCCAACGTTGCTTCAAGGCGATGAGTTTGCCGACATTGCTGTGCGGATTTGCGGGATCGGCGTCGAGCGGCTCGGGGTAGTCGGCAACCCAACCATTTCCCGCTTTCCTGAAGCCCGCGAAGGCGTAGATCAGATGGCTGATCTTGTCGCCCGGGATCGTCGCTATGTCGAATGAATTGTGACCGGCACCGGTTGCATATCCCGGCAGATAGGCCACGATTTGATGCGTCATGGCGGCTCACTCCGAAAAACGTGGAAGACGGAACGGTATGCAATGAGACTGTAGGCCCGATCGCCATCGCCGTCCATGGCCGCCGGCCGGCGTCGGCGGCTCCGGTTGCACCCCGGGCATGGCCGCGAATACGCTGGCCCGAGGTCCGCGGATCACGGCCCGCGCGGGCGATGCGCAACGACGGAGAGAACCATGAGCCGATTTCTGCACACCATGATCCGTGTCGGCGACCTGCAGCGCAGCGTCGATTTCTACACACGGCTGCTCGGCATGAAGGAGCTGCGCCGCCGCGACGTGCCGGACGGCAAATACACGCTCGCCTTCGTCGGCTATGGCGACGAGGAGACCGACGCGGTGATCGAGCTCACCTACAATTACGGCACCGATCGCTACGAGCAGGGCTCCGCCTTCGGACATTTGGCGGTGGGCGTCCCCGACGTCGCCGCCACGTGCGAGAAAGTCCGCAAGGGCGGCGGCAAGGTGACGCGCGAGGCGGGACCGGTGAAATTCGGGACCACCGTCATCGCCTTCGTCGAGGACCCCGACGGCTACAAGATCGAGCTGGTGCAGCGCGCCTGAGCGGAGGCCGGGTCGAGGGAGTGTTCCGCTCCCTCACCGCCCGCCTGCTGGCGCTGTGGGCGGTGTCGCTGCTGTCATGCCTGGCGGTCGCGCTGTTGCTGGTGCAGCTGCAAACGCAGTCGACGACGGCACGGACCGAGCGCGCCGAGGCGGTAGTCGCGCGTGCGTGCGACCTGGTCCGCGACCGTTACGGCTTCTATGTGGCCGGCTGGAGCGGCCCGGCCGGCCCGCCGGACGCGCGGCTGCGGCGCGACCTGAGCGCCGTCGTGGCGTTGGCGCTGGCGCACCAGGCGCGGGTGGAAGGCGGGATCAGCCAGGGCGACACGCCGCTCACCGCCGCCGACCTCTCATCGGCCGCACGCGCCGAGATCGGTGCCGCCGGTCTGGAGGCGGCGCGCAACGAGGCGCCGGTCTCGCGTGCGCGTCCGGATCGGGGGCCGCCTCCTGCTGCTCACCGCCTGCCCGCTGCCCGGACCGATCGCCGATCTTACCGCTTGGACGGCGGCGCGCGTCGAGGCGACCGAGGGCTTCGACAGCCTGCGTGCCGGGCTCGGCGTTTTGGCGGCGCTGGTTGTCGGCATGGCGGCGGCGATCGCCTGGCTGCTGCTCACCTGGTCGCGCCGGCTGCGCGGCTTCGAGGCGGCGCTGGCTGCGGGCGTCGATGCGCTCCCGGTGCTGGCGCCGACCGGCGAGCGCGAGCTTGACCGCATCGTGGCCGCGCTGAACGACGCCGGCCGGCGGCTGGCAGCAGCGGGGGCGCGCTCCGATGCGCTCAGCCGCCGCGTCGCCGATGCCGAGCGCATGGCGGCGCTCGGCCGCGTCGCCGCCGGGCTCGCGCATGAAATCCGCAACCCCATCGCGGCGATGCGCCTGCGCGCGGAGAACGCGCGCGCCGGCGACGACGCGCGCCGGCGCGCGGCGATCGAGATGATCCTGGGCCAGATCGGGCGGCTGGATCGATTGGTCGCGGCACTTCTCAGCATGACGCAGCGGCGCGAGGTAGCACCGCGCACCGTCGATTTGACGGCGCTGCTGGCCGATTGCCTCGCCGATCACCGCGACGATGCCGCCGCCGCCGGCGTGGCGCTGCGCGCCGATGCCGAGATGCGCGCCGCCTCGCTCGATCCGGATTTGCTCCGCCGCGCGATCGGCAACCTGCTCGAGAACGCCATCCGGCATACTCCGCCCGGCGGCACGGTCCGGGTCCATGCGGCGCCGACCGATGCGGGGTTACGCATCACCGTCGAGGACACCGGCGAGGGCGTCGCGCCCGAACTGCGGACGACGCTGTTCGAGCCGTTCGTGACCGGCCGCGCCGAGGGCACCGGCCTCGGGCTTGCGATCGCGCGCGAGCTGGTCGCCGCCCAGGGCGGGCGGCTATCGCTGCTCGACGCCGGCGGGGCGGGGCGCGGCACGGTGTTCGCGATCGAGCTACCCGAGTCCGACCGTGCGCATCCTGATCGTTGACGACGACGCGGCGCTGCGCGAGGGGCTCGCCGAAGCGATCGGCGATCTCGGCCATGAGGCCGTCGAGGCGGCGGACGGGCGCGCGGCGCTGGCCCGGCTCGATGCAGCGCCCCTCGATGCGGTGCTGCTCGATTTGCGGATGCCGGGGCTCGACGGCATGGAGGTGCTGCGCCGCATCCGCGCCCGTGCCCGGCCGCCGCCGGTGGCCGTGCTGACCGCGGTCCCGACGGCGGCGAACACCATCGAGGCGATGCGCCTCGGCGCGGTCGATCACCTCGCCAAGCCGGTCGGCCGGGCCGACCTGGTGGCGCTGCTGGCCAAGCTGCTGCCGGCGACCGCACCGATCCCGGCGTCCGCGATCGATGCGTCCGACGAGCTGATCGGATCGAGTGCTGCGATGCGCGCGGTGCAGAAGCAGATCGGGATGCTCGCCGACAGCGAGGCGACGGTGCTGATCACCGGCGAGACCGGGACCGGCAAGGAGGTGGTGGCGCGCGCCATCCACCGCCACGGCCGGCGGAGCGCGCGTGCGTTCGTCGCCGTGAACTGCGCGGCGATCCCCGCCGAGCTGCTGGAAAGCCAATTGTTCGGCCACGCGCGCGGCGCCTTCACCGGCGCCGTCGCCGACCGCGCCGGATCGTTTCGCGAGGCCGATCGCGGCACGCTGTTCCTCGATGAGATCGGCGACATGGGCCTGCCGATGCAGGCCAAGCTGTTGCGCGTGCTGCAGGAGCGGATCGTGACGCCGCTCGGCGCCAAGCCGGTGGCGATCGATGTGCGCATCATCGCCGCCACGCATCGCGACCTCGGCGCCGCCGTCGCCGAGGGAAGATTCCGCGAGGACCTGTTTTACCGCTTGGGCGTGGTTCCCCTCGCCTTGCCGCCGCTGCGCGAACGGCTGGCCGACATCGTGCCGCTCGCCGAGCACTTCCTGGCGCTCGCCGCCGCCGGGCGCGGCGGCGAAACGGCTGACCGCCGAGGCCGCCGCGCGCCTGCTCGCGCATCGCTGGCCCGGCAATGTGCGCGAGCTGCGCAACGCGATGGAGCGCATTGCGGCGCTGGTCCGCCAGCCGACGGTGGACGCGGCCGATCTCGGGTTTCTGCAAGCATCGCCGCCGTCGAACGCGGCGCCGGACCGGCTCGACGGCCCGCTGCCGGCGGCGGTCACGCGCCTGGAGACGGCGATGATCCGCCGCGCGCTCGACGCCGCCGGCGGCAACCGCGCCGAGGCGGCGAGAAGGCTCGGCATCAACCGCCAGCTTCTGTATGAGAAGATGAAGCGATACGGAATTGAAGCCGGATCGCAAGCATCCTTCTAGCCGGCCACTGCCCGCACCACGCGCTCCACCTCGGACTCGTCGTTGTAGTAGTGCACGCTGGCGCGGAGGAGCGCGTCCAGTCCGCGCGCCGGCAGGTCGAGCGCGCGCAGGCGCGGTGAGCGGGATTCGTGGACGTTGATGTTCATGGCGCGCAGCCTCTCGCGCGTCTTTCCCGGCGCTTCGCCGTTTTTGAGAAAGCTGACGATCCCGCACTGCTCCACGCCGAGATCGTGCACGCTCACGCCGGGTCGCTTGGCGAGTTCGCGCCGCAGCAGTCCGCCGAGCGCCTTCACCCGTGTTTCGATCGCGTCGATGCCCACCCGCAGCGCATAGCGGGCGGCAACGGCGAGGCCGATCTGGCCGGCCACGAACCGCTCCCAGCTTTCGAACCGCCGCGCGTCGTCGCGGACGAGGTAGGTGTCGGCATCGACTGGAGATGCGGCCTCAAGATCGATGAACGGTGGTTCGAGCACGCCGATGACATCGCGCCGCACGTAGAGGAAGCCGGTGCCGCGGGGGCCGCGCAGATATTTGCGCCCCGCGGCTGAGAGCATGTGGCAGCCGATCCGCCGCACATCGACGGCGAGCTGGCCGACCGACTGGCAGGCATCGAGCAGATAGAGAATGTTGTGGCGCTCGGCGATGCGTCCGACCTCGGCAGCCGGATTGACGAGCCCGCCTTGCGTGGGCACGTGCGTTATCGCGATCAGCTTCGTGCGCGGGCCGATCGCACGCTCCAGCGCCGCGACGTCGAGCTGCCCGGAAGCGTCGTTGTCGATCATGTCGATCTCGATCCCCGCGCGCGCCTTCATTTGCAGGAACGCGAGATAATTCGACAGGTACTCGGATCGGGCGGTGATGACGCGGTCGCCGGCCCGGAACGGGACTGCATGGAACGCCATGTCCCAGGCGCGCGTCGCGCTTTCCGCGAACGCGATCTCGTCCCGGCCGGCGCCGATCAGCGTGGCGACGGCGTCGTAGAAATCCGCGATCCGAGCGGCCGCTTCGTCCGCCGCTTCGACGCCGCCGATGGCGGCCTCGCGCGCCAGGTGGTCCATCACCGCATTGAGGACCGGACGCGGCGGCAAGCCGGAACCGGCGTTGTTGAAGTGCAGAACGTTGGCCACACCGGGCGTCTCCGATCGGAGCCGCGGCAGATCGAGCGTCATCGGGTGGTTCCCGTCAAAGCTGAACCGTGAATTTAGACCGCCGGCGCATCGAGGAACAGCGCACCCGCTCCGAAAGCTCGGCCACGGAGCGGAGCGCCCGCCCGGATCGGGTTCGGAGCAAAAAGCCGAGTTCCTGGCTGCACTTTTCGTAATCCGCCGAGGGTTGATTCGCGTGTCGGCGCCCCCACGATCAATCCGAACGCCCCGTTGGCGGGAGGTGCCGTCATGATCGACCCATCCGCTCGCGCCAATCGGTGGTCGCAACTTTGGCTCGGCATCGCCTGCATGGTGCTGATCGCCAACCTGCAATACGGCTGGACGCTGTTCGTGGGGCCGATGCGCCAGACGCACGGCTGGAGCCTCACGCAAATCCAGTTCGCGTTCGCCATCTTCATCGCCACCGAGACCTGGCTGACGCCGTTCTTCGGCTGGTCGGTCGATCGCCTGGGACCGCGGCGCGGTCCGCCGATCGCGGTGGCGATCGGGGCGGTGCTGGTGGCCGCCGGCTGGATCATCGATTCCGCCGCCGGCGAGCTGGGCATGTTGTATTGGGGCTCGGCGCTGACCGGCGCCGGCGCCGGCGCCATCTACGCCACCTGCGTCGGCAACGCGGTCAAGTGGTTCCCCGATCGGCGCGGGCTCGCGGTCGGCCTGACCGCCGCCGGCTTCGGGGCGGGCGCGGCGCTCAGCATCATCCCCATCCGGCTGCTGATCGAGAGCGCCGGCTATTCCTCCACCTTTTTCTGGTTCGGACTGGGCCAGGGCGCGATCCTGTTGCTCATCGCCCCGGCGCTGCGCGGGCCCTTGCCCGGCGAGCGCGTCACCGTCGCCGCGCCCAGGGTCGCGCAGGCCGCCTCAAGCACATCCCCGGCCGGGGTGCTCCGAACCCCGGCGTTCTGGGTGCTGTATCTGATGTTCATCGCGGTCTCGGCCAGCGGCCTGATGGTGACGGCCCAGCTCGCACCGATCGCCCGCGCCTACGGGCTGGCGAACGGGGCGTTGCTGCTCGGCGGCTCCGCGCTGAGCATCGCGCTGGTGGCGGACAACGTGATGAACGGGCTGGCGCGGCCGTTCTTCGGTGCGGTGTCCGATCGCATCGGGCGGGAGCCGACGATGGCGATCGCCTTCACCCTGGGCGCCGGCAGCTATTGGCTGCTGGCCTTCGCCGGGCATCGCCCGTGGGCCTTCGTGCTGTGCGCGGCGCTGATCTACTTCACCTGGGGCGAGATCTTCAGCCTGTTCCCGTCCACCTGCACCGACCTGTTCGGCCCGCGCTATGCGACCGCCAACGCCGCCCTGCTCTACACCGCCAAGGGCACCTCCGCCTGGCTGGTGCCGGTGGCCAACGTGTTGGTGGCGCGCGGGTTCGGCTGGCACGGCGTCTTCCTGATTTGCGCGGTGGCCAACATCGCTGGTGGTCGCGGCGGCGCTGTTCGTGCTGCGCCCGATCCGCCTGCACGGGTCGGCGCGCGCCCATCCGGCCTGAGGCGGCTCAGCCCGCCGCCGCCAACGCCGCGTCGGTCTCGGCGCGGCGCGGCATGGTGGCTTGGCTGCCGGCGCGCGTGCAGGAGAGCGCCGCCGCCGCCGCGGCGCGGCGGAGCGCGCCGTCCAGCGGCGCCCCGCCATCCAGCGCCGCAGCGAGCACGCCGGTGAAGCAATCGCCCGCGCCGGTGGTGTCCACCGCCCGTACCGGATGCGCCGGCACGCGAATTTCGTCGCCGGCCCGGGCGGCCTCGGCGCCACGCTCGCCCAGCGTGCGGACAACGACGGTCCCGAGCATGTCGCGCAACCCGGCGGCGTCCGGCGTGCAGCCGAGCCGCGCGGCAAGCCAGCCGGCCTCGGCCTCGTTCACCATCAGAATGTCCACCGCCCGGAGCGCATCTCCGGCAAGCTCGGCGGCGGGGGCCAGATTGAGAAGGATCCGGGCGCCCCGCGTCCGGGCACGGCAAATCAGCCGAGCGTTCTCCGCCGCCGGAACCTCCATTTGCAGGACCAGCGTCGTCGCCGGGCCGAGCAGCGCATCCTCGATCTGCTCGGCCCGCGCGGCGAGGTTGGCGCCGGACCCGACGCCGATCGCATTGCGCCCGGCCGGATCGACGAAGATCGCCGCGCAGCCGGTTACGTTGTCGGTCTCCGCGACCCGCGCGAGGCCGACGCCCTCGGCGCGCAGCAGCGCCAGTGCCCGGGCGGCGAGCGCATCGCGACCCACGGCGCCGGCAAACTCCACAACCGCGCCGTCGCGCGCCGCCGCCAACGCCTGATTGGCGCCCTTGCCGCCCGGTTCCATGCGGGCCTCGGGGGCAAGCCGGGTCTCGCCCGCACCCGGCAGCGCTGCGAGCGGAAATATCAGGTCGAGATTGATCGAGCCGAACACCACGATCACGACGCGCTCGCCTCGGCGGGGACGCCGCGGCGCAGCACGACCGAGAGCGCGCGAAGCAATTCGGGCGTCGTGTACGGCTTTCCCAGAACCTGTTCGTTTTCGCCGGATACCGGATCGGCGTAGCCGGTCACGTACAGTATTCGCAGCTCCGGCGCGATGTCTCGCGCCAACTGCACCAGTTCGCGCCCCGACATCCCGGGCATCGCGTAGTCCACCAGCGCCAGGTCGAAGCGACCGCCCGCCCGCAATATCTCGAGCGCCTGCGGACCGTTCGCGGCTTCGGTCACGGCATACCCGGCCTCGCCCAGAAGCCCCACCGCGACCGCGCGGACGTCCGCATCGTCGTCCACGACCAAAACCGAGGCATCGCCGTGGCGTTCCACCCGAATCCGGGGGCGGGTCGGTTGCTGGCGGCGATTGCCGGAGTGGCGCGCGGCAGCCAGACTTCGACGGTGGTGCCGATCCCGGGGGTGCTGGCAAGCCGGATCGTGCCGCCCGACTGACGGGCGACCCCTTCGACTTGCGGCAGGCCGAGACCGCTCCCCTTGCCCACCTCCTTGGTGGTGAAGAACGGCTCCGTCGCGCGCGCCAGCACCTCCGGCGTCATCCCGGTCCCGGTATCGGAGACGACGACGCGAAGATAATCGCCGGCAGCCAGCTCGGCCGGCATCGAGCGGGAGCCGGCGGCGGTGTTGACGGTCGCGATGCGCAGCGTGCCGCCCGCCGGCATGGCGTCACGCGCGTTGATCGCCAGATTAAAATCAGCAGCTCGAACTGCGTCGGGTCGGTCCAGGCCGGCCAAGCCTCGGCCGGCGAGCTCGGTCTCGACCCGCACCAGTCCGCCCAGGCTGCGCTGCATCATCTCGTTCATGCCGGCGATGACGGTGTTGGCATCGACGGCGCGCGGTTCCAGTCGCTGCTTGCGCGCATAGGCCAGGAGCTGGCCGGTGAGTTGCGCCCCGCGCCGCGCGGCATGGCGCGCGGCCGTCAAACGGCGGCGGGTCGCCTCGTCGGTCACCCGCGCGAGCGTCAAGTCGATGTTGCCGAGCACGGCGGTCAGCAGATTGTTGAAATCGTGCGCGACCCCGCCGGTGAGCTGGCCGATCGCGTCAAGCTTCTGTCGACTGCAACAGCGCCGCCTCGGCTTGCCGCCGCTCCTCCGCCTCGCGCGATCAGGCGCGCGCCCGCGTCCTCCAGCGCGGAGGTGCGGGCGGCGACCCGTTGTTCCAGCGTGGCGTTCAGGTCGCGCAGGCTCTCTTCGGCCCGTTTCCGCTCGGCGATTTCCTGCTCGAGATTCTGGACCAGCCGAGCGTTATCGATCGCAACCGAGGCCTGCGCGGCGATGCCGGAGGCGACGCGTTCGGACGCGCTCGGTGAACACGCCGCGACGTTCGTGGCCGAAGAACAGGCCGCCCAGCACCTCCCCCGAACGCGCGATCACCGGGATGGCGAGATAGCTTCTGACCGGCGGATGCCCGGCCGGGATTCCGCGATGCGGGGGGTTACGCCCGTAACGAGGATCGCGGGTCACGTCGTCGATGCGCACCACGCGCCTCGCCGCGAAAGGTCGGGCCGAAAACGGCGGTGTTGCGGGGCATCCCGAACCGCTCGAACACCTCTCGCGGCACGCCCGAGAGGGTATGGAGCATGTAGCGCTCACCGCCCTCGCCGGTGACATTGTAGAAGAACGCGCCGAAGCGAGCGCCGGTCATCTCCGTCGCCGCGTCCGTCACCGCCTGCACCAGGCGTTGCAGGTCGAGCTCGGCGGCCAGCAGCGCGCCGGTGCGGTTCAGCGTCTCCAGCGGCGCCGCTCCTCGGCAAGACGATTCCTCGGCGAGCTTGCGGTCGCTGATATCGCGCATGACCCGCACCGCGTAGAGCGGCCGCCCGCCCGGTCGCGGACGATCGAGGAGGAGAGTTGATCCAGCCCGGCCGACCGCCATTGTGGATATACCGCTTTTCCAGGCTGTAGGCGTCGATGTCCGCCGGCCCATTGCGAGCGATACGATCCCAGGTCGCGGGCCAGGTCGTACGGGATAAGTGAGGTTTGAAAGCTTCGGGCCGAGCAGTTCTTCGCGCGAGCGGCCCGGTCATGGTGCAGAGGGCCTCGTTCACCCGCAAGAAACGTCCGCTGGCGTCGGTCTCGGCGATACCGACCGGCGCCCGCTGAACCGTCGCGTGCAGCCGTCGTTCGCCGTCGCGCAACGCTTCCTCGATGCGCTTATGCTCGGTAATGTCCATGATGATGCCGAGCCTTCGCGCGGGTCGGCCCTCGGCATCGCCGGCCACCATGCCGCGCGAAAGCACCCAACGAATTTCGCCGTCGGCGTCGGACGACGCGGAAATCGAGCGCGAACGGGCCGGCGTGATTTTCCTGCGCGCTCACCGCCCGCCCGCCCGCTCGCGGTCGTCGGGATGCAGCGCCCCCAGCCAGGCGGCATAAGGATCGGCGGTATCGGCGGGCAAGCCGAGGATGCGGAACATCGCCGGCGACCATTGGACCTCGCCGGTGCAGCAGATCACGCTGCCAACTGCCGATGCCGGCGGCTTCCCGGGCCTGCCGCAACATGTTCTTCGTCAGGTCGCAAACGGAAGCTCCCCGGATATCGCTGCGCGGATGATGCTTATCTCAAGATGCCGCCCGAAGCCACGGAAAATCGGCGAACGCCGGAGGGCCGCGGGACAGCGACAACGCGGGCGGGCCGTGCCAGGATCGCCGGATGCACCAGCTGCTGATCCTGCGCCATGCCAAGGCGGCACCGGCCGCGGGGCAGGCGGATCGCGACCGCCTGCTGTCCCCGCCGGGCCGCAGGGCGGCGCTGAGCATGCGGCGGGCGATGGCCGAGCGCGGACTGGCCCCCGACCTCGTTCTGGTCTCGACGGCGCGGCGCACGCTGCAGACGCTGGAGGCGCTGGAGCCATGGGATGAGACGCCGCTGATCGAGCCGCTCGACGGGCTCTATCTCGCCACCGGCGCGCAGCTCCTGACCACCCTCAACGGCATCGCCGAAACGGTGCGCGGGCGTGCTGCTGATCGGGCACAATCCGGGGCTTGAGGAGCTGGCCGACCACGCTCGCCGCACCCGGCGGCGATGCCGAGGCGGGGCGCCGACTGGCCGAGGGCCTGCCGACGGCGGCGCTGGTCGAGTTCTCCGTGCCCGGCCCCTGGTGGCAACTCGGCCCCGCCGGAGCGCGGCTCGTACGCCTGATCCGGCCGCGCGATCTGATTTGCGGAATAGCGCGATGGCTCAAGATCGTGTGACGCCACTCGCGCCCGCAGGCGAATGAGCGCACCTTCCGCCGAGTCGATGGTCGTGAGGTCGGGCGTGGGGAGAATGCGGGCGCGCCGGACCGGCGTAATTGCCGCGCTGTTGATGGCGGCGATGCCATGCCGTTGCCGCCCCCGCCCGGACCGGCCGCGCCGCCGCCGCCGGCGGTGCTGGTGACGCCGGTGCGGGTCGAGAACGTGGCTCCCGTCTACTCGTTCATCGGTCATGTCACGGCGATCCAGTCGGTGCAGGTGGTGGCGCGCGTGACCGCCTTCATCGAAGCCGAGCCGGCCAAGCAGGGCAGCGACGTCAAGAACGGCGACGTGCTGTTCCAGTTGCAGAAGACGCAGTATCAGGCGGCGGTGCAGGCCGCGCAGGCGTCGCTCGACAACGCCAATGCGGCGCTGCGGCAAGCGCAACTGGCCTATGACCGCGCGGCGCAGCTTGCCAAGCAGGGCTTCGAGGCGCAGGCCAATCTCGATCAGGCGACCGCGACGCTGGCGCAGGACAAGGCGAACGTGCTCGGCGCGCAGGCCAATGTCGCGCAGGCGGCGCTGAATCTCAGCTATACCACCATCGTCTCGCCCATCGACGGCAAGATCGGCGCGATCACCCTCACCAAGGGCAATCTCGTCACCCCGAGCACGCCGCCGCTCGTCACCATCAACCAGCTCGATCCGATCCGCGTCGTGTTCTCGGTCAGCGACCGGACCCTGGTGGACGTCGAGCAGAAGGCGGGCGTCGGCGCCGACAAGATCGCCGCCGGCCTGACGGTCGGGTTGGTGCTGCCGGACGGCTCCAAATACAAGCAGACCGGCAAAATCAGCTTCCTCAACAACGAGGTCGATCCGCAGACCGGCACCGTCAGCGTCTATACCGACTTTCCGAACCCGGACCACTTGCTGTTACCGGGATCGTACGTGAACGCCGATGTCGAGCGAGTCGAAGCCGCAGGAGCGGCCTTTGGTGCCGGTGGCCGCCGTGCAGACCGAGCAGAACGGCAGCTACGTGCTCGTTGTCGGCGCCGACGGCATGGTGAAGCAGCAGACCGTCAAGCTCGGGCGGCAGATCGCGCAGGACTTCATCGTCGATAGCGGGCTTTCCGGCGGCGAGCGGGTGATCGTCGAAGGGGTGCAGAAGGTGCGCCCGGGCGAGAAGGTGAACGCGCAGCCGCATGCCGCAGCCGGCCGCCAGTGCGTCTCCCGTCGCCACGGCGGGCGGCTGAATGTTCTCCGGTTTCTTCATCCGCCGGCCGATCTTCGCGATCGTCATCTCGGTGGTGATAACGCTGGCCGGACTGCTCGCGCTGTCGGCGATCCCGATCTCGCAATATCCGAACATCACGCCGCCGCAGGTGACGGTATCCGTCTCCTATCCCGGCGCCAGCGCCGAGACCGTCGCCAAGGTCGTCGGCCAGCCGATCGAGGAGCAGGTCAACGGCGTGCCGGACATGCTCTACATGCAGAGCACGAGTTCAAGCTCCGGCACCTACAGCTTGCAGGTCACGTTCGCGATCGGCACCGATCCCAACATCGACCAGGTGAACGTGCAGAACCGGGTGCAGCTCGCCGAGGCCCTGCTGCCCACCGAGGTGCAGCAGGAGGGGATCACCGTCCGCGCGGCGTCGAGCAACTTCGTGCTCGCCGTCAATCTCTATTCGAAGAACAACAAATACGACCAGGTCTTCATCTCCAACTACGCCTACATGCACCTCCAGCAGCAGATCGCGCGCACCAGCGGGGTCGGCAACACGCAGATCTTCGGCCAGCGCCAATACGCCATGCGCATCTGGCTCAACCCGGTGCGGATGACGGCGCTCGGCATCACCGCCACCGACGTCATCAACGCCATCCAGGCGCAGAACATCCAGGCCGCGGCCGGGCAGATCGGTCAGCCGCCGATAGCCGAGCAGCCAGCAGCAGCAAATCACGGTGCTCGCCCCCGGCCGGCTGAGCACGCCGCAGCAATTCGGCGACATCATCATCCGCACCAATCCCAACGGCGGCGTGGTGCGGGTGCGCGACATCGGCGATGTCGAGCTGGCGGCGCAGCAATACACCTCCTCCTCGGCGCTGGACGGCAGTCCCTCGGCGACGCTCGCGATCTATCAGGCGCCGAATGCCAACGCGCTGGCGGTCGCGGGCTCGATCGAGAAGCAGATGCAGGCGTTGTCGAAGCAGTTCCCGGCGGGGCTGCTCCTACGCGATCGTCTACAACGCCACCAACTTCGTGCGCGCCAATATCGACGAGATCCTGCGCACGCTGGCGATCACGCTGGCGCTGGTGGTGGCGGTGGTATTCGTGTTCCTGCAGGACTGGCGGGCGACGCTGATCCCGACCATCGCCATCCCGGTGTCGCTGATCGGCGTGTTCGCGGTTCTCTACGTGCTCGGCTACTCCGCCAACACCGTCGATCTGTTCGCCATCGTGCTGGCGATCACGCTGGTGGTGGACGACGCCATCGTGGTGGTGGAGAACGTCACCCGCACCCTGGAGCGAGCAACCGAAGCTGCCGTTGGCGGAGGCCACCGAGCGGGCGATGGCGGAGATCACCGGGCCGGTGGTCGCGACCACCCTGGTGCTGGTGGCGGTGTTCGCTCCGGTGGGCTTCGTCGCCGGCGTCACCGGCGCGCTGTATCGGCAATTCGCGGTTACCATCTCGGTCTCCGTCGTCATCTCGGCGATCAACGCGCTGACCCTCAGCCCGGCGTTGTGCGCGTTGTTTCTGCGGCCGCCGCGGCCGGCGCGGTTCATCGGCTTCCGCTGGTTCAACCGCGGCTTCGAGCTGGCCCGCGACGGCTATGGGCGGACCGTGCGGGTGATGTCGCGACGGCTGCTGCTGAGCGGGCTCGGCATCGTGGCCGCGTTCGTCGTCAGCTGGTTCGTATTCCAGCAGACGCCGACGGCGTTCCTGCCGAACGAGGACCAGGGCTATTTCTTCGTCAACGTGCAGTTGCCGAACGGCGCCTCGCTCGAGCCGCACGCAGAGGCGTCATCAGGCAAGTGAGCGGGATGCTGCACAAGACCCCGGGGGTGGCGCACGCGATCGAGCTGTCGGGCTTCAGTCTGGTCTCGGGCGCTCAGGACGCCAGCGCCGGTTCGGTGATCGCGATCATGGAGCCGTGGGACCAGCGCAACGCCAAGGAGGCGATCCCGGCGGTGATCGCGCGCTGAGCCGCGCTTCGCCGCCATTCCCGCGGCCAATATCTTCAGCTTCAATCCGCCCTCGATCCCCGGCATCAGCACCACCGGCGGCATCAATTTCGTGCTGGAGGCGCGCGGCGGCCAGTCCTATCAGCAGCTCGCGGCGGCGGCGCGCGGCCTGATCTTCGCCGCCAACCAGAGTCCGCGAACTCAGCGCCGTGTTCACGAGCTTCTCGGCCAGCGTGCCGCAGCTGCTGGCGACGGTGGACACCACCAAGGCGGCGCTGCTGGGGGTGACGCCGGCGGCGATCTATCAGACGCTGCAGGCCAATCTCGGCGGCCAATTCGTCAACGACTTCAATTACCAGAACTTCGTCTTCCAGGTGGTGGTGCAGGACCAGCCGCAGTTTCGCGGCAAGGTCAGCGACATCGACCAGCTCTACGTGCGCAGCGCCGCCGGCGCGATGGTGCCGCTGAGCGGACTGGTGACGGTCTCCACCATCGCAGGGCGCCGACGCGCTCAACACCTACAACATGTATCCGGCGGTGCTGATCAACGGCTCGGCCGCGCCCGGCGCCAGCTCCGGCCAGGCGATCGCGGCGATGGAGCAGGTCGCGGCCAAGCACCTCCCGCAGGGCTTCGGCTACGACTGGACGGCGATGTCCTATCAGGAGCTGCAATCGGCCGGGCAGGAAACCTCGGCCTTCATCTTCGCCGTCGTGTTCTCGTATCTGTTCCTGGCCGCGCTCTACGAGAGCTGGACGCTGCCGCTGTCGGTGCTGCTGCCGGTCGTATTCGCACTGCTCGGCGGGCTGATCGCGCTCCTGGCTGCGCAGCCATGGCGCTCGACGTCTATGGTCAGATCGGGCTGGTGCTGCTGATCGGACTGGCGGCGAAGAACGCCATTCTGATCGTGGAGTTCGCCAAGGACCGCTTCGAGCGGGGCGACATCGCCGTGCGCGAGGCCGCCGAAGAGGGTGCGCGCACCCGCTACCGGCCGGTGATGATGACCGCGCTGGCGTTCATCTTCGGCGTGATCCCGCTGGTGATCGCCACCGGCGCCGGCGCCGGTGCGCGGCAGTCGATCGGCACCACGGTGTTCGGCGGCATGGTACTGGCGAGCTTCATCGGCACGCTGTTCGTCCCCGCACTGTTCGCCGCGTTCGAGGTGTTGAGCGCGCGCACGAGTTGGTTGTTGCGGCGCCGCCGGAAGAAGGTGGCGGCGGAGTAGAGATTTGTGAGGGGCGAAGTGGCTATAGGCTCAAACCGAAATAACAGCCGCAAGCAATAACAGCCGCAAGCTATGTGGTCCGGCCAACGTCCCAGATCGTCGCTTCCGTCCAGCCCAGTTCCCGGAACTCGTCCGACCGCAGCCCCGCTTCCCCGGCCGGGAAGAACTCGTCCAATTGCGGCGGCTTCACGCCGGTGCCGCTCAGCATCGCGTGCGCCTGCCCGCGATGATGGATCTGATGCTGGAACAGATGCAGCAACAGCCGATCCATCCGCTCATGCTGCACGCGGTGTCCCCGATGCACGGCGACGACCCGGTTCAGCCCGGCGGCATCGAGCCCTTCCACCACCGCGATGAGCCGCTGGTCCACGGCCGCTTGTGCTTCTTGCAGCAAAGCCACGGTCGCGCGCGGCTCCCGCTCGGCCCACGCCGCCGGGCCCAGCGTGCCGCCTTCCATGGCGTCGATGTAGAACCAGTCGACAATGAGGATGTGGTTGAGCGTGGCGCGCAGGCTGGGGAAAAAACCGGTGCGCTCCTGCACGAACTCGCCTTGCGAAAGCCCGGCGCAGGCGGCGAGCAGGCGGTGGTTGGCCCAGGCGTTGTTGTAGGCCATGACGCGATACGGGAGCGCTGCGTGCATGGGCTCGAGCATAGCACCGCCGGCGTGCGCCGCCAGCTAATCCCCTTGAAGGCGACTGATACGTAGAGCCGCTACGGCGCGCCGGGGTGGTGGATACGCGCACCCGCAGCAGCACCGGGACGGCGAGCAGTTGCAGTGCCAACGAAGCGATCACCACGTCGCGGACACTCACGTCATACAGAAAGCCCAGCAGCAGGCTGCCGGCGAACCAGGCGACGCCGCGCACGGTGTCGAAGGTGCCGTAGCCGATGGCGCGCCGATCCTGCCGCACCAGATGCCCGACCGCCGCTTTCAGCACCGAATCCTGCGCCCCCATGCCGATGCCCCACAGGACGGTGCCGCCGAGCGCGGCCCAGAACCCGCCCAGAAACACCAACGGCGCGGCGACCGCGGCAAGGACGGTGGACAAGGCGACGACCACGATGCCGAGCCGATCGAACAGCCATCCCAGACCGAGCGCCGTCGCCCCCGCCGCACCCATCGCGACGGCGTAGAAGACCGCAATCCAGGGCGCCGCGATCACGCCGGATTTGCCGAAGTGGAACGCGATCAGGGCGAAGTCGGCGTAGCCGGCGCCGATCAGCGCCCCCGCCAGACTGTAGAACCAGAAGCCGCGCGCGAAGCCCTTGGTGGAGACGGTGCGCGCCAGTCGCTCCAGCTCGCGCGGATGCGGATACTGGCGGCGGGCGAACAGCAGCAGGCAGATGCGAGATCAAAGCGGGCAGCAGCAGCACCGCGAAGCCCAGACGGTAGCCGCCGCCGAGCCAGAGAATGAGCGCGATCACCAGCGGGCCGATCATCGCCCCGGTCTGATCGAGCAATTCGTGCAGCCCGAAGCCCCAGCCCAATCCGGTGCGGCTGGCCGCGTGCGACAGCATGGCGTCGCGCAGCGGCGAACGGATCGCGCGCCCCATACGCTCGCCGATCATCAGCCCCACCGCGGTCGGGTAGCCGCGCGTCAACGCCAGCGCGGGTACGCAGAACAGATTGACGAGGTATCCGGCAATCGTCGCCGCCCCAGTAGCGCCCGGTGCGGTCGCCGAACCAGCCGGAGAACAGTCGCAAGGCGTAGCCCACGAACTCGCCGAACCCGGCCGCGAAGCCGACCACGGCGCCGGATGCGCCCAGCTCGGCGAGGTAGGGCCCGGTGATGCTGCGGGCGCTTTCGTAGGTCATGTCGGCGAACAGGCTGACGATGCCGAGCAGCACCAGGAACGCCACCGCGCGGCGCCGCGCGAGGCCGGCCCGGCCTTCGGAAACGTCGCGGTCCGTTCCGGCGCTTACGACGCCAACTCCTCGGGCGGGTTCTCGGCGATCTGCCGCACCCCGCCGAAATGCGATCCGACGGCGTAGCCCGCGGCGACGGCGGCAAGGCAGAGCAGCACCGAGAATGCGACGTTGAGGAACGCCCGCCACGGCGCGCCGAGGCGGAGCAGATCCAGCGTTTGCAGGCTGAACGAGGAGAACGTCGTGAAACCGCCGCAGACGCCGATCATGAAGAATACCCGCGCCGGCTCGGGCGCCGGATAGCGACCGCCTTCGATCGTGAGCGAGCCGAACAGGCCGATCGCGAACGAGCCGGCGACGTTAATCAGGATGGTGCCCCAGGGCAGGCTCCGACTGATCGGCAGCGCCCAGATGGCGATCCAGTAACGGGCGACGCTGCCGAGGGCTCCCCCCACCGCCACCCACAGGGTGGCCATCACGAACCGGGCTCCAAGTCGTCCTCCATCAACGGCCGCCGTCCGCCATCATGGCCCGAAGGGCGGCGACGGCGAAGTCGATTCCGGGATGACCGGCCGGGCGGTCATTTGCGTACGCGATCCGGGCGTCGGGAGGGCTGTTGCGCACGCGGTCCGGGGGGTCGGAGGCCGATTGCGTACGCGGTTCGGGGCACCGTTCGGGCCGTTGCGGTACGCGGTCCGGGGTGTCGGAGGCCGATTGTGT
Organism: uncultured Pseudomonadota bacterium; assembly: GCA_963762525.1. Lineage (GTDB taxonomy): Bacteria > Pseudomonadota > Alphaproteobacteria > Acetobacterales > Acetobacteraceae > DATFDN01. The sequence continues at coordinate 151,081 of CAVXKT010000001.1, forward strand.
ACGCGGTGGCGAGTGGCCTGCACCCGCGGATGAGACACGGAAACCGCGTACGCCCGGTCAACCGGGCGGCTTGTCCTCGACGTTCTCGGCCCCCTTCCGGGTTCCGCCGAAGCGGTCGGGGCCGCCCTTCTCCGGGGTGCCCGGCTTCGGATGATTGCCGGTATCCTGCTGGTCGCCGGTCTTCCGCACGTCCGGCGCGACGGGTTCTCGGGCCATGGCGATTCTCCGCTGTCCGGGAAGGCAACGCCGGACGCCCGGCGCCGTTTGCGGCACGGAGGACGATCATGCTCACTTACACCACCGTCGAGGACGTGCGGGCGCTGATCGCCCTCAGCGAGGCTGCGGCGGCACGCGCCGACCGGTTGGTCGATCGCGTGTCCGGAACCGACCTCCAGGCTTCCGCCGAGGCGCCGGAATTGGACGGGCTGGCGCCGCTCGGGGCCACCACGATGGCGGCGCCGTTGCAGGCGCTGGAAACCCGACTCGCCGGGCTGAGCCCGGAAGCACGGCGCGAGTTGCGGGCGATTGGCCTGGTCGGGGCCGGCGAGTTCGCCGCGCGGCAGTGGGACGAGGCGCTGCTCGCCGCCGAGAGCCGCCAGACCGAGAGCGAGGCCGGTGCCATGGCCGAGAATGCCGACCTGGCGCCGCAACTGGCGAAAGGACTTTATCTGCTGAAGCTGGCGTAAGGAGCGCGAGATGAGCAAATACGAGCCTCCGACACCGGCGCGCGATCCGGGAGATGCGGTTCCGCCCGGCGTGGCCCCGGTCCGCCCGGTGCCGCTTTCGGAACATGATCGGGCGGTCCTGGAGAAATTGCGCCAGCAGCCGGGCGAGGAACCGAAGCCCGGCAACACGGATCGATGAGCCGGCAACTTTTCCCGGATTTCCGCGTTTGCGTAACGTGTCGAATTATCAACCAAGGAGCACGCAATGAGTGACAAGGTGCAGGGCATGGCCCGCGACATGGCCGGCCGGGCGCAGAGCGCCTTCGGCAGCGCCGTCGGGGATGCGCAGACGCAGGCCAAAGGCATGTACAACCAGTATTCCGGTCAGGCACAGGAGCAACTCGGCCGGTTGACCGACGTGATCAAGGACCAGCCGCTGACGGCCGCGATCATCGCCCTCGGCATCGGTTACATCCTCGGCCGCCTGACCGCCTGAACGCGACATGCGCCCGGATCATGGCCGGGTCCGATTAAATGCGTTGTCGCGAATCGGCCGCGGGTGACTATTTGTTTCGACGATTGGTTTCGGCTTTGGCCGATACCAGTCGGGCCGGCCCGGTTGGGCCGGGCGGGGCCCTCGGGTCCCGTATCTCCCGGACGTGAAGCCTCCCTGTTGACTTATCCGCTGCTCCCGTCTGGGGCAGCGGACCTTTCCGGGCGCCGGTCGGTGCGCCAGGCAACCCGAGGGCAACCAACAGCGCCGGGTCGAGAATCGGATGCCGCCCGGGCGGATGCGGCAGATCGAACCCCATCACGTCGTCATAACCCCATAGCGCCCAGCCGATGCCTTGTTCCTCGCAGGCACGCCGCACGGCTTCGATCCAGGCCAGCCGAGCGGGCTCGTTAAGCCGCGCGCTGGCGCCGAACTCGCCGGCAATCACGACGACATGGTGGTCCCCGCACGGCCGCCTGCCCGGGCGATGCGGCTGCTGATCGGCCCGGCCATTCCAATGCATCGCGCAGACGAAGCCGATCAGGGCCTTGGTCTCCTGGTCGGAAGCGGCGGCCGTGCGCGCGCAATCGGCGGCATCCTTAACGGGGAACGGCAGCCGCGCCAGCGCAGCGCGATCGAGGCCCGACCGATAGGCGGCGAGCGAGGTCAGCTCGGTCGGGTCGTAGAAGTGAAAATCGTAGGCGACATTCGCATCCGCCGTCGGGGGCAGCGCCGCGAGGCCGCCGATGCTGCTCCAGTCCGCCCCGGTCAGGATGACCGTGCTGCTCGGTAATGCGGCGCGGATGACGCCGAGAGCGCGCGCCTGCAAGGCCGCCCACGAATCTGCGGCGCCGGCAAAGACCGGCTCGTTCACGATTTCGGGGAATACAAGGTCAGGGTCGAGGCGGCGAAGGGCGGGCGCCAGACGGCGCCATGTATCCAGCAGCTCGTCGCGGTCGGCCGCCCTTTCCTCAAGCTTCCAGACCGAAGAGGCGGGCACCGGCACCACCGCCAGCCCGGCCGATTGCAGGCGCCGGAGTTGCGAGACGATCAGGCCACGCCCCGCTGCGGTGGTGGCGAAGGCGGGGTCGAAAGGGACGCGGACGAAGGTGAAACCCGAACGGCGAAGGTCCGCCATCGCCGCGTCGGAGAGATAGGCCCCGATTGAGGCCGCATCGGCGCGCGCCGGAAAGCGCAGCCAGTTGGTGATGTTGACGCCGCGCGCGAGCGCCGCCGCCCGTTCCGGGGCGGGCGCGGCAAAGGTTGGCGCGGCAAAGGCGGGCGCGGCGGCGAGCAGCGCCAGGAGCGCGAGCCATCGCATTCCGGCGGGCGCCTTACGCGGCGCGGCTGAGCGCCGGGGGCTCGCTCGGCACGAACCGCTCCACCAGATAGAGCGGCCGATTCTTCGTCTCGTTGAACACCCGCCCGAGATACTCGCCGATGATCCCGAGGGTCAGCAGCTGCACGCCGCCGATAAACAGGATGACCGTCATCAGGCTCGGATAGCCGGGCACGGGATTGCCGAAGATCAGGGTGCGCGCGATGAGCTGGGCGCCGAAGGCGCAGGCGAACAGCGCCACCCCGAGCCCGGCGTAAGTGGCGAGCTTCAGCGGCGCGACCGAGGCGCCGGTGATGCCCTCGAGCGCCAGCCGCCACAGCGCGAGCCAGCCCCAGGCGCTGCGCCCGGCATGGCGCGGCGCGCGATCGTACGGCACCGCCTTGGCCGGAAACCCGACCCAGGCGAACAGGCCCTTCATGCAGCGATGCTGCTCGCGCAGCCGCAGCACCGCGTCCACGACGCGCCGGCTCATCAGCCGGAAGTCGCCGGTATCGGGCGGAATCTCCACCACCGAAAGACGGCCGATCAGCCGGTAGAACAAGCGCGCCGTCAGCCGCTTTGCCCAGCCTTCGCCAGCGCGCGCGCGGCGCTGCGCATAAACGGTGTCGAAGCCTTCCCGCCATCCGGCGACCAGATCGGTGATCAGCTCCGGCGGGTCCTGCAGGTCGGCGTCGATCACGATCACGGCCTCGCCGCGCGCATGATCGAGACCGGCGGTGGTGGCGATCTCCTTGCCGAAATTGCGCGAGAGATTGACTACCGCCACGCGCCCCTCGGCCGCGCGCAGCGCCTTCGAGACGCGCGAGCGTGGCGTCGGTGCTGCCGTCATTGACATAGACCGCCTCCCACGTGCCGAGCCGGCCCATCACCGCCGCCAGCCGCGCGTGGAATTCGATCAGCCCGTCTTGTTCGTTGAACGCGGGGATCACGACCGAGAAGGTCGGGCGTGCGCCCCGCAAGAGGTCCGCGAGTTCCGCCATGGCGCTCCTCGAAGCCGAAAATCAACTTTTGCCGGCCATGATGGCCGGCGGCATTAGACGGGCGAACTCGTTGAGGATCGGTAAACAAGGGCTGGTTCTGCTGCTTGGCGCCGTCGTGCTCGCGGGCACGGCGAGCCTGCGGAGCTTCGAATATGACGAGGCCTACAGCGTCTTCGTCACCTCGCCGGTGCCGCGCCCCAGCTGGCCCGCATCGGTGTTCACGCCGGCCGAGACGCGGTCGGCGTTCACCGATCATGCCGGGCCGGTCGCGATCGCCCGCGCCTTGCGCGCGACCGACGTGCATCCGCCTCTCTATTTCTGGACGCTCGCGGCCTGGCGATCCCTTTTCGGCGATGGGCTGCTGACGCTGCGGCTGCTCTCGGTGGCCTGCGCGCTGGCGGCGCTGGCGGCGGTCGGCGCGATCGCGCGGCGCGTGGGCATCCCGCCCGCTCTCGCGATGCTGTTCACGCTGGGCAGCTACGGGTTCGCCTATACCGGCGCGATCGCCCGCGGCTTCGCCCCGGCGCAGGCGCTGACGCTGTGGGGCGTGTGGCTGCTGCTGCGCGCCGCCGGGGCATCCCCCACCTCCTCCCTGCCCTTTCCGGCCCCAAGGAGCCGAGACGGCGCCGCCCTCGCCGGCGGACTGCTGCTCGGGGCGGCGACATTGACCAACTACCTCGCCGCGTTCGGCGCCGCCGCCGCCCTCGGCTGGCTGCTGCTCGTCCGCCGGCGCCGGCCCGCATTGTGGCTCACCGCCGGGCTCGGCTTCGCCGCGTTCCTGCCCGCCGATCTGTGGTTCTTTTTGGCCCAGCGCGACAGCCGCCTCGGCCAATTTCCGCCGTTCCGGATCGGCGCCGGCCTGGTCCGGCTCGCCGAGTATGCGACCGCCAATTTGTTCGGCGGTTTGCCGCTCTACGCGGGTGAGCGGGCGCTATTGGTCGCCGCCGGGCAGGGCGGGACCATGCTGGCGCTCGCCGCGCTTGTCGCGTGGCGCTGGCGAACATTGGCGCGCGAGGCCCGCTGGCTGTTGCTGGGCGGCGCCCTGGCCTCGCCATTCGGGCTGTTGCTGCTTGGCGCGATCTTCGGCAACTCCCCGATCGAGCTTCGCTATTTGTGCTTCGCCATGCCGTTCGCGGGGCTGCTCCTCGCCGGTGGGCTCGCCGCCGGGCCGGGCGCCCGGGCGATGCGAACGGCCGTCATCGCCCTGCAGGCACTCGCGATCGCCGGCCTGATGACGCGAGCGGAGACGATGCAGCCGGCCCGCGCTGCCGCGCGCGCCGCCGCCGCACTGGCGGGCACGGATGCGGTGATCCTGCTGCCGCGCGGCAATGACGGGGTGGGCGTGGTCGGTCCCTTCCTGGCGGAGCTGCCGGACGCGACCCGGGTGCTGCTGGTGGACCAATCCGACACCGCACGCTTGCTCTGTGCGCGTCTGCCGCGCGCCCCGGTCGTGCTCGCACTGCTCGCACCGGACGCCGCCAGCCGCGCCGAGGTGGCGGTGATGCGCGCCGCCTTCCCGCATGGTTCCTGGTGCGCGGGCGGCGCAGAGCCCGGCTACTCGGCCGGCGCCTTGCGCGGTCCGAACCGCCGCAGCGCCGGAATCGAAAGCACATCCCGGATGGACACGCCGGCCCGCCGGCTCGGCGCGATCGTGCCCCGCTGATCGGCGTCGGCGGCATCCCACAGCAGCCGCGGATCGAAGCTGCGCGAGGCCAGCATGGAGATCACCACCACCGCGAGGAAAGCCGGCGAGCCGCCGCCGACCTGGATGTGCGCGAATTGGCCGAATTGCACCATCGGCGTGAACACGACGACGGTGAAGGGATCGAGATTCGACCATCGGCCGACGGCATCGATGGCGCGATAGATCCGGGTCTTGGTGCGCAGCCGCCACGTCGAGCGGCCGTGGATCGAGACGAAGAACCAGGTGAGCCCGGACAGCTTGAACACCGGAATGCCCAAGCTGGTGCAGAAGATGAGCACTCCCAGCGGGGCAAACCCATTATTGAACAGCAGCATGATTCCGGCGAAGATGGTGTGCGGGTGCGGGGTGCCGAACTCGTAGTACGAGCTCATCGGAAAGTAGTTGGAGATCGGCAGCAGCGCCCACCCGGCGAACACCAGCGCACGGCAGCGGATCAGCGCCCGTCGATTGCGGCGATGGATGGGCGCCCGGCAGCGCGGGCAGCGGCCGCCGTCCATCCGCCCGGGCAGCACCAAATCGCAGGTGGTGCAGGCGACGCAGTCCCCATCCAGCGCATAATGCGGCCGGGCGATGCGTCGCCATACCGCGCGCCGATCCAGGGACGCGCGGGTCAACATGGTCATGAACGCCGCCGCCATCAGCGCCCAACCGCCGTAGTCGATGCCCACCGGGATCAGAGCCTCCACCCGCCCCCAACCGATCGCCGCCCCCAGCAGGAACACGTCGGCCATCGCCCACGCATCGAGCAGTTCGGCATAGCGGAAGGTCGGGCCGACCCATGGCCCGTGATGGCGACGTTTGACCGCGATCAGCACCGCCGCCAGCAGCCCGAAGCGCGCGAACGGCAGGAACACGCCTTCCAGCGCGCACACGGTCGCCATCAGTGGCCATCCCTGAAGCCAGATCTGCTGAATGCCTGAGAAGAGACGTGTGGTCGCCACCAGTCCGGCCGGCGCATTCACCGTGAGCAGGCTCAGGAAGTTGGCCGGCAGCAGCAGCAGCAGGGTGGCCAACGCGCAGGCGAGCGCCCGGTCCACGCTGCGCCCGGTGGTTCGCTCCAGCACATCGCCGCAACGGCGGCATTCGATATGCCCGCGCGCGGGCGCCGGCGGCATCGCCTGGATAGCGGCGCATTGCGGGCAGGCGATGAGCGACGCCACGGCGATCCTCCGCCTGACCAATGCCAGAATGCGGCCGGGGCGCCAACGGAGCCGGAAAATATATCGTCAGTCGGCTCGAGGCGCTTCAGGTTCAGCGCAGCAACCTCACGGCGACACAAGGCACCGCAGTACCGTGCTGGTGGCATTCTGGAATGCCGATATTGAATTTACCGAGGACGCAATCGAGCAGCTGGTCAAGCTTTAAGAAGCCGCCGTAGCGGCGCCGGCTTGTATCCCTCACGCTTTATTGCCGGTTCCGATGCGGCTCGCACCACGAACGGGCGATGAGCCGCCGCGTAACGCGGCACGCGCGGCGCTCATCGCGGAGATGCCTCGCACGCCACGCGCCGCCGGGGGTGGAGCATCGAAGCGCGCCGCGGCAGGTGCGGACGCGGCTGGTGAGGGTCAGGCTGCCGCCCCCTGCCCCGGCGGCGGCACGGCGACACCCTTCGCGGCATAGTCGCGAAGCTTGTTGCGTAGCGCCCGGATCGAGATGCCGAGGATGGTAGCCGCGTGGGTCCGGTTGCCGAGCGTATGGCCCAGCGTGTGCAAGATCAGGTCGCGCTCCACCTCATCCATGGTGCGGCCGACCAACCCGGCGACGCCCGCCTCGCCCGGAGCGGCGACCGCCGCCGGCGCCTCGGCGCCGAGTTCGATTGCCTCGGGGCCGATCTCGGCGCCCTCGGCGAGCAGCACGGCGCGGTGGATGGTGTTCTCTAGCTCGCGGACATTGCCGCGCCAGCCATTCGCGGTCAGCCGGGTGAGCGCCGCCGGTGAGAGCGCGCGGAAGGGAACGCCGTTCACCTCGGCAAAACGGCGCGCGAAATGCTCGGCGAGCGGGGCGATGTCGCCGCGGCGTTCACGCAACGGCGGCACGCGCAAACTCACGACATTGAGGCGAAACCATAAATCCTCGCGGAACGCGCCGCGCGCCACCTCGCGCGTCAGCTCGCGGTTGGTGGTGGCGAGAATGCGCACGTTGACCTTCACCGGTCCGGCGCCCCCCAGGCGGTCGATCTCGCGCTCCTGCAGGGCTCGCAGCAGCTTGGCCTGCAGGCGCACGTCCATCTCGCTCACCTCGTCGAGCAGCAGCGTGCCGCCGTCGGCGGCCTCGAATTTTCCCACCCGGCGCGCCACCGCCCCGGAGAAAGCCCCCTTTTCGTGACCGAACAGCTCGGACTCGAGCAGCGCCTCCGGCACGGCGGCGCAGTTGAGCGCCACGAACGCCCCCCCTGCGCGGCGGGAGCGACGATGGATGTGGCGGGCCAGCACCTCCTTGCCGGTTCCGGATTCGCCGCCGATCAGCACCGACGCCTCGGACGCCGCGACCTGCTCGGCGCGCCGCACGGTCGCCGCCATCACCGGATCACGGGCGATCAGGGCGTGTGTCTCGCCGGCGGCGGCGGCGAGGATGGCGGCGATCAGGTCGGGATCGGGCGGCAGTGCCAGAAATTCACGCGCGCCTTCGGCAATCGCGCGCACCGCCGCGTCCGGATCGTCGCCGGTGCCGCAAGCGACGACGGGAACCGCCATGCGCTCGGCAGCCAGCGCGCGTACGACCGCGCCTACGTCGTGGCTGATATCGCACAGCACGAGGTCGGTGCGCGCGTCGGCGCGCAGTCGGGGCAGCGCCGCTGCCGCGTCATCGGCCTGGTCGAGCTTCGCCCCGCGCGCGATGGCGATCCGCGCCGCCTGGCCCAGCTCGCCGGCCAAGGATCCGATAATGAGGACGCGCATGCCGACCTACGCCGCGCGATCGGCTTTTACGATCTCGGTCATCGTCACGCCCAAGCGGTTATCGTCCACCATCACCACCTCGCCGCGCGCAACCAGCCGGTTGTTCACATAAATATCGATCGCCTCGCCGAGCTTGCGATCCAGCTCCACCACGGCGCCGCGGCCGAGCTTCAGGAGTTGGCTTACCTGCATGGTGGTCTTGCCGAGCACGGCGCTCACCGTCACCGGGATGTCATACACCGCCTCCAGATCGCGGGCCGAGCGCGGGCCGTTGGCGTCGGTGCCGCCGGCGCCCGGCTCCGGCAGTTCCGAAAGCTGCAGTTCATTCGACATGGGCGACCTCCCGCGTTTGCGCGCTCAACAGCCCCGACGGACCCAGGGCGGCGGCGATCTCCGTCCACAGGGCCGCGGCATCGCGCGCCGCCGAGCCGCCGCGCCAGCGCACCCGTACATCGCCCGCCGCCATCGCCGGATCGGCGAGCACCCGCACCCGGGTCGGCTCGTCGGGCAGCGTGCGCGCAACCTCCTCCGTCAAAGCCGGCACGAGCTCGGGATGGGCGCGCACCACGATCTCCGGCTCCAGGGCTAAGCCCGGCAGCAGCGCCCGCACCAGCGCCCGCGCCTCCGCCGCGCCATGGCGGGCGGACAAGGCCGGGAACATGACCGCAAGCGTATCCAACAGCAGCCGCGCGAGCGCCCCGGCCGCCGCCGCCGCCTCGGCACGCAATTCCTCGAGCAGCGGCGCGATCTCCGCGCCTAGTCTGGCTGCCGCCTCGGCGAGTGCGGCCGCTCCCTCGGCGGCGGCCGCCCGCTGACCGGCGGCATGCCCCTCGGCGAAGGCGTCGGCGCGCGCGCTGGCGATTTCGACGGCGGAAACGGCGGGGGCAGGCGCGATAACCTCGGGCTCGGGCACTGCCGGGGCATCGAAATCCTCGCCGAACAGCGCCGCCGTTCGGAACCGCCGGCTTAGTCCGGGCGCCTGCACGGCCATCTAGTACACCAGCTCCTCGTCCTTGCTCTCGCCGAGCTCGATCGCGCCCTGCGCCCCCAGCTCCTTCGCCTTCGCCACGATCGCCGCCTGCGCCTCGTCTACCGCGCGCAGCTTGACCGGACCCAAATTCTCGATCTCCTCGCGCAGCATCTTCGCCGCGCGTTCCGACAGATTGCCGAAGAACAGCTCGCGGATTTTCTCGGACGCGCCCTTGAGTGCCAGCGGCAGCTTCTCCTTCTCCACCTCGCGCAGCAGCGTCTGCACGTTCGCCGGCGTCAGCCGTTGCAGGTCGTCGAAGGTGAACATCAAGCCCTTGATGCGGTCGGCGGAGTCGCGGCTGCGCTCCTCCAGCGCGGCGAGGAAGCGAGCCTCGGCCGGGCGATCCAGATTGTTGAAGATGTCGGCCATCATCTCATGGGAGTCGCGGCGCGTGCTGCGCGCCAGGTTCGACATGAACTCCGAGCGCAAGGTCTTCTCGACACCGTCCAGCACGTCTTTCTGGATGCTTTCCATGCGCAGCATCCGCATCACCACTTCCATCGCAAACGCTTCCGGCAGCAGCCCCAGAACGCGCGCGGCGTGCTCGGCGCGCACCTTGGACAGCACCACGGCGACGGTCTGCGGGTACTCGTTCTTCAGATAGTTGGCGAGTACGGCCTCGTTGACGTTGCCCAGCTTGTCCCACATGGTCCGACCGGCCGGGCCGCGGATCTCCTCCATGATCTGCGCCACCCGATCCTGCGGCAGCGCCTTCTGCAGCATCCGCTCGGTGGTCTCGAACCCGCCGATGAGGTTGCCGGCGGCACCCATGCTCTCGGTAAAATCGGCGAACAGGCGCTCCACGACCTCGGCGCGCACGGCGCCGAGTTGCGCCATCGCCGCCGAGATCTCCTTGATCTCGTCCTCGTGCATCCGCGCGAACAGCCGCCCGCAGGCTTCCTCTCCCAGCGCCAGCATCAGGATCGCCGCCTTTTGCGGCCCGTTCAGTGCGCGGACATCCTCGATGCGCGCCATCAGCGGGATTCCTGACCGATCCAGCCGCGCACGATGTTCAGCGTCTCGTCGGGATGGCGTTCCACCAACTCGGAGATGCGCCGCAGCGAGGAGGCGCGCATATGCCCTTCAACGCGGGCCAGGCTCACCATGCTCTCGTCCTCCAGCAGCGGCACCCCCGCGCCGGTCGGGGATACCCCGCCGGGGAGCATCGCCACGCCCGCAGCCGCGTCGGCGACCGCCGGCCCGCCGAGCGGCAAGCCGACCCCCGGTGCCGCCAGCGCCGTCACCCCGAGCGTGGACAGCCGGGTGACCATCGGGCGCAGCACGGTGAGCAGGGCGACGATGCCGATCAGACCGAACAAGCCCAGCTCGGCCAGCCGCATCACGTCGGACTTCTCGAACTGCATTCCCAACAACGCCGGCTTGGCGGGCGGCGGCACGTCTTCGGCGATGAACGGCATCGCCTCGACGCGTACCGCGTCGCCGCGCTTGGCGTCGTAGCCGATCGCGGTCTTCACCAGATCGGAGATGCGCGCAAGCTCGGCATCGCCGTGCGCCTTGGCGGCATCGACCATCACCGCGAGGCTGATGCGCCCGATCTGCGGCTGCTCGCGGATCAGGGTGCGGACCGTCTTGCCGATCTCGTAGTTGGTGGTCTGCTCCTGCCGGCTCTCCTCGGTGCCGCTACCGCTGCCCGAAGCCGGCTCGGCGTTCGGCAGATTGTTCTGCACCGAGACGGTCTGCGCCGCCTCGGTGCTCTTGCTGGTGGTGTTGACGGACTGCTCGCTGCGCGAGACCTGACCGTCGGGATCATATTTCTCCTGCGTCTCGCGCACTTGATCGAAATCCATGCGCACCGCCGCCTCGGCGCGGACATGGCCGGGCCCGAGGCTGCGCTCCAGCATCTCTTCGACGGCGCGCGCCAGCCGCATCTCGGTGGCACGCCTCAATTCGTCGCCCGACATCGAGCCGCCGGCGACGGCATCCACCGGCGTTCCCGCGCGCGCCAGCAGCTCGCCCCTGGAATCGACGATCGAGACGTCGCGCGGCTTCAAATCCGGAACCGCGGCGGCGACCAGATTGAGCACCGCCTGCACGCCCTCGCGATCCAGACGCGTCGCGCCGGCCATGGTCAGCAACACGCTCGCGCTCGCCGTCGGGGTCTCGCGGGCGAAGGGCTCGCGCTTGGCCAGCGCCAGATGCACGCGCGCCGCGCGCACGCCCTGGATGGCGCGGATGCTGCGCGCGAGCTCGCCTTCCAGCGCCCGGGTCTGCGCGATCTGCTGGTCGAACTCGGTGCTGGTGAGGCTCATGCCATGGTCGAACAGCTCGTAGCCGACCGAGCCGCCGGCCGGCAGCCCCGCCTTGGCGAGCGCCACCCGGGCCTGCGGCACCTGGTCGGCGGGCGCCATGATGGAGGTGCCGCCGGCGCCGAGCTGGAAGGGAACATGCGCCCGGCCGAGCTGGTCGGCCGCCTGCGCGGCGTCGTTGAGATCGAGCCCGCCATAGACGAGGGTCATCGGCTGACGGGTTGAGGTGAGGGCGAGCATCGCCAACAGCCCGAGCACGGCCGCGCCGACCGCGCCCAAGGCGGCCAGGCGCACCGTCCCGAGCGCCCGCAGCCCCTGGATCAGTGGCTGCATGGCGGGAGGTCGCGCGCGTGGCGCCTGGACTGCATCGCCGGCTCCCGGGCATCTTGCCGTGGCAGCGATCCTAGGGGCGGTGTGTTACCGCGCGGTTAACGGCCAAACACGAGGTGCAGCGTGAACATGCGCCTTTATGATGACGATCCTGGGGTCAATTCGAAAAGGGGCGTTCAAGTATGCAGCCGGGAACTGTGGTCGACAGCCAATTCCCCCCCCCCCGCGCCCTCACGTTATCGGCCGGGTCGCCGGCAACCCCAGCCTGATCCGGCCGAACTGTTCGGCGTTGACGTCGTAATCGACGGTGCCGTGATGGGCGGCGACGTTAAGATCGCGGAACGCCGCCTGCAACGGCGAAGCGTCGTAGGCGGCGTTGGCACCGGCCGCGGCGAACAGGCGTTCGACCGCCGTCCGGCAGCGCTCCACGGCGTAGCTGATGGCGTAGCGCTGGTCGATCATCTCCTCGGTGGTGGCGATGCGTCGCGCCGTGCTCAGCGCGTCGAACCCGTCGGCGACCTGATCGAGCAGCAGCGCGGCGGCGCGCAGATCGAGCTCCGACTTCGCGATGCGCAACTGCAACCCGGGGCTGTCGGCCTTGCGGCTGCCGGTGTATTTGTCGTCGCGCACCCGCGTGATCCCGACGAAATCCTCGAAGAACTTTGCGCCAAGCCAAGAACGGGCGCGCTCACGTGATACGCGAGCCCGGCGCGCACCGGCATCATGTGCAGCCAGGTGGCATGCCGCATTCCCCACTCGCTGTGGCTGCCGTACAGGATCGGCGTGGGGACGACACGGTGCGTCGGCGCGAACACGTCATCGAGCACAAGCTCCTTGCTGCCGGTGCCGCGCAGCCCCATCGCGAACCAGTTGTCATTGATCGCGTAATCGCGCGCCGGAACCATGGCGTGGATCGCCGGCGGCAGCAACCCGTCGCCGGCGACCTTGACGCCCAGCAGGGCCCATCGCGCATGATCGCAGCCGCTTGCGAACGGCCATCGTCCCGTCAACCGCCAGCCGCCCGTCACCGGAATGGCGCGCGCGGTCGGCGCCAATGATCCGGCGATGATGGTATCGGGATCGTCGGCCGCGATCTCGTCCTGCGTCGCCTCGTCAAACATGCCGAGAATCCAGGTATGGGCGAGCAGCACCATGAGAATCCAGGAGGCCGAGGAGGAGGCGGTCGCCAGCGTACGCACGACGCGATGCATGGTCCGCAAGTCGCACTCTGCCCCGCCGATCCGCCGCGATTGCAGGATGCGGAAGAATCCCGCCTCCTTCATCGCATCGACTACGTCGGGGTGGACGCGGCGGTCGCATTCGTTCGCCGCCTCGAAGCGGCGGAGCAGCGGCAGCAGCGCCTCGGCGCGCGCAACGAATGGCTCCGGCGAGCTGTCGCGCGCGTATCGGGTGCGCTCGTCGAGGTCGTCGCGGATCATCATGCCTCCTTGCCACGGCGCATCTCCTCGATGCGGGCAGCCATCATCCTCGTCGGCTCGTCGGTGCGGAACGACTTCGGACAGCACGTCGATACCGCGCTGCACCGCGGCGCGCAGCGGCAAATCCTCCCATGCCGTGACCAGCGCCTTCTGCAGCCGGATCGCGCGCGGGCCGGCGGCAAGGATCGGTCGCAACGTGTTCTCGATCGCTTCGTCGAGCGCCTCGGGAGGCGCGACCTCCTCGACCAGCCCCCAGGCGAGTGCGCGCGCGGCGTCGATCATCTCTCCGGTCAGAACAAGCCATCGCGCGCGGCCCCAGCCGACCAGCATCGGCAGCAACGCGGCCTCGACCACCGAGGGCAAGCCGATCCGCACCTCCGGCATCCCGAACCGCGCGGTTTCGCCGGCAATCCGGAGGTCGCAGGCGGCGGCGATCTCCAGCCCGGCGCCGAGCGCATAACCTTGCGCCCGCGCGATCACCGGGACGGGGCAGCGGCGCAGCGCATCACAGGCGCGGTGGACGCCGGTGATGAAGGCGCGCGCGGACGTGGCATCGAGTCGCGCCAATTCGTTGATGTCGGCGCCGCCGATGAAGGCGCGCTCGCCGGCGCCGCGCAGCACCACGGCGCGCAGATCGTCGCCCGTCCCGAGCGTGTTGACGGCGTCCGCCAGTTCGCGGATCGTCGACGCCCCGGCGGCGTTCAGCTTCGCCCGGTTGTCAATGGTGACGGTGGCGACCCCGCGCGCGTCGGTGGTGACGTGAACGGACATTTCAGCCTCCCGCCGCATCTTTTTCGGCCATACGCCGCTTGAGCTGCTCGGGCGTCAGGCGAACGATGTCCTCGTTCTGGTGCGCGTAGAGGTCATAGGGCGAGGTATCCAGCTCCTCCAGCTCCAGCCGGCCGGCGAGCACGTCGGCCTTCCATGCCGCCTGCGCCGGCTCGGCCGCGTGGAACTCCGGCATCACCTCGCGCGCGAACAGATCGAGCAAGTCGCGGATCGCCTGATCCGATGTCTTGCCGGCCTGATTGAGCAGGATCACCTGATCCACATGCGCGTCGGCGTATTGGCGCAGCTTGCGGCGGATCGTCTCCGGCGAGCCGATGAGACCGTTGCGCAGCGCCGTCTGCGCCTTCTCGGTGCCGCGCCAGTCCTGGTATTCGCGCCAGAGATCGCCCTTTCCCGGCGCATCGACGCCCTTTCGCCCGTAATAGGAGAGGGCGAAGATGAAGAACGTCCAGCCCGAAGCCAACTCGATCGCCTCCTCATCGGTCGGCGCGCACATGAAGCCGTTGACGATGGCGATGTTGGGATTGGCGGGATAGTCGGCGAGCGGCCGGGCATGGCGGATCAGCGTGTTGTAGTAGCGGTGCACCCAGGCCCGCGCCGCCTCCGGCGAGACGAAGCTGAAGCCGAGCGCGCCCATGCCCCACTCGCCGGCATTGGCGATGGTTTGGATGTTGGAGCACGCCACCCAGAGCGGCGGATGCGGCTTCTGCATCGGCTTCGGGATCACGTTGCGGGCGGCGAAGTCGTGCCACTGGCCGTGGAACTCCCAGGCATCGCGGGAGAACATCGGGATGATGGCGCGCACCGCTTCCTCCCAGCGGTCGCGCTTGTCGCGCACGCGCACGCCGAACGGGTGCAGCTCGGCCGGACCCGCCGCCTCGCCCATGCCGAGATCGACGCGCCCGCCCGAGAGCAGGTCGAGGGTGGCGATCCGCTCGGCGACGCGCTGCGGCTGATTGGTGGTGAGCTGCACGACGCCGTGCCCGAGGCGAATGCGCCTGGTCCGCTGGCTGGCGGCGCCGAGGAACACCTCCGGCGCCGAGCAATGCGAGTATTCCTCAAGGAAATGGTGCTCGACCATCCAAACGTAATCGTAGCCGAGCGCATCGGCCAGCTCCATCTGCCCCAGCGCCTGCTGGAACAGGTCGTATTCGCTGCTCGCGTTCCACGGGCGCGGCAGTTGCAACTCGTAGAAGATGCCGAATTTCATCAATATCCTTCCGCCGTGCTGTCCTTCTCCCTCCCCTTGCGGGAGGGGGCTGGGGGAGGGGTCAAAGCGCGATCATCCGCCCTTCAAGCGGACCCGGCAAGCGCCTGCGCGCCGACGGTCGGCGCGCGCACGATCGGGCGAAGTCTCCGGCATCAGCAGCAGGAGGATCAGCAGCGCCGCCAGCGCGATCGCGGCCAGCGCCAGGAACGCCATGGCGTAGCCCGCGCCGACGATGATGAACCCGGCGAGCGTGGTGGAGAATGCGGCGCCGATACCCTGCATCGTGGTGACGGCGCCGAGCGTCACGTTGTAGCGCCCGGTGCCCCGCGTAAGGTCGGCGATCACCAGCGGAAACAGCGCGCCGAAGATGCCGGCGCCGACCCCGTCGAGCACCTGGATGGGAATGACAAGATACGGAGTGGTCACGAAGCTGAACAGCACGCCGCGGATCGGCAGGGCGGCGAAGCCGGCGAGAAAGATCGGCTTGCGTCCCCAGCGGTCGGCGCGATGGCCGACCAGGATCGACATCGGAATCATCACCGCCTGCGCGGTGACGATCAGAGCCGCCATGAAGATAGTGCCTTCGCCGGTGTTGTTGAGCGCAAGCCGCTGGCCGACGATCGGCAGCATCGCCGCATTGGCCAACTGCCACAGGGTTATCGCGCAGACGAAGATCAGCAGCGGGCGACAGGTCAGCAGCGTCCTGAAGCCGGATGGTTGGTCGCCGTGCGGCGCGGCTTCGCCCTCTATCCAGCCCGCGCGCCACCTCGTTGTTGATGGCGCGCGGATCGATGCCCGTCGCGGTCAGGATCGACAGCAACCCGAACCCGCTCACCACCCAAAACACGGCCGCGGTGGCGATGAAATAGCCGAGCGCGCCGGCAAATACGGCGGCGACAACGTTGCCGGCGTGATTGAAGCCCTGCATCCGTCCCATACGGTGCGTGAACCGCTTGCGCCCGACCAGGCCGAGCGCGATCGCGGCGGTTGCCGGCGGAAAAATCGCCGCCGCCCCGCCCAGCGCGATCTGCGCGCCGGCGACGACGCCGAAGCTCGGCGCCAAGCGTCACCACGAAGGCGGCGACGGCGATGACCAGAGCGGCCAGCATGATCGCCAGCCGTTTGCGCCGCGTCACGTCGATGAGGGCGCCGGCCGGCGTCTGCGCCACCAGCGTAGCGATGCCGCCCAGCGTCATGACGACGCCGATATCGGCGGCATTCCAGTGCTGCGCGCTGATGAGGAAGATGGCGAGAAACGGGCCGAGCCCCGATTGCACGTCGGCCAGGAAGAAGTTCAGCCAGTCCAGCGCCCGCAGCGAACCGTTGGGTGCGGCCAGAGCCGCGTTCGCGTGACGCCATCGCCGCGAATACACCATTTGTTAGCGATCGAACGGATAGGCTGCGGACGGGTTCGGACAAATGGAAGCGCAAAAAATGCGGCGTCGAGGGTTTCTCGCGGGACTGTTGGCGGCGCCTCTGGGGTCGCGCGCGTTGAATCCGAGCGTTCGCTCGCGATCATGATCCCCGGACTGCCGGACGGCGATACCGGGACCGTCGCGCGAATTCTGCAACCCTATCTTGAGCGCGCGCTGGCGTCTCCGGTCGTGCTCGATTTCCGCCCTGGCGCCGGCGGTATTCCCGGCTTGGCGGCCGGCGCCCGGGCGGCGGCGGACGGGACCACCCTCACGCTGCTGACGCCGACGCTTGACGATGGCGCCCTGGCTCAGCCCGCGCATGGACTGCTCGCCCGCCGATTTCGCGCCGGTCGGGCAAGTGAGCTTCGCCCCTGCCATGCTCGCGGTGCGGGCCGAGGCGCCCTGGCGCGATCTCGCGACACTGCGGGCTGCGGTCGGAAGGACAATCTGGCGGCCCCCGCCCCGTTGGCGTGGGATCCGTCGCAAATGGCGCAGGCGCTATTCCTGGCCCGCGCCGGCCTCGGCGTGCGCGCCGTCGCCGGGCTGACGACGGCGGAGGAGCGCCTGTCTGCGTTGCTCGCCGGAGACATCGATCTGGTGTTCGCGCCGCTTCCCCTCGATCCGGGGTTGGCCGCGCGCATCCGTCCGCTTGCGGTCTCCGCCCCCGAACGCGCGGCGGCGTTCCCCGCAGATCCCGACCTTGCGCGAATCCGGGATCGACGTCGCCGTCGGCGGCTGGCGCACGCTCGCGGTGCCGGCGGCCACGCAGCCCGCGGAGCTGGACCGGCTGACGGCGGCGCTTCGCACCGTCACGCAGGAGCCGGAAGCGCGCGCCGCGCTGACCGCTGCCGGAATCCTGCCGTCCTGGCTGGCACCGACCGAGGCCTGGCGGGCGATCCAAGCCGAATTTGCCGCGGCCGGCGCGCTGTTCGCCCAACTCGGCCTCAGTGTCCGCAAGGAGATGCTCGGGCTGCGGACCGAGTAGCTCAGCCGACCACGATCCGCCCGCGCATATGCGGGTGGATGCCGCAGACATAATCGAAGCTGCCCGGCTGATCGAATTGATGCGCGAAGCGATCATTGGTATCGAGCGGATGCGATCGCAGATTGAGCGCCTCGCAGTAGATGCTGTGCGGGATGTCGTCCTCGTTCACCCAGACGATCGTCGCGCCCGCCGGCACCGTGACCGGCGTCGGCGAGAAGGTGAAGTTATCGATCCTCACCATCGGCGCTTCATCGGCCGCCCGTGCCCGGCGCATCGCCAGCGCCAAGGTCGCGGTCGCGATCCCCCCTGCGCACGCCCGCAGCAGGGTGCGCCTGTTCGTCTCCTTCATGGCAAGCTCCTCAGATCAGCGGCGTATCGACGATCGCGAGCGGCGCATCGGTGGCGACCACGCTCACCCGGGCGATGCCGAGATGCTCGCGCAACTCGCCTGCCGGCACCGCCATCGGTCCCGGTCCCTTCGCCTTACCCGGCGCCGGTTGCGGGAAGGCGGTCGAGCGAGCGGTGTGGAAGGCCGCGTGTCCCTCCACCTTCTGCATGACCTGATGGATGTGCCCGTTCAGCACCGTCACCGAGCCGAACCGCTTCAGGTAGGAGAGCGCCTGCCCGCCATCGGCGGTGCCCCAGCCCCAGGGCTCGTAGACCGTCCATAGCGGCACATGCGCCATCACCACGATCGGCGTGCTGGCCGACAGATGCGCCACGTCGTCCTCCAGCCATTCGAGCTGGTCGTGGCCGAGATTGCCGAGCCCGTTGCCCTGCAGATTGACGACGTTCACCAGCCCGATGAAGTGCACGCCGTTGGCATCGAAGCTGTACCAGCCGTCGCCCCTGGTGCCCTTGCCGAAGCGGTTCAGGTAGCTCTTGCCGTCCTCCTCCAGGATGTCGTGCTCGCCGGGAACGGTGTAGGCAGTGAGCCCGGTGGCGCCCATCATCTGCCGGCAGTTGTCGAACTGCGCCGGCTTCGACAGATGCGAGAGGTCGCCGGTGTGGATCATGAAGGCGGGCCGCACCGACAGCGCCTGAACTTGCGTCAGCGCCTGTTGAAGCGTGTCCAGGGTGTGCGGATTGGCGGGCTTATCGAAGCCCAGATGACTGTCGCTGATCTGCGCGAAGGTGAAGTCGGTCGAAGCGGCCTCGGCGGCGTCCACCAGACGCGCGCGCGGGATGCCGCCGGTGACGGTCCAGACCATGGCGGTGCCCGCCCAGGTCATGCACTTCAGCATCCCGCGACGACCGAGATTGGTCTCGTTCGGCATGATGTATCTCCGGTTCCGTTTGAGCCGTGATCGGCAGCGAAGAGACCGGGGCGCAGGCGGCGTCTATTCCCGTCGCCGGAGAAATCTTTCGGCGGGGGCTCCCTGAGAGCGCTCGCAAAGGCTGCAACCCCGCCTTTCGCCGGATTGAGCGGGAGCGAGGCGAGTTCCGGATGAAATTTTCCTGCCGGATGGAATAGAGTAGCCTTCCGCTCGGTCTTGTCCCGAGGATGCTACCCGGAGGCGCCCCTTGCGCCAGGATGACGGACGACGCCGATTCGAGATGCTGGCCCTGCCGCAGCTGGATGCCGCCTTTAACCTGGCGCGCTGGCTGACCGGCAATGCAGCCGACGCGTCCGACGTGGTGCAGGAGGCGTATCTGCGCGCGTTCCGCTACTTCGATGCGTATAAGGGCGGCAACATGCGGGTATGGATTCTGACCATCGTGCGCAACGCCTTCTTCGATTGGGCGCGGGAGAACCGCTCGGCGCGGCTGGTGTTCTCCGGCGAGCCGATCGAACCGGACGCCGCCGTCGAGACCGCCTGGGGCACGCCGCCGCGCGACCCCGAAGCATTGCTGCTGGCCAATCTCGACGCCGCGACCCTCAACCGGCTGGTGGCGCGGCTGCCGACCGAACAGCGGGAGATCCTGATCTTGCGGGAGCTGGAGGATCTGTCCTACCGCGAAATCGCCAAAGTGGCCGGCGTGCCGGTGGGCACGGTGATGTCGCGCCTCGCCCGCGCGCGGCTGGCGCTGCGCCGGTTGTGGCAGAATGCGGATGTGGAGGGCGCCCATGGTGTGTGAGAGCGCGCGACGGTGGCTGCCGCTGCTGACCGACGAAGAACTGGCACCGTGGCGACGCTGGCGGCTGGCCGCGCATCTGCGCGGCTGTCCCGACTGCGCGGCCCGAGAGGAGGAGTTGCGTGCCATGAGCGACGGGCTGCGCGAGCGGCTAGCCTATCACACGGCGCCGCCCGGGCTCGCCGCCAGGATCGGCAGCGGGCTGGCGCGCGAGGCGCGTCCGGCGCCGGTCGCGGCGCGTCGGCATTGGCGCTGGCCCGGACTGTCGATGGCCAGCGGCGCTCTTACGGGTGCACTGGCCGCTGCCCTGGTGATGCTGCTGATCCAGGCCCCCGGCCAGCGCCCCGAGCTGGATGCGTTGATCGACGGCCAGGTACGCTCGCTGATGCCCGATCATCTGACCGACGTAGTCACCTCCGACCAGCACACCGTGAAGCCATGGCTCTCGGCGCATGCCGACATCTCGCCGCCGGTTCCGGATTTGGCGGCGCAAGGCTTTCCGCTGGTCGGCGGGCGGCTCGACTACATCGACGGCCACGAGGCGGCGGTGGTGGTCTATCGGCGCGCCAAGCACGTTATCAACCTGTTCGCCACCGCCGCCCCCGACAGCGGTAATACGCCGATGCGGAGCGCGAGCAGCCGGGGCTTCAACGTGGTGACGTGGCGCGAAGACGGGATCGAATATCACGCCGTCTCGGACGTCGAGATGCCGCAGTTGCAGGCGTTCGCGCGCGACGTGCGGGTGCGGAGCTAGATCGGCTTCGGACCCCGGGGAAGCCGGTTTTCACCGTCAGATAGCGTCTCGGTTTGAAATTTCTCATTGCCCTACAATGCAGGCGTGGCCCAACTGAGGGATTCGGGTTGGGTCTCATAACGCACCGCATCTTCGGGGATAAGAACCCATTTCCGTGCACTGCGTGTCCAAAAATGAATTGTCGGCACAAGCCATGTCGCGTCATCAAGCGTTCCAGGCTTGATATTGCGGTTGGGATACGCGGCGCCCCCGGGAACATGATAAAGCCTGGTGCCGCAATCAGGGCAAAACCAGCACTCCATCGCCTTGGTCGGGCTGGTCCGGCGAGCAAACATCTTCGGCGTGCCCTTCGTGACGCGAAAATTGCCTTGGGGAATGACCGCCGCCATCGCGAATGCGGAGCCGGACTGCCGCTGACACTCCGTGCAATGGCAGACGTAAACGGTTGTCGGCGCCGCCGTGATTTCGTAGCGGACGGAGCCGCACTGACATCCACCTGGTTGCGGAAAATGCACGACCCTATCCTCCCCGCCTCGGAAACCGGTCGTTGCCCCGATCTCCTTCGCTCTCCCTCACCGCATCCGGTCCTGGTCGCCGATCAGGCGCAGCGGCGCCTGGCCCACGAGCGCCCGCCGGCAGTTTTCCAGCGCGGCGAGCAAGCCGGCATCGGTCGCGCCCGCCTGCCCCGAATTGTGCGGCGAGCCGATGACGTTGGGCAGGTCGAGAAACGGATGATCCATGCCGAACCGGCCATGCCGAACCGGCTCGATCCACCACGCATCGATACAGGCGGTGAAGCGCGGATTGGCGCGCAGGTGCGCGTAGAGTGCCGCCTCCTCAATGATCTCCCCGCGCGCGAGGTTCACCAGGATCGCATCCTCCTTCATGCGCGCGAGTTGCGCGGCGCCGATCCGGTTCAGCGTGGCGCGCGTGAGCGGGGCGGCGACCACCAGCAGATCGGACACGGCCAGCATGTCGTCGAGCCGGTCGGGCGTGCCGATCCAATCGGTCGGCTCCTCGCTGCGGCCGTGTCGGTTGATGGCATGGACGCGCATCCCGATCCCCCTCGCCAGCCGCGCCGTCGCCCGGCCGACGCCGCCGAAGCCGAAGATGCCGCAGACGCCGCCGGCGAGCATCCGGTTGCGCGCGAACTGGTCGAATTCGCCGCGCGCGAGCTTGGCGTGCTCGGTCGGCAGCCGCTTGGCGGCGGCGAGCGCCATCGCCAACGCGTGCTCGGCCATCGGCGCCGCATAGGCGCCGCCGTTGCTCGCCACCGGAACGCCCGACGGCAATTCCGAGAGCCTGATGAAGTCCACACCGGCAGTGACGAACTGCACCAGCCGCACGCCGGCGAGCAGCGCCGCCTCTCCCGGGCGGAGCTCCTTGTCGGTGTTTACGGCCAACAGGACGGCGGCCGAGCGCAGCGCCTCGGCGCGCGGCGCCCCGTCCAGCTCCGGTAAATACGCGATCCGCCCGGCCTCGCCGAGCGTCTCGGCCACGGTTGCCCTATGCGGCGGCTTCAAGTCAAAGCCGATCAGCAGCAACGGATTCATGTGCGGGCGTAAGGCGGCCCGCTGCCCCGGTCAAGCCGGCGGCTTGAGACGAACCCGCGTTGGGGATATCATTTCGCGCATACATACGAGGCGCGAAAATGGACGACGCATCCGCCGACCTTCTGCTCGACATCGACCGGCGCCATCTGGTGCACCCTCTGGAGCATCCGGCCGAGCGAGGAAATTTGCGCCTGTTCGTCGAGGGGCGCGGGGCGATGCTGCGCACCAGCGACGGGCGGGAGTTCATCGACGGACTGTCGGGCCTGTGGAACGTCAATATCGGGCATGGCCGGGCCGAACTCGCCGACGCCGCCGCCCGGCAGATGCGCGCGCTCGCCTATTTCTCCGCCTATGCCGGCTCGACCAACGAACCGGCGATCCGGCTCGCCGAGGCGATCGTGGCGCGCGCCTATCCGAGTTCGGCGGCGGTTTATTTCACCACCGGCGGTGCCGAGTCGAACGAGAGCGCCTTCAAGACGGCGCGCTACTTCTGGAAGCGGATGGGCAAGCCGGAGAAGGTAAAGATCATCTCCCGCCAATACGGCTATCACGGCGTCACCCTGGCGGCCATGAGCGCCACCAGCCTGCCCGGCTACGCCAAGATGTTCGGCCCCCTGGTGCCGGAATTCCTGCAAGTCGCGCCGCCCTACCCGTATCGCTGGCCGGGCAACGGCGATTGCGGCATCGGCGCCGCCGAGGCGGTCGAGCGAGCGATCGAGGAACACGGCGCCGACACCATCGCCGCCGTGATCGCCGAGCCGGTGATGGGCGCCGGCGGCGTCATCGTGCCGCCGGACAACTACTTCCCCCGCCTGCGCGATGTCTGCGACCGCCATCAAGTTCTGCTGATCGCCGATGAGGTCATCACCGGGTTCGGACGCACCGGGCGCTGGTTCGCGTTGGGACGGTGGAATGTCGAGCCCGACATCGTGAGCTTCGCCAAGGGCGTCACCAGCGGCTACCTGCCGCTCGGCGGCATCATCCTCTCGCGCCGCATCCACGAGGCGATCGAGGACGCCCCGGCCGAGGAGCGCTACATGCACGCCGGCACCTATTCGGGCCATCCGACCTGCTGCGCCGTCGGCCTCGCCAATGTGGAGATCATCGAGCGCGAGGGACTGCCGCAACGGGCGGAGGCGGTCGGCAATCGGCTGCTTGAGGGACTTACGCGCAATCTCGCCAGCCTGTCCGCCGTCGGCGAGGTGCGGGGCTTGGGGATGCTCGCCGGGGTCGAACTGGTGGAGGACAAGGCAAGCCGCAGGCCGGCGATGGGCCTCGGCGCGAAGGTAGCGGCCGAGGCCGGCAAGCGCGGCCTCATCCTGCGCGTCCGCGGCGGCACCGCGGGACATCAAGGCGGTCCGGCGAGCGGCGATTCACTCTGCCTCGCCCCGCCGCTGATGACGCCCGAGGCCACGATCGACCGGCTCGTGGACATCGTGGGGGAGTCGATTGCGGCGGTGGCGGGGTAGACCTCCTCGGGAATACGCTCCCCGCATCGGGTCGGCGGTATTCTATGAGCAACCCGCCGTATCCCGCATCCTCGCGCCACTCTCCGCCCCCGCGGGGTGGAGAGGGAGTAGGAGTCGGCGGGTCCGTCCGATCTGTAAATTCGGCAGCCTTGGGAGGGGTGCGGCTCAGCCGCCGGGTCCGCGACGGAGTCCGTCCAGCACCGCCGCCAACTGCCGCGTCACCTCGTCGATCTCCGCCATGCCGTCCACCGTGAAAAACCGCCCCTGCGCCTGATAATGCGGCAGGATCGGTGCGGTCTGGCGGTGATAGGCTTCGAGGCGGGTGCCCACCTTGTCCCGGCTGTCGTCGGCGCGGCGGACGAATTCGCGTGAGCCGCAAACATCGCACACGCCGGACACGAGCGTCGGCTTGAAGACGTCGTGATAGCCCTCGCCGCAGCGGGCGCAGGTGAAGCGGCCGGCAATGCGCTCGGTGAGCGCGGCGTCGTCCACCGCGAGCTCGATCACCGCATCGAGCCGCCGCCCCTTCTCGGCGAGCATCGCATCCAGCGCCCGGGCCTGCGGAACAGTGCGCGGGAAGCCGTCGAGGATGAAGCCCCGCGCGCAATCCGGCCGCTGGATCCGCGCGGCCAGCATGCGGACGATGATGTCGTCGGAGACCAGGGCGCCCGACTCCATGACCGCCTTCGCCTCGCGCCCGATCGGGCTATCGGCGGCCACCTCGGCGCGCAGCATCTCGCCGGTGCTGATCTGGGCGATGCCGTATCGCTCCTCCAGCCGCTTGGCCTGGGTGCCCTTCCCCGCTCCCGGCGGCCCCAGCAGCAGCAGGTTCATCGTCGGTTTCTCACCCGCGATTTGCGAATCAAGCCCTCATACTGATGGGCCAGCAGATGCGACTGGATCTGCGTCACCGTGTCCATCGTGACGGAGACGACGATCAGGATCGAGGTGCCGCCGAAATAGAACGGCAGGCCATAATCGCTGATGAGCAGCTCCGGCAACAGGCAGACCGCCGCCAGGTAGATGCCGCCCACGGTGGTGAGCCGGGTCAGCACATAGTCGAAGTAGTCCGCGGTCGCAGTGCCCGGTCGGATGCCGGGCACGAAGCCGCCATACTTCTTGAGGTTGTCGGCGGTTTCCTGCGGGTTGAAGACGACGGCGGTATAGAAATACGAGAAGAAGATGATGAGCGCGGCATAGAGCGCCATGTACGCCGGCGTGCCGTGGCCGAGCTGGGCGGCGAGAAAGCCGAGCCAGCCCGTCCCGCCGCCCGAGAAGCCCGCGATGGTCGCCGGGATCAGCAGGATCGAGCTCGCGAAGATCGGCGGGATCACGCCCGAGGTGTTGATCTTCAGCGGCATATGCGTCGAATCGCCGCCGAACATGCGATTGCCGACCTGGCGTTTCGGGTATTGCACCGGCACCCGCCGATAGGCCCGCTCCATGAATACGATGCAGGCGATGGTGGCGAAGGCCAGCACCAGGAAGCCGCCGATGAAGGCCGGCGACAGCGCGCCGGTCGCGCCCAGTTGCAACAGCGATGCCATCGCGTTCGGCAGATTGGCGACGATGCCCGCCATGATGATCAGGCTGGTGCCGTTGCCGACGCCGCGGGCGGTGATCTGCTCGCCCACCCACATCAGGAACATCGTGCCGCCGACCAGCGTAATGACGCAGGTGAACAGGAACATCGGTCCCGGCGCCGGCACCGCCGGCCCGAAACTGCCGCGCATCGACTCGAGCCCGACGGCGATGCCGTAGGACTGGAAAAAGGCGATCAGAACGGTGAGATAGCGCGAATACTGGTTGAGCTTCACCCGGCCCTGCTCGCCCTCCTTCTTCAGCGCCTCCAGCGACGGAACGGCGGCGGTCAGCAACTGGATGATGATGCTGGCGCTGATATACGGCATGATATTCAGCGCGAACACCGTCATCCGCCCCAGCGCGCCGCCGCTGAACATGTTGAACATGCCCAGGATGCCGCCGCCGTGCTGCTGCAGCAT
The DNA here is from genome assembly GCA_963762525.1 of uncultured Pseudomonadota bacterium. Taxonomy (GTDB): domain Bacteria; phylum Pseudomonadota; class Alphaproteobacteria; order Acetobacterales; family Acetobacteraceae; genus DATFDN01. The sequence continues at coordinate 176,480 of CAVXKT010000001.1, forward strand.
CTCGGTCATCACCGAGGCATCGACGCCGGGCACGGGGATATACGACCCGACGCGATAGACGATCAGTGCGCCAAGGGTGAACCAGATGCGCTTCTTGAGCTCGGTCGCCTTCGACAGAACGCCGAGATTGAGGTTGGAGGCGAGCTGTTCGGCCGCGGAGGCCATGGACAATTCCCCGGGCTACGAGGCTGCGGTTTCGGTGGCGGCCGTGGGGGCGACGGTGGTGGTGACGGTGCCGCCGGCCTTCTCGACGGCGGCCCGTGCCGCCGCCGATGCCCCCGACAGGGTGATCGTCAGCGCCCGCGTGACCTCGCCTTTGGCGAGCAGACGCACGCCGGCGAGCTTCTTCGAACGCCGGACCAGCCCCGCCGCGCGCAGCGTCTCCTCGGTGATCGGCTGCGCGGCATCCAGCCGGCCGGCGGCGATCGCCTGCTCCAGCGTGCTCAGGTTGATCGGCGCGTATTCCTTGCGGAACGGGTTGTGAAATCCGCGTTTGGGCAACCGCCGGTAAATCGGCAGCTGGCCGCCCTCGAAGCCGTTGATGGCGACGCCGCTGCGCGCCAACTGGCCCTTCACGCCCTTGCCCGAGGTCTTGCCCTTGCCCGAGCCGATGCCGCGGCCGAGGCGCTTCGACTTGTGCCGCGCGCCCGCATTGTCGCGCAACTCGTTCAGCTTCATCTCAGGACAGCTCCTCCACCCGGATCAGGTGGGCGACCTTGCGCAGCATCCCGCGCGTGGCCGGCGTGTCCACGAGGTCGCGGCTGCGATGCATCTTGTTGAGGCCGAGGCCGATCAGGGTCTCTCGCTGGCCGGGCTTGCGCCCGATCGGCGAGCCGGTCTGCGTCACCCGCACGCGCTTCGTGGTCGGCTCAGCCATGGGCGCTCGCCTCCGTCTCCGCCTGCGGCATCGCGTCGCGGCGCGGGCCGAGGATGTCGGAGACCTTCTTGCCGCGCCGGTTGGCGACCATGCGCGGCGAGGCACAGCGGGCGAAGCCGGCGAAGGTCGCCTTGACCATGTTGTGCGGGTTGCGGCTGCCGAGCGACTTCGCCACCACGTCGTGAATGCCGAGGCTCTCGAAGACGGCGCGCAGCGGGCCGCCCGCGATGATGCCGGTACCGGCGCTGGCCGAGCGCAGCACCACCTTGCCGGCACCGAACCGGCCTTCGACGTCGTGGTGCAGCGTCCTTCCCTCCTTCATCGGCACCCTTATCATGCCGCGTTTGGCGCGCTCGGTGGCCTTGCGGATGGCCTCGGGCACTTCGCGCGCCTTGCCGGCGCCGTAGCCGACCCGGCCCTTCTGATCGCCCACCACCACCAGCGCGGCGAAGGCGAAACGACGGCCGCCCTTCACCACCTTGGCGACCCGGTTGATGGTGACGAGCTTATCGATGATGCCGTCATCGGCCTCGTCGCGGTCGCGCCGGCGGCCTTCGCGGGGTTCACGTGCCATTGCTCAATTCCTCAGAATGCCAGCCCGCCTTCGCGGGCGGCGTCGGCCAGCGCCTTGACGCGGCCGTGATAGAGATACGCGCCGCGATCGAACACCACTTCCTTGACCCCGGCCGCCAGCGCCCGCTCGGCAATCAGCTTGCCGACGGCGGCGGCGGCGCCCTTGTCGGCGCCGGTGCGCAGGTCCGTGCGCAGCCCCTTGTCGAGCGACGAAGCGGCGACCACCGTCCGACCCGCGGCATCATCGATCACCTGCGCGTAAATGTGCTTCGACGAGCGGAACACCGACAACCGCGCCCGGCCGCCGCCCTTCCGGCGAAGCTGGAAGCGCAGCCGCCGGCGCCGACGCTCCCGCAATTCCTGCAGCACGCTCATGCTACTTCTTCTTGCCTTCCTTGCGGCGGATGACCTCGTCGGCGTAGCGGACGCCCTTGCCCTTGTACGGCTCCGGCGGGCGCCAGGCGCGGATCTCGGCGGCCACCTGACCGACCAGCCGCTTATCCACGCCCTCCACCCGCACCGCGGTCGGCCGCTCGCAGGTGATCTTGATCCCCGGCGGGGATCGGATACACCACGTCGTGCGAGTAGCCCAGGTTAAGCACCAGTTTCTGACCCTGGACAGCGGCGCGGTAGCCGGTTCCGGTGATTTCCATCGACCTGCTGAAACCCGCGGAGACGCCGCGCACCATGTTGGCGACATTCGCGCGCGTCGTTCCCCACATCATGCGCGCTTGCCGCGCGTTGCCGCGCGGGGCGATCGTCACCTTGCCGTCGGACACGGTCGCCTCGACGAACTCCGTCAGCGGCAGCCGAAGCTCGCCCAGTCTTCCCTTGGCGGTGAGTTCGCGCCCGGCGATCGCCACCTGCACGCCGTCGGGAATTTCCACCGGGTATTTGCCTATGCGCGACATCGCACCCTCAGAACACGCGACACAAGACCTCGCCGCCGACATTGGCGGCGCGGGCCTCGGCGTCCGACATCACCCCGCGCGGCGTGGACAGCACCGAGACGCCCAGTCCGGCATAAAAGCGCGGCAGCTCCTTGATCTTCGAATAGACGCGCCGCCCCGGCTTAGAGACGCGGTGGATCTCCTTGATGACCGGCTCGCCCTCGTTGTATTTCAGCTCGATGCGCAGATTGGCGATCCCCGGCCGCACCTCCTCGGCCGAGAAGCCGCGGATATAGCCCTCGCGCCGCAGCACGTCGAGCACGTTGGCCCGCAGTTTCGAGGCCGGCGCCACGCAACTCGTATGCCGCGCCCGTTGCGCGTTGCGGATGCGGGTGAGCATGTCACCCAACGGGTCCGACATCGACATCAGAACCCCCTTACCAGCTTGCCTTGACCATGCCGGGAATATGCCCGTTCGACGCGAGATCGCGCAGCGCGATGCGACAGAGCTTGAACTTGCGGTAGTTGCCGCGCGAGCGCCCGGTCAACTCGCAGCGCAGCCGCACCCGCACCCGCGCGCCGTTGCGCGGCAGCCGGGCGAGCTTCAGCGTGGCGTTGAAGCGATCCTCCACCGGCAGGCTGCGATCCATCACGATCGACTTCAGCTCGGCGCGCTTCGCCTTATCGCGCGCCGCCATCCGCATGCGCATCTTGTTACGGTTGACCTGCGATGTCTTGGCCATCCTGTCTCCTACCTCCGGAACCCGTCGGGCCGCCGCCCGACGGGACTTCCCAACTTCAGCTTGCAAACGGCAGATCGAAGGCCTTGAGCAGCGCCTTCGCCTCGGCGTCGGTGCGGGCGGTGGTGACGAACACGATATCCATGCCGCGCACCGCGTCCACACGGTCGTAGTTGATCTCCGGAAAGACGATCTGCTCGCGCATTCCCATGGCGAAGTTGCCGCGCCCGTCGAACCCCTTCCCTACCGGAATGCCGCGGAAGTCACGTACCCGCGGCAGCGCGATGGTGATCAGCCGGTCGAGAAACTCGTACATGCGCGCCTTGCGCAGCGTCACCTTGCAGCCGATCGGCAAGCCCTCGCGAATTTTGAACCCGGCGATCGCCTTCTTCGCCAGCGTCTTTACCGGGCGCTGGCCGCTGATCGCCGCCAGATCGGCGACCGCCGAGTCGAGTATTTTCTGATCGCCGGTGGCTTCGCCGACGCCCATGTTGATCACGATCTTATCGAGGCGCGGCACCTGCATCGGGTTGATGTAGCCGAACTCCGCCCGCAACCGCCCGCGCACCTCCTCGTTGTAGAAGCGTTGCAGGCGCGGTGCCTCCGATGGCGCCGCGATCGCCTCGGCGCCGACCGCGATTTCGGTCGCCTCCCGTCCGCCGCCGTCGCGCCCACGAGGAGCGGCGCCCTTGGGCGCGCCGCCCGGCGGCGGACGACCGGACGCCGGCTTGCCGCCGCCCTTACCACCCGCCTTACCGCCCTTGGCCGGCGTCTTTCCGCCCTTGCCCTTGCTGCCGCTCATCTCAGCCCTCGATCGTCTTGCCGGTGGCCTTGGCCAGCCGTACCTTGCGGCCGTCCTCCAGGATGCGGAAGCCCACGCGCGTGCGCTTCTCGCTCGCCGGATCAACCAGCATGACGTTGGAGAGGTGGATCGTCGCCTCCTCGCGCACAATCCCGCCCGGCTGGCCCATGCCCTGCGGCTTTTTGTGCTTGGTCGCGATGTTGACCCCCGACACGAGCGCCCGCTCGGCGCGCGGGAAAACCCGCAAGACCTCGCCCCGGACCCCCTTGCTCGCGCCGGTGATCACCTCCACCCTGTCGCCTTTGCGGATGCGCGCGGCCATCAGATCACCTCCGGCGCCAGCGAAATGATCTTCATGAACCGCCGCGCCCGCAACTCGCGCACAACCGGGCCGAAGATGCGCGTGCCGATCGGCTCCTGCTGCTTGTTGATGAGCACCGCGGCGTTGCGGTCGAAGCGGATGGCGCTGCCGTCGCCGCGGCGAACCGGGAAGGCGGTGCGTACGATCACCGCCTGGTGCACGTCGCCCTTCTTCACCTTGCCGCGCGGAATCGCCTCCTTCACCGAGACCACGATGACGTCGCCCACCGAGGCGGTCTTGCGGCGCGATCCGCCCAGCACCTTGATGCATTGCACGCGCCGCGCCCCCGAATTGTCGGCGACGTCGAGACTGGATTCGACCGAAATCATGCCGCCGCTCCCTCAGACCCGGCTGGAGCTTCCTCTGCCGCGGCCGCGGCGGTCTTCCGGCGCGGGAACATCGATTGGCCGTTGCGTTCGATCACCAGCCAGGTCTTGCGCTTGCTGATCGGCCGACACTCCTCGATGCGCACCACATCGCCCTCCTTGCAGACATTCGCCTCATCGTGGGCGGCGTATTTCTTCGAACGGCGGATATACTTCTTGTACAGCGGATGCATTACCCGGCGCTCGACCAGCACTGTCACCGTCTTGTCCATCTTGTCGCTGGTGATCCGGCCCATCAGAACGCGTCTTGGCATCAGGAATTCCTCTCGGCGGGGTCGGCGGTTCGCCGGCGCTCGCCCATGATCGTCTTCACCCGCGCGATGTCGCGCCGCACCGTGCGGATGCGCGCGGTGCCCTCGGCTTGACCGGTGGCGCGCTGGAACCGCAGATTGAACTGCTCCTTGCGCAGGCTCACCAGCAAATCCTGCATCTCGTCCGGCGTCTTCGCGCGCAGATCCGATGGCGTGTTCTTCGCCGCCTTCGCCATCATGCGTCTCCCATTCGCTGCACGATCTTGGTGCGGATCGGCAGCTTCGCCGCCCCCAGGGTCAGCGCCTCGCGCGCCACCTCTGGCGGCACACCGTCGAGCTCAAACATGATCCGCCCGGGATGAACGCGGCAGACCCAGAATTCCGGGCTGCCCTTGCCCGAACCCATGCGCACCTCGGCCGGTTTGAGGGAGACCGGCACATCGGGAAAGATGCGAATCCAGACCCGCCCGGCGCGTCGCATCGCGCGCGTGATGGCACGTCGCGCCGCCTCGATCTGGCGCGCGGTGACGCGCTCGGGTTCCAAGGCCTTCAGGCCGTAGGCGCCGAAATTGAGCTGCGTTCCGGCGCTGGCGAGACCGTGGATGCGGCCCTTATGCGCCTTGCGGAACTTGGTGCGCTTGGGTTGCAGCATGTCTCACATCTTACCGTTGGGGCGCCTGTTCGGCGGCGCGCCGGTCCTGCGCCAGCGGGTCGTGCGCCAGCACCTCGCCCTTGAACACCCACACCTTCACCCCGCAGGTGCCGTAGGTGGTCTTCGCCGTCGCCGAGCCGTAGTCGATGTCGGCGCGCAGCGTGTGCAGCGGCACGCGGCCCTCGCGATACCACTCGACGCGCGCGATCTCGGCCCCGCCCAGCCGGCCGCCGCAATTGATGCGAATGCCCTGCGCCCCGAGCCGCATCGCCGATTGCACCGCCCGCTTCATCGCCCGCCGGAACGCCACCCGACGTTCCAGTTGCTGGGCGATGTTTTCGGCCACCAGCACGGCGTCGATCTCCGGCTTGCGGATCTCGACGATGTTGAGCGACACCTCGGACTTGGCCATCTTGCTGAGGTCCTTCTTGAGAACCTCGATGTCCTGGCCCTTCTTGCCGATCACCACGCCCGGCCGCGCAGCGTAGATCGTCACCCGCGGCTTCTTCGCCGGGCGCTCGATCACCACGCGCGAGACGCCGGCGCCGCGCAGCCGCTCGCGCAGGCGCTTGCGCAGCCGCAGATCGTCGTGCAGCAGCGCCGAATAGTCGTCGCCGGCGAACCAGCGGCTGTCCCAGGTGCGATTGATGCCGAGCCGGAAGCCGATCGGATTGACCTTGTGACCCATTATGCGACCCTCCGCCGGCTGCTGCCGGCATCTTCCGTCTCCGGGTGCTCGGTGACGACGATCCGGAGATGGCTGAACCACTTCTCCACCCGCGCCGCGCGTCCGCGCCCGCGCGCGTGGAAGCGACGCATCACCACCGAGCGCCCCACCTCGGCGTGCGAGACCACCAGGCGGTCGACGTCGAGCTGATGATTGTTCTCGGCGTTGGCGATCGCGCTTTCGAGCGTCTTGCGCACTTGCCCGGCGATGCGCCGCTTGCTGAAGGTGAGCGTCGCGATCGCCTGCGGCGCCGGCAAATCGCGGATCATCGCCGCCACCAGGTTGAGCTTGCGGGGCGAGATGCGCACGTTGCGCAGCACCGACTGCGCCTGATTGGGATCGAGCGTGCGCGGTCGACTAGGCTTGCCCATCTCAGCCTCGCCTCGCCCTCTTGTCGCCGGAATGGCCGGTGAAGGTCCGGGTCGGCGAGAACTCGCCGAATTTATGTCCGACCATGTTCTCGTTCACCTGCACCGGCAGGAACTTGCGGCCGTTGTAGACGCCGAACGTCAGCCCCACGAATTGCGGCAGGATGGTCGAGCGGCGGGACCAGATGCGAATGATCTCGTTGCGGCCCGAGGCCCGTGCGGCTTCGGCCTTTGCCAGCAGATACCCGTCCACGAACGGGCCCTTCCAGACGGAGCGCGCCATCGTCTATCTCACTTCTTGGCCTGGTGGCGGCTGCGGATGATCAGCCGCTGCGTGCGCTTGTTGGTGCGCGTCTTGTAGCCCTTGGTCGGCTTGCCCCAGGGCGTGACCGGATGGCGTCCGCCCGAGCTGCGACCCTCGCCGCCGCCATGCGGGTGATCGACCGGGTTCATGACCACGCCGCGATTGTGCGGCCGGCGGCCGAGCCAGCGCGAGCGCCCGGCCTTGCCGATCTTCTGGTTCATGTTGTCGGGATTGGAGACGGCGCCGATCGAGGCCATGCACTCGGCGCGTACGACCCGCACCTCACCCGACATCAGCTTGATCTGCGCGTATCCGGCGTCCTTGCCGACCAGTTGCGCGTAGGTGCCGGCAGCGCGGGCGATCTTGCCCCCGGCGCCCGGCTTCATCTCGATATTGTGGATGATCGTGCCGACCGGGATCGCGCCCATCGGCATCGCATTGCCCGGCTTGATATCGACCCGCGCGCCGGCCACCACCGCGTCGCCGGGGCGCAACCGCTGCGGCGCCAGGATATAGGCGAGCTCGTTATCGGCGTATTTGATCAGCGCGATGAAAGCGGTGCGATTGGGATCATATTCCAGCCGCTGAACCGTTGCCGGCAGATCGAATTTGCGTCGCTTGAAATCGACGGTGCGATAGGCGCGCTTGTGGCCGCCGCCGCGAAAGCGGCTGGTGATGTGGCCGTGGTTGTTCCGTCCGCCGGTGCCGGTCTTGCCCTCGGTGAGCGTCTTGACCGGCTTGCCCTTCCACAGCTCGTCGCGGCGGATCAGCACGGTGCCCCGCAGACTGGCCGTGACGGGATTGAAATTCCTAAGCGGCATGGGCTGCTCTCACGCGAGGCCGGTGGTGAAGTCGATCTGCTGGCCGGCGGCGATGCGCACGAACGCCTTCTTGATGTCCGAGCGCCTTCCCGGCCGGCCGCGGAAACGCTTGGTCTTGCCCTTTTGGACCAGCGTGTTCACCGCCGTCACCCTGACGTTGAACAACGCCTCGACGGCGGCCTTGATCTCGAGCTTGTCCGCATCCAGCGGCACCCGGAACACGTATTGCCCGTGTTCGGAAAGCCGCGTCGCCTTCTCGGTGATGATCGGGCTGTGGATCAGCCGATACATCGCCTCGCGCGAGAGCGGCGCGCGGCCCCGCTTGGCGGGGGCGGCGGTCTCGCTCATGGCGCCTCTCCCGCCTCGGTCGGCGGCTCGCCCGACAACCGCCGGCGCAGTCCCTCGATCCCGGCGGCGGTGATCGCGAGGACGTCGTGACGCAGGATGTCGTAAACATTCGCGCCCATGGTCGGCAGCACGTCGATGCCGGGAATGTTGCGGCTGATGCGGAGGAACCCGGCATCGACGCCCGCATCGACGATCAGCGTCGAGGTCCAGCCCAGCGCCTTCAGCTTGCGCGCCAGCTCCCTGGTCTTGGCGAGCCCGTCGCCGGCGGCGGCATCCAACACCACCAGCTTGCCCTCGGCCTGCTTCTGCGACAGCGCCGAGATCAGTCCGAGGCGGCGCACCTTCTTGTTCAGGCTGTATGCGTGCGAGCGCACGACCGGCCCGTGCACCACGCCGCCGGTGCGGAACTGCGGCGCGCGCAGGCTGCCCTGGCGCGCATTGCCGGTGCCCTTCTGGCGGTAGGGTTTCTTGGTGGTGCCCTGCACCTCGCCCATGCCCTTCACCTTATGGGTGCCGGCGCGGCGCTTGGCCAACTGCCAGTGCACCACGCGCGCCATGATGTCGGGGCGCGGCTTGGCGGCGAAATACTCGTCCGGCAGCTCGGCGCTGCCGGCTTCGTCGTTGTCGAGCGTGCGGATCACGACCTGCATCTTCGCCCCCTCAGGCCGCTTCCGGTTCGCCGGCGAGGCCGGCCGGGTATGGCACCCCCTCGGGGCGCGGGCGCTTGATGGCGTCGCGCACCAGCACGAAGCCGCCGCGGCTTCCGGGGACCGCGCCGCGCACCATCAACAGCCCCTTCGCGGCATCGACGGCGGCAACTTCGAGTCCGAGCGTGGTCACGCGCTCATCGCCAAGATGGCCAGCCATCTTTTTGTTCTTGAAGGTTTTGCCGGGGTCCTGGCGATTGCCGGTCGAGCCGTGGCTGCGATGGCTGATGGAGACGCCGTGGCTCGCCTCCAGGCCACTGAAATTCCACCGCTTCATCGCTCCCGCGAAGCCCTTGCCCTTGCTGGTGCCGCTCACATCCACCTTCTGGCCGACGACGAAATGCGCCGCCGAGAGGGTGGCGCCCGGTGTCAGCACGGCGTCGGCATCGACGCGGAATTCCGCCAGCCGCGCCTTCGGTTCGACGTTGTTCTTGGCGAAGTGGCCGCGATTGGGTTGGCTGACGTTCTTCACCTTGGCCCGCCCCCAGCCGAGCTGGACGGCGCTGTAGCCGTCCTTCTCCACCGTGCGCGCCGCCACCACCTGCACGGCATCGAGATGCAGCACCGTCACCGGTACATGCGTGCCGTCATCGCGGAAGATCCGCGTCATGCCCAGCTTCTTGGCGAGCAGTCCGGTGCGCATGACGATGCCTCAGATCTTGATTTCCACGTCGACGCCGGCGGCGAGGTCGAGCTTCATCAGCGCATCCACCGTCTGCGGCGTCGGCTCGACGATATCGAGCAGCCGCCGGTGGGTGCGAATCTCGAATTGCTCGCGGCTCTTCTTATCGACATGGGGAGAGCGGTTGACGGTGAATCGTTCGATATGGGTCGGCAGCGGAATCGGTCCGCGAACGCGGGCACCCGTGCGCTTGGCCGTGTTCACGATCTCCTTCGTGCTGTTGTCCAGCACACGGTGATCGTACGCCTTCAGGCGGATGCGGATATTCTGGTTGTCCATCGCTCGCTTTATCCGTTCGGCGCAAAACAACGCCGGCGCCCCGCCTCCGCGGAGCGCCGGCGCCCGCCTGCTGTCCTAGGCCGTGATCTTCGCCACCACGCCGGCACCGACGGTGCGGCCGCCTTCGCGGATGGCGAACCGCAGCCCTTCATCCATGGCGATCGGCGCGATCAGCTCGACCTCCATCGAGACGTTGTCGCCCGGCATCACCATCTCGGTGCCCTCCGGCAACTGCACGACGCCGGTGACATCGGTGGTGCGGAAGTAGAACTGCGGCCGATAGTTGGTGAAGAACGGGGTGTGCCGCCCGCCCTCCTCCTTGGTCAGGATGTAGGCCTCGGCCTGAAACTTGGTGTGCGGCGTGATCGAGCCCGGCTTGGCGAGCACCTGGCCGCGCTCCACCTCCTCGCGCTTGGTGCCACGCAATAGGGCGCCGATGTTGTCGCCGGCCTCGCCGCGATCGAGCAGCTTGCGGAACATCTCGACGCCGGTGACGACGGTCTTCTGCGTTGTTTTGATGCCGACGATCTCCACCTCGTCTCCCACATTGACCACGCCGCGCTCGACGCGACCGGTGACTACGGTGCCGCGGCCGGAGATCGAGAACACGTCCTCGATCGGCATCAGGAACGGCCGATCGGTCGCGCGCACCGGCTGCGGAATGTAGGAATCGACCGCCGCCATCAGCTCGAGCACCGAATTCTCGCCGATCTCGGCCTCGCGGTCCTCGAGAGCGCACAGCGCCGAGCCCTTGATGATCGGGATGTCGTCGCCGGGGAACTGATAGGACGACAGCAGTTCGCGCATCTCCAGCTCGACCAGCTCGATCAGCTCGGGGTCGTCCACCATGTCGGTCTTGTTCATGTACACCACCAGCGCCGGCACGCCGACCTGGCGGGCGAGCAGGATGTGCTCTCGGGTCTGCGGCATCGGGCCGTCGGCGGCGGAGACCACCAGGATGGCGCCGTCCATCTGCGCCGCGCCGGTGATCATGTTCTTCACGTAGTCGGCGTGGCCGGGGCAATCGACATGCGCATAGTGGCGGTTCTGGGTTTCGTACTCGACATGCGCGGTGGCGATGGTGATGCCGCGGGCGCGCTCCTCAGGCGCCTTGTCGATCTGGTCGTAGGCGGTGTAGGTGGCGCCCCCGGTTTTGGCCAGAATCCGGGTGATCGCCGCGGTCAGCGTCGTCTTGCCATGATCGACGTGGCCGATCGTGCCGATGTTGCAGTGCGGCTTGTTGCGCTGGAATTTCGCCTTGGCCATCGTCCGTATCTCCGTGGACCCCCGGGGTCCGCTCCTTTGTTGGTGTTACCAGCGGTAATGGCTGAAGGCCTTGTTGGCCTCCGCCATCCGATGCGTGTCCTCGCGTTTCTTCACCGCCGAGCCGCGGTTGTTCACCGCGTCCATCAGCTCGTTCGACAGCCGGTCCTCCATCGTGTGCTCGCCGCGCTTGCGGGCGGCGTCGATGAGCCAGCGGATCGCCAGCGCCTGCCGCCGCTCGGTGCGCACCTCGACCGGCACCTGGTAGGTGGCGCCGCCGACCCGGCGCGAGCGCACCTCGACCGCCGGCTTGACGTTGTCCAGCGCCTCATGGAACATGCGCACCGGATCGGCCTGGGCGCCGCCGCGGCGGCGCATCACGTCGAGCGCCGAATAGACGATGCTCTCGGCGGCGGATTTCTTGCCATCGTACATGAGCGCGTTCATGAACCGGCTGATGACGACGTCGCCGAACTTGGCGTCCGGCAGGATTTCGCGCTTCACGGCGCGGCGACGGCGCGACATCTACTTCGGCCGCTTGGCGCCATAAAGCGAGCGCCGCTGGCGCCGCTTGGCGATGCCCTGGGTATCGAGCACGCCGCGCAGGATGTGATAGCGCACGCCGGGCAGGTCCTTTACTCGCCCGCCGCGGATCAGCACCACCGAATGCTCCTGCAGATTATGCCCCTCGCCGGGAATGTAGCTCACCACCTCATAGCCGTTGGTCAGCCGCACCTTCGCCACCTTACGCAACGCCGAGTTCGGCTTCTTCGGCGTTACCGTGTAAACGCGCGTGCACACGCCGCGCTTTTGCGGACAGCCCTGCAGCGCCGGGACGGTGTTCCGCGTCCGTTGCGGTTCGCGCCCCTTGGCGATCAACTGGTTGATGGTCGGCATGACCCTCTGTCTTTTCCATCCCGTCGGGGCCGCCGAAGCCGGATCGATGGCCGTCGTCCACGGGCGAAACCCGCGCCCGCGAGCCGATGGCCCGGGTTTTGCGGGTTGAGGTGCGTCGCGCGGCCTGGGCCTTCGGTCCTGCTGAAAGACGGCGCCGCGCGCGTTGCTGCCTGCGATACGACGACCGCCCGAATACGGCAGGGGCGGCCAAGGCGGCGGAACCTAGTGACCGGTCGATGGCAAGTCAAGCCGCTGGCGGGGCGGATTCCGGGCCGGGATCGGCCGAGTTACGGAGCTTGCGCCGGCAGACGGCGGACCGCGCGGCCATGGGCCCGGGACGAACGATCTCCCGCGCCCGGAACAGCCGCAACCCGGGAGGTCCAAGATGGGGCTCTTCGCTTACGTCCACATCGGTCCGAACCGCTACCGCGAGCGCTTCGGTCTGAGTTTCGAGGATCTGCACGAGGGCATGCGCATCCGCCATCGCCCCGGGATCGACGTCTCGCAACAAGACAATCGCGAGGACGCGGTCGATCTGATCAACAATGCGCAGCTGCACTTCGACAGCCGCTACGCGGCCCGGACCGAGTGGAAGAACCCGCTCGGCGTGAGCACGATGACCGTGCAGCGGCTGCTCGGCATGATTTCGCGAAGCTGGTATCGCCGCCGCGCCATACCGGGCATCGACAGCATCGCGATGACCCATCCGATCTTCGGCGGCGACACGCTGTACGCGGAATCGACCGTCACGGCGCTGGACGCCGGCTCGGACCCGGATGTCGGCGTGGTCTCGCTATCGATAAACGGCCTGAACCAGGACGGCGCCACGGTCTCCAGGATCGCCTGTCGGCTGGAGGTCTATAAACAGGGGCGTCATCCCGAGGACCGGCCGGAGGAGGCGCCCGCCGAGGAGCAGCGCTTCCTTTCCCATCACGTCGATCCGCAGGGGGTGTTGGTCGAGCAGACCGGTCTTTTTTTCGAGGAGATGCGCGGGGGCGAGACATATGTCCATTGGCCGGGCCGGACGATCGGCTTCGAGGAAAGCCGGCTGCACGCGCTGCGCTCGCTGGAGATCAATCCGCGCTGGCATGACACCGCTTACCTGAAAAGCTATCCCGCGATCACGCCGGCGGTGTTCGAGCCGCTGGTGATCGGCGTGGTCACCGCTCTCACGACGCGTACGCTGGGCCGCGTGGTCGCCAATCTGGGGTGGACCGGCATCGAGCTGCCGCGGCCGGTGCAGCCGGGCGAAACGATCTATGCCGAGTCCACGATCGGCGAGGTCCGCGAATCGCACTCACGACCGACGCAGGGGATAGCGCAGGTCGAGACGCGGGCCTTCACCGAGGGCGGGGAACTGGTCTGCCGCTATCAGCGCGCGCTGCTCGTCTATCGCCGCGGCGAGGGTCCTTATCTCGCCGCCGGCTACTGAAACCAACAAAAGTCGGGGGCTCGCGTCTTCGTCCGCCTGCTCACACTCTCACCACCGCGAAGAAGGACAGCAGCTAATCCCCGGGCTGGAACCCCGCCGGTTGAAGAGCCGCGGGCGGATCATGTGGTGCGGCACCCCGTAGAGTTCGCGCGGCGCGGTCGGGGAGCGGAAGATCGCGCTCGGGCGGGGCGAGCGATTGCAGGTAGGCGATCACATCGCGGCGGCGCAGCTTGTCTGGCAGGCTCATCGGCATCTCGGCGCCGGGTATGAAGTCGCGCGGGCCGGCCAGCCATTTGTCGAGGCTCGCCCGATCCCATGTGATCCCGGCGCCAGCGAGGGCGGCGGAGTAGGGATAGCCGGGCGCGCTGCCGGCGCGGCGGCCGACGACGCCGCGCAGCGGCGGGCCGATGCGCGGCTGATCGAGCGCGTGGCAGCTCGCGCAGGCGGTCGCGAACACCTTCTCGCCGGCGGCGGGATCGGCCGGCGGCATTGTCGAAGCGGGCCAGATCGAGCGCGCCCGCCGGCTTCAGAGAGCGAAAGAACTCATACGAGAGGTCGATCTCGGTCACGTCTTCGGTGCTGCGGTCCTTCGCCATCGCCGGATCGACGAAGAAATCGACCGGCATCTCCACTTTCTGATGCGGCTCCAGCCGCTCCTCGGTGAAGCAGAAGCACTCGATCTTCTTGAAGTAGAGCCCGGTTTTTTCCGGGCTGACGTTGAAGGTGGCGTGGCCGACGATCGGCTCGTCGGAGAGATTCTCCGCCTCGAAGAAGACCAGCGTGTCGGCGCCCAGACGCACCCGCGCGGTCGGCTGCACCGGTGCAAACCGCCACGGCAGGTTGGGCGCGGTGCTGGTAAGGAAGCGCACTGTCACCATCCGGTCCGATACCGGACCGCTGACGCCGGCCACGCGCTGGGTGGTGCCGAGCGATCCCGTCGCCTGGCAGAACAGCCGGTAGAGCGTCACCGAATAGGAGACCAGCGTGGTCATGACCGCGACCGCGCCGAGCAGCGCGCCGAGTGTCGCGAGCGTGCGCAGACGGGCGGAGCGGGGGCCGGGCATGGGCGGGCTCTACGCCGCGGCGCGCCGGGGAGCAAGCCGACGCGGGTCGGTGAAAGCAGCGGTCGTGGATGACGGGGCGCGGCGGGCCGGCTAGGTTTCCCCGCGTTCTCGGAGCCCCCATGTCCGCCCGTCTTGCCACCACGATCGGCGCCCTTACGCTGCCCAACCCGGTGATCTGCGGCTCCGGCGAGCCGGTCATGACCGAGTCCGGCATTCGGGCGGCGTTGGCGGCGGGGGCGGCCGGCGTGGTCGCGAAATCGGTGAACGAGCAGCCGGCGGCGGCCGAGCAATTGGACCGCGCCGACTATGCTTTCCTGACCGAGCATACACCGGCGCCGCGCGGCGAGGCGCTATTCTGCCGATCGGGCCTGAACCCGCGCGAGGCGAAGGAGTGGTTCGGCGCCATCGCCGCGATCGATCGCGATGCCGCGCGCTCCCATCGGTTCGTCGCGGCGAGCGTCGTGCTCGGCGGCGAGGACGGCGCCGAACAGCTCGCGCGCTTGGCCCGCGCCGCCGGTTTGCGGGTGTTCGAGCTGAATGTCGGCGCGCCGCACGCCGCCGAAGCGAGTCCGGGGGCAATCGCAAGCGAGAGCGACCCGGCCCTGTTGCGCAAGCTGGTGGCGCGGGTCCGGCGCGCGGCGGCGGGGATGCAGCTCTGGGTGAAGCTCACCGGACTTTCGGCCAATTTGCCCGCGCTCGCGCTCGCCGCTGCCGAGGGCGGGGCGGATGCGGTGGTGATGATGGGCCGCTTCATGGCCATGGTCCCCGACCTCGACACGTTGGCACCGGTTCTGGGCAGTTCCGGCGCCTATGGCGGCGGCTTCGCGCTGCCGATCGTCTGCCGCTTCCTGGCCCTGAGCCGACGCGCCACGAGCGGCCGCATCCCGCTGCTCGGCACCAACGGCGCGCGCGGCGGCGCCGACGTGGCGCGACTGGCGCTCGCCGGTGCAGCGGCGACCGAACTACTTTCGGCGGTGATGGCGGAGGGGTTCGGCGCGCTCACCCGCACACTTGCAGAGTTGGAGGCGCTGCTCGCGGCACGCCGGATGGATTTCGCCGATCTGCTCGGTCGCGCCGCCGACGCGCTGGCGGGTTATGGTGAGCAACCCGAACGGCCGGGTCGGTGGCGCGATTTTGTGCCGGCGGAAACATTGGGGTGAGCGGATTGGAACGCTGGCTCGAGGATTTCCGTCCCGGCGATATCGCCGAGTTCGGCGACTACGAGATGACTGAGTCCGAGATCATCGCCTTCGCCACGCAATACGATCCGCAACACTTCCACATCGATCCCGCCCGCGCGCGCACCTCGGTGTTCGGCGGCCTGATCGCCAGCGGCTGGCACACGGCCGGGGTGATGATGCGGCTTATGGTCGAGCATTGGGTTCCCGCCAATGCCAGCCTGGGCTCGCCGGGCATGGACGAGATCCGCTGGTCCGTGCCGGTGCGGCCTGGCGATCGGCTTCGGGTGCGGGTCACGGTGGAGGCGCAGCGGCGCTCGCGTAGCAAGCCCGATCGCGGCATCGTCCAAACTCTCACCGAGGTGCTGAATCAGGATGGCGCGGTGGTGATGCGAACGCGCGGAGCGTTGCTCGTCCGCGCGCGACCCGGCAGCGAGCGGGGCTGATGGTGCAAGCCAGGGCGTCATGAATCTCGCCGCGTTTGATTTCGAATTGCCGCCGGAGCGGATCGCGCAGCATCCGGCGCGGCCGCGCGACGCCGCCCGGCTGCTGCTGGTCGGCCCGACACTGGCGGATCACGAGGTGGGCGATCTTCCCGCGCTGCTGCGAACCGGCGACATCCTGGTGGCCAACGATACAAGGGTGATCCCGGCGCAGCTTGCCGCACGACGCGGCGAGGCGCGGATCGGGATCACGCTCGACCGACCGTTGCCGGACGGAAGCTGGCACGCGCTGGCGCGCAACGCGCGCCGACTGCACGAGGGCGATACGCTGACGTTCAGCGGCGGATTGTCCGCGACCGTGCGGGCGCGCGATGCCGGGGGCGGGATATCGCTGCGGTTCAACCTTGCGGGCGAGGCGCTTGCCGCTGCGCTGCGCCGCGCCGGCGTGCTGGCGTTGCCGCCCTACATCCATCGCCCGGCCGGACCATCCGCGGAGGATGCGCGCGATTATCAAACTGTGTTTGCGGCGCATCCGGGTGCGGTAGCGGCGCCCACCGCCGGGCTGCATTTCACGCCCGAGCTTTTAGCGGCGCTGGAAGCGCGCGGCGTTCGCCGCGTGACCATCACGCTGCATGTAGGCACCGGCACCTTCCTGCCTGTACGCACCGAGGATACATCGGCGCATCGCATGCACCCCGAGCGCGGCGAGATCACGACGGCGGCGGCGACGGCTATCAACGAGGCTCGGCTGGCCGGCGGGCGCGTGGTGGCGGTGGGCACGACGACGCTACGGCTGCTGGAAACGGCGGCCGACGCCGATGGCGTACATCCGTTCGCCGGCGAGACCGATTTGTTCATCCTTCCCGGCCATCGCTTCCACAGCGCCGATCTGCTGATGACGAACTTTCATTTGCCTCGCTCGACGCTGTTCATGCTCGTCTGCGCCTTCGCCGGAACCGAGCGAATGCGCGCCGCCTATGCGCACGCCATCGCCGCCGGATACAGGTTCTACTCCTATGGCGATTCATCGCTGCTGACCCGCGCGGCATGAGCGCATTCGGATTCACGAAGTACGCAACTGATGGCGCAGCGCGCGCCGGGGTCATCGCGACCGCGCACGGTGATGTCGAGACGCCCTGCTTCATGCCGGTCGGAACGGCGGGGACGGTGAAGGCGATGACCGCCGACGCAGTGCGCGCGACCGGAGCGCGCATGGTGCTCGCCAATACCTATCATCTGATGCTGCGCCCCGGCGCCGAGCGGGTGGCGGACCTCGGCGGGCTGCATCGCCTGATGGACTGGCCCGGCCCGATCCTCACCGACTCCGGCGGCTTTCAGATCATGTCGCTGGCCCGGCTCCGCCGGATTGATGCCGATGGCGTCACCTTTCGCTCGCATATCGACGGCACGGCGTACCGGCTGACGCCGGAGCGCGCGGTCGCCATTCAGCATGATTTGGACGCGACGATCGCGATGGTTCTCGATGAATGCACGCCGTTCCCGGTGACGCGCGAGCAAGCGCGGCTTTCGATGGAGCTGTCGCTGCGCTGGGCGGCCCGCTCGAAATCAGGGTTCGTCGCCAGGCCGGGCCATGCGTTGTTCGGGATCGTGCAGGGCGGGGTGTTCACCGATCTGCGGGCCGACTGCGCCGCCGGTTTGCTGGAGATCGGCTTCGACGGCTACGCCATCGGCGGGCTTGCCGTGGGCGAGGCGCAGGCGACGATGTTCCGGGTGCTGGATGCGACCATAAGCCGCCTGCCCGCCGACAGGCCGCGCTACTTGATGGGCGTCGGCACCCCCGACGATATCCTGGGCGCGGTCTCATGCGGCGTGGACATGTTCGATTGCGTGATCCCGACCCGGTCCGGGCGGATGGCGCGCGCCTACACGAGAACCGGCGTGCTCAATCTGCGCAACGCCCGCTTTGCCGGCGCCGCGGCGCCGCTGGATGCCGGCTGCGCCTGCCCGGGATGCACCCGGCATTCGCGCGCATATCTGCATCATCTGTTCAAGGCGAACGAGATGCTGGGGCCGATGCTGCTGACGTGGCACAATCTGACCTATTATCAGGACCTGATGCGCGGACTTCGCGCCGCGATTACCGCCGGGCGGCTGGCGGCGCACGCGGCGGCGCTGCGCGAGGAGTGGGAGCGAGGCGACCGGGAATGACGCAGGAATTGACGCAACTCGGGCACCCGACCCCCCTGCCCGCCTCCCCGGAAGCGGCGCGGCCGGAGCGGATCGCCAATCCGGCGCCCGGCAAGCGGTACGTGGTGCGCTTCACCGCGCCCGAATTCACCTGCCTCTGCCCGATCACCGGTCAGCCCGATTTCGCCCATATCGTGATCGACTATGTTCCGCGCGACTGGCTCGTGGAGAGCAAGTCGCTCAAGCTGTTTCTCGGCAGCTTCCGCAATCACGGCGCCTTTCACGAGGATTGCACGTTGCGCATCGCCGATCGGTTGGTGGCGCTGCTCGACCCGGTGTGGCTCCGCATCGGTGCCTATTGGTATCCGCGCGGCGGCATTCCGATCGACGTCTTCTGGCAAACCGGCGCGCCGCCCGAAGGGGTGTGGCTTCCGAAGCAGGAGGTGGCGCCCTATCGCGGGCGGGGCTAGTATCGATACGGAGGCCGCCATGAACGTCGCTCTGAAGCAACCGAGGATGTCGCTCGACGAGTTCCTGGAGTGGGAATCCCGCCAGGAGGGGCGCTGGGAATTCGACGGCTTCGAGCCTCGGTTGATGACCGGAGCCACGGCGCTCCACAACCTGATCGCCGGAAATTTGGAGTTCGCCATCCGTCGCCGTTTGGCACCGCCCTGCCGAGTTTATCGGGAGTCTCTGCGCTTGAGACTGATGGAAACCAGTCGCTACCCCGACTTGATGGTCGCTTGCGGCGGGGTACCCGATGGCGCCGAAATCACCGACCCCATCCTCGTCGTCGAGGTGCTGAGTTGCTCCAGCGTCAGAACCGATCGCATATTCAAGAATCGCGAGTACGAGAGGGCGCCGAGCGTGCGCAGATGTATCATCCTGGAGCAGGACGTGACGGCGGCCGAGATCTACGCGCGCGATGGCGATAAATGGGTGCGCTCGACGGTGATCAATGAGGGCCTCCTGAACATCCCGGAGATCGGCGTCGAGGTTCCACTTGCCGAGGTTTACGCCGATCTCGACGTGCCGCCCCTTGAAGAGACGTCCGATATCGAACCCGAAAGCGCCTGACCCGGCCGCGCTGATTCGCGACAAGGCGCTCGCGCTCGGCTTCGATGCGGTGGGATTCTGCGCCGCCGAACTCGGGCCGGAGGTGCGCGCCCGGCTGGGCGCCTTCCTCGCCGCCGGGCAGCATGGCGACATGGGCTGGCTCGCGCAGCGGGCGGAGCGGCGGGCGCATCCGCGTGCACTCTGGGCGGAGGCGAGGAGCGTGATCGCGCTTGGCCTCTCCTATGCGCCCGAGGGCGATCCGCTGGCGACGCTCGATCGCGACGATCGCGGCAATATCTCCGTCTATGCGCGCGGGCGCGACTACCACGACGTCATCAAGGGGATGCTCAAAACTCTTGCACAGTTCATCGTCTCGCGCTTCGGATCGGCGGTGAAGGTGTTCGTCGATACCGCGCCGGTGATGGAAAAACCGCTCGGCGAGGCGGCCGGGCTCGGCTGGCAGGGCAAGCACACCAATCTCGTCTCGCGCGCGCATGGCTCGTGGCTGTTCCTGGGCGAGATTTACACTACGTTGGAGATTCCGCCCGATGCACCGCACGCCGACCGCTGCGGCACTTGCGCGCGCTGCCTGAGCGCGTGTCCCACGGCGGCTTTTCCCGGCCCGTACCGGCTGGATGCGACGCGCTGCATCTCCTATCTGACGATCGAGCACCATGGTCCGATCCCGCACGAGTTGCGCCCGCTGCTGGGCAACCGAATCTACGGCTGCGACGACTGCCTCGCCGTCTGCCCCTGGAACCGCTTCGCGCGCGCCAGCCCGCATGCGAAGCTGCGGGCGCGCCCCGATCTGACTGCGCCCCGTCTCACCGAGCTCGCTGCTCTGGACGATGCCGCCTTTCGCGCGCGATTCGCGGGCTCGCCGATCAAACGCATCGGGCGTAACCGCTTCGTGCGCAACGTGCTGGTCGCCATCGGCAATTCCGGGGACGCGGCGCTGCGCCCCGCCGCCGCTTCCCTGCTCGACGATCCCGATCCCGTCGTCGCCGAGGCCGCTGCTTGGGCACTCGATCGGCTTCCGGCCACACGCACCGATCCGACGCGTTAACCGTTTGCTAACGCCTGCGGCTTCACTCTGTCCCGGCGAAACGCGACATCCTCCGCCGGGAGAGCAAAAAATGCTTCACATTCAGGCCGTAACTTCCGAGACATCACCTGTGACCGAGCTGACCCTCTCCGATCGCCTGATCGCGCTCGCCCGCGATGCCGCGCGCGCGGGCTTTCAGGGCACTGCCGCGCGCATGGTGCGCCTGGCCCACGACGTGTTCGATGAGGCGCCGGGCGATATCCGTCACTGACGGGTAAGGCGAGGGTCGGGTCGGCGCAGCCGGGCCGGCACCGGAATCGGAACCGGCTCCGGGCCGAACAGACGCTGCTGGAGATTCGCCAGAAGTTCACGAAGTAATGGGATCATCGTCGTCTCATTGATACGGTTTGCCGCATAACGGCGGGCAAGCCATGTGGTTCGCTCACGATCCGCATCGGCCGGAAGTTGTTCGATGCAACCGCGGGCGGCGCGCGCGACTTGTCGGCACCATGAACGATCGATCCTCCCCGGTCCGGTGGCTGGCCACCGCTGTTGCGCCCGTGCTGCTGTTCACCGGCGCGTACGCCCTGGCCCGCACCGAAATCGCGCCGGAACCCGAACAGCCGAAGTTGCAGAAACAGCCCGAGTCGGAGCCCGGCAGGTTTCCGCGCCCCTTCGAGGAGCGTTACGACGTCAGTCTGGCGGTGGCGATCGTCGCGCTGGTGCCGTTCATCGTGGTCTCCACCGCCTACGCGATGTTCAGCCGTCAGATCCAGGCCGATCTGCACGTGTCGCGGACGGGGACGGAAATCGTCGCGGGTCTTTCGACGGCGGGCTATGCCTTCGGGGCGTTACTGGCGGGCGATCTGGTGCAGCGGCTGCGCCAGCGGAGAATGTTCCTCGCCTGCGAGGCCCTGTTCGTGTTCGGCTGCATCGCCTCCGCCGCCGGCCACGGCATCGTCACCTACGGAATGGGACGGGTTGTTCAGGGTTTCGCCACCGGGTTGCTGCTGGTGGCGGCGCTGCCGCCGGTGATCCAGCGCTTCCCGCCGGAGAAGCTGCCGATCACCGTGGTCTGGATCAACATCGGCTTCTTCGGCGCGGTCTGCATCGGCCCGCTGCTGGGCGGCGCGATCGCCGCCGGCCACGATTGGCGCTGGTTCTTCGCCGGGCTTGGCGGCATCGCTGCCGTCAATCTGCTGGCGGCGCTGTTAACGCTGCCGAAAAAGCCGCCGATGAACCCCGATATGCGGTTCGACGCCGCCGCGATCATGTTCGCGCTCGCCGGCGTGGCGCTGCCCTTCTGGGCCTCGGGCGAGCTCGCCTCGCACGGCTTTGCCTCGCCCTGGTTCGCCGTCCCCATGGGCGTCGGGCTGGTCTGCTTCATCGCCCTGCTGCTGGTTGAATATAACCAGGCGGAGCCGGTCTCGCCGGTCAAGCTGATGTGGACCACGCCCTCGGTGGTAGGGACATTGGCGGCGATGATCGGCGGCGGCGTCTTCGTCACCTTCATCGAGTTGGCCGAGCGGATGCACATGGAGGTGGTACACCGGACGCCGCTCGCGACCGGGCTGTTGCTGTGGCCGCTGGCGGCGGGGGTGTGCTTCACGGCGGCGGCACTGGGCGCACTGCTGCGCACGCGGTTTCTGCCGCTTCTGGTGCTGTTCGGGATGTGCTGCCTGATCGGCGGCGGAGCGCTGCTGCTGCTGCTCGGACCGGCCGGATCGCGCGCCAACACGCTCGCCGCGGCGGGTCTGCTCGGCCTCGGTGCCGGCGCCACCGTCTCGCCGGGGCTCTATCTCGCCGGCTTCCCGCTGGCTTCGCGGATCATCGGCCGGGTGTTCGCACTGGTGGAGCTGGTGCGATCCCTCGCCGACTACATCATGGCCCCGGTGCTGGGGCGGATCGCAGAAGCGGGCTCGTTCCAGAAGCCGCTCGATTGGCCGGGCGTGCGGGAAGCGACCTGGATCGCGCTTTGGATCACCATCGCCTTCACCGTGATCGGCACGGCGATGTGGATTGCCGGCGGCATGGGCCTGCCGGTGCCCGACCTGAGGGCGTGGATCAAGGACAACCGGCGGGCAATCGAGCCCACTCCCTTGCTGGCGCGGCTGCGGCGCAATCCCCCGGAGCCCTACCCCGTTAACGGCTGACTAGACCGGCTCGGCGCTGATCGTCGCGGGCGCATGATCGGCGCCTTCCGCCTGCGACCGCTCGCTCGGCTGCGATTTCTCCCGGGTTGCCGGCGCCGCGGCGATGGTGCGGCTCAGTATTCCGCCCACCACGGCGCATCCCGGGACGCCGCGCAGCATCGGTTCAGCGGCGTGGAAGCGCCAGGGCGGGGCGAGCCCGTGCTTGACGCCCCATAGATACCAATTATCGACCACCGTTCCGCTGAGCAGGATGCCGATGCCGCCCGTCAGCGTGGTCAGGGTTGCGAACCACCACAACCAGCGATGGATGGATTCGAAGTTGGCGTTGAATCCCATCGTCCAGCGCCAGAAGATGGCACCCCGCTCCACGGCGGTGCCGCGATCGACGATTTGATGGGTCTCCCTCTCGCCGCCGAAGCGTGCGACCGCCAGGATGGTGCCGCCGTGCATGGCAAACAACAGCGTCGATCCGTAACGAAAGACGATTGATAACATGTGGAACGGACAATAGTAGAGATTGCCGTAACGTACCGAGAAGGTCGCCGTCCAGTTAAGACGCGGAATGATGCCGAACGGCACCGCCTCCGACCAGCTTCCCATGATGATCGGCCGAATGAAGCCGAGAACCAGGTAAAGCCATATCGCCGACGCGAAGCACCACGCGACTTGCGTGCCCATCCCCAGCGCTCGCGCGCGCAGATACATTCGCAACCACCAGAGAATGATCAAGGTGGTGAGGAAGAAGCCGGCGATCTGCCACCATCCGCCTTCGGTCAGCGGCGGCAAGATTCCGCAGCCCGTATTTGGCGGGTGGCGGCTCGAGCGACAGGAAGGGCAGCATCTTGACGAAAAAAGAACAGTTGGATCGCACGAGTGCGTGAAACTCCGCGTCGGGATTGTCTCTCGCCATTTTGCTCTTTGCAGAATGTCGTGCCTTGAAAGGTATGTTTGGTGCAACGATCTTGCGCGTAATACTCGCACTGAGCGTGGCAGGCCATTTCGGCAACGCATTCGCCGCGCCCGGCACCACGGTTTGGAGCGGCTTCCTTCGCGCCGGACCGAGCCGACACGAGCGCATCTTGGATGAAATCCAACGCGGGACGGTGGTCGAGATGCTCGCCTGTCAAGGCGGCTGGTGCCTGATCCGGACCGGCCGAGCCCGCGGCTGGGTTACGGAAGACGTCTTCACGCCCCCCCGTTCGCCGATCGGTCGTTACGCCAGCAGGCAATCAAACGGGGCGGACTGTTTCCAAAGCCTGGTTCCCGGGCGGCAATCGTTGCATTCCGAGGACATTTGTCGCGGCGAGGCGCAATGATTGCGGATTGACCGTCCTCACGACCCGCTCGGCCCGCCGCCGAGGAACCCCGTCGATAGCCACGGGACGGCGGCGACGATGATCAACGCCGCCAGCAGCACCGCCATATACGGCCAGATGCGGCCGAGCGATTCGTCGCTGCTGGCGCGCCCGATCAGGCAGGTCTGGTAGAAGCCGACGCCGAAGGGGGGCGAGAACAGACCGATGCCCATCGCCAGAATGGCGACGATCGCATAGTGGACCACGTTGACCCCGACCTGCTGGGCGATCGGAAACAGCAGCGGTCCGAACAGCACCATCGCCGGCAGCCCCTCCAGCACGCTGCCGAGAATGATGAACAGCACGATCGAGACCGCCAGAAAGCCCGCCTTGCCGCCGGGGATGCTCCCCATCATCGCGGCCAGCGATTGCGCGAACCCGGCCTGGGTCAGCGCCCAGGCCATCGCCGAGGCGGCGCCGATGATGATCAGGATGGCACCCGAGAGGGCGGCGGTCTCCACCAGCAACGGAATGAAGCGCCGCCAATCGAAGCAGCGATAGACGACGATGCCGACGATCACGGAATAGACCGTGCCGATGGTCGCGACTTCGGTCGCCGTCGCGATTCCGGCGAGCACCGCGTAGCGGATCAGGAACGGCAGGATCAGCGCCGGGATGGCGACGATGAACAGGCGCAGCACCTGACGGGCGCCGGGGCGCTCGCCGCTTGGCGTGTCGCCGCGGCTGCGGAAGAAGATCAGGATGATCAGCGCCGCCGCGGCGATCCCCGCCGGCAGCAGCCCGCCGGTGAACAGCGCCGAGATGGAGACGCCGGTCACCGCGCCGACGATGATGAGCACGAGGCTCGGCGGGATGGTCTCCGACATCGCCGCCGAGGAGGCGAGTTGCGCCACTAGTTCGCCGGGATGGGCGCCGCGCCGCTTCATCTCCGGCAACAGCACCGGCGCGATCGCCGCCTGATCGGCGGCCTTCGAGCCCGAGATTCCGGCCACCAAATACATGGCGCCGATCAGCGAGTAGGAGAGGCCGCCGCGCAAATGCCCCACCAATGCGCTCAGGAAATCGACCAGCGCGCGGGCGATCCCGGTCATCTCCAGCAGCAGTCCGAGCACGACGAACATCGGCACGGCGAGCAACTCGATCGACGACATGCCCTGGTCCATCTGGCTGATGATGACCGGGAGCGGAATCGTCGTGGTGTAAAAAAGGTAGGCGGCGGTGGCGATGCCGAAGCTGAAGGCGATGGGAATGCCGCAAACGATGCAGATCCCCACCATGCCGACGAAGAACACCACCAGAGACGCATTGCCGATATCGTCGAACACCGGCTCGAGCAGCCAGAACGCGATGCCAACCGCAAGGCCGATGCCGAACGTGATCGCCAGCTCGCCCCTTGTCGCCCCGAAAAAGAGCTGCCGGACCGCGGTGAGCAGCAGGATCGCAAGTGCCACGATTTCGCCGGCGATCTCCCACGAGCCCGGGATTTGCAGCGTCGGCATGGTGATCGCCTGCTGCTCCTGCATGTACTCGATTCCCGGAACCACCAGCACGCCGGTGAAGACCGCAATCGTCAGCGCCGACAATCGCCCGAGCACGCGCCGCGCCGAAGGCGCGATCCGGGCGACGACCACGGTCATGCGCATATGCTCCGAGCGGCGCAGCGCCACCACCGCGCCCAGGCTGACCAGCCAGAGGAACAGCACCTCCGCCAACTCGCCGGTCCAGACCAGCGGGCTGTCCAGCACGTAACGCCAGATGACGCCGGCGAACAGCAACCCGATCTCGATCAGTACCAGCGCGGCGACGACGAGCTCACAGAAACGGTCGAGCAATCGGTCGAGCCGGCGGAGCCAGCGCGCGAACATGCCGTGCGTCAGGCCAGGGGACCGGTGTATTTTTCGAGCGCCGACCACAGCGCGGGGCCGAACTTGGCCTGCCAATCCTTATAGAAGCCCGACTTCACGAGGGCCTCGCGGAACGGCGCCGTGTCCGGCGTGTTGAACGTGAGCCCCTGCTTCGTCAGCTCGGCTTGCAGCGAATTGTTGAGTTGCTCGCTTGCGGTGCGCTGGGTCAACGCAGTGGCGTCGAAGGCATCGGCGACGGCCTTGCGATGATCGACAGAAAGGCTTTTCCAGAAGCTGGCACCGGCCAGCAGCCAGTAGCCAACCCACATATGGTTGGTGAGCGAGCAGTATTTCTGCACCTGATAGAACTTTTGCGTCTCGATCAGGCTGAGCGGATTTTCCTGGCCGTCAACCACCTTGGTTTGCAGCGCCGTGTACAGTTCGGCGACATTGAGCGTCACCGGCGCGGCGCCGAGACTCTTGAACAGCGACAAGGAGATCGGGCTTGGCGGCACGCGAATCTTGAAGCCGTGCAGGTCTTCGGGTGTGTTGATCGGCTTGCTGCTGGTGGTGATCTCGCGAAACCCCTCATCCCAAATGCGCGGCATCGGCTGCAAACCGGTTTTGCCGATATCCGCGCGCACGATATCGCCGACTGCGCCGTCGAGGGCGCTCCACGCGGTCTTGGCGTCCCTGAAAACAAATCCGACGTTGTCGATGGCGGCGTTCGGCACCAGCGTCGCCAGGATGTTGTCGCCGATTCCCATCATCTGGATGGCGCCCGAGCGGACGCCGGAAAGCATGTGCGTATCATCGCCGAGCTGGTTGCTCGGGAACAGCTGCACTTCCACCTCGTCGTTGGTGGCCGCCTTGATCCGATCCCCGGCGGCGGCCACGGCCTGCGCGACCGGATGATCGGCAGGCAGGTCGAGGCCGAATTTGATGATCTGCTTGCGCGCCGATCGCGCCGGTCGCGAAACCAGCCCCGCGGCGCCCGCCGCGGCCGCACCGAGCAGAAATCGCTTGCGGGTGATTGCGTTTCCCATCCCGACGTACTCCGGCGTTGCGGATGCAGCTTGCTCCCGACAAGCGCGCACGGTCACGGGAGGTGGCGGTCCGCGTGAGGTAAAAGCCGCGTGTCCGAACGGTTAATAGGATTTCGGCAATCCCAGAACCCGCTCCGCCAAATAGCTCAGGACCAATTGCGGGCTGACCGGGGCGATGCGCGGGATCATCGCCTCGCGCAGATATCGTTCCACGTGGTACTCCTGCGCATACCCCATGCCGCCATGCGTCATCACCGCCTGCTCGCAGGCCCTGAATCCGGCCTCGGCGCCGAGATATTTGGCGGCGTTCGCCTCGGCCCCGCATTCGGCGCCGCTGTCATAGAGCCAGGCCGCCTTCAGCATCACCAGGTGGGCCGCCTCCAGCTCCGCCCAGTTGCGCGCCAGCGGATGCTGGATGCCCTGGTTCTGCCCGATCGGGCGGCCGAACACGACGCGCTCGCGCGCATACGCGCTCGCCCGTGCCAGGGCCAACCGGCCGATGCCGATCGCCTCGGCGGCGACCAGGATGCGCTCGGGGTTGAGCCCGTGCAGGATGGCGCGGAACCCCTCGCCCTCGGCGCCGATCCGGTCCGCCTCCGGCACCTCCATGTCCTCGAAGAACACCATGTTCGAATCGACCGCGTGCCGGCCCATCTTGTGGATCAGCCGCACCTCGGCGCGGGATTTGTCGAGATCGGTATAGAACAGGGTCAGGCCATGCGTGCGCCGCTGTCACCTTATCGAGCGGGGTGGTGCGCGCCAGCAGCAGGATCTTGTTCGCCTCCTGCGCGGTGGAGGTCCAGATCTTCTGCCCGTTCACGACATAGCGATCGCCGCGCTTCTCGGCCCGGGTGGTGATTTCGGTGGTGTTGAGCCCGGCATTCGGCTCGGTGACGCCGAAGCACGCCTTGTCCGTGCCGGCGATCAGCGGCGGCAGCATCCGCGCCTTCTGCGCGTCGGTGCCGTGGACCACCACCGGGTGCAGGCCGAAGATATTGATATGCACGGCCGAGGCGCCCGACATCGCCGCCCCGAACTCGGCCACCGCCTGCATCATCAGCGCCGCCTCGGTGATGCCGAGCCCGGCGCCGCCATACGCCTCGGGCATGGCGATCCCGAGCCAGTTCCCCTCCGCCATGGCGGCGTGGAACTCGTGCGGAAAGCTCGCCGACGCGGTCGCGCTCCAGCCAGTAGGAGTCGGGGAAGCGGGAACAGAGACGCAGAACCTGCTCGCGGATTTGCTGCTGGTGGGGGCTGAGGGCGAAATCCATCACGCATCCGTTGCATTCGGGGTTGCGGCAGGGGCGCCCGGGTCGCATCTTGGAAGCACTCCCGGATGGACGCCAGCCCCGAGGATATCAGAGATGTATACGCAGGCGCTGAACGCGCCCGATCGCGCCGCGCCGGCGGAGGATGCGGTCCTGCTCGACCGCTTCCACGCGCGGATCGACGCCGAGGACAAGATCGAGCCGAACGACTGGATGCCGGAGGCCTATCGCCGCACGTTGGTGCGCCAGATCTCACAGCACGCGCACTCGGAGATCGTCGGCATGGGGCCGGAGGGCAACTGGCTCACCCGCGCTCCGAGCCTCCGCCGCAAGGCTGCGCTGCTCGCCAAGGTGCAGGACGAGTGCGGGCACGGCGTCTACCTCTACGCCGCCGCCGAGACGCTGGGAGTGGCGCGGGAGGAACTGGTCGAGCAGTTGCACACGGGGCGGGCCAAATACAGCTCCATCTTCAACTATCCGACCCTGACCTGGGCCGATATCGGCGCCATCGGCTGGCTGGTCGACGGCGCGGCAATCATGAACCAGATCCCGCTCTGCCGCTGTTCGTACGGCCCCTATGCGCGGGCGATGATCCGCATCTGTCGCGAGGAGAGCTTCCATCAGCGCCAGGGCTTCGAGATCATGCTGACCCTGGCGCGCGGCAGTGCGGCGCAAAAGGCGATGGCTCAGGACGCGCTCAACCGCTGGTGGTGGCCGTGCCTGATGATGTTCGGCCCGCCGGACAGCGACAGCCGGCATTCGGACATGTCGATGCGCTGGGGCATCAAGCGCTTCACCAACGACTCGCTGCGTCAGAAATTCGTCGATGCCACCGTGCCGCAGGCGCATTTCCTGAAGCTGGAAATCCCCGACCCGGAGCTGCGCTTTGACGAGGAGTCCGAGCATTGGGCGTTCGGCGCCATCGACTGGGAGGAGTTCCGCCGCGTGCTCGCCGGCGGCGGCCCATGCAATGCCGAGCGTCTGGCCGCGCGGAACCAGGCGCACGCGGACGGCGCGTGGGTGCGCGAGGCGGCGCGCGCCTACGCCGCCAAGCACGCCGCTTGACGCATGGAAACGCCGACCGCGCTCTGGGAGGTGTTCGTCCGCCCCCGTAGCGGCCTCGCCCACCGCCATGTCGGCTCGATCCACGCCGCCGATTCCGAGCTGGCATTGCAGGCGGCGCGCGACACCTTCACCCGCCGCGGCGAGGGGCTGTCGATCTGGGTGGTGCCGTCGGCGGCGATTACCGCCAGCGATCCGGCCGATAGGGGGATGCTGTTCGAGTCGGCCGAGGGGAAGGTGTATCGGCATCCGACCTTCTACGAAGTGCCGGACGAAGTGGGGAATATGTGAAGACCCGCAGGGAGGCGCGCCCGAGCAGATGATGCGGGTCGTGCAACGCCCGTCCGGTATCGGCGTTGTCGACCTTTGACCCGAATTCATCAGCGAGCGCGCTTCCATGTCCGATAATGATCCGGGTGCCGGCCTCGGCCGGCGCAACTTTCTCCGCAGCGCCGCGGCCACCAGCGCGCTGCCGCTGGTCGCCGGCGAAGCCGGAAGGGCGGAGGCGCAGCTGCGCTCGCGCGGCGGCGAATTGGAAAGCCTGACCCTGCTGGTGAACGGCCAGGCGCGGACGCTCAGCCTCGACCCGCGCACCACGCTGCTCGACGCGCTGCGCGAGCATGTCGGGCTCACCGGCACCAAGAAGGGCTGCGGGCACGGCCAGTGCGGCGCCTGCACGGTGCATGTGAACGGCGTGCGTGTGCTCTCCTGCATGACCTTCGCAGTGATGACGGAAGGGCTGGAGATCACCACCATCGAGGGCCTCGCCGGCCCCGGCGGCCAGCTGCACCCGATGCAGCAGGCGTTCATCGACAACGATGCCTTCCAGTGCGGATATTGCACGCCCGGGCAGATCATGTCCGGGGTCGCCTGCGTCCGCGAGGGCCATGCCGACACCGACGCCGACATCCGTGAATACATGAGCGGCAATCTCTGCCGCTGCGCCGCCTATCCCAACATCGTCGCCGCCGTCCGGCAGGCGAAAGCCGCGATGAGGGCCTGACATGCAACGTTTCACCTACAACCGCGCGCGCCAGCGCGGAGGCCGCGGTGCAGCTGGGACGCACCCGGCCGGCGCCGCCCGGCACCCCTTCGGCGCTGTTTCCCGGCCAGTTTATCGCCGGCGGCACCAACATGGTCGATTACATGGCGCTGGGCGTCGTGCGGCCGGAACTGCTGATCGACCTCAACCGGCTGCCGGCCGCCCGATACGGCCGCATCGAGGTCGGCCCGCAGGGAGTCCGCTTCGGCGCGCTGGTGCGCATGGCGCAAGCCGAGGATCATCCGGTGGTGCGAAGCCGATATCCGGTGATTCGCGATACGCTGATGCTCGCCGCCACGCGCCAAATTCGTAACATGGCGAGCCTCGGCGGCAACGTGCTCCAGCGCACCCGCTGCGAGTATTTCCGCGAGACCTCGTGGCCGTGCAACAAGCGCGATCCCGGCTCCGGCTGCGCGGCGATGGGCGGCTTCAACCGCCAGCACGCGATCCTCGGCATCAGCGATGCGTGCGTGGCGACGTATGCGGGGGATTTCGCGCAGGCGCTGATCGCGCTCGACGCCTCGGTGGAGACCATGGGCGGCCCGAATGGCGGGCGGCGGATCCGCTTCGCCGACCTCCACCGGAGGCCGGGAGACACGCCGCAGCTCGAGACCATTCTCGCGCCCGGCGAGCTGATTATCTTCATCGACGTGCCGGCCGGACCGTGGACCGCGCGCTCGCGTTACGTGAAGGTGCGCGACCGCGAGTCCTATCAGTTCGCGCTGACGGCGGCGGCGGTGGCACTCGACCTCGACGGCGAGACGGTGCGCGAGGCGCGCATCGCGCTCGGCGGCGTCGCCACCGTGCCATGGCGCGCGCACGAGGCGGAGGCGGTGCTGCGTGGACAAATTCTCGACCAGGCCATCGCGGAGAAGGCCGCCGATGCCGCATTCGCCGGCGCCCGCACGGCCCCGCTCAATGCGTTCAAGGTGCCGATCGGCAAGCAGACGGTGGTGCGCGCCCTGCTCGAAACCAAAGCGATGAAGGTGTGAGATGAGCACCGAAGCCCCGCAGCCCCGGGAGAACCAGGGCCAGCCCGTGCCGCGCATCGACGCGCGGCTGAAAGTCACCGGCGAGGCGCGCTATGCCGCCGACGTGCCGCTCAACGACGTGGCGCACGGCGTGCTGGTGACGAGCGACATCGCCCGTGGCCGGGTGCGGGCGATCGATCTCGAAGCCGCCCGGGCGACGCCCGGCGTGCTGGACATCATCAGCTACGGCGACGTGGATGCGATCAAGCCGCCGCGCTACGGCATCGGCGCCTACACCTCGCTGGCGCCGCTGCACGATCGTGCGATTCGCCACGACGGGCAGATCATGGCGCTGGTCGTGGCGGAGACGCTGGAGGCGGCGCAGGAAGCGGCCGACCGGGTCACGGCCCGATACGACGTGGAGCGGCCGAGCGCCGGCTTCGACTCGCCGGGCACCGAGACCATTCCCGCCAAGGGCAACACCGAGCGGGTGAAGGAAAATCCCGCGGTCGGCGATTTTCAGGCGGCATTCCAGTCGGCGCCGGTCAAGCTCGACGAGCACTATGCGACGCCGACGCAGACGCATAATCCGATCGAGCTGTTCTCCACCACCGCCGTCTGGTCCGGCGATCAGCTCACGATCTACGAGCCGACCCAGAACCTGTACGGGCTGCGGGGCGAGCTGGCGCACCAGTTGCAATGGACCCCGCCGACATCCGGGTGATCGCGCTCTATGTCGGCGGCGGCTTCGGCTCGAAGGGACCGACGACGCCGCGCACGGCGCTGGTGGCGCTGGCCGCGCGCCGGCTGAACCGGCCGGTGCGCTGCGTGGTCGGCCGCTCGCAGGCGTTCACCGTCGAGCCCTATCGGGCGCCGACGCGCCATCGCATCCGTATGGGCGCGACGGCGGACGGCAAGATCGCCGCCTTCAGCCATGACGCGCGGGAACTCACGTCGCGCATCGACAACTACGCCGTCGGCGGGACCGCGACGACGACGCGGATGTACGGCTATGGCGCAGTCGCCAGCAATGTCGATCTGGTCAAGGCGGATCGGCAGACGCCAGCCTATATGCGCTCGCCGCCCGAGCTTCCGTACATGTTCCCGCTCGAATGCGCGATCGACGAGCTGGCCTACAAGCTCGGCATGGACCCGATCGAGCTGCGCCGGGTCAACGACACCGACAAGGAGCCGATTCACGGCAAGAAATTCACCAGCCGCGACCTGATGGGCTGCTTCGACGCGGCGGCGAAGGCGTTCAACTGGTCTACCCGCGATCCGCGCCCCGCTTCGATGCGGGAAGGCGACTGGCTGATCGGCATGGGCTGCGCCACCGCGGTGTATCCGACCCACGTGGGCGCCGCGACGGCGCGGGTTCGCCTGCGCTCCGACGGACAAGTTCTGGTGCAGAGCGCCTCGCAGGAGATCGGGACCGGGATTCGCACCGTCGCCGGCCAGATGGCGGCCGAGCGCCTGGGCATCGGCTTCGACGCCGTGCACGTGGAGATGGGCGACAGCAATCTGCCGCCGGCCCCGGTCTCCGGCGGATCGAACAGCACCGCCAGCGTGTGCTCGGCGGTTCTGAAGGCGTGCGAGCAAATCCGCGCGCGGCTGTTCCAGGCCGCGATCGGATCGAGCAGCGGACCGCTCGCCGGCAAGCAGCCGGGCGATCTGGATATGCGCAACGGCGAGGTCGTGTCGCAGGACGGCGCGTCGCAGAAGCTTGCCGACGTGTTCAAGACCATGGGCGCAGGCGCGGTCGAGGAATATGCCGAGTTCATCCCCGAAGGCGCGCCGCCGACCGCGGTGCAGGAGTTGTACGGCGGCAAGAGCACGCTGGTCGGCGGCCCCTCCGGCAAGGAGGCGAAATTCGCCTTCGGCGCCGAATTCGCCGAAGTGCGCATTAATGCCCGCACGCGCGAAATCCGCGTCCCCCGCCTGGTCGGCGCGTTCGCCGCCGGTCGCATCATGAACACGCGGACGGCGCGCAGCCAGCTCATGGGCGGCATGATCTGGGGCATGAGCGCGGCGTTGCTGGAAGCGACCGAACTCGACGAGCGCTTCGCCCGCACCGTCAATCGCGACTTGCAGGACTATTTCGTCCCGGTGAACGCCGACGTTCAGGAGGTTCGAGGTCATCATGCTTCCGCAGGTGGATCATGCGGTGAACCCGGCCGGGGTAAAGGGGATCGGCGAGCTGGGCGACGTCGGAACGAACGCCGCCGTCGCCAACGCCGTATTCCACGCCACCGGCAAGCGGCTGCGGGAATTGCCGATCCGGTTGGAGAACTTGTTGTAACGGCTGCGGGCGCAAGGAGCCTACCAGGAGCGCCCGGGGCCCACAGGTGGCGCCCTCTCCCGCGAGGGGCTGCTTCGACTACTTGCTCGTGGAGTCGACTTCGATCTCGGAGCCGCTGCCGGCCACGGAATGCGATAAACGGCTTTGGCCAGCTCGTCCGTGCTGTCGGCGCCCGCTGCTCAGTCGAAGTAGAATTCCTCGACAGTCATCATGATCCCCGGAGGATCGAGCTTGATCTCGCCGGACACGAGAACCCGGGTGGTAACCTGGTCGCTTGGCGTTCGCGAGTGGCGAACTATGCGCCGCTCGTCAGGCCAGACGATCAGGTAATGCTGCACTGACGGCAGCTTGAAGTACGCATGCAGTTTGGTTGCCCGATCCCTCGTGCCGCTGTCCGGAGACAGCACTTCGATCAGCACCAGAGGGTCGGAGATTTTGATGGAGTCACTCGGCAGAAGCGGTCCGCATCGGAGGAGAGCATCGGGCTCGAAGTCATTATTGTCGACTTGAACCGTCATGCCGTCACCCAACACCTGGCAAGACGTCAGTCCTGCCACTTTTGCGGCACGCCGCAGGGCATCTCGCGCTGCGCCCTTGCGCAGATTGTGTGAACTCGCTCGGGCGCCATCGCGACCACGATGCCGTCGATACGCTCAAACCGGCCGGAAGGCTGCTGCTCCACCCAGGCCAGGAACTCCTCCCGGGTTATCGGGTTCTCCGGCTCGTAACTCCGGGCGCGTGCCATGGCGGGACCTGCAAACCTCTCACTATAGATGTAATACTGGGGAAGGACGGTCAATCGCGCAGATCGTAGCGCCAGCGCCGGGCCGAGCCGGGCCACAACTCATCGCGAAGGTTACCGACCGGACCCGAATGGGGCAGGCCGATGCGGCAGATCAGGGAGGAAGACGCCGGACCTGGCAATCCGAGAATCGCGGGCTAGAATGCCGGCTTCCATAACCGGAGCCGTTCGCATGACCGAAGCCTGCATCGTCGGCTGGGCGCATTCGCCGTTCGGCAAGCTCGATGATCCCGATATCGAGAGCCTGATCGGCCGCGTCACCGGCGCCGCGATCGAAGATGCCGGGATTGCGCCCGGAGAGATCGACGCCAGCTTTGTGAGCTTGTTCAACAATGGGTTCTCGGCACAGGATTTCCCGTCCTCGCTGGTGCTGCAGAGCCTGCCGGATCTGCGTTTCAAGCCGGCTACCCGTTACGAGAACGCCTGCGCCTCGGGCTCGGCCGCGGTGCATGGCGCGCGCGACTTCCTGGCCGCCGGACGCGGGCGCTTCGCGCTGGTCGTGGGCGTCGAGAAGATGACCGCGACGCCCGGCAAGGAGGTCGGCGACAATCTGCTGAAGGCGAGCTATCAGCGGGAAGAATCTGACATTCCGGCGGGGTTTGCGGGGGTCTTCGGGCGCATCGCCGAGCGCTATTTTCAGCGTTACGGCGATCAGTCCGATGCGCTGGCCGCGATCGCCGCCAAGAACCACAAGAACGGCGTCGCCAACCCTTACGCGCAGATGCGCCGAGATCTCGGCTTCGAGTTCTGCCGCACGGTCAGCGAGAAGAACCCGTATGTCGCGCCGCCGCTGAAGCGCACCGATTGCTCGCTGGTCTCCGACGGCGCTGCGGCGCTGGTTCTGACCGACGAGGAGACGGCGCGGAGCATGGGCAAGGCGGTGCGTTTCCGCGCTGCGGTGCAGGTGAACGACTTCCTGCCGATCTCGAAGCGCGACATCACGCAGTTTGAAGGCGCCGCCGCGGCATGGCGGCGAGCCCTGGACGCGGCCGGGCTCGCGCTCGATGATCTCTCCTTCCTCGAGAGCCATGACTGCTTCACCATCGCCGAACTGCTGGAATACGAGGCGATGGGCCTGACCGCGCCCGGCCGGGGTGCGCAAGCCGTGCTCGAGGGATGGACGGCGAAGGACGGGCGGCTGCCAGTCAATCCGTCCGGCGGACTGAAGGCGAAGGGACACCCGATCGGAGCCACCGGCGTCTCCATGCACGCGCTGGTCGCCATGCAACTCACCGGACGGGCGCCGGAGGGGATGCAGTTGCCGCGCGCCGACATCGGCGGCGTGTTCAACATGGGCGGCGCTGCGGTCGCGAATTATGTCTCGATCCTGGAGGCGGGGCGCTAAAGCGTTAGGTTTTGCCCTAGGCGACTAGCCCGCCTCGGTTCCGTGTGATTACAATGCGCACGGAACGAGGGCGCGGGCATGAGCGGTTATCTTCTGGTGGGCGATATCGGCGGCACCAACTCGCGCTTCGCGATGGCGCGCGGCGGGGCGCTCGAGCACTTCGAGTCGATCGAGACCATCGCCCACGCCAGCCTGGAAGCGGCGCTTCGGGCCTATCTTCAGGGCAAGCCGGCGCCATCGGCGGCGGCGCTGGCGGTGGCCGCGCCGCAGATCGGCGGCGTTTTCAGGATGACCAATTCGCCGTGGTCGTTCTCCAAGGCTTCGCTTGAGGCGGCGCTGGGCTGCCCGGTCGAGCTGGTCAACGACTTCGCGGCGGTGGCGCGATCGATCCCGTTTCTTTCGCCCGGGGACATCGTCGGCATCCCGAGTTCGGTCGATCTCGACGCGCGAGCGAAGGGCCGAGTGGTCGCGGTGATCGGACCCGGGACGGGTCTCGGCGTCGCCGCGCTCATCCGCGACAGCGATGGTTGGATCGAGCTGCCCGGCGAAGGCGGACACGCCACCATGTCGCCGGCGACGGCGGAAGAGGATCGCATCATCACGCTTCTGCGCGAACGGTGGGAGCATGTCTCCGCCGAGCGAGTGCTCTGCGGCGCCGGGCTGGTCGCGCTCTACGAGGCATCCTGCGAGCTGCGCCACGTGCTGCCGCAGAAGCACATGCCGGCGGACATCACCGCCTCGGCGAGCGGGTCGGAGCGGGACACCGATGCGTGGCTCTGCGCGCACGCGCTCGATCTCTTCTGCGCCATGCTCGGAACCGTCTCCGGCAACCTGGCGCTGACGGTGGGCGCGAGCAGCGTCCATCTCGCCGGCGGCATCGTGCGGCGCTTTCCGGCGATCCTCGCCGCCTCGCGATTCCGCTACAGGTTCGAGCAGAAGGGACGGCTGAGCGCCTGGGTGCGCGCGGTGCCGACGTACCTGGTGCTGAATGAAACGCCGGCCCTGACCGGGCTGGCGAACTGGGGTCGAGTCAAGGCGAGCGCGCCTGACGCGAAGTCCGATGTCGATCGCCCGTAAAGCGGATCCGGGTGCCGCGCCGGGCAGCCACGCCTTTGCCGACGCTATCCTGGCGATCCAGGCGGCCACTTCGGAACTGCTCAACCGCGACGAGCGGGCGAAAGAAGTCTGCGAAGCCATCTCCGAGAAGTACGAATACGATTTCGTGAGCATCCAGGCGGCGGAACTCAGTCAGCAAATCGTGCAGACGATCTATGCGATATACGCGCCATGGATGACAGGCGACTGGTACACCGTCGCCAGCCACTCGTTGGAAGTCCCGGACGAATTCCGTGACATCCAGGTGCACGTCACCGCCAGTTGGCCACCCGTGATCGAGGTCGTGGAAGAGTGGCACGACCGGTTCGACCGGTTCATCTATGAGAGATACGGGCACAAAAATTATGTCCGCGCCTTCGTCCCGTTGATCATCACCCGTGATGAGCAGGGTGGCCTCGTCCAGGCCGGCGCCGACGGCTTTCATCTCGAGGAGACCGCTAACGGGCTCAATCGCATTCTTCGCCTCACGCCGAAGGACCGTTCGCGAACCTACGAGGTCCTCGGTACCATTGAGGTGGGCTACGACAATGCCCG
Source organism: uncultured Pseudomonadota bacterium (assembly GCA_963762525.1). Classification (GTDB taxonomy): domain Bacteria; phylum Pseudomonadota; class Alphaproteobacteria; order Acetobacterales; family Acetobacteraceae; genus DATFDN01. Next base: position 213,572 of record CAVXKT010000001.1, read on the forward strand.
ACGAGCCGCGCCGATGCGCATCAGCCGCCGGGATACGGACATGCTGTTCGAGGATTCGTTCGAGCATGCATACCGGCTGTTCGGTTCGACCCTGTGGAACGTGCTTCAGGTCATTGCCGACCGTGCCAGGCAGATCGCCGGATCCGCTTATGCCGGCATCGCCATTCCGGAAGGCGTTCACTTTCCCTACCGTGTCTGGTCGGGGATCGGGCCGCAGGATTTCGCCCGACTACCGCGCACCGTCAAGTTCACGGTTCCGATCGCATCGGATCACCGGTTGACCACTGCCTCGCCCGCCCACCCGCAAGGCGACGCGATGGGGGTCATGCTCCTGGGATTCCGTGACCGACGAGAACTGTCCCGCGATCAACAACGCGACCTCCATGAATTCACCCTGCACGCCGTGAATGCGCTGCGGCACGCCACTTATTACGTCCACTCCGCTCATTTGGCACGGCAGCTCGGCAATCTCCATGATATCGCCCGCCATTTGGCGCATGAGCCCGAGCACCAGGATCTGCTGGCGACGATCGGCGGACACGCGATGAATGTGCTGGCCGCCGATCTGGTCGCCATATTCCGCTATGACGGGACTGAATTCCGCGGCGGCCATGCCGTAACCGGCATGCACTCCACCGAGCCGTTCGCGGGCGACCGCCCATCGGGGGAGATCATCGCTCGCCTCCGAAGGGCCCGGCGGGTGCTGTATGTGAGTTCCGTCGCCGAGTTGGAGCAGCTCTACGGTGAAGACTTCGTCCGCACGGAGAAGATCGAGGCGGCGGCCATCGCGCTGCTCCAGGTCGCCCGAGACGAGGTCGTGGGCGTCATGTTCGTCAACTTCCGGCGCCGCCGGAATTTCCCCCTCGATGACGAAGGCAGGACGAGCGACGAGGAGAAGTCCATCGAAACGGTGGCTTCCACCGCCGCCATCGCGATCCGAACAAGACAGCTTCTCAATCAACGGGAGGAGGACGTCGACAAGCTCGTTCATGATCTGAACGGCCTGCTTCGTGGTGTGGCGAACTCGGCGAAAAGTCTCAAAGAGCGCGTCGACGTGATGGCGGATAAGTCGGACGTCCTGAGAACGGTTTTGAGCGCCATCCAGCGAGTACTCAGAACCGATCCCGCACAGATCGTCAGGGAGGAGCCGACCGAGGTGGACCTGCGCCTCGTGATAAATGGAATTTGGAAGGTCATCGCCGAGAACTATCCCTGGCGCGGCGTGGAGCTGTCGATCCGGTCGGTTCCGGGCACGATCCGCTCCTGTCGAGATGTCATGGTTTACGTGATCTATGCGCTGCTGGAGAACGCCGCGAAATACGCGGACGAACGATCGACGGTGGAGCTGGCCTGTTCATGGCCCGGCAACGAAAGGATGCGCCTCCGCGTCACCAGCACCGGTTTGCCGATCCGTCCGCACGAGAAGGACCGAATTTACGGCAAATTCTATCGCGGCGAGGAGGCCCGCAAGGCGGGGAAAAGCAAGGGCGTGGGGCTGGGCCTTTTTGTGGCGAACGAGCTCATGCGGATGCATGACGGTTCGCTGGGTCTGGCCAAGGCGGATGGCCGCAAATCCACCTTCGAGATGGTCATACCAGCATTGAAGGCCCGCGGTTCTTCGGCGAACCGCCGGCAAAGCGCCATCGGGAGCAGCCATCATGGGCAAGCCCTACATTCTGCTCGTCGATGATTTCCCGCATCTGGAGCTGCGACGGGAGCTGATGGTTCGCGGCGATTTTCAGGTTCTCTATGCCCGCAATGTCGAGACCGCGCTGGACTTCGCGCGAACCATCCCCGACATCAGGTTCGGCGTGCTGGACGTGGTGCTGCCTGACTATGCCCCGTACCGATGAGCACGAGACCCATAATTCCACGTTGGCCGGCGTGCGACTGCACCAGGATCTGCAGGAATCGCTGCCGCGCGCGAAATTTCTGTTTAAGACCGACTCCAGTTCTCGGGAGCGAATCGTCCAACTGGTCAGCGGCAGACCATCCGTGTTCTCTCCGTTCGTAGTTAGCGGGGACGTTCCTGTCGATACTGTTGTCAGCCGGGCGAACGACGCCTATCGGGACGGTGAGTTCCATCCTTATGTTCTGATCGTGCATGGGCACGACCACGAGGCGGTGAAGGAGCTTAGGGACTTGCTGAAGCAACGCTTCGGGCTCGATGACGTGCACATCCTGCGCGAGCTCGCCGGTCGCGGGCAGACGACGATCGAGAAGTTCGAGTACCTACGCGCGGCGGGCGGATATCGTGTTCGCGCTGATGACCGGCGACGATCCGGGCAACGGCGAACAGAGGCGCGCGCGGCAGAACGTGATTTTCGAGATTGGTTTCTTCTGCGCGGCTTTTCAGCGGACATCCGGACGGCTGATCCTGTTGGACCGGCGCGACATCGAAATCCCCTCCGACATGAAGGCGATCGGAACCGTCAACATCAGCGGCGGGCTTGCAAGCAAGACCGCGCTGCGAGACCTCAAGCGCGAACTCGCCCTACTCGGGATCAAGCCGCTGCGGTCCGCTCCCCGGAAGGAGCCCGCGACATGATCGACAACGCCTGGGACGAATACCGGGCCTGGGCCGGGCGTGCGCGCGCGTTGCAGGCGTCGTCGCGGCTCTGGAACCTGACCGCACTGGTGTGCGCGGCGGTGGCGGCCGTGCTCGGCACCGCCGCGGGACAGGTCGGCGGCAGTGCTGCAACCGTTCTCGCGGCACTGGCGGCGGTCGCCGCGGCCGTGACGCCGGTGCTCGGCCGCGACATTCTCTCGGTCGGACGCGAGGCCGGCTGGATCCGGGCGCGCGCCACCGCCGAGGCGATCAAGTCGGAGTGCTTCCTGTTCGCCGCCGGAGCCGGAGCTTATGCCGACCCGGCGGCGCGGGCGCGGTTCGCGACGCGCCGCGACGAATTATCCGCCCCGGCCCGCAGGGCCAATCTTCAGCCGCTGCCCCTTCCGGCCCAGCGGGTTGCCGATCCGCGTCAGCCGCCGGTGCCGCTCGATCCGGCTTGGTATCTCACGCACCGGCTGGGCGAGCAGATGGAATTCTACCGCGAGGGACAGGCGAGGCACGCCCGCGCGGCGCAGTTGCTCCGCACCGTCAGCCTTGTTCTCGCACTGGCCGGCGTGATTTTGGGCGCGCTCGGCTCGTCTCTCGGCAAGGCCTTTCTTGGGCCATGGGTGGCGGTGGTGACGACCTTCGGCTCGCTGCTCGTCGCCTATGGGCTGATGGACCGGCGCGAGTACCTCGCCGCGTCCTACAGCGCCATGCAGGTGGCGCTCGGGCGCATCGGCGAACGGTTCAACCAGGGCGGGCTCGACGGCGCATGGCTGGTCGGGGAGACCGAGCAGCTGCTGGTGGGCGAGCACGCGGCCTGGGCGGAGCGGTTGACCAGGACGATTCCGCGGCCCCCACCGATGGAGGAGGCCCCGGCATTGCCTTTATAGGCCGCTGTCCCGACAATCCTTCGGATCACGAAGGGTGGGAGTTGGCCCCGGCGGCATGATCCCGACCGGCAATCTTGCAGTTCTGCTGTTGCAGACGGGGCGGCGCCTGCCCGACCACGCGGCGGTGATTCGCGGCGATCACGTGCTCACCTGGGAACGCTTGGCCGATCGGGTCCGCGCTGCCGCCGGCGGGCTCGCGGCGCGCGGCATCGGCGCCGGCGATCGCATCCTGGTCCATGCGCGCAACTCGCCGGCGTTGCTGGAGACGATGTGGGCGGCGTGGATGGCGGGCGCGGTGTGGGTGCCGACGAATTTCCGGCTGGCGCCCGCCGAGGTGGCCTATCTCGCCACCGCCTCGGGGGCGGCGGCCCACATCTTCGATCCGGCGTTTCCGGAGCACGCCGCGGCGGCGCGCGCGGCGAACCCGGCGCTGCGCGTCGAGATCACGTTGGGGGAGGAATGGGAGGCGCTGGCGAACTCGGGCGTGCGGATGGATCTGCCCGCCGAGTGCGGGCGCGACCATCCGGCCTGGTTCTTCTATACCTCCGGCACGACCGGCCGACCGAAGGCCGCCGTGCTCACGCACGGGCAGATGCAGTTCGTCGTCACCAACCATCTCGCCGATCTGATCCCCGGAACAACCGAGCGCGACGTCTCGCTGGTGGTCGCGCCGCTCTCGCACGGCGCCGGGATCCACGCGCTGGTGAACGCACCGCGCGGGGCGACGAGCGTGCTGCTTGCGGGCGAGCGGTTGGACGTGGAGGAGGCATGGCGGCTGGTGGAGCGGCATCGCGTTTCGAACATGTTCACGGTGCCGACGATCCTCACCATGCTGACGCGCCACGATTCGGTGGACCGTTACGACCATTCCTCGCTGCGCTACGTCATCTATGCCGGGGCGCCGATGTATCGCGCCGATCAGCGACACGCCCTGGCGAAGCTCGGCAATGTGCTCGTGCAGTATTACGGCCTGGGCGAAGTCACCGGCAACATCACCGTGCTGCCGCCGGCGCTGCACAGTCTCGATGACGATGCGATGCCGGTCGGCAGTTGCGGTTATCCGCGCACCGGCATGGAGGTGGCGATCCTCGCCGACGGGCGGCGGCTCGGCGACGGCGAGACCGGGGAGATTTGCGTGCGCGGCCCGGCCGTCTTCGCGGGTTATTTCGATAATGCCGAGGCGACCGCGAGGGCGTTCGCCGACGGCTGGTTCCACACCGGCGACCTCGGGCATATCGACCCGCGAGGCTTGGTGTTCATCACCGGCCGCGCCTCCGACATGTACATCTCCGGCGGCTCCAACGTCTATCCACGCGAGATCGAGGAAGTCCTGCTCACGCATCCGGCGGTGGACGAGGCTTGCGTGGTCGGGCTCCCGCATCCGAAATGGGGCGAGAGCGGGGTCGCGGTGCTGGTCACGAACGCCGAGGTGAGCGAGGCGGAGCTGCTCGGGCATTTGGACGGGCGGCTCGCACGCTACAAATGGCCGGCGCGGTTCGTCGTCTGGCCGGAGCTGCCCGTATCGGGCTATGGCAAGGTGGCGAAGCGGGAAGTGAAGCGACGGCTGGAGGAGGAGGGAAATGTCTGAGCCCAAGGATGCCGCCGCAATCCGCGACTGGCATGCGCATATCTACTACGACCCCGAACGCACCAAGGACGCGGCGAGCCGCGTGCGCGGCTGGATCGAAGCACGTTTCGCCGTTCGGATGGGGCGGATGCACGACGTTCCGGTGGGGCCGCATCCGGGAGCGATGTTTCAGATCGCCTTTCCGCCCGAGCTGTTCGCCGCCGTCGCGCCCTGGCTCGCGCTGAACCGCGAGAATTTGGACGTGCTGATCCATCCGGAGACCGGCCGGCCGCGCGAGGATCACCTGATCCATGCGCTGTGGCTTGGCAGCAAGCTGAAGCTGAACGCGGATATCTTGCCGGAGCGCGACTGATGTCCGCACTCGACCGCTGCTACAACGTTGGAGACTTGCGCCTGGCCGCCAAGCGCCGGCTGCCGCGCGGCGTGTTCGAGTTCGTCGATCGCGGCACCGAGGATGAGGTGGCGCTGCGCAACAATCGCGCCGCGTTTGAGCGCATCAAGCTGCGCCATCGCGCGCTGATCGACGTCTCCGGCCGTTCCATGGCGACGACGCTGTTCGGCAAGCCATCGGCGATGCCGCTCGTGATCGCGCCGACCGGCGCGGCCGGCCTCTGCTGGCATGAGGGCGAGTTGGAGCTGGCGAAGGCCGCCGCGGCCGCCCGCATTCCGTTCACCTTGGCGACCGGCGCGATGACGGCGATGGAGAAGATCGCGACGGAGGCCGGCGGGCGGCTGTGGTTTCAGCTCTACGTATGGAAGCAGCGCGAGCTATCGTATCAGCTGATCGAGCGCGCGCACCGCGCCGGCTTCGAGGCGCTGATAGTCACTACGGATACCATCGTCTCGCCGAACCGCGAATACAACCCGCGCAACGGCTTCCTGCTGCCGTTCCACCCGACGCCCCGATTCGTGGCCGACATCGCCCGTCATCCGCGCTGGACCATGTCCGTGCTGATGAAGTATTTCACCAGCATCGGGATGCCGCGCAACGAGAACTATCCCGATCCGTTCCGCCGCCCGGTAACCGGCGATCAGAGCCATAAGGAGGTGATGCGCCAGGACAGTTTGTGCTGGGACGACATCCGGATTTTCCGCGACAAATGGCCGGGCATCTTGATGTTGAAGGGCATCAACCGGGCCGACGATGCGCTCCGCTGCATCGAATACGGGGTGGACGGCGTGATCGTCTCCAACCACGGCGGGCGCAACATGGACAGCGCCGTTGCCGCCATCGACGTGCTGCCGGAGATCGCCGAAGCGGTGGGCGAGCGGGCGACGGTGCTCCTGGATTCCGGGGTTCGGCGCGGCTCGGACATCGTCAAGGCGCTGGCGCTCGGAGCCAAGGCGGTACTCACCGGGCGGGCAACGCTCTACGGCACCGCCGTCGCCGGCCAGGCCGGGGCGGCGCACGCCCTGGGCGTGCTGCGCAAGGAGCTGGACAACACCATGGCGTATACCGGCTGCCGCGGAGTGGAGGAGATCACGCCGGACATCTTTTTCGGCGCCCGCGAGGGGGCGAATTGATTCCTACCCGGGGAGCTGGCCCCAGCCTGATTTCCCCCGGCGCTGATTTCCCCCGGCCTGATTTTGCTGCGGCGCAGAAAACCACTTGCGCCCCCGGCCCGGCTTCACCATGTTGCGCGCTCTTGGCCCAAGGGGGCGATCGCCCAACAGGCTGTCTGCTGGTAGGGAGGTGTGCCATGGAGGCACTTCATCCACTGGGGATGGTCTCGGATTTCCCGAGCGAAGACCAGGATACGGCGCCGGTCTCGGTGCAGAAGGACTACTTCGTCGAGAAGGACGGGGTGAAGTTCGCCGGCACTCATCTGCTGGTCGATCTGTGGGGCGCGCGCCATCTGTGCGATCCCGAACACATCGACGGCGCCCTGCGCGAGGCGGCGCGAGCGGCCGGGGCGACGATCCTGCACAGCCACTTTCACCATTTCGGCCCGGATGGCGGCGTCTCCGGCGTGCTGGTGCTGGCGGAAAGCCACATCTCCATCCACACCTGGCCGGAGCGCGATTTCGCCGCGGTGGACATTTTCATGTGCGGCGCCTGCGACCCGTATCGCTCGCTGCCGATGCTCAAGCTGGCGTTCGAGCCCGAGCGGGTGCTGATGGGGGAGCAGCGGCGCGGCCTGATCGGCTGATGGCCATCGACATCTGGGTGAACGAGACGCTCTATCCCGACTGGGGCCAGCGTTTCCGGCTCATCCGCGAGCTGGCGCGCGTGCGCAGCGACTTCCAGGACATCGCCATCGTCGAGACCGCATCGCATGGACGGGTGATGCTGCTCGACGGCGTGGTGCAGATCACCGAGGCCGACGAGTTCGTCTACCAGGAAATGCTGGTGCATGTGCCGCTGCTGGCGCATGGCGCGGCCGAAAACGTGCTCATTATCGGTGCCGGCGACGGCGGGGTGCTGCGGCGAGTGCTCGCGCATCGGGTTCGGCGCGCGGTGATGGTGGAGATCGACGGCGAGGTGATCCGGCTTTCCCGGCAGTTCCTGCCGAACATCGCCGGGAACGTTTGGGACGACCCGCGCGCCGAGATCATCGTCGGCGACGGGATCGACTACGTGGCCCGGGCCGCCGATGGCGCGTTTGATGCCGTCATCGTCGATTCCACCGACCCGATCGGGGTCGGCGAGGTGCTGTTCACCGACGATTTCTACCGCCACTGCGCGCGTATCCTGACCGCGCGCGGGGTAGTGGTGAACCAGTGCGGCGTGCCGTTCATGCAGGCGGACGAGCTGCGCGAGACCAGCGCGCGGCGGGCGCGGTTCTTCCCGCATGTGACGGCGTACGTCGCCGCGGTCCCCACCTATGTGGGCGGCTTCATGACCCTGGGCTGGGCGGCGAAGGACCCAGCGCTGGCGTCCGTGTCCGCCACCGATTTGCGACGGCGCGCTGAACTCGCGGGCATTCTCGGCACCACGCGGTATTGGACGCCGGAGATTCACGCGGCGAGCTTTCATCTGCCGCCCTATATCGCCGAGTGCTTGCACCCTCACCCGCCGCGCTCAGGCCGCGCCGGGTGAGCGTCAGTCCGGGAACGTCGTCCGGTACATCTCCGTCATCAGCTCGTCGAGCCGGCGACCCGGTTGCCAGGCGCCCATGCCGGAGGCATCGCGGTCGGCCTCGGGATGCTGACGCGGGCATTCCCGGGCGGCGTCGATCACGGTGCGCACCGGGATCAGCGCGGTCCAGGCCGGCGTGGCGTAGTCCTCCTCCTCGTCATGGACATCGAGCGCGCGGATTTTGCCTGACGCCTGCTCGATCTCCATGCCGAGGACCGTGGTTGCCTTCACCTCCTGCTTGCTGGGCGGACGCAGCACGCGCGAGCGGCCGGGAAAGAAGCGATCGACGAAGGCATCCATGGCGCGCAGCTTCTCCGGGCTCTGCAGCAGATGCGCGTGGCCGTATGCCATCACGGCGCGGTAGTTGATGGAATGATTGAAGCCGCAGCGGGCCAGCACCACCGCGTCCATGTGGGTGACGGTGAGGCACACCGGAATGCTCTTGGCCTCGGCACGCAGCATTCGGCTGGCCGATGAACCATGCCAGTAAAGGTGATCGCCCTCGCGCCAGAACCCGGTGGGCGTGCAATAGGGCTGGCCATCGATCACGTAGGCGATGTGACAGATCATCGCCGCATCGAGGATTTCGTAGACGGTCTTGCGGTCGTAGCGGCCGCGGTCGGGCCGGCGGCGGACGCGGTTGCGCTGCGTGACGGCGAAACTGTCGGGCATTGTTTGTTCCATGGTGGGCGCGCATGGAACAGAACCGACGTGGCCGAGTCAAAGCCGATTTGCGGCGGGCGCGGTTGGGCGGAAAAGCGAAGCGCGTTCCGCCCCGTTTCGGTGGCGGAATGCGCTGACGCTTTTCCGCCCTACGCCGGGGTGAACATCGGCATTGACGGGCCGCTCTCGGCGGGAACGAATTTCAGGCGCACCCTCTGCCCGATCTTGATCGCATCAAGGTCGCAATCGACGATGTTGGTCATCATCGTCGGGCCTTCTTCCAGCGTCACATAGGCGATCGCATACGGAATCTCGGACCGCTTCATGACACTGAACGAGTAGATCGTGCCGTTGCCCGACGCCGTCGGCCAGGACAGATCTTGACTGAAACAATAAGGACAGATCGCCCGCGGATACCAGTGCGAGCGCCCGCAGGCATTGCACTTCGGCACCATCAGCTTGCCCGCCTCGGCGGCCTCGAACACTTTCTTCGTCTCGGGATTGCTGTTGGTATCGCCGACAAAGCCGATCTTGCGCTGGGTGTATGCCATGATCTCACTCCCGCTCCATGATCAGCGTCGCCGAGCCGTGGCGGGTGCCGAGCGAGCCGCCGGTGCCGTGCGCCAGCGCCAGCCCGCAATCCCCGACCTGCACCTTCGGGTGCGCCTCGCCGCGCAGCTGCCGCACCGCCTCGATCACCTTGGTGATGCCGCCGCGATTGGCGGGGTGGTTGTTGCAGAGCCCGCCCCCATCGGTGTTGAAGGGCAGCTTGCCGACCCCGGAGATGAGATTGCCGTCGGCGACGAACCGGCCGCCCTGGCCCTTCTCGCAGAAACCCAGATCCTCAATCTGCATCAGCACGGTGATGGTGAAGCTGTCGTAGATGGAGGCGTATTTGATGTCGGCGGGCTTGACGCCGGCCATCGCGAACGCGGCAGGGCCGGAGAAGCGCGCGCCCGAGAATGTGAGATCGACGTCGCCGCCGTACTGGCCCTTGGGCGCCTCACCCATGCCGAGGACCTTAATCTTCGGCCGGTTCAGGCTCTTCGCGATCTCCGGCTTCACCACCACCAGCGCGCCGCCGCCGTCGGTGATGACGCAGCAATCGAGCCGGTGCAGCGGGCTCGCGATGATCGGCGACTTCACCACGTCTTCCACCGTCACGACGTCGCGCAGCAGGGCGTGCTCGTTGTATTGCGCGTGCTGCGAGGCGGCAACCTTGATCCAGGCGAGCTGTTCCGACGTGGTGCCGTATTGGTGCATGTGGCGTTGCGCGCACATGGCGTACATGTTGGCGACCGTCGGCCCGTATGGATACTCCCATTGCATGTCGGGCTGCGCCGGATTGCCGGCCCGCGCCGCGGTGCCGGTGGCCTGGCCCTCGCTGCGCGGGCGCCCGGCGAGGGTGATCAGCGCGACATTGCAGCGTCCCGCCGCGATCGCCTCGGCGGCGTGCGCGACCAGCATCAGATAGGACGAACCGCCGATATCGGTGGCGTCGATATGACGCAGCTTGGAGAGGTTCATGTAGTCCACCATGCTGAGCGGACCCATGCCCGGCGCGTCGCCGGCGCAGAAATACCCGTCCACGTCGTCCTTGCCGAGCCCGGCGTCCTTCAGCGCCCCGAGCGCGCATTCGGCGTGCAGCAGTGCCACCGACTTGTCGGGCGCCTTGCGCGTCGGATGCTCGAAGGCGCCGGCAATATAAACCGCCCCGTTCAGGCTCATTCGGTGTCTCCCCCACAAAGGCGAGGTGCGAATTTGGCACGCGCCGCCCGGCTGCGCTAGCCTGCCCCCGTGCTTGATTCCCCCCGTCCCGCCCGTTCCCGCACATGACCTGCCGCTCGGCGAGTTCCTGCGGGCGACGCGCACCAATGCGCTCGCCATGTGGTCGGAGGCGGCGTACCGGGAGCCGTTTCGGGTCGGTCGGTTCTTCGGCCGCACCAGCCTGCTGCTCAATGACCCGGCCGCGATCCATCACGTGCTGGTGGACAATCCCGGCAATTATCGCCGCTCGCCGGCGGCGATTCGGATGCTGCGGCCGCTCACCGGCAACGGCTTGCTGATGTCGGAGGGCGAGGACTGGCGACTGCAACGGCGCACCATCGCGCCGGCGCTGGCGCCGCGCGTGTTGCCGATGCTGTCGCGTCACATTCTGGCGGTCGCGGACGAAACGGTGGCGGCGCTGGGCGCGCGTACCGACGCGCCGATCGAGTTGTTTCCGATCATCCAGCGCACGGCGCTCGAGATCGCCGGCCGATCGATGTTCTCCATCGAGATGGGCGCGTTCCGCGAGCAGTTGCGCCGCATGATCGGCGAATTCGGGATGCGCCACGCCCGCCCGCGTCTGCCCGATCTGGTGCTGCCGCCCGCGATCCCCACACTCGGCGATATCGGTCGGCGCATGTTCCAGTGGCGCTGGATGCGCTTCATGGGCGAGATCATGGCGGCGCGGGAGCAGGCGCCGCCGTCATCGGAGGCGCGCGATCTATTTGATCTGCTGCGCGCCGCGCGCGATCCGGATACGGGCGAGGGCTTCACCCGCGCCCGGTTGCGCGACCAGGTGGCGACCATGATTCTGGCCGGGCACGAGACGACCGGCGTCACCATCTTCTGGGCGCTCACGCTGCTGGCGCAAGCGCCCGAGCTACAGGCGATGGTCGCCGATGAGGCGACTTCCGGCGGCAGCGAGCTGGCGTTCACCCGCGCGGTGGTGAGCGAGACGCTGCGCCTCTACCCGCCCGCCTTCACCCTCGCCCGCATGGCGCGCGCTCCCGATCGCGCCGGCGGCGTCGCGGTGCCGCGCGGCGCCATCATCCTGATTGCGCCCTGGGTATTGCACCGCCACCGCGCATACTGGCGCGATCCCGACGGGTTCGATCCGACGCGCTTCCTGCCGACCGCCGAGCCCCCGCCCCGCTTCGCCTATCTGCCGTTCGGTGCCGGTCCGCGCGTCTGCCCGGGCGCGCAGTTCGCGCTCACCGAGGCGACGTTGGTGCTGGCCAAACTCATCGGCGCGTTCCGGGTGTCGCTGGTCGATTCCCGTCCGGTGCTGCCGGTCGCCGTGGTCACGACGCAGCCGAACCATTCGCCCGCGTTCCGCCTGGAACCTCGAAAAGGAGCCGATTCGTGTCCGTCCTCGATGCGATCCGCCGCGATCACGACGCCCTGACCGCCATAAGGCGCGACATCCACGCGCATCCCGAATTGGGCCTGGAGGAACATCGCACTGCCGAGCTGGTGGCCGGCAAACTGGCCGAGTGGGGGATCGAGGTGCATCGCGGCATCGGCGGCACCGGCGTGGTCGGCGTGCTACGCGCCGGCAACGGCCATGGACGGGTGGGCCTGCGCGCCGACATGGATGCGCTGCCGATCGAGGAGGCGACCAACCTCACCTATGCCAGCCGGCAGCGGGGCGTGATGCACGCCTGCGGCCATGACGGGCACACCACGATGCTGCTCGGCGCCGCCAAATACCTGGCCGAGACGCGCGATTTCAGCGGCACCGTCACATTCGTCTTCCAGCCCGGCGAAGAGGGCGCCGGCGGCGCGCTGGCGATGCTGAAGGACGGGCTGTTCGAGCGATTTCCGTGCGATTCCATCTACGGGATGCACAACGCACCCGGAATGCCGCTCGGGCGGTTCGGGATCACGCCGGGCACGGCGATGACCGGGGGCGCCTTCTTCGACATCGAGATCACCGGCAAGGGCGCCCATGGCGCGCGCCCGGAACTCGGCGTCGATCCGGTGCTGGTCGCCTGCCATGTCGGCGCGGCGCTGCAATCGATCGTTGCCCGCAACGTGCCCTCCCGCGAGACCGCCGTGCTGTCGGTCACGCGCATTCATGCGGGCGATGCCTACAACGTGATCCCCGGCAGCGCGCGCATGGCCGGCACGGCGCGGACCATGAAACGGGAGACGATGAACCTGATCGAACAGGGCCTGACGCGCGTCGCATCGAACACCGCCCTGGCTTTCGGAGCCGCCGCGTCGGTCGATTTCCGACTGATCTTCGCCCCGTTGGTGAACGCGCCGGCGGCGACCGGGGAGATCGCCGACGCCGCCGCCGAACTGGTGGGCGAGGCGAACGTCGATCGCGACAAGCCCCCCGCGTCGGCGTCGGAGGATTTCAGCTTCATGCTGGAACAGGTGCCGGGCGCGTATATCAACCTCGGCAACGGCGAGCAGAGCGCCGCCGTTCACAACCCCGGTTACAATTTCAACGACGAGGCGATCCCCTACGGCAGCGCCCTGTTCGCGCGCCTGGTCGAGCGGAAGCTGGCGCGGTAGGCACCGGGGCTCGGCTTCCGTGTGGTCGCAACGCGCCGCCTACTTTCCCGGCGTCGGGTGGCGCAGATGCCACAGTCGTTCATGAGCGGCGACGAGACTTTCCATGTTGCGGCGGCGGCTGCCGTCCGGGGTCAACGGGCGACGGGTCAGCATCATCTCGAGCACGTGCAAAACTTGCTCTGCCACCTCGAGATCGCCCTGATCGCAGGCATGGTGGAAAGCAATCAGGATCTTGTCAGACAACCGCCGGCTATACCGCGGGGGACCGCCGGCCGCAGGCGACTGGTCGCGCACGATTTCTTCCTCGGTCTGGCTCACCCCGCCCCCCGTCTCGCCACTTAGCATTAGCGCATCGGTGTTGAAATTTGTCGTCATCAGATCGCCATAAAAGCGTTAAATCACTCGATTTTTATGTTCCGGGCGGAACAACACTTCGTCAGTCGCCGAAAGCCTCCTCCCAGGTGCCGATCGTGGATGCCTTGCTGTACTCGGTCGCGCGATTCTCGAAGAAATTGGTGTGCTCGACCGCGTTCAGCATCTCGTCCAGCCAGGATAACGGGTTGGCCTCGTCGAACAAAGGATCGAGCCCGAGCTGCACCAACCGACGGTCGGCGACGTAGCGGATATAGGATTTCACCTCATCGGCGGTTAGACCCTCGACCGACCCCTGCTCGAAGGCAAGGTCGATGAAGGCATCTTCGTGGGCCACGATGGTGGCGCAGACTTCGACGATCTCCCGCCGCAGCGTCTCGGTCCAGATATCCGGATTCTCGGCGATGAAGGTTCGAAACAGCCGGATCATCGACACGCAATGCAAGGTTTCGTCGCGCACCGACCAGGAGATGATCTGCCCCATCCCCTTCATCCGTCCGAAGCGCGGGAAGTTCAGCAGAATCGCGAACGAGGCGAATAGTTGCAGCCCTTCGGTGAATGCTCCGAAGGCGGCGAGCGTCTTCGCGATATCGTGGCGGCTGTCGACCGAGAAGCCCTGCATGTAGTCGTATTTGTCCTTCATCTCCTTGTAGCGGAGAAAGGCCTGATACTCCGTCTCCGGCATCCCGATCGTATCCAGCAGGTGGCTGTAGGCGGCGATGTGGACGGTTTCGATGTTGGAAAATGCCGCCAGCATCATGAGCACCTCGGTCGGGCGGAACACCCGGCTGTAGTGCTTCATGTAGCAATTATTCACCTCCACGTCGGCCTGCGTAAAAAAGCGGAAGATCTGCGTGAGGAGGTGGCGCTCGCCGTCGGTCAGGTTCCGGTGCCAATCCTTCACGTCGTCGGCGAGCGGCACCTCCTCGGGCAGCCAATGCACCCGCTGTTGGGTAAGCCAAGCCTCATAGGCCCACGGGTAGCGGAACGGCTTGTAGACCGGGTTCTCCGCCAACAAGCCGCTCGCGCCCTGCGTGCTGCCGTCCATTGAGCGACCTCCGTTGCGCCGCGATTCCTATCACCGGAACGCGCGCACCGCCACATATTGTGTCTCCCGGCCGAGCTAGGGCTTTATCTGGGCTCCTCCCGCAACTGCCGCCGATCGCCGACGCGGCGGGTGAACTGGATCGCATCAAGATGCTCGAGCAGCGGCACGCTGTATTTGCGCGAGATCTTGAGCGCCGCGCCGGCATCGCCCACCAGCAGCCCGGGGCCGCCTAAAAGCGGGCGCAGCAGCCGTCGCGCAGCTTCGATCGCCTCGGCATGAAACAGGATTTCGCGCCGTTGCACCCGGTCGAGCGTCCGCACCAGCACCCCCTCGCGTACCAGCCGGTCCAACGCCCGCCGAGTCGCCACGTCCGGAACCGGCGCCGTCGGCGGCGACAGACCGGCGCGACGGAAGCTCTCGGCGAGCCGCGTCGCCAACGCCGCTTCCTCAGCTTTGCGCGCCTGCTCCCGCTCCGCGTGCAACCGGCGGATCGTCCCGGCCCGCTCGATCCGGCCGCTCTGCGCGAGCCGCACCAGCGCGAGGTCCAGCACGTCGCCGCCGATCGCCGGCAGTGCCGTGCCGAGCTGGGCGCGAGAGAGGCCGTGCGGGGCGGGATGCTGCTCCAGCGCTCGCAGCACCGCCGCCTCGGCCCGTTCAAGGCCGTCCGGGCTGACCGCGGTGTCACGCAGCGTTCGACACGCAGACCGGCGAAGCGTCGCCTCGGCCCGCACCGCCGACAGACCCGCCAGACGGGCCAGGTACGGAGATCGCGATGCCATGCGACCCGGCGCGCGCGAGCATCGCGGCAACGATCGCCTCCGGCGACTCGCGGGCGAGTGTCCGCACCCGGGCAAGCGTCGGCGGATCGTTGCGACGCAGGCGCGGCGGCTCCGGGTCCAGAACCCGCCCCCCGCCGACCACGCGCGGCGGCGAGGATTGCCGCAAGATCAGCCGCTCCCCCGCGGGCACCGAGATTCGGGGCGTGCAGCGGAGCTGCGCCGGGCCGCTCTGACCCGGCTCCAGAACGTCGCGATCCAGAAGCCGCACCGTCGCCTCGGCCTCGGCGGTGCCATGCAGCAGCCGGGCGCGCGTGCCGGTGGGGAGCGGGGCATCGGCGGCGCGCAGCTCCACGGTGAGCCAGGATGAGGCGACCAGCAGACCGGGCGCTGCCAGCGCCAAGCCGCGTCGAGCCGCCGCGAGCTCCACGCCGCGGAGATTGACTGCCACCCGCTGCCCGGGCGCCGCCACCGGGACGGTGGTGCCGCGCACCTGCACGCCGCGCATGCGCACCTTCCGCCCGGCCAAATCCAACTCGTCGCCGGTTGCAATGGCGCCGCCGCGCAGCGTCCCGGTGACCACGGTGCCGTGCCCGGCGACGCTGAAGCTGCGATCGATCGGCAGATAGCAGACACCGCGATCCGCCGCCGGCTGCGCGCGCGCCGCCAACCCGCCGAGGGCCTGGCGCAAGGGCGCGAGACCGGTGCCGCGCGTGGAGGAGACCGCAACCGGAGGATCGGCCGCGAGCCCCAGCCGGCTAACAAGCGCCGCCGCCGCCGCGCCGACCTCGGCGACCCGCGCCGGGGCCGCCAGATCGCTCTTGCTGACCGCGATCACCGCCTGGCGTACCCCGAGCAGGGCGGCAATTTCGGCGTGTTCCAAAGTTTGTGGCCCGACACCCTCGTTGGCCGCCACCACCAGCATGACCGCGGAGATTCCGGTGGCGCCGGCAATCATCGTACGCAGGAACCGCTCATGGCCCGGCATGTCGATGAGGTCGAGCACGACGCCCCCGAGCGTCAGGTGGGCGAAGCCGAGCGCGATCGAAATACCGCGCCGCCGCTCCTCGGCCAAACGGTCGGTCTCGATGCCGGTGAGCGCCCGCACCAAGGCGGTCTTGCCGTGATCCACATGGCCGATCACGCCAATCGTGAGGGTCGCCGCCATGATCAGCGGATTTCGCGCCGGCCCGTGCGTGCGGCAAGATGACGGCCTATCAACGACTGGTCATTGGGCGAGGGGCGAGACGAACGTTAAGCCTCCGTCGGAACGGTGTCGGAGGGGGGGAATGCGCGCAGGCGCACCCGCGGTGATTTTGGCGGTCCTGCTCACGGCGTTGCCGGCAGCGGCACAGCCCGCGACCGCGAGCGGATCGGAAACCGCCAATACCCCGGCCGAACCGGCAAAACCGGCGGAGGCCCCGCCTGCGCCAGCGGCCACCCCGGCGCCCGCCACCCCGGCTTCGCCCGCAGCCCCTGCCCCACCGGCGCCCCCGCCCAACAAGTACCGCGCCGCCGACGGCGAGTTGCGCGCCGCCGCGCTGATCGGGGCGGCGGTCTACAACGACCAGAAGCAGAACATCGGGACGGTCAGCGACCTGCTGCTCAACAAGGAGGCCACGGCAACCAAGGCGATCCTGTCGGTTGGCGGCTTCCTCGGCGTCGGCAGCCGCTTGGTGGCCGTTCCGTTCACCGATTTGCGGGTGGAGCCGGACCGGATCGTGCTGCCGAGCGCGACCAAGGTCTCTCTCGAAAACCTGTCCGCCTATCAGGCCGCTCAGTAACGATCCGGTGAACCGGCGGGCCTCCCGCATTTTGTGTCTCGTTCCACGGCGCCGCCGGCCGACATTGCCACGACCGGACGCGCGGGGACGGAGAGCAGGATGCAGCAGGTCCAGTCATCCGGGGCGGAGATCGGATCCGCCTATGGCGCGGTCCGCCAGCACACCGAGGCACTGACCGAGGCCTTAACCGCCGAGGATCAGTGTACGCAGTCGATGGCGGACGCGAGCCCCGTCAAATGGCACCGCGCGCACACCACTTGGTTCTTCGAGCAGTTCGTGCTGCTGCAATTTCTGGACGGCTATTGCGTCTTCGACCCGGATTTCGGCTATTTGTTCAACTCCTATTACGAGGCGGTCGGCCCGCGCCACCCGCGTCCGGCGCGGGGCCTGCTGACCCGCCCGCCGGCCGAGCGGGTGGACGCCTATCGGGCGCATGTCGATCGCGCGATGGCGCGGTTGTTGGCGGACCCGCCGGGCACCGCGCGGGCGCTGATCGAGCTGGGATTGCAGCACGAGCAGCAACATCAGGAACTCATCCTGACCGATATGCTGGATGCGTTCGCCCGCCATCCGCTCTCGCCCGCCGTGCTGCCCGATTGGCGGGAGCCCGATGGGACGCGCGGCCCGACTCGCTTCGTCGGCTTCGAAGGAGGGATCGAGTGCATCGGCCATGGAGGCGCGGGCTTCTGCTTCGATAACGAGACGCCCCGCCATCGCGTGTTCCTGGAGCCGTTCGAGATCGCGGACCGGCTGGTGCGCAACCGCGACCTGCTCGATTTCATCGACAACGGCGGCTATCGGAACCCTGGTTTATGGATGTCTGACGGCTGGGCGGTCGTGCAGGCTGAAGGCTGGACGGCACCGCTGCGCTGGCAACGCCGGGATGGCGCCTGGACCGAGATCGGCCTCGGCGGACGCCGGCCGCTCGATCCTGATTCCCCCGTCCGCCATCTCTCCTGGTACGAGGCCGATGCCTTCGCCCGCTGGGCCGGCGCCCGCCTGCCGACCGAGGCGGAGTGGGAGACGGCGAGCGCACATCCGGAAGTGTCCGAGCTGACCGGGCATGTCTGGCAATGGACCGAAAGCGCCTATCGCCCCTATCCCGGCTTTCGCGCCGCCTCCGGCGCGGTCGGCGAATACAACGGCAAGTTCATGATCGGCCAGATGGTGCTGCGCGGCGGCTCGACGGCCACGCCTCCCGGCCACGCACGGCCGAGCTATCGCAACTTCTTCCACCCCGACAAACGCTGGCAATTCGCCGGTTTGCGCCTCGCCCGCAGCATCTGAGCCGGGAGGACACATGCCCGACCATACGGCGCTCGCCGCGACCATCGACGTGTCCATCGCGCAAACCGCGCTGCGGGGCCTGCTGGCGCGGCCCAAGACATTGCCGCCCTCCTTGTTCTACGACGAGGAGGGCTGCCGGCTGTTCTACCGGATCACCGAGCTTCCCGAGTATTATCTGACCCGCACCGAGCTGCGCCTGTTGGCGGAGGTCGCGCCGGAGGCGAGCGCGGGCCTGAGCGGCGCCGTTCTGGTCGAGTACGGTGCCAGCGATGAGACCAAGGCGGCGGCGTTGCTGGATTGCGCCGATCCCGAGGGCCACGCGGTCTTCGCGGCCTATGTGCCGATCGACGTCGCCGCACCGGCGCTGTTGGCGATGGCGGCGCGCATCGAGACGGCGCGACCGCGATTGCTGGTCTGTCCGGTGGTCGGCGACTTCCTGCGTCCGGTGGCCTTGCCGCGACGCCTGGCCGGATTGGCCCGGCTGGGGTTCTTTCCCGGCTCCACGATCGGCAACATGAACCCCGCCGAGGCGCTCGGCTTCCTCGCCCGCACCCGGGCGACGCTCGGCGACGGCGCGCGAATGCTGATCGGCGTCGATCTGCGCAAGTCGGCGTCGGTGCTGATACCCGCCTATGACGACGCCGCCGGGGTGACGGCGGCATTCAATCGCAACATCCTCGTCCGCCTCAACCGCGAGGCCGGCGCCGATTTCGAACCCGAGGCGTTCGATCATCGCGCGCTGTGGAACGACGCCGAGGGGCGAATCGAGATGCACCTGGTCAGCCGCCGCGCGCAGACGACGCATCTGGACGGTCGAACGATCCAGTTCGAACCCGGCGAGACCATTCACACCGAGAACAGCTACAAATACACCGAAGCCGGCTTCCGCGCGATCGCCGAGGCGGCCGGCTGGCGTTGCGAGCGGATGTGGACCGACCCGGCCCGGCTGTTCTCGCTGCATTTGCTAGGCGGTTAGTTAGTCAGCCCGCGCAGGATCGGTCTTCCTCAAGCGGCTTCCGGCCGACGCCCGCGCGCCCGGTGCCCCGCAGGCTCCACCAGATCAACCCCAAGCCGATCAGCAGCATCGGGAAGGAAAGAATCTGCCCCATCGTCAGTACGCCGGCGATGTAGCCCAGGAAGGCGTCGGGCTGGCGGAAGCACTCGGCGATGATGCGGCATATGGCATAGCCGACCAGGAACACCCCCGACAGCATCCCGAACCACGCCCGTACCCGCTCCCGCCGTGCCAGCAGCAGCAACAGGGTCAGCAGCAGCACGCCCTCCAGGAACGCCTCGTAGAGCTCGCTCGGGAAGCGCGGCACGTAGGGCGGTCCGGCCTCGGGGTAGATCAACGCGCCGGGCCACCAGGCGGGCGCCGGCCGGCCCCACAGCTCCCCGTTGATGAAATTCGCGAGCCGCCCGAGCCCCAGCCCGATCGGCACGCAGGTCACGATCCGGTCGGCGAAGCCCAGCATGTTGAGCCGCTGCCGCCAGCAGAACCAGATGATCGCGACGGTGACGCCGACGGCGCCGCCGTGGAAGCTCATCCCGCCGTGCCAGACCTGCACGATCGCCGCCGGATGGGCAAAATAGAACGCCGGCTGATAGAATAGCACGTAGCCGAGGCGCCCGCCCAGGATCACGCCGAGCGTTGCCCAGGTGAGGAAATCGTCCGCCTGCTCGGCGGTGGCGACGCGCGGCGGCCGGGCCACCAACCTCCGCCCCAGCCGCCAGCCGAGCAGCAGCGCCACGATATAGGCGAGCGCGTACCAGCGGATGGCGAACGGCCCGATTTGGAAGGCGACCGGATCGAACTGGGGAAAGACGAGCGGGCTCATGCGTAGGGATCGGCGCCGGTCAGGAAGTCGCTGATGTAGCGGCGCACGCCCTGCTCGAGCGGTGTCGTCTGGCCGGCATATCCGGCGGCGCGCAACCGTTCCATCGGCGCCTCGGTGAAGGATTGGTATTGGCCGCGAAGCGGTGCCGGCATCTCGACGAACGAGACCCTGCGCTCACGTCCGGCAGCGTCGCAGACGGCATGCGCGAGATCGAGATAAGTCCGGGCGCGGCCGGTCCCGACATTGAAGAGCCCGTTCACGCCGGGGCTGTCCAGCAGCCACAGCACGATATCGACCACATCCCCCACCCAGATGAAATCGCGCGCCTGCGCACCGTCGGCGAGGCCGGGCCGGTCGGAGCGGAACAGCCGCACCGCGCCGCCCGCCGCCACCTCGTCGTGCTTAACCTTGACGACCGAGATCATGTGGCCCTTGTGATACTCGTTCGGTCCGTAAACGTTGAAAAATTTGAGCCCGGCCCATTGCGGCGGGCGCGCCTCGCCCGCCTCCAGCATCCGTGCCACCTGCAGATCGAAGGCGTGCTTGGTCCAGCCGTAGAGATTGAGCGGCCGCAATCGCGCCAGCGCCGCCGGTCCGGGGTCGTCATCGAACCCGGCCGAGCCGTCACCGTAGGTGGCGGCCGAGGAGGCGTAGAGGAGACGCACGCCGCGCGAGGCGCACCAGCGCCAAAGACGAAGCGGCAGTTCGACATTGGTGGCCCAAGCGAGATCGGCGTCGCGCGCCGTGGTGTCGCTGATCGCGCCGAGATGGACGATCGCCTCGATCGGCGGATGCGAAGCGAGGAAGTCGTCGAACGCGTCGGGCACGATCAGCCGCGATGGCGGGTGCTTGGCCAGATTGCGCCACTTGCCCTCGACACCGAGGCGGTCCACCACCACGGTTTCCACCCCGCGCCGCGCAAGGGCGGCGTGCAGGTTGGAGCCGATGAATCCGGCGCCGCCGGTCACTATCATCATGGCGCGCCTTATAGGATGGGAGACGGGAGAGGGCGATGGCGGACCGACCGAAGTTCTTCGACGATTTGGCGGGGGTGGCCGGTGGCGCCTTTTCGGCCTTTGCGGGCTTGCGCGACGAGGCGGAGGCCACGTTCCGGGCCTGGATGGATGACGCGCTCCGCCGGCTCGACCTGGTGCGTCGCGACGAGTTCGACGCCGTCTCCGAACTGGCGGCCAATGCGCGGACGGGCCAGGAACAGGCCGAGGCGCGGCTGGCCGAGGCGCTGACCCGGCTCGCCGCCCTCGAAGCCCGGGTCGCGGTGCTGGAGACGGCGGGCGGCGCAGCGCCGCTGCCGCCGGACCCGGCAACCGATCCCTGAGACGGCGCGTTTTCGCCTCCCGATGGTGCCGGACTCGACCGGCCGCTTGCGGCGGAGCGCCCGGCATCGTTAGGGTGGCGCGTGGCTTCCTCGGGGCGAGTCGCTTCGCCCCCGGCCTTCCTCTTTCGACGGGAGACCCCCATGACCGCCACATCGATGGCCACCTCGCTGGAGACGGCGACCAATCCGCTCGACATGCTGGAGCAGATCGTCACCGCCAACGACTGGGCGTTCGACCGCCGCAGTGACAGCGAGATGGCCGCCGAGGCGCCCGGCCGGTGGTGCGATTACGGGCTGTTCTTCAACTGGTCGCGCGAGATCAGCGCCATGCACTTCACCTGCTCCTTCGATCTGAAGGTGCCGGCGAAGCGGCGGGCGGCGCTCTATGAGCTGCTGGCGCTGGCCAACGACCGGCTGTGGATCGGGCATTTCGCCCTCGATCCGGATGAGGGAATGCCCGTGTTCCGCCATGCGGTGCTGCTGCGCGGCGCCCCGGGCGCCTCGGCCGAGAGCCTGGAGGACATGGTGGACATCGCGATCACCGAGTGCGAGCGGTTCTATCCGGCCTTCCAGTTCGTGCTGTGGGGCGGCAAGGCGCCCGCCGAGGCGCTCGACGCCGCGATGCTGGAGTGCGCCGGCGAGGCATGACGATTCCGCCGGTTCTGCTGGTCGGCTGCGGGCGCATGGGAAGTGCGATGCTCGCCGGCTGGCGGGAGCAGGGTCTGGCGCCCTCGGTCGTCGTCGATCCGGCCCCGGCGGCGGACTTCGCCGGCGCGGAAGTCGCGGTGGTGAAGACGGCCGAGGCGGTGCCGGCGCACTTCGCGCCCGCCGCCGTGGTGCTGGCGGTGAAGCCGCAGAACGCCGCCGAGGCGCTGCCGCTCTATCGCCGGTTCGCCGCCGATCGGTGTTCCTGTCTATCATGGCCGGGCGGACGATCCCGGGAATGCGCGGCGCTGCTCGGCGAGGCGCGGATCGTCCGCGCGATGCCGAACACGCCGGCGGCGATCCGCCAGGGCATCACCGTCTTCTGCCCCGGCCCCGGGGTGCACGGCGCCGAGGCGGCGCTTTGCGAGCAACTGCTGGGCGCGATCGGCGAGGTCGCCAGGGTGGAGGACGAGGCGCTGCTGGATCCCGTCACTGCCGTCTCCGGCAGCGGGCCGGCTTACGTGTTCCTGCTTGCGGAGCTGCTGGAGCAGGCGGCGCGGGGGCAAGGCATCCCGCCCGACCTCGCCCGCCGGCTGGCCCGGCGGACGGTGGCGGGATCGGGGGCGCTGCTCGCCGCCAGCGCCGAGGACGCGGCGGCGTTGCGTCGTGCCGTCACCAGCCCCGGCGGCACCACCGAGCGGGCGCTGGGCGTCCTGATGGCCGCCGAGGCGTGGCCGCGCAATCTGGATGAGGCGATCGCCGCGGCGACGGCGCGCTCGCGGGAGCTGGCGGGGTAGGCTGAGCGGGACGCCGGCCGCCTGACGAGGACGCAAATTCCGTGTCTCGCCCCTGGGTGCAGTTCGGGGGTTCACACCCCGAAACCGCGTACGCAACGGCGGTGCAGACCCCAAAAGCGTGTACCAACGGCGGGTGCGGACCCCGAAAGCGTGTACGCAAACGGAGCTGGACTGCACCCCTGGAGTGAGACAGGGAAACCGGGTACGCCGTTTTGGGAGGAGAACGGATGTCCGGGATCGAAGGGAGCTACACGACGGCGTTCAAGCTCGAGGTTTGCGAGCGCATCGAGGCGAGTGGCAATTTGGCCGCTCTGGGGCGTGAGCTCGGGGTGCGCCGGGCGACGTTGTTCAAGTGGCGGACGATCTACCGCGCCAAGGGCGCGGCCGGATTTGGCGCGCGCGGACGACCGTCGACGGCGCCGCCGGCTGCTGCGGGCACGGTGCCGGCACGACGAGCCGAGGTCGGCGATGCGGGCCCGGCGCCGCGGATCGCCGAGCTGGAGCGCAAGATCGGCCAGCAGGCGCTGGAACTGGATTTTTTTCGCGCAGCCTTGCGGCATGTCGGGGCGAGGCGTCGGTAGAACGGCGCGCCTGGCGGGATGGCATCTACGCGGTGATCCGCGCGCAGGTGCCGTTGCAAGGCCGGCTCGGGATCGAGCGGATGTGCGCGCTGGCCGGGGTCGGCCGCGCCGGCTACTACCGCGCCTGGCAAGCCTCGGCGCCGCGGCAGGAGGCGACCGAGCTGCGCCACCGCATCCAGCTGCTGCGGCTCGAGCATCGCCATTACGGCCACCGGCCGATCACGGTGCTGCTGCAGCGCGGCGGCTGGGCGGTGAACAAGAAGCGGGTGCTGCGGCTGATGCGCGCGGACAATCTGCTGTGCCTGCCGCGCCGGCGCTTCGTGCCGGTGACCACCGACAGCCGCCATCACTGGCCGTTTTACGCGAACCTCGCCGCGCGCTTGCGGCCGACGGCGGTGAACCAGCTGTGGGTCGCCGACATCACCTACGTGCGCCTGCAGGAGGCCTTCATCTATCTGGCGGTGCTGCTGGATGCGTTCAGCCGCCGGGTGATCGGCTGGGCGCTGGCGGAGCATTTGCAGGCCAGCTTGGCGATCGCCGCCCTGGACAGGGCGCTGGCGAGCCGCGTGGTGGTGCCCGGCGTGCTGGTGCACCATTCGGATCGCGGCATTCAGTATGCCTGCGCGGACTATGCCGAGCGGCTGTCCCGAGCGGGCATCGTGCCGAGCATGAGCCGGGTCGGCCGGCCTTGGGACAATGCGGTGGCGGAGAGCTTCATGCGGACGCTGAAACGCGAGGAGGCGGACGGCCGTGACTATCGCGACCTCGCCGCGGCCCGGGCCTCGATCGGGGATTTCCTGGAGACGACCTACAATCGCCAGCGATTGCATTCCGCGCTCGGCTACTGGCCGCCGGAGCAGTTCGAACAGCACACGCCGGGGCCTTTGCCGGCGCGCGCGGTCGTCGCCGACGGGGTCCCATCCGATGTTTGATCATGCTTGCGCCGGCGCGACCGGCGTCAAGCCCGAGCCGCCTGCGGCGGCCGCTTCGCGAGGCTTGACCCCGGCCCCGCCGCCGAAGCTTGGCTTGAAATCGGATTCAGGGAGAGATGAATGGGTGTACGCCATTTCCGTGTCTCACCCATGGGGTGCAGCCAGAGGTGCAGACCTCAAAAGCGTGTACGCAACACCCCTCCCGCCCTCGAAAGCGCGTACGCAAAAAGGGGCGTTGCAGCGATCGGCTTTGGACTGGCCGGATCGGGGATGGCGGTCGGCCCCGCCGGAGCCGGAGGATGCCGACATTGCCGCCGCGCCGGCGCGGCACCGGAGACCGTTTCGAGCTCAGCTTCCGGTGCGCCCGCCGCCTTGCGCGAACTCGATGCAGCCGAAACCTTCACGGCGCCGGCTGTCCTGGAGTTCGGATTAGTTGGATGCTGGCCCGATAAGGTTGAGCTCCCCATAATGGGCGCCGGCGTTATCGAGAGTTGCCAAAGGACACCCCCAATTGATTCCCCGAGTTAGTCGAACGGTTCGCAACGGGATCACCCGCATTCGCATAACTGATGAAGTTCGTTACGCTCGCTCCCGACCCGGGATATGGGGAATACCCGGGCCGCCAAAACTCGCGCCTCCGAAGCCGTTGGCCTGTGCGGCGATCTGAGCTGTATATCCGCCGAGAGAATCAATCCTGGATCTCGAAGATATCGACGGAGTAGTCGGAGCATACGGCGAGCCAACGTCCGTTCGGGGATAGGGAAACCCCCTCGGTGCCCGGGAGGTCTATCGAGCGAAAAACTTTCGGATCAGCCGGATCCCACAGATGCAGGGCGTTTAGAGTTATGAAAACGATGAACCGTCCATCGCGGCTCCAACCGAGTCCCTCGGCTGGTTCAGCGATCGGCGGGTAAGCGGAAATCCTAGCGCCATCCATGACGCGAAAGACCTCGACGGGCGTCCCGCTGGGAATTTGTTTCGGAACAGATAGAGGCACCTGCGCATTCCCAATATTGGCCACCGCAATTGCACTTGAATCCGGGCTAAAATTTATTGCCCGTATACAACACCCTCTTTTCGGGTCCAGGACGTGGATTCTCGAAACAACTTTCTGACTGCCGATGTCGAAGATCAGGACGTCAAACGGCAACGCCACCGCCAAAAGCCTGCCGTCGGGTGAGAATGAGACCGTTTGGGCCTTCTGCGACGACGGTTTGGTGTATTCCGTAGAGGCGTAGCTCGGGTCCAACAGAATGGCGACCCGACGCCAGTCTTGAGTTGAATAGAGGGCCACCGGCTGCGGCAAAGCCATGCCATAAACGACCGCGAGCGTTGACTGGTCGGGGGAGATGGCAAGAGCGGTGATGGCATTCACGTTCCGTGGCCGGTCCGGGTATGGTCCCGGCACTTCGTGAATCACCTGCCCGCTTTCGACGTTGAATATCGAGAACGCGATATCGTTCGATTGGTAGGAGGCCGGGGGAGTGACGATCTCCGAATGCCCGGAGAGAAAGGCCAAGGCATTCCCGACGTAGCGTGCGCCCGGCCGGTGAAGTTCCTGTATGACCTTGCCTCCGGCGTTCCAGATCGTGACAAGGCCGCCGTAGATGCTATACGCGGCCAGAGTTGCGCTGTCGGGACTCCAAGTCACGCCGAAAGTGTAATCTTTTCTCCGCAGTTCCCGGACGAGCTTCAGTGAGGGGAGTCGATCGACCTGCGTCACGTTCATCGGCCCGGAGGTCTGATTGTCTTGCGCAGGGGCGGGGTTGACGTGTGCGGATTGAGTTTGCGCGCCCGGTGCTGTCGCGGCAGCCCCCCTCACGCCAATCATGGCGAATGCGAGCACCGCAGCGCGAAACGCGCGGAATTCGGCGCGCTTCCGATATTCCCTCACCCGGATTTCTCCGCATTCGCTCCAGTAACTGGTGCGATACAATTGCACTCTCCGACCCGTCAAGCATTTTCACCCGATGTGCCAGCTCTTCAGGTTGCCCCGAGCTCAACGCGTCGCCGTTCGCGATCACCGTATCGAAGTTGTTGATGGTATCGGTCAGGTAGACATCATCGCAGGCTTGCGCGTTGACCGTGTTACCGCCGCCGTTGACGCCAAAGCTGTCGCCGGTGCCGAGCGTGATGGTATCGCCATTGCCGCCGAGGTTCGCCTGCGCATTGCTGCCCAGGTTCAGCGTGACGCCGGAACCGTTGACGCTATCGGCGCTGCCGGCGGTGCCGCCGAGATTAAGTGCATCCCCGGACTGAGCGTTAATGGTGTTGCCGCCACCGGTATCGGTTACGGTGTCGCCGGTGCCGAGTTTGAGGGTATCGCCGCGCCAACGACCGTGATGAGCTGCGTTGTTGCCGGCCGTAATGGTCTCGCCGCGAGGCAGTGACGGTGACGTTCGAGCCGGTGATGTTTACCGAACGCCGATACCGCTGATCGTGGCCTGTTCGGCCGCGCCGATGATAGACAGTATCATTTACGCCATCCAACGCGATCTGGTTCGCCCGCTTCCGCCAATCACGGTTGCGTTGCTTCCGAGATCGAGGAACAAGTTGCTACCGCTGCCGCCGGTCAACGTACCGTCATAGCCCCGACCAGGACAGTGTTCGCTCCGCCGGAAGCAGCCGCGGGGCCATCCATGGCGAGGGCGACGGTCGGATCGCCGGTCACGGTGAAGGTCTGTGCCGCCCCCGATGCGGGGGTAACGGTGATATTGGTGGGATTGCCGCTGATACCGAAACTCACCTGCGCGGTCTGCTGGATACTGGAGACTTCGGTGCCGGTTTGGATAGTGGTTGAAGCTTGGGATGCGGAAGGGCTATAAGTTGAAGCGTCGGTCGAGAACTGACGAGAGATAGGCGACCTGGAACGAACCTTGCTTCGACACTGGCTGACCTTGTGTCTGCTGGAAGTAGTTCACAAGGAAATCGCCAGCCGAAGTTTGCGAGAGAGTAGTGGCATCCTCGGAGCTGCCGTTCTGTCCGGTTACGGTGGCGTTTGCACTGCCGTTTTCACCGAGCGTTAGCGGTGCGTTGGTGCCGTCAAGGGATCTCTCATAGAGAAATGGAGTAAGAAGTGAATCGGAGGAGTTGGAAGAGGCTGGTTGAGCATTGATGGTCACGCCCAGAACGCTGGCGTAAGCTGACAGGAAATGATTGCTCTGAATGCCGCCTTCCAGCCCCGAGAAGCCACCCAGCAGTTGAGCCCCTGGATCGGCCGCATAAATGTCCGGACAGCGCGACCGTGATCAGCGATACATTGTCCTGGAGTTCGGATTGGTTGAAGCTGGCCCGATAAGCTTGAGCTCCCCATAATGAGCGCCGGCGTTATCGAGAGTTGCCAATGGACCCCAATTGGATTCCCGAAGTGAGTTGAATGGTTCGCAACGGGATCACCCGCATTCGCATAACTGAGGAAGTTCGTTACGCTCCCTCCTGATCCGGGATAGTCGGGAATACCCGGGCCGCCGAAACTCGCCGCCTCCAAAGCCGTTGGCCTGTGCGGCGAACTGAGCTGCATATCCGCCGAGAGAGTTGCCCGTCGCGAAGACGTTCGTTGATGCGGTCGAATATCCTTGAGAAGTGGCGGCGGTTCTCGGCTGTAGTCACAAAGCTGAACGCAGCAGCGTCGTAGGCCGCCGGCCTGGTTTCGTTCGACAGAGAGAAGTCCGCGCTTGTGGCGCCGCTGTTGGAGAAGCTCGGCGTCGAAACTCCCTCGAAGGCAATGACGACTTGCTTTGTGGTGGTGTTCGCAAAAGCAGCTCCCACCAAGCCTGAAGGATCGTTTATTCTGCTTAAGACGACCCATCCCGCAGGTGGGCTGGGAAATCCGCCATTAGCTGGGAAAGAGTTCAGCAAATTAAGGTAGTCGGAGTTCGAAGGCGAGGACATATGATACTTTCCTGATGGTCCTAGTTTTTGATCTCGAAGATATCGACGAGATAGTCTGAGCATACGGCGAGCCAACGACCGTTCGGGGAGAAGGAAAGCCCCTCAGCGCCCGAGAGATCTATCGATCGAAAAGCTGTCGGGTGAGGCGGATCCCAAAGATGCAGGGCGTTTAGGGTTATGAACGCAATGAACCGTCCATCGCGGCTCCAACCGAGGCCCTCGGTAGGTTCAGCGATCGGCGGGTAAGCGGCAATCCTGGCGCCATCCGCGACGCGGAAGACGTCCACATGCGTGGGGGTGGGATGTTTTTTCGGAACAGGTAAAGGTAACTGACCATTCGCGGCATTGGCCACCGCGATCTGACTTGAATTCGGACTGAAAGCCGTTGATCTAATGCAACATCCTTTAATAGGATCCAAGACGTGAATTCTGCGTGATAACTTTCTGACTGCCGATGTCGAAGATCAGGACGTCGAACGGTAAAGCCACCGCCAAAAGCCTGCCATCAGGTGAGAATGAGACGGTTTGGGCCTTCTGCGAGGAAGGTTTCGTGTATTCCGTAGAGGCGTAGCTCGGGTCCGAGAGAATGGCGAACCGACGCCAGTCTTGAGTTGAATAGAGGGCCACCGGCTGAGGCAAAGCCATGCCATAAATGACCGCGAGCATTGATTGGTCGGGGGAGATGGCAAGAGCGGTGATGGCATTCACAGCTCCGTGGCCGGTCCGGGTATGGTCCCGGCACTTCGTGAATCACCTCCCGCTTTCGACATTGAATATCGAGAACGCAATATCGTTCGATTGGTAGGAAGCCGGGGGAGTGATGATCTCCGAATGCCCGGAGAGAAAGGCCAAGGCATTACCGACGTAACGGGCGCCGGGCCGGTGAAGTTCCTGTATGACCTTACCTTCGGCGTTCCAGATCGTGACAAGGCCGCCGTAGACTGCTATAGGCGGCCAGAGTTGCGCTGTCGGGACTCCAAGTGCACACCGAAAGTGTAATCTTTTCGCCGAAGTTCGCGGACGAGCTTCAGTGCAGGGAGTTGATCGACCTGCGTCATGTTCGTCGGCCTGGAGGTCTGATTGTCTTGCGCAGGGGCGGGGTTGACGTGTGCGGATTGAGTTTGCGCGCCAGGTGCTGTCGCGGCAGCCCCCCTCACGCCAATCATGGCGAATGCGAGCACCGCAGCGCGAAACGCGAGGAACTGAGCGCGCTTCCGATATCTCGAACCCTCACCCGAATTTCTCCGCGCTCCTGTTAAAGGCTCGAAAGCGCATTTGGTATAAAGGTATCATTTCAGTAACAGTACTTCGAATTGCGTTTTCGGTTCCGTCGCGGTATCCGAAGCCCTGATAGCCGCCCGAAGTCACTCATGGGAGCCAGATCGTGAATCGGCGCGAAATACCAGTGTGGTCATATTGAAGGCCATTTTAATGCTTTCCTTTTAGGGATAAATTTCCCATTATGGACGCGGCGGTGGTATTTAACCATGTCGCGCTCGTCACTTGGATTTTCCCGTTTATCCCAACGTTGAACATTGCGACGACTTCGTCATGCGGTCTGAACTTGTTTCCGGGTACTCTCCTCAGAACCTCATAGGGGAACGAAATTCCACCCTCCGAATTCGGCGCCGGATCAGGCAACGGGTAGTGTTGGCCTAGTTCACCCATTTCCGCGCGCACCGTTGGGAAAGTCATTCCCGACATCGCTGGGGCGAACACGTCAGTGACATCCACGGTCAGTATGCCCTGTCGATCCACGCTGCTGAGCTCCGTCAACGCCCGAGAGAGGTGATTGCTTGACAGTTTCGCGGGATCGAGCATTTGCCCTCCAAGGGTCAGTAGAAGCACCGAGATAAGAGCCACTACCCGATTAAATCCCCAAAGAACGAATGAGGCGACGCGATCCGCGAGCGATGGGCTGGACATCATCTTCCCCGCGTCCCTTCCTGCGCATCCGGCCGGAACCGCGATATCAGATACGATCACCATGCCTCGTCAGGATTTTATTGATGCATCCGGCAACATGCTTACAAGTCATCAACGGGTTAACCGAGCGTTAAAAGATGCTGCTTGGCGCCCTTGTCAATCGGCTTGGGTTGGCATCTTGCCCACATTCTCTACGGACTTTGTTCTATACGCTCCGGTACAAGGCAATTTCGTTGACCTGAGCAGCGGCTAATGTGTGCCCGCCGCTAAACGCGAGACTGAAAGTGGGTGTGTCGCTATGGGCAACTACCGGCCTGGATCCCGGGATTACATTCCAGACTGCGAGGGATTGGTCATACCCAACTCCGAGGAGCCCCTCGCGTCCCCAAGCAATCTTCTGCACGCCACCACGTCCGTCCACCAAACTTGCGAGATGCTCGCCACTCGCTGGCCGCCACAGACGCGTCCGGCCGTCGTCTGGCGCGCCGCGGGCCACCATGCCTCTTCCGGTCGCAAGAAGCTGACCATCGCGGCTGAAAGCGATTGCGTTACACAGAACATCGCCGGAGTACGCGAGGAACGAGAGGCGGATTTTTCCCGCTTCCCAATTCGAATATGTGGACATATCCGAATATCGTACCGACACCCAGCTCTTTCCCATCAGGAGAAAACGCAACACTCCAAGCAACATCGGGGTGTTGCGTGGTCGGCGGCACGAGGAAGTGCTTCGCCAATGTCCAAGTGTGAGTTTCAAATATTAATATGTGGCCTCCTACCATAATCCCAGCAATCCACGCTCCATCAGTGGACACCGTAAAGTTAATCGCAGGGCCGATCTTAAACCCTGCATCGGGAATTGGGTCGGGTATGTTCCTTAGCAAACGTCCGCCGTCAGCATCCCAAAGGAGAAGCGCAACCGTCCCGAACTTCGATTCGCCGCCGATGGATTTCCCGACCGGCGCGGTGGTGAGCAAGCTTCCGTCAGGAAGGTAGGCCAGAGAGTTGAACGAGGAATATACATTGGCTTCGAATTCGTTGACGACGTTCCAGCTCCCGGTTTCCCAGACTGTTATAAGCCGCTCGAAATTGCTCATGGCCGCCAGTCGTGAACCGTCGCTGTTCCAGGCAACTGCATTCAGATATTCTTTGACGCGCAGCCGCCTGAATTCATGCAGGACGGGTTCCGCGCCCTCTGTTGCCGCCATCGAGGCCTCCCGCGTTCCCGGCATCAGCTTCAGCGGACCAACCATGCCCATGGCGGATGCGGCGCCGACCAGCAGCTTTCTTCTAGGAGCAGATCTCATCTCTCTCGCATCCCCTCATGTGCATGCCGCCGAAGGCGACCGGAAATACAAGATTACCAGCCGCAGCGGGGCTGCTTACCTC
The DNA here is from genome assembly GCA_963762525.1 of uncultured Pseudomonadota bacterium. Lineage (GTDB taxonomy): Bacteria > Pseudomonadota > Alphaproteobacteria > Acetobacterales > Acetobacteraceae > DATFDN01. The sequence continues at coordinate 245,235 of CAVXKT010000001.1, forward strand.
CTTCCTCATCAATCGGTTATTGATTCAGTCGGCAATATGCTTACAAGTCATCAATGGGGTAATCCGGCGTTAATCGGCACGTCGTTCGGCTAATCAGGTGGATGGAACCCCTTACCCTCCGCCGCCCGATCCTGTATCCGGGGGGCTCGCGCGGGTGTAGTTCAATGGTAGAACGGCAGCCTTCCAAGCTGCTCACAGGGGTTCGATTCCCCTCACCCGCTCCATGCCCATGAGCTTCTCTCTTACCCTGCTCGATCTGGCCGGCTTCGTCGCCCTGCTGCTGTGGGGCGTGCGCATGGTGCAGACCGGGGTGCAGCGGGCGTTCGGCGCGCGGCTCCGGCTGTTTCTCTCGGCCGCGCTCGGCGACCGGCTGCGCGGCTTTCTGGCCGGGATCGGCGTCACCGCGCTCTTGCAGAGCAGCACCGCCGTCGCGCTGATGGCGAGCGGCTTTGCCGCCGCCGGCCTGGTCGATCTGGTCCCGGCGCTGGGCGTGACCCTCGGCGCCGGCGTCGGGTCCACCCTGATCGTGCAGTTGCTGTCGCTGCATGTGGCCGCCGCGGCACCCGCTCTGATCCTGGTCGGCGTGGTCGCCTTCCGGCGCGGACAGGAGACGCGTTGGCGCGACCTCGGGCGGGTCGCCATCGGGCTCGGGCTGGTGCTGCTGGCGTTGCAGGGGATGTTCGCGGTGATCGCGCCGCTCGAGCGGATGTCCGGCCTGCGGGGGGCCATGTCCGCCCTGGCGGGGCAGGACATCTTGGCGCTGCTGCTCGCCGCGGCGCTGGCCTGGGCGGCCCATTCCAGCGTCACCGTGGTGCTGTTGGTCATGCAGCTCGCCGCCGCCGGGGTGATGCCGCTCACCGTGGCGCTGGCGATGACGCTCGGGGCCAATCTCGGCACCGCGATCAATCCGTGGCTGGAGACGCCGGCCGGGGATGCGGCGGCGCACCGGCTGCCGCTCGGCAATTTGGGCTTTCGCGTCTGCGGCTGCATCATCGCGCTGCCGTTCCTGGCGCCGATCGCCGATCGCCTCGCGACGATGAACACCGATCCGGCGCGCGCAGTCGCCAACTTCCACAGCCTGTTCAACCTGGCGTTGGCGGTGCTGTTCCTGCCGCTGCTGTCGCCGTGGGCTGCCGGCTTGTGCCGGCTATTGCCGGCGCGTCCGGCGGCCGACGACCCGCGCCGGCCGCGCTACCTCGATGCCGGGCCAAGCATGCCGGTGGTCGCGATCGGCGCCGCCGCGCGCGAGGCGCTGCGGCTCGCCGACGTGCTGGAACAGATGCTGGCGGGGCTGCTGGCGTCACTCGAAAAAGTCGACCGCAAACGCATCGCGCCGACGCGCCGGCTGGACGACGTGCTCGACAGCCTGAACCGCGCGATCCGCGCCCATCTGGCAGCGCTTCACCCCCAAGAGATGACCGAGGCGGATCATCGGCGGGTGGCGGAGATACTGAGCTTTGCGACCAACCTGGAAAACGCCGGCGACGTGGTCGAGCGCGAGCTGCTGCCGCGCGTGTCACGACTGATCAAGCGCAACATCGCCTTCTCCGCCGACGAGCTTGCCGAGCTGGTCGGGCTGGTGCGTCGCCTGGTCGGCAATTTGCGCGCCGCCGCCGTGGTGTTCATGAGCGACGATGCGCGCGCCGCGCGACTGCTGGCGGCGGAGAAGCAGGCGTTTCGCGATATCGAGGCGCGGGCCACGGCGGCGAACCTGGCGCGTCTGCGGACCCTGAAGACGGGCGCGGGGGCGGCGCATCTCGACCTGATCCGCGGCCTCAAGCGGGTGAATGCGCATCTGGTCGCCGCCGCCGCCTACCCGGTGCTCGCGAGCCGGGGCGAGCTGCTGGAGTCTGCGGGTGCGCGAGTAGAAGTCTCGCGATCAACGAGTGGCGGCGTGCGAGATAAGCAGGCGGCACAACACGGGACGGACTTGACCTTCCCCGACAGAGGGCCGGAGATGTCGGCCGTTTCGCCAGTGGGGAATCAGAGATGCCCACCTACGCATTCACCGCTCGGGATCGCCTCTACCGCGAGGGGCTCCAGATGCGCCTGTTCACGCCCGATGCTCCCGGCCCATTGCCGGCCGTCATCGACATCCACGGCGGCGCCTGGTGCGGGGGCGACCTCGGCGACGGGCAGGCACGCAACGAGGCGCTCGCCGCCTCCGGGTTCGTGGTCGCCGCCATCAATTTCCGCCACGGCGCGGACGGCTATCCGACCTCGCTCGCCGACATCAATTTCGCGATCCGCTGGATCAAGGCGCAGGCGAGCGAGCTGCGCGTCCGCGCGGATCGCGTCGGCTTGTCCGGCAACTCAAGCGGCGGCCATCTCGCCATGCTCGCCGCCATGCGCCCGCACGATCCGCGCTACGCCGCGCTTCCGCTCGCCGGCGTGGATGCCACGGTCAACGCCGTCGCCATGCTTTGGCCGGTGATCAACCCGCTGTCGCGCTATCGGCACGCGCTGCGCGCCCGCGACGGCGCCAACCCGCCCGAGTGGGTGGGCGACATCCCCGAGCGCCATGATCGCTATTGGCGGACCGAGGCGGCGATGGCGGAGGGCAACCCGACGCTCGCGCTGGAACGCGGAGAGGCGGTGGTCCTGCCGCCCGCCCTCTGGGTGCAGGGACGACCCGACCCGGTACACGACTACCGCGATCCCGAAAGCCCGTCGCCCGGCAACGAGCCGGAGCGCTTCGTCGCCGACTACCGCCGCGCCGGCGGTACGATCGAGCTGGTCGCGGTGGAGCAGGCGACGCGCGCGAGCGGATCCCTCGATCACCTGCTCGCCTTCTTCCGCCGGCACCTCGCTTGACCAAGTAGCCGAGGAGCGAGGAAGCAAACGTATGTCGAGCTTGCCCGGCACGTCGGCCAAAACCGTAGGAACCCTGATTGCCGATGAGCATGTCGGCCCGGAGGCGTGGCGGGCGCTGTTCGGCTCGGCGCTCGGCTATGCCATGGACGGCTTCGATCTGCTGATCCTCGGCTTCATGCTGCGGCTGATCGCCGCCGGACTCTGGACTGAGCCCGGCCGAGGCCGCCTCGCTGGTGACCGCGACGCTGATCGGCGCGGTGATCGGCGGCGTCGGTTTTCGGCATGCTGTCCGACCGGCTCGGCCGGGTGCGCGTGCTGACCTGGACCATCGTGCTGTTCGCGGTCTTCACCGGGCTTTGCGCGTTGGCGCCGGGCTATTGGCGAACTCCTGGTCTACCGCACCATCGCCGGCATCGGGCTGGGCGGCGAGTTCGGCATCGGCATGGCGCTGGTGGCCGAGGCATGGCCGGCGTCCATGCGTGCCCGCGCCTCCTCCTATGTCGGGCTCGGCTGGCAGGCGGGCGTGCTGGCGGCGGCGCTGCTGACGCCGATGCTGCTGCCGGTGATCGGCTGGCGCGGCATGTTCGCGGTCGGCATCTTGCCGGCCGTCGCCGCCTAGTTCATCCGCAAGAGCCTGCACGAGCCGGAGGTGTTCGTGGCGCGCACCGCGCGCGCACCGGCGGGCATCGTCGCTGCGGCTGCTGGTCGGCCGACGCCGCCACGGCGCGCATCAGCCTCGGCATGGTGATCCTCTGCTCGGTGCAGAATTTCGGCTACTACGGCGTGATGATCTGGCTGCCGAGCTATCTTTCCACGCGGTTCGGCTTCGGGCTGACGCAGTCGGCGATGTGGACCGCCGTCACCATCGCTCGGCATGGCGGTCGGCATCTGGGGCTTCGGCCAGGTCGGCCGACCGCATCGGCCGCACGCCGGCCTTCTTCGGCTGGATGCTCGGCTCGGCGGTCATGGTCGTCATCTATTCGCGGCTGACCGACCCGGTCGCGCTGCTGGTCGCCGGCGCGGTGATGGGCTTCTTCGTCAACGGCATGCTCGGCGGCTACGGCGCGCTGATCAGCGAGCTGTATCCGACCGCGGCCCGCGCCACCGCGCAGAACGTGCTGTTCAATATCGGCCGGGCGCGTCGGCGGCTTCGGGCCGGTGGTGGTGGGCGTGGTCGCGGCGTCGCTCGGCTTCGAGACCGCGATCGCGCTGCTGGCGGTGCTCTATCTGCCTCGACATCGCTGGCGATGTGGCTGCTGATCCCCGAGCGCACGGGCGGCGGCGCTGCGACGTGAACCGCCGTGAACGCGGCGTTCCGTCCGCGCGCCGCGGAGGAGCAGGTCGGAGGTGCGTCTGCCAACGACGCTGGTCAACAGCGAATACCGGCATCTGGTCGTCGCGCTGCGGCGCCGTCGCCGCCGCGCGCCGCGCCGGGGCAGTTCTTCCAACTGCTGTGCCCGGCGCCGCCGGGCGAGCCGCCGTTCCTGCGCCGGCCGATGAGCCTCTACGGCGCCGACCCGGCCACGAGCACGGTCGAGTTCCTCTACAAGGTCACCGGCGCCGGCACGCGCGGGCCTGGCGACGCTCGGCCCGGGCGACCGGCTGCGACATGCTGGGGCCGCTCGGGCGTCGGCTTCACGCTCGACCCGGCCTGCGAAGCACATCGTCGCGGTCGGGCGCGGCGCCGGGCTGGCGACGCTCGGCGCCGCTGGCGCAGGCCGCCGCGGGCGCGGGCATCGGCGTCACCGCCGTGCTGTCGGCGCGCCGGCCCGATCTGGTGGTCTCCGATCGAGCTGTTCCGTTCGCACGGCGCGAGCGTGATCACCGTGACCGACACCGAGGGAACCAGCGGCCCCGCGAATGTCGAGCGCCTGCTGCGCGGCCTGATCGCCGCCGGACAATGCGACGCCTTCTTCACCTGCGGTTCGTCCCGCCTGTTGCGCGTCCAGCAACGGCTGGCGCGCGAATTCGGGCTGCCGGGCCAGGTCGCGCTGGAACAGCAGATGGCCTGCGGCCTCGGCATGTGCTTCTGCTGCGTCCGCGACTTCAATGTCGGCGGCGAGATCGTGCAGAAGCGGGTGTGCTGGGACGGCCCGGTGTTCGATCTGCTGGAGGCGCTGCCATGATCGACCTCGCCGTGCGCGATCGGCGCGCTGAGCCTGGCGAACCCGGTGATGCCCGCATCCGGCACCTTCGCCGAGGGGCTGGCCGACGTCATGGACCTCAACCGACTCGGCGCTTTGGTCACCAAGACGATCACGCGCGAGCTGCGCATCGGCAATCCGCTGCCGCGGGTCGCCGAGGTCCCGGGCGGCATGCTCAATGCGATCGGCATTCCCTCCAAGGGCGTGCCCTACTTCCTCGAAGAGACCCTGCCGCTCTACAGCCGTTGGGCGCCGCCGCTGGTGGTGTCGATCTCGGCGCCGACCGCCGAGGGCTTCGCCAGCCTGGCCGCCGAGCTTAGCGTGCCCGGCGTCGCCGCCATCGAGGCCAACATCTCCTGCCCCAATATCGAGGAGGACGGCAAGGCCTTCGCGATGCGCGCGGCATCGACCGAGGCGGTGGTCCGCGCAGCTGCGGGCGGCGACGGCGCTGCCGCTCTGGGTGAAGCTCACGCCGAACACCGGCGAACGTGGCCGAGGTCGCGCGCGCCGCCGAGGCCGCGGGCGCCGATGCGCTGGTGGTGGCCAACACGATCCTGGCGATGGCGATCGATCTCGCAGACTTCAAGCCGCGGCTCGGCAATCTCATGGGCGGGCTGTCGGGACCGGCGGTGAAGCCGATCGTGCTGCGCCAGGTCTATCAGTGCGCCCGCGCCGTGCGGTGTCCGATTATCGGCTGCGGCGGCATCGCCAGCGCGGCCGATGCCGCCGAATACATGCTGGCCGGGGCGGCCGCCGTGCAGGTCGGAACCGCAACCTTCCTGCATCCCGGCGCGATGCTCGAGGTGATCGAAGGTCTGGCCCGGTTCTGCGAGGCGCGCGGCATGGCGCGCGTCGCCGAGCTGATCGGTGCCGTGAAGCGCGAGGAGGCCGACGAGGACGATCTCGCATGGATCACGCCGGCGTCATGAGCGCCGACCGCGCGCTCGCCGAAACCTTGTTCGCGGCGCTGCACGGATCCGGCTTCGATGGCGTCGGGATAACCCGAGGCAGCTATAGCGCGGGCGAGAGCGCGGCGCTCGACATCATCGAGGCGGCGGCGCGCGCGCACGGGTTGGAGACGGCGCGCGACGGCGCTGCCAACCTGGTCGTCACTCTGCCGGGACGCGAACCCGACTTGCCCTGCCTCGCCTGCGGTTCGCATCTCGACTCGGTCCCGCAAGGCGGCAATTACGACGGCGCGGCGGGGGTGATCGCCGGGCTCCTGGCGCTGGCGCGAATGCGCGCCGAGGGCGCGTCGCGTCGCACCGTCCGGCTCTATGCTCTGCGCGGCGAGGAGAGCGCCGCGTTCGGCCGCGCCTACATGGGCTCGTCGGCGCTGTTCGGATTGTTGACGCCGGCCGATTTGGCGCTGCCGCACGCGGCGACCGGGCGAGCGCTCGCCGACTGCATGAGCGAGACGGGCGCGGCGATGGCGCGGATCGGCACCGGGGAGCGGCTGCTGGAACCGGGATCGGTTGCCGCCTGGCTGGAGCTGCATATCGAACAAGGCCCGGTGTTGGTCGCGCGCAACTTGCCGATTGCGATCGTCACCGCCATCCGCGGCAATGTCCGCCATCGCCGGGTGGAGTGCCTCGGCGAGCCGGGCCACTCCGGCGCGGTGCCGCGCTGGCTGCGCCACGATGCGGTGTTCGCGGTGGCGGAGCTGCTGACGCGGCTCGACGCGCATTGGCGGACGCTGCTCGGGCAAGGGCACGATCTGGTGGTGACGACCGGCGTCCTCGGCACCGATCCGGCCGAGCATGCCTTGGCCCGCATTCCCGGACGGCTGCATTTCTCCTTCGAGATCCGCAGCCAAGCCCGCGAGACGCTGGACGGCTTCTACGCGCTGTTTGTCGAAGAGTGTCGCCGGCTGGAGGAGGAACGCGGCGTTCGGTTCCGGATGGACCGGCGGCTCGACACCGCGCCGGCGGTGATGGATGCGGACTGGGTGCGGCGGCTCTGCGCCATTGCCAAGGACATGGGCTTGCCGGACGAGCCGATGGCGAGCGGGCCGGGCCACGATTCGGCGGTGTTCGCCAATGCCGGAGTTCCGAGCGCGATGATCTTCGTGCGCAACCAGAACGGCTCCCACAATCCCCGGGAGGCGATGGAGATGGAGGATTTCATGGCCGGTGCCGAGGTGCTGCGGCGGGCGCTGGTCGAGGGAGCCGGCTGAGCATGGCCGTCGATGCCGCGCGGGGGACGGCGATGGCGCGATTGCTGCTGCGGGCCGGGGCGGTTCAGGTCAGCCGCGACCGGCCTTTCGTGCTGGCGGCCGGATGGGCGAGCCCGATCTATGTCGATTGTCGCCGGCTGATCGGTCAGATGCCGGTCCGCCGCGCCGCGACCGAGCTCATGCTGGCCGAGCTGGCGCAGCGTTTCGGCTCTCCGGTGCCGTTCGACGCGGTGGCCGGGGGCGAGACGGCGGGCATTCCGTGGGCGGCATGGCTTGCCGATCGGCTCGATCTTCGCCTGTGCTATGTCCGCAAGCGCCCGCTCGGGATCGGCCGGCACGCCCAGGTGGAGGGCGGCGCGGTCGAGGGGTTGCGGACGCTGCTGGTCGATGACCTGGCGACCGATGCCGGCAGCAAGGCGGCGTTCGTGCGCGGTCTCAGGATGGCGGGGGCGACCGTCACCGATGCGCTGGTGATCTTTTACCATGGCGTCTTTCCGGGCGGCGCCGAGCGCCTCGCGGCCTTGGCCTTACGCTGCACGCCATCGCCAACTGGGACGACATTTTGCGCCTGGATGCGGTCGAGCGGCATGTCTCGATCCCGCCGACCGGGCGGAAATCGAGCGCTTTCTGCCCGATCCCGTCGGCTGGTCGGCCGCGCGGGGCGGGCGATCGGCGACTTGAGCCGATCGAAGCCGTCCGGAGCCGGGCTATCCAATGCCGGACGCCGGGCACTAGCTTCCGGCCAACACCTGAGGAGGCATCCGTTCATGGACGACATCGTCATCGTCGCCGCCGCGCGCACGCCGGTCGGCAGTTTCAGCGGCGCGCTCGGAACCACCGAGGCGCACGCGCTCGGCACCGTCGCCTTGCAGGCGGCGATGCAGCGCGCCGGCGTGGAGCCGGGCGAGGTGGACGAGGTGATCCTCGGGCAAGTGCTGGCCGCCGGCGAGGGGCAAAATCCGGCGCGCCAGGCGGCGCGCGGGGCCGGGCTTCCGGATGCCAAGACCGCCTTCGGCATCAACCAGGTCTGCGGCTCGGGGCTGCGCGCGGTGGCGCTCGCCGCGCAGCAGGTGCGCACCGGCGAGAGCGCGGTGGTCGCGGCCGGCGGCATGGAGAGCATGAGCATGTCGCGCCATGCCGCCTTCCTGCGGTCGGGCACCAAGATGGGCGGCGTCGAGTTCATCGACACCATGCTGAAGGACGGGCTGTGGGACGCCTTCCACGGCTACCACATGGGCAGCACCGCCGAGAACGTGGCCCGCGCCTACCAGATCACCCGCGAGGAGCAGGACCAGTTCGCGCTGGCCTCGCAGACCAAGGCATCCGCGGCGCAGAAGGGCGGCCGCTTCAAGGACGAGATCGCGCCGGTGACGGTGAAGGGCCGCAAGGGCGACACCGTGGTCGGCCGACGATGAATACATCCGCCACGACGCCAGCATCGAGACCATGGCCAAGCTCCGCCCCGCCTTCAGCAAGGACGGCACGGTGACGGCGGGCAATGCCTCGGGCATCAACGACGGCGCCGCCGCGGTGGTGGTGATGAGCGCGAAGGAGGCCGAGCGGCGCGGCCTCAAGCCGCTGGCCCGCATCGCCGCCTTCGCCACCGCCGGCGTCGATCCGGCGGTGATGGGGACCGGGCCGATCCCGTCCACCCGCAAGGTGCTCGGCCGCGCCGGCTGGAAGGCCGATCAGCTCGATCTGGTGGAGGCCAACGAGGCGTTCGCCGCGCAGGCGATCGCGGTCAACAAGGATCTCGGCTGGGATACCTCGAAGGTGAACGTCAACGGCGGCGCCATCGCCATCGGCCATCCGATCGGCGCCTCGGGCGCGCGCATCCTGGTCACGCTGCTGCACGAGATGGGCAAGCGCGACGCCAAGAAGGGCCTGGCCACGCTCTGCATCGGCGGCGGCATGGGCGTCGCGATGTGCTTGGAGAGGTAGGCGCGCGGCAGAAGACCGGTCAGGGCGGAATGAGCCGAAGCGCATTCCGGCGCAACGCTCCACGCCCCGGACCTGACAGCTGGATGCGCGCGCTCAAGTCCGCGCATGACGATAGGAGAGCGGTAGGAAACACCATGCTCCTCTACAACTCGGTCGGTCCCAACCCGCGCGTGGTGCGCATGTTCATGGCCGAGCGCGGGATCGAGATATCCGGCGCCGCGAGGTCGATCTCGCGGCGGCGAGAACCGCCAGCCGGACTACATGGCCAGGGTGCCCTTCGGCCAGCTTCCGGCGCTGGAACTCGACGACGGCACGGTGCTCGTCGGAGATCACCGCCATCTGCGAGTATCTCGACGAGAAAAACCCCGGAAGGAGCCTGATCGGCGAGACCGCCGAGCAGCGCGCCGAGACGCGGATGTGGACCCGCCGGCTCGATCTCAACATCGTCGAGCCGCTCGGCCAACGGGTTCCGCTTCGCCGAGGGGCTGAAGATGTTCCAGAGCCGCATCCACACCATCCCGCAGGCCGCCGACGATTTGAAGAAGACCGCCCGACTCTGGCTGTCGCGCTTCGACCGGATGATCGCCGAGGGCCGAAGTTCATCTGCGGCGACCGCCTGACGCTCGCCGACGTGTTCCTGTTCTGCTTTCTCGACTTCGCCAACGGCGTCGGCCAGAAACTCAACCCCGAGAACCGCAACATCATGGCCTGGTTCGAGCGCATGAAGTCCCGCCCGACGCCGCCGCCTGAATAACCCTTCCCAGCGGCCCGGGGAATGACTATCTGAGCCGTTGCCGGAGCGGCAGGAAGGAGCAAACGGTGCGGATCGGAGTTCCCAGGGAGGTCAAGGCCCACGAATACCGGGTGGGGCTGACGCCCGCCGGCGCGCGCGAGTTGGTCGCCCGCGGCCATGAGGTGATCGTCGAGGAAGGCGCCGCCGCCGGCATCGGCATCGCCGATACGGCCTATGTCGCCGCCGGTGCGCGCATCGCCGACGCCGACGCCGTGTTCGCCGATGCCGAGCTGATCGTGAAGGTGAAGGAGCCGCAGCCGGCGGAGATCGCGCGGCTGCGCAGGAGCCAGGTGCTGTTCACCTACCTGCATCTGGCCGCCGATCGCGTGCAGACCGACGCGCTGGTGCGCTCGGGCGCCACCTGCCTCGCTTATGAGACCGTCACCGACCGCACCGGCTCGTTGCCGCTGCTGGCGCCGATGAGCGAGGTGGCGGGACGGATGGCGGTGCAGGTGGGCGCGCACTGTCTGGAAAAGGAGCAAGGTGGTGCCGGCATACTGCTCGGCGGCGTCCCCGGGGTGGGGCCGGCGCGCGTCGTCGTGCTGGGCGGCGGCGTTTCCGGCACCAACGCCGCGCGGATGGCGGTCGGGCTGGAGGCGAGCGTGGTCATCCTCGACATCTCGCTGCCCCGGCTGAAGGAGCTCGATCTGCAATTCGGCCCGCGCGCCACCACGCTGTTCGCCACCGCCGAGGCGATCGAGCAGGCGGTGCTGGGCGCCGATCTGGTGATCGGGGCCGTGCTCGTGCCCGGCGGGGCGGCGCCGAAGCTCGTGACCCGCGCCATGGTCGGCGCCATGCGCCCGGGCTCGGTTCTGGTGGACATCGCGATCGATCAGGGCGGCTGCTTCGAGACCAGCCGGCCGACAACGCACTCGGCGCCCACCTATGTGGAGGAGGGCGCGGTGCATTACTGCGTGACCAATATGCCCGGCGCGGTCGCGCGCACCTCCACCTTCGCGCTCACCAACGCGACCCTTCCCTTCATCGCCGCCCTGGCCGGCAAGGGGTGGCGGCGGGCGGTTGCGGAGGATGCGCACCTGCGGGCCGGGCTCAACATCCATGCCGGCATGGTCACGCACGCCGCGGTCGCGCATGATCTCGGCTTCGCCCATGTGGCGGCGGAGACGCTGCTCGCCGCCTGAACAGGAGGCATCATGCCCGATTCGGAAATCCTCGCACTCCGCGCCAAGCTCGCCGGTCGCGAGCGGTCCCCCGAGATTGCGCAGCGGCGGCGCGATTTCGATCAACTCGGCGGCGCTTATCCGACCGCCGCCGACATCACGGTGGCGCCGGTGGATGCGGGCGGCGTGCCGGCCGAGTGGACCAGCGCCCCGGACTCGCGAACCGACGCCGCGATCCTCTACCTGCACGGCGGCGGCTACGTCGTGGGCTCATTGTTAAGCCATCGGCACATGGTCTCCGAGATCGGCCGCGCGGCGCGTGCGCGCACCCTGGCGCTGCATTACCGTTTGGCCCCCGAGCACAGATTTCCCGCCGCCGTCGAGGATGCCGTCGCCGGCTATCGCTTCCTGCTCGCGCAGGGGCTGCGCGCCGACCGGATCGCGGTGGCCGGCGACAGCGCCGGCGGCGGGCTGACCGTCGCCGCGCTGGTGGCGATTCGCGATGCCGGATTGCCGCAGCCGGCCTGCGGCTGGGCCATCTCGCCGTGGACCGACATGGAGGGCGTCGGCGACAGCATCACCGGCAATGCGGACCGCGATCCGATGGTGCAAAAAGACACATTGCTGGAGATGGCGGGCTATTATCTCGGATCGGCCGATAAGCGCAGCCCGCTGGCGGCGCCGATCTACGCTGATCTGCGGGGCATCGCTCCGCTGCTGATTCAAGTCGGCTCGGTGGAGACGCTGCTCGACGACGCGATCCGGCTGGCCCGCGTCGCCGGCCTGGCCGACGTGTCGGTGGACCTGCAAATCTGGCCGGAAATGGTGCATGTCTGGCACCTGTTCCATCCCGAGCTGAAGGCCGGAATGCGCGCCATCGAGGCGGGCGGGGCCTACATCCGCTCGGTGACGGGGTGAGCGATCCTCTCCTTCTCCCTCTCCGCCCCCGGGGCGGAGAGGGGGTTGCGGTCGGCTTGGAGCGGGCCCCCCCATGACCTTCCGCTCGATATACCGCCACGGCTTCGCCCGCGTCGCCGCCTGCACGGTTCGGGCCGAGATTGCCGATCCGGCGGCGAATGCCGATGCGATCCTGGCGGCGGCGCAACGATGCCATGAGCGCGGGGCGGCGGTCGCGGTGTTTCCGGAGCTTGCGCTTTCCGCCTACGCCATCGACGATCTGCGGCTTCAGGACGCGCTGCTTGATGCGGTGGAAGCGGCGGCGGCGCACCTGATCGCGCAATCGCGCGCGCTGTCGCCGCTGCTGCTGGTCGGCGCGCCGCTGCGCCATCAAGGTCGGGTGTATAACGTCGCCCTGGCGATCCAGCGCGGCCGACTGCTCGGCGTGGTGCCGAAGGCCTACTTGCCGAACTACCGCGAATTCTACGAGCCGCGCCAGTTCGCCGCCGGCGCCGGGTGGCGGGGTGCAACCTGCTCGGTCGGCGGCATCGTTGCGCCGTTCGGGCTCGACCTGATGTTCGAGGCCGACGACATCCCGGGCCTCTCGGTGCACGCCGAGATCTGTGAGGACCTTTGGGTGCCGGTTCCGCCGAGCGCCATCGCCGCGCTCGCCGGGGCCAACGTGCTGGTCAACCTCTCCGGCAGCCCGATCACCATCGGCAAGGCCGACACCCGCCGGCTGCTCTGCCAATCGCAGTCGGTGCGCTGTCTCGGCGCCTATATCTACGCCGCCGCCGGCCGGGGCGAGTCCACCACCGACGTCGCCTGGGACGGTCAGGCCAGCATTTTCGAGAACGGGGTGTTGCTCGCCGAGACCGATCGCTTTCCCGACGGCGAACGGATCGCGATCGCCGATATCGACCTCGACCTGCTGCGTCAGGAGCGGATGCGCTCGGGCACCTTCGACGACAACCGCCGCGCGCTGGTGCTCGGCGAGTGGCGACGCGTTCCGTTTCGCGTCGAACCCACCGTCATCGACATCGGCTTCGAGCGCCCGATCGAGCGTTTCCCGTTCGTGCCGGCCGACCCGACGCGGCTCGAACGCGACTGCTACGAAGCCTACAACATCCAGGTTTCCGGCCTGATGCAGCGGCTGACGGCGGCTTGCATCAAGCGCGCCGTGATCGGCGTCTCCGGCGGGCTCGATTCGACGCAGGCGCTGCTGGTGACGGCGCAGGCGTTCGACCGGCTCGGCCGCGCGCGTGCCGACATTCTGGCCTACACCATGCCCGGCTTCGCCACCGGCGACGCCACCAAGGCCAACGCGATGGCGCTGATGAAGGCGCTCGGGGTGACGTGGCGGGAGCTGGACATTCGCCCGGCGGCGAAGCTCATGCTGGGCGATCTCGGCCATCCGTTCGCGCGCGGCGAAGCGGTCTATGATCCGACCTTCGAGAACGTGCAGGCCGGATTGAGGACGGACTACCTGTTCCGGCTTGCCAACCACAACGACGGCATCGTGATCGGGACGGGCGATCTGTCGGAGCTGGCGCTCGGCTGGTGCACCTATGGCGTCGGCGACCAGATGTCGCACTACAACGTCAATTCCGGGGTGCCGAAGACGCTGATCCAGCACCTGATCCGCTGGGTGATCTCGTCGGCGCAGTTCGGCCCCGAGGTGCTGGCGACGCTAGAACTCCATCCTGCATACGGAGATTTCGCCCGAGTTGATCCCGGTCGGCGCCGGCGAGACGCCGCAAAGCACCGAGTCCAAGGTCGGGCCGTACGCGCTCCAGGACTTCAACCTGTTCTACACGCTCCGGCACGGCTTCAAGCCGTCGAAGATCGCGTTTCTGGCACTGCGCGCTTGGGAGGATGCCGATCGCGGCGCCTGGCCGCCGGGATTTCCGACCGAGCTGCGCCGGGCTTACACGCTGGCCGAAATCAGGCACTGGCTCGGCGTCTTCCTGCATCGCTTCTTCGCCATCAGCCAGTTCAAGCGCTCGGCGATGCCGAACGGTCCTAAGGTCACGGCCGGCGGCTCGCTATCGCCGCGCGGCGATTGGCGCGCCCCGTCCGACGGCAACGCCCGCATCTGGCTCGCGGAGTTGGAGGAGAACGTGCCGGAAGAGTGATGCGGAGGATTGGCGCGCGGGATTCGGTATGCCGAGATACCTCGACCAACGATTGCGACTGAACCTTCTCCGGAGTGTGGACGCCATCGACACTCACCGGAGCCTGCTCAAAGCGTCGGCCTTCGTCGGGCTCAGCCAGCCCGCCCTGACCAAGAGCTTGCAGGAGCTGGAGGAGGCGCTCCAGGTACGGTTGTTCGATCGCCTGTCCCGTGGCGTACGCCCGACCGAGGCCGGCACCCTGTTCGTGCGCTACGCGAGGCGAGTGCTGGCGGAGTTGCGCCGGCTCGACGAGGAGCTGGACCTGCTGTCGGTTCCCGGCGGTGGCGTGGTCGCGCTGGGCGCTTTGCCGGTCACGGCGGCGGGCGTCTTGCCCGGGGCCTTGACCCGGCTGAAGGCGACCCATCCGGAGATGCGGGTTCGCCTGCAACAGGGACGGACCCGAGATCTGCTGCCGCTGCTCGCTTCGGGTGAAATCGACCTTATCGTCGGTCGGCTCTATGAGCCTCCGGTGCCGGACGGGTTCGCGCGTGAGGCGCTATGGACGGAGCCGGTCTCAATCCTCGCCCGCGCCGGGCATCCGCTGTTTTCGATCGAGCGAGTGAGCCTCGACGACCTTCGGCGCTACGAGCTGGTGCTGCCCACCACCATCCAGCGCGTCGGGCAAGAGCTCGAGAATCTGCTCGCGGAACTCGGGCTGGCGTCGGAGATCTCGCTGCGCTCCAGCTCATACGGTTTCATTCGGGAGATGCTGCACGACACCGACATGGTCTCGGTGATGCCCCGCCTGATTATGGCCGGCGACCTGCTGCGCGGCACGCTTCGCGTGGTGCCGCTGCCGATCAAGGCGCCCGACCGGCCGGCCGGCCTGATCCTGCCGCGCGCGCGGCCCCTGTCTCCGGCGGCCCTGGCCTTCGTGACCTGCCTTCGCGACCATGTCGCCGAGCTCGCGGTGCGCGGTATTGCGGTTTCCATGGAAAGCGGTGATAGCAACGCCGGAAAAAGCAATACGACACGGTGCGGCTAATCATCTTATGGAACGAGCCGCGAGCATCGCCGGCACGCCGATCGGCGCAAGCATGACGCATGCAGGGAGGCAGATAATGGCCGTTTCGCCGGAGCACGAGCCGCACGGCAACCGTCAATCGACAAGAGCCGCCGCCAGCGGGTGGATCGGCTCGGCGCTAGAATACTACGACTTCTTCATCTATGCGACCGCCGCCTCGCTGCTGTTCCCGCAGCTCTTCTTTCCTTCGGGAAATCCGACCGTCGCCATCATCGCATCCCTCGCCACCTATGGTGTCGGCTATGTCGCCCGCCCGATCGGGGCGTTCGTCCTCGGGCATTGGGGCGATACCCACGGCCGCAAGACCGTGCTGCTGTTATGCATGTTCATGATGGGCTTCTCGACGATGGCGGTCGGGGTGCTGCCGACCTATCAGTCGGTCGGACTCTGGGCGCCGGCGCTGCTGGTCATTCTGCGCCTGATCCAGGGGTTCGCGGTGGCGGGCGAGATTTCCGGATCGAGTTCGATGATCCTCGAACACGCGCCGTTCGGCCGGCGCGGCTATTTCGCGAGCTTCACCCTGCAGGGGGTGCAGGCGGGGCAGCTGCTCGCCGCGGCGGTGTTCCTGCCGCTCGCGACCTTCCTGCCGAAAGCGCAATTCAACGCCTGGGGCTGGCGCATTCCCTTCCTGCTGAGCGTGGTCGTTATCATCGCCGGCTACATCATCCGGCGTAAGGTGGACGAGACCCCCGCCTTCACCGAAGAGGGCGCGCATGGCGAAATCCCGAAGTCACCGATCGTCGAGGCCATCCGCCTGAGCTGGGACGACATCGTGCGCGTCCTCTGCATCGCGCTGACGAACGTGATCGCCGTGGTCGCTACCATTTTCGGCGCCGCCTACGCGGTGCAGCCGGCATACGGCATCCGCTTCTCGCCCAGCGTCTATCTCTGGATTCCCGTCGCCGGCAATCTCCTCGCGGTGTTCTTCATCCCGATCGTCGGCAATCTCTCGGACAAGATCGGCCGCCGTCCCCCGATCATGGTGGGCACGCTCGGCGCCGGACTGCTGTCGTTCGCCTATCTCTACGCCATCAGCATCCACAACGTAGCGTTGGCGATCGTCGTCTCGTTGCTGATGTGGGGGATCGTCTATCAGGGCTTCAACGCGGTGTTCCCAAGCCTGTTCCCCGAACTGTTCCAGACCCGCGTGCGCGTCTCCGGCATGGCGATCGGCCAGAACATCGGCACCACCATGAGCGCCCTGCTGCCGGCGCTGTTCGCCACCGTCGCGCCGCCCGGATCGACGCACGTGCCGCTGATCGTCGGCGGCATCTCCCTGGGCATCTGCGCCATCGCCGCGATCGCGGCATTCACGGCGCGCGAGACCTACCGGGTTCACCTGAACGATCTCGGACATCGCGAAGCGGTGCCCGTCCCCAAGGAGGAATATGACCGATTGCGGGCGCAGACGCTGCACCGCCCGGCACTGGCCAATCCCTGAGATCGCATGGACCCCGGATCGCATGGAGAGGAGATGATGCAGGACGAACCGATCATGGACGTAGCCCATCTCGGCCACCTGGAGCTGCTGACGCCCAAGCCGGACCAGTCCCTACGCTTCTTCGTCGAGGTGATGGGCATGACCGAGAGCGGACGCCGGGGCGAGTCCGTCTATCTCCGCGGCTGGGACGATTACGAGCGTTACTCGCTGAAGCTTACCGGCTCGCGCACCTCGGGCCTGGGTCACGCCGCCTTCCGGGCGCGGAGCCCGCAGGCACTGGAGCGGCGGGTCGCGGCGCTCAAGGACTCCGGCCTGGCGATCGGCTGGCAAGATGACGAATTGGGACACGGGCCGGGCTTCCGGTTCCGCGATCCGGACGGGCATCTGCTCGAAATCTACTATGAGACGGAGTGGTACCGGGCGCCGGAGGCACTGCGGCCGTCGCTTAAGAACCAGGCGCAGCGTTTTCCGGCTCGTGGCGTGAACGTGCGGCGGATCGATCACTTCAACTGCCTGGCCGCCGACATCAAGGCCAACCGGGAGTTCTTTGAGCACACGCTCGGGTTCCGGCTCACCGAGCAGATCGTGCTCGACGACGGCACCGAGGTCGGCATGTGGCTGACCTGCACGAACAAGAGCTATGACTTCGCCTACACGCGCGAGGCACACGGGGTGAAGGGCCGGTTTCACCACGTCACCTTCGCGCTCGACAGCCGCGAGGCCATCCTGCAAGCGGCCGACGTGTTTCTCGAAAACGGCGTGTTCATCGAAACCGGGCCGCACAAGCACGCCGTTCAGCAGACCTTCTTCCTCTACGTCTATGAGCCCGGCGGCAACCGCGTCGAGGTCGCCAATGCCGGCGCACGGCTGGTGCTGGCGCCGGACTGGAAGCCGATCACCTGGACCGAGGCGGAGCGCAGCAAGGGCCAGGCCTGGGGGCTCAAGACGATCGAGAGCTTCCACACCCACGGCACGCCGCCATTGCCGGATGATCCGGCGGAGAAGGGGATCGCATCGTGAGCGAGACGAACAAGACGGCGCTTGTGGTGAGCGCGCATTCGGCGGATTTCGTCTGGCGCGCGGGCGGCGCGATCGCGCTGCACGCTCGAAAGGGGTTCGCGGTCACGGTCATCTGCCTCTCCTTCGGCGAGCGCGGCGAGTCCGCGAAACTGTGGCGGCAGGCGGACATGACCCTCGGGCGGGTCAAGGCGGAGCGGCAGCGGGAGGCGGAGGAGGCGGCCAAGCATCTGGGTGTCGCGGACATCGAGTTCTGGGATTTGGGCGACTATCCGATCACGCTCTCCCGCGAGTCGCTGTATCGCCTGGTGGACGTCTATCGGGCGATCCGGCCGTCGTTCGTCCTCTCGCACTCGATGAAGGACATCTATAACCACGACCATCCGGCGGTGAGCGATTTCGCCCGGCACGCCCGCATCATCGCGCAAGCGCACGGGCACAATCCGGGGCAGCAAGTGCTCGGTGCGCCGCCGGTGTTCCTGTTCGAGCCGCACCAGCCGGAACAGTGCGACTGGAAGCCGGACGTGCTGCTCGACATTACCCCGGTTTGGGAGAAGAAGCGGGCGGCGATCGAGTGCATGGCCGGGCAGGAGCACTGTGGGAGTACTACACCCGCGTCGCCCTGCAGCGAGGTGCGCAGGCGGCCCGCAACTCCGACCAGAAGATCACCTATGGCGAAGGTTACGAGGCGGTGTTCCCGCATGTGGTGGAGAACCTCGCGTGAGCACGGTCCATACCGACCCGCCGCGCACGGCGTCCGAGATCGTCGCCGGGTTCGCCGAACTCGGCGTCGCGACGGTGCACGAGGCGCAGGGCCGCACCGGGCTCATGCTCCCCTACATGCGGCCGATCTACCCCGGCGCCCGCGCGATCGGCACCGCGGTCACGGTCAGCCTGCCGCCGGCCGATAACTGGATGCTGCACGTCGTCGTCGAGCAGTGCCTGCCGGGCGACATCGTGGTTGCCGCCCCCACCGCGCGCAGCGACGCCGGCTATTTCGGCGAGCTGCTGGCGACGTCGCTCCGGGCACGCGGCGCCTGCGGGCTGGTTCTGGAGGGCGGCTGTCGGGATGTCGCCGAGCTGACGCGGATGGGCTTTGCGGTCTGGTCGCGCGCGGTGAGCGCGCAGGGGACGGTCAAGGAGACGCTGGGATCGGTAAACGTCGCGCTCGTCTGCGCCGGGCAACTCGTGTATCCGGGCGACCTGATCGTGGCGGATGACGACGGTGTGGTGGTGGTGAAGCGGGAGCGGGCCGCGACCGTGCTCGCCGCCAGCCGTGCCCGCGAGGCGAAGGAGGCGGCCAACCGGACCCGGCTCGCGGCGGGTGAATTGGGGCTTGATCTCTACGGGATGCGCGAGGCGCTGGCGCGCAAGGGGCTGACCTGGAAGCGCTACGGCGCATGACCCCGCTCAGCGCCGCAATCGGCCGCTACAAGCACACCGAGGCGCTGTTCGATGATCCGCTGCTGCGGATCGAGCCGTTCCCGATCATTAGCCGCGCCTTCGCGCCGATGGTGCGGGCGCAGCGCTTCGATGTGAGCGAGATGGCGATCGCGACCTTCCTGATGGCGCGCGCCGCCGGCAGCGACCTCGTGCTGCTGCCGCTCGTTCTCGCCGCGCGGTTCCAGAACGGGGCGCTGCTGCGCCGGGCGGCCGAGCGGTTCGGACCCGGCGATCTGCGGGGGCGCCGCGTCGGCGTGCGCGCCTACAGCCAGACGACCGCGCTCTGGCTGCGGGGCGTCCTGCAGGAGGAATATGGGCTGCGTCCGGACCAATGCCGATGGGTGACGTTCGAGGACGCACATGTGGCCGGGTTCCGCGACCCCGCCCGGGTCGAGCGCGCGCCGGCCGGGTCCGACATGCTGGCGATGCTGCGCGATGGCCGGCTCGACGCGGCGATCTTCGGCAATGAGGTGCCGTCCGGCACCGACCTCGCGACGGTGTTTCCGGACCCGGAGGCGGCCGGCCGCGGGTTCCTCGCGCGGCACGGTTTCATGCCGGTGAACCACATGCTCGTCGTGCGTGCCGAGATCGCCCGGCGAGAGGGGGTTGTCGGCGCATTGCTCGACCGCTTCCGCGCCGCCGGCAACCCGTTCCCGTTCGGCCGGACGGCGCTGGACCCGGCGGTTTCGCTCGCGCTCCGCTATGCCGGCCAGCAAGAGCTGCTGGCCCGCGCGCTCACCCCGGCCGACATCTGGGCCGGATTGCCGGCCGAGCGTGCGGACTAGCGGCGCACCGGGGCGCCATGAATTGACCTGTTCGCCACCCCTCTCCTGATCCGATCCGGCAAACGCAGGGGAACGATACGGCGCCGCGCGAACATCGATTACGGAGACACCTCCTCGAGGCGTCGGCCGTTTGTGGGCGGACCGAAGATACCGATTGAAAGCACGATGAGCAGCATGGCGCCGCCAATCATGATGAAGACGCCCGTGGTGCCGTAACCCGCGAGCAGGGCCGATACCCAGTAACCGACGAAGATCGCCGATACGCGGCTCCAACAGAAGGTGAACCCCAACGCCTGCGCGCGGATGCGGGTGGGGAAGAGTTCCGCCGCATAGGGGTGGAACACGCTGATCAGCCAGTTGTTGCACAGCGTCAGCAGAACGCCGCAAATCACGACCACGATCAGGCTCGGCGCCAGGGCAAAGCCGAAGCCGAACGCGCAGATGCCGACCGCGGTGCCGACGAGTTGCCATTTGCGCTCGAATCGTTCGGCGAACTGGCCGCCCAGTGCGCCGCCGACCGGGGTGAGCAGCAGGATGACGAAGGTCCAGGCGAGCGAGTGCAAGCTGCCGTAGCCGCGCTCGACCAGGAAGATCGGGACCCAGGAGGTGAAGCCGAATACGGCGATCGTCTGACAGAACTGAAAGATGGAGAGCGCGATCGTGCGGGATCGGTAGAACGGGGAGAACATTTCCGACCAGCGGCCGAATTCCGGGCGGGGTTCTTCGAAATCGACGGGCGGAGGCGGAAGTGGGCCCGTGTTCCGCTCAATGGCGACTTCGATGCGACGTAACGCAGCGTCGGCCGCGTCGATGCGGCCGCGGGCTTCCAGCCAACGCGGCGATTCCGGCAGGCCGCGCTGAAGCAGCCAGATGATGACCCCGCCAAGCGCGCCGATGGCAACCACCCAGCGCCAACCGGAAGCGCCCAGCGGCGCGTGTGGAACAAAGAGGGCGCCGAGCGCGGCCGCGATGGGCGTGGAGGTCAGGATGAAGGCAAGGGCGAACGCCATGTAGCGGCCGCGCAGGTGCCGCGGAGTGATTTCGGCGAGAAAGCTGTCGTTGTTGATGAGTTGGACACCGACACCGAAGCCGGCCCCGAAGCGGAAGAAATCGATCCATTCGGGGTTGCTGCTGAAGGCAATCAGGATGTTGAAGAGTGAATAGACGACCATCGACCAGATGAAGATGACGCGTCGGCCAAGCAGGTCCGAGATTCGGCTGAACAGCAGAGTGCTGAGGAACATGCCGGCGAAGAAGGAGGCGAGGAAACTCGGGAAGCTGTGAAAATCCAGTAGCCCACGCGCGCGGATCGTGAAAATACCATCGTGCACTAGGCCGAGGGAGATCGCGCCCGGCATGAAGAGCTCGTAGAATTCGAACCAGCCGCCGATGGCGATCAGCGCCACCAGGCGCATCAGGGCCGGGCTTGCGGGGAGGCGCTCGATCCGCGCGGAGATCGCGATTGAGCTTACGGTGTTTGCCCTTGCCAACACTGCCTCCTTAGAGCGATGCGGCCAGCGCCACCTCAGCCACGTTCTCAAGTGACTCCATGCGCCAACAAAGCTCGATCGAGCGGCGGATGCGATCACTTGGCAGGATGCCCTCGGCCTGTTCGGCGAATTTGCGTGACAGATCATCGTCGGTCATCGGCCGCTCCCGGCTGCCGATCGCATGCGAGATGTGTTGCTCCAGCCGGGACCCATCGCGGAGATGGACGGTGACATCGACGGAGTCGGCCGGCATGGCGGTATCGGCCGTGACATGCACGCGATCGCGAACGGCGACGATAAGCGGGTCTTGCGCGGCGCGGTCGCTAAACTGCTCTTCACCGGCCGCGCCTTCGACAATGGCGGCGGCGCAGGCGTGAAACACGCTGAATTTGGTTTCGAGGCCGATCTGCGGCGTCCGCTTACCGGTGAGCTCAAGGACGAGCGGGTGAGCGCGAAGATCGATGCGGTCGATGGCGGCAGCGTCGGGCTTGCAGGTCCGATAGATCTGGAGGCACCCGTCGATTGCGGGGTGGATGACGATGCCGCAGGGAAAAGGCTTGTAGCTGTTGAGGAGGATTTCCCAGCGAGTGCCGAGGCCCTCGGTGATCTCGGCGTAGTCACGTGACTCGCTCAGCACGTTCGCCCAACCGCGCGGCGCTTCGAGCGCACGCTCGGAGCTGGTGTAGCCTCCCGCGGCGAGAAGGGCGGCCGTCAGTCCGTTCTGAGCGGCACGGCCCGGGTGAAGACTTTTCGTCATCGTCCCGAACATCTCGCGTAAGCCGACGGGCTGCGTCGCGGCGATCCCGAACGCCCACAGCAGGCGAGTCTCATCGAGGCCAAGCAGCTTGCCGGTCGCGGCGGCCGCGCCAAAGACGCCGGCGGTGCCGGTGATGTGCCAGCCGCGGTCGTAATGGGCGGGGAAAACGGCATTGCCGATGCGGCACTCCGTCTCGACACCGAGGACGAGCGCATTGATGAACTCGCGGCCAGTCACGGAGCGATGCTCACCGAGTGCCAGGATTGCGGAGGCGACGGGTCCGGCGGGGTGGATGACAGTGCGCAGATGAGTGTCGTCGAAGTCGAGAACGTGGGAGCTGATGCCGTTGACCAGGGCAGCGTGCAAGATGTCGAGGCGCTCAGGGCGGCCCAAGATCGTGGCCTGCGGGGGCCCCGCGAATGGCTTGAGCGAGGCGATTGCGATGCCGACCGCCGAATGGCGCGCGCCCCCGACCGCGCATCCGAGCCAGTTGCAAAATGTGCGGACCGCCTCGCGCCGCACACCTTGCGGCAGCGAATCGGCGTCGGTTTCTACGACGAATTGCGCGAGCCTGCGGCTCACCGACTCGTCCCCGGCGGCTGCGGGAAATGCTTCGCGCACGCCCGGCCTCTCGAATCATGCAGGTAACACGAACTGTACTGTGAGTCGACCGGTTGCACTGAAGAACCAGGTCTGCCGTGCTTGTGCGGCCTAGCGAAACAAAACCCAGCAAAGGGCGGCGATACCGGCCCAGAGCGGGGCTGCCAGTCGCAATCCCTCGACGATGCCCCTGCAAAGCGCGCGCTCGTCAGCATCGGCTTGCACGGCCGGCGGAGCGGGAGGCGCAACCCCGACCGGGCGCCGGAACGCCGGCACCCCGACCGCGATTTGCGGCCCGATCTCCTGATCCGGTTTGCCCGGGATGGCGAATTCGCGACTAATCATTATGTGAAACTGTTCCGAAATCGTCCAGAATCTACTCATAAAATCGTTGCGCGTCCATTAAATCCGGTGATTATCACGATCTCGTGGACAGCCGGGACCTCTAGCGGGGCGGCGATTGTTCGGGTGGGCAGGTCCGCGGATCGGCTCTAAGGAGCCTCCGAGCCCAATCCCCGAGGAGCCGATGACGCGCACCGTCTTTCCCGCGTTCCTCGCCGGTCGGCGGCTGCCCAACGGTTGGGATTTGCTGGCGCTGCTGGTGGTGCTCGGCGCCCTCGCCGCGGTCGCGCGCGTGACCGGAAGCACCTTCGCGCCGCTCAACGCTCCGGCCGCGCTGTCGGTGAGCCTCGATCCCGCCAACCTGCCGGCGTATGCGGCGCGCACCACCATGCGCATGTTCATCGCGCTCGCCGCCTCGCTGGTGTTCACCTTCACCTACGGGACGGCAGCGGCGAAGAGCCGACGCGCCGGCGTCGTGCTGGTGCCGCTGCTCGACGTGCTGCAATCGGTGCCGATCCTGGGCTTCCTCACCTTCACCGTGGTCTTCTTCATGAGCCTGTTCCCCGGCCGTGTCCTGGGGCTGGAGCTGGCGGCGGTGTTCGCGATCTTCACCAGTCAGGCCTGGAACATGGCGTTCAGCCTGTATCAATCGCTCCGCACCCTGCCCCCCGACTTGCTGGAGGCGTCTCAGAGCTTCCGCCTGAGCGCCTGGCAGCGGTTCTGGCGGTTGGAGGTACCGTTCGCCGTTCCCGGCCTGGTTTGGAACACCATGCTATCGATGTCGGGCGCCTGGTTCTTCGTGGTCGCATCGGAGGCGGTGACGGTCGGCGAGAAGACCTGGAGCCTGCCCGGCATCGGCTCCTATGTCGCGCTGGCGTTGGATCGGCGCGACATCGTCGCGGTGGCCTATGCGATCGGCGCCATGCTGGTGGTCATCCTGCTCTACGACCAGCTGCTGTTTCGGCCGCTGGTCGCCTGGTCGGGCAAGTTCCGCTTCGAAATGACGGCGGCGGTCGAGGCGCCCGATCCGTGGATGCTGCGTCTGGTGCGGCGGACCCGGCTGCTCAACGCGGGCGGCGTGCTGGTCGCCGAGGCGCTGGCCCGCGCCGGCGGGATGCGGCTCGGGCGCGCCCGCCGGCCTGCCGGGTTCGGCCGCCCGCCCTCGCGCCTCGTCGATGCGTTTTGGCTGCTCGTGCTGGTGGTGGTGCTGGCCGGCGCCGGCTGGCGCATCGGCGCCCTGCTCGGCGGTCAGCTCACCCGGGCCGATCTGTGGTCGGCGTTGCTGCTCGGCTGCGCCACCTTGGCCCGGGTCGCCATTCTGATGGTGATCGCGAGCCTGATCTGGGTGCCGATCGGCGTCTGGCTCGGGCTGCGTCCGGCAATGGCGCGGCGCGCGCAGCCGGTCGCGCAATTCCTCGCCGCCTTTCCGGCCAACCTGCTCTATCCGCCCTTCGTGCTGTTCATCGTCTATTTCCGGCTCGACCCGAATGTCTGGCTGACGCCGCTGCTGGTGCTGGGCACGCAGTGGTATATCCTCTTCAATGTCATCGCCGGGGCGGCCGCCTTTCCCGGTGATCTGCGCGAGGCGGCGAGCAATTTCGGCGTCGGCGGCTGGCTGTGGTGGCGGCGGGTGATGCTGCCGGGCATTGCCGCCTATTATGTGACCGGGGCCATCACCGCCTCGGGCGGCGCCTGGAACGCCTCGATCGTGGCCGAGGTCGCGACCTGGGGCACCACCAAGCTGGAGGCTTACGGGCTGGGCGCCTATATCGCCGACGCGACCGCCCGCGGCGCAATGGCGCGCGTCGTGCTTGGCGTGGCGATCATGTCGGGCTTCGTGCTGATCGTGAACAAGCTGCTGTGGCGGCCGCTCTATGCCTATACCAGCCGCCGCCTCACCCTGAGCTGACGGAGCCCGGATGGCCGATTCGTTCCTGATGGAAGTGCGCGATTGCCGTCACGCCTACCACAAGGAGTCGAGCGCCGAACTGGTGGTGCTGGACGGCGTCAATCTGCGGCTGCGGGAGGGCGAGATGGTGGCGCTGCTGGGCCGTTCCGGCTCCGGCAAGTCCACCCTCTTGCGCATCGTCGCCGGCCTGTTGCGCCCGACCGACGGTGAGGTGTTGTGGCACGACACCCCGATCGACGGTCCGCCGGTCGGGATCGCCATGGTGTTTCAGAGCTTCGCCTTGTTTCCGTGGCTCACCGTGCGGGAGAATGTCGAGCTTGGACTGGAGGCGCGCGGGCTGCCGCGCGCCGAGCGGGCGCGCCGGGCGGAGCAGGCGATCGACCTCATCGGCCTGGGCGGCTTCGAGAGCGCCTATCCGAAGGAGCTTTCCGGCGGGATGCGCCAGCGCGTCGGCCTGGCGCGGGCGCTGGTGGTGCATCCCGATCTGCTGCTGATGGACGAGCCGTTCAGCGCGCTCGATGTGCTGACCGCGGAGACGCTGCGCACCGATCTGATCGACCTGTGGGCGGAGGGCCGGCTGCCCCTGAAATCGGTCTTGATGGTCACGCACAACATCGAGGAGGCGGTGCTGATGTGCGACCGCATCCTGGTCTTCGCCTCCAATCCGGGCCGGGTGGCGCATGAGCTGCGGGTTCCGTTCCCGCACCCGCGCGACCGGCTGGACCCGGCGTTCCGCAAGCTGGTGGACGACATCTACGGGATCATGACCCGCCGGGGTCAGCGGCCGGGGATCGCGGCGGCCAGCATCGACACGCCGCTGCACCGGGTCGGCACCAACCTGATGTCGGGCCTGCTGGAGGCGCTGGCGGCGCCGCCTTATGACGGGCGCGCCGATTTGCCGGCTCTGGCCGGGGCGCTGCAACTGGAACTCGACGACCTGCTGCCGCTCGGCGAATCGCTGCAACTGCTCCACTTCGCGGTGCTGGCCGAGGGCGACATCGTGCTCACCGACGCCGGGCGCGACTTCGCCGCCGCCGAGACCGAGGAGCGCAAGCGGCTGTTCGCCGCCGCGCTGCGCGCCAACGTGCCGCTGATCGGCATGATCCGCCGCGTGCTCGATGAGCGCTGGAACCACCGCGCCGCGGCGGTCCGCTTCCGCGACGAACTGGAAGATCACATGTCGCCCGAATACGCCGAGGACACGCTGCGCGCGGCGATCGCGTGGGGCCGCTACGCCGAACTGTTCAGCTACGACGAGGAGGCGGAGCAGTTCAGCTTGGAGGAGGTGGAGTAGGGAGCTTCCGGGTGGCCCGCGTTCAGTCAGGACGCCATAGAGACGAACGTCCTTTTCGCGGTCGAGCGGCTCGGCGACGTCGACGCCCGTCACCCTGCTCGCCGGCCCCACAAGTTCAGGCTGCGGGGAGGGCCGAGGCTCCGAGTGCCTGAGCCAACGATCGAGGACGCGAGCGCCCGGGGTCGAGCGCAAGCGCGCTCGATCGTCCGGCTGCATCCAGGCGGTGCCGCAATCGGCACCGTGGCGCATGATCGAAGTGATCGTCGGCCGCATTGTGGTGACGTAGCCGCCGCCAATAGCGGGATCCAGGACCCGGGTCGCGATACTCGCGAAGCGCCCGCCGCGCGCAGAGTCGTCTGCCCGCGGACAATTGCGGGAGCCTGGTCTATCCCACCTCGCCAAGCCGCAGGTCCCAGCGGGCGATCCGGGTGGTGGAGAGGATGCCGGAGCGGGTCCACGGGTCGGCCGCGAGGCGCCGGTCGATTTCGTCGGGAGACGGAGCGCGGAATACCAGCAGAACCTCGCCGGTCCCCTCAAGCGGCCCGGCCAGCCGGGCCACGACCCTCGGCCTCCAACGCATTCATGAAGGCCCGGTGCCCCTCCCAATCCAGCTGCGCCTCCAGCGGCGCTCGCGGATCGTAGGGCGGACCATACCGGCGCATGACCACGAAGAGTGCTCCGTCACTTGCCACTGTGTCGCCTCTCCCGCGGCCAGGTTACTCCCCCTCCGCCGCCACGGCAGCCGGGACGCCGCCGCCTTCTTCATCGCCATGTAGGCCGCGCCCCAGGGCGAGTTCGCCAGCCGCCAGGTCGTCGTCGGCTCGATCTCGGTGGCCCAGAAGCGCTTGTGCTGACCGCCGCCGAGCCGCATGTCGTAGTCGAGGCCGCGCTCGGCGGCCCAGCGGACGCAATGCTCCTTCAAGTAGCTGCGCCGGGGCTGGAGCGGGCATGGTCGGGGTGGAACGTGCCGACGAACCACTCGACCCGCGCCTTGTCGATCAGGTTGAGGTCGGCGGCGAGAATCGTCTCGCCCTGCCGCAGGACGAACAGCGCCGCCCGCCCCCGGGCATGAAGGTGCCGCGCCAACGCGTCCAGGAATTTCGGAAATTCCGGAGTTTGCAGGCGGATCTTGTCCTCGCATTCCGCTGCGGGCCAGCCACACCTTCTTAGCCTCGATCAGCCACGCCAGAACCGGCGCCGCAGCCGCCGGATCGCGGATCTCCTCGATGCGCAGC
Organism: uncultured Pseudomonadota bacterium; assembly: GCA_963762525.1. GTDB lineage: Bacteria > Pseudomonadota > Alphaproteobacteria > Acetobacterales > Acetobacteraceae > DATFDN01. Next base: position 272,632 of record CAVXKT010000001.1, read on the forward strand.
CGACCGGCTTCCTCCAAACGGCGGCGCTTGCGTGCAAAGCCGCTGCGCTCGCGCGCGCTGCGGCTCTTCCAATACTGTTCCCAGGACCGGTCCGACAGGCGCGCTAGCGGCGCCTCGAGCTGATGCAGCGCGAGCTTCGGCGACCGCTCGGCCGCCACCACGCGGGCGAGGATCGAGGATCGGCGCACGAAGGAGAGGCTGATGAGATCGCAGCGGCAGGCCCGGCGCACCAAGTCGAGCGCCGCGCCGACTCGCGCCTCGGCGTCGGGGCCGTCCTCCACCAGCGCGGTGCTGTAGTCGCCCCACTCGCTCGCCAGCGGCACCGCCAGCTGCCAGAGATGATGGCGATACACCACGAACGGCCAGATCAGCCCCAACCGGCCGCTCGCGGCGCGCGGTCACGCAGACCAGCCGACGAGGCCGTGCCGTCCGGCGGCGTGCGCCGACTGATCCAGGCGAAATCGGGCCGGGTCAGCAGATAGTCGCGCGGCGCGCGCTGCCAGAGCGCCTCCCAGTCCTCGGATAGCGCCGCGAGCTGCTCCCAATCGGTTATGATGTCATGGAGATCGCCGCCGCACGGCGCCAACCGCGGCGGGCAGCAGTTTCGATTTGAGTCGCGAAAGTCGAACATCGTCTATATCGGGGATGACGCCAGGGAAGTGGGCCCAAAAGCTAACTCCGTTTCAAGCCAAAGCTTAATCGAGGTCCGGTCGGACTCACGCCGAAGTGGTTTCCGCGTCCGACAACGCGGCGGAACACCGCCATCTGCCCGGCGGTGGTCTCCTCCCAGCCGAAGCGCTCGGCATAGGCGCGGGTCGCGACTGCGCGTCGGCGGTGCGGCGAGCAACGCGGCAACGGCCTCGCGGATCGCCGCCGGATCGCGCTCGGTAATCCGTCCGGCCTCGGGCGCGCGGACCACCTCCGGGTTGCCCCAGACATTGGTGGCGACGACCGCCGTGCCACAGGCCATCGCCTCCAGCAGCACGTTCGCCCAGCCCTCGCGCGAGGACGCCAGGACCAGCGCGTCGGCTGCGCCGTATAGCTCGCGCCATCTCGGCGTGCGGCCGGGCTCCGAGCAGACGGACGCGACCGGGGCCGAGCGCCGGCGGCGGCGGATTGCAGGCGCGCGCGCTCCGGGCCGTCGCCGCTCACCAGCAGCGTGCAGCCGGGAAGGCCCGCCAGCGCCTCGATCACCAGATGGTGGCCCTTGCGCTCGATCAGATGGCCGACCGACAGCAGGGTGGGGCCGGCAAGGCCCAGCCCGGCACGCAGCGCCGCGCGATCCGCCGGCGGGCGAAACAGGCGCGTATCGACACCATTGCGCAGCACCGTGATCTTGGCCTCGGGCGCGCCCAGCGCCACCATCGCCTGCTTCAGCGCCGCGCTGACCGCGACCAGCGCCGCCGCGCCCGCCATTGCCCGGCGGATCAGCCGGCGCGGCATCGCGTGGCGGGGAATGAGATTGATGTCGGTGCCGCGCGCGGTGACGACCACCGGCAGCCCGAGCTGGCGGCCGAGCCAGACCGCCGCCACGCCGTCGGGATAGAAATAATGGGCGTCGATGGCGTCGAAGCGCGCTCCGCCGGCGATCAACCGGCGCAAGAACGGCAGCATGGCAGCGTGCGAAGCAGCCAGGGCGCGGCCGACATGCCGAGCTTCGGGATCACCGGATAGCGGGGGTGCAGAACGGTGAGCCCATGGCGCGTCTCGCGCGCCGGAACCCGCGCCAGATCGCCGCGGGCGCCGAAGATCGACGCCCCGGAGGGAAACCACGGCACGGGGGCGACCACGAGGCTGGCGGCGCCGCCGCCGACCACCAGGTGCCGGAGCCGGTTTTCGACGAATACGCCGTGATTGGGACGCGCCGCGTGCGGGATACAGGGTCGAAAAGGTCAGGAGGCGGAGCGGTGCCATGGCCTCCCGCCGGCGTCTGGCGTTTGCCCGGGCGGGGTGGCGTCGGCGCGGGACCGCGGCGCCGTCGGGCGGGCGACGCATCTCGAAAGGCGACCACGGGCCGGTGCCTTCGGCCCGATCGTCGATGGCCCAGACGCATACCCAGGCCACGCCGACCGCGGCGATCAGGAGCAGCAGCGAGGTCATTGGGCGGCCAGTGCGGGGCCGGATGCGGCGCAGCCGCCACGGCGCGGCGGCGACGCTGCCCTGCGCGGCGCTCAAGAAGCTCCGGAAATGCACCTCGGTCGCCGCCAACACGCCGAGCAGCGTGAAATAGAAGTCCCAGTAGCCGAGCGACAGAAAGGTTCCGCCGACGACGTAGGCGACGATGGAGACCTGCGCCATGCGGGCCAGATCGGCGCACCACAGCAGATCGGCCCGCCGGCGTGTCAGGCGGATGATCCGGCACGCCGTCATCGCACCGGCAATGGTGATCGAGAACCACGACGAACAGCCCCGCAAAGCCGTGCTCGCCCATGGTCTCGAACCAGATGCTATGCACCGCGCGGGCGGCCGCCTGGGGTCGAACTGGTCCACCACGGCGCGCGAATACGGCCCGTAGAAGCCGGTCCCGGTTAACGGCCGTTGCGTCCCCATCAGCCAGGACGGTGTGCCACAAATCCCCAGACGCGACTCGGCCGAGTGGTCCTCTTGATAAGTCTGGATGGTGTGCATCCGCGCGACCCAGCGCGCCGGCATGAACGAAACGCGCCGACGAAGGCGGACGCGATCACCGCGCCATAGATCACCTTCCGCCGGCTCTTCAGCCAGAAGATCACGCCGACCGCCCCGAGCGCCAGCAATGCGCCGCGCGAGTAGGAGCCGACGACCGAAACAGCGTCAGAACCATCGCCGCCGGCAGCCCGAGGCGAACGATCCGATGCGCCGAATGCAGGCGCAGATAGTTCATCAGCGGCAGCATCACCAGCAGCCCCACCGCGAGGTGATTGTTGTCGAAGATCATCGTGGACGGCGGGCCCCAGATGGTCGCGGCGCCGCCATGGAGCAGCGTGAACACGCCGCCCTTCACGCCGAAGAAGCCGAGCGACAGCACCATGACCCACAGCAGCGCATGGATGCGCCGGCGCGAGGTGAGCAGTGCGACGGTCAGAAGAATGACCGTGAACACCTTCATTACAAAGGAATATTTCTCGATCACATGGCCCGATATACGGCGACATGGCGACGACGGTGGTGGCGGTGATCGTGGCCATGAACAGCAGCATCGCGACCGTGACCGGCGTGATCGGCAGGCGCTTCGGCTCCTGATTGAGCAGGCAGCCGATGACGGTCGCGAGGAACGCCATCATCGCCCAGGGCACGCCGCTCGCGAACCCCCAGGAGAGCTGATGCGGGTTCATGAAGGACAGCCACGACCACAGCAGCACGCCCAGGAACGGCCGGCGCAGCGTCAGGCCGAGCAGCACCAGCATTTCCGGTCGCGAGCAGCAGCGAGCGCATCGGCCGAGCCCGGCGTCGGCGCGCTCAGGACCGCTTCGCCAGTTCGCCCGAGCAGGCGTTTGGCGTCCGCCTTCTCGGTGAAATCGCCGCCGCTCGTCACCACCGCATTCAGCACCTTCACCGCATCGTCCTTGCGGCCGACATCATTGAGCGCCACGCCCGAGATGGTAGGCGATGCGCGGATCGCCGGAGGCGGCCGCCTGACGCAGCAGCACCAGACCGCGCCCGGGTTCGCCGCCGCGCGTCAAGACCCAGCCCAGCGTGTCGGCGCTCTGCGGCGTCGGCGCGAGCAGATACGCCCGCTCGGCCATCGGCCGCGCCCGCGGATCGCCCCGCAGCTGGTAGATCCAGGCCAGATTGTTGAGCGCCACCGCCTCCCGCGGCTGCTTGGCGAGCACCGCCTTCAGCTCCGCTTCGGCGGCGTCGATCTTGTCCGCCGCGAGATCGATCTCGCTCAACGAGGCGAGGGCGGCGAGGTCGTCGTGGTGCTTGCCCACCCAATCGGACAACACGGCGCGCGCCTCGTCGCGCTTGCCGGCGGCGCAGCCAGGCGGCGGTCTGGCGCTGCGTCAGCAGCTACGACGAGCCAGCACGGCGGCCGCCTCGGCATAGGCGCGCGCTGCGTCTGCGGGCTTCTGATCGGCCATATAGACGTCGCCCTTCAGTGCGCTCAGCTCCGGAAAGCCGAGATCGCCTCGGCGCAATTGCTCCGCCGTCGTCAGCGCCTTCGCCAGCCCGCCGGACTTGAGGTCGATCAGCGCGTAATCGAGGTAGAGACGCATAGGCGCGCGGCGAGGCGCGCATTCCTTCGCGAACCAGATTGCGCGCCGCCTCGGCATCTCCCGGCCTGCAAGGTGAGCACCCACCAGTCGGCGCCGCACCTCGACCGCGCTCGGCTCCAGGGCGAGCAAGGCGGCGAGCGACGCGCGGGCGTCATCGGTCTGCTTCAACGCCAGTTGAGCATTGGCGGCGAGGGCCAGCATTTGCGGATCGACGTTGGCGCCGCGGCCGGCGCGCGCCAGATCGAGCGCCTTCTGCGCCGCCCCGGTCCGCAGATAGAGGGCGCCGAGCCGCGCCGTCAGCGCGGCATTGCGCGGGCTCGGCGTCGTGCGCGCGCTGCATCAGCGCCACCGCCTCCGCCGGGCGATCCGCGCGCAGCCGCGCCTCGACCAGCATCGACAGCGCCGGCTCGGCGGCCGGCGCATGATCGAGGATGCCGGCGAGCAGGGCGTCCGCTTGCCGGCCCTCGCCCGCCATGATCAGCGCACGCGCGAGGTTCAGCTTGGCCGGCGTGAAGTCGGGGTGCTCCTTGACGGTTCGCTCCAGCGTGGTCGCGCGCCCCAGTGGCGTCGAGACGGGCGAGCTGCACCATGGCGGAGAGGTTCTGCGTGATCGGCGTGTCGCCGGCGACGGACTTCACCCGGTCCAGCGCGGCGTCGGCCTTGGCGAGATCGCCGGTTGCCAGCGCCGCGCTGACCACCCCCTCCTGCAAACCCGGGTTGGCCGGCGCCTTGGCGAGCGCCCGCTCCAGTCCCGCCAGTGCCTGATCGGGCTTGCCGCTGGCGATCAGCGCGGCGGCGAGCGCGCTCTGCACGGCCATGTTGTCGGGAGCCAGCTCGGCGACCTTGGCCCACGCCTCCGCCGCCGCTTGCGGCTGGCCGAGGGCGCTGTGCGAGCGCGCCAGCAGGTCGTAGATCGCGACATCCGCCCGTCCCGCCGCCACCGCCTGTTTGAGCGCCGCGATCGCCTGATCGGGACGATGATCCTGCAGATAGAGCTGCGCCAGCAGCTTATAGCCGGCGGCGTCGGCCGGCTGGCGGCCGATATACTTGGCCGCCGCCTCCTCCGCCTGCGCCAGCTCGCCCAGGCTCTGCTGCACGACGGCGCGCAGCAGATAGGCGCGCGGGAACGACGGAAACACCGGATCGAGCCGTTGCAGCAGCGCGCCGGCGGCCTTGTCGTCGTGCTGCGCGTGCAGCACCACGGCGCGCAGGAACAATGCCTGGACATTGTTCGGCATGATCTTCAGGACCGCGTCGATGTCGTCCCGCGCCGCCTCGGGCCTGCTCTGGCTGATGAGCAGATTGGCGCGCTCCACGCGGGCGGCCAACGCCGGCGGCTGTTCGGCAATCACCTTGTCGAGCAGTGCCCGCGCGGCCGCCTGATCCCCTTGCTGCTGCAGGATGGCGGCCTTGAGGACCAGCGCGTCCTCGGCCTTCGGCTGCGCCTTCAGTGCCTTGCCGATGCGGTCGAGCGCGGTCGCCGTGTCGCCGCTCGCCAAAGCGAGCTTGGCGTCGGCGACCCAGCCGGGCAGCGCCGAGGGATCGAGGCCCTCGGCCTTGGCAAAATCGGCCCGGGCGTCGGCCGGCTTGCCGATGCGCAGCTCCGCCTCGCCGCGCAAGACCATGATCTCCGCATCCAGCGCGGTATCGTCGTCCTTCGGTTGCAACTGCCGCAGCAAGTCGTCGGGGCGGTTCTGGCCGAGCAGGGCCTCACCCAGAACCGGCGTGGTCTTGCGCGGATCAAAGCCGCGTTGAAGCGCGGCGCGCACGTCGCGCTCGGCCGAGACCGCATCGCCCATCCGCAGCTCGGTCACTGCCAGCTCATAGCGAGCCTCGGCGTTCTGCGGATCGTTGCGGACCGCGTTGCGCAGCTGGATGGCCGCCGTCGGCAGATCGCCCGCGGCTAACGCCGATTGCGCCGCCGCCAGCGGATCAGCGGCCTGCGCCGCAAAAGGCCAAAGAGAGGCGCACGACCGCGACGAGGGCCGTGCAAAACCGAAGGTCTCGAATGCTCAAGATGTGGCTCCGCCTCGACTTCCATCCCGCGACCGCAATTCGTGCGGTGGCGGTTCAACATCCCGCGATGGATAAACCAAAGCTACGGCCGGAATGGCTTAAGATCGCGTCATGTTTGGACCGAGGCCGTCCGGAGAGGCCGATGAACCATATCATGCTCGGCCATGCAGCGCTTCGAACTCTGGGGCCACCGCGGGGCGCGCGGCCTCTATCCGGAGAATACGATCGAGGGCATCCGGGCGGCGCTGGCGGGCGAGCTCGACGGCGTGGAGATCGACGTTGCGCTGACCGCCGACGACGTCGCGGTGCTCAGCCATGACCCGGCGCTCTCCCCCGATCTGACGCGCGGCCCGGACGGAAGCTGGATCGACCCCCCCTACCCGATCATTCGGCGATTGCGCTCGACCGCTCTCGCCCGCTTCGATGTCGGCCGCCTGCGTCCCGGCAGCGCCACTGCGGCGGCGTTTCCGATGCAGGCGCCGCTCGACGGGGCGCGCATTCCGACGCTCGATGCCGCCCTGGCGCTCGGCGCCCGCTGCCTGCTCGAACTCAAGACCCGGCCCGATCGGCCGGATGAGACGGCGCCGCCGGCGCTGATGGCCGACATCGTGGCCGACCGGGTGGACCGCGCCGGGGCTGCGGGGCGTGTCGTCATCGAATCCTTTGATTGGCGAGCGCCGCGCCGCCTCCGCCGCACCCGCCCCGACCTCGCCCCGGCTTGGCTGACCCGGGCGGAGACCGAGCGCGACGCAGCGCTGTGGTGGGACGGGCCGACGCCCGGCGACTTCGCCGGTTCGGTGCCGCGCGCCGTGGCCGCCGAGGGCGGCGGCATCTGGGGGCCAGAGCATTCGACACTTACCCTTGCGCGGGTGGAGGAGGCGCACGCGCTCGGGCTCCGCATTCTGGCCTGGACCGTCAACGACGCGCCCGACATCGCGCGGATGATCGCGCTCGGGGTGGACGGGATCATCTCCGACCGCCCCGACATCGTCGGCACCGTCCTCGCCGATGCCGGCCTCAGGGCTCCGACTCGCTGAGGAAATTCTGTGCCGTCGCGCGGCCGATCAGCGACAGCAGGGCCGGATCGGCCTCGGAATTCTCCTTGGTGATCGTGTCCATCGGCACGAAGAACTCGTGCGCGTGCGGCACCTGGTGGCGGGCGAAGCCGCGATAGTGATCGCGCTTCAGAGCATAGAGCACGCGGATGTCGCGCACCGGCAGCACCACCGGCAGCACCGGTTCGTGCAGCATCACGCCGGTGGCCTTCCAGCGCGGCGTCTTGTCTCCCGCATCGACCGGAGCGAGCAGCCAGGGTACCGGGCAAACGGCGAGCAGCGAATGCGTGCTGGGCGCGAAGCGGGACCGCTTATCGAGCAAATTCTGCAACGACCCGCACGCCTCGACGGCGAAGATATCCACAAACGGCTCCGCCGGCGTGCCGGCGAAATTGAGCCACAGCCCATCGGGCAAAGTGCGCAGCCGGTCGCTTCCGGGCAGCTTCAGAAATGGATGGCAGGCGCTGAGATCGGCGACCGGGCGGCCGCGAAGCCAGGCCTCGGGGTTCTGGCGCCGTTGCAACCCGGGCGGGCTTTGCGGCCACCCGCGCAGACGCTCCTTGACCAACGAATCCAGACCCTTGTACGGCCATTCTGCGATGTTTCCCTTGGCCAGGCTTTTGCCGGGACGTTTGCAACCTGCGGTGGCACACCATCGCATGTTGTTCCCTCACGCGGTCGTGAAATCGTTCGGGTTCGGAATGCAGAGGCAATAATTTTAGCGGCGGGCTGAGAGCTTTCCGGCTTCGTTCCCGGCCGCCGGCGAGCATGGGCGAACGCTCGCACGCAGGTTTTTTCAAATGAAACAAAGAGTCTTTTCAAGCTGCTGCGCCGTCGTTGCTCCGACGAGTTATCAACAATCGGTCAACACACTTATCCGCGAGCGGTGCGCCCGTTGGAATTTCGCACAGCGAAAACCCTGCCGGGGCCGCGCGGATGATCGTTAATGAAAGGGTGAATCAGAACCGTGAGAGCGGAGCGCCCCGCCAACTTCCGCCGCCCGCGGCGATCGGCTAATTACCGCATGTGAGGATTCGCGCCCCGCCTGCCGTGGCTCGGCCGCATCGCCGCCATCCTGGCACTGGCGGCGCAACTCGCGGTCGGAACGCTGGTGCCGCAACCTGCGCTGGCGACGCTACGAACGGGGTTTCATCTGCCACACTGGGGCCGCCGTACCCGCGCACGACCGCCAGCGTCGACCCGATTGCCCGGTATGTCCGCTCTGCGCCGCAATCGCCCACCCGATACCAACGCTCACCGCTCGCCGCCGTTCCCGCCGCCGTCCGTGGTGAGGTGTTACCCGCGTCGACGTTCGCCACCCCCGGCCCGAGCACCGCCGGCGCTGCCGTTTTTAGCCGCCCGCCCCCGCGGACCCCCGATCCCCTGAGCCACTCGCCCGCGCGGTCCGAACCGCGCGGTCTCAGCGCTCGGAGGGTTCCCATGTCTCGCGTCATCGCACCATGCCGTGCTCGCCGCCGGATGCCTGCTGTCCCGAATACGCGCAGGCGCACGGCGTCGCCGGGCCGCGCATCTTCGTCAACACGCTGATCCTCGACGATCCGGCCGTCGCCGACGAGGCGTCGTTGCCCACCTTCTCCTGGCAGCGCCCCGCCGGCGGCGGCGAGGACTACGACTTCAATTTCGAGTTCGATAAGCGCATCACCGAGCACTTCGGGATCGCCATCAACGACGGCTACAGCATCATGACCATCCCCGGCGCGAAGAATGCGACCGGATGGCAGAACCTGTTCCTGACGCTGAAATATCAGGTCTACGTCAACCCGGAGCACGAGTTCCTGGCCTCGATCGGCGTGATCCGCGAATTCGCGCGCACCGGCTCATCCAGCCTTGGCAACGACGACGTCGGCACCACAACGCCCACCCTCTATTGGGGCAAGGGCTTGGGCGATCTGCCGATCGGCTGGCTGCGTCCGCTCGCGGTCACCGGGACCATCGGCTACAGCTACGCCGATAAACGGCTCGGCACGGTCGCCGCGCCCGAACCCGGGCCCGGCATCCCCGGCGTGGTGTTCAACAACGGCACCGAGAACCGGTGGGTCGGCGGACTGTCGGTGCAGTACAGCCTGCCCTATCTGCAGGCGCAGGTGCGCGATGTCGGGCTGGGCGCATTCCTCGGCAAGGTGACGCCGTTGGTCGAACTCGCCTGGTCCTCGCCCGCTAGCCGTCCGCACGCACTGGGCACGCAATATTTGTTCGGCGTCGGTGCGATCTACACGGCGGAGACCTACGCGGTCGGCGTGGAGGCGCTGATCCCGGCCAACGGCCAGACCGGCCGGGCGGTCGGCGCTATCGCCCAGTTGCATTGGTATTTCGACGACCTCTTTCCCAACACGCTCGGCAAGCCGGTGCTGCCATGGTGAGGCGGAGCATTGCGGCGACTGATTCTGCTGCTCGCCGGCCCGGCGAGGGCGGACGCGCACGCCTTCCTCGAACACGCCACGCCGCCGGTCGGCGGCACGGTCGCCGTCGCCCCCAAAGCGCTCGAACTGCGGTTTACCGAGGGCGTGGTGCCGCATTTCAGCCGCGTCGCGGTTCTCGATCCGGCGGGGCGCACGCTGCCCACCGGCCCGCTCCGGTCGGCCGGAGGACGGGCGCGAACTCGTGGTTCCGGTGCCGGCGCTGGCGCCGGGACAATACACGGTCGTCTGGCACGTCACCTCGCAGGACACCCACCGGACCGAGGGCCGGTTCACCTTCACGGTCGGGCATTGACCGATGGAGATGGCGGGGCCGCCGGTCTGGCTGGTGTTGCTGCGGGGCGCCCATGACGCGGCGCTGCTGGCGGCGCTGGGATCGCTCGCCTTCGGACCCTGCATGTTGGCGCGCGATCTGGCTCCGCGCATGGCGCCGACGCTCCGCCGAGCGGCGGCGGTCAGCGGCGCTTTGGCGCTGGCTTCGGGCGCGGCGTGGTTCCTGGCCGAGACCGCCACGGTCGCGGAAGCGCGCGGGCTCGGCGCCACCCTCGCCGCGGTGCCGGAGTTCATCATCTATCTGCAATTCGCCCGCGTGCTGCTGGCGCGCCTGCTGCTGCTGGCCGCCGCGCTGGCGTTGCTTCGCCTGCCGTCGGCAGCGCTCGGCCTCGTCGCCATGGCGGCGGCCGTGCAGCCCTGGCTCGGCCACGCCGGACAGGTCGGCGATGCGCTCGCCGCCTCCGAGGTGCTGCACATGGTCGCCGCCAGCATTTGGCTCGGCGGCTTGCCGCCGCTGCTGCTCTGCACCATCCGCCTGCCCGGGCGCGAGGCGGCGCGAGTCCTGCGGCGTTTTACCCCGGTGGCGTTCGCCGCGGTCACGACCCTGGCGGGCAGCGGCCTGGCGCAGGGCTTCGTGCTGGCGGGCGGCGCGGCGGGGCTGACCGGCACCACCTATGGGCATGTGGCGCTGCTCAAGCTCGGGCTGTTCGCCCTCGCTCTGGTCTGCGCCGCCCTCAACGCCCTGGTGCTGACCCCGCGTCTGCGCGCCGGCGCCGTCCCGCGACGGCTTCGCCAATCGATCGGCGCCGAGGCGACCATCGGGCTCGCGATCGTTCTCGCGGCGGGCTGGCTCGCCAACCTTTCGCCCGGCGCCCGATAGCTCACTCGACGCGCTGCCAGCTCAACACCGGACTGATCGAGACCGTCACCTCATGGTGCCCGTCCGCGGGATTCAGCCGGCTCACGTAGTGCGCGACCAGGGCGCGTTCGCCCTCGAGATCGGCCTCGCAGACGAAGCGGAAGGCAAGCGGACCGCCGGCGAGCGTCCGATGGCGCGCGATGTGCTCGCCCTCGGGCACATGCGGTGCAACTCGGGCCAAGGTGCGCGGATCGCCGCAACCGGGCGGGACCACGTGCAGGCGCAGATGCACGATCAGGGCGCCGAGGCCGATGGCCGTCGCCAGTGCGGCGAGCGCGAGCATCCGGCGGCGCCCGAGGATGAGAGTCCCCCCTCCCCTTGCGGGAGGGGGTTGGGGGAGGGGTGCGGCTCCGCGTAAAATTGCGGCGGTTCGCTCGGACATCGTGGATATGGTTTGCACCATGCGGGCGATCTCGTGCCAGACCCCTCCGCCCCTCCCAGGGGGAGAGGGATTGTTCCTTCACCGCGTCTGCCGCGGCACGAAGCGGCCGGCTCCGGGTTTGGCAAGCACCGTCGCGCCGTCCCAGACCACCCGTCCGCGCAGCACCGTCGCAGCGACCCGGGCACGCATCCGCCGGCCATGATAGGCCGACCAGCGCAATTCCGGGCGATCGACGATAGACGCCTCGTCAAAGACGAAATCGCCCCGCTCCAGCACCGCGATGTCGCAGTCCGCGCCGACCGCGAGCGTGCCCTTCTTCGGATACAGCCCGTGCAGCCTGGCGGGCCGCTCGGCGCAGTAGCGCGCCATGAGCAAGGGCGAGAGGCCGCGTTCGTCGAGCAGCGTGAACATCAGCGGCGCGAAGCTCTGCAACCCGGTAAGGCCGGCGCCGCAGGCGAAGATGTCGGGATGGCGCTTATTCTCGATCGGCCAGGGCGCGTGATCGGTGGAGACATAGGCGATCTTGTCCGCGAGCAGCGCTTCCCACATGCGCCCGATCTCGGTGGGCTCGCGGAACGGCGGGTTGCACTTGCCGCGCCCGCCCAACCGCACGATGTCCGGCTCGGTCATGCAGAGATAGTGGACGCACGCCTCGCCGGTGGCGTCGAAGCCGTCGCGTCCGCCCATGCGGCGGAAGGTTTCCGCGATCTCGAAGCCGCGCGCGAGTGAGGAGTGCGCGATGTGGACATGCGCGCCCGCCTCGCGGCCCATCTCGAAGATCGCCAGATCGGCCATCGTCTCCGCCACCGGCGGGCGGGTGCGGCAGTGCTGGATCGGCTCGGTGCGCCCGGCCGCGCGCGCCTCCGCCGTCAGCGCCTCGACCAGCTCCTGGTCCTCGTTGTGAATGGCGACCGGCAGCCCGGTCTTCGCGATCGCGCGGAACGCGGCGAGCATGGTCGGTGGATCGATGCGCGGAAAGCGCACCGGATCGTATTCATAGGTGGAGAGCTTGAAGGCCGAGATGCCCGACTGCGCCAGCGCCGGAATGGCGCCGATGCCGCCGGTCTTGGTGATGGTGCCGTAGAGCGCCATGTCCACATGCGCGCTCGCCCGCACCCGGGCGATCTTGTCGGCCATAATGGCGGCATCGGTTACCGGATGCGGTACGTCGTAGGGCATGTCGCAGCAGGTGGTCACGCCGCCGGCAGCGGCGCTGCGCGTCGCCCCCTCGATGCCCGCCCAGCCGAGCTGCGAGGAGGTGTGCATATGCCCGTCCACCAGCCCCGGCAGCAGCAACTTACCGATGAAATCGACCACCTCGGCCGCCGCCGGCGGCACGCCGAGGCCGAGCGCGGCGATCGTCTCCCCGCGCGCTGCCACCCAGCCGTGCCGCAGTATGGCGTCCCGGGTGACGATGTCGCCGATGAACACGCGGTCGAACTGCGACACTTATATATGTATCCCCATGCGCGGCGCCCAGCGCCCGGGTTGCCGCCATCCCTGCCCGACTCTACGAAGGCCAAGCGAGCGCGTCCACATCGAGGGTCGGCATGAAACTGCATGAAATCCGGGTCCATCCATCGACGGCAAGCCTCGCCCGCGAGGACCAGCTCGCCTGGCAGATCGCCCGGGTCGCCGCCGACCGCGTCGCGGTCGAGCGCGACGTCGCCGCGATGGTCGTCAATCGGGTGATCGATAACGCCGCGGTGGCGATCGCGGCGATCAACCGCCGCCCCGTGGTCTCGGCGCGCGATGCCGCGCTCGGCCACATGGCGCGCGAGGGCGCGACGGTGTTCGGCGCCAATCCGCGCGAACGCGTGAGCCCGGAATGGGCGGCGTGGGCGAACGGGACGGCGGTGCGCGAGCTCGATATGCACGACACCTTTCTCGCCGCCGACTACTCCCATCCCGGCGACAACATTCCGCCGAATTCTCGCGGTGGCGCAGGCGATGGGGCGCTCGGGGCGCGACCTCGTGCGCGGCATCGCCAGCGGCTACGAGATCCAGATCGATCTGGTGCGCGCCATCAGTCTGCACGCGCACAAGATCGACCACATCGCCCATCTCTGCCCGGCGCAGGCGGCGGGCATCGGCACGCTGCTCCGACTGCCGGCCGAGACCATCTACCAGGCGGTGCAGCAGGCGGTGCATGTGAGCTTCACCACCCGCCAGTCGCGCAAGGGCGAGATCAGCTCGTGGAAGGCTTACGCGCCGGCACACTCCGGCAAGCTCGCCATCGAGGCGGTGGATCGGGCGATGCGCGGCGAAGGCGCGCCGAGCCCGATCTACGAGGGCGAGGACAGCGTGATCGGCCGGCTGCTGGACGGCCCGGATGCGGTTTATCGGGTGCCGCTGCCGGAGCCGGGCGAGGCCAAGCGCGCCATCCTCGACAGCTACACCAAGGAGCACAGCGCCGAGTACCAGAGCCAGGCGCTGATCGACCTGGCGTTCCGGATGCGCGACCGCATCCCCGACCTCGAGGAGATCGAGCGGATCGTCATCCACACCTCCCACCACACGCATTTCGTGATCGGGACCGGCGCCAACGACCCGCAGAAGCTGGACCCCGCGGCGTCGCGCGAGACGCTCGACCATTCGATCATGTACATCTTCGCCGTCGCCCTGCAGGACGGGCGCTGGCACCATGTCGAGAGCTACGCTCCCCGCCGGGCCGCGCGCGCCGACACCGTGCGGCTGTGGCACAAGATCGAGACCCGCGAAGACCCGGAATGGACGCGGCGCTACCACGCGACCGACCCCGACCAGCTCGCCTTCGGCGGCCGCGTCGAGGTGTTCCTGCGCGACGGCGGCCGCGTCGAGGACGAGCTGGGAGTGGCCAATGCGCACCCCAACGGCGCTCACCCATTCGGCCGCGCCGACTACATCGCCAAGTTCCGCGAGCTGACCGACGGCATCATCTCGACGCGGGAGGCGAACCGCTTCCTGGCGGCGGCCGAGGATATCGCGCGCCTGCCGGCGGAAGAGCTGGGCGCGCTCAACGTGGCGCTGCCGGCGGGGCGGTTGTCGGTGGGCAAGCCGGGGATCTTCTGACGTTTGCGCCGTCATGGCCGGGCTTGACCCGGCCACCCGGAGCAAAGTTCGTCTGATCCGGACATTGCTTTGGATGCCCGGCTCAAGGCCGGGCATGACGCTGAGTACCCGGAAGGAGGAACACCTTATGAGCCAGACCACGACCGCGTCCCCGCAGGGCGCCAACCGGCCGAAGAAATCGGTCGCCCTCTCCGGCGTGCCGGCCGGCAATACCGCGCTCAGCACGGTCGGGCGCACCGGCAACGACCTGCATTACCGGGGTTACGATATTCTCGACATCGCCGAGGCCGCCGAATTCGAGGAGATCGCGCATCTGCTGGTACACGGCACGCTGCCGAGCGCCGCCGAGCTGCGCGGCTACAAGGCCAAGCTGCGGTCGCTGCGCGGCTTGCCGGCGGCGGTGAAGGAGACCTTGGAGGCGCTGCCCGCCGCCGCGCACCCGATGGACGTGATGCGGACCGGCGTCTCCGCCCTCGGCTGCGCGCTGCCCGAGAAAGAGGACCACAACCACCCCGGCGCCCGCGACATCGCCGATCGGCTACTGGCCTCGCTCGGCTCGATGTTGCTCTACTGGTATCACTATGCCGTTAACGGTCGGGTGATCGACGTCGAGACCGACGACGACAGCATCGGCGGGCACTTCCTGCACCTGCTGCAAGGAAGCGAGCCCGCAGAGGCTCACGTTCGGGCGATGCACACCTCGCTCAATCTCTATGCCGAGCACGAGTTCAACGCCTCCACCTTCGCCTGCCGGGTGGTGGCGGGGACCGGTTCGGACATGCACTCGGCGATCTGCGCCGGCATCGCCGCGCTGCGCGGCCCCAAGCACGGCGGCGCCAACGAGGTCGCCTTCGAGACCCAGAACCGGTACGACACCCCCGACGAGGCCGAGGCCGACATCCGCAAGCGGGTGGCGGAGAAGCAGGTGGTGATCGGGTTCGGCCATCCCGTCTATACGGTCGCCGACCCGCGCAACAAGATCATCAAGGAGGTGGCGCGGCGGCTGTCGCGCGATGCCGAATCAATGAAGATGTTCGACATCGCCGACCGGATCGAGGCGGTGATGGGCGACGCTAAGGGCATGTTCGCCAATCTCGATTGGTTCAGTGCCGTCAGCTACCACATGCTGGGCGTGCCGACCGCCATGTTCACCCCGCTGTTCGTGATCTCGCGCACCGCCGGCTGGGCGGCGCATGTCATCGAGCAGCGCATCGATGGCAAGATCATCCGACCCGCCGCCAACTACGTGGGACCCGAGGATCAGCGCTTCGTGCCATTGAAGGATCGCGCGTAAGCATCCGCTTCGCGCGGTCGGGATCGACCGCCGCGGTGGTTTCACCGCGGCTGTTGTCGTTCGTGCGGTCACATCCGAAGGAAATTTTCTCGGAACCGCCAAGAAACGGTTGCTTTTTGTTGACACGCAACGGGTAGAGGCGAGATAGCGAATCAAGCATGTTCGCGCGCGATTCGTACTTGACGTCGCCATGCGCACGGGCCTGCGACAACGGACGCCAACACAGGTTGCGTCCAGAAGGAGTGTTCAAGGTGAGCACAGAAGACGGCAACACCGATAAGCCGCGCGCGCAGCCGATGGCGATGCGGGCGGGATCTCGCAAGACCACTGGCCGCAAGACCGGCACCCGCGGCGCCGGCGCACGCACCACGGGGGCGAAGAAGACCGCCTCCCGCAAGACGGCGGCCAAAAAAGGCGCGACGCGGAAGACCGCGACCCGGAAGACCGCCGCCAAGAAGACGGCCGGGCGCGCGACCGCGACCCGCAAGGGCGCAGCCCGCAAGACCGCGACGCGCAAAACCGGCGCCCGCAAGACCGCCGGCGGCACGCGCAAGACCGCCGGCCGCACGGCCGCCGCGGGCGCGCGTAAGACCGCTTCGCGCAAGGCCGCGGGCACCCGCAAATCGGCGGGAACGCGGAAGACCACCGCCAAGAGCGGCGCCCGCAAGGCGTCATCGCGGCGTCGAAAAGCCGAAACCACGCCGATGCCGGAGAACGATACGTCGAACCACTCCGGCATGGGCGACATGCATGAGGGCGAGGAAGGCTAGTCTCGTCACGCGCCCGTCCCCCGGCCCGCTCCGGCAAGAGAAGCGGGAGCGGGTCGGGGATGGGGCATTTCCTACCCGAACGTCGCCAGCAGCTCCTCCACTTGCGCCGGCGTCAGCCGGCGCGCTTTGGCGGCGCGCAACAGCAGCGCCAGCTTGGCCGCCTCCTCCAGCTCCTCGGCCGCATAGACCGCGTCGGCAAGCGTCCTGCCGCACGCCACCGGGCCATGATTGGCGAGCAGCACCGCGCGGGCCTCGCGCGCGGCCTCGAAGATCGCCGGCTCCATGGCCGGATCGCCGGGGCGATAATAGGAGACCAGCGGACACCGGCGCCCGATCCGCATGACGAAATAGGGGGTGAGCGGCGGAATCTCCGCCTCCTCCTCGGGCAAGCAGGCAATCGCCGTCGCCATCGTCGAATGCAGATGCACGACAGCGCCGGCGTCGGGCCGCGCCCGGTAGAAGGCGCGGTGCATGAACACCTCCTTCGACGGCGCATCGCCGCCGGTATGGCGAAACTCCACGTCGAGGCGCGCTAGCCGGCTCGGATCGAGCCGCCCGAGACAGGAATTGGTCGGCGTGATGAGAAAGCCTCGGGCCAGCCGCACGCTGACGTTGCCGGCCGAGCCGACCGCGTAGCCGCGCGCGAACAGGCTCGCGGACAGCTCCACCATCAAGGAACGCAACGCCGCCTCGTCCATCCTCGCCTCCTCAGCCGAGCGCCGCGAACGCCTTCATGAAGAAGTCGCGGGTGCCGAAATTGCCGGACTTGAGCGCCAGCAGGAGCGGCGGATCGGCCAGTGTCCAGGGCACGCCCGGGTCGATCTCGGCGCCGATGCGCAAGGCGCGCACGCCGAGGCGGGCGACGATGGCGCCCGCGGTCTCGCCGCCGGCTACCACCAGCCGACGCACGCCGCGCGCGACCAGCCCGGTGGCGATGATCGCCATCGCCTCCTCAATCAGCGCGCCCGCGGCTTCGCGCCCCAACCGCGCCTGCACGGCGGCGACGCGATCGGGCGGGGCGGAGGCGGCGATGACCACCGGCGCGCTCAGCCTTCCCTCGACCCAGTCGAGCGCATGCTGCGCGAGCGCGCTTGCATCGGGCGCCGCCAGCGGATCGAGCTCGAACACGGGAAAGCTTTCGCGCGCGGCGGCGATCTGGCCAAGCGTCGCGCCCGAGCAGGAGCCCGCGAGCACCGCCGAGGCGCCGGAGAGGGCCGGCAGTGCGCCCGGATCGTCGCGCATGGGCAGCAGCCCGGCGCGGCGGAAATTCTCCGGCAAGCCCATCGCGATCCCGGAGCCGCCGGTGATCAGTGCATGCGCCGCCGCGGCCTCGCCGATTGCGCGCAGATCGGCATCGCGCACGGCGTCCACGATCGCCCAGCGGCGTCCCTGCTCCTTCAATGCCGTCATCGCGTCGCGGATCGCGATCGGCCCCTGCTCCACGATCGCAAACGGAACCAGGCCGACGGTGCCGTCGGTCTGCCGGCCGAGCACGCGCACCAGGTTGGCATCGGACATGGGCGTGAGCGGGTGATGCTCCATCCCGCTCTCGTTCAGCAGCATTGAGCCCACAAAGAGATGGCCCTGATAAACGCTGCGCGCATTGGCCGGAAACGCCGGGCAGGCGAGCGCGAAACCGCAGGCGAGCGCGTCAATCAGGGCATCGCCCACGGGACCGATATTGCCCGCCTCGGTGCTGTCGAAGGTGGAGCAGTACTTAAAGAGGAATTGCCGACAGCCGCCGTCGCGCAGCCAGGCTCGGGCCGCCAGGCTCTCGCTGACGGCCCGGGCCACCGGTGCGGTGCGCGACTTCAGCGCCACCACCACGGCGTCGGCGTCCGGCGCCGGCTCGGTCGGAACGCCGATCATCTGCACCGTCCGCATACCGTTGCGCACCAGCATGGCCGCCAGGTCGGTGGCGCCGGTGAAGTCGTCGGCGATCGCTCCGAGCAGCATCCGCAGTCTCCTCAGACGCCGAGGGCGGTGGCGAAGGCCCGCACTTGCGTCGGCCAGTCGGGCAGCGAGCGGCCGGCCTGCCACGCCGCCTCGCCCATTTCGCGTCGCAGCTCCGCACCGAAGATCAGCCGACGCAGCGCCTTCGAAAGTTGTTCATGATCGCCCACCGGAGCGACCACCCCGGATTCGGCCGAAACCAGGCTCGCCGCCGCACCCCCGGCGGTGACGGCGACCGGCAGCCCGCGGCGCAGCGCCGTGGCGACGGCGATCCCGTACCCCTCCCAATACGTCGCCAAGGCGAACAGGTCGGAGCGGCGCCACTCCGTCTCCAACGCGGCGTCGTCCAGCGCCCCGGCAAACCGCACCCGCGCCGCGACGCCGAGTTGCTCGGCCAATTCCGCCAACGCGGATGCGTGGGCGGGATCGCGCGTCGGGCTGCCGACGATCGTCAGTTGCCAATCGAGATCGAACAGCCGAGCAAGCGCGCGCAGCAGCACGTCGTGGCCCTTCCGCGGAATAAGCGCGCCCAGCGACAGGATGGCGCAGCCCGGACCGCCCGACCCGGTGCTCCGGGGGGCATCGTCGGTGCCCGGCACGACGGTTGCGATCCGCGCGGCGTCAACGCCGAATTCGGCGGCGAGACGCTCGGCCACCGTGTCGCTGGTCACGACCACGCGGGAAAGCCGCGGCAGCAACCGGAGCGCGGTGTTGCGCAAACCGGCGCGATCGGCCTCGGCGGCGGCATCGGCGAGGGCGGCGGGGTGATGCACAAGCCCCATCGCCCCGGCGGCAGCCAGCGCATCGCCCTGACCCACGAAGGCCGGGAGCGCCAGACCGTCGATCAGCAAGACGCCGCGCGCCTCCGCGAGCGCCGCGCGCGCCGCTTCGCGCGCCGCATCGTCGGCCCGGGGATGCGCGCGCGGAATCTCGATCACCGTGATCTGGCGCCCGCCGGCTCGTAGCTCCTCGACCATGCGGCGCGTGTAAAAAAATCCGCCGGTCGGCGTGTCGAGCGGCGCCGGAGTCACAAGGGCGAGTGTCATCGGCCGACTTTGCGCGCCCCGCCGCGCCGCCTCAAGCGGGCCAGTTCGGGATATGATAGGATGGGCGAAGGAGGGTGGAGATGTCGGAACCGGCACGAACACCTTGGACGGTGGAGCAGTTCTTCGATTGGCAAGCGCATCAGAAGGAGCGCCACGAATTGGTCGGCGGCTTCCCTGTCCGCATGATGGCCGGCGCGAGGAACGTTCACGACGACATCGTGGTGAACCTGCTTGCCGAGTTGCGGGAAACGCTGCGCGGCGGCGGCTGCCGTCCGTTCACCGGCGACGGCAGCGTCGAGACCCTGCCGGGGCAGATCCGCCGCCCCGACGCAGGTGTCGATTGCGGACGGCGCCACCCGGACGGACTGCAAGCCGCGCTGCCCCGCATGGTCGTCGAGGTGCTTTCCCCCACCACGCGAGATTTCGACACCTTCGAGAAGCTGCCCGAGTACAAGCAGATGGAGTCGCTCGACTACATCCTGGTCGTGGAGCCGAACGCGGCCGAGGTCATCCTCTGGTCGCGCGGGGCGGAAAGGGCATGGGTCCGCCAGGTGATCGCAGGGCTCGAAGGTGCCGTCGATTTGCCGGCGATCGGCGTCAGCCTGAAGCTCGCGGAGATTTACGACGGCGTGGATTTCCCGACGCGGCCGCGGCTGGTCCGCCGCGACGACACGCCGCCGGGCTAATCGGCACCTGGACAGCCGGGCGTGCTGCGGCCACGCTGGGGCAATGATGCAAACCGTCTCCGTGCTCGGCGCCATTGCGCTGATCTGGTTTGCCGCCACTCTGGTCCCCGGACCGGATTTCCTCGTCACCATCCGGGTTGCGCTGACGCGTGATCGCGCCACCGGCTTGCGCACCGTGCTCGGCATCGCTTTCGGAACCTGCCTCTGGGGGCTGGCCGGGTTCTTCGGCATTCACGCGCTGTTTCACGCCGCGCCCTTCCTCTATCTCGCGCTCAAGCTGGCCGGCGGCGTCTATCTGATCTGGCTCGGACTCAACCTTGCCCGGAGCAGCTTCGGTCCGGCGCCCGCGAAGCCTCCGCGTCTCGCGTTCTCCGGCGCCTCGGCATTTCGGCTGGGTCTGCTCACCAACATCGCCAATCCCAAGGCGGCGGTGTTCACCGCCAGCCTATTCGCCGCCACCCTGCCCGCCAACCCGCCGCTCGCGCTCGGTCTTGCCGCCGCCGGCGTCATGACGTGCATTGCGCTCGGCTGGTACAGCCTCGTCACCTGCGCCCTCACCATCCCGCGTGCCGCCGCCGCGTTCGCCCGCACCCGGCGCTGGATCGATCGTGCCGCCGCCGCCGCGTTCCTGGGCTTCGGCGCGCGGCTGATGCTGGAGCGATGAGCCGAACTCTCCGACCGCGTGCGGATTCTGAATGCCGCCGTCCCGGGGCGTCTGCGCGTCAGACTGCCCGGCCTGCAACTGCACGCGCCGCTGGCGGCGGCGTTGGAACGGGCCCTGCTCCGCTTTCCGGCGGTCATCGATGCCCGGGCGAGCGCCGTTTCCGGCAGCCTGCTGCTCATCTACGCGCCGACCCGCACACCGGCCGAGATGCGGACGACCATTGCCGGGGCGCTCGCGGTCGCGCGCGGCGCGACCCCGCACACGGCCTGGTGGGCGGAAAGCATCGAGACTACGGCGGCCGCGCTCGGGGTGACGCGCGACGGCCTGACGACCGCCGCCGCCGTGCGACAGCGCCTGCGGTTCGGCGGCAACACGCGCCCTCGGCCGTCGGCGCCGAGCGACTGGAAGCTGCTGCGACGCCAACTCGCGGCGTGGCCGGTGTTGATGTTGTGTGCGTCGGCCGCGATCACGCTGGCCACCGGCGGCGTGATCGATGCGGCGCTGATCATCGGCGTGGTGGTGGTCAATGCCGGGATCGGGTTCGTCACCGAACGCCGGGCGGAGCGCACCATTCTCGCCTTCACCACGCAACACGAGCCGCCGGTATGGGTATGGCGCGACGGTAAGCCGGTCGAGCTGATGGCGGCGGCGCTGGTTCCGGGCGATCTGCTGATCCTGATGGCGGGCGCCGCGGTCGGCGCCGATGCAAGGATCATCGAGGCGGACGGACTTCAGCTCGATGAATCGATGCTGACCGGCGAGAGCCTGCCGGTGGGCAAAGCCAGCGCGACGTTGGATGCGCGTCTGCCGCTCGCCGATCGCACGAACATGGTGTTCGACGGCACCCGCGTTTTGTCGGGCAGCGGCCGCGCCCTGGTGGTGGCGACCGGGCGGGCCTCCGAACGCGGTCGCATCGAGGCGGTGGTCGCCCGCACCGCGCCGCCGCCGACGCCTTTGCAACGCCAGCTCGACCGGCTCGGCTCGCAACTCACCGGGGCCAGTCTGCTGGCCGCCCTGGCGATGCTCGGCATCGGGCTGCTGCGCGGGGTGGCGTTCCGCGATCTCGCCCGCACCGCCGCCGCGCTGGGCGTGGCCGCGATTCCCGAGGGGCTGCCGACGGCGGCGACCGCCATTCTCGCGCGCGGGCTCGGCATCATGCAGCGCCACGAGGTGCTGATCCGGCATCTGCCGGCGGTCGAGACCCTGGGCGCGGTGGACACGATCTGCTTTGACAAGACCGGCACGCTGACCAGGGGCCGCATGAGCGCGCGCGTGATCTTCGTCGAAGACTCCGAAATCGGGGTCGAGGAGGATACATTCCGCTGCGCCGATCGGACCGTCGATCCCGCCGAGCATCCCGGACTGCGCCGATTGCTGCGAGCGGGGTTGCTGTGCAACGACGCCGACGTGGAAATGGGCAAGGAAGGCGCCGTCCTGAACGGGTCCAGCACCGAGAACGCACTGATGCTGGCGGCCCTGAAGGCCGGGCTTGATCCCGACACGACACGCCGGGAACGTCCGCTGGTGCGCCGCGAGGGCCGCACCGCGGAGCGCCGTTACATGGTTACTCGCCATCACCGGACGGACGGCCTTTATGTCGCCGCAAAGGGCAATCCGACCGACATCCTCGACCGGTGCGCGACGATGGCGAGCGCGACCGGCGGGGTTCCGCTCACCGACGAGCGGCGCGCCGCCATTCGCGCCGCGAACGCGCGGCTGACCGCCGACGGCCTGCGCGTGCTCGGCGTTGCCGAGGCCGAGATCGACGCCGCCGATGCCGAGGCGCCGATGCCGCCGCTGGTTTGGCTCGGCATGATCGGGCTCAGCGATCCGGTGCGCGCCGACCTGGTGGCGGTGATCGCCGCTTTCCATCGCGCCGGCATTCGCACCGTGATGCTCACCGGCGATCAGCGCGGGACGGCGCTCGCGGTGGGCGAGGCGCTGGGCCTCGCGCCGGCGGTCTCCGGGATCGAGGCCACCGAGCTGGCGCAATTGGCGCCTGACGAACGACGCCGAACGTTGCTGGAAACCACGGTGTTCGCACGCCTCAATCCGGTCGAGAAGCTCGATATAGTCCGCGGCTTGCAGGAGGGCGGACACATCGTCGCCATGACCGGCGACGGCACCAACGACGGCCCGGCACTGCGCACTGCCGATATCGGTGTGGCGATGGGACGCAGCGATGGGCGCGCGGCGGGCCGAATCGCCGACATGGTGCTCAGCAACGACGATCTGGAGACCATGATCGTGGCCGTCCGCGAAGGGCGGGCGATTTACGGCAACATCCGCAAGAGCGTGCGCTTCCTGGTGGGCACCAACAGCAGCGAGGTGATGCTGGTATTGGCCGCTACCGCTCTTGCCGGGGGCCGGCCGCTGAGCGCGGCGCAATTGCTGTGGGTCAACATGGTGACCGATATTGCGATCGCCTACGCGCTCGGCTTCGATCCGCCGGAGCCGGACATCTTGGATCAGCCGCCGCGATTGCCCGGAGCGCCCATTCTCGATCGCGGGGACTACCGGGGTCTCGCGGTCAAGGGCGGGCTGTTCGCCGCCAGCGCGCTGGCGGCTCACGCCTATGGTCTGGCACGG
The DNA here is from genome assembly GCA_963762525.1 of uncultured Pseudomonadota bacterium. Classification (GTDB taxonomy): domain Bacteria; phylum Pseudomonadota; class Alphaproteobacteria; order Acetobacterales; family Acetobacteraceae; genus DATFDN01. Next base: position 295,964 of record CAVXKT010000001.1, read on the forward strand.
CACGGAACCGGCGGCGGCGGCATCGCCTTCACCACCCTGATCGCCGCCCAGCTCCTCGACGGGCTCAGCTCGCGCTCGGAGCACCGGCCGGTATGGCGGCTGGCGCCGAACCCGGCGCTGCGCAAGGCGCTGCTCGGGCTCGCCGGGCTGCAGACGCTGGTGAGCCTGGTTCCCGCCACCCGCCGCCTGCTCGGGCTCGCCCTGTTCGGCCCGCTCGATCTCGCGGTCATCGGCGCCGGATCACTGGCGCCGTTCCTGATGGTGGAACTGCGCAAGGCGACGGCCGAGCCTTACCGTAGCAATTTTGAGATTGACACCGCACCGGAGAAGCCGCATCGCGAAGGATTGGCCTGATCCCCGGGCCCGGAGATAAAAAATGGCGCGCCGCGCCGATCCGCTCGAAGTCATCAGCCGCGAACTGGCAATTGCCGCCGGGATCGATCCCGATTCGCGGGTGGCCAAGCCCGGAAGCGAGCGGGGAATGCCGGCCTGGTGCAGCTTTCGCGACGCCGCGCGCGCCGAGCGGAACCGCAGGGAGGCCGAGCGGACGGCGGCGGCGATCGCCGGGTTGCGCCCACAGGAACACGCCTACCGGAACAGCCCGCTGACCGTCATCGGCGAGCATGACGAGGCGACCGTCGCGCAGATGAAGAACTGCATGGCGGTGGGCAACGCCGTTTCCGGCGTTATCTGTGCGGACGGCCATCTCGGCTATGCCCAGCCGGTCGGCGGCGTGATCGCCTATGAGAAGCAGATCAGCATCTCCGGCGTCGGCTTCGATATCGGCTGCGGCAACATGGCGGTGCGCCTCGACGTGCCGTTCGAGACCATCGCCGATCGCGCCGGCCCGATCGTCCGCGATATTGCCGACACGATCTCATTCGGCGTCGGGCGCGCGAACGAAGAGCGGGTCGAGCACGCGATATTCGACGACGGCGAGGCGTGGCTTGCCGCCGATATGGAAGCCTACCGCCGGAAGGCCGCCGCCCAGCTCGGCACCGTCGGATCGGGCAATCACTATGTCGATCTGATGTGCGATCAGTCCGGTTTCGTCTGGATCGGCGTCCATTTCGGCTCGCGCGGTCTCGGCCATACGAGCGCAACCCGCTATCTCAAGGCCGCCGGCGGGCAGGACGGGATGCATGTTCCGCCGGCCGTGGTGGACGAGGAGAGCGAGCTGGGTCGGCGCTACGTCGCGGCGATGGAACTGGCGGGCCGCTATTCCTATGCCGGACGGGAATGGGTGGTCGAGCGGGTGCGCCGGATTATCGGCGGCACAGTGACCGACATGGTCCATAACCACCACAACTTCGCCTGGCGCGAGACCCATGACGGGAAGGATCTGTGGGTGGTGCGCAAGGGCGCGACCCCGGCCTTTCCCGGCCAGCGCGGGTTCGTCGGCGGCTCGATGGGCGACGACGCGGTGATCCTGGAAGGGGTGGACAGCCCGGAGGCACGGGCGGCGCTCTATTCCACCATCCACGGCGCCGGGCGGCTGTTCGGCCGCCGGCACGCCATCCGCACCTTCAAGCGCGCGCAGATGGACGCGTGGCTGCGGGCGCGCGGCGTCACGCTGATCGGCGCCGATCTCGACGAAAGCCCGATGGCGTATCGCCGTCTGCCCGACGTGCTCGCCCACCACGCCCGGTCGGTGAAGGTGCTCCACACCCTGCGCCCTTTCGCCGTCGTGATGGCGGGATCGGGCGAGTACGATCCGTTCAAGGATTGAACCGATGAGGCGTGGTGGGCGCGACAGGGATTGAACCTGTGACCCCTACCGTGTCGAGGTAGTGCTCTACCGCTGAGCTACACGCCCATCCAGCGGTGCTCATAACGCGCCGGCGCCCCCGCTCGCAAGCCCGCACTCACCCGATCGCCAGCACGATCTTGCCGATATGCGTGCTGCTTTCCATCAGCCGATGCGCCTCCGCCGCCCGGGCGAGCGGAAAGGTCGCGTGAATGATCGGCGCGCACTGGCCGCGATCGAGCAGCGGCCAAACCTTCTCGCGCAGCTCGGCCGCGATCGCCGCCTTTTGCGCCGTGGTGCGCGGGCGCATGGTCGATCCGGTGACGGTCAGGCGTCGCGTCATGATCGGGGTCAGGTCTAGCCCGTCGAGCTTGGCGCCGCCCAGGAAGGCGATCAGGACCAGCCGCCCATCCATCGCAAGGCAGCGCAGATTGCGCGCAAAATAGGCGGCGCCCACCATGTCGAGCACCACGTTCACGCCGCGCCCTTCAGTCAGCCGCTTGATCTCGTCGGCGAAGTCGGTGGTCCGATAGTTGATCGCGGTGGCGCCGAGCCTCGCGCAGGCCGCGCATTTCTCGTCCGAGCCCGCCGTCGCGTATGCCTCGGCGCCGAAAGCACGGGCGAGCTGGATCGCGGTCACGCCGATGCCGGACGTGCCGCCATGGATCAGAACGCGCTCGCCCCGCGCCAGCCTCCCGAGCTGGAACAGATTGGCCCAGACGGTGAAATACGTCTCGGGCAACGCCGCGGCGCGGACGGCATCGTAGCCCGCGGGCCAGGGCAGGCATTGCGAGGCGGGAACGACGCAGTACTCCGCGTAACCGCCGCCATTGGCGAGACCGCACACCCTCTCGCCGATGCCGAAGCCGCGCGCCTCACCGCCGGCCGCGACCACCTCGCCGGCGACTTCCAGCCCGAGGACCGGGCTGGCGCCGGGCGGAGGCGGATAGGCGCCCTTGCGCTGCTGCACGTCGGGGCGGTTCACGCCGGCGGCGGCGACCCGGATCAGCAATTCGTCCGGTCCGGGCGTCGGCACCGGACCGGATGCGGTCCGCATCACCTCCGGGCCACCCGGTTCCGGCACGGAAATAAAGGTCATCTCGCGCGGAGCGCCCATGCGCCGATCCTCCTGCTGCGGGAGGTTGTTGGCGCACGCGTCGGTGGCGTCAAGCGTCGGGGGGCGGTCGGAAGAAGCACATCGGCGGGCCTGGGCGAAGCGGCACCGGATCGAGCGCGCTTCCCCACACGCGATCGCCGGCGCGCGCTAGCAGCAGGCCCGGCTTGAGCCACGCCTGCACCCGCGTCCGGGCCGCCGGTGCCATCGGGCCGCCGAGGGCCACCACCAGGCGCAACCGCACCGGATCGTCGGGCGCGAACGCCGTCGCGGCGAGCGCAGCCGCGTCGGCGATCAGAACCGTTGCCCGTTCTTTCGCGACAAGTCCGCCGGGGACCGCGGGTCGCGCGGCGGGGCTGCAATCAGGTGGTCCCTTGACGCCGTGCGATCAGCCAGGGGCGGAGCGGACCGGCAGCGACCAGCACGCGATCATCAGGTCGGAGATCGGCGTGCAGCAGCGCCGCCGCCGTCGCAACCGCCAGGGCACGCGGTCGGGTCGGCAGCGGCGCGGCGAATTCGCCCAGCGCCGCGACGAAACCATCCGGATCGGCTGCGGACCAGGCGATCAGTTCGCGCCAGCCGGTCGAGGGAACGGCCACCGGTGCGAAGCCATTCCAGAAACGCCCAAAGATTGGAGGTCGCCGCCTGCTCGGCGCCGGGAGAATGCAGGGCCTCACGGCGGCTCGGATGGTCGCGCCGGAGCAAGCCCACCAGCCCGCCCAGGCTGCTGGCCATGTCGGTGGGGATCAGCACCGTCGTGCCGCGCTCCTTGTTCATCTCATAAAGCAGGTTCATTTGCCGCAGTTTCAGCGCCGCCGGATTGGCGCGTAGAGCGTTGGCCGCCTCCAGAACTTGCTCAGCGATCGCCAGTTCGGCCGAGGCGAGGGTGACGCGCGCGACCTTCTCCCGCTCGGCCTGCGCCTGGCGGCTCATGGCGTCCTGCAACTCGCGCGGGATCGCGACGTCGCGGATCTCCACGCTCAGCACGGTCATGCCCCAGTCCTTCGTCTTCTCGGCGATGGCGATGCGCAACTGCTCGTCGGCGGAGCGCCGATCCGACAGCAGCCGAGCGAGATCGGAGGCGCCGATCATCTCGCGCAGGCTGGTTTGCGCCACGCGCTCGATCGCCTGCCGGTAATCGGCGATGCGCACAGCCGCCGCCGCGGCATCGGCGACTTGCCAGAACACGATGGCGTCCACCCCCACCGCGACGGTGTCGCGGGTAAGCGCCTGCTCGGCGCTGATGGTGCTGGTCTGCACGCGCAGATCGATCACCTGCGTCGCCCTATCGATGAGCGGCAGCAGCAGGTACAGCCCCGGCCCCTTCACCTTGTGCAATCGTCCCAAGCGAAGGATCACCGCCCGCTGCCATTCGGCGGCGATGCGCACCGATAACAGCAGCAGGATCACAATGACGGCGACGATGACATAGAGCGCGATCATCGCGCGGCGGACTCGTGCTCGGTGCGCAGCGCCGCCTGCAATTTCGCGAGTTCGGGCTCGCACGCCGCCGTCGCCGCCTCCCGCAGCCGGTCATAGGCGGCGAGCACGGTCGCGCCGAGCGGGGTCAGCGCGGCGCCGCCGCCGCCAGCGCCGCCTTTGGCGGCTTCAATCAGCGGTTCGGCGAACATCGCGTTCATCTCCTCGGTCAGCGACCACGCGCGCTTATAGCTCATGCACATTCGTCGTCCGGCCGCGGCGATTGATCCGGTTTCGGCGATATCGCGCAACAACTCGGCCTTGCCGGGGCCGATAGCGACGGCTTGCCCCAGCACCACTCGCAGATGCAGGCCGAGCCGGTCGGGATGGCGCACGCGCGGCATGGGCGGAAGGAAAGCACGGGTGGTATTGGGGAGCTAGCGAAACCGTGCGTTAACCCGGGCGGGGTATCCGGTGGCAACGGCCGCCATTTTCGATAAGCTTGCTTTTATGCATCGGCGGGAGAGCGAGGGGCAATTCCCGCGTGCCAGGCCGAGGCGCTGAGCGTTGCACTCCATCAGGCCGCGAGCGAAACCGTCGCAACGAAAGCGGATCTGGCCGAGGTTCGGCACGAGGTCGCCCAGGTTCGGCTCCAGGTCGGGCACCAAATCAGCGAGCTGCGTTCCGAGCTGAAGCTTTGGACCGGGAGCCTGGCGGCCGGGCTGCTCGCCGCAATGACCGGCATTGCGGCAGCGGCGCGTTTCCTCGGGCATTGACGCAGGGCGACGCCCACACTCGCCCGAAGCGATCGATTAGCGAAACCGTGCGTTACCCGGGCGACGTAGAAGATGGCAATGACCGCCATCTTCGATAAGCTTGCTTTTGTGCATCGGCTGGAGAGCGAGGGGCAATTCCAGCGCGGCCAGGCCGAGGCACTGAGCGAGGCGCTTCATCAAGCCGTGAGCGAAACCGTCGCAACGAAAGCGGATCTGGCCGAGGTTCGGCACGAAGTCGCCGAGGTTGTACGAGATCGCTAGGTTCGGCTCCAGATTCGGGTACCAAATTAGCGAGCTGCGTTCCGAGCTGAAGCTTTGGACCGGGAGCCTGGCGGCCGGGCTGCTCGCCGCAATGACCGGCATTGCGGCAGCGGCGCGTTTCCTCGGGCATTGACGCAGGGCGACGCTCGGCGGCATCGGCGCCGCGATGTCGACGCGAGCGCGCGTTACCGCAAACCCGCGTTCACCTTCTCCAGCGCCGCCACGCCCGGGACCAGTTCCGCCTCGCCCAGAGAGTTGAACGCCGGCTCGACGGTGTTCAGATGGCGGTGCAAGTCCTCCGGCTCGGGATCGACATACAGCAATCCGGTCGCGATCTCGCCGGCCGCGTGGCACGCCTGAAGCCAGCTCATCGCGGCAACCCGGTCATGGACGTCGTATTCCGCCGCCAGCTTGCGCAGCCGCAGCAGGCTGCCATCGTGCTGGCGCACCAGCTCGACGCTGCCCGGTTCATACTCGACCACGATCTCCTCGCGGCCCTCGATCACGTCCAAATAGTTTACCGCCTCGTTGTGCGCGCGCACATAGTCGAAGCTCTTGGTCGAGCCCTCGTGGTTATTGAAGGCGACGCAAGGCGAGATGCAGTCGATGAAGGCCGCGCCCGGATGCACAATCGCCGCCTTGATCAGCGGCACCAACTGCGTCTTGTCGCCCGAGAAGCCGCGGGCGACGAAGGTGGCGCCGACCTGCAACGCCATGCCGACGAGATCGATCGCGGCATCGGTATTGGTGACGCCGCGCTTCGATTTCGCGCCCTTGTCGGAGGTGGCGGAGAACTGTCCCTTGGTGAGGCCGTAGACGCCGTTGTTCTCGACCATGTAGAGCATGTTGACGCCGCGCCGCATCACATGCGCGAACTGGCCGATGCCGATCGAGGCCGAGTCGCCGTCGCCGGAAACGCCCAGATAGATCAAGTCGCGATTGGCGAGATTGGCGCCGGTCAGCACCGACGGCATCCGCCCGTGCACCGAGTTGAAGCCGTGCGAGGCGCCGAGGAAGTAGGTGGGAGTCTTCGACGAGCAGCCGATGCCGGAAAGCTTGGCGATCCGGTGCGGCGGCAACGACAGCTCGAAGCACGCGCGCACGATGGCGGCGCTGATCGAATCGTGCCCGCAGCCGGCGCATAGGGTCGAGATCGCGCCCTCGTAATCGCGGCGCGTGAGACCGAGCGTGTTGGCCGCCAGCTCCTTGTGGTGCATCTTCGGCTTCGGCAGGAAGGTCATGACGGGCTCCCGACAGGGGCAAGCTCGGCGATGGCGCCGGCAATGAAGCGCGCGGTAATCGGCGTGCCGTCGTAATGCAGCACCCGCGTCAGCCGCGCCGGATCGATATCCAGCTCGTTCACCAGCAGGCTCCGCAACTGCGCGTCGCGGTTCTGTTCAACCACGAACAGCCTGCTCATGAGCGTCGATGAAGGCGCGAACGTCGTCATGGAACGGGAAACCGCGCACCCGCAACAGATCGATGTGGATGCCCTGCACCGCCAGGCGGTCAACCGCCTCGTCCATCGCCGGCGAGGTCGAGCCGTAATGGATGGCGCCGAGTGGGGTCGGCTGCGCCGCCGGGCGCAGCAGCGGCATCGGCACCAGGTTGCGCGCGGTTGCGAATTTCTTCAGCAGCCGCTGCATGTTGTCGGCATAGGCGGGGCCGTCCTCAGTGTAGCGCGCATAACGGTTCTTCGACGTTCCGCGGGTGAAGAAGGCGCCGCGCGTGGGATGGGTGCCGGGATAGGTGCGGAAGGCGATGCCGTCGTCGTCCACGTCGAGGTAGCGCCCGAACTCCTTGCCCGCCTGCAACTCCTCGGCCGACATGACCTTGCCGCGGTCCATCCGGCGTTGGTTATCCCAGCGCAAGGGCGTGCACAGCCGCTCGTTCATGCCGATGTCCAGATCGAGCAGCACGAACACCGGCGTTTGCAGCCGATCGGCGAGGTCGAACGCGAGCGCTCCCATCTCGAAGCACTCATGCGGGTCTTCCGGGAACAGCAGCACGTGCTTGGTGTCGCCGTGGGAAGCGTAGGCGCAGGCGAGCACGTCGCATTGCTGCGTGCGGGTCGGCATTCCGGTCGAGGGTCCGGCCCGCTGCACGTCGAAGATCACCGCCGGGATCTCGGCGAAATAGGCCAGCCCGAAGAACTCCTGCATCAACGAGATGCCAGGGCCCGAGGTCGCGGTGAACGCGCGCGCGCCGTTCCAGGCGGCGCCGATCACCATGCCGATCGAGGCCAGCTCGTCCTCGGCCTGCACGATGGCGAAGCGGTTGCGCCCGGTTTCCTTGTCCACCCGAAAGCGCGCGCACCATCGCCCGAACGCCTCGGCGAGCGACGACGACGGCGTAATCGGATACCAGGCGGCGACCGTCGCCCCGCCATAGACCGCGCCCAGCGCGGCGGCGTTGTTGCCTTCCAGGAACACACGGTTGCCCACCGCGTCGGCCCGCCGCACGCGCAACCCGATCGGGCAATCCAGGTGCTCGCGCGCATAGTCGCGGCCCATATGCAGCGCACGGATATTGGCGCCGATCAGCTTCTCCTTGCCGCGGAACTGCTCGCCGAGCAGCGATTCCACGACCTCGAGATCGATGTCGAGCAGCGCCGCCAGTGCGCCCACATAGATGATGTTCTTGAACAACTGCCGCTGGCGGGGATCGCTGTATTCGCGGTTGCACATCGCGGTCAGCGGCATTCCGATGACCTCGATATCGGACCGGAATTTAGCTTCCGGCAGCGGCTTCGTGGAATTGTAGAACAAATATCCGCCCGGTGCGATGGACCGCACGTCCGCATCCCAGGTCTGCGGATTCATCGCCACCATCAGATCGACGTCGCCGCCGCGCGCGCCCAGATACCCCGACCCGGAGACCCGCACCTCGTACCAGGTCGGCAGCCCCTGGATGTTGGAGGGGAAGATGTTGCGGGGGGCCACCGGCACCCCCATGCGCAGGATCGATTTGGCGAACAGCGCGTTGGCGCTGGCCGAGCCCGACCCGTTGACGTTGGCGAATTTGACGACGAAGTCGTTGATCGCCTGCAGCCCGTGCCCGCGCGTCAGAGTTTGCGACATGCGTGCCCCGCTTGCGCGACGTCGAGAAGAAATTTCTGCATGTCCCACGCGCCGGTGGGGCAGCGTTCGGCGCAGAGCCCGCAGTGAAGGCAGACGTCCTCGTCCTTCGCCATCACCCGACCGGTCTTCAGCGCCCCGGAAACGTAGATCGCCTGCGTCAGGTTGTGCGCCGGCGCATTCAGGCGGACGCGCAATTCCGCCTCCTCGCCGTTTTCGATGAAGCTGATGCAGTCCTCGGGGCAGATATCGACGCACGCATCGCACTCGATGCACAGCGCATCCGAAAACACCGTCTGCACGTCGCAATTGAGGCAGCGCTCCGCCTCCTTATAGGCGAGGCGGTCGTCGTAGCCGAGCTCGACCTCGGCGGAGATGTCGCGCGAGCGCCATCGCCTTCTCGCGGTGCGGGACCGCGTAGCGGCGATCCAGCAGGATGTCGTTGTCGTAGCTCCACTCGTGGATGCCCATCTTCTGGCTGACCAGCGAGGTCATCGGCGGCGGCCGCTCGCGCACCTCTTCGCCGCGACAGAACTTGTGGATCGAGATCGCCGCCTGATGGCCATGCGCGACCGCCCAGATGATGTTCTTCGGCCCGAAAGCGGCGTCGCCGCCGAAGAAGACGCGCGGGTTGGTGGACTGCATCGTCGTCTCGTCCACCACCGGCATACCCCACTCGTTGAACGCGATGCCGATATCGCGCTCGATCCAGGGAAAGGCGTTTTCCTGCCCGATCGCCACCAGTACGTCGTCGCAGGGGAAATGCTGCTCCGGCTCGCCGGTCGGCACCAGCCGGCGACGACCGCGCGCGTCCCGCTTCGGCGCGCACCTGCTCGAACATCACGCCGGTGAGGCGCTCTCCCTCGTGCGTGAAGGATTTTGGCACGAGGAAATTCAGGATCGGGATGTCCTCGCGAATGGCATCGGTCTTCTCCCAGGGCGAGGCCTTCATCTCCTCGAACCCGGAGCGCACGATCACCTTCACGTCCTCGCCGCCAAGGCGGCGGGCGGTGCGGCAGCAATCCATCGCGGTGTTGCCGCCGCCCAGCACGATCACCCGCTTGCCGATCCGATCGACATGGCCGAAGGAGACCGAGGCAAGCCAGTCGATGCCGATATGAATGTTGGCGGCGGCTTCGGCGCGGCCGGGGACCTCCAGATCGCGCCCGCGCGGCGCACCGGAGCCTACGAAGACGGCGTCGAAATTCTCGGCCAGCAGCGCCTTCAGGCTGTCCACGCGCTGTCCCAGTCGCAGCTCCGGGCCCAGCGCGGCGATATAACCCACCTCCTCGTCGATCACGCTCTCGGGAAGTCGAAAGCGCGGAATCTGGCTGCGAATCATGCCGCCGCCGCGGGGATCGGCGTCGAACAGCACGCAGCGAAAGCCCACCATTGCGAGGTCGCGGGCAACGGTGAGCGAGGCCGGACCGGCGCCGACGAGCGCGACGCGCTTATCGGACCAGGCCTCCACCGGCGCCGGGAGCATGGCAGCCATGTCACCCTTGTAGTCGGCGGCGACGCGCTTCAGCCGGCAGATCGCCACCGGCTCGTCCTCCACCCGGCCACGACGGCACGCGGGCTCGCAGGGACGGTCGCAGGTGCGGCCGAGAATGCCGGGGAAAACATTCGACCACCAATTGACCATGTAGGCGTCGGCATAACGCCTGGCGGCGATCAGCCGGATATACTCGGGTACGGGGGTGTGCGCCGGACAGGCCCACTGACAATCGACCACCTTGTGGAAGTAGTCGGGATCACGAATGTCGGTCGGCTGCAAGCACCACTCTCCTGGTCACGCGGGGCGCGTCTGCCGGATCGGCACCCTCGCGTCAATCTAAACTAGGAAGAATCCGTCCGACCGGCAATGCGAGTGCGAATGATAACGGGGAGAAGCCTTACCAGATGATGAACTGCGAAGAAGGTTGCGCCTGGTTGGTGCGCCCGCCGGACAGCCACTCGGTCACCGGCATGAAGCGCGGCGCCAGGAATTGATAGGACCGCGCCAGCAGGCCGGGTGTCGCCGCTCCGTATTCCGGCTCGGCGGTTTCCCAAGCCGCGAGCAACGGCTCCCAGGCGCGCAGACTGCGATAGAGCCAATCACGATGACCTCGGATGAAGTCGCGCTGCTGATCGGGATTGCGCAACGCCGACAGCACCTCCCCGGTTTGCGCGTCCAGCACCTCGAAGCGCTGGCGAGTCCGGGCGAGCGCGATGGCGGCGAGCCGACGGACCTGCGTCATCGTCTCCGATCGAACATTGGCCCGCTGCTCGGCGGCGATCCGCTCGATCTTCGCCACCGCGGCGGCGATGCGGCCGAGCAGCCGCTCGCGCAGCGCCTCGATGAACGCCAGTTCCTCGCCCAGCGCTTCCAGCATCCGCAGTACCTGATCGCCGTCGGCCAGACCCAGATGCTGCGCCGCGCGCGTGATTGCCGCCTGCACCGCGGCCCGCAGCGCCGGGTCGTCGGCGACCTGCTGCAGCGACTCGGCGGTGAGATCGATCGGCGCGCCGGCTCTGCCGGAGCGTAACCAGGCGATCAGTTGCAGCCGCAGCCGCGCGTTCGCGATTTCCAGATGGACCGGATCCGGTTCCCAGCTCGCCTCCCCGGTCAGCACTTCCGAGGGCAGCACATCACCGGGTCGCAGGACGGTGATGAAGTCGAGCGCGGCGGCGATCAGGCCGAGCATCCGACCGTCGGGCGAAGCGTCATCGATGGCGAACTCGCGGCGCAAGGAGCGCAGGGGCAGCGCTGCATCGCGCTCCCCCAGGCGGACCACCATGACCGGCGTGCCGTCGGCATCGGCGCGACGGAACAGCGGCTGCTCGACGGCGGCGAACATACGGTGTTGCAGCACGCAACGCTGCGGCGGGGCGGAAGCGGCGGGCGTCTCGGACATCGGGACGCGATCGAAGCACGGCAAAGGTAAACGGAGTCTTACCGTCCGACACGCGGGCGGCCACCGAACAGCGCAAATACGGAGAGGGCCGCGAACACCGCCGCGAAATAGCCGGCCAGACCAAGCGGGCCGTACGCGTCCATGGCGGCGCCGCCGAGGACCGGCCCGGCCAGGGCGCCCATACCATACGCCATCACGATCGCGGCGTTGATGGCGATCAGCTCGCCATTCCGGAAACGGTCCCCCGCCATGCCCAGCGCCACCGCATACACGCCGCCGGCGAGGCCGCCCCAGATGAACAGCAGCGCGAACAGCGCCGGATGCAATGGCGCCGCCATCGGCAGCAGCGCCGCGCCCGCGAACCCCACCGCGCCGCACAGGCAGAGCGCCGCCCGCCGCCCCGCCCGGTCCGAGAGCCAGCCGAACGGCACCTGCAGCACGATGGCGCCGATATAGACCGCAGCCAGGGTCGCCGCCGCGGCTCTCTCGCCGAGTCCGACCCGCACGCCCCAGACCGGCAGCAGCGCCATCATCGCCGTCTCGTAGAAACCGAAGAGCGCGACCATCAGCAGGATGGCGGGTGCGCGGATAAACATCGCGAGCGGGCTCGCCCCCGCCCGCCGCTCGAGGCCGGCGGCCCCGCGCGCCGCCAGCAGCGGCAGCGCCGCGGCGGCGGTGATCGCGGCATTGGCGATGAACGGCGCCCAGCCGGCGATCCCGGTCCAGGCCAGCAGCAGCGGCCCGAGCCCGAAGCCGGCCGAGAGCGCAGCCGCATACATCCCGAGTATGCGTCCGCGCATCGCATCGCTCGCCAGCAGGTTGATCCAGGCCTCGCTCGCGGTGAACAGGCTCGATCCGATAAGCCCGAGCAGCGCCCGCAGCACGAACCACGCAATCGAGGCTCGACCACAGCCGGAGCGACAGGAACGCGGCAATGTCGAGTGCCAGGCAGAAGAGCAGGAAGCGGCGCACGCCGAAGGTGCGGATGCCGCGCGCCGCCAGCAGCGGGCCGAGGACCACGCCGATGAAGGAGCCACTGGTGTTGAAGCCGATCAGCAGCGAATCGGTGCCGCGCGCGGCCAGCAGCAAGGAGAGCAGCGGCGCGCCCTCGCCGATCGACAGCCCGAACACGGCAACGCACCCTATCGCCGCCGCGAGATCGCGGCGGCTGAGCAAGGCAGGAGTGTGAACCAAGGCCCGGGGACCGTACGATGGGGGAGTTCTGCTAAACCCTCCGGCGGGCGGCGTCCAATTCAGGCCGGCCGCAACCGTTCGCGCAACCGAGCCGGCAGTGGCGGGAAGGTCAGCGCACGGCGAGGCGGTCATCGGTGCCACCCCATGCCGGCCGAGACCAGAGACGGCGAGGCTGCGGTTATTCTCGAACCAGCCGGCGGCGGCGGCGATCATCGGCGCAAAGAAGGCGCCGGCGCCGAGACCCACCAGAGTGCCGTAGATCAACCGGAACTCAAGCAGCGATCCGGCGCGGCTCGCCAGCACCAGCCCGAGCCGGAGGGCGCCGCCCCTTCAAGTTCGCGGCTTCGGAGAGGTGGAGACGGGATGAGCAGCTCGCTCAGCGCCAGCACGAATAGATGTTGTTCTCGTCGTCGAGGTTTTTGCGGTAGAGGCTCTGCAGCTTCTTGCGCGCGACGTCGCCCGCAAACCCGTCCTTGTGCAGCAGCTTCTGCACCAGCGGGTCCGACATCATGCTCATCCGCGCGATATACTGATCCGTCATCTCGATACCGAGGTCGATGCGGTAGACCAGCTCACCGATGACCTTGAGCACCCGGTCGTCGCTCTGCGACGGGGCGAGCCCGGCGCCTCGCAGGACCGGCGACACCGTCGCCAGGAACTTCATGAACTCCCGCCATGGCATCGGATGGCGGGCGCCGTCGTAATTTCCCAACCAGCCCACATTCCTGCCGTAGACAATGCAATCGTAGTAGCCGGGGGTGATTCCGTTGATCCTCTCGTTGGCGACGCCACCGTCAACGAACACGTCGATGACGCCGGGCCGCAGGAACTTTTCCAACATGCACCGCGCGCGGGCGGTTCTGGTTCCGGTCGTATCCGGGTCCACCCGTCGCGTCTCCAGCAGCTTGAGAACCCGGCGCACGCGCGGTTCCACAGGGTCGTCCGGCAGCGGCGGCACGGGGCCGGGCGGCAGGACGCACTGGGCCAGCAGAACCTCCACCCTGCGGTTCAGCCGGCGCTCGAACTCGTTCTTGGGATTGCTCATCAGCCGCTGCGTCGATCCCAAGCCCATGGCCCGCGTCTGCATCCCCGAGAGGAAGGCCCCGCCGGAGGCGCCGGCCAGCCGCCGAACCTCGCTCAGGATCAGCTTGAGCGCGTTTTCCGCGCGCTGGACGCTCACGCTCCGTTCGAAGGCCGCGCGCTCCGAAACCGGCTTGCGCAGCGCCGTATCGGCGTGACCGATCGCCAGCACCGCGACGATCGGCCGCTCGGTGCTGAAGCTCGCCGCGATCTCGGCGGCGATCCGCAGCAGGATCGCCTGCTGTTCGGCTCCCAGCCTGTCGGGCGTCACCGCGTATTCGGGAAAGCCGCTGATGATGTGCTTGGAGTTGACGCAATGCGGTGCCGGCGCACCCAACTTCATGCTCCGCCCGCGCGCCGAAACCGTTCAGCTCGCCCCGCAGCATTTGCAGGATACCCGGGGTAATCTCCTCGGCTTCGCTCTCCGGGCTTCGCGCTTCGATCTCGGTCGCGACCGGCGACGGTGTCGTGATCGCCTCGCCTTCCATTTGCCCCGCGACCTCGCGACAGAGGCGGGCGAGCAGGCGCAGGCAGGCCGCAATCGACATCTCGGTGCCGTTGATGGTCACGCGCCGGCGCCCGGAATGGCCGAGCAGAGCCGCCAACGCGGCCTGATGAAGCCCCGGCGCGATCAACAGCTGATGCAGAGCGACCGCCGCCGGCGCGCCTCCGAGCTCGGCCGCGATCCGCTCGGCCGGCAACGCCGCGTGATCGGCCGCCAGCGCATGCCGAATCCCGCCATACGCATCCGGCTCGGCCTCCGCCGAGGCCAAGGGTGGAGGCGGCCCGGGCGGCAGTAGGAACGGCGTTTCGCCCGCACCGACATGATCGGTGCCAAGACCGTTGCCCCGGGTCTCCGCAAACGCCGACATGGGCCGGTCTCAGGGCGCGGGTTGACGCATCGGCCCGTTGGCGCGCAGCGGCAGGTGCGGCGGCGGCAGCCGCGGCGGCGGCGGGGCCGCGGCACGTCCGGCCACCGGCCCGCGTGCCTTCACGTCGCGGCCGGTCGCCAACATGTACTGATCGACCACAGTCTCCGCATTCGCCTCAGTCACCGAGGGAACCTGATACAGCAACGCGGCGCCGGTGCTGTCGTTGTAGGAGCCGGTCTCGATCGCCTGCATCAGCGCCGAGAACGGCTGCGCCAGATCGAACAGCGGCTTGGACCGGGAATGGGCCGTCATGCCGACACGCTCCGCAATTTTCGTCAACCGTTGCTCGGGGCTGGAAGCGGTTGCCTTCAGATCCACGCACTGCCGGCGAGTCAAACATCAGCGCCAGATGCAGCCACGACATCAGGGCGACGGCTCGGAACTCCTCGCGCGACAAATTGCCGTTGAGCCGCCGCGTCGCCATCATGTCGTAAATGCGCCGCGCAAGCGTCGCGATCACCGCCGGATCGGTGGAATTCGCGCCGCTGGTGTTCTTGGCGTTCTGGATCCCTTGCCAGACCTCGGACGCAAAGTACCTCGAAGGTGGGGATGAAATCGCGGTTGGCGGCGGCCGGTTTTTCGTAGGGATGCGCCCCGACCAGTTCCTGCGCGTGCGACAAATCGACGCCGAACATCCAATAATAAACCGTGAGCCGGTTGGCGAACTCGTCCCGGCGCTGCCGGCTCGAGGTCGTCCACAGCACGGACGGCAACCCGTCGCCGAACAGCATATACTCGGTGTTGCGCCAGAATTGCTGGCTTGCCGGGCTCGGCGTCTCCAGGCGCTCGCTGAACATGTAGGCCTCGAGCACCTTGGCGAAGACATCGAAGATTCGCGTGTTCTCGATCAGATAGGCGTAGATCAGGTGATCCCAGTTGGTCGGCACGACGTTGCCGCCGGAGTCGGGCTGCAATCCGGGCAGGGCCGTCGGCGGCTGGAAAACTTCCCCCGCCGGCATGACGCCGATGCCCTGCGCCACCGGCTGCGGCGGATTGATACCGGCGGGATCGAAGTAGTAACCCGAAATCGGGGTCGGGATAAGTATGTTGTCGGTCAGTGCTTTCGCCCAGGGCACGAAGGGCGCGATCGGGGTCGTCGCCGAGGTCGCGCCATTGTAGCGGTTGCGCCAGACGGTCTCGGCGATCGCCGAAAGCTGCAGCGGCGTGTAGATGAACAGACTGTCGGCGTTCCGCTGCGTTTCCGCGGGAGTGGCGCCGGTAACGAGCTGAAGGAACATGGCAACCTCCCGTTGCGTTAGCGGGGCCGGCGTTGCGGCGAGCGGCCGTTCTGCGTTTGCAAATGACGCGGCGGAACCGGGAACGGCGGCCGGTTCAGCCCGCCCGCCGCGTCGAGGAGGTCCTGCGGCCCGGCGAGACTGCGAAACAAACCCTGCAGCCGCCGCAGTATGATCAGCTGCTGCGGCGTGAGAATGCCCAGCATCGCGTCCAGCTCGTCTTCAATCGTTTCGTCGTTCTGCGCCGCCACCACCAGCGGCGATTCCGGGAACGGTGCGCTCAGGCCGATCTGCTTTTCGGTCGGCGCCTCGACCGGGGGTTCACGATGGGCGGTCATCATCCGTCTCCTCTTGTTTCGCACCGGGAGGCTCCCGTTTTCACGCAGCGGCCTGCCGGGCCGCCATCGTGCCCAGCCTCACCATCAAGTCCTCCTGCTGCTTCAGGATCTCTCGTCCGGCTTCCGGCTCGGTGGCGAAGCGCAGACCCGAAAGCGCCGTCAATCGCAGGCATTCGGTCCAAATCCAGTGGCTGGAGTTGAAGGCCGACGCGCCGGCGGTGCGCTGCAGCTGCCGCAGCACCTCCGGCGCGGCGCGATGCGGATCGACGAGATCAGCGAGCCGCCGTCCGCCGAAGCAGGTCATCGGCGTCAGCAGCGCCAACTCGACCACGCGCGACAGCACCGGCAGCATGGCGGTGATCAGCCCGCCCACCAGCGGCGGTGCGTCATCGAGCCGATGCAGCGTCTGCCATGCCGCCGCCAGTTCCTCCCACGGGCCGAGGCCATAAAAGCGGCGACACATCTCCACGCCGAGCAGCACGCGCAGGTAGCTGATCGGGTGCGGATCGCCCTCCAGAAAACGAAACACCTGCCCGCCGGGCCCCGAGACCACATCCGACAGCGCCGCGACCGCGGCATAGCCGGCGTGGGCGAAGGCGAAACTGTCGGCGGCGATCTCGCTCGCCCACGACGCGATCTGCTCGGCGACGACGCTACCGCCGCCGAGCCGGGTACGCAGCACGTGCGCAAAGGCGTCGTTCCAGCCGGTGACGCCGGCGAACTGGTGGCCGCACTCATGCACCAGCGCCGTCGTGCGAAACCGGTTGTGCCAGGTGATCTTGATCGCCGCCACGCGCGAGAGCGATCCGTCCCACAGCGGCGTGCCGACGCGCAGGATCGAGGCGCCGATCCCCGGCTGGAAATAGGTGATGAGCGGCGGCACCTTGCGCCCCAGCGGCGCCAGCGCATCGCCGATCGCGCGTTCGGCCATCACGTCGCACGCCCGCAGCTGTGCGGCGAGTTCCGGGTTGGTGCGCGAGCGGACTGCGTCGACGTAAAAATTCACCAGCAGCTCGGTCTGCAAATAGCGCCCGCGCAGTCGGATGACCTGGTCGGCCAGGCGGTCAAGCTCGGCTCGCGAGCGGCTGGCCGAGAAGACCGCGCGCACCGCCATCGCCTCCCGCCGGAGCTGATCGCGCGCGTCCTTCAGTTCTTCGCGCAGGGTCACGCCCACGGCACGCTCGAGCGCCGCCCAGGCGGCGGGCGAGGCGGTCGCCTCGAAGTCATCCAGCCGCTCGGCCGCGCCTTCCCAATGCGTGAGTTGCCTGAGGATCTGCCGCCGCAGACTCTCGGTTGCGCGATCGATCCCCCGGGATGCGGTTCCGCTCATCGGATCGCGTAACCGGGCAGTGCGGAGACGGCGAAGCTCGGCGCGCCGCGCAGCCAGGCGGTACCGGCAAGGGTCCGCGGATTGCGTTCGCGGGCGGCCAGCCGCAGCGTCTCCAACCCCGGCACCCGGCTCATGGTGACGCGGAGCGTCACGCCGTCGTGGCGCGAGGCGCAGACATTGCGGAACTCCTGTGCATTCCCGCGCAGATATTGCGCCACGTGCTCGGACGCCCACTCGGCGATTTTGGCGGCGAGCGGCCGGCTGGCATTCTCCAGCCAGGGCGGGACCAGGTTCTCCAGATTCGGCGCTTCGCTGACCACCCGGAGGCTCGGGGGCAGCCGGCGATGCAGCAGCAGCGATCGCAGCGTCTCGGTCGCCCGATGGATCAGCGGCCGCAGCAAGCGGAAGCCGCCGGTCGCGTTTCCGCCACGCGCCAGCTCGGCCGAGACCTGCTGGCAGAGCGGCTCACTGAGGTAGAGCCAGAGCCGGATCTCGCCCGCCCGCAGGTTGATCGCCATCTCGGTGCGCGCGAGCCGCACATGCGGACGATGATGACGTCCACCCGGAGGTTCGAGGAAGTAGAGGCGTTGGCCGACATGCAACTGGTGCGGACTGTTGAGATAATCCGCCGGCGTATGGCGCCCGAGCGCGGCATTCGGCCCCAGCAGCACACCGGCCGCATGCGGCGTCAGCGGATGCAGATCATGCGCCCGGAAGCCCTCGGCCCGCGCGATGGCGGATGCCCGCGTCCCCGGCAGCGCCTGATAGAGCCGGACTTGTGTCTTCAGCGGCCGTCCCACCGGGACACCCATGTGGTCGCGCAGGTGATCGTGCAGCGTGGCGCCATGGAAAGTGCGGACATGCCTGGCCGCCTGCGGCGTGATCGTCACCGGCTGTGCCTGGCTGTAGCGTGCATAGCGGGCGCGACTGGAACCGGCCGGCATCCGCGTCCACATGCCGCGCGCGTCTTCCGTCTCGCGCAGCTCCGGCTTGATCACCGCGCTCGGATAATAGGTGGCGGCGGCGGTCTCGAAGGCGTCGCGAACCGCCGACTCGAACACCGTTTCGTTCTCGAACACATGCGGCGGCATGGCGGCGAGACTGTTGACGGTCTCCTCGACGGTTGCCGCCAACGCCTCGGTCGCCACCGCGCGCGGGTCGGGCTGCGTCTCCAGGCCGAAGATGCGCAATCCGGCGTCGGCGATGGCGGGCGCCAACAGGCTGGTCGCCTGCTGACCGATCATCGGCCGGATCAATCCGCCGAGCAGGTTGCCGAGCAGTCGAACGAGTTTCGGCCGCCCGATGAGGGTGATGGCGGTCTTCGCCGCCGGCCAGAGGATCGCCGGCACGAACTGCTCCATCATCGGCTGCGCCGAGGCGCCGGGCTCGAGCGCTTGCAATTCGCGGCCGAGTTGGGCGCGCGTCGCGTCGAGATCGGCCAACGACGGCCGGCTCGGTTCGACTTCGCCGTAGCTTTCGACCAGATGCTCGGCCTCCGCCTCGTCGGGCGTCAGCAACAGCTGCGCGGCCTGCACATCGAACTCGGCTTCCAGCCGCGCCGCATCGGCGGCCGCCGGCAGGGCTTCCGCCTCGCTCTGCTCGTGATCCTCGAATTCACCCTCATGGGTCTCCCCGATCGCCTGAAACAGCCGGTCCGAGAGCCGGCGCGCGATCGGCTGCAGCGCCGGCGGCAACTGCCCGATGGCGAAGCGCACCACATGTTTGAGCAAGAATTTTCCGAGCGCCTTCAGCGGTTTCAGCAACGGGCCGAGCACCAGCTTGCCGATCGCGGAAAGTCCCTTGCCGGCGAGGCTGATCGCGCCCTGCACGCCGCGCTTGGCCAGATTCACCGCTCCCGATACGAGCTTTCCGGCCTTGCGCAGAAGCCCGCCCAGGAATTGCTCGGCGGCCGGCGAACGCGGCGTATCGGTGCTCAGCACTTCGCCGGCGACGCGCTCGATCTCGGTCTCGCTCAGGGTCTCGGCTTCGTAGCCCTCAAGCCGCTCGAAGAAGCGTTGGAGCATCGCGTCGGCTTCGTTGGCAAGCGGGTTGAAATGCTCGGTCAGCAGCCGCTCGGCCGCCAGATCGCGGGTCTCACGGTCCCCGTACTCGCCGCCGAGCTGCGCGGCATGCGCATCCAGCGCCTCGTCGGCGAGCTGTTCCAGCGATTCCCGGAACAGCGGGTCCTTCAGCTCGGAAGCGATCTCCGAGAGGGCGGCGATCTCCGGCGTGGCCGCTTCCCCGACAGGCGCCTCGCCCGCAGCGAACGGGCCTTCGAAATGCCACGGACCGGACGGCGCTTCGCCGATCGTCTCCGCCGACGGCATCGCTTCCGCTTCGGTCTCGGCCGCGCGTGCGTCGAAAAACGGAGACTCGGCGAAAATCCGATCCTCGTATTCGCCATTGTAGCGGGCGCGCAAGGTCTGCGACATTTCTCCCTCCCCGGCGCTTGGACACGATATTTTCGGGTCCGCGGCGACTTGCATTTCCGTCAGGCTAATCCGGGAAGGAAAGCGAAGGTATGCAACTATGTGTGACTGATCTCGAACCAACGCGCCGTGATGCGCACGCGGCGACGCCATGCGCTCGGCGACGAGCTACGGGCGGTGAAGTGCGTCGGGGTGACGCTGCGGGCGGACGCTAAGTACGCCTCGCTTGCGCACGGCGTTGGCCGCATGTAGGTGAGGGGGCCATGCAGTACCAGGATTTCTTCCGTCACCAGCTCGCCGGCCTGCGGCGCGAGGGGCGGTATCGGGTGTTCGCCGATCTCGAGCGGCGGGCCGGCAGCTTCCCGCACGCCACCCATCACCACCCGCGCGGCCACGGCGAGGTCACCGTCTGGTGCTCCAACGACTATCTCGGCATGGGCCAGCATCCGCTGGTGCTGGCGGCCATGCACGAGGCGCTCGACCGGTGCGGGGCCGGCGCCGGCGGCACCCGCAACATCTCCGGCACCAACCATTACCACGTGCTGCTGGAGCAGGAGCTCGCCGATCTGCACCGCACCGAGGCGGCGCTGCTGTTCAACTCCGGATACATGTCGAACCTCGCCACCCTGGCCACGCTCGGCTGCCCGCCTGCCGGGCTGCATCATCCTCTCCGACGAGCTGAACCACGCCTCGATGATCGAAGGCATCCGCCACAGCCGGGCGGAGAAGCTGACCTTCCGCCACAACGACCCCGACGACCTCGCCCGCAAGCTCGCCGCCCTCGATCCGGCGCGGCCGAAGCTGGTCGCCTTCGAGAGCGTCTATTCCATGGACGGCGACATGGCGCCGATCGCGGCGCTGTGCGACGTCGCCGACGCCTTCGGCGCGCTGACCTATCTCGACGAGGTGCACGCCGTCGGTCTCTACGGGCCGCGCGGCGGCGGCGTCGCCGAGCGCGACGGCGTCGGACATCGGCTGCACGTGATCGAGGGCACGCTGGCGAAGGCGTTCGGCGTCATCGGCGGCTACATCGCCGGCTCGACGGCGCTCTGCGACTTCATCCGCAGCTTCGCCTCCGGCTTCATCTTCACCACCGCCCTGCCGCCGGCGGTCGCCGCCGGGGCACTCGCCAGCGTCCGCCATCTGAAGGCGAGCGCGGCCGAGCGGGCGTGCCAGCAGCAGCGGGTCGCCACCGTGCGCCGCCGGCTCGACGCGGCCGGCATTCCGCATCTCGACAACCCGAGCCACATCGTCCCGGTGATGGTCGGCGAGCCGGTGCTGTGCAAGCAGATCAGCGATCGGCTGCTCGAGCAATTCGCGATCTACGTGCAGCCGATCAACTTCCCCACCGTGGCGCGCGGCACCGAGCGGCTGCGCATCACCCCCTCGCCGCTGCACACCGACGCCGACATCGATCACCTGATCATGGCGCTGTCCACGATCTGGTCGGAGCTGAGTGTCCGCCGGGCCGCCTGAGGCCGCCTACTGCGCCACCCATCCGCCATCGATCGAGAGCGGCGCGCCGGTGATCGTCGCCGCCTCGTCCGAACACAGGAACACCGCCAGCGCGCCGATCTGCGCCGGCGTGGTGAACGCGCCCATCGGCTGCTTTTCGCTGAGAAACCGGTGCGTCGCCAGCTCGATATCGGTTCCCTCCTGCTGCGCGCGGTCCCGCAGTTGCTTCTCGGCCAATGGCGTGCGCACCCAGCCCGGGCAGATGGCGTTCACCGTAATCGCGGAATTCGCAAGCTCGATCGCCGCCACCTTGGTCATCCCCACCACGCCGTGCTTGGCCGCGACGTAGGCGACCTTTTGCGCGCTGGCGACCAGGCCGTGCGCGGAGGCGATATTGATGATGCGGCCCCAGCCCTTTCGCTTCATCCCGGGGATCGCCGCCTTCATGCCATGAAACACGGCGGAGAGATTGACGGCGATGACCGCATCCCATCGATCGGCCGGGAAGTCCTCGACATTCGCCGTGAATTGGATACCCGCATTGTTGACGAGGATGTCCGGGACGCCGAGTTCCGACGCCGTGCGCTCGACCATCGCCGCGATCTCGGCGGGCTCGGCGACGTCGGCGGCCGAATGGCTCACGCGGACACCGAACTCGGCGGCGATGTCGCGACGCAAGGCCTCGATCTGCGAGGCTTCGCCGAAGCCGTTCATCATGATGTCCGCACCACTCCCGGCCAGGGCGCGGGCGATGCCGAGGCCGATCCCGCTGGTCGAGCCGGTGATCAGGGCGACCTTGCCTTGCAGCTTCATCTCAACTCCTTTTCAATTGCGCTCAGATAGCAATCGCCACCGCTCCGGCAAAGGCCGTGCGCGGCGAGGGACATGAGCGAGGCATTCATGCACGTCGCCAAGACCGGGCACGTCGCTAAGACCGGAGCCGATCACCTGTCATTGCTGCGCGATGGCCGGGCGGTTTTTATTGACGGTGAGCGCGTGGACGACGTGACGGCGCACCCCGCGTTCCGCAACGCCGTGCGCACCGCCGCCGGCCTGTACGACTGGCAGGCGCGAGAGCAGAACATCGCCGAGATGACGTTCTTGCCCGACGGCGCCGATCGGCGCGTGAGCCGAGCTTGGCAAATTCCGCACAGCTGCGCCGAGATGGTGGCGCGGCGGCGGGCGCTGGAAGCGTGGGCGGCGCTCACCTGCGGGTTCATGGGGCGTTCGCCCGACCATGTGGCCTCGACCCTGGTCGGCCAGCGCATCGGGCTCGACGTGCTCCGTCGCGGCGGCGAGCGTCGCGCCGCCGCCTTCGCCGAATATTTCGAGTATGCCAGCCGGGCCGACCTGTTCCTCACCTACGTGATCATCAACCCGCAGGGTGATCGATCGAAGCCCGCCGGCCGGCAGCCGCCGGGGCTGATCGCGCGCGTCGTGGACGAGGATGCCGGCGGGCTCACGATCCGCGGCGGCAAGATGCTCGGCACCAGTGCGATCGCGGCGAACGAAGTCCTGATCGCCAATATGCAGCCGCTCACGCCGGATGAGCGCGACCTCGCCTTCTGCTGCGCGCTTCCGATGAACACCCGCGGGATGAAGGTGATGTCGCGCAAGAGCTATGAGCGGGCGGCGGGATCGAGCTTCGACTACCCGCTGGCGGCGCAGTTCGACGAAAACGACGCGATTCTCTACTTCGATGACGTAAAGGTGCCCTGGGACAGGCTGTTCGCTGATCGCGATCCCGATCTGGCGCGGGCGCAGTTTCACGACACGCCGGGCCACATCTTCCAGAACTATCAGGCGCAGATCCGTCTGGCGGTGAAGCTCCGCTTCCTGGTCGGCGTGGCGCGCCGGCTGGCCGAGACGATCGGCACCATTGAGATGCCGCAGGTGCGCGAGCAACTCGGCGTTCTGGCGGCGCGAGCGGGCATGGTGGAGGCGATGGTGGCCGGGATGGAGGCCGCGGGCGAGATGGTCGCCGGATGCTGGGTTCCCAACCGGCATCACGTCTACGCGGCGCAGGTGGTGACGCAAGAACTCTATCCGAAGCTGATCACGGCGATCCGGGCGCTGGCGGGCGGTGCGCTGATCATGCTGCCCTCCTCGGTATCCGACTTCGCCAATCCCGAGATGCGCGAAGTGATCGAACGGACGCAGTTCTCGCCGATCGCCGGCCCGGCCGAGAAGGTGCGGTTCCTGAAGCTCGCCTGGGATGCCGTCGGCTCGGAATTCGCCTCCCGCCACACCCAATATGAGATGTTCTATGCCGGCGCGACCTTCGTCACCGCCGGGCACAGCTTCCGCACCTTCGACTGGTCGGGCGCGACGGCGATGCTGGATCGGCTGCTGGCGACAATCGAGCTGCCGGACAGCCCGCGGCAGGTTTAGCCGCGAGCGCACGAACTCGAGTCGGGACACCGGCTTGCGTCCAAATCTGACGCCCGCCATAATGTTGTGATTGGAAAACTGAAATACCGGGGAGGAAGGATGCGCAACTTTCCATCGCAAGCAGCCTTTGCCGCGACTATTGCCGCGGCGGCATTGCTCGCAACGACGCCATCCCGGGCGCAAACGCCCGCCCCGGCAGCAGACAACCAACCGGGCGCCAGCAGGGAAACAACGCAGTCTCGCCCCCAAAGGCCCGCTCCCGCCGCAGACAACCAACCGGGCGGCACTCGGCAAACGCCGCCGTCGCGGGCGCGGACGACCGCCGCGGGCGAGGGATCGAGCGTCAGTCAGGAGATGCTGAACCGGGCGGCGCGCGATGGCAGCAACTTCCTGCATACCAACGGCGACTACACGCAGACGCGGTTTTATCCGAACAACCAGATCAACACCAGGAACGTCGCCCGGCTGCATCCGGCGTGGATTTTTCAGACCGATGTTCGCGAGTCGATGGAAACCACGCCGATCGTGGTCAACGGGGTGATGTACATCACCACGTCGTTCGACCACGTGTACGCGCTGAACGCCCGCACCGGCGAGCAATTGTGGGAATACGCGCACAAGCTCGGGCCGATCACCAACTACTGCTGCGGGCCGAATAACCGCGGCGTCGCGGCCTGGGGCGACAAGGTCTATTTCGGGACGCTCGATTCGAAGCTGATCGCGCTCGACGCCAAGACCGGCAAGCCGGTCTGGGAGACGCAGGTCGCCGACCCGACGCTCGGTTACAGCGAGACGATGGCGCCGACGGCGGTGGACGGCAAGATTCTCATCGGCACCAACGGCGGCGAATACGGCATTCGCGGCTTCGTGCGCGCCTATGACGCCGAGACCGGCAAGATGATCTGGAATTTCGACACCATCCCCGAGAACTCGGTGGGCGAGTGGGCCGACCAAGGATGCGACCGGCCACGACCTGCACCGCAACATCGCGCAGGAGAAGGCCGACGTCGCCAAGGCGGGCGATTTCTACAAGCGCCTCGGCGGCGGGGTGTGGCAGAACCCGGCGGTCGATCGCGCCAATCACCGCATCTACTTCGCCGTGGGCAATCCGTCGCCCGATCTGTTCGGAACGCCCCGGCCGGGCGACAATCTCTACACCGACTCGCTGGTGTCGGTCGATCTGGATAGCGGCAAATACGTATGCCACTTCCAGTATATCCCGCACGACGTGTGGGATCTGGATGCGGTGAGCCCGCCGGTGCTGGTGAATGTCCGTGATAAGGCCGGGCGGAATATCCAAGGCGTGCTGCAGGCCGGCAAGACCGGAATCATCTATGTCAACAATGCCAAGGATTGCAGCCTGGTCCGGTTCTCCGATCCGATGGTGCCGTGGAAGGATATCTGGGCGCTGCCGACGCCGGAAGGCACGAAGATGTTGCCGGGCGCGAATGGCGGGGTGGAATGGTCGCCGATCGCGGTCGACCCGACTCTCGGCCTCGGCCTACGCCCTCAATCTGCATCAGCCGATGACCTACACGGTGGCATCGGAGGCCTATCCGGACGGCAAGTTGTGGCTCGGCGGTGCGTTCAAGGTCATCCCGGAGCCAAGCAGTCGGGCAACGTGACCGCGGTCAACTACAACACCGGCAAGATCGTCTGGCAGGTGCAAGACCGATCAGCCGATGATCGGCGGTGCGCTGGCAACCGCCGGCGGGCTGGTGTTCGCCGGCGAGGGCAACGGCTGGTTCAAAGCCTATGACGCGCGCACCGGCAAGGTGCTCTGGCGTTTCCAGGCCGGCGCCGGCGTGAATGCGCCGCCCTCGTCCTATGCGATCGGCGGCAAGCAGTACGTCGCCGTCGCCGCCGGCGGCAACACGCAGCTCGACTACAAGCGCGGCAATGCGCTGATCGCCTTTACGCTGGAATAATGCGGCCGATCTGGTTCTTCGTCATTGCGAGCCGCCGCACAGCGGCGGCACGGCAATCCAGGCGTGCAGGCCGGAGCCGGCGTCTGGATTGCTTCCCATCGCTTGCGCGGTGGTCGCAATGACGACAAGAGCGATCGGAGCGAAGGCTCACGGGATATGTCGGCGCGTTGCTCGCGGCGGCGCTGCTGATAGGCGCGTCCGCGGCAGCGGCGCAGACGCCGGCGAACGGCGACATCGCCCGGAAGGCGGCGGTCTGCGCGAGCTGCCACGGCACGGCCGGGATTCCGGCGAGCCCGGAGTTTCCGGTGATTTGGGGCCAGTATGCCGGCTACATCTTCATCGAGCTGCGCGACTACCAGTCGGGCGCCCGCAAGAACCCCGTCATGGCATCAGTCGTGGCGGGCATGAGCCGCCCCGACATGCTGGCGCTCGGCGAGTTTTTCGCCGCCAAACCCTGGCCCGACCTAATCAGCCCTCGGCACCCGCCGGAAGTCACGACGAAGGCGGAGGCGATGGCGACCTCCGGCCAATGCACGCAATGCCATCTCGGCGGCTATCTCGGCCAAGGCACCAGCCCGCGGCTGGCCGGGCAGAGCAGTCGCCTATCTGCAGACCACGATGACCCGTTTCCACACCGGCGAGCGTGGCAACAACCCGTGGATGTCGGCGCTGCTGAAAACCTATTCGGAGCAGGAATATCGACGACATGGCCCGCTATCTCGGCGGACTGTCGTCGCACCAGTCTGATTAACCCTCATGCCACGTGCGGCCGTCGCGCTCGATCAGCGCGATCGCCGCCGTCGGGCCCCAGCTGCCGGCCGGATAGGGGCGCGGGGCGTCGGCGCGCGCGGCCCAGGCTTCCAGGATCGGCTCCACCCGGCTCCACGCCGCCTCCACCTCGTCGCGACGCATGAACAATGTCGGGTTGCCGCGCACGGTGTCCATCAGCAGCCGCTCATAGGCGTCCGGGTAGCGCAGTCCGAACGCCTGCTCGAAGCTGATGTCGAGCCCGGTCGGCGTGAGGCGAAGCCCGCCCGGCCCCGGCTCCTTGGTCATCATCTCGAGCCGCATGCCCTCCTCGGGCTGCAATCGGATCACCAGGCGATTGGCCCATGGATCGGCGCCGTCGGGCGGGAAAATCGCGAACGGCGGGCTGCGGAACTGCACCACGATCTCGCTCATCTTGCGCGGCAGCCGCTTGCCGGTGCGCAGATAGAACGGCACGTTCGCCCAGCGCCAGCTCCGCACCTCCAGCTTGAGGGCTACGAAGGTCTCGGTCGCAACCGCCTCGCCGCCGCCGAGATCGGCGAGGTAGCCGGGAACGGGCCGCCCCTCCACCGCGCCGGCGGCATACTGCCCGCGCACCGTCAGATGTCCGACCTCGTGCGGTTCCATCGGGCGCAGCGCGCGCAAGACCTTCAGCTTCTCGTCGCGCACCCGGTCGGCCTCGAGCGACAGCGGCGGCTCCATCGCCACCAGACACAGCAATTGCAGCAGGTGATTCTGCACCATGTCGCGCAGCGCGCCGGCATGGGCGTAGTAGTCGCCCCTGCCCTCCAGCCCCACCGTTTCGGCGACCGTTATCTGGACGTGATCGATGACGTCGCTGGTCCACAGCCGCTCGAAGATCGTGTTGGCGAAGCGCAGTGCGAGCAAATTCTGCACCGTCTCCTTGCCCAGATAATGGTCGATGCGGAAGGTCTGCGCCTCGGTGAACACCTCGCCCACCGCGTCGTTGACGGCGCGCGCCAATTCGAGGTCGTGGCCGATCGGCTTTTCCAGCACCACGCGCGAGAGCGGCGTCACCAGGCCGGCGGCGCCGATATTGCGGCAGATCGGCCCATAAAGCCCCGGCGCCACCGCGAGATAGAAGACCCGCACGCGGTCCGGGTCGAGCCGTTCGGCCAGCGCCTCCCACCCGCCGCCGAGGCGCGCGGCGTCCAGCCGGATGTACTCGAGTGCGCCGAGGAAACGGCGGACGGTGTCCGGATCGAGCGCTTCGGGCGCGACATGGGCCTCCAGCGCCGCCGCGGCGCGGTCACGAAAGCTCGCGGGCTCAAGGTCGGAGCGCGCCGCGCCCAGAATCCGCGAACCCGCCGGCATCTGGCCGTCGCGAAACCGCCAGTAGAGCGCCGGCAGCAGCTTGCGCAAGGTGAGATCGCCGGTGGCGCCGAACACCACGCAGTCGAACACGGGAACCGGGATGATCTTCGCCGCCACGTCCGCTCCTGTCTTGCCGGAGCGGCGCTTCTACACCATCGGCGACGCGCCGCCGTCCATGTTTATGGCGGTCCCGGTCGTGAATCCGCGCATGATCGGAGCACAGGAAGCAGGCCATCGCGGCAAATTCTTCAGCCCTGCCCATTCGGCCGAGCGGGATATTGGCGCCCATTTTGCCGGCAAATTCCTCAAAACTCGTGTTGGCGCCCTGCGCCGCGTGCCGGCGCACCCACTGATCGGAGACGATCAGCCCCACCAGCATCGCGTTGACCAGCACATTATGGGGCGCGCATTCATTGGCGAGGATCTTGGTGAGAGCCAATCCCGGCGGCGCGCGAGACGGCGGTGGGCGCGCTGTTGGCGCGCGGCGCCTTGGCGCCGATGTTGAGCACGTTGATCACCCGCCCCCAACGTCGTTCCTTCATTCCCGGCAGCGCCAGCCGCGCCAGCCGAATTGCCGCGAACAGCTTGAGATCGAGATCCTCCTGCCAGATCTCGTCCGTCACCTGCTCGAACGGCATGGCACGCGACGTGCCGGCGTTGTTCACCAGAATGTCGATCTTACCGAAGGCGCGATGCGCGGCCTCGTAGGCCTGTCGGCAATCGGCGGGCTTGGAGACATCGGCCGGCACCGCGATCACCCGGCCGCGCGCGGTGCGCGCTACCCGGGTCCTCGCTTCCTCCAGCACCTCCGGCCGGCGCGCCAGGAGTGCGACGTCGGCGCCGGAAGCTGCGAATTCGGTTGCCATCGCCAGGCCGAGCCCCTTGCTCGCCCCGGTGACGAGCGCGGCGCGGCCGGTCAGTTCCACCTGCATGACGCTCTCCTCAAATATGGAGAGCAACTCTGCGTCTCGCCCTCAGGCGAGGCAACCCGCGAATCGATTGAACCGGACCGCCGGCCCGGACTACAACGCGCACGCGAACGGGGGCGGAAATTGCAATCTGAAGCCGAAGTCGGCGTCTATGACGAACTGCACGCCACCGTCGAGCAGGATGACGGGGCGCGTTCGCGCGCCATCTACCGGGACCTGTTCCGGGGAATGCTCGACATCATCGCCGCGCGCGCGACCGCGCTCGGTTCTGGAGGTGGGCTGCGGCAGCGGGCTGTTTGCCGAGATGCTCGTCAAGGAGACGCAGGTCGCCTATCGCGGCTTCGACTTCAGCCCGGTCGGGATCGCCCATGCGCGGGCCCGCCTTCCGGGCGCGGCGTTGTTCGTGGGCGACGCGCTGGCCCCGGCAAGCTACTCTGGCGACTACGATTGCATCATCTGCTCCGAGGTGCTGGAGCATATAGCGGGCGATCTCGACGTGATTGCGCTCTGGCCGCGCGGCACCCTCTGCGTTTGCAGCGTGCCCAATTTCGACTACCCGACGCATGTTCGCCGGTTCCGCACCGAGCATGAGGTTCGGGAGCGGTACGGCGAGGCAATCGATATCAAGGGCGATCACGCGAATCGCCGCCCCGGCGCGCGCCGGGCGATCGTGGGCGGAGTATCTTCGCCGCCTCGCTGGCGCCCGCGCGGAGCCGAAGCGGCTGTTGGGTCTTCTGGGGATAAACGCCTTCGACTGGAACGCCGGCTGGTTCATCTTCTCCGGAATCAGGCACTGAGCCTCTATCGCCGGTCGTCGTGCTCGTCATGGCCGCGGTCATGCCCGCCATGGTCGCGGTCCCTGCCGTGGAGGTCGCGCCCGCCGTGGTCGTGATCCCCACCGCCGAAGAAATCGAGGCCGAACAGCGGCGCCGGCTCATAGGCCGGCGTTCCGTAGGCGTATTGCGGGCCGTAATAGCCGCCACCATAACCGGCCCCGTAAGAACCGGGGTAGGCCACGCAACCGCCCAGCGCCGCCGCCCCGATCAGGGCCAGGGCGGGCGTCACGAATAGGTTCAGCCAACGCATCGCACGATTCTCCTAGATTGGCGTGGTATGCTGCCGCGCTCTCCGGGATAAGGGACAGCGGCGCCCGGCTAGCGCCAGTAACGGCGGCGCCAATAGTCGCCACCGCCGAAGGTCAGGCCGAATAGCGGCGCCGGTTCATAGGCGGGCGGGGCGTAGGCGTACCCGGCGCCGTAATAGCCGCCATAGCCGCCATAACCGCCATAACCGCCGCCATAATAGCCGGGAGCCGGATAGGCCACACAACCCCCGAGTGCCGCCGCGCTGATCAGAGCCAGCGCCGGAGCGAGAAATCGCTGCATCGAACCGTTCTCCTCGAATCGTTCCGTTCTGTTAACTGGTATCGCCGCGCGGCGTTCTGATGGCGCGCGCGTCCTGATTTCGCCATGCTTGACGCCCACAGCGAGGGCGCAACCGGACCTCACACGATGCGACGTGAAAGCCGCCTGTTCCGCCTCTCCGCCGGCGTCGCGATGCTGGCGCTGTGCACGGCACTCCCCGCTCGGGCGCAGACCGCCGATGAACCCGAGGTCAATCCCCCGGGCCGCGTCGGCGCCTTAATCGGCCTCAACGGGGTGGTGTCGTTCCACGCCGCGGGCGCCGAATTCCTGGAGCCCGGCCGCCATCAACTACCCGGTGACGACGGGCGAGGGCTTCTGGACCCAGCCCGGCGCGGAAGCGCGCATCGCGGTCTCCGACACCAACCTTGCTCTCGACGCGGCGACCGATCTCGAGGTGAACACGCTCGACGAGCACGCCATGATCGCGACGCTGCCGCAGGGCGAGGTTTATCTCGATCTGCGGGATGTCGCCGCCGGCGAGACCTACACCATCGTCACGCCGCGCGGCGCCGCGACCATGGCCGCGGCGGGTCAGTATGCCATCGCCGCGGGCGATGGCGGCACGCCGACCCGGGTGGTGGTGCTGCAAGGCACGGCGACGCTCGGCGAGGGCCCTTCGGGCAGTCTCGCAGCGGGGCAGCAGGCCGAGATCGTCGGCGCCGGTGCGCCCTTCGAGACGCGGACCGAGCCGGCGGCGCACGATCCGTTCATCGACCACCTGCTCGCCGCGCAGCACCCGGCCCGCCGACCGGCGGCCCCGCCGCCGCCGCTGGTGGCACAGATGCCCGGCGGCGCCGAGCTTGCCGATTACGGGAGCTGGACCCCCAATCCGCAATACGGCGAGGTTTGGTATCCCGACGTCCCGACCGGCTGGGTGCCCTACCGGGAGGGGCATTGGGCCTATATCGCGCCCTGGGGCTGGACCTGGATCGATTCCAATTCCTGGGGTTTTGCGCCGTTCCATTACGGCCGCTGGGCCGAGGTCAACGGCCGTTGGGGCTGGATTCCGGCCGACCCGGTGGTGTTGCCGGAAGCTCCGCCCTACCCCGTGTATGCGCCGGCGCTGGTGACGTTCTTCGGCGTGGGCGCCGCGGTAGGCGTGGGCGCGGCGCTGCTTGCCGGCGGCTCGATCGGCTGGGTGCCGCTCGCCCCCGGCGAGATCTATCGGCCCTGGTTCCGCGCCGGCCGGCGCTATGAGCGCGACGTGAACATCCGGCACGTGACGAACGTGAACGAGATCACGAATGTCTTCAACCGCAGCACCGTGGTCAACAACGTGACCGTGAACCGGTTCGGCAATGCCGGCGCCGCGACCGTCGTTCCGGCGGCGGCGATGGCGACGTCCCGACCGCTCGGCACGGTGGCGCGGCCGGCGTCGCACGAGATGCTGGCCACCGCGCGCCCGGTGTATGGCCGTGCGCCGATCCCGCCGACCACGGCCACGGCGGGGATCACGCCGGCGGTTGCGCGCGCCGTTCATGCCGTTCCGCCGCCCGCCGGGGCGCCCCCACGCACCCCGCCCGCCCCCGGGCCGGTAATCCGCGCGCAAAACCTGGCCCCGCGTGCGCCGGCCGGAACCGTGCCGCTCGCCGGGCGACCTACTCCACCCGCTCCCGGCGCCGCGGAGCCGGGGCGTGCGGCAGCACCCGGGCCGGCTTTGCCGCATGTCGCGACGCCAGCGACCGCGGGCATCCCGCATCCGCCGCTCGCCCAACTGCCGCAAGTGCCGCATCCCGCGGCGCCAATCCCGCATGGGCCGACGCGGGCGGCGATCGCGAACCCCGGATCGCCGACCCCGCCTGCGGTTCCGCATCCGACGCTGCCGGTATCGCCCACTCCGCAGGTTGCGACTCGGCAGGTCCACCCCCAGCCGGCCGTCCCCCGGGCGGCGCCAGCGGCCGTGGTTCACCCGGCACCCGTGCCGGTGCCCCACCCGGCTCCACAGGCGGCCGTCGTCCACCCGGCCCCGGCGCCCGCACCGCGGCCGGCACCGCGGCCGGCACCGCCGCCAGCCGCCGCGTTTCACCCGGCGCCGCCGCCAGCGGCCGTGTTCCATCCGGCGCCGCCGCCAGCGTTCCATCCGCCGGCGCCGACGCCCCATCCGGCTCCGGCACCTGCTCCGCATGCAGCGGCGCCACAGCATCAGGAGCGGCGCCCCGGGCAGCCTTAAGCTGCCAATTCGCCCTTTTCCGGCGGCTCCGAACAACGTAGCTTGATGCGGAATGAGGATGCACCCCTTCCGGCGGCCCCTGGCGTGGATGCTCGATTCGCTGCTGCTCGTGCCGGCGCTGCTACTGGTGCTCGGCGAGCATGTGCTGTGGCAGGGCTCGCGGGCGCTGCTGCGCGCCATCGCCGGCCAGCCGCTCGTCAAGGCGCTGCATCTGTGGCTCGGGTTGCTGCCGCCCGGCATCGCATTGCCGATGTTTCTCATCCCCGAGGTGTTCAGCCACGCCTCCGAGGTCGGGACGGCGTTGCTGCTGGCGAAGGGCCATATCGCCGCGGCGACGATGATGGTCGTGCTCGGCAAGGGGCTGGCCACGCTGATTCTGGTCTGGATCTATCAGGCCTGCGAGCCGGCGCTACTGCGCGTGCGGCTGGTTCGCCCGCTCTCATGATGCCGTGTTGCACGCGCGCCGCGTCCTGCTCGCCAAATTCGCCCCGCTTCGCTTGGTCGTGCTCCGGCGGCTGCACCAGTCGGCGAATGCCGGCGGCGCGGTGGAGCACAGTGTCCGGCAATGGCGCTCACGGCTCGCCGCCGGGCTGGAGTTCGCGTGGCCCCGCCGCTAGGGCGCTGCCTCGGCGGGATCGGCTTGATTTTGGTGTGCGGTCCTCGCCGGCTGCGCCTCGCCGATCGGGCGCAACGGCGAGCCGATCGGGCTGGCGACGGCGGCCTGCGAGGCGCTGCCGGGCACGCGCTGCTGCGGCAAGCCGCCCGCGCCGCCGCCGCCGCAGCCCTATTGCACCCGCAGCCTCGGGGTCGCCGATTGCTGGACGGACCCGGCGCGTCTCACGAACCATTCCCCGCCCTTGACGGACACCCCGCTGCCGCCTCCCGCCTGCGATTAGCGCCCGTCGTCTTCACTCGCCGCTCAGCAACGCCAGCAGCGCCCGCGCGGTCGCTTCCGGCACATGCGCATAGCCTTCGGTGGCCGCCGCGCCCGCCGCCGACGCGGCCGCGCGACGTTGCGGATCGTCGAGCATCACGCCCACCCAAACCGCCAACTCCGCCGCATCGCGAACCCGTGTCAGGGCACCGGCCGCCTCCAACACGCGCGCCGGCTCGGCGAAATTGGTCATGAACGGGCCGCACGCCACCGGGCAACGGAGGCGGGCCGGCTCCAGCGGATTTTGCCCGCCGCCGGGGGCCACCAGGCTGCGCCCGACCAGAGCGGCGGCGGCCAAGCGGTACCACAGCCCCAGTTCACCCAGGGTATCGGCGATCCATATGCCCTCCCCGGGCGGCGCCTCGCCCGCCCCCCGCCGCGCAACCGCGAGCCCGCCGGCGGCGGCGGCGATCTCCGCCCCGCGCGCGGGATGGCGGGGCACCACGATGGTCAGCAGGCCCGGACGCCGCGCCGCCAGTCGGCGATGCGCGGCGAGGACGATCTCCTCCTCGCCGGGATGCGTGCTGGCCGCCACCCAACAAGGCCGGAAGCCCAGCAGCGCGCGCAAGTTGCCCAAGTCGGCCGGGTCCGCCGGCAGCGGCGGCGCGGCAAACTTCAAATTCCCCGCCGCACTGACGCACCGCGCGCCCAGCGCCCGCAGCCGCTCGGCGTCGTCGGCGCTCTGCGCGCGCACCACGTCGAGGCAGGACAGAACCCGCCGCGCCGTCCTCGGCGCACGGCGCCATCGCGCCAAGCTGCGCGGCGACAGACGCGCATTCACCAGCATCGTCGGGATGCCGCGCGCGCGGCAGCCGGCCAGCACGTTCGGCCACAGCTCGCTTTCCACGAACGCCGCCGCATCGGGACGCCAGTGATCGAGGAAACGCGCGATCCAGCGCGGCACGTCCAGCGGTGCGAACCGATGCGTCAGGTGCGGCGCCCGCTCCGCCATCAGCGAAGCCGAGGTGACCGTCCCGGTGGTCAGCAGAACGCCGATCTCGGGCGCCAGCGCCTCCAGCGCCGTCAGCACCGGCAGAATCGATACGCTCTCGCCGACGCTCGCGGCGTGCAGCCACAGGAGCCGCCCCGCAGGGCGGGTCGTTTGCTCGATCCCGCGCCGCTCCGGTAAGCGGGCGGCGATCTCCTTGCCGCGCCGGGCGCGGCGCAGCAGCATCACCCGCAAGGCCGGCGCGGCCAGGGTCGCGCCGGCAGCCCAGAGCCGGATCACGTCGGACAAAGCCGGTCGGCGTGCTCGGCAGCCGCGGTCAGTGCTTCACCGATCAACGGGGCGGCGTCCCGCCAGCCCTCGCGCGCGACCGCGATCGCCGGACGGCAGACGAGCACACCGCGCCCGAACGGGCGGGGAATCACCATCCGATCCCAGCTCCGCAGCACGAAGCGGCGCGAGGTCTGCGCCGCGCAAGGCAGGATCGGCACGCCGGCAAGCGCGGCCAGCTGCGCAACGCCAGGCGCCGCCTGCCGGCGCGGCCCGCGCGGACCATCGGGCGTAATGCCGACCAGCCCGCCGTCGCGGACCAGTTCGAGCAGCCGCCGCACACCCGCCGCCCCACCCCTCGACGACGAGCCGAGCACGACGTCGGCGCCGAAACGGCGCGCCAGAACAGCCAGCAGCCGCCCGTCCCGATGCAAGCTGATGAGCAGATACACCCGGCGCGGCCGCCCCGACAGCCGGCGCACCCGCAGCCACAACGGGGCCATCAGCGCCAGCCGCTCGTGCCAAAAGGCGACGACGTGCGGCTCGCCGGCCAGCAGCGCCGCGAGATGCTCCTCACCGTCCAGCTGCCAATGCGTCGTCGCCAGCGCGAAGCCGAGATAGAGCCCCGCCACCCGCGCCAGCAGGGCCTGCACGAGCGGATGCCGAACCAGGCGCTTCATCGATCGCCCGATTGCCGCAGCGTCGGCCCGGTGTCCAGGGTTCACCCCACGCCGCCGCCATGCAAAGCTGGTCGGGCCTGAAAGGGAGCGGTCGGAACCGACCGAACCGACATGCCCGCGCCCGTCGCCATCGTCTTCGATACGTTCGGCACTGTCGTCGACTGGCGCTCCAGCCTGATCGCCGACCTCACCGGCTTCGGCGCCGCGCGTGGCGTCTCCGCCGACTGGGCCGGGCTCGTCGATGCCTGGCGGGCCGCCTATCAGCCCTCGATGCAGCGCGTCCGTTCCGGCGAAGTGCCGTGGACGCGGCTCGACGACCTGCATCGCGCCTCGCTCGATCGATTGATCGTCGAGTTCAAGATCGAGGGCCTGTCCGAGCAGGACCGCCGGCACATCAATCGCGGCTGGCATCGGCTGAACCCGTGGCCCGATGCGGTCCCGGGCCTCACGCGGCTCAAGCGCCGCTTCATCATCGGCCCGCTCTCGAACGGCAATGTGAGCCTGCTCACCAACATGGCCAAGCACGCCGGCCTGCCGTGGGACATGGTGTTCGGCTCCGATCTGTTCCGACACTTCAAGCCGGATCGGGAAACCTATCTCGGCGTCGCCGACCTGCTCGATCTGGAACCCGGGCAGGTGATGATGGCCGCCGCCCACAACAACGATCTGGCGGCGGCGCGCACCTGCGGGCTGTTGACCGCGTTCTTCCCCCGTCCGACCGAGTATGGCCCGCGCCAGTCCCGCGACCATGCGGCGGAGGCGTCATGGGACGTGGTCGCCTCGGATATCGAAGACATGGCGACGCAACTCGGGGCCTAGCCCGCCGGGTAAGGGCTCACCGCCCGCTCGGCAGCAGCGCGGCGTTGGCCATGTCCGCCCGGCCCACCACGCGGTAGAATCGGAACCGCTCGATCACCTCACCCCGTCGCCGCTCGGCCTCCCCGAGCGAACGAATTGATGCCCAACGCCGAGCATCCGGCGGACCGGCACTGGTTCTGCGCACTAGAATGCCCGGGTCGCCGGCGATCGCAGGGCGGGGCAGCGCGAACAGCGCCCATCGGTGCTCCACCCCGATCACCGGCGCCGGCACCAAGCGGGCCAATTCGGCCGCCTCGCCGTACTCGTCGGCGGCGACGAAGCGGGCTCCGGCGGCACGTCGGGCCTGCTCCACCTGCGCGGCGAGGCCCCGCCATCCCGCCAAACGCAAAGCTGTGGGGTCCAGGCGCAGCGGCAGCGGGAACGGCGTGGCCGTCGCCTGGAGATAGACCAGCGCCGTGATCGCCAGCCCGAGCCCCACTGCCGGCAGACGCAATCGCACCCAAAGCCGTCGTTCCAGCCCGGCGGCGGCGAGCGCGGCGCTCGGGTAGAGGATGGCCGGCCAGTTGCCCTGCACGCGGTCGCCGAAGGCGTGCTGGATGAACACCAGCGCCGGAATCCAGGTGAGCAGGGCGAGCAGCGTCCACGCCGGATCGCGGCGGCGCCATGCCAGCAGCAGCGCCAGCAACGCCCCGATGACGCACATCAAAAACACCAGCGGCGTCGCCAGCCCGGCCTGCCCGGCCGCCAGCTCGGCCAGGAAGCGGATTGCATTGGTCGGCCGGAAGTCGTCCACCCGCCCGCCTTGCTTGGCGAAGCTCGCCCAGCCATGCGCTGCGTTCCACGCCACCACCGGGGCGAACGTCGCCGCACCGACGAGCGCGCCCAGCCAGAGCGCCGGTCGGATCAGCCAGCGCCGCAACTCCGGCACCAATAGCAGCCAAAGGAGGACTGCTGGGGCGAGCAGCGCGGCGGTGTATTTGCTGTCGAGGGCGAGTCCGGCGAACAGGCCGGACACGACCAGCCAGGCGCCACGCTTCGCCGTCAGGAAGCGGGAAAGCGCCCACAAGCACCCCACCCAGAAGAACAGCAGCGGGGTGTCGGGCGTCATCACCACCGCGCCGATACCGAACAGCAAGGTGGCGTTCAGCAGCGCCGCCGCGACCAGCCCGGCCCGCCGTCCCGGCAGCAACCGCTCGCCGGCGTCCCACAGCAGCACCGAGCCGAGCGCGGCCGAAAGCGGGCCGAGCAGCCGCACCCCGAGCGCGCCTTGCCCGGCAAGCGCGGTCCCCGCGCGGATCCACAGCGCCACCATGGGCGGCGCGTCGAGATAGCCGGGCGCGAGGGCATGCGACCACACCCAGTAATACGCCTCGTCCGGCGCCAGCGGCGTCCAGCGCGCGACGGCGAGGCGCGCGAGCGTCAGCAGCAACAGGGCGAGTAACGCGAGCATCCCGGGCCGCGCGAAGGGCGGCGGGATCGCATGCCTTCCGGCGGCTCGCGGGTTGCGCAAACGTCGCATGTGGCGCACCGAAGGCCCCGGTCGGGCCGCCGGGTCAAGCCCCGTACTCAGGCCAGTGGTCCAACTCCGGCCGCAGCGAGAAGCGTTCCGCCGAGCGGGGCGGCCAGACGTCGGCCGCGCGGATGGTTCTTCTCGATGGCCATGATCAGACCCAGCAGCAGCATCCAGCCGAGGCTTCCCGTGCCAACCACGAACATCAGCAGCATCAGCGCCCAGCAGCAGCCCACGCAGTAGGCGCCATGCGCAAGGCCCAGCCGGAACGCTTCGAGAAAAGGCTGCGGGCCATGCCAGTGGCCGGCGATGAACCCGATCGGCGTGCGGCACTTATCCAGGCAACGATATTTCAGGGCGGAGAACTGGAACGCCCCGGCCAGGGCCAGGATGATCGCGCCGGGCACGGCCGGGTGGAAGGCGATCCAAGTCCGGGACGCCAGGACTGCATGCAGAGATAGATCGAGCAAATGCGCCGCAACGCCAAAGCCGATCCAGGCCGCCAGATAGCCGCCGATCAGCAGCGCGTGCAGCGTCGCACGATCCCTGCGGTCCGCGATCATGCGGTCGAACAGCCGGATCAGCGGCGCGGTGGTGGGCAGCATCATCGCCGCCGTCATCAGCAGCCAGCCGCCGGCATACAGCACGCCCGGAACCAGCCATCCGCCCCCCGGCACCGCCCCGCAGATGGCGCCGCCCAAGCCCGGGCTCGTCCAGTCGCCATGATGCAGATAGCGGCCGTAGGGGCTCGCCTCCCAGACCAGCAAGCTGGCCCAGGAGACGATCACGAGCCCCGCCGCGAGCGGCGGAAACCCCGCCGCCATGCGCGCCATGGGCTCAGCCGTCGAAGACGAACGTGCTTTGCAGGGCGTTGTGCCCGGCGAGCTCAAGGTCGTGCCCCAGCGTCGGGTTCTTGCTGCGATAGTGTTTGGCCTTGCCGACGAACACCGGGGCACCGGGAACGGTGGAGAAGATGGTGTCGCTCAGCGTGGTGACGGCGCCGTTCGGTCCGCGATAGGGCTCCAGCTCGGCCGAAGCGGCATCGGCGATCTTCAGCATTCCGGAGCCTTCCCGCACCGTGAAGGTGATCGGAACGCGCTCGACGGAAACCACCTCGCCAACCAGCTTGGCGAGCTCGGCGACGGGGCCGCCGCGCTTGCCGGAATAGACGTCGAGCAGCGCCTGCTGCTGCGAGTCGGAGGCGCCGTCGTCCACATAGAGGGCGACGCGAAAGCCGCCCGCCAGCACGTTGCCGGGGATGTGGCAGACCATGGCGATGGTGCGGTCGGTGACGTCGGTATCGTCGATGCGCCCGCTGTCGATATGCCAGGCCTGCATGGAATCGCAGGTGCCGTTATCGGGGTCCTCGCCGATCCAGCACGGGCAGAGCACCCGGCAGTCGCAGACCTCCAGCAGACGGCCTTCGAGGTGGTACGGCATCGCTTGTTCCTCCGACGATGTTGTTGTTTGCGACGAGTCCGGACGGCCGGGTTCCGCAGGTTATTGACGAAATTACTTTGGCCCTTTTGATGGACTTGCGCAACAGCAAAGCGCGCTTCGAAGGTTTGCCGGCGGCGGACGCCGCCGCTATGGTCCGCCGCCCTGCGGGAGCGCGCCCAATTCGTGCCTGACATTTTCGACGAGGTGGAGGAGGAGGTCCGCGCCGAGCGTTTTCGGCGGCTGCTCTCCCGCTATGCCGGCCTGATCCTGCTCGCCGCGGTGCTGGTGGTGGGCGGCATAGCCGCCTGGCGCGTCCGCGGCCACTACCAGGACCGCCGGGACCAAGCGGCGGCGGCGGCCTATCTGACGGCGCTGAACGCCGCGCAAGCACCGGGCGCCAATGCACAAACCGCACTCCCGATCCTGCTCCGGCTCGCGCAAGCCGGGCCGCCGGGATACCGCTCGCTCGCGCGCCTCCGCGCCGCGGCCCTGCTGGCGCAGGACGGCAAGCAACAGCAGGCGCTCGAACTCTATAACGCGCTGGCGAGCGATGCCGGCGCCGATCCGCTGCTACGCGATCTCGCGACCCTGCTTTGGGCCGAGCACCAGATCGACACCGGCGATCCGCAGCTCCTGGAATCGCGCCTGAAGCCGCTGGCCAATTCGCCGGGGCCGTGGCGTTCGCTTGCCGAGCGCCAACTGGCGCTGCTCGATCTGCGCCTCAATCGGCCGGAGCCGGCCCGCGACATCCTGCGCCGCCTCGCCGTCGATGCCGCCGCCCCGTCCGGGGTTCGCAAATCAGCCCAACTCCTGCTCCAGCAGCTCGGCGGCTGAGCGCGATGGAGGGATCCCGGATCGGCCGCCGGGCGGCCCTCGCGCTGCCGCTCGGGCTCGCCGGTTGCGGTTTGTTTGGTCCGGCCAATAAGCCGCCACTGCCCGGCCGGCGAGAGCCGGTGCTGCGGGCGGCCGACGTGCTTCGCCCCGACCCGGCGCTGCCGCCGGTCGCACTGCCGCCGCCGGTCATCAACGCCGCCTGGCCACAGGCCGGCGGCAACCCGGCGCACGACATGGGAAATCTGGCCGCGCGCTCCATGCTGTCCGTCGCCTGGACCGCCGATCTCGGCGCCGGCGGCGGCTACCGACAGAAGATCCTGACGCAGCCGGTGGTATCCGATGGCGTGGTCTATGCCATGGACAGCGCCGCTCGGATCTCGGCTTTGGATTTGGCGTCCGGCCGCGTGCGGTGGCGCACCGCGACGCGCGGCAAGCGCGACCGCAGCACCAATGTCGGCGGCGGGCTCGGCGTGGCGGACGGCGTGCTGTACGCGGTGAACGGGCTCGGCGCCGTGCTCGCGCTTGATCCCGGGCGCGGCACCGTCCGCTGGCGTGTCGATATCGACGCCCCGGGGCGCACGCCGCCCACCATCGCCGGCGGGCGCATCTTCGTCGGCACTTTGGGCGACGGCCTGCTGGCCCTCGACGCGGCCAACGGTCGCCAGCTCTGGAGCTATCAGGCACAGAACGCCACCGCCCAGCTTCTGGGCCAGCCGGCGCCGGCCTACAGCGAGGGGCTGGTGGTGGCGGGCTTCGGATCGGGCGAACTGACCGCGCTGCGCGCCGAGGGGGGTAGCGTCGCCTGGTCGGACACGCTGGCCTCCTCCGGGCTCGGGGCGCTCGCCGACATCGCCTCGATCCGCGGCAATCCGGCGATCAGTGCCGGGCGCGTGTTCGCGATCGGCATGGGCGGGCTCACCGTGGCGCTCGACCTGCACGCAGGACGCCGCTTGTGGGAGCGCGCGGTGGGTGGAGAGGACAGCCCATGGATCGCCGGCGATTGGCTGTTCGTGCTGACGCTCGACCAGATCCTGGTGACGCTGCACGCCGCCGACGGGCGCGTGGCCCGGGTCTCGGCGCTGCCGGCGTTCGATGACCCCAAGGCGCAGACCGGCCCGCTCACCTGGTTCGGGCCGGTGCTGGCCGGCGACCGCCTCGTGCTATCAGGCACCAGCGGCGAGGCGCTGGCCGTCAGTCCCTACACCGGCGCCATCCTCGGCCGCCAGCGCCTCCCTTCCGACGCCGCCCCGGTCCAACCCGCGCTGGCCGCCGGCACGCTCCTGCTGGTGGCCGAGGACGGGCGGCTGATGGCGCTCAAGTAGTCGTCAGCCGGCACAACGCAGGTCCGATACCGGGACGGGGCGATGAATTGGTCTTGATGAGCCTGCTACCTTGAAGTTTGCCACGGTTGCCTTGAGTTCAAGTCCACCGTAGGTTGCGCACGCGCGCCGTTACTCCGCCAGCCGGGGCCTGGACGATGATGCAGGAAACATACTCGGAGTTCACGTTCGACGCCGCCCACAAGACCACCCCGGACACACCACTACACGGGCACACGTTTACGGTCGCGGGTTGTCCTGACCGGCGCTCGCGATCCGGTGTCCGGATGGTCGCATAATTTACTACAGGTCCACAAGACAATCGAGGATGTCCGGATGCAGCTCGACCACAAGCTCCTGAACGATATCGAGGGCCTCCCCGTCCCGTCTCTAGAGAATGTCGCACAGTGGATCTGGAAGTTCCTGAACGTCAGCTTGCCGGGCCTGGAGCGTGTGGAACTCCGCCGCGGCGCGAACGGAAATTGCGAAGGCTGCGTTTATAGCGAGCGGTAATCCCAGCGGGCGGACGCCACCTTCAGCACCGCTCCTTAACCGATTAAATCGGGCAGGAGTTGAGAATGAAAGAGGCCATCATCACTCCCGGGGTTAGCCGGCGCTCCGCAGCGGTGTTCCTCGCAGCGTTGGTAAGCTCTCTGCTGCCGCGAGTTTCGCGCGCTATTAGCCTTCCGAGGCCAGCCGGGAAACCCATCCTGACACTTTCCGGCAAGATCAGCTACTTCAATCAGGGCGATCGGGCACTGTTTGACCGGCCCATGTTGGAGGCGCTGGGCGTCAGTTCGCTCAGGACCAGAACTCCCTGGTCCGACAGCGAGGTCAGGTTTGATGGCGTGCCGATGATCAAGCTGATGCAGACGGTTGGAGCATTCGGCGATCGGGTGAGGGCCATTGCCCTGAATGACTACGTGACCGAAATCCCGCTGTCAGACTTCGCCCGCTACGGGGTGTTGCTCGCCATGAAGCGGAATGGAAAGTACATGTCCATTCGCGAAAGAGGGCCGCTGTTCATCATCTATCCGTTCGACGCCTTCGATGAGCTGTGGAGCTCGACCTATTCGAGCCGGTGCGCCTGGCAGGTGGCGCAGCTCATTGTCAAATAGCGGCGGCGATGCCCGCTCTCCTGCTCAGGTATTTGCGGTATGTCCGCCGCGGGCAGCAACCCGTGATGTCGGGCGGTCTCAAAGTCGCCTTCTGCGCCACGGCAGGACTACTTATAGCGGCCGCTATATTCAGCTCTGCTCTCATCGTGCGGCAACAGAACGCGTTGCACAGAAGTGGCCCGTTACAACGTGACGTGGATCGTCACCCAGGCGGCGCTCGAAATCGCGCGTTTGACTTCGGTGGCCGCTGCCATGGACGTACCCGGCAGCGGCGTAACAAGGGATGAGGTGCAACTTCGATTAGACATTGTGGTCAGTCAGATCAGGCTCCTCGACTCCGGAGAGGCGGGAGCTTTCGTTCGCAACGACCGCGAACTGCAAACGCTCGCGGATCGGCTTCGTGCCGTAGTTGCCGAAGCCGACAAGATCAACGGCAACCTGGCGCAGTTTGACACGAGCCGACAGCTGCTCGCGCTGCTGTTGCCGCTGAACGCCGAATTGCCGCGGATCGCCTCCGAGGCCTACCTGGAAGGCAATCGGGTGGTGAGCCAGCACATCGAGCGGCTAAGCTACTTCCATTGGATCTTCTCGACCATCCTCATGGCTCTGATTGCGTGCGGGCTCGCCTTGATTGGCGCTCTGGTGTGGCACAACAGGCTTCTGCATCGAGCTTACGAGTACGTCGGCGCCCTGGTCACGCATCTGCAGAGAAGCAGCGCGCAGCTCTCGGCGGCTCACGATGAGGCGCGGCGAGCCGTGGAGGAAGTCAATCAGCAAAATCGGGCGTTGCGTGAGCGCGATGCAACGCTGGACACACAAAATGCCCGGTTTGATGCCGCATTGAATAACATGTCTCAAGCGCTCTGCATGGTGGATGCCGAGAAGCGGCTAATCGTCTGCAATTTCCGTTTTCTGACGTTATTCCAGCTTGCGCCCGGCATGGTTAAACCAGGCGGCATCGTTCGGGACCTCTTTCAGGTGATGGCCGAGATCGGCCCGTACGGCCGCAAAACGATCGAAGCAGTCTGGGCCGAAGCAACAGGCTTTGGTTGCCGGGCAGAGGTGTGCGACGTTCTTCTTCGAGGAGAACAACGGCAGGGCGCTGGCGGTCTCTCATCAGCCAATGTCCGATGGCGGGTGGGTGGCCACCTATGAGGACATCACGGAGCGCCGACGAATTGAAGGCGCGCATCGCCTTCATGGCCCACCACGACGCGCTCACGCGAACTTCCGAATCGGCTCTCGTTCCACGAGAGGCTGAAGCAGGCCTTCGAGCCAGGGAGGTCTTCAAGGAAAGCGTTTGGCGGTCCTTTTCCTCGACCTCGATCAGTTCAAGTCCGTGAATGATACGTTTGGCCATCCCCTGGGGGACAGTCTCCTGGAGGCCGTTGGCCAGCGGCTCCGGGCTTGCGTGCGCGACTCGGATCTCGTGGCGCGTATCGGCGGAGATGAGTTTGCGGTTCTCCAGGTCTCTGCCGGGCAGCCCCGCGCGGCAGAGGAAATGGCCCAGCGCATCCTTCGAGGAAATCGGGGCGCCTTACGAACTCCAGGGCCAGCAGGCTGTGGTCGGCGTCAGCATCGGAATTGCCATAACGGGCGAGGGACCGGACAGCCAGCCCGATACCTTGCTGAAGAACGCCGATATCGCGCTCTATCAAGCGAAGGCCGACGGCCGGGGGAAGTACTGTCTCTTCCATTCCAGCATGAGAAACAAGATGCAAGCCCGTCGCGCCATCGAGCTTGATTTGACGAGAAGCGTTGCAGCGTAATCAGTTGGAGATCTTCTATCAACCTTTGTTTAGCCTCGATCGGGGTGAGGTAAGCGGCTTCGAGGCCCTGTTACGGTGGCGTCATCCCGATCGTGGGATCATCGAACCTGCCCAATTCATACCTGTAGCGGAGGAACTGGGTTTTATCAACGCGATCGGCGATTGGGTGTTGCGCCGGGCGTGTGTGGACGCTGCCTTATGGCCCGAGCATCTGAAGGTGGCAGTCAACCTGTCTCCGTTCCAAATTCGTAGCGGGATGGTGATTGACGCAGTGGCCGCCGCACTCCGTGAAGCGGGGCTTCCGCCTCGTCGGCTGGAGCTGGAGATCACCGAATCAGCTCTGCTGCATCAAGATGCGATCGTGGGCACGCTTAAGCGACTTCGCGATCTCGGGACCCGAACCGTGCTGGATGATTTCGGTACTGGATATTCGTCCCTGAATTATCTGCGCCTGCTTCCAGTTTGACAAAATCAAGATTGATCAGTCTTTTGTTAGAAACCTAACCAATAATCCGGAATGCCTGGTGATAATTCAATCGATCGTGGATCTCGCCTCAAAACTGGGGATGCAGACGACTGTTGAAGGAGTCGAAACCCGCGAGCAATTTGAGCTGCTGAAGACTTTGCAATGCTCCGAGCTCCAGGGCCATTTCTTCGGTCGGCCGATGCCGCTCGCCGGTATCCATTTTCCCGGCGCCCCAATGCTCTCGGCTGTAGAGCCGGTCGCTACGGCAGCTGCGATCGAGCGAAGGTGGCCGGGTCGATGGCTGGCCCGTCGTCGCCGTCAATCGCCTCAATCATCGCGTGCTACGGCGTCGGCCGCCGTAGCGGATATTCTCCGCCTTCTCGACGGCGCGAATCCGTCGCTGGCGGAAGTCCGGACAATGGCGTCCTCCTTTTATCCAGTTCTGAGCTGGTCCGGCGTCTTCGGCGGAGGCGATGTCCGCA
The DNA here is from genome assembly GCA_963762525.1 of uncultured Pseudomonadota bacterium. Taxonomy (GTDB): domain Bacteria; phylum Pseudomonadota; class Alphaproteobacteria; order Acetobacterales; family Acetobacteraceae; genus DATFDN01. Next base: position 340,780 of record CAVXKT010000001.1, read on the forward strand.
ATCTCTGCTGCAATCTCTGCTGCGTGAACCCCATACTCCGCCGCCCCTCTTCGCCGCCGCCGCTTGTTGCGGTATCGTTTGCCGATGGACGCCGCCGCCGCCGATCACGCATCTCCCGCCCTCGCCGCCGCGCCCGAGCTTACGGTCGTGGTCCCCTGCTTCAACGAGGCGGCCAACGTCGCGCCGCTGGTGCGGATGCTCGACACCGCGCTGGTCGGCATCGCGTGGGAGGTGCTGTTCGTCGACGACGACAGCCCGGATGGCACCACCGCCCGGGCGCGGCAGATGGCCGCCGCCGACCCCCGGGTGCGCTGCATTCGCCGCATCGGTCGGCGCGGCCTCGCCTCGGCGGTGATCGAGGGTGCGCTCGCCTCTTCGGCGCCGTTCATCGCCGTGATGGATGGCGATTTGCAGCATGACGAAACCCGATTGCCGTTGATGCTGGCGGCACTGCGCGACGGCGCCGATCTGGCGGTGGCGAGCCGGCATGTCGAGGGAGGCGACAACGCCGGCCTGTCGGGACAGTTCCGACACCGCCTCTCCGACACCGGCATCGACCTCGCCCGACGCGTCCTCAAAGTGCGGCTCACCGATCCGATGAGCGGCTTCTTCATGCTGCCCCGCACCTTGTTCGAGGTGCTTGCCCCCCGCCTGACCGGGCAGGGCTTCAAGATCCTGCTCGACCTCGTGCTCAGCGCGCCGGCGCCGCTGCGGATATTCGAGGTGCCGGCCCGGTTCCGCGCCCGGGTGGCCGGCGAGAGCAAGCTCGACGTCCTGGTGCTCGCCCAGTTCGCGGCGCTGCTGCTGGACAAGACCCTGCGCGGCGTCGTGCCGCTGCGCTTCCTCTCCTTCGCCGCCGTCGGTGCTTTCGGCGTCGTCGTGCATCTGATCGTGTTGACGCTTGCGTTTCACGTCGGCGGCTTCGGCTTCTCGAAGTCGCAGGTGCTGGCGACGGCTGTCGCCATGGTCTGCAATTTCCAGCTCAACAACCAGATCACCTATCGCGACCAGCGGCTCAAGGGCGCGCGGCTGTGGCGTGGTCTGGTGCTGTTCATGGTGGTCTGCGGCCTCGGGGCCGCCGCCGATGTGGGCATCGCGCGCGATCTTTACTTGTCGGACACGGGCTGGACGCTTTCCGGAGCAACCGGGGCGGTGATCGCGGTGGTGTGGAATTACGCCGTATCGGCAACCCTGGTGTGGCGGGCCGGCTGACGACGGCTCAGGTCAGAGCGCGGCGGAGTTTCTCGCGCCCATCCGCATCCAAGCCCAGTTGCAGCGCCGCGTATCGATCGAACGAGCCGAACGCCTCGTTGATGGCGGCGAAGGCGGCGTCGAGCAGTTCGCCATGCACGCGCAGCAATGCCGCGGCGGCCGGCTCTTCCAGTCCCTCCGACAGCGCGGCCTCGCCGCGCCAGAGGCGGTTGGAGACGAGGTAATCCTCGCGCACCGCTTCGTAAGGCACGCCGAGCGCGGTCAGGATCAGCGCCGCGCCGAAGCCCGTGCGGTCCTTGCCGGCCGAGCAGTGAAACAGCAGCGGACCATCCGTGAGCAGCGCGAACAGCGCGCGGTAGCGATGCGACCACTCCAGCGCATAAGCCAGGTAGGCTTGGCGCAGGACCGCCATGATATTTTCGCCACTGGCCCTTTGCGTCGTTTGCAGATCGCGCAATCCGGCGCCGACCGAAGGCTCGATCGGTAGATGATGCATCTTGACGCCCGCCAGCCCGGCGAGCGCCGAAGGCGCCTCGGCCGCCTCCCGCCGGCCGCGCAGGTCGCAGACATGGCGGAACCCGAGCTCGGCCAAGATCGCCCGATCGCGTACCGTCAGCCCGGACAACGCAGCACCGCGAAAAACCATCCCGTCGCGCACGCGCCCGCCCGGCACCGGCAGGCCGCCGAGGTCACGCACGTTGGATGCGCCCTCCAGCGGGAGGACGCGCCCCATCAGCGTCGCGCCGCCGCCACCGCTCGGCGCAGCCGCTCCGGCTCGACCGCGATGTCCACTCCCGCACGCTCGGTCTCCAGCACCATGACCACACGCGAATCGCGTTCGCCCCAACCGCGGTTCAGCGCCTCCGTCATCTCCGCCTGCACCAGGTTGGCCAGCCGCATCGGCACGCCCATTTCGCGCCCCAACTGGCAGGCCAGGGTGACATCCTTGTGCGCCAGCTTCAGGGCAAACGCAGCGGGCTCGTAAGTGTTGCGCAGGAACTGGTCGGGCATCCCCTCGAATGCGCCGCGCCTGCCGGCGACGCCCTGCCGCACCGCCTCCCAGATGGAAAGCGGGTCGATGCCGGCCTTCACGCCCATGCTGAACACCTCGGCGGTGCCGGCGACGAGGATGTAGTTCAGCATGTTGTGGACCAGCTTGGCGACGCACCCGGCGCCGATCTCGCCCACGTGGCGCACCTGATCGCCCATGGCGTCGAGCACCGGCTTGAAGCGATCGAAGGCCGCCCGGTCGCCGCCGACCCAGATCGCCATCTTTCCCGATGCGGCGCCCGCAGGCCCGCCACTCACCGGCGCGTCCAGCATTGCGAGGCCGCGGTCGGCGAAGGCGGCGTGAACCCGGCGCACCAGGGTCGGCGAGTTGGTGGTGAGGTCGAACCAGGCACTCTCGGGGCGCATCCCCGCGATCAGGCCCTGCTCGCCCAGCGCCACCGCCTCCATCTCCGGCGGTCCGGGAAGGGAGGTGAACACCACGTCCGATTGCTCGGCGACCGCCCGGGGCGATCCCGCCCACTCGGCGCCCACTTCCTCGAAGGGCGCCGCGGCGGCACGGCGCAGATCGTGGACGACGAGTTTGTGCTGCGCCTTCTGCAGATTGCCGACCATCCCGGCGCCCATGGTGCCGAGCCCGATGAATCCCACCCGCATGTTGCTATTCGCTTTCGCTGAAGACTTCGCGCGCGACGTTGGCGGCCGTCATCGCCGCCGGCCAGCCGGCGTAGAAGGCGACATGGGTGATCACCTCGGATAGTTCCGCCTTGCTCACCCCGTTGAACAGGGCGCGCGCGAGATGGCCCTTGAGCTGCTCGGGCCGATAGGTCGCCACCAGCACGGCGCAGGTGATCAGGCTGCGGTCGCGCTTGGACAGCTCCGGACGTTCCCAGATATCACCGAACAGCACCTTTTCGGTCACGTCGATGAGCTTCGGCACGGTCTCGCGAACCCGATCGCGCGCCGCCGATGACGGGGGTTGGGCCATGACGTGTCTCCTCCGGCTGCAGGGCAAGATTGCACCCGGCGCGGCGCGGGAGTCCAATCGCCCCGGCATGGAGGATCAACATGGAGAGGAGTGCGCTGATTACCGGCAGCGCCGATAATATCGGCCGCGGCATCGCGCTGGCGCTCGCGCGCGACGGCTATCGCATCCTGGTCACGGCGCGCACCTCGCGCGAGGCCTGCGAGGAGACCGCGCGACTGATCGCCGAGACGGGCGGCGAAGCTTCAGTCCATCTCGCCGATATCGCCGATCCCGACCAGGCGCGCGGACTGGTCGAAGCGGCGGTCGCGCGGTTCGGGCGGCTGGACGTGCTGGTGAACAACGCCTCGGTCCGCCGCCAGACCCCCCTCGCCGAGATCAGCGTCGAGGAATGGCGATGGATTTTGGGCAGCACGCTCGACGGCGCGTTCTGGTGCGCGCAAGCGGCGGCCGGGCCGATCGCGCGCGCCGGCGGCGGCAGTATCGTCAATCTCGGCGGCATCTCGGCGCATGTTGCACCGACGGGGCGCGTGCACGTCGCCGTCGCCAAGGCGGGCATGGTCGGGCTCACGCGGGCCATGGCGCGCGAGCTGGCACCGGCGGGGATCACCGTCAACGGGGTGGCGCCGGGAGCGATCGACACCGTGCGCGGCCACGCGGCGGGCGGCAATGCCGGCCTCGCCAAGCTGCCCGACAATCTCGCCGGCCGGCGGGGAACGATCGAGGAGGTGGCGGAGATGGTCCGCTATCTCTGTTCACCGGCGGCGCGCTTCATCACCGGGCAGGTGATTCACGTCAATGGCGGCGCTTTCATGGGCTGAGGTTCCGCCCGCTCCAGCGGGGCGAGGAACGGATCAAGCCACGCGGCGGCTCGCTTGCGATCGAGCGCGTCGGCGTGGCGAGCGGTGTCGCGCAGGATCAGGCAGGCCGGGCAGGCCCGCTCGCAACCGGGGTTCGTGCAGTCGAGGACGGCGCGCGCGCCGCGCAGCAGGCCCGGTAAATCCGTCGCCGCCGCCCCGGCGTAGCCGGCGCCCCCGGAAGCGGTGTCGAACAGGAACAGCGACGTCGTGGCCGCCTCGCCCGGTGCCGGGGCGACGGCCCGGGCGACCTCGTCGCGCTCGATGCCCAAGCGGCGGCACAGCGCCTCGCGCAGCGCCACCGCGATCGTGGCGCCGCACGTTTCATCCAGTCCGGTGAGTTGCAGCTCGAACACCTCGGTTCGACGCGACTGGCCCAGCGCGAGGCGGCGCTGAATCGCGAAGGGCCGCGTCGCGCCCTCGCAGCGCAGGCCCCTGCGCAGCGAGCGATGCCCCGACATCGGGGACGGCAGCGCCGCGCCTTCCGCACTAACCTCCGGCGCCGCGCGTCCGCAGGCGAGGCAGACGGCGTAGCCATGGCCCGATGTGCCGCGGCTGACCGCCATCACCAACCCGTCCGGCGCGTGGCGGTAACGACCGACAGCCGGATCGGCCAGCGCGACCCAGGCGGCGCCGCGGGCCGAGACCAACGGTTCGGGAAACGGAACCGGCTCGATCCAATCCAAGGCATTGGTGCGCGGCACGTCCGCGTCGGCGGCGAAGCCGGCCGGGCGAAGCGCGCGCACGCGGTCCAGTCGATCGCCGACGCAGGCCGGACAACGATCGGGGCGGCGGGTTTCGTCGCCGGCGGCGTCGCAGCCGCGGCAGCGCCAGAACCAGCGCAGCGCCTGGATTTCCGCGACCGCCTCGTTGCTGGCGGGGCGCTTCCAGTTCAAGGTCACGCCGCCGGAGCGGTAAACGGTGCCGTCCAGCACGATGTCCGCGCCGGGCGCGTATTCGCGCAACGCGATGTCCAGCTTGCGGGTCGGATAGCCGCGCCAGCGCGCACCCGAATCCTCTCGGGGGTTTCCCTTGGGTGCTCGGTCTCGGGGCGGCGTGACGAAGGGAACGACGTCGGTGGGAAAGCCGTGTCCGGGGAGAAAAGCTTGGCGCGCGAGTTCGCCGAGCAAGAACTCGCCGTCCATCCGCTTGCACTGAATGTCCACCGCCTTGCGCGCCGCGCCGTCACCTACCACTTCGAGATCCTGTTGCAACTGCGCGCGCTCCTCGATCCAGGCGGCGCCGATCGCCTCGATGGCGTCTTTCGTGCGTTCGGCGACATCGGACGACGCGGCCAACCCGGTGCCGGCGAGCAGGAAGCGCAGTGCCGCGTTCATCTCTAAATCGGCGGCGGCTTCCGAAAGCCACGCCGCGAACCGTCGCCACGGGGCCACACCTTCCGGCGCGGCGTGATCGAAGAAGGCGCCGGCGGTGAGGCTCAGCGGCTGCGCGCCCCGCTGGCGCAGAAAAGCACTCAGCAGCATGGCGTTGGCATGGCGCTGGCTCAAAACCTCGCTCTCCAGCGCCACCCGCGGCGGCGCGATGGCCTGACGCAGAGGCTCGCCAGGCCGATCGAAGCTGTGCCAGCCGATCGGCAAATCCCCGCAATAGGTGAAGGCGACCGAAATCCGCTCCCCGCGGCGGCCGGCGCGGCCGACGCGCTGGCGGTAATTAGCCGGCGACGGCGGCACGTTCGCCATCGCGATGCCGGCGATGCCGCCGATATCGACGCCCATCTCCATGGTTGTCGAGCAGTTGAGCACGTTGATCTCGCCGCGCTTGAAGCGACTCTCGTATTCGCGCAACCGGGCGGAGGGCTGCTGCGCCGAATGCTCGACGATCCGCGCGAAGGGTGCCAGCAGCGCCAGCCGGTCGGCGATGTCGGTCCACAGCCCGCGAGCGCGCAACGCCGCCACGGCGAGATCGGTGCGCAGCCATTCCGCCGTCGCCGCGCGGGCATCGGCACCACGGGACAGCCACGGAAGCGGCAGACGCGGCATGACGAGGGGCGCGCAGGCGAGCGCCTGCGCTGATTGGGGCTTTCGGGTCACGTAGGGCGTCATGCCGCGAAACACCCGCTCCATCAGCCGCCCGGTCACGGGACAAAGCCAAGCCCGCACAACCGGCGCGATTTCCGCCCGGGTCAGGTCGATCTGGAACGCGCCATCCGGCAGGCCCGATGCCGAGACAGGCGATAGCGCGCGCCAAACGGCCTCCAACACCTCGTTTACCTCCTCCCGCTGGTCGGGGCGTTCCAGATCGAGGCCGAAGGCGTCGCGCAGCAGCAGCACGGGGCGTACCGCCCGTCCCGACGAGCCGCCAAGCCGCGGCCAGCGCCGATCCCCCCACTCCGGATCACGGCGCACGCCCCAAGGGAGGAACCGCCGTTGCCAGACCTTCTGCCCAAGCCAGAGCGCCTGCCGGTCGGTGAGCGACACCGCGGAATTGGCGCGCACGAAATAGGTCAGCACGATATGCAGATAATCCCGCCAGTCCTCGGCCGTGGCGCCGTGGCGGCGAAACAGCGGCGGCAGGTGCGCCTCCGACTGCCGTTCCAAGGCGGGGAATCGCAGAGCCGCCAGGCCCATGGTCTCCAGGCTGTTGGCATGGCGCGGCCGGCGCAGGAACTCGGTGAGCAACTGCAGCCGCGCGATGTCCTCCGGCCCGGCGACCTCGGCCTCACGGTCTTCCCATAACCGGAGCAACTCGGGCTCCGCGGCGTTCAGTCCCGCGAGGCACTCCCGCATGTCGGTCCAGGACACGGGCTTGCCGGCCTCGCGTGACGCGCTGTCGGCGCGCAGCTTGTGCAGATACGCTTGCAAGGCGGGTGGTGGATTCGGAACCGCCTCCAGGCTCTTGATTTTATCTGCAAGGTCCGGATCCTCCTCCACTTCACGCTGCTGCACGCAATGCCAGATGCGGGCGCGGGCGAAGCTGCGCTCCCGCTCCTGCTGCCAGCGCGCGGCGAAGCGGGCGGTGCCCTGCCGATTGTCCGTGAAGGCAAGCAATTGTCGCCCGTCCTCGGGAAGGCGAGGCCCGCCGGCGCGTGCCGGCATGGCATCGAGAAGCACGTTCCCGACCACCCCCATGAAGAATGGGCCACCGAGCCGGAGCGGGCGGAACGGCGGATCGCCCGCGCGTCCCGCGCCGCAGCCGGGGCAGGTGCGGGCGTCCGCGCGCCGGCAGCGCACCAGTCCCGGCCCGGCTCGATCGTGCAGCCTTCCGGTCTTCGGGTCGAGCGCGATCCGCACGCCGGCATCGAAGCCATCGGCGACCAGGACGACCCGATCGGACGGCGGTGCCGGGTCCGGCTCCTCGTCCTCGTCCGGCTCCGGCGTTTCCGCGTCGGCGGCGAATTCGTCCACCGACGGAACCTCGCGCCAGCGGCCGAGTTGATCGCCGGTCGCGTCCATCGCCGCGCCGGGGATCGTCAGGCCGCACTCCTTGCACGCCCACAACTCAAAAACCCGCCCCTTGCAGGCGCAGCACCGTGCGCAATCGCGCTCGTACACCGCGCCGAACGCCCAACCCGGATGGCCCAGCGCGGTGCCGGCGCGGCCGGCGCAGGCGGGATCGACGCAGGCGAACACGCCGGCTTGCGCGCGATGGAACAGATGCAAACGCAGCGGCAGGAAGGGTCCGCCCGGCCCCGCCGACGCCGTCGCGCGCCGCAATACCGCGTCTACGTCCGTCCCCGGGTGGCGTTGCCGCAGTTCGTCAAGCGTGGCCGGCTCGCGGGCCAGTTGCTCGCGCAGATCACGCGCGACCCGGTCGGCGCCGACACCGCCGGTGAACCCCTCAAGCGGCGGCACGAAGCGGCGGCCGAGCACCACATCGATGCGGCTTTCCGGAACCCCGGCCATGCGCGCGAGAAAGGTCCGCAGCGGCGCCTCGACATCATCACCGCCCAGGGTGGCCGAGGTGGCGACGAAGCGGACCTGCTCCGGCGTCACGCCGAAGGCGTGCAGCGTGCGCCGCAGCAGCAAGGTCATCTCGGCGGCCTGCGAGCCGAGATAGGTATGCGCCTCGTCCAGCACGATCCAGCGCAGCTTGCCGCGGGAAGCGTCGAGGATCGGTGCGTCCTTGTCGCGCACCAGCATGTACTCCAGCATAGTCGCGTTGGTCACCAAGATCGGCGGCGGCTCGGCGCGAAGCTGGGTGCGATCGACGGCTTCGTACGGGCAAAGGCGCCGTTCCGCGGCTGAAAGCTGTTCCGCAGTCTCGCCATTGTAGAGGCAGAAGCGCAGCCGCCCGTCGAACGGTGCGGTCCAATCGGCCAGCCGGTCGCGCTGGCTCGCGATGAGCGCGTTCAGCGGATAGAGCAGCAGCGCGCGTACGCCGAGGACGCGCCCATGCACGGCTTCCCGGGCCAGCGAATCAAAAATCGGCAGCAGGAACGCCTCGGTCTTGCCCGATCCCGTTCCGGAGGAGACCACGACGGAGCGCGCCGGCTCCCGGGCCAGCGCGCGCCACGCGGCCAATTGATGCGTGTAGGGATGCACGTCGTGTCCCAGCGTGTTGCGACCCTCCCGCGTGGCGCGGTCGAGCGGTGCCGTCTCGGCGAGCGCGCTCACCGTCTCGGGGTGCAGCAAATCTTCGCCGACCAGCGCGCCCAGCGTTTCCGGTGCCGTTTCGTATCCGAAGGCCGCCTCCAGCACGGGTGAGGCGAGCAGCGCGCCGGGCTCGCCCGGCCGTCGCGACAGCACCATCCGCAGATGCTCGCGCAGCGGCGCGCTGGACAGCCGCAGCCGGCCCAGCGCGGCTTCCGCCGAGCGTGCCGTGATCGCCTCGGCGAGCGACGCCGGGTCGATCCCGGTATCGGTCATCTCGTTCATTACTCGCGATCCTTCTCGGCCTGAACGAGATGATGGAACACCGCCGACAGATAGCGGCTGTCGAAGTCATCGGGCGCGGCGTGGCGGCAAAACCGGATGGCGGCGACGCAGCGCGGGGGCAGGGGGCTCGGCATGACCGTTTGCTGCGCCGCGACGTGCGCCGCGCCCCGACGCACCGGCTCGGACAGATTGGTCCAGTCGTTCGCCGCCCTTACCTCGGCCGTCCACGCAAGCTGCCCCGGATCGTGCCCGGCAAGCTGCGCGAACACGGGCGCCATCGCATGAGCCCGGGCAAGATTCTCCGGCGTGTTTTCGGCCTGCGGCAACTGGAGTTCGTCGCGCGCCGCCCAAACCCCGCCGCGCCCGGGCGAGCAGAGCGAGACGATCCGCTCCAACCGATCGGCCAGGATCGGCCGATGGTCGAGACCGTGCCGCCGGTAGAAATCGCGCGCGGCCCGAGCGGCCTCGCGCCATCTGCCCAGAGGCATCAGCACCCAACTGAATGGCAGCTCGTCTTCCAGCGCGGCGAGATGCGCAAGGCGCCGTTCGTCGGCGCGCAGCAGCCAGTGCACGAGAACCGCGGGCGTTTCGACCACCCGCGCCAACACGTCGAAATACCCTGCCGGCACCTGCTCCGCGGCGTCGAGCGTGCCCTCGAGGAAGTCCCACGAGCCTCCGGCCGTCTCGGCGAACGGATCGGCCGCCAGAGCCGCAAGTGCATCGCCGAACGCGCGATCGCGCGCCGCGGATTCGGCAAGGCCCGCGGCCAAGGCGAGAGAATTTCCTGATGTCGCCGCGGTGCCCACCCACACGCGCGACCGCACTCGCCCCGCCAGCGCCTCGGCGCCGTAAACAAGCCATGGTCCCGCCTGCTCCGTACCCGGCAACCGCCAGCCCCGCGCACCATCGTCGGCAAGCCGAAGCGGCGGGTCGCTCGGGCGTGAGAGGCAAAAGGCCATCAGCGCCGCGCCGGTGGGCGGCGGGAGATCGCGCGCCGCGCGGTCGCGCAATCGCGTCAGCTCCGCGCCCGGATCGATCCGCAAATCGATGTCGAACCCGGCCAGCCGCAGCGCCGGTCCCGGAATCCCCTGTCGCAGCACGGAGAGCGACACCTCGCCGTCGCGCGCATCCGCCGTAGCCTGCATTCGCCGCACATCCGCACGCAGCCGCGCCAGCGGAAGATCCTCCACGAAGGCCACGACCCGGCCAAGCGTCACCCCGGCGAGCGGCCCATCGGCCGGGGCCGTCAGGCGGATTTCCAGCTCCGGTCGATCGTCCCCGGCGCCGCCGCGCGCCACGACGGGGTTGATGGCCGAGACCGCGAGTCGGGTGGGCAATGGCAGCGCGCGGCCATCGCCGTCGATGAACCCGCCCTCGGGCATCGGCACGCGAACATGATGGCGCAGCTCCAGCCCGTCGGAATGGCGCGTGGTCACGGTCAATGAAGCAGGCGGCGGCCCGTCGATCGCGACGGTGAAGCGCCAGCCGTCCGCGCACGGCTCCGCCGTCGCTCCGGGCAGCGCCGCCGCGAGCGCCCCGAGATTCCGCGCCTCGACGACATACCGGCCGTCCTCGCGCCGGCAGCGCAGATCGGCGCCTACCGGCAGCACGACGACCCGCCTCTGGTCGAGAATTTCGTCTCCGGCGATCAGAGCCAGATCGGCTGCTCCGGGCGGAAGTTCGGTCGGCAAGGCCGCCCAGTCCCGGCCGCGTAGGCGCCAAAGCAATCGGGCGTTCCGCGACGCGGTCGAGACGGTCGGCGGTCCGATCGAGGCCAGTGCCGCAACGATATTCCAGCCCGGCCGGCGGACTTCGAGGGCGATGGACCCGGACGGGCCATCGGCGCCGCCGATGCGCAACCGCAGCGGCGCCGGCGCGCCGTCGTCGCGCCAGAGCACGTCGCCGACGATCTCGTGCAGAATCCGATCCGCCCCGGCGATCGGGCCTCGCGGCTCCATACTCCCCGATCGCACCTCGAAGCGCCCCCGGTCGCGGGGCACCGCAAGGAACAGGCGGGTTTCGGCATGGGCGGCTCTGCTGCCGTGCCCGACGAAGCGGAGCCGGTCCGCGTCCGGCTCCGCCTCGAAGACCCACGGACCGTCATCGAGCGCCCCCCCGCCCGGCAGGACGCATCGCTCCACCTCGTTCCCGTCAACGATCAGCCCGCCCGTCACCTCGCGGTCGAACGGGAAGGGTATCGCTCGGATCGGGAGCCCGCGGACCGGCCAACGCTTGCCGTCGCTTTCCGCCAACGCGATCTCGGCGCCATCTACGGCCAGGCGCACCCGCACCGGCTGGCGGTCTCCCGACCAGGAAAACGGCGGCAAGACGGCCATCGCGCTCGGCAGGAGCCCGGATTCCGGCGCCGCGAGGCATTGCGTCCATCCATCGCCGGCGCGGGCCAGCACCCGACGGCAAAGTGCGGTCAGCTCCGCTAGTTCGCGCGCCGTCGCGCGCGCTTGGCGCAACAAGGCGATGACCAAGCGATTGCCGACGGCGTCGGAGACATCGAGCGGCAGCATCGTTCGCCACTCCGGGTGCCGCGCTTCGAGCACTTCCGGACCGTCCCGCATGGCCGCCCGGAACGGCTCTAGAGCCAGAAGCAATTCCGCCGAGAGCGCCAACGTCTCGGGCTGGCGCCAGGCGACAGGCAAACGATGCCGGTGCGCCTCGGCCAGCGCCGTCGCCTGCTCGACCGTCGCCGCCCCGTAACGGTCCAGATCGCGTTGCAGGCCACGCAGGAAATCGAGGTATCCGGTCGGCCCAGCAGTGCGTCGGGAATCCCGGCTTCCAGCACGAGGGAGTGCAAGTACCGATGATCGCCGTCAGCACCGAACCGGACCGGGCGGCTCCAGAATCGCAGGCCGGATTCGGTCAGTTCACGCATCGTCGCATGCTTCATATCGCGCAGCCGCGGCGGCAGCGCCTCCGCTACCGTCGCCCATGCCCAAGGCTTACCCGGCGCGCGGGCACGCAGCGCCTGCACGGCGAGCAGGCAGAACAGCCCCGCCAGACTGCCCGGCGGCTCCGTCAACCCGGGCAGATGGCCGGCCAGAAGGTCGCCCGCCTCCGCTTGAGCTCGCGGTGGCAACCGGAAACGCCCGAGTACCCCGGTCGTACGGGGCATGTTCGGCCGATGGGCACCGGGGCGATGGGTGGCGATCCAGGCTTGCGCCGCCAGGCTCGCAGTGCGGAACGGGCCGTGAATGATCGTCGTGCCATGCATGCGGAATACCGTATCGAGTGCGGATGTTTCCGATATCATAACTAAAACGAAGAAGCCAGCGCGGCAATCGGCGCCCCGGCGGAGATGGTCCGCTATCTCTGTTCGCCGGCGGCGCGCTTCATCACCGGGCAGGTGATCCGTGTGAACGGCGGCGCCTATATGGGATAAAGCCCAGGAAGCGCATTCGGATCAGATGGAAGAGGCTGGATCGTCGGCACCGATCGCCTCGCCGCCGCCGGTCATCGCCTCGACCACCAGCGTCTGAAAATGCACCGCCAGATGCTCGGACTTGACCAGGAACCGCCCTTTTTCGGGCAGGCCGGCAGCAAGTCCGGTCTGCACGGCGTCGGTCAGCGCATCGTCCTCCTCGCCGACCTTGCGGTTGAATTCGATCAGATCCGCGGCGAAGTCCGCCGTCACGCCGGGCGCGAAATACTGCTCCGAGAACCCCCTGCTGGCCTTCGGTCCATCGGGAAGCCAGAGATCGACCGACAGGTTGGGAAAACCGGGATTGATGCTGATGGTGAAATTCGGCCACAGCAGGTGATACTGGGCTTGCTTCAATCGCCCGCGCACGTCGTAGATCTTCATCCGACTGCGCCCATCCAGTGCCGATGGACGCACCTGGCCGATCTGACTGGAATAGTACTCCTGTTCCATCAGCCGATAGTTCCTCGGGTTGACGTCGATCGCGGCGCTGAATCCCGGGTGCGCGACGGCGCAGTGATAGCACTCGAGGAAGTTCTCCAGCATCGTCTTCCAGTTGGCCCGGGCCTTCCACTCGGTGCGGCTGTGAAGCTGCAACGTCGAGAGCTCGATACCGCTGTCCTCGATCAGCTCCGGAATCCCGCGATACAGGTCGGCCACGCTGCGCGCGTTCGGATCGAGGTTGACAAAAACGAACCCCCCCAAAGCCTCGGCACGGATCGCCAGCAGGGGATAGTCCTCCCTGCGGAAATCCGGCTCGGCTTCGGAGCGTGGGGCGACCTTCAGGCGGCCGGACAGATCGTAGATCCAGGCATGGTAGCCGCACTGCATCGCGCGGGCGTTGCCGCGGCCCTTCATCACCAGATGACGGCGGTGCCGGCAGACATTGACGAACCCGGCGAGGCCGCTTTCGTTCCGCACCACCACCACGGGGACGTCGCCGGCGAAGCCGGTGACGTAGTCACCTTGATTGCGGAGCTCGCTCAGCGGACCGACGTACTGCCAGGTGCGGCGGAAAATGCGCTGCATCTCGCGGGCCGCGATTGCGGGATCGGTGTACCAGGAAGGCGGCAGCGATTTGCCACTGCTCCACCACTCGCCGCAGCTCTGCGCAAGGCTCTCGAGCATCGCTCATCGCTCATTCTCCTCCCCGCGCATGGCGCGGCTCCTGATCTCCCGGCCGGCGACGATACTTCCATCGGAGGTTTGGGTTCGGTCCTTCCGGTCGGACCATGTGCTATCCGTGTCTTTGATCCAAGGCTTACGATAAGCTCCGGAGCGGGTCGCCGGTCCACGGACCCCGGGGAGGTTGGTTCCGGGTCGAGCGACGGCCGGTTGCGAGCGTGCGACCACACGCGGGCGCGATGCGCGCCCCGGGCCAAAAGTGACCCCGCGGCGCGCAGTATTGATCGCGACGGGATTGCGCGCCGTTTGGAATCCGCGACATAGGCGCGAGAGCCTCTCGACGAAAGGAAACCGCGTGCCGGTTCCACCACGCAAATCGCCAACTCCCGGCCCTCGGCCCCCCGCCTTTTCGCTGTGGTGGCTCTGGATTGCGCTGTTCGCCCTCATCATCGCGGGGCTGGTCGCCGGCGGCAACGGCAGCAAGGGCGGCGCCTCCGACGTTCTTCCCTACAGCGAGTTCCAGACGCTGCTCGACCAGGGCCAGGTGAAACAGGTCACGGTGTCGGGCAACGAGATCTCGGGCACTCTCAACAAGCCGCGCAAGGACGGCCATACCGCCTTCACCACGCAGATCGTCGCCCCGACCCTCGCCGCCGAGTTGCAGAAGCACAACGTCGAATATTCGGCCACCGCCAGCAGCTCCGGCCTCGCCGGCGTGCTGTCCTGGGTGATCATGCCGCTCCTGTTCGTCGGCATCTGGTTCGCCGCCTCGCGCTTCATGGGCGGCGCCGCCGGCGGCGGCGGCGGATTGGGCGGACTGATGAATGTCGGGCGCAGCCGCGCCAAGCTGGTGCCCGAGACCGGGATCAAGACCACCTTCGCCGACGTCGCGGGCGTGGACGAGGCCAAGGAGGAGCTGCACGAGATCGTCGATTTCCTGAAGCGGCCCAAGGAGTACGGCCGACTGGGCGCGCATATCCCGCGCGGCATCCTGCTCGTGGGTCCCCCGGGGACGGGCAAGACCCTGCTCGCGCGCGCCGCCGCCGGCGAGGCGGGGGTTCCGTTCTTCACCACCAACGGCGCCGAATTCGTGGAAATGTTCGTGGGCGTCGGTGCGTCGCGCGTACGCGACTTGTTCGAGAAGGCGCACAAGGTTGCCCCCTGCATCATCTTCATTGACGAGTTGGACGCGCTCGGCCGGGCACGCAATGCCGGACCGATCGCCGGCGGCGACGAGAAGGAGCAGACGCTCAACCAGTTGCTCGCCGAGATGGACGGCTTCGATCGCGCCTCGGTGCCGATCGTCGTGCTGGGGGCGACCAACCGGCCGGAAATCATGGATCAGGCGTTGCTGCGCGCCGGCCGGTTCGACCGCCAGGTGCTGGTCGATCGCCCCGACCGCAAGGGCCGCATCGAGGTCCTGCGCCTGCATCTGAAAGACAAGCAGATCTCGCCGGATGTACGTCTCGAAGATCTCGCGTCGTTGACCCCGGGCTTCACCGGCGCCGATCTCGAGAATTTGGCCAACGAGGCGGCGATGCTGGCGACCCGGCGCGGCGCGCCGTCCGTCGCCATGGAGGATTTCAGCGAGGCGGTGGAGCGGGTGATCGCCGGGCTTGAGAAGAAGTCGCGCATCCTGATCCCGCGCGAGCGGCGCACCGTCGCCTATCACGAGATGGGGCACGCGCTGGTGGCGCTGGCGATCCCCGGCACCGATCCGGTCGAGAAGGTCTCCATCATCCCGCGCGGCATCGGGGCGTTGGGCTACACGCTGCAGCTGCCGACCGACGACCGCTTTCTGATGAGCCGCCAGGAGCTGCTCGACAAGATGGCGGTGCTGTTCGGCGGACGCGCCGCCGAGATGCTGATCGGGCCGGACGTCTCCACCGGCGCCGCCGACGACTTGCAGAAGGCGACCGACATCGCGCGCGGCATCGTCATGCGCTACGGCATGGACCAGCGGCTTGGGCCGGTGACCTGGGACCCCGGGCAACAGGGCACGTTTCTCCAACAGCAGGACCCGTTCGGATACGGCCGACGCCGCTTCAGCGAGGAAACCGCCCATGACATCGACGCCGCCGTTCGCGGCTATCTGGAAGTCGGCGCTCAAGCGGGCGCTGGCCATCCTGAGCGAGAACCGCGCCGCGCTCGAGGAAGGCGCGCAGGCGCTGCTCGCCCATGAGGTGCTGAACGGCAAGGACATCCCGCGCCCGAAATCGGTGGCGTTGGCGGCTGAGTAGCCCTCACCCGGCGCGGCCGTCGCCACGCCGGGGAAGAGGTCAGACCGCCGGCGACAGCACGTGGATCACCCGACTGGCGATCATGTCCCGGGTCTTCACCCCATAGGCCTTCATGTGATCGGAGGCGCCGTGCGCGGCGAGCGCGGCCGGGCTTTCCCATTTCTCGATCACCACGAAACTGTCGGGTCCGAGTTTGGCCTGGAATGCGCCGATGCCGTCGGCGTCGATCGCCGGGCCGTATTCGATGCAGCCCGGCTCGGTGTGCACCGCCGGCATGTTGGCGCGGAACGCCTCGAGGATGGCGGCGCGCTGGCCGGGCTTGGCGGTGATGATGGCGACGACGTGGATCATCTTGTTTCCCTCTCCAACCCGGCAAGCCTACGCAACGCCGACGCAACCGCCAATCAGGCCCGCGGACGCAGCGCGAGCCAAGCCGCAAGTGCCGCCCCGGCGAATGCGCCGGCTGCCGCCAGTGCCGCCAGCTCCGGTTTTGCCGCCGGCTCCATGTAGCGCTTCTCCGGCACCGTCTCCGGCAGGTTTCCGGCCGCCTGACGCGCCATCAACAACACCTCGGCCGGGTGCATGGCCCACCGCCCCGCGCCGTGCTCGGTCTGGAAGCGGCAACTGAAGCCGTCGGAGATCAGCAGCGTCTCCTCGCTCAGCTTGCGCACCCGGGGCAGCAACTCCTGCTCGCCGATCTGCATCGCCACGTCGTAGTGCTCCTCCTCGTAGCCGAAGGCGCCGGCGACGCCGCAGCAACCGGCCTTGTTATCCAGCAGCTTCAGTCCCATGCCGCGGAAAATCTCCTCCGTCGCGTGCGGGTTGAGCACGGCGCGCTGATGGCAATGCATGTGCAGCAGCGCCTTGCGCTTGAGCTTCGGCGGTTTCCACCCGTCGGTCTCTATCAGCAGTTCGGGCAGCGTTTTGGTCTGTCGCGCAAGGCGTTGCGCGTCCACATCATGCGGCAGCAGGTTCGCCATCTCGTCGCGGAACACCGAAACGCAGCTGGGTTCCAGCCCGACCACCGGGATGCCGGCGCGGATCGCCGGTCGCAGCGCCTCGATCGCCTGCTCCAGCAGCGCCTTGGCCTGATCGAGCATCCCATAGTCATAGAGCGGACGCCCGCAACAGAGCCGCTGCTCGGGCACGATCACCCGATATCCCGCGTCCTCCAACACTGCGACGGCGGCCTTCGCGGTGCCGGGCAGGAAATGGTTGTTCCAGGTGTCGGGCCACAAGATGACCGGCGGTCGCGTGGCGTCGTTGCGGCGCGGACCGGCGCGTCGCTTGAACCACTGCTGGAAGGTCTCGGCGGCGAAATGCGGGGGATCGCGATGCGGGGTGATGCCGGCGAGCTTGCGCAGGATCGGCCCGAGCACCGGCGCCCGGATCGCCTCGTTGACCAGGCCGGGGGCGAGCCGCGCCCATCGCGCCCATCGCCAGATCAGCCCCATCGAATAGGCACTGCGCGGCCGCAAACGGCCCCGGTAATAGTGCGACAGGAACTCCGACTTGTAGGTCGCCATATCGACCGAGACCGGGCAATCGTGCTTGCAGCCCTTGCATTGCAGGCAGAGGTCGAGCGCTTCGGCCACCGCCGGGTCGCGCCAGCCCTTCTTCACCGGATCGCCCTGCAGCATCTCGAACAGCAGCGTCGCCCGCCCGCGCGTCGAGTGAATCTCCTCGCGCGTCGCCTGAAAGCTGGGGCACATGATGTTGCCGCTGCCGCTCGGCGTACGGCACTTGCCGACGCCGAAGCAACGCTCGGTCGCGTGGGTGAAGGAGAACAGATCGTCGGGGTAGTGGAAGTGGGTCTTGCCGGCGGGCTTGGGGCTATAGTCGGCGCCGAGCCGCAGATCGGCGTCCAGCGGGCGAGCGTCGATCAGCTTGCCCGGGTTCATCCGCCACGTCGGGTCCCACACGGTCTTGAAGTCGCGGAACGCCTGGATCACGTCCGGGCCGTACATCTTCGGCAACAATTCGCCCTTGGCCTGGCCGTCGCCATGCTCGCCCGAGAGCGAGCCGCCGTAGGAGATCACCAGATCGGCGGCCGTCTCCATGAAGCGGCGGAACTTGGCCACACCCTCGGCGGTCTTCAGGCCGAAGGTGATGCGGGTGTGGATGCAACCGTCGCCGTAGTGCCCGAACAACGTGTAGGTGTAATTGAATTTCTTCGCCATTTTGTCGAAGTCGCGCAGATAGTCGCCGAGCCGCTCCGGCGGCACCGCCGTATCCTCCCAAGACGGCCACGCCTCCTCGTCGCCCGGCACGCGCGAGGCGCCGACGCCGCCCTCGCGCACTTCCCACAGCGCCGCCTGCTGCTCCGGCTTTTCGACCAGGTTTTCGCCGAGGCAGCGTGAACCGGCTCGCTTCATTGCCTTGAAGGCGCGCTCGGCCTTGGCGTTGGCTTCTTTCTGGCTGTCGCCGCCGAACTCTACCAGGAGCCACGCTTCGCCATCCGGGAGATACTTCTTCCCCGGCAACTCCTTGCCCTTGAGCGCCTCGTTGCGGATCAAATGCTCGGTGAAGCCCTCGATCGCGATCGGATCGAGATGGCGGATCGACGGCACGTCGTCGGCGGCGTCGGGGGCGTTGTCATAACCCACCACCAGCAGCGCCCGCGCCTTCGGCCAGGGGATCAGGCGCACGGTGGCGGCAAGCGTCAGCGCGCAGGTGCTCTCCGATCCGACCAGCGAGCGGGCGACGTGGAAGCCCTTCTCCGGCAGCAGATCGTCGAGATTGTAGCCGGAGACCCGGCGCGGGATGTTCGGGAACTGGCGACGGACGGCATCACCGTATTTGGCGGTGATGTCGCGCAGGCCGGTGTAGATCTCGGCCCGCCTGCCGCCACCCGAGCGGATCAGCTCGTATTGCTCGTCCGACGTGGCGCCGACCTTCATCCGCAGCCCGTCATAGGTGAGGATATCCAGCTCCTCGACGTTATCGACGGTCTTGCCGCCCATGACCGTGTGCGCGCCGCAGGAGTTGTTGCCTATATTGCCGCCGAGCGTGCACCAAGCGTGGGTCGCCGGATCGGGCGCGAAGGTCAGGCCATGCTTCTGCGCCTCGTGGCGCAGTGCATCGTTTACCACACCGGGCTCTACGCGGGCGCGCATGCCGTCGGGGTCGAGCGCCAGAATGCGATGCATGTATTTGGAGAAGTCGATGACGACGGCGACGTTGCAGGTCTGTCCGGCCAGGCTCGACCCGCAGCCGCGACCGAGGATCGGCACGCTGCGCGCGTGGCAGGCCGCAACCGTCGCAATGACATCGGCGGTGTCGCGCGGTACCACGACACCCACCGGAACCGCGCGGTAGATCGAATGATCGCGCGAATAGGCGCCGCGACTGGCGGGATCGAAGCGCACCTCACCTCCCACGCTGCGCTTCAACGCGGCTTCCAGTTCGGCCGCCGCCTCGTACTCCCGCCGCCGGTCGGGCGCGAGCGGTCGCAGGTCGCCGTTCGCCCCGGGGCCGGCGATCCGTTGAATGACGTTCATGGCTCCTGTCCCGATCCGCTTCCGTTGCCGCCGCCGGGCTTGCGCCCGGTCAATCGATCGACGATCCGCCCGGCGATGCCGAACGGGCTTTCGCCGAAACTGAACTCCTGCACCGCATGGCGGCCGATGGTGAGGCCGATCGGCGTGCGGTTGCGCTCCCCGCGCGCAAGTGCCGTGCCGAGCTTCTTCGCCTCGTCGTTGGTGATGACCGGCGGCCAGGGCGGTTCCAGCGGATCGACGACGCACTCGATCAGCACCGGCCCGTCCATCGCCAAGGCGCGCTGCAAGCTCTCGCGACAGCGCGCCGGCTCGTCGATGCGCAACGCCCGCAGGCCGCACGCCTCGGCCACCTTGACGAAATCGACCGGGTGCAGATCGACACCGTATTCGGGATTGCCGAGATACAGCATCTGCTCCCACTTGATGAGGCCGAGCGTGTTGTTCTTCATCACCACGATCTTCACCGGCAGCCGGTATTGCGCGATGGTCGCCAGCTCGCCCATGATCATGGTCATCGAGCCGTCGCCGGTGAAGGCGATCACCTGACGGTCCGGGTGGGCGTGCGCGGCGCCGATCGAATAGGGGATCGCCGCCATCATCGAGCACATGGTGCCGCTGAAGGAAAAGAGCTGCCCCTCGCGCAACTTCATCCGCGCCTGCCACGTAGTGACGGTGCCGGAGTCGCCGCAGAAGATCGCGTCCGAAGCGGCAAGCTCGGGGAGATGTCGAGTGACGACCTGCGGCTTCATCGGCATCGCGGTCTCGGCGCCGCGCTCCTCCATCAGCTCGTACCAGGCGGCGGTCGCCCGCTGCGCCTGTTCGAGAAAACTGCGCTCCTCCTGGCGTGGCAACCGGCCCAGCAGTTCGCGCAAGGTGGCGCGCGCGTCTCCGACCAGGCCGTAATCGACCGGATAACGCAGCCCGATATGCTCGGGCTTGTCGTCGATCTGCACGCCCACCGCCTGGCCGGGCTTGGGCAGAAACTCGATATAGGGAAACGAGCTGCCGACGATCAGCAGGCCATCGCACGCCGCCAGCGCCTCGACCGAGGGGCGGGTGCCGACGACGCCGATGCCGCCGGTGGTATAGGGGCTGGTATCGGCGACGCAGTCCTTGCCGAGCAGCGGCTTGATGATCGGTGCCGCCATCCGCTCGGCGATCTGCTCCAACTCGGTCCCCGCGCCGCGCGCGCCGGCGCCGGCGAGGATCGCCACTTTCTTGCAGCCGGCCAGCGCCTTCGCCGCATCCTCGATCAGCATCCTCTCGGGCACGCGCACCGGCGGCTGATAGGCCGTGCCGACGTGACCCTTCACGTTGCGCTTGAACCGCCGTTCTTGGCTTGCCGGCATCGCCTGGATGTCGATCGGGAACGCCATGTGTGCCACGGCGCGGTTCGACAGCGCGGCGCGGCAGGCGAGGTTGAGCACATTCTCCACATGCTCCGGCCCCATCAGCCGCTGATTATAGATCGCCACGTCCTGATAGAGATAATCCTGATTGATATCCTGCAAATAGTGGGTGCCGATCAGGTCGTGATAGGTCATGCCGGTGATCGCCAATACCGGCGCGCCGTCGATCTTGGCGTCATAGAGGCCGTTCAGCAGATGCACCGCGCCGGGGGCGGCGGTGGAAAAGCAGACGCCGAGCCGGCCGGAGAATTTGGCGTAGGCGCAGGCGGCCAGGGCCGCCGTCTCCTCATGGCGGACATGGACGTAGCGGATGCTGTCCTTGGCCTTGCGGAAGGCTTCGACCAGTCCGTTGATGCCGTCGCCGGGCAAGCCGAAGACGGTGTCCACCCCCCAGTCCCGCAACACCTGCACGACATGATCCGATACCGTCTCCGCCATCTCCGCCTCCTCCGGCGCCGAGCGCAGGCCGAAAACAGGGCGGAACCGGCCGAGTTGCATGAAGGCTGCGCGAGGCGGTCAGTGCGCCGTCCAGCCGCCGTCCACCACCAGGCTTTGCCCGGTCATGTAGGCGCTGGCATCGGAGGCCAGAAACACCGCCGCGCCCGCCATGTCGGCGGGGACGCCGAAGCGGCCCATCGGCGTGTGGTCGAGGAACGGCCGCGACAGCGTCTGGTGGTGCAGCAGGCCCGAGGTCAGGTCGGTATCGACATAGCCCGGCGCGAGACAGTTCACGCGCACGCGCTTCGCCCAGTCCAGCGCCAGCGCCTTGCTCAGCATCTCCACGCCGCCCTTGGTGGCGCAGTAGGGAACCGAGCGCGTCAGCCCGACATGGCCGGCGACCGAGCTGACGTTGACGATCGAACCGGCGCCGCGCTCGGCCATCACCCGGCCCAGGTGTTTGCAGCAGAGAAACACGCCGGTGAGGTTCACATCGACGATCGCCTGCCAGTCTTCGAGGCTGATCTTCTCGATGCCGCGCCAGATCGGGTTGATGCCGGCATTGTTCACCAGCACGTCGATCCGTCCGAAGCGCGCCAACACCGCGTCGCGCAGCGCCAGCACATCGGCTTCGCGCGCCACGTCGGCCGTCTGCACCATCGATCCAGCGGCGACCTCCTCCAGCGTCGCGCGCGTGCGTCCGGCCAGCACAGTTGGCCGCCGTGCGCCGCCAGCGCCTCGGCGATGGCACGCCCGATCCCCTGCCGGCGCCGGTAACGACGCAGACCTTGCCGGAGAGATCGAACAGCGCGCTCACCAGTTCGGCCCCTCCTTCATGATGCGCCGCGCGAGGCTCCAGCGATGCACCTCCGATGGCCCGTCATAGATGCGGAAGCCGCGCACTTCGCGGAAGATGCGCTCGACCAGCGTCTCCCCGGTCACGCCCTGGCCGCCCAGGACTTGCACGCAGCGATCGGCGACGCGCCAGATCGCCTCCGAGCACACCACCTTGGCGATCGAGGATTCGGTGCCGCCGCGCTCGCCCCGGTCGAGCGTCCATGCGGTGTGCTGGATCATCAGCCGCGCCATGCGGATGTCGATCTCGTTATCGGCCAGCATGAAGCCGACGCCCTCGTGCTCGCCCAGCTTGTGGCCGAACGCCTCGCGGGTGCGCGCATATCCGGTGGCGATCTCGTGCGCGCGGCGGGCAGCGCCAAGCCAGCGCATGCAGTGCGTCAGGCGCGCCGGCGCAAGGCGCACCTGCGCATAGCGAAAGCCGCGCCCGGGTTCGCCCAGAATGTCGGCGGCGGGGACGCGCAGGCCGTGGAAGCGAACCACCGCGTGGCCGCCGGGAAACGCTTGGTCGAGACTGTCCATCGCGCGCACGACCTCGATCCCCGGCGCATCCATGGGTGCCAAGAACATGGTCGCGCGGCCGTCCGGGTCGGCCGCCATGATGATGGCGAAGGCCGCGCCGTCGGCGCCGGTGATGAACCATTTCTCGCCGTCGATGACCCAGTGATTGCCGTCCGGAATCGCCCGCGTGCGCAGCGCCGCCGGGTCCGATCCCGCCCCCGGCGCCGGCTCGGTCATGCAGAAGCAGGAGCGGATTTCGCCGGCTGCCAACGGGCGCAGGAAGCGTTCCTTCTGCTCGGCGCTGGCGACGTGCTCCAAGAGGTGCATATTGCCCTCGTCGGGGGCCGAGAGATTCATCGCCAGCGGCCCGAGCAGCGAGAACCCGGCCTCCTCGAACACCACCGCCCTGCCGATATGCGACAGCCCGAGCCCGCCCCATTGGGGCGCCACGTGCGGGGCCAGCAACCCGGCCGCGGCGGCGAGCGCGTTCAGCTCGCGGCGGAAGTTCCTCGGCCGGACCATGGCGGGTCTGGCGCGGGTCGGATTCGCGCGGGATGATGGTGTCGCGGATGAAGGCGCGGGTGCGATCGCGAAGTTCTTCCAGCTCGGGCGGGATCGAGAAGTCCATCGCAATGTTCCTCCGGAACGAAGCCGGGTCCCTCCTCCCGCAAGGGAGGGAGAACTGCATCAGATCGAGTCTCCCCTCCTCTCGCGGGAGGGGGTCAGGGGGAGGGGTGCCGAACGGTCAAGCGAAAGGGCGGCGGTTTGGTATGAGTGTAGCGTGCAACGTGGTATGTAGAAAACACCATGAACACGAAACCGGACCAGCAAGAGGACTTGGCGGCGCTCTACCGGCGAGCGTTCGCGGAGTTCGGGGCAAGCGCCCTATGGAGCAGCCGCCCCGTCCCCGACCCGAGGCCGGAGGACGCGCTGGCGATCACCCGCAGCTTGCGGGTGGAAGGGGACTTGCGGGCGCGGCGGCTGGCCGAACGGATCGAGGCGGCGTGCCGTCATGCCCCTCCTTAGGATTCAATCAGCCATCCTGCGCCTGCTGGCCGCCCATCGCGACCCGGAAAGCTACGTCGCCGGAAGCACGCCCCTGAACGCCAGCGCGCCGCGCTACTCCGGCGACATTGATTTTTTCCACGACCGCAAGGAGCGGGTTGCGCGGGCGGTGCAGGAAGACAGCGCCGCGCTGCAAGCCGCAGGCTACGATTTGCGATGGCTGCGCCGCGAGCCGACCTTCTATTCGGTGGTCGCCGCGAAGGACGGCGAGATAACAGAACTCGAATGGGTCGTCGATTCCGACTACCGCTTTTTCCCGACGCAGCGGGACGAGACGTTCGGTTATGTGCTGCATCCGGCTGACCTTGCCACCAACAAGATCATGGCCGCCGCAGGACGGCGCGAGCCGCGCGCTCCAAGCTCTTAGCGGCTGTCTCGGCCACGCGCGCCACCGGCGAGGGTTCCAAAACCGCTTCTGAGTCGCCCACTCCGCCGAGGATCAACGCATTTGATGCATTGCGACACCAAGGCCGATCAACCGGGATAAGATGGAGGTCGCGATCCCTGCGTAAATGAGCCCGTTTGCCAGCTTATCGAAGAGCGAGCCCGGTCTTCGCTTGCTTTCATCAGGAATGAACATGGCGATTATTGAGAGGACCAAAGGGGAAAAGCGAGATGCGCAAAGAGTGAAGTCAGCTCCGGATCATCTTCCCCCAGATATTCGTTGTCAGCACCGCCTTCCCTTGTGTGGTGCTGTTCGCAGTACCGTCGGGTCCGAGGTCCCCCTCAGAAGGCACGCCCGTGTGCGATCTCTTGCGCGAACTCCACGATGCCCGTGCCGATGCCGCTGAGCGGCCCGTAGCGTGCCTCGGTGGTGGCGCCGGTGCGCCAGCGATGGCCGAGTTGCAGGAAGATGACGCCGAGCTTGTACATCGCCAGCACGCGATGGAACAGAAAAGCGGACAGGTCGCGCCCGCTGATCGCCGCGTAGGCATCGACCGCCTCGCGGCGACTGAGAAATCCCGGCTCGGCGGCGGGCATCTGCGCCATGTCGTGCATCGCCGGCGGATCGTCCGGCTCAACCCAGTAGGAAAGGAGGGTGGCGAAGTCGAACAGCGGATCGCCGCGCGTGCCCTGGTCCCAGTCCACCACGGCGACGGCGGAGAGGTCGCGCGGATCGAGGATCAGATTGTTGAGCTTGAAATCATTGTGCAGCATCGCCGGCCGGCCATCGGGGACGAGATGGCGTTCGAGCCAGGCGCCGATCTCGGCGTGCAGCGCCGCCGTGCCGTCCTCCATGGCCGCCTGGCCGCGCTTGCGCCAGCCGGCGACGGCGCGGGCGAGAAATCCTTGCGGACGACCGAGATCGTCGAGGCCGATCGAAGCCGTGTTTACCTCGTTGATCGAGACCAGCGTCTCCAGCAGCACGCGCGACAAGCGTGCGCCGACCTCCGGCCGGCCCTTAAGCGCCGGGGGCATGGTTTCACGGATCACCAGGCCGGGGCGGTATTCCAAAATCTGGAACGGCGCGCCGATCACCTCGGGCTCGGTGCACAGGAACAGGCTGCGCGGAACCACTGCCAGCACCGCCGCCAGCCGACTCAGAATACGGTGCTCGCGCGCCATGTCGTGGCTGCCGGCGGGCAGCGGGCCGGGCGGCGGGCGACGCAGCACCGCCGGCCGGCCATCGATGTGGATCAGGTAGTTGAGATTGGCCAGTCCGCCCTCGAACTGGCGCGGCGGCGGGTCGCGATCGAGTGCCAACCCGTGCCCGGCGAGATGCGCGCGGGCCCGCTCCCAGTCGAGCGGCACGCTGGCTTCGGGAGTGCGGAGGTCGTTCGGCTCGGACATCGATGCGATCCTCTGGTCGCCGCTCGGTAACGGAAATAGTTTAACACTCCGCCTTGCCCGCCGGACTCGCGGCCCGCGAGAAACCAATTTACCTTGCCAGTATGGAACACGCGCGCATCCGGGCCAACGGCATCACGCACCATCTCGCCCGACTTGGCGCCGGCCCGCCGCTCCTGCTCATGCACGGCTGGCCGGAATTCTGGTGGACCTGGGAGCCGGTGATGCAGCGTCTGGCCGAACGTTTCACTCTGCTGGCCCCCGACTTCCGCGGCTTCGGGGAAAGCGATAAGCCGGCCGGCGATTTGCCATCGGCGGATGCCGGCCCGGCGGTTCTCGCCGACGACATGCTGGCGCTGCTCGACGCTCTCGGCATCGCGCGCGTCGGGCTGGTCGGCCACGACGTGAGCGGGGCGGTGATCCAGGAAATGGCTCGACGCGCGCCCGATCGCTTCCCCGGCCTGTTCTGCTTCGATTGCCCGCATCCCGGCATCGGCCGCCGCTGGATCGAGGCCGGGCATGTGCGCGAAATCTGGTATCAGCATTTCCATCAGCTACCCTGGGCCGCGAGCCTCGTCGGTGCGTCGCGCGAAACCTGCCGGATCTATTTCGCGCACTTCCTCCGCCACTGGTCGGTGCGCCGGGAATGGGTGGAGGAGGCGCTGGAGCGTGGGTCGATAACTTCATGCGGCCGGGCAACCTGCAAGGCGGTTTCAACTGGTATGTCAGCCGCAATGCCGACCGCCTTGCCGAGACGCGCGGCGAGCAAACCGAGCTTCCGAAGATCACCATTCCGACCCGGGTGCGTTGGGGCAATTCGGCCGTCCTGCCCGCCGCCTGGGGCGATACGCTGGGCGAGACCTTCGCCGATCTCGATTTCGCGCCGCTGCACGGCGTCGGGCATTTCCCGCACCGCGAGGACCCCGATCGCGCTGCGGCGGAGATCGGCGCGTTCTTCGAGCGATACCGGCCATAGCCGGCGAAGAGAGGGACACCATGAAGCTGCTGCACTTCGACGATTATCGGCTTGGCGTGCTGCATGGCGAGGCGGTCGTGGACGTGACCGAGCTGGTTGCGCCGCGAATCCCGCACGCCGACCGGCGCGAGCTGATGCCCAAGCTGATCGCGCGGTTCGACGAGTTCCGCCCGGCGCTGCAACAGGCCGCGTCTTCCGGTCCGAACCTCCCGCTCGCCCGGGTGCAGCCGCGCGCGCCCCTGCCGCGGCCCGGCAACATCGTATGCATGGCGGTGAATTACATGGAGGACGGCACCCGCTCCGCGCCGGCGCCGCTGAATGCCTTCCATAAGGCCCCGACGGCGGTGATCGGGCCGGATGAGACGATGGTGCTTCCGGATGTGCCGGCAACGATCTTCGAGGGCGAGGCCGAACTGGCCGTGGTGATCGGCCGCCGCGCCGCCAATGTCGCCCGGGCCCGCGCGATGGAACATGTGTTCGGATACGTCAACTTCATCGACGGCTCGGCCCGCGGCCTGCCGCCACCCGGCAACGTGTTCTTTCAGATGAAGTCGCGCGACACGTTCGCGCCGATCGGGCCGTGGATCGTCACCGCCGACGAAATCGCCGATCCGCAGCGCCTGCGCGTGCGGCTGTCGGTGAACGGCGACGTCATGCAGGATTTCAGCACCGACGACATGGCGCACGACATCGCCACCTGCATCGCCTGGGTGAGCGCGATCCATCCGCTGGAGCCGGGCGATATCCTGGCCACCGGCACCAACCACCGCGGCCTCAGCCCGTTCATGGACGGCGATACCGTGATTCTGGAGACCGAAGGGCTCGGATCGCTGCGGATCGCGGTGCGCGATGGCCTCACACGCCGCTGGGCGCGCGAGACGCGACTTCAGCGCCAGAACCACGGCTTCGATTCGCCGACCCCGCAGACCGAGGGGAAATACGCCAAGTGATGCCGGTCGGCCCCGCCCGCCGGGCGGAAGCGGAAGGAGCCGACCGGCAGTGACGCTTCAGCGGACCGGCGGTTGGCCGCCGTAACCGGGCGGCGGCGCCGGATAGCCGCCCTGGTAGCCGCCGTTCATGGCCGGAGCGCCCGGATAGGCGCCGACATTCCCGCCGGGCTGATAACCATAGCCACCGTTGCCCGGCTGATATCCGTTCGGCTGCATCCCCGGCTGATAGCCATTTGGCTGCATCCCGGGCTGATAGCCGTTGCCACCCTGCATCATGCCCCCACCGCCACCCATCGCCATCTGCTCGGTCCGCTGCGCCGCCGGGATGGCTTGACGGATCAGCTCCATCGCGCGCGCGTGATCTCGCCCGGAGAGCGCCTGCAGAGCACCGTTGATATCCTGCACCGCCGGGTTTTGATCCGGCTGACCGACCGCCCCCTGCGGCACCGAGCGGTTGAGCAGGAAGGTCTCGGCGTTTTCCAACGCCGCCTGGGTCTCCCCGGTCCGGTTGCGCGCCAGCGCGTCGCTGGCGGCACGCAGATACTGGGTGGCGGTGGCGTTGGGTCCGACCGGGGGCGCCGGCAGGCTCGGCGAGATCTGCGAGCGGGTATCCGCGGAGGTGATGTTGGTGGCGCGGCGAGACATCGGCTGATGGCTGGGCGGCGCCGGAAGCTCACCGGTCGGCGCCTCCCCGTTCTGGTTCATGTAGCCCGGACCGGCCCCCTGCTGCATCTGGGCGAGGGCGGGTGTGACGGCGAGCGCCGTCAGCATGGTGAACGACAATACGGCCGAGCGCATTTGCGGTCTCCTTGGAGATGAGCAATCCGTCCCCAACACCTAATCACCCCGTGAAGCGGGCGCTTCCGCCTCTCCCCGATTGTTGAACGCCGGTTCACCGCCAGCGGCGGTGGAACCACAGCCACTGGTCAGGGTGCTCGCGCACCCAGCCCTCGACGATGCTCGTCACCATCTGCATGGTTCCCGGAACATCGACCAAATCCCGCGCATCGCGCGGCAGTTCGAGCGGCCCGACGGTATCGACCCGGAACCGTCCGCGCGGCAGGCGGATCACGCGCGCGCCAACCACCGGGCAATCGAACTGCCGCGCCAGCCGCGCCAGGGCGGTATTGGCCCGACACGGTCGGCCGAAGAACGTGACCTCCACTCCCCGAGAGAAGTGCTGATCGACAAGCATCCCCAGATGCTCGCCGCGGCGCAGCGCGGCCGCCATCGCGATCGGCGCCTCGATGCGGGTGCGGATCAGGCGTCCCATCAACGGGGTGCGGATGCGGGCGATCTCGGCGGCGATGGCGCGATTGTTCGGCATCCGGTAAACTGCCGCCGAAGGCAATCCGTGGGCAGCGGCGGCAACACCGGGCAGCTCCCAATTACCGAGATGGGCGCAAAAGCAGAGCGCCGGCTTGCCGTCGTTCAACAATTGATAGAACAGCGGCGCCAAATCGGTCTCGATGCGGCCTTTGCCGGGATGTTCCGGGTCGAAGTCCCAAATCCGGCCGAGATGGACATATTCCCCGGCGACCCGTCCCAGATTGTCCCAGGCGCCGGCAAGCGTCGCCTCGATCCAGGCGGCGTCGCGATCGGGATAGGCGGCGCGCAGATTGGCTCGCCCGATCCGGTGCGCCGGCGACAGCGGCCCCAGCCGCCGCGCCGCCGCACCGCACAGCGCGACGGCGCGGTCGGGATCGGTCCGCGCCATTGTGCGGAAGAGTGCGGCGGCGAGGCCGCCGAGCAGGCGATCAATCGGGTCCCTCACCCGACCCTCACCCGCCGCGGGTGAGGGTCACAGCGCAACCACGAGCTTCCCGAATACCTCGCGCCGCTCCAGCCGCTCCAGGCCGCTTGCCACGTCTTCGAGCCGGTATTCGGCGTCGATCACCGGCCTGACGCCGGCGGCGATCCGCCGCAGCGCGCGTTCGAGCGCGGAGATCGGCGCGCCGAACGAGCCGATGATCCGATATTGCTGTTGGAAAAGCTGCATCAGGTTGATGCTTCCCGCCGGGCCCGATGTCGCCCCGCACGTCACCAGGCGCCCGCCGCGCCGCAGCGACAGCAGGGAACCGCTCCAGGTCTCCGCCCCGGTGTGCTCGAATACCACATCGACGCCCCGCTTGGCGGTGATCTTGCGGACCACGCCCTCGAACCGCTCGGCACGGTAGTTGATGACGTGATCGGCGCCGAGCGCGCGCGCCTTCTCCGCCTTCGCATCGCTGCCGACGGTGGTGATGACGGTGCAGCCGAGCGACTTGGCGACGCGGATGGCGATGCTGCCGATGCCTGAACCGCCGGCATGGACCAGCAGCGTTTCGCCCGCCTCCAGCCGCGCATTGTCGAACAGCATATGCTCGACGGTGGAGTAGGCCACCGCGATGCAAGCGGCATCACGCGAATCGACCGCATCCGGCACCTTCAGCGCGAGCCGTGCCGGGTGCGTCGTGATCTCCTCGGCGAAGCCGCCCAAATGGAAGCCCCGCACGCCGCTCGGATTCTCGCACAGATTGTCGAGCCCGCGCCGACAGAATCGACACAAGCCGCAGACGATCGCCGCATAGGGCACCACCCGTTCCCCGGGGGCAAAACCCTCCGCCCCGGGGCCGGTTTGCAGCACCTCGGCCACCGCCTCGGCGCCGACGGTGAGCGGGAAACTTCGCTTGGCGAACGCCATGCCGCGAAAGCCCCAGAGGTCGATATGATTGAGCGCGACGTGGCGGACGCGCAGCAATAACTCGCCCGGCCCCGGCGCGCCGGGCGCAGCGATATCGCGCAACGCGATCTCGCGGTCAGCGAGAAGTTGCAGCGCGCGCATGTTCAGATGGGCGCGCCCAGCACGAGCGAGACGTTCTGACCGCCGAACCCGAAGGAGTTGGATACGGCATGCGCTACGGTCGCATCCCGCGCTTCGTTCGGCACGCAGTCGAGCGGCAGCGCCGGGTCGGGCAGATCGTAATTGATCGTCGGCGGCAGGCGACCCTCCAGCAGCGCCAGGATGGTGAACACCGCTTCGATCGCACCGGCGGCGCTCAGCGTGTGCCCGATCATCGACTTGTTGGAGGAGATCGGCAGCCGCCCGGCGCGATCGCCGAACACCGTCGAGACGCCCAGCCACTCCATCTTGTCGTTTTCCGGCGTGCCGGTGCCGTGGGCGTTGATGTAGCCGATGGCGTCAGGTTCGAGCGCGGCATCGGCGAGTGCGTTGCGGATGCAGGCGATGATCGGCTTGCCATCCGGGGAGCTGCGCGTGCGGTGAAAGCTGTCGGCCATCTCCCCGCAACCTTCGACCACGCCCAGAACCCGCGCGCCGCGGCTGCGGGCCGCGGCCAGGCTCTCGAGCACCAGCGCCCCGGCCCCCTCCGCCATTACGAAGCCGTCGCGGTCCTTGCTGAACGGGCGTGCCGCCTTCTCCGGCACCTCATTGCGGGCAGAGAGTGCCGAGAGCAGCGAAAAGCGGATCAGCGTCTCGGGATTGACCGACGCATCGGTGCCGATGCAAAGCGCGGCGGCAGCTTCGCCGCGGCGTATCGCCTCCACGCCGAGCTGGATCGCGGTCGCGCCCGAGGCGCAAGCCGTCGAGGTGGCGATCGGCGAGCCTTTGGTGCCGAACTCATCGGCCAGCGCTTCGCCGACCGACGCGAACAGGAAGCGCTCGTGCCAGGGCGCGAATTCGTCGCGCGACGCGGCTTGCAGCAGGGCGTCGTAGCCGCTCGCCCCCGGCACCGCCGCCGCCAGGGCGCGCCGGTGCGGCCACTCCATCTCCACCGGCGCGAGGGCAAGCAGAAGCGGCCCCGGGAAATCGCCGGAGCGGCCGATGCCGGAGCGGCCGATCGCCTCGTAAGCAGCCCGCCGCGCCATCTCCTCGGCGAGTGCCACCGACGAGTCGAAGGGAATGAAATCCACCGGCCCGGCGATGGTCGTGCGCAGACCGTCGAGCGGGAACCTTGCGATCCGCCGGATGCCCGATCGGCCGGCGGTCAGGCGCGACCAATTATCCTCGACCCCCTCGCCGAGCGAGGTCAGGAGGCCGATTCCGGTAACGACCACGATCGGCCGTCCGAAGCTGTCCACATCCGCGCTCATGCCGATCCTTACGCCGCCGTGACCAGCGCCATCGCCTCGCCCCGCCAATGTCCCCAGCCGGTGACGATCGCCTGCCGCAGCGGTCCCGCCATCGGCGCCTCGGCCGCCTCCAGCGGCGGGAACAACGTGCCCCGGCTCACCGCCCATGCGGCCAGCGCGACGGCGGCCGGAAAGGCCGGTTCCAATGCATGACCGAGCGCGGTGCCGGCGGCCCGCACCGGCAGCTCAAGCAACTCCAGAAAACCATGCTCCTCCGACGTCGCCGGCTCCACGCCGGAAGCGGCGGAGATCACCGCCGCCCCGGGCAGGTCGAGCAGTGAGCGCATGGCTGCCAACTGTTGCGCCGCGTTGCGCGTGGCCTCGCCGGGGCGGCGGCGGCAACGATCCGCCCCGACCGCAGCAATGCCGGCGATCGGCGTCACGCCCCGTGCCTCGGCGCCGGCGCGGCTCTCGATGACCAGGAAGCAGCCGAGCGAGCCCAGTACCATCCCACCGCCGCGCTTTGCGCGATCCCACACCGGCGACCAGGCGTCGCGAAGCAGCGTGCGGCCGAGCGCATAATTCAGCAGCATTTCCGGCCGCTCGCCATTCATGGCGCCGCCGACGAGAAACAAATCGCCCTGCCCGGCGGCGATGCGCGCGCACGCGACCCGCACCGCGTCGGCGCCCGCCTGTTCCTCGCCCATGAAGGTTCGCGACGAGCCGACGACGCCGTGCACGATCGAGATATTGCCGGCCAGCAAATTGGAGAGCTGCGCGAGAAAGAGTGTCGGGCGCAGTCCGGTCATCAGCTCGGTATTCAAGCTCGCGGCCGGATCGGCCAGCACGGCGGCATCCACCGCCGGGTCGCGCTCGCCGCCGCCGGCGCAAACGATCATGTGGGTACGCGCAAGCAAGGCGGCGTCGCCCTTTACACCGGCCTGCTCCAAGGCGAGCCCGGCGGCGTGCACGCCGATGCGCTGCCACGGCTCCATCTGCCGCTGATCGCCGCGCTTGGGGATTTGGCGGTCGAACTCCAGGGGTGCGATCGGGTGCACCGGGAATGGTGCGAAACGCTCCAGGTCAACAACCGGATGCAACCCGCCCGGCGCGGAGAATGCCGCCCAATGCGCGTCCGGCCCCTCGCCCAGGGAAGAGACGAGGCCGATGCCGCTGATGAGGGCGTCGCGCTCACGCGGCATTCAGGAGCTCCTCCGGCACGCCCACACGGCGCGCGTGGGCAATCATGGCGACGCGCATCTCAGGGTCCGGAAACGGCACCACGCGATAGGTGATCTCGGCATAAGCGGCCTCCCGTCCTTCCAGCTCCAGCCGGCCCGCCGCCACCGCATAGCCGGAGCCGTCATGGACCAGCCGCGCTTCCGCGTACAGCAGCTGGCCCGGCAGCACGAAGGCGCGCAGCTTCGCCTCTTTCACCTGCGCCAGAAATGCCATCCGCTCGAAGCGCGCGCGCGCGAGAATCAGCCAGCCGCCGGTTTGCGCGATGGTTTCGATCATCAACGCGCCGGGGAGAAGCGGATGGCCGGGAAAATGGCCCTCGAACACCGGGCTTTCGGCCGGCACCCTGCATTCGGCGCGCACGTGTCCGCCGCCGGGATCAAGCTCCGTCACCCGGTCCAGCATCTGAAAATACTCGAGACGCATTCCGAAAAGGTCAGGCCGCCTTCGCCGCGACCAGGGAATCGATGTTGGCGCACAGATCGCGGACCACGAAGTAGCGATCCGAGGATACCTTGCCCTCGTTCACCTCCTGCGTCCATTGCTCCAATGGCATCTTGATGCCGAACGCCTTGTCGATGGCGAACGCCACGTCGAGGAAATCGAGACTGTCGATGCCGAGATCGTTGATCGCATGGCTGTCCGGCGCGATCTTCTCGGTCGGGATATCGCAGGTCTCGGAGATGATCCCGGAGACGGTTTCAAACGTTGATGCCATTCACCAAGCCTCTGCCTCGGGGGCCGACTAACACCACAGCGATCACCACCCCGCAAGAGGCGGGCGCGGTGCGCTGCCTTGCAAACCTACATCCAGTGCGGCGGCTGCCATTGCCAGCCGGAGGCCGACTGCGCCCAATAGCCGGGCATGAAGAGACTGCCGTGACCGGCGCGCGGTACATAGCGAGCCGGTTCCCATACATAGCCGGTGCCGTTCCAATCCCAATGCCCGGGCTGCAGGACCAACGGCGTCGAGGTGACCGGCGGCTTCGGAATCAACTCCTGCTGGGGCGGCGGCACGGGCGGCGGCGACATTGCGGCCCGCATATCCGAACGACAGCCGCCCAGCAGGGCGAGGCTGCCGGCTGCAAAGGCTGCTGCAAGCGCGAGTCTCGGCATCGGGGCGGAGTCTCCGTCAGGTGGATTCGGCGCCCGACAGATGCCCCGGAAGGCAGCATTTGTCCATGGGGCGGGTCCGGTCAGCGCGGCAGCAGCAGCGTCGCCACCGCCTGCGCGGCGATTCCCTCGCCACGGCCGGTGAAGCCCAACCGCTCGCTAGTGGTGGCCTTCACCGACACCGCGTCCGGCGCCACCCCGAGCAGCGCCGCCAGCCGCGCCATCATGGCCGGGGCGTGCGGGGCGATTTTCGGACGTTCGCAGACGAGCGTGACATCGCAATTGGCGAGCACGCCGCCGCGGGCGGCGATTCGCCCGGCGGCATGAGCCAGAAAGCGCGCGCTGTCGGCATCCCTCCACGTCGCCTCGCTCGGCGGAAAGTGCCGGCCGATGTCGCCCTCGGCGAGCGCGCCGTAGATTGCGTCGCAGAGCGCGTGAATGCCCACATCGGCGTCGGAGTGTCCGGTGAGGCCCTGGTCATGCGCGATCTCGACGCCGCACAGAACGAGGCGCCGCCCGGCGGCGAACGCGTGCACGTCGAAGCCGGTGCCGACGCGCGGGATCAGACCGGCGGCCATGATGCGCTCCAATCGCGGAAAATCGGCGGGCAGGGTGAGCTTTATGTTGTCCTCGTCGCCGGGAACGATCGCGACGGCCAGTCCCGCAGCCTCCAGCAACGCGGCGTCGTCGGTCGCCTCGTCGGTGCTCGCCCGATGCGCCGACAACAACACGTCGAAGCGGAACGCCTGTGGAGTCTGCGCGCGGTAAAGGCCCGCGCGCGACACCGTCGCGGCGATTCGTCCCGCCTCGACCCGCTTCAGCGTGTCGGATACGGGGCAAGCCGGAATCGCGCCCGGCGCATCGGCCAACGCGTCGAGCAGCCCGGGGATGGTGCCCGGCGGGATGCACGGTCGGGCGGCATCGTGGATCAGCACGATGTCGGGGGCGTGCGCGGCCAAGGCCTCCAGGCCGGCGCGCACGCTGGCCTGGCGGGTGGCGCCGCCCGCCACCGGCGGCAGATGCTCGAGCCCGGCGAGTGCCGAGACGAGCGCCGACGCCTCGCCCACCGGCTGCAACAGCCCGACATGCGGGGCGAGCGCCGCGGCGGCATGGCGGAGGACGGGCCGGCCGAGCAATGTCCGATACTGCTTCGGCACTTCGGCGCCGAACCGGCTACCGGTGCCTGCAGCGACGAGGACGGCGGCGAGGCGCCCGGGTGCGATCGGGGCTTCACTCATCATTCAGACTTGCGGCCGCCCAATGGAGCAGTGAGGAAGGCCAACAGAGTTAGTCCCCCCTCCCCTTGTGGGAGGGGGGTTAGGGGGAGGGGATCGGGCGGCCCGATTGCTCGCGTTCGCGCGGGATATGCGCCGACAGCCGACCGTTGGAGAGGCCCGGCTGTGGCTTGCGTTGGGTCGTCGGCAGCTAGCCGGGCTTAAATTCCGCCGGCAGGCTCCCGTCGGTCCGTTCATCGCCGATTTCTTTTGCCCATCTGCCCGACTTGTCGTTGAGGTCGATGGCGTTACCCATGAGGAATCCTGGACCGACACCGGACGGGATTTATGGATGAGCGCGCAGGGGCTGCGGGTATTTCGGGTCTGGCATGATGAGGTCATGAGCAACCTTGAAGGCGTGTTGGCGGCGATCCGATCGGCTGCATGCGACCCCTCCCCCTAACCCCCTCCCGCAAGGGGAGGGGGGACTGCTTTTAGACCTTTGGCAGTCCGATACCGCTCGATGCCGTCGGCGCCGTGCTGCCGTTCGAGCTCGCCGCGACCGAGCATGTAGTTGACGTGCGCCAGCACCTCGCCGAAGGCGAAGCCGGTCTGGTGCGGGTCGAGGACGCGGGGGAAGACCCTGGGCACCAGCTCGGCGCCGGACAGCGGCGCGGCGCGGCACGAATCGGCGATCACCGTGCAGCGGCCGTCGTGATGGGTCATGAGCTCGTCGATCCGCGTGTGCAGTCCGTAAAACGGCAGGCCGTGGCCGGGCAGCACCAGCACGTCGGGCGCGACCGTTTCGCGGATCGCGGCGAGCGAGCGCAGATAGATGCCCAGCGCGTCGGCTTCCGGCTCCATCGCATAGACGCTCACATTGGGCGAAATGCGCGCGATCACCTGATCGGCGGCGAAGAACAGCCCGGATTCGGCAGCCAGCAGCATCGCCTGTTCCAGCGCGTGTCCGCCCCCCGTAAGCACGCGGAAATCACGCGTCCCCACTCGCAACTCGTCGCCGTGCTTGAGTCGCGTGTAGGTGATCGGAACGCCGGTGGTCTGGCGCAGATATTCGTGACCACGGCTCAACACCAGCTCGGTGGTTTCCGCGTCGAGCCCGCGCCCCAGATAGAACGGGCGGTGCATGTCGGCGCCGAGATCGCCGGGGGCGTATTGCAGCGCCAGGCTGTAGAGATACTCCGGGCGCGGCATCAGCAGCTTGATATCGAACCGCTCGGTGAGCCACCCCGCCAGTCCGACATGGTCGGGATGGAAATGCGTCACGATCAGCCCGTTGAGCCGTCCCTCCGATAGCGGACCGGATAATGCCGCCTCCCACAGCGCCCGGCTGCGCGCATCGCCGAGCCCGGCATCGAGCACGGTCCAGCCGCCCGGCTGCTCCAGCAGGTAGATGTTCACATGATCCAGCCGGTACGGCAGCGGCAGGCGCAGCCACAGCACGCCGGGAGCGATCGGTTGGACACCACCGGGGGGCGGCGCCTCCGCAAAGGGAAAGCTGAGCAAGGGTCTTACATCCCCCCCGGATAATTGGGACCGCCGCCGCCCTCCGGCGTCACCCAGTCGATGTTCTGCGTCGGGTCCTTGATGTCGCAGGTTTTGCAATGAACGCAGTTCTGCGCGTTGATCTGCAAGCGCACCCCCTCCTCAGCGTCCACGATTTCATACACGCCGGCCGGGCAGTAGCGGATTTCAGGGCTGCGGTACTCGTCCCAATTCACCGCGATCGCCTTCGCCGGATCGCACAGGTGCAGATGCGCCGGCTGGTTCTCCTCGTGATTGGTGTTGCTGATGAACACCGAGGAGAGGCGGTCGAAGGTCAGTTGCCCGTCCGGGCGCGGGTAGTCGATGCGCGGCGCCCGGTCGGCCGGAAGCAGGGTTTGATTGTCGGCGTGGCGGGTGCGCAGCGTCCATGGCGCCTTGCCCCGGAACAGGTAGGTGTCCAGCGCCGCGTTGGCGAGCCCGCCCCAGAGGCCGAACTTCGCAAATCCGGGGCGGACGTTGCGCACCGCGCGCAACTCCTCCCAGAGCCAGCTTTCGCGCAGCCGCGCCGGATAGCCCGCGAGCACCGGCTTGCGCTCGCCCGCCAGCGCCTCCGCCACCGCCTCGGCCGCCAGCATCCCCGATTTCATCGCCGCGTGGGTGCCCTTGATCTTGGGAACGTTGAGGAAGCCGCCGGCATCGCCGATCAGCGCGCCGCCCGGAAACACCAGCGCCGGAAGCGACTGAAATCCGCCCTCGCTCAGCGCCCGCGCGCCGTAGGAGATGCGCCGCCCGCCGGCGAAGGTGCCGCGCATCGCCGGATGGGTCTTGAACCGCTGCATCTCCTCGAACGGAGAGAGCCATGGATTCCGGTAGTCCAGCCCGACGACGAAGCCGAACGAGACCAGATTGGCGCCGAAGTGATACAGAAAGGAACCGCCATAGGTGGCCTGGTCGAGCGGCCAGCCGATCGTGTGTTCGACCAGCCCGGGTTTGTGTGCCTCGGGAGGAATCTCCCACAACTCCTTGACGCCGAGCGCGTAGGTCTGCGGATCGTGGCCCTCGCGCAAGGCGAAGCGGGCCATCAGGTGCTTCGCCAGCGAGCCACGGCAGCCCTCGGCGAACAGGGTGTAGGGGGCGCGCAACTCCATCCCGCGCTGGAAATTCTCGGTCGGCCGGCCGTCCTTGCCGACGCCCATATCGCCGGTGGCGACGCCGACCACGCGGCCGCCCTCCTCCAGCACCTCGGCGGCGGCGAAACCAGGGTAGATCTCCACCGCCGCCGCCTCGGCCTGCCGACCGAGCCAGCGCACCACGTCGCCGAGCGAGACGATATAATTGCCCCGATTGTGCATCTGCGGCGGCGTCGGCAGCCGAAAGGCGCGACGTTCGGTCAGGAACAGGAACCGGTCCTCCGCGACCTCCGTCTCCAAGGGCGCCCCCATTGTGCGCCACTCGGGCAGCAGTTCCTCCAACGCCCGCGGCTCGATAACCGCGCCGGAGAGGATGTGCGCGCCGACCTCGCCGCCCTTCTCCACCACGCACACCGAGGCGTCGGGCGCGAGCTGCTTGACACGGATCGCCGCCGCCAAACCCGCCGGCCCGGCGCCCACGATCACCAGATCGAATTCCATCGCCTCGCGCGGCGCGTCTTCCGGCATCGGCTTCCCTCCTCGGCGGCGGGAACCTAAGCGGGAACCGGGCGCCTGTCACCGCAGACCCGGCACGAGCGGTTCGGGCTCGCATCCATGGGTCCGATTGCCTATGTGTGCGGCGCACCCCGCGTCCCCCGACGCAGCTACGCGAGAGGACGCATGGACATCCGCAACATTGCCATCATCGCCCATGTCGATCATGGCAAGACCACGCTCGTCGATCAGCTTCTGCGCCAGTCCGGCGCCTTCCGGGAGCATCAGCTTGTGGCCGAGCGGGCGCTCGACCGCAACGAGCTGGAGCGCGAGCGCGGCATCACCATCCTGGCGAAATGCGCCTCGGTGGTCTGGAAGGGGGTGCGCATCAACGTCGTCGATACGCCCGGCCATGCCGATTTCGGCGGCGAGGTGGAGCGCATCCTGAGCATGGTGGACGGCGCCCTGGTGCTGGTGGACGCCGCCGAGGGCGTGCTGCCGCAGACCAAGTTCGTGGTCGCCAAGGCGTTGGCGCGCGGGCTCCGGCCGATCGTCGTGGTCAACAAGGTCGATCGCGGCGACGCCCGCCCCGACGAGGTGCATACGGAGGTCTTCGATCTCTTCGCCGCCCTTGGCGCAACCGACGAACAACTTGATTTTCCGATGCTCTATGCGTCGGGCCGGCAAGGCTGGGCGGATCCGTCGCCGCACGGTCCGCGCCGCGACCTTTCGGCCCTGTTCGATCTGATCCTGCGCCACGTGCGCGCCCCGGCGCTGGCTGCGGAGGCGCCGTTCGCCATGATCGCGACCATTCTGGAATACGACAATTTCCTTGGCCGCGTGCTGACCGGGCGGTTGGAGCAGGGCCGCGCGCGGCTCAACATGCCGGTCAAGGTGCTGCGGCCGGACGGCAATGTGGTCGAGACCGGGCGCATGACCAAGCTGCTTTCGTTCCGTGGCCTCGACCGCGTCCCGGTCGAGCAGGCGGAGGCGGGCGACATCATCGCCGTCGCGGGCCTTGCCGAGGCCACGGTCCCGGATACGATCGGCGCGCCGGAGCTCGCCGCCCCGTTGCCGGCGGCGGCGGTCGATCCGCCCACCTTGGCGATGACGTTCCGCATCAACGACGGTCCGCTGGCCGGGCGCGAGGGCAAGAAGGTCACCAGCCGCCAGATCCGCGAGCGGCTGTTTCGCGAGGCCGACGGCAACGTCGCCATCCGCGTCTCCGACAGCAACGAAACCGAGGCCTTCGAGGTCGCCGGCCGTGGCGAGCTGCAACTGGGCGTGCTGATCGAGCAAATGCGCCGCGAGGGCTTCGAACTCTGCATTGGCCGCCCGCGCGTGCTGACCCGCCGCAACCCCGAGACCGGCGAACGCGAGGAGCCGATGGAGGAGGCGCTGGTCGATGTGGACGAGCCCTATTCGGGCATCGTGGTCGAGAAGCTGGCGCGCCGGAAGGGCGAGCTGCGCGACATGCGGCCCTCGGGCGGCGGCAAGGTGCGGCTGAGCTTCCTGATCCCGAGCCGCGGGCTGATCGGCTATCATGGGGAGTTTCTCACCGATACGCGCGGGACCGGGGTCATGAATCGGCTGTTCGCCGGCTATGGGGCGTGGAAGGGACCGCTGGAGGGGCGGCGCACCGGGTCGCTGATCTCCAACGCCGACGGCGAGGCGGTCCATTACGCGCTGTTCTATCTACAGGAGCGCGGGACGCTGTTCGTGAGCCCCGGCGAGCGGGTCTATGTCGGCATGATCCTGGGCGAGCACAGCCGCGCCAACGACCTCGACGTGAACCCGATCAAGGAGAAGAAACTCACCAATATCCGCGCCGCCGGCAAGGACGACGCGATGCTGCTGACACCGCCGCGCCGGATGAGCCTGGAGCAGGCGATCGCCTACGTCGAGGACGACGAGCTGGTGGAGATCACACCAGGCGCGGTCCGCCTGCGCAAGCGCTTCCTTGACCCGCACGCGCGCAAACGCAGTGAGCGCCGGGGGGAGAGCGAGGCGGCGTAGGATCAGCAGTCGGAACCATCGGCGGGTGATGCGCCTCACGCCAAGGCCATCGCTCGGGGCTTCGCGCCGAGGGGAAAAGTTCCAAACGCAGGGCGGCTTCAACTTCAACACCGGCATGCTCGCCCGACGGCAACAACGTAAAGTTCAAGGCGATCGCACTCGGCGGCGCGGTCCGCTGGTAGCGACGGCCTAGACGCGCGGGTGCTCGCGGAAGAAGCGCAGCATCTCGCGCGTGGCATCGGGGCCGCGCGGATCGGTGTAAGAGCCTTCCGGGCTGCCGCCGGACCAGGCGTGGCCCGCACCTTCGATGATCCATCGCTCCAGCATCGTCCGTCCGTCCGCGCCGAGATAGGCGATGCGCTCATAGGCGTGGCCGCCGGGAACCCGGGCACGTTCGGAACGGATGCTCCAGCGGCCATCTCCGGCTTGCGCGATGATCGCCTCGGCGTTGGCGGGATGCACCGTCCGGTCCTGGTCGCCGTGGAAGATGATCGTCGGCACCACCCGGCCGCGCCGGGGACGGAGGCTCGGCGCGGTGCCTTGGTGCATGGCGCGAAGCGCCGAGGCGAGATCGCTGGCGGCGCCGCAGGGCAGCCCCGAATGCACGCCGATCGCGGCGAAGAGGTCGGGATAGGTTTCCCCCATGATCGCCGCCGCCGCACCACCGGCGGAGAGACCGGCGACGTAAACCCGATCGGCGGCGACCGCGTATCGGCTCATGATATCGCGAGTGATGCCGGCGATCAGCGATGGCTCGCCGCGATCACGCTGCTGCTCGTCCGCCTGGAACCAGTTCCAACAACGCGACGCATTGGCGGCGGCGATCTGTTCGGGGTAGGCGACTAGGAAACCCTGCTCGTCGGCCGCCCGGTTCATGCGCGTGCCGGCGGCGAAATCGTCGGCCGACTGCGTGCAGCCATGCAGCATTACCATCAACGGCACCACTCGGCCGCGATAGGATTCCGGAACATAAAGCTTGTAGGGGCGTGTGCCGGCGTCCCCGGTATACGCTGCTTCGAGGAAACGTCCGTCGCCCGGCGGCGGCTTCTTCAGCTTTGCCTTCAGCAGCCCGCCTCGCCCGTGCGAGGGAGCAGCTTGCGGAAGCGAGCGATCCAGCAAACCGCGAAGGACAGATTTGGCTTCGGCGAGTCGGCCGCGTCGGGCACTGTTCATCGGCGTCTTCTCCTTCGGATATCGGCCGGGTTCGGAAAATGGTGGTGCGATTAACGAATGCGGTCGGCGAGCGCGGCCTTCACCTCTGCGCTCGCGTGCAGGGCGCCAAGCACGGTGATCGAGCCGATCGCAGCGCGGGCCAATTCGGGCGTGACGTCCGGCGCAATGCTGGCCAGGCCGAGCACATTGATCGCCAGCATCACACCCGCCGCCCGCGCCTTCTCAAGCTCGGCCCTCGTGTAATGGCTGAGGCCCAGCGCCAGCGTCTTCCGCGCGACCGACTGGCGAACCACCTCTGCGTGGCGGTCAAGCTGGTTGCGGATCGCCGTTCGGATGAAGTCGGTGCGGTTGGAGTAAAAGCCGTCGCGCACCATCAAATCGATCTGTCCGAGATCGACGAAACCGAGGTTGATGGTGATCTTCTCGCTGTCGACCGGCTTTAGCCGCGTTTCGGAAATGGGGAGGCTGGCCATCTGTATACCATCCAATTGGATGGTAGATAGGGCGGTTGATCCTCAAAACAAGGGGGGATGATCACAATCGCGGCCAACTGTCCGCCCATGGTTGCGCCGTCTCGAACGCCGCCGCCGCTTGCAGAACGCCGAGGTCGTCGAAGCGGCGGCCAACGATCTGCAAGCCGACCGGCAAGCCGCAATCAGTAAACCCACAAGGCACACTGGCCGCCGGATTCCAGGAAAAGTTGAACGGATAGGAGAACTCCGCCCACTGCACCCAGTCCCACGGATGCTGCGGCCAATCGGGCGGCGAGAGCAGCTCGGCCGGGAAGGCGGCGACCGAGACGGCGGGCGTGAGCAGGAAATCCCAGTCCTCGAACCAGCGGTGGATCTCGGCGACGTAGGCGAATTTGCGCTCGCGCGCCGTTTGGTAATCGGTGAGGCTGATTTCCTTACCAGCCCGGATGCAGGCGACCAGTCCGGGGTCCATGCGGCTCTCCCATTCCGGCAGGCGAGCGGCGAAGCGGGCGTGGAGGTGCGCCGGCCAGAACAGCCGGATCAGCTCCGGGCCGCGCGGACCCCACGGAACCGGCGTCTCTTCGACGACCGCGCCGAGCTCAGCGAAACGTCGCGCCGCGGTGGCGACCAGCGCGGCGACTTCAGGATCGACGCGGGCATGGCCGAGATCGGGGCTGAAGGCGATGCGCCGTCCCTTCATC
The DNA here is from genome assembly GCA_963762525.1 of uncultured Pseudomonadota bacterium. GTDB lineage: Bacteria > Pseudomonadota > Alphaproteobacteria > Acetobacterales > Acetobacteraceae > DATFDN01. Next base: position 383,085 of record CAVXKT010000001.1, read on the forward strand.
CCCGCATGCAGCCGTCCCGGATAGTCCGCCGGCCCTGCTTCCAGCGTCGTCTGATCGAGCGGATGCGGGCCGGACATCACCGACAGCATCAGCGCCGCATCGCCGACGGTGCGCGTTATCGGGCCATAGTGGGTGGTGTAGTCGCCGGCGCCGAGCGGGTAGGCGGGGATGCGCCCGAAGCTCGGCTTCAGCCCGAACACGCCGCAAAAATGCGCGGGCATGCGGATCGAGCCGGCGCCGTCGCTGCCCTGATGCAGCGGCCCGAATCCGGCCGCCGCCGCGGCGCCGGCGCCGGCCGAGGAGGCGCCGGCATTGGCGCCGTGCTTCCAGGGGTTGTGGGTGATTCCGGTCAGCGGGCTGCGGCTGACGCCGGTCCAGCCGAATTCCGAGGTGGTGGTCTTGCCGATGACGATGGCGCCCTCGTCCTTGAGGCGCGTGACCATCGGCGTGTCCTCGCTCGGGTCGATTGCCCTTCATCATCAGGCTGCCGCTCTCGGTCGGCATATCCTTGGTAATCGCCAGATCCTTGATCGTCACCGGAATGCCGTGCAGCCGCCCGATCCGCCCGCCCCCCATCAGCGCCGCCTCGGCCGCGTGCGCCGCCGCCATCGCCGGCTCGGGCGCCAAATGTGCGAACGCGTTGACTTTCGGGTCCACTCGCTCGATGCGCGCGAGAACGCCGCGCATCAGCTCTACCGGAGAGAGGCGCTTGGTGCGGATCAGCTCGGCGAGAACGCTCGCCGGCGCATAGCCGAGTTGGTCGTCGGTCATGATGGTCCCCGCTCAGTCGGCCAGGATCGCGACGGCTCGCGTCCAGCCCGCCGATCCGCGATGCACCTTCACCGGAAAGCACACCACCTCGAACCCGTCGGCGGGCAGCACCTCCAGATTGTGCAGCTTTTCCAAATGCGAGTATCCGATCTCGCGCCCGGCGCGGTGCCCTTCCCAGATCAGCGCGACATCGCCGGTCTCGGCCACCTTGCGGCGGGTATGGGAGAACGGCGCGTCCCAGCTCCAGCCGTCGGTGCCGACAAGGCGGATGCCGCGCTCCAGCAGCCATAGGGTTGCGGCCTTGCCCATGCCGCAGCCGCGATCGACGAAATCGGGCTCGCCGTAACGGGCGCCGGCGGCGGTGTTCACCAGCACGATCTCGAGCGGGCGCAGCGCGTGTCCGATGCGGCGCAACTCCGATTCGACGTCGGCGGGCGTGGCCACGTAACCATCGTCGAAATGACGGAAATCGAGCTTCACCGCCGGCTGAAAGCACCACTCAAGCGGCACCTCGTCGATCCGCCAGGAGGGCTCGCCGCCCGGTTTCAGCGCGTGATTCATCGACGAGAAATAATGGTACGGCGCGTCCAAATGGGTGCCGTTATGGGTGCTGATGCGCACCCGCTCAACGGCGGCGTATTCGCCGTCCGGCAAATCCTCCACCCGCACGCCCATATACTCGGCCATCGCCGGCGCGGTCTGGTGATGATCGAGATAGTCGATCTCCGGCAGCATGTGCGGCGGGTCGCTGGCGATGCCGGCGCGCAGCGGCACGGAAATATCGACCAGCCGGCGGGGCATGATCGCTCCTACGGGTTGCGGAACCGCAGCTTCCCGAAGGTCGGCAGGCGACGCAAGCCCGCCGGAATCCGCCGCAGCAGCGCCAGTGCGAAGATGCACCCGCCGGCGATGCCGACCCATTGCGCCGGGCGAATGCCGAAGCGCACCGCCCACTCGGCCGCGAGCACGCGCATCGGGTTGATGCCGGTCGCGAAGTGATACCAGGCATACTCGAGCCCCGCCGCCAGCAGCGCCGAGCCGACCGCCAGACAGGGCAACACCCAAAGGCGCCCGGCCCGGCGTGCGGGCAGCAGTCGCCACAGCATCAGCCAGAGGAACAGCCCGGCGAAGACGGTGGGCTCGCCCACATTCGCCTTCGACTGGATGAAGTAGTGGAACAGCCCGAGTGCGGCGATCACATAGGCCGCCCGATGCAACCGCTTCCACCCCTTGCCCATGCGCCTGGTCATGGCGTCGGTGGAGGTTGCGGTCAGCGCCACCAGCCCGAGCAGGGCGACGAAGCCGATGGTCAGATAGAAGCGGTGCACAATCTCGGAGATCACCAACAGCGGGCGGAAATTCTCATCGACGACGTAGAGCGACAGATGCGTCAGCACGTAGGCGCAGGCGCTGACGCCGACGATGCGACGGATCAGCGGCGCGCGCGGGAAGTCGAAGACCAGCCGTACGGGCGTGAGCGCCAGCGAGATCAACAGGAAGCGGATCGTCCACAGCCCGGTGACATGGAGAGCCTCGGTGATCGGCTTGGTCCCCGCATCGCCGAGCGCGAGGCGCACCGCCAGTACGGCGCCGGGCGCGACGCAGGCGGCCAGGGTGGCGGATTTCAACCAGGAAATCCGCCCCTGCCGATCCCGCCAGGGCGCCACCTTCCGGCGCCGAACCGGCCTCGCGACTGCCGCCAATGATATCCCCTTTCCGTGACCGCGATGGATGTGTGCTCCGGTAACCGGCCGTCAACCAGCTCTCGACCGGAGCCGGCCGAAACTCGTAGCCGTGAGCTTCCACTTTGTTCGCCTCCGGTGCGTGTGGCGTTACTCGGGAATTGCGGGGCTGGTTCGGAAGGGCCTCGGAAGCGCTGCGAATACGTGACGGGACGTTGCCTAGGGCGACCGGATCGGCTAGGAGTAGCGCTTAGTAACACCAAGCGTTGGTATGTCCCACACCACGAGCCTGAAGCTCGACGCCGAGCTGCGCGACCGGCTGCGTCGCCTGGCCGAGGCGCAACGCCGCACCCCGCACTGGCTCATGCGGGAGGCGATCGCCCAGTACGTCACGCGAGAGGAGGCGCGCGAGCGGCTGCGGCGGCCGCACTCGCGGCCTGGGCTGAGTACGAGGCGACCGGGCAGCACGCCACCGGCAAGGTCGTGGACGCCTGGCTGGCGCGCCTCGAGGCGGGCGAGGACGCGGACCCGCCGGCGTGGCGGCCCTAGTCTGGACGCCGCGGGCGCTGGCCGACCTCGCCCGCCTGCACCGATTCCTTGCCGAGCGGAAGCCGACGCAGCGCGTCGGGCCGCGCGCTCCATCCGCGAGGGAATGCGCCTGCTCGAAGCTCATCCCGAGGCTGGCCGGCCGGCGGAGGGCATGGACCCCGATTTTCGGGAGCGGTGGATTTCCTTCGGGCGCAGCGGCTACGTCGCCCTTTACCGCCTCGATGGCTCGCGGGTCGTGATCCTCGCCGTGCGTCACGGCAAGGAATTGGGGTTCTAGGCGCTGCGCACTTCGCCTTGCCGTGACAGGCGCATCGAGCGATCGTGTGATTGCAAACCTACTTTGCCATCATCGGTCTGTAGTTGGATGGTGATGCGGACGGAACGACGACCACGGGACTGATCGATGGCTTGGGCGTGGCCACGTTCGACGGCGATGGTAGTGTTACTCAGCAACAGGGTGTCATCATCAGGAATGGGACGCAGACACCCTCCGCTCCGCTCAATGCAAGCGGATTTCACACCGGCGAAACCGGCACCTACTCGGTGAACGACGACTGCACCGGAACCACCCATATCATTCTCGGACCCGGCAACGAGCGTTCCAACGCGCTCGTCATCGCGGCGGACGGGCGCAAGGCCGCCCAAGCCCTCGTGGTAAGCGCCATTGTCGGCGGCAGTCCGGTGCTTCTGCAGGTCTACGCCTATTACGAGAAGATCGAGACTCGCGATGAGTTCTGAGAATGCGCCGCCCGTCAACTTGGAGCGCGTTCCGGGGCGACCCCGCCGCCCGGTCGCCACGCGGTCCGCATGGCCGGTAGTCTACCCTGCATCCGAACGGAGGAACGGCGATGATCGACTTCTACGCCATGGGCAGCCCGAACGTGGTGAAGATTTACGTAGCACTCGAAGAATTGGAGCTTCCGTACACTGTCCATCCGGTTGACGTGTTCGGTGGCGCGCAGTTCGGCGCCGAGTTCCGGGCGCTCAATCCGAACGCCAAGGTGCCGGTCATCGTCGATTCCGAGGGGCCGGGCGCACGGCCATATACGGTGTTCGAGTCGGGCGCGATCCTGCTCTATCTCGCCGACAAGACCGGACGACTGCTGCCGACCGAACGCGCCGCGCGGTTCGATGCGATCCAGTGGCTGATGGTCCAGCTCACCGGCGTCGGGCCGATGTTCGGCCAGTATGTCCACTTCATGCGCTTCGCCCCGCCGGGCAACGACTATTCGCTCAGCCGCTATCGCACGCAGGCGCGCACCTTGCTGGAGACGCTGGAGGCGCGGCTTGCCGCCGTCCCGTATCTCGGCGGCGCCGAATACGGCATCGCCGACATCGCCACCTTCCCGTGGGCCCGCAACGCGCCGACCTTCCTCGGCGCCACCAAGGCCGACTATCCGAAGCTGTTCGCTTGGGTGGAGACAATCGACCAACGCCCGGCGGTCAAGCGCGCGTTGGCGAAGGTGGAGCAGGTGCGCGCGCAGACCACGCAATTCGACAAGGCGGCGCCCGACAATCTCGACCGCATGTTCGGCCGCAACCGCTACGCCAAAGGCTGACAATGCGCGTCTCCATGGGCTTACCGGTCGAGGACTGGCGCCGATGCGCCGATGCGGCGCGCCGGGCGGAGGACGACGGCGCCGACGCGATCACCAGCAACGAGCTGCGCCACGATCCGTTCATCCCGCTCGCCTTCGCCGCGCTCGCGACTAGCAGGGCGCAGCTCGCGACCTCGGTCGCCATCGCCTTTCCGCGCAGCCCGATGATCGTCGCCAACCAGACCTATGACCTGCACCGCCACTCCGGCGGGCGCTTCGTGATCGGGCTCGGCAGCCAGGTGCGCGCGCACAACGAGCGGCGCTTCTCCGTCACCTGGGTGGCGCCGGCGGCGCGCATGGCGGAATACATCGACAGCCTGCGCGCGATCCTTCGCGCCTGGGAGTTCGGCGAGAAGCTCGAGTACCGGGGCAAGCACTACAGCTTCACCCTGATGACGCCGGAGTTCACGCCGCCGCCCACCGGACTGCCATTGCCGAAGATCGCGCTCGCCGCGGTCGGCCCGCTGATGACGCGCGCCGCGGCGCGGCACGCCGACAGCGTGCGCCTGCACGGCTTCGCGACCCGCGCCTACCTGGAGCAGGTGGTGATGCCGCAGCTTACGGCCGAGCTCGACACTGCCGGCAAGCCGCGCGCGCAGTTCGAGATAACCGGCGGCGGCTTCATCGCCACCGGCCCCGACGAGGCGGCGGTGCGGCGTGCGGCGGAAAAGATCCGTTACCGCATCGCCTTCTACGGCTCGACCCCCGCCTATCGCGGCGTCTTCGACATTCACGGCCTCGCGGAACTCGGGCTGCGCCTCAACGCGATGTCGCGCGAAGGCAAATGGAACGAGATGGCGGCGGAAATCTCCGACGACACGCTCGACCTGTTCACCGCACGTGCGCCCTATGAGGGCATCGCCGAGGCGATCGAACGCCGCTTCGGCGGCCTCACCGATACGGTCACGCTCGAATTCCTGCCGGACGATGACCGGGCGACACGGCGGCGCGTGATCGAGGCGGTGCAGCACATCCCGGCGCCGTTCCGAATGGGCGAACCGATACGCTGATTGGCCTACCCCCGCACGAATCCCACGAGCCGCTCGGCCTCGGCCACGATCGGGTCGGCGAGGGCGCGGGCACGGGCGGCGCCGGCCGCCAAGGTAGAGTCGATCCGCGCCGGATCGGCGAGCAGGCGTTCGGTCTCGCGCGCGATCGGGGAGAGCGTCGCGACCAGCAGCTCGGTCAGCGCCTCCTTGAAGGCGCCGAAACCCTTGCCGGCGTGCTCGCGCAACACGCCGGCATGATCGGTGCCCGAGAGCGCCGCGTAGATGCCGACCAGATTGCGCGCCTCCGGGCGCTCCTCCAGCCCGCGCGGATCGTCCGGCAGCGGCTCCGGATCGGTTTTGGCGCGGCGAATTTTGAGCGCGATAGCGTCGGCGCCGTCGCGGAGATTGATCCGGCTCTGGTCCGACGGATCGGTCTTGGACATTTTCTTGGTGCCGTCGCGCAGGCTCATCACGCGCGCGGCCGGCCCGAGGATCAGCGGCTCGATGGTCGGGAAGAATTCGACCCCATAATCGTGGTTGAACTTCTGTGCGATGTCGTTGGCGAGTTCGAGGTGCTGGCGCTGGTCCTCGCCGACGGGGACGTGGGTTGCGTGATACGCCAGAATGTCGGCGGCCATCAGCACCGGGTAGTCGTACAGGCCGACGGAGGCGTTCTCGCGGTCCTTGCCGACCTTGTCCTTGAACTGCGTCATGCGGTTGAGCCAGCCGAACTCGGGCCACGCAGTTGAAGATCCAGGTCAGCCGCACATGCGCGGGCACCATCGATTGGGCGAACAGGATGTGCCGCTCGGGATCGAGGCCGCAGGCGAGCAGGACCGCCGTCAGCTCCCGCGTCTGCCGCGCGAGGCTCGCCGGGTCCTGCCACTGGGTGATGGCGTGCTGGTCCACCACGCACCAGAGGCACTCGTGCTGGTTTTGCAGGGCCACCCAGTTGCGGATCGCTCCCAGGTAATTGCCGAGATGAAATTCCCCGGAGGGCTGGATGCCGGAAAACATGCGGGCCATGCGGGGAGTCCTTCAGCGTGGGGCGGGCGGCGTAATCGCCGATCCGCCAGCCCGGGGCAAGGCGGCTCGCCGGCGCAGCATGGCCCGCAAATCGCGGAGGTCGAAGCCGCCCAGCAACTGGCCGGCCAGTCCGTAAGCGCCGAGGCCGATCGCCACCAGCAAGGCGAGCGCCGCGAGCCGCATCAAGCCGTGGGGCATCCCGGGGGAAACAGCGCCTGCTCAGCCGCCGCCAGCACCGCCGTCATCGTCAGCGCCGCGCCCAGCATCCGCACCGTCCGCGCCCGCAGCCGCGCATCCGGGCGCAACTGCCCGCGCCGGGCCAGCAGCACGCCGAGGCAGACGGCGTTGAACATGGCGGCGAGGCTGGTCGCCAGCGCCGGGCCGACTTGTTGCAGCGGCGCCATGAAGGCCAGGTTGAGCCCCAGATTGAGCGCCACCGCCGCCAGCCCCACCTTCACCGGCGTCGCCGTGTCGCCACGCGCGAAGAAGCCGGGCGCCAGCACCTTCACCAGTACGAAGGCGGGCAACCCACCGCGTAAGCGGCAAGGGCGCGGGCCGACAGCAACGTGGCGTGGGCGCCGAAGGCGCCACGGTCGAACAGCGCGAACATCACCGGCCAGGCGGCGACGATCAACGCCAGCGCTGCCGGCAAGGTGAGGAACAGCGCGAATTCCAGCGCCCGGTTAAGCGTGCCGAGCGCCGCCTGCGCCTCGCCCGCCCGCACTTGGCGCGACAGCATGGGCAGCAGCGCGGTTCCGACCGCGGTCCCGATCACCCCGAGCGGCAGTTGCTGCACGCGGTCGGCGTAGTAGAGCACCGAGACGGTGCCGGCCGGCAGCAGGCTGGCGATGATCACATCCACCGCCAGATTGAGCTGCGTCACCCCCGCTCCCACCAGCCCCGGCCCCATCCGCCGCAGCAACAGCCGGATGCGCGGGGTGAGGCGCGGCCAGGGGACGCGGACCGCCATCCCCGCCCGCTTTGCCGCGACCAACAGCACGCCGAGCTGTGCCACGCCCGATGCGCTCACGCCCCAGGCGAGCGCGTGCCCGATCGTCGGCACGTAGGGCGGCAGCAGCACCATCGTGGCGATGGTGACGACGTTGAACAACACATAGGAGGCGGAAGCGGCGGTGAAGCGGTCGAGCCCGTTCAGCACCCCGCTTACCAGCGCGGCGAGGCAGATCAGGATCAGGTAGGGAAAGGTGATCCGCGACAGCGTGACCGCGAGCGCGAATTTCGCCGGTATGGCGCCGAAGCCGGGGGCGAGGACAGTCATTACCTGCGGCATGAACACCTCGCCGGCGATGGTCAGCAGGCCGAGCCAGAAGACCATGACGGCGAAGGTCTCCTCGGCGAAGACCCGCGCCGTCGCGCTTCCCTCGGCGGCGAGCAGGCCGGAGAAGGCGGGGACGAAGGCGGCGTTGAACGCGCCCTCGCCGAACAGACGGCGGAACAGGTTGGGTAGCTTCAGCGCCACGAAAAAGGCATCGGCGACCGGCCCGGCGCCGAGCCAGGCCGCGATCAGCATGTCGCGCGCGAAGCCCAGGATGCGGCTCGCGAGCGTCCAGCCGCCGACGGTCAGGATGGAGCGAATCACGGGCGGATCAGCGGATCAGGCGTATGTCGATGCCGAGCACCGGGCCGACATCCTTCCAGGCCCGATCCGTCGTCAGAACCGGCATTCCTTCCCGACATGCCAAGGCCAAGCAGAGGCGGTCGCCCAGCGAGAGGCCAAACCGCTTCGTCGCCGGCCAGACCCGAGCCGCGGCCAGGGCGAGATCCCGATCGACGTCCCGGGTTGCCAATGGAATCGCCGCTACCGTCGACGTCGCCTGTTCGGTCTCCATTCCGTCTCGGATCATGACTGTCGCGACTTCGGCAAGGTTTGCCGCGCAAATGATAGCCCCCTGACGCAATGCAGCGCGGACGGTTTCACTCCCGGTTTCCTCGTAGAGGAGGGCAAGGATCGCACTGGCATCCAAAACCACGAGCGGCCGCTACAAGCCCTCGCGGGCCGCCTCCTCGCGCCGCATGGCGAGCAGCCGATCGGACCCGCCCCGATCACCGATCTGCTTTCTCACACGGGCCTGCAGCTCCGTCACCAGATCGTCGATCGGTCGAAGTCGAAGCTCGCCATCGAGAACCTCGACCACAAGGAGGCCACCGTCCCCCAATCCGAGCAGCTTTCTTTGCTTGGCAGGAATGCTTAACCGGCCATTCTCTGCCATTCGCACCAAAACGGAACCGGGCCCCATGCTCTCCCCAACCAAAACCTCGACCATGCCACATTTCTAGATAAGCCCATCTTTCGCTCAAGGCAAGTCATCTTTCATCCCGCCTCGGCCGCGCCAGCAGTTCCGCAATGGCCGCCGCCAGCGTCAGGTGCCCGGCGAGAAGGCGCGCCACCGCCCGGCATACCGGCAGATCGAGGTCGCCCCCGCGCGCGACCAGCGCCGGGGCCGTTGCCACCCCCTCGGTGACCGTTGAGCGCGCGGCGAGGATTTCGCCCGGGCGTTCGCCGCGCCCGAGGGCCAGACCGAGGCTGTAGTTGCGGCTCGCCGGGCCGGTACAGGTCAGCAGCAGATCGCCCAAACCTGAGAGGCCCATCACGGTCTCCGCCCGGCCGCCCAGCGCGACGGCCAAGCGCGAGAGTTCGGCAAGACCGCGCGTAATCAGGCCGGCGCGGGCATTCTCGCCGAGCCCGGCGCCGATCACCGCCCCGGCGGCAATGGCGACGACGTTCTTCGCCGCCCCGCCCACTTGCACGCCCATCGGATCGTCGTTGCCGTAGATGCGGAAGCCGGGCGTCGCCAGCATCGCGGAAAGCGCCGCGCGCAGCCCCGGGTCGGCGGCGGCCAGCACGGTCGCGGCGGTCAGACCGGCGGCGATCTCGCGGGCGAAGTTGGGGCCGCTCAGCACCGCGGCCGGGCGGCCGGGATGCAGCTCGGCCAGGATTTCGAGCGAGAACCGGAGCGTATCGCTCTCCAATCCTTTGGCGCACGCGACCAGCGGGGCGGGCCCGGCAGGCAGCCGGGCCGCGATCGGGCGCAGATGCTGCATCGGCACGGCCAGCAGGATCGCATCCCCGGCGGGTAGCTCGCCGGTGACGCTGACCGCGTCGGGCAGGCGGAACCCGGGCAGGCGCGGGCTCTCGCGGGCACGCGCGATCGGGGCGGGATTGCGCGCCCAGAGGGTCACGGCCGCGCCCGCCCGCGCCGCCTGGATCGCCAGCGCCGTCCCCCAGGCGCCGGCGCCGATCACGGCAATGCTACTCATCGGCGACGCGGGTGATCGACACGTCCGATCCCGCACCCGCCGCCAACCGATCGAACAGCGCCGCCAGGATCGGCCGTGTCTCCTGCTCGAAGCGGAAAGGCGGATTCACGATCAGCAGCCCGCTTCCGTTCAGCCGCGCCGGGTCGAGCGGCGCGCGGACGCACAGCTCGGCGGCGACGACGTCGCGCAGCCCGCCGGCGTGCACGCCATCGAGGAAGGCGCGCACCGGGCTGCGGTGCTTGATCGGATACCAGGCGGCGAAGGCGCCGGTCGGAAACCGCGCTTGCCCGACACGAAGCGCGTCCAGCAGCCGCGCGAATTCGTCCGCCGCCTCATAGGGCGGATCGATGAACACGAGCCCACGTCTTTCAGGCGGCGGCAGCAGCGCGCGGACTGCCTCCCATCCGTCGCGATGGTGGACGCCGACCATCGGATCCGCGGCGAAGCGGCGGCGCAGCGCGGCGTATTCGTCGGGGTGCAGCTCGCAGCAGCCAAGCCGGTCGCCCGGCCGCAAAGCTGCGCGGATCAGCGCGGGCGAACCGGGATAGAGCCCGAGCCGGCGAACCAATCCGGTATAGTCGGCAAGCGCCGCCGGCGGCTCGTCGAGCAGCTTGCCGATCCCCGTTCGCCATTCGCCGGTCCGTTCGGGCGGCCCGGCCGCAAGATCATAGGCGCCTGCGCCGGCATGGGTGTCGAGCACGAAAACCGGGGCCGGTTTGCGGTGCAGCGCCCCCAGCAGCCACAGCAGCAGCGCGTGCTTCATGCAATCGGCGAAATTGCCGGCGTGGAAGGCGTGGCGATAGTTCATGCGCGGATGTTTTGCCGCATTCGCTCCGACGAGAGTAGACCAACTCGCGCCACGATAGGGGAGGGGAATTGATGCCCATCTGCGAAGTCGATCCCTGGCGGATGCAGTATTTCGAGGGCGTCCCTTGCCCCGACGACGTCCGCATCTCCACCGAGGACGCCGACTCCTGGACCTGGTTCCCCGCCCATCGCTGGATTTACGACAAGCTCGCGGTCGCGCTCTCGCAAGGGCTGGACGCGGCGCCGCACGGCGTCATGCCGCCGTCCTTCCCGGTGTTCTCCAAGCCGCTGATGAATTTGCGCGGCATGGGGACGGGCAGCCGGGTGATCGCCTCGGAGGAGGACTACCGGGCGGCGCTGACGCCGGGGCATTTCTGGTCCACCCTGCTCACCGGGCGCCATGTCAGCAGCGACGTCGCGCTGGTGAATGGCGAGGCGCGGTGGTGGCGCCACGCCACCGGCGCGGTCACCGAAGGCGGGATGTTCGACCACTGGCACATTCACGCCGGGGACGCTCCCGAGGTCGAGGCGTGGTGCGGGAGATGGGCCGCGCATCACCTCGCCGGCTACACCGGCATGGCCAATTTCGAGACCATCGGCGGGCGCATCATCGAGGCGCATCTGCGCTTCGCCGACCAATGGCCGGACTTGTACGGGCGCGGCTGGGTGGCGGCGCTGGTGCGTCTCCATGAACACGGCGAGTGGGTGTTTGCCGACGCCGAGCGCGCCGAGGGCTACAGCGTCGTCCTGTTCGCCCCGCACGGGCCGCGCTATCGCCACCCGCCGGCGGCGCTGGTGGCGTCGGTCCGCGCAATGCCGGGCGTCTCCAGCGTGCAGATCACGTTCCACGAGACCCGCGATCCCGCCCGCCACGCGATGCCGCCCGGCGGCTTCCGCGTGGCCATCGTGAATGCGCATTCGCTCGACGCCGGCCGCGCGGCCCGCGAGCGACTGCGCGCGGCGATCGTGGAGGGTTTCGGAAACGCTCCACCCCATTGAGGCTGCCGTGCAGCGTCAGGGCGGGATACGGGCCTAGGAGAAGCTTCTCCGCTCGCACCTCGGAGCGGAATACGACGCTTACTGCGCCCGCACTTGCCGCTTGATTTCCGGCCTTTATTGATGCCGGCATGTCGCCGTATCACTTCCGGCCGTTTACCCCCGCCGACCTCCCGATGGCGCGGCGCTGGCTGCAAACACCCGCGGTCGTGCGCTGGTGGGGAAACCCGGACGAGCAGCTCGCCCTTCTCAAGAATGATCTCGACGAACCGCGGATGCGACAGTGGGTCGTCGAATACCGCCGGCGTGCCTTCGCATACCTGCAAGCCTACGAGGCGCACGCTTGGCCGCAAAAACACCTGCAGCACCTGCCAATAGGCGCCCGGGTCTTCGACACATTCATCGGTGAGCCGGCCATGACCGGATGCGGTCACGGCAGCGCGTATCTGCGCCTGTTCGCAACCATGCTGGCGGATGCGGGCGCGCCGGTCATCGCTACGGACCCCGACGTTCGGAATCTGCGTGCCCGCCGCGCGTATGCCCGTGCGGGTTTCGCGGAGCAGGCTATCGGCGAGGCGGAGCAAGGTCGCGTCGTGCTCATGGTCCACCAGCCGGCGCGCGCTGGCGGGGCGCCATCGCCGCCGCGCAAGGTCGGATCGGGGTAGGGGGTGGAGCCCGCATCGGCGCGCGGTATGGTGGAGGCCGTTGCCGGGAGACTTCGCATGGATCCTCGCCTTGCCCTGATCGTCGGCGCCGGGAGCGGCCTGTCGGCCTCGCTCGCCCGCCGCTTCGCTCGCGAAAATGTCCAGGTGGCGCTGGCGGCGCGCAACCCGGACAAGCTCGCCCGGCTCTGCGCCGAGACCGGCGCCGCCTCCTTCGCCTGCGAGGCGACCGAGCCCGAGGAGGTGGCCGGCCTGTTCGATGCGGTGGTGGCGGCCCTCGGCGAGCCCGACGTGGTGGTCTACAACGCCAGCGGACGGACACGCGGGCCGTTCGTCGATTTGATCCCGGAAGAGGTGGCACGGAGCCTCGCCGTCTCCGCCTTCGGCGGCTTCCTGGTCGCCCAGCAGGCGGCGCGGCTGATGCTGGCGAAGGGCTCGGGCGCCATCCTGCTCACCGGCGCCTCGGCCTCGGTCAAGGGCTATGCGCAGTCGGCGCCGTTCGCGATGGGGAAGTTCGCGCTGCGCGGATTGGCGCAGAGCATGGCGCGGGAGCTTTCCCCGCAGGGCATCCATGTCGCGCATTTCGTGATCGACGGCGGCATCCGCTCCGCCGCCCGCGCCGAGCAGTCGCCCAATTCGATGCTCGATCCGGACGCCATCGCCGAGACTTACTGGAATGTCCTGAAACAACAGCGCAGCGCCTGGAGCTGGGAGGTCGAGTTGCGGCCCTGGGTGGAACGGTTCTAGCCTGCACGGCGACACCGGGAGGACACAATGATCTACGAGCTGCGCATCTATGATTGCGTTTCCGGCCGCTTGCCGGATTTGCTGAAGCGGTTCGACACCATCACGCTGAAGCTGTGGGAGAAGCACGGCATCAAACAGGCCGGCTTCTGGACCACGCTGATCGGCGAGAACAATCAGCGGCTGACCTACCTCCTCGCCTGGGAGTCGCTTGCCGAGCGCGAGCGCAAATGGAACGCCTTCGGCGCCGACCCCGACTGGCTCGCCGCACGCGCGCAGACCGAGGCCAATGGCGCGATCGTGGCGCAGGTACGGAACGAAATTCTCCAGCCGACGAGTTTCTCGTCGGTGCGGTAGGGCCCTCGCCCGCCGCTACGAACCGGCGAGGTGAGCGTCACACCGAAAAATACTTCGCCCGCGGATTGAGCGCGACAATCGCGCTGGTCGATTGCTCCGGGTGCAACTGGAACTCGTCGGACAGCGAGACGCCGATCCGTTCCGCCCCCAGCAGCTCCAGGATGCGCGTCTGGTCCTCCAGCCTCGGACAGGCCGGGTAGCCGAAGGAATAGCGCGAGCCGCGGTATCCCTGTGCCAGCATCTTATCGATGTCGCGGTCGTCCTCGGCGGCGAAGCCCAGCTCGGCACGGATGCGCTTGTGGACGTACTCGGCCATCGCCTCCGCCATCTCCACCGACAATCCGTGCAGGTAGAGGTAATCCTGATAGCGGTTGTCGGCGAACCATTCCCGCGCCACCTCGGATGCCGTCTGGCCGACCGTGACAACCTGCAGCCCGATCACGTCGCGCCGGGGGTCGTCCACATCGCGGAAGAAATCGGCGATGCACTCGCCGTCCTCCTTCGGCTGGCGCGGCAGCGTGAAGCGGGCGAGCTCCGATACTCCGTCCGGCTCGAACAGGATCACCTCGTTCCCCTGCCCCGCCGCCTTCCAATAACCGTAAGCCGCCCGCGGGCGAAGGATTTCGCGTGCCTCGCAGAGTGCCAGCATCCGCTTCATCACCGGACGCAATTCCTGCTTCGCCCAGCCCAGGAAGTCTTCCAGTGAACGCCCCTGCTTCCGAAATCCCCACTGGAACTGATAGAGGCTGCGTTCATTGACGAACGGCACGATCGCCTTCGGCGCCGCCTCGACGATGCGTGCGCCCCAGAACGGCGGTGTCGGGGTGTCCAGGTCGGCGGTGATGCGACGCCGACGCGCGCGCACCGCGCCCAGATCGACCGGCCGGAAGGCGCGCGCATCGGCCTGGCCCAACGTACGCGCGGTATTGCGCGCCTTGCCGATGCGCTTCGCCTGCACCGCGGCCAGATAGTCGTCGAAGCCGTTGCCCGTCACCTTGTCCATCAGATGCAGCCCGTCGAAGGCGTCGCGCGCATAGGCGACCCGCCCGCAGGCATAGGCGCGGACGCACTCGTCCTCCACGTAGTTGCGGGTAAGCGCCGCACCGCCCAGCATCACCGGAATTTCCAATCCCTGGCGCGACATCTCCTCCAGATTCTGGCGCATCACCACGGTGGATTTCACCAACAGGCCGGACATGCCGATGGCGTGCGCTCGGGCCTCGCACGCCGCCGCCAGCATGTCGGCGAGCGGCACCTTGATGCCGAGATTGACCACCCGGTATCCGTTGTTGGTGAGGATGATGTCCACCAGGTTCTTGCCGATGTCGTGGACGTCGCCCTTCACCGTGGCGAGCACCACCGTCCCCTTCTCCTGGCCCTGGACGCGCTCCATGAACGGCTCCAGATGCGCGACGGCGGCCTTCATGGTCTCGGCGCTTTGCAGCACGAACGGTAGCTGCATCTTGCCGGCGCCGAACAGCTCGCCCACCACCTTCATGCCGTCGAGCAGCACGGTGTTGATGATGTCGAGCGGCGCCATCCGCTTCAGCGCATCGTCGAGATCGTCGGTGAGGCCCTTGCGGTCGCCGTCCACGATGCGGTCCTTAAGGCGTCCCTCAGCGGTCTCGGCGCGCTTGCGCTGCGTGGCGTCCGCCGCCTTGCGGTCGGCGAACATCTCCAGCAGGCGCTGCAACGGATCGTAGCCCTCGCGCCTGCGGTCGAAGATCAGGTCCTCGGCGACCGCCACCTCCTCCGGGGCGATCAGGTGCAGCGGGCGGATTTTCGACGCATGGACGATGGCGCCGGTCATCCCCGCGCGCACCGCATGGTCGAGAAACACCGAGTTCAGCACCGCGCGCGCCGCCGGATTCAGCCCGAAGCTGATGTTCGACAGGCCGAGGATGATCTGAATGTCGGGAAATTCCGCGCGGATCGCGGCGATCCCCTCCAGGGTCCACTGCCCCAGCTTGCGGTCGTCCTCATTGCCGGTGGCGATGGTGAAGGTCAGCGGATCGATCAGCAGATCGGACGGCGGCAAGCCGAACCGGGCACAGGCAAAATCGACCAGCCGCCGTGCCACGGCGAGCTTGGCCTCGGCGGTCTTGGCCATGCCGGTCTCGTCGATGGTGAGCGCGATCAAGCCGGCGCCGAACCGGCGGGCCAGATGCAGCCGGTCGGCGGCGTGCTTCTCGCCGTCCTCAAAGTTGATGGAGTTGATGATCGGCTTGCCGCCATGCAGCTTCAGCGCCGCTTCGATCACCGGCGTCTCGGTGCTGTCGATGACCAGCGGCGCGTTGACCGCGGCGGTGAAGCGGCGGATCACCTCGTTCATCTCGGCGGTTTCGTCGCGGCCGACGAAAGCGGTGCAGACATCGAGCGCGTTCGAGCCCTCCCCGGCCTGCTCGCGGCCCATCGCCACGCAGCCGTCCCAATCCCCCCGCTCCTGCAGTTCGCGCCATTTCTTCGAGCCGTTGGCGTTGCAGCGTTCGCCGATGGCGAAGAAGGCGTTCTCCTGGCGCAGCGGCACCGCCTGATAGAGCGAGGCGACCGCAGGAACCCATACCGGCTTGCGCAGGACCGGGGCGGGGCGAGGATCGCCGCGACGGCGCAGCATGGCATCGAGGGCGGCGATATGACGCGTATCGGTGCCGCAGCAGCCGCCGATCAGATTGACCCCGTCTTCGGCGACGAAGCGTTCGAGCCATGACGCCAGTTGATCGGCGCTTAGCGGGTAGTGCGGGTGCCCGTCCACCAGTTCGGGCAGCCCGGCGTTCGGCTGCACCGACAGCAATCCCGGCCAAGCACCCGAGAGATAGCGCAGATGCTCCGCCATCTCCTGTGGGCCGGTGGCGCAATTGAGCCCGATCAGCGGCACGTCGAGCGCGTGGACGATCGCGGCGGCGGCGGCGATATCGGGGCCGACCAGCAAGGTCCCGGTGGTCTCCACCGTCACCTGGACGAAAATCGGCGTATCGGACCCGGCCTCGGCCCGGGCAAGCTTGGCGCCGTTCACCGCGGCCTTGATCTGCAACGGGTCCTGGCAGGTCTCGATCAGGATGGCATCGACGCCGCCGGCGATCAAACCACGGCACTGCTCGGCGAGCGCCGCCTCCAGCGGGTCGTAGGCGATATTGCCGAGGCTCGGCAGCTTGGTGCCGGGGCCGAGACTGCCCAGCACCCAGCGGTCCCGCCCGTCGCTGAAGCTTTCCGCCGCCTCGCGCGCCAGTTCGCCGGCGCGGCGATTGATCTCGAAGGCGCGATCGGCAATCCCGAACTCGCCCAAGGTGATCGGCGAGCCGCCGAAGCTGTTGGTCTTCGAGAGGTCGGCGCCGGCCGCGAAATAGCCGCGATGGATGTCGCGAATGAAGTCGGGGCGCGAGAGAGTCAGGATGTCGGTGCAGTTCTCCTGACCCCAATAATCGCGCTCGATATCGAGCGGAGCCGCTTGGGCGCGGGTGCCCATGGCGCCGTCGGCCAGCAGCACCCGGGCGCGCAGAACATCCAAAAGATGGGGTCGGGACATCGGCTGACCTTCAGACGACGAGTTCGGGGATGCGGACGGGCGCCGTGGTTCGCGCGGCGGGCCAGAGCCGCACCGGCGGATCGGCCTCGGGCACGGCGCGCGGCGGGCCGGGATCGAGCCCCGCCGCGCCCATCAGCCCGGCCATGGTGTGATCGGCGAAGCCGGGCCAGCGATGCGCCAGCCGCTCCGCCACATCGGCGCGGCGATGCGCCGCCAGATCGACGACGATCAGCGTCCCCGCGGGCCGCAGCACCCGCGCCGCCTCGGCCAGCACCGCCTCAGGCTGCTCGGCATAGTGCAGGACCATCTGCAACACCGCGACATCGAAGGCGGCATCCGGGACCGGCAGCCGATACATGTCCGCCAGCCGCACCGAGCAGTGCGCGAGGCCGGACCGCGCCAGGCGCGCGCGGGCGAGCGCCAGCATCGCCTTGCTGGCATCGACGCCCACGCCCTCGCGCACGCGCGGGCCCAGCAATTCCAGCACCCTGCCGGTCCCGGTGCCGATGTCGAGCAGGCGGCCGGCATTGGGCACCAGGGCGGAGAGCGCCGCCTCGACGGCGCTCGCGGGCAGGTCGAGCGCGCGCATCTCGTCCCAGTCGGCGCCGCGCTCGCGAAAGCTCTCGGACGCGGCGCGGGCGCGCTCGGCCAGCACGCGCGCCGCCTGCCTGGCATCGGCCGCGAGCACGGGATCGGTCCCCGGCAGCCGCGCCAGCAGCTCACGCGCCAGCGCGCCGGCCCCCTCGGCCGGAACGGCGAACCAGACATTCGCCCCCTCGCGCAGCCGTTCCAGCAGCCCGGAGTCGCAAAGCAGCTTCAGATGGCGCGATAAGCGGGGCTGAGACTGGCCTAGAATCTCAGTGAATTCGGTGACGCAGAACGCGCCGCGCGCCGCCAGCGCGAGCAGCCGCAGCCGGGTCGGCTCGGCGCAGGCGCGCAGCGCGGTGAGCAGGCGGTCCATGAGGTTCATATGACATAAGGATATGTTTATGTCTAATGGGCGCTCCCGACTTCTCCGAAAAGTGCACAAAAGCCTTCCGAATCGCCCTCGGCCTCATTACGACTGACGCTCGATTATGCCGGGAGCCCCGCCATCGCCGAAGGCCAGCATTTTTCGTTGTCAGATCGGTTCTCCCGGGCCGCCCATTGGGCTTCGCAGCAGTGCGGGCGGGCGCATACGTTCGTCGCGGCGATCATTCTCATCGTCGCGTGGGGCGCCTGCGGCCCCACCTTCCAATACTCCGATACCTGGCAGCTAATCATCAACACTGGGACGACGATCGTCACATTCCTCATGGTGTTCCTGATCCAGAACACGCAGAACCGCGACACCGCGGCAATTCAGCTGAAGCTCGACGAGCTGATCCGGTCCAACCAAAACGCGCGCAATCGGATGATAAGCTTAGAGGATTTAACGGAGGACCAGCTCAAGCGACTGAAGGAGAGCCTCGCGGACGCCCTGCCGGTCCGGGCCATTCGCGAGCCCCTTGCAGCGGCGCAGCAAGGGCTGGCGGACGTTTCGGAAACCATTCAGGTCGCCAAAGACAGCCTCCCGCCGTCAAAATCGGAGCCGTCAAACTGAACCCTACCAGGCTCGCCAGAAGAACACGCCGGTCATCACCACCATGAACACGGACACGGAAATGCGGAGGACACGCGGGCTCATGCGCCGGCCGATCTGCGCGCCCAGATAGCCGCCCGCCGCCGCGCCGACCAGCATCACCAGCGTCTGCGGCCACCAGACCGCACCGGCGGCGACGAAACACAACACTGCGACACTGTTGGTGACGCCCACCAGCGCCACGCGCAGTGCGTGCAGGCGAACCAGCTCGGTGCCGCTGAGCAGGCCCCACACCGCGAGCATCATGATCCCGACCGCGCCGCCGAAATAGCCGCCGTACACGCCCAACACGAACTGCGCCGCCAGCAGCGGCGCGCGTCCGATGCGAAACCGCCGACGCAGCACCAGCCCGGCGCGGGCGCCGAACGTGAAGGTGAGCGTCGCCGTCAGCAGCAGCCAGGGAACCAGCCGGTTGAAGGCGACGGCGGGGGTGCTCAGCAGCAGGATCGCCCCCGCCAGCCCGCCGGCGGTGCTGAGCGCGGCCAGCGCCCCGATCGGGACGCCGGCGATGCCGCCCAGGCGATCGCGCAGCACCCATGAACTGGTGAGCGGCGCCCGGCCAGAGTGCGACCGTGCTCGAGGCATTGGCGGCGACCGGCGGCACGCCGATGAAGATCAGCGCCGGAAAAGACACGAACGAGCCGCCGGCGGCGGCGGCGTTCATGGTGCCGGCGGCCAGCCCGGCGCCGAGCAGCAGGGCAAGCTCGCGCCCTTCGCCGATCACCCGGGCCGCGGCCTCAGCGCCGCGCCTCCGGGCGGAAGCGCACACCGGCGCGGGCGTGGCCGCCGCCCAGTCCGATGGCGAGGCCGTCGGCGCGCCAGCACGCGGCTCCCACCATCTCGTCCGGCGTGAACTCGATCGCGCACATGCCGCCGCCGACGTTCGCCACCACCTCCACGCCATGACCGCGCGCCGCCATCGCCGCGACCGCCGCCTCGCCGAAGCCCCGCTCCATCTCCACGCCGAAGCCTTGGGTCCAGAGACGCGGCGCCTCCACCGCCTCCTGCAACGGCATCGCGTGATCGATCAGGTTGACCAGCGCTTGCATCACCGATCCGAAGATGCGCAGGCCCCCCGGCATGCCGAGCGCCCGTGACGGCCGGCCGTCGCGGAGCACGATCAGCGGCGACATCGACGACGTGACCCGTTTGCCGGGTGCGACCGAGTTGGCGAGGCCGGGATGGGGATTGAACAAATACATGTAGTTGTTCGGGATCAAGCCCGTTCCGGGCACGATGAACCGGGCGCCGAACAGGCTGTTGATCGTCTGCGTGGCGGCGACGATGGTCCCGGCGCCATCGGCCACGGTCAGATGCGTGGTGTGCGATCCCTCGTCCGGCGCCACGCCCGGCGGTCATAGGCGCCGGCGCGCTGCGCCGATCTCGGCCGCGGCGTTCGGCGGCGTAGTCCTTCGAGAGCAACCGCGATACCGGCACCGCGACGAAATCCGGATCGGCGGTGGCCCGGGCGCGGTCGGCGAAGGCGATCTTCAGCACCTCGGCGAGCAGGTGGTTCGCCTCCGGCGTGCCGAAGCCGAGCGCGCCGAGATCGAAGCCCTCAAGGATGTTCAGCATCTGGACGATGTGCAGCGGCCCCGAGGAGGGCGGCGGCGGGCCGACGATCTCGAACCCCCGATAGGTGCCGCGCACCGGCGGCCTTTCCCGGGTGCGGTATTCGGTCAGATCCGCCATCGCCAGATGGCCGCCTTGGCGCTGGATGTGATCGATATACCGCCGCCCCAGCGCGCCGCCGTAAAGCACGCCCGGACCGGCGCGCGCGATCAGCCGCAACGTCTCCGCATAGTCGGTCATGACCAGCCGCGCGCCGGCGGCGAGCGGCTGCCCGCCGGGCAGGAACAGCCGGGCGATCTCCGCATCGCGGGCCAGATCGGCCGCGCAGTCGGCGATGCAGTCGGCGAGGAACGGGGTGGCCCGAAAGCCGCGCGCGGCGTGGCGGATCGCCGGCTCCATGACCTCGGCCAGATCGCTGGTGCCGAAGCGATCCAGCATCTCGCACCAGCCGGCGAGGTTCCCGGCCGAGGCGACGGCGGTCGGCCCGATTGCGTTCAGCCGCCCGATCGCGTCCATGGTTCCCGGCGACGCACCGGGGTCGGGCGTGTAGGTCTCGGGGCCGGTGGCGAGCGGCGCCCGGCTCTGGTTGTCGAGCACGACATGCCGCCCGTCGGGCAGGCGCAGATGAAAGAGCCCGCCGCCGAGGATGCCGACCATCATCGGCTCGACCACGGTGAGCGCGAACAGCCCGGCGATGGCGGCGTCCACCGCGTTGCCGCCGGCAGCGAGGATTTCCGCCCCCGCCGCCGAGGCCAGCGGGTGGTTGGTCACCACCATGCCGCGCGCCCCGCGTGCCGGCTGCTTCTCGGTCATCGGTGCCCCCGGTTGTTCGTCGGCGCATTGTTCGCTAGGGGCCGGGATCGGGAAAGAGGGGACGGCGATGGAGCTGCGGGACAAGGCGGCGCTGGTGACGGGCGGCGGGTCGGGGCTGGGTGCCGCGACCTGCGCGGCGCTGGCCGCGGCGGGCGCGCGCGTCGCGGTGCTGGACCGCAATGGCGCGGCGGCCGAGACCGTGGCCGCCGGCATCGGCGGGCTGGCGGTCGCCTGCGACGTCGCCGATGCCGAATTCGGCCGCGGCGGCGGTGGGGACGGCGCGGGCGGTGCACGGCCCGGCGCGGCTGCTCGTCAACTGCGCCGGCATCGGCAGTGCCGGGCGCATCGTCGGCCGCGACGGCCCGATGGCACTCTCGGCCTTCGAGCAGGTGGTGCGGGTCAACCTGATCGGCACCTTCAACCTGCTGCGCCTGGCGGCGGCCGAGATGGCCGCGCTGGCGCCGTTGGAGGACGATGAGCGCGGGGTGATCGTGAACACCGCCTCGATCGCCGCCTATGAGGGGCAGGTCGGCCAGGCCGCCTATGCGGCGTCGAAGGCCGGAGTGATCGGTCTCACCTTGCCGGCGGCCCGCGAGCTGGCGCGATCGGGCATTCGGGTGATGACGATTGCGCCGGGCCTGGTGGAGACGCCGATGCTGGCGGGCGTGCCGGACGAGCTGCGCGCCGGCCTCGCCGCCTCGGTCCCGTTCCCGGCTCGCCTCGCCCGGCCGGACGAATACGCCGCGCTGGTGCTGCACATCGCCACCAATCGCTTCCTCAACGGCGAGACGATCCGCCTCGACGGCGCGCTGCGCATGGCGCCGCGGTGAGAGGCGAGCGTGTACACGATCGGCGCCGAAGCCGCGAAAGCGTGTACACAACCGGGATTGTGCAATGCAAAACCGTGTACACAATCGGAGTTGCCCACCTCGAAAGCGTGTACACAATCCCATGCTGCGCCGCAAAAGCGTGTACACGGATCGGCCGGATTCGCCGGTCTTCATCACGAAAACTGATCGCCTCGCCGAAACCGGCGCGATCCGGACCAACCTCGTCATCGCGAGCCGCCTCTTGGCGGCGTGGCGATCCAGGCGAGCCGCATGGGAGTGACCGGGGCTGGATTGCCTGGATCGCTTCGCTTCGCTCGCGATGACGAGGTTGGCGTATGCGTCTCAGCGCCTCCGTATTCCGGGTATCAGTGACTTCTCCCCCGACCCGCGGCTAGGCTTCCGCCATGGACATCCCCGGAACCGTCGTGTTCACCGGCGAACGCTCGCAGGCCGGATACCGGCTGAACCGGCTGGCGATGTCGTTGACCGATGCCGCCAATCGCGATCGCTTTCGTGCCGACGAGACCGGATACATGCGCACGCATGGTCTCACTGTTCACGAAATCGACGCTGATCGCGCGGCGCGACTGGGCGGGCACGATCGACGCCGGCGGCAGCATCTATCTGATGATCAAGATCGCCGGCAGCCTGGGGCAGAATCTGTTGGAGGTGGGCGCGCAGATGCGGGGCGAGACGCTGGACCAGCTCAAGCAAAGCCTGCCCGGACTGCGACACTGAGATGGCGCGCATCGTCGGCGGCATCGGCAGCTCGCACGCGCCCTCGATCGCGCAAGCCTGGGACAAGGGACAGGCGCGCGAGGCGTTGTGGGCGCCGCTGTTCGACGGCTATCTGCCGGTGAAGAAGTGGTTGCGGGCGCAACATCCCGAGCTGCTGATCGTGATCTACAACGATCACATGAACCGCTTCTTCTTCGACGCCTACCCGACCTTCGCGCTGGGCGTCGCCGACGCGTTCCCGCAAGCCGACGAGGGCTGGGGCAAGCGCGATCTGCCCGATCTGGAAGGTGATTCGCGCTTCGGTTGGCACCTGGCGCGCAGCCTGGTGGCCGACGAGTTCGATCCCACCGTCTGTCAGGAGATGGCGGTCGATCACGGCATCATGTCGGTGCTGCCGATGCTGACCGATGCGCGCTGGCCCGCTCCGGTGATCCCGATCGCCGTCAATGTCATCCAGCATCCGCTGCCGACCGCGCGTCGGCTGTGGCGTCTCGGCGAGGCGATCCGGCGCGCCGTCGAGAGCTTCCCCGACGATCGCCGCGTGGTGGTGATCGGAACGGGCGGCCTGTCGCATCAGTTGCACGGCGCGCGATTCGGCATGGTCAGCCCCGAGTGGGACAATCGCTTCCTCGATGACTTGGAGAGCGACCCCGAGTCGCTCACGCGACTGTCGCACCACGAATACATGGAACGCGGCGGCGCCGAATCGGTGGAAATGATCCTGTGGCTGGCGATGCGCGCCGCCCTGGGGCCGCGCGTGCGTCGCGTGCATCGCAACTACCACGCGCCGCTGATTACCGGCTACGGCTTGTTGGCACTCGAAACCTAGGAACGCTCATGGGCATCCGCACCGGGTCGGCTTATCTGGACGCGCTGCACGACGACCGCGAGATCTGGATCGACGGCGAGCGGGTGCGCGACGTCACCACCGATCGCCGCTTCGCCGGTGCCGCGCACGCGATGGCGGCGCTCTATCAAATGCAGCACCAGCCCGAGCTGCTGGCGCGCATGACCCATGTCTCGCCCGACAGCGGCGAACGGGTCGGGCTCTCCTTCATCCAGCCGGCCTCGATCGACGACCTCGTGGCCCGGCGCGGCATGGTCAAGACCTGGATGGACGCCACCTGCGGCATGTTCGGCCGCAGCCCCGACTACATGAACGTGATGCTGACCGGCTTCGCCTCCGCCCATCTCGCCTTCGGCGAGAAGGACAAGCGCTTCGCCGGCAACGTGCTCGATTACTACAAGCACGTGCGCGAGAACGACATCGCGATGACGCACACGCTGGTCAATCCGCAAGTCGATCGCTCGCGCCCGGTGGAGCGGCAGTCGAAGGATCTGGCGGCGAAGATCGTGCGCGAGACCGACGCCGGTATCGTCATCAGCGGCGCCCGCATGGTCTCGACCCTGGCGGCGTTCTGCGACGACATCATGGTGATGCCGTCCACCTATATGAGCGAGAGCGCCGACGCCGCGCCCTATGCGTTCGGCTTCAGCGCCAAGGTGGCGAGCCCCGGATTGCGCTTCATCCACCGGCCCTCGGTTTCGCATTTGGACGCCGGCTCGCCCATGGACTTCCCGCTGTCGGCGCGCTTCGACGAGCAGGACGCAATGGCGGTGTTCGACAACGTGCTGGTGCCGTGGGAGCGGGTGTTCATCCACCGCGACGCGGCGATGTGCAACGGTCTTTACAACCGCACCGGCGCAATGCCGCAGGTGATGCATCAGTTCACCACCAAGAACCTCGCCAAGTCGGAGTTCATGCTCGATCTGGCGGTGTCGATCGCGCGCTCCACCAATATCGACCAGCACCTGCATGTGCAGGGGATGCTGGCCGAGATGATCCAGACCACCGAATTCTGCCGTGCCTGCCTGCGCGCCTCGGAAGCCGACGCCGCGCCGAACGCCCAGGGCGTCATAACGCCGGCGGCGATGCCGCTGTGGACGGTGCGGATGATGTACGCGAAGCTGTTCATCCGCATGTGCGAGATCGTGCAGATTCTCGGCGCCGGCGGATTGGTGGCGGTGCCGTCCTACGCCGAGACCACGGGCGATGCCTGGCCCGACGTGGAGCAGTATTTCCAGTCGGCGAACGCGGATTCGAAATCGCGCATCAAGCTGTTCCGGCTGGCCTTCGATTCGGCCGTGTCCTCCTTCGCCGGGCGGCAGCAGTTGTACGAGCGGTATTACTCGGGCGACCCGGTGCGGCTGGCGGCGACGCTCTACCAGATGCACGACCACGACGCGGCGGCGGCGCACATCGCGCACGTGCTGGCCGAGTTCGAAGCCGGATGCCCCGTGGTGGGACAGGGCTAAGACTAGGCGGTGCTCTTCGTCATGCTCGGCGAATGCCGAGCATCCACGCCTTTCTTTCGCCCGGGAAGGCGTGGATGCTCGCGCCAAGCGCGAGCATGACGTGGAAAACCCGGTTGATCTGTTTCCACATGATCCGAATCGGCTCTAACAAGCGGCCGAACAACGGGCGGCTGGTATAAATCAGTAGTCATCCACGAACGGGTTCGCGCGCACCGCTTCGCGGGCATCGAAATCCGCCTGCCATGCGGCCAGGCGGGATCGACCTTCGCGCCAGGCGAGATCGGCGAAGCGGAAATCGAGATAGCCGAGGGCGACGCCGATCGCGACGTGGCCGATGTCGAACCGCGCCGATTGCAGCGCCTCGGCCTCGGCTTCCAGGGCATCCACGCAGGCCGCCAGCTTGGCCCGCCACAGCGCGATGTGCGGCGGCGATTGACGCTCGACCGGGCGGCGGCTTTCGCCGATCAGGGCCACGGCGATGTCGAGCATCCCGTCGCCCAGCGCGAGGCGCCGAAGCGTCACCATTCGCCCATCCGACGGGAACAGCCGTCCGCCGGCGAGCCCGTTCAGGTATTCGCAAATGACCGCCGAGTCGTAGAGCACATCGCCCTCGGCCGTCTCCAGCGTCGGGATCTTGCCGAGCGGATTGAGCGCCATCAGCGTCCGTTGCGGTTCGGTGCCGCCGACCACGGTCCGCACGGTGGCGATCCGTTCGGCAAGTCCGAGCTCATGCGCGACGATCATGACCTTGCGGACATACGGCGAGCGCGGGGACCAGTGCAGCGTCATCAGCTCGGGCATCACAATTCTCCTTCCGTCTCGGGTGCGAACAGCGGCAGCTCCTCGGCCGCCGTGACCGGCATTCGATCAAAATTGGATACGCTGACACCGAGCAATCGGATGCCGTTGGCGGTCGGCAGCAGCGTGCGCACGAGCTCGACGCTCGCCCGAGCCAGGAAATCGCCCCGAGCGATCACGCCGGGGAAGCTGCGGCTTCGCGTGACCACGCGGAAGTCGGCATACTTCACCTTCACGGTGACGGTGCGGCCGAACTCTTGCGCCTTGTCGCACCAGGCCCAGACCTCCGCCGCCATGGCTTCGACCCCGGCCTCGATATCCGCAGGGGCCGTCAGGTCGCGCGCGAAGGTGGTCTCCGAGCCCGAGGATTTGCGCCGCCGGTCGGCGACCACGGGCCGGTCATCCTCGCCGTTCGCGATGGCGAGATACCAGAACGCTGATTTACCGAAGTGCCGTTGCAGAAAGGCGAGCGACTGCGCGCGCAGATCGGCACCGGTGGCGATCCCGAGCCGCTGCATCTTCGCCGCCGTCACCGGCCCGACACCGTGGAACTTGCCGATCGGCAGCGCGGCGATGAAGTCCCCGCCCATCTCGGGCGTGATGGTGAACTGGCCGTTCGGCTTGCGCTGGTCGGAGGCGAGCTTGGCGAGGAACTTGTTATAGGAGATGCCCGCCGAGGCGGTCAGCCCGGTCGCCTCCAGAATGCGCGCGCGAATCTCCTGCGCGGTCGCCGAGGCGCTCGGCAGCCCGCGCCGGTTCTCGGTCACGTCGAGATAGGCCTCATCGAGAGACAGCGGCTCGATCAGCGGCGTATAGTCGGCAAACACCGCGCGGATCTGTTGCGAGACGCTACGATAGACATCGAAGCGCGGCGGCACGAACACCAATTCCGCGCAGTGCCGCAAGGCGGTGGCGGACGGCATGGCCGAGCGGACGCCGAAGGCGCGCGATTCGTAGCTCGCGGCCACCACCACGCCCCGCTTGCCGCCGTGCCCCACCGCCACCGGCCGGCCGCGCAGCGCCGGATTGTCGCGCTGCTCGACCGACGCATAGAAGGCGTCCATGTCGATATGGATGATCTTGCGCGGCGGCATCCGCCGACCATAGCAAGTCATTACTGTTGCCTCACGGCCCCGACAGACAAGTTAACGATCCGGCAACTGCCGGACGGATAACCTGGCTCCCGCAGACCAACGAGGCGGCCATGCCGGCGGACTTCCCCGGATATCCCTATGATGACACCGTCGTCTATATCACCGATACCATCGGCGGCGTCCGATACCAGGGCTCCGGCGTCCTGATCTCGCCGGACGAGGTGCTCACGGCCTCGCACGTCGTCTGGAGCGCCATGGCCGGCGCCGCGAGCAACATCAAGGTCACGCCCGGCTATGAAGCCGGCACCGCGCCGGTCGGCAGCGAACAGGGCGCCTCTTTCAACTTCAATCCGGTGGACGATTCCGGGGGCTTTCTCACCTTCACCCAGTCCCAGAGCGACTTCGCGGTTATTCACCTGGCGCAGCCGTTCAGCGTTGGCAGCATGGGGCTCGATCCCGACTTCACGGCGGGCATGGCGAACGTCTCCGGCTATCCGGCGACGGCAAAGGGCGCCCTGGTCACGCAAACCGAGGCGTTCACTCAAGTGCCGGGTTATAGTCTCCTGACCAGCGGCGGACTGGGTCCGGGATCGAGCGGCGGCCCGGTGTGGGTAGAAAATGCGGATGGTTCGGCCGATGTCGTCGGGATCGTATCAACCGGCAACAACGGCGGCGCCGGCTACTTTACCGAGATTACGCCCGGTGTCGTGACCGCCATCAATGCTTGGGTCGGGCAGCAGAATGGCCTGCCCGCCGGTGCGTCGGGCACCCCGGCGCTTGTCGCGGTGCCCGCCGATGACGGGATGGCTCCGAGGTCTCTCAGCGCCAGCGATCAGAGCACCCTCAATCTCGCAGAATTCCTTCGGCCAGCAAGTCAGCGCCGCGTCGATGACGTTCATCGATGGCGGTCATATCGGAACTGATTTCAATAACCTTGCCGAAGCATCGTCCGCCGGACAGGATGTGGGGCCGTTCGACAATCAACTGTTCTCGGATCTGAAGGCGTTCCTTGGCGATTGGAACTCCGCCCAACCGGAGATCACGGCCGGCGTCAGCACCCCGGGCGGTCCAGCGGTGGTCTTGCCGGCGCAGTTCGTCGCGGAAGTCGTCAACGATGGGCTGAATACGATCGTGGGAGGTCCGGGGCCGGCGGATCAGGCGTTCGCGAGCGCACTGAGCACGTTTTTCGGCATCGATCAGTCGTTTTTGCTCAATCACACGGCGTAAGTAATCGTCGGGATAGGATCGAAAATCCTACCTGATCATCACACCACCACCAGATCGTCCCGGTGCACCATCTCGTCACGGCCGCGCCAGCCCAGGATCGCCTCGATTTCGTCCGAGCGGTGCCCGGCGATGCGCGCCGCATCCGCGCTCGCATAGGCCGACAGACCGCGCGCCAGGTTGGCGCCGTCCGGGCCACGCACCTGGACCGGGTCGCCGCGCTCGAAGCTGCCCTCCACCCGCACGATGCCGGCGGGAAGCAACGATCGGCCGGCGGCCAGCGCCCGGGCGGCGCCGGCATCGACGAACAGCACCCCCATCGGCGCCAGCGCGCCGGCGATCCAGCGCTTGCGGGCCGAGCGGCCCTCGGGCGCGGCGTGAAACCAGGTGCAGCGCGCGCCGGCGAGCAGCGCCGAGAGCGGGCGGTCCACATGCCCGCGCGCGATCACCATGGCGCAGCCGGCTTGCGTCGCGATCCGCGCCGCCGCGAGCTTGGTTCGCATCCCGCCCGAGGAGTAGCCGGGCGGCGGGTCGCCGCCCATCGCCTCGATTTCGGGTGTCAGCGCCGCAACCTCGGCGATATGGGTGGCGGGGCCGCGCTTGGGATCGGCGGTGTAGAGCCCGTCGATGTCGGACAAAAGGATCAGCTGGTCCGCCTGCACCATCTCGGCGACGCGCGCCGCCAGCCGGTCGTTGTCGCCGAAGCGGATCTCGGCGGTCGCAATGGTGTCGTTTTCGTTGATGACCGGGATGCAGCCCAAGCCGAGCAGCGTCAGCAAGGTGGCGCGCGCGTTCAGATACCGGCGCCGATCCTCGGTGTCCTCCGGCGTCAGCAGCAATTGCCCGGCGGTGAGCCCGACCGCCGCCAACGCCTCGGTCCAGGCGCGGGCGAGCCGGATTTGGCCGACCGCGGCGGCGGCCTGCTGCTCCTCCAGCCTGAGGCGCCGGCGTGCCAGACCGAGCGCGGGACGGCCGAGAGCGATGGCGCCCGAGGAGACCACGATCACCTCAACGCCGCGTTCGCGCAGCATGTCGATATCGGCGGCCACGCCCGCCAGCCAGTCGGTGCGGGGCGCCGATCGCCGGTCCTCGACCAGCAGCGCGCTGCCGATCTTCACCACCACCCGGCGGGCGTCCGCCAGCGTGGTCATGCCGCGCGGTCGCGCCGCGCCTCGGTGATCGCCGATTGCAGCGCGCGCAAGGCCTCGGGCACGCCCTTGCCGGTGGCGCCGGAGAGCAGCAGCACCGAGCGCCCCGACGCGCGTTGCAGGGCGGCGCGCCGTGCGGCGGCCTCGCGAGCGGTCATCGCGTCGGCCTTGTTGAGGCCGATGATCTCCGGCTTCTCGGCGAGTCCGTTGCCGTAGGCGGCAAGCTCCGCCCGCACCGCCCGCCAGGCGGCGACCACGTCCCCGGCGGCGCCGTCGATCAGGTGCAGCAACACGGCGCAGCGCTCAACATGGCCGAGGAAACGATCCCCGAGCCCGGCGCCCTCATGCGCGCCCTCGATCAGGCCGGGGATGTCGGCGAGGACGAATTCCTCGCTGGCCGAGAGGCGCACCACGCCAAGCTGCGGATGCAGCGTGGTGAACGGGATAGTCGGCGATCTTCGGCCGCGCCGCCGAGGCGGCGGCGAGCAGGGTCGATTTGCCGGCGTTGGGCAGCCCGACCAGCCCGGCATCGGCGATCAGCTTGAGGCGGAGCCACACCCAGCGCTCCTCCCCGGGCCAACCCTTGTCGGCGCGGCGCGGGGCGCGGTTGGTCGCCGTCTTGTAATGGGTGTTGCCGAACCCGCCGTCGCCGCCGCGCAACAGCAGGATGCGCTGGCCCGGCGCGGCGAGGTCGGCGAGCAGCGTCTCGCGGTCGGCGTCGAGGATCTGCGTGCCGATCGGAACCCGGATGACCACATCCGGCGCCCCGGCGCCGGTGCGATCCGATCCGGCGCCGTTGGCCCCCTTGCGGGCGCGGAAATGCTGCGTGTAGCGGAAGTCGATCAGGGTATTGAGATTGTCGGCGGCCTCGAAGACGATATCGCCGCCCTTGCCGCCATTGCCGCCGTCGGGGCCGCCGAATTCGATGAATTTCTCGCGCCGGAACGCGGTGACGCCGTCGCCGCCGTCACCCGAACGAAGATAGATCTTGGCCTGATCGAGAAACTTCATCGCCCAAGGTGGACCTCCTACTCGGCGGCCGCCGGACGCGCGCGGACGGAGACATGCACCCGTCCCTCGGCCCGCCGCCTGAACTCCACCTTGCCGTCGATCAGGGCGAAGATCGTGTGATCGCGCCCCAGCCCGACGTTATGGCCGGGCTTCCACTTGGTGCCGCGCTGGCGGACCAGGATGTTGCCGGCCAGCACCGCCTCGCCGCCGTATTTCTTGATGCCGAGCCG
Organism: uncultured Pseudomonadota bacterium; assembly: GCA_963762525.1. Taxonomy (GTDB): domain Bacteria; phylum Pseudomonadota; class Alphaproteobacteria; order Acetobacterales; family Acetobacteraceae; genus DATFDN01. Next base: position 413,463 of record CAVXKT010000001.1, read on the forward strand.
CCGACCCGCGGTGTCGCGGCCGTTGCGCGATGAGCCGCCCGCCTTCTTGTGCGCCATCTCAGACCTCTTCCATCACCAGCGCGCCCGCTTCATCGGCCGTCTCGGCCGCCGGCGGCGGCGGCGGCGCCGCGACCGGCGGCGGCGCCTCGGCACGGGCGGACCCGGCGCGCAGCTTCGCCCCGTCGGCGCCGACGATGTCCATGATGCGCAGCACCGTCACGTGCTGCCGATGCCCGCGCTTGCGCCGGCTGTTCTTGCGGCGGCGCTTCTTGAAGATGATGACCTTGTCCAGCCGGTCCTGCCCCAGCACCAATGCGGTGACGGAGGCGCCGGCGACCACCGGGGCACCCAGGGTCAGCCCGTCGGCGTCGCCCACCGCGAGCACGTCGGTGAAGGTCACGGTGGCCTCCGGCTCGGTCTCCAGCTTCTCCACCTTCAGCACCGCGTTGGGGGTGACGCGGTACTGCTTGCCGCCGGTGCGGATGACTGCGAACATCTCTGAAATCCCGAGAAAATGCCCGAGGGCGCGTTGCCGGCTGCCGGGAACGGCGCGTTATAGCCTCAGCGCCCCGGTTGTCAACGCAAGGAGGGAGATATGGCCAGCCCCGACGCCGACCGGCCATTCATCGCCGTCAACATCGCCGTCCTCACCGTATCCGACACCAGAACCGAGGCCAACGACACCTCGGGCCAGGCGTTGGTCGATCGCATCGCCGCCGCCGGCCATCACGTCGCCGCGCGCGCCATCGAGCAAGACGATGCGGCGGTGATCGCGACGCGGCTGCGCGCCTGGATCGCCGATCCGGCGATCGATGTGGTCATCACCACCGGCGGCACCGGGCTGACCGGGCGCGACGTCACGCCGGAAGCCTTCGATGCGGTGCTGGAGAAGCGCATCGAGGGCTTCGGCGAGCTGTTCCGGATGCTGAGCTACGCCAAGATCGGCACCTCCACCATGCAGTCGCGGGCAATGGCCGGCGTCGCCGGCGGCACCTATCTGTTCGCGCTGCCCGGCAGCACCGGCGCGGTGAAGGATGGCTGGGACGATATCCTGCGCTCGCAGCTCGACAACCGTCACCGCCCCTGCAACCTGGTGGAGCTGATGCCGCGCTTGCAGGAGCATTTGAAGCCGGCCGCCGAGTAGCCGGCGGCGGCGAGGTCGGCGGCGTCGTCCACATCGCGCAGCGTGCGCAGCAAGGCCGAGCCCGCGAAGTTCCGCCGCGTATCCGCAAGCGCGTGCGGCGAGGACCAGCGCACCCCGGCGAACGGGCGGGCGGGCCGATGCGGCCGCCATGCCGGCGAGCCAGTAGCCGCCGTCCTCTGCCGGCCCGAACACCGCGCGCGCGCGTCCCAAGGCACGGATTGCGTCCACGAGGTCGGCAGCGGCGATGTCGGGGATGTCGCAGCCGACCAGCGCCACGCGCCGATGCGGGAAGCGGCGAAACGCGCGCTCCATGCGCCGGCCGAGACCGCCGCCGCCCTGACCGATGCGGCGCACATGCGCCGGCACGCGCAGGCGCGCCCGGTCGGGCGTCAGCGCCAGCACGGTCGCGAAGCGCCGGTCGCGGGCCAGCGCCAGCAGCAGTCGCGCCAGCGTGTCGCGATGGAAACGCAGCGCCGCGCGGTTGCCGATCTCGCTCGCCAGCCGTCGCTTGACCGCGCCGAGGCGGGGCGCCCTGGCGAACACGATGACGACCGGCCTCATCCGTAGGCGCGCGCAATCAGGGCCGGCGGCAGGCCCGCGTACCAGAGCGCGAGACAGGCGAGGTTGCGCGCCGAGCGCCGGGTCCAGCCCTCGCGCTCCCAGCGCGCCGCCGAGGTCCGGGCATCGGCCGCCAGCATAATGAGCCGCCGGCGGCCGAGGCGATGGGCCAAATCCACGTCCTCCATCAGCGGCAGCGGCTTGATGCCGCCGACCGCCCCCAGCAGGTCGCGATGGATGAGCAAGCCCTGGTCGCCGTAGGGCAGCGCAAGCCGCCCGGCAGCGCCAGGCGACCGCCCGCTCCAGCCGCCGCGCCCGCGCATCGGCGCTGTCGAGCGCGAAGCGGAAATACCCGGCCCGATCGGGGGTGCAGCCGTGCGCGACCGCCGCCGCCAGCCAGCCCGGCCCGAGGCGGGTGTCGGCGTGCAGCAGCAGCAGCCAGGGATGCTCGCCCGGGCCACCCCGGCAGCCAGCTGCGCGCCGCGGCCGCGCGGGGCGAGGATCACCCGGGCGCCGAGGCCCGCGGCGATTTCGGCGGTCTCGTCGCGACTGCCGCCGTCGGCGACGATCACCTCCCGCCCGTCACCGAGCGCGGCCAGCGTTTCCGGCAGCGACATGGCGGCGTCGAGGGTCGGAATGATGACCGAGAGCTGGATCACTTTCCCGTTTTGTTCTTGACCTGACGTGGCGTGAATGCGACCGTCCGGCACGAACGAACAGGGAACCGAGGATGCGCCAGCAGGAGGTTGCCGGCAAGGACCTCGACCAGATCGCCGCCCTCGCCGGCGCCGGAGAGGCGGAGGCGGCCCCGGTGGCGCACATGCCCGCGGCCGCCCGGCGCGGGCGCGGCGCCACCCTCAATCCCGCCGTCCGCTTCGACAACGCCCGCGCCGAGCCGTTCGACGACGGCTGGGACACGCTCGCCGAGTTCGCCGATCTGCCGCCGCTGCCGACGACCCTCATCCGCGACGCCACGCGCTCGGTCATCAGCTGGAACAGCTCGCCCGATATCGGCTTCGATCGCGCGGTCAACCCCTATCGCGGCTGCGAGCACGGCTGCGTCTATTGCTACGCCCGCCCGACCCACGCCTATCTCGGCTACTCGCCCGGCCTCGATTTCGAGACCAAGCTGTTGTTCAAGCCCGAGGTCGCCGAGTTGCTGGAGAAGGAGCTGCGCAAGCCCGGTTATGTGGCGCGCGACCTTGGCGCTCGGCTCCAACACCGACCCCTATCAGCCGGTGGAGCGGACGCTCAAGCTCACGCGCTCGATCCTGGAGGTGCTGGAGCGGTTCAATCACCCGGTTACGATCGTCACCAAGTCGGCCGGGGTGCTGCGCGACCTCGACATCCTGACGCGCATGGCGAAGCGCCGGCTGGCGCGCGTGATGGTGTCGGTAACGACGCTCGATGCGGCGCTGGCGCGCAAGATGGAGCCGCGCGCCGCCACCCCGGCGCGGCGGCTGGCGGCGATCGGCGAGCTGACGCGTGCCGGGGTGCCCGCCGGCGTGATGGTGGCGCCCATGATCCCCGGCCTCAACGACGCCGAGATGGAGCGCATCATCGAACAAGCCGCCCGCGTCGGCGCACGCCACGCGGCCTATGTTCTGCTGCGGCTGCCGCACGAGCTGCGCCAGTTGTTCGAGGACTGGCTGGCGACCCATTTCCCAGACCGCGCGCGCCACATTCTGAGCCTGGTCCGTCAGACCCGCGCCGGCGCACTGTCGGATGCGCGCTTTCACCACCGCTTTTCCGGCCACGGCCCATACGCCGATCTGCTGCTCAGCCGGTTCATGCGCGCCGCCCGTCGATGGGGCCTGAACGAAGAACGCGAACCGCTGGATACGACGCAGTTCGCCATCCCCGCCGCAGCGGCGGGGATGGCGAAGGCGCAGTTGTCATTGCTCTGAGGCGGGGAGTACCCGGGGCAGCTCGCTCGCCTCAGCCCCAGTGCGCCGGCACCCAGTAGCCGCCTTGCCAATGCCCCGGAATCCAGCGCGGGCCATAGCCATAGCCGTAAGCGGGCGGCGGCGCATAGACCACCGGCGGCGGCGCGTAGTAAGGGGGCGCGACCACCACCGGCGGCAGCGCGACGCCGATGCGCACGCCGCCGTGCCAGCCCCAGCCGCCGGCCCACCACGCCTTCGCCGAGCCGGGAACCGCCGCGACCCCGACCGCCGCCAGCGCCAGAATGCCGAGCGCGCCGATCCGGGAAACACCGATCCTGGAAACCATCACCCACTCCCTGATGCAGAACCGAAGCGACATATGGCGCGCTCATGTAACCGCCGTATTGCGAAGTTTCTCCGCCCGGCGACTTGACGGACCCCCCGCCCGGCGCTCCATCCTGCGCACCTGCCAGCCAAAAAGGGGAGCGAGCATGGGCAACGTCAACCTGACCGCGTCGGACGGCCATGGCCTGTCGGCCTATGTCGCCGGACCCGAGGACGCGCGGCGCGGCATCGTCGTGATCCAGGAGATCTTCGGCGTGAACCACCACATCCGCGCGGTCGCCGACCGCTTCGCCGCCGAAGGCTATGCGGTCTGCGCCCCGGCGCTGTTCGACCGCGTCGAGCGCGGGGTCGAGCTCGGATACCAGCAGGAGGACATCGGCAAGGGTCGCGAGTATCGCATGAAGCTCACCGACGCGCACGTGATGGCCGATGTGGAGGCGGCGGCGGCGCGGTTGCGCGGCAAGACGCTCGGCATCGTCGGCTACTGCTTCGGCGGCACCGTCGCCTGGTGGGGTGCGACCCGCAGCCGCAGCTTCGCCGCCGCGTCCTGCTGGTACGGCGGCGGCATCGCCGGCTCCAGGGACGAGCGGCCGAACTGCCCGGTGCAGATGCATTTCGGCGAGACCGACCAGTCGATCCCGATGTCCGACGTGGACGCCGTTCGCGCCGCCCAGCCGAAAGCCGAGATTTACGTTTACGCCGGCGCCGGCCACGGCTTCGGCTGCGACGAGCGCGCCAGCTTCAGTCGCCAGGACTACGAGCAGGCGCAGGCGCGCACGCTGGAATTCTTCGCCAAGAATTTGCGCTGAGCATTCAGGTGCAACCATAAGCTCGTCATTGCGAGCCGAAGGCGAAGCAATCCAGGCCCGGGGCACGGTGCTGCCCGCCTGGATTGCTTCGTCCCCTCGCTTTCGCGAGGGTCCTCGCAATTGTGACGGCCGTCGCGGTTCATCTCATCCCATCCCGCTCTAAATTTCCCGCGCGACCGCTCGCCGCCTGCGGGCGCGGCGGGTGCGCCGTCGCGCCGGGCGCGATCGCGGATCGAGGGCGTCGCGTATCCGGTCGCCGATCAGGTTTTCCGAAAGCACCAGCAGGACCAGCGCCGCGCCCGGCAGCACCGAGGGCCACCAGGCGCCGCTGAACAGATACTGGTATCCCTGGCTCACCCTTAGGCCGAGCGAGGGCGTCGTCACCGCCACCCCAAGGCCGAGGAAGGAGAGCGACGCCTCCAGTTCCACCGCCCGCGGGATGTCCACCGAGATCTGCACCAGCAGCGGCCCCAGCACGTTCGGCAGCAGATGTCGGAAGATGATCCGCGCCGGCGACGCGCCCGCCAGCATGGCGGCGATCACATAGTCACGGCCGGTCTCCGACAGCACGCTTGAGCGAACCAGCCGGGCATATTGCGCCCAGCCGACCACCCCGATGACGGCGATCACCTTCCACAACCCGCGCCCCGACAGCGCCAGCACCGCAAGCGCGATCAGCACGGCGGGCAACGAGAGCTGGATGTCCACCAGGCGCATCGCGGCGGTGTCGAACCAGCCGCCGCTGCGATAGCCGGCGACCAGCCCGGTCACGCCGCCCAGCACGACACTGATCGCCACCGCCAGAAATCCGGCCAGCAAGCTCACCCGCAGCCCGTAGAAGATGTTGGAAAGCACGTCGCGGCCGAGGCCGTCGGTCCCGAGCGGATATGACCAGTCGCCGCCATCGGCCCAGCCCGGCGGCGTCAGCCGCGCCAGCAGGCTCTGCTCCTCGGGATCATGCGGGGCGATGATGGGCGCCAGCGCCGCCGCCAGAATCAGCGCCAGCAGGATCAGGATCGAAAGCCACGGCAGCCCGCGCAGCCTAGCCGGCATGGGCGACCCTCGGATCGATCACGCCATAGAGCATGTCGACGATCAGATTGATCGCGGCGAACATCACCGCGACGACGATCACGTACGAGAGCACCACCGGGTAGTCGAGCCGGTAGAGCGATTCCAGCGCCAGCCGATTCATCCCCGGCAGGGCGAAGATCGTCTCGGTGATCACGGCTCCGGCGAACAACTGGCCGAACTGCAATCCGAACACCGTGATCAGCGGCAGCAGCGCCGTGCGCAGCGCATGCTTCACCACCACCACGGGTTCCGACAATCCCTTGGCGCGCGCCGTGCGCACGTAATTCAGGGCCAGCGTGTCGAGCAGGCTGGTGCGGGTCAGCCGGGTGAACAGCGCGATGCGGAAGAACGCGAGCGTGAACGCCGGCATGACGTAATGCTCGATGCTGCCGGCCCCCGAGGCCGGCAACAGATTGAGCGAGACGCTGAACGCGAAGATGAGCAGGATGCCGAGAAAGAAGGTGGGAATCGACGACCCGAGCACGGAGATGCCGCGCAGCACCCGATCCAGCGCGCTTTCCGGCCACAGCGCCGCGAAGATGCCGAACGGCAGCCCGAACACCGTGGCGATGGCGATCGCCAGCGCCACCAGCTCGGCGGTGACGGGCACCCGCTCCAGGATCAGGTGCATCGCCGGTTGGCCGCTGTAGTAGGAGAGCCCGAGATCGCCGCGCAGCACCCCGCCCAGATAGCGCGCGTATTGCACCGGCAGCGGCCGGTCGAGCCCGAGATTCGCGGCCAGAACCGTGCGGTCATGGACGCTCATCGTCTCCGGCGCCAGCACGGCGATCGGATTGCCGGTGGCGTGGATCAGCACGAACACCAAAGTCACCACCACCCAAACGGCGAACACCGCGCCGATCAGCCGCTTGACGGCGAAGCGGTTCACTTCCTGCGCGTCATCTGCCAGGCGAAGATCTGCTCGTCCTGGCGCGAGGTGTATTCGATATCGTTCGCCACGCCGGCGATGACGTCCTCGTAGTAGAGCGGCAGGTAGGCGTATTTCACGCGATTGGCCTGATGGTAAGCCTCCTGGATTTGCCTGGTGCTCGTCGCCTCGTCGAAGTCGCTGGCGGCCTTGGTCATGATGGCGTCGGCCCCCGGATCGCAGAAATGCTCGCGGTTGACGACGCCGAACCCGGCCTTCGGGTCGCGGCAGTGGTACACCGCACCCCAGGTGGTGACGGCGTCGTTGCTCCCCCAGCCGGCGAAATACATGGTGAAGTCGCCCTTATCGATCTGCGGGAAGAACACCGCCTTCGGAATCGCATTGACCGTCACCTTGATGCCGGCCTGGCCGAGCAGGCCGCCGATCGCCTGCTCCACAAGGCTATCCTCCAGATAGCGGTCGTTGGGTCCATCCAGCCGCACCGTGAAGCCGTTCGGATAACCTGCGTCGCTAAGCAGCTTCTTGGCACTCGCAACATCGTACGGCGGCGGCTTCAGCGCCGGATCGTAGCCCTCGGCGGCGTGCGGGGTGAACTGCGCCGCGACCTCGATCGCGCCGTTGAAGAGCTTGGTCTTGATCGCCGGGACATTGATCGCCATCCACACCGCCTCGCGCACGCGCGGGTCCATGAACGGGTTCTTCGCCCCGCCGGGCAGGCCGGGCGAGCCGGTCTCGCGCCAATAGTCCATCGCCAGGTACATCGTGCGCTGGCCCGGCGTCAGCGTGATGTACGCCTTGCCGCTGTCCTTCACCCGCTTGAAGTCCGACGGATCGATCTTCTCCGCCACCTGGATCTGGCCCGACACCAGCGAGGCGAGCCGGGTCGCGCTGTTCGGGATGCTTTCCAGATGCACGTAGGGAAATGCCGGCTTGTCACCCCAGAACACCTCCGAAGCCGCAAGATCGAGATGGTCGTCGGCCAGCCAGGAGACGAATTTATAGGGGCCGGTGCCTACCGGATGGCTGCGCGAACGCCTCCCGCCCCTCCTTCTTGATCAGCGCCTCCGGCATCACCGGAATGCCTTCCAGATGCAGCGGGAACTGCGGATCGGGAGTGCTGAACGTGACATCGATGGTGTCCGGGGATACCACGTTGTAGCCGCTGACGTCATTCGCCAGCTCGCGGAACTGCGACTTCGGGTTGCGCCCGGTGTCGAGAATGGATTCGCCCACGTCCTCGGCCGTCATCGGTGTCCCGTCCTGGAATTTCACGCCCCGGCGCAAGGTCAGCCGCCAGGTTCGGGGATCGACGCTCTGCCATTTGGTGGCGATGCGCGGCAGCAACTCGCCATGCGTGCCCTCGATCGTGATGCTGTCGAAGATCTCGTACTGCCAAGCCGTGGTGGTGCTTTCCGCGCGCATAATCGGATCGAGCGTCACCGCGCCGCCGTTGAAGGCGATCGTGAGCGGCTGCGCCGCGCTGTCCGCCGGCGCGGCCATGGCGCCGCCCGACCCGAGGGCGACGAGCATTAATGAGACGGCGATGGCGCGCATGGGCGATCTCCCCGGAGTTTTCCAAGCCTATGGCGCGCGGGAGGCGCAGATCAACGGGCGTCCGGGATCGTCATCGCGAGGCGCGCAGCGCCGTGGCGATCCAGGGTCGCTGCACCGTGCTGCCCGCCTGGATCGCCACGCCGCCAAGCGGCGGCTCGCGATGACGGAACTCGGCTGATGCGCACCACTCTCCGATGGTTCCCGGTATCACAAAACGTCATCGCGGATGCACGCCTTCCAGTGTCCCGGCGAGGCCTCGCGCAGCGCCGGTATCTCGGCGCCGCAGGCGGAAATAGCGTAGCGGCAGCGGGTGCGAAACACGCAGCCCGAGGGTGGGTTTTCCGGGCTCGGAATCTCGCCCTGCAGCACGATGCGGCGCCGCTTGGCGCCCGGTTCCGGCACCGGAACCGCCGATAGCAGCGCCTCGGTATAAGGGTGGAGCGGATGGCGGCACAGCTCGCGGCTCGCGCCCACCTCTACGATATGGCCCAGATACATGACCGCGATGCGGTCGGCGACGTGCTCCACCACCGCAAGGTCGTGGGCGATGAACAGCATCGCCAGCCCCAGCCCCGCGCGCAGATCGAGCAGCAGATTCAGCACCTGCGCCTGGATCGACACGTCGAGCGCCGAGACCGGCTCGTCGGCGACCAGCAGATCGGGCGCGGAGGCGAGCGCCCGGGCGATGCCGATCCGCTGGCGCTGCCCACCCGAGAAGACGTGCGGGTAGCGGCCCATCGCCTCCGCCGGCAGTCCCACCGTGCGCAGCAGCTCCGCGACCCGCTCGCGTCGCGCCGCGCGACCCGGCGCGAGACCCTGGATCAACAGCGGCTCGCCGACCGCCTGCTCCACCGTCATTCGCGGGTTCAGCGAACCGAACGGGTCCTGAAACACGAGCTGCATCCGCCGTCGATGCGGTCGCAGCGCCCGGCGGGAGAGATGGGCGATGTCGGCGCCGTCGAGCTCGATCCGCCCCGCATCGGGCTCGTAAACGCGCAGCACGGTGCGCCCGACGGTGGTCTTGCCCGAGCCGGACTCGCCGACCAGCCCGAGGATCTCGCCGCGATCGATGGTGAACGAGACGCCGTCCACCGCGCGCAAGCGTCGCCGCTTCGAGCCGCGACCTGTGGGGAACGATTTTCGCAAACCCTCCACCAGCAGCAGCGGACAATTCACGACGTCAGCGCGCGCCAGCGCACGCAGCGGACGGTGCGCGCCGACCCGCAGGCTTCCAGCGGCGGCACCGCCGCATCGCATAGCCCGGCGATCGCGTGTGCGCAGCGCGGATGGAAGGCGCAGCCGCGCGGGTGGGAGGCGGGGTTGGGCATGTCCCCGGGGATTGCTTCCAGACGCAACGGCCGATCATCCAGCACCAGCCGTGGAACCGAGGCGAGAAGCCCGGCGGTGTAGGGCATCCGGGGGGCGGCGAAGATCGCCGCCGCCGGCGCCTCCTCGACGATCCGGCCGGCGTACATGACGGCGATGCGGTCGGCGATCTCGGCCGCCACGCCGAGGTTGTGGGTAATGAACAGCACCGCCATCCCGATCTCGGCCTGCAAAGCCTTTATCAGCTCGAGCAGTTGCGCCTGCACCGTGACGTCGAGCGCCGTCGTCGGCTCATCGGCGATAAGCAGAGCGGGCCGGCAGGATAGCGCCATCGCGATCATCACCCGCTGCGCCATGCCGCCGGAAATCTGGTGCGGATAGGCGGACAGCCGGGCCTGCGGGTCCGGAATGGCGAGACGGCCGAGCATGTCGCGGGCGAGACCAAGCGCCTCGGTGCGCCGGCGCCGCTGGTGCAGCATGATGGCGTCGGCGATCTGGTCGCCGATCGGATAGACCGGGTTGAGCGAACTCATCGGCTCCTGGAACACCATGGCGATGTCGTTGCCGCGCAGACGCCGCATGGCGCGCGCGGGCAGGCGAAGCAGATCGCGGATCACGCCGTCTTTGGCGCGAAACGCGATTTCGCCGCGGATCGCGATGTCCGGAGTTCGCGGCACCAGCCCCATCAGCGCCAGCCCGGTGACGGATTTCCCGGCGCCGAACTCGCCGATCAGAACCACCGTCTCGCCGCGCCTGATATCGAGCGAAACGCCCTCGACGGCACGGGCTATCCCGTCCCCGGTCTCAAAATGCACATGCAGCTCGCGCACCGACAGCAGGACGTCCCGATCGGCGGCCACCTCCCCGGACCTCTCCCGTGAGGGGAGGGGGAGTAGCGAGCGCGCCGAACTTTCCTCAACCCCTCCCCGCGGGAGGGGTCGGGGGAGGGGTCATGCGTCAGCGCGACATGCCGATCGGCGGATCGATGTCGGCCGGCAGCGGACACTCATAGGGCGAGCCGCGCAGCCGCATCTGATGGTCGGCTTTGGCGCGGGCCAGCAGCGCCTCGTCCTGGAGCGCATCGATCGCGGTTCCGGCCATCACCTTGGCGGCATGGGTCATTCCCTTGTGCGCCGCCGGCGTCTTGCCCTGCGCGGTGAGCTGCCAGGAATGACCGGGCGTTCCGATGGCATAGGTGGCGCCGCGCGCCTGCACCGTGGGCACCCTCCAGCTCACGTCGCCGACATCGGTCGATCCCATCATCGGCGCCCGCGGCGCGTCGAGGGCGAGGTTGCGGTCGCAGAGCGAGAGCCCCGTGCGCACCGTTTCGCCGGCGCGGCGGAACGCCGCCTCGATGTCCTCCTCGGTGAGCGTCGCCTGGATTTCGGCGGCGAAGGCGCGGTCCGCCTCGTCGAACGGCGGCGGCCCGAGCCGGTCCAGATTGTCCTGCATCGCCCGCTCCAACGGCGCGTTGGCGAGCAGGTTGGAGACGGCGCTGATGACCCTTTGGCTCACCGTCGTCTCGGTCATCAGGGCCGCGCCCTCGGCCACCTTCCGCACCCGCTCCACCAGCCGGCGCAGCTCCGGCAGATCGCGCGCGCGGATCAGGTAACGCACCACCGCGCGGGCCTGCACCACGTTCGGCGCGATCCCGCCGGCGTCCAGGAGTGCGTAATGGATGCGCGCGTCCGAGGGCATGTGCTCGCGCATGTAGTTCACGCCGACATTCATCAGCTCCACCGCATCGAGCGCGCTGCGGCCGAGATGCGGGGCGGCGGCGGCGTGTGATGCGCGCGCCGGAGAAGCTGAAATCGATCCGCGTGTTGGCGAGCGAGCGGGCCTCGTTCACGCCGGCGAAGGCGGCCGGGTGCCAGGAGATCGCGATATCGACGTCGTCGAACGCGCCGGCGCGGACCATGAACCCCTTGGCCGCCCCGCCCTCCTCGGCGGGACAGCCGTAATAGCGCACCCGCCCCTTCACCTGATTGCGGGCGAGCCAATCCTTCACCGCCGAAGCGGCCAGCAGCGAGGCGGCGCCGAGCAGGTTGTGTCCGCATCCATGGCCGGCGCCGTCGCCCTCCAGCGGGCGCTGCTCGGCCACGCCGGCCTCCTGACTGAGCCCCGGCAGCGCATCGTATTCGCCGAGGATCGCGATCACCGGCCCGCCGTCGCCGGCTTCGCCCATCACCGCGGTCGGGATGCCGGCCAGGTTCGTGCTTATGCGGAAACCCTCGCGCTCCAGCATGGCGACGTGCTCGGCACAGGAGCGGTGCTCGGTATAGGCGAGCTCCGGCATTCCCCAGACGCGGTCGCTCAGCGCCTCGAAGTCCGGCTTTCGCGCATCCACCAGCCGCCATATCTCTTCCGTGTTGCGCATGTGATCTCCCGATGGACCGGCGTTTCGTCGGCCGAAAACCTAACACCCGCGGCCGGCGACGGACCAGCCCGGCGACCGGCGCAGTTCGGTCCGAGGGCAAAACGCTTAGACAAGCCTCGTGCCCGTGCTAAGGGAGAGGCTTGCGGCACAACAGCCTGAGAGGAACGGATATGAGCCCAGAGCCGAAGGTCCTGCGCGGTCGACAATTCTTCGCCAATCCCGGCCCCACCAACATCCCCGACAGCGTGCTCCGCGCCATCGACCGCCCGACCATCGACTTTCACGACCCCGATTTCCTTAAGGTTTACGAGGAGGCCACGTCCGGCCTCAAGCGGGTCCTCGGCACCAGCCAGCAGCTGTTCCTCTACACCGGATCGGGCCATGCCGCGTGGGAGGCGACGCTCACCAACCTGCTGTCGCCCGGCGATACGATCCTGGTGCTTGAAGTCCGGCTATTTCTCCGAGGAATGGGCGAAGATGGCCGCCGCCCATGAGGTGAAGGTGCAAACCGTCGCCGCCGAGTGGCGGCGGGGGGTGGACACCGCCAAAGTGGCCGAGGCGCTCGTCGCCGATCGCGGGCACGCCATCAAGGCGGTCTGCGTCGTCCATAACGAGACCGCGACCGGCCTGTTCATCCCGATCCGGGAGGTGCGCCGCGCGATCGACGAGGCGGGCCATCCGGCGATGCTGCTGGTGGACACCATCTCCTCGCTCGGCAGCCTCGAATTTCGCATGGACGATTGGGGCATCGACGGCGTCGTGGGCGGCAGCCAGAAGGGGCTGATGTGCCCCACCGGGCTGAGCTTCACCGCCGCCTCCGACAAGGCGATGGCGGCGCATCGCGAGGCCCGGCTGGCGCGCTTTTACTTCGACTGGACGCTCATGCTGGGCCGCAAGCCGCACATGAGCTTCATCGGTACCATTCCGGTCAACACTTTCTATGGCCTGCGCGAGTCGATCCGGCTGATCGAGGAGGAGGGGATCGACGCCCTGGTGGCCCGCCACGCTTACCTTGCCGAGGGCGTGCGCCGGGCGGTCAAGGTGTGGGCCGGCAATGACGGGCCGCAACTCTTCTGCACCAATCCGGGCCGGTATTCCGAACTCCGTCACCGCGATCTGGATGCCGGAGGGCCATGATGCCGAGACGGTGCGCCGGACCGCGCGCGCCCGCTACAATGTCTCCTTGGGCGGCGGGCTGGGCAAGCTCGGCGGCCGGGTGTTCCGCATCGGCCATCTCGGCGATCTGAACGAGGCGATGGTGCTGGGCGCCCTCGCGGCGGTGGAAATGAGTCTAAGATCGGCTCGGGTGCCGCACGGCCGCGGGGGTGTGGCGGCGGCGATGGAGTGGTATGCGGTGAAATCGGAGTGACCTGCCGGAACGGTCGCTCCGCGCCGCCGTTTGGTCCGATGGCCCGGGGGTGAGAGGTTTCATGGATTTTGAGGAATCCTATCGGCCGCCGCCGGAGCAGCTCGCAAGGCTGCTGGTCCAGTCCGCGGCCCGCGATCCCGCGCTCCTCCGCCGGGGCGCGTACGCGCCGCCGGGCCGACGCCCCGAGTTGTCGGTTCTGCTCGGGACCGGCTCCAGGGTCTCCGAGGCGGCGGTCTCCGAGGCGGCGGTCTCCGAGGCGGCGGCGTCGGCGTCCCGCCTGGTTCGCCCCGCGGCGCGGGACTTCCGAACGACCGCTTTCGCCGTTGCGGCGGTCGCGGTGATCGGCTGCGTGACCGCGACCGCGGGATTTGTGGACGCCCGCCGCGGCCAGCGGCAGGCGGAGGCGAGGCTCCAGGCCATGACCGGCGAGCTGGACGTGATCGCCGACCTGCAACGGCGCACCGGCGCGCAACTGGCCGCGTTGCAGGCCCGGGACGCCGCCCGCGAGCAAAGCCCGCGCCCGGCCGACGCGCAAGGCGGATCGACGCCCGAGGGCAGCCTGCCGCTGGCCGGCGCCGTCCCGGCGTTCTTCACCCAGCCGTTCGGGGCCTCTCCGGCCATCCGGCATTATTCGCGACCCGCTACGGCTCGCGGCTATGCGCCCGCGCGCCCCGCACGCCTGCCGCTGCCCGCCGCGCCGGTCGCCCCGCTCCGGCCAACGATCACGGTTGAGGGAACCTATTTCGGCGGGGCCGGCTGAAAGCGCACTCGCCGGCGTGGCGTGCGCTGTTAATTGTAGCTGTTAACTGTACCGGCCGCCCGTTGCTCTGACCGTTTGCCGAGGCGCCGTCATTGCGAGCCGAAGGCGAAGCAATCCAGGACGCCCGCTCCGTGCTGCACGCCTGGATCGCCACGCCGCCGCAAGCGGCGGCTCGCGAAGGCGAAAGAGTCGGGCATCCGCCGCATGGCACTCCCCGGCGGTCATCATCATTTCACCCGGCGCGCGCGTCCAGCCCGGGAGGGCGCGCACAGCTCGCGGCGGAGGATCGTGCCGACCACTTACGCACTTTCCACCATGCGGTGTTGCAGGGCCGATATTGCGATGGCTAGACTATTCAAAATCGTCCGCCGAGTCCCGTTGAACGGCGAACACTGGCGACCGCGCGGGCGGCTGCGCAGGAGGGAATGGTGGACGTGGCAACCTGTTGCGAAAGGCTTGCGGGCTTCGCCATGATGGGAATGGCGGCCTGGGCAATTGCGCTTTCGCCGTTCCCCGCGCGCGCTGCCGCCGCCTCCCCCGCCGTGCAGACCGACAGGGGCGAGGTGGTCGGATTTCGCGACAACGGAATCGCGGCGTTTCTTGGCATTCCCTATGCGGCCCCGCCGATCGGCGACTTGCGTTTCCGCCCCCCGCAGCCGCACGCGCCCTGGTCCGCGCCCTTGCAAGCGACGCAATTCGGCAGCCCCTGCCCGCAGACCAATCGGCTGGGTTCGGCCAGCACGAACGAGGACTGCTTGTTCCTCAACGTCTACTCCCCGTCGCCGGACGATGAGCTCGGCCGGTTCGGCGGCGCGCGACCGGTCATGGTGTTTATCCACGGCGGCAGCTTCAACGCGGGCAACGGCGGCATCACCCCGGGTGGCCCGGACTACACGGGCACGCAGATTGCCCGGCAAAGCGGCGCCGTCGTGGTCAGCATGAACTACCGCCTGAGCCTGCTCGGGTTCCTGCCCGCGAAAGCGTTGGAGTCGGGCGGGACATCCGGCAATTACGGCATCGAGGACCAGCAGCTCGCGCTCAAATGGGTGCAAGACAACATCGCGGATTTCGGCGGCAACCCGCGCGACGTGACCATTTTCGGCGAGTCGGCGGGCGGCATCTCGGTGCTGTATCATCTCGTCTCCCCCGGCAGCGCCGGCCTGTTCCGGCGCGCCATCATCGAGAGCAGCGACGACGGCGCCTCGGTGCCGCTGGCGGAGGCCGAGCAGCTCTACGCGCCGGTGGTCAGCGCGCTCTGCCCCGACGCGGCCGATGTCGCCGCCTGTCTGCGCGCGGTGCCGGTGGAGAATTTCCTGGCCGTCGAGCAGGCCGGCGTGAACGGCGCGCCGATTATCGACGGCGTCGTGGTTCCGGATCAGCCGACCAAGCTGTTCGCGAACGGAACCTTCAACCGGGTGCCGGTCATCGCCGGAACCAATGCCAACGAGGGCACGTACTTCATCACCGTGGCGATCAACGCGGCGGGGCGGCAGCTCACGGCGCAGGATTATACGAACACGATCGCGGCCGACTTCGGCGCCAACGCCAAGGCGATCGAAGGCAACTACCCGATCGGCACCTACGGCACGCCCGCTCAAGCTCTCGCCGCGATCGAGACCGATTTGTTCTTCGCCTGTCCGACCGAAAACGTGCGCACGCTGCTGGCGCGATCCGTTCAAGTATTCGGCTATGAATTCAACCAGTCGAACCCGGTCCAGAATTTCCCGTTACCGGTGCCGACGCCAAATCCGTCCGGCATCGTGCTCGGCGATTCCCACTCGACGGAGCTGGCCTATGTCTTCGGGCACGACGGGCAGGGCGATCCTCTCACCGGCGATGACCAACGACTTGCCCGCGCGATCATTTCCTACTGGGTCAGTTTTGGCCTGACCGGCGATCCGAACCTGTTGCCGATCGACCTCTTGCCGGCGAACTTTCGCCTCGACAACCTGCCCGAGGTTTGGCCGGCGTTCAATCGCGCCCGGGCGGTGCAGTCGCTGGCGACGCCGATCAGCACGGAAACCGACTTCGCCATGGCGCATCAATGCGCGTTTTGGGCCTCCCTCGGTTATCCGGAGGTGTTGATCGAGTCCGTCCCGCCGACGCCGTAGCGCATCGGCGCGCCGCCGCGGCCGGCTCCCTTACGCGGCATGCAGCTTCACCGGCATGAGACGGATGCTGTTGAGCAGGTTGGAGCGCACGCGCCGTACCGGGCCGAGCAGCTCCGCCCCGGTCATTCTCGGCGCCAGCTCCTCCATCAACAGGCGCAACTGCAATTCGCCCAGGCGCGAGCCGAGGCAGAAATGGGTGCCGATCCCGAACGCCAGATGCGGCGCCTCGTCGCGGGTGATGTCGAAGCGCTCGGGGTGGCTGAAATACGCCTCATCGGAATTGGCCGAGATATACCACATCACGACCTTGTCGCCCTTGCGGATCGGCTGCCCGCCGATCGTGCCGTAGGCAACGGCGTTGCGGCGCAAGTGCAGGACCGGCGAGACGTAGCGCAGGATTTCGTCCACGGCGCGCGCTGCGAGCGCCGGATCGGCGCGCAGGCGCCGCCACTCGCCCGGATTGTCGATGAAGGCGAGCAGGCCGCCGGAAAGCGAATTGCGGGTGGTCTCGTTGCCGGCGACGATCAGCAGGATGAAGGTCGAAAGATAACTCGCGCGATCCAGCTTCCGACCGTCGAGGCGCGATTGCGCCAGCATGCTGACCAGATCCTCGCCGGGGCGGCGCGTGCGCTCGGCCAGCAGCCCGGTCGCATAGGCGCGCAGCGCGGTGAGCGCACTGGCGAACTGCGCGGGATCCTTGCGCAGATCGCGATCGGTCTCGCCCACCACCATGTTCGACCACTTGAAGAGTTGCGCCCGGTCCTCCTGCGGCACCCCCAGCAACTCCGCCAGCATCTGGATCGGCAGCTCGGCGGCGACCGCCTCCACCCACTCGCACGCGCCGGCCGCCAAGGCGCGATCGACCAGCAGCTTCACCCGCACGCGGATGCGCTCCTCCAGCACGCGCAGCCGGGCCGGGGTGAAGCCGGGGGTCAGCATGCGGCGAAACAGCGCGTGTTCCGGCGCGTCCATCTGGATCATGCTGCGCGTCGTCTCCGGCCCGGCGAGCAGCGGGTCGCCGGTGGTCAGCCTGATGCCGCCGTTGCGCGCATCGGAGGAGAAGGTGGCGGTATCGCGCGAAACCTGCACGACGTCATCGTAGCGCGTGACCGCCCAGAAGCCGCGTCCGTGCGCCTCCGGGTTCCAGTGCACCGGGTCTTCCCGGCGCAGCACCGCGAAGGCGGCGCGGGCACCGTCGCGGGCGTAGAGGTCGGGATCGGCGGTGTCGATACTGCGCGGGTCCATGGCGCACCCCTCGGCCGTCATCATCAGTTCACCTGGCGCGCGCGTCCAGCCCAGTATGGTGCGCGCAGCTCGCGGCGGAGGATCTTGCCGCTCGGGTTGCGCGGCAGGGCGGCCATGAAATCGATGGACTTGGGAAGCTTGTAGCCGGCGATGCGGGTGCGGGCGAAGGCGATAATGTCGTCCTGCGCCGCCTGCTCGCCGGGCTTCAGAACGACGATCGCCTTCACCGCCTCACCCCATCGCTCGTCCGGCACGCCGATCACCGCGGCATCGGTGATGGCGGGATGGTGCATCAGCGCGTTCTCGACCTCCGCCGGATAGATGTTTTCGCCGCCGGAGACGATCATATCCTTGATGCGGTCGTGGATGTAGAGAAAGCCGTCGGCGTCGAAATATCCGGCATCGCCGGTGCGCAGCCAGCCGCCTTCGAAGAACGCCGCACGGGTCGCTTCGGGGTTGTTCCAGTAGCCCTTCATCACCGCCGGGGCACGGATGACGATCTCTCCCACCCCGCCGGATGGCAAAGTGTCGCCGAGGGGGCCGACAACGCGCATCTCGATCGTGCGATATGGCCGCCCGCAGGAGCGCAGCTTGGCATCCGGGCCTTCATGAAATGCGGGCGCGAGGGTGGTGCCGGTGGCGTTGCTCTCGGTAGCGCCATATACCTGCCAAAACTCGACCTCGGGCAGCAGCGCCTTCGCTCGCCGCAGGGTTTCCTCGGCGATCGGCGAGGCGCCATAGATGAGCCGCCGCAGGCAGCCGAGGTCGGCGCGCGCGGCGTCCGGATGCTGCACCAGCGCGAGAATCACCGCCGGGACCAAAAGCGCGAAAGTCACGCCATGGCGGGGGATCAGATCGATCAGCCCCGGAATGCTCACCTCCTCCATTACGATATTGGTGCAGCCATGAATCAGGGCGAGCATGCCCACGTTCGTTCCGGCTATATGAAACACCGGCATGCAGGTGAGCACGACGTCTTCCGAGCCGATGCCGTTGAGCCCCCCGCTCCGGTAATCGGCCAGGAACCCCAGGAAGTTGCGGTTGGTCAGCTCCACCCCTTTGGGCAGGCCCGTGGTTCCGGACGTGTAGAGCTGAATTGCGGTGTCGTCCGGCCGGACCGGTAGCGTCGGATCGGCATCCGATCGGGTGTCTCGCCAGTCGGCGAAGTCGGGCCAGGTCGGATCGGCCGCATCGAGGCTGATATGCCGCTCGGGCGCATGGCCGGCGGCCGCGATCGCTTTCACCATCGGCCCATAGCCGGGGCCGACGAACAGAATTCCGACGCCGGCATCGGCGAGGATCGCGGCCGCTTCGGGCGGGGCGAGGCGCCAGTTCACCGGCACCAGCACGACGTTCGCCTTCAGCGCGCCGAACAGCAGCTCGAAATAGAGATCGGAGTTCTTGCCGAGATAGCCGATGCGGCTGCCCGGAGCGGCGCCGATTGCGATCAGCCCATTGGCGATTTGGCTCGCACGCCGATCAAGCTCGGCATAGGTGGTCACGCGCTCGCGGAAGATCTGTGCGGTGGCTTCGGGCTGCGCGCGCGCCCGGGCCCGAAGCAGGTCGGCCAGGGCGCGTGTCTCGTCGAGCGGTGGCATCGCATCACCAAGTCTTTGCCGAACTTCACGCTAGATTTGCGGCGCCCGCGGAGTCAACGCTCGTTTCCAATCACAACGGAACGCACAAGGTTTCGCGGAACCGGCCGAACCCGATCACGTTCGCTCCGAGAACACGGATCGGAAGACGCCATGACCAGTTCCTTGCCGGCCGCGCCGCTGCGCTACGATCCCTCCTTCGAGCAGTCGCCGCCGGACGAGGCGGAGACGACCTCGCAGCTTCGCGAGACGATGCGCGGCATTGCGGAAACCACCTACCGGGATTCCGGCCACGGCTTGCGCAGCGTTCACGCCAAAAGCCACGGGCTGCTCCGGGGCGAGTTGCGGGTACTGGACGGCTTACCCTCGGAACTGGCGCAAGGCGTGTTCGCCAGGCCCGCGACCTATCCGGTCGTGCTGCGCTTCTCGACCAATCCCGGCGACATTCTCGACGACAGCGTGTCGTCGCCGCGCGGGGTGGCGATCAAGATCGTCGGCGTCGAAGGCGAGCGCCTGGAGGGATCGGCGGGCGAGGCGACACAGGATTTCCTGATGGTCAACGGCCCCGCCTTCGCCGCCCCCGATCCCAAGAGTTTTCTCAAAAACCTCAAGCTCGTCGCTGCGACCACCGACCGCGCACAGACGCTGAAGAAGGCGCTTTCGACGGTGTTGCGGGGAGTTCGAGAGAACGCTGGAAACGGTCGGAGTCCACAGCGCGACGGTGCAAAACCTGGGCGGACAGCCGGCGACGCACATCCTCGGCGAGACCTTCTACACCACCGTCCCGTTCCTGCACGGTCCCTACATGGCGAAGCTGAGCCTCGCCCCCGCTGCGCCCGCACTGACGAAGCTGACGGGCACCTCGCTGCGGCTGGTGGGAAGACCCAACGCCCTGCGCGACGCGATCACGGATTATTTCGCCCGTGAGGGCGGCGAGTGGGACCTGCGGGTGCAGCTCTGCACCAACCGCGAGACGATGCCGATCGAGGATGCCTCGGTGCCGTGGCCCGAGGACGAGAGCCCGTATGTGGCGGTGGCGCAAGTCACCGTCCCGCCGCAGCCGGCCTGGAGCGACGCGCGCGCGGCCGCCGTCGATGACGGCATGGCGTTCAGTCCGTATCACGGATTGGCCGCTCATCGCCCGCTCGGCGGCGTCAATCGGGCGCGCAAGCCGGCCTACGACATGTCGGCCGCTCTCCGCGGCGAGCGCAACCATTGCCCGCTGCACGAGCCGGCGGAGTTGGATCGGTGGCCGGGTTAGAGGTTCGCTTAACCACATCCTAAACCATCTGCGCCAGACTGCGCCGATGCAGGCACCCATCGCCCCGCGCGCGCAAAATTCGGCGTTATACCGAGGGGCGGATGCTCCGATTTTTTCGTCATCGCGAGCCGCCGCTTGCGGCGGCGTGGCGATCCGGGCGTGCAGCACGGAGCGAGCGTCCTGGATTGCTTCGCCTTCGGCTCGCAATGACGGCGCCTCGGCAAACGATCAGAGCAAGGGGCGGCTGCTATTATGCGCCTTTGTCCTGGCGTTCGCCGCCATGTCCGCTTGGTATGGCGCCGACGCCAGCTGGGACTTGCGCAATTACCATCTCTACGACGCTTACGCCGCGCTCTCCGGCACGCTCTGGCGCGACATCGCGCCGGCGCAGTTGCAGAGCTTCTACAACCCGGCCCTGGACATCCCGCCGTTCCTGCTGCGCCGGGCACTGAACGCGCACCCGGCGGTGCTGGCGGCGCTGCTCGCGCTGCCGCACGCGCTGGCGGCGTGGCTCGCGCTGCTTGTGGCACGGCGCACCGGATTGCCGATCGGCGCGGCGCTGCTCGCGATCCTGCTCGGCGCCACCGGCGCGGCGGGTTTGCCGACGCTCGGGACCGGCATGAGCGAGATGGTGCCGGGCTGCCTGCTGCTGGGTGGATTATTGCTCGTGCTCCGGGGCGAGCGGGTGGGGCTCGCCGGGCTGCTCGCCGGGGCGGCGATCGGCCTCAAGCTCACCGCCGCGCCCTATGCCGTCGGGCTGGCGGCGGCGCTCCTCGCAACCCGCGCGCGCGCCATGCCGATGTTCCTGGCCGGGCTGATCGCGGGCGCGCTGGCAGCCGGCGGCTGGTGGTGGTGGACGCTCTGGCGCCACACCGGCAATCCGCTGCTTCCGTATTTCAACGAGGTGTTCCGATCCCCCTGGGCACCGTCCTTGCCGATGACCGACACCCGGTTTCTGCCGCACGGATTGCTGCAAGCGGTCGGCTTTCCCCTGATATGGGCGTTTCACCGCAGCCGCGCGGTGTCGGAGTTGCCGGTGCGGGACCCGCGCCTGGCGCTCGCCTGCGTCTGCTGGCTGGTCGTGCTCGGCCGCGCCGCGTGGCGGGACTCCGCCAACGGTGCGGGCGCTGCTGGTATTCTGGATCGTCGCCTTCGTCGCCTGGGAGGCGCGGTTTTCCATCCTGCGCTATGCGGCGCTGCTGGAGCTGCTGGCGGGCATCCCGCTGGCGCTCGTGCTGGCGCCGCTGGGGCGGGCGCGGAGCCCGGCGATGCTGGCGGGCGCGGTGTCGCTGGCCCTGTTCACCGTCCTGCCCGACTGGGGGCGGGCGAGCGGGAAGCTCGTCGCCGACGTCCGGCCGCCGGCGTTCGAGCCCGGCAGCCTGGTTCTCCTGCTCGATCCGGCGCCGATGGCCTATGTCGCCGCGTTCAGCTCGCCCGAGGTGCGCTTTGCCGGGGCGAATTCCAACCTGCTGCGGCCCGGCGAGGCGACGATCCCGGCGGTTCGGATCGCCGAAGCTATTGCGGCGGCACCCATCCTTTGGGGGCTGGAATCACCAGCCGATCAACCGGGCGAGGCCGACCGGGCGCTGGCCGCCTATCACCTGACCCGCGCCGGGTGCGTTCGCGTGGCTTCGAACCTCGACGCCGACGCCATTCTGGCCTGCCGGCTTCAGCCGTCGAACCGGCCGCGCATGACCAGCCTGCCGAGCCCGCCCAGCCCGGCGTTGATGGCGATGCCGGCGAGCGCCAGCAACACCAGGGCGGCGAACATGCGCGGGATTTCCAGCCTGTACCCCGCCTCCAGGATGCGATAGGCGAGGCCGGAGGCGAAGCCGCCCGAGCCGGCGACGAACTCCGCCACCACCGCGCCGACCAGCGCCAGGCCGCCGGAGATGCGCAAGCCCGACAGGAAGTAGGGGACCGAGGCCGGCAGGCGCAGCAGGGTCAGCGTCCGCCAGCGTCCGCCGCCGTAGAGGCGGAACAGGTCGGCAAGCTCCGGCGGCGCCGAGCCGAGCCCGGCGGCGGTGGAGGCGAACACCGGAAAGAAGGCGACGATGGTGGCGCAGGCGACCAGGGCCGCGAACGGATTGCCGATCAATACGATGATTAGCGGCGCGATGGCGACGATCGGGGTCACTTGCAGCACCACCGCCCAGGGCTGGATGACCGCGCGCGCGAGCGGGCTCAGCGCCACCGCCAGCGCCAGCCCCAGCCCCAGGATCGCGGCGATCGCGAGGGCGACGAACGTCACCAGCAGGGTGGACAGCAGCGAGCCCAGCAGCAGCGACGGCGCCGCCGCGAAGGCGGCGACGATGGCGAGCGGACCGGGGAACAGATAGGGCGGGACATGAAACGCGCGCACGCCGCCTTCCCAGCCGGCGAGGGCGAGCAATCCGAACAGCCACGGCAGCAGCTTCACCCCCGCCGCACCCCGGCCTCGATCAGTTCGCGGATGCGCGCCGGATCGGATTGCTCCATCACCCGCCGCGCGAAGCGGGCGCAGTCGTCGATCGTGACCGCCCGCACCGCTTGCTTGACCCGCGGAACCGCCCCGGCATTCATGCTGAAGCTGCGCAGCCCCAACCCCAGCAGCAGCGGCACCAGCCGCGCATCGGCCGCCATCTCGCCGCACACCGAGACCGCCATCCGCATCCGGAGCGCCGCCTCGGTCGCGAACTGCACCAGGCGCAACACCGCCGGGTGCAGCGGATCATAGAGGCCGGCGACCGCGCTTTCCGCGCGATCCACCGCCAGCGTGTAGGCCGTCAGGTCGTTGGTGCCGATGGCGAAGAAATCCGACTCGAGCGCCAGCGCATCGGCTGCCAGGGCGGCGCCGGGCGTCTCGATCATGGTGCCGAGCGGCGGCAGCCGCTCGGGCACGCGCTCGCCGCGCCGGCGCAGCCGCCGCGCCACCCGCTCGTAGATCTCGCGCGCTCCGCGCACCTCGGCAACCGTCGTCACCATCGGCAGCAGAACCCGCGCTTGCCCCGCCGGCTCGGCCGCCGCCGCGGCGCGCAGGATGGCGGCCATTTGCGTCTCCAGCAGCGCCGGGTGGCGCAGCAGCAGGCGAATGCCGCGTAGCCCGAGCGCCGGATTGAGCTCCGATTCGGGCATCACCGCCTCGGTGTCGAGGGCACCGATGTCCTTCTCGCCGCCCCAGTCGAGCACCCGGATGGTGACGGCCGCCCCGCCCATCGCCTCGATCACCGCGCGGTAGGTCTCGGCCTGGGTGTCCTCGTCGGGGACGCGGTCGCGGTTCATGAACAGGAACTCGGTGCGCAGCAGCCCGATCCCGAGCGCGCCCGATTGCTGGATCAGCGGCAATTCCAGCGGCAGCTCCATGTTGGCCTGAAGCTCCACCACCTCGCCGTCGCGAGTCTCCGCCGGCAATTGCCGCAAACGCGCAAACCGCTGCCGCTCACGCGCAAAGGCAGCGACGCCGCGGCGGCCGGCAGCCAGTGCGGCGGCGCCCGGATTCAGCATCACCCGGCCGGCCGACCCATCGACCACGGCCATGTCGCCCGGGCGAACCGCATGCGCGAGCCCGGGCACGCCCAGCACGGCCGGCACGCCGAGCGCCCGTAGCATCACCGCCGTATGCCCATCGGCGCCGCCCTCCTCGGTGGCGACGCCCGCCAGCCGCGCCGGATCGAGCAGCGCCGCGTCGGACGGGCGCAGCGCCTCGGCGACCAGGATCGCGCCCTCCGGCAGGCCGGCGAAGCTGCGGAACGGCGCCCGGGTGAGATTGCGCAGCAGCCGGCGCGCGATCTCGCGCACCTCGTCGGCGCGCCGTTGCAGCCCCGCGCGGTCCTCGGCCGGCATTCCCGGCTCGGCCTGCGCCATGATGGCGCCGGCGATGGCTTCCGCCTCCTCGGCGACCGCGCCCTCGGCGGCGCGCAGCGTCTCGCCGATGCGCCGGCGCGCGCCGCGAATCAGCCGCGAGTCGCTCGAGCATCCGCAGATACGCCTCGATCAGCGGCGCCAGTTCGGCCTGGCTGTCCTCCGGCAACCCGGTCGCGCGGCCCTGCAATTTGCGGAGCTGGCTGCGCGATTGGCCGATCGCCGTCTCCAGGCGCGCCACCTCGGCGGCGGCGTCCTCCTTGGCGATGCCGACGACGGAGACCTGGAGCGCCGGCTCGGCGGCGGTGAAGACCGCACCGATCGCCACCCCGGGCGACACCGCGATCCCGCCAAACGCGAGTTCCGGCCGGTCCGACGGGCGAAGCGCCCGCGACGACAGACGCTTATGCTGCGGCGGCGGCGGTTCAGCCCTGCTCATCGAAGCCGGATTCGACCAGCGCCACCAGCGCATCCAGCGCCTCGCGCGCATCCCAGCCCTCGGCGCGCAACTCGATCGCGGCCCCCTGGCCGGCCCCCAGCATCATCAGCCCCATGATCGAGCGCGCGGAGACGCTCTGGCCGTCGCGCAGCACCTCGACGGCGGCGCCGAAACGCTCGGCCAAGGTCACGAATTTGGCGGCGGCGCGGGCGTGCAGGCCGCGCTTGTTGGAAATCGCCACCATGCGGCTGAGCACGAGCGGGCCGGTCGTCGGCTCCGGCGCGCGCGGCTCGTCGTTCATCCGCAGCCGTTCCCGTTCACCTTGCCGCCGTGCAGCACATGCGAGGCGGCGGCGATATATTTCCGCCCCGCCGTCTCGGCGCAGTTCACCGCATCCGCGAGCGGCTGGTTCGACCGCACCTTGGCGAGCTTCACCAGCATCGGCAGGTTGACCCCGGCGATCACCTCGACGCCCTTTCGCTCCATCATCGAGATCGCGAGATTGGACGGCGTGCCGCCGAACATGTCGGTGAGCAGCACCACGCCGTCGCCGGTGTCGCAATGCTCGATGCAGCGCTCGATCTCGGCGCGGCGGTTCTCCATGTCGTCGTCGGGACCGATGCATACGGTATCGACATGCCGCTGCGCGCCGACGACATGCTCGAGCGCGGCCCGCAGCTCCACGGCCAACCGACCGTGGGTGACGAGAATCATGCCGATCATGGACCCCGCCGCGCCTCGCGACGGGAAACGGGAAGGCGGTTCATGGACGTTCTCTCAGGCCTCCTGCGCCTGATTGGTGCTTTCGCGGGCCAGCTCGCGGTGGGCGACGTAGAGCCGCCATCCGCGCTTCCCGCCCGCCCCGGCGCTCAGATGCCGGGCCAGGGTCTCGACGATATAAACCGAGCGATGCCGCCCGCCGGTACACCCCACGCTGATCGTCAGGTATGTCTTGCCCTCTTGGACGAATCTCGGCAAGAGCAAGTCGAGCAGCCCCTTAATCATGCGCAGAAACGCCGGGAAATCCGGGTCGCCCTCGATGTAGGCGCCCACCTCGGGGTCACGGCCGGTCTGTTCGCGCAATATGGGGACGTAGTGCGGGTTGCGCAGGAACCGCGCATCGAAGACCAGATCCGCGTCCCGCGGCAACCCGTGCGCGTAGGAGAAGGAGATCAGCGTCACCGCCAGGCCCGGCGCCTCGGTCGGATCGGCGCCGCCATAGCGGCGCTCCATCATCGCCCGCATGGTCGCCAGCGGCAGCTCGGAGGTGTCGAGCACGAGATCGGCGGCCTCGCGGAGCGGCGCCGTCAGGATTTGCTCCCGCGCGATACCGTCGCTCACCCGCTCGGTCGGCGCCAGCGGATGCCGCCGCCGGGTCTCGGAGAAGCGGCGCAGCAGCACCGCCTCCTCGGCCCGGACATAGACCAGCTCGGGCCGCAACCGGGGGTCGTCGCGTAACCGCGCCATCGATAGCAGCACGGCGGCGGGATCGAAGCCGGTGGTGCGGGCGTCGATCCCGACCGCGAGATGGCCGCGCGCGCGGCTGACCATCTCCTCGAGCATCGCCAGCGGCGGATTGTCCACCGCCTCGAACCCGAGATCCTCCAGCGCCCGCAGCACCGACAGCTTGCCCGCCCCGGACAGACCGCTCACCAGCACGACCCGGAGCGGCGCCGTCACGGCGCGAACGCTCCGGCGACCTGCACCACGCGCCCGAGCGCGCAATCCAGAGCCATGGCAACGCGCTCCGGCGCCGAGGCGGCCTCGGCGCGCACCCGCACCAGCGGCAGGTCGAGTTCGCCGTGACGGCACGGCGTGGGAAGCCGCTCGGCTTCGTCGCGCAGCTCGACTGCCAGCGCGAGCCGCGCTTCGGCGTGCGGCAGCCGCAGAATGCCAAGTCCGCGCACCTCCAGCAGCCCGGCGAGAGCGGCCGGCGCCCGGGCGCACCCGCCGGCGACCTCCACCCGGTCGTCGGCGACCAGCGCGAAACCGCGGGCGAGCAGGCGTAGCGCCAGATCCGACTTGCCGGCACCCGGCGGGCCGAGCAACAGCACCCCGTCGCCATCGCGGGCCACGCACGTTCCGGCCACCAGGATCGCCTGCGCCATGTGGAGCCAATGTGAGCCGTTGCGGGCAAAAGAGGAAGCGCCTTGCTGACCCCGGGCGCGCGTGGCAGCGTCGGCCGATGTCCGACCGCGCCACCATCGCCGCCGCCGCACGGCGGCTCGCAACCAGGGTGCGCCATACGCCGGTGGTCCGGCTGGACGGCGCCGAACTCGGGCATCCGGGCGTCGCCGTGGCGCTGAAGCTCGAGTTGCTGCAGCACACCGGCAGCTTCAAGCCGCGCGGCGCCTTCAACCGGCTGCTGACCGCCGACGCGGTGCATGGCGTGACCGCCGCCTCGGGCGGCAATCACGGCGCCGCCGTCGCCTATGCCGCCCATGCTCTCGGGCTGGCGGCGGAGATTTTCGTCCCCACCGGCACGCCGGCGGCGAAACTCGCGCGAATCGGCAGCTACGGCGCGCGGGTGATCCAGGCGGGCGCCGACTATGCCGAGGCGCTCCTCGCCTGCCGGACGCGCCAGGCGCAAACCGGCAAGCTCGACATTCACGCCTACGACGACCCCGACGTGATCGCCGGCCAAGGCACGGTGGGACAGGAGTTCGAGGCCGAAGCGCCCGACCTGACCCATATTCTGATCGCGGTCGGCGGCGGCGGGCTGATCGGCGGGGTCGCCGCCTGGTACGCCGGCGCCGCGACGGTGATCGGGGTCGAGCCCGAGGGCTGCCCGAGCTTGCGCGCCGCACTCGCGACCGGCCATCCGGTGCCGGTTTCGGTCGGCGGTCTGGCCGCCGACAGCCTGGGCGCGTCCCGGGTCGGGGCGCTCATGTTCTCGATCGCGCGCGCCCACGTCGCGGCCTCGGTGCTGGTCACCGACGATGCCATCCGCGCCGCGCAACGTCTGCTCTGGGAACGGCTGCGCCTGATCGCCGAACCGGGCGGAGCGACGGCGTTGGCGGCGCTGCTCTCGGGCGCCTTCAACCCGCCGGCGGGGGCGCGCGTCGGCGTGCTCATCTGCGGCGCCAACACCGATCCGGCCACGGCGGCATCCGATCCGGCAACGGCGGCATCCAAACCGGCGAAGGGGGCGGCATGAGTCTGGTGCAGCTGGATGTCGATGCGCGCGGGGTGGCAACGGCGACGCTGAACCGGCCCGAACTGGGCAATGCCTATAATGAGGAGTTGCTGGATGAGCTGATCGCCGGCCTGCGGCGCCTCGCGCCCGATCCGGCGGTGCGCTGCCTGGTGCTGCGCGGCGCCGGCAAGCATTTCCAGGCCGGCGCCGACATCAACTGGCTGCGTCAAGCGACCGAGTATCCGCCCGAACGCAACCATCGCGCTTCGATGGCGACCACGCGCGCCATGCAGCTGCTGAACGAGCTGCCCAAGCCCACCGTCGCCGTGGTGCACGGCGCCTGCTTCGGCGGCGGCTGCGGGATGGTCTGCTGCGTCGATGTGGCGCTGGCGACGCCGGACAGCGTGTTCGGGCTGACCGAGGTGCGCGTCGGCGTCGCGCCGACGCCGATCTCTACGCACATGGTCGATGCCATGGGGCTGCGCCACACCCGCCGCTACGCGCTCACCGGCGAGCGGTTCGACGCCGCCGAGGCGATGCGGATCGGCCTGGTGCACGAGGTAGTTTCGGCCGAGGCGATGGAGGCGAAGCTCGCCGCGATCGTGGACGCGATCATGCTCGGCGCCCCGGGGGCCATCGCCGCCACCAAGCGATCCTTCCTCGGCGCCAACGGCGTGCTGCTCGACGAGCGGAGCATGGACCTGCTCGCGCATGAGAGCTGGACGCAGCGCCACTCCGACGAAGCCCGCGAGGGCACGGCGGCATTCCGCGAGAAGCGCCGGCCGGGGTGGTATCGGGGGTGAGCCCGACGAGGGTTCAACGAGACCGCGGGTGCTCGGCGGCAGCCTGCGCATCGTCAGTCCGTTTCGGGTGGCGAGCTAGGCTCCGGAGTCATCGGACGGTGAAACGCATCCGCCGAGCACGTCATCGCGAGCGCCCCTTGGCGGCGTGGCGATCCAGGCGCGGGCAGCACGGGGCGGTGGGCCTGGATCGCCACGGCGCTGCGCGCCTCGCGATGACGGTCCCGGGCGACCCGCCTCCCACTGATGCCGGGTACTAGTCCGACCGCGAACCCGGTTACTCACGGGCGATCCCGACGCCGGCCGATGGCTCCCCGCACCTTCAGCGCTTCGATCTCGGCGGCGGAGAAGCCGCGGGCGCGCAGCGCGCTCTCGGTGTGGGCGCCGAATGCCGGCGGGCCGCCGCGCACCGCGCCCGGCGTGCGGCTGAAGCGCGGTGCGGGGCTGGGCTGAACGATGCCGTCGATCGTCTCGAAGCTTTGCCGGGCCCGGGCGTGCGGGTGGGCGGCGGCCTCGGTGAAGCTGAGCACCGGGGCGAAGCAGACGTCGGTGCCCTCCATGATCGCGCACCACTCGTCGCGGCTGCGCTGACCGAATCGCTCGGCGAAGAGTTCGCGCGTCGCCGGCCAGTGCGCGCGGTCGAGCTGCGGCGGCATCGTCGCCGGATCGAGTTCCAGCTTCTCCAGCAGGATGGCGTAGAACTTCGCCTCCATCGCCCCGACGGCGACGAATTTGCCGTCGCTCGTCCGGTAGCAGCGCCAGAACGGCGCGCCGCCGTCGATCATGTTGTCCTCCCGCTGCTCGGACCAGTGGCCGGTGGCGGCGAGGCCGAAGCAGGCGAGCGCGAGATAGGCCGAGCCTTCGGTCATCGCAACGTCGATCACCTGACCGCGGCCGGAGGTGCGCGCCTCGAGAATGGCGGCGAGCAGGCCGACCGCCAGGAACATCGCACCACCGCCCATATCGCCCACCACATGCAGCGGCGGCACCGGCCGGTCGCGCGTGCCGATCGCGTGCAGCACGCCGGAAAGCGCGATGTAGTTGATGTCGTGCCCGGCCGCCCCCGCCAGCGGGCCGGTCTGGCCCCAGCCCGTCATGCGGCCGAACACCAGGCGCGGGTTGCGCGCGAGGCAGATGTCCGGACCCAGCCCCAGCCGCTCCATCACGCCGGGGCGCATGGGATCGATGATCGCGTCCGCGCCGTCGAGCAGCCGCAGGAGCGTCGCCACGCCGTCCGGGTGCCTGAGGTCGATCGCGACCGAAGGCCGGCCGCGTCGGCGCACATCCGCTTCCGGCCCGGCGAACTCGAAGCCGAGACCGGCGGGCTCGGGGCGGTCGATCCGCAGCACGTCGGCGCCGAGATCGGCGAGCAGCGTGCAGCACAGCGGCGCCGGACCGATGCCGGCAATCTCGATGATCGTGATGCCGACCAGCGGCCCGCGGCGCTCCTTCAGACCATCCATGATTGCTACCTCTTCGACGCGCCGGCCTTGCACGTGCCGCAGATGCAAATGCGGCGCCGGCGGGGCGGCATTCGTTCCGCAATGCCGCCCCGACGTCTTGCCTCCGGACTCGTCGGCCCGGTGTCAGACCAGGTCGAAGCGGTCGGCGTTCATCACTTTGTTCCACGCCGCCACGAAGTCCCTCACGAACTTGTCCTGCGAATCCGCACAGGCATGGACCTCCGCGAAGGCGCGCAGCTCCGATTGCGAGCCGAAGATCAGATCGACACGCGTGCCGGTCCATCGCAGTTCTTTGGTCTTGCGATCGCGCCCCTCATACTCGTTATCGGAGCCGGCTTGCTGCCATTCCGTGCGCATGTCGAGCAGGTTGACGAAGAAGTCGTTCGTCAGCTGCTCGGGCCGCTTGGTGAAGACGCCGTGCTTGGAGCCGCCGGCATTGGCGCCCAGGACGCGCAGGCCGCCGACGAGCACCGTCAACTCCGGCCCCGTCAACGTCAGCAACTGCGCCCGGTCCACCAAGGCTTCCTCCGGCGCCATGA
Source organism: uncultured Pseudomonadota bacterium (assembly GCA_963762525.1). Classification (GTDB taxonomy): domain Bacteria; phylum Pseudomonadota; class Alphaproteobacteria; order Acetobacterales; family Acetobacteraceae; genus DATFDN01. The sequence goes on from CAVXKT010000001.1 coordinate 443,983, forward strand.
GTTGCGGACCGCTCAGATAGTTGCGGAAACCATCGGCGGCCGGTTCGAGCGCGGCGAAGGATTCCGCGTCGGTCTGCTCCTGCGACGCATCCATGCGCCCGGGCGTGAAGGGTACCTTCACGTCGGTTCCGGCGTCCTTCGCGGCCTTCTCGATTGCCGCGCAGCCGCCAAGCACGATCAGGTCGGCGAGCGAGACCTTCTTTCCGCCGGCGGCCGAAGCGTTGAACTCCTCCCGGATCGCTTCGAGCTTCTGCAGCGCTTTCGCCAGCTCGGGCGGATTGTTCACCTCCCAATCCTTCTGCGGGGCCAGGCGAATCCGCGCACCATTGGCGCCGCCGCGCTTGTCGGAACCGCGGAACGTCGATGCGGACGCCCAAGCGGTCGAGACGAGTTGCGACACCGAAAGCCCGGATGCGAGGATCTTGGCCTTCAGGGCGGCGATGTCCTGCTCATCGATCAGCGGATGATCGACGGCCGGAATCGGGTCCTGCCAGATCAGCGTCTCTTTCGGGACCAGCGGGCCGAGGTAGCGTTCGATCGGCCCCATGTCGCGGTGCGTCAGCTTGAACCACGCGCGGGCGAACGCGTCCGCGAACTGATCGGGGTTCTCGTGGAAGCGGCGAGAAATCTTTCCGTAAGCCGGGTCGAGCCGCAGCGAGAGGTCCGTCACCAGCATGGTCGGCACCCGCCGTCTTCGACGGATCGTACGGGTCCGGCATCGTGGCGGGCGCGTCCTTGGCCTGCAACTGCCAGTTGCCGGCCGGGCTCTTCGTCAGCTCCCATTCGTAACTTGAACAGGTTGTCGAAGTAGTAGTTGCTCCACCTGGTCGGCGTTTGCGACCAAATGACCTCCGGACCGCCGGTGATGGCGTCGGCCCCGAAGCCCGTGCCATGCTTGCTCCGCCAGCCGAGGCCCTGATCCTCGATGACGGCGCCTTCCGGCTCCGCGCCGACGAACGACGGATCGCCGGCGCCATGGGTCTTGCCGAAGCTGTGGCCACCGGCAATCAGCGCGACCGTCTCTTCGTCGTTCATCGCCATGCGCGCGAAGGTCTCGCGGATGTCGCGGGCCGCCGCGACCGGATCGGGCTTGCCGTTCGGCCCTTCCGGATTGACGTAAATGAGGCCCATTTGCACCGCCGCGAACGGCTTCTGCAGCTCACGCTCGCCGCTGTAGCGTTCATCGCCCAGCCATGTCCCCTCGGGACCCCAGTAAAGCTCTTCGGGCTCCCAGGTATCCACGCGGCCGCCGCCGAAGCCGAAGGTCTTGAAGCCCATGGACTCCATGGCGACGTTGCCGGCGAGAACGAACAGGTCGGCCCACGAGATTTTGCGGCCGTATTTCTGCTTGATCGGCCACAGCAGCCGCCGCGCCTTGTCGAGGTTGGCGTTGTCCGGCCAGCTGTTGAGGGGCGCGAAGCGCTGCTGGCCGCCGCCGGCGCCGCCGCGGCCATCGGCGATGCGGTAGGTGCCCGCGCTGTGCCAGGCCATGCGGATGAACAGCCCGCCATAATGACCAAAGTCGGCAGGCCACCAGTCCTGCAACTCCGTCATCAAGGCGTGCAGGTCTTTGATCACGGCGTCCAGATCGAGGCTTTTGAACGCCTCGGCATAATCGAACGCCTTGCCCATCGGGTTGGACCGCGGCGAATGCTGGTAGAGCATCTGCAGGCTCAAATGGTTCGGCCACCAGTCACGGTTGGTTCGGCCACCACGTCCGTGCACCACCGGGCACTTGCCCGCACCCTTGTCCTCAGTCATTCCGTCCATGTTTCTCTCCGACCACGTTAGCTGGTTCCGTTCGTCCGGCAATTCTTTGAACCTTGCCGGAAACTCTCGCTCCTGTTGATCCGGTTCAGATGACTCCGGCGCAGCGCTGCGCGCGTGCCGCCTGGAGTGACTGTCGGCATCTATCGGATACGGACATTGCCCTCAAGCAGTCCCATCCCGCCGACCGCCGCCGGCTCGATGCCGTTCACCATCACTCGATCGTTCCGCCCCCAGGTAACCTATTGATATGATGTGAGAATTGCATCCGTGCGCAGCCAAGTGCCGTCGGCCCGGCGGGTCAAAATCTGCTCGGTTTCGACCACTGTCGCCGACGATTGCTCGATTTTCGGAATCTCCGGCGAGAGCGGCGTCGGCGGCGACCCTCAAAAATTGAAACGATCACGGTAGTCTTGCGGCGTGACCGCAAGCAGGCGCAGGAAGCTGCGGCGCATCCTTTCCGCCGAACCGAAGCCGCAACGCTGCGAGATCCGCTTGACCGGCAAGCGTGTCTCCGACAGCAGACGGCCAGCCGTTTCCACCCGCAGCCGCTCGATCGCCCGGGGCGGCGTCTGTCCGGTCGGCTCAGCATAGTGCCGGTTGAAACTGCGCTCGCTCATGGCCGCGCGAGCGGCCCCGCGGCGAGGGCCAGCCCGGCGGAGGCGGTGACGTCCCCGCCGCCTTGCGACACCACCCTGAGCACATAGGGCCGCGTCCCTCCCCCGCGGGCGACGAGATCGTTGGCGGAGGCAAATACCTAAATCGGCCCCGTGACATCGAGCAACTGCACCGCGGGGTAGGTGAGCACGTCGATGACACGCGCGCTGTTTGGCGCGGAACGAGGGGAGTTTGGCATTTCCGCCAAACCATGGGCGGATAAGCTCGCCTTGTCCATCGCTCGCCGCCAACCAGGAGATGCACATGATCCCGCATGACACCCACTTGCAAATCGGCTCCCTGCTTTTCGAAGGCCTGGATCAGATCGATCTGACGGGACCGTTCGAGGTGCTGTCGCGCATCCCGAACGCCAGCTACCGCATCTACGGCAAGACCGCCGCGCCGGTTCGCGATCTCAAGGGACTGATGCTCACGCCTGATGCGACTCTGGCGGACGCGCCGCCGCTGGATGTGCTTCACGTTCCCGGCGGGTTCGGCCAGGAAGCCTTGATGGAAGATGCCGAAGTGCTGGATTGGATCCGCCGGCAGGCGGAAGGCGCGTGCAGCATCTTCTCGGTGTGCACGGGCGCCCTGCTTTGCGGCGCGGCGGGCCTGCTCAAGGGACGCCGGGCGACGACGCACTGGGCGTCGTTCCACCTGCTGCCCTTCTTCGGCGCGATCCCCGTCAACGAGCGGGTGGTCGTAGACGGCAGCCGGGTCTTTGCCGCCGGCGTCACCGCCGGAATCGACGGCGCCTTGCGCCTTGCGGCGGAATTGCGCGGCGACGACGCCGCCCGGGCCATCCAGCTGCATATGGTGTACGCGCCGGAGCCGCCCTTCGACAGCGGCACGCCCGAGACTGCTCCCGCGGCGATCCTGGCGCAGGCGCGGCAATCGATGCGGGACATCACGGCGCGGCGGGAGCGTACCGCACGGCGCGTGGCCGCCCGCCTCGGGATCGCCATCCCCGGTGCCGCGTAATCCTCGGTTGGCGAGAAACCGCCCACCACGAGGTGATCGAGTACCGGGATAGCCCGTTGCTGAAGTCTTCCCTGGCAAGGTCACGATCACGCCCGACGACCGCAGCAAGGCGGTGGTGAAGCCCACGATGAGCCACTTCTTCTATATGGACGAGAGGGATCCGTCGAAGGTCATCCGCTGGATCGGCGCCGTCCGCCCGGCCGGCTTCTGACACTCGGCAGGTGCCTCCCGATCCCCGACCCCTATAGCGTGATCGCTCGTCATCCGTCATCATGCAACGACTCGAGCAAGTGCGGAGAGGGTGGTGCCATCTGCTATTCCGCAGCCGGTCGTCGCGCAGCTCACGCGTGCGGCCGTCTTTCTCGTCGTGACCGTGAACCCCGAGCCGGAACATCGTGCGGCCGTGCGGGCGGTTTGCGGAGATCTGGGCGGCCTTCTGCGTGCAGTGGGCTTTCGCGACCTTGAAGGCCGCCTGTCATGTGTCATGGCATTCGGCTCCGACGCCTGGGACCGGCTCTTCGGGCCGCCGCGGCCGAAGGAATTGCATCCGTTCCGCGAGGTTCGCGGTCGTCATCATGCCGTCTCCACGCCGGGCGACGTCCTCTTCCATGTCCGCGCCAGGCGCATGGACCTGTGTTTCGAGCTGGCGACACAGATCATGACCCGGCTGCGCGGCGCCGTCTCCACGGTGGACGAAGTGCACGGGTTCACCTATTTCGACGACCGCGACCTGATCGGCTTCGTCGACGGGACGGAGAACCCCGTGGAACAGGCCGCGATCGACGCCGCCATCATCGGCGAGGAGGACGCGACGTTCGCCGGCGGGAGCTACGTGATCGTGCAGAAATACCTGCATGACCTGCAGGGATGGAACGCGCTGCCGGTCGAGGCGCAAGAGAAGATCATCGGTCGAACCAAACTCGCCGACATCGAACTGGACGACGCCGTTAAACCGACCTCGGCACACAACGCCCTGACGACGATCGTGGAAGACGGAGAGCAGCTGGAGATCGTGCGCGACAACATGCCGTTCGGAGAGGTGGGAAAGGGGGAATTCGGCACCTGTTTCATCGGCTATGCCCGGTCTCCGCAGCGGATCGAGCAGATGCTGGTGAACATGTTCGTCGGCCGGCCGCCGGGCAACTACGACCGGCTTCTGGACTTCAGCCGGGCCGTCACCGGCACGCTGTTTTTCGTCCCATCCGCGACGTTCCTGGAGAACGTTGGGGCGGCCGCATCGCCCACCGGCTCGTCCGCGGACTGATACCAGCCGCCCGTTGCTCCGACCGCTTGTCGAGGCACCGTCATCAACTCAGATCGTCGGTCCGGCTGTTGGATTTGTGGACAACGCCCAGCCGCGTTGCCCACAACCCCACAAGCCGCCACACCGGCAGGAGGCGGTATATTCTTTTTACTGCCTTACCGGATCGGTGCGACCGCCGGAGGCCGCAGCCGGGCGTTGCTGATGACGACCAACTTGCGCATGACGGCGGTAAGCGCCACCAGCGGCTTTTTGCCGTTGGCGCGGAGCCGTTCGTAGAACCCGCGCAGGCGCCGCATTGTGCTTGGCGGCCGAGAGTGCGGCCATGAACAAGGCGCGTTTCACCTCGGGTCTGCCGCCTCGGGTGTGCCGATACGCATCCCTGCCGCCGCTTTGGCGCGGATGCGGGGCGAGGCCGGCGAGGGCGGCGGCCTGGCGCGCGGTGAGCCGACCGAGTTCGGGCATCAGTGCCAGCAGGGCGGCGGCGGTGGTGGCGCCGATGCCGCCGATCGCGCGCAGCGTCTTGGCGTCCGCCGCGAGCGCCGGGTCGGTTCGGATCAGCGCCGTGATGTCCGCCTCGATCGCCTGGATTTGCGCCTCGATGCAGGCCAGCAGCGGCTCGAGATGACGGCGGACCAACTCGCCCCCCGGGGCGGCCAGCCGATTGGCGCAGGCCAGCGGGCCACCAGATCGCCGCGTGTCAGGACCAGCGCCTGCAGGCGCACGCGCTGCGGGTCGGGAAGTGGCCAGCGGGCGAGCCGGGCATGACGTTCCTGGCCGTAGCGAGCCAGCGCGCGGGCATCCCACGGGTCCGGCTTCCCGGCCCAGGGCAGGCTCGCGTCGGTCTTGCCGAGGATGCCGAACGAGCGGATGAACGCGTTGACCTTGCGGGCATCGGCGCGATGGATCGCCCGCCCGGCCCCGACCAGGGCGGTCAGCAGCGCCGCTTCATAGCCGCCGGTGGCCTCGCAGACCACCAGGCAGGTCTCGTCGAGCTCGGCGGCGAAGGCGGTGAGCGCGTCGAGGCGATTGGCGATGGTTGTGGTCTGCGCGTCGCCGCCGTCGAAGACGACAATCGCGGCTTTGCCCACATCGCAGCCGATGAATCGCAGGGGAGACTTGGTAAACCCGGCCATCGCTCCTATCCTCCGTTGGCTTGTGATTGTCTGCGGGCGTTCGTCAAACCGCGAAGAGGCCCCTTCAACTCATCAAGCGCCAAGGGAAGCGGGCAGACGACCTCGATGACGACGGGCGCGAAGCCCCATTGCGAGACGGTCCGTCTGCCCGCGTCTCGGGTCGGGCGGCCGCCCGGCCCGAGACAGCCCGCTCACACGGGACGCCAGCACTCTAACCCGGGTTCAAGAGACAATTGCGAGCCGAAGGCGAAGCAATCCAGGCGGCTCACCCCGTTCGGCCCGCCTGGATCGCCACGCCGCCAAGGGGCGGCTCGCGATGACGAAGGAGTCGAGGCATCCGCCGCTTGGTATGATATAAGCCCGGACCGAGGCCCGAGCAGGCGCGCGAGCAGCCACCGCCGGACGGTTGGCTCGGCCAGCAAGCAGGGATTTGGCGCTCAGCGGCGAAGATGCCGCAATGCCCTCCCCTTGTGCAGCGCGAGGTGATCCGTCTTGTCGCTTTTGATCTCATACTGCGGGTCGTCTTCGCTCGCATGATGCACGTAACCCTTGTAGTTCACATCGCTCGCATGCACCCGCACGATTCGGCCGCTGACCCGGCCAGCTTCGGAATTCCAGCTTACGTGATCGCCGACTTTGAATATCCTTGCCATCGCAGTTCTCGGCTATCCGTTCGGTTCGTTACGGCCGAACCGCGCGGTTGACGGTGCCGCCGATTTCTCGGGCCGCGAACGGTGCTGTCGATTCCCCATCGAGTTCCGCAAGCCGCGCCAGCAGCCACGGCTCCGGCTGCCCGAAGCTGAGCCGCGGGACCGCAACGGGCGAGGATTTCAGCTGCGGCTGATGGCTGATCGGGTCGCGCGCGTACAAGGTGTGCTGGTTGGCGATTGCGTGCCGTAGCCGTAATGGAACGGCACGAACACTTCCCCGGCCGGACCGTATCGACCACCATCGCCACCCCTTCCCACCACCGCCATCTCAAGGCCACAGCCGTTGGAGCACAGGATGCAGGCCGAATGCATCCAGGCATCGGGCTCGCTTTGGATACCGAGATTGGTGTCGATCCTGGGCTGCATGGGATGCTCCAGTCAGTGGCGGCAGGTAGACGTTGCGAACGTCCCGGGCACTGTCCGCTTTAATGAACGCCGATCAGTCCTGGTAGGCGCCTCACCATCTCTCGACCCACGGCCGTAGCGCGACTTCGAATGCCCAGGTCGACCGATGCTGGCAATGCAGCTGCAGATAGGTTTCCGCGATGCAGTCCGGGTCGGCCATGTTGTCGTCGACGGTCGTTCCGGCCCGTCGGTGCGCACGGGTGCCGTCGTCCTGCGTCCAGCCGATCGCGGAGTCGATCGGCACATTGGCGACGTGGATGCCCTGCGGCATCAGTTCCCTCGCCATGCTCTGCGCAAGGCCGGACTTGGCATGACATGCCATGGCAAAGGCGCCGCTCGACGGGAAACCCTTCAGCGCAGCACTGGCGTTCGTGAAGATGATCGTTCCTTGCGCCGCTGGCGTTCGGCTTGTTTTCGCGCATGAACCGAGCGGCCTGCCGACCCGCCAGGAACGCGCTGAACGCCGAGTTCCGAAGGGTCTCGAGCGCCATGCCCGGCTCCGCGTCGGTAATGGCCTTGCCGAAGATGCCGGGAACCCGGCCGTCGATGTTGTGGACCAGAAGCGTAGGCGGGCCAAGGTCTCGAACAACGTTCTTGAACAGCAGCTCCACGGCCGCTGGTTCGCTTGCATCGCACGCATATCGACGCACGCCGTACGACTTCTCCAGGCCTGCAGGACGGACTTGTCCGGATTCCTGGCCGCAATGCCGACACGCATGCCGTTTTTCGCGAACAGCCTCGCGCAACTCGAACTGATCCCGGGGCCACCTCCAACGATGAGAGCAACGTCTTGTAAGAGTTGAGGGCTACGTTCGTCGGATTGGGTCATGTGTCGTGCTCCCATATGTCGTTCAGGAAAATCAGCGAGGACGCCAAGTGTGGCTAACGCGACGCCAATCGTGTCCGCGCGGCGGCCAGTATGCGGTCCGACAAGTCCGGATCGTCGACGGCGCGCGCCAAGATCAGCGCGCCGACCATCGTCGCGACAATCGCCAGCGCCTCGTCTTCGGACTTGCGCCGGGCCGGCATCAGGCTGGCGATCTGTTTCGCGACCGCCCGCACGGCATCCGTGAAATTGTGACGGATCGCGGCGCCCTGACGTGGGATTTCACCCGCCAGAGCCGCCACTACGCAGCCATCACCGCGCCGTTCCCGATGGTCCGCGGAGAGGTAGCGGGTGATGTAGTCGCTCAGGGTCTCGGCTTTGCTCATGCGTGCCGAACTGGCACTCTGGGCGTGACTTAACGCCTCGGCGGCCAGACGTTCCTTAGAGCCGAACTGGCTGTACAGGCTGCCGTGGGTCAGTCCGGCGGCCTCGGTCAGGGCATCGACGCCAACGCCTGTCAGGCCTTGCTCCCGGAACAATCGGGCGGCCTCGGTCAGGATACGCTCCCAATTCTCGGCGGCTTTTTCCTTTGAAACCCTCATGGCTCCCACCTTCTCGGCCGTGCGAAAGCGGGCCTTGACATTATTAATGGCGATCGCCATTAATGATGTCAACCATGACGGTCGTCATCAATACGGCGATCCCCTAACCGGCGGAGTCCCACGATGTCGAATGCAAACACCGCGCTCCTCACCGGTGCTTCCGCCGGTATTGGCGCCGTTTACGCGGACCGCCTCGCGCGCCGCGGCCATGACCTGATCCTGGTGGCGCGCGATGAGACCCGGCTGAACGCTCTAGCCGCACGCCTGCGGACCGAGACCGGGCGTTCCGTGGAAATCCTGGCCGCGGACCTGGCGGCTCGCCCGGTTCTGTTGCGGGTCGAACACCGGCTGGGTCAGGACCCGTCCATTGGCATGCTGGTGAACAACGCGGGCGTCGCCGTCGCCGGGCCGATGCATGGTTCCGACGTGGACCGGCTGGAGGCAATGGTGAACGTCAACATCATGGCGGCATTCCGCCTGGCGCATGCCGCCGTCGAGGGTTTCGTGGCGCGGGGCCGGGGGACGTTGATCAATGTCGCTTCCGTTCTGGCCCTGGCACCCGAGCGGTTCAACGCGGTCTACAGTGGGACCAAGTCCTTCATGCTGAACCTCAGCCTGGCGCTGCAGACGGAGCTAGCGAACACTGGCATCCGCGTCCAGGCAGTGCTGCCCGGCGCCACGCGCACCGGGCTCTGGGGCAAGGCCGGCGTCGATATCGCGGCGATGCCCGCGGACAGGATGATGGTCGCCGACGAGATGGTAGACGCGGCGCTCGCGGGTCTGGACATCGGCGAGGTGGTGACAATCCCATCGTTGCCGGACATGGCCGAGTGGTCGCGGCTCAATGACGCGCGTCTCGCGATGGGACCTAACTTGTCGCTGGCGCACGCGGCAAGGCGATACCATCGGTCAGGAGAAGCGGCGTGACCGCGGCAACGCGGCCGGGTCAGGTGCTGACCATTGTTTGCGCCGGCATCGTGCTGGCCAATCTCGACCTGTTCATCGTCAACGTGGCGCTGCCGAACATCGCGCAGGAGTTGAACGACCGAATCTGGGGAACCTATCCTGGATCCTGAACGGCTATGCCATCGTTTACGCGGCGTTGCTGGTGTTTTGCGGGAGGCTGGCCGAACGTTCCCGCGAAACCACAGTTTCCTCGCCGGTATCGCTCTGTTCACCGCCGCGTCGGCCGCCTGCGCGCTCGCAAACAGTGTCGAAACCCTGGTCGCGTTCCGTCTCGTGCAGGCGGCCGGGGCGGCATTGCTCACCCCGACCTCGCTGGGGCTGATCCTGGCGACCTACCCGGCCGAGCGCCGCAGCGGCGCGGTCCGGGTCTGGGCGGCAGTCGGCGGGTTCGCCGCCGCTCTCGGACCTTTGGTGGGTGGATTGCTCGTCACGGCCAGTTGGCGGTGGATCTTTCTGGTCAACGTGCCAATTGGCCTTCTCGCATTGACAGTGGGCTGGATCAAGCTCCCAGGGTCCCCGGCCACGATGTTCCAACTCCGCATTTTGGGGCGGCCGCCCTGATCACGGCCGGCATCGCCACGCTGACATTTGGGATCGTGAAGGTGAGCGACTGGGGCTGGAACGCGCCGGCGGTCGCGCAGAGCTTCGCGGCGGCGGTGGTGATGTTGGCGTTGTTTGTCGCGCACTGCCTGCGATCCAGCAATCCGTTCGTCGATCCTGCGTTGTTCCGGATCCGGGATTTCACCCGTGCGACTTTGACGATGGCGCCATTTTCCATCGCGTTCGGCGGCTTTCTACTCTCGCTCGTGTTGTTGGAGGGAAGCGTGTGGCATTGGCCCGCCATGAATATCGGCCTGGCCATCGCGCCGGGTTCCTTCATGGTTCCCGTTACGTCATTGCTATTGGCCGGACGGTTGATCGCCCGTTTCGGCGCCGCGACGGTCGTGGCAGCGGGACTCGTCATCTTCGCAGCCGGTGTGATCATGTGGGCAGTGCTGGCCGGAACGCACCCCGACCTGTGGTTCGCTATCCTTTGCGTGATCCCGTCGGGCATCGGTGTCGGGCTGACGCTGCCGACGCTGATGGGGGTCGGCACGTCGGCGCTTCCCGCATCGTCATTAGCAACCGGGTCCGGCGTGATCAACATGGTTCGCCAACTCGGCTTTGCCATCGGCGTCGCCATTTTCGTCGCGATCGTCGGATCCCCCGGATCGGCGGAGGCACACATGGCGGCGTTTCGTCTCGCCTGGTGGGTGATGGCGGCGATCGCCGCCGCTGCGCCTGCTCCCGCTGCTTCTGCCGCGGCGGTGGAGGCGCACCCTGCCGTCATGGAACCCGCCTGAGTTGGCCCGACCCGACCGTCGACGGCATCGCCACGAGACGTCAGCGTGATGGCCTCCGAGCATACCTTCCGGGAAACCCGAAAGTCTTGCAGACTGTGTGAAAACTACGGACCATAACGGCGACTCGCAATTTATTATCACGCTGGCATACGATCTCGGATAGATTATACCTCCAGACACCCCACCAGTGGCAGGATTTGTCGTAACAATCATAACCAACCGAGTTTTTCACA
>CAVXKT010000002.1:0-10000 GCA_963762525.1 uncultured Pseudomonadota bacterium
TCCGGCCTGACCCGTCTGGCGGCGCGGTTCGGATGTTGTCAGGGCTGGACCTTACGGTCGGCATTAAGGTGCGGCGTAAGGTCGATGACGGATACGACGATCGAGATCGTCACCGGGCGCGAGCGGCGTCGGCGGTGGAGCGTCGAAGAGAAGCTGCGGATGGTCGCCGCGACGTATGAGCCGGGCGCCTGCGTCAAGCAGGTTGCAGCGAGCCATGACCTCTATCCCGGACTGCTGTTCACCTGGCGACGGCAGGCGCGTGAGGGGACGCTGGCGCCTGCCGCAACGCCGATGTTCCTGCCGGTCCGCGCCGCCGCTGCTGGAGCATCTCCGCCGGCCCCGATGGTGAGCGACAAACCGGCATCACACGCAGCCGGCCAGATCGAGGTCGAGCTGAAAGACGGCAGCCGGGTGCGGTTCGATGCGAGCGTCAGCCTGGCATCGCTTCGGCGGGTGATCGCGGCGCTGCGCGGGTGATCTCGCCGGCGGTCGGGACGCGCGTCTGGCTTGCGGCGGGGGCGACCGACATGCGGCGCGGCTTCGACGGCCTGGCGCGCCAGGTGCAGCACGTGCTCGGGCAGGACCCGTTCGGCGGCCACCTGTTCGTCTTCCGCGGCCGACGCGGCGACCTGGTGAAGGTGCTGTTCTGGGACGGGCAGGGCCTGTGCCTGTTCGCCAAGCGCCTGGAGCGCGGCCGGTTCGTCTGGCCGGCGGCGAAGGACGGCATGGTGACGCTGACCCCGGCGCAGCTGTCGATGCTGCTGGAGGGGATCGACTGGCGTATGCCGGCGCGAACCTGGCAGCCCGAGATGACGGGCTGAGCGGCGCCATTCCGTTGCGCCGACGCGGCGGCGTTTGCGATGATTCGCGTCGTGATCGACATCGCCTCCCTGCCCGCCGAAATCCCGCGCTGATCGAGGCGCAGGCGGCGACGATCGCGAGCCAAGGGGCCGAGCTCGTCGCGCATCGGGCGATGGTGGAGACGCTGCGGCTGCAGCTGGCCCGGCTGCGCCGCATGCAGTTCGGCCGCTCGTCGGAGAAGCTCGATGCCGAGGTCGCGCAGCTGACGCTGGCGCTGGAGGATCTCGAAGCAGGCATCGCGCGCAAAGACGCCCCAGCCGACCCGGAGCCGTCCGCCGATCCCGAAATGCCCGAGCGGAAGCCGGCACGACGCCCGTTGCCGGAGCATCTGCCGCGCACGATCGTCGCCCAAGAGGCGGCCTGCGTCTGCCCGCAATGCGGCGGCGCGCTGCGGCCGTTGGGCGAGGACGTGACCGAGGTGCTGGACTACGTCCCCGGCATCACTTCCGGGTGATCCGGCACGTGCGGCCGAAGTTCTCCTGCCGGGTCTGCGAGAGCGTCACTCAGGCATCCGCCCCGGAGCTGCCGATCCGCCGCGGCCGCGCCACCGCTGGCCTGCTCGCCCACGTGCTGGTGGCGAAGTTCGCCGACTATCTCCCACTCTACCGGCAGAGCGAGATCTACGCCCGCGGGGGAGTGGAGCTGGAACGCTCGACGCTGGCCGACTGGGTCGGGCAATCAGCGGCTCTGCTGCGGCCGTTGATCGACGCGCTCGCCCGCCACGTGCTGGCCGGCGATCGGGTACATGCCGACGACACGCCGGTGCCGGTGCTCGCCCCCGGGGCCGGCAAGACCAAGACCGGGCGGCTGTGGGCGTATCTGCGCGACGAGCGGCCCTATGCGGGAACCGCGGCGCCGGCGGTGTTCTATCGCTACAGCCCCGATCGCCGCGCCGAACACCCGCGCGCACACCTGGCCGGGTTCGCCGGCGTCCTGCACGCCGACGGCTACGCGGGGTTCGAGGGGCTGTATGACGGTGGGCGGGTGGTCGAAGCCGCCTGCTGGGCACACGTGCGCCGCAAGTTTTTCGACCTGCATGCCTCGGGCAAATCGCCGATCGCGTCGGAGGCGCTGCAACGCATCCAGGTGCTCTATGCGATCGAGGACGATGTGCGGGGCCGTACCCCGGACGAGCGCTGGCGGGTGCGCGAGAAGCGGGCCGGACCGCTGCTCGGGGAGATGCGCGCCTGGCTGGACGAGACGCTCCGCCGCACGTCCCGCCGCAGCGACCTTGCCGCGGCGATCCGCTATGCGCTCTCCCGCTGGACGGCTCTCACGCGCTACGCCGGCGATGGCCGCATCGAGATCGACAACAACCCTGTCGAGCGCACGATCCGCCCGATCGCGCTCGGACGAAAGAACTGGCTGTTCGCCGGCTCCGACGCCGGTGGCACCCGCGCCGCGGCCATCGCCTCGCTGATCGCCACCGCGCGGCTGAACGGCCTCGATCCCGAAGCCTACCTGCGCCATGTGCTCGGATGCATCGCCGAGCATCCCGTCAAGCGCGTCGATAACTTGCTGCCGTGGAACTGCGCCAATCTGATCGACGCCGCTCAAAGAAATCGCCTCGCAGCCTGACACCGGCGTCAATCATCGAATCCGCGGCCAAGGCCGGACGCTTACCGGCGGTGGGTATGGCCCGGCGAAGCAACCGGAGGCGTGCTGATGACCGCGCTCCGTCACGCGCCTTGCCCTGCCGAGCGGCTGCACGACGTCGCGACCGTCGGCGCGCGGCTCGATGTGTCGGTCAAGACGGTGCGCCGGATGATCGAGCGTGGCGAGTTGCCGGCGCATCGGATCGGCAAGCTGCTGCGGATCAGCGAGACTGATCTGCTGGACTATCTCGCCCGGGCGCACAGCAACCGCTGCGCCGGGTAACGTCGACAGCTCCGTCCAGACTGGTTTTGTTCCAATAGTGACGTTCGGTGATCAAGTCGACTTGGTACTTTACCACCCCGTTGTCACGACGATGACCTGAATGGTCACCAGCGAGCACTGGAGTCCGCCGATGGCCACCAAAGGCCCGTCACGAGCCGCCCCGGCGACGCTGGGAGATGTGTTGACCGCCCTCCCGGGGAGGGAGGATCTCGCCCGCCAGCGACGGCACGATCTCTGTTCGGCCGTGCGCCGCATCGCCGCCCTGCTCGGCCGTCGTCCGGAAGAGATCGCCGTCGATGTCGAGGCGCTGCGCCGCCAGGTCGCCCTTTTCACGCCCGCGGCGGCACGGATGAGCCCCCGGCGGTGGCGCAATGTCCGCTCGCTGTTCACCGCTGCACTGACCCTGACGGGCGTGCCGATGATCCGGCGCCGTCAGAAGGCAAGCTGGTCGCCTGCGTGGCGGCACCTATTGGAACGGGTCCCGGACACCTATGATCGGGCGCGGCTGTCGCGCCTGGCAGCCTATTGCTCGATACAGAACATTCAGCCCGACCAGGTCGGCCATGAGGTCGTGGCCAACTTCGCGCGCCAGCTGCTGGAGAACAGCCTGATCGAGCGGCCGAAGCAGGTGCATCGTGAGGCGTGCCTTGCTTGGAACCGCGCCGGCGCGAGCATCCCGGACTGGCCGGCGATCCAGCTCGACGTGCCCAACCGGCGGCGCGATTACGCCCTCCCGGTGGCGACCTACCCCGCCACCCTCGGCGAGGACCTCGAAGCCTATCTGGCGCATCTCGCCGGCGCGGATCTGTTCGGTGAGACATGCCGGCAGCCGGCCAGCCCGGTGACGATCAAATACACCCGCCAGCGGATCCGCCTGCTCGCGACGGCGCTGGTGCATGCCGGGCGCGAGCCCGCCTCAATTACTGGTCTGCCTGATCTCGTCGAGCCGGAGGCCGCCAAAGCCATCCTGACCTTCTTCTGGACCCGCAACGGCAAGCGCAAGTCCGGACAGCTCCGTCAGCTCGCCTCCCTGCTCGTCAACATTGCCAAACACTGGGTTCGTGTGCCGGATGCGCAGCTGGCGAGGCTGCGTGCCATGCGCAAACAGGTCGATCCAGGCCGGACCGGCATGACGATGCGAAACCGCGCCCGTCTGCGCCAGTTTGATGAGCGTGAGAACCTCGCCCGGCTGATCGACATGCCGGCCGCCATTCTGCGCGAGCTGCCGCGGGATGCAGTGCCGCGTTACGAGCAAGCTGTTCGCGTGCAGTCGGCGCTCGCGGTGGCCATCCTTCTGGTGGCGCCGATGCGGGTCGAAAACCTCGCGGGGCTTCGCCTGGATCGGCATCTGGTGCAGACCCGCCCGGGCAGCACCCGCCACCTCGTGATCCCGGCGCACGAGGTCAAGAACGACGTGCCACTCGAGTTCTCTATGCCAGCGCATGTCTGCACCATCATCGATGTGTATCTGCGGCGCTGCCGGCCGCTTTTGATGCGCGCACCCTCGCCGTTTCTGTTCCCGTCCCACTCGGGAGCGGCAAAGTCGCCGGCGCAGCTGGCCGCACAGGTCACGCGGGCAATCGCGCGGCAGACCGGACTGGAGATCAACGTCCACCTGTTCCGCCACCTCTCGGCGATGCTGTTCGTGCGCGCTTTCCCGGGCGAGTATGAGACCGTGCGGCTCCTGCTTGGCCACAGGAGCCTGACCACCACCGTCAATGCCTATTGCGGCATCGAGCAGGCTGACGCCCTGCGCCGGTATGACGACCTGATTGACCAGTACCGCCGGAACGAGCGAGGCGGTCGTGCGGCCTGAACGGATATGCCTGCCCTTGGCGCAGTGGCCTGCGCGCGATCGCATGCTGTGGATTGACGGCACCCAAGCGGGCAGCTTGTTCGACGCGCCCGGTGCCGGCTCCGCATGGTCGCCGCAGTCGCGTCGTAAGGCAGCGAGCGGCTACGGGCGCTGGCTGGCATGGCTGATGAGGCTCGACGAGCTGGATCCCACTGCGCCCCCCGGGCTGCGGGTGACGCCCGAGCGGGTGAAGGCCTTCCTCGATCACCTGGAACAGACGGTTGCGCCCTATTCCCGGCTCTGCCGGGCGCAGGAGCTGTATGACGCGCTGCGCGTCCTCGCCCCCGATCAGGACCGGGCCTGGCTCGCCCGCATCTGCCGGACGTTGCGTGCGCGGGCGAAGCCCGCCCGCGAGAAGCGCCATCGGCTCAAGCCCGCAGACACGCTCGCCGACCTTGGCTTTCGCTTGATGAAAGAGGCGGAGCTGACGCCAGGGTGGTCCCCCCGCCGCCGTGCCGTGCTGTACCGGGACGGGCTGATGATCGCCTTGCCGCCTATCGGCCGGTGCGCATCAAGAACTTCGCCGCCATGCGCCTGGGGCAGCATCTCGTGGAGCAGCGTGGGCGCCACTGGATCCTGTTTGCTGCCGCCGAGACCAAGAGCCATGTGCCCTACAAGGCGGTGGTCCCGAAGGCTCTGGAGACCCCGCTGGCGCGCTACCTGACCGTACTCCGGCCGGTGCTCCTTCGTGGCGAGAGCGGTGATCGCCTCGCCAGCACCGACGCCGTCTGGGTATCCGAGGTCGGCACCCGGCTCGAGACCGGCGCGCTCGCCGCCCGCATCCGGCGGCAGACCCGGTCCGCCTTTGGCGAGAGTATACCGCCCACTGGTTCCGCGACGCCGCCGCCACCACCATCGCCCTCGACAATCCCGCGCATGTCCGCGACGCCCATCTGGTGCTGGGCCATGCCGGCCTTGCCACCACCGAGAAGCACTATAACCAGGCGTGCAGCATCCAGGCCTCGCGCCGCCATCAGGCCGTGCTTGCCGCCGTACGCGCCGCTCTCAAGACGGCAGGCAGCGAATCAGGAGGGCGATGATGCGTGCGGTGATTTACGCCCGGTATAGCTCGGAGAACCAGCGCGAAGCGTCGCTCGAGGATCAGATTCGCCTCTGCAAGCAGCGGGCAGCTAGCGAAGGCTGGGAGTTGGTGCAGGTCTTCCGGGATCGCCGCGCTCAGCGGCGCGACAGCTTTGCGCCCCGGTTATCAGGCGCTGCTTGCTGCTGCCCGCGAAACGCGGCTTCGAGATCGTGTTCGCCGAGGCGCTCGACCGGCTGTCTCGCGACCAGGAGGACGTCGCTGCGTTATTCAAGCGGCTGCGCTTCGCCGGGATTCGCATCCTCACCCTGGCCGAGGGTGAGGTCAGCGAGCTGCATGTAGGCCTCAAGGGCACGATGAACGCGCTTTTTCTGCGCGATCTCGCGGCCAAGACGCACCGCGGGCTGCGCGGGCGGGTCGAGGCCGGGCCAGTCGGCGGCGGAAATGCGTATGGTTATGGGGTTGTGCGCCACCTGGATGCGAGCGGCGAGCCGAGTTCGCGGCGAACGCGCAATCGATCTCCGAGGCCGCCGTCGTGCGGCGGATCTTCTCCCGGTACGCGGCCGGGAAATCCCCAAGCGGCATTGCGTTGGCGCTGAATGCGGAGCGCGTGCCGGTCCGCGCGGCGTGCGCCTGGAGCGGCAGCACGATCAGCGGCAATCGGGCGCGCGGAACCGGCATCCTGAACAACGAACTCTATATCGGCCGGCTGGTGTGGAACCGCATGCCTATATCAAGGACCCTGAGACCGGACGGCGGCGTGTCACGGACGAACTCGCGCGAGCAATGGATAATCGAGAGTTCCCGACCTGCGCATCGTCGAGCAGGACTTGGGAACGCGGTGCAGGCGCGCCTTCGTGATGTTCGGCGAGCATGCAGCGGAGCCAGAATCTGCCGGAGCGGCCGCGTTCTGGTGAAGAACGGGCGACGCGCATCGCATGCTCACCGGCTCATGTGGTTTGCGGCGTCTGCGGCGGCAGGATTTCGAAGATCGGCGCAGCGACTACATTGCGCTGCTCGTCTGCCCGCAAAAAAGGCGCCTGCACAACAAGCTCAGCATCCGCCGCCGGGAGCTGGAACGATTGGTCCTTACGCCTCCGATCGGCTGATGGCCCGGATTTGGTCTCAGAATTCGTCGAGGCATTTACGAAGGAATGGAACCGGGCGGCCAGGCGAACATCGGCCGGGCATGATCAACCGCGAGCCGAACTCGCTGTTGTAGAGCGCAGACGAGCGGGCTGATCGACGCGGTCGCAGACGGGTGCCGCGCCAGAGCGGTCAAGAGCGGATCGACGACTCTGGAGGACAGCGCCGTCAGCTTGAACGCAAGGCTCAGCGCTGCGGCCGCCGCGCCGCCTCGTCTGCATCCCGAATCTTGCCGAACTCTACCGACAGAAGGTCACGCGCCTGCACGAGGCGATTGAGGGCGAGGCCGGACGCACGGGAGGCGCTCGACGCGATGCGCAGCCTGATCGAGCGAGTGGTGCTCACCCCGCTGATCGAGGAGCGCGGCTTTGAGGTCGAGTTGATCGGCGAGATCGCTTCGATGATCGCGCTCGGCATGTCGGAAAAGCGCAATGGTCCGCCGCCGGTGGATGCGGCTGGTCGCGATTTGTTCGTTCGTTCGAGTCAAAGTGGTTGCGGGGGCAGGATTTGAACCTGTGGCCTTCAGGTTATGAGCCTGACGAGCTACCGGGCTGCTCCACCCCGCGTGGGTGATGTTGGTGGGTCCCCGGATCAAGTCCGGGGGCGTTGTTCGACCATCGCTCGCGCCGCTCGCCGGGTCTCTCGACGGTTATGAGCCTGACGAGCTACCGGGCTGCTCCACCCCGCGCGGGTGATGTGGCCTGCCCCCGAACTTGATCCGGGGGTGGACGGGCGGGAGGACCTGGCGGCGACCTACTCTCCCGCGGCTTGAGCCGCAGTACCATGGGCGCTGGGGGTTTTCACGGCCGAGTTCGGGATGGGATCGGGTGCGGGCTCCCCGCCGTGGCCACCAGGTCGTCCGGCCCGGGCCGGGGATCAGTGGTCGGTGACCAGTGATCGGGGGCCGGACGGCAGGTTATGGTGCGTCGGTGTGGGGAGAGGTCGGGGTCACTGATTCCTGGCCACTGATCCTGGTCACTGACAACTGACCGGGAGCCTGCCCCCGGACTTGATCCGGGGGATGATTGCCGTGCATGGGCGGGCGTTGTGGTTGGGCCTTTCGGGCGATTAGGACCGGTCGGCTGTGCGCGTTACCGCGCCTGCACCTCCGGCCTATCGACGTGATGGTCTGTCACGGCCCTCTGGGGTGGCCCCCGTGGAGACCTGGTTTTGAGGAGGGTTTCCCGCTTAGATGCTTTCAGCGGTTATCCCGTCCGCACATAGCTACCCGGCGGTGCCGCTGGCGCGACAACCGGTGCACCAGAGGTGCGTCCGTCCCGGTCCTCTCGGTACTGGGGACGGCGCCTCGCAAGTCTCCTGCACCCGCGGCAGATAGGGACCGAACTGTCTCACGACGTTCTAAACCCAGCTCACGTACCACTTTAATCGGCGAACAGCCGAACCCTTGGGACCTGCTCCAGCCCCGGGATGTGATGAGCCGACATCGAGGTGCCAAACCTCCCCGTCGATGTGGACTCTTGGGGGAGATCAGCCTGTTATCCCTAGAGTACCTTTTATCCGTTGAGCGATGGCCCTTCCACGCGGGACCACCGGATCACTATGGCCGACTTTCGTCTCTGCTCGAGCCGTCGCTCTCGCAGTCAGGCGGGCTTATGCCATTGCACTCAGCGACCGATGTCCGACCGGCCTGAGCCCACCATCGCGCGCCTCCGTTACCTTTTGGGAGGCGACCGCCCCAGTCAAACTGCCCGCCATGCAGGGTCCCGGACCGGGCTGACCGGTCGCGGTGAGACAGCAAAAGGGCTCAGGGTGGTATTTCAAGGTCGGCTCCACCAAGGCTGGCGCCCCGGCTTCGATGCCTCCCACCTATCCTACACAGAGCCCTTCTGATGCCACTGCAAAGCTGCAGTAAAGGTTCATAGGGTCTTTCCGTCTGACCGCGGGAACCCCGCATCTTCACGGGGAATTCAATTTCGCTGAGCCGATGCCGGAGACAGCGGGGAAGTCGTTACGCCATTCGTGCAGGTCGGAACTTACCCGACAAGGAATTTCGCTACCTTAGGACCGTTATAGTTACGGCCGCCGTTTACCGGGGCTTCGGTTCGGAGCTTGCACCCCTCCCCTTAACCTTCCGGCACCGGGCAGGCGTCAGACCCTATACGTCGTCTCGCGACTTCGCAGAGCCCTGTGTTTTTACTAAACAGTCGCTACCCCCTCTTCTGTGCCACCCGCCCCCGGTTGCCCGCCGGCGGGTCTCGCTTATCCCGAAGTTACGCGAGCAATTTGCCTAGTTCCTTCGGCATCGTTCTCTCAAGCGCCTGGGTATGCTCTACCAGTCCACCTGTGTCGGTTTCGGGTACGGTCTCTATGCCGGAGCTGTTTCCCGGACCGCCCTCCCAGCCCCGGCAATCCGTTAAGCCGGAACACGAGATCGGCGGGCGTCACTTCCAGCAGGCCCAGGAATGTTGACCTGGTTCCCATCGACTACGGCTCTCGCCCTCGCCTTAGGGGCCGGCTCACCCTGCGCGGATTAACCTTGCGCAGGAACCCTTGGACTTTCGGCGACGGAGTTTCGCACTCCGTTTGTCGCTACTCATGTCAGCATGCGCACTTGCCATACCTCCACCGCCGCTCGCGCGCACGGCTTCACCGGCCTAGGCAACGCTCCGCTACCAATCAGTGGTCAGTGGTCAGTGATCAGTGTCCAGGAGCAAGTGGCTGCGCAGACCTTGCAGCATCGCGCCAGCAGATCTCCACTGACTTCTCCGCGCCATCCGCCAGGAGCGCGCAGACCGATCGTCGATGACCGCCGTAGCTGATCGGCGATCCCGCCGTACTGCTCGATTTTCGGCCAGGCCAGGCTCGACCCGATGCACCTCGAGCGACAGCCGATAGGCGCGCTGAAACACCTTCAACGCCCATACATCGCCGGCCATCACGTCCACTTCCCTCTGACCAACTGAAAACTGACCACTGACCACTGATTCCACAGCTTCGGTACGCGGCTTGAGCCCCGTTACATTTTCGGCGCGGGATTTCTTGATTAGACCAGTGAGCTATTACGCTTTCTTTAAAGGATGGCTGCTTCTAAGCCAACCTCCTGGTTGTTTTGGAATTCCCACATCCTTTCCCACTTAGCCGCGATTTCGGGACCTTAGCTGGTGGTCTGGGCTGTTTCCCTCTCGACGACGGACCTTAGCACCCGCCGTCTGGCTGCCGCGCTCGGACTTGCCGGTATTCGGAGTTCGGTTAGGTTTGGT
>CAVXKT010000002.1:15000-666726 GCA_963762525.1 uncultured Pseudomonadota bacterium
GGCCTCGTCCATGAGGTCGATCGCCTTGTCGGGCAGGAAGCGGTCGGTGATGTAGCGGTTGGAAAGCGTCGCCGCCGCCACCAACGCGCCGTCGGTAATGCGCACGCCGTGATGGGTCTCGTATTTTTCTTTCAAGCCCCGCAGGATGCTGACCGTGTCCTGCACCGACGGTTCGCCCACGAACACCGGCTGGAAGCGCCGCGCCAGGGCGGCATCCTTTTCCACATGCTTGCGGTACTCGTCGAGCGTGGTGGCGCCGACGCAATGCAGCGTGCCGCGGGCCAGCTCCGGCTTCAGCAGGTTCGAGGCGTCCATGGCGCCGTCGGCGCGTCCGGCGCCGATCAGCGTGTGCATCTCGTCGATGAACAGCACGATCTCGCCCTGCGCCGATTCGATCTCCTTCAGCACCGCCTTCAGCCGCTCCTCGAACTCGCCGCGGTATTTGGCGCCGGCCACCAGCGCTCCCAGATCGAGCGCCAGCAGCCGCTTGCCCTTGAGCGCCTCCGGCACGTCGCCGTTGACGATGCGCGCGGCCAGTCCTTCGACGATCGCGGTCTTGCCGACGCCGGGCTCGCCGATCAGCACGGGATTGTTCTTGGTGCGCCGCGCCAGCACCTGAATGGTGCGACGGATCTCCTCGTCGCGGCCGATCACCGGGTCGAGCTTGCCCTCGCGGGCCAGCGCGGTGATGTCGCGAGCATATTTCTTCAGCGCGTCGAAGCTCGCCTCGGCGTTCTCGCTGGTGACGCGCCTGCCCTTGCGGATATCGCTGACCGCCTTTTCCAGCGCCTGTGCCGGCGCGCCGGCGGCGGCGAGCGCCCGGCCGGCCGGGGTATCGGAGGCGGCGAGCGCGACCAGCAGCCGGTCTTGCGCCACGAACTCGTCGCCGGCCTTGGTCGCCATCTGCTGCGCGGCGTCGAGTACGCGCACCAGCTCGGGCGTGAGCTGCGGCTGTCCGGCACCGGCCCCCTGCACCTTGGGAAGTTTGGCGAGCGCCGCCTCGGTCGCGGCCAGGGCCGAACGGGGGTCGCCGCCGGCGGCGCGGATCAGCCCCGCCGCCGCGCCCTCCTCGTCATCCAGCAGCGCCTTGAGCAGGTGTTCGGGGGTAATCCGCTGATGGTATTCGCGGATCGCGATCGTCGATGCGGCTTGCAGGAAACCGCGGCTGCGTTCGGTGAATTTCTCGATTTCCATGTGTCCCTCTGGAGAAGGCGACGGATCCCCCGCCCCTCAGCAGGCGACGGATGGACCTTTGCGCTTCGAATTGGGAAATTGCCGGCCGCGCCGCAAGAGGGAGTTGGGGATGCGCGTCGAGTATCTGTACCGCTATCCCGTCAAGGGTCTATCGGCCGAGGCTCTGGAAACGGCCGAGCTAGTAGGCGGGCGGCGCCATCCCATGGGACCGCGCCTTCGCCTGGCGCAGGGCGACGGCGGCTTCGATCCCGAGCGCCCGGAGTGGCGGCCGAAGCAGAATTTCATGTGCGGGGCCAAGAACGCGAGGATCGCCGGGCTGCGCGCCTTCTTCGATCCGCGCAGCAAGCGGCTGACGCTCGGCGCGCCGGACGGCGCGGAGATCACCGAGGATGCCACCAGCGCCGCCGGGCGCGAGCGGCTCGGCGCCTTTCTCTCCCGCTTTCTGGGCGAGGAGGCACGCGGCGTTCCCGCTTTCCATCATGTCCCGGGCCACGTCTTCGGCGATTCCCGCATCCCCGTGGTGAGCCTGATCGGGCTCGCGAGCCTGCGCGACTTCGAAGCGCGGCTCGGGGCCAAGCGCCATCGGCGGCGGTTCCGCGCCAATGTGTGGTTTACCGGCGCCCCGCCCTGGGCGGAGCTTTCCTGGCCGGGACGACAAATCCGGCTCGGCGGCGCTACCTTGCGGGTGCTGAAGCGCATCCCGCGCTGCGCGGCGACCGAGGTGAACCCGCTCACCGCCGAGCGCGACGCCGACCCGGTGGCGGAGCTGCGCGCCCTGTACGGCCACAGCGATCTCGGCGTCTATGCCGAGGTCATCGAGGGCGGCCGGTTCGCGGTGGGCGACGCGATCGAGCTGATATCGGAGTGAGAGGCGGCCACCCTGTTCGCGCAACTCAATGCGCCACCACCCCGATATTCGCCACCGGTTCCTGCTCGATCATCTCCAGACTGACCCGCGCCGTCTCCCGCAATACCAGAGCCGTGAAAAAGAAGGCGACGAAGCAAAACCCCACAAAGACCCCGAACACGGTCAGCGCGCCGATCCCGAGCAGGATGGGGAACAGCAGGAAAACGACGAAATTGCTCGCCCAATTGGTCAGCGTCGCGAAGCCCATGCCGGGACCACGCGCGCGATGCGGCAGGATCTCCGGCATGATGACCCACACCAGCGGCCCCCAGCTGAACGAGAACACCATCTGGTAAACGCCCGGGCTGACCACGGCGATGACGTGTCCGCCCGTCGTCTCCGACAGTGGCGTCGACATGATGGCGCCGATGGCGATAAGCGCCGCCGCCATCACCGTCGAACCGATTATCAGCAACGGCCGCCGTCCGGTATATCCACGATGCCTGCCGTGGCTGGCCGAGCGCATCCCGCTGCGGCACGGCGAAATCAGCGAGCAGTCCGGGACCTACCGCGTCGCCTTCGCGCCCGACCGCGGACGGCCGGCGTGCATCGTGGCGCAGCTGCGGGTGACGGAGGCGGACGCAACCATTGATCTTCTCGCGATCGACCCGGCGCCGAACCGGTTCTCGCTGCGCGTCGTCGCCGAGGCCGGCGAGCATGTTTGGGGCGGCGGCGAGCAGAGGTCGTATTTCGACCTGCGCGGCCGGCGGTTTCCGCTGTGGACGGCGGAGCCGGGCGTCCGGCGGGACAAGAGCAGCGAGATTACCCTCCGGGCGGATCGCGAGGGCAACGCGGGCGGCGATTTCTGGACCACCAGCTATCCGCACCCGACCTTTCTCTCGTCGCGCAAATACGCGCTGCACATCGAAACGCGCGTATTCGGCCTTCGATTTTCGCGCCTCGGGCTGGCATGAGATCGAGACGTGGACGGTGCCGGAGCGCGTGGAACTGTGGGCGCCCGAGTTTCACCGGCCTGGTGAGCGCATTGTCCGACCGCTTCGGTCGTTAGCCGCCGCTGCCCGATTGGATCTACCGGGGCGCCCTCATCGGGATGAAGGACGGCGAACGCTCCTTCGAACGGCTGGCGCGCATCGAGGCGGCGGATGCCCGGGTCAGCGCCGTGCGGTGCGAGGATTGGGCCGGGATTCGCCAGACCGGCTTCGGGACGCGGCTATTCCGGGATTGGCGGCTCGACCGACGCCGCTAGCCCGATTTCGCCGCCCGGCTCGCCGCGTTGCGGGCGCGTGGAATCCGCTTTTTGGGCTACGTGAACCCCTATCTCTGCGTGGACGGTGCGCTGTTTGCCGAGGCGCTGGCCGCCGGCTACTTCGCTACCGATGCCGCGGGCGCGACCGCGCGCGTCGATTTCGGCGAGTTCGCGTGCGGCGTGGTGGACTTCACCAATCCGGCGGCCGCCGCCTGGTTCGCCGAACGGGTGATCGGCCGCGAGATGCTGGACGCCGGGCTGTCCGACTGGATAACCGATTTCGGTGAATACCTGCCGATCGACGTGCGGCTGGCGAGCGGGGAAGATGCGCGGCTGCTGCACAATGCGTGGCCGGTGCTATGGGCCGAGGTGAATGCCCGCGCGATCGCAAGCCGCGGCAAGACCGGCGATGCGCTGTTCTTCATGCGCGCCGGCTTCACCGGGGTGCAGCGCCATTGCCCGCTTCTCTGGGCCGGCGATCAATGCGTCGATTTCAGCCGCCACGACGGGCTCGTGAGCGTCATCCCCGCCGCCCTCTCCGCCGGGCTGCTGGGCAATGCCTATCATCACTCCGATATCGGCGGATACACCAGCCTGTTCGGCAATGTCCGCACGCCGGAGCTGCTCATGCGCTGGTCGGAAATGGCGGCCTTCACGCCGGTGATGCGCACGCACGAAGGCAACCGCCCGCGCGAGAATCTGCAGATTGACGAAGACGCCGACGTGCTCGCCCATTTCGCCCGCATGACGCGCGTTTACGTCCATCTGGCGCCCTATCTGAAGACGCTGGTAGCGGAGGCGCGCGCCACCGGATTGCCGGCGCAACGGCCACGACCCGCACACCCACGACATCCAGGATTCCTAATCTCTACGGCCCCGACCTGCTCGTCGCCCCCGTACACCGGGCCGGGGCGGACCAGTGGGAGGTCTATCTCCCTGCGGGCATTGGTTGGGTGCATCTCTGGTCCGGCGCCGGCCACCGCGGCGGGCGGAAGGTGCGCATCGCCGCGCGCGCCCGCTCGGGCTGATTACCCGCTCAGATCTGATTATAAGCCGCCGGAGCATTAACGATATCGCAACACCACCGCTTCAATCTTCCGAGCCGATGTACGGCAATTCGTATTTTGAGAGACATTGGCGCGGCGAGTTATCGCTCGGCAACAGCTACTGGCTGAACCATGTGCTGCTCGGAGGTTGCGGCATCAAGCTCGCCAGCCTTGGCGTGTCGGCCGTGACCCGCGGCACTGGCGAAGAGCCGGTCACCTGTCTCTCTTTCGCAGGCGCCATTCTGGTCCTGTGGATCGGTTTGCAAATGTGGCAAATTGGCGGCACCCTGGCGATCCGCCGCGCAGGCGAGAGGCGCCGGCCGTACGGCGCGCGCCACGATCGTCCAATTCCTGCTTTGCTTCAGCGTCTTGGCGACTGTTCTATTGCTCATCGGCGACCTGCTGCCGATGGCTCGGGCAGTGGCGACCGGACGTCCAGTCCCGATCGCCGGAACGGTTGCACGAGAAGGCGGCCGCGTCATCGACTTCTACGGTCCGGTGGGAAAGAACTCTGCCGACGAGTTCCGTCAAATCCTCGACACGACCCGGCCCTCGCTGGTGCGACTGGAAAGCAATGGCGGCCTGATTGCGCAAGCAAGGGCCATCGGTGCCATGATCCGGGCCCGCGGGTTGGACACCGAGGTTAGCGGGCGCTGCGTTTCGGCCTGCACGATCATGTTCTTCGCCGGACGCCACCGATCGCTGCCGGGCGCGGGGCTGCTCGGCTTCCACAGCTATAACTCTTTGGCTGAGACGCCGCAGGCAATTCTTCGGCAAGAGGAGCAGGAAAGGAAGGCGTATCTCACGGGTGGCGTCGCACCCGAATTCGTGGAACATATCTTCGCCGTTCCACCTGCGAAAGTTTGGTATCCGACACGGGCGGAAGCGGAGGCTTCAGGGTTCGCGACCCGATCAAGCGCGAGATAGGAGCGCCGAGGCTAAACCTCCCCCCAAACCTCCCGCGCCACCTCCACACATAGCCTGAGCTTGGCCCACTGCTCCTCCTCGGTGAGCAGGTTTCCCTCCTCGGTGCTAGCGAAACCGCATTGCGGGCTCAGCGCCAGTTGTTCCAGCGGCAGGAACTTGGCGGCGGCATCGATGCGGCGCTTCAGCTCGTCCTTGCTTTCCAGCGCCCCGGTCTTGCTCGTGACCAGCCCCAGCACCACCATCTTCTCGCCGCGCGGCACGAAGCGCAGCGGCTCGAAGCCGCCGGCACGGTCGGTGTCGTATTCCATGAAATAGGCGTCCGCATTGATGCGATTGAACAGCACCTCGGCGACCGGCTCGTAGCCGCCCGAAGCAACCCAGGTGGAGCGGAAATTGCCCCGGCAGAGATGCATCGACACCACCATGTCGGCGGGCCGGCCCGCGATCGCATGATTGATGAGGTCGGCATAGATGCCGAGCAGCCCCTCCACATGCTCGCCGCGCGCCTTCAATCCCTCGATCTGTTCCGGGTCGCACAGATAGGCGATGTACACCTCGTCGAGCTGCAAATAGCGGCAGCCGGCCTCGGCGAAGCCGGCGATCGCGCTGCGGTAGGCCGCACCCAGATCGGCGAAGAACGGCGCCAGCTCAGGATAGGCGGCGCGGTCGATGGCGCCGCGGCCGCCACGGAAATGCACCACCGACGGCGAGGGGATGGTCTGCTTCGGCAACGCCGTGCGCACGCGCCCGGCGAGATAGCGGAAATCATCGATCATGACCGGTCGGCGATAGGCGATCTTGCCCGTCACCCGCAGCGCCTGCGCCAGCAGGGCGCCCTTGAAGGCGATCTTCTGCTCGGGTTCGTAAATCTCGACCCCATCGAGGCCGGAAGCGAAGTCATAGTGCCAATAAGCTCGCCGGTATTCGCCATCGGTGGCGGCACGCAGGCCCAGCTCCTCCTGACGGGCGACCGCGCGATCGATGCAGCGATTCTCCACCTCGCGCAAAGCCTCGTCGGTCAGCCGACCGTTTTTCCGGGCTGTGCGCGCCTCCGCCAGCTCGCGCGGACGCAGCAGGCTGCCCACATGATCGGCGCGGAACGGCGGGCGATTGCGTGATGCGAACATAATCGGCTCCTTGCCCCGGGGGCGGACGCATTCTCACCGGCAAATCGCCGAAGACAAGAAGCGCGGGTTCGTGCGTCCCGGCGCGGTGGACCGGCGGCGCGCAAGGCCCTAGAACGCGCCCCGCATGTCACATCGTCATCCGCTCGTGCGCGTGGCCGATCTATGCCGTCGCCACGCCCTGCTGGTCGTTGCCTTCGGGGTGTTCGCGGCTCTCATGTCATGCCTGTACGCTGCCGGGCATCTCGGTGTCAGCACCGAACACCGACAAGATGTTTTCCAACCGGCTCGCCTGGCGGCAGGCGGAGGCCCGGTTATCGCATGACTTCCCGCAATTCAGCGATCTTCTGGTGGCGGTGATCGATGCCGCCGAGCCCGAGGAGGCGCAGGCCACCGCCGCTGCGCTCGAAACCGCACTGGCCAAGGATAGGGCGAATTTCCGCACCGTCTCCAGGCCGGATTCGTCGCCGTTCTTCGCCAGGGAAGGGCTGCTCTATCTCGACCCGGCGCAACTCACCGACCTCACGAACCACCTGATCACGGCGCAACCCTTTCTGGGTCAGCTGGTTGCCGATCCGAGCGCGCGCGGCCTCTTCTCGGCGTTGGCGTTGCTCGGCATGGGGGCGGCGCAGGGGCAAGCCGACCTCACGCCCTACGCGCCCGTGCTGCGTGGGTTCGCGCACACCATCGACGGCGCGCTGCAAGGCCATCCGGCACCGCTCTCGTGGCAAACTTTGTTGGCGGGCGGCATCGCCGACCTCGGCGGCAAATACGTGTTCGTACTGGCGCAGCCGAAGCTCGATTTCGGCGCGCTCGAACCGGGCGGCGCCGCGGTGGCGGCGATCGAGCGCGCCGCCTCCGCACTGCCGTTCGTTCAATCCGGCGCGGCGCGCGTGCGCGTGACCGGCTCGGTCGCGCTGGCCGACGAGGAGTTCGCCTCGGTCGCCGAGGGCGCCGTCTGGGGACTGGCCGGCAGCATCATCCTGATCACGCTGTGGCTGTTCCTCGCCGTCGCCACCTGGCGGCTGATCGTCCCCATTTTGATGACGCTGGCGCTCGGCCTTTCGCTCACGCTGCTGTTCGCGGCGGCAGCGGTCGGCACGCTGAACCTGGTGTCGGTGGGCTTCGGTGTGCTGTTCGTCGGCATCGCGGTCGATTTCGCAATTCAGTTCTCGGTCCGCTACCGCGAGCGCCGCTATGAGATCGACGATTTGCCCGAGGCGCTGCGCCGCACGGCGGCGCGGACCGGGGTTCAAATCCTCATCGCCTCCTTCGCCACCGCGGCCGGGTTCCTGGCCTTCGTGCCGACCGCCTTCGTGGGCGTCGCCGAACTGGGCCTGATCGCCGGCGTGGGAATGCTGATCGCCTTCGTTTGCACCATGACCTTCCTTCCAGCGGCGATCACACTGTTTCGCCCGCCCGGCGAGGCGAACGAGGTCGGCTTTCGCTTTGCCGCCGGCCTCGATGCGGTGGTCGTGGCGCGACGCATCCCGATCCTTGCCGCCTTCGGCGCCGCCGGGATCGCCGCCATGGTGCTGGCACCGTGGCTCGCTTTCGATTCCAACCCGCTGCACACCAAGGACCCGAACACGGAGGCGTTTCGCACCTTGCAGGATCTGATCGCCTCGCCGGTGACGAACCCGTACACGATCGACGTCATGGTGCCCTCGGCGGCATCGGCCAAGCCGTTGGCCGAGAAGCTGCGCGGGCTGCCGAGCGTGCGCAGCGTGCGCTCCATCAACAGCTTCGTGCCCGAGGATCAGACCAAAAAACTCGCCATTTTAGCCGATGCGAGCCAAATTCTGGAGCCGACGTTGAGCGCGCCCCCAGCCGGCGCGCCGCCAACACCGGGGGATATCCGCATGGCCGCAAAGGCCGCGCTCGCGCAGATCGAGCCGGCGCTAAGTCGTCTGCCGACCGACTCGCCGCTGGTGCCGCTCGCCCGCGCCATGCGCGAATTGGTCGGCGCACCCGATGCGGTGGTGATGGCGGTAAACGAGGCTCTGACCCGCTTCTTGCCAAATGAATTGGCGCAGCTTCGCCTGTCGCTGAGCGCCGAGCCCGTCACTCTGGCGACTATTCCGATGAGCGTGCGGCGGGACTGGCTGTTGCCCGACGGGCGGGCGCGCATCCAGGTCGTGCCGAAGCTGATCTCCGACAAGAACGGCGACCAGCTGAATGCCTTCGTCGATCAGGTCCGCGCCGTCGCCCCCGGTGCCGGCGGCCCGGCGGTGACGATCCAGGAAACCAGCCGCACCATCATGGCCGCCTTCCGCGACGCCGCCGCGTACGCGCTGGGCGCGATCGCGGTGATCCTGCTGCTGGCGCTGCGTACTCTCCGCGACGCCGCGCTGGTGATGGCGCCGCTGCTGATGTCGGGACTGCTCACGTTGCTGGTGATCGTGCTGCTGCCGCTGCCGCTCAACTACGCCAACATCATCGCCCTGCCGCTGCTGCTCGGTGTCGGCGTGTCGTTCAACATCTATTTCGTCATGAACTGGCGCGACGGACGCCGTGCCATTCTCGCTTCGCCGACCGCACGCGCCATCCTGTTCTCGGCGCTCACCACCGCGACCGCGTTCGGCTCACTGGCGTTGTCGCATCATCCCGGCACCTCGAGCATGGGCCGGCTGCTGCTCATCAGCCTCGGTTGCACGCTGCTGTCGAGCCTCCTGTTCATTCCGGCGCTGTTGGCCAGTATCCGTTCGCCGTCGCGCAAGGGATAGCGACGTCCACCGTCGTTACACCAGAAATACCGTCATCAGGATCAGCGCCAACACGATGGCGCCCACGATCCAGACGGTGAACCGGGTGAACGCGAGCCAGAAGCGCTGACGGTCGGCAAGGAACTCGTCTTCCGTCTCGGGGCCGCGAAACAGGGTCGGGCGTTGCGCCATGGGCTTCTCAGGCTCCGGGGAGGTCGGGATGTTAACCTTCTATTCACGAAGCGTGCGGGGCGGCAAGGGGTTGCGCAGCGCCGCCTCGGCCGGCGGTGCAAGGCCCGGCGCACCGGTCGCGAACAACGCCAGCGCCAGCGGATAAAGCCGATGCTCCTCGGCCAGAACCCGCGCCGCGAGACGGGTTTCGTCGTCCCCGGGCAGCACCGGAATCGCCGCTTGTGCCAGAATCGGTCCGGCGTCGGCCGCCGGCGTGACCAGATGCACCGTGCAACCATGCAGCTTCACGCCCGCCGCCAGCGCGCGTGCGTGCGTATCCAGCCCGGGAAAAGCCGGCAACAAACTGGGATGAATATTGAGCATTCGTCCCGCCCATCGTTCGACCAGCAGCGGCGTGAGCAGGCGCATGTAGCCGGCCAGGCACACGATATCGATGCCGGCGGCGCGCAGCCGCACATCCAGCGCCGTCTCGTGCGCCGCTCGATCAGAGAAATCGCGATGCGCGATGACCTCGGCCGGAATGCCGGCCCGTGCGGCGTGGTCCAGCCCCGCCGCATCGGCGCGATTGGATAGCACCAGCACGATCTCGGCCGGGTATTCGGGGACCCGGGCGGCGTCGATCAATGCGCCGAGATTGGAGCCGCGTCCGCTGATGAGGACGGCGACCCTCACGACAGCCAATCGGGCGGCAGATCGAGGCGCACCGAGGCGGCGCCGGGCGTGGCGACGATGCGTCCGAGAGGGAACACCGTCTCACCTTCCGCCGCCAGCAGCCCCGCCGCCGCTTCAGCTTCGGCATCGGCCACCACCAGCGCCATACCGACGCCGCAGTTGAATACCCGCAGCATCTCCGCCACCGCGACGCCGCCGGCCCGGGCCAGCCATGGAAACACCGGCGGCACCGGCCACGGCGTGTCGAGCACCGCCGCCATGCCGTCCGGCAGCACGCGGGGCAAATTCCCCGGCAGTCCGCCGCCGGTGATGTGCGCGGCCGCCTTCAGCAGCCCGGCGCGATGCAGGGCGAGGAGCGGGCGGACATAGATGCGCGTCGGCGCGAGCAACGCTGCCCCCAGCGGCGCGTCGGGGGCGAACGGAGCCGGCGATTCCAGGGCTGCTCCGGCATCGGCCAGAATTCGCCGCACCAGCGAGAAGCCGTTGGCATGCAGCCCGGCGCTGGCCAGCCCGAGCGCCACATCCCCCGGCCCGACGTCGCGCGGCAACAGGCTGCCGCGCTCGGCGGCGCCAACGGCGAAGCCCGCCAGATCGTAGTCGCCGGCGCCATAGAGGCCCGGCATCTCGGCGGTCTCGCCGCCCACCAGCGCGCAGCCGGCTTGCCGACAGCCCTCGGCGATGCCCGCGATCACCACCCGCGCGGCGTTCGGGTCAAGTCGAGCAGTGGCGAAATAATCCAGGAAAAACAGCGGCTCGGCGCCCTGCACGATCAGATCGTTGACGCACATCGCCACCAGATCGATGCCGATCGTTTCGTGTCGCCCGGTCTCGATCGCGAGTTTCAGCTTGGTGCCCACCCCGTCGGTGGTGGCGACCAGGACGGGATCATGGAAACCGGCCGCGCGGGGATCGAACAGCGCGCCAAAGCCGCCGAGCCCGCCCAAGGCGCCGGCCCGCAGGGTCGCCCGGGCGAGCGGCTTGATCGCCTCGACCAATGCCTCCCCGGCTTCGATATCCACCCCGGCGCCGCGGTAATGCCCCCCGTTCGCGCGATCGCCATTGGTCATCCTGGCCTCCGATACGCTAGGCCTTGTCTGCCAAGGCAACGGCCGGACGGGGCGTGCAAGGCGGGTGAGGTTTGGCGGACACAACCATACGCCCCGCCGGGGCGCAACGACGGAAAGCGTGATGACGGAGGAGGCGCCGGCCGCCGCACGCGGTGCCCTGCTCAGTCTCCCCAACGCCATCACGCTGGCGCGGCTGTGCGCGGTGCCCGTCGCCTTCTGGCTGGTGATCGATCACGCCATGGCGGCGGCCTTCGGCCTGTTCGTCGCCGCCGGCGCTTCCGATGCCGTGGACGGTTGGCTGGCGCGGCGCGCGGGCGGCGGGACCCGTCTCGGCGCCATGCTCGATCCGGTGGCCGATAAGGCGCTGCTCGTCACCATGTATGTGACCCTGGCGGCGGTGGGCGCGCTGCCGAGCTGGCTGGCGACGCTGGTGGTGTTCCGCGACCTGGTGATCGTGGGCGGCGTGCTGGTTCTCGGCCTGCTCGGCCTGCCGGTTGCCATCCGGCCGCTCTTCGTGTCCAAGGTCAACACCGTGTTGCAGATCGTCCTGGTCGCCTTCACATTGTTCCTGGCCGGCGCCGGGCTGGCTTCGCGTGCCGCCGATACCGCGTTATCGGCGCTGGACTGGGCGGTTGCCGCCAGCACGCTCGCCTCGGGGGTCGCTTATGTCTGGCGCGGGGCGCACGGAAAATAGGGCGATGATGTTCATGCGCCGGATCGCGCGCACGCCTTCGGTGCCGGTCGAGGAGGAGGAGGTCATCGACCTCTCGCCGCCGGCGATCGCTGCGCCCGTCGAGCGGCCGGCAGTCTCTTTCCCCCCACCGCTGCACGCCTCCCGCGGTCAGCGCATCGCGCTCGGCGTCGGGCTGCTCGTCGTCGCGGCGCTGGCGTTGGAGCTGTTCGGCGGCATTCTCGCGCCGTTCGTTGCCGCCGCCGTGATCGCCTATGCGCTCGACCCGGCGGCGACGCGCCTCACCCGGCTGGGTCTGCCCCGCGGGGTTGCGGCGCTGCTGCTGGTGGCGGCGCTGCTCGCGGCGTTTCTGCTGTTCGCGCTGCTGCTCTATCCGCTGCTGCTCTCGCAGGTCGGGCTGTTCCTGGGGCGCTTTCCGCAATACGTGCACCTGCTGCAGACGCGAGCGGCGCTGGTGGTGACGCATCTTCAGGAGAATTTCGGCACCGACATTGTCAACAGCAAACTGCGCGATCTGGTGAGCGGACAGGCCGGAACCATGCTCACCTTTCTGCTGTCGGCCGTCACCGGGCTGATCGGCGGCGGGTTCGCGATCTTCAACGTGCTGAGCCTGGCGGTGGTGACGCCGGTGGTGGCGTTCTACCTGCTCCGCGACTGGCCGCGCGCGACCGGCAAGGTCAACGCCTGGCTGCCGCGCCGCTATGCCGAGACGATTCGCGCCCAGGCCCGCGAGGTGGACCGAATTTTGTCGGCGTGGGTCCGCGGGCAGGCGCTGTGCTGCCTGCTGCTCGCCGCTTACTACGCTTTCGGGCTGACGGTGGCGGGGCTCGATCTCGGCCTGATCGTCGGCACCGCGGCGGGCGTGCTGTCGTTCATCCCCTATGTCGGCTCGATCACCGGCGGCGTCACCGCGCTCGCTTTGGCGATGGCGCAGTTCCCCACTTGGCGCGGGGTGATCGTCATCGGCTGCGTGCTGATCATCGGCCAGTTACTGGAAGGCTACGTGATCTATCCGCGCTTCCTCGGCGATCGGGTGGAATTGCCGGCGGTGTGGGTGATCTTCGCGCTGTTCGCCGGTGGCGCCGCATTCGGCTTTCTCGGCGTGATGCTGGCGGTTCCGGTGGCGGCGACGATCGGGGTTCTTTGCCGCTATTGGATCAGGCGCTATCTTCGCAGCCCGCTTTATCTCGATCCTCCGGCTGAATAATGGGTTGAACCGATGGATTTCGAACGGGTTTGGCGACCCTATGCCTTGAGCCTGCTGCGCTTCGTCAGCGGGCTCTGCTTCATCGAGCACGGAAGCGCCAAACTGTTCGGATTCCCGCATGTCGCCACCTATCCCGCGCATTTGCCGCCGTTGCTGCTGGCGGCGGGCTTCATCGAGTTCGTGGGCGGTATCCTGGTCTGTATCGGGCTGCTAACCCGGCCGGCGGCGTTCATCATGTCGGGCGAGATGGCGATCGGATACTTCATGATGCACGCGCCGAAATCAGCGTTCCCGCTGCTCAGCGGCGGCGAGGGCGCAATCCTGTTCTGCTTCATCTTCTTCTATCTGATCTTCGCGGGCGCCGGTCCGATCAGCCTGGACCGGCTGGCGTTCAGGCACCGCGCACTGGCTCCGGCCTGACCCCGCAGCTTCCGTTACCGTTTACGCACCGGCCCGACTACGCGGCCGCGTTCCTGCAGGCGCCCGCGAATGCCGAGGCGCTCGCCTGGATCGCGCGTGCCGAGTGGCCGAGCGGACGGCTGGCGCTCTGGGGTGAGGCCGGCTGCGGCAAGACCCACCTGCTGCATGTGTGGGCCTTGCGCGAGGGTGCCGCGATCGTCGTCGGCCCCGGCCCCTGGCCCGACCAGGGCCCGATTGCGCTGGACGATGCCGAGGCCGCGGCGGTGACGGACGAGCGGCGGCTGCTGCACCGGCTGAATGAAGCAGCGGAAGGAAGGCGAGCGGTGCTGTTGGCCGCGCGCTCCGCCCCTGCGCGCTGGCCCGTCGCGTTGCCCGATCTCGCCAGCCGGTTGCGGGCGACGGTCGCGGTAGCGGTGGGCGTGGATGAGGCGCTGCTGTCGGCGCTGCTCGGGCGCCTGTTGGCGGAACGTCAGCTCACCTTGCCGGCCGGGCTACAGGATTGGCTGCGCTTGCGCCTGCCCCGCACCCCGGCGGCGATGCGCGAGGCGGCGGCCCGGCTCGACACGGCGGCTCTCGCCGCGGGCGGCGCGGTCACGCGCGCGGTGGCGGCGCGCGTGGCGGAGGAAATGGCGGCTGAACCGGCCTAGTGATGCCCTCCGCCATGCCAGCCGCCGCCGTGCCAGCCGCCACCGTGCCAGCCGCCGCCGTGCCAGCCGCCGCCCCAGCCGCCGCCCCAGCCGCCGCCGACAAACAGAAAATCGGGGCCGAAGAAGGGGTAACCCGGATAGCCGGCACCGAAATAGTAGGGGTAGGGGGCAAAACCTGCCGGGTAGCCGTAGCCGTAGGCGGGGAAGGCACCATACCCGTAACCCGGCGGCGGCGAGCGCACCGAATTGCCGCGCGAGTACATGCACTGGGTGTAGGCGATATTGTAGATTTGCTGGAGCGAATACTGGCTGTTCGCGGCATTGCCGCTGCCGACCGCGGCGCCCCCCAGCAGCCCCGTGCCGGCACCGATCGCCGCGCCCGCCCCGGCATTCCCGGCGACGGCGCCGAAGGCCGCCCCGAGCGCCGCTCCGCCCAACGTGCCGAGCGCGGCGCCGGTGCCGGTCGGACTGGTGCCGACCCGGCCCTGTGACTGATAGGCGGTCTGCTGGCCGGCATAGTTGCGGCAGTCGAAGTCGCTCTGCTGGAACGATTGGAGGCTCTGGCCCGATCCCGGGAGCGCCATCACCGTCGGCCCGGTCGGCGGCTGCACGGCGCAGCCGCCGAGGAGGACGAGCGCGGTCCCGACGGCACCGACGGGAGCGATCAACCTGATGGGGCGGCGCATGGGTCTCTTCCTTCAGCTATTTGTTGATCGTCGCGGCGCCTGCCATGCAGGTCACCTCGTCCTGTGAGCCGGCGCCGCCCGAGCAGCCGATGGCGCCGATGATTCGGCCGTCCTCGACGAGCGGAATGCCGCCGCGCGAGGCGATGATGTCGTCCAACGACAGCAGGTAATTCAGACCGTGCTGCACGCCATCCTCGAAGACCTTGGTCGGACGGCGATATAGGGCTGCAACCCGGGCCTTGTGCTGCGCGATCGAAACCGAGGCGACTTGCGCGCCGTCCATGCGCAGGAAGGTGACGAGATGGGCGCCCGAGTCGACCACCGCGATGTTCATTGACCAGCCCCGCTTGGCGGCCTCCGCCATCGCCGCCTGCGCAGCCGCTTGGGCGCGTTGCAGCGAGACCGGCGGCCCGTAGGGCGTGGACCACGGCATCTTGTCGGGCACGACATCGAGCGGATTGGCCGGTGGCGCCGTCTGTTGCTGGGCGCTGACCCCGGCGGAGCCCAGGATTATCGCACCGCACAAGGCGGCACCGGCGACGCCGAGTTTCATGCGACCCCCGGACCGAATTTCGAGCTTTGCGGACAGCAACACTTCCCACTCCTTCAGTAGGCCCAGGGATCATAGGGTCCGAACGGACCCGCCGGCCACGGACCCCAGGTATAGTTGAAGGAGTTGAGCTGCGCCGCCTGCAACTCGGTCTCGGCGATGCGCTGGCGCACGCTCAACTGCTCGAACGCCTGATAGGCGTGCGCGCCGCCGATATAGAGGCAGTGGCAAAAGCGCGGGTCGGTATAGATCCACGCCGGCTTCGAATCGCGCCGAACCAGCACGAGCCGACGCGGCGGCAGCGAGTCCAGGAACGCCTCCTGCGCCGGCGTGTTCGCCGGCTGCACCCTGAACCCGGCAGCGGACAGCAAGCTTTCGGTGTTTTGCACCTCTCGGGCCACGCACCCGGCCAGGGCCAGGCCGAAAAGCCCGGTCACGATGCCGATGACGTGCTTCATAGCCCGAACTTCTCCGATATGGGTACTTATCGAAGCGACGGTCTCTGAGGGACGCAAGACAACTCCCCGCCAGAACCGCCCCCCGAAGCCGGTGAGGGCGTGAATGATAGACGCCAGAACCCGCCCTCTGCATTCCTCGAAGATGGTTCAATTATAAGGCAGGAACGCCCTCCAAGTGACTTTTTCGCATGGCACGGTTTGACCGTGCGCATGGCTCGGGCGCAAGCTCGACCGGCGACGTCTGAGTTACGCAACAAAACCACGGAGGGGAGCGGAGATGATGCCGGCCGCAAGCGCCACGGGAACTATCCCCTGGTGGAGGGAGCCGACCCGAGACCAGTGGACCGCCTATGTCGCCGCGTGGCTCGGCTGGACGCTCGATGCCTTCGATTTCACCATCTTCCTGCTGATCATGGTGCCGATCGCCAAGGAGTTCGGCGTTCCGCTGCTGGCGGTGACGGCAGTGTTCACGATCACGCTCTGGATGCGGCTGGTCGGCGCCACCGCCTCCGGCTGGCTCGCCGACCGGGTCGGGCGGAAGACGCCGCTGATGATCTCGATCCTCTGGTATTCGGTCTGCAACTTCGCCGCCGGTCTCGCGCCCAGCTTCTGGTTCCTGTTCCTGTTTCGCGCGCTGCTCGGCATCGGCATGGGGGCGGAATGGCCGGCCGGCGCAGCCTTGGCGATGGAGTCCTGGCCGGCGCGCTCGCGCGGGCTCATGAGCGGGATCCTGCAGGGCTCATGGTCGCTCGGCTTCCTGCTCTCCAGCGCCCTCTACGGCCTGCTCTATAACAGCATCGGCTGGCGCGGACTGCTGTTGCTCGGGGTACTGCCCGCATTGGCCGTCCTGTGGATCCGCCGCTACGTCAAGGAGCCGCCGGTATGGGTGGAGAACCGGCGCAAGCAGCGCGAACAGAGCCACGAGGTCCGCACCCCGCTGCTGGACATCTTTCGCATTCGCATGCTGCCGAACACCATCACGGCGTGCCTCTGGATGGCGAGCGGTTTCGTCATCTACTACACCGTATTCGGCATGTTCGCCACGCACTTGCAGAAGGACCTTCACTTCAGCGCCGAGGCGGTGGCGCTGCCGCTGGCCCTGACCAACCTGGTCGCCTTCTTCGCCAGCGGCTTTTGGGGCTGGTACGCCGATCGCTACGGCCGCCGGTGGGGCATGATCGTCCCGGCCGCCTTTGGCCTGCTGGTCACTCCCTTCTATCTCTTCTTCTCGAGCTACGCGGTCATCGTCCTCGCCTATGCCGTGCAGGGCATCTTCCTCGGCGCGATTTACGGCCAGAATCCGAGCTATCTGAACGAGCGGTTCCCGACAGAGGTTCGCGCGACGGCATCGGGCTTCTGCTACCATCAGGGCGCAATCTGGGCCGGTTTCGCCGGACCGCTGCTCACGGTGTGGGCGACCGGGCTGCCGGACGGGTTCATCTACCCGATGCTCATCACCACCGCCGGCGCCTGCGTGGTGTTCATCCTGGCGCTGCTGCTCGGGCCGGAGACCAAGGGCATGGTGATGACCTCCGACCTCGATCTCGCGATCCCGGCGGAGTAGGGGGCCGGAGCCCCCGCCTCACCCCGGCCCTCTCCGCCCTCCGGGGGGCGGAGAGGGAGCCGAAGCCGCCGGATGATGATCGCCGAGTGCTATTGGTAGCATCCCGCTCGTCGCGCCCGTTCGCGCAGCAGCGTCAGGATGGCGCGGCAGAGCGGCATGGCCGCGCCGACCACCTCGCCCAATTCCACCACCGCGCCAAGTAGGGCGTCGATCTCCATCGGCCGGCCGCGTTCGAGGTCTTGCAGCATCGAGGTCTTGTGCGCGCCCACTTCGGCGGCGCCGTCGATGCGGCGCTCGACGTCGATGGCGAAGCGCGTTCCCAGCGCCTCGGCAACCGCCTTCGCCTCCAGCATCATCGCCTGGCACAGCGCCCGCAGGTCGGGTGCGCCGGTCAACCGATCGAGGGTGGTCAGCGTGAGAGCGGAGAGCGGGTTGAATGCCAGATTGCCCCAGAGCTTCACCCAAATTTCGTCACGGATGCGCGGGCGCACCGGCGCCTTCAGCCCGGCGCCGATCAGCGCCTTCGATAATGTCTCGATCCGCCCCGAGCGGCTGCCGTCGGGCTCGCCCAACGAGAAGCGGTCGCCGTAGGTGTGCGCGATCACGCCCGGTTCGACCACCTCGGCCGCCGGATAGACCACGCAGCCGATGGCGCGGGCGGGCGGCAAGGTGTTCCACAACACGCCGCCCGGATCGACGGCTTGCACGAGCCGGTCACGGTGCGGGCCGTCCAGCCCGTAGAAATACCAGTAGGGAACGCCATTAACGCCGGTCACGAGCGCCGTCTCGGGTCCCATCATGCGCGCGATATGCGGCGCGGCGGCGGGCAGCGAATGCGCCTTCAGGGTGACGATGACGAAGTCCTGCACGCCGGCCTCTGCGGGGTCGGAGAGGCAGCGCGGGTGCGTCGTGATCGTCTCGTCGCCGCTGATCAGGCGCAAGCCGTTCGCCTGCATCGCCGCCAGATGTGGCCCGCGGGCGATGAGGGTCACGTCGGCGCCGGCGGCGGTGAGCTTGGCGCCGAGAAAACCGCCGATGGCGCCGGCGCCGAAAATCCCGACCTTCATCCGCGGATGCCCAGCTTCTCCGCCAGCCCGATGCGTTGCAGCTTGCCTGTTGCGCCCTTCGGGATTTCCTGCAAATAGACGTATTTGCGCGGCACCTTGAACGGCGCCAGCCGCTCGGAGACGAAGGCGCGCAGCTCGTGATCAGCGACGCTCGCGCCTTCGGCGAGCACGATCGCGGCGGCGACCTCCTCGCCCAGCATTTCGTGCGGCATCGCGAAGGTCAGGCACTGCGCCACCGCCGGATGGTCCAACAGCACGACATCGACCTCGATCGGGCTGATCTTCTCGCCGCCCCGATTGATGAGTTCCTTGAGCCGCCCGGTCAGGCGCAGATACCCCTCGGCATCGAGAAATCCCTGATCGCCGGTGCGGAACCAACCATGGGTGAACGCCTTGGCGTTGGCGTCGGGGTTGTTCTCGTACCCGTCGGTGACGTCGCGGCCGCGAATCACCACCTCGCCCAGCTCGCCCGGCGGCTGCATCGTGCCATTCTCGTCCATGATGGCGATCTCCGGCCCGGCCGCGCGGCCGACCGAGCCGGGGTAGCGCTTGGCCGGCGGCAGCGGATTCGACGCCATCTGATGCGCCGCCTCGGTCATGCCGTACGCCTCGATCACCGGCACGCCGAAGGTCTGCTCCAGCATCTCCATCACCTGCGGCGGCAGCGACGACGACGAGGACCGGATGAAGCGCAATCGTCCGGCCTTGATCGCCGCCTCGTGGCGCTTGGCGAGGCCGAGGATCGCCTGGTGCATGGTCGGCACCGACGTGTACCAGGTCGGCCGCGCCTCCTCGAACCAGCCGAAGAAGCGGAAGGCGTTGAACCCCGGCGAGCAGACCACCGAGGCGCCGGCGGCGAGGCTCGAGAGGGTCGCCGCGATCAGGCCATGGATGTGAAACAACGGCATGATATTGAGGCAAACATCGTCGGGCGCGAGGTGCAGCGTGTCGCCGATGTGGTAGGCGGACGCGGTGACATTGACATGGCGCAGCGGCACGATCTTCGGCCGCGAGGTGGTGCCCGAGGTGTGCAGCACCAGGGCCACGTCCGCCGCTGCCGCCTCGCCGCCCTTCGCCGGCGTGCCGGTGAGCGACCCGGCGAGGGTGAAGGAACCGGCCGGCGCTTCGGTGTCGGCGATCAGTTCGAGGATGGGAATTCCGCGCGCCTCGGCCACCGCGCGCGACGGGCTCTCCATCCCCTCGGCGATGACCAGCGCGCGGGCGTCGAGGTCGGACAAATAGAACTCGAATTCCTCGGTCCGGTACGACGGGTTGAGCGGCGCCGTGGTAGCGCCGGCGCCGATGGCGACAAAGGCGGTCGCCATCTCCGGACCGTTCGGCAGCACGATCGCGACCCGGTCGCCCCGCCCGATGCCCATGCGGTTGAGATCGGCGACGGTGCGCCCGACCAGGGCGCGCAACCCGGCATGGGTGAGAGGGGCGCGACCGGGCGCCCCGATCGCCGGTGCCGCGTCGGCCCCGCGCGCCAGCAGCGCGGTGATGGTGTCGGCAGGATACTCGGTCATTCGAAGCCTCCGAAGTCTTTGATCGCGCAAAGCATGGCCGCGTGCGCGTGGCAAGCCGGGGTCCCGGGATGTAACGTCGGCGCACGAAAGCCGAGAGACGGCGTGGACAAGTCTCGAGCGCCCGGCGCATCCTGCGGAGATGGAACTTTCGCGGATGCCCTTGGAGGTCAGGGATGGATACGGCGGAGCGCCCCGGCAGGTTTTGGACGGCTGACGAGTTCTTGGCGACGGATCAGCGCGAGTTCGGGGATGCTTGGCGCTATGAACTCGTCGACGGCAGGATCATAGCGCACGCCGCCCCCGCCCCCGAGCATGGCGCCATCATCTCCGGCCTGATCGTCGCGCTGGGAAACCGCCTGCGCGGAAACCGGGAGGGCTGCCGACCAGAGACCGGAAGCGGGGCGGCCCCGAAGACCCGGCAGCGGAGCACGGCCAGGATTCCGGACGCTACGATCCGATGCGGCGAGCTCCCGCGCGTCGTCTTTGAGGTGATCTCACCTTCCGAGCTCCGCGCCTGGCGAGCCCGCGACCGCAAGCGCAGCGATCTCCAGGACGTTGAAGGCGTGGCGGATATCGTCGAAATTTACCAGGACGAGATGGCGGCCCACATCTACCGTCGTGAGGCCGACGGGACATGGTCCTTCAGCGCCGTGGGCGGACCCGACGCCGTCCTCGAACTCCGCAGCGTCGCGCTGACGGTGCCGCTCGCCGAGGTCTACGAGTTCGCCACCATGTCCGATCGCGCGACCGAGTAGCCGTAGCCGACGATACCGACGTCAGGCGGGCCCGCCGCATGCGTTCGCGTTTCCTTAACCCCACCGGGTTAAGTCGGGGGGTGCTGTTCAGCTCCTACGTCTTCATCTTCTGCTTCCTGCCGGTCGCCGTTTGCGGTTTCTTCGCCTTCGCCCGCGTCGCCGGCCGGACGGGCGCGGCCGGATGGCTGATCGCCGCGTCGTTCTTCTTTTACGGCTGGTGGAATCCGGCCTTCGTGCCGCTGCTGGCGGCTTCGATCGCCTTCAACTACGCCGTCGCGCGCCTGATCGGCGCCTTCCCTCGCTTCGGCTTGCAGCTGCTCGGCCTCGGCATCGCCGCCGACCTCGGCGCGCTGATCGGATACAAGTATTTGGCGCCCACGCTTGGTTTTCTCCACGCGTACGGGCTTGCCCAGGTCGTCGTGGCCGATCCCGTGCTGCCGCTCGGCATCAGCTTCTTCACCTTCACCCAGATCGGCTTTCTGATCGACATGCGCCAAGGTGCCGCGACCGAGAAGGGGCTGCTGAATTACCTGCTGTTCGTCACCTTCTTTCCGCATCTGATCGCCGGGCCGCTGCTGCACCATCGCGAGATGATGCCGCAATTCGCCGCCCGCGCGACCTATCGGGCATCGGGCGAGAACATCGCCGTCGGGCTCACGATCTTCGCCCTCGGGCTGGCGAAGAAGGCGCTGCTCGCCGACCGCCTCGCGCCCATCGCCGTCTCCGGTTTCGCCCATCCCGCCCAGCTCGGCATGGCCGCCGCCTGGCAAGCGGCGCTCGCCTATTCGCTGCAACTCTATTTCGACTTCTCGGGCTATTCCGACATGGCGATCGGCATCGCCCGGCTGTTCAACATCCGCTTCCCCGCCAACTTCAACTCACCCTATAAGGCGCAGAGCGTCATCGAGTACTGGCAGCGCTGGCACATGACGCTGACCCGTTATCTGACGCTCTATCTCTACAACCCGATCGCGCTCGGGATCGCGCGTCGTCGCGCCGCGCGTGGCCTGCCGAGCGGGCGGCGCCTCGGCATCGGCGGCTTCGGCGCGACCGTCCTGTTCCCGACCTTCGTGACCATGACCGCGGCGGGCGCCTGGCACGGTGCCGGGCGGACGTTCCTCGTCTTCGGCCTGCTGCACGCGGCGTATCTGTCGGCAAACCATGCGTGGCGGGTGTTCCGTCGCCGTCGCGGCAAGCCGGCGACCGGACGCCTCGCAGTGTTTCGGCGGGTGCTGGTCACTTACCTCTGCGTGCTGGTCGGCGCCGTCGTCTTCCGCGCCGATTCTCTCGCGGCGGCGCTTGAGATGCTGCGCGGGATGCTCGGCGTGCACGCCTCCGGTCTGCCGGCCGAGCGCACGCTGACGGCAGCTCGCGACTGGGGGCTGATCGCCCTGCTGGCGACGCTCGCCCTCGCTGCGCCCAACACGCAGGAGATCATGCGCGACTATGCGCCGGTGCTTGGCAGATTGGCGCGCGCCGGTCGCGCTTGGCGTCCGAGCCCCGGGTGGGCGGCGGCTTTCGGCGGCGTCGCCGCGCTGGGTCTGCTGGCAATCGGCGGCGCCGGCGAGTTCCTCTATTTCCAGTTCTGATGCGGCGAACCCTCTCGCCCCGCGCCTATCTCGCCGCGGCCGCCGCGTCGGCCGCCGTCGTGCTGGGGCTCGCCTGGACGTGGGTGACGCTGATGCCGCTCGCCTTCCTCG
This sequence comes from uncultured Pseudomonadota bacterium, assembly GCA_963762525.1. Taxonomy (GTDB): domain Bacteria; phylum Pseudomonadota; class Alphaproteobacteria; order Acetobacterales; family Acetobacteraceae; genus DATFDN01. The sequence continues at coordinate 37,313 of CAVXKT010000002.1, forward strand.
ACCCCGAGTATCCCGCCTGGGCCGCCAAGTCCTTGCTGCTGGCGCGCTGCGAGCCGGCCGAGGTGATCGTGCTCGGCGATTCCCGCGCCGCCGCCGACATCATCCCGGCGTTGCTGCCGCGCCCGACGCTTAACCTCGCGGTGGGCGGCGGCGAGGCGGTGGAGGCGCTCAGCGCCCTGCGGCGTGCCCTCGCCTGCCCCCGGAAGCCCCGCCTGGCGCTGATCTCGCTCAATCCGACCCAATTCATGCGCCCCGACCTGTTCTGGGAGCGCACGGTCCGCTTCGGCTTCCTGAGCCCGCGCGAGGTCGCCGAACTGGCGGCGGCATCGCGGCAAACGGGCGATTGGTCGGTGTACGAGAACGGGCACGGCGACGGGCTTACCGGCCGCATCCGGGCCGCGCTCTACGCCATCCGGTTCCCGTCGCTGTATTTCGACAGCCTGGTGAAGGGCGGCGTGTTCCTGCGCCTGTGGGACAACCGGCGCGCCTTGGCCGAGCGACTGGCGGCGCGCGGGCAGTATTTCTTCGGCACCGCGCCGGGCTGCGACGAGGTGGCGGCCGACGGCCATCTCGACGTCTTCCGCCCGCTGCCCGTGCTCGATGCTTACTTCGACCGGATGCTGGCATTGCTGCAAGCTGAAGGAGTACGGGCGGAGTTCATCGCCATGCCGGTCAACGAAGCGACCCGCGCCGCCGCCAGTCCGGCGCTGCTCGCCGGCTTCAACGACTATCTCCGCGGCTATGAGGCCAAATATCCGGGGTTCCGCGCCGTCGGAGCGATCATGCCGGCCTGGCCCGACCGGCTGTTCGGCGACGACTTCTCCCACCTCAACCCCGAGGGCGCGCGGCTGTTCAGCCTTGGCCTGGCCCGCTGCCTGGACGGCTGCGCCCTCGCCCGCGATGATGCGCCCGAGAGCAGGGAGGCGTCATGGTCGAGACACCAAGCCGGCAAATCGCCGGCGTCTATCGCCGCCGCATCGGCGACATCGTCGTCACCGCGCTGAGCGACGGCTATCTCGACGGCACCGTGGAGGTGCTTCGGAACATCACGCCCGACGAGGCGCGGCGCCTGCTGACGGAGGCATTCCGGCCGGGACGGCGGACCTCGGTCAACTGCTTTGCCATCCACTCGGCCGGCCGGCTGGCGCTGGTGGACTCGGGCTCGGGCAACTACCTCGGCCCGACCGCGGGCAAGCTGCAAGCGAACCTGGCCGCGGCCGGCATAGACCCGGCGGCGATCGAGGTGGTGCTGCTCACCCACATGCACCCCGACCACTCCGCCGGGCTCACCGACCCGGAGACGGGGCGGGCGTTGTTCCCGAATGCCGAGCTGGTGGTGCACGAGAACGAGCCGCGCCATTGGGACGACGACGCGGCGATGGCGAGGGCCACCGAACGCGAGCGCACGCTCTACTTCGGGTGCGCGCGCGAGCAGATCGCACCCTACCGCAATCGGCTGCGGCCGTTCAGCGCGGGCGGCGAAGTCTTCCCCGGCGTGACCTCCGTGCCGTTGCCCGGGCATACGCCCGGCCATAGCGGCTACCGGATCGAATTGGGCGGCGAGTTGCTGCTGATCTGGGGCGACATCATCCACGTGCCGGAAATCCAGGTGCCGCACCCGGAGGTGACGATCGAGTTCGACACCGATCCCGCCGCCGCCGCCTCTACCCGCCGCCGCACCTTCGACATGGTGGCCTCGGAGAAGCTGCTGATTGCCGGAATGCACGTCCACTTCCCCGGCTTCGCGCACCTGGTCCGGCGCGGCGACGGCTACGCGCTGCTGCCGGAGCCATGGGTGCAGGCGTTTTGATCGATGAGGTCTGAGCCCTGGGTTTTATGCGCTTGACAGCATATGCTTCCCCGCGTATATGCCTTGTGTGCCGTGGGACGTGCAGTTTCACTCGGAACTGGCGGCCGAGATCGAGCGCTTCCCTGCCGCAGTTCGGGTGGAGTTGTTGGCCCATGTCGGGTTGCTCGCACAGTTCGGCCCCACGCTCGGCAGGCCGGCCGTAGACACGTTGAAGGGCAGCGCGATTGCGAACCTCAAGGAACTGCGATTCGGTGCCGAGCGCGGTATTTGGCGTGTGGCGTTCGCGTTTGATCGAGAGCGAATTGCGGTTCTGCTAGCCGCCGGCGACAAGCGCGGGCAGTCGCAAGCGGGATTTTACAAAGCTCTGATCGCCTTGGCCGAGCAGCGCTGGGCGGCCTGGATTTAATGGGAGGATCTGATGGGTGTGCCCCTGGACGAGATGCTGGCCCGACTGCCACGCGACGAAAGGCAAGCCGTCGAGATTCGCACCGCCGAACTGGTGACGCAGGAGATGAGCCTGCGCGATCTGCGCAAGGCTTTCGGCAAAACCCAGGTTGCGATGGCGGACCGTCTGGGGATCAGGCAGGAGAACGTCTCGCGGATTGAGCAGCGGTCCGACATGCTGCTTTCCACGCTCAACAGCTATCTGCGAGGTATGGGCGGCAGGCTGCGCCTCGTGGCCGAATTCGAAGGTCGCCCCCCTGTCGAGTTGGCCGGCCTGGCGGATGTGACGGGCTCGACCGCATCGGCTCGGCCAAAAAAGGCGGCAGCCCCGGGGGCGCCACGGCAGAAAGGCTCCTTACGCGATTGATTTGGTTAGATCCCACAATGCCGGCACTTTACCCGGCCGTAAGCTGAGAGCGATCCGTCGTCAGCACCCGGCCCGCGGGTGCGCCGCCCGCCAGACCCGGAGCAATGCCGCCTCGTCTACGCTGGTGTAGCGCTGCGTCGTGGACAGGCTGGCGTGGCCCAGCAGCTCCTGGATCGCGCGCAGATCGGCGCCGGCCGCCAGCAGGTGCGTGGCGAAGGAGTGGCGCAGCGCGTGCGGGGTCGCGTGCTCGGGCAAGCCCGCCCGTCGGCGATAGGACCGCAAGGTGCGCTGCGCCACCGCCGGGTTGAGGGCGCCGCCACGGAGGCCCACGAACAGCGGCGACTCCGCCCCTCGGTCCGGATGATGGCGCAGCCATTCCGCGATGGCGGTCCGCACGGCCGGCAGAACCGGGACCACGCGTTCCTTGCCGCCCTTCCCGCGCACCGTGAGCGCCGCCGTCCCGCCCGGGAGCGGCGCCTCGCGCACCGTCAGGCCCAGCGCCTCGCCGATGCGCAGCCCGCCGCCGTATAGCAGCGTGAACAGCGCCGTGTCGCGGGCCTGAACCAGCGCGCGGTCGTCCTCGGCGCCGATCTCCGCCGCCACACGAAGCGCCGCCTCCTCGCTCAGCGCGCGCGGGACCGACGCCCGGATGCGCGGACTGGAGACAAGCCGCACCGCCGGACAGTCGCAGCCGTGGCGGCGGGCCAGGTAGCGGAAGAAGCTCCGCACGGCCGCCAGCCGCCGCGCCCGCGTGGCCGCTCCCAGCCCCTCGGCGTGCCGCGCCGCCAGGAAGGCGCGAATATCGGCCGGACGCAGGGCCGACAGCGCCGCCAGATCAGGCTCGGCGCCGAGATGCTGGGTGAGAAACCCCAGGAAATCCGCAACGTCGCGCCCGTAGGCGTCCAGCGTCAGCTTCGAGGCCCGCCGCTCCGCGCCAAGCCAGGCCAGGAACAGGAGCCGCGCCGCCTCCGCCCTCATCCGGCGCGGCCGAGCGCGGCGCCGACCGCGCGCCCGAGAAACGCGAGCGCCCCCGCGCCCTGACCCGGATCGAGCGGCGCCGCATCGCGCGAAACCAGCGCCAGCAACGCCGGCCCGCCGCCGGGGACGCGCACCAGGGCATCCCGCCGCGCCAGCCGTGCCGCCTCGGCATGCAGCAACCCGGCATCCTCCGGCGCGGCGCGAAACACCACATCACGCCCGTCGAGCAATCGGGCGACGGTGCCGGCCGGCAGTCGGCGCACGGCCGCCGCATCCGCCTCGGCGCACAGCGCGGCGGCATCGAGGCCCAGCAGGCCGGGCAGCGCGTGCGCCACCCAGTCCGCGACATCGTGCGCCCCGATCAGCGCCAGAACCGCCTCCTGCACCCGCCCCGCCACGCCCGCCGCCGCCCGCCCGGCGGCGAGCACGTCGTCGGCGCGCTCCGCCATCGCCGCCGCGTGCCGGCGCTCGGCGTCCAGCATCGCCAGCATATGATCGGCGATCGGCTCGCCATGGACCCGCTTCGGCGGCACCAGCGCGCGATACAACTCCGGCCGCTCGGCGAGGAAATCGCGGCCGGGCGCGCAGGAACGCAACCACCTGCTCGGCGTCGGAAAAGCCCTCTTCGCCCGGATGCGGCACCGGGAATCAGGCGATGTGCTGACCGGTCTTGGCCCAGTCGGCCAGGAACGCCGACAATCCCTTGTCGGTCAGCGGGTGATTGAACAACGACCGCAAAACCGCCGGCGGCAGCGTCGCCACATGCGCGCCCAGCTTGGCCGCCTCGATGACGTGCATCGGGCTGCGCACGCTGGCGACCAGAACCTCGGTCTTGAAGTAGCTGTAGTTACGGAAGATCGTCATGATGTCGGCGATCAGCCCCATGCCGTGCTCGCCGACGTCGTCCAGCCGGCCGACGAACGGGCTCACGAACGACGCCCCCGCCTTGGCGGCCAAAATCGCCTGCGCCGCCGAGAAGCAGAGCGTTACGTTCACCATCGTGCCGTCGTCGGCGAGCTTGCGGCAGGCGCGCAGGCCCGGCCGGGGTCAGCGGCACCTTGATCGTCACGTTGCGCGCGATCTCGCGCAGAACATGCGCCTCCGCCATCATGCCGTCGAAATCGGTGGCCGCCACCTCGGCGCTCACCGGGCCGGGAACGATGCGGCAGATCTCGCTGATGATGTCGCGCATCTGCCGCCCGGTCTTGGAGACCAATGACGGGTTGGTGGTCACGCCATCGAGCAGCCCGCTCTCGGCGAGGGCCTTGATTTCCGCCACATCGGCGGTATCGACGAAGAACTTCATGGCCGTGATCCGATTCCCGAATGCCGGCGAAGATATAGGCGAGCCGCCGCGCGATCGGAAGCGATGTCCGGTCCTGCTCCCCTACCCTTTCCCCGGCCCGTTCGACTATGCGCTTGCCCTGAGGACATCGCCGCCCGGCCCGGCGACGTGGTGGCGGTGCCGCTGAACGGGCGGCAGGTGGTGGGCGTGGTCTGGGACCGGCCCGGTCCGGCACCGGCGGACGCGGCCAAGCTGAAGGCGCTCGCCGGCATTCTCGATACGCCGCCGATGCGCGCGCCGATGCGCCGGCTGGTGGACTGGATCGCCGCCTACACGCTCGCGCCGCCCGGCGAGGTGATGGCGATGGCGCTGCGCGTCCTCGGCCCGGCGCCGGAGCCGGGCGCGGCTGGCAACGGGCGGCCGAGCCGGAGGACGCACGGCTGACCGACGCCCGCCGGCGCGTGCTGGCCGCGCTGGCGGAGGCGGAGCCGCGCGGACTCGCCGATCTGGCCCGCGCCGCCGGGTCGGACAGGGCGTGATCCGCGGCATGGCCGAAGCCGGGATGCTCGCGCCAGGCGCCGCTCCCCGCCCTGCCCGCCTTCGCCATCCCCGACCCGACCATCCCGCGCCGGCGCTGGCCGAGGAGCAGGAGCGGGCCGCCATTTGCCTGAGGCAAGCGGCGGCAGCGCGCGCCTTCTCCGTCGCGCTGCTCGACGGCGTCACCGGGTCGGGCAAGACCGAGGTCTATTTCGAGGCCATCGCCGCCTGCCTGCGGGCCGGGCGGCAGGCCCTGGTTCTGCTGCCGGAAATCGCGCTCTCGGCGCAGTGGCTCGACCGCTTCGCCGCCCGCTTCGGCATCCGGCCCGCCGCCTGGCATTCCGATCTGCCGGCGCGGGTCCGCCGCGCCACTTGGCGGGCGGTCGCCGAAGGGAGGCCCCGGTGGTGGTCGGCGCCCGTTCGGCGCTGTTTCTGCCCTTCCCCGATCTCGGGCTGCTGGTGGTGGACGAGGAGCACGAGGGCGCCTTCAAGCAGGAGGAGGGCGTGGTTTATCACGCCCGCGACATGGCGGTGGTGCGTGCGCGCCTGGAGAATGGCGGCCTGCATCCTGGTCTCCGCCACGCCGAGCCTGGAGACGCTCGGCAACGTCGAGTCCGGCCGCTACGCGCGCCTCACGCTGCCGCGCCGCCATGGCGGCGCCGTCATGCCCGCAGTCGCCGCGATCGACATGCGCGACGCCGTGCCCGAGCGCGGCCGGTTTCTCGCCCCGGCGCTGGTGGAGGCGGTGCGCGCGACGCTTTCGCGCGGCGAGCAGGCGATGCTGTTCCTGAACCGCCGGGGCTATGCGCCGCTCACGCTCTGCCGCGCCTGCGGCCACCGGATGCAGTGCCCGCACTGCACCGCATGGCTGGTGGAGCACCGGGCGCGACGGCAGCTGATGTGCCACCATTGCGGCCACACGGTCCCGATCCCGCCGCTCTGCCCGACTTGCGGCGCGGCGCACAGCCTCACCCCGGTCGGCCCCGGCGTGGAGCGCGTCACCGAGGAGGCGGCGGAGCTGTTTCGCCGACGCGCGCCGGCTGGTGATGGCCTCCGACACCCTCCCCGGGCCGCGCGCGGCGGCCGAGGCGGCGCGCGCCGTCGCCGCCCGCGAGGTCGATCTGGTGATCGGCACCCAAGTCGTGGCAAAGGGCTGGCACTTTCCGCATCTGACCCTGGTGGGCGTGGTGGACGCCGATCTCGGCCTGGGCGGGGGCGATCTGCGCGCCGCCGAGCGAACCGTGCAGTTGCTGCACCAGGTCGCCGGCCGCGCCGGCCGGGCCGAGGCGCCGGGGCGCGTGCTGCTGCAGACCTTCTGCCCCGAGCATCCGGTGATGGAGGCGCTGGTGTCCGGCGACTTCGCCGGCTTCGTCGCTCGCGAGGCCGCCGAGCGCCGGCCCGGCTTCTGGCCGCCCTACGGGCGCCTGGCGGCGCTGATCGTCAGCGCGGGCGACCCCGAGATTGCCGACGCGGTCGCCCGCGACCTCGGCCGGGCCGGGCCTTCGGGCGCGGGCATCGCCGTGCTCGGCCCCGCCCCCGCCCCGCTCGCCATCCTGCGCGGCCGCCACCGCCGCCGCCTGCTGCTCAAGACCCGCCGCGACATCGCCGTGCAGCCGCTGCTGCGCGCCTGGCTCGCCCGCGTCAAGGTGTCCCGCGCCGCCCGGGTGGAGGTGGACGTGGACCCGGTGTCGTTCCTGTAGGACGATTCGGACGGCAACCCGATGGGCAGGCGTTCGGGTACGTCATGGCCCTCGCCGACCCTCCGATCGCGGTACGTCTGCGCCTCGCGGACGCTCCGATCGCGTACGTCTGAGCCTCGCCGACGCTCCGATCGTGTAACGATCGGGCCCCGGCCGACCCTCCAAAGCGTACGTGACTGCGGGCCGGCGCCCGCGGAGCTGCATCGGCCCCTTTTGACGCCCCCCACGCGGCTGATCTTCCTCTCCACCGGCCGGGCGGGCATCGCCGCCCTTGAAGGCTCGATCAACCTTCCCTAGCTCGCTGGCACTCAAGGCGTGGGAGTGCTAACCGGAGCCTCAGGTAGGGCCGGGCGCGACCGGTGGTCGGTCTGAGGAATGCGGCGGGCTTCCCGCCCCTTGGCGAGCCATAGGAGGTGAGAGGATGGCGTTGTTTCCTGATCCATTTGACGCAATGCTCGGCCTGCAGCAGGCGTTGGATGCGTTCCGGGCGAGCAGTTGGTTAGGCGCAAGCCCCAGCAGCAGCGGCAGCTACCCGCCGCTCAACGTGTTCCGCAAGGGTGAGAAGCTTCGTGATCATCACCGAGGTGCCCGGCATCAAACCGTCGGACCTGGAGGTGCAGGTGAAGGGCAGGACGATCCGGCTGTCCGGGACCAAATCCGTCGGCTACCCCGAGAAGGCGAGTCTGCACCGCCGCGAGCGACTGGCGGGTCGCTTCGACCGGACCATGGCGCTACCGATCGAGGTCAATGCGGATGGCGTCAAGGCGGAATGCCGAGACGGCATCCTGGCCCTGTTCCTGCCGCGGGCGGAGCAGGACAAGCCAAAGTCGATCAAGGTGGGATGAGCGATGACCGCACAAACCGGTGCTGAGACGGAGGGCACGATGGCATCTTCACAGGAACTAGCGCTACGCGAGAAGAAGGAGCTGGTGGCCAAAGAGGAAAAGACGGTTCCGGGCCGCTACTACGTTCCGTACACCGACATCTACGAGACCGATGAGGCGTTGACCGTGGTGATGGAGATGCCGGGAGTGGAAAAGAAGGATCTCGGCGTGGCACTTGAGAACGACGTGCTGCGGGTGGATGGCCGCATCGACTTCTCGAAATATGAGGGAATGGAGCCGGTGTACACCGAGTACAATGTCGGCCACTACACGCGGTCATTCACGCTGTCGAGCAAAATCGACCAGGACAAGATCAGCGCGCAGCTCGAAGACGGCGTGCTGACGCTCACATTGCCGAAAGGGAGGGACGCGTCTCCCGACGGACGCGATCGTGCGAGCTAGTTGGGTAGGGCAGGATTGGATGAAAGAGAACGGATGAAACCTGTCATTGCGAGCCGAAGGCGAAGGAATCCGTGCACACCGGGCCGGGTAAGCCCGCATGGATTGCTTCGCTGCGCTCGCAATGACGGAATGTTCGATTTTGTGTAATCTGTAATTGCTCTGGACTAGCCCAGCAGCTTGTCGATGGTGATCGGCAGGCTGCGGACGCGCTTGCCCGTCGCGTGCAAGATCGCGTTGGCGACCGCGGCGGCGGTGCCGACGATGCCGATCTCGCCCAGGCCCTTGACGCCGAGCGGCGTCACTTCGGGATCGGGCTCGTCGACGAAGATCACCTCGATGTCGTCGATATCGGCGTTCACCGGCACGTGGTACTCGGCGAAGTTGTGGTTCATGAAGCGACCGAGGCGGTGGTCGGCGAATGCTCTCCTCGTGCAGCGCCATGCCGATGCCCATCACGACGCCGCCGAGGATCTGGCTGCGCGCCGTCTTCGGGTTGATGATGCGCCCCGCCGCCACCGCGATGACCACCCGCGTCACCCGCACCACGCCCAGCTCCTCGTCGACCTTCACCTCGGCGAAGATCGCGCTGTGGGTGTTCCGCGACTTGCGCATCTGGCTGATCATGCCGCTGATGCCGGCGCTCGCCGTCTCCTCGGCCTCGATCACCTGCAGAGCTCGGCCGCGCGCATCGCCTCGCCGAAGGCGACGCCGACCGACGGATCGGACTTCAGCGCTGATGCGGCCGTCGGCGAAGGTCACATCCTCCATGCTCGCGCGGCCGAGCGGATTGCCTTCGATCTTGCCCGCCGCCTTCAGCAGCTGTCTGCCCGACCGCCTCGGCAGGCGAGCTGCACCGCGGCGCCCGCCGAGGCCGCCGTCCACGAGCCGCCCTCGACGGGCGCCGTCGGCAGGCTCGAATCGCCCAGGACGGGCGGTGATCTGCTCGGGCGGCAGCCCCAGCGTGTCGGCGGCGACCAGCGCCATCACCGTGTAGGTGCCGGTGCCGATGTCCGAGGTCGCGGTCGCGACCTCCAGATGGCCGTTCGCGGACAGCTTGGCGCGCGCCGAGTGCTTGGCGAACATCGCATCCCACATGCCGGTCGCCATGCCCCAGCCGATCAGCTCCTTGCCGTCGCGCATCGAGCGCGGTTCCAATGACCGGCGGCTCCAGCCGAAGGCTCCGGCGCCCTGCGCAATAGGCCTCGCGCAGCGCCTTGCTGGTGAACGGCGTGCCGTTCATCTGGTCGGTATCGGCGTAGTTCAGCAGCCGGAATTCCAGCGGATCGAGCTTGGCCGCATAGGCCATCTCGTCGATCGCCATCTCGAACAGCGTCATCCCCGTCGCCGCGCCCGGGCGCGCGCATGTCGCCCGAGGTGTAGGTGTCGCGCGGCGCGATCGTGTAGTCGCCGCTCGCGTTCTCGCAGGCGTAGTTGATCAACCCCCAGGTGACGACGTTCTCCATGTGGTTCTCGAACCGCGAGGTGGAGGTCGTCGCCTTGTTGATGATCGCGGTCAGCCTGCCGTTCGCCTCGGCGCCGAGGCGAACTGTCTGCACCGCCTCCGGCCGATGCACATGGGTGAACATCTGCTGGCGGGTGAGCACCACGCGCACCGAGCGCTCCAGCATCTTGCGCCGCCATCACCGCGAGATAGACCTGATATTGCGGCCGCAGCCCCGATCCGAAGGCGCCGCCGACATACGGATTGAGCACGCGCACGTTCTTCGCCGATAAGCCGAAGACGTGGCTCAGATAGGCTGAGACGTTCTGCGGCCCCTGCGTCTTGTCATAGACCGTGAGCTTGCCGTCGTCGTCGCAAATGACCGTGCTGGCGTGCATCTCCATCGGATTGTGATGCTCGGTCGCCAGATGATATTCGGCCGCAACCTTCAGCGGCGCGGCCGCGAACGCCGCCTCGGCGTCGCCGCGCGTCCTTGGGCGGGATGATAGCTGTCGCGCTTCTTGGAGGGCAGAAATTTCTCCGCCAGCGACGTTGTCGAAATCGGTGTTGTGCGGCTCGGGCTCGTAGCTCGAGTTCGACCAGGCTCGCCGCATCGCGCGCCGCCTCGAACGTCTCGGCCAGCACCAGCGCCACCGGCTGGCCGCTGAACTGGACCTTGTCGTCGTAGAGCGGGCGGAACGGCGAACCGGGCGGACCGACCTCGTCCTGATAGTTGCTGTCGAACCAGGCGGTGTGCGGCCGGTTCTCGTGCGTGAGCACCTCGACCACGCCGCGGACGGCGCGCGCGCGCGTCTCGTCGATCGCGGTGATGCGGCCCTTGGCGATCGCGCTCGATACCACCACGCCGTACAGCAGGCCGGCGACCGGATGCTCGGCGGCATAGCGCGCCTGCCCGGTGACTTTCGCCAGGCCATCGACGCGGTTGATCGGGCTGCCGATGCCGATTCTTCCGCTACCGTCCATGGATCGTCTCCTCAGGCGACGCGCTTGTCGGTTTGCGACTGCGGCGTGCCGTCCGCCGCCTGTTGCAGCGCGCGCACGATCGCGCGCCGTGCCAACGCGATCTTGAAATCGTTCTCGCCCTGACCGACGGCGCCGGCGAGCAGCGCATCGGCGGCGGCGGCGAATGCCGGTTTCGCGGGCGCCTCGCCGGCCAGCCGGCTCTCCGCCTCCGCAACCGCCAGGGCTTGTGCGCGACGCCGCCGAGCGCGATCCGCGCCTCGTCGATGCGCCCGCCCTCGAGCCGCAGCGCCGCCGCGACCGAGACCAGCGCGAAGGCGTAGGACAGGCGGTCGCGCAGCTTCAGATAGGTGTAATTGGCGCTGAAATCCTCCGCCGGCAGGTCGATCGCCGTGACCAGCTCGCCGGGCTGAGGGTGTTGTCGCGCCACGGCTCGTCGCCCGGCAGGCGGTGGTAATCGGCGAATGCGATCACCCGCTCGCCGTCCGGGCCGGTGACGCGGACTTCCGCATCCAGCGCGGCCAGCGCCACGCACATGTCGGACGGATGCGTGGCGATGCACTGCGTCGCTGGCGCCGAGGATCGCGTGGATGCGGTTGACGCCGCCGATCGCGCCGCAACCCGAGCCGGGCGCGCGCTTGTTGCAAGGCGGTGGCGACATCGTAGAAGTAATAGCAGCGCGTCCGCTGGTTCAGGTTGCCGCCGTTGGTCGCCGCATTGCGAAGCTGCGGGCTGGCGCCGGCGAGGATCGCCGAGGCGAGCAGCGGGTAGCGCTGCGCCACCCGCGCGATCGTAGGCGGTCTCGGCATTCGTCACCAGCGCGCCGAGCCGCAACCCGCCGCCTTCGATCTCCTCGATCTGCCTGAACGGAAGCCGGTTGATGTCGACCAGCCGGGTCGGCCGCTCCACATTCTCCTTCATCAGGTCGATCAGGTTGGTGCCGCCGGCGAGAAAGCGGACATTCTCGCCGCCGCCCCTTCGCGCGCCGCCTCGCCGACCGCGGTCGGCGCGAACATAGGTGAAGCGGTTCATGGCGCGCTCCTCCAGCACCTCCATCACCGCATCGGTGATGTTCGTGTAGGCGCCGCAGCGGCAGAGATTGCCGCTCATCAGCTCGCGAACCTCGTCGCGGGTCCTCGCGCGGCCCTCGTTGATCAGCCCCTGCGCCGAGCAGATCTGGCCCGGCGTGCAGTAGCCGCACTGGAACGCGTCGTGATCCATGAACGCCCGCTGCAGCGGATGCGGGTCGGCCTCGCCGCCCAGCCCTTCGATGGTGGTGATCTCGGCGCCGTCCCGGGACACGGCGAGCACCAGGCAGCTATTGATCCGCCGGCCGTCGATCAGGACGGTGCAGGCGCCGCATTGGCCGTGATCGCAGCCCTTCTTGGTGCCGGTCAGGTTCTCCCGATCGCGCAGCAGGTCCAGCAACGTTACCCAGGGCTCGATCGCGAGCCGACGCTCGCGGCCGTTTATCTTCAACGTGATGGCGATGGTCTGGACGGACCCATCGCCCGCTGCGGGTTGATCCATGACCGCCTCTCCCGGGGTTCGAGGCGGTTAAGCGTCCGGCAGGCTTTCGGGTTCCTGATTTTCCTCCCCCGCCCTCCCCCTCTCCGCCCCCGCGGGGCGGAGAGGGAGTCGCCGCGCTAAGCCCCGGCCTCTCCCCGCGCCGCCCGGTCCTCGCGGCGCAGGATCTCCAGCAGCTCCGCCGCCGAGGTGTCGCGGGCGGCGCTCTCATAGGTCACTTCGCCATGCTGCATCAGCATGATGCGATCGCAGATTTCCAGCGTCTGCGCATAGTTATGGGCGATCATCACGATCGCGATGTCGCCGCGCGCGCGCAGCCGCTCGATCAGCCCGATGATCAGTCCGGCCTCGCGCGCGCCCATCGCGGCGAGCGGCTCGTCCAGCAGCAGGATGCGGGCATTGGAGGCGACCGCGCGCGCCACCGCGATCGCCTGCCGCTGCCCGCCCGACAGCGCGCCGACGAGGACCTCGACCGAAGGGATGTGAACGCCGATATCGGCCAGCGCCTCGGCGGCGCGACGGCGCATTCGCGGGTGATCCAACAGCCGCAACGGGCCGCGCCGCAGCTCCCGGTTCAGAAACATGTTGTGATAGATCGACAGCCCGTTGACCAGCGCCAGGTCCTGATAGACGCACTCGATCCCGTGCGCGCGCGCCGCGTCCACCGAATTCGAGGCGCACCGGCGCGGCATCGACGAACACCTCGCCCGAGCTCGGCTGATGGTAGCCGGCGAGGATCTTCATCAGCGTGCTCTTGCCGGCGCCGTTGTCGCCGAGAATCCCCAGCGTCTCGCCATAGGCGACGTGCATCGACACCCCGGCGAGCGCGGTGACGTGGCCGAACTGCTTGGTCAGCGTCGGCGACGCGCAGCGCCTCGCCGTTCATGGCCCGGCTCCGCGCAGCCGCGCCAGATGAATGTTGGCGACCATCGCCAGCAGGATCGCGGCGCCGATGATGATGTCGAAGGTGAAGGCGTTGATGCCCTGAAGCGTGAAGCCGTCCTGCAGCACGCCCAGCACGATGCCGCCCACCAGCCCGCCCATGATCGTCCCGGCGCCGCCGGCGATCGCGGTGCCGCCGATCACCCCCGACGCGACGCCCAGGAACATGATGTTGCTGCCGCCGGCCAGCGGATCGGTGGAGCCGATCCGGAACGCCTCCAGGATGCCGGCGAAGCCGCCGAACGTGCTCGTCAGCACGAAATTGCCCATGCGGATGCGGTCGATGTTGATCCCCGCCTCCGCCGCCGCCACCGGATTGCCGCCGGTGGCGATCGTGTGCAGGCCCCAGCGGGTGTGGCGCAGCACCGTGTGCATGATCCCGACCAGCGCCAGCGCCCACAGGAATTCCGAATAGCCCCACGACCCCATGATGGCGGTCAGCAACGAGCCCGCCCGGCGTGTTCGCCGGGAACCCGCGCGAGATGGTGAGCGTGACCCCGGTGATAAGGAACAGCATTCCCAGCGTGGTGATGAAGGAAGGCACGCTCAGGCGGATGGTGATGAGCCCGATAATCAGGCCGATCAGGGCGCACGCCGCGAGCGCCAGCAGGATCGACAAGACCACCGGGATGCCCGCCAGGTTGGCGTATCCCATGATGAACGGCGCCAAGGCGAAGGTCTGGCCCACCGAGAGGTCGATCTCGCGCGAGATCAGCAGCATGATCTCGCCGCAGGCGAGGATCACCGGCGAGGCGATGAACTGCGACAGTGTCTCGAGGTTGGCGTTGGTGAGAAAGTTGGCGTTGGTGGCCTGGAAGTAGAGCACCAGGGCCACCGCCACCACCACCACGCTCGCCTCGGGCCGCAGCAGCAGTCCGAACAGGCGCCCGCCGCGGCCGCGCATCAGGGGTCTCAAGTCCGTGATCGGGCCCGACCGGGGCACGATCTGCGCCTGCGCCGAGCTGCCCTCGTAGCGGGTCTTGGAGGTCATGTACGGGGTCACGCTGTCCTTGGTCACGAATTTGGTCCCGGTGTCGATGTCGCCCGGCCCGACCAGGCCGCCCGAGGCCTTGAACATGAACATCTCCATCACGGTATAGAAGCCTTGGAGATAGGGCTGCTGGTCGAGCACGAAATCAAGAAAGCCGTCGCGCACCGCTTCCAGCGAGCGCGGCAGCAGATCGTAGCCGCCGGCATGGACGCCCTTCTTCGGCAGGTCGTACTGGCGCATGATCAGCCCGGCGTTCTGGGTGTCGCCGCCGCCGGTGCCGAACATGCCCCGCACGTCCTGATTGCCCAGGTAGTAGGCGCGGATTTTCGACAGCGACACGTTCACCGTGGGGTCGGTCGCGATCATCGTCGCCTCGATCTTGGCGCCCGACTTCTTGATCGCGTCAATCGCCCCGTCCACACGCGGTTGCAGGTTGAGCTGCCCGGGGGTGGCGATGAACAGCGCCACCTTGCCCGATCCCACCAGCTTGACGATGCGCTCGCCCATCAGCTGGCCCGATAGAAACAGGTCCTGGCCGATATAGGCGAGCCGCTGGTTGCCGCTGCTGTGCGGCGCATCGGCATTGTAGGAGAACACCGGGATCCCGGCCTCCATGGCGCGCGCCACCGGCCGGTCGAAGCCGCGCGGATCGACGATCGCCACCGCGATCCCGTCGGCCTTGCCGGCGATCGCGGCGTTCATCGCGTTCACCATCTGCGCGACGTCCGAAGTCTCCGACCCGGTCCACTGGTATTCGCAGCCGAGCAGCGCGCAGGCGTCCTGGATGCCGTACTGGGTGGGCACGAAGAAGGCGTTGGTGGTGACGTGATTGACGAACACGAATTTCCACGGCGGATGGGCGGGAAACGGGGCGTCGGCGGCGTGCGCGCTGCGGCCCGCCAGCGCGAGCAGCCCGGCGGCGCCGGCGGCGCTCACCCCATACATCGCCGCCCGCCGCGGCAGGCGATGCGCGACCACGTGCTTCAGTTCGTCGTTGGCTTCGGTCATCCGCGTTTTCCTCCATGCCGTCACCCGGTCGTTGCACTTCAACGGCCCTCCCGCAAGCGGGAGAGGGGAACTTCAAGGCGCCTCAACTCTGCCTATGACTTAACTCTCCCCTTGCGGGAGAGGGGTCCGGGCCGTGAGCGGCGGACGGTGAGGGTCCTAATCCTCCGCCACTCGCCTTATCAGCACCTCGCGCTTGCCGACATGGTTGGCCGGACCGACGACGCCCTCGCGCTCCATCTGCTCGACCAGCTTGGCGGCGCGGTTGTAGCCGATATTGAGATGGCGCTGAACGAAGGAGGTGCTGGCCTTGCCCTCGCGCGCCACCATCGCGACCGCCTGCTCGTAGAGCCCGCGCTCGCCGCCGTCGCCGACACCGAAGCCCGGCAGCACGCCGCCCGGATCGTCGTCCTCGGGTTCGGTCACGGACTCGACATAGGCCGGCTCGCCCTGCTCGCGCAGGAAGTTGACCACCGCCTCCACCTCCTGATCGGAGACGAACGGCCCGTGCACGCGGGTAATGCGCCCGCCGCCGGCCATGTAGAGCATGTCGCCCTGGCCCAGAAGCTGCTCCGCCCCCTGCTCGCCCAAAATCGTGCGGCTGTCGAATTTGCTGATCACCTGGAAGCTGATGCGGGTCGGGAAATTCGCCTTGATGGTGCCGGTGATGACATCGACCGACGGGCGCTGGGTCGCCATGATGACGTGGATGCCGGCGGCGCGCGCCATCTGCGCCAGCCGCTGCACCGCCGCCTCGATCTCCTTGCCGGCGACCATCATCAGGTCGGCCATCTCGTCCACCACCACCACGATCAGCGGCAGCGCCTCCAGGGTCAGCGGCTGCTCCTCGAAGGTCGGGCGCCCGGTGTCGGGATCGAAGCCGGTCTGCACGCGCCGCGTCACCACCTCGCCCTTGGCGCGCGCCTCGGCCACGCGGTCGTTGTAGCCGCCGATATTGCGCACCCCCAGCTGGCTCATCGCCCGATAGCGACGCTCCATCTCGCGCACCGTCCATTTCAGCGCCGTCACCGCCTTGCCCGGCTCGGTGACGACCGGCGCCATCAGGTGCGGAATGCCCTCATAGGTCGAAAGCTCCAGCATCTTCGGGTCGATCATGATCATCCGGCACTGGTCGGGCGAGAGCTTATACAGCAGGCTCAGGATCATCGCGTTGACGCCGACCGACTTGCCCGAGCCGGTCGTGCCGGCGATCATCAGATGCGGCATCCGCGCCAGATCGGCGACCACCGGGGCGCCGCTGATGTCCTTGCCGAGCGCCAGCGCCAGCCGACCGGGATGGCGCTGCACGTCGTCGGCCGACAGCAGTTCGGAGAGATAGACCGTCTCCCGCTTGGCGTTCGGCACCTCGATGCCGATGACGTTGCGCCCCGGCACGGTGGCGATGCGCACCGCCGTCACCGACAGGCTGCGCGCGACGTCGTCGGCGAGCCCGATCACGCGGGCGCTGCGGATGCCGGGCGCCGGTTCCAGCTCATAGAGCGTCACCACCGGACCGGGCCGGATCTCCACGATCGAGCCCTGCACCCCGTAATCGGCGAGCACCGTCTCGAGCAGCCGCGCATTCGCCTCCAGCGCCTCCCGCGAGGGCCGGATGCGGCGCGCACCGGCGCCGGCTTCAGCAGCGACGAGCGACGGGAAGCGCCAGCCCGCCTCGGCCAGCGGCAAGCTGGGCTGCGGCACGCGCGCGGGCTTCAGCGGGATCGTCCGCGACACCACGCGCGGCGGGCTCGCCGGCGCCGGAGCCGGCTCGGCGACGGGTTCCTCGGTGCCCGGAACCGCCGCCCACGGCCGTTCCGGCAGCGCCTCGGCGCCACGGCCGAACAGGCGCGAGGCCAGCCGCACCGGGCCGCCGAGCGCCCGGGTCGCCCGCGCCGTCAACAGCGCCGCCATCCAGCCGCTCGAGACCGAGAGACCGCGTCACCACCCGGATCGCCCGCACCACCGCCCGCCACTCGCCCCCGGTGAGCCCGCAGGCGAGCAGCCCCAAGGTCAGCGCCAGCGCCCAACCGATGACGCCCGACCAGCGCCGCCCCGACCGGGCCCAGCAGCCCGCGTCCGGCGCCGAGGGCGGCGCGCGCCAGCAGCAAGCCGGCGGCGCCGCCGGGCCCCGGCGAGGCGGGCCAGGGCAGAGCCGAGACGAAGGGCAGCGAGGCCAGCGCCGCCGCCATCGCCGGGATGCCCGCCAGCAGCGCCAGACAGCCGCGCCACGCGCCCGCCGACGCCGCGCCGCGAGGCGAGCCGCCAAGCGAGGCAGAGCGTGGCGATGCCGGGCAATGCCCCGGCCAATCCGAAGCCCTGCAGCAGCAGATCGGCCGCACCCGCCCCACCGGCCCAACCAGATTTTGCGCCCTGATCGAGGAGGCGGTGTCGAAGGAGGGATCGCGCGGATCATAGCTCGCCAGCGCCACCAGCAGAACCAGCCCGGCCAGCCCGAGTGCCAGCCCGGTCAGCTCTGCCGCCCGCCGCTGCGCGAGCGCGCGAATCGCGGGCGAGACGAAACGGCGGCCCGACGAAGGGGCGGTGCGGGCGGCGGCGGCCATCGATTCGGAACCTTCCGGTCGGAGGCGGGTAGAATGGGCGATCTTATACCAGAAGCGGACATCCGCAACTTTTTCGTGGCGGCCGTCCGCGCCAAGATGCGCGAGGAGGACGTTGCCGCCGCATCGGGAGGAGCGGTCATGAAGTGGGAGGAGCAATGCGGTGGAGAAGGATCGGCTTGTCGCATTCAGCGATGGCGTGATCGCCGTCATCATCACCATCATGGTGCTCGAATTGAAGGCGCCGCACGACGCCAGCCTCGAGCGCGCTGAAGGAGACCGCGCCGGTCTTTCTCAGTTACGTCTTGAGCTTCATCTACGTCGCCATCTATTGGAACAATACCACCATCTCTTCTGTATCTGGTCCCGCGTATCAATGGCGCCGATGTTGTGGGCCAACCTGCACCTGCTGTTCTGGCTCTCGCTGATCCCGTTCGCGACCAGCTGGATGGGCGAGCACCACGCCGCCTCGGTGCCGACCGCCGTTTACGGCGTGGCGCTGCTGATGCCGGCGATCGCCTGGTATATTTTGCAAGCCGTGATTCTCCGTCGGGAGGGCGCCAACTCGGCTTGGTGCGCGCGCTCGGTCACGACATCAAGGGCAAGGTTTCGCCCGTGTGTTATCTCGCCGGCATCTTACTGGCGTTCATGGAAGTCCGTGTTTCGGAGGCGATTTACGTGCTGGTCGCGTTGATCTGGCTGGTTCCCGACCGGCGCATCGAAAAGGTGGTTCAGGGATGAGGGATGCCGTTGTCCCGACTGTCGGGGGGGACGCCGCGAACGGGCAACCCGTCGGCCGCGCGGACGTTTCCGCCACGAACCTTTTGCGACGGAGACCATCATGCGTGCGGTCCTGCGCCTGGCCGGGCTGATCGCGGTCGCCGCCCTCGCCGGCTGCGTCTATCAGGAGCCGACGCCCTACCCCTATGCGGGCTATGGCTATAGTGCGTACGACCCCGGCCAGAACACCGCCGCCGGAGCGCTGGTCGGCGCCGGCGCGGGCGCCGCGCTGGGCGGCATCGCCGGCGGCGGACAGGGAGCGGCGATCGGCGCGCTCGCCGGCGGCGCGCTCGGCGCTGCGGCCGGCGCCAACAGCGGACCTCCGTACAGGCCCGCCGCCGGCTTATGGCTACGGCTACGGCTACCCGGCTTACGGCTACGGGTATTGAACCTCTCCTGCTTGCGGGAGAGGTCGCCGCGCGTTTGCGCGGCGGGTGAGGGTCCGCGGCCTTGTCTGCACCACCGGCGCCAGCTGCGGCGGCGGCGAAAGATGCGGCGCGGCGGTCGGTCGGGCACCGGCCGATACAGCGTGTCGCGCTGCACCGGACGCGGCCCAGGCTGCGGATCAGCGCCTCCATCGCCGCCGGCGGAAATTCCTGCCCGTGCGCGGTGCCGGCGGCGCGCGAGATGCTCTCGTTCATCAGCGTCCCGCCCAGATCGTTGGCGCCCGCCCGCAGGCACGCGCGCCGCGCCCGCCGGCCCCATCTTCACCCACGAGGTCTGGATGTTGGTGATCAGCGGATGCAGCGCCAGCCGCGCGACCGCGTGCATCAGCACCGCCTCGCGGAAGGTCGGGCCACTGGCGCGCCATCCCGCGCAGATACATCGGCGCTTCCATGTGCACGAACGGCAGCGGCACGAACTCGGTGAACCCGCCGGTCTCGGCTTGCAGATCGCGCAGCGCCAGCAGATGCCGCGCCCAGTGGACCGGGCGCTCCACATGCCCGTACATGATCGTCGCCGTCGTGCGCAGCCCGAGCGCGTGCGCGGCGCGCGCGACCGCCAGCCATTGCCGCAGTGTCGATCTTGTCCGGCGCGATCACCGCGCGCACCTCGTCGTCGAGGATTTCCGCCGCCGTCCCCGGCAAGGTGCCGAGCCCCGCGTCCTTCAGCCGCGCCAGAAACGCCGGCAATTCCGATGCCCAGCGTCGCCGCGCCCTGCGTCACCTCCAGCGGCGAGAAGGCGTGGATGTGCATCTCGGGCACGGCGTCTTTGATGGCGCGGCAGATGCCGAGATAGGTCTCGCCGGTGTAGTCGGGATGGATGCCGCCTTGCAGGCAGACCTCGGTGGCGCCGCGCGCCCGCGCCTCGGCGGCGCGGCGGACGATTTCCGCATGATCGAGGTCGTAGGCGGCACCGCGCAGCGCCTCATGCGTCTTGCCCTTGGAGAAGGCGCAGAAGGCGCAGTGATACGAACAGATATTGGTGTAGTTGATGTTGCGGTTGACGACATAGCGCACCACCTCGCCCGAGACGCGCGCGCGCAGCGCGTCGGCGGCGGCCAGCACATGCGCATAATCGGCATCGCGCGCGGCGAACAGCCGTACGATCTCCGGCTCCGACAGGCGCGCGCCGTCGCTCGCCTTGCCGACCGCGTCCCTGATCGCCGGATCGACGGCCGACAGCAGCTTTACCGTTCGCGGCGGCGGGGCGGTCAATCCGGGTGCCCAGGCGTCGTCGCGCGCCCGGCCGTCGGCATCCATCGCCCGACGCACCCCGGTCGCCATCGGCTTGGCCAGCCAGCGCTCGGGCGCCAGGGCGAATTCCGGATAGACCGGCAGCCGCGCCACCAGCAGCTTGCCCATGGCGGCGGTGCGCGCCGCCAGCGCCTCGATCGCCGGCCACGGCGCCTCCGGGTTCACGTGATCGGGCGTGACCGGCGACACGCCGCCCCAATCGTCGATGCCGGCACCGATCAGTTGCTCATAGACACCGGGCGAGAGATTGGGCGGCGCCTGAACATGCACCTCGGCCGGCAATATCAATCGCGCAACGGCGATGCTCCACAGCAGATCGTCCAAGTCGGGCTCCGCCGCGCCGGCGCGCCTGGTGTTCGGCTTGGCGCGGAAATTCTGGACGATCACCTCCTGGATGTGGCCGTACGCGCCATGCAGTCGGCGATCGCGCGCAGCCCCTCGATACGTTCGGCGCGGGTCTCGCCGATGCCGATCAGGATCCCGGTGGTGAACGGAACCGCAAGCTCGCCCGCCAGCCGGATCGTCTCCAGCCGCCGCTCGGGCAGCTTGTCCGGGGAGCCGAAATGCACGCCGCCCGGTTCGCACAGGCGCCGGCTCGCGCTTTCCAGCATCACGCCCTGGCTCGCCGAGACTTCGCGCAGCGCCGCGATCTCCTCGCGCGTCATCACGCCGGGGTTCACATGCGGCAGCAATCCGGTCTCGCGCGCGACCAGCTCGCACATCGCGCGCAGGTAATCGATGGTGCTGGCATGGCCCGACGCCGCCAGCGCCTCGCGCGCCGCGCGATAGCGCAGCTCCGGCTTGTCGCCCAAGGTGAACAGCGCCTCGGTGCAGCCGGCGCGCGCGCCTTCGCGCGCAATCGCCAGCACCGCAGCGGGCGAGAGATAGGCCGGATGCCCGGGGCGCGGCCGCTCGGCGAAGGTGCAGTAATGGCACACGTCGCGGCAGAGCTTGGTCAGCGGGATGAACACCTTGCGCGAATAGGAGATCAGCCGTCCGTGCGCGGCGTCGCGGATCGCCGCCGCGCGCGCCATCAGCTCGGGCAGTCCCGCGGCGAGCAGTTCGGAGTCGGTCATCAAGGTTCCTCTCGTATCCAAGGGGCGTGCCCAACTCTTTCGTCATCGCGAACCGCCGCTTGCGGCGGCGTGGCGATCCAGGCGAGCCGCACGGAGCGGGCGTCCTGGATTGCTTCGCCTTCGGCTCGCAATGACGGCGCCTCGAAAAGCGGTCAGAGCAACGGCCCGTTAGTATCAGCCGCCGATCCGCACCGCCTCGGCGAAGCGCTGCATATTCTCGAGCGTCTCCGCGATCGACGGCGCCTGCGGCAGCACGATCACATGCGTCACGCCCGCCTTCGTCAGCGCGGCCACATCCTCGCGCATCTCGTCGGCGCCGCCGGTGAACATCTGCCGCGCGCCATCGACGCGACGCGCCGTCCATTCCGGCGGCTTGAACCAGAGATACGCGACGTCGAGGCTCTTCGGATCGCGCCGCTCGGCCTCCGCCGCCTGCGCCAGCCGCGCGATGCCGGCTTTCAGCCGCGCCGGCGTATCGAACGGCGCTTCATGATTGTGCGAAGCCGGATACCAGCCGTCGCCGAAACGCGCGGTGCGGCGCAACGCCGGCTCGCTCTCGCCGCCCACCCAGATCGGGATATGCGCCTGCGCGGGCTTCGGGCGAAAGATCAGGTCGCGAAGCCGCACATGCCGGCCCTCGAATGATGGCGCGTCCTCGGTCCACAACGCGCGGAACGCAGCCAGATACTCATCCGTCACCGCACCGCGGCGCGTGACCGGCGGGCGCACCCAGCGGCTCGAACTCCTCGCGCATCCAGCCCACCCCGACGCCGGCGATCAGCCGCCCGTCGGACAGCGTATCGACGGTCGCCAGCATCTTCGCCCCCACCACCGCGGGCCGATACGGCACCACCAGGACCGAGGGCAGCAGGCGAATGCGCGAGGTGCAGGCGGCGAGGAAACAGAGCGTGCCCAGCACGTCCAGGCACTCGCCGGTCTGCGCGCCCACCCACTTGCCGTCATCGGTATAGGGATAGCGGGTATCGACGTCGCGCGGCAGCACCAGCCGGTCGGGGATGCCGATCACCGCGTAGCCCAGCGCCTCGGCCCGCTGCGCACAGGCGATCAGATTGCGCGCCGATGTAAGACATCCGCGGGTGCCCACATGAATGCCGAACCGCATCGTTCGTCCCGCCCCTCGCGCCCGCTGCATCCTGTGGTATCGTGGCGGCGAACGCAAACCGGGGGGAATGATGCAAATCGGATGCAGCGTGCCGAGCAGCGGACCACTCACCGATGCCGACACCATCGCGCGGATCGCCACCGAGGCCGAGATGCTCGGCTTCGACTACGTCACCATCAGCGATCACCTCGTCATTCCGACCGACATCGATTCGCGCTATCCGTATTCCGAAACCGGCGAGTTCCCGTCCGGGGCACGCGTCGATCGGCACGAACAGCTGATGGAATGCATGTTCGTCGCCGCCAAGACCTCGAAGCTGCGCATCGTCACCTCGGTCATGGTGGTGCCGCACCGGCCGGCGGTTCTGACCGCGAAGCTGCTGGCGACCCTCGACGTGCTGTCGAACGGCCGGCTCACGCTCGGCATCGGCGCCGGCTGGATGCGCGAGGAGTTCGAGGCGGTGGGCACGCCGCCGTTCGATGAACGCGGCGCCGTCACCGACGAGTTCATGATGGCCTGCAAGGCATTATGGGAGCAGGAGGCGCCGCGCTTCGAGGGCAAATACACCGGATTCGCGAACGTGGTGTTCCAGCCGAAGCCGGTGCAGCAGCCGATCCCCATCTGGGTGGGCGGCGAGAGCAACCCGGCGCTGCGGCGCACCGCGCGCTACGGCGATGCCTGGTATCCGATCGGCACCAACCCGGCGTTTCCGATGGATACTCTCGGCCGCTACAAGGCGGGCGTCGCCAAGCTGCGCGGCATGACGGAAAAGGCCGGGCGCGATCCGGCGAAGATCGCTCTCGCCTACCGCGTCTCCTCGCATCCGGCGGCGCAGCCCAAGGGCACGGTGGACGGCGAACGCAAGCTGTTCAGCGGCGAAGCCGCCGACTACGCGGGCGACATCCGCGCCTTGGCCGAGGTCGGCGTGAGCGCCTTCGATTTCGGCCTGTTCGGCCCGACTTTGGCGGCCACCATCGACAACATGCGCCGCTTCCGCGACGAGGTCGTGGTGAAGGTGCGATGAGGGCGAGGAGGAGAACGCCATGCAGCTCGGCATCACCATCGACCTCTCCGGCGCGCAGCCGCGCCTCGATATGGACCGCGTGCTCGAAGCCGAGCGGCTCGGCTTCGCGCAGGTCTGGACCGGCGAGGCCTACGGCACCGACGCGGTGACGCCGGTTGCCTGGATTCTGGCCCGCACCGCCCGCATCATGGCCGGCACCGGCATCATGCAGATGCACGCCCGCACGCCGGCGATGGCGGCGATGACGGCGATCACCTTGCAGCACCTCTCGGGCGACCGCTTCCTCTGCGGCGTCGGCGTCTCCGGCCCGCAGGTGGTCGAGGGCTGGCACGGCGTCGCCTACGGCAAGCCGATGCTGCGCACCAGGGAATACATCGCCATCATGCGGCAGGTGCTCGAGCGCAGGGCACCGATGGAGTTCCACGGCGAGCACTACGACATTCCCTATAATGGACCGGGCGCGACCGGTCTCGCTAAGCCGCTGCGCAGCATCGCCCATGGTCGGCCGCTGCAATTCTACACCGCGTCGATCACCCCGGCCGGCTTGCGGACCGCCGGCGAGGTCGCCGACGGCGTGCTGCCGATCTTCTATTCCCCCGAGCAGCCGGACATCGTGACCGCGCCGATCCTGGAGGGGATGCGCAAGGCCGGAAAAACGCCGAGCCTTGATGCGTTCGACGTGGCTCCGTTCGTGCGCGCCAAGATGGGGAAGGATGTCGCCGCCTGCCGCGACGCGATCCGCCCCGAACTCGCGCTCTATATCGGCGGCATGGGCGCGCGGACGAAAAATTTCTATAACGACGTGGCGATCAAGCTCGGATACGCCGACGCCGCCCGCAAGGTTCAGGACTTCTATCTGGACGGCAAGAAGACCGAGGCCGCCGCCGCCGTGCCCGACGCGCTGGTGGACGCGATCTCGCTGGTCGGATCGGCCGAGATGATCCGCGACCGCCTGGCGGCGTGGAAACAGGCGGCGCGCGATCGCCATGTCGGGACCATGGTGCTGAAGGGCGCCAGCGCCGAGGTGATGCGCGTGGTGGCCGAGGCGGTGCTGTAGGCGGTCATTCGTTCAGCAGGCCGCGCAGGATGGGAGCAAGATCGCGGGATGTGTGAATGACGCGAACCACGTGCGGCGGGTCGGCCTCGGAGTCATAGACGAGCAAATATGGGAATCCGCGCAAGGACCAGAATCGGCCTCCGCCATTTCCTTCTCGGCACGGGGCGTGAACAGGGCCGTCACGGGCGGCGGCGTTCGACCTCCGCGATCGCCGCGAGAACGGTCGTTCGGACCTCCTCGATCGTTCGATAACCGACTTCCTGCGCTTCCGTCGTGGCGGCCTCAAGCGAGGCCACTAACGCCGCGCGCTGCTCCTCGTGCTGCTTCAGCAGGCTCAACGCCGACCGCACCACCTCGTCCACGCTGCCGAAACGCCCGGTCTCGACGCACGATCGTGCGAACTCGTCCAACTCCGGCGGCAGGACAACCTCAATTCCCATCAACCTCTCCTCCGGATCCGCCAACCCGATGCGCTTCCGTGCCGACGCTCCGGCGCAGTATACAGGTTCTTCCCCCTCCTCCGACATCCCCGCGCATCCGCCCTTGCATCGCCAGCGCCGGCGTGGCTGTACCTGCCCCGGCGGGAGAATCGCATGATCGGCATCGATTGGGCCACCACCAGCTTCCGCGCCTTCCGGATGGTGCCGGACGGCGCCATCCGCGACCGCAAGGCCTCGGGCGGGACGCTCAGCGTGCAGAATGGCCGCTTCGGCGATCGGCTGCGCGAGGAGATCGGACCGTGGCTCGCGGCCGGCGAGCGGCATGTGCTGCTGTGCGGCATGATCGGCGGCCGCCGCGGCTGGATCGAGGCGCCGTATCTCTCCTGCCCCGCCGGACCCGCTGAAATCGCCGCGGCGCTGATCGAGGTGCCGTTCGACTGGGCGCAAGTCAAGCTGCTCCCCGGCCTCACCTGCACCGACGCCGCCGGCATCCCCGAAGTCATGCGCGGTGAGGAGGCGCAGGTTGCCGGCGTGCTGGACCGCATCGGCCCGGCCGGTCTCGCCTGTATTCCGGGCGGGCAGACCAAATGGGCGCGCATCGAATTCGGGCGCATCGAAAGCTTTGCGACCCACCTCACCGGCGAGGCCACGGCGGCGCTGCGCGGCCACACCATCCTCGGCCGCACCATCCGCGACGCCGCCCCCGATGGCGCCGCCTTCGATGCCGGGCTTGCCCGGTCGGGCCAGCGCGGCGGGCTGCTCCACCACGTTTTCGGCGTGCGCGCGCTGGCGCTTGCGGGGCAACTCTCGGACGTGGCCGGCGCCTCTTATCTATCGGGCCTGCTGATCGGCCACGAGGTCCGCGCGGCCTTGGCCGAGGCGCCGCCGGCGACGGTGGTGCAGCTGATCGGCGCGCCAGACCTGACCGCCCCCTACGCGCGCGCGATCGAGGCGGTCGGCGGCATGGCCGAGCCGATGAACGGCGAAGCCGTCGCCCGCGGCCTCGCGCTCATCGGCTCGCACGCACGGTGGGGGTAGGGGTTTCGATATTCTCGTCCTTGAGCCTCGCGTTAAGCTCCTCAAGCGCCGAACGGACGGATGGGGACGCGCTTAGCAGCTCCAAGATGCTAACCAATTTCTTTCCATGCTTACTTACGACCCACATCTTCGGCGTCTCGTAAGCTATGGTGTCGGGAATCGCCCGGGAAACGGCCTCCGCGAAGGGGCGGAACTTCGCCTTTTGCGTACCGATCCACCAAGGTATGTGGACTTCTCCGTTCGGCCAAATCCCGAAAATCTCAACCGTTACGTTGCACACTTTCATGCGGACAAGGAGAACCTTCTTCAGACCCCATGAGATCTGCAGCCTTCGCAGTCTTGCAGAAAGCCCAACAGACGGCGGGAAAGGCCGGACTCGATGCGATCGAGTTCTGCGAACCACTCGTGGTGGGGTCTGGTGCCGGGACGCTCCGCAGGCGGCTTCGCGCGCCCCGAGGCCGCAACCGGTGCATTGGTGCAACGCAGGACCCGACCCAACCCATCCCATTCGTCGATGATCGGAGGGCGAGTCCGAGGGTCGATCAATCCAGCCTCTCCAATAAGCCGATGCCCCCGTCCGAAATTGCAAGGCCAGCAGGTTGTCACGAGATTATGCGGGTCATTATCTCCGCCCCGGGCATGGGGCAGCAGGTGATCAATCGTCGCCGAGAGCGCGAAGAAAGCCGCGTGCAAATCCTTCGCCTTGCCGCTCCAGCAGACGACGTCCGGAAACGCCCTCGCCAGAACATCCCGCGCTTCCGGGAGGACCACGCTGGTGCCGCAGAACCGGCAACGCCAACCATCTCGCGCGCAGATCGCCGCCTTCGCCGAGGCGCCGGGCATTCGCGCCTTCACCTTGCTGGTGACAGTTGGCCGACCAACACGACGGAACCGATGAATGGCGAGGTTTTCCGTCCCCATGATGCTGGATGCAAAAGCGTGCACCACCGGCATGTCAGCCTTGCGCAGGCAATCGCGTGCACGCGCACGATTGCCTGCCAATAACGCGTCGGCGGCGTGGCCGAGAAGGTCGGCTGCTTGGTCAAGCTCCGGGATGCGTGGAACGAAGCAGTTCCTGGGCGCCCAAAAACAATCGTCAATGCCGTCCATATTGGCCCGATGCGGTGCTCGTCACCGGCCAATTCTACTTATTAATATCGGTTTCTGCGACAGGTATGTTGTCGAAACGATAGCCGCCCATGCCCGGCGGGCTGCCCTACCGCGGCACGCTGCTCGTCACCGCGCCGCCGGTGGCGGTGCGCCCGCCATCGACCACATACTGCGCGCCGGTGATGTTGCCCGAGAGATCCGAGCACAGGAACAGCACCAGATTCGCCACCTCCTCGGCGGTGCCATAGCGGCCGATCGGGATGTTCGCCTGATAGCGCGCGCGCACGCTCGCGGGGTCGGACGGGTTCAGCATCTCGTGCAGGCTCTGGATCATGCGGGTGTCGATCGGTCCCGGGCACACCGCGTTCACCCGCACCCCGGCGCGCGCCGTCTCGCCCGATGCCACCTTGGTGAGACCGATGACGGCGTGCTTCGATGCGACATAGGCGGGCATCCCCGGCGTGCCGACCAGCCCGGCGACCGAGGCGGTGTTCACCACCGTGCCGCGCTGCTGGCGCAGCATCACCGGCAACACGTGACGTAGCCCCAGGAACACGCCCTTCACGTTGACGCCGATCACCTGATCGAACACCGCCTCGTCGTATTCGGCGGTGTGCTTGATTTCGCCCTCGATGCCGGCGTTGTTGAAGAAGCAGTCGATAGCGCCATACGCCTCCAGCGCCGCCTTCACATAGTTGGCGACGTCGGCCGAGCGGGTGACGTCGGCGGCGACGAATCTCGCCTCGCCGCCCTGCTGGCGGATCGCGCCGGCGGTTCCCTCGCCGCCGGCCTGGTCGCGGTCCACCACCACGAGTTTCGCCCCGCCGCGCGCAAACCCCAGCGCCGCCGCGCGCCCGATGCCGTTGCCGCCGCCGGTGACGAGCGCCACTTTGCCGGTGAAATCCATCCGCGTTCCTCCTGCTTCCGCACGCAGTCTTGCGCCGCCGATTGCCGCGAGCAAGCTCGCCCGGGACCGTCATCGGCGCGGTGTGTCTGTTCTCACAGATCCTTGCAGAACCTGAGCGCGTCGTAGATCGCGGCGTGGATGTTGCGGCTCGCCACCGCGTCGCCGATGCGCATCAGGCGAAAGCGCCCGTCCGGGTTGCGCACCAGCTCCTGCGCGCGGCCCGATACCAGCGCCGCATAGTCCACCTCGCCCAAGTTGATCGAATCCGGCTTGAGCGCGAAATAGAGTTCGTCGAGCGGCAGCGTCCCGTGCTCCACCACCACCTGATCGACCGTGCGCTCGGTCCGACGCTCGCCGTAGTCGCTGCCCAGCACCGCGATCAGCGCGTTGGCCTCGCGCTTCACGCCGAGGAGCCGTGTGTTGATGGTCACGCGCACGCCGCGGCGGTTGAAGATCCGCATATAGGCGGCGTGGTTCAGCCCGCCGATCTCGGGGGCGAACATGCGCTCGGGCGTCACGATTTCGACCTCCGCCCCGCTCTCGGCGGCCATCTCGGCGGCCTGCATCCCCGGATGATTGCCGTTGTCGTCGAAGATCAGAACCCGCTCGGCCGGCTGCACCTGACCCGAGGCGATGTCCCAGCTCGATACCACCAGATCGGCCCCGGTCTTCAATACGTCGGTATCGGGGAGACCGCCGGTTGCGACCAGAACCACGTCCGGCGTCTCGGCCAGCACGTCCTCCGCCTGCGCATAATGCGAGAACCGCATCTGCACGCCCAGCGCGCGCAGGCGCGAAAGGCGCCAATCGATGATTCCGATCATCTCCCGCCGACGCGGCGAGCGTGCCGCCAGCACGACTTGTCCGCCGGCATGATCGGCGGCCTCGAACAGCGTCACCGCATGGCCGCGCTCGGCCGAGACCCGCGCGGCCTCCAGGCCCGCCGGCCCGGCGCCGACCACCACGATCTTGCGGCGCCGACCGGCGCTGCGCCCGATGACGTGCGGCATCGTCGCCTCGCGCCCGGTCGCCGGATTGTGGATGCAGAGCGCGTCGTTGCCCTCGTAGATGCGATCGATGCAATAGCTCGCGCCGACGCATGGCCGGATCGTGTCCTCCTCGCCGGCCATGATCTTGCGCACGATGTGCGGGTCGGCGATGTGGGCGCGCGTCATGCCCACCATGTCGAGTTTGCCGGCCGCGATCGCGTGCCGCGCCGTCGGCACGTCGGGAATGCGGGCGGCGTGGAACACCGGAACGCCGGTCGCGGCGCGCACCTCGCCGGCGAAATCCAGATGCGGGGCCGAGCGCATTCCGATGATCGGAATGACGTCGGTGAGCGCGTTGTCGGTCTCCATATGGCCGCGGATGATGTTGAGGAAGTCCACCAGACCGGAATCGCGCAGCCTTCGTGCGATCTCGATCCCCTCCGCGCGGCTGAGGCCGATGTCCCAATCCTCGTCGGCCACCATGCGCACGCCCAGGATGAACGCCGGTCCCACCGCTTCGCGCATTGCCTCCAGCACGCGCAGGCTGAAGCGGATGCGGTTGTCGAGACTGCCGCCGTACTCGTCATCGCGACGGTTGGTGGCCGGCGACCAGAACTGGTCGGGCAAGTGCCCGTAGGCGTCGATCTCCAGCCCGTCGAGCCCGGCCGCCGCCATCCGCTGCGCAGCGGCGGCGTAGTCGGCGATGATGCGATCGATGTCCCAACTCTCGGCGGCCTTCGGAAACGACCGGTGCGCCGGCTCGCGGATCGCCGACGGCGCCAGCACGGGCAGCCAATCCGCCTTGTTCCACGCGGTCCGCCGGCCGAGATGCGTGAGCTGAATCATCACCGCGCTGCCATGCTCGTGGCAGCCGTCGGCGAGGCGGCGCATCCACGGCACGATCTCGTCCTTGTAGGCGAACAGATTGCCGAACACCGCCGGCGAGTCGGGCGAGACGACCGCCGAGCCGGCGGTCATGGTCAACGCAATGCCGCCCTTCGCCTTCTCGACGTGATAGAGCCGGTAGCGATCCTTCGGCATCCCCTCCTCGGAATAGGCCGGCTCGTGCGACGTGCTCATGACCCGGTTGCGCAGGGTCAGGTGCTTGAGCCGGTACGGCTGCAGCAACGGATCGCGCGGGTTGGTCATTGCTCTCTCCCGGGATCGGCGTGCGGGATGCGCTCGGCGCGCGGGGCGTGTCCGAAGCGGCCGCGAAAGGCGGTGCTGAAATGGGCGGCGGAGCCGAAGCCGCAGGCGACGGCGACGCCCGTCACCGGCATCGTGGTCTGCCGCAGCAGGGTGCGCGCGCGGTCGAGCCGGATCGACGCCGAGAAGGCGGCGGGCGTGGTGGCGAAGTGCTGGCGGAACAGCCGCTCCAGCTGGCGCCGCGACAATCCGGTGGCGGCGGCGATCTCGGCGGCCGAACGCGGCGCCGCGATGCCCTCCTCGATCAGCCGCACGGCTTCCAGGAGGCGCTTGTCGCCGCCGATGCGCGTGCTCGGCATCGTCGGTTGGCGCTCCTCTCCGGCGCGGCCGCGCTCGACGATGAACTGGTCCGCCACCCTGGCGGCGAGCTTGCGGCCGAGTCTCGCCTCGATCACCGCCAGCATCATGTCGAGCGGCGCGATGCCGCCGGTGCAGGTCAGCCGATCGCGGTCGATCGCGTACAGATCATCGACGAACTTGATGGCCGGGAATTCCTCGCGGATCGCCGGCAGAACCTCCCAGTGGATCGCGCAGCGATAGCCGCGCAGCAGCCCGGCTTCGGCGAGCACGAAGCTGCCGGTGCAGAGCGCGCCCAGCGCCACGCCCGAGCGCGCCAGCCCCCGCACCGCCGTCAGCACCGCGCGTCCGGCCGCACGCCGCACGTCCAAGCCGCCGCAGACGAACACGAGGTCGAAGCGACCCGCCTGGCCCAGCGCCGACGTCGGCTGTAACGCCAGTCCGTTGCTTGCCATCGCCGGCGTGCCGTCCGGGGTGACGATCCGCCACGTGTAGATGTCGCGCTCGGCCACCCGGTTCGCCATGCGCAGCGCCTCGATCGCGTTCGCGCAGGCGATCAGCGAATAGTCGGGAAGGGTGAGGAAGCCGAAGCGGGCGGGGCCGGTGAGGTCCATCGGCGTCAGCGTTCGATGACGAGATCACTGGTCGGTCGCGAGCAGCAAATCAGGATCATGCCCTGGTCGATCTCGCGCTGGCGAATGCCGCCAGCGTGCTTCATGTCCACCGCGCCCGACAACAGGCGGCTCTTGCAGGTACCGCAAAGCCCCTTGGTGCAGGACGACGGCAGGCGCAGCCCGGCGTTGCGGGCCGCCTCCAGGATCGTGCTGCCCGGCGCACAGTGGATGTTGCGCCGGCTTTTGGTGAACTCGACCTTGAACGCGCCCGCTTCCAGCGCCTCGATCGCCGCCGGCAGCTCCGGCTCGGCGCCGGCGAGCTCGGCGAAATCGAAGCTCTCCTGATGGTAGCGCGCCATGTCGAACCCGGATTCGCCCAACATCGCGCGCACCGCCGCCATGTAAGGAGAGGGGCCGCAGGTGAAGACTTCGCGTTCCAACAAGTCGGGCGCGATCAGCCGCAGCATCGGCAGGCTGAGCCGGCCGCGAAAGCCGCCCCAAGCCCCGCCGGGCGGGTCGTCCTCGCACACCGCGACGGCGCGGAAATGCGGCCGATGGCGCGCCATCAGCGCGATCTCGTCGCGGAAGATGATGTCGGCGGGCGAGCGGGCGCTGTGGACGAACACGATATCGGACATACTCGCCAGATCGTCATGCGCGCGCGCCATCGACATCAGCGGCGTGATGCCGCTGCCGCCCGATAGGAACAGGTATTTCGGCGCCTTGTGGTCGGCGCAGGTGAACTCGCCCAGCGGTCCCGTCGCGCGCAGCCGCGAGCCGGGCCGGACCGTCTCATGCAGCCAATTGGAGACCGGACCGCCGGGAACCCGCTTGACGGTGATCGACACCAGATGCGGGCGCGTCGGCGAGGAGGAGAGCGTATAGCACCGACTGATCGGGGCGCCCGCGATCTCCAGATCGAAGGTCATGAACTGCCCCGGCTTGTAGTGAAACAGCCGCGGCTCGGGCGCCGAGAAGACGAAGCTCCTGACATCATGCGTCTCGATCCGCACCTCCCGGCACACCAGCACGTCGTCGGTGTCGGGATTCCAGTACGGGAGCGCCGACGGCGGACGCGCGATGACGTCCATGCAGCTCACCGGTCGAGGTTCGCCGACAGGCGGCTGATGTACCAGCGGCAGAATTTCTCGACCAAAGCCTCGGTGTAGGGCGAATAGGGGCCGGGCTCGTAGGCCGGGTCGCGAATCCCGCGCTGGGTGATCTCGACCAGATTGCCGTCCTGGCGGTTGGTGGCATCCCAAACGCCGGTGAGCGTCTCGAGATCGTAATCCTCGCCCTCCACCGCGTCCTTGTGGACCAGCCATTTGGTGCGCAGCAGCGTCTTGCCCGGCGCCAGCGGCAGGGCGGAGAAGGTGACGACGTGGTCGGCCATGAAGTGATGCCAGGAATTGGGCTGCGTCCAGAAGGTGAGCGCGCCCAGCTTGGCGTCGGTGAAGTTGCCGAGCAGCTTGCGGCAGGCCGCGCGGGTGGTGAGCGTGTGGCTCTCGCCCGCCTGATCCAGCGGCAGGCGCTCGGTGCGAAACGCGGTCGGCTGCTCGGTGAGCTGCTCCACCGCGCGCGACGGCAACCCGGCTTCCTCCCACCGCGCGTGGCTGTCGCGGATCATGCCGTCATAGCGTTCGACTTGGGCGCGGCCGGCGTCGTCGAGCGATTCCGGGGCAAAGCCGAAGCCATAGGCGAACATCGGCACGATCAGCTCGGGATGGTTGGCCGAGCAGTGATAGCACTCCCGGTTGTTCTCCATCGTGAGCTTCCAGTTGCCGTGCTCGATCAGCTCGCTCTCATGGGCGATCTTGGCATTGGCGAGGTCGTGCGGCGCCAGATAGGGCGACATCGTGCGTTCGAGATCGTCGATATCGGCGGGCGGCTCGTCGGCCAGGCAGACGAACAGCAGCCCGCCGATCGAGCGCAGATGCACCGGCTTGAGGCCGCGGCAGGAGGTGTCGAAATCCGGCGCCATGTGATCGGCATGCAGAAGCCGCCCGTCGAGCCCGTAGGTCCAGCCGTGGTAGCGGCAGACCAGGTTGCCGACGGTCGCCCGCGGCCCGTCCACCAGCCGGGCGCCGCGATGGCGGCAGACATTGCGGAAGGCGACGATGCGCATGTCGTCGTCGCGCACGATCAGGATCGACGCCTCGCCGATATCCACCACCAGCGCATCGCCCGGCTCCGGCACGTCCGGCGCCACGGCGACGTAAATCCAGTGCCGCCCGAAGATCGCGTCCAGGTCGGCCCGGAAGACCTCCGGGCTGGTGTAGAACGCCGCCTCCAGCGTGTGATCGGGTTTGCGCCGGGCGATCATCCGCGCAAGCGAACTTTCCGACATCGGGCCTCTCCGGTTGGACCGAAGTGCATCGTGCCACGGGCGCGGCCGAAGCGCTTTAGGAAAAACGGCAGGAGTTCTTCAGATTAGCGGCATGTCGCGGCCCGCAACCGGTCATGGTATGGGATTGATCCCCGGCCGGCCGGAAAGGACGCCGCCATGATGAGCGCCGAGCAGAACGACCTCATCACCCGCATCATGCCGGGGCGACCGGCCGGCATTCTGATGCGGAGATACTGGCAGCCGGCGGCGCTTACCGAAGAACTCGCGGGCGAGCGGGCGGTCAAAGCACTCCGCCTGCTGGGGCAGAATCTGGTGCTGTTTCGCGACGACACCGGCCAACTTGGTTTGCTTGACCGAAATTGCCCGCACCGCGGCGCCGACCTCGCCTTCGGCCGGCTGGAGGATGGCGGGCTGCGCTGCGCGTTTCATGGCTGGTTGTTCGATACCAGGGGCCAGTGCCTCGACACGCCGGCCGAGCCGGAGGGCAGCACGCTCTGCGAGAGGATCGTTCAACGGTCCTACCCCGTGGTGGAGCGCAACGGGATCATCTTCGCCTGGCTCGGCGAGGGCAGCCCACCGGCCCTCCCCGACCTTGACTGCTTCCTGGCGCCGCGAACCCACAGCTTCGCCTTCAAGGGATTGATCGAATGCAACTGGCTGCAGGCGCTGGAGGTGGGGATCGACCCCGCGCACGCCTCCTTCCTGCACCGCTTCTTCGAGGACGAGGACGCCTCGGCTTCATACGGCAAGCAGTTTCGCGCCGCCTCGTCGGGCACCGACCTGCCGATGACCCGGCTGCTGCGCGAATATACGCGTCCGCGCATCGAGGTGGAGCGCACCGAATACGGATTGCGCATCCTCGCCCTGCGCGAGATCGACGCCGCGCGGACCCATGTTCGGGTGACCAACCTCGTCTTCCCGCACGCCTTCGTCATTCCGATGAGCGCGGAGATGACGATCACCCAGTGGCACGTTCCGATCGACGATGTATCGTGCTACTGGTACGCGTTCTTCACCAGCTTCGGCGCCGCGGTCGATCATGAGCGGATGCGCGACCAGCGGTTGGAACTTTATACTCTGCCGGACTATCGCCCGCGTCTGAACCGCGCCAACAACTATGGCTTCGATCCGGCCGAGCAGCGGTCGCGGACTTACACGGGCATGGGCGAGGATATCAACGTCCATGACCAATGGGCGATCGAATCGCAGGGCCCGATCGCCGATCGCACGCGCGAGCATCTCGGCCAGTCCGATAAGGCGATCGGCGTCTATCGCCAGCTCCTGCGCGCCGCCATCGCGCAGGCGGGGACGGAGGAGCGCCCGCTGATGGTGCTCACCGAGGCGGAGGCGAGGGCGGTGCGCGGGCCGGCGGCGATCGACACCATCGCCCCCGCCGCGAATTGGCGGGAACACTGGCGGCGTCTGGAGGCTGAGCGGCGCTTGGCCGCGCCCTGGAATGAGGCGGTGCGTGCCGCCTGACCCGGGAGGAGAGCCGGCCAACGATGCCGTCCGCGCGATCGAGGAGCGGATCGCGCGCGACGGGATCGAGGTCGTCCGCTTCTCCTTCGCCGACCAGCACGGGCTGTTGCGCGGCAAGACGATCGTTGCCTCCGAAGCCGAGCGCGTATTCCGCGAAGGTGTCGGCTGCCCCTCCTCGCTGCTGCTGAAGGACACCGCGCACCGAACCGTATTCGCGGCCTTCACCGCCGGCGGTGGCGTCGGGCTGGCCGAAATGGAGGGGGCCGCCGACATCCTGCTAACTCCCGACCCGGCGACGTTCCGCGTGCTGCCATGGGCGCCGCATACCGGCTGGGTGCTGTGCGACCTGCGTTTCCCGAACGGCGCTTCGGTCCCGTTCTCGACCCGCGACCTGTTCCGCATGGCTTTGGCCAGGCTCGCGGATCGGGGATATCATTTCGTGGCGGGTGCGGAGCTGGAGTTCCACCTGTTCCGGCTCCTCGACCCGAAGCTCGGACTTGCCGATGGCGGCCAGCCGGGTGAGCCGCCCGAGGTCGCGTTGACCAC
Source organism: uncultured Pseudomonadota bacterium (assembly GCA_963762525.1). Classification (GTDB taxonomy): domain Bacteria; phylum Pseudomonadota; class Alphaproteobacteria; order Acetobacterales; family Acetobacteraceae; genus DATFDN01. The sequence goes on from CAVXKT010000002.1 coordinate 72,896, forward strand.
CAAGGGCTACCAATATCTGACCGAGGCGGTCTACGACGAGCTGGACCCGATTCTCGAGCATCTCCGCGCGGCTTTGCAGGGACTTGGTCTGCCGCTGCGCTCGCTCGAGATCGAATTCGGGCCGAGCCAGTGCGAACTCACGTTCGGCCCTCTGACCGGCATTGAAGCGGCGGATCTCGTTGTCCTGGCGCGCGCCGCGGTCAAGCAAGTCGCCCGCAGACACGGCTATCACGCGACGTTCATGTGTCGTCCGCGCATCCCCGATATCGTTTCGAGCGGCTGGCATCTGCACCAATCGCTGCGCCGGATCGCCGGCGGGTCAAACGCGCTTCAGTCCGACGGGCCTGCTGAAATACTGTCGCCGCTCGGCCGCGCCTGGATGGCCGGCCTGCTCGTTCATGCCCGTGCCGCCGCCTCCTTCAGCACCCCCACGATCAACGGCTACAAGCGCTATCGGCCGTATTCGAATGCGCCGGATCGCGCGAATTGGGGGCGGGACAACCGGGGCGCGATGGTGCGCGTGCTGGGCGGGCCGGGAAGCGCGGCGACGCGGCTGGAGAACCGCATCGGCGAGCCGGCGGCGAATCCGTATCTTTATATGGCAAGCCAGATATTGACCGGTCTCGACGGCATCGACCGCGCGCTCGACCCAGGCCCCTCCGCGGATACGCCTTACGAGGCCGACGCCCCGACCCTGCCCCGCTCGCTCGAGGAGGCGCTCGGGGCGTTGCGGCAGGATGCGGTTCTGCGGGCCGCGATCGGCGAGACGTTCATCGAATACTGGCTGCATCTCAAGGAGGCTGAACTCGCCCGTTTTCAAGCCGAGGTCACGACTTGGGAGCAACGCGAGTATTTCTCGCTCTATTGAAATCCCGCTCGCCGCCTACTCGAAAACCCGCGCCCCCGCCATCTCGATCCGCGGATGCCGGCCGGCCCGGTTGGCCGAGGGGTTGAAGCCGTGCTGCTCCTTGAACTGACGGGAGAAGTGGGCGCAGTCCGTGAACCCGGCGGCGAGCGCTATATTCGTCACTGATTGATCGGTGTTCTCCAGCAGCCAGTGCGCGTAACGCAGCCGCACCATGCGATACAGCGCCGCCGGACGCTGCCCGAGCGCCGCATGAGACAGCCGCTCGAGTTGCCGGGTCGAGAGGCCGAGCCGGCCGGCGATGGTCGCAATGGGCAGCGGGTCGGCCAGATTCTGTTCCATCAGCAACAGAGCCCGCCGCAGGCGCGGGTCGGCGACCGTGTTGGCCACCGGCGGATGCGGCTGCGCATCGTTGCCGGCGCGGGCGCTGTCGAACAGCATGACCTGCCGCGCCTTCTGCGCCGCGGCGCCGCCGAGATGGCGCTCGACCAGCCAGGTGGCGAGATCGACGCAGCCGCCGCCGCCGGCGCAGGTGATGCGGTTGCCGTCCACCAGATAAAGCCGATCGGCAATCGGCGGCGGCTGGTCCGGAAACTCCGCCAGAAAATCCTGATAGTGATACCAGCTCACGCAGCACCGCCGCCCGCGCATCAGGCCGGCGCGGCACAGGATGAAGCTGCCGGTGCAGAGGCCGACCAGCGTTACCCCGGCCTTTGCCGCCGCGCGCAGATAGGTGGTGGTTTCCTCGTCAACCTGCCGCCCGGCGTGCAGCAGCCCGCCGACCACCACCACGTAGTCGAGGGCGCTCGGGATCGCGGAGCGGGCTGTTGCGGCTGACGGTGATGCCGCAACTCGCGCGCACCGGCTCCGCCCGGCTGCTCATGATCGACCAATGCGCCCCGATCGGGCGGCTGCGGTCGCCCTCATCGGCCGCGAGGCGCAGCGGATCGACGAACAGCGAGAACGCGGACAAGGTGAAATTATCCGCCAGCACGATGCCGACCGAGAGGGGCGATCCCGTGCGTCCGCGTCTTTCCATGATCCGATCCGCCATCCGCGAGGATATGGGGACGCGGGCGGCTTGTCAGCAGGCGATGAAATTCACCGCCAGCCCGCCGAGCGAAGTCTCCTTGTACTTGCGGTGCATGTCGGCCCCGGTCTGGCGCATGGTGGCGATCACGTGATCGAGCGAAATCCGGTGCGTGCCGTCCCCGCGCAGGGCGAGCGAGGCGGCGTTGATCGCCTTCACCGCGCCGAAGGCATTGCGCTCGATGCAGGGGATCTGCACCAGCCCGCCCACCGGGTCGCAGGTCATGCCCAGATGGTGCTCCATGCCGATCTCGGCGGCGTTCTCGATCTGCGCGTTGGTGCCTCCCAGGGCCGCCGCCAGCCCCGCCGCCGCCATCGAGCAGGCGACGCCGACCTCGCCCTGGCAACCCACCTCGGCGCCGGAGATCGAGGCGTTCATCTTGAACAAGGCGCCGATGGCGGTCGCGCTGAGAAGAAAGTCGCGCGCCCCCTCAGCGGTCGCCCCCGGCATCATCTCGCGATAATAACGCAAAACCGCGGGCACGACGCCCGCGGCGCCATTGGTGGGTGCCGTCACCACCCGTCCGCCGGCCGCGTTCTCCTCGTTCACGGCGATCGCGAACAGGCTCACGTAATCCATCATCTCGTGCGGGGCGCGCACGTTGCGCCCCCGCTCGGCGTCGAGCTGCGCGGCCAATCCGGCGGCGCGACGGCGCACCTTGAGCTTGCCGGGAAGCAGACCTTCGGCCCGCATCCCGCGCTCGATGCAGGCCATCATCGTGTCGGTCACGCGAAGCAGATGTTGATCGACCCGGGCGGCGGGTCGGAGCGCCCGCTCGTTGGCGACGACGATTTCGGCGATCGAATGTCCACTCTGCTCGCCCATTTGCAGCAGTTCCGCCCCGGAGCGGAACGGATAAGGCACGTCAAGCGCCTCCGGAACCGCCACACCGACAGCATCTTCGCGCATCACGAAGCCGCCGCCGACCGAGCACCATCGCTCCAGGGCAAGCACCGTCCCGGCGGCGTCGAATGCCGCAAACACCAGCGTGTTCGGATGCACCGGCGTCTCGGCGGTGAAATCGAACACCAGATCGGATTCGGGTTGGAAAACGATGCGTCGCGCGCCGAGGTCCAGGGTGCCCTGCGCGGATACCGCCGCCGCGATCGCCTCGGCCCGATCGGGATCAACGGTCTCCGGCGCCTCGCCGGCCAGCCCGAGAATCACCGCCCGGTCCGTCCCGTGTCCCTTCCCGGTCCAGGCCAGCGAGCCGAGAAGAGTGACCCGAATTCGCGCGACCAGCGGCAATCGGTCGGCGTCCCGAAGCGCGGATACGAATGCGGACGCGGCCTTCATCGGCCCGATCGTGTGCGAAGAGGATGGCCCGATGCCGATCTTGAACAATTCGAAGACGCTGATCATGGCAAGGTTTGCGTTCCCATCACCCCCGGAACTCGCGCGAGGCCGCTTCCAGGAAGCCCCATATATAGTCGGCATGGGACCGCGCGACTTCGATGCGAAAGCTGTCGGGCGCGATCCGCCAAAGCACGATCCCGGCCTTCGCCAGCACGGTGCGGGTGCACATCCCCACCGGAAACCCCGCTTCAAGATCGAGCGGGCAGCCTGCATTCAATGTCGCGATCGCGTCTTCGCCGCTGATCTCGATCCCGACCTGACCGTGCGAGACCTCGACCAGCGAGTGCGGGTGGCCGTCCATCGCCCGTTCAAGCGCCTCGGCGAGCGTCGCGCCATCGGCAGGCGGGGCGAGCAGCAACCACTCGTCCGGGCCGAGCCACAGCGCCGCGCGGTCCCGGGCAGCCGTCGCGGCGCGGCACGCAATCCGCGGCAACGCCGCGCCGAACGCGGCACCGGCGGCTTCGATCGCCGCCGCCCGGCCGCGCAGGATGAAGCGGGTGGCGGGTGGAAGCCCGGTCAGCGTGACGCCGGTAGCGGCGAGGTCAGGCGGCATCGAGACGCAGGCCCTCCGGGTCGTAGAACACGGGCACCGAGACCCGGGCGGCGATCGGCTCGCCTTCGGTGGTGACGCGCAGCGTCGCGCCGGTCCGCTCACGCCCGCCGGCGATCATCGCCAGCGCGATCGAGCGCCCGAGCGTGGGGCTGAAATAGGCCGAGGTGACATGGCCGAGCGACGCCCGCCCGTCCAGGATTTGCGCCCCCTCCTCCAGCACTTGAGCCGGCTCTTCGGTCAGCAGCCCGACCAGCTGCTTGCGTTCCCCCGATGTCATGGCCGGGCGGGCGAGCGAGCGCTTGCCGACGAAATCGCGCTTCGCCTTGCCCACCGTCCAAGCCAAACCGACATCGCCCGGGGTCGCCGTGCCGTCGGTCTCCTGGCCGACGATGATGTAGCCCTTCTCCGCCCGCAGCACGTGCATGGTCTCGGTGCCGTAGGGCGTGATCCCATAAGGCTTGCCGGCCGCGAGAACCGCGTCCCATACGGCGCGACCGTGCGCGGCGGGAACGTTCACCTCAAAGCCCAACTCGCCGGTGAAACTCACGCGAAACAACCGCGCCGGAACGCCGCAGACCTCGGCCTCGACCACGCTCATGTGCGGAAACGCGGCGAGATCGACGCCTTGCACCAGCCCCGTCAGCACGGCTCTCGCGCGGGGTCCCTGGACGGCGATCACCGCCCATTGCTCGGTGATCGAGGTGAGCCAGACATCAAGCTCCGGCCACTCGGTTTGCAGATAGTCCTCCATCTGCGCCAGCACCCGCCCGGCGCCGCCGGTGGTGGTGGTGACGTGGAAGCGCCCCGGCGCCAGCCGTCCCACCACGCCGTCATCCATCACGAACCCGTCCTCGCGCAGCATCAGGCCATACCGGCTGCGGCCGACCCCGAGCTTGGTCCAGGCGTTCACGTACATCCGGTTCATGAACTCGGCGGCGTCCGGCCCGACCACCTCGATCTTGCCGAGCGTGGAGCCGTCGAACAGGCCGACGGACTGCCGCACGGCGCGGCACTCGCGAGCGACGGCGGCATCCATGGGCTCGCCAGGGTGCGGGAAATAGCGGGCACGCTTCCATTGTCCCACATCCTCAAACACGGCGCCCTGCTCTTCGGCCCGGGCGTGGATCGGCGTGGTGCGTACCGGGTCGAACAATGCCCCCCGCGAGGCGCCGGCAAAGGTTCCGAACGTCACCGGCGTGTAGGGCATCCGGAATGTGGTCAGCCCGATCTCGGGGATCGGCTTGCCCAGGGCCTCGGCGACGATCCCCAGCGCATTCAGGTTCGAGGTCTTGCCCTGATCGGTCGCCATGCCCGTGGTGGTGTAGCGCTTGACGTGCTCGATCGACCGGAAGCCTTCGCTTGTCGCCAATATCAGATCCTTGGCGGTGACATCGTTCTGGAAATCGACGAACGCCCGCCCGCGCCCGTACTCGAGCGCGCCGACCATGCCGCCGCTGCCGAACTCGGGAGCGCCCACCGCGAAGACGCGCGAGGTCCCGCCATGCCCGGCCGCGCCCGCCGCCGCCTCGCCCGCCGCGGCACCGTCCGCCAGCGCCGCCGCCAGGCCGAACACGCCGCGACAGGCGCCGGCGGAGCGTTCCTGCTCGACCGACAGGCCGGGCACGAAGACCCCGAGTTCGCCATCGAAGCGCAGCTTGCCGCGCGATTGGGAGAACAGATGCACGCTCGGCGTAAACCCGCCCGACATGAGCAACAGGTCGCACGGCACCGATTGTGCCCGCTGCGGGTTTCGCTTTTCCGCCAGCCGAACCGAGCGCACCCGCCGCCGCCCTTCGGTGCCGAGAATGGTGCTCGAAAGGTGGATCGGCAGGCCGGCATCGCGCGCGGCGCGGGCAAGCTCCCCGTTCGTCTCGGCGCGCGGATCGGCGATGGCGGCGATCGCCACGCCCGAGCGGTGCAGTTCGAGCGCCGCCGCATAAGCGGCATCGTGCGCGGCGACGACGACGGCGCGGCGGCCGCAAAGCACGCCGTAGCGGTTGAGGTAGGTGCGCGCGGCGTCGGCCAGCATCACGCCCGGCCGATCGTTGCCCGGAAACACCAGCGGCCGCTCGATGGCGCCGGTCGCCAGCACCACCTGCTTCGCCCGCACCTGCCATAACCGCTCGCGCGGCAGACGCGGGTCGGGGTCGGCCAGGTGCTCGGTGACGCGCTCCGCCAGTCCGATCAGGTTATGCGAGAAGTAGCCGAACGCGGTGGTGCGCGCGAGCAGGGTCACGCGCGGATGCCGCGCCAGCGCGGCGACCGTCTCCGCCAGCCACGCGGCGGCCGGCCGACCCTCGATCGTGGCGACAGCCTCGGCCAGCAGCGAGCCGCCCGGCTCCGCCTGCTCATCGCACAAGACCACGCGCGCCCCGCTCTCGGCTGCGGTCAGCGCGGCGGCCAGGCCGGCCGGCCCGGCACCCGCCACCAGCACGTCGCAATGGGCGAACCGGTTGAGGTAGCGGTCGGGATCGGGAAGCCGTCGGCGCCCGGCCGAGACCCGCCATGGCACGGATGCGCGGCTCGTAGAACCGGTCCCATGCCCGCCGCGGCCACATGAAGGTCTTGTAGTAGAACCCGGCCGGCAGCAGCGGCGCGAACAAATCGTTCGCCGCGCCCAGATCGGCCCCCAGCGACGGCCAGCGATTCTGGCTCTCCGCCACCAGCCCCTCGTAAAGCTCGACTTGCGTGGCGCGCAGATTGGGGGTGGTGCGGGCGGCATCGCGCCGGACCGTGACCAGCGCGTTGGGTTCGTCCGCGCCGGCCGCCATGATGCCGCGCGGGCGGTGGTACTTGAACGACCGCCCGACCAGGTGGACGCCGTTCGCGAGCAGCGCCGAGGCGAGCGTATCGCCGGCAACGCCGGCATAGTCGCGGCCGTCGAAGCGGAAACGCAGCGTCCGGCCCCGCTCGACCCGCCCGCCCGCGGCTGTGCGGAAGAGCGCGCTCATGCGGCGCTCGCCCTCATTTCGAAAGCCGATTCCATTACCGAGCTGTGACATAAAAGTGGCACCGGCCAGTGGCCACTGGCCGGTGCCTGACCGGGCCGCCAGGCTTGGAGTCGGCCCAGAACGAGGGAGAACGCGATGAAAGAGCATCGCGGGCTCCTGCCGATCATCGTGGTGATCGTGACCGTAAAGGTCAAGATAATCCGGAAGCGGTAGGAGGCCGGGGGTCGGGCGGGAGCCCGGCCCCTCCCTCGGAGGGCTTTCATGCGGCTGCCTTCCCGGCAATGGCCGGCTGATCGGGACGCGGCTCGCCGATGCGGTATGTCGCCACGAACATATCGCTGGTGGTGTCGCGCAGCGCGTTGAAGAAGCGGGCGCAGCCATGCGTATGCCGCCACCGCTCGGCGTGCACGCCCTTCGGGTTGGTGCGCCGATAGAGGAACTCGGCCCACGCCTCGTCCGACACCGCCGCCGGATCGGCGGGGCGCCGATGATGTGCGCCTCGCCGCCATAAGTGAATTCAATCTCGGGGCGCTCGCCGCAATAGGGGCAGGAGATCAGCAGCATGATGGCCTCAGTGCGCGACCGCGGCGGCGGCGGCTTCGTCGATCAGGACGCCGTCGCGGAACCGCTCGAGGGTGAAGGGTGCGTTGATCGGGTGCGGCTCGTCCTTGGCGATCGTCCACGCGAACACGTGCGCCGCGCCCGGCGTTGCCTTGAACCCGCCGGTGCCCCAGCCGCAATTGACATAGAGACCCGGAACCGCCGTCTTGGCGATGATCGGCGAGCGGTCCGGCGTCACGTCCACGATGCCGCCCCAGTTGCGCAGCATCCGCAAGCGGCGGAACTGCGGAAACAGCTCGCACACCGCCTCCAGCGTGTGCGCGGGAATGTGCAGCCCGCCGCGCTGCGTGTACGAGGTGTAGGCATCGGTGCCGGCGCCGATCACCAGCTCGCCCTTGTCGGACTGGCTGACATAGGCGTGGATGGTGTTGCTCATCACCACGCACGGAAACACCGGCTTCACCGGCTCCGATACCAGCGCCTGCAACGGGTAGCTCTCCAGCGGCATCCGCAGCCCGGCCATCGCCATCACGGTGCTGGAGCCGCCGGCGGCGGAGACGCCGATCTTGCCGGTGCGGATCATGCCGCGCGTGGTTTCCACCGCGCACACGGCTCGCCGCCGGCGTCGCGGCGGATCGCGGTGACTTCGCAGTTCTGGATGATGTCCACGCCCAGCGCATCCGCCGCCCGCGCGTAGCCCCAGGCCACGGCGTCGTGGCGCGCGGTGCCGCCGCGCCGTTGCAAGGCGGCGCCGAGCACCGGGTGGCGCATGTCGGCGGCGATGTTGAGCGGCGGGCAGAACGCCTTCGCCTGCTCCGGCGTCAGCCACTCGTTATCCACCCCGTTGACCCGGTTGGCGTGAACGTGGCGCTTGAACACCTGCACGTCGTGGAGGTTGTGCGCCAGCATCATGACGCCGCGCTGGCTGAACATGACGTTGTAGTTCAGTTCCCGCGACAATCGCTCCCACAGCTTTACGGCGTGGTCGTAAAGCGCCGCGCTCTCGTCAAACAGGTAGTTGGAGCGGATGATGGTGGTGTTGCGCCCGGTATTTCCGCCGCCGATCCAGCCGCGCTCCAGCACGGCGACGTTGCGCAGCCCGTGATCCTTGGCGAGATGATAGGCGGTGCCCAGCCCGTGACCGCCGCCGCCGACGATGACCGCCTCATATTCGGGCTGCGGCGCCGGATTGCGCCATTGCGGCTGCCAGAAGCGGTGTCCGCCGAACGCGTTGGCGATCAGCGAGAGGGCGGAAAAGCGCTGCATGGGCTGGTGCGGTCCACGGAATTGGCCATAACCATCATCGCATCTCGCGAGCCTCGCCACGAGGCATGCAACCGCCTCGGGTGTTGAACGGAACCGACAGGAACGGAAGAACCGGGCAAGGCGGAAATCTACAGCCGGCACGTCCGTTGCGTGCAATCGAAGGACTGTCGGAAAGCGCATGTTGATCATCGGGAGGGTCGATTTGGGCGTATCGGCCTCGGCATTGGCGGCACCGCGGGCTGGCGCCATCTCCGCCGCTCCCATCGGCTGTGCCGTCCACTCCGCCATCGACGCCGCTGGTCGAGGTCGGCAACGTGACCCGGGTCTTCGGCCAGCGCGAGCGCGAGGCGCTCGACCGGCTCGAAGCCGGCGAGGACAGGGCCGAAATCCTGGCGGGGACCGGCGCGGTGGTGGCGCTGAACCGGGTCAGTTTCGATGTGACCCGCGGCGAGATTTTGGTCGTCATGGGGCTGTCGGGCAGCGGCAAATCGACGATGCTGCGCTGCCTCAATCGCCTCGTCGAGCCGTCGCGCGGCAGCATTCGCGTGAGCGGCGAGGAGGTGACGCGCCTGGCCCGCGTGAGCTGCGCGAGTTTCGCCGCCGCACCTTCGGCATGGTGTTTCAGCACTTCGCATTGTTTCCGCATCGCACGATCCTGGCGAACGTCGAGTTCGGGCTGGAGGTGCAGGGGATGCCGCCCGCCAAGCGGCGGGACGCCGCGATGGAGGCGATCAAGCTGGTCGGTCTCGACGGCTGGGAGCGCAAATGGCCGGGCCAGCTCTCGGGCGGCATGAAGCAGCGCGCGGGCCTGGCACGCGCGCTGGCGGCGGATGCCGAAATCCTGCTGATGGACGAGGCGTTCAGCGCCCTCGATCCGCTGATCCGCCGCGACATGCAGCAGGAGCTGGTGGCGTTGCAGGCACGGCTGCGCAAGACCGTCGTCTTCGTGAGCCACGATCTCGACGAGGCGATCGCGCTCGGCGGCCGGATCGTGCTGATGAAGGACGGCGCCATCGTGCAGGCGGGAACCGCCGAGCAGATCCTGGCCGCGCCCGCGACCCGCTATGTCGAACGCTTCGTGGAACACATCGACGTCTCCAGCGTGCTGACGTTGCGCAGCCTCGCCGATCCGCAAGCGCCGGGGGTCGCCGAGGCTTGTCCGCGGCTCAATGCGAAGCTGACGCTCAAGCGGGCATTGCCGCTGCTCGCGGCACATCGCGGGCCGCTCGCCGTGGTGGACGACGCCGGCAGGCTGCTCGGCACGCTCGATCGTGAAGCGGCGCTGCGCGCACTCTCGCGCAGCGCGCCGCCATCGGAGGCAAGCATGAACTGGTCGGTCCCCCGCTTTCCGCTCGACCAGATCTGCGACAACGCGCTCGATTGGTTGACCGCGCACGGCGCGGGCGTCACCCGGGTCCTGAGCCATGTTGTCTCGGCCTGGATCGGCGGCCTCACGGTGGCGTTGCAATCCGTCCCGCCATGGGCGTTCATCATCGTGCTTCTGCCTGCTGGCCTGGTTCGTCGCCGGCAGGCGACTGGCGCTGCTGGCGCTCGTCGGGCTGGCGTTCCTTTGGGATTTGCGCCTGTGGGACCCGATGATTTCGACGCTGGTTCTGGTGGTGATCGCCACGTTCGCCGCGGTGGTGATCGGCATGCCGATCGGCATTGCGGCGGCGCTGCACAGGCGCACGTGGCGCGCCGTCGCGCCGTGCATGGACGTGGCGCAGACCATGCCGAGCTTCGTTTACCTCATCCCGGCGATCCCGTTCTTCGGCCTGGGTCCGGTCTCGGCGGTCTTCGCCACCATCATCTTCGCCATGCCGCCGACCATTCGGCTGACGGCGCTCGGCATCCTGCAGGTGCCGGAGGAGCTGACCGAGGCCGCCGATGCGTTCGGCACCACGGCGTGGCAGAAACTGCTCAAGGTGCAGCTGCCGGTGGCGTTGCCGACCATCATGGCCGGCATCAATCAGACCATCATGCTGTCGCTCTCCATGGTGGTGATCGCCGCGATGATCGGGGCGGGCGGGCTGGGGCGCGAGGTCTGGAGCGCGATCCAGCGGCTGGAGGCCGGGCGCGGCTTTCAGGCCGGCATCGCCATCGCTGTGCTGGCGATTATCCTCGATCGCATCACCCAGCAAGTAAGTCGGCGCGCGCAGCCGCGCTGAGCGGATCGACAACAAGCGGATCAACAACAAGGGAGGGAACGAGATGCAACGCAGAGACGTGATATTCGGAACGGCGGCGCTCACCGGTATGGCGGCGCTGGGCGGCGGCGCGGCGCGCGCGGCCGGCAAGGGCACCGTGCGCATCGCCTACGTGGAGTGGTCGGACACCATCGTCGCGACCAACATCCTGGCCGTGGCGCTGGAGCAGGCGGGCTACAAGATCACGCATGATTCCGGTCTCGGCGGCGGCGATGTGGGAGGCGGTGGCGACCGGCGATGCGGACGTGATGGCGGCCGCCTGGCTGCCGACGACGCACGCCGCCTATTACGCCAAGTTGAAGGACAAGGTGGACTTGGTCGGCCCGAACCTGACCGGCGCCCGCCTGGGGTGGGCGACGCCCGATTACTGCAAGCTGAACTCGATCGCCGACCTGAAGACCGAGGGCGGATCTCGTCAATAACAAGGTGATCGGCATCGATCCCGGTGCGGGGCTGATGCGCGCCTCCGAGAAGGCGATCAAGGCCTACGACCTCTCCAACATCACCCTGGTCGACGGCAGTGATGCGACGATGATGGGCGCCCTGAAGGACGCTATCGACCGTCACAAGGATATCGTCGTCACGTCCTGGACGCCGCATTGGATGTGGGCCGCCTATAAGCTGAAATATCTCGGAGACCCGAAGAGGCGTCCTCGGTGGCGAGGAGACGGTGAACACCGTCGCGCGCAAGGGGCTGAAGCAGGACATGCCGGAGGTCTATGCAATCCTGACGCGGTTCAAGCTGACGCTGCCGGAGGAGCAGGGCGTGATGCTGCAGAACCAGAAGACCGGCACCGATCCGGCGAAGACCGCGACCGCCTGGGTGCAACAGCATGAGAACCAGGTGAAGTCCTGGCTCGAGTTGAGCGGCGGACCGTCGAGATCGACCGAATTCGCGGGGCGCGGCGGCGCCTCGCGCACGCCGGCCATGCGTCCGGATGCGCGCACACCAACAGCGCCGCAACGGCGTCGTCTGGCCCACGAACGGCGCGATGGCTTGCGATTGCGCGCTCTCGCCAAGCCGGATTTTCCCGGCCTATGGTCGTGCGTTGCCCGGGAGAGCTCTTGCCGCCGCTCGACGCAGAACGAGAACCACGCCCGCAGATGCGCGCCGCCGGTGGGAGAGAGCGCCGCTGGTTGCCGTGGTGTTGCCGCCGCGCGAGGGCTTCGGGCCGGACCGCGCCGGGGCCATAGCCCTGACCGTGCGGCGGCTGGCCGGGGTGCTGCCGGCGCTGGTGGTGGGCGGGCCGCAGGCCGGACCAGTTTTCGAGGAGACACCGTTTCTGGCCGCCCGTCCGCCATGGTGGACGCCGGGGAGCGGCAATGGGCGCTACGCGCGCGCGGTGGCGCGGCTGCTTCGCCCGCTTCGGCCCGGCCTGATCGAGGTGCATAACCGAGTGGATGTCGCCCGCGTCTTGGCGCGGTCGGCTGCCGGACATCCCCGTCAGTCTGTTCTTGCACAATGATCCGCAGACGATGCGCGGTGCCCGCACGCCCGCCGAGCGCGCCGCCTTGTTGCGCACTCTGGCGTGCGTGGCGACGGTCTCGGAGTTCTTGCGCGCGCGCATGATGGAGGGCGTTGCGGGGGATCCGCCGTCGGCAGCCATGCTCGCCAATGCGATCGACCTCTCCGCGCTGCCGCCCGCCCGGCCAAACGCGACCAGCTGGTGCTGTTCGCCGGCCGAGCTGGTGGCGGAAAAGGGCGCCGACAGCTTCGTTGCGGCATGCGCGCGCGCGTTGCCGGCGCTCGCGGGCTGGCGGGCCGAGGCGATCGGCGCCGATCGCTCACGTGTGGACAGTCCCGAAACGCCGTTCGTGCGCGCGCTCCGCGTCTCGGCGCGGGCGGCGGGGGTGCGAATGCTCGGCTATCGCCCGTATCCGGCGGTGCTGGCGCCATGAGCCGCGCCGCCATCGTCGCCGTGCCGAGCCGCTGGCAGGAGCCCTTCGGGCTGACGGCGCTGGAGGCGATGGCCTGCGGCGCCGCGTTGATCGCGACAAGGCGCGGCGGCCTGCCGGAGGTGGCGGGTGATGCGGCGCTTTATGTCGATCCCGACGAACCTGCCGGCCTGGCGGAGGCGATCATCCGCCTGGCGCGCGACCCTGATCTGCGCGCGCGGATGGTGGAAGCCGGACGCGCCCGCGCACGGCAGTTCGGCTTGCCCTCGGCGACGGCGCGGCTGGTTGCGATGCGCCGAGGCGTGCTGGCGCAGCGGGCGGGCGTTGGCTGACGGCGGCCGGCGCGCCTATATCCGGTGCAACCGATCAGAGCAGGAGCCGAGATGCGCCAAGACCTACCCGAAACGGCTCTCCGGTGCCGGTCACGGTCCTGACCGGCTATCTGGGCGCCGGCAAGACGACATTGCTTAATCGTATTCTGAGCGAGAATCACGGTCGTAAATACGCCGTCGTCATCAACGAGTTCGGCGAGCTGGGGGTGGATAACGACCTCGTCGTGGACAGCGACGAGGAAGTGTTCGAGATGAACAACGGTTGCGTCTGCTGCACCGTTCGCGGCGACCTGATTCGCATCGTCGGCGGGCTGATGAAGCGGCGCGACCGCTTCGACGGCATCATCATCGAGACCACCGGCCTCGCCAATCCCGCGCCGGTCGCGCAGACCTTCTTCATCGACGAGGGCGGTGCGGACCAAGACCCGCCTCGACGCCATCGTGACGGTGGTGGACGCCAAGCATGTTCTGCAGCGGCTGAAGGACAGCCATGAGGCGGAGGACCAGATCGCGTTCGCCGACGTGATCGTGCTCAATAAGACCGACCTGGTGACGGCGGAGGAGTTGGCGACGGTGGAGTCGCGCATCCGCCGGATCAATCGGTTCGCGGTGATCCATCGCACCGAGCGGGCGGCGCTGCCGATCGCCGACGTGCTTGATCGGCGCGCCTTCGATCTGGATCGCGTGCTGGAGATGGCGCCCGACTTCCTCAAGGGCGAGGATGAGCACGAGCACGATGCGAAGACATGGCCTCGGTGAGCTTCGAGGTGGAGCGGCCGATCGACCCGCAGAAGTTCAACGCCTGGATCGGTCTGCTGCTGCAGGACAAGGGGCAGGATCTGCTGCGTACCAAGGGCATTCTCGCTTATGAGGGCGAGGATCGCCGCTTCGCCTTCCAGGCGGTTCACATGATTGCCGACGGCGATTTCATCGGGCCGTGGAAGCCGGGCGAGCCGCGCCGGAGTCGGATCGTGTTCATCGGCCGCAATCTCAACCGCCCGCAGCTCCGGCGGGGGTTCGAGGGGTGTCAGGCGGAATGAGATGAAGTTGGTCGTGAGCGATGAGCCCCGAGCTTCCTCATCGATCAGCGGGGCACGCGGCGCGAGCTCGATGCCTTCGTCGTCGCCGCGCGTTTCGATCGCGCCGGTCGAATCCTCGCCTTTGCGCTCGGCGACGGCACGCTGCGCCTTATCGAAGCGGCCGATCGCGAGGCATGGCGGGAAGATCGGCGTCCATGAAGGCGCGGTGCTTGCGCTGGCGGCGGACCCGGAACGCGGGTTCGTCAGCGGCGGCGACGACGGCCGCGCGTGCCGGATCGCCGCCGAGGGCAACGCCACCGATCTCGGCAAGTTCGGCTCGAAATGGGTGGAGCAACTCGCGAGCCACCCGGTCGAGCGCGGCAAGGGCGGGTTGATCGCCTGCGGCGTCGGCAAGGTGGTGCATCTGTTCGATGCCGCCGGCAGCGAAGCTGCGCGAACTCGCGCATCCCTCGACCGTGACCGGGCTTGCCTTCGATGCCAGGGGCAAGCGCATCGCTGCCTCGCACGTCAACGGCGCGACGCTGTGGTTCGTCGCCTCCGACAGCCCGCGGCGGCTGGAGTGGAAGGGCAGCCATATCGGACTGGCGCTGCACCCCGAGGGGGAGGCGTTGGTGACGGCGATGCAGGAGAACGCGCTGCACGGCTGGGCGCTGCCCGACGGCAAGCACATGCGCATGAGCGGCTATCCGTCGAAAACCGAATCGATGTCGTTCAGCCGCACCGGCAAATGGCTCGCCTCCAGCGGGTCCGACGCGATGGTGCTCTGGCCGTTCTTCGGCGGCGGCCCGATGGGCAAGCCGCCGAGCGAGCTCGCCGGCGGCGACGGCGTCAATTGCACCCGCGTCGCCTTCCACCCGCAACAGGACATCGTCGCCGGCGGGTTCGCAGACGGGCTGGTGGTGGTGGCCGATGTCGCGTCATCGCGCGTCGTGCCGCTGGCGCCGCCTTCCGGCTCCCCGATCTCGGCTTTGACCTGGAGCCCGGATGGCGGAATGCTGGCGCTGGGCACCGAGGCGGGGTTCGCGGCGGTTCTCGATCTGCGATAGGAGACACCATGGGTCGGTTCGTGATCGCGCCGCACATGCGACTGCACGAGTGGGTGGCGGAGGAGAAGGGGTACTTTGCCGATGCCGGTCTCGACTACGAGTTCCGCGACGAGCTGGTCTCCGATGCCGGGATGCGGCACGATCTGGGCGATCGCGTCGGCGCGTTTCAGACATTCGAGCGCGGCCGCAGCTCGGATGTGAGCTGCGCGTGTCACTGGACGGTCAATGTCGCCGCCTCGCGCGGGCACGGGCGCCTATATGGCGACTGCTACTCAATCTCGCCGGCCGGCGTTTTCGTAGCCCCGGAATTGCCGGTGCGCACCCCCGAGGACTTGCGCGAAATTCCGATTTCGGTGGGCTTCCAGTCCGGCAGCCACTACGCGACGATTTAGGCGATGGAGCAATACATTCCCGCCGCCGAGATCAAGCTTTCGTTCGCTGACGGGCTTTGTTCAAACGCATGGAGAAGCTGATCGACCGCGAAGTACCGGCGGTGTGCCTGTTCAGCGGGCCATACTACTTCATGGAGCAGCTCGGCTTCCGCAAGATCATCGATACCACCTTCATGATGGCGTCGATGCTGACCGGCGAGCCCGATCCCGAGGATGTGCGCCGCTACTTCGCGGCGCTGCGGCGGGCGCAACGTGACATCGATCTGCGCCCCGAACTCTACACGTACCATTACCGCAAGGAGTTTCCGTCACGCTTCCATGCCGAGATGGACACGCGCCGCTGGGGACCGGGCGAGCGGCTGGTATTCGAACCCTATACGCGCGCGGTGTTCGACGAATCGTTCCGCTGGATTGCTGAACACGGCATCTTCCCGGACGGCGGCATGGGCGCGGGTGACTACGACAAGGCCGTGCTCAGGGCGGCCGAATAATGGAGCGGATCACCGCAAATGGCCTCTCGATGCCGCGGCTCGGCCTCGGCACTTACGGGATGCAGGGGCGGGTCTGCCAGGCGGCGGTGGAGGCGGGTCTCGCGATGGGCTACCGCCACATCGACACCGGGGAGATGTACACCAACGAGGACGCCATCGGCGCCGCACTCGCGGCTTCGGCGGTGAAGCGCGACGAGATCCATATCACCACCAAGGTCTGGACCGACCATCTGACGCCGGAGCGGATGCGCGCGGCCATGGATGCCAGTCTGCGGGCGCTGCGGATCGATGAGGTTGATCTCTACCTCATTCACTGGCCGTCGCCGCAGATGGATTTGCGCGCCGCACTCGCGGGCCTGGCGGCGCTGCAACGCGACGGCCGGGCACGGCGGATCGGGGTTGCGAATTTTTCCGCGGCGCTGCTCAGGCGCGCCGTCGAGGAGTTCGGTGCCGCCATCGCCGCCGAACAGTTCGAGTTTCACGCCATGCTGCGTCAGCCGCCGCTGCTCGCTTATCTGCGCGAGCGCGGGATTCCGGTGATCGCCTATTCGCCGCTCGCCAAGGGGCTGCTCACGCAGGACGCAACCTTGCGCCGCATCGCCGCCCGCCACGGCGCGACGCCGGCGCAGGTGGCGTTGCGCTGGCTGCTCGATCAGCCCGACGTTGCGGTGATCCCGAAATCCTCGCGCGCGGCGGGGTTGCGGGAGAACCTGGGGGCGTTGGAATTGCGGCTCGACGAGGCCGACCGCGCGGCGATCGAGGCGCTGCCCAAGGACCGAAGACGCGTCAGCCCCGGCTTCGCGCCGGCATGGGACGCCACCGGCGAAAGGTTGAGAGGACCGCGGTTCGAAGATCAAGATCGCCAAATAAATCGATGGGCTGAGCCGGCGTTACTCCGGCTTGATCGTCTGGATCGTCTCGAAACCCTCGAATTCCGGATGCCCCAGATAGAGCGGCCGGTTGGCGCCGGCGCTGGCATGGGCGGCGCGGAACGCCTCCGAGCGCGTCCAGGCCTCGAACTCCGTGCGCGAGCGCCAGATCGTGTGCGAGGCGTAGAGCACATGGTCCTCCGCCGCCGGACCGCGCAGCAGGTGAAACTCGACGAAACCCGCAACGTCGCGCAGATGCGTGTCGCGGCCGGTCCAGACCCTCTCGAACTCCGCCTCCGCGCCCGGCTGGACCCGAAACCAATTCATGGCGATGAACATCCCGACCCCTGTTACCTGGTGTGCCATCCGCCTAAACTGACGCGCCCCAACTGACAACCGGATCATGGCCGGCCACTCGCAGTTCAAGAACATCATGCATCGCAAGGGTGCGCAGGACGCGCGCCGCGGGCGGCAATTCGCCAAACTGATCCGCGAGATCACGGTCTCGGCCCGGGAGGGCCTGCCCGATCCGGCCTTCAACCCGCGATTGCGCGCCGCCGTTACCGCCGCACGGCAGGCGAACATGCCGAAGGACACCGTGGACCGCGCAATCAAGAAAGCGACCGGCGCCGGCGGCGGGGACGATTACGCCGAGGTCCGCTATGAGGGCTACGGGCCGGCCGGTGTTGCGGTGATCGTGGAGGCGCTGACCGATAACCGCAACCGCACCGCCTCCGACCTCCGTTCCGCCTTCGCCAAGCATGGCGGCGCGCTGGGCGAGACCAACTCGGTGGGCTTTCTGTTCAGCCGCGTCGGTGTGATCCGCTACTCCGCCGACGCGGCCGACGCGGAAGCGATTCTGGAGGCCGCGATCGAGGCCGGCGCCGAGGACGTCGCGACCGACCCCGAGGGCCACGAGATCATCTGTGCGGCCGACGATTTCCCTTCGGTGCGCGAGGCGCTGGAGGCCCGCTTCGGCGAGGCCGAGAGCGCCCGGCTGGACTGGCGCCCAACGAGCACCGTGACGCTGGACGAGGAACGCGCCGGGGCGGTGCTGCGGCTGATCGAGATGCTGGACGACAACGACGACGTGCAGAACGTTTACGCCAATTTCGATATCCCCGAGACGGTGATGCGCCGCTTGTCGGACTGAAACTGCGGCGAGGAGGAACGGCCATGAGCACGACCCGGAATGCGTCCGTCAGTCACTACCTGCCCGTGCGCGAGGACTGGCTCGCCCGCCGGACCGAGCCGGTGCTGGAGCCGGAGCTGGCGATCGTGGATCCGCACCATCACCTGTGGGACCGGACGGACTGGCGCTACATGCTGCCCGATCTGCTCGCCGACCTGAACGCCGGCCACAACGTTGTCGCCACCGTATTCGTCCAATGCCGCGCCTTCCACCGCGCCGCGGGGGCGTCGGAAATGCGTCCGGTGGGCGAGACCGAGTTCGTCAACGGCGTGGCGGCGATGAGCGCCTCGGGCCGCTACGGCGCCGCGCGCGTCTGCGCCGGCATCGTCGGCCACGCCGACCTGCGGCTCGGCGCACACGTGCAGGCGGTGCTGGACGCGCATCTGCGCGCCGGCGGCGGGCGCTTCCGCGGCATCCGCCATATCACCGCCCATGACGACGATCCGGTAATGCTGAACCCGGGCTACCCGATGCCGGCGCGGCTGATGGAGGATCGGACCTTCCGCGAGGGCTTCGCCACCCTCGCGCCCGCCGGTTTGAGCTTCGACGCATGGCTCTATCACCCCCAGATCGGCGAGCTGACCGCGCTCGCGCGGGCCTTCCCGGATACGCGCATCGTGCTCGATCATGTCGGCGGCCCGCTCGGCCTCGGCCGCTACGCAGGCCAGCGCGAGGAGGTGTTCGCCGCATGGCAGCGGGCGATCCGCGAGCTGGCGACTTGCTCCAACGTGCATGTCAAGCTGGGCGGACTGGGAATGCGCATCAACGGCTTCGGTTTCGAGAACGCCGCTGATCCGCCGTCGTCGGAAGCGCTGGCGGGCGCCTGGCGTCCCTACATCGAAACCTGCATCGAGGTCTTCGGCGCCTGGCGCTGCATGTTCGAGAGCAACTTCCCGGTGGACAAGGGCTCCTACAGCTACGCGGTGTGCTGGAACACGTTCAAGCGACTGGCCGGCGGCGCCTCCGCCGACGAAAAGGCGGCGCTGTTCAGCGGCACCGCGACCCGCTTCTATCGGCTGGACGATTAGCGATGCCGTATCAGCCCTTCGATCTCACCGGTCGCGTCGCCCTCATCACGGGCGGCAATTCCGGCATCGGGCTCGGCATCGCCCGCGGCCTCGCCGAGGCCGGCGCCGACATCGCGGTGTGGGGCACCAATGAGGAGAAGAACACACGCGCCCGCGGTGAACTCGAGCAGACCGGGCGGCGCATTTTGACGCTGCGCTGCGACGTGGGCGAGGAGGCGGCGGTCGAGGCGGCATTCGCCGAGACGCTGGCGGCGATGGGACGCATCGACGGCTGTTTCGCCAACGCCGGCGTCTCCGGGCGCGGCCAGCGATCATTCATGGAGATGCCAGCCGAGGAGTGGCGACGCGTGCTGCGCGTCAATCTCGACGGCGCGTTTTATACGCTGCGCGCGGCAGCCCGGCACATGGTGGCGCGCGGCGACGGCGGCGTGCTGGTGGGAACCGCCTCGCTCGCAGCGATCGAGGCGGCGCCGCGCAGCGAGCACTATGCGGCGACCAAGGGCGGTATGATCTCCATGGTCCGGGCGCTGGCGGTGGAGCTGGCGCGCTACCGGATTCGCGCGCATGCCATCCTGCCCGGCTGGATCGAGACCGAGATGACGGCGAACGCCATCGGCAATCCGAAATTCGCCGGCAACGTTATGCCGCGCATCCCCGCCCGACGCTGGGGGAGGGGCGCGGATTTCGCCGGCATCGCGGTCTATCTGATGAGCGAGGCGAGCGCCTATCACACCGGCGATACGTTCGTCATCGACGGCGGCTATTCGTTGTATTGAAGCCGCGGTCCTACTCCATCACCGCCTGCCCGCCGGCGCCGCCGCGTGCCGGGCGGCGCATCAGGAACAGCAGCCCGAGGACCGGAATCGCCATCAGCATCATCAGGAAGAAATCGTCGTTGTAGGCGATCACCTGCGCCTGGGTGGTAATCATCTGGTCCAGATTCGCCGCGCCGTACGGCGTTGCCGGAGACAGCATGTGCGCGATCTGCGGCGTTGCCTGCAAGGCGCGATTGAGCGGGCTGGCGAACACCGACAGCACCGAATGCTCGATCTGCGTGTTTTGCGTCAGCAATGTCTCGGTGACTGAAATGCCGATCGCGCTGCCGACATTGCGCAACAGGCTGAGCAGCGCCGTCGCCTGGGTGCGCAGCGGCGGATCGAGCGTCGCGAACGCCACCACGTTGAGGGGGATGAACACGAAGCCGAGGCCGATCCCCTGCAACACCGTATTCCAGATGATCTCGGACTGCGACACCGCCGGCGTCCACCCGGTCATTCGCCACAGTGACCAGATCAGCACCATCACGCCGCCGCCCATCAGCAGCCGCGGGTCCATGCGGTTGCTCAGCCGACCGGCGACCAACATCGCGCCCATCGTGCCGATGCCGCGCGGCGCCATCAGCAGGCCCGCCGTCGCCACCGGGTAGCCGCCCAGCACCTGCAACCAGGGCGCCAGCAGCGCCGAGCTGGCGAGCAGCACCATGCCGAGCATGAACATCACCGCCAGCCCGGCGTTGAAATTGCGGTCGCGAAAGATGCGCGGCGGCACGAACGGCCGCTCGGCGGTCATCAGATGGACGACGAACAGATAGACGCCGAAGCCGCCCAGGACCGCCTCGGTCAGAACCTCGGTCGAGGCGAACCAGTCCTTGGTCTCGCCACGGTCGAGCATGAGCTGGAAGCCGCCGACGCCTACCGCCAGCACGATGAAGCCGAACCAGTCGAACCGCAGCCCCGGTTGCTGCTCCTCATGCGGCAGGAACATGAACAGCCCGACGGTGGCGAGCGCGCCGAACGGCAGGTTGACGAAGAACACGTAGCGCCAGTTATAGAGTTCGGTCAGGTAGCCGCCGAGCGTGGGGCCGAGGATCGGGCCGACCATCACCCCCATGCCCCAGATCGCCATCGCCTGACCGCGCTTCTCGGCCGGATAGATGTTGAGCATCGTCGCCTGCGACAGCGGCACCAGGGCGGCGCCGAACACGCCCTGGATCAGGCGGAACAGCACCATCTCGGTGAGCGAGGTGGCGATGCCGCAGAGCATCGAGGCGGCGGTGAAGCCGATCAGCGAAACCAGAAACAGCCGCTTCTGCCCGAACCGCGACGACAGCCAGCCGACCGGCGCGGTCATGATCGCCGCCGCCGTGATATACGAGGTCAGGACCCAGGTGATCTCGTCGTAGCTCGCCGACAGACTGCCCTGCATGTACGGGAGCGCGACATTGGCGATCGTCGAATCGAGCGCCTGCATCAAGGTCGCCACCATCGCGCAGACGGTGATCAACCCGCGATGCGCCACCCGGGTCGGATCGACCGGCATCAGAACAGGTCGCTGAAATGGCGCTGATGGCCGGTGTCGATCGTCACCTCGGCGCTCATGCCGGACGATAGCGGCGGCGCGCCCTGGAGCGGCTTCAGCGTCACCCGCACCGGCACCCGCTGCACCACCTTGACGTAGTTGCCCGACGAATTCTGCGCCGGCAGCAGCGAGAATTGCTGATCGGTGGCCGGCGCGATGCTGGCGACCTCGGCGTGCCAGGTGAGGCCCGGATAGGAGTCGATGGTCACGGTGGCGGCATCGCCCGGGCGCGCATAGGTGAGCGCGGTCTCCTTCGGCTCGGCGGCGACCCAGAAGTCGTTGGCGCCGACCAGCCCGAACGCGGCGGTGCCGGCCGGGAGGTCTTGCCCGAGTTGCAGCTTCGGCACTTGCGTCACTACGCCGTCATAGGGGGCCCGCACGACGGCGTGATTCATCTCCCGCTGGGCCTCGCCAAGCTTGGCTTGCGCCAGTTTGTAAGCCGGCGCCTGCTCGGTCGGCAGGTCGGCGTTGCCGCCGAGTTTGGCCAGCGCCTCCTGCACCATCGCCTCCGCCGAGCCCAACGACGCCTCGTCGGCCAGCAGCTTGTAGTGCGCATCGTCATACTGCTGACGGGTGGCGGCTTGCGTCTTCACCAGCGTGGCCAGGCGGTTGAACGTGGCCTGATCGCTCTGCACCTGCGCCGCCTGCGCCGCCTGCTGACGCACCGCGCGCAGATAGTCGGCCTTCAGGCCCTCGAAATCGAGCCGCGCCTGCTCGAGGCTCGCCCTCGCCTGATCGACCGCCAACTGGAATTTGAGGGGGTCGAGGCGGAACAGCACTTGCCCCGCCCGCACCGCCTCGCCGTCATGGACGGGGATCGTCTCCACCACGCCGGAAACATCGGTCGCGACGTTCAGGACATTGGCCTGCACATAGGCATCGGTGGTGCTGACATAGCGCCCGCCCGAGACCCAGTAATACAGCCCGCCGACCAGCAGGATCAGCGCGGCGCCGAGCATCAGCACGTAGCGCAGCAGCTTGCGGGTCCGGCGCGAGCGCATCCCCGCGGCCCCGTGGGTCGGGCCCCGGGTCGCCAGATCGGGCGATTGTCGCTCGAGGCGGGCGCGTTCGGCTGTCAATCCGTCGGGCATGGGGCGGCTTTCGGCGTCAGTCGTATGGGTCCGATATAGTGAGGAGGCTTATGAAAATCCATGCCCACGGCGCGGGGCCGCTCCGCGTCATTTCCCATCTCCGTCCATCTGCCGCAGCGCGAGTTGCCCGGCCACCCCGAGCAGCGCCCCGATCACCGTCGCCATCGCCCGATGCGCGGCAATCATGGGCTCCGGCAGACCGGCCAGGGCAAAGCCGAAAACCACATAGGCCGTGATGCAGACGCTGAAGACCATGTAGTTGACCCATTGCAGCGCGAAGCAGGCCCAGGCCGCGATCACCCCCAGCGCCATCAGCAGTTCCGACGGCGGCTGCGCCACGGCGGCGAACAGGGTGGTGAGGCCGGCCCCGCCTAAAGTCCCGAGCCCTCGCGCCAAGGCCCGGCCGAGCGTCACCCGCAGCCCGCCCCAGCGCAGAACCAGCAGCACCGTCATCGGCACCCAGTAGCCGTTCGCGAAGCCGCTCAGGCGGAACACGCCGACGGCGGCGGCGGTCGAGAGCCCGACGGCGGCGCAGTAGTGCAGCCGCGTCGAATGCAAGGAGGTGGCCCGACGGAGCGTCCGAAAGGCCTCGGTCAGCGTGCGCGGCGGCAATTCCTCGTTGGGCGGGGCCATGTTCGCGAACGGGCGCGGCGAGACCCACCACAGCAAGGCAATGCTAGCCATCTGCATCACCCCGCCGCCCATCACCAATGCCGCCCGCAGCCCGGCATGGAGGAGGTCGGCGGGAAACGTGGCGGCGATCACCAGTGCGATCGCGCCCTGCAGCAGCACCCACCAGCTTGCCGTGCCGAGCGCGGTGAACAGGCCCAGTCCGAAGCCCCACACCCCGGCGGTCCCCGCCTCCAGGAAGGTGACGCCGCTCGCCATCGTGCCGACGGCGGCCGACACGCCGATTCCCGCGGTGGCCAGCAGCATCGGCGCGACGCGCAGCCGGGTGAGGTGCTGGAAGGCACCGAAGCCCACCGTCAGCGCGCCGCCCGCCGCGATCAGCGCCTCCACCATGTGATCGGAAAGCTCGCCGGCGATCAGCAGCAGGATGATCGCCGGGACCGCATAAATTCCGGCCACCGGCATGAACCGCGACCAGTCGCAGGCCACGGCGTCATGCAGGGCGGCCCGCAGCAAGCCCGTCCGGTTCTGGTCCATGGCCTCCTGTCGTCCGCCTGCACGCTCATAACGTGACCCGCACCCCGGCCACCACGCTCGGCCCCGGCGTCTGGTATCCGTTCACCGGCTCGAAACGCGAGGCGAAGATGTTGGTGCCGTTGGCATAGAGCCGCAGCTTCGGCGTTAGCGCGTAGATCGCGGTAAGGTTCGCGATCAGGCCCTGGCGCGAGGTGCCTATACCGGTGCTGAACCCGCCGTTATCGGTGAGAAAATCCTGGAACGCGCCGGTAAAGACCAGTTCGGGCACGATCGTCAGCCGCGGCAGCGGCGTCAGGCGCAAATCGGCGGACGCCGTATGCTGCGGCCGGCGCAGCAGCCGCGCGCCGGTATCGGCGTTCTCGGGGTAGGTATAGGTATAGGTGGCGTCCAGCAGCAGCCAGCGCGCCGGGCGCAGGGTCAGCGTGGTCTCCACGCCCTGGATATGCGCCGAGCCGATATTGACGGAGGTGTTCACCGGGCTGAACACCTCCTCGATCAGGTCGTTGATCTGCTCGTTGAAGTAGGTGGCGCCGAAGCTCGCTACCTTGGCGGCGCCGAACGGGATCGTGGTCGTGAATCCCGCCTCCCAGCCCCGCGCCGTCTCCGGCCGCAGCGCCGGGTTGCCGATATAGCCGGTGGAATCGACGCCGAAGCGATCGAACAGCGACGGCGCGAGAAACGCGGTCCCGTAGGACGCCTTGAACCGGGTCAGCGCCGGCGCCGCATCGAGCACCGCGCCCAGCCGCCACGTCGTCGGATGGTCGTTCAGAACCCAATCCTGGCGCGCCTGCCCGGTGATCGTCAGCGGTCCGGCGGTCGCCTGCGCACCAACATGGATCGCGTCGTCGGTTTGCGAGCCGCTGGTGGATTGGGCGAAGGGCGAGCCGTCGGTGCTGGAATTGATCCGCGTCTTCGCGGTGTCGGCGGTGCGCTCAAAGCCAAAGGTCAGATCGAGGAGCGAGAGCGCCTTGGCGCCGATCAGATCGCCCAGATGCGCGGTATTGTTCCATTGCAGGTCGGTGCGATACGAATGATAGCGCGAGTCGTTGATCGCCTGGTTGGGGTCGGCCGCGTGCAGCGGCTCGAAATAGCGCCGGTCGTCTTGCAGGCGGCCCAGATAGAGCGCGGTCTCCAGCACGCCACCGGCCAGCAGCGAGTTCACACCCACGCGCCCGAGCAGCGAGGCGTCGTGGCCGGTGGAGTTGGCGTCGTCGAAGGTCGGAAAGCCCAGCGCGTTGAAGCCGAACAACGCGTGCCGCGCGCGCAACAGCAGGGAAAACCGCGTGCCGGGAACCGGCGTATAGCCCAGATTGACCGTCCCCACCTGCTCGTCGAAGCCGTCGGGCTTGCCGGCATATATGCTCAACCGCTGCGGCGTGGTGTCATAGCCGCGCTGCGTCTCGACTTGCACCACCGCCGCGTAGTCGAGCTTACCGGAAATGCCCGACAGCACCTCGCTGTCGCGCAATTGCGCGGGATAGCCGCCCGCCACGTCGGCGTAGAGATGCGGGCCGGGCTCGGTGCCCCGCCGCGTGATCAGATTGATGACCCCGCCGACCGCGCCCGATCCATAGAGCGAAGCCATCGGGCCGCGAACCACCTCGATCCGCTCCACGTCGGCGAGCGTATCGACGCCGAAATTGAAGGCGCCGCCGGCGTCGGCGGCGTCGTTGATCGGCATCCCGTCGCGCAGGACGAGCACCTGGTTGGAGTTGGTGCCGCGGACGAACACCGAGGCGTTGCCGCCGAGACCGCCCGATGGCGCGACCCGCACGCCGGGCACCACCTCCAGCGCCCGCACCAGCGAATTGTCGTCGCGCTCTTCGATCTGCTGGCGGGTGATGACGGTGACGCCGGCCGGGATGTCGGCGAGCGGGGTCGGGATACGGGTCGCGGTGACGACGACATCCGGCTGCGGAACCCCGGCCTGCGGTAGCTCCTGCGCGGCGGCGGGCGCGGCGAGCGCGAGCAGCATTGCGATTAGCGGCGCGCTCCGTTTGCTTGTCATTGCGAGCGAAGCGAAGCAATCCAGGTCCACCGCGCTGTGCTGCACGCCTGGATTGCCGCGCCGCCGCTGCGCGGCGGCTCGCAATGACGACTGAAACGCACAACAATCACGCATGACGGGCTCCGCCGACGGTTTCGGATGCGACAGCCGCCTGCGGTTTCCCGTTGCCCCGGTACACCCCGCCCGGGACGCGCGCGCGATCTCGACGCCGGCCGGTCTCCTGGCTCGCGGGTCCCTGCCTTGCTCCGCCTTCTCATCCCGAAGGACAATGGCGCCTGGAACGAGGCTCGCCGCGACAGTTGCGGGGGCAGCCGCGCCCGGCGGCGTTGGCCTGCCGTCGCGTTCCCGTTTCAGCCCTTGCGGGCCACCTGCGTCTGCATCGAGACTACCGCCGAAGGACCAAAATGCAATGATCCCCCGCATCGAATTCGACCCGAACGCGCCGGCGCCGCTCGACGGCGTGCGCGTGATCGACCTCTCGCGCCTTGTCGTCCGGCAACATGCTGAGCCTGCAACTCGCCGATCACGGCGCCGAGGTGGTCAAGATCGAGGACCCGAAGCACGGCGATCCGTTGCGCGCTTGGTTGGTGAACGGCCAAGCCCTGTACCTGGAAGGTTTACGGCCGCAACAAAAAGAGCGTGGCGCTGAACCTGCGCGCCGCGTCGGGCCTCGCGCTGCTGCACGACCTGCTGGCGACGAGCCACGTGCTGATCGAGAATTTCCGCCCCGGCACGCTGGAGGCGATGGGGCTTAGTCCCGAGACACTGCACGCCGCGAACCCGCGTCTGGTGATCGTGCGCATTTCCGGCTTCGGGCAGGACGGGCCGTATCGCGAACGCCCGGGCTTCGGCTCGCTGGTGGAAGCGATGTCGGGCTTCGCCGCCAAGAACGGGTTCGCCGACCGCGCGCCGGTGCTGCCGCCGTTGGCGCTCGCCGACATGGTGGCCGGGCTATACGGCGCCTATGCGACCATGGTGGCGCTGCGGGTGGCCGAAGCCGGCGGCGCGGGACAGGTGATCGATCTGCCCCTGCTCGATCCGATCGCCTCGATTCTCGGCCCCGACGCGGCGATCTTCCGCGTCAGCGGCGCGGTGGCGCAACGCACCGGCAGCCGCTCGGCCACCACCTCGCCGCGCAATGTCTGGCGAACGGCGGACGGCCGCTTCGTCGCCATCTCGGCCTCAATTCAGAGCATGGCCGAGCGGCTGTTTCGCGCCGTCGGTCGGCCCGACATGATCGACGATCCGCGCTTTCGCACCAACACCGATCGCGTGCGCAACGCCGATGCCTGTGAGGCCCCGATCGCCGCCTTCATCGGCGCGCGCTCGCTGGCGGAGAATTCTGCGCGTCTTCGAAGCGGCCGAGGTGACGGCGGCGCCGGTCTATGAAATCGATCAGTTCCTCGATGATCCCCATGTGCAGGCGCGCGGCATCGTGGTGGAGGCGCCGGACGCCGATTCGGGCTCGGTGCTGATGCACAACGTGATCCCGCGCCTGTCGCGGACGCCGGGCCGCCTGCGCCGCCCGGCGCCGGCGATCGGCGAGCATACGGCGGAGATACTGCAAGCACTCGGCTGCCACGCGGAGCGCATTGCCGAACTGGAGCGTGAACGCGTGCTACGATGTGCCTGAGCTGCGGTTCCCGGCAGTCAGTTTCTCTTCGGCGTCGCTTCGATGGAGGTGCAGCGCGCGACGCGCCGTCTCGGCGGAAAACCCCGCCCGCGCGAGCATCGCCAGCTCGCGGCGCGCGCCCGCCGCATCGGGCGGGGCGTTTTGCCGGAACGGTCCGATCCGTCGCCGCCGCGCCAGGATGAGCGCCGCGGCGAGTTCCGCTTCCGGGTCTGCCGGCAGCACGGCGGCGGCGGTCGCGGCATCGATGCCCTTGGCGGCGAGGTGCGCGGCCGCGGCCCGGCGCGACTTGCCGGCGCGGGCCAGCCGGCGTGCCCGCGCGGCGGCGAAGGCGGCGTCGTCCACCGCGCCCGCGGCAGCCAATCGCGCCACGATCGGGCCGATCGCACGCCGCGCCGTGCGCGCCGCCTCGGCGACCGCCTCGGCGTCCATCGTTGCCTGCCGCCCGTACCCAGCGCGCGATCCGGCGTTCGAGAACCTGGCGCAAACTCGCCTCGGTGGCGGCGAAGCGGGCGAGATAGGCGAGCGCGGCGTCGTGCAGCGCCGCCGAGTCCGGGGGGCTAGCAGAAGCCGCGCGGCGCTTTCCCATCCCTCAGCAATCCGGGCCGTGATCCGGCCGCGTGACCTCGATAATGGTCTCCAGCCGAACGAGGCGCTTGTCCATCGCCCGAACGTCGTCGGCAAGTCTGTCCACCCTGCCGATCAACGTCTGAACTCGCTCATCGACCAGGATCATCGATCGGATCGCAGCAATGGCGTCACCGTAAAAGCTCACCTCGCGCCTGTCCTTTTGCTCAGACCTTGGTGGACGTCGTCGAGCTTGCGCTCCAATCGATCCAGTTCACGGATGGTCTTGGCGTGCGTCTGCCGGAACACGTCGAGCAGCAAGCGTAATTCCTCGGCTTCGCGCTGTGCCTCCTCGTCGTACGCGTCCACCGCACGGCGCACCAACTCGCCAGCCGAGAGACGGCCTGCCCGAACCGCCTTGGCTTCCAGCGCCGCCTTCTCCTCGGCCGACATCAGGTACTACCACCCGCTCGGTCGCCGCCATCCTGGATGCTCCTGTACATGAACATGATAAGAAGAAGATTCTGCGTTATGCAACGTTTTTGTCGATCACCGGTTTGACAGCCCTCCCGCGCCGACCAATCATGCTGCCGTCCCGCCGTCCCTCGCGGCGCACCGGGATGCATCGCAACCATGAGGACCGCATGATCTCCGCCCTGATGCCGAACTATGCCCGCGCCGACCTCGCTTTCGAGCGGGGTGAGGGAGCCTGGCTGTGGACGGTGGACGGGCGACGATTCCTCGATTTCGGGTCGGGCATCGCCACCGCGTCGCTGGGCCACGGCAATCCGGTGCTCGCGCAAGCCATTGCCGAGCAGGCGGCGAAGGTCATGCACGTATCCAACCTGTACCGCATCCCGCAAGCCGAGCGGCTGGCCGAGCGGCTGGTGGCCGCACACGTTCGCCGACAGCGTCTTCTTCTGCAACTCGGGCGCCGAGGCGAACGAGGGCATGATCAAGATGATGCGCAAGACGATGGCCGAGACCGGCCGGCCGGAGCGCTTCCGCATAATCTGCTTCGAGGGCGCGTTTCACGGCCGCACCCTGGCGACGCTCGCCGCTACCGGAAACACCAAATACCTGTCGGGCTTCGGCCCGCCGGTTGAAGGCTTCGACCATGTGCCGTTCAACAACCTGAACGCGCTGCGCGACGCCATCGGCCCGGCGACCGCCGGCATCCTGGTGGAGCCGGTGCAGGGCGAGGGCGGCGTGCGTCCGGGCGACCTCGACTTCCTGCGCGGGCTGCGCGCCGCCTGCGACGAGTTCGGCCTGGTTCTCGGCATGGACGAGGTGCAGTCGGGTATGGGCCGCACCGGCAAGCTGTTCGCCCATGAATGGGCGGGCATCGCCCCGGACGTGATGAGCGCGGCCAAAGGGATCGCCGGCGGCTTCCCGCTCGGCGCCGTGCTCGCCAAAGAATTCGTGGCCAAGCACATGGTCCCCGGAACGCATGGCAGCACCTTCGGCGGCAACCCGCTCGCCTGCGCCGCCGGCAACGCCGTCCTCGACGTGCTGCTCGCGCCCGGCTTTCTCGACGCGGTGGCGCGGAAGGGTTCCAAGCTCCGCGCCGGGCTGGAGGCGATCGCGCGCGACTATCCCTCGGTGTTCGAGGACGTGCGCGGTGCGGGCCTGCTGCAAGGGCTGAAATGCGCGATCCCGCAAGCCGAGGTGCAGGCGGCATGTCTCGCCGAGGGCCTGATGGCGATCACCGCCGGGGAAAACGTGCTGCGCTTGGCGCCGCCGCTCGTGCTCACTGATGCCGATGTCGAGGAGGCGCTGGCGATGCTGCGCCGCGCCGCGCGTCGCTGCCAGCCTTCGGCCAGCAGAGCAGCGGCGAAATGAGCGCGTCGCTGCGCAAGGCGGGTGAGGAAGTAATGCGTCACTTCCTCGACCTGCGCGATTTCGAGCCGGCGACCTTACGCCGAATGCTCGATGTCGCCGGCGGCTTCAAGCGCGCGGGCGCAAGCTCGCGCCCGCTCGCCGGCAAGACGCTGGCGCTCATCTTCGAAAAGCCGAGCACGCGAACGCGGGTGAGCTTCGAGCTTGGAATGCGCCAGTTGGGCGGCGAGACGATCGTGCTCAACGCGCGCGACATGCAGAGCGGCCGGGGCGAAACCCCGGCCGACACCGCGCGCGTGCTGTCACGCTATGTCGATGCGATCATGATGCGCACGGATAATGTGGCGAAACTGCACGAGTTGGCGCGATACGCGACCGTGCCGGTGGTGAACGGCCTCACCGACACCTCGCATCCGTGCCAGCTCATGGCCGACGTGATGACCTTCGAGGAGCATCGCGGCCCGATCGCCGGCCAGGTGGTGGCCTGGTGCGGCGACGGCAACAACGTGGCGCGCAGCTGGATCGAGGCGGCGGTCCGCTTCGGGTTCACGCTCCGCCTCGCGTGTCCCGACTCGCTGCAACCGCCGGCCGAGCTGCTCGCCTGGGCACGGGCGCAGGGCGGGCGGGTGGAACTCACCGACGATCCCGAAACGGCCGTATCCGGCGCGCGCTGCGTCGTCACCGACGCCTGGGTGAGCATGTCCGACGACCCGGCCGAGAACCGCCACAACCGGCTGGCGCCGTATCGCGTCACCGCCAAGCTGATGGCGAAGGCGGCCAAAGATGCGCTGTTCATGCACTGCCTGCCCGTCCATCGCGGCGAGGAGGTCGATGCCGAGGTGATCGACGGCCCGCAATCGGTGGTGTTCGACGAGGCCGAGAACCGCCTGCACGCGCAGAAGGGCGTGCTGGCGTGGGTCATGGGTGCGGCGCGGTAGCGGGTGCGGTGCCATACCCACCGCCGCCCGGCGTCTCGATCACGAACACATCCCCCGCCGCCATTTCGGCCGCATCGGTGCCGGTCAACAACTCCCGGCCGCCGTCGGCGCGCTCCACCCATTGCCGCCCGGGCGTGCCGTCCGCCCCGCCCGCCAGCCCGAACGGTGCGACGTTGCGCCGCGACGATACGATGACCGCCGTCATCGGCGCGAGGAAGCGGATGCGCCGTAACGCCCCGTTGCCGCCGCGCCAGCGGCCGGCGCCGCCCGAACCGCGGTTGATGGCGAAGCTCTCCAGCCTGACCGGATAGCGCAGTTCCAGAACTTCGGGATCGGTCATCCGCGTGTTGGTCATATGCGAGTGCACCGCCGAGCAGCCGTCGAAGCCCGATCCGGCGCCGGTGCCGCCGCAGATCGTCTCGTAATACTGCGACGAGGCGTTGCCGAAGATGAAGTTGTTCATCGTCGCCTGCGCGCACGCCGCCGCTCCGAGAGCGCCCAACAGCGCGTTGCACACCGCCTGCGAGACCTCGGTGTTGCCGGCGACCACCGCCGCACCGGGGCGTGGAGCGAGGAAGCTTCCTTCCGGAACCACGATCTCGAGCGGCTTCAGGCAGCCGTCGTTGAGCGGGATGTCCTCGCCCACCAGGCAGCGGAACACATAGAGCACCGCCGCCCGCGTCACCGCCGGCGGGGCATTGAAGTTGTTGTCCCGCTGCGCCGCCGTGCCGGAGAAATCGATCACCGCGCGCCGCCCCGGGTGATCGACGCGCACCGCGACGCAAAGCCGCGCGCCGTCGTCCATGGTGTATTCGAAGGCGCCGTCGCGCAGCCGATCGAGCACGCGGCGCACGCTCGCCTCGGCGTTATCCATGACATGTCCCATATAGGCGGCGACCGTGTTCCAGCCGTGCTCGGAAATCACCCGGCGCAGCTCCTGCGTACCCTTTTCATTCGCCGCCACCTGCGCCTTGATGTCGGCCACGTTCACGTCGGGGCTGCGCGCCGGGTAGCGGGCGGCCCCGAGCAGCGCGCGCAGCTCCGCCTCGCGGAAGTGCCCGCCATCGACCAGCAGGAAGTCGTCGATAACCACGCCCTCCTCCTCCAGGGTGCGCGAGGCGGGCGGGGTGCTGCCGGGCGTGATGCCGCCGATATCGGCGTGATGGCCGCGATTGGCGACGAAGAAGCGCAGCGCGTCGCCATCGAACACCGGCGTGATCACCGTCACGTCCGGCAGATGCGTGCCGCCGTTATAGGGATTGTTCAGCACCACCACGTCGCCCGGCTTCAGCGTCGCGCGGCGCCGCGCGAGCACCGTGCGCACGCTCTCGCCCATGGCGCCGAGATGGACCGGGATGTGCGGCGCGTTGGCGACCAGCCCGCCCCCGGCGTCGAACACGGCGCAGGAAAAGTCCAGCCGCTCCTTGATGTTGACGCTCATCGAGGTGTTCTGCAGCACGGCGCCGGTCTGTTCGGCGACGTTCATGAACAGGTTATTGAACAATTCGAGCAGCACCGGATCGGGCCGCCCCGCAGCGGCCTCGCGCGCCCCCGCACGCGGCGCCACGCGCCGCAGCAGCAGATGACCGGACGGCGTCAGCTCGGCCCCCCACCCGGGTTCGATCACCGTGGTTGCGTTGGCCTCGCGGATCAGCGCCGGGCCGTCGATGCGATCGCCCGCGCCCAATGCCGCGCGGTCGAACACCGGCGTCCGAACCGGCGTCCCGTCGCTGAACATCTCGACGGTGTCGATCGCGGCCGGCGATTGCGTCGATGCGGGCGCGGCGGGCTCCTCGACCGCCTCGCCCGGCGCCAGCGCCTCCACCGCGACCGCCTCCACCACCGTCGCCCGGTCCGGCGTGGCGAAGCCGAAGCGGGCGCGGTGCGCTTGCGTGAATGCCTCCACCATCGCCGCCGGGTCGGCGAGCGGGACCGCAAGCGCCGCTTCGGTCCCGGCATAGCGGATGTGGGCGTGGCGCGCGCACCTCGATGCCCGCCCCGGCGCCCTGCCTGATCAACACCGCCCGCGCCTCGTCGGCCAGCCGGGCGGCGAGCGCATCGAGCGCCGGCCGGACGTCCGCCGTCAGCGGCGCCTCGACCGCCTGCTCGCGCAGCGCCGTCTGATCGGCAAGCCCCATCCCGTACACCGACAGCACGCCGGCGAAGCGATGGATGAACACCGTCTCCATGCCCAGCGCGTCGGCGACCAGGCAAGCGTGCTGGCCGCCGGCGCCGCCGAAGCACTGCAAGGCGAAGCGCGTGGCGTCGTGGCCCTTGCGCACCGAGACCTGCTTGATCGCGTTCGCCATGTTGGCGACGGCGATGCGGATGAAACCCTCGGCCACCTGCTCGGGCGTCCGCCGCTCGCCGGTCGCTTGCGCGATCTCCTCGGCGAGCGCGGCGAAGCGCGTGCGCACGAGTCGCGCCGTCCAGAGGCTGATCGCCCGCAGGGCCGAAGATCGCCGGGAAATGCGCCGGCTGGAGCTTACCCAGGCACAAATTCGCGTCGGTCACGGTGAGCGGTCCGCCGCGCCGATAGCAGCAGGGCCCCGGATCGGCGCCGGCCGAATCGGGTCCGACGCGAAAGCGCGCGCCGTCGAAATGCAGAATCGAGCCGCCGCCCGCGGCGACGGTGTTGATCGCCATCATCGGCGCGCGCATCCTGACGCCCGCGATTTCGGTCTCGAACGCCCGCTCGAAGCCGCCGGCGTAGAGTGCCACGTCGGTGGAGGTGCCGCCCATGTCGAAGCCGATGATGCGATCGAGCCCGGCCATGGCGGCGGTGCGCGCGGCGCCGACGATGCCGCCGGCGGGGCCGGACAGGATCGCGTCCTTGCCCTGGAAGGCATGCGCCTCGGCGAGCCCGCCGTTCGACTGCATGAAATAGAGCCGCACGCCTGCCAACTCCGCCTCCACCCGGGCGACATAGCGCCGCAGAATGGGCGACAGATAGGCGTCCACCACCGTGGTGTCGCCGCGCGGCACCAGCCGCAGCAGCGGGCTCACCGCGTGGCTCGCGGATACCTGCGCGAACCCGGACGAGCGCGCCAGTGCCGCCAGGCGTCGCTCATGGTCGGGATAGCGCCAGGCGTGCATCAGCACGATCGCGCAGGCGGCGATACCGTCCGCGCGCGCCCGCGCGAAGGCGTCGCGCGCCGCATCCTCGTCGAGCGGCTCGAGCTCGGCGCCATCGGCACCGACGCGCCCGGCCAGCTCGATCACCCGCTCATGCAACATCGACGGCAGTTGCACATCGAGGTCGAACAGTCGCGGCCGGGTCTGATTGCCGATACGCAGGATGTCGGCGAATCCACGGTTGACCACCAGCAGCGTGCGCTCGCCGCGCCGCTCCAACAGCGCGTTGGTGGCAACCGTCGTCCCCATCTTCACGCAGTCCACTCCTGCCGGGATCGGCGCGTCGGCGGCCAAGCCGAGCACGGCGCGAATACCGGCGATCGCGGCATCCGCGTAGGCCGGGCTTTCGGATAGCAGTTTGCGCGTCTGCATCCGCCCGTCCGGCGCGCGGGCGACGATATCGGTGAAGGTGCCGCCGCGATCGATCCAGAACTGCCAGCCCATGTCCGCCCCTTCAGAACACGCGCCGCCCCGCCTTCCACGTTCCCCGAACGCGGCCCTCCAGGGCGCGGCCGTCGAAGGGCGTGTTCTGCGCCTTCCCGGGAAGCTTGCCGGCTTCCACTTGCCAGGCGCGCTCAGGGTCGAACAGGCATAGATCGGCCGGGGCGCCGCGCGCCAGCCGCCCGGCCTCGATGCCGAGCAGCCGCGCCGGGCGCGCGGTCAGCAGATCGAGCGCCCGCAGCATCGACAACGCCCCACCATGCACCTGCGCCAAGGTCACGGCGAGCAGGGTCGCCAGTCCCGCGCCCCCCGGGCGCCGCCTGTGCGAACGGCAGGCGCTTGTCGTCGGCGTCGCGCGGCTGATGGTCGGAGGCGATGGCGTCGATCGTGCCGTCCGCCAGCGCGGCCAACACCGCGCGCCGATCCGCCTCCGCGCGCAACGGGGGCGACAATTTGGCATAGGTGCGAAAGTCGCCGATCGCCGTCTCGTTAAGATCGAAATAGGGCGGCGCGGTGTCGCAGGTCACGGCGATGCCCTCGTCCTTGGCTCGGCGGATCAGCGCCAACGCCTCTGCGGTGGAGACATGGGCGAAATGCACCGCGCCGCCGGTGAGGCGGGCGAGGCGAATGTCGCGGGCGACCAGGATCGCCTCGGCGGCGGCGGGAATGGCCGGCAGGCCCATGCGCGTCGCCAACGCTCCCTCCGTCACCGACCCGCCGGCCAGCGCGGGTTCCTCGGGGTGCTGGACGATCCGGGCTTCGAACATGGCGGCGTAGGAGAGAGCGAGACGCATCAGCCGCGCCGAACCCACCGCGCGCGCGCCGTCGGTGAAGGCGACGCAGCCGGCCTCGCGCAGCAGACCCAGCTCCGCCATCTCCTCGCCCCGGCAGCCGCGCGTCACCGCGCCATAGGGGAGGATGGTGAGGCTCGCCGTTTCCTCGCCGCGCGCGCGCAACAGCCGCACCAGCGCCGGATCATCGATGGCCGGGCGCGAATCGGGCAGCGCGGCCAGCGTGGTGATGCCGCCGGCGGCGGCCGCTTCGGCGGCCGAGGCGATGGTCTCGCGATACTCGAATCCCGGCTCGCCAAGGGCGGCGCGGAGATCGATCAGGCCCGGACAGAGGATGGCGCCCTCGGCGGGCACGATTTCGACGTCGTCGGGCCGGCCGATCGCGCCCCAATCGGCGATCCGCCGATCGCGGATGAGCAGGCTTCCGGTCTCTTCCAGACCGGACTCGGGGTCGATCAGGCGGGCATCGGTGAACAGCGTGTCGGCCACCCCTCAGCCCCCCGGGCCGGCCGGCCCGGGCCCCCCCTCTCCCGCGTTGCGGGAAAGGGTAAAGTTGGCGAGCCGGACGATGAGGAGCCGCGTGCTGGCGCACCTCCCCTCTCCCGCTTCGCGCGGAGAGGGTGCCGAGCGCAGCGAGGCGGGTGAGGGCTCGTTGCCCGGCCCGCGCGCCAGCGTGTCCAGCACCGCCATCCGCACCGCGACTCCCATCTCGACCTGCTCGCCGATGACGCTGCGCTCGGGATGGTCGGCCACGGCGCTGTCGATCTCCACGCCGCGGTTCATCGGACCGGGATGCATGACCAGCGCATCGGGGCGGGCGAAGCCGAGCTTTTCGGCGTCGAGACCGAAGAAGCGGAAATACTCGCGCGCACTCGGAACCAGGCCCCCGCCCTCGCCCATCCGCTCGCGCTGCAGGCGCAGCATCATCACGATGTCGGCGCCGTCGAGGCCGCGGCGCATGTCGTGGAACACCTCGACACCCATCTCCGCCACCTGCACGGGGATCAGCGTCGGCGGCCCGATGACGCGCACGCGGCTGCCCATCGTCGTCAGCAAATGGATGTTGGACCGCGCGACGCGCGAATGCGCGATATCGCCGCAGATCGCCACCACCAGATTCTCCAATCGCCCGCGCCGACGGCGGATCGTCAGCGCATCCAGCAGCGCCTGCGTCGGATGCTCATGCGTGCCGTCGCCGGCGTTGATGACGGCGGCATCGACCTTCTGTGCGAGCAGGCTCGGCGCCCCCGACTGGTCGTGGCGCACCACCAGCAAATCGGTCTGCATGGCATTCAGGGTCGCCGCCGTGTCGAGCAGCGTCTCGCCCTTGTTCACCGAGGAGGTGGACACCGACATGTTGATGACGTCGGCGCCAAGGCGCTTGCCGGCCAGCTCGAAGCTGGTTCGCGTGCGGGTGCTGTCTTCGAAGAACAGGTTGATCAGCGTCCGTCCGCGGAGCAAGTCGCGTTGCGTCTTGCCGGAACGGCTGAGCAGCACGTAGCTCTCGGCGAGGTCGAGCAAGTGCCCGATCTCCGGCGGCGCCAGGCCCTCGATCGCCAGGAGGTGCTTGCGCCGGTAGGCCAATTTCGCGGCCTAGACCTTCTCCACCTGGCCGTATTCCAGCTCGACCGGGGTGGAACGGCCGAAGATCGAGACGCTGACCTTCACCCGGCCCTTCTCCTCGTCCACCTCCTCGACGGTGCCGTTGAAGCTGGTGAACGGACCGTCGGCGACGCGCACCTGCTCGCCCACCTCGAACAGCACCGACGGGCGCGGATGCTCCACGCCCTCCTGCGTCTGCTTCATGATCCGCTCGGCCTCCGCCTCGGTGATCGGCGAGGGCCGATTGCGGGTGCCGAGGAAGCCGGTGACCTTGGGGGTGTTCTTGACCAGGTGCCAGGCGTCGTCGGTGAGGTCCATCTTCACCAGCACGTAGCCGGGGAAGAACTTGCGCTCGGCGTTGATCTTCTGGCCGCGCCGCATCTCGACCACCTCCTCGGAGGGAACGAGCACCTCCTCGAACTGGTCGGCCAACCCCTTCTGCGCCGCCTGTTCCTTGATCTGCTGCGCGATCTTCTTCTCAAATCCCGAATAGACGTGCACCACGTACCAGCGCTTGGCCATTGTTCCCGCTCCCGTCAGCTCGCGGCGCCGAACATGGCGCGCACGGCGACGCTCACCGCCTCGTCGATGGCGAAGAAGAACGCCGCCGCCGCCGCCACCATGGCGATCACCAGCGCCGTCGTCACCAGCGTCTCCTTGCGCGACGGCCAGGTCACGCGCGCCATCTCGGCCCTGACCTCCTGCATGAATTTGGCCGGATTGACCGCCACATCCCACTCCGTTGAAAAAACCATGCCCCGCCGCTGGCAGGGGTGGAGGGTCTCGAACCCCCAACCTCCGGTTTTGGAGACCGGCGCTCTAGCCAATTGAGCTACACCCCTGCACGGCGCACCGGCAGCGCGTAGAAAGGCCCCGGCCCGCTTGGTGTCAAGCCTTCGCGAGGGCAGGCGCAGACAGGCCCTCACCGGACCGGCTTCGCCGGTGTCGGCCTCTCCGCCATCGGGAGCGGCGATGGCGCAGCGCAATGCCGTCACCTCTCCCGCTCGCGGGAGAGATCGCGGAGCGCAGCGACGCGGGTGAGGGACGCCTCGGTGAGCTCCGCCCGCCGCGCCCACAGCGAGCGATACCAGCCAATGCGATCCGCCACCTGATAGGCCAGCATCCGCTCCGCCGCGACGTAGCCGCGCGCCGTGTCGGCCGAGCTCGCGGGCCAGCTCGGGCATCGCCACCAGCCGCAGCAGCCGCGCGCGCAGCTCCGCGGCGTCGCGGAACAACAGCCCGGTGCGCCCGTCCTCGATGCTGGCGCCATAGACGATATGGCTCGCCAGCGCGGCCACCCGACAGGCGCCGGCCTCGATGAATTTGAGATCGGACTTGGCGCGGTTGAACGCCGTGTCGGCCAGCGGCATGAGCGAAATCTCGGCCTCGCCCAGCAGCCGCAGATAGGTGTCGTGATCGCCGGTCGGCGTGAACGTCTTATGCGGCGTCTCCAGCGCGTCGAAGAATGCACGGTCATGGACGACGCGAAACGCAGCCGCTCGCCCGCCGCCGCCAGGACCGCGTTCAGCGCCGGGCATGAAAGGCTGCCAATCGCGTTCGCGGTTCAGCGCCCCGAAGAACAGCGTCAGACGCTCCGGATCGGCAAAGTTGCGCGGCTCCGGCAGCGCCGCGGATGGCGTTCGGGAACACCCGAAGCTCGGGGTTGCGCGCGCGCAGCACCTCGGCCAGCGCCGGCGTGCTGGTCTGCACCGCGTGCACGCCGCCGAAGGCGAGCTGCTCCTCGCCCTGCGTGGCCGCAAGAAATCCGGATGATCGTCGAACTCGGTCACCACGAGCCAGCCGGCGGCGAGCAGCCGGCCGAGAAATTCCGCCCCGGCGGCGCCGGCCAGCGCCGGGCGGTGCAGGATCAAGATGCGCGGCGCCGCGTCCGGCAATCGGGCAGCCGGTCGGCTCCGGAAAGCAGCATCGTGTGGACCGCCGGATCGCTCGCCAGCGCCCGCAGCGGATAGATGATCCGCAGTGTGCGACACGCCGCCGACCGGCGCGAGCATGGTCGCGGCGATCGTCATCCGCGTCCGCGGCGCGACTGCGAACGCGCCAGACATATTGCAGCGGCGCGGCGCGAGCGGCGTAATCCTGCGGATCGATACCAAGCGCCCGCAGCGCCGGCGTCATCGCGGCGGCGAAGGCGTTGGCGCGCTCGGCCTCGAAGACGCGCCGATGCACGTCGCACAGAGCGAGACCCAGCGCCTCCAGATGGCGCCGCATGCTGTCCAGGCTGAACCAGCGCAGATGCGTCTGATCGAACAGGCCGGTCGGCTCGTAGTCCCAGCCGCCCCTCAGCAGCCGGGCGGCAAAGCTCCAGTGCTCGACGATTGGGGACGCAAATCAGCATGGTCCCGTTATCGCTCAGCGCCTCGGCGTGCCGCGCCAGCAGCGCCACGGGTCCTTCAGGTGCTCGAGCACGTCGCCATAGACGATGCAGTCGATGCGGCCGCGAGGCCCAAACGGCAGCGGCGCCTGCTCCACGTCGGCATTGGCGACAGCGTCGAGACGCTGCGCCGCGATGCGCGCCGCCGTCGCGGTCCTGCTCGATCCCGAGCAGGCGGGCGCGTGGATTGAGCCGCCGGTAGGCGGCGCCAAGCGCGCCGGCGCCGCAGCCCACGTCGAGCACGACCCGCGCATCCAGAGGAATGCGGTCGAGCAGGTCGGTGTTGGGCACGTCGGGGTAGGCGCTCACGCGGGCGATCATGGCAAGCTGTCGGCTGACGAGCGCAAGCGAAAGCGCCTGATCGAGGTCGCGGATCAGATCCTCGGCGCTCTCCAGCCCGATCGACAGCCGGATCACGTCCGGCCCGGCCCCCGCCGCCTCGCGCTGCTCGTCGGTGAGCTGGCGGTGCGTCGTGGATGCCGGATGCAGGATCAGGCTCCTGGTGTCGCCGATATTGGCCAGATGCGAAAACAGCCGCACGCTCTCGACCAGCCGGATGCCGGCCGCGAAGCCGCCGCGCACGCCGAAGGTGAACACCGCGCCGGCGCCGCGCGGCAGGTATTTTCGCGCCAACGCCCGGTAGGGGCTCGATCGGCAGCCCGGCATAGGAGACCCAGGCGACGCGCTGATGGCTCGCCAGGTATTCCGCGACGCGCTGCGCATTGGCGACATGGCGCTCCATGCGCACATGCAGCGTCTCGATCCCGGTGATGGTCAGGAACGCGTTCATCGGCGCCATGGTCGGGCCGAAATCCCGCAGCGCCACCGCGCGCGCCTTGGTGGTGAACGCGAAATCGCCGAAATTCTCGTAGAAGCGCAGCCCGTGATAGGCCGGCTCCGGTTCGGTCAGCGAGGGGAAGCGGCCGCCCTGCGCCCAATCGAACCGCCCGGATTCCACGATGATGCCGCCGAGCGAGTTGCCATGCCCGTCGAGGAACTTGGTCGTCGAATGGGAGACGATGTCCGCCCCCCATTCGATCGGCCGGCACAGGAAGGGCGTCGCCAGGGTGTTGTCCACGATCAGCGGAATGCCCGGCGTCGTGCGCGACCGCGGCGATCGCCTCCAGATCGACGACGATGCCGCCCGGATTGGCCAGGCTTTCGACGAAGATCGCCTTGCAGCGCGGGGTCAGCGCGCGGCGGAAATTCTCCGGATCGCGCGGGATCGACGAAATGGCAGGTCCAGCCAAGCTTCCTGAACGACAGGCCGAACTGCGTGAGCGAGCCGCCATAGAGGTTGCGCGAAGCCAGGAACTCGTCGCCCGGCTCCAGCAAGGTCGCGAAGATCAGGAACTGCGCGGCGTGGCCGGAGGCGGCGGCGAGCGCCGCGCGGCCGCCCTCCAGGCTGGCCACCCGCTCCTCCAGCACCGACACGGTCGGATTGTTCAGCCGGCCGTAGATGTAACCGAAATTGTGCAGGTTGAACAGCGAAGCGGCGTGATCGACGTCGTCGAACACATAGGATGCGGTCTGGAAGATCGGCGTGGTGCGCGCCCCCGTGGTCGGATCGGGCGCGGCGCCGGCATGGATGGCGCGGGTCTCGAAGCCATGGCTCGGCATTCTGCGCCGGCGGTTCGGGGCGACGGCGCGGGCTATCGGTCGGCGCCGCGGCGCGCGATTGCGGATGATGCCGGAGTTGACGCCGCTCCAGGACAGCTCGCCGCCGAGGCGACCGAACTCGATCTTCGGGCAGCGGTTCATCACCACTTCGAGCCCCGCCGCCTCGGCCCGCGCGCCGGCGTCGTCGTTGCGCACCCCAAGCTGCATCCACACGCACCCGCGCGCCGATCGCGATCGCGTCATCGACGATCGGGTCGACCTGATCGGAGGCGCGGAAGACTTCGACCATGTCGACGCGCTCGGGAATCGTCGCGCAGCGAGGCGTAGGCGCGCTCGCCCAGCAGCTCCTGTCCGGCCAGGCCGGGATTGACCGGGATCACGCGATATCCCTTGCCCTGCAGATATTTCATGACGAAGTAGCTCGGCCGGTTCCAGTTGGCCGAGGCGCCGACCAGCGCGATCATCCGCACGCTCGCGAGGATGCGGCGCAGCTTGGCGTCGGTGTAGGGAATCGGCGCAATCGCGGTCATTCAGGCGGGACTCCGGCTGGCGGGCGGCAATCTGCGTCGCCGGCGCGGCGGGGACAAGTCGCGCGATTCAACCGGTGCCGGCACGCCGAACAGGCGGGCATCCCATTCCAGCAATTCCGCGGTCCCGACCGCGGTTCGGGACGCTTCGGAATGTCGCGGATTGACCACGTAATTGGGCTCTCGCGGCACCAGCGCGGAAGGAACCCGTAACAAGGCCGTTCGCCCCGCGATCGCCCAGGCGCCGCCCGCGCGTGCGGCTTCGGGACTTTCGAGCGCCCGCCAGTTCGGTGGCGGCGATCTGGATCGGCGGCCGGTTGCCGAGCAGCGGATGCGCCTCGTTGAGCCAAACGGAGGCCTCGTCGGGATCACCGAGCGACTGGCGGGCGAGGGCTACGACCCGGGCCAGGCGCTCGGCGCGTTCGCTGGCCGCGGGCGACAGTCGTTCGCTGCGCTTAAGCGTCGCCGAGGACGCGACCAGATCGGAAACGAACTGCCGCGCGGCGCCATTCGAAGCGGCGGCGCGCACCGCGATCTGGCGGACCACGGCACGCGGCAATCCGCGCGCGACCGCTTGCGCCAATTCGCCGACGGTTGCGGGGGCGGAGCCGAGAACGCCCGCCCCGCCCATCGTCTCCGAGACCTTCTCGACCGGAACGGGATACATCGCCAGCCTCGTGATCACCTGTGATTTGACCCAGCAAAATAAGGGCCTGCGGGGGATTATAGTCATCCGAGCAGGCTCGTGCCGGGCACAGTTTGACCCCTGGAGACCCCGGATGCTATACTAAATGTGTAAATTATGCATTTCAGAGGATCATCTCATGATCGAACTCTCCGGGAGAACTGCCCATGTCACTCGTCAAGGTGCGCCGCGCCGCGCAGATCACGCTCCCCCTCGCCATCCGGGAAGCGGCGCGGCTGGAGGAAGGCGACTATCTGGAAGCGGAGGTCACGGAAGCCGGAGCGATCCTGCTGCGGCCGGTCAGCATTGCCGGACGCGAACCCACCCCTGAACAGGACGCCGAGATACTGGCTGCCGTTGACGAAGCCCGCGCCTTCCATGCCGGCAAGCGCCGTCGTTGATGCCTCGGTCCTCGTCAGCGCGTTCCTGTTTCCCGGCAGCGTTCCGGGGCGGGTTCTGAAACTGGCCGGTCAAGGCGCATTCGCCTTGCACCTGTCGCCGCTGCTAATCGATGAAACCCGCTATGCCCTGCTCTCGACCCGGCTGCGGGGCCTCTACGGCCATGACGAGGATTCGGTCGCGGCGTGGTGTGCGGAATTGCGGGAGATCGGGAGTGTGCTTGGTGGCGAGTTGCCCGAGATCGAGCCTGCC
This sequence comes from uncultured Pseudomonadota bacterium, assembly GCA_963762525.1. Classification (GTDB taxonomy): domain Bacteria; phylum Pseudomonadota; class Alphaproteobacteria; order Acetobacterales; family Acetobacteraceae; genus DATFDN01. The sequence continues at coordinate 115,473 of CAVXKT010000002.1, forward strand.
TGCCGCGATCCGAATGACGATCACGTTCTTGCAACGGCGCTCGCAGTCAACACGGGGGTAATCGTCACCGGGGACAAGGATTTGCTGACGCTCGGCCAGTATCGCGGTGTGCGGATCGTCGCGCCGCGGGCCTTCCTCACGGAGCTTGTGCCGGATGCTTAGGCCGTCCCCTGTTTGGTCACGAAACAGGGCGCTGAAGTCCCCCTGCCAGGGTTGCCGCCTTGCGTTTCCGGCTGTGCGGGTGGCCGCTGGTCGCACCCAGGTTGGGTATTACATCACGGAGAGGAAAGCGCGATGGCCTCCAAACCGTTCGAAGTCATGTGGGACGAAGCCGCTGTTCGCAGTCTGTTGGACCGCGTGCGCGCTTACGAGTTCCCGCCGGCTCCCGCGGGCAGCGGCTGGAACCTCGGCTGCGACGCCGCCTTCCTGCGCGAGCTTTGCGCCTATTGGACCGACGGTTTCGACTGGCGCGCGGCGGTGCGGAATCTCAATCGCTACCCGCAATTCATCGCTGAGGTGGACGGGTTCGCATTGCACTACATCCACGTCGTCGGCGAGGCCGGGGGCAAGCGCCCGCTGTTGCTGTCCCACGGCTGGCCGAGCTCCACCTTCGAGTTCTGGAAGGTGATCGAGGCGCTCGCCTTTCCGTCGCGCGGCGGCGGCCGGCCCGCCGATGCGTTCGATCTGGTGATCCCGTCGCTGCCGGGCTTCGGCTGGTCGGAAAAGCCCAAGCGGCTGTTGGACCAGCGGGAAACGGCGCGCCTGTTCGACCGGCTGATGACCGAGGTGCTGGGCTACGGACGCTATCTTGCTCATGGCGGCGACTGGGGGGCGCTGGTCACGGCCATGCTCGGGCTTCATCACGCCGAGCACGCGCGGGCGATTCAGATGACAATGCTGCTGCCGCGACCCGCCGCGAGGCCCGATACGGAGGCCGAGGAGCAGTGGCAGGAGATGATGCGCGGGGTCGAGCAGAAGCTGGGCGCCTACGCGCAGTTGCAGGGAAGCAAGCCGCAAAGTCTGGTCTTCGCCATGTCCGGCAATCCGGTCGGCCAGGCCGCTTGGATCATCGAGCGCTTTCACGACTGGGCTGACCTGCGCGAGCGCCCGTTCGAGGCGGTGTTCACCCGCGATGAGTTGTTGACCACGGCGATGATCTACCTCATGGGCGACGCCTTCACGACCGGCGCCTGGTATTACGCGGCGGCCACCCGGGGTCACGCGCGGACGCTGCCGCCCGGCCGGCGGGTGGGCGTGCCGACAGCCTTCACCTTCTACCCCGACCCGCGCGCGCCGGGGCCGCCGCGCAGCTTCGCGGAAAAGGGGTATGACGTGTGCCGCTGGGTGGAAATGCCGCGGGGCGGCCATTTCCCGGCGGTGGAGGTGCCGGAATTGTGGATCGAGGACGTGCGGGCCTGGGGACGGGAGACCGCAGGGGCCGGGTAAAAAATGTCGGTAAAAAACTGGCGGTGCCTTGCGACACCGCCAAGTTTAGGGAGGAAACGTCCAAGAAAACAACAAAGCGACGAATCGCCTTGATGCGAGGCGAAAGTTAGGGCACGCGGCGCGGATCGGCAAGCTTTTTCTCGCAGTGCAGCATTGCCGGTGCCGTGAGCGTCCTCGCTTAACAGTTCGTTAGGTGCCGATCCCTATTCTCGGCCGATGCGTCGCTTGCTGCTTCTGCTGTCGCTGCTGCTGCCGACCCCGGCCGCCGCGGCGATCATGGCCGGATTTGGCGCCCCTTCCTGCCGGCCCGCCATCGCCGCCGCCGAGCGGGCGGGCGCCATTCCGCCCGGCCTGCTCGGCGCCATCGCCCGGGTCGAGAGCGGGCGCCGCGATCCGGCGAGCGGCAGCGTGGAGCCGTGGCCCTGGACCGCCGACGTCGAGGGCACCGGCTATGTCTATGAAACCCGCGAACAGGCCATGGCGGCCGTCCAGGGCTTTCTCGCCCGGGGCATCCGGTCGATCGATGTCGGCTGCATGCAGGTGAATTTGCAGCAGCACCCCGACGCCTTCGCCAATCTGGCGCAGGCCTTCGATCCCGAGACCAACGTTGCTTATGCCGCCCGCTTCCTCGCCGATCTGCATGCCCAGACCGGGGATTGGAATCACGCGGCGGCGATGTATCATTCCGCCACCCCGGCGCTCGGTGCCGAGTATGAGCGCAAGGTCCTTTCCGCCCTGCCCGACGAGCAGCAGCGCGCCGGCAGCAGCGCCCGCGCCATCGCCGTGGCGCGGGCCTGGAGCGCGAGCTTGCCCGGCAGCCCGTTCGGCACCGCCGGCGGCCTCGCCTCGCTGCATCGGCCGATCGGCCGCGTCATTCCCGTTGCCGCCTCGCCCGGCGGCGTCTCCGGGCGCAGCCTCGCCGCCTACCGCGCCATGCCGGTGATGATGGCGCGCGTCTTCGTCGCCCGGCGCTAGACGGGCCAGCTTGGCGGATGGGTGCCGGGCGGCACGCTCGGCCGGTCCCATCGCGGCGGCGTTGCCGAAAGCCGCGCAGCGTGGCGAACGCGCGACAGTGCTCCGAAACCGGATGCGCTTTCTTCCAGGAACCCGGCGACTTCCTCGCGGGTCGGTGCCGGCCGGTCGAGCCCGTCGGCAACCCGGCCGAGGCCGCAAATCCAATGCCCGGTGCGGGCGAGTGAGACGCGAACATGCCAGCTTCCACCTTCGCGCGCGCGTCGATGGAGCCCCGCCATCGCGCCCAGCGCCAGCAGATTTCCCGACGCATGATCGAGCGCCTGGACGGGCAGCGGCTTCGGCCCGCTTTCGCCCGCCGCCTCCGCCTCGGCGGCGTTGAAGCCGCTCGCCGTCTGCACCAGGCTGTCGAAGCCGCGCCGCCCGCGCCAAGGCCCCGAAAACCCGTAGGCGCAGAGCGAGACATAGATGATTCCCGGCCGGACCGCGGCCGCCTCGGCCGGTCCGAATCCGTGCCCGGCGATGGCGCCGGGGCGATAACCCTGCACCAGCACATCCGACACCGCGACCAAACCGCGCAAAGTCTCGCGCGCCGCCGCCTCGCGCAGATCGAGTTGCGCCGACAGCTTGCCGCAACCGGTGTCGATGACCAGCGGCGGCGGGTTGTAGAGGTGCGGGGCGGTGATCAGCAGCACCTCCGCCCCGTGCGCCGCCAGCGTCCGCCCGCACACCGGCCCGGCGATGACCCGGGTCAGGTCCAGAATCCGAACCCCACCCAGCGGCCGCTCGGCCGGCCCAAGCGGGCGCGGCGGGGCGTCGCCGATTCGCTCGAAGCCGATCAGCGGCTCCGCTTGCACGGCGCGGCCTTGCGGATGCGCGTCCCACTCGGCGAAGCTGCGCATCGCGGTCACGCAAAGCCCGGCCTCGGCCGCCGCATCCTCCAGCGCGAAGGCCTGCCAGCCCGCGAGCGCGGCGGCGACGGAAGTCGCGCTCGTACGCGCAACCGAGCAGCCGCAGGACCCCGTCGCGATGGTGCGGGAAGTTGGTATGCAGGCGCACATATCGGCCATCGCCGCAAGGATAGGTGCCGGCGATCTTGTCCCATCGCTCGGCCGGCGGAGCGCCGTTCACCAGGAGCCAGCCCTCGGAGTGGAACTCGGTCGCGGCATGGCGCAGATCGACGGTCACAGTCTGGCGCGGCAACCCGCGTTGCTGGCCGAGCGTCGCCGCCGCCAGCGCCCCGGCGGCGATCGCCGCGCCGGCCGCCGTGCCGACGGCAAAGGAGGACGGCAGAACCGGATCGCGGCCCGTCAGAACGGCATCGCGCAGCGCCTCCTCCGGCAAGCCGGTTTCACGCCAGAGGCTTGCAAGCGCATGTTCGGGTTGCATGATTGCCTCGGAAGGTCGCCCGCACCCACGCTAACGCCGCCCCGCAGCCGCCATCAACATGCGTCGAGCACCGATGCCGCGCACTGGCGCTTGCCGATCACATCAATAGAAGGGGGTCGCAAACTCCTCCGGGGATAACCGCCATGGCCAAATCTTCACCAACCCCCGACACGACATTTCTCACCGATGTTCAGACGCTGCGCGCGCGCGCCAAGGAGCATCTTGATCGGGGGCCGGTCACGCCGAACTATGCCGGCGACGTGCAGCAGGCGATCGCGCTGCTGCAAACCGTGGTGGCGACCGAGATCGTCTGCGTGCTGCGCTACTCCATGAACGCCATTGCCGCCAGCGGGATCAGCAGCGAATCGGTCGCCGCCGAATTCCGCGAACACGCCGCCGACGAGCAGGAGCACGCGAAGATGGCGGCGGACCGCATCGACCAGCTTGGCGGGGTTCCGAACTTCAACCCCGAGGGTCTCGCCACCCGCAGCGCCACCGAATACGGCAAGGGCGGCAATCTCGTGCAGATGATCACCGATAATCTGGTCGCCGAACGGGTGGTGATCGAGCACTACCGCGAGCTGATCCGCTACTTCGGCGAGAACGATCCGACGACCAGGATCATGCTGGAGAAGATCCTCGCCGACGAGGAGGATCATGCGACCGACATGCACGATCTGCTGGTCGCGCACGAAGGCACGCCGATGCTGCCGGGGTAAAAGGCTTGGAGGCTCGCGCCGAGCGAGGATGACCGATGACCACGTCCTCGTGCTGTTCTCCGGCGGGCAGGACTCGACCACCTGCCTGGCCCGGGCGCTTGCACGCCATCCGCATGTGGAGACGATCGGTTTCGCATACGGCCAGCGCCACGCCGTCGAGTTGGATTGCCGCGCGCCGATTCGCGCCGGGCTCGCCGCGATGGGCGATTGGGGCGCGCGGCTCGGACCGGACCATGTGATCGACCTCACCGCGGCGGTGTCGGCGCTCGGCGCGACGGCGCTCACCGCCGAGACGGCGATTGCGATGTCCGAGGAAGGCTTGCCGAACACCTTCGTGCCCGGCCGTAATCTGCTGTTCCTGACCTGCGCCGGCGCACTCGCATGGCGGCGGGGCCTGCGGCGCATCGTCGGCGGCATGTGCGAGACCGACTTCTCGGGCTATCCCGATTGCCGCGACGACACCATCAAGGCCATGCAGGTGGCGCTTAATCTCGGCCTGGCGCGCCGCTTCGTGCTGGAGACGCCGCTGATGTGGCGCGACAAGGCCGCGACCTGGGCACTCGCGCACGAATTGGGCGGCGATCCTCTGGTCGCCCTCGTGCGCGAGCGGACGCACACCTGCTATCTCGGCGACCGCACGCATCGCCATGACTGGGGCCATGGCTGCGGCACCTGCCCCGCCTGCGAATTGCGCGCCGCCGGTTGGACGCGCTGGCGGCAGGCGATGCGATGCGGCTGATGGACAGCGTGCCGCTTGCAGCGGAGTATCGTCTCCCCTTCGACTGGAGATCCCGCATGAGGCTTGCTCTGCCGCTTGTCGCCGCCGTGATTGCATTGGCCGGCGCTCCCGCCGCCCGGGCGCAGCGCGCCACCGATCTGCATGCGCGCACCGCCGGGGAGCTCGCCGAGTTGTGCGCCGCCAATCCGCGCCAAGAGCTCGGCGATGCGCGCATCAACTATTGCCACGGCTTCGCGCAGGGCGCGGTGGACACGATTCTGCACTATCAGAAGAGCGCCTTCTGCTTCCCCAAGGTCGCGCCGACGCGCACCGAGACGATAGGCGCGTTCGTGCGCTGGGTGCGCGCCGATCCCACCCACGCCAAGGACTCGCGCGGCCGGCGGGCTGTTCCAGTTTCTCACCCAGCAGTATCCTTGCCCCAAGTAGCGGGAGGAGACGATGCCGAAACTGGTGGGGAAGGTCGCCTGGGTGACGGGCGCGGGCAGCGGCATCGGCGAGGCCGCCTCGATGGCGCTGGCCGCGGAGGGCGCGGCGATCGTGCTCACCGGGCGCCGGCGCGAGACGTTGGAGCATGTCGCCGGGCGCATCCGCGAGGCCGGCGGCACCGCGCACGTGCAGCCGGCCGACCTGATGCGCGCCGATCAGGCCGAGCGCGTCGGCCGCTTCATCAAGGACACGCTCGGCCGGCTCGACATCCTGGTGAACAACGCCGGGCTGAACATCACCGACCGGCATTGGGACAAGCTCGGCCCCGGCGGCATCGACGAGCTGGTGGGCGGCAATCTGACGGCGGCGCTCTACTGCGTCGCCATCGCGCTGCCGATGATGCGCGCGCAAAAGGACGGGCTGATGATCCACACCGCCTCGATGGCCGGCCGCTTCATCGGCGGCTTCAGCGGCCCGGTGTACACCGCGACCAAGCATGGCGTGGTGGCGATGAGCCATACCATCAACATGGAGGAGTGCGTCAACGGCATTCGCTCGACCGCCATGCTGCCGGGAGAGGTGGCGACGCCGATCCTGGACAAGCGCCCCAATCCGGTGGGACCCGAGGAACGGGCGCGCATGGTCCAGCCCGAAGATTGCGGCGATCTGGTGCGCTACATCGCGATGCTTCCCGGCCACGTCGTCATCAACGAGGTGATGATCGCGCCGACCTGGAATTGCAGCTACGTCGCCAACCTGCAACGCAAGCTATAGGAGACGCATGCCAAGCAACCGCAAGCCGGTGATGGTGCCGGACACGATGGGCAACGCCGGCGTGGACATCCTCGCCCGGCGCGACGACATCGAATTGCGGCCCTATCCGCCCCGAATCGGTCAAACCGAACTGGTCGGGCTGCTGGGGGAGACCGCCGGGATCGCGCTGTCGGTCACGCCGTGGGGTGCCGTCGAGACGGCAGCCGCGCCGGCGCTGCAAGTGGTCGCGCGGATCGGCGTCGGCTACGACGAGGTGGACGTGCCGGCGCTGAGCGCGCGGCGCATTCCGCTGATGATCGCCGGCATCGCCAACTCGACCTCGGTCGCCGAACACGCGATGCACCTCATGCTGACGCTCGCCAAGCGCGGCCCGGCGATGGACGCGGTGGTGCGCGCGGGACGCTGGACCGAGGGGCGGCGGAACTTGCCGATGGAGGTCGCCGGGAAGACCGTGCTCGCGGTCGGCTTCGGACGCATCGGGACCCGCATCGCGCGGCGCTGCGCGGCGATGGACATGGAGGTGCTGGTCTACGATCCCTACGTCACTGCGGAGACGATCCGGGCGGCGGGATACCGGCCCAGCGATCTCGACGAGGCGCTGGCGCTTGCGGATTTCGTGACCGTGCATTGCCCGAAGACGCCGGAGACGGTGGACCTGTTCGACGCCGCGCGTCTCAAGCGGATGAAGCGCGGCGCTTATATCGTCAACACCGCGCGCGGCGGCATCATCAACGAGGCGGCGCTGGAGGAGGCGCTGACGGCGGGACACATCGCCGGCGCCGGGCTCGACGTGTTCGCGACCGAGCCCGCCCCGGCGGCGACGCCGTTGCTCAAGCTGCCGCAGGTGATCGCCTCGCCGCACATGGCCGGCGTCACCACCGAGGCCGTCGCCGCGATGTCGGTGGCGGCGGCGGAGAATATCCTGAGCGTGCTCGACGGCAACCCGCGGTGGGAGAACGTGGTCAACCAGGAGGTGCTGGCAGGTTGACCCGCGAAGCTCCCCCCATCCCCTCCCGCAAGGGGCGAGGGATCCGCTCCGACCGGCCCCCCTCCCCTTGCGGGAGGGGACGAGGGAGGGGTTGAAGCGAGACGCGAGCGGGTGAGTAAAGGGCCGTCGGCAGACGCGAAATCCTCGACCCGATGGCCCCGCTACGGGTCGCTCAGTGGAGCGCCGCCCAGAATACGCTTCGCAGCCTGGAACCGAACAATCCGCAACTCCAGTCGCTAACCGGTCCAAACTGGGTTCCCTCGCAACGCGATATCGACGCGCTTACCGCAGAAGTTTCGGCCGCGCAGGCGAGGGCTGTGGTGATTGCAGCCATTAGGCGGGGAGGTCCATTCCCATTCGAGAGAGATGGTGAAAAATTCAGAAATGGAGACGGATTGCTTCCCCGGCGGCCGTTCGGGTACTACCGAGAATATACGGTGCCAACTCCGGGAATTCGACACGCGAGGAGAGCGCCGAATAATTACTGGAGGGCGTGGCGAGATCTATTACACTCCGGATCACTACTCATCGTTTGTGCGGATACATGAATAGCCGTCTTACGACCCGCCTTTTGGAGCGCGGATACGCATGCTTCGGGTCCGCTGACGAGATCGACTTTTTCAGTCTTCGCAGGCGCGGCCCGCTCCTGATGCGGCATGCCGATATGCGCGCCGCGGCCACGCGATACGAGCTGTTGAGAGCCATCGCGACGGCGGTTGATTCCCCTCGGGAATATCTGCCTCACTTGAACCTTGACTCGGTCGATGAAATCGTGAGGGATTTGTACTGGCTCGACTTCCAGAATATCTGCCTGGTCCTGCACGGCGCCTCGATCCAGATGAAGCGCGACAGGAAGCTCGCCCTCAAAATGTTCCACATCCTCGCAGATGCGCATCGACTTTGGAAGCAGGAAGGGCGCGGCTTTTTCCTCGCCTACGTCAGGTGAAACCTACTCCCGATGCGCCGGGCGCCGGCGCGACGAATACGATAAAAGCTGAGTGATTTTCGCGGGGAGGTCGCGCATGGCGGGCTTATAGTTGCACCTGAACCCATCCCGCGGCTAGCCCTCCGCCATGATCGCCGCGACGGTCGCGCCGAGGCTGTCGCGCCAATGCGGCAGGCGAAGGCCGAAGCGCGCCTGCAACTGGCGGCAATCGAGCCGCGAGTCGGGCGGCCGTCTTGCCGGCGTCGGCCAGTCGGCGGTGGTGATGGGCGCCACCTCCGGCCGCCTCAGGCCGCACGGGGCGGCGGCCTCGAAGATGGCGACGGCGAACTCGTGCCACGTCGCCTCACCGCCGCCGGTCGCGTGGAAGACGCCCCCTTCCGTCCAACCCCGGGCGACGATCGCGAGGGTGGCACGGGCGAGATCGGCGGCGTTGGTCGGTGTGCCGCGCTGATCCGCCACCACGCGCAGCCGGTCCGTCTTGCGCGCCGCCGTCAGCATGGTGCGGACGAAATTCTTGCCGGTCGCCGCGTACACCCAGGAGGTGCGCAGAACCAGCGCGTCGGGGCAAGCATCCAGCACCGATCGCTCGCCCGCGAGCTTGCTCGCGCCATAGACGCCTTGCGGCGAAGTCGGGTCGGTCTCGACATAGGGCGCCCCCTTCAGCCCGTCGAAGACGTAGTCGGTGGAGACATGGACCATCCGCGCCCCGGCCTCGGCGCAGAGCCGGGCCAGCAGCGCCGGGCCGTCGCGATTGGCGCGAAACGCCGCCTCCTGATCGGACTCGGCCGCATCGACGCCGGTATAGGCGGCGGCGTTGATCACCAGCCCGGGGCTCACCGCGCGGAACACCGCCGCCACGCTTTCCGGGCGATCGAAGTCGAACGCCGGCCTGGCCGCTTGAACAACTTCCGCCTGCCGCGCCAGCGCCGACGCGAGCTGGCCGCGGCCGGTGACGAGAATACTCACGGACGAAACCAGGCCGGGCAGTCGCGCAGCCGCGGCAACGCCTGATCCTTGTCGGACAGCAGCGCCTCGGCGGCGGAAACGGGCCAAGGCAGCGCCAGGTCGGGGTCGTTGAAGATCACCCCGCGCTCGGCGGCGCGGTCATAGTCGGCAGTGACCTTGTACTCGACCTCCGTGTCCGGCTCCAAAGTGCAGAACCCATGAAGGAAGCCGCCGGGAATCCAGAGTTGCGCGCCGTTGGCGGCGCTGAGCACCGCCGCCGCATGGTTGCCGAAGCTCGCCGAGCCGTGCCGCACGTCCACCGCCACGTCCCAAATGGCGCCGCGAATGCAGCGCACCAGCTTGCCCTGCACCGAGGGGCGCGATCTGCAAATGCAGCCCGCGGATGGTGCCGCGCCGCCTCGACAGACTGTGATTATCCTGCACGAACGGGCCGGCGATGCCGATCCCGGCATAGCGCTTTTGGCTCCAGGTCTCGGTGAAGAAGCCGCGCGAATCGGCAAAGCGCGGCGGCGTCAGCAGCAGAACTTCGCGCAGCGCCAGTTGCTCGACCTTCATTCGTGCTTGCCGCTCGAGAGGTTGCGCAGAATCCGGCCGAGCTCGGTTTTGCCGAGCGCGTCGGCGGCTGCGCACAACATCTTCGCGTCGATAAAGCCCATGCGGAACGCCACTTCCTCCGGGCAGCCGACCAGCAGGCCGGTGCGGGTCTGGATGGTCTGCACGTAGGTCGCCGCCTGCAACAGGCTGTCGGGCGTGCCGGCGTCAAGCCATGCGGTGCCGCGCGACAGCCGCTCGACATGCAACTCGCCGGTGTCGAGATAGAGGCGATTGAGGTCGGTGATCTCCAGTTCGCCGCGCGCCGAGGGGACGATGGAGGCGGCGTAGTCGCTCACCCGGTGGTCGTAGAAGTAAAGACCCGTCACCGCCCAGTCGGAACGCGGCTGTTTCGGCTTCTCGACGATCGACAGCGGGCGCCCTCCGGCGTCGAACTCCACCACGCCGTAGCGTTCCGGATCGCGCACTTCGTAGGCGAACACGGTGGCGCCCGCCTCCCGCGCCACCGCGGCGCGCAGCGACGCCGAGAGATGCTCGCCGTGGATCAGATTGTCGCCGAGCGCCAGCGCGCATGCCTCGCCGCCGATCCAGTCGCGCCCGATCAGGAAGGCTTGCGCGAGGCCGTCCGGGCTCGGCTGCTCGGCATAGGCGAGAGAGAGGCCGAACCGGCGCCCGTCGCCGAGCAGACGGCGAAACTGCGGCAGATCTTGCGGCGTGGAGATCAGCAGGATGTCGCGGATGCCGGCCAGCATCAGCGTGGACAGCGGGTAATAGACCATCGGCTTGTCATAGACCGGCAGCAGCTGCTTCGACGCGCCGAGCGTCGCCGGATGCAGCCGGCTCCCCGAGCCGCCGGCGAGAATGATGCCCTTCATGCACTCACCTTTGCCGTCCCCAGCCGCGACCGGTCGTGGCGCCCGCGCCACCACGCGCGATGTTCGAGATACCAGTCGATGGTCCGCGCGATGCCCGAATTCGAAATCGTGCGGGGCCCGCCAGTCGAGCGCCGCCTCGGTGCGGGCGGGATCGATCTCGTAGCGGAAATCATGGCCCGGTCGGTCGGCGACGAAGCGAATCAGCCGCGCCCGCGGGCCGCCGGGGTCGGGAATCCGGCGATCGAGATGGGCGCAGATGGCGCGCACCACCTCCAGATTCGTGCGCGGCTGGCGGGCGCCGATCGCATAGGTGGCGCCGGCTGCTCCGCGCTCGATGACGCGCACCAGCGCCTCCGCATGGTCCTCGACGAACAGCCAGTCGCGCCGGTTGGAGCCGTCGCCATAGACCGGCAGCTCGCGTCCCTCCAGCGCATTCAGCGTCACCAGCGGGATCAGTTTCTCCGGAAACTGCCACGGTCCGTAATTGTTGGTGGTGTTGGAGACGATCACCGGCAGTCCCCAGGTGTGGAACCAGGCGCGCGCCAGGTGGTCCGCACCCGCCTTGGAGGCGGCGTAGGGACTGCGCGGGTCGTAGCGCGTCTCCTCCGAGAAGGGCGGGTCGGTCGGCCCCAGGGCGCCGAACACCTCGTCGGTGGACACGTGATGGAACCGGAACGCCTCGCGGGCGGCCGCCGGCAATCCGGCCCAATGGCTCCGCGCCGCCTCCAGCAGCATGAAGGTGCCGACGAGATTGGTGCGGATGAACTCGCCCGGCCCGTCGATCGAGCGATCGACATGGCTCTCGGCGGCCAGATGCATCACCGCATCCGGCCGATGCGTCGCGAACACCGCCGCCATCGCCCCCGGCTCGGCGATATCTGCGCGCACCAGAATGTGGCGCGGGTCGCGTCCGGCGGCCTCAAGCGCCTGCTCGGACGCGGCGTAGGTGAGCTTGTCCACGTTGACGATGGTATGTCCGGTGCGCGCGATCAGGTGCCGCACGACGGCGGAGCCGATGAACCCGCAACCGCCGGTCAGAAGCAGCTTCATGATTCCCGCCACACGGAATGCGGCGGGGTTATGCCGCGGTCGCGCGCCCGGTCAACAAGATAAGCGTGGGCCCCGGGTCCGTTTTGCGCGCGGCGCATGGCGACGCCCCTATTGTGCTTATCATAACGCCGCTTATAATATCCATGCACGATCGGAGACACCTCAAATTGGCCGGCCCCGGGAGCGAGCTTTTGTTCCTGTTGCACGACGTGGCCCGGCTGCTGCGCGTCGATGCCGACAAGCGGGCGCGCTGCCACGGCATGACGCGGGCGCAATGGGCGATCCTGATCTGGCTGGAGCGCCAGCCCGGCATCTCGCAGAAGGAGCTGGCCGAGCTTCTGGAAGTGGAGCCGATCTCCGTCGCCCGGTTGATTGATCGGCTGGAGGCGCGCGGCATGGTCGAGCGCCGGCCCGACCCGCGCGACCGCCGCATCTGGCGCCTGCACCTCTCGCCGCCCGCCTTCCCGATGCTGCGCGAGATCGAGCATCAGCGGGCGGAGATCACCAAGATGCTCGGGCGCGGGATCGATCCCGCCACGCTCGAATCGATGACCGATACGCTGCTCACCATGAAGACGACACTGCTGCGCTCGGCGCAGGCGCGGCGCGAATCCGATGCGGCCGAGACCCGGGAGCTCGCCTGATGTCGCAGGCCACCGCGCGGGCCGGACCCGACACCGCAGTGCGCCCCCGCACCCGGTCCGCGCACGCGCTCGGGCCGATGCTGATGGCATTGGGCATTCTGGTGGTGGCGATCGGCGGCGGCGTCTTCTGGCTGCGGGGCGGGCGTTATGTCGCCGTGGACGACGCTTCCGTGGAGGCGGCGAAGGAGGCGCTATCGACCGACGTCTCCGGGATCGTCGCCGAAATTCCCGTGGCCGAAGGCCAGTTGGTGCACAAGGGCGACGTGCTGCTGCGGCTCGACCCGCGCCGCTTCGTCATCGCGCTGGCCGGCGCCAGCGCGGACTTGGCGGCGACCGGCGCGCGCCTGCGGGCGATGCAGCGCGACTATGTGCGGATGCTCCAGGACGCCAACTCGCGGCAATCCGACGTCGACGCCGACCAGGCCGCCTACGACCGCGCCGCCGTTCTGGTGCGGACCGGCGGCGCCACCCCGGCCGATTACGACAAGGCGCGCTTCAAGCTCGCCGCCGACCGTCACGCGCTGGCATCGCTCCGCACCCAGGCCGAGGTGCAGTTGGCGCGGCTCGGCGGTCCGTCCGATGCCGACGTGACGACACTTCCCGACTATCTCTCGGCGCGCGCGAAGGTGGACGAGGCGGACCGCCAGCTCCAGAACACCGTGCTGCGCTCGCCTTTCGACGGTATTCTGACCCGGGTGGATACGATCCAGCCCGGCATGTATCTGGCCGCCGCGACGGCGGCGTTCGGCATCGTCTCCACCGATCGCGTCTGGGTGCAGGCCGACCCGAAGGAGACCGAGCTGACCGGGGTAAAGCCGGGCGATCCCGTCACCGTGCGCGTCGATACCTACCCGGGTCGCGTCTGGAACGGGGTGGTGGAGAGCATCGCGCCGAACAGCGACTCCGAATTCTCGGTGCTGCCGGCGCAGAACGCCTCCGGGAATTGGGTCAAGGTGGTGCAGCGGATTCCGGTGCGCATTCGCGTCGATCGCCAGCCCGGCGACCCGCCGCTCCGCGCCGGCATGAGCGTCGAAGCCAGCATCGACACGGGCAACCGGCGAACGCTCGCGGATTTGTTCTGAGAAGCGCTCGCGCGGGGTCAGGCCGCACGCAGCCGACCCACCAGCTGATCCACCGCCGCCCGCAGCGTCGCCGACTGGGCCGAGAGCTCGCCGGCCGCGGCAAGCGCGCTCTCGGCCGCGTTACCGGAGGCGCGGGCGGCATCGCGCACCCCGCCGAGACTGCCCGACAACGCACCCGTCCCGGCCGCCGCCCGCTGGACATTGCCGGCGATCTCCTGCGTCGAGGCACGCTGCTGCTCGACCGCGCCGGCGATGGAGGCGGCCACGCGATCCAATTCGGCGATCACCTCGCTGATGCCGCGCAGCGCCTGCACCGCCTCGGCGGTGACTTTCTGCATGGCGGCGATCTGCGCGGCGATCTCATCGGTCGCCCGGGCGGTCTGGCTGGCCAGGCTCTTGACCTCGCTCGCCACCACCGCGAAGCCCTTGCCGGCGTCGCCCGCCCGCGCCGCCTCGATGGTGGCGTTGAGCGCCAGCAGGTTGGTCTGCGCGGCGATGTTGCTTATCAGCCCGACAACATCGCCGATCTTGCGCGCCGAGCCGGAGAGGCCACGCACCGTCTCGTCGGTGCGCTGGGCGGCGTCGTTGGCGGCGCGCGCGATCTCGGCGGCCTTGGCAACCTGGTGCGAGACGTCGCCGATCGAGGCCGACAGCTCCTCGGCGGCGGCGGCGACGTTCTGCACGTTCCGCGCGGAGTTGTCCGACCCGGCGGCGGCGGCGGCGGCCTCGTGACCGGTGCGCGCCACCGCCTCCACCAGCAGGCGCGCGCTGCCGGCGACGCTGGCCGCGCCGTGTCCGACCGCCTCGATCGCACCCTGGACCTGCTCCTGAAACGCCCTTCCCACCTCGCGCAGCGCCGCCGCCCGATCCTCGCGCTCCAAAACCGCGAACGCCTCGAGCATCATGTCGAGATCGAGCCAGGCGAGCCGGATCAGCGCCATCCGCCAGCCAGGCATCGGCCGCTTGCGGCGGAAGATGGAGCGGCCGCGCTCGCTCGCCGTGGTCATGACCTCGACGAGATTGCCAACCAGCACGCCATTGCAGACGGTCATGAGATGGGCCGCGATGTCGCGGTCGTGAAACAGCCGCGCGAGGCGCTCGGCGGAGGCCTCGTGCCCGTCCAGGCGACCGACCGCGAGCCGGCCCCAATGCGCCGCCCGTGCCCGGGCAACCTCCGGCGCCCGCAGCGCCGCCCGCAGTTTCGGCCACTCCTCGAGGCCGCGCGCGTCGGCCAGGATTGCCGGCAGCAGCTGCGCCGTCGTTTCGGCGTGCCTGGCCAGCACCGCCATGTCCGCCTCGGTGATGCGGAACGCGGCGAGACGCGACGAGGTCTCCGCCTCGGACCTCGGACTCATCGGCGGCTCCACGGCATTGCGCCCCCATCCTGGTGGGCAAAGGTAAAGGATGCGTTTGCAAGCGGGTTGCGCAGCCCGGCCGGCGCCGCCAAGCTCGCGCCGCACACCCGGGGAAATTCCATGCCCGACTTGCTGGAAACCGTCGAGGACGGGATCGCGACGCTGACCATGAACCGGCCCGATCGGCTCAACGCGCTGTCGCAATCGATGCTGGCGGCGCTGAAGGAAAGTCTGGCGCGACTGGCCGAAGACGAGCGGGCGGGCGCCATCGTCATCACCGGGGCGGGGCGCGGCTTTTGCGCCGGCGGCGACGTGAAGGACATGGCCCGTCGCAGCGGGCAGACCTGGGAGGAACGGATCGCGCGGCTGTCGTCGATGCACGAGCTACCGCGGATGATGCGCCGCCATCCGAAGGTCATCGTCGCCATGGTGAACGGCCCCGCCTTCGGCGCCGGGCTAGGCGTGGCGATGGCCTGCGATCTCCGGGTCGCCGCCCGCTCGGCCCGCTTCGGCACCGCCTTCGCCGGCATCGCCTATTCGGGCGATTTCGGCGGCTCCTGGCTGCTCACGCAGCTGGTCGGCCCGGCGCGGGCGCGCGAGATGTACCTGCTGCCCGATCCGGTGGACGCCGAGCAGGCGGGCGCAATCGGGCTGGTGAACCGGGTCGTGGACGATGACGCATTGTCCGAGACGACGATGGCGCTGGCCCGCCGGCTGGCCAGCGGCCCCCGCCTCGCCTACCGCTACATCAAGCGCAACCTCAATGCCGCCGAGACGGAAACGCTCGATTCGGTGTGCGACATGGAAGCGGTGCACCAGGCCCGCACCGGCCTTTCGGAAGACCACCGCGAGGCGGTCGCCGCCTTCGCCGAGAAACGCCGGCCGGCGTTCAAGGGGCGCTGAGGCCGGATCGCCGCGAGTGCCGGCAAGCCCCGCTTAACGCGGCGTCAGAACCATGATCATCTGGCGGTTTTCCATCCGCGGCATCTGTTCGACCTTGGTGCTGCCGTCCATCTCCTGACGGATGCGTTCCAAGACCCGCATGCCGATGTCCTGGTGCGCCATCTCGCGGCCGCGGAAGCGCAGCGTCACCTTGACCTTGTCGCCCTCATCGATGAACGACTTCATGGCGCGCATCTTCACCTGATAGTCGTTCTCGTCGATGTTTGGACGAACCTTGACTTCCTTTATTTCGATGACCTTTTGCCGCTTCTTGGCTTCGTTCTTCTTCTTCTGCTGTTCGTATTTGAATTTGCCGAAATCCAGGATCTTCACCACCGGTGGATCGGCATTGGGGCTGATTTCCAGCAAATCCAGCCCGACGGAGAAAGCCCGGTTCATCGCGTCGCGGGCGGACATCACGCCCTGCATCTCGCCGTCCTGATCGATCAGCCGCACCTGGGCGGCCCTGATCTCCTCGTTTACGCGGGGCCCGTCGCGGGTGGGCGGGGCAGTCATTGGTCCTCGTGCTATGGTCTTGCTCCTGTCAGAGTGGAAACGTCAGCATTCATCCTGGACGGGCACGCGCCGGCGATCAAGCGTCTTGGCGAGGCGCCGCCGACCTTAATAAGTCGGGAGGGGTCGCCTCCGCCGCAAGACGAGCAACGGCCTCGATCGAGCGGCACAATTTCCTGCCCGTCGCCGCCCAGACGGCGCAGCGCCAGGCTGCGCGCCTCGGCCTCGCGGCGGCCGACCACCGCCAGGACCGGGACATGGGCGAGGCTGTGGGTGCGCACCTTGGCGTTGATCTTCTGATTGGAAAGATCAAGATCGACCGCCAGCCCGGCCGCCCGCAGCGCCTCCGCCGCCTCGCGCGCGAAGTCGTCGGCATCGGAGACGATGGTCGCGACCACCACCTGCACCGGCGCCAGCCAGAGCGGGAAGCGGCCGGCATAGTGCTCGATGACGATGCCCAGAAAACGCTCGAACGCGCCAAAGATGACACGGTGCAGCATCACCGGGCGATGGCGGGCACCGTCCTCCCCCACATACTCGGCGTCGAGCCGTTCGGGCATGTTGAAATCGACTTGCAGCGTGCCGCACTGCCAATCCCGCCCGACGGCGTCGCGCAGCACGAACTCCAGCTTCGGACCGTAGAACGCGCCCTCGCCCGGGTTCAGCTCGTATTCCATCCCGGCGATCGCGCACGCCTCCTTCAAAGCGGTCTCGGCGCGGTCCCAAACCGCATCATCGCCGACCCGCTTCGCGGGCCGATCGGCGAACTTCACCCGGAATTCGGGGAAGCCGAAGTCGTTATAGACTGAGGAGAGCAGTTCGACGAACCGCACCGTCTCCGACGCAATCTGCTGCTCGGTGCAGAAGATGTGGGCGTCGTCCTGGGTGAAGGCGCGCACCCGCATGATCCCGTGCAGCGCTCCCGACGGTTCGTAGCGATGACACGAGCCGAATTCCGCGAGGCGCAGCGGCAGCTCGCGGTAGCTGCGCACGCCCTGACGGAAGATCAGGATATGGCATGGGCAGTTCATCGGCTTCAGCGCCAGCGTCTTGTCCTCGTCCTCGACGGTGGCGATGAACATGTGCTCGCGGAACTTCTCCCAGTGGCCGGACCGTTCCCACAAGGAGCGATCCAGGAGTTGCGGCGTGCGGACCTCCCGGTAGTCGGCCGCGTCGAGCCGGCGGCGCAGATAGTCCTCGGCCTTCCGGTAAAGCCGCCAGCCGTTCGGGTGCCAGAAGACGCTGCCGACCGCCTCTTCCTGGAAATGG
Source organism: uncultured Pseudomonadota bacterium (assembly GCA_963762525.1). Lineage (GTDB taxonomy): Bacteria > Pseudomonadota > Alphaproteobacteria > Acetobacterales > Acetobacteraceae > DATFDN01. Next base: position 133,120 of record CAVXKT010000002.1, read on the forward strand.
AACAGGTCCATCTCCTTGCCGATCCGCCGATGATCGCGCCGCTCCGCCTCTTCCAGCATGTGAAGATAGGCGTCCAGCTCCTTGCGGTCGCGCCAGGCGGTCCCGTAGATGCGGCTCAGCATGGCGTTGCGGTGATCGCCCCGCCAGTAGGCGCCGGCGACCTTCATCAGCTTGAAGGCGTCGCCGACATCCGACGTCGCGCGCATATGCGGGCCACGGCAGAGGTCGATCCAGTCGCCCTGCGCGTAGAGGCTGATGGTCTCGGCGCTCGGCAGGTCACGGATGATCTCGGCCTTGTAGCTTTCCCCCTTGTCGGAGAAGAACCGGATTGCGGCGTCGCGATCCATGACGCTGCGCCGGAACGGGGCGCCGCGCGCGATGATCTCGCGCATCCGGGCTTCGATCGCCGGGAAATCTTCGGGAGTGAACGGGGTGTTGCGAGCGAAGTCGTAGTAGAAACCGTTCTCGATCGGCGGCCCGATCGTGACCTGGGTGCCGGGAAACAGGCTCTGGACCGCCTCGGCCAGCACATGCGCGCAATCGTGGCGGATCAGGCCGAGCGCGTCGGGATCGCGACGGGTGATAAACACCACCGCCGCGTCGCGATCGATTTCGGTCGCCAGATCAACCAGCTTGCCGTCGAGCTTCATCGCCAGGGCGGCCCGCGCGAGGCCGGGGCCGATGGCGGCGGCCAGCGCCGTGCCCGTCACCGGGCCGTCGAAGCGGCGTACGGTCCGGTCGGGCAGGGTAATGGCGGGCATAATGGCTCCCCTTGTGGCGGGCGTGGTCTATGGGGCCCGCCGAGCGCTGGCAAGCCGCACCGAACACGGGCAGATTGCCGGCGGGGGTTTCGATGTCGGACGCATTCGACTTCAGCCGGTTCCTGCAAGCCCAGGATGCGGTGCTGGCGCAAGTTCGGAGCGAATTGGCCGCGGGCCGCAAGCGCAGCCACTGGATGTGGTTCGTGTTCCCGCAACTGGCCGGGCTCGGGCACAGCGCCATGGCGCGGCGCTACGCCATCTCCTCCTTGAGGGAGGCGCAGGCATACTTGGCGCATCCGGTGCTCGGGCCGCGACTGGTCGAGTGCACCGAACTGGTCAACCGAGCGGCCGGACGGTCGGCCCATGAGATCTTCGGCAGCCCCGATGATCTGAAATTCCGCTCCTGCATGACGCTGTTCGCCTCGGCTCTGCCCGGTCCGTCGTTGTTTCGCGACGCTTTGGACAAATACTTCGCGGGCGCGCCGGATCGGATGACCACGGAGAAGCTCTCGGGCTCCTGATCTCCACCCGTCAACCCCCGCGCGCGCCGAGAATGGTGCGATATTCCCCCATGGTCGCCGCCTGCATGGCTGCGGTGGTGTAGCGCGCGAGCACATCGTCTCGCGCCGCCGCGCCCACCGACCGGCGCACCACCTCGGGCATCGCCAGCACCGCGGCGATGCGCGCGGCCAGTGCCGCCGGATCGCGCGGCCGCACCAGCCAGCCCGTCTCGCCGTCCGACACGGTTTCGGCCGGGCCGCCGAGATCGGAGGCGATCACCGGGCGACACATGGCCTGCGCTTCGATCACCACGCGTCCGAAGGCCTCGGCCTCGATCGACGCATGAACCACGATATCGGCGGCCAGCAATGCCGCCGGCATGTCGGCGCAGTCGCCGGGCAAATGCACCCGCGCGCCGAGGCCCATTCGGTCGGCGAGCGCGCGCAGCTCCTCGGTGTAGCGTCGCCGGCCCTGATCGGCGCCGAGCAGGACCACGTGCAGCTCCGACGGCAACTGCGCGGCGGCCTCGAGCAGAATACGCTGCCCCTTCCAAGCGGTGAGCCGACCCGGCAGCAGACAGACCGAAGCCGCCTCGGGCACGTTCCACGCCGCACGCAGCCGCGCAACCCGCGCGGGCGCGACGGCGGCCGGGTCGAATACCGCCGGGTCCACGCCACGCGGTATGATCCGAATTCGTTCAGGATCAATGCGGTGCCGATTGATGACGAGATCCGCCATGAAGCGGCTGGCAACGATCACCCTCTCGCCCTTGGCCATGACGCTGTTGTAGGCGCGCTTGAACGGCAGCTCTTCGCCATAGGCGCCATGGTAGGTGGTCACGAACCGCACCCCGGTCCGCCGCGCCGCCAGCCACGCCGACCAGGCGGGCGCGCGCGAGCGGGCGTGGACGATGTCCACGCCCTCGGCGCGGATCAGACGAGACAGCCGGGCGGCATTGGCGAGAATGCCCGCCGGGCTCTTGGCCCGCAGCGGCAAGGTGATGTACCGCCCCCCTGCCCGCTCCACCTCCTCCACCATCCGCCCGCCAGCGCTGGCGACCAGCGAGGTCCAGCCCGCACGCGCCACCGCCTCGGCGATCTCCACCGTGCCGCGCTCGACGCCTCCCATCTCCAAGGCGGGCAGAATTTGCAGGATCACGGGTCTCTTCACGGCGCGCCGGCATCAATGGTTGCGCGCAGGGGAATGCAGGGGCTAGTTAACACGTGGAGGATTACCCATGCCCATCCCGTTCTTTGACCCGAATGCACGGCGCAAAACGATCAGCATCACGATAAACTCCGATCTGGCGGCGAGGGCATCCGCGCTCGGCATCAATCTTTCCCGCACCGCCGAAGCGGCAATCGCAGCGGTGTTCGTCGCCGCCGAGCGAGAGCAAATCAAGGAGGAAATCGCCGAGGCGGTTCGCCTGACCGACGAATATGTCGCGAAACACGGCCATCCGTTCGCGGAGTTCATCGCAGATTACTTGCCGATGATGATGACGATGAAGATGCAGCATGATCTGTTTGTTAACCCGAGTCGGGCGATGCGGAGAACCTATCCGCTCGTGGCCGACCTGCAGGCCGATCTGGTCGCGAGCACGCATCGAATTACCGCACCGATGGCGCCTTTGGTCGCATTCCAGCGCCGAAACGAAGCGGGACTCCTGCCGGTCGTGGTGCATGACGAGCAGGACTATCTGATGCTGCTGACCTTGCTCACATCACTGCCCGCGCATCTGCTCCGCAACGCGGTCGGCACGGTCCGCGAGTTCAGGTTCGAGATCACGCGGGGCCTGGACTGGCTCTTCTCCGGCATCTGAGCATGGCGGGATCATCTCTCGACCGCGGCGACGGCGTCCATCTCGCCCACTCCCTGTCCCCGGGCCGCACGCCGACCGTCGTCTTCCTGCCCGGCTTTCGCAGCGACATGACCGGCGACAAGGCGACACACCTGGCGGCGTTTTGCGCCGCGCGCGGCCGGGCGATGCTGCGGCTCGACTATTCCGGCCACGGCGCCAGCGGCGGCGCCTTCGGGGCGGGCGGCATCGGGCGCTGGACCGAGGACGTGCTGTGCCTGATCGACCGGCGGACCGACGGGCCGCTGGTTCTGGTCGGCTCCTCGATGGGCGGGTGGATCGCGTTGCTCGCCGCTCTCGCCAGGCCGGCGCGCATCGCCGGCCTGATCGGCATCGCCGCCGCGCCCGACTTCACCGAACGGCTGATGTGGCAGGCGATGTCGCCGCCCGAACGCGCGGCGTTGCTGCACAATGGATATATCGAGGTGCCGAGCCAATACGGCGAGCCCTACCGGATCACCCGCCACCTGATCGAGGACGGGCGGGCGCATCTGCTGCTCGAGGGGTCGATTGCGCTCGATTGCCCGGTCCGGCTGTTGCACGGCCAGCGCGATCCGGACGTTCCTTGGGAGACGGCGCTGCGCATCGCCGAAAGCGTGCGCGGCGACGACGTGCGGATCACGCTCGTCAAGGACGGCGATCACCGGCTGTCGCGCCCGGCCGATCTGGCGTTGCTAACCGGAACCCTCGCCGCGTTCCTCGGCGAGGATGGCGCGTAGCCCCTCGCGATAGCTCGGGTAGAGCCAGGAAATCCCCAGCGCCAGCTTGGTGGCCCGGCTGCTGACCCGGCGGTTTTCGGCCCAGAAGCTGCGCGCCATCGGGCTCATCGTGGCGACCGCCTCGCCGAACGGGATCGCCGGCGGCGGCGGCATCCCCAGCAGTTGCGCCGCCTCCTCCATCACGACGGCGCTCTCGGCCGGCTCGTCGTCGCTCAGATTGAGGATGCGCACGCCGGTACGCTCGCGGGCCATCGCCGCCCCGATCGCGCGCACGATGTCATCGCGGTGAATGCGCCCGAAGGCGTGCCCCGGCTTGATGATCCGCCGGGCGCGTCCGGCCCGGAGATCGTCGAACGCCGACCGGCCCGGCCCGTAAATGCCGGCGAGGCGGAAGATGTCCACCGCGCAGCGATCCGCCCGCGCCGACCAATCCGCTTCAGCCGCCACCCGCCGCCGCGCCCGCTCCGAGGCGGGCGAGGGCGGCGTCGTCTCGTCCACGAGCGCGCCGTCGCGATCGCCGTAAACCCCGGTGGTCGAGAGATAGCCGATCCAGCGCAGCCCCGGGGCGGGGAAATCGTTGCCGGTTCGCGTGGCCAGCGGATCGCCGTCGGCGTCCGGCGGCGCCGTGACGAGCAGATGCGTGGCCCGACGCAGCGCGCCGGCGGCATCCTCGGGAGCAATCAGCGACACGTTGCCGATCCGCACCGCCCGATCGCGAACCGTCGCCGTGACCGGCATGGCCGCCGCCTCGGCCACCGCTCGTCCAACATACCCGAGGCCGAAGATCAGCAGCATCCCGCAACCCGTACAGGAAAAAGGGGCCGTTGCCGGCCCCTTCACCGCAAGTCAAGCGAAGTCCGTTAAGCGGCCTTCACTGCCTCGTTCTCCTGCGCATCATTGGCCACCTGCGCCTGCGGGGCGTTGCCGATCGCGATGCGGCGGGGCTTCAGAGCCTCCGGCACCACGCGCTTCAGCCCGACATGCAGCAGGCCGTTCTTCAGCTCCGCACCCTCGACCACGATATGATCGGCGAGCACGAAACGGCGCTCGAACGCCCGGCCGGCGATGCCGCGATAGAGCAACTCCGCCTTGCCGTTCTCCTGGCCCACCCGGCCCGAGATCAGCAGCGTGTTCTCCTTGACGGTCAGCTCCAGGTCCTCCTCGCGGAAGCCGGCGACCGCCATGGTCAGGCGATAGGTATCATCGCCCGTCTTTTCGATGTTGTAAGGCGGGTAGCTCGTGGCCTCGGCAGAGGCGGCGGCGCTGTCGGCCAGTCGAGCAAGTCGGTCGAAGCCGATGGCAGTACGGAACAGCGGCGCGAAATCGTAAGTGGTCATCAGAAAACCTCCCGAACCTAGCAAGGTTTGACACGAACGAGGCTGCCCGAAGGGCCGGCCTCAACTCAGGCCCCGAGACCCCGAAGGCGTCCCGGACAACGTCTATCTGGCAATCCCCCGCGCCGGTTCAAGAGCGTTCGGGCTAGGTCTTCAGCCCGAGACCCGCGAACCGCTTGTTGAATTTCGCGACCTGCCCGCCGGTGTCGATGATGCGCTGCTGTCCGGTCCAGGCCGGATGGCTTTTGGGATCGATGTCGAGGCGCAGCGTGTCGCCCGGCTTGCCCCAGCAGCTTCTGGTGGCGAACTGCGAGCCGTCGGTCATGATGACCGTGATCGCGTGATATTGGGGGTGAATCCCGGACTTCATGACAATCTCCCGCCGGCAGAAGGCGGCCGGTGCCGCCCGAAACCAGGGCTTTTACCGAAGCCGAAGCGGGCCGCCTACCCCCGACTGTTGCGCCGGCTCTGCGCCTGCTCGCCGGATTCACGGAACATCTCGTCGGCCGTCCGCTGCTGGTCGGGACTGAGGGTCGCATAGAGCTGCTGAAAGGCGGGGATCAGCCGCTGCATATCTTGCGCCTGCTGCATTTCGATCTGCGCGTAGGATTGCATGTTTTGCACCGCGTTCATCGCACCGAGCTGCGCGAAACGTTGCTGGAAGGAGCGGTCGAGCTGCTCGGCGTTCTGCATCCACACCTGCGCGAACTGGCCCCACGCGCCCTGCTCGGCGGGGTTGATCCGGAGCTGCTGGTACAACTGACTGAGCCGCTGCTGCGCCATCCGCGCCATCGGCGTCGGCTGGTTTTGGGCGTTGGATTGCTGGGCCAACGCCGGAAGCGCGCCGGTGGCGGCCAACGCCAGTGCAACGCCCAGGACGCGAACGCCAACAAGCCGGGAACGAGTGTCTGCCATAGAGGAAAACCTCCGCGGGTGGTTTGCCGTCACCCGCCCGCATCCGCATCGGCGCGGGCTGAACATGCTCAATGCGCCGACGGCGCAAAAGTTGCCTCTCGGTACAACTCGGACGGCAACCTGAACCGCATTCGCGGAGCGGCGTTGAGCCTCGTGCCTCCGACCCCCGACGCACAAGGACATGCACGCATGAGGATATTCGTCATTACGGCTGCCGCGGTAACGGCTTTGGCCACAGCGGCTGTCGCTCAGACATCGCCGGGTCAGGGCGGTCCCAACCAGGGTGGGGGTTTCTCCCAGCCCGGCCCGGCCGGATCGATGGGCGGCCCGGGCGCGCGTCGCCCGCCTCCCGGCGGCCCGATGGGTGGTCCCATGGGCGGCATGATGAACCGCGAGATGATGATGCACATGCATCCCCCCCGGGGCACGCAGTTCCGCTTCAGCCGCGGTGACGACCAGATCGAGGTGAGATGCGCTGCCGACGAGACCACGCATGCCTGCGTGGACGCCACGATCACGCTGCTCGACAAGCTCAACTCGATGAAGGGCCAGAATCCTTCGGGCGCGCAGAGTTCGTCGGGCTCGCCGAGCTCTTCCGGCTCGCAAGGCTTCGCAACACTAAATCAAGGAGGCCAGTCGTCGCGAGCGGAGCGAGCGATCAGGGGCGATCCAGCCCGGCCAAGCCGTGCGGACCGCCCGGATTGCCACGCCGCCGATGGGCGGCTCATGATGAAGGCCTCGGATCCGGCGGGCGGCGGCGGACGTGAACATCCTCTCGATCCAATCGCGCGTCGCCTACGGCCATGTCGGCAATTCCGCCGCCGCCTTTCCGCTGCAACGCCTGGGCGTCGAGGTCTGGACCATCGACACCGTGCAGTTCTCGAACCACACCGGCTACGGCGACTGGACCGGGCGGGTCTTTACGGGCGCCGACATTCGCGCCCTGACCGACGGGATCGCCGCGCGCGGGGCGCTCGGGCGCTGCGACGCCGTGCTGTCGGGCTACATGGGCGACGCCGCGACCGGATCGGCTATTCTCGATGCTGCGGACCGCGTGCGGGCCGCCCGCCCGGAAGCCGTTTATTGCTGCGATCCGGTGATCGGCGACGATGATGGCGGCATCTATGTGCGAACCGGCATCGCCGAGCTGATGCGCGATAGCGCGCTGCCGAAAGCCGATCTGACGACGCCGAACCGTTTCGAACTCGAATGGCTCACCGGCCATGCCGCCGCCACGCTCGCAGATGCGAAAAGTGGGGCGGCGCGGCTAGCCGGTCGGCTGCGGGCGGAAGGTCCGCGCGTGGTGCTCCTTACCAGCCTGCGAACCGCCGAGACGCCCAGCGGCTCGATCGACATGCTCGTGGCGGAGGACAAGAATTACTACCTGTTGCGCACGCCGGAGTTGCAGTTATCGGTGAACGGCGCCGGCGACACGCTGGCCGCGCTGTTCCTGTTTCATCGCCTCGCAACCGGCCATGCCCGGCCGGCTCTCGAGCACGCCGCATCGTCGCTGTTCGGCATCCTTCGCCGCACCGCCGAGGCCGGCGCACGCGAGCTGCTGCTGATCGCGGCGCAGCTTGAGTTGGTGGCCCCGACCGTGCAGTTTGCGGCAATGCCCTGCTAGCCGGCGAGCCTCGCCGCCCTCTTGCTGCCACACGGCGGGGTGACAACCGAATACGGAACGGACCCTCGGGAACCCATGCGATTGCTCAAAGTCTATGGCCGGGGTCTGCGTCTGCTCGGGCAGGACTGGAAGATCGCGGTGCTGCTCTGCCTCGGCAACGTGATGGTCGCCGGGCTGCAATTCCTCGACCCGGTGCTGTTCGGCAGGGTGATCGGGCTGCTCGCCGATTCGGACCAGTTGCGGACCGATGTGCTGTGGCAGCAGGCAACGGTGCTGCTAAGCATCTGGGCCGGCGTCGGCGTCGCCGGCATCACCACCAACATGGCTACCGCGCTGCAAGCCGAGCGACTGGCGCACCGCAACCGCATCCAGGCGGTCGGGCGCTACTTCAGTCATGTGCTGGCGCTGCCGCTGTCGTTCCACGGCGACACGCATTCCGGCCGCTTGATGAAGGTCATGATCTCCGGAACCGAAGGGCTGTTCGCGATCTGGCTGGTGCTGTTTCGCGATCAGCTCGCCACCCTGGCCGCCGTGATCGTGCTGCTGCCGCTCACTTTGCTGATGAATTGGCGGCTCTCGCTTTGCCTCATCGTGCTGGTCGTGATCTTCATCAGCGTCACCGGCGTTCGTCGTCAGCCGCACCCAGGCCGGCCAGCGCCGCGCCGAGGGCGCCAACTCGCGCCTCGCCGGCACCTTGCAGGACGCGCTCGGCAACATCATGGTGGTGCAGTCCTTCACCCGCCTCGCCGCCGAGCGGCGCTTGTTCGGCGACATCGCCCAGCAGGTGATCGCGCATCAATTCCCGGTGCTGAACTGGTGGGCGGTGGTGAACGTGCTGACCCGCGGGGCCAGCACGCTGGCGGTGATCTCGATCGTGGTGGTCGGCACCATCCTGCACCTGGAGGGCAAGGCGGAGGTGTCCGAGGTGGTGAGCTTCATGGGTTTCGCCACCCTGCTGATCGGGCGCCTGGAGGCGGCGGTGAATTTCGCCGCCAACCTGTTCTTCCGCGCCCCGGCGATCGAGGAATTTTTCGGCGTGCTGGATGCCCAGAGCTCGGTGCCGGAAGCGGCGGCGCCGCGGCGGCTGGAGGCGCCGCGGGGCGAGGTGGTGTTCGATCACGTCTCGTTCGCCTATCCGGGCGGTCAGAACGTGCTGACCGACGTGAACTTCACCGCCGCCCCCGGCACCGCGGTCGCCCTGGTCGGACACACCGGCGCGGGCAAGTCCACCGTGATGGCGCTCCTGCAACGCCTGTGGGACCCGAGCGCGGGCGACATCCTGATCGACGGGCAGGACATCCGCGGCGTCTCGCTGGAGAGCCTGCACGCCACCATCGGCGTGGTGTTTCAGGAGAGCATGCTGTTCAATCGCTCGATCCGCGACAACCTGCTGGTCGGGCAATCCCGACGCGACTCGATGGAGGAGATCGAATACGCCTGCCGGCTCGCCGACGCGCACGATTTCATTCTCCGCCAGCCGCGCGGCTACGACACGCTGATCGGCGAGCGCGGCTCCACGCTGTCGGGCGGGCAGCGTCAGCGGCTGGCGATCGCGCGGGCGCTGCTCAAGAACCCGCCGATCCTGATTCTGGACGAAGCGACCAGCGCGCTCGACGCCGCGACCGAGGCACGGGTGAGCCGGGCGCTGCGCAATCTGATGCGCGGCCGCACCACCTTCATCATCGCGCACCGCCTCTCCACCGTGCGCGACGCCGACGAAATCCTGGTGTTCGACGCCGGCCGCATCGTCGAGCGCGGCAGCTTCGACGCGCTGCTCGCGCAAAACGGCGTGTTCGCCGAGCTGGTCCGCACGCAGCTCGCCTCGGCGCCGGTGCTGGCGGCGGCCTAGGGCCGCGGCGTCGGGCGAGGCGGTGGTCGATCGTCAGGCCATCACGCCGGGTCCCGATCCGAGCCGCCGGCGATCGCCGCGCTTACGGCATCCGCCCGCGCCGGCACTTCGGCGAACCGCAACCGGCGAGCGTCGCGCAGCCGCAGGATTGCGCCGCCGATCGTCAACGGCCACGGCAGCCGCGGCGGCTCGACGACGCGCTGCAAGGCACGCGCGTAATCAAGCACCAGGCCGGGCGTCCAGGTCATCGTCAGCGCGCGCCGGCGCAGCAGCGTCGCGAAATCACCAGGCCGGGGACGATCAGCGCGAACGCCTTCATCCGCCACAGGCGCGGACGATGTCCGGTGACACCGGCCAGCACGGCCGCGCCGCCTTCGATCACCAGCAGCAGGCCGAGCAGATGAACGGTATAGCCGCCGATGCCGGCAATCGCCTCGGTGACGATCGCCAGCCCGAGCGCCGCCCAGGCAAGGCCGATCACGCCCAGGACGAGCCAATGGCGCCGGATCGCTTCCGCTCCGAGCAGCATGAAGGCAAGCTGGATCATCCGATCACAGTGGAATGCTCGGCGCTCGGGCGCGGCGCTCGCGTGGCGGCGACCAGCGGCACGCAGGCCAGCATGGCGATGCCGACGCAGAGCAGGGTGTGGAAAAACCCGATCCGCGCCGCGAACGACGCCGCGACGCTCGACGTGCCGACCATGCCCACGGAATAGGCGACGTTGTAGACCGCATAGACGGCGGCGTAACAGGCGAGACCACGCCGCTCGACGGCCTCGCCCAGCTCGGCGGCGGTCGGGTTGATCAGCAGCGCGAAAAACACGCCCACACAGCAAAGCCCCGCCAGAATCGACCAGAAGCTGCCGAACGCGCTCAGCAGCGGCAGCATGATCCCCATGCCGGTCATGCCGACGGCGATCGTCCGGGTGATGCCGATGCGCTCGCAGAGCCAGCTTACGAACGGCGCCGCGGCGGCATAGACGATCGCAGCGACCGCGAACAGCACGCCGATGTCGCCGGCGCCCGCCTCGCCGAGCCGCGCCAAGCGGGCGGGCAGCAGCGGCTCCAGAATGCCCCAGCCGGCGGCGGCAATGACGACCGCCGCCGCCGGAACCGCGACCGATCGATGGAGCAGGATCCGCAGCAGCCCCTTGGAGCTGCCGCTGCCGCCACCGCCCGGCAACACCGCGATGCAAAGGCCGGCCTCAAGGGCGATCAGCGCCAGCAGTACCGAGGAATGGCAGCAGGTAGCCGCCGGCCTCGTACAGCCATCCGCCGAGCAGCGGCCCGACGATCGCGCCGATGGTGCTGCCCACCAGCGCATAGCCCATCATCTCGACACGCTGCCCGGAATAGTGCTCGGCCACCAGCGCCAACCCGCCGATCCAGAGCGCGGCACTCCCCGCACCTTGCGCGAATCGCGCCGCCATCAGGACCGTGAAGTTGCCTGCGAGCGCAAACAGCACCGTCGCCAGGCCGGACAGCAGTATTCCCTGGATCACCGGCCCGCGGCACCCGCGGCGCTCGCCCAGCCAGCCGAACAGCGGCGTCGCCCCCAGTGCGCCCGCGGCGTAGACGGTCGCGAGCAGCCCGAGATGCTCTTCTCCGACCGCGCTGCCCGGCGCGTAGGCGAGCAACGGCAGCACTGCGCCATAGACCAGGTAATCCACGAAAAGCGCAAATCCGACCACCAGGATCAGCGTCCAACCCCGGGCGTAGTCCGCCACCGGCGCCTCAGCTGCGCTGACCATTTCCCTCCCTTCCGTGCCGGGCCCTCCACCGCATTCCGATAGACCGTCATGATTGCCCGGACGGCACCGCGGCAGATCGACTTACCGATACCATTTTGCACAAGCGGCTGCGTAAATGCGGGTTGCCGCGCCGGCGGCACCGCGGCGAGTGAGGACGGGCGGGATGTTGGCTTACGACTTCATGATCAACGCCTTCGCCGCTTCGGGCATCGTCGCCGTGGTAGCGGGCGTGGCCGGGTGGTTTCTGGTGCTGCGCGCGCAAAGCTTCGCCGGTCATGCGCTCGGCCATATCGGCTTCACCGGCGCCACCGGCGCGGTTCTGATCGGTGTTTCGCCGCTATGGGGATTGCTCGCCGTCACCGTCGCCGGCGGTGGCGCCATGGGGCTATTGGGCGAGCGTCTCGCCGGGCGCGACGTGGCGATCGGCATCGTGCTCGCCTTCGCGCTCGGCTGCGGGCTCTTGTTCCTGCATTTCTTCACGTCGGGCGCCGCGCAGGCGACGGCGCTGCTGTTCGGCAACGTGCTCGGCGTGGACGGGGCGACGGTGTGGGCGCTGCTGGGCCTCTCCTGTGTTTGCCTGGCGGGGCTGGCCGCGATCGGCCGCCGCTTGCTGTTCGCCTCGATCCAACCGGAGCTGGCCGAGGCGCGAGGCGTGAAGGTGCGGCTCGTCTCGGTGCTGTTCATGGCGCTGGTCGGGCTGGCGACCGCCGAGAGCGTGCAGATCGTCGGCATTCTGCTGGTGTTCGCGCTGCTGATCGGCCCGGCGGCGGCGGCGCACCTGCTGACCACGCAGCTGGCGGCCGGGCTCGTCCTTTCGGTCGCGTTGGCGCTGGCCGAGGCATGGCTCGGGCTCACCGCGGCGTTCTACACCGACTGGCCGACCAGTTTCTGGATCACCACCCTCAGCGGCGCCGCATACCTGCTTTCCGGGCTCGCGACTCGCCGCGCGCATTGACGCCGACGCCTCGGCTCGCCACCCCTTCAGGAATGCTGCGCCGCCTGGAAGCCCTGCTCGAGCCGACCGCCGCCACCCCGGAGGAGCCGCCGACCTCGGGGCTGGTGCGCTTCTATTGGCACTTCGCCCGCCAGGCGCTCCGGCCACTGGCGGCGCTGTTCGCCGCAGGGCTTGTCGTGGCGCTGCTTGACACCACCATCCCGGTGTTCATCGGCCGGGTCGTGGCGCTGGTCTCGACGCACCGGCCGGACACCCTGCTGCGCGATGCCGGGACGCAGCTCGCGGGGATGGCGGCGGTGTTGCTGATCGCGCGTCCGCTGGCGCTGCTGGCGCAGAACGCCGTCACCAACCAGATCATCAACACCGGCTTCTCCAACATGATCCGCTGGCAGAACCACTGGCACGTGGTGCGCCAGAGCTGGACCTTCTTCCAGAACGATTTCGCCGGACGCATCGCCAACCGGGTGATCCAGACCGGCCCGGCGCTGCGGGAGAGCATCGTCGCCGCCACCAACGCCGTCTGGTACATTCTGGTCTATGGCAGCGGCGCCATCGGCCTGCTGGCGTCGATCAACTGGCGGCTCGCGCTGCCGATCCTGTTCTGGTTCTGCGGCTACGCCACCCTGCTGCGGCTGTTCGTGCCGCGGATGCGTGATCGCTCGCGCACCGTATCGGAGATGCGCTCGCAGCTCACCGGGCGGGTGGTGGACAGCTACACCAACATTCTTACCGTGAAGCTGTTCGCCCGCGCTCGCGACGAGGATGCGTTCGTGCGCGAGGCGGTGGACGACCATACGCGGGCGTTTCGCCGCCAGACCCGCCTCTCCACCGGCTTCACCACCTTCCTGGCGCTGCTGAACGCCATCAACGTGGTCGCGACCGGCACCGCCGCCGTGCTGCTCTGGCGGAGCGGCCACATCGCGGTCGGCGCCGTCGCCACCGCCCTGCCGCTGACATGGCAGCTCGGCAACATGGCCGGCTGGGTGGCGCAGAACGTGACCAACATCTTCGAAAATGTCGGCATGGTGCAGGACGGCATGCGCTCGATCGCGGTGCCGCGGCAGATGCCGGATCGGCCGGGCGCGCGCGAGCTGCGTGTCACCGCCGGCGAAATCCGGTTCGAGAACCTGCATTTCGACTACGGGCGCGAGCGCCAGGCCGGGGTCTTGCGCGGCATCGACCTGCGCGTGGCGCCCGGCGAGCGCATCGGACTGATCGGCGCCTCCGGTGCCGGCAAATCGACCCTGGTGAACCTGCTGCTGCGCTTCTACGACCCCGCCTCGGGGCGCATCCTGATCGACGATCAGGACATCGCCCTGGTGACGCAGGAGAGCCTGCGCGGGCGGATCGCCATGGTGACGCAGGACACCTCGCTGCTGCACCGCTCGATCCGCGACAACATCGCCTATGGCCGGCCCGCGGCCTCGATGGCGATGATCGAAGACGCGGCCCGCCGCGCCGAAGCGCATGAGTTCATCGTCGGGCTGGAGGACTGGAACGGGCGCAGCGGCTATGACGCGCATGTGGGCGAGCGCGGGGTCAAGCTCTCGGGCGGGCAGCGCCAGCGCATCGCCATCGCGCGGGTGATCCTGAAGGACGCGCCGATTCTGGTGCTGGACGAGGCGACCTCGGCGCTCGACTCCGAAGTCGAGGCGGCGATCCAGGAGCGGCTCGATGAGCTGATGGAGGGCCGCACGGTGATCGCCATCGCGCATCGGCTCTCGACCATCGCGCGGATGGACCGGCTGGTGGTGCTCGACTCGGGCCGCATCGCCGAGATGGGCACGCATCGCGAATTGCTGGCGCGCGGCGGCACCTATGCCCGGCTATGGAGCCGCCAGTCCGGCGGCTTCGTCGCCACCGCCGCTTGAGGCGGACGTCGCCACCGCCGCTTGAGGCCGACTATGCCCGCTTGCGCGCCGGCCGCTTGGCGGCGGCGGCGGCGGCGCGCGGCTTGGCGGGCTCGTTCGCCGGGGCTTTCGTAGGGCTCTTCGCCGGCGCCGGCGCCTTGGCGCTTTCGGCGCCGCGTTGCAGGCTCTGCTTCAGCGTCGCCATCAGATCGATCACGTTGTCGCGGCGTGGCGGTTGAGCGGCCGGCGCGATGCCCTCGCCGTGCAGCTTGGCGGCGATCACCTCGCGCAGCCGCGCCTCGTAGCGGTCTTCCATATCGGACGGCTCGAACGGGGCCGCCTGGCGGTCGACGAGCTGCAGCGCCAATTTGACCATCTCGGGATTGGGCTTCTCCGTCCGCTACCGGGTCGAACAGCGACCGCGGGTCGTTGATGTCGCGCCTTCTCGTGCAGGGTGTAGGCGACCATCCCCGCCCCCATCGGCATGATCGCGACCGCCCGCTCGCGCCGTGAGATCACCACCCGCGCCAGCCCGCCTTGCCCGACTTGACGATCGCCTCCCGCAGCACCGCATAGACGTCCCGCCCCACCTCGCCGTCGGGCGCGAGATAATAGCTCGATATCGTAGTAGATCGGCGGGATGTCGGTCGCGTCGACGAATTTGTCGATCGACATGACGGCCGAGGACTCGATGCGGGCGCTTCTCGAAGTCCTCGGCTTCCAGGATCACGTACCGGTCCTTCTCGAATTCGTAGCCGCGCACCAGATCGCCGCGCGACAACTCCTCGTCGGTCTCGGCGTCCTGCGTGACCATGCGCACGCGATTGCCCGTCTTCGGGTTGATGAAGTGAAAATGCAACTCGCCGCTTGCGCGATGCACGGTGTGCAGCGCAACCGGGCAGGTCACGAGGGCCAGCCGCAGATGCCCTCGCCAGATCGGCCGTGCCGCCATGCCGATCCCCCGTCGGAGTCGATACGCAGGGATATGCGATGGTTTCAGTGACGAATGCAATCCGGTCCCGGCTCACTTGAAGTTGTGGCGCGCTGCGCAGCAAAGCGCGGTTTGCGCAGCGTTAATCGAGCGTGGCATGTTCGTCCGGGCGAACCGTCCGGCGGGGGAGATGGCGGCGCTTTTCAAGCCACAAGCCAATCTCGCGGCCAGGTTCGCGCTTTATCGTTCTGGTCGGGTTGGTTCTGGCCGGCATCGGTTGGTGGTGGGGCTATCCGCGCACGAATTATCGCCGGCAGGAGTTCTGGTACTGTCCAGCAGCCGGTGCCGTTCAGCCACGAGCATCACGTCAGCGGACTCGGGATCGACTGCCGGTTCTGCCACACGTCCGTCACCACCTCCAGCAATGCCGGCCTGCCGCCGACCTACACGTGCATGACATGCCATTCGCAGATCTGGACCAACGCGCAGATGCTGGCGCCGGTGCGCGACAGCCTTGCGCGCAACGAGCCGATCCACTGGCATCGCGTCTACGACCTGCCCGACTACGTCTTCTTCAATCACAGCATCCACATCACCAAGGGCGTCGGATGCGCGAGCTGTCATGGCGAGGTGAACCGGATGCCTCTCACGTACAAGGCGGTGAGCCTCGAGATGACGTTCTGCATCGACTGTCACCAGATCCCGGTCCGCGCCTGCGCCCGCGCAGCGAGATCTTCAACATGGAGTGGACAGCGCACCGCCGCCACGCCGTCGCCGAGCCGCGTTGATGGCGGAGTATCGACGTGCGCGCCGGCGGGCGCCTGCTCGACTGCTCGACGTGCCACCGATGAACGCCACCGCCTCGCCAGTGGCGAAGCCTGGCCGAACTGGAGAACGATCCGGCCTTCCTCGACCACGCGGCCCAGGAGTTCCCGTCCTTGCGCGAGGCGCTGGCCGCGCCGCGCAAGCGCCGGCAGGTGCTGCGGCTCGTCGCCGCGGCGCTCGCCGCCGGCGGGCTGGCGGGCTGCTACGCGGGCGAGCCCTCCGGGCACCTGATCCCGGCGGTGCGCAGCCCGCCCGAAATCGTGCCGGGCCTGCCCAACCACTACGCGACGGCGCACGTCCTCGGCGGCTACGCGCTGGGGACCGTCGTCACGCACCAGATGGGCCGGCCCATCAAGGTGGAGGGGAACCCCCGCCATCCATCCAGCCTCGGCGCGACCGACCCGTATGCGCAGGCGCGAGGTGCTCGGCTTCTACGACCCCGACCGCGCGATGGTCATCGGCAACGCCGGCGTCGCCGGCCAGCCGGCAGGCGCTGCTCGCCGCGATCGTCTCGGCGCAGGGCGAGATCGCCGCCACGCGCGGGGCGGGGTTCCGCGTCCTCGCGGGCGCGACCAGCTCGCCCACCCTCGCCCGGCTTCGCCAGCGGCTCCTCGCCGCCTACCCCGAGGCGCAGTGGCACGTCTGGGAGCCGGTCAACCGCGACCGCGCGATGCGCGGGGCGATGCTGGCCTACGGACAGCCGGTCGATGTGGTGCCCCGGCTCGACGCCGCGGACGTCATTCTGGGCCTGGACAGCGACCTGCTCGGCGGCGGCGCCCGGCTGGGTGCGGTATGCGCGCGAGTTCGCGAGCCGGCGCAATCCGACGCGCACCAAGGCGATGAGCCGGGTCTACGCCGCCGAGCCCAGCCCGACCCTGCTGGGCTCGGTCGCCGACCAGCGGTTCGTGGTCGGGCCGCAGGAGCTGCACGCGGCGGTGGTGGCGCTGGGGCACAGCCTGCTGCAAGGCGCGCCCGCCGACGCGCCGGGGGCGCCGCCCTGGGTAAAGCCCGTGGTGGCCGATTTGCAGGCGCATCGCGGCCGCGCCTTCATCCACGCCGGGCCGGAGCTGTCGCCGGAATCGCACGCGCTGGTGCTGGCGATGAACGAGGCGCTGGGCGGGCGCGGGGCCACCTACGATCTGCTCGATCCCGTGCTCGACCAGCCCGAGGTGATCAGCGCCGAACTCGATCGCGGCGCTGACCGAGGACATGCTGGCGGGGCGCGTCTCCACGCTGCTGGTGATCGACGGCAATCCGGCCTTCACCGCGCCCGGCGGTCGCTCGATTTCGCGCGCGCGATGCAGCGGGTGAAGCTGAGCTTCGCGCTGAGCAAGGCGCCGGACGAGACCGCCCGCCTCGCCACCTGGTCGGTGCCGATGGCGCATGACTGGGAGACCTGGGGCGACGCGCGCGGCCACGACGGCACCGCGACGGTCCTGCAACCGATGGCGTTGCCGCTCTACGCGGGACTGAGCGCGGCCGAGGTGATCGCGCGGTTCCTGGGCGAGACGCCGGGCACCGATCGCGAGACGGTGCAGGCGACCTGGCGCGCGTCGCTCGGCGACGAGCGGCTTCGACGCCGCCTGGCGGCAAGCGCTGGCAGACGGCGTGGTGCCGGGCACCGCGCGCGCAAAGGCCGATGTCAGGCTGCGCGAGTCCGTGCGCGCGCTCTCTCGCCGCCCACTCCGCCCGGCGGCGCACTTAGCCTGCTGTTCCGTCCCGACCCGCGCCTGTGGGACGGGCGCTACGCGAACAATCCGTGGCTCCAGGAACTGCCCGAGCCGCTGACCAAGCTGACCTGGGACAACCCGCTGCTGATCTCGCCCGACCTCGCGCGCCGCACCGGGCTGCGCAACGGCGACAAGGTGAACCTGCGCACCGGTACCGGCGCGATCTCCATGCCGGTCTGGGTTCAGCCGGGACAGGCGGCGAAACACGGTGCTGGCCTGGCTCGGCAACGGGCGGCGCGTGACCGGCGGCGTCGGCACGGAGACCGGCTGGGACGTGTATCCGCTCACCGGCGGCGACGGCACGGCGACGATCGAACGCGCCGGCGGCAGAGGCGCTTGCTGGCCAGCACCGACCACCACACCGCGCTGTTTCAGGTTCCCGGCACGGTCAGCGACATCGTGAAGCACGCCGACCTCGAGAAGTTCCAGAAGAATCCGAGCTTTCCCAAGGAACTCCCCGAAGCCGGAACTCTATTGGCGCAAGCCGCCCGGCCCGACGGCGTGGGCGATGTCGGTCGATCTCAACGCCTGCATCGGCTGCAACGCCTGCGTCATCGCCTGCCAGGCGGAGAACAACGTCCCGACCGTCGGCAAGGAGCTGGTCCTGAGGGAGCGCGAGATGCACTGGCTGCGCATCGACCGCTACTACGAGGGCACGCCCGACGCGCCGGAGTCGTTCTTCCAGCCGATGCTCTGCATGCACTGCGAGAAGGCGCCATGCGAGCTGGTCTGCCCGGTCGGCGCGACGGTGCATGATTCGGAGGGGCTGAACGTCCAGGTCTACAACCGCTGCATCGGCACGCGGTTCTGCTCCAACAACTGTCCCTACAAGGTGCGGCGCTTCAACTTCTTTGACTACGCCGACGAACAGAACCGGCCGGCCGTGTCGTGGAATCCGGATGTCGTCGGTTCGCGCCCGCGGCGTCATGGAGAAGTGCACCTATTGCCTGCAACGCATCGCGGCGGCCCGCATCGCGGCGGACAAGGAGAGCCGGCGCGTCTACCCGCAAGAGGTCGTGACGGCCTGCCAGGCCGCCTGTCCGACGCAGGCCTTCACCTTCGGCGACATGGCGCAGCCGGAGAGCGATGTGCGCGAAGCGCAAGCAGAGCCCGCTCGACTACGAGCTGCTCGAGGACCAGCACACGCACCCACGCACCACGTACGAGGCGCTCGTGCGCAATCCGAATCCGGACTCAAGGAGACGCTCGGGTGAGCGACGGCGCCGCCGGCGATGCCCCGTTCCTCGCCGGCAAGGCGCGGCCCCGGAACGATGATCCCGTCGTGCTGCCCGGCCTGACGCTCGGCGCCGTCACCGACCGGATCTGCCGCGCTCGCGCTGCGCGAGCGCGCCTTCCTGTGGTGGTGGATCGCGCTGCTTCCGTGCGCGTTCCTGACAGTGGTGCTGATCGCCTCTGTCACGTGGCTGTTCTGGGCCGGGATCGGCATCTGGGGCGTGGACTGGCCGGTGATGTGGGGCTTCGCCATCCTCGAATACGTCTGGTGGATCGCCATCGCCTCGGGCGGCACGTTCATCTCCGCGCTGTTCTACCTGATGCGCGTGGACTGGCGCACCTCGACCAACCGGATCGCCGAATCGATGACGCTGTTCGCGGCGGCGTGCGCGGGGATGTTTCCGATCCTGCATCTCGGCCGGCCGTGGCTGTTCTACTGGCTGTTTCCCTATCCCAACACCATGGGCTACTGGCCGCAGTGGCGCAGCCCGCTGCTGTGGGATTTCTGCGGCGATCCTCACTTATGTGACCTCGTCCGTCCTGTTCTGGTATCTCGGCCTGATCCCCGACATGGCGACGCCTGCGCGACCGCGCGCCGACGCGCGGCAGGCAGATCTTCTATGGCGTCCTGGCGCTGGGGTTTCGCGGCACCAGCCGGCAGTGGCGGCACTGGCACGCGACCTACGGCGTGCTGGCGGCGATCATGGCCGCCCTGGTGTGCTCGGTGCACAGCATCGTCGGGCTCGATTTCGCCGGCGGAGCGACCATCGGATGGCATTCCACGCAGTTTCCGCCGCTCTTCATCTTTGGCGCCTTCCTGTCCGGGTTCGCCATGGTGATCATCCTGCTCATCCCCGTGCGGCGCCTGCTGCGGCTCGAGCAGATGATCACCGGCCGGCACCTCGACGTGCTGTGCCGGCTCATGGCGGTCAGCAGCCTGGCGCTCACCTACTCGTACATGATGGACGCGTTCACCACCTGGTACGGCGCCGAGGCGGCGGAGCGGACCATGTTCGCCGCGCGGACCACGGGGATGTACTGGTACGTCTACTGGAGCACCATCCTGTTCAACGTGTCGCTGCCGCAGCTCATGTGGTTCCGGCGGCTGCGGATGAACCAGGTCGTCGTGCTGCTCGTCTGCATCGGCGTGATCATCGGCATGTGGTTCGAGCGCTACGAGATCGTCGTCACCAGCCTGCACCGCACCCATCTGCCCTCGGCCTGGGGCGATTTCCACGGCACCTACTGGGACCTTGCGACCCTGCTCGGCACGGTCGGGTTCTTCTTCTTCGGCATGCTGTTGATCGTGCGGCTGATCCCGGTGGTCTCGATGTCGGAAATGCGCGCGCTGGTGCAGCGGAAGAACCAATGACAGGCGTCATCGCGGCGTTCGACACCGAGGAGGCGCTGGAACGCGCGCTGGCCCGGCTGCGCGACGCGGAGATCGGCGGCATCGAGACCTATACGCCGAAGGCGCTGGCCGACGGACAAGGAAGGGACCGGATCGCCCATGCCGCTGGCGATCTTCGTGGCCGGCGTCCTCGGCGCGGCGGCGATGTTCGCGCTCGAGACCTACCCGGATGTCCTGAACTGGCCGGTCAACATCGGCGGCAGGCCGGCCTTCTCCTGGCCGGCCTTCGTGCCGATCGCCTTCGAGTTCGGGGTGCTCTGCGCGATCACGACCGGGATCGTGGGCTATCTGGCCATCAACGGCCTGCCGCGCCTGTGGGAGCCGGTGGACGAATACGCCGCCATGCGTCAGGCGATGCGGGCCGAGTGGGTGGTTTCCGTGCGCAACGAGGATGGCCGGCGGGTGGAAGAGGCACGTCGCATCCTGCTGTCGCTGCAGCCCGCGATCGATCGAGAGCATGTCCCCCGCGCTGGCGGAGGTCGAGGCATGAGGGAGGCGGTCGCGCTGCTGGTCGCTGCTGGCGGCGCTGGCCGGGTGCGACGACATGACCCACCAGCCGCGGCAGAAGACGTACTCGCCCGAGGTGGCGCCGGCGCAGCTGCCGAAGGGCACCGTGGAATACGACAAGCAGCCCGAGACGGCTCCGCCGCTGACGCTGGCGCTGCTCGAGCGCGGACAGGAGCAGTTCCGCATCTTACTGCACGCCCTGCCATTCCGAGCTCGGCGACGGCAACGGCATGATCGTCCAGCGCGGCTTTCCGCATCCGCCGTCCTACCACAGCGACGGTGCTGCGCGAGGCCCCCACGCAGCACTTCTATGACGTGATCACGAACGGCTTCGGCGTCGATGTACTCGTTCAGCCGCCCGCGTGCAGCCGGCGGACCGCTGGGCGATCGCGGCGTATATCCGCGCCTTGCAGCGCAGCCAGCGCACCCGGTTGCCGATCTGCCGCCGGATCAGCGGGAGCTCCTGCCGTGACGCGCGACCGGGCCGAACGGGCGGCATGGATCGTCGGCGGCGTTCGGACTGTGCTCGGATCGCGCTCATCGGCTGGATCCTGACGCCGCTGTTTCGCGCACGCGTGGCTCGCGGCGCTGGTGTTCTGGATCGGCTGGCCGCTCGGCAGCATGGCGCTGCTGCTGATCCATTCCATCACCGGCGGGCGCTGGGGCTACGCGATTCGGCCGCAGCTCGTGATGGGCGTCGCGACGCTGCCGCTCGCGCTTGCCGGCGGTGCTGCCGCTGCTGTTCGTGCTGCGCGCGCTCTACCCATGGGCGCGACCCGAAGCCGCCGCCGAGCTGGGCAACACGGCGTATCTGAACGTGCCGTTCGTCTGCGGGCGGGCCGTGCTGTACCTGGTGATCTGGCTCGGGCTGGGCGGCTGATCCTGCGGGCGCTGCGGTGCGCGGACGCCGACGCGGCGCTCTATCGGCTCGCGCCGCTCGGGCTGATCCTGCTGATGCTGACGGTCACGTTCGGCGGGTTCGACTTCGACCTTGTCGCTCGATCCGCACTTCAACTCCAGCATCTACGGCATGATCATGGCCGGCGAAGGGCGTGTTGTTCGCGCTCGCCGTCGGCCACCTTGCTTGCCGTGCTGGACGTCGCGGCCGACGCGCCGGGTGACGAGGACCTGGGCAAGCTGATGCTCGCCCTGCTGGTGCTGTGGGGCTACTTCGTGTTCATGCAGTTCCTGATCGTGTGGAACTCCGACCTCGGCAGCGACGCGCCGTGGTACGTGACGGCGCGTGGAGCACGGCTGGGGGATCGTCGCCGGCATCATCTTTCGTCGTGCATTTCCTGGTGCCGTTCCTGCTGCTGATCTGGCCGCGGTGCAGCGTTCCCGCCCGGGCTGCTCGCGGTGTCCGCGCATGATCATCGCGGCGCGAGGTCCTGCGCGCCTGGTGGCTGGTGGTGCCGGCGGCGGGACGCGCGCTGTCCTGGGTGGACGTGTTGCGCGATGCTGGCGTTGGCGGCGCTCGGCGTTGGCCTCGGCCTGCGGCGCGGCTGCGGCTGCCCGGTGATGGCGGAGGCGGAAGCGCCAGCATGCCTGAGGAGATGATCTCGATCCCGACCGCCCGGCGCGAGCCGCGCGACGTCTCCGGGCTCTTCATCACCCTCGCCTTCCTGCTGCTGGCTATCGGGGCTGGCGGTCGTCGGTCTGGTGTGCTGGTGGATCTTCCCGCGCGCGCCGCATCCCGAGCTGGTGCCGTACCCGGTGCCGGCCTATCCGCCGCCGCAGCTCCAGGCGGCGCCGCACGAGGACATGGTCCGGTTCTACCGGCAGGAACTCGACCGGCTGAACTCGCTGGGCTGGGTCGATCGCGCAAAGGGGTTGGTGCATGTCCCGATCGAGCAGGCGATGCGCGACGATCGCGCGGGAGGGCATCACGGACTGGCCCGCGCCGGCGTCCGGCTTCGGCGGAGCAGAAGCAAATGAACTTTCCGCTTCCCGTCGCCTCGAATTTCGCCCTCGAGACCGATCACATCCTGATCGCCCTGCTGGTGCTGTCGGGCGGCATGCTGGTGCTGGTGTTCGGGCTGATGTTTATCTTCGCGTTCCGCTATCGCGCCGGCAGCCCGCTCGACCGCGGCACCATCCTGGAGAAGACCTGGCGGTTCGAGACCGCCTGGACGGCGGCGATCATGCTCGGCTTCTTCGGCCTGTTCTACTGGGGCGGCGTCGGTGTTCCTGCGCGAGTTCAGCCCGCCGGCGGACGCGATCAAGATCAACGTGGTCGGCAAGCAGTGGATGTGGAAGTTCGAGCATCCCGGCGGGCAGAAGGAGATCAACACGCTGCACGTGCCGGTGGGCGAGCCGGTGCAGCTCCTCATGACCTCGGAGGACGTGATCCACGACGTCGCGCATCCCGGCCTTCCGCCTCAAGCACGACGTGCTGCCCGGCCGCTACGAGACGTTGTGGTTCATCGCCGAGGCGCCGGGCACTTACGACCTGTTCTGCGATCAGCTCTGCGGCGCCGATCATTCGCTGATGCGCGGGCGAGGTGATCGCGATGCCGCGCGCCGACTATCAGCAATGGCTGGAGACGAACGGCACCTCGCACGGGCTTGGTGGCCGAGGGCGAGCGGCTGTTCGTGCAGTTCGGCTGCGCCGGCTGCCATGGCGGCAACGGCACCGTGCGCGCGCCCGATCTGGCCGGCGTGTACGGCAGCCCGGTGCCGCTGTCGGACGGCACCACGGTCGATCGCCGACGAGAAATACCTGCGCGATTCGATCCTGTTTCCCGAAGCAGCAGGTGGTCGCGAGCTTCAAGCCGGTCATGCCGTCGTTCAACGGCAAGGTCAGCGACGCCGACCTCGAGAAGCTGCTCGCCTACATCAAGTCCCTCGGCGCGGAGCATGTCCGATGAGCACCACCACGACCATCGAGGCCCGCAAGGCGGAGGAGAGCTACCTCTCCGAGAAGTTCACGCTGGCGAGCTGGCTGGTCACGCTACGACCACAAGCGGATCGCGATCCTCTACGCGATGCACGATCACCGTGTTCTTCTTCATCGGCGGCATCGCGCGCGGCGGTCGATGCGCTGGAACCTGATCGAGCCGGGGGGGATGGTGGCGATCCGGAGACCTACAACCGGATGTTCAGCATGCACGGCGTGATGATGGTGTGGTTCTTCCTGGTGCCGTCGATCCCCGTGACGCTCGGCAATTTCTGCATCCCGCTGATGATCGGCGCGCGCGACGTGGCGTTCCCGAAGATCAACCTGATGAGCTGGTACATCTTCGTCATCGCCGGCATGCATCGAGTTCTACGCGATGTTCGTGGGCGGCGTCGATGCCGGCTGGACCTTCTACCCGACGCTTTCGACCGGCTACTCCAACGGCTTCATCAAGATGGCGGCGGCGGCGATCTTCCTGGTCGGCTTCTCCTCGATCGCCACCGGCCTGAATTTCATGGTCACGATCCACCGCATGCGCGCGCCGGGGATGTACTGGCACCGGCTGCCGGTGTTCATCTGGTCGCACTACGCGGTCAGCGTGATCTACGTGCTGGCCACGCCGATGCTGGCGATGACCATGGTGATGCTGTTCTTCCAGCGCGCAGTTCGGCGTCGGCATGTTCGACCCGCAACTCGGCGGCGACGTGGTGCTGTATCAGCACATGTTCTGGTTCTACTCGCACCCGGCCGTCTACATCATGATCATGCCCGGCTTCGGCGTGGTCAGCGAGATCATCCCCTGCTTCTGCCACCGGAAGCTGTTCGGCTACGAGTTCGTGGTCTGGTGCCAGCATCGCGATCGCGGTGATCGGCTTCTTCGCCTGGGGCCACCACATGTTCGTCTCCGGCGAGTCGCTCTACGCCGGCGCTGGTCTTTTCGCTGATGTCGTACGTCGTCGCCGTGCCTTCGGCCATCAAGGTGTTCAACTGGATCGGCACGATGCACAAGGCGTTCATCCGGTTCGACGCGCCGATGCTGTACGCGCTCGGCTTCATCGGCCTGTTCACCATCGGCGGCCTGACCGGGCTGTGGGTCGCCAACCTCGCCGGCCGACGTCCATCTGCACGATACCTACTTCGTCGTCGCGCATTTCCACTACATCATGGTGGGCGGCATGGTGTCGGCGTTCTTCGGCGGCCTGCACTTCTGGTGGCCGAAGATCACCGGGCGGATGTATCCCGAGATGTGGGGCCGCGCGGCGGCGCTGATCATCTTCATCGGCTTCAACATGACCTTCGCGCCGCAGTTCATCCTCGGCTACACCGGGATGCCGCGCCGCTATGCCACCTATCCGCCGAAGTTCCAGGTGCTGAACGTGATGTCCTCGGCCGGCGCTTCGATCCTCGCGCTCGGCTACCTGCTGCCGCTGCTCTATCTGCCGTGGTCGCTGTTCCGCGGCGAGCGGGCGCCGGCGAACCCGTGGGATGCCACCGGGCTGGAGTGGCAGACCGCCTCGCCGCCGCCGGCGGTGAACTTCCTCGCGACCCCGATCGTGACCACCGGCCCTTACAACTACAAGGAACCCGAAGTTCTGGAGCAGCAGCGGCAAAATGGCTGAGCCCGAACTCATCGTCGAACAGGAGTTCCAATACTCCAGCCTGTTCGATCAGGGGCAGACGGCCATCGTCGGCATGTGGCTGTTCCTGGCGCAGGAGTGCCTGTTCTTCGGCGGGCTGTTCCTGACCTGGATCTACGCGCGCTATTGGAACCAGGCCGGGTTCGACGCCGGCAGCCATGGCGCGCAGCTCTGGATCGGCACCATCAATCTCGGCATCCTCGTCACCAGCAGCTTCGTCTATGCCTGCGGCGCTCGCCTTCATCCAGGCGGGCCGGCCGCGGGAGATGACCTGGGCGCTCTGCGGCGTGGTCGCGCTCGGCGCCGCGTTCGTCGGCTGGAAGCTCTACGAATACCACCTCGATT
The DNA here is from genome assembly GCA_963762525.1 of uncultured Pseudomonadota bacterium. Taxonomy (GTDB): domain Bacteria; phylum Pseudomonadota; class Alphaproteobacteria; order Acetobacterales; family Acetobacteraceae; genus DATFDN01. Next base: position 158,751 of record CAVXKT010000002.1, read on the forward strand.
TCGTCGGCCATTTCTGGGTCAACGATCCCGATTTCCCGATCAAGGGCGAGCTGGAGGGCGGCGCCAAGCTGTTCTGGGCGTTCTACTGGATCGCCACCGTGCTGCACGCGGCGCACATGACCATCGCCATGGGCCTCGTCGCCTACATCATCCGTCGCGCGCTGCGCGGCGACTTCTCGCGCCCAGTACCACGCGCCGGTCGAGGTGATCGGCCTGTTCTGGAGCTTCGTCGATATCGTCTGGATGGTGCTCTGGCCGCTGATCTACCTGATGGGGAGGATGCCGATGGGGAGAATACATGACCCGCCAGCTGGTGCGGTTGACGCTGATCTGGGCGTTCCTGATGGCGCTGGCCGGCGGCGAGTTCGTGGTGAGCGGGATGCAGATGGCAGATCGCCCGCCGGCCGGTGCTGCTGTTCTTCGCCGGAACCATGGTGTTCACGGTCGGCATGATGTTCATGCATCTGAACAAGGCGCCGATGGTGGCCAAGGGTTTCGCCGTCGCGGCGGTGTTCTGGCTGATCGTGCTGTTCGGGATGGGCACGATGGATGCGCTGACGCGCGACTGGTATCCGGTGCAGCATTACAATCCGTACTGAGCGAGATTAAACCCGCTTCAGGAGCGCCGGCGGGCGGCAACGGCCACTGCGCGCCCGTCGCGTTTGCTGGTGGCAGCGGGGCGAGATCCGGGGCGAACACTGCACGCACAGAGGTCCTTGACATGAACAAGCTCACGCTTCTCGGCGCCGCCGGGCTGGCGGCCTCGATGCTGGCCGGCCCCGCCTTCGCGCAGAACAACAACAACCCCGCCGCCAATCCGCAGCTCAACAGCCAGTCGAGCTATACCAACGGCGGGAGCTTCGGGAACAACAACGAATCCTGTCGTCGGCAACGGGCGCTATGCCAATGTCGGCATGGGCGGTTACACGGCGACGCAGGACTATATCCGAAACGGCAACAACAACAACGACAACAACAACAATGATAACAACAACAACTGGCGCGCTTCGCAACGCAATTCGGATCTGGCGGACAACGGCGATGCCCGTGCGAGCAAGGTGATCGGCACCGGCGTTTTCAACACCAACAACCAGCAGCTCGGCAACGTCAACGACATCCTGATCGGCAAGAACGGCGTATGGGCGGTCATCTCGACGAACAACAAGAAGGTGGCGGTGCCCTTCAACCAGCTGGAGTTCGGCAACGCCAGCAACGGTAATGGCAACGACCAGATCGTGTTGCCCAACAAGACGCAAGCCCAGCTCAATACCCAGCCCGTCTTCCACTACAACGAGACCAACTATCAGGGCGTGCAGGGTCACAATAACGGCGGCTGGTTCGACAACAACAACAACATGCCAATAACGGCAACAACGGCGGCGTGTTCGGCACCAACAATAACAACGGTTGGCACGGCAACGGCAACGGCCCGTTCGGTGGCAACAACGCCAATAACAACAACAACAACAACAACCACGGCAACAACAACAACGGCTGACGCATCGGCCGGCGGCGCGGCTATCGCCCGCCGCCGGCGCTTGCCGGGTCCGCTGACGCTAGTTCCGCACCCGCCTGCGGGTCCATCCGCGTCGAGGCGAGCGGTCCCATCATCGCCACCAAAGCGACGGCTGCGAAGGCGAGAGTGAAGTCGCCCGCCCGCGGTGCCGGATGTCCGGTCAGCGCCACCGAACCGGCGAGCACCCCGGCCGAGGCGGCGATGCCCAAGGTCAGCGCCATCTGCTGAAAGGTGGTGTAGAAGCTGGTCGCGGCGCTCATGCGCGGGCGCGGTATGTCGGCATAGGCGATGGTGTTGTAGGCCATGAACATCAGCGATTGCACGAACCCGCCCACCGCCAGCAGCGCATAGACCGCGAGCAACGGCCAAGCGGGTCGCAGCCCGCCGCAGGCACCGAGCAGCAGCGCCGACAATGCGCCCACACCGACCATGACCGCGCGGAAACCCAGCCGACGCAGCAGCCCGGGTGCCACCAGGCGCATCGCCAGCGATCCGACCGAGGTGGCGAAGGTGATCAGGCCGCTGCGCGCCGGACTGTCGCCGAAGCCCACCTGCAGCATCATCGGCAACAGGAACGGCTGCGCGCCGGCGCCGATGCGCGAGAAGCTGCCGGAGATCACCGATTGCCGGAAGGTGGCGATCCGCAGCAGCGAAAAATCCAGTATCGGCCGCGGATGGCGATGCGCCCTGCGGGCATAGAGCAGCGCCGCGACCACGCCACCCGTCACCACCGCCGCCGACGACGCCGCCGCTGCCGAAGCCACGGCTCGCCATTTCGATGCCGAACAGCAAGCAGGCGAGTGCGGTTCCCGAGAATGCCAGTCCGCCGAGATCGAAGCCGCCCGGACTCGGTCTCCCGATGCTCGGCGATGAACAGGCTGGCGAGCACCATGCCGAGCAATCCGATCGGCACGTTGATGAAAAAGATCCAACGCCAGGAGAGATAGGTGACGATCAGCCCGCCTACCGGCGGTCCCAGGATCGGGCCGATGGTCGCCGGGATCATCAGCCACGCCATCGCCCGCACCAGCTCGGCCTTGGAGACGGCACGCAGCATCACCAGCCGTCCGACCGGCGACATCAGCGCCCCGCCCGGCGCCTTGCAGCATTCGCGCCGCCACCAGCGAACGGCAGGCCCGACGAAACGCCGCAGAGGATGGAGCCCGCCGTGAATACGCCGATGGCGGCGCGAAACACGGTGCGCGACCCGAAGCGGTCCGCGATCCGCCCCGAGGCGGGGATGAACATCGCCAGCGTCAGCAGATAGGCGGTGAGCGCGACGTTCATGTTGAGCGGGCGGGTGTCGAAGTCGCGCGCCATCGACGGCAGCGCGGTCGCCAGCACGGTGCCGTCGAGCTGCTCCATGAACATCGCGCTGGCGACGATCAGCGCCGTGGCACGCGCACCGGCGGCCATCCGAGGGGCTTTTTCCCGCATCGCGGCAGGATCGCAGCCGCAACGCGTCGGGGCAAAGGCTTTCCCGGCATGGCCGACACCCGATTGCATCCGAAGCGCTCGGCGGGTTCACTCTCGGCGGATGAGCGACGACCAATCCGGACCGCTCGCGGGCGTGCGGGTGATCGACCTGACGACGATGGTGCTGGGCCCGTTCGCGACCCAGATCCTGGGCGACATGGGCGCCGACGTCATCAAGATCGAGGCGCCCGGCGGCGACGCGCTGCGCCACATCGGCCCGAGCCGTACGCCCGGCCATGGGGTCGTATTTCGCCAACGCCAACCGCAACAAGCGCAGCGTGGTGCTGGATCTGAAGCGCCCGGCCGCGCACGCGGCGCTGCTGCGCCTGATCGACGGCGCCGACGTGCTGGTGCACAACATGCGCCTCGGCGCCGCCGAGCGGCTGCGCCTCGACTATCCGGCACTGGCGGCGCGCAACCCGCGCCTGATCCATGCCTGCGCCACCGGCTTTCGGCCTGACAGCGCGCCGGCGCGAGGCGCCCGCCTTCGACGACCTGATTCAGGCGATGAGCGGCGCCGCGGCGCTGAACGGCGGCGCCGACGGCCCGCGCTATTTCCCGACCGTCGCCGCCGACAAGCTCACCGGGCAGATGCTCGCCTCGATGATCGGCATGGCGCTTGTTCGCGCGCGAGCGCACCGGACGCGGCCAGGCGGTGCATGTGCCGATGATGGAGACGATGCTGAATTTCATGCTGGTCGAGCATCTTTGGGGGGCGACCATCGAACGGCCCGATCTGGGTCTCGGCTATCCGCGGATGCTGACGCCGCATCGGCGCCCGTTTCCGACCCGCGACGGGCACGTTGCGGTGATCTGCGTGACCGACGAGCAGTGGCGGCGGGTATTCGGCGCGATCGGCCGACCGGAGGTGCTCGAAGATCCTCGCTTCGCCACCGTCGGCGCGCGCGCCGACAACGCCGATGCGCTGTTCGCCATCCTGGGCGCCGCGATGGGCGAGCGAACGACGGCCGAATGGGTGACAATCCTGACGCCGGCTGGACATCCCGTGCGGCGCCGCCGCCACCCTCACCGATTTGCTGGAGGACGCCTATTTGCGCGAGACCGGGTTCTTCGCTCGACGCGAGCATCCGCTGGAGGGCACCGTCACGGTGACGGCGATTCCGGCAACGTTCTCCGATACCGCGCCAGCGATTGGCCGCCTTTGGCCCGGCCTGGGCGAGCACACGGCCGAAGTGCTGCGCGCGGCGGGGTTGAGCGAGGCGGAGATTGAAGCGACCTGCCGGTGACGACCCTCAGGCCCTTCGTTTTGGCGATTGCGCTCGCGGCGCTGACCCTCGCGGGCTGTGCCTTTCTCGAGCGCCACGCCACCAGCGATCCCGCGTCGTGGTGCGAGCCGAACTGTGGCGCTCATGGCGGCCGTAGCTGATTGAGAAGCCCGCGGGATGCGCTCAAATGTAACCATCAGCCCGTCATCAACTCAGGGGCCGCGGTTTGGCCTGAGCGCCGCCTAAGCGAACCCCAAAAACCCATCGTTGTCGCGAAGCGGCGGGGAGGCGCGAAGCCGGGCGATGTCGGGGACGGGCCGCGCGGTCGCGGCGTCGCCGGCCAGCAGCGACTCCAGCTCGGCGGCAACCGACAGCACGAGGGCGTCGCCGCCGCGCGGCCCGACGATTTGCAGGCCGAACGGCATCCCGGCGCGATCGAGCCCCACGGGCAGCGAGATCGCCGGATGCCCCGCGAGCGTCACCGCATAGGCGAGAGCCAGCCAATGGAAATAGGTGCGGGTCGGCCGGCCGTCGATCTCCCGCGGATACAGCTCGCGCCACGGCCGCGGGCTGATGGTGATCGCCGGCGTCAGGATCACGTCGAAATTCTCGAAGAATTGCTGCCAGCGCCGATACAGCGCCGTCTGCGCGGCGAACGCGCGCGCCACGTCGGCGGCGCTGTAGCGCAGCCCCTCCTCATAGTTGGCGCGCACGTTCGGCCCGAGATCGTGCGGGCGCATCCGGATGTGCTCTTCATGCGCGGCGAGGAAACTCAGCGCGCGAATCACCTCGAACGCCTGATCGGCGCCGGCGCAGTCGGGCGTGGCATCCTCGGCACGGCCGAAGACGTCGCGAAAGCGCCCGGTTTTGTCGGCGAAGACTTCGGCGATGTGGCGCTCGGTGGGCGCGAAGCCGAAATCGGGGGTGAGCGCGACCCGCAGGCCGGAGAGGTCGATCGGATCGGGCCGGGCGAAATCTTCAGCCCGTCGCACGGCGCGGCCATGGATCGTGGTCGCCAGCGGGTCGCGCGCATCGTCGGCGACCATCGCCGCCAGCAGCAGACTGGCATCGGCAACGGTCCGTCCCATCGGCCCGAGCACCGGGAGCGGCGACCAGCCGAGAGGGCGGCGTTCGTTCGGCACCAGTCCGGGGGTGGGGCGGAAGCCCACGATGCCGCAGAACGAAGCCGGGTTGCGCAGGCTGCCGCCGGTATCCGAGCCGGTGGCGACCGGCACCATCCCGGTCGCCAGCGCGACGGCGGACCCGCCCGAGGAGCCGGCCGCCGAGCGCGAGGGATCGAACGGATTGCCGGTCGCGCCGTGGACCGCGTTGCGCGTGTTGGCGCCGGCGCCGAATTCCGGCGTGTTGGTCTTGCCGAGCACGATCGCCCCGGCGGCACGCAGCGCGCCCACCATTCGCCCGTCGGCTTGCGGCACATGATCGCGAAAGATCGGACTGCCGCGCGTGGTCGGCAGTCCGGCGGCATCATCCAGATCCTTCACGCCGAGCGGCAGACCGTGCAACAGGCCGAGCGGCTCGCCGCGCTCTACCGACGCATCGGCGGCGCGCGCGGCGCGGCGGGCAGCATCGAAATCGTGCGCCACCATCGCGTTCACCGCGTGATCGACGGCCTCGATCCGCGCAATGCAGCTCTCCAGCAGCTCGGATGCGGCGAGCCGCTTCCGGCCGATCAGGCGCCTGGCTTCGACGGCCGGCAGGTCACAAGGCTCCATTGCGCTCTCCTCCGCTCACCCGGTCACTGCCGCGATGGTTGCACGCTGTCCAGCCTCGGGCCTAGCGTTCGCCATTCGGATGGAGGCGCGCATGGACGCCGAGGCGATCGCCCGCATGGACCGCCCGATGGGGCTCGGCTTCAACATCGCCAAGATCGGGCATATCGCGCTGCATGTCCGCGACCTCGAGCGATCGGCCCGCTTCTATACCGAGATCCTGGGGTTCCGGGTGTCCGATGCCTATGGCTCGGAAATGCTGCCGGGTGGTGCGGTGTTCCTGCGCTGCAACACCGACCATCACGGGATCGCATTATTTGCCGGAGGCGAAGAGACCCGGGGCGGGCTGCATCACATAGCCTTCGAGGTCCCGACCCTGGCCGAGGTGGTGCTCGCGCGCGAGCATCTGCGCGCCCGGGGCGTCGCGATCGATTTCGAGGGACGGCGGCGGGCCGGCTGCCAGATCGCCGTCGAGTTCCGCGATCCCGACGGGCATAGTCTGGAGATCTACTGGAACATCGACCAGATCGGCAGCAACGGGCGCGCGCGCCCGGCCGCCGAGTGGAAGGGCGCCGGCAGCCTGGAGCAGGCGATCGCCGACCCGGTGCGCGGCCAGGACACCACGACGCAAAGCGGCTGAGAGCTTTGGCGCCGTCGCACGGCGTGGTAATTTGCGCGCATGGGTTATTGGGGAAAGATCATCGGCGGCGTCGCGGGTTTTGCCGTCGGCGGTCCGGTCGGCGCGGTGTTCGGCGCCGCGATGGGGCACGCTGCCGATCAGGGCGCACCGAATCTGCGCTTCAGTCCGGCGCGAATCGCGGCCTTGCTCGGCCGCAAGGACCAGGTGTTCGCGATCTGCGTGGTGGTGCTGAACGCCAAGCTCGCCAAGTGCGACGGTCCGGTGACGCGGACCGAGATCGACAGCTTCAAGCGCCAGTTCCGCATCCCACCCGAGGCGATGGGCGACATCGCCCGACTGTTCGACAGCGCCCGCGACAGCGCCGAGGGGTTCGAGACCTATGCCCGCCAGCTCGGCGACAGCTTCGCCGACAATCGCGGGATGCTGGAGGACGTGCTGGCCTCCCTGTTCACCGTGGCGCGCGCCGACGGGGAGGTGAACCAGGCCGAATATCGCTTCCTCTCCGCCGTGCACGCGGCGTTCGGGCTCGACCAGCGAGCCTGGGACCGTGCGCGGGGGGCGACACCGCGCCCACGCAACGGGGCGGACGAACCCGATCCCTATGTCATTTTGGGCGTACCGCGCGCGGCCACCGGGGCGGAGCTGCACGCCGCCTGGAAACGGCTGATGCGCGAGAACCACCCCGACAGCCTGGCCTCGCGCGGCGTGCCCGGGGAGTTCATCGCCCGCGCCAGCGACAAGGTGGCCCGCATCAATGCCGCCTGGGACCGCATCAAGCGGGAGCGCGGGCTGTGAGCCTGGTCGACATCCGCGAGCTGCCGAGCCCGAACCACGACGCGCGCCCGCCGGGGGTGCCGATCGACATGCTGATCCTGCACTATACCGGCATGAAATCGGCGCAAGCGGCGCTGGATCGGCTGCGCGACCCGGCGGCGAAGGTCTCCGCGCACTACGTCGTGGACGAGGACGGGCTGGTGTTCGGTCTGGTGCCGGAGGAGCGGCGCGCCGCCCATGCCGGCATTTCCTACTGGCGCGGCAAGACCGGGCTGAACGATCGCTCGATCGGCATCGAGATCGTCAATCCCGGCCATGAGTGGGGCTACCGCGACTTTCCGCTGCTGCAACTCAGCGCCGTGTGCGATCTGTGCCTGGAAATTCTCTCACGGCATCCGATCACGCAGCGCAACGTCATCGCCCATAGCGACGTCGCGCCCGACCGCAAGGAGGATCCTGGAGAGCGATTCGACTGGGAGGGGCTGGCGCGCAACGGCGTCGGCATCTGGCCGGACGGCGTGGCTGATCTCGGCACCGGTGATGCGGTGCGCGACGCCGCCAACCTGCGCGATGTGCGTCGCGCGCTCGCCGATATCGGCTACCAGGTATCGCCGGCTGGACCGCTCGACCCGGCGTTGGCGAGCGTGCTGCGCGCCTTCCAGCGCCATTGGCGGCCGGAGGCGGTGACGGGGCAGGCCGACGCGGGGACGCTCGCGCGCCTGCTGGGCGTCGCGCGATTGGTCGAGAAGCCGTAACGGGGGTGGTTGCATGAGCCCGAGCCAAGCCGAGAAGGCAGATCGCTTTCGCATGCTGCATCAGCAGATCTTCGTTATTCCGAATCCCTGGGATGCCGGCTCGGCCCGCATCCTCGCGGGTCTGGGGTTTGGCGCCCTCGCCACCTCAAGTGGTGCCTTCGCGGCGACGCTCGGCCGGCGCGACGGGCAGGTGAAGCGTGCGGAGGCGCTGGACCATGCCGCCGCCGTGGTCGCCGCGGTCGAGCTTCCGGTTTCGGCCGATCTGGAGAACGGTTTCGGACATGCGCCGTCGGATGCCGCGGAAACCGTGACCCTGGCCGCGAAGGCGGGACTGGTCGGCTGCTCGATCGAGGATGCGACCGGAGATCAGGCCCGCCCGCTCTACGATACGGAAGCGGCGACGGCGCGCATCAGCGCATCGGTCGAGGCGGCGCGGTCGGTGGGCTTCGCCTTTACGCTCACCGCGCGGTCGGAGAATTTCCTGCGCGGCAACCCCGATCTGGAGGACACGATCCGGCGCCTGCGCGCCTACGAAGCGGCCGGTGCCGACGTGCTCATGGCGCCCGGCTTGCCCGACATCGACGCCGTGCGCAGAGTGTGCGCGGCATTGTCGAAGCCGTTCAACTTCATGGCCGGGATCAAGGGTAAGTCGTTCAGCAAGGCGGAGCTGGCGGCGGCGGGCGTGCGCCGCATCAGCCTCGCCTCCTCGCTCTATCGCGCCGCAATGAGCGGGCTGGTCGCAGCGGCGCGGGAGGCGGCGAACGGCGGCTTCGGCTATCTCGATCACGCCATGACGACGCCGGAGCTGAACGGCTACTTGCGCGAGTGATCGCAGCCGGCGGCGGCGGGGCGCTATCCCGTTGCCATCGACTTTGCCGGCAACGGCTGGTGACGGGCCGGGTAGAAGCGCAGTCTGTCGCGCGCGGTCAGGCGCGGGTCGAAGAGATTGCCCCGACGCTCCGCCGACTTTTGGGCCTCCAAGGAGTTCCCCGACTTGCGCGCTTGTTCGGCGGCTTCCTGCAGTTCCGCGGCTTGACGCTCCGACCACGGGAGCGCGAAGGCGGTGGGCGCGCGCTCGCCCGGCGCCAGCATCCAAAGATAGATCGCCCGCGGCTCGTCGAAGCGGTAGCTCACCACCGTCCCTGTCGGGTTGTCGAACACCGGCGGACGCGGCCGGCCGAGGCTCGCCTGCCACAGCACCGCCGCCAGCACGACGGTCACGCAGAACGAGGCTGCCCGCACTCGGGCGCCCCGCACCGCAAGCGCGCAGGTGCCGATCGACAGCGCCAGCAGGCCGAAGACGATCGGGATCGGACTGATCATGCGTGCTTCCAGAGCGGCATCTCCAGGTCATTGATGCTGTCGGGCACCAGATCCTGGCCGTGCAGAGCGAAGCGAACCACGGTGTGCTCGTCGCCCTCGCGCGATAAGTTGATGGTGCGCCGCGCGATCTCGCGAATGCCGTTATTGCCGGCCATGGTCACGAGCAGCGTGGCCGATACCGGCAAAACGCCGTCGCGATCGGCATAGAGCGCGACATTGGCGATCCATTCGCCGTCCGGCGTGCCGCGGCAGACCGTCAGCTCCATGTTGCGCGATTCGGGATCGGTCGGTCGGCCGGTGTCGTCGCGCAGCAGATTACAGTGCCGTCCCGACGGGTGGGAGTAGCCCACCGGCTGATCGTCCGGCGCGCGCACCCACAGATCGACATCCGCCAGCCGGGCGGTATCCCAGGTGAGCTGAAAGAGCACGTTTCCCGGCGTCACCGCCTCGGTGGTGATCTTGCGCGCGGCGATGAGCGCGAGCGCCGCCATCGCCATGTAGACCACCATCAGCGAGGTCAGCAGATCGCGGTACGACCACTCGAAGCCCCTAAATTTCTGCACGCGCGCACCACCAGGCCAGTTCGCGCAGCCACGCCATCAGCGCGACGCCGGCGATGTTGGGCACGATGGAGAAGGCGAGATTGCGGAACACGCTCGCCATCGCCTCGGGCGTCAGGCTGTGCAGGTCGGCGACCGCGAGCACCAGCCCGAGGCCGGTGAAGGCCAGCGCCCACATCGGCAGGCTGTTGGCGATATGCGCGCAGGTGCGCCAGTTGCCGAGAAAGGCGGCGCCGGCGCCGAACGCCGCATAGAGGGCGAGAAAGCCGACCATGACCAGCTCCACCGGCCCGAGCGCCGGAAACCCGTCGAACACGCCGAGCCGCCAGCCGGCGTAGAGCAGGGCGAGAATGATGACATTGATGACGACGAACCGCGGACGCATGGCCGCCCTCTTGCAAGGGTTCGACGAAGAACAGGGGATCGACGATGGGGGAGCGGGGGAAGGATTGCAAGAAAATGGCGCGCGACCGACCACCCGAGGGGCGCGACAGTGCGGCGGACGCCGATCAAGGGGTCGCCGAATGCGCGGGGCGCGTAGGCGATCAACTGGCGGCGATGCGGGAGGCGGTGTTCGGACCGGACCCCGGCCTGGTGCGCCTGCTGATGGCGGGGCGCGTGGTCGTCTCCGCCGGCCTCACGATCGCGGCGCTGCTGTTGCTGCGGATGGCGCTGCCGATCCCGATCGCGGCGATGGCACTCGGGCTGATGGTGAGCGCCTTTGCCGCCATCACGGTGCGCGACAAGACGCCGCGCGGGAAGCTGCTGACCACGGTGCTGCTGACGTTTCCGGCATTGGTTGCGGTGACGCTGGCCGCCTGGCTTGCGCGCTGGCCCGGACTTCGACGACGCCGGTTTCGTGGTGTTGGTGTTCGGCGCCAGCCTGGCGCCGCTCGCCGGTCCGCGCGGAATGGCATTCGGAATGGTCGGCTACATCGCGTGGTTTCTGGGCGAAATCCTGCACCCGCCGCTGGCGCAAGATCCGTTGCTGGCGCTGGCGCTGGCGGTCGCGATCGCGATCGCGAGCTCGGTCGTGGTGCGCTTCGTGTTGATTTCCCGAAGACCCGAGCTTCACTCTGCGCCAGATTGTGCGCCATGTCCGCCGCCGCGGCGCGCGGATCGTACGTGAGATCGAAGCGTTGCGGCCCGGTGCAGGCTGGCATCCGCGACACTTCCGGCGCCAGCTTCTACGCCTGAACGCCTCTGCATTGGCGGCCGAGGAGCAGATCAGCGCGCTCGGCACCGCGGACGGCGGGCCGGCGGTCATGGTGGCGCTGCTCTACGGGCTGCTGGGGGCCTTCTCGCCGGCGCTGCTGCTGCTGCGATTGGAGGAGACGGCGATCGGCGCAGCAGTCGGAACGCTGGTCACGGTTCTGGTGCTACCCCTTCGAACCCGGGATCTCTTCGGCAACGTCCTGGCCGATGTTCTGGACGCACTACACCGGGCGGTGCGAGCCGCAGATGAGGGCGGCGATGCGCAAGCCGCCGCGCGCGATCTCGATCGGCGCATCCGATCGCTGTCGGACGCGGTCGGGCCGGTGAAGCGCGGGTGGGATGCGCTCGTGCCCTCGCGTATCCGCGATGCGCTGCGGATCATTTCCCCGATCGGTTATCTGACGCGCGAGATGGCGGTTGACGACGGCGCGCAAGGACGCGCCGGCGAGCTGCTGGACGAGATCGCGGCGGCGCGGGCGGCAATCGGCGCGGCGCGCGTGGACGGTCATGCCCCGCGATCACCCTCGATCGGAGAGGAGGAATCATCGCGAATTCGAGGAACTGCGCGATCAACTCCGCCGGCTCCGGTCCGTCTTGAGCATTCCCGCGGCTCGCCCTGTCTCCGCCCCTCCGGGGCGGAAAGGGGAATGAGCGAGGCAATTCCCCGGAGTTTCGAAGACCTGTGCGAATGCCGTAGCCCTGCGCGGGGATGAGAGGGGTGCTCACGGCCCCACGGGGCGCTTTTCCCGCGCCGTCCGGCCCGCCGCCGGCGCGGCGTCGCGGCGCAAGCGGTGCTCGCCGAGCAGCAACAGGATGGGAGCGGCGATGAAGATCGACGACGACGTGCCGACGACGATGCCGAACAGCATCACCCAGGCGAAACCGGAGATCGACTGGCCGCCGAACAGCGCCAACGGCAGCGCCGCCAGGAACACCGTCATCGAGGTGCCCAGGGTGCGGTTCAAGGTCTCGTTGATCGACAGGTCGATCAGATCGCGCAGCGGCATGGTCTTGTATTTGCGCAAATTCTCCCGCACCCGGTCATAGACCACCACCTTGTCGTTGGTGGAGTAGCCGAGCACGGTCAGGATCGCGGCCACCATCACCAAGTCGAAGTCGAAGCGGGTGATGGCGAGGAAGCCGATCGCCTTGGTGACGTCGAGGATCAGCGTCACCACGGCGCCGACCGCGAACTGCCATTCGAAGCGGAACCAGATATAAAAGAGGATCATCAGCAGGCTGAGGGCGAGCGCCAGCAAGCCGTTGCGGAACAGCTCGGCCGAGACCGAGGCGCCGATCGCCTCGGTGCTGAGCACCTTGGTCCCCGGCTGCGTCGCCTCCAACGCCGCGCGCACGCGCTCGACCGATTGCTGGGTGGCTTGCGCGTCGGGCTGGCTGCGGATGCGGATCAGAACCTGCTCGGGGCTGCCGAAACGCTGCACGCCCTCTTCCGGCACCTGCCGCGCCTGCAAAGCCGCGCGGATCGCCGGGATATCGGCCGCCGCCGGGGTGCGCGCCTCCATCACCACGCCGCCGGCGAAGTCGATGCCGAGATGCAGCCCCGGATGAAAGAACAGAACCACCGAGGCGGTGGAGAGGATCGCCGAGGTGAGCAGGCCCAGGAACCGGCCGCGCATGAAGCCGATGCGGGTGTTGTCGGGAACCAGGCGGAACATCGGACGCAGCATGGGATCAGACCGGAAGCAGCCGCGGCCGGTGCGCCACGTACCAGCGCGAGACCATCAGCCTTGTGAGCAGCCAGGCGGTGAACAGCGAGGTGGCGATGCCGACCGTGATCGTCACCGCAAAGCCGCGCACCGGCCCGCTGCCGAAGATGAACAGCATCACGTGGGCAAGGAAGGTGGCGGCGTTGGAATCGAAAATGGTGCGATAGGCGCGCTGGAAACCATGCTCCAGCGCCGCCAACGGCGGGCGGCCGAGCCGCTGCTCCTCGCGAATGCGCTCGTTGATGAGGATGTTGGCGTCCACCGCCATCCCGAGCGTCAGCAAGATGCCAGCCATGCCGGGCAGGGTGAGCGTCGCCTGCAGGAGCGACAGGATGGCCAGCATCAGCACCAGGTTCATCACCAGCGCCAGGTTCGCGAACCAGCCGAACAGGCCGTAGAAGAAGCCCATGAAGCCGATCACCAGCACGAAGCCGACACCGAGCGAGATGGCGCCGGCGCGGATCGCATCGGCGCCGAGTTCCGGCCCGATCGTGTTCTCCTCGATCACGGTGAGCGGCGCCGGCAACGCGCCGGCGCGCAGCAGCAAGGCGAGGTCGGAGGCACTCTGGGCGTTGAAATTGCCACTGATCTGGCCGCGCCCGCCGGTGATCGGCTCGCGGATCACCGGCGCGCTGATCACCTTGCCGTCAAGCACGATGGCGAACGGGCGGCCGACATTGGCGCGCGTGATGTCGCCGAAGCGGCGCGCGCCCACGGCATTGAAGGTGAAATTCACCACCCATTGCCCGGTCTGCTGGTCGGTCGCCGCGCGCGCGTCGGTGAGGTCGCCGCCGTCCACATCGACGCGCGTGCGCACCGCGATGCGCTGGCGGGGATCGTTCTGCATGGGCAGGAACTCGATCCCCGGCGGCGGCGCGCCGGCGGTGGAGGTGACGGATTGATCGACCATCTGAAAGGTCATGTGCGCGGTCTTGCCGAGCAGCGTCTTGATCCGCTCGGGATCGCCGACGCCGGGCAACTGCACCACGATCCGATCCGAGCCCTCACGCGAGACCTGCGGATCGACGACCCCGGTCTCGTCGATTCGCCGACGCACGATCTCGATCGATTGCTGAACCGCGGCCGTGGCGCGTTCGTTCAGTGCCACCGGCGACAGCTGCAAGATGATGGCGCCGTCGGGCTGCGTGGTGATGTCGAGATCGGGGACGTTCATCTGCCCCTGCGTCTGCACCAGCGGCTTGAGCGCCGCCGCCGCCGCCGTGGTTCGCTGGGGATCGCGGACCTGCACGATCACGCGCTTGCGGTCCGGCTGCGCGTCCACCGTCTTGTAGAAGATGCCGGCCTTGCGCAATTGCTCGCGCACGGCGTCGCTCAGGCCCGCCAACCGCTCCTTGACCACCGAATTCATGTCCACCTGCATCAGCAGGTAGCTGCCGCCTTGCAGATCGAGCCCCAGGCGCACGGTGCGCCAGGGCAACCACCGGCTTGGCGCGCGCGACGCATTCGGGATGCACACGAGCGCGCCCAGCAGGCAGACGCCGAGGATGGCGAGTGTCTTGGCGCGGCTGAAATACAGCATCCCGCGTGATTGGCTCCGGTGAGAAAAGGACGCTGGCGGCGCCCGGCGGGTTCGCATAACCCGGATGGCGGGCAAAAGCGACCGGGAGATTCCTCATGAATGGGCGCCGCCTCAGGGTCGGCGTGGCCGGCACCGGCCATTTCGGGCGCTTCCACGCCCTCAAGCTGGCGGCCTCGCCGGCGGTCACGCTGGTCGGCGTGCACGACCGCAACCGCGCACGCGCGGAGCTGGTGGCGGCCGAAGCGGGGGCGCCGGCGCTCGGCTGGGCGGCGCTGCTGGCGGCCGCGGAGGCGGTGATCGTCGCCGTGCCGGCGGCCGCGCATCACCGGCTGGGGATGGCCGTGCTGGGGGCCGGGCGGCACGTGCTGATGGAAAAGCCGATCGCCGTCACCTCAGCTGAAGCGGAGGAGCTCGCCGCGCTCGCCGCCGCCCGGGGATTGGTCCTGCAAGTGGGGCACCTGGAGCGGTTTTCCGCCGGGCACGCGGCGATCCTCGGCCGCGCCGGCACGCCGCTCTACATCGAGGCGAGCCGCATGGGGCCCTTCAAGCCGCGCGGCACCGATGTTTCCGTGATCCTCGATCTGATGATCCACGATCTCGACCTGGTGCTGGAGCTGACCGGCAGTTCGATCGAGGCGGCGGAGGCGATCGGCGCGGCGGTCGCCAGCCCTCAGGCTGATATCGCCAACGCCCGACTGCGGTTCGCCTCCGGCGCCGTCGCGACGTTGACCGCGAGCCGCATCGCGCCGCGGGTGGAGCGGCGGATGCGGGTTTTCGGCGCCGGCGGTCTGGTGAAGGTCGATTTCGCCGCGCGGCGGCTGAGCGTGATCGCCCGCGGGCCGGGCGCGCCCGTCCCCGGCCTGCCGGGCTTCGGTTCGGAGACCGTAGCCTGGCAGGAGCACGATGCGCTGGAGGCCGAGCAGGCGGCGTTCGTCGCCGCGGTGCGGGACGGCACGCCGATCGCGGTCGATGCCGCCGCCGGCCGGCGAGCGCTGGACGCGGCGCTGCTGGTCGAGGCGGCGATCGCCGAACAGCGCGCCCGGATGCTGGGCTCAGGTCTGCTCCAGCAATTCGAGCACGGCGTCGGCGGCGGCTTCTGACGGGCGCAGCCCGCCCGCCGGGCGCAGGCTTTCCACCACCTCGCGAAAACCAGCGCGCTGCGCCGCCCCCGCCGACTTATCTTCGAGCAGCCTCCCAAGCGCACCGGCGAGACGGTCGGGCGTACAGTCCTGCTGGATCAGCTCTGGCACCAGCGCGTTTCCGGCGTCGGCGGTGATCCCGGCGCTCAACAGGTTGACGAGCGCGGCGTAGCGGACGGTAAGCAGACGCCGGGCGATGGTCCCGGTGAGCGGATTGACCCGGTAGGTGACGAGCATCGGCACGCCGGCCATCGCCAGCTCCAGCGTCGCCGTCCCGGATTTGGTCAGGGCGGCGACGGAGGCGGCGAAAGCGTCGTGCTTGTCGCGCGGGTCCTCGACCAGAACCGGGCGCACCGGCCATGATTCGGCGCCGCGGCGCACCGCGTCGGCAACCGGCCCGGCGAGCGGCACCGCCGGAATGACGGCGGGCGGCTTCAGGCGCGGCAGGGTCTCGCCGATGACCGGCAACAGGCGCGCGACCTCAGCCGGCCGGCTCCCCGGCATCAGCGTAATCACCCGCGCTCCGGGGGGCAGGCCGTGCTTGGCGCGGAAGCGCTTCCCGTCCCCCCGGTCGGCGCCGCTTTCGAGCACCGGATGACCGACGAAGGTGGCGGGCAGGCCGTGGCGGGCGAAAAAGCCCGGCTCGAACGGCAACAGGCAGAGCAGCCGGTCCCATAGCCCGGGGTAACGGTGTACCCGGTTTTCCCGCCACGCCCAGACCTGCGGGGCCACGTAATGGACCCGGCGAATGCCGAGCGGCGCGACCGCCCGCAGCACCCGCAGGGCGAAGGCCGGACTGTCGATAGTGACCACCGCTTGCGGCTGCCGCGCGGCGATGTCGGCCACGGTCTCGCGCAGGCGCCGGCGCAATGAGCGCAGCCGGGGCAGCACTTCGAGGAAGCCGATAAGCGCAAGCTCTTCGATCGGAAACAGGCTGCGAACGCCGCCCGCCGCCATGCGCGCGCCGCCGATACCGGCAAACTCAAGATCGGGGCGACGGGCGCTGAGGGCGGCCATCAGCCCCGCCCCCAGGGCATCGCCGCTCTGCTCGCCGGCAATGAGGTAGATCAGCGGCACGCGCCCTCACCCGCCCGCACCCGGGCCGCGCGGCAGCGCGGCGGATGCGGGCTCATGCCCGGGGCCCGTACAGTGTGGCCGGATCGACGGCGGGCGCCATGATCTCGACCAGCCCCTGCTCCCGCACCGCACGATAAAAGCAGCTGCGCCGGCCGGTGTGGCAAGCGACGCCTGTCTGCGCCACCAGCAGCAGCAAGGTGTCGCCGTCGCAATCGAGGCGGAGTTCCTTGAGGCTCTGCACCTGGCCCGAGATCTCCCCCTTCCGCCACAAGGCGCCGCGGCTGCGGCTGTAGTAGCAGACCCGGCCGGTCGTCAGTGTCTCGATCAACGCCGCGCGGTTCATCCACGCCAGCATCAGGACTTCGCCGCTGTCGTGCTGCTGGGTGATGGCGGGCACCAGTCCGTCGGCGTCGAAGCGGACCGCCTCCAGGACCGCCGTCATGTCAATCTCCGTCATCGTGCTATCCTGACCGTCGGTCCGTATCTGGACGGGGAGAGTGGCATGAGCGAGGCGGGATTCGCCTCCCGCACCGAGGCGATGCTGGCCCGCGCCGCCGCGATATGCACCGGCCGCGGCGCCCGGTTGACGGAGCTGCGTCGCGAAATTCTCGGTCTCATCCTGGAGCGACCGGCGCCGACCGGCGCGTATGACCTGCTCGAGCGACTGCGCCGACGGC
The DNA here is from genome assembly GCA_963762525.1 of uncultured Pseudomonadota bacterium. Lineage (GTDB taxonomy): Bacteria > Pseudomonadota > Alphaproteobacteria > Acetobacterales > Acetobacteraceae > DATFDN01. The sequence continues at coordinate 176,126 of CAVXKT010000002.1, forward strand.
GCGGCCCGGCGGCGCCGCCCACCGTATATCGCGCGCTGGACTTCCTGCTGGAGCAGCGGCTGATCCATCGTGTCGAACGCCTGTCGGCCTTTGTCGGCTGCGTCGCCGAGGAGGCGCACGCGGCGCAATTCCTGATTTGTCGAGTCTGCGGACGGGTCACGGAACTGGATGACCCGGTGTTGGCGGCGGCACTGGACGGCGCCGCCCGGCGCCACGGCTTCGCGGTGGCAAAAGCGACGATCGAGGCGGAGGGCGTGTGCGCGAGCTGCCGCGCGGGCGAAACAACGGAGGCGGCTTCATGTTGATGACCGACGCGGCTACGGCCGCCGGCACCCGCCGACGCGGGCAATCGAACGGCGCAACGTTTTGGCATACCACCTATATCGGAGCCAATCGCTTTTATCCCGAGGGCGGGCAACCGCCGGCGCCGGACTTGCTGTATCCGATGGCGTTCCTGGTCGAGCAGGACCCGGGCGCGATGGTCGTCGGGCATTTTCATCAATCCGATCAGTTCCAGGTGTTCACGCGCGGCGCCGGGCGCCTCGGCACGCATGACGTGACCCCGGTCACCGTTCATTTCACCGGTGCCTTTTCGCCATACGGACCGATCCGGGCCGCGGCTGAGGGTCTGCATTATTTTACGCTCCGCAACGGTTGGGATCCCGGGGCGCGCTACATGCCCGGAGCGCGCCGCGATCTGCCGCGCCCGCGGCGCCACCGCGAGGCCGCGGCCGGTCCGCTGGGGTCGGCCGGTGATGCCCCGGTGCTCGGCCGGGAGGCCGACGGCCTCGGCGCGTGGCACTGGCGGCTGGAAGCGGGCGACTCACGCGAGGGCCCCGACCCGGCGCAGGGTGCCGGGCAGTTCTGGTTGGTGCTGGACGGGCTTCTCGCATACGGCGAACGGAGGTTCGGCGCGCGCTCCTGCCTGTTCGTCGGCCCCGACGAACCGGCGCTGGCGGTGGTGGCCGGGACGGACGGGCTCGGCATCCTGGCGATGCAGTTTCCCGCAGGGACTGCCATGAGACCGCTCGACGGCTTGCGCGTGGTGGCGCTGGAGCACGCGGTCGCGGGGCCGCTCTGCACCCGCCATCTCGCCGATTTCGGCGCCGAGGTGCTCAAGATCGAGCGTCCCGGCGAGGGCGACTTCGCGCGCGCCTACGACGGCTACGTGCGCGGCCTGTCGTCATTCGTGGTCTGGCTCAATCGGGGCAAGCGCAGCCTGACGCTCGACCTCAAGCACGCGCGGGCGGGTGAGCTGCTGGATCGGTTGCTCGCCGCGCCGACGTGCTGGTGCAGAATCTCGCGCCCGGGGCGGCGGCCCGGCTGGGGCTGGGCTACGCCGCGCTGGCGCCGCGCTATCCGCGGCTGATCGTCTGCGACATCTCGGGCTATGGCGAGAGCGGGCCGTTCGCGCGAAAGAAGGCCTATGATCTGCTGATTCAGGCCGAATCGGGGCTGATCAGCGTGACCGGCACGCCCGAGCAGCCGTCGCGGGTCGGCATCTCGGCGGCCGACATCGCCACCGGCATGTATGCGAACCAGGCGATTCTCGCCGCCCTTTTGCGGCGGGAACGCCACGGGCCGAAGGGCGCGCATGTCAGCGTCGCCATGCTGGACGCGCTCGCCGAATGGATGAGCTATCCGATGTACCGCACGGCCTACGCGGATTCGCCGCTGCCCCGCCAGGCGCTGAGCCATCCCGCGCTCGCGCCCTACGGCGAACATCGCACGGCGGCGACGGTCGGGTGATTTTCGGTTTACAGAACGAGCGCGAATGGGGGGTGTTCTGCACCAAGGTCATGGCGAGACCGGATTGGGTGGGCGATCCGCGTTATCGCGACAACGCCGCCAGACGCGAGCACCGGGCGGAGCTGACGGCCGAGATCGAGGCCTTCTTCGCCGGCATGACCGCGATGGAGGTGGTGGCGCGGCTCGATGCGGCGGGCATCGCCAACGGTCGGCTGAACGACGCCCGGGCGCTCTGGGATCATGAGCAGCTCGCCGCGCGGGAGCGCTGGCGCGAGGTCGGAAGCCCGGTCGGCGCGGTGCGGGCGCTGTTGCCGCCGGTGACATTCGCCGATTGCGAGGCGGCGATGGGCGAGGTGCCGGCGCTCGGCCAGCACACCGACGCGGTGCTGGGCGAGCTGGGATATGGCGCTGGCGAGATCACCGCGCTGCGCCAGGCAGGGGCAGTCTAAGCTGGCGCATCGTCAACCCGGCCGCACTCGCCGCCATCGGCGCCCGGTCTGAGGGTAAACTGCCGCTGTAGGGAGGAACCGAACATGGCGACACTCGACGCCGCTACCGCCGTCCACCACCGGCCCTGGTACACACACCTCTACGTCCAGGTACTCTGCGCCATCGTGATCGGCGTGCTGGTCGGCTACCTGGCGCCCGGGACGGGCGCGCAGCTGAAGGTCCTGGGCGATGCCTTCGTGGCGCTGATCAAGATGCTGATCGCGCCGATCATCTTCTGCACGGTCGTCCACGGCATCGCCAGCATGGAGGATATGAAGAAGGTCGGCCGGGTCGGCCTCAAGGCGATCATCTACTTCGAGATCATGACGACGGTGGCGCTGGTCATCGGCCTGATCGTCGTCAACCTTTGGGGGCCCGGGGTCGGCATGCGCATCAACCCGGCCACGCTCGACACCAAAGCAGTCGCGACCTACACTACCCAAGCGCACGGGCAGACCGTGGTCGGCTCGCTGCTGCACATCATCCCGAACACCTTCGTGAGCGCATTCTCCGAGGGTGAGATCCTGCAGGTCCTGCTGATCGCCATCCTGTTCGCCTTCTCACTGCAGGCGCTGGGCGAGCGCGGCCGGCCACTGCTCTCCCTTATCGACCAGGTGGCGCACGTCATCTTCGGCATGGTGCGGATCGTCATGTACGTCGCGCCTATCGGCGCGTTCGGCGCCATGGCGTTCACGGTGGGTAAATACGGGATCGGCACGCTGCTCTCGCTTGGCCAGCTCATGGGGTCGGTCTACCTCACCTGCCTCCTGTTCATCCTGGTGGTGCTGGGGAGCGTCTGCGCGATGGTCGGCTTCAGCGTCCTGAAGCTCATCCGCTACATCCGAGAGGAGCTGCTGATCGTGCTCGGCACCAGCTCCTCGGAGGCGGTGCTGCCGCGCATGCTGGCCAAAATGGAGAACCTCGGCTGCGACGAGACCGTGGTCGGGCTGGTGATCCCGAGCGGCTATTCATTCAATCTGGACGGCACCTGCATCTACCTGACGATGGCGGCCGTGTTCCTCGCCCAGGCGACGAACACGCCGCTCAGCATCGGGCACCAGCTCGGGCTCGATCGCCGTCCTGCTGCTGACCTCAAAGGGGGCGGCAGGCGTGACCGGGTCCGGCTTCATCGTCTTGGCTGCCACCCTGGCATCGGTCGGGACCGTGCCGGTGGCATCGATCGCGATCATCCTCGGCGTCGATCGCTTCATGTCGGAGGCGCGGGCGCTCACCAACCTGATCGGCAACGCGGTGGCGACGATCGTCGTCGCGCGCTGGGAAGGAGCGCTCGACACGGTCCGGCTGCATCAGCATCTCAATCAGGAGACGGAGGCGGAGGCGGACGAGCCCGAGGCCGTGCTGGTCGCGGAGGAGACGGCCGCGAAGGCGCATACCCCGCGGCCGAGGCCCGCGTTGCCGACCGCCTGAGCGGCTCGTTCGCGCGTTCCGCCGCGCATCGGCGGCTTCGCGATTAGCCACGGTGCGGCGGCCATCCGGCGACGGTGACGTTCGCCGATTGCGAGGCGGCAATGGGGGACGTGCCGGCGCTCGGACCATTGAAGACGATTTCGGCAAACCGCTGAAGGCGGCCGGAGGGGTTTGCGGACGGCATGATCTAACATAGTTAGAGAATCATGTTGACTGCGAAGGGAAATGCACTAACTAACTTCGGTGACGCCCTCCCGCCCCGAGGTTCCGATGCCGCCGCTCACCTGGACCGCCCCGCTCGATGCGCAGCTTCGCCGAATGCGGGCGGAAGGCGCGCCATGGGATGATATCGCCCGCCATTTCGGGATCTCGTGCGAGGCGGCGCGGGCCCGCGCGGCGGCGATCGGCGCCCGCCCGCCGCCGCCGGATTTCGAGCCGCCGCCCCCCAATCCCGCTCGCGAGCCGCTGCCCGCGGGTGATCCGCGGTGCTGGGGGGCAATGGTCGGCGGCACCGAGCTTAGCGACGTCGATTACCCGCTGCCCTGGTTTCCCCGCTAACGGAGGTCACGATGCACGACGCCGATTGCCCCATGGACGCAAAATTCGTGACCAGGCGATTGGAGGAGGCGGGCGCAGCGCTGCTCGCGCTGCCCAATACCGGATACTCCACCAAGCTGCGCAGCTCCAATCTCGACATCGTCCGCACCGCGCTGGAGAGCTACGGCTGGAGCGAAAAGCGCATCCGTCCGGCGGTCCCGTCGGCGGCAGCGATCACGCGCATGGACGAGGCGATGGGCTGGATCGCCCATATCCCGATCGACCGCTATGTGCTGCGCCGGATTGTCGGTGCCCGTAGCCTGGTCAATCCGCTGACCGACCGTTATTTGTATCCCTGGCGGCGGCTCGCGACGGCGCTGGGCGCCGACCACAAGGCGGTACAGCGTTGGCACGCCGAGGGCATCGGATTGATCGTCACCGGGCTGGCGCGCGGCTCGACGATCCGGTGTCCGGCGACGCCCCCGCCGCCCGCGGCCGAGAACCTCCTGAGGCGCCCGCCTTCGCCCCCTCGCCTTCCGGCAGCCCCGCTCGCCGCAGCCCCTCGGCGTAATGCGCGAGGTCCTGCGGCTGCGTAAGCGGCGAGCGGGATATCGCGCCCTCGATGGTAAAGCCCGGCTCCAGAGCAAGGAGCCGGGCGCGCAGGCTCGGCGTTTCGGCGGCTCGCCCGAGGTGGCCGAGCGCCGCGAGCAGGCCCTTATAGCCGGAGGAGAAGCCGGGGTTCAGCTCCACCGCGCGACGGCCGACCTCGGCGGCAACGTCGTGCTCATGGAGCAGCAGATGCGGCATGATGCGCGCGGTTTCGAAGAAGAACCCGTGCGGGTCGTATGGAGAGAGGCGCTGCGCCTCCTCATTGCACCGAATCGCCTCTCGGTGTTCGCCGAGATAGCTCTGCGTGAGCCCCGCGAGACTCCACGCCAACGCCAGATTCGGGTTGATCGCCAGCGCCCGCTCATGCAGCGCCATGCCCTCGCCCGGCTGGTGGTGGAGATAGCCGCGCACATGACCGGCGAGGGTCAGCCCGCGGGCATCGCCCGGATCGAGCATAACCGCCCGCTCGCTCAACTCGCCGGCACGGCGGCTTGCCGCGTCGGGGTCCTCGGCCCAGCCCTGGCCGAGCAGGAAGATGTGCCAGTGCGCCAGCCAGGAATGGGCGGGCGCAAAGCTCGGGTCGAGACGCAGCGACTCCTCCAGCATCTGGCCGGCGGCGCGGAAGCCCTCCTGATCGATCCGATAGATGGCGGGGATGGCCCGCAGCATCAGTTCATGCGAGGTCGGATCGGCGCGTCGGCGCGCCGCCGCTTGCGCGCTCTGCCGCAGCATGAGTTCGGGTGCGATCTGCGCGGCGGTGGCGGATGCAAGCTCGTCCTGCAGCGCCAGAATGTCGGCCGCCGCGCGATCGAAACGGCGCGTCCAGACCACCTCCTCGCCGGCGTGCATGTCGAGGAGCCGAGCCATGATCCGAATTTGCTCGCCGGCGGCATGCTGGATCGTGCCTTCCAGCAGGAAGTCGAGTTGCAGGTCGCGCCAGACCGGGGCAGATCGTGGCTCGTCGGCGATGACGGCGAGCGAGGAGCTGGCGATGCAGGAGATCCAGCGGAACGGCGCCAGCGCGGCGGTGATCTCCTCGGCCAGTCCGAGCGAGAGCCCCTCATCCGGTCCGACGCGCGCTCCCGCAGCGGCATGACGCCGATGCGTACCCTCCCGGTGCGCTCGAAGCGCGCCGGGGACGGTGCTGCGCCCGCCGCCGACTTGGCCTCTCGCCAACGAGGGCCGCCTCGGCGAATGCGAGCGTTTCCGCCGACGGCGTGAGCGCAGCGTGCTCGGCGAGCGCCACTTTGCAGCGGGCGAGCGCGTCGGCCGCAGCCGAGCGATCGCCAAGTCGGGCATGGGCGCCGATCACCGCGCGCCAGGCCGTCTCGTGCGCCGGCTCGATGGCCAGCAGCTGCTCGCCCGCTCGCAGCGCGGCAGCCGGATCGGCGGCCTCGGCCAGCGCCGATTCTGCAAGTTCGCGCGCCGCGCGCAATAATCGCCGCCGCTGCGCCTCTACCCAGCGATCGAACGCCGGATCGATGCCGGCCAGATCCTCCAGCAGCTTCGGTCGATACAATGCGAGGGCCTCCTGCGCGTGCGCCTGATCGGCCCGCGTCAGCGCCTCGGCGTCGAGCCACAGCCCCTCGGCGCTGATCGACAGATGGGCACGATCGGCGCTGAGCAGCGGGCGTGCGGGCCCGAGCGCGTCCGACAATTCGAGCAGCGACTGGCGCAGCGACGCGCGCGCCTGGAAGGGATCGCGGCGGCTCCAGAGCAGGGCGATGATCTCCGTGCGCAGCACCGGCTGTGCGGCGCGCATGGCGAGGATCGCCAGCAGCGCCCGGGTCTTGCGCATCTTCGGCAGCACCGGATTGCCGGCGTCGTCGTGTGCCGCCATGACACCGAACACCCGGATGCGCAGGGACGCGCCGGCTTGGTTTGGCGAACGGGGGCTATCGTCATTTGCAGGCGAGTCGGTGATCGGGGTGCTCGCGCGACGGATGGTGCGAAGTTTTTTCGTAACCGCGATGGATATAGGCGCCCGAGTTACAGAACGCAAATTGATTACGACTCGGTGACGGTTGGCCGGGTGAGATTGGCCGGGCGGCGCCCCGGGAATTTTTCCTCTCGGTAGGAAAATAAGCTTGACGCCGTGATGAACCGGTCCTATCCTGCCTTCATCAGCGGGCGAGTTGCGCCCGGTTGACAGGAACCTCGCGGATCCGTGAGGTTGTTTACAACCCAGTAACAATTTGCGCCTACTATCGCACCCGTCACGAAATTGACGGGCGCGCGATCACCGCCAATTCACGGCCCCGCCCTGCCGGCGGGGCCGTTTTTGTTGGGGTCGGCGGCGCCAACGGGCCCTCGAAGGAGACTGAGATGAACAAGATCGACACCCATTCCTCCCGGCCGCAACCGCCGACACCGGCCGCATCAGCACCGGCGGCGCCTTCCGCCTGCCGGCGGTCCCGGCCGTCGCCGACACCGGCCGCATCAGCACCGGCGGCGCCTTCCGCCTGCCGGCGGTCCCGGCCGTCGCCGACACCGGCCGCATCAGCACCGGCGGCGCCTTCCGCCTGCCGGCGGTCCCGGCCGTGGCCGACACCGGCCGCATCAGCACCGGCGGCGCCTTCCGCCTGCCGGCAATCCCGGCCGTCGCCGACACCGGCCGCATCAGCACCGGCGGCGCCTTCCGCCTGCCGGCGATCCCGGCCGTCGCCGACACCGGCCGCATCAGCACCGGCGGCGCCTTCCGCCTGCCGGCCGGCCGCGCCTGAGCGACGCCGCCCCGGGATCTTTTCCCGCCCCGACCCCGGGGCGGTCTTCTATTCCGCCGCACGAGGACACCATGGACGCGAAGCCGATCCCCACCGTCCGCTTTTACCGGATGATCTCCGAGGCGCGGCCGCCGCAGCGGGCGGATCGCTCAGCGCTGGGGACGCTGCCCACTCGGGCTTATCGTTACTGCGATGCGATCACCTCGGCAGCGGCGTTCGGCTGGTACGTGTTCCCGCCGATGGAGCTGCACCTGCTCTGGGACGGCACCGACATTTTCTGGCACTACGCGGGGGCCTCCGACTGGCTGCCGCTGCAACCGGCGGCGCAATTCCCCGGCCAGATGGCGCGCTTCGACGCCGCCGCGCCGGCGGCGCTGCGCGGCTGCTCGCCGCCGATGCTGACGGCGCTGCCGGAGCCGGGGATGGTGCAGATCTGGACCGGGCTGATGGCGCGCGCCGCACCGGGCTGGAGCCTGCTCGTGCGCGGCCCCGCCAACCTGCCGGGCCCCGGCGGCTACGCCGTCTTTGAGGGCATCGTCGAGTGCGACCGCTGGTTCGGGCCGCTGTTCACCAATCTGCGGCTGACGCGCACCGGGGTGCCGATCCGCCTGGGCGCGGATCAGCCGCTGTTGCAGGTCCAGCCGCTGCCGCGCGCCGCCTACGCCGACGCCACCCTCGGCGCGAGCGAACTCGTCTCCGATCTCGAAAGCTTCGGGGCGGCGGACTGGGCCGACTATCAGAAGAGCGTCGCCGACCCGAGCGCCGATCGCGACCGCCCGTTCGGCAACTATGCGGTGGCCGCCCGCAAGGCGCGCAAATGCCCCTTCGCCGCCGCCGCCGCGGCAGCGGCGTAGTCCTCGGCCGCTAAGAGGCTGCTGAAAAGGGGCGAGCACGCGCTACCCGACGCGACCCTTGATGAACCTCGAGTAACCCGGCAGCCGCAGTTTGTCCCGGCGAGCGAGGCGGCCGGCGATCCGCTGATGCGGCGAACTTTGCTGCTGGTGCTGGAGGACTGGGGCGCGCGGTTGGGTCCCGAGGATGCGAAGCGCCGCGAATTGTGCGCGGCGAAGCTCGCCGCCATGGGAACGGCCGCATCGCTGAGCCTCTCTCGAAATCAGTTCAGCCGAAGATCGACGATGTGACGCGGGTCGGGGGACAATTCGCCGCGCTCGACCTTGGTCACGATCTCCGTCAGTGCGGCATTGGCCGGCGTCGCGATCCCGATCTCATCGCCCTTGCGCGCCACCAGCCCGTTCATGAACTGGATTTCGGTGCGCCGCCCCTTCACCATGTCCTGACCCATCGACGGCCGGTGCTCGCCGCCACCCGGCTTGCGCGCCTCCGCCAGCCGATGCGCGTCATGGGCGCGCGTCGCTTCGGCGTCGCCCTCACCGGCGCCGGCGATCACCTCGGGATCGAGGTGCAGAATCTCCTCAAGCGCGTAGCCGAGCGCCTGGCCGACGCGGATCGCCTCGGCGCCGAGCCGGGCCGAGAAGCGGCGCGTCGCGTCGTTAAGTGCGATCTCGCGCGAGATCATGCCGGTGCAGGCAGAAAGCCCGTTCCCCATGACGTTGGTAACCAGCTTCGACCACCGCTCGCCCCACAGATTGGACGTGACCAGCGCGCCATCGGCGGTATCGACCAGACGGCACACCTCGCGGGCGCGGTCGGTCCGGCGCCCGTGCACCTCGCCGACGCGGTAAACGACGTGCCCCTTGCCCCGGCTCTTGCCGGCGGCACGGCGCACATGGCCGGGTTCGCACAGATCGACGGTGATCGAGCTGGCGATGCAGCCGAGGGTGCGGCCCCAGCCGACCACGCCGGCAACGGTCTCCTCGTTCATGCAATTCTGCAACGAGACCACGAACCCGTCGGCGCCCAGATACTGCGCGATCAGGCGAGTCGCCCATTCGGTGTCGTAGGACTTCATGCAGACGAAGGCGATGTCGACCGGCGGCTCCTTGGCGAGCCCCTGCACGTCGGTCAGGTGCAGCGCGCGAACCGGGACCGTGAACTCCTCCCCGGTGATGTGCGAGACGCGCAGGCCCTTGGCGCGCATGGTCTCGACGTTCTCGGGCCAGGGATCGATGAAGATGACCTCCTCGCCCGCTTGCACCATGTGGCCGCCGCTGTAGGCGCCCACCGCGCCGGCGCCGACGATGGCAATTCGTGGCTTCATCGCCCGTCCTCCCTCGACCGCCGCATGAAGCGGCGGCCGCCGGGCGCGGTCAAGCCGGATGCCACCGGATGCCCTATTTCACCGGAATCATCAGATGCTCGTAGGGCGAGCCGGGCCACATGACATAAGGCTTGGTCGGATCCGGGTCGGTCGTTCGGGGATACCCGGCCATCGATTTCGCGGACGCACCGACGATCATCACGTGCGAGCCGGTCTGGACCCAGTGATTGTCCCCGGTTTGCCCGGGTGCCCAGGGATCGGTGTTGCTCGCCCCGGTGTCGCCGGCCAGCATGTAGATGAAGCCGGTCTTCTCGGTCGGCGGGCCATGGCTCTGCCAAGCATGCGCCCATTCCATCGCGTTCGGATCGAGGCACATCGGCACGCCGTTCGCCTCCATGCAGGTCCATTCGTTCTGGCCCTTCCTCAGGGTTTGCATGGCGCCGTTCTGCATCCGGACAATGGTCGCCTCCTCAACCACCCGCGGGGGCGCCGCCTTCATAACCCGGTTCATGTAGTCCTGGTCCGACGCCTGCTGCGCCCGGGCCGCCCCGGCGAGGCTCATGACGGCGCAGGTCGCGACTAAAAACATCCGCATCTGACGCTCTCCCGTTCTGCGACATTCGGTTTCGTCGCAAACCGACCCTAGCATGGTCGCCGAGAGAGCGCCAAGAAATCCTACTCCCGCGCGTATCGCCACGGTGCGGACTGCACCGCCGTCTCGTCGATCGTCCACTGCGGCAAGCGAAAGCCCGTCGGCGACGTCGGTGAATGCCATTCGCACGCGACTGCCGATGCCGATCGCGCGCACCTGATCGGGCGGCGCCAGCTTGCCGTCGGGCGTGCAGAGATTGCCCGCGACCCGCAACGCCTCGTGCGCGCTCGGCACTCCCTTCTGGGTGTCGAGATCGACCAGCAGCACCATATACGGCGTGAACGGGCGGAATTGCGGCTGGATGGCGTGATGGACCTCGGTGTAGGAATGCACCTCCCCCCTGCCCTCCACCTTCGTCCACCGCGCTTCCGGGCTGGCGCACCACGGGCAGGCGGTGGTCGGCGGATAGCGCAGCAGTTGACACGCCGCACATTGCTGCAAATGGAAATCGTGCGCGGCGCAGTGCCCGAAATATTCGAGGTTCTCCACGTCGAGGTCGCTGAGCCGGAGCGACATTCCGAGATACTCGGCGGCGATCGCCATGATACCCTCCCTCAGCCGCGTCCGCATGACCATGGCCGAGCCGGTCGCCGGCATCGCCCAGCCGAGATTGGCGGTCAGCTCCACATCGCGCACCTGCCGGCAGCCGCCGGGCCGATGATCGAAACTATGCCGGCGCTTGCCGTCGGCGCCGACGGGGCAGGTATCATCGACGTCCCGGCGCAACTGGCGGACGTTCTCGATCACCATGTTCATGCCGTGCGTGTAGCCCTCGCAGAGATGCCCGCCCGAGGTGTTGTTCGGACGCTTGCCCCCCAGCCGCATGATGCCGGAGGCGACATACTCCCCGCCCTCGCCTTTCTTGCAGAAGCCGTAGTCCTCCAGTTGCAGCATGGTGGTAAAGGTGAAGGCGTCATAGGCGCCGGTGGTATCGATGTCCTGCGGCCCGACGCCGGCGTTCGGCCACAGGATGTCCTTCGCGTAATGGCCGGCGACGGTGGAGATCGGCCCGTGCTGATAATGCATGTCGAGCCGCGGCTTGTTGCAGCGCCCGACCACGCCGCGGATCAGCGCCGGCGTGTGGCGCAGATCGCGCGCCCGCTCGGCCGAGGTGACGATGACGCAGGTGGCGTTGTCGGTCTCCACGCAGCAATCCAGCAGATGCAGCGGCTTGCAGATCATTCGGCTGCCGATGACCTCATCGACCGTCACCGGCTTCGGATACAGCGCCTTGGGGTTGCATGATGCGTTCTCGCTGTGGATCACCTTCACCATCGCCACCTGCTCGGGCTTGGTGCCGTAGTCGAACATATGCCGCATGAAGGCGGGCGCGAAGGATTGCCCGGCGCTCTGCCAGCCATAGGCGCGGCTGTGCAGCATGTCGCCGGCGACCGGCGGGGCGGAGCGGGCGCCGGTGCCGCCGATTCGCACCTCCGAGTATCCGTTCATGGCGCGGAAGATGGCGACGGCCTTGCAGAGCCCGGCCTCGATGACGCCGATGGCGATGCCGATCAGCGCCTCGGTCGAGCTGCCGCCGCCGAAGCAGTCCATGTAGAAGTTGAGCCTGATGCCGAGGTCGCCGGCGAGGAACGGCGCGAAGGTGGAATTGACGCCCTGGTAGGACAGCATCCCGTCGATGTCGGTGTTGCGCAGACCGGCATCCTGCATGGCGTTGCGCACCGCCCAGGTGCCCAGCGCGCGCGTGGTCATGCCCGATCCCCGGGTATAGGTGGTCTCCCCGACGCCGACGATCGCATACTTGTCGCGCAGGAATTTGGGGGTGGTCGCGTCGGTGTCGGCCGGCAGCGGCATGACGTCCTCCCGTGCGTTCGCGGCGAGCCTAGCGGCGCGGCGCGGCGGCGGGCTAGGGTGCGGTGTCGGAGGAGCGGGCGATGAAATTCGGCATCTTCTACGAATTGCAACTACCGAAGCCCTGGGGCGCGGACGACGAACGCAACTTGTATCAGAACGCGCTGAGCCAGGTGGAACTGGCCGACCGGCTCGGCTATGACTACGCGTGGGAGGTGGAGCATCACTTCCTGGAGGAGTACTCGCACTCGCCGGCGCCCGAAGTGTTTCTCGCCGCCGCCAGCCAGCGGACCAAGAACATTCGGCTGGGGCACGGCATCATCCAGCTCACCACCAACCATCCCGGCACGCGTCGCCGAGCGCGTCGCCGCGCTCGATCTGGTGAGCAACGGACGGGTGGAGTTCGGCATCGGCGAATCCGCTTCCGTCACCGAGCTGGGCGGCTTCGGCCGCAACATGGAGGAGAAGCGCGCGATCTGGGAGGACGGCGTGCGCTGCGTGATGCCGATGTTCACCCGCGAAGGCTGGGAATACGAAGGCCCGTATTTCAAATTCCCGCTGCGAAACGTGCTGCCCAAGCCGGTGCAGCGGCCGATGCCGCCGGTCTGGGTGGCGTGCTCGCAGCTGGAGACGATCGAGATGGCGGGGCGGCGCGGGATGGGCGCGCTGGGGTTTCAGTTCCTCTCGGCCGATGCCGCCTTCGCCTGGGTGCACGCCTATTACAACGCGCTGACCAAGCGGCTCGACAAGCTGGCCGACTATCCGATCAACCCGAACATCGCCGTGGTGACGTATTTCATGTGCGCCGAGACCGACGAGGAGGCGCGCCGGCGTGCCGACGGCATCACCTTCTTCCAGTTTGCGCTCCGCTTCTACAACAGCGCCGACGGCCGCGAGCGGGCGAAGCCCGGCACGATCAGCTTGTGGGACGAATACAACAGATGGAAGCGCGCCAATCCCGAGGCGCAGGCGCGTGCCGTTGCCGGCGGCCTGGTGGGATCGCCGGAAACCATCCGGCGCAAGCTCCGCAAATTCGAGACCTCGAATATCGACAGCGTGATCCTGCTGAACCAGGCCGGCCGCAACACCCACGAGCACATCTGCGAAAGCCTGGAGCTGTTCGCCCGCGAGGTGATGCCGGAGTTCCACGCCAACATCCCGGCGCACGAGGCGTGGAAGCGGCGGGTGCTGGCGCGCCAGATCGAGCTGGAGGAGATCGACACCCAACCCTTCCACGACCGCTTCGGACCGAACTCGGTGCAGGTGGCGGCGGTTCATCACGCGGATACGATGCGGGCCGCCGGGTAGGCCGGCCGGCCACCTCAGGCGGGGAGCGGCGGCAGCGCCATCCGCAACTCGGCGGCGTCCGGCAGCGGCAGCGGCAGGTGGGTCGCCGCGACCACGACGCCGCCGCGCTTGCGATGATCCGCGAGCAACCCGCCCACCAGGCCGACCGCGTCCGCGTCCAGCCCGAGCGTCGGTTCGTCAAGCAGCCACACCGGCGCCTCGGTCAGCGCCAGGCGCGCCAGCGCCAGGCGACGGCGCTGGCCGGCCGAAAGCATCCGCGCCGGCACGTCCGTGAGCGTCGCGATCCCCAGCGCGGCCAATGCCGCCTCCACCCGGCCCGCGCCGGCGCGGAACCGAAGGTTCTCGGCCGCCGTCAGCGCCGGCTTCACGGCGTCCTGATGGCCCACATAGGCGACATCGCCGACTCTCGCGCTCCCGCCCGCGCCATAGCACCCGTCCGGTTTCCGGGCGCAGCAGGCCGGCGAGCACGCGCAGGAGGGTGGACTTTCCGGCACCGTTCGGGCCGGTCAGAACCAGGGCGGCGGCGGCTTCGACGGTCAAGGACACGTCGCGCAGCACCAGCCGTTCGCCCCGGAACGCGGCCACGCTTTCGGCTTGCAGCACGATCCCCCGCGATGACGATGGCACGGTGGACGATCCGGCCCCCGTGGTCTATTGCCGCGTCACGCGCGCGGCAGGCGCCGCATACAACAGGCGGCGTTCTTCCACCAAGGAGGAGCAGACATGAAGGCGAGCGGGCAAGACGACCTCAAGACGCGGCGCACGCTGACCGTCGAGGGTAAGGAGTACGACTACTTCTCGCTGGCCGCCGCGGCGCAGACCTTCAACCGGCCGGGCATCGACATCTCGCGGCTGCCGATCAGCCTGAAGATCCTGCTGGAGAACGTCCTCCGCTTTGAGGACGGCAGCACGTACACCAGGACGATGCGCGCGCGCTTGCGGGCTGGCTGCCGGCGGCGCACTCGGACCGCGAGGTGCCGTTCCGTCCGGCGCGCATCCTGATGCAGGATTTTACCGGCGTTCCCGCCGTGGTCGATCTCGCCGCCATGCGCGACGGCATCACCCGCCTTGGCGGCAGCGCTGACCGGGTGAACCCGCTGGTTCCGGTCGATCTGGTGATCGACCATTCGGTGATGGTGGATGTCTCCGCCCGGCCCGACGCCTTGCAGCAGAACGTGGACATCGAATTCGAGCGCAACGGCGAGCGCTATCGCTTTCTGCGCTGGGGCCAGGAGGCGTTCGCCAATTTCGCCGTCGTGCCGCCCGGCACCGGCATCTGCCATCAGGTCAACCTGGAATATCTCGGCCAATGCGTCTGGACCGGCAAGGACGAGGGCGACCGCACCCTCGCCTACCCGGACACGCTCTACGGCACCGACAGCCACACCACGATGGTCAACGGCCTCGGCATACTCGGCTGGGGCGTCGGCGGCATCGAGGCCGAGGCGGCGATGCTCGGCCAGCCGATCGCCATGCTGATCCCCGACGTGATCGGCTTCCGCTTGAGCGGCAAGCTGCCGGAAGGTGCGACCGCGACCGACCTCGTGCTGACGGTCACGCAGATGCTGCGCCGCAAGGGCGTGGTCGGGAAGTTCGTGGAGTTTTTTGGCCCCGGGCTGGACGATCTGATGCTGGCCGACCGCGCCACCATCGGCAACATGGCGCCCGAATATGGCGCCACCTGCGGCTTCTTCCCGATCGACAAGGTCGCGCTCGATTATCTGCGCCTCTCGGGACGCGACCCGCACCGCATCGCTCTGGCCGAGGCGTATGCGCGCGCGCAGGGGATGTTCCGCGAGACCGGCGGCGCCGACCCGGTGTTCACCGATACGCTGGAGCTTGATCTCTCGAGCGTCGTGCCGAGCCTCGCCGGCCCGAAACGCCCGCAGGACCGGGTGGCGCTCAAGGATGCCGCCAGCGCCTTCAAGGCCGAGCTGACGAAGGGCCTGGGCGTGCCCGCGAACGACGTCGGCAAGTCGGTGAAGGTCGAGGGGAAGAACTACGAACTGACGCACGGCGACGTGGTGATCGCCGCCATCACCTCCTGCACCAACACCTCCAATCCCTCGGTCCTGCTCGCCGCCGGACTGGTGGCGCGCAAGGCGCGCGCCGAAGGGGCTCGCCGTGAAGCCGTGGGTGAAGACCTCGCTCGCGCCGGGCTCGCAGGTGGTGACGGATTATCTGGTGAAGGCCGGGCTTGCAAGCCGATCTGGACGCGCTCGGCTTCAACCTCGTGGGCTACGGCTGCACCACCTGCATCGGCAATTCCGGCCCGCTGGAGGATGCGGTCGCCGACGCCATCGAGGACAACAACCTGGTCGCCGTCGCCGTGCTGTCGGGCAATCGCAACTTCGAGGGCCGCGTGCATCCGAACGTGCGCGCCAACTATCTGGCCTCGCCGCCGCTGGTGGTGGCCTACGCGCTGCTCGGCAAGATGACCGAGGACATCACCACCGCCCCGCTCGGCACCGGCAGCGACGGCAAGCCGGTCTATCTGCGCGACGTGTGGCCGAGCAACGCCGAGATCGCGCAAGCGGTGCGCGCCAACGTCAATCGCGAGCAGTTCGTCCAGCGCTATGCCGAGGTGTTCAAGGGTCCGCGCCAGTGGCAGGCGATCGACGTCGAAGGGAGCGCCACCTATCGCTGGTCCGACGGTTCAACCTACGTGAAGAACCCGCCCTATTTCGAGGGCATCACCATGGAGCCGGCGCCCGTCTCCGACGTCAGCGGGGCGCGCATCCTGGCGGTGTTCGGCAATTCGATCACGACCGACCACATCAGCCCCGCCGGATCGATCCGCAAGACCTCGCCGGCCGGCGATTATCTGCTGGAGCGCCAGGTGCTGCAGAAGGACTTCAACAGCTACGGCTCGCGCCGGGGCAACCACGAGGTGATGATGCGGGGCACGTTCGCGAACATCCGTATCCGCAACGAGATGGTGCCGGGCGTCGAGGGCGGCGTCACCCGCCATCTGCCCTCGGGCGAGCAGATGCCGATCTATGACGCGGCGATGCGCTACCGCAAGGAGGGCGTGCCGCTGGTGGTGTTCGGCGGCAAGGAATACGGCACCGGAAGCTCGCGCGACTGGGCGGCGAAGGGGACATTCCTGCTCGGCATCAGGGCGGTGATCGTCGAGAGCTTCGAGCGCATCCATCGCTCCAACCTGGTCGGCATGGGCGTGCTGCCGCTGTTGTTCCCGCTAGGCATGGACCGCAAGCGCCTCGGCATCACCGGCGAGGAGACGATCGATATCGGCGGCCTTGAGAACCTGTCGCCGCGGATGGAGCTGTCGCTGATCGTGCATCGTCCGAACGGCAAGTCGGACCGGGTGGGCGTGATCTGCCGGATCGATACCGCGGACGAAGTGAACTACTACCGCCACGGCGGCATCCTGCATTACGTGCTGCGCGGCATGGCGAAAGCGGCGTAGCGCGGGGCAGGCTCCCACCCGCCGCGCAAAGCGCGCCGGGTGAGGGCCTCCCGCAGCCTAACCGAGTTGCGAAGCCGCGAACTCGTAATTGGCGAGCTTGTCGAGCCAGTTCGCGAGGTAGTCCGGACGACGGTTGCGAAAGTCCAGGTAGTAGCTGTGCTCCCACACGTCGCAGCCGAGCAACGTCCTGCCTTCGCCGGTCGCCAGCGGGTTCGAGCCGTTCGGCGTCTTCGTCACCTTGAGCTTGCCGTCCGGAGCCAGCACGAGCCAGGCCCAGCCGGAGCCGAACTGCGTCGCACCGGCGTTCTTGAAGGCGTCCTTGAACGCCTGCACCGAGCCGAAATCGGCGCTGATCTTCTGCTCCAGCCGGCCCGGAATGCCGCCGCCATTCGGGCTCATCGCCGGCCAGAACAGAGTGTGGTTCCAGTGCTGGCCGGCGTTGTTGAACACACCCGCCATGTCGGGCTTGTTATGTGAGAGCTTGATCAGATCTTCGAGCGACTTGCCCTGCAGGTTGGGGTCCTTCTCGACGAAACCGTTGAGCGCCGTGACATAGGCCTGGTGGTGCTTGTCGTGGTGCAGCTCCATCGTCTCCCGGCACATGCCGCGCGCCGCCAGCGCGTCGTGCGAATAGGGCAGCTTGGGAAGCTCGAACGCCATGATCGTTCTCCGTTTTGGAGGGAAGCGATGGTCTCGGGATCTGGCTATAACCGGCCCGGAGAAGCGTCAAGCTTGAGCGCGGCGGCGCGCATCGTTCGTCGCAATGATCCGGATCGCTTTCTGACGACGCTGTTCGCGCCGGCGCCGAAGCGCGAGACGCTGTTCGTGCTCTATGCATTTAACCACGAACTCGCGCGCGCGCGCGCCGTGGTGTCGGAGCCGATGCTGGCGCTCATTCGACTGCAATGGTGGCGCGAGGTGGTGCAGGGAGCGCGGCGCCACCACGAAGTCGCCGCGCCGCTCGGTGAGGCGTTGGACGCCGGCGAGCTGGACGCCGTCCAGCTCGCATCCATGATCGACGCGCGCGAGGTCGAGGCGGAGGCGTTCATCGCGACTTTCGAGCTGTGGCGCGACTATCTCTCCGGCGTTGCCGGCACGCTCGCCGTTGCCGCCGGGCGCGTTCTCGATGCTCCCGAGCCCGGAGGCGCTGCGCGGCCCGGGGATGGCGTATGGCGCCGCGCGCGTGCTGCGAGAGGCGTCGGCGCTGGCCCGGCGGCGGCGATGCATGTTGCCGGAGGACGTGTTGGCGCGCCACGGATTGACGCACACCCGCTTCATCGCAGCCCCCGACGACGCCCCCGCAAGGGCGGCCGTGGACGCGCTGGCGCTTGAGGCCGCCGGCTGGAACACGTGTCCCGATTTGCCGCGCGCCGCGCGTTCCGCCGCGCTGATTTCCGTGCTGGCCCGCCGCAACCTCCGCCGTCCGACCGGGCGCCGTCGGTTCTCCGATCAACTCGCGGTGGTCGGAGCCGGGCTGACGGGGATCGGAATTTGACGGCTGATCGCCTCGACCATTTCCGAAATTCCGCCGAACACCTGCGCGCCCGCCCGCTCCAACGCCGCGCGCTTGCTCGCGATCGTGCCCGAGGCGCCATGGATCAGCGCGCCGGCGTGGCCCATGGTCACGCCCTCGCGCGCGTTCGCCCCGGCGATCAGCGCGAACACCGGCTTGGCATGGCCGGTTTGCTCCAGCGCGCGGGCCAGCTCCTCCTCCTCGTTGCCGCCGATCTCGCCCACCACCGCCAGCGCCTCGGTGTCGCGGCGAGCGGCGAAGAACGCCAGCAGCTCGGCGAAACGCGTTCCCTTCACCGGATCGCCGCCGACGCCGATCCAGGCGCTCTGGCCGATACCGCGCTGCGTCAATCGGTAGCAAACCTCGTAGGAGAGCGTGCCGCTCTTGGACATCACGCCGAGCGGGCCGGGTCGCAGGGCCACATCGGGCAGAAATCCGAGCTTGGTTTGGCCGGGGATGCACAGCCCCGGCGTCGATGCGCCGATCCAGATCGCGCCTGCCTCGCGCGCCCGGCGACGGGCATGCAGCGCGTCGTGGACGGGTACACCTTCGGCGATGGTGACGATCAGGCTGATTCCGGCCGCGATCGCCTCCTCGATGGCGCCGAGCACCGCGAGCGGCGGCACCATCACGACCGAAGCGCGCGCCGCCGTCGCCGCCACCGCCTCGGCGCAGCTCGCGAACAGCGGAACGCCGTCCTGCTCCGCCGCAACGAGTGCGGACATCGAGGTGCCGGCGACGATGTTGGTCCCGTAAGCGCGCATCAGGCGCGTATGCGCGCGCCCTGCGCGGCCGGTGACGCCCTGGACCAGCACCGGGGTGGAGCGGTCGATGTCGAGCGCGGAGGTCAACGAACGTGCCGCGCCGCCGCACCCAACGCGCGGTCAAGGTCGGTCTCGATCAAGATCGACAATCCCGAGGCGCCGATGATCGCGCGCGCCTCCTCGAACCCGTTGCCGATGATGCGGGCGATCACCGGGACGCCGAGCCCCGGAACGGCGCGCATCGCCGCCACCAGCAGGTGCGCGAACTCGCCGAGCTGGGTAATGCCCGCGAACACGCTGATGAGAATCACCCGGATGTTCGGCCCGGCTTCGATCCGGCGCAGCACCTCGATCAGCCGGCGCGGATCGCCGCGCAACCGGCTGGTGCGGATATCGCAGAAATTGAACGGCCGCAGACCACGTGCGGTGAGTTCGTCGATCATCATCATGCTGAGCCCGGCGCCGGTCGTGACCATGCCGATGGCGCCGTCCGGATCGATCACCGAAAAGTCGAAACCCTCGTCCAGCTTCAGCGCCGCTTCCGGATAGGCGGCGCGACGGTCCCGCACCAGCGCGGCGACGGCGGGCAGGCGCGCGATGGCGTCGGCATCGAGGATCATCTTGGCGTCGCCCGCGATCCAGCCGCCGTCGTCGGTCAGGAACAGCGGGTTGATCTCCAGCAGCGTCGCCTCGAGCGCGAAGAACGCGAGAGCCAACCTGCTTGCGGCATCGCGCAGCACGGCGCGATGCCGGATCGGAATGGCGGGCGCCAGTCGGTCAAACGCCGCTGTCACCGAAGCCGGGTCGGGGTCCGCAAGCGCCATCCGCACGACATCGCCGGCGGCCTCGATCTCCACCCCGCCGGCGTCGGACACGAGCAGGCGGATCGCGGCGGCCGCGGGATCGACGCTGAGGCTGAGATAGGCCTCGTGGCCGCGCACCAGCTGCTCCACTCGGCACGCGCGCACGCGATGACCGCCGATCGTCATGGCTGCGATTGCGTCCAGCGCCGCGCGCAGCTCGGCCGGGGTCTGCGCCGGGCGGACGCCGCCCGCCTTGCCACGCCCGCCCGCCGGCACCTGCGCCTTCACCAGCCATGGGCCTTCGGGCAGCGGTGCCGATCCGGCCAGATTGCCGGGCGGAACCGCAATGCCGAAGCCCTGCAGCAGCGTCTTCGCGTCGTGTTCCAGCAGCAGCATCCGGCCCTCCGCCGCGCAGCAAAGCGCAGAAGTTGCGCCCCTCCAAGCCCGAGCGCAGAACACCGGCAAACAGGAGGATGGCATGGATATTGGTAGCAGCGCCGCCGCGGCCGAAGGCCTGAATTTCCGCCTTACCGACGAACAGCGCGGTCTGCTCGATACCGTGCGCCGGGTGACGCAGGAGCGGTTCAAGCCGGCGGCGCTGCGCTACCTCGACGGCACCTTTCCCCGGGAGAACCTGAAACTGCTGGCCGAGCTCGGGGTCGCCGGCATGACCGTGCCGGAGGCGTATGGCGGGCTCGGCCTGGGGACGCTGGAATCGGCGCTGGTGCTGGAGGAGATCGCCAAGGGCTGCTACGCGACGGCGATGATGATGCTGGGCGAGATCGGCGTGCAGTGCCGCATCCTCTCCCACTTCGCGCCGGAAGCATTGCGCGCGCGTTTCCTGCCGCGCATCGTCGCCGGCGACGTGCGTGCTCGCGATCTGCATCACCGAACCGGACGCCGGCACGGATGCCGCGCGGATGCGCACCAACGCCGAAATTCGCGGCGATCGGGTGGTGCTGAACGGCGCGAAGACGCTGATAAGCCGCGCCGACGTGGGCGATCTCTTCATCGTCTTTACGCGGGTCGATCGCCGACCCGGCGGCGAGGGCATCGGCTGCCTGCTGGTTGAAAAGGGAACCAAGGGGCTGATCCCGGAGGCCAAATATCACACCATGGGCGGCGAGATGCTGTCGGAGGTGCGGTTCGAGGATGTCGATGTGCCGATCGAGAACCTGATCGTGCGCGAGAACGGCATCCGCAGGCTGTTCAACGCCTTCAACGTGCAGCGCTGCCTGAACTCGGCGATTTGCCTGGGCTCCGCCGAGGGCGCGTTCGACGAATGCGTGCGCTACATGCAGTTGCGCCGGGTCGGCGGACATCCGATCGCCGAGTTCCAGGGGCTGCGCTGGAAGCTGGTGGACATGTACAAGGAGATCGAAGCGGCGCGCGGCTTGCTGTATCGCGCCTGCGTCAGCGGCGCCGAGTTCCCCGACCCGATGCAGGCGGCGCTGGCCAAGATCTACTGCAACGAGATGGCGATAACCGTCACCAGCCACGCGGTGCAGATGCATGGCGGATACGGCTACACCGACGAGTATCCGGTGAGCCGCTTCTTCCGCGCCGCGCGGTTCGGCGGCTTGGGCGGCGGCACGCCGGACATGCTGCGCGATCTGGTGGCCCGGCGGGTGTTCGGCAGGATCGATCCGGCGGACGGAATTCTGAGCCTCGAAACATTCTAAGCGGCGCGTGCTTCGCGTGAGTGACACGCTCGCGATCGACGAGCGGGCGCTGAGCGAGAGCTTCGTGCGCGCCTCCGGCCCCGGCGGGCAGAACGTAAACAAGGTGGCGACCGCGGTTCAGCTTCGCCTCGATCTCGGCGCGGCCGGGCTGCCGGAGGCGGTGCGGGCACGGCTGGTGCGGCTAGCCGGCCGGCGGGTGACGCAAGAAGGCATCCTCCAGGTCACGGCGCAGCGGCATCGGACCCGCGAGCGCAACCGCGCAACGGCGCAGGAGATGCTGCTGACACTCATTCGCCGGGCCGAGACACCGCCCCGCCGGCGCGTGGCCACCCGGCCCGGAGCCGCCGCCATTGCCCGCCGGCGCGCCGACAAGGCCCACCGCGCCGCGATCAAGCGCGACCGCCTGCCGCCGGAAGGTTGACGAGGTGCATGCGCGGTCGCGTTGCTTGTGACCGCCCCGGCCTCCGGACTATAGCTATGCCGCCCCGGTCGAGTCCCGCGCCATGCCGCATCAGCCCGTCTATAAACGCGTCCTGCTCAAGGTCTCCGGCGAGGCGCTGATGGCGCGACGCGAGTATGGGCTCGACAATGACAAGGTGCGCGCGATCGCCGCCGATATCGGCGATGTCGCGTCGATGGGGGTGCAGGTCTGCCTGGTGATCGGCGGTGGCAACATCTTCCGCGGCGTCTCCGCCGCCGCCGCCGGCATGGAGCGTGCCCAGGCCGACTATATCGGAATGCTGGCCACGGTGATGAACGCGCTGGCGATGCAGAGCGCGCTGGAAAGCTGCGGGATGCCCACGCGCGTGCAGTCGGCGATCCCGATGTCCAGCGTCTGCGAGCCCTACATTCGGCGCCGCGCCGAGCGCCACATGGAGAAGGGCCGGGTGGTGATCTTCGCCGCCGGCACCGGCAATCCGTTCTTCACCACCGACACTGCGGCTGCCCTGCGCGCCGCCGAGATGAACTGCGACGCGCTGTTCAAGGGCACTCAGGTCGACGGCGTCTATGCCGCCGACCCGCGCCGTTACCCCGGCGCCGAGCGCTATGAGGAGCTATCCTACCAGAACGTGCTCGCCAATCAGCTCGCGGTCATGGATGCCGCCGCCATCAGCCTGGCGCGCGAAAACGCGCTGCCGATCGTAGTCTTCAACATCCACGCCCCCGGCGCCTTCGCCGCGGTGGTGCGCGGCGAAGGCCGTTTCACCCGGATCGTCGAACGACGCTGACCCGTGCGGGAGGAGCCGATGCCAGCAGACCTCAACACGCTGAAGCAGGATCTGAGCAGGCGCATGGACGGCGCGCTCGAGACGCTGCGCCGCGAGTTCGCCGGCCTGCGCACCGGGCGCGCCAGCCCGGCATTGCTGGAGCCGGTCAGGGTCCACGCCTACGGCTCCGAGGTGCCGCTCAATCAGGTCGGCACCACGGCGGTGCCGGAGGCGCGGATGCTGACGGTGCAGGTCTGGGATCGGGCGCTGGTGGGTGCGGTCGAGAAGGCGATCCGCGATGCCGGGCTCGGCCTCAACCCGGCCTCCGACGGGCAGCTGGTCCGCATTCCGATCCCGCAGCTCACGACCGAGCGGCGCAACGAATTGGTCAAGCTCGCCCACAAATACGCCGAGGGTGCCAAGGTGGCGGTGCGCGCCGTCCGCCGCGACGGGATGGAGCAGATCAAGACGCTGGAGAAGAAGCACGATATCGGCGAGGACACCGCGAAGGATTGGCACGTCGAAGTGCAGAAGCTCACCGATCAATATATCAAACGCGTCGATGACGCCGCCGCGGACAAGGAAAAGGACATTCGCCAGGTCTGATGCGGCGGTCCTTGCCAACAGAGACGACGAACGTGCCGCGTTCCCGCATCGTCAACTCCCGGGTCGCCGAACTGGGGCCGCCAGCCCACGTCGCCATCATCATGGACGGCAACGGCCGGTGGGCGAAGGCGAAACGGCTGCCGCGCGTGGCCGGGCACCGCGAGGGCGCGCGTGCGGTGCGCCGCACCATCGAGGCGGCGATCCGCCACCGCGTCGGTTGGCTCACGCTTTATGCATTCAGCAACGAGAATTGGCGCCGCCCGGCGGAGGAGATCACGGATTTGACCGGGCTGCTGCGCCATTACCTGCGCAGCGAGATCGCCGAACTGGACGCCAATGGCGTGCGCCTCAGGGTGATCGGTGAGCGCGCGCGCTTCGCCCCCGATATCCAGCGCGAGTTGGCCGCCGCCGAGCAGCGCACCCGCGACAATCAGCGGCTCAACCTCGTGGTGGCGCTCTCCTACGGCTCGCGGGCGGAGATCGCGGCGGCGGCGCGCGCGGCGGCGGAGGCGGCGCGCGACGGCTACCTCGATCCGGCGACGCTGGACGAGCAGGTGTTTGAGGCAAGGCTTTCAACGGCGGGGATTCCCGATCCCGACCTGCTGATCCGCACCTCCGGAGAGCAGCGGCTGTCGAACTTCCTGCTGTGGCAGGCGGCGTATGCCGAATTCGTGTTTCTCGACGTGCTGTGGCCGGATTTCGGCGCGGAGCATTTCGCCGCCGCGCTCGCCGAATACGCGCGCCGGGAGCGTCGCTTCGGCGAACGCCCGAAGTGAGATCCCGCAAATGGGCGGATTTGCGTCTGCGCGCCCTCTCGGCCGTGGTCACCGCGCCGGTTACGGTCGGAGTCATCTGGCTAGGCGGGCCGCTGTTCCTCGCCCTCGTCGCCGCCGCGGCGCTCGGCATGGCGGTCGAGTGGGTCGGACTTTGCCGCGCCGGGCGGTTGCACCCGCGATGGTTGCTCGCGGGGGTGCTCTGGATCGCGCTCTGGGGAGCCTGCCTCGGCTGGCTGCGGGCTGATCCGAGCGCCGGACGCGCGAACGTGATCGGGCTGGCGCTCGTGGTGTGGGCGAGCGACATCGGCGCCTACGTCGCCGGGCGGGCCCTCGGCGGGCCGAAGCTGGCGCCGCGCATCTCGCCCGGCAAGACGATCGCGGGCGCCGTCGGCGGCGCTCTCGCTTCCGCCCTGGTCTCGGCTGCGGCCTCGAAGCTGCTGATCCTGCAACCTGACTATCCGGCGGCACTGGCCCTCGGGGCCGGACTATCCGCGGTGGCGCAGGCGGGCGACCTTGCCGAGAGTGCGCTCAAGCGCGGCTGCGGCGTGAAGGATTCGGGCCGGCTGATCCCCGGCCATGGCGGCCTGCTGGACCGGCTCGACGCCACCCTGGCGGCGGTCCCCGTCGCGGCCCTGCTTTCACTCGCGCTCGGTTCCGGGGTAGTGCTGTGGCGATGACGACCGAATCGCCCCGCACCGTCACCGTTTTGGGCAGCACGGGGAGCGTCGGCACCCAGACCATCGAGCTGCTGGCGGCCGACCCGGCGCGGTTTCGCGTCCGCGCCCTGGTCGCCGGGCGCAACGTCGCCCGCCTCGCCGCGCAGGCGGTGGAGCTCCGGGCCGAACTCGCGGTGGTCAGCGACCCCGCGTTCGGCGGCGCGTTGCAACAGGCACTCGCCGGCTCCGGGATCGAGGTCGGGGCCGGGCCGCAGGCGGTGGTGGAAGCCGCTTCGCGCCCGGCGGACTGGACGATGGCGGCCATCACCGGCGCCGCCGGCCTTGCCTCGACGCTGGCAGCGATCCGGCGCGGGTCGTGCGTCGCCCTCGCCAACAAGGAGGCGCTGGTGTGCGCCGGCGAGGTGATGCTGCGCGCCGTTCGCCAGGCGGGGGCGAGGCTGCTGCCGGTCGATTCCGAGCATAACGCGATCTTTCAGTCGCTCGCCGACGGCAACCGCGATGCCGTCGAGCGCATCGTGCTCACCAGCTCGGGCGGTCCCTTCCGCCGCAGCAGCCGCGAGGAGATGGGGCGGGTCACGCCGGAGGCGGCGCTGAAGCATCCCGTGTGGTCGATGGGCGCCAAGATTTCGATCAATTCCGCCACCATGATGAACAAGGGCCTGGAGATCATCGAGGCGGCGCGGCTGTTCGACCTGCCCGAACTCGGCCATCGACGTGCTGGTGCACCCGCAGGCGGTGATTCACGGCATGGTCTGCTATCGCGACGGCAGCGTGCTGGCGCAGCTCGGCTCGCCCGACATGCGCATTCCGATCGCCCACACCCTGGCGTGGCCCGGGCGCATCGCCACCCGCTCGCCTCGTCTCGACCTCGCCGCGGTCTCGCGACTGGAATTCGAGGCCCCCGATCCGGCGCGGTTCCCGGCGCTGCGGCTGGCGCGCGAGGCCTTGCGCGCGGGCGGCGGGGCGCCGACCGTGCTCAGTGCCGCCAATGAGGTTGCCGTCGGCGCGTTCCTGGAGCGTCGGATCGGCTTCCTCGACATCGCGGCGACCGTCGAGGCGGTGCTGGACCGGCTGAGCGGGTCGACGGCCGCCTCGCTGGAAGCGGTGATGGCGCTGGACGAGGCCGCCCGCGCCGCCGCCAAGAGCCGCATCGCGTTGGTGCCCGCGGCATGATAGAATAGGGGTTTGGAGCACTCGGAATACCAGTGGTTCAGGCAGTTCCCGACCTTTTCCGCACCGCCATCTCGTTTCTGGTGGTGCTCGGTGTGCTCGTGTTCATCCACGAACTGGGCCACTATCTCGCCGCGCGCTGGCGCGGGGTGCATGTCGAGGCGTTCTCGATCGGCTTCGGCCAGGCGCTGACGAGTTGGGTGGACCGGCGCGGGACGGTCTGGAAACTCGCCTGGATTCCGCTTGGCGGCTATGTGCGCCTGCACGGCCAGGAGCGGCCGGAGCTGATGTCGCCCGAGCGGCGGCGACAGTGCATCCCCGGCCATACGTTTCAGGAAAAGTCGGTCGCCTCCCGGGCGATCATCGTCGCCGCCGGGCCGGCGGCCAATTTCGTGCTGGCGGCGGCGCTGTTTTTTGCGCTGTTCGCCGCCGTCGGCCGGCCGACGACGTTGCCGATCGTGACCGACGTGCTGCCCGGCTCGGCCGCCGCCACGGCGGGAATCGTCGCGCAGGACCGAATTTTGTCGATCGCCGGCACCCCGATCAAAAGCTTTGAAGACCTGCAGCAGACGATTGCCGATCATCCCGATCAGAGCGTTGACATCCGGTTGATGCGCGCGGGACGGGAACGGGTGATCACCCCACTGATCCGGTCGCAGAAGGAGGACGGGCGCACGGTCGGACTGTTGGGGATCAAGGGCGGGGTGGTGGAGTATCACCGCCAATCGCTTCCGGCAGCCTTCGCCGGCGGCATCACCGAGACCTGGAAGGTGACGGCGGAGACCGTCAAGGGCGTTGCGCAGATGATCGGCGGCGAGCGCGGGACCGGGGAACTGGGCGGGCCACTGCGGATCGCGCAATTATCGGGTCAGGTGGCGGCGCTCGGGATCGCCAGCCTGATTTCGTTCGTGGCCGTGCTGTCGGTCAATCTCGGGCTGATCAACCTGTTCCCGATCCCGGTTCTCGATGGCGGGCATCTGCTGTTCTACTTCTTCGAGGCGCTGCGTGGCCGCCCGCTGCCGGCGCGGGCGCAGGAGTACGGCTTCCGTGCCGGCCTGGCGCTGCTGGTCGGGCTGATGGTGTTCGCCACCTGGAACGACCTCAGTCACTTCGGGCTGTTCCGCTGGGTGCTGGGGTAGGCTCGCCGTTCTGGACGCCGAAACCCGCGAGCAATCTTACGCCGTTCGCCGCCATGATCGCCCGCACTTCCGGGTCCAGCAGGGCGGCAAGCTCGCCTCGGTGGTCGTAGCCGGGCATCAGCGCCGCAAGCTGCTCATCGGTTCGGGTGGCCGGGTGGAAGTAGATTTCGCTGAGCCCGGGGGGCAGCCTTTCTAGCAGCCGGCGAACCCGTTCGGTCGTCATTGCGCCGGTCCAGCGCAGGCCGAAACAGTGATCGTTGGCGAGCATCCCGGCCCGGCGCACCTGCCGGCGAAGCAGCCGCGTCCAGGCCCGCAGCGTCGCGTCCGCCCACCTCGCCCGCTCGCCTCGCCGGTCGAGGCCTGGTTCCGTCGGCACGCGCACCGCGCCGAGCCCGAATTCCCGGCCGATGTCGATCAGCATCCGACCGACCGTGGGATGGAGGTGCATGTGCTTGTGCGCGTTGGCATGGTCGAGCCGCAGCCCGGTGGCGGCGAAGGCGGCGAATTGGGCGCGGATTTCCGCTGCTAGCCGGCGGCGGGCGGCGGGGCGGAAGAAGTAGTCCACGCCGAGCCGGAACTGACCGGACGGGAACGGATGGGGCGGCAGGATCGCCGGGCCTTCGATCACCACCAGATGCAGCCCGACCGCGAGCGAGCGCATCGCCTTCGCCCGCCGGACCGCGTCCGCCGCCGCTGGACCCGCCACCATCAGGCTGGCGGCGGTGAGGATGCCGTCGCGATGCGCGCGCTCCACCGCCTCGTTGACCGGCTCGGCGAGGCCGAAATCGTCGGCGGTGACGATCAGGCGCTTCAAGCCGCGGTGGCCCTCATGATCACGTCAGTCGCTTGCGGAAGAACACCCGACTGTAGCCCGCCTGCTCGGCGCGGTCGTACTCGACCCAGCCGAGCCGGGGATACATTGCCATGTTCTCGTGCATGGCGGTGTTCGTGTAGAGGCGCAGCTCCTCGTAGCCGCGCTGGCGGGCTTCGGTCTCGGCGAACGCCAGCAGCCGGCGACCGACCCCGCCTCCTTGTCGCCGGGGAGCGACCGCAATGTTGTCGAGCAGGAGATAGCCGGGCGACGGCAGCAGGACCAGCAGGCCGACAATTTCGCTCCCGTCCGTCAGCACTCGGACGGAACGCTCGGCGATCCGCGCAGCGTAGTCATCCAGCATCGGGCCGGGCGGCTTGCCCATCCTGGGCACGTAGGGGGCATAAGCTTCATTGACGAGCCGTTCCACGGCTTCGCGGTCGGCCGCTTCGGCGTGCCGTATGTCCACTCCGTTCTCGCCGCCGTTTCAAGCCGCGTTGTGGCGCTCGCGCAGGAACTGGAAGAACTCCACGCCCTCGCGCAGCCGTCGCTTCATCATCTGCGGGCTGCGCGCCATCTCGCCGACGATGGCGGCGATCTTGGGGGCGCGGAAGTAGAAACGCCGGTAGAACGTCTCCACGCTGTCGAAGATCTCGGTGTGGCTGAGATGCGGATAATGCAGCGGGGCGATCTGCACGCCGTGATCGTCCACCAGCTCGGCGTTGGCTGCGTCCAGCCAGCCATTCGCAAGGGCCTGATCATAAAGGAATGTCCCCGGGTAGGGCGCGGCCAGGGAGACCTGGACGGTGTGCGGGTTGATCTCGGTGGCGAAGCGGATCGTCTCCTGGATGGTCTGTTGCGTCTCGCCCGGCAAGCCGAGAATGAACGTGCCGTGGATCTTGATTCCCAGCTCATGACAGTCGCGCGTGAACCGCTTGGCGACTTCGATCCGCATCCCCTTCTTGATGTTGTGCAGAATCTGCTGGTTGCCGCTCTCGTAGCCCACCAGCAGCAGCCGCAAACCGTTTTCCCTGAGCACCTTCAGGGTCGCACGCGGCACATTGGCCTTGGCGTTGCAGGACCAGGTGACGCCGAGTTTCCCCAGCTCGCGGGCGATCGCCTCGGCGCGCGGCAGGTTGTCTGTAAACGTGTCGTCGTCGAAGAAAAACTCCCGAACCCCTGGAAAATACGCCTTTGCCAACCTGATCTCGGCGGCGACGTGCTCGGGGCTGCGCACCCGATAGCGATGCCCGCCGACGGTCTGCGGCCATAGACAGAAGGTGCATCGCGACTTGCAGCCGCGCCCGGTGTAGAGCGAGACGTAAGGATGCAGCAGATAGCCGATGAAGTAGTCGGCGATCCGAAGATCGCGTTGATACACTTCGGTTACGAACGGCAGGCTGTCCATGTCCTCCAGCACCGCGCGGTCGCGGTTGTGGACGATGCCGCCGCCGGCGTCGCGAAACGAGATCCCATCGACAGCCGCCAAATCCATCCCTTCAGCGACTTCCTTGATCGTGAAGTCGAACTCGTTGCGGGCCACGAAGTCGATCGCAGAACCGGCTTGCGCGAGGCTCTTCTCCGCCTCCACCGCCACCTTCGCGCCCACCATGCCGATCTTCAGGCCGGGCACCTCCTGCTTGAGGCGGGCGGCCGCGCGCACGTCGGAGGCGAAGGAGGGCGTCGAGGTATGGATGACGCACAGCTCCTTGCCGCGCGCCTCGGCCAACACGGCGTCCATGCCAAGCCGGGCCGGCGGCGCATCGATCAGCTTGCTCCCCGGCACCAGCGCCGCCGGCTGCGCGAGCCAGGTCGGATACCAGTACGAGCGGATTTCCCGCTTCGCCTGATAGCGCGAGCCGGCGCCGCCGTCGAAGCCGTCGAACGAGGGCGGCTGCAGGAACAGGGTCTTCATCATGCCCGGGTGTCCTTTCGGGGAGCGGCGCCATAAGGCGAGTCGGCGCGCATCCGGTGGCCGCGCCACTCCACGCCGCGGCCCGCATAGCTCGCCACGATTACGGCAATAGACATAAGTTCGCGCAGCGGCAGAAGCCAGATGGGGGCATTGAAGGCAAGCCCGGCCGGCCGCAACGGAATGAGTGCCCGGTCGATCGCCCGCGCCGCCGCGCCGCGCAGCAGCCAGACACAGGCGAGCATGATCCAGGTCCATAGCGCGCCGCTGGCGGCGACCAGCGCGAGCAGTGCCCAGGCGATCGGGTATTGCAGCACCGAGGCGGCGAAGGCGCCGGGCACCAGCAAGCGGATGGTGCGCGCCCAGCGCAACTCATGGCGGAACAGGAGGCCGATGCCGGTCTCGCCCACGGTGGTCAATGGCACGGCGGACGCCAGCCGGACCTCCAGCCCCAGAGCCGCGACGCGATGTCCGAGCACGTTGTCGTCGGCGAGGTGGTCCACGAGCGCCGCCAGCCCGCCGACCGCCTCCAGCACCTCCCGCCGGAGCGCCATCGTCGCGCCGAGGCAATCCCGGCGCCCCAACGCGCGCGCCAGCAGGGCGCCGGGCAGGAAGGCATGCGTGATCTGGCTGGCGCCGAGCATTTCCGGCACGCCGAGCCGGGCCGGCAGACCGGCATAAAGCGTTGTCACCAGCCCGGCACCGGAAAGTGCGTCGGCGATCCGCTGAAGATAATCGGGCGCGCAATGGAGGTCGGAATCGGCGATCACCAGCACGTCGTACCGGGCAGCCGGTAGCATGTTCATGAGATTGCCGATCTTGCGGTTGGCGCCATGCTGGCGCGGATCGACGACCAGAGTCAGATCGCGCCCGGGAAAGTGAGATTCCAATCGTCGGACCACGCGAATCGCCGGATCGGCCGGATCCTGCACCCCGAATACCACCTGAAACACCGGGTAATCCTGCCGACACACCGATGCGAGCGCGGCCTCGAGGAGCGCTTCGTCTCCATGGAGCGGCTTGAGAACGGTCATCGCCGGCCGCGCGCCACTCGCCGGAACAGGTTGGTGCACGAAACGCCGAACCAGCCACGCGCCGACGATCGCTTGAAGGACGCCGAGGCCGGAGAGCGCCGCCGCGACGTCCGCCGCCAGAACTGCGATCACCCGGCCGTCAGCAAATGCGCCGTCCGGCTCCGCATCCCCAGCGCTCCGACGGCGGCGGCCACGATGTCTTTGGGCGCCAACCGCGCCAGGGCAAGCTGTTTGGCCTGACTGTCATGGTCGATAAAAATGTCCGGCAGCACCATCGGCCGCACCTTGAGCCCGCCGTCCAGCAACCCCGTCCAGGCAAGATGCTGCATCACCGCGGCGCTGAACCCGCCGACGGCGTTTTCCTCGATCGTAATCAGCACTTCGTGATGGCGCGCAAGTTGTTCGATCAAGGCGGTGTCCAGCGGCTTGGCGAAGCGAGCGTCGGCAACCGTTGTCGGCAGACCGCGCGCCGCCAGCTCATCGGCGGCGCGGAGCGAGTCGCCGAGGCGCGTGCCGTAGGACAGGATGGCGACGCTGCCGCCTTCGCGGATGATCCGGCCCTTGCCGATCTCCCAGGCGATGCCGCGCGGCGGCAACGCGGCACCGGTCCCCTCGCCGCGCGGAAACCGGAAAGCGCTCGGCCGGTCGCCGATGCCGACCGCAGTAGCGACGGCATGGACCAGCTCGCCCTCGTCCGCCGGCGCCATCAGGACGAATCCGGGCAGGCAGCCGAGATAGGTGACGTCGAAGCTGCCGGAATGGGTGGCGCCGTCCGCCCCCACCGGCCCGGCACGGTCGAGCGCGAAGCGCACCGGCAGGCCCTGAATGGCGACGTCGTGCACCACCTGATCGTAGCCGCGTTGCAGAAAGGTCGAGTAGATCGCGCAGAAGGGCTTCATGCCCTCGGTCGCCAACCCGGCGGCGAAGGTGACGGCATGCTGCTCGGCGATGCCCACATCGAAGGTCCGGTCGGGAAATTTCTTCGCAAAGCGGTCGAGCCCGGTGCCCGAGGGCATGGCGGCGGTGATGGCGACGATGTTCGGATCGCGCTCGGCCTCGGCGATCAGCGCCTCCGCGAATACCTTGGTGTAGCCCGGCGGTCCCGGCGGCGCTTTCGCCTGCTCGCCGGTCACGACGTTGAACTTGGAGACGCCGTGATACTTGTCGGCCGACTGCTCGGCCGGAGTGAAGCCCTTGCCCTTCACGGTGATGGCGTGGACCAGAATCGGCCCCTGCTCCTCCGCCTCGCGCACGTTGCGCAGCACCGGCAGCAGATGGTCGAGGTTATGGCCGTCGATCGGGCCGACATAATAGAAGCCCAGCTCCTCGAACAAGGTGCCGCCGCCGACGATGATGCCGCGGGCGTATTCCTCCGCCTTGCGCGCGGTGCGCTCGATGCCGCGCGGAAAGCGCTTGGCCATCTTGATGCCGAGATCGCGCAGACTGAGGAAGCTGCGCGATGACATCAGCCGCGACAAATAGGCGCTCATGGCGCCGACCGGCGGGGCGATCGACATGTCGTTGTCGTTGAGAATGACGATCAGTCGGGTTCGCCGATCGCCGGCGTTGTTCATCGCCTCGTAGGCCATGCCCGCGCTCATTGCGCCGTCGCCGATGACGCAGATCACGTTGCGGTCGTCGGACTCGCCGCGCGCGGTCTTCAGATCGCGCGCCACCGCCATTCCCAACCCGGCGGAGACCGAGGTGGAGGAATGCGCGGCGCCGAACGGGTCATATTCGCTCTCCACCCGGCGGGTGAAGCCGGAAAGGCCGCCGCCCTGACGCAAGGTGCGAATACGGTCGCGCCGGCCGGTCAGGATCTTGTGCGGGTATGCCTGATGGCCGACGTCCCACAACAACCGATCCCGCGGGGTTTCGAAAATGGCGTGAATCGCCACCGTCAGCTCGACCACTCCGAGCGAGGAGCCGAGATGGCCGCCGGTGGCGGACACGGCGTCGATCGTCTCGGTCCGCAGCTCGTCGGCGAGTTGGCGAAGCTGTTCGGCCGAGAAATTGCGCAGATCGGCCGGGGAACGCACGCGGTCCAGCAACGGGGTGCTCACCGGGCTCATGCTCCTCTCTCTTTCTCTTTTGGCGTCAGTGTCGACGCGATACGACGAAAGCGGCAAGCGCGCGCAAAGGCTCCGCCCGCTCACCGAAGCTCTCCAGATGGTGCGCCGCCTGTTCGGCCAGCAGCTCGGCCTGACGGCGCGCCCGTTCCGGGCCGAGAATCGCCACCAGGGTCGCCTTGCCCGCGGCGGCGTCCTTGCCCGCGGTTTTTCCGGTCTCCTCGGTGGTGCCCTCGGCGTCCAGCAGATCGTCGGCGATCTGGAAGGCAGCGCCAAGATCGCGCCCGTACGCCGCCAGGTAGTGTCGCTGCGCCGGCGGCGCGCGGCCGAGAATGGCCCCGGATTCGGCACTGAACTGAATCAGCCGTCCGGTCTTCAGGGTTTGCAGCCGGGTCGTGCTCGCCGCGTCGAGCTGCTGTCCCTCGGCGAGAATGTCGATCATTTGCCCGGCCACCATGCCACGAGGCCCGGCCGCGGCGCCGAGACCCGAGACAAGCTCGCAACGCGCCTGCGAGTTGGAATGCGTATCGGGTTCGGCCAGCACCTCGAACGCGCGCGCCTGCAATGCGTCGCCGACCAGAATCGCGGTCGCTTCATCATAGGCGCGATGGCACGACGGCTTGCCGCGACGCAGGTCGTCGCCGTCCATCGCCGGGAGATCGTCATGAACCAGCGAATAGGCGTGCAGCATCTCGATGGCGGCGCCGACCCGGGCGGCGCAGGTTTCCGAGACCTCGAACAATGCCGCGCTCCGCATCGCCAGGAACGCACGCAACCGCTTGCCGCCGCCGAGAGCCGCATAGCGCATCGCCTCGAGCAGACGCGCCTCGGCGCCTTCGATCTCCGGCAGCAGATTGTCGATCGCGCGCTCAACGACCCCGGCCACCTCCGCCAGCACGGCCTGCAACTCAGGCTCGGCGTCCGTCACGCTCATGCGGCCCCTTCAACGTTGTTGCTCGGCCCCGCAGCGGCACCGGCGCCTACTCCCCATATAGAGTTTACGCCAGCCGGTCGCCGCGTGACCAACGGTTACAGTGCGGTTTTGTGGCGCGAATACCACAAACGCGAAAACGTGTGGCGGGTTAGCATCGATTTACCTGAAGTAACGCGTTAGGGAGAAAGCGCGGTTGGTGTCTGCGCGGAACCCATGTCGGGTTGAAGCCGCCTGCGAGGGGCATACGTGAACGCCCAGCCCGGACCGAGATGACGAAGGTGACGGAATGTTGAAGGTCATCCTGGCCCAGCCCCGAGGTTTCTGCGCCGGGGTCGAACGGGCGATCGAGATCGTGGAGCGTGCGCTGATGAAATTCGGCCCGCCGATTTACGTCCGTCATGAAATTGTCCACAACCGACACGTCGTGGAGGATTTGCGCACGCGTGGCGCCATCTTCGTCGATGAGCTCGATGAAATCCCGCCCGGCTCAAGGACCATCTTCTCCGCCCACGGCGTCGCTCGCCTGGTCGAAGAAGCGGCCGCCAAACGCGGCCTGCCGGTGATCGACGCCACCTGCCCGCTGGTTGCCAAGGTGCACAACGAGGGCCGCCGCTATGCTCGCCAGGAGCGCGAGATCGTGCTGATCGGACATGCCGGACATGCGGAGGTGGAGGGCACGATCGGCCAGGTGGAAGGCACCGTTCACCTGGTGCAGACGGTGGCCGATGCCGAGCAGCTGATGGTGAAGGACCCGGAGAAGCTTGCCTATATCACCCAGACCACGTTGTCGGTCGATGATACCCGCGGCATCATCGCCACACTGAAGGCGCGCTTTCCCGCCATTGTCGGCCCGGATGTGCGCGACATCTGCTACGCGACGCAAAACCGTCAGCAGGCGGTCCAGGAGCTCGCAAAGGCGGTGGACCTTATCCTCGTCGTCGGCTCGCGCAACAGTTCCAACTCCAATCGATTGCGCGAGATCGGCGAGGAGCTGGGCAAGCCCTCCTACCTCATCGACGACGCCGCCGATTTGCGCGCCGAATGGCTCGCGGGCGTCGAGTCGATCGGCGTCACCGCCGGCGCCTCGGCGCCGGAGATGCTGGTGCAGGGCGTGCTTCAGGGATTGCGCCGCTTCGCCGACATCGACATCTCCACTCTCACCGGGGTGGCCGAGAATGTTCGCTTCCGGTTTCCCGCCGAACTCGCCGATGCCGGCGACGCCGGCCGCTGAGGAGAACTGATGCCCGTTCCGTTGAACCAGGCGATCCGCGTGGGCGCCTACGTGGTGAAGCAGCACGTCAAGCGTCGCCGGCGCTATCCGCTGGTGCTGATGCTGGAGCCGCTGTTTCGCTGCAACCTCGCCTGTTCCGGCTGCGGCAAGATCGACTATCCGGCGCCGATCCTGAACCAGCGCCTCACGGTCGCGCAATGCATCGAGGCGGCCGAGGAGTGCGGCGCCCCGGTGATCGCCATCGCCGGCGGCGAGCCGCTGCTGCACAAGGAGATGCCGAAGATCGTCCGGGCGCTGCTCGAACGCGGGAAGTTCGTCTATCTCTGCACCAACGCATTGCTGATGGAGAAGAAGCTCGATCAGTTCAAGCCGCACCGGAACTTCTCCTGGGATGTCCATCTCGACGGCGATCGGGAGATGCACGATCGTTCGGTGAGTCAGGAGGGAGTGTTCGATCGCGCCGAGCGCGCGATCCGCGCCGCCAAGACCCGCGGCTTTCGGGTCTGCATCAACGCCACGCTGTTCGACGGCGCCGAGCCCGAGCGGGTCGCGGCGTTCCTCGATCATGTGAACGCGGCCGGGATCGACGGCGTGATGATCTCGCCGGGCTATGCCTATGAGCGCGCGCCGGACCAGGCGCATTTTCTCAACCGGCTGAAATCGAAGGAGCTGTTTCGCGACATCTTCCGCCGGGGCCGCGGAAAGAACTGGAAGTTCAACCAGAGCTCGCTGTTTCTCGACTTCCTGGCCGGCAACCAGGCCTATACCTGCACGCCCTGGGGCAAGCCCACGCGCAACGTCTTCGGCTGGCAACGTCCCTGCTACCTGCTCGGCGAGGGCTACACCAAGACATACAAGGAACTTGTGGAGACCACCGACTGGGATAGCTACGGCACCGGCAATTATGAGAAATGCGCCGACTGCATGGTGCATTCGGGCTACGAGGCGACGGCCGTCGTCGATGCGGTGCGCCATCCGCTGAAGGTTCTGAAGGTGCGGATGCGCGGCCCCCGTACCGAGGGCGAAATGGCCCCGGAGATCGCGCTCGATCGCCAGCGCCCGGCCGAGTTCGTGTTCAGCCGCCACGTCGAGCACGCGATGTCGCGGATCAAGAAGACCGGAAATGCCGATCGGGTGGGCGACGCCGCGGATTAGGAGCAGGTGATTTCTACCTCACCTGCTTCCATGCCTCCGCCGCCGCCGGCGGCAGCTTGTCCATGTGCTTCAGGAACAAGGCCAGGGTCCAGATCTGCTGATCGTTGAGCGTGGCCCTCCACGACGGCATGCCGCTCCAGCGGATGCCGTTTTCGATCTTCCACCAGGTCCAGCCCTCCGGGTCGTCCTCGACGCCGTCGGTCGCCAATTGCGGCGGCGCCGGATATTCGCCCTTGGCGACGGGCGAGGCCGAGGCATCCCCCGCGGCCGTGCCGTGGCAGATGGCGCAATTGCGTCCGTACACGCCAATCCCGGCGATCAGGTTGGCGTCGGTCAGCGGCACCGGGTTGGCCCCTTTCGGCGCATCCCGCTCGAGCGTGGCACGCAGCGAAGCGCCGGCGATCCGGGTTTCCAGCGGCAGCGGCTGACCATTGGCGGCCGCCGGAACATTGCCGGTCACGATGACGGCGTAAGCGGCGGCTGCCGCGGCGATGACGGCGAACACAATTCCCAGGATAAAGCCTTTGAACATCAGGCATCGCCTTTTTCAGCATCCGAATTCCGCCGGCCGCAGCAGCCGCGCCAGGCGGTCCAGCACCCGTTCGCCATGCGCGGCTCGTCGCCGGAGAAGAAGCCGTGCGCCACGTCCAGATACTCGTTGATCACCACCTTGGCCGGCGGGCCGTCGGACATGGCAAGCTCCGCGCTGCCCGCGCGCATCAGCGCGCGCAGCACCGGGTCGATGCGCGCCAGCGGCCAGTCCGGCGGCAGCGCCTCGGCCAGCATGCGGTCGATCGTGTCCTGTTGCGCGACGGCGGCGCGAACGATGCGGGCGAACAGCGGCACCTCGGCCTGCGGCGCCCGGCCCTCCTCGTAGCCGCCCGTGCCCGGCAGCTCGCCCAGACGGTGGCGCACGAACTGGTCGATCACCGCCTCGGGATTGTCCTGCGCCTGCTCGCTCTGGAACAGCGCCTGCACCGCCGCGACGCGCGAGGCGGTGCGCGCGCGCGGGCGCGGATCGCGGCGGCTTCCCCATCAGACCGATCCCCCTAAGACGCGGCGAGTGCGCCGGCCGCCGATCTGCAACAGCGCCGCGGCGGCCGCCTCGGCACCCTTGTTGTGCCCGTCCTGGCCGAGCGCGCCAGGGCCTGATCGAGATTGTCGACCGTAAGCAGCCCGGTGCCGAGCGCAAGGCCGAATTGCAGCGCGACCGTCATCAGTCCCGCCATCGTCTCGCGGCAGATGTGCTCGTAATGATCGGTCTCGCCGCGCACGATGCAGCCGAGCGCGACGAAACCGTCGAACCGGGCCGCGGCGCCGCGCAGCGCAAGGCGGATCGCTTGCGGCAACTCGAACGCGCCGGCAACATCGAGCGGCTCGAAGGTCGCACCCGCCTCGCGCAAAATCCGCTGCGCGCCGGCGGTCAGCCCGTCCACCACGTCCCGATAATAGGGCGCCCGCACGATCAGCAGATGCGGCGCGGCCCGTCGATGCGCGGCGCGGCCGGCAGTGCGGCGTCAGGGGTGCTCATCGCTCGCCGTCCCTCGCGCGCCGCATCGGCGATCGGCGCGCGTCTCCACGATGTTCAGCCCATAGCCTTCCAGGCCGATGATGGTGCGCCGGCGATTGGACAGCAGGACCATATCCTTGACGCCGAGATCGAGGAGGATCTGCGCGCCGATGCCGTAGTCGCGCAGCTCGCGCTGCGGGCGCGCCGACATGGCGATCTGGCGCACCCGGTCCGACAGCGCGGTCGGCGGTGCTCGCGGATCAGCACCACGACGCCGCGCCCCTCGGCGGCGATCATGTGCATGGCGTTGTGGACCGAGATCCAGAGCGGCCCGCCGGTCATGTCGTCCAGCAGGTCGATGGCGTGCATCCGCACCAGCACCGGCTCGGGGCCGGAGAGTCGCCCTTCACCAGCGCCAGATGCTCCTGATACTCGACCGTGTTGGCAAACACGACCGCCGCCACTCGCCGCCGGCAACGTGATCGAAGTCGCCCTCCGTGACGCGGCGGACCAGCCGCTCGGTGCGGCGGCGATGCGCGATCAGGTCGGCGATGGTGCCGAGCTTGAGGTTATGGCGCTGCGCGAAGGCGACCAGGTCGGGCAGGCGCGCCATCGTGCCGTCGTCGTTCATGATCTCGCAGATCACCGCCGGCCGGGGTAGAGCCCCGCCATGCGGGCGATGTCGACCGAGGCCTCGGTGTGCCCGGCGCGGACCAGCGTGCCGCCCTCGCGCGCCACCAGCGGGAAGATGTGGCCGGGCGTCACGATGTCGTCGCGCCCGCATTCCGGGTTGATCGCGACCGCGATGGTGTGGGCGCGGTCATGCGGCCGAGATGCCGGTCGTCACGCCCTCGCGCGCCTCGATCGAGACGGTGAACGCGGTCTGATGCCGGGTGCCGTTGTGGCGCTCATCAGCGCCGAGGCCGAGCTGCTCCACGCGCTGGCGGGTGAGCGCCAGGCAGACCAGGCCGCGCGCATGGCGGACCATGAAGTTCACCGCGTCCGGCGTCGCGAACTGCGCCGGGATCACCAGGTCGCCCTCGTTCTCCCGGTCCTCGTCATCGACCAGGATGAACATGCGCCCGTTGCGCGCCTCCTCGATCAGCTCCTCGGCGCTGGCCAGATAGTGCGACAGGTGCACCGTCTTAAGTCGTCCATCAGCGGAACTCCGCCAGCCGCGCGACGTAGCGCGCCAGCATGTCGATCTCGATGTTCACCGCCTCGCCCGGGGCGAGCTGGCGAAGCGCGTCACCGACGCGGTATGCGGGATGATGTTCACGCCGAAAGTCTCGCCGTCGACCTCGTTCACCGTCAATGACACCCCGTCCACGGTGACGCTGCCCTTGACCGCGATGAACCGCGCCAGCGCGCGCGGCATGCCGAAAACGCCAGCGCATCGAGCCGTTCTCCGGGGTGGCCGAGACCGCCTGGCCCACTCCGTCCACGTGCCCGGAGACGAGGTGCCCGCCAAGCTCGTCGCCCAGCGCGCAGGCTGCGCTCCAGATTGACGCGCATTCCCGTCTGCCAGGTGCCGAGCGTGGTGTGCTCCAGCGTCTCGGCCGAGGCATCGGCGGCGAACCAGTCGGCGCCCAGTTCCACCGCGGTCAGGCAGCAGCCCGAGCAGGCGATGGAGGCGCCGCGCGCGAATCGCGGCGGTGTCGGACCCGGATGAAGGGGGGCGCGGCGATGACCATCCGCATGTCGCGCCCGCCGCCCGAGCGGGGTGATGGCGCGCACCGTTCCGAGCGCGGTGACGATGCCGGTGAACATTCAGCGGCCCTCTCGAACATGGTCAGCATGTCATCCCCGAGCGGCATCGCCGAGCGACGGCGGAAGCGGGGCAGATCGGCAAGCCGGTCGAGGCCGCAAGCGCCGCACCGCCGCCAGTCCATCCGCCGCCCATGACGGCGGGGGCGTGAAACCAGGCGATGCGGTCCACCAGGGCGGCGCGCAGCAGGCTGGCGGCGAGCGCCGCGCCGCCTTCGACCAGCACCGAGGTGAGGCCCTCGGCGCCGAGCGCAGTCAGCGCGGCACGGATGTCGAGCGACAGAGCTCCCCCTCCCCTTGCGGGAGGGGGTCGGGGAGGGGTCACGGGCGACGTCGGGCGGCCCCTCCCCCTGACCCCCTCCCGCAAGGGGAGGGGGACGTCACCAGCATACCGCGCACCTTGCGCCTCCAGCGCGTCGCGCCGGCCGCTCGGCGTCGGCACCGTCAGCAGCCAGACCGGCGCCTCGTGCGCCGTCGCCACCAGTCGCGCAGCGAGGCGGCGTGCGCAGGTGCGAATCCGCCACCACCCGCACCAGCGGTCGCGTGCGCGCCCCGGCCAGCCGGCAGGTCAGGTCGGGGTCGTCGGCCAGCACCGTGCCCACGCCCACCATCATCGCGTCATGGCGCCCGCGCAGCGCGTGGGCGGCGCGTCGGGCGGCCGCGCCGGTGATCCAGCGGCTTTCGCCGGCGCGCGTGGCGATCCGCCCGTCCAGCGTCGAGGCGAGCTTCAGCGTCACCAGCGGCCGGCCCTCGCGCACCCGCATCGCAAATCCGGCGATGGCCGCCCTCGCCGCCTCGGCCAGCACGCCCTCCGTCACGGCGATGCCCGCCGCCCGCAAGGCGGCGATCCCCTGCCCGTTCACCCGCGGATCGGGATCGGGCGCGCCGACCACCACGCGCGCGATGCCGGCCGCGATCAGCGCTTCGGTGCAGGGTGGCGTGCGGCCCCTGATGGCAGCATGGCTCCAGGGTCACATATGCGCGACGCGCCCCGCGCCGCCGCCCCGGCGCGCGCCAGCGCCACCGTCTCGGCATGCGGCCGTCCGCCCGGCGCGGTACGGCCGCGCCCGACCACCCGCCCGTCGCGCACGATCACGCAGCCGACCGAGGGATTGGGCCAGACCACGCCGAGCGCCCCGCCCCGCCAGCGCCAGCGCTGCGCGCATGTGGGCGATGTCGTCGGCGAGTTCGGGCATCCGCCGGCCTACGTCGCCTCGTCCAGCGCGCCGACGAAGGCCTCGAAATCCTTGGCCTCGCGGAAATTGCGATAGACGCTGGCGAAGCGGACATAGGCGACGGCGTCCACCTCCTTCAGCGTCTCCATCACCAGCTCGCCGAGCTGCTTGCTCGGCACCTCGGCCTCGCCCGAGGCCTCCAGCTGGCGCACGATGCCATTGACGATCCGCTCGATGCGCTCGTCCTCGACCGGGCGCTTGCGCAGCGCGACCCGGATCGAGCGGGCCAGCTTGTCGCGATCGAACGGCACCCGCCGTCCGTCCGATTTCACCACCGTCAGCTCGCGCAGCTGCACCCGCTCGACGGTGGTGAAGCGCTGGCCGCAGCCGGGGCAGAAGCGCCGGCGGCGGATCGCCGCGCCGTCCTCGGAGGGGCGGCTGTCCTTCACCTGCGTATCGTCGTTGCCGCAGAACGGGCAATGCATCAGCGCCCCGGATAGATGGGAAAGCGCGCGCACAAGCGCTCGCACGCGGGCGGCGACGGCCTGCTCGGCGGCATCGTTGGCGCCGTCGTTGGAGCGCGCCAGGCCGTCGATCACCGCGGCGATCATGCGCCCGACCTCGCGGAACTCGGCGAGCGCCGAAGCCGCGCGTGGTGGCGGCCGGCGAGCCGAGCCGGATGCCCGAGGTGACGGCGGGCTTTTCCGGGTCGTTCGGGATGGCGTTCTTGTTGGCGGTGATCGCGCGCCCGCTCCAGGCTCGCCTCGGCGGCCTTGCCGGTGACGCGCTTGGGCCGCAGATCGACCAGCATGAGGTGGCTGTCGGTGCCGCCGCCGACGATCGCGAAGCCCGCGCTCGATCAGGGTCGCGGCCAGCGCCCGCGCGTTCTCGGCGACCGCCTGCTGATAGGCGCGGAACTCCGGGCGCAGCGCCTCGCCGAAGGCCACCGCCTTGGCGGCGATCACGTGCATCAGCGGCCCGCCCTGCAGGCCGGGGAAGACCGCGCTGTTGATCTTCTTGCCGATCTCGGCGTCGTTGGTCAGGATCATGCCGCCGCGCGGGCCGCGCAGGGTCTTGTGCGTGGTGGTGGTGACCACGTGCGCGTGCGGCAGCGGGCTGGGATACAGCCCGGCGGCGACCAGCCCGGCGAAATGCGCCATGTCCACCATGAACAACGCGCCCACCTCGTCGGCCGCTCGCCGGATGCGGGCGAAGTCGATGATGCGCGCATAGGCCGAGCCGCCGGCGATGATGAGCTTCGGCCGCTCGGCGCGCGCCACCCGCTCCAGCTCCTCGTAGTCGAGCAGCCCGTCCTCGCGCCGCACGCCGTAATGGACGGGCGGAACCATTTGCCGGACAGATTGGCCGCCGCGCCGTGGGTGAGGTGCCCGCCGGCATCGAGGCTCATGCCCAGGAACGTGTCGCCCGGCTTCAGCAGCGCCAGGAACACCGCCTGGTTCGCCTGCGCGCCCGAATGCG
The DNA here is from genome assembly GCA_963762525.1 of uncultured Pseudomonadota bacterium. GTDB lineage: Bacteria > Pseudomonadota > Alphaproteobacteria > Acetobacterales > Acetobacteraceae > DATFDN01. The sequence continues at coordinate 218,454 of CAVXKT010000002.1, forward strand.
GCTGCACGTTGGCGAACTCGCAGCCGAACAGCGCCTTGGCGCGCTCGATCGCCAGCCGCTCCGCCACATCGACGAACCCGCAGCCGCCGTAATAGCGCCGGCCCGGATAGCCCTCGGCGTATTTGTTGGTGAGCACGCTGCCCTGCGCCTCCAGCACGGCGCGCGAGACGATGTTCTCGCTGGCGATCAGCTCGATGCCGTCCTGCTGGCGCCGCAACTCGTCGCCGATCGCGGCGGCGATCTCGGGGTCGAGTTCGCCGAGCGCGGCGTCGAAGAAGCGGCTGCGCGGGGCGTGCTGGGTGATCCATCTGCCGTCGCGTTGCAGCACGCTGGCACTTCTCGACCGGAGGAGAAGGGCGATGGTTCAGCGACCGGCGATGAAGGCCGGCACGCGCTGCAGCGCATCGGCGCGCGCCGCCTCATTGGTGCCGGCATGCGCGATGCCGGTGCCGCCGGGTGGGGTGGCGAGGCCGCTGCGCGCGCGCACCGGCCGGTCCGGCGCGTCGAAATCGTGCCAGGCGTCAGGGTAGACGACGAGCTTGATGCGGTCGGGAAAGCGCGCCGCCAGCGTCCGGCAGGGCGCGGCCGGCGTCCAGTCGTCATTGGCGCCGACCAGGATCAGGATCGGCCCGTCCGGACGCCAGGACGCGGAGCGGGTTTCCGAGGTGCAGCCCGGGATAGAAGGCGACGAAGCGCCGGAACAGCCCGGCGGCGGCGGGTGCGCGCCGTCGGCCGTCCATAGCGTCGTGCTGCCGCCGTTCGACCAGCCCATCAGCATCACTCCACCCGGCGGCGTGCCGGGCTGCGCCGCCAGCCATTCGGCGGCGGCAATGGCATCGTCGCGCCGTTGCGGGACCACGCGCACGGCGCGCTCCTTGATCCCGGCACTGCGAGCCCAGCCCGCGCGAGCCGAAGCTGTCGGGCAGCAGCACGACATGTCCCTGCTCGGCCAGCGCCACCGCCCACGACCCGTCGCGCGAGGGAAACGGGCCGCCGCACCCATGCAGGGCGACGATGCCGCCGCGCGCCGGCCCGGCCGGCCGGACCAGCGCCGCATCCAGCACCGTGCCGTCCGGCTCGGGGATGCGCACCTGCTCGGCCGCGACGCCGGCTTGCGCAGAAACGCGAGCAGCGCGAGGAAGGGTGCCATCCGAGCAGTCCCCTGCTGCGCCAGCGGGCCGCTTACCCGGCCGCCATCGGCTCCTCTTCGGCGTCCGGCTTCGGCCCGCTGTCGAGCCCCTTGGCCGCCTTGTCGCGGTCCACCAGCTCGATCACCGCCATCGTCGCCGCGTCGCCGTAACGAACGCCCGCCTTCGAGTACCCTGATGTAGCCGCCGGGTCGGCCGCTGTAACGCTCGGCCAGCGGGCCGAGCAGCTTGCTGACGATGCGATCGTCGCGCAGCCGGGCGTAGAGCAGCCGGCGCGTGTGCAGCCCGCCCCGCTTGCCGAGCGTGATCAGCTTCTCGGCGACCGGGCGCAGCTCCTTGGCCTTCGGCAGCGTGGTGGTGATCTGCTCATGCTTGAACAGTGCGCATGCCATGTTGCGGAACATGGCCTGCCGGTGAGAGGACGTGACGCCGAGCTTCCGGCCGGCCACCCCGTGACGCATGGTTCGACTTCCTTATCCAATCCTCTCGGCGGGCGTAGGGCGGGAGAAGCGCAGCGAATCCCGCCGTTCGGAGCGCCATGCAAATGCGGCGGAATGCGCTTCGATTTTCCGCCCTACGGCTCAGAACGGCTCTTCCAGCCGCTTGGCCAAATCCTCGATGTTCTCCGGCGGCCAGCCCGGCACGCTCATGCCGAGCGACAGCCCCATGGAGGTCAGCACCTCCTTGATCTCGTTCAGCGACTTGCGCCCGAAGTTCGGCGTGCGCAGCATCTCTTGTTCGGATTTCTGCACCAGATCGCCGATATAGACGATGTTGTCGTTCTTCAGGCAGTTGGCGCTGCGCACCGAAAGCTCCAGTTCATCGACCTTGCGCAGCAGATTGCGGTTGAACGGCAGGTCGTCCTGCGGCTCCTCGGCGCGGATCTGCTGCGGCTCCTCGAAGTTGATGAACAACTGGAGCTGGTCTTGCAGGATGCGCGCCGCCAACGCCACCGAATCCTCCGGCGTCACCGCACCGTTCGTTTCGATCGTCAGCAGCAGCTTGTCGTAGTCGGTCACCTGCCCGACCCGGGTCGGCTCCACCTTGTAGGAGACGCGGCGCACCGGCGAGTAGATCGGAATCGACCGGAATCAGGCCGATCGGCGCGTCCTCGGGTCGGTTGGCGGCGGCGGCGACATAGCCCTTGCCGAGATTGACGGTGAACTCCATGCCGAGCTTCACGCCGTCGTCGAGCGTGCACAGCACGAGTTCCGGGATTCATGATATCGATATCATGCCCGGCCTGGATCTGTGCCGCGCGCACCTCGCCCGGCCCGGTCGCCGTCAGCGTCATCCGCTTCGGCCCCTCGCCGTGCATCCGAAGCGCCAGTTGCTTGACGTTCAGGACGATATCGGTGACGTCCTCGCGCACGCCGGGGATCGAGCTGAATTCGTGCAACACGCCGTCGATCTGCACCGCGGTAACGGCCGCGCCTTGCAGTGACGACAGCAGGATGCGCCGGATCGCGTTGCCGAGGGTCATCCCGAAGCCGCGCTCCAACGGCTCCGCGACCACGGTCGCGACGCGGGCCGGGTCGGCGCCCGGCTCGACCTCAAGCTTTTCCGGTTTGATCAGACTTTGCCAGTTCTTCTGGATGACAGCGCTTTGCCTCATGCTCCCCTATCCTCTCGTCCCGCCTCCGGCCTCGGCCGCACTCTGTCGGCTCTTCCGCCCCGGCAGGCCGCTCCGTCCGCTTGCGCGGCCGGCAGCCGTTGTGCGGGATCGGCGTCATGTCGCGGATGGCGGTAATGGCGAAGCCCACGGTCTGCAGGGCCCGCAACGCGCTTTCGCGCCCCGAGCCCGGGCCGCTGACTTCGATCTCCAGCGTCTCCATGCCGTGATCGCGGGCCTTGCGGCCGGCGTCCTCGGCCGCCACCTGCGCCGCATACGGCGTGGACTTGCGGCTCCCCTTGAAGCCTTGGCTGCCGGACGACGACCACGCGATCGCGTTGCCCTGGGCGTCGGTGATCGTGATGACGGTGTTGTTGAACGTCGCCGCCACATGGGCGACTCCGGCGATGATATTCTTCCGCTCCTTGCGGCGCGGTCGCGCCGCCGTGGCTGGTCTCGCCATGTCGTGTTCCTGCTCCTGAAATCAAGCGGCTGGCCCGGCGCAGCGCCGACGGGGACGGCTACTTCGTGACCTTCTTCTTGCCGGCGATCGCCACCGCCTTCCCCTTGCGCGTGCGGGCATTGGTGTGGGTGCGCTGGCCATGCACCGGCAAGCCGCGCCGATGCCGCAGGCCGCGATAGCAGCCGAGATCCATCAGCCGCTTGATGTTCATCGCCACCTCGCGCCGAAGGTCGCCCTCGACGCGGAACTCGCGATCGACGAGTTCGCGGATGCGCAGGACCTCCTCATCGGAGAGCTGGTTCACCCGCCGCTCGTCGGGGATCGAGAGCCGGGTGCAGATCTGGGCGGCCTTGGTCGGGCCGATGCCGTAGATATAGCGCAGGCCGATCGCGACCCGCTTGTTCGTCGGTATGTTCACGCCGGCAATACGCGCCACGCCGCTGCTCCTGCTGATGATGCGCCCGGCCCGGCCAAGCAGCTCCGCAAGCGGAATCGCCGACGGTCCCTGGCCGGGTCGTCGGGGGCGGAGGGACTATAGGGGCGGCTAGTCGGAAGTCAACGGTCTCCTCATCCGGACCCGCGACGGGTGGCAACCCTCGACTCCGGCCCGTGGCCACGCCATTTCTGGGCGATGTCGCAGACGCTGATCCGGTCGCCCGCGCCGGTGTTGTTCATTCCCGAGAAGCTGCCGGCCCGGCCGCGCACGAACGCGCTGCGGGTGGTTTCCGATTACGCCCCTTCCGGCGACCAGCCCGCCGCCATCGCCGAGCTGGTCGGCGGCGTCGCGCGCGGCGAGCGCGATCAGGTGCTGCTCGGCGTCACCGGCTCGGGCAAGACCTTCACCATGGCCAAGCTGATCGAGGCGGTGCAGAAGCCGACGCTGATTCTCGCGCCGAACAAGACGCTCGCCGCGCAGCTCTACGGTGAGATGAAGGGGTTCTTTCCCGACAATGCGGTGGAATACTTCGTCAGCTACTACGACTATTACCAGCCCGAGGCCTATGTTCCCCGCAGCGACACCTATATCGAGAAGGACGCGCAGATCAACGAGCAGATCGACCGCATGCGCCACGCCGCCACGCGCGCGCTGCTGGAGCGCAACGACGTCATCATCGTCGCCTCGGTCTCCTGCATCTACGGCATCGGCAGCGTCGAGAGCTATCAGCGCATGGTGGTCAAGCTCGAGCGCGGCGGACGCATCGACCGCGACGCGCTCGCCAAGGCGCTGGTGGAATTGCAATACCGCCGCAACGATGCCGGGTTCCAGCGCGGCGCCTTCCGGCTGCGCGGCGACAGCGCCGATATTTGGCCGAGCCATCTGGAGGACCGCGCCTGGCGGATCTCCTTGTTCGGCGACGAAATCGAAACGATCCGCGAGTTCGATCCGCTGACCGGGGAGATCACCACCGAACTGCACGATGCCACGGTCTACGCCAACAGCCACTACATCACGCCGCGGCCGACGCTCAATCAGGCGATGCGCGAGATCAAGCGCGAGCTGAAGCTCCGCCTCGACGAGCTGACCGAACAAGGCAAGCTGCTGGAAGTGGAGCGGTTGCAGCAGCGCACGACCTTCGACCTCGAGATGATGGAGACCACCGGCAGCTGCAAGGGCATCGAGAACTACTCGCGCTATCTCACCGGCCGCAAGCCGGGCGAGCCGCCGCCGACATTGTTCGAGTACATCCCCGAGGATGCGCTGCTGATCGTCGACGAGAGCCACGTCACCGTGCCGCAGATCGGCGGCATGTATCGCGGCGACTTCAACCGCAAATCCGTGCTGGCCGAGTTCGGCTTCCGGCTCCCCTCCTGCGTCGATAACCGGCCGCTGAAATTCGAGGAGTGGGAGACCTACCGGCCGCAGACCATGTTCGTCTCGGCAACCCCCGGGCCGTGGGAGATGGACCGCACGGGCGGGGCGTTCGCCGAACAGGTGATCCGCCCGACCGGGCTCGTCGATCCGCCGACCGAGGTGCGCCCGGTCGAGCGGCAGGTGGACGATCTGCTCGCCGAATGCCGCGCCACGGCGGCGCGCGGCGGGCGCGTGCTGGTGACGACACTCACCAAGCGCATGGCCGAGGACCTGACCGAGTACCTGACCGAGCACGGGATCAAGGTGCGTTACCTGCACTCCGACATCGACACGCTGGAGCGGATCGAGATCATTCGCGACCTCCGCCTCGGCGTGATCGACGTCCTGGTCGGCATCAACCTGCTGCGCGAGGGGCTCGACATCCCCGAATGCATGCTGGTCGCCATTCTCGACGCCGACAAGGAGGGCTTCCTTCGCTCCACGACCAGCCTGATCCAGACCATCGGCCGCGCCGCCCGCAATATCGACGGACGGGTGATTCTCTACGCCGACACCATGACCGACAGTTTGCGCCGGGCGATCGGGGAGACCGATCGCCGCCGCGCCCGTCAGCAGGCCTGGAACGAGGCGCACGGCATCACCCCGCAATCGGTGCGCAAGCAGATCGCGAAGGTGCTGGAGACGGTCTATGAGCAGGACTACGTGACCGTCGCGCCGGTGGCCGAGGCCGGTCCGGCGGAACTGGTCGGCAAGGACCTGAAGGCCTCGATCGCCGAGCTGGAGAAGCGGATGCGCGCCGCCGCCGCCGATCTGGAGTTCGAGCAGGCGGCGCGGCTGCGCGACGAGATTCGCCGGCTGGAGGCACTCGATCTCGGCCTGGCCCCGCCGCCGGCGGCTTCCGCGGGCTTGCGTCCGCGTCGGGACCGAACTCCCGAGCCGTTCGGCCCGGGAGGCGGCGGTTACGATCCGGCGAAGCGCCGCCGCGGGCCGCCGCGACGACGCCGCAGCTAAAATAAATGCGATGCCGCATTTTTCTTAATGACAAACCCGCAATCCTTCTGCCATGTTTCGGCCGTCCGAAACAGCAAAAGGCTGGATCATGCGTCCCTCCCGTCTTCTGGCGCTCACCTTGCTCGCCGGCGCTGCGGGTCTCGGCAGCCGCCCCGGCGCGCGCCGGCGTGTTGGTGAATTATCCGGATTTTTCCAGTACCTTCAGGCCTCACCACGGTCGGCAGCACGACAACCACGACCACCGGCGACGGCACCGTGTTGCGGATCGTTCCGGGCACTCAAGGACAAGCCGGCGCTGCCTACAGCACCACGCCGGTCGCGCTCGGCGCCGGCGACACCTTCAGCACGGCGTTTCAGTTCCGCTTCACCAACACCGGCGGCATCGATCCGGCCGACGGCATCACTTTCGTGCTGGCGGCCAGCCCGAACGGCCTCGGCGGCCCCGGCGGCGGCCTCGGCTATCAGAGCGGCGTTCCGAACAGCGTGGCGGTGGAGTTCGACACCTACAACAATGGCTTCTCGGACGCCGAGAGCAGCAATCACATCGCCATCGACACCAACGGTATTCTGAACGACAGCAACGCCGTGTATTCCCCTACGGCGTGCAGACCTGCGATTTTTCCGCCGGCAACACCGGGCTCGGGTGCATGTCGAACGGCGACAAATGGTCGGTGCGGATCGGCTATGACGGCAGCAACCTGACGCTCACCGCGCAGGACGAGGCGAACCCGGTGCAGACGATCTACTCCGCCCTGCCCCTCGACATCGCGTCCGTCCTCGGCTCCAGCACGGCCTTTGTCGGCTTCACCGGCTCGACCGGCGCCGGCTTTGAGAACGAGGACATCCTGAACTGGCAGTTCGCCAACACCACCCAGCTGGTGGCGACGCCGGAGCCGGCTTCGCTCGCACTGCTCGGACTGGGCGCCGCCGCGCTCGGCCTGATCCGCCGCCGCCGCGGCTGATCGCCCCCGCGCGGTCCGCAGCGCCCCGATCGGGCGTTGCGGACCGCCGCGCGGAGTGCGACATCCCGCGCATCATGGCGCGGGATCTTCACCTCATTCCGGCTTCGATTCCACGCGTGGCGGTGGTGACCGGCGCCGCGCAACGGATCGGGCGCGCGATTGCGCTGGCATTGGCCGAGCAGGGCTTCGATGTCGGCGTGCATTGCCATACCAGCGTCGACGGCCGCCGAGGCGACGGCCGCGACCATTCGCGCGCGCGGCCGTCGGGCTGCGGTGCTCTGCGCCGATCTCCGCGCCGAGGCGGAGACGGCGGCGCTGTTGCCCGCAGCCCGCGACGCGCTGGGGGTGATCGGGGTGCTGGTCAATAACGCCAGCGCTTTCGAACGCGACGAGTGGAGCAGCGTCAGCCGCTCGTCCTGGGACCGCAGCCTGGAGACCAATCTCCGCGCGCCCTTCGTGCTCATGCAGCAATTCGCGCGCAGCCTGCCCGCTCTCGGCCGAAGGCGCGATGGTTAATCTGCTGGATCAGCGGGTGTGGTCGATCACGCCGCATTTCGTCTCCTATACCGTCGCCAAGGCCGGATTGTGGGCGCTCACGCAAGCCATGGCGCTGGCGTTGGCGCCGCGCATCCGGGTCAACGGCATCGGCCCCGGCCCGGCGCTGCCGAGCCGCCGCCAGACCGAAGCGCAATTCGCCCGTCAATGCGCCTCGGTGCCGCTGCAACACGGCACGTCTGCCCGAGGAGATTGCGCGCGCCGTGGTCGCGATTCTCGGCTTTCCCGCGATGACCGGGCAGATGCTGGCGCTCGACGGCGGCCAGCATCTGCAATGGGCGTCGGGCCGATCGGCGCCGCCGCCGGAGGAGTAGATGATCCTCAGTTGTCCACCCGGCGGGGAGGGCGAAAGCGGCGCCTCGGGGATCGCCAAGTGTTTTAATTGCGTGACAGAGCCGTGAAGGAATGACTTGCTTTATCAGTAGGTTAGCAATCTGCCTAAAAAGAACGCAAGGTGCTGAAGCCCAAGCGCCGGGCCGGCTCGCGGGGTTGAGAGGCGATTCGGCCACAGAGTTATCCACACCGTTGGTGGAGAACTTCTCCGCCGCAACGCGGCGAGCAGCGCGATGAGTGACAACCACCCCTTCGTCCGGCGCCGCTGTGATCGAAGCCGCGCTGACAACCATGCCGAGCGATCCCGGAGTCTACCGGATGCTGGATGCGACGAGGCGACGCACTCTACGTCGGCAAGGCGCGCAATCTCAAGCGCCGCGTTATCGCCTATACGCGGGTCGGGCAATTGCCCGAGCGGCTGCGGCGAATGGTGACGGAGACGGTTTGCGTGGAAATCGTCACCACCCACACCGAGGCCGAGGCGCTGCTGCTTGAAGCCAATCTCATCAAGCGTTTAAAGCCGCGCTTCAACATCGTGCTGCGCGACGACAAGTCCTATCCGTGGCTGATGCTGACCGCCGATCACCCGTTCCCGCAGATCGCCAAGCATCGCGGCGCGCAGCTTCGCAAGGGCAGCTATTGGGGCCCGTTCGCCTCCGCCTGGGCGGTGAACCAGACGGTAACCGCCATGCAGCGCGTGTTCCTGCTTCGCTCGTGCCAGGACACCGTGTTCGCCAACCGCGGCCGGCCGTGTTTGCTGTATCAGATCCGTCGCTGCTCGGCGCCCTGCGTCGGGCGGATCACGGAGGCGGATTACGGCCGGCTGGTCGCGCCAGGCGAAGGCGTTCCTCGCCGGCAAGTCGGCGAGCGTGCAGCAGGAGTTGGCCACCGAGATGGAGCAGGCCGCGACCGCGCTCGAATTCGAGCGCGCGGCGGCGGTGCGCGACCGCATCCGCGGCCTCACCTTCGTGCAGGGCAGCGACGTGGTGAACCCGGCGAGCTTGCAGGACGCCGACGTGATCGCGGCGTGGCAGATTGCCGGCCAGACCTGCGTGCAGGTGTTCTTCGTCCGTGGCGGCCGCAATAACGGCAATCGACCGTTCTTTCCCATCCATGCGCGCCATGAGGAGCCGGCCGAGGTGCTGTCGGCCTTCATCGCCCAGTTCTATGACGACAAGCCGCCGCCGCCCCTGGTGCTGACCAGCCATCCGCTGCCGGAACAGCCGCTGGTGGCCGAGGCGCTGAGCCTGAAGGCGGGGCGGCGGGTGGAGATCGCGGTCCCGCAACGCGGCGAGAAGCGCGCCGTGGTCGCGCATGCGGAGATCAATGCCCGCGAGGCGCTGGAGCGGCGACTGGCGGAGTCGGCGGGACAGGCGAAGCTGCTGGAAGCCGTGGCCCGGGTGTTCGATTTGCCGGCCTCGCCGGAACGGATCGAGGTCTACGACAACAGTCACATCATGGGCACCAACCCGTACGGCGTGATGATCGTGGCCGGCCCCGAAGGCTTCCTCAAGTCGGCCTATCGCAAATTCATCATTCGCGGCCCGGCGGCGCCGGGCGACGATTTCGCCATGATGCGGGAGGTGCTCGAGCGCCGCTTCGGCCGGTTGGTGAAGGCCGAAACCGAGGGGGCGGGCGAGGGCGACCGCCCCGACCTGGTGCTGATCGACGGCGGCGCCGGTCAGCTATCGGTGGCGCGTGCGGTCCTCGCCGATCTCGGCGTGACCGATGTCAAGCTGGTGGCGATCGCCAAGGGCCCCGACCGCGACGCGGGACGCGAGTGGTTTCACATCGACGGCGCCCCGCCGATGCAGCTGCCGCCGCGCGATCCGGTGCTCTATTATCTTCAGCGGTTGCGCGATGAGGCGCACCGCTTCGCCATCACCACCCATCGTGCCGGCCGCTCTCGCGCGCTGGTGCGGAGCGAGCTCGACGAGATTTCCGGTATCGGCGCCGCCCGCAAACGAGCGCTGCTCAACCACTTCGGCTCGGCGCGCGGGGTGAAGCAGGCGGGGCTTCCCGACCTGGAGGCGGCGCCCGGCATTTCCCGCGAGACCGCACGGCGGATTTACGCGCATTTCCATCCCGGCGTGCGGATGGAGGGGTGATAGCAGAATCCTTTGCGCTGAACTTTTTTCCGTCAATGCGAGCGCGGCGAAGGCGAGGGGTTCAGCGCAACGCGTCGCCGGTGTTTCCGACTTCTCCCGCGACCGACAGCGGCGTACGGCTTTCGCGAACCGCGGCCGCCGGTGCTTTCGTCGCCGGCGACGGGATCGGGCGCGCCGCCGGCGCATCCGCCTCGGCGCGCGGCGCTGCCGGCTCGGGAAGGCGGATCACGACCTTCGTGCCGGCGCCCTTGCGCACATCGACGTCGAGCGTGCCGCCCTGCAACGCCACCAGTTGCGCCGCGTCGCGCAGGTTGGCCTCCTGCTCCTCGCGCTCGATCGTCGGGCCGTCGTCGAGGATCGAGACCTGCACGCGCCCGCCATGGCGGCCCGCGGCAACCAGAACCCGGCCGCCGGCAGCGTGGCCGATGGCATTCGCCAGCGCCTCGGCCACCACCCGGCGCAGAACGCCGCTGTCGGCGCGCACGATCAAGTCGGGCTCGGCGGCGATCTCCAGCCGCGCCTGCCATACCGTCGCCAGCGGCTCGTGCTCGTGCATGACGGTGCGCAGCTCCGCCGCGAGATCGATCTCACCGCCTTGGCAGAGGCGGCGAGCCGGTGGCGGCACGCGCATCGAAGCCGCGCGTCTCGGCATCGATCCGCGCCTCCCGTCGAGCGCGAACCAATCCGCCCGCGAGCAATCCGCCGGTCGCCACCGCCGAAACCCGGCGAGCGGGACCACAGATATTCGCAGGCCGGAGGTCAACGCCGCCAACGTCCACATTATTGGAATTTACACTCAGAAGGTTGCGTTCGAGCAAGCTGTTTCCATGACTACCATCGCGTGCCCCGCCGTCAATGCCGCGCCGTCGCCGCAGCGTAGCCGATTCGATCCGCGGGAAGCACCGGCCGGCTTGCCGCGACGCGCTGCAAGATCATCCGAACATCGCCCGCCAGCCCCGCTTTCAGCGATGCATCCAAATACAGCTGTTCCAACACGTCCTGCTGCGCGTGGCTTCCACCCATCCGCGACATCCCGTCAAGCGCCGGACGCATCAGCGCCACCGCCTCTCGATGGCGCGCCGCGCGCATTGGCGAGCACGGCGGCGCTCACCGGCACCGCGTAGCGAGCCGACAATCGCCGCCGTTTCGCCGACACCCTCGCCCGCCTCGCGCGCCGCATCCAGCATCCGCTCGGCGACCTCGAAGCGGCCGGTCGCGCACAGCGCCATCATCCAGTGCGGCAGCGTGAAGGCCGACAGACAGTCGCCGATACGCGATTGCGCCTTGTCCGCCAACTCCGCCCACCGCTCGCCGACATCGACCCCCAGCCGTTCGAGGCGAAACAGCATCGAGGCTGCGTTCTGCACGTCGATATAAAGATCGGGGATGGCCCGCGTCAGCGGCGCCGCGAGGTCGCGAATCGCACCGTCGTAGAGTTGCAGCACGCGCGCGGTGTCGCCGCGCTCCAGGTGAAACATCGCCTGATGCCAGAACAGATGATGACGGAGATTGTTGGCGCTCTCCCAGTTGGCGCACAGGCCATCGATCCACTCGATCCCCTCCTCCCGGCGCCCCTGCATCTCCATCACATGCGCGACGCCATGCGCCGCCCAGAGGTCGGCCTGGTCGTGGCTCGATCGCGGCGCGCCCGGCAATCTCGGCCTCCGCATAACGACCGCACTCCTCCAACGCGAAGCAGCGGCAGGCGAGCACGGAGGCGAAGCCGGGCAGATCCTCGCCCCAATGGGGTTGCACCGCGAGCACGGAGGCGAGCATGAGGTCGGGGCGGCCGCGCCAGAAATGCAGGAAGTGCGCGAGCCGGAAGGCCAGGATGTCGCGCGGATGCTCGGCCAGAATGTGCTCCCAGATCGAAGCGGCGCGGTCCGGGATGGCCGGCGATCCACGCCTCCAGCGCCCCGACATGCGCCTGCTCGCGCGCCGTCGCCGCCTCGGAGTAGCGGCGCGCCGATCGCCGCCGCTTCGACGGCGATCGGCAGATTGGCCCGCGCGAAGCCCTGCATTGCCAGATAGCCGCGCAGGCAATGCGCCAGCCCGAAGCACGGGTCTGCGGCCAGCATCTCCTTGAGCCGTTCGGCCACGTCGGCGCGGTTGGCGAGCCAGGACGCGAGCAGCCGGTCGAAGGCCGCCGCGCCGACGCCGTCGGTGCTGAGCGCCAGGCCGCGGGCGTCGCGGGCGCCGACATGGTGCATGGCCGCCTTCTCCTGCTGCCCCGCTGCCGTAGCATGGTTTGGCGCCGGCAGCGTTACCCGACTTCAATGCCGTTGCGCCGCTGGTCCTGTTCCGTTAAGGGCGAGCCACCATTCGGACTTAGCCATGCCTCGCCCCCTCCGTCCGGCGCATCTCGACCTCGCTGGAAGCCGAAGGCATCCACATCCTCCGGGAAGCCGTCGCGCAATCCGAACGCCCGGTGATGCTGTACTCGATCGGCAAGGACTCCTCGGTGCTGCTGCACCTGGCGCTGAAGGCCTTCTACCCGGCGCGACCGCCGTTTCCGCTGCTGCATATCGACACCACCTGGAAGTTCCGCGACATGATCGCGTTCCGGGACGCCACCGCCGCCCGGCTCGGGCTGGAGCTGCGCGTGCACACCAATCCCGAGGGCGTCGCCCGCAACATCAATCCGTTCGATCACGACAGCATAACCTACAACCGGGTGATGAAGACCGAGGCGCTGAAGCAGGCGCTCGATGCCGGACGCCATGATTGCGCGATCGGCGGCGCGCGGCGCGACGAGGAGCGCTCGCGCGCCAAGGAGCGCATCTTCTCAGTCCGCTCGGGGCACGCGTGGGAGCCGAAATTGCAGCGCCCGGAACTCTGGCGCCTCTACAACGGCCAACTCGCGCCCGGCCAGTCGTTGCGAGTGTTTCCATTATCGAACTGGACCGAGCTCGACGTATGGACCTACATCCTGCACGAAGGGATCGAGGTCGTGCCGCTCTATTTCGCCAAGCCGCGCCCGACGGTGGCGCGCGACGGCGCGCTGATCGTCGTCGATGACGAGCGGATGCGGCTTCGATCGGGTGAACGACCCGAGGCGCGGCTGGTGCGCTTCCGCTCGCTCGGCTGCTACCCGCTCAGCGCCGCGGTGGAATCCGCCGCCGCCACGGTCGCGGAAATCGTCGCCGAGATGCGCTCGACGCGCGTCTCGGAACGCGCCGGGCGGCTGATCGACTTCGACCAGGACGCGTCGATGGAGAAGAAGAAGCGCGAGGGCTACTTCTGATGCCGGACTCGATCCTGCGCGTGCTCGACCTGCGGCAGCGTCGATGACGGCAAATCCACCTGATCGGCCGGCTGCTGTGCGAATGCGGCGCCGTCCCCGACGATACGATGGCCGTGTTGGCGAACAACTCGCGACGCTTCGGCACGGTGGAGAACGGGCTCGACTATGCGCTGCTGGTGGACGGGCTCTCGGCCGAGCGCGAGCAGGGCGTGACCATCGACGTTGCCTACCGCTTCTTCGAGACCCCGCGCCGGCGCTTCATCCTCGCCGACGCGCCGGGCCATCAGCAATACACCCGCAACATGGTGACCGGCGCCTCGCTCGCCGATCTCGCGATCCTGCTGGTCGATGCGCGCAAGGGCCTGCTGGCGCAGACCCGCCGCCACGCCGCCATCGCCGCGATGCTGGGCATCGGCCGGATCGTGCTGGCGGTCAACAAGATGGATCTGGTCGACTTCGACCGCGCGGTGTTCGACCGCATCACCAGCGAGTTCGACGCCCTCGACCGAGCGGCTCGGCCCGCAGACGTGTGCGCGATCCCGATCGTCGCGCGCGACGGCGATAATGTCGTCGGCGGCCGGCGACGCGCATGGGTTGGTACCGCGGCCCCGGCGCTGCTCGCCGCGCTGGAAGCGGCGGAGCCGGTCAGCCGGGCAACCGGCCCGGCGCGCCTGGCGGTGCAATGGGTGAACCGTCCCGACCAGGCATTTCCGCGGCTATTGCGGCAATGTCACCGGCGGCCCGATGCGGCCGGGCGAGGCGGTGGTCAACGCGCTCTCGCGCACCGAGGCGCGGATCGCGCGCATCGTCACCGCCGAGGGCGATCTGGACGAGGCGCGTGCCCGGGCAGGCGGTCACGCTGGTGCTGGACCGCGAGATCGACGCCTCGCGCGGCGACGTGCTCGCCGTTGCCCCGGCGCCCGAACTGGCCGAGCAGATCAATGCCCGCGTCGTGTGGATGGACGAGACGCCGCTGTTCCGCGGCCGCGCCTATCTGCTCATGCTCGGCACGCGGGCCGTGATCGGGACCGTCACCGAGATCGCCAGCCGCCTCGATGTCGAGACGCTGCACGAGGAAGCCGGCGCGCGAGCTGCACCTGAACGAGATCGGGTGCGTAGCGCTGTCGCTGTCGCAGCCGGTCGCCTGCGAGCCATACACCGCCAGCCGCGATCTGGGCGCCTTCATTCTGGTGGACCGGCTGACCCGCAACACCGTCGGCGCCGGAATGGTGACCGAGATCACCTCGGCGCGCAGCCCGATCTATTGGCACCAACTGGACGTGGACAAGTCGGCGCGTGCGGCGCTGAAGGCGCAGCGCCCGGCGGTTCTGTGGTTCACCGGCCTCTCGGGCGCCGGCAAATCCACCATCGCCAATCTGGTGGAGAAGCGGCTGCTGGCGCAGGGCCGGCACACGATGACGCTGGACGGCGACAATGTGCGCCATGGGCTCAACCGCGACCTCGGCTTCAGCGAAGCCGATCGCGTCGAGAACATCCGCCGCATCGCCGAGGTCTCGAAGTTGTTCGTCGAGGCGGGGCTGATCATCCTGGTCTCGTTCATCTCCCCCTATCGCGCCGAGCGGATGCTGGCGCGCGAGGCGGTCGAGGGCGGCGAGTTCGTGGAAATCTTCGTCGATACGCCGGTGGACGAGTGCCGCCGGCGCGATCCGAAGGGGCTCTACGCCAAGGCCGACGCCGGGGTGATCCGCAATTTCACCGGCGTCACCGCGCCCTACGAGGAGCCGCTGACGCCCGAAATCCGGCTGCGCACGCTGGAAGCCTCGCCCGAGGAACTGGCCGAGCAGGTGTTCGCCGCACTGCGCGCCCGCGGGATCGTCACTTGATGACGGCCGCGCCCCCTCCCGCGATCTTGTTCCGCAAGGCGTATCGGGAGGGGGTTGGGGGAGGGACTGGCAGGCTCGACCAACTGGCCTCCACACGTCGCCGCCGAAGCCCGAGCGTGCCGGGCCTGCACCGATCTGCCGCTCGGTCCGCGGCCGGTGTTTCGGGTCTCCGCCACCGCGCGCGTCCTGATCGCCGGGCAGGCCCCGGGGACGAAGGTGCACGAGACCGGCATCCCGTGGAACGACGCCTCGGGCGATCGGCTGCGCGCCTGGCTCGCGATGGACCGCGCGCAATTCTATGACGAGTCGCTGATCGCCGTCGTGCCGATGGGGCTCTGTTATCCCGGCCGACTGCCGAACGGCGGCGACGCACCGCCGCGGCCCAACTGCGCCGGGTTGTGGCGCCCGCGCCTGCTCGCGGCGATGCCCGCGATCCGCCTCACCTTGCTGGTCGGCGGCTACGCGCTGCGCGATGCGCTCGGGCCCGGCGCGGTGGCCGATCGGGTGCGCCGATACCGCGATCACTTGCCGCGCTATTTCGCGTTGCCGCATCCCTCCTGGCGCACCACCGCCTGGGAGCGGCGCAACCCGTGGTTCACCGAAGAGGTGCTGCCGGCGCTGCGGGAGGCGATGGCGGCCGCGCTGATGCGCTGACCGCCGGTTCGTGCGTGATCGCCCCTGAAGCCGGGCGCCGAATCAGCCACGCCAAAATGGCTTGGCGATCTCATCGGCAACGGCGGCGCGCGACAGTCCGATGTCGCCCAAGTCGCGCTCGCTCAAGCTGGCAAGCTCGCGTCGCGCGGATAGGCGCCGTCGCCAGAGTCGCCACACGGCAGCCGGGCGCCTGATCGCATCCTGCGACGCCGCGCCAAGCTGGATAACGAGCGGCAATGGCCGAGAATTTGTCACCAGACGACGCTCCGAGCCGGCCATGGCGGACCTCCTGTGCAAGACCAGACCATGACCCAAAATTTGCGACCGAAGGCGGTGGAAACAAGCGATACTTTGTCCCGCTTGACATGAACTCGATGTCATGATACGACCAAGCCCGATGACCACCCCGCTGCCGTCGCTCAACGGCTTGCGCGCCTTCGAGGCGGCGGCGCGTTTGCTGAGCTTCACCCGCGCCGCCGCCGAGCTGAACGTCACCCAGACCGCCATCAGCCATCAAATTCGCCGGCTTGAGGAACAGCTCGGGGTTCGTCTCTTCGTGCGGCGCAATCGAGCCTTGCAACTGACGCAGGAGGCGCAAGCCTACCTGCCGGCGGTGCGCACGGCTTTTGAGGATCTGCGCCGGGCGACGGCGCGACTGCAACACACGCATCGCGAGGGCGTACTCACCGTCAGCACGATGCCGTCGCTTGCCGCGAAGTGGCTGTTTACGCGCGTCGCGCGGTTCCAGGACGTGCATCCCGGCCTCACGGTCCACATCGCGACGTCCATCCGATTCGTGGACTTCGAGCGCGGCGAGGCGGACATGGCAATTCGCTACGGACGCGGAGACTGGCCCGGGCTGCGAGCGGATTGGCTGATGGCGGACGATATCTTCCCGGTTTGCAGCCCGGCCTTGCTGAAGGGCCGAACACCGCTGCAACGGCCGGAGGATCTCGTGCGCCATACGTTGCTGCACAATACCGGCTGGCCGGAGGACTGGCGCCTCTGGCTGACGTCGGTGGGCTTGCCGCCGACGCTCGCCAGCGGTCGCGGGCTCAATTTCGATGATTCCGTGATGACGATCCAGGCGGCGATCGAGGGGCTCGGCGTCGCTCTCGGCTGGAGCCGCGTGGTCGAAGCCGACATCGCGGCCGGCCGCCTGATCGCACCGTTCGACACTGTTCTGCCGTCGGAGGCCGGGTACTGACGTCGTGGTTCCCCGGGCAACGGCCGACGCGCCGCACATTGCCTTGTTCCGCGAATGGCTCATCGCGTCCGTCACGCCGGGTCGGCCGGCTTCGCTCTCGCGATCAGGCTGAGAGGCGATCCGCCGCCGGTTAATCCGGCCGCGAGGCTCGCTGCGTGTCCCCGGAATTGACCTGATGCGCCCGCAGAAACGCACGCACCTGCTCGATCGTCCTCGCCTTCAGTTCCGGCGGCTCTCGCCAGGGAAACACGGTTGATTGCGCATTCGGTGCCAGCGCCGCCACGTCCACCGAGGCTTGCAACGGATGCGCGGGCGTATCGTCGGGCATGACCAGCATCGGCGTTTGACAAGAGCGCGCGAACTCCCGTGTCACGCTGTAGAGGAAGTCCGGGCGCACGCGATAGAGATTGTGCAGATAGGCCTCGACCGTCGCCATCGTCAGGTCGGGCCGACGCGCCAGCAGTTCCGGCGCCCAGACGTCTCGCCCCGAGTTGTACATGACATCGGGGTTCTCCGGCCGGTGCCCGACCGTCTGGCACAGCACGCCCGCCACCACGCGATCCGGAGCGCGCTGCATCAGCTTCAGAGCGAAGCAGCCGCCGATGCAGTAGCCCATGTAGAAGAACCGACTGATGCCGAGATGGTCCATCAGCCCGAGTTGGTCGTCGGCGAATGCGCCCCACGGGTCATCGACCGGGATCGGGCCGGTGGACTCGCCGCCATTGGCGTTGCGCTGATCCATCGTGATGCAGCGGAAATCGGATTTGAGGGCCTCCATCGCATTGAAGACCGCGGTCGGCCAGTTGCCGACCCTGGAGTTCAGACCGCCTCCGGGCGTAACCAGGAGCGGAAAGCCGCTGCCGGCCTCTTCATAGCGGATGCGGACGTCGCCTCGCTGATAGAATGGCATGACGCTCTACTCCGCCGCCGCCAGTTTGTCCCGGGTCTTCGTCATGAAGTCGCTCGCGTCATGGCGTTCGTGCAGCTGGCTCGACGGCTCGCCGCCGGTGCGATTGACCATCCGTCCGCGCTGCACCGCCGGGCGCGCGTAGATCGCATCGGCCCAGCGGTTGACGTGCTTGTAGTCCTGCACCGCCAGGAACTCGGCCGCTCCATACTGGCCGAACTTCACCAGGCCGCCATACCAGGGCCAGGCGGCCATGTCGGCGATCGAATAGGCGTCGCCCGCCAGGTACTCGTTGTCCGCGAGGCGCTTGTCGAGCACATCGAGCAGCCGCTTCGTCTCCATGGTGAAGCGGTTGATCGGGTATTCCATCTTTGCCGGGGCATAGGCGTAGAAGTGGCCGAACCCGCCGCCGAGATAGGGCGCGCTGCCCATCTGCCAGAACAGCCACGACAGGCATTCGGCGCGCGCTTCGGCCTCGGTCGGCAGGAACGCCCCGAACTTCTCCGCAAGATAGAGCAGGATCGCACCCGATTCGAACACCCGGATGGGCTTCGGACCGCTGCGGTCGACAAGCGCCGGGATCTTGGAGTTGGGATTGACCGCGACGAAACCGCTGCCGAACTGATCGCCGTCGCCGATGCGGATCAGCCAGGCATCGTATTCCGCGCCCTTATGGCCGAGCGCCAGCAGCTCCTCCAGCAGCACCGTGACCTTCACGCCGTTCGGCGTGCCCTGCGAATAGAGTTGCAGCGGATGCCGCCCGACCGGCAGCTTCTTCTCATGCGTGGAACCGGCGACCGGACGGTTGATGTTCGCGAACCGACCGCCGCTCGGCTGGTCCCAGGTCCAAACCTCGGGGGGCGTGTATTCAGCTGAGTCGGACATGCGCTTGGCTCCGGAGATATGGCCGCCAGCCTGGGCCGGCCGCACGGCCGGAGCAAGCCGGGCCGACGCATCGCTGCCCCGACGTCGCCCGCGCCGCTCATCCCCGCACCACCGGATGATGCGTCACCGGGAAATTCACCGAGCGCGCGATGAAGCATTTGGCGTGCGCCGCCGCGTGCAACGCCAGCGCTTTGTCGCGATCGGCGCCGGCGGCGAGCGTCACCTCCGGACGCAACGCCACCGAGGTGAAGCGGCCGCCGCCATCCGCCTCCTCGATCATCTCGCCCTCGGCCGCATCGGCGTAACCGACAACCACCACGCCGGCCTCGGCGCAGAGATGCAGATACCAGAGCATGTGGCAGCCCGAGAGCGAGGCGAGCAGCAGCTCCTCGGGGTTGTAGCGCGCCGCATCGCCTCGGAAGGCGGGATCGGCGGAGCCCTCGATCGGCGGCTTGCCGGGCGCCTCGATGCGATGGTCGCGCCCGTAGGCGCGATACGACGCCGTGCCCTCGCCCCGATTGCCGGTCCATTCGACGCGCGCCGCGTAACGGTGCGTTCTCATTCGCGCTCCTTTACGCCACCATGGGCAGCGACCGCGGCGCGGAAGCCCATTATCAACGCGTCTGGGCCGCCATCGCCGCCAGGATGCTATCTCTCAACTTTCGGCAGGCAGTGGTGCATTCGGCAATCTTCGCCAAGGTGGCCTCCATCCTCGCCTTGTCGCTCGGTTCTATTCCGTATTCGCCGCTGGTCTTATCCATCTTTCGATACTGCGCCGGGTCGGCATCCTTGGGGGCGTCTGATCGACGAACCATGGATCACGGACGGGGGACTGCGTAATCGTGGCCCGCGCCTCAATCGGCGGAAGCGGTTCATCTCGTGTCATGCCGCTCTATAGCTGAGAGGGGGAGCGCAGTGCCACAGCGGGTCGCGAGGCAAGGAATTGCTCTATGAGACGGGATGCGTTCAGATTCTAACCGTGAAGCCCGTCATTGCGAGCCGAAGGCGAAGCAATCCAGGCCCACTTCAGGGTGTTGCCCGCCTGGATTGCTTCGTCGCTTCGCTCCTCGCAATGACGACCGTGCGGTTCCATCTCATTCCATTCCACTCGCGCCGCGTAACGGTGCGTTCTCATTCGCCCGGCCCCTTCAGCGCCGCCACATAGGCCGCGACGGCGGCGGGAAAGCCCATCATCAGCGCGTCCGCCGTGAGTTCGTGGCCGATCGAGGCTTCGGCCAGGAAGCCGATTCGCGCGATCAGCGGCGGGATGTTGTGCAGGTTCAGATCGTGTCCGGCATTGACAGCAAGCCCCGCCGCGCGCGCCGCCTCCGCGGTCGCGGCGCAGCTATCGAGCAGCGCCGCGTGGCTGCCGCTTCGGAACGCCGCCGAGTAAGCGCCGGTGTAGATTTCGACCCCGTCGGCGCCGGCGTGCCGCACCCGCGCAACGACCGAGGGATCGGGATCGATAAACAGGATCACCCGGGCGCCGATCGCTTGCAGCGCCTTGATCGCCGGCGCCGCGATCGCCGCCTCAGCCGCATCCAGCTCCCATCCCTTCTCCGAGGTGAAGACGCCGGGCGCATCCGGGACCAGCGTGCATTGGGCGGGCCGGGTCGCGCGCGCGATCTCCAGCAGGCGCGCGTCGGGATAGCCCTCCACGTTCAGCTCGATGTCGCGCAGCGGCGCCAGCAGATTGGCGAGCATCGGCACGTCGGCGGCGCGAATGTGGCGCTCGTCGGGTCGCGGATGGACAGTGATTCCGCGCGCGCCGGCGGTGATCGCCGCGCGGGCGAAATCGGCCAGGTCGGGAACGCCGGTGCGACGGGAGTTGCGCAGCAGCGCGACCTTGTTGAGATTGACGCTGAGCCGGGCCATTACGCCGCCGCTTCCCGAATGGCCGCGTTGAGCGCGGCGACGCCGCCCGCCGGCCCTCCCGGATGGTCCCACACCGCTCCGACCACCGCCAGGAAGTCGGCGCCGGCTTGGACCAGCGGAGCGCAATTCGCCGCGGTGATGCCGCCGATGGCGCAGCACGGCAGCTCCATCAACTCCGACCACCAGCGCAGAATCTCGGGTTGGGGCCGATGTATCGCCGCCTTGGTGGCGGAAGGGTAGAACGCCCCGAAGGCGACGTAGTCGGCGCCGTCCTCGCCCGCCTGCATCGCCAGATCGCGGCTCGCATGGCAGGTCACGCCCAGCATCAGGTCGGGGCCGAGCTGCGCCCGCGCCCGCCGCGCAGGCATGTCGGTCTGGCCGACATGGGCGCCGTCGCAGCCCGATTCCCGCACCAGATCGGCGCGATCATTCAGCAGAAACGCCGCTTCCCGCTGCTGCGCCACCGGCCGCAGCGCATCGATCGCGCGCCGCCAGGCGTCATCATCGGCATCCTTCAGGCGCAACTGCACCGCCGCGACGTCGCCCGCGTCCAATGCCGCCGCCAGCAGGTCGGGGAAGCGCGTGAGGTCGAGCGCGAGCGGGGTTATGACATAGAGCCGACAACCCGCCGGCATCGTTCAGTCCTTGCCGAGATAGATGCCGATGATCTTGTCCAGCATGTCGAGCGCGTCCTGCTTCGGGCGCTGGAAGGTGTTGCGGCCGATGATGCTGCCGTTGGCGCCGCCGTCGCGCAGGCCCCTGATCTCCTCGTAGATCGCGTCCAGCCCCTTGGCCTCGCCGCCCGAGAACACCACGATCCGCTTGCCGTCGAACGCCGCCTGCATGATGTGGCGCGCGCGCGCGGCCATGCTGGAAATGTCCACTTTCTCGTACGATTTGCGCGCCGCCTCCAGGCCGATATGCGCGGTCGGCGGCTTCACCTTGATGATGTTGGCGCCCATCAGCGCCGCCATGTGCGCGGCATAGGCGCAGATATCGACCGCCGTCTCCGCCTCCTTGTTGAGGTTCGGGCCGCGCGGATAGCTCCACACGACGACGGCGAGGCCGCTCGCCTTCGCCTCCTCGGCGAGCGCACGCAGCTCCTCCATTTGCGAAAATGCGTATTCGCTGCCCGGATAGATGGTGAAGCCGATGGCGGCGCAGCCGAGGCGGAGCGCGTCCTTGACGCTCCCCGTCACCGCCTGGTCCTTGTTGGTGGCGAGGCTGTTGGAGCTGTTCAGCTTCAGAATCGTCGGGATCGCCCCGGCGAAGGTTTCGGCGCCGGCGGCGATCATGCCGAGCGGCGCCGCATAGGCCGACAGCCCGGCATCGAGCGCCAGCTGATAATGGTAATGCGGGTCGTAGGCCGGCGGGTTAGGTGCGAAGCTGCGTGCCGGCCCGTGCTCGAAGCCTTGATCAACGGGCAGGATGACGACTTTGCCGGTCCCGGCGAGCTTTCCTTGCATGAGGATACGCGCGAGACTCGCCTTCACGCCGGGCGGATCGCCTTCGTACCAGCTCAGGATCGTCTTCACTCGCTCGGTGATGCGCATGGCCAACCCTCGTCCCGCTTCGCTTGACGGCTTGTAACTACCCCGGATGTCGGGCGCTGTCATCCGCACCCAGCCAAATCGGAAGCCGCCTCAGGCTGCCGCGCCGCGCCAGATCCAGCGCCGGCGGCCGGTGAGCCAGAACGACGGCGCCGGACGCGGCGGCGATCGCCGCGACCGCGTCGCGCCCCGGCGCCGCCTCGTGCAGCACCAGGAAGCGCTGGCCGAGGCGAAGCGCGGCGAGCGCCTGTCCGGAGGCGTCGGCGCAGTCGAGGATGTCGGAAACGGGCACCGCCGGCGCGATCTCCCTGGCCGCGGTTATCAGTGCGCGCCACACCGCGCATCCTGTATAGAGCGCCGCACCCGGCGCCGAGAGAAGGGTGACGGGGCGGGCCGGCGCCAGCGCGGCGCGGGTATCGCTCATTCCGTGGATGACGACGGCGGGCGCAAGGCCAAGCATGACTTGACCTTGAAGCGCCCCGCCGCTTTGACTGCAACCGAGGCCGCGCAAATGATCGCGGCGGGGGATTTGATGGCGAGCACGACCGAGGACGCCGACGCGGCCGCCGAGCGATTGGAGGCCGCGCTCGAGCGCATCGCACGCCGGGCGGCGGTGATGCCGCAACCGGAGACGGAACTGGCGCAGGTGCGCGCGCAGCTCGATGTCCTGATTGCGCGCCTGCGCGCCGCGCTGGAGCCAACATCCTGAAACGGGAGAGCAGCGATGGCGCAAGTCACCGTACGCATCAACGGCTTCGCCTATACCGTGGGCTGCCAGGACGGCGAGGAGCAGCATTTGCTGGCGATGGCGGGCGAAATCGAGCGGCGCATCGACAGCATCAAGGCGGTTGCGGGCCAGACCGGCGAGGCACGGATGCTGGTGATGGCGGCGCTGCTGATGGCCGACGATCTGTTCGAGTTGGGCCAGGCGCTGCGTGAGGCCGAGCAGCGCGCGGGGACCCCGCCCGCCCCGGGCCCGCCCGCCTCCGACCCGAAGCTGCAACGCAAGCTCAGCCGACTTGCCCGCCGCGCCGAGGACATTGCGAGCGGGCTGGAGCATCCCTAAGTTGACGCTGCGGGGCTGCCCGGTGCGTCAGGCAACTCATCCCCGGGGCCGATAGGCATCCTCTCGGGAGCTGGCTCTGTCGGGATCGTGGTCTCGATATCCGGTGCCCACCTGCGCAAGCAGGCTCTGGGAGGATGAAACGCCAACGGCCATGGCGGCTCCGCACATATCAACCGACGAGCTTGCCGCCGCCAAGCGGGCCGCGCGGACCCGGGCGCTGGCGCTTCGCCGCGGCCTCGATCCGGCCGCGGGCGAGCGGCTGGCGGCGCAACTGCTCCGCGCGTGCGCGCCGCCGTCCGGCGCCGTCGTCGGCGGCTACTGGCCGCTGGCCGACGAGCTCGACATCCGGACGCTGCTGGCCGAGCTATACGCGCGCGGCCATCCGATCGCGCTCCCCGTGACCCCGAAGCGCGGCGAGGCGCTGCACTTCCGGCGCTGGGAACCGGGCCAGGAAATGACCCGGGAGCGGTTCGGCACCCTCGCGCCCACCGGGCCGGCGCTGGTTCCGGGGTTCCTGCTGGTCCCGCTGCTCGCCTTCGATCGCACCGGGGCCCGCCTGGGTTACGGCGCCGGCTACTACGACCGCACTCTGGCCGGCCTCCCCGGCGCCGTCGCCATCGGCTGCGCCTGGGCGGCACTGGAAGTGCCCCGCGTGCCGACCGGGCCGGAGGACGTGCGGCTGGACGCGGTGGCCACGGAGGATGGCGTGGTATCTCGTCGCGGAGGGGAGTGAATTGTCGGTTCACAACGGTTCCCCCTCCCCTTGCGGGAGGGGGCTGGGGGAGGGGTCCGGACCGCACCCGGCCGCGATGTTTGGCGCAACCCCTCCCCCTAATCCCCTCCCGCAAGGGGAGGGGGACTAACTCCTCCCCCAATCCCCTCCCTTAAGGGGAGAGGGCTCTAAATGCGCATTCTCTTCATCGGCGACGTGGTCGGTCGCACCGGGCGGGAGGCGGTCGGGGCGGCGCTGCCCGATTTGCGCGCGCGGCTGCGGCTCGATCTGGTCGTCATCAATGCCGAGAACGCCTCGCACGGCTTCGGCCTCGGCCCCGACATGGCGGAGGCGCTGTTCGCGGCCGGGGCCGACGTGCTGACGCTCGGCAACCACAGCTGGGACCGCAAGGAGATCATCCCCTTCATCGCCGAACGCAGATGCTTGTTGCGGCCGATTAACTATCCGCCGGGAACGCCCGGGTCCGGCGCGGTGGTGGTGGACATCGCGGGCAACCGGCGGGCGCTGGTTATTCAGGCCATGGGGCGTCTGTTCATGGATGCGCTCGACTGCCCGTTCCGCGCCACCGCCGAGGTCCTGAACCGACACCGAATGGGCGCCAACGGCACCGTGCAGGCGGTGGTGATCGACATCCACGCCGAGGCCACCAGCGAGAAGATGGCGTTCGGACATAGCTTCGACGGCCGGGCGTCGCTGGTGGTGGGCACCCACACCCATTGCCCCTCGGCCGACCACCAGATCCTGCCGGGCGGTACCGGGTTCCAGTCCGATACCGGAATGTCGGGCGATTATGACAGCGTGATCGGCATGCAGAAGGAGAACGCCGCGATCCGCTTCTGGCGCAAGATGCCGGGCGAGCGGCTGCAACCGGCCGAGGGCGAAACCACGGTCTGCGGGGTGTTCGTGGAGACCGACGACGCCTCGGGCCTCACCCGGCGGATCGAGCCGCTGCGGATGGGCGGGCGGCTCGCACCGACGATGCCGAACCCGGATTGACCCTTCGCCATCGCGGCGCCATATCCCGGCGCATGGGAATAAGCTACAGGCACGCCCGAATTACCCTCCCGGCGCCGCTCTGAGCGCCGGGCACGCGCGCCTGTCCACCCATTGAGCGGCCTGCCGGCCGCGCGGATCATTCCATGGACGCCTCCGAACGCGATTACCGCGACACCGTGTTCCTGCCGCGGACCGACTTCCCGATGCGCGGCGATCTGCCGGCGAAGGAGCCGCGCATCCTGGCGCGCTGGGACGAGATGGGCCTGTGGCGGCGGCTGCGGACCGGCTCCGCCGGACGGCGCGAAATTCATCCTCCACGACGGTCCGCCGTACGCCAACGGCCATCTTCACATCGGCACGGCGCTCAACAAGATCCTCAAGGATATCATCAACCGCACCCGCCAGATGGCCGGGTACGATGCCGACTATATCCCCGGCTGGGACTGCCACGGGCTGCCGATCGAGTGGCGGATCGAGGAGAAGTACCGCACCGAGGGGCGCGACAAGGACGCCGTCCCGATCCTGCAATTCCGCGCCGAGTGCCGCGACTACGCGGCGCACTGGATGGCGGTCCAGCGCGAGGAGTTCCGCCGCCTCGGCGTCGCGGGCGACTGGGCGCATCGCTACGCCACCATGGACTTCGCCTCCGAGGCGGCGATCGCCGCCGAGATCGGCAAGTTCCTGCTGAACGGGTCGCTCTGTCGCGGCCTGCGCCCGGTGATGTGGTCGCCGGTCGAGAAAACGGCATTGGCCGAAGCCGAGATCGAGTACCACGACCATAGATCGACCCAGATTTGGGTGCGCTTCCCGATCGTGCGCGCCCCCACCGCGGATCTGGCCGACGCGGCGGTGGTGATCTGGACGACGACGCCGTGGACCATCCCCGGCAATCGCGCCATCGCCGCCGGCCCCGAGTTCGATTACGCGCTGGTGCATGTGGACGCGCTCGCCGAGGATTCGCTCGCCCGTAGCGGCGAGAAGCTCCTGGTCGCGTTGGCGCTGCTGCCGCAATTCCTGGCCGAGACGCGGATCGCCACGCACCATGTCGTGCGGCTGCTGAAGGCGGCCGATCTCGCCGGGGTTATCTGCGCGCACCCGCTGCGTGGGCGGGGCTATGATTTCGACGTGCCGCTGCTGTTCGGCGACTTCGTCACCACCGAGGCCGGGACGGGATTCGTGCATATCGCGCCGGGCCACGGCGAGGAGGATTTCGATCTCGGCCGCGCCAACGGCTTGCCGGTCCCGGAGACGGTGGACGACGACGGCACCTTCAATCCGCACGTGCCGCTGTTCGCCGGGGTGCATGTCTATAAGGCCGCCGATCCGATCTCCGAGGCATTGTCCGAGTCCGGCAATCTGCTGGGGCGCGGAACCTTCTTGCACTCCTACCCGCATTCGTGGCGCTCGCGCGCACCGCTGATCTTCCGCGCCACGCCGCAATGGTTCATCCTGCTCGACGGCGAGACGCCCATCCGCGAGCGCGCGATGGCGGCGATCGCGGCGACGCATTTCGTCCCCAACTCCGGGCGCAACCGCATCGGCGGCATGGTCGCGAGCCGCCCCGATTGGTGCATCAGCCGCCAGCGCGCCTGGGGCGTGCCGATCGCGGTGTTCGTGGACAAGCGTACCGGCGAGCCGCTACGCGACCCCGAGGTGCTGGCACGCATCGTCGAAGCGTTCGCGGCCGAAGGCGCCGATGCCTGGTTTGCGTCACCGCCGGCGCGCTTTCTCGGACCCGATCGCAACCCCGACCACTACGAGCAGGTGAGGGACATCGTCGATGTGTGGTTCGAGTCCGGCTCGACCCATGCCTTCGTTCTGGAAGCACGCGGACTGCCCTGGCCGGCGGACCTTTACCTGGAAGGCTCGGATCAGCATCGCGGCTGGTTTCAACATTCGCTTCTGGAGGCGATCGGCACTCGCGGACGCGCGCCGTTCAAGGCCGTTTTGACGCACGGCTTCGTCATGGACGAGCAAGGCCGCAAGATGTCGAAATCGCTGGAAAACACGGTGGCGCCGGCGGTGGTCGAGAAGCAGTACGGCGCCGACATTCTGCGCCTTTGGGCGATGAACTCGGACACCACCGACGATCTGCGGATCGGCCCAGAAATCCTGAAGCAGCAATCGGAGCTGTATCGGCGCTTGCGCAATTCGCTGCGCTGGATATTGGGCGCGCTCGACGGCTTTACCGAAGCCGAGCGCGTGCCGGTTTCCGAGATGCCGGAACTGGAGCGCTTGGTTCTGCACCGGCTGACCGAGCTGGATGATCGCCTGCGCGCCGCCGTCGAGACTTACGAATGGAACGGCGTCTATCCCGAATTGCACGCCTTTTGCGCGGCCGACCTGAGCGCGTTCTATTTCGATATCCGCAAGGACGCGCTCTACTGCGACCGGCCGGACAGCCCGAGACGGCGCGCCTGCCGGACGGTTCTGGATCATCTGCATCGTTGCCTCACGACATGGCTTGCGCCGGTGCTATGCTTCACCGCGGAAGAAGCGTGGTGGGCGCGCTTCGGCGAATCCGAGAGCGTGCATCTGCAAGCCTTCCCGCCACTCCCGGCGGAATGGCGCGACGCCGGCCTGGGCGAGAAATGGGCGCGCATCCGCGAACTGCGCCGCCTGGTGACGGTGCCGCTCGAGGAGGCACGGCGGAGCGGCGCGATTCGCGCCTCCTTGGAAGCGGCGGTGACGCTGAACCTGACCGCGCCCGATCGTGGGCTCCTGGATGACCAGGGCTGGGCGGAGATCGCCATCGTCTCGGGCTTTCGCATGTGCGCGGCCGAGGCGGCGACGCTGGCCGAAGTGAGCCGCGCGCCCGGCGCCAAATGCGCGCGTTGCTGGCGCGTGCTGGAGGAAGTGGGGAGCGAGCCGGCGCATCCGACGCTGTGCCGGCGCTGCGTCGCGGCGGTGGAGGCGTGAGCCGCCGGCCCTCACCCGCGATGACCGCCCGCCCGGTCCCGCTCGGCCTGCTCGCCGCCGCCGTCGTCCTCGCCGCCGATCAGGCGAGCAAATGGTGGATTCTCAACGGGCTCGATCTCCCGGCCCGAGAGGCCCTGCCGGTGCTGCCGTTTGTCGATCTCACGATGGTCTGGAATCGCGGGGTGACGTTCGGGATGCTGAACGGGCTCGGCGCCTGGTCCGGCCCGGCGATCGCCCTCGCGGCCCTGGTGATCGTCGCCGTTTTGGTGCTTTGGCTGCGGCGCGCGCAGTCGCGGGTCACGGCGCTTGCGCTCGGCGCGGTGGCCGGCGGCGCGATCGGCAACATCATGGATCGGCTGCGCCACGGCGCCGTGGTGGATTTCATTCACGCCGACCTCGCCGGCTGGTTCCCCTATGTGTTCAATGTCGGCGACGCAGCGATCGTGTGCGGCGTGATCGCGCTGGTGCTCGACAGCCAATGGCCGCGGCGGGAACACCGCGGCGGATGCGACTTGCCGAAACCCCCGCAGCCCGGCTAGAGGCGAAACGCCATGTATTCAACGCGTCTCCTGGCGCCGGTGCTGCTGCTCGGCGCCACCGCCCTCTCCGCCTGCGGCGGTTCGGGCGACCTCGCCCGCAATTTCGGCTTCGTGCGCGATGCGCCCGACGAGTTCACGGTCACCAC
Organism: uncultured Pseudomonadota bacterium; assembly: GCA_963762525.1. GTDB lineage: Bacteria > Pseudomonadota > Alphaproteobacteria > Acetobacterales > Acetobacteraceae > DATFDN01. The sequence goes on from CAVXKT010000002.1 coordinate 247,024, forward strand.
ACAGGCTCCGCTATCGATGCCGCCCGACTATGCGCTCCGCCCGCCAAGACCCGGCGCGCCGCGCCCCGAGACCCGCTCGGAGCGGCTGGCGGCGGCCGAGGCGCTCGATCCGCAGCTTGCGCTCGCCTCGCCGCAAGCGGCCTCGGGTCTCAGCCCCGGCCAGCAGGACCTGATCGCCCGCGCCGGGCCGGCGGCGCCGATGAATGTGCGCGGCGAGGTTGATCGCACCGCCGCCGCCGACCAGCCCAACCGCGGCTTCATCGACCGGCTGATGTTCTGGCGCGCGCCCCGCGAGCCGGGCGAGGTCGTGAATCCGCGGCAGGAAGCCGATCGCCTGCGCCGCGACGCCGCACTCGGGAACTCGCCGGTCAACGGGCCGACGCCGATCATCCGCAACCAGCCGAAGGGGCTGTTGGAAGGAATATTCTGAGCGCCCCGTCAGATCGCCCCCGTCCACAGCAACAGCCCGTAAACCACCATCGCGACGCCGATCCCGGCGCCACCCCACGCGAGCGTGCTCACCCGCGTCACCACCGCAACCGAGGCCAGCACGATCGCGATCTGCAAACCGCCGACCACGACTTCGAGCTGATGCGCGAGGTGCGACGCGTGGTTGCGCACCTCCTTGTCCTCGGCGGCTTGTTCCTGAAGCTGCTTCATGCCCTGCCCGTCCGGGCTGTCCTGCAAGCGCGCCTGCTCCTGCCGCGCCGCCTTGATGCGCGCCTGAATCGCCGCCTCGGCGCTGTTGGGCAGGCTCGCCAACAGCGCCTCCTCGGTTTGCAGGGTGGTCAGCCGAACATGTTTCTCCTGGTAGTAGGCATAGTCGTCCGACAGCGCGATATGGCGGGTCATGTAGGTGGTGAAGGATGATTTCTCGCCCAGCTCGCTGATCGCCAGCGCCGCGGCCAGGATCGCCACCAGCACCGCGATCCAGCGCGCGCTGGTGTCACCCTCGTGGATATGCGCGCGCTCGGCCTGCTCAATGCCTTCGCGCGCATGCTCGATGGTCCCGCTCATTCCGCCCCCTCCGCCATGCGCCACGTCTTGCACAGCGCGCGCCCCGGTTCCACCCTGATCCGAAACGGGGGCCGGCATGGTCAAGCTTGCGGTTCTGGACGACTGGCAGGGCGTGGCGCGCGGGGCCGCCGACTGGGGGGACTTGCAGGCGCGCGCCGAGGTGACGTTCCTCGCCGACGCGTTCGAGACCGAGGATGCTGCGGCCGCCGGACTGGCCGACTACGAGATCCTGCTGGCAATGCGCGAGCGCACGCACTTCACCGGATCGCTGCTGCGCCGGCTACCCAAGCTGCGGATGCTCGGAACCACCAGCGCGCGCACCCGCTCGCTCGACATGGCGACCGCGACCGCGCGCGGGATCGTGGTCTGCAACACCGAAGGCGGCCCCGGTTCGGCGGCCACGGCGGAACTGGCGCTCGGGCTGTTGATCGCCGGTTTCCGCTTCCTGCCGGCCGGCGACGCGGCGATCCGCGCCGGCGGCTTCCAGCGCGGCGTGCCCGAAGGCCGCGTGCTGGAGGGCAAGACCCTCGGCCTGCTCGGGCTCGGGCGGATCGGCGCGCGAATGGCCCGCTACGGCCGCGCGCTGGGGATGGAGGTTTTGGCGTGGAGCCAGAATCTCACCGCCGAGAAGGCGGCGGCGGAGGGCGCGAGCCGGGTCGAGAAGGATGAATTGCTGGCCCGTTCGGATGCAGTCAGCATTCATCTCGTGCTGTCGGACCGCACCCGCGCCCTGGTCGGCGCCGCCGAGATCGCGCGCATGAAATTCGGCGCCGTGCTGGTGAACACCTCGCGCGGGCCGATCGTCGATGAGACGGCGCTGCTCGCCGCGGTCCGCGCCGGGCGCATCGTCGCTGCGCTCGACGTCTATGACCTGGAGCCGCTACCCGCCGGCCATTCCCTGCGCAGCGCGCCCAACACAATTCTGACCCCGCATCTCGGCTACGGGGTGCGCGAGGTATGGGCGCAATTCTACCCGCAAAGCGTCGAGAACGCGCTGGCGTTCCTGGACGGCAAGCCGATTCGGGTGGTCAATCCGGAGGTGTCGGGGAAAGCCGAATAGCCTTACCGCCAGGAACTGGCGTCATTCGGAAGGCGGTCATAGTCGTCGATCAATCGAACACGGTGCGGTTCTTTCGGCGCCCAGTCCCAAAAGACCGCGTTGGTATCCGCCTCGGTCGCCCCGCTTGCGAAGCTGCGCACGACCACGCCGGCAACACCTGCCTTACTCAGCCGCTCGGCCAAGCCCCATCCGGGCGGCCGGATCCCGCGCGTCGCCAGATCCTTCCACGGACCGCGCAGATCGCCCGGATCAATCCCATGCTTTGCCAGGATTGCCGGATCGGTCAAATCGAGCATGTCGTCGCAATCGACATCATAGGCGCAGATCGTCATCGGCTGCGCCTTAAAGGGAAAGCCCTGTTGCGCCTCCAACCACGCGGTCTCAACGCGAAGCGAGGTGTACAAGGCGGCCATCCCGACGGGGTTGAAGCGACCACCGGATAGTGCCGCCCCCACGCCGGAATCAGGCGCAAACGCCCAGCGAGGGTTGTGCGCGCGATAGACGATCCGAACCAGCCTCACGCATAGCCGCCGAGCGCAATCCCCTCCAGATAGCTCAGAACGTCCGCTGCCCTGCCCTGCCGGACGAGCGCCTCGGCCGTTTGATCGCCGAACGCGGGGATCGGCTGCGAGCGATACCAGGCGAAAGCCTGCGCCTCGGATCCCGCCCAAGGCAGAACACGATTGATGACCGCGACCACTTCCCGCAACCTCGCCTGGGTCGCCGACGAGCGTAATCGGGCGGTCTTTGACACGGCATCCCGAGAAAGTCCTGAGGCCGCGGCCAGTTCGCCGCGCGTGATCCGCAAGGCGCCGCTGAGGCGCTCCGGGGCGACCGTGCCGGCTTGGTCGAACACCTCTTGCAGAAAGTTGCGGCGGGCCGTCGTCGACATATAGTGCCCCATCGTTTGCCTCAATATCGGGGCAGAATATGCGGCATCAATCGTCTCGTTGCAAGTCCGCCCGATCCGGGCCGCCTTGACGCCCTCCGCCTCGGATGGCCTGTTACCGGGACTGAGGATCAGACCGGAGACCCGTGATGCGCGCCTGGGCCGTCGTCGAGAACGGGCAACCGCTGCAGGAGATGGAGCTGCCGACCCCCGAGCCCAAAGGCACCGAGGTACTGTTGCAGACCACCCATTGCGGCGTCTGCCACTCCGACCTGCATATCTGGGAGGGGTATTACGACATGGGCGGCGGGCAGCGGATGTCGCTCAAGGATCGCGGCCTGTCGCTGCCGCTCGCCATGGGCCACGAGATCGTCGGCCGAGTTGCGAAGCTGGGGCCGGAGGCGAGCGGGGTGAAGGTCGGCGAGCTGCGCATCGTCTACCCTTGGGTTGGCTGCGGGCAATGCGCCGCGTGCCTTGCCGACGAGGACAACATGTGCCTCGCCCCGAAGAGCCTCGGCGTCTATCAGAACGGTGGCTACGGTACGCACGTAATCGCCCCGCATCCGCGCCATCTGGTCGATCCCGGCTCGCTCGACCCGGCAGTGGCGGCGACTTATGCCTGCTCGGGGATCACCGTCTATTCCGCCATCCGCAAGGTGATGCCGCTGCCCGCCGACGAGGCGATCGTGCTGATCGGCGCCGGCGGGCTCGGGATGAACGCGATCGCCATCCTCAAGGCGCTCGGACACCGGCACATCGTCGTCGTCGACGTCAGCGAGGAGAAGCGCGCGGCGGCGCTGAAGGCGGGCGCGGCGAAGGTGGTCGATGGCGGCGGCGAGAATGTCGCCAAGCGCATCATGCAGGAGGCTGGAGGGCCGGTGCTCGGCGTGATCGACCTGGTGAACGGCACGGCGACCGCGCGCGCCGGATTCGGGGCGCTGCGCAAGGGTGGCAAGCTCGTGCAGGTGGGGCTGTTCGGTGGCGAACTGACCATTCCGCTGCCGGTGGTGCCGATGCGGGCGCTGACGATCCAGGGCAGCTATGTCGGGTCGGTGAAGGAATTGCGCGAACTGGTGGCCCTGGCCCAGAAGGGCGACGTGCAGCCGCTGCCGGTCGCGACGGTGCCGCAAGCGCACGCCTTCGAGGCGCTGATGCGCCTGCGCGACGGCAAGGTGACGGGCCGGCTGGTGCTGCGCGCCGAGGCGGCCTGAGATGGCCGCGCGCCGCTCGGTCGTGCTGCGCCGGCGCCCGCACGGCGAACCCCGCGCGCGGGACTTCGAGCTGCGCGAGGACGAAATCCCGGCGCCCGGACCGGGCGAGGTGGTGTCGCGCACCATCTGGCTCTCGATCGATCCCTACATGCGGGGGCGGTTGTCGGATCGGAAATCGTACGCGCCCGCCGTGCAGATCGGCGAGGTGATGACCGGCGAGACGGTGGGTGAGGTGATCGCCTCCGCCGCCCCGGACTTCGCGCCGGGCGACATCGTGGTGGGCGCCCGCGGCTGGCAGACGCATTGCGTGGCGCGCGCCGGGCAACTCGCGCGCGTCGATCGGCGCGGGCCGCGCCTTTCCACCTATCTCGGCGTGCTCGGAATGCCGGGCACGACCGCCTATTCCGGGATGACCGATATCGGCCAGCCGAAGGCCAACGAGACGGTGGTGGTCTCCGCCGCCTCCGGCGCCGTCGGCTCGGTCGCCGGGCAGATCGCCAAATGGGCGGGGGCGCGCGTGGTCGGCATCGCCGGCGGTCCCGACAAATGCCTTTATGTTCAGGAGGAGCTCGGGTTCGACGCCTGCGTGGATCATCGCACGAGCGATTTGCCCGCCGAGCTGGAATCGGCGTGCCCGAACGGCGTCGATGTCTATTTCGAGAATGTCGGCGGTCGCGTGCAGGCGGCGGTGTTCGGCTTGCTCAACCCGTTCGCGCGGGTGGTGATGTGCGGGATGGTCGCGGAGTACAACGACCCGGAACCCGCACCCGGTCCGAACCTCATGTTCGTGGTCCGCCAGCGCGTCCGCATCGAGGGCCTGATCGTCTCCGACAAGCCGGAGCGCCTCGCCGAATGGCGGGCGCTGGCCCGCCCCAAGCTGGAGGACGGCAGCCTGCGCTATCGGGAGGACGTCGTCGACGGCCTGGAGAACGCCCCCGAGGCGCTTTCCGGCATCCTCGGCGGGCGCAACTTCGGCAAGCTGCTGGTGCGGGTAGGCGCCGATCCGGGCTAACGCCCGGAGCGCGTCTCACGACAAACCCTCGATCCGCCCCGCCGCGTCCAGACCGATGATCTCGGCGGCCGGGGCGCGCGGCAGGCCCGGCATGGTGTTGATGTCGCCGCATATCGCAACCACGAAACCGGCCCCGGCGGCGAGACGCACTTCGCGCACCGGCAGGATGTGGCCCTCGGGTGCGCCGAGCGCGGTGGGGTCGGCGCTGAAGCTGTATTGCGTCTTGGCGATGCAGACCGGCAGGGCGCCGAACCCGGCGGCCTCGAATTGCGCAAGCCGGCGCGCAACCTGCGCCGGCAGCGCGATATCGGCGGCCCGGTAAATCTCGCGGGCGATCGTGCGCAGCTTGTCGGCAAATCCGATCGCATCGGGATAGAGCGGCGCGAACCGCGCCTCGCCGGCCTCGATCATCGCCAGCACCTCGCGCGCCAGCGCCTCGGCCCCCGCGCCGCCATCGGCCCAATGCGTGCAGGCCACGACCCCGACGCCCAGCCCCGCCATGGCTTCCTGCACCACCGTCATCTCGGCCGCGGTGTCGGTGGTGAAACCGTTGATCGCCACCACCACGCGGCAGGCCGAATTTGCGCATGTTCTCGACGTGCCGCGCGAGGTTCACCACCCCGCGCGCAACCGCCGCCGGATCCTCCGCCCCGAGCGCGGCGCGCGCCACCCCGCCCTGCATCTTCAACGCGCGGATGGTCGCCACCACGACGCCGCCGGCCGGCTTCAGCCCGGCGCTGCGGCACTTGATATCGAGGAACTTCTCCGCCCCCAGATCGGCCCCGAACCCGGCCTCGGTCACCACCACATCGGCGAGCCGCAGCGCCAGCCGCGTCGCCATCACCGAGTTGCAGCCATGCGCGATATTGGCGAACGGGCCGCCATGGACGAGCGCCGGCGCACCCTCCAGCGTCTGCACCAAATTCGGTTGCAGCGCGTCGCGCAGCAGCACCGCCATGGCGCCGTCGGCCTTGAGGTCGCGGGCGGTGATCGCACGCCGCTCGCGCGTCTCGGCGACGATCATGCGCCCGAGCCGCGCTTGCAGCTCATCGAGGTCGCGCGCCATGCAGAACACCGCCATCACCTCGGAGGCGGCGGTAATGTCGAACCCGTCCTCGCGCGGGGCGCCGTTGGCGACGCCGCCCAGGCCGTTGACGATCGACCGCAGCGCCCGGTCGTTGACGTCGAGGGCGCGGCGGGCGGCGATGCGCCGAGGATCGATCCGCAGCGCATTGCCCCAGGTACAGATGGTTGTCCACCATCGCGGCGAGCAGGTTGTTGGCCGAGGTGATGGCGTGGAAGTCGCCGTTGAAATGGAGGTTGATGTCCTCCATCGGCACCACCTGCGCCCGCCCGCCGCCGGTCGCGCCGCCCTTCTGGCCGAAGCTCGGGCCAAGGCTCGGCTCGCGCAGGCAGATGGCGGCGCGGACGCCGATTCGCGTCAACGCATCGCCGAGGCCGATCGTGGTGGTGGTCTTGCCCTCGCCGGCCGGCGTCGGGCTGATGCCGCTGACGAGCACCAGCGCACCCTCCGGCCGGTTCGCCGTCGCGTCGATGAAATCGAAGCCGATCTTCGCCTTGTGGCGCCCATAGGGCACCAGCGCGTCAGCCGGAATTGCAAGCTTGGCCGCGATCTCGGCGATCGGTTGCAGGGATGCCGCGCGGGCAATCTCGAGGTCGCCGGCCATTCAGGCGGGCGCGCGCCGACGCACGCCCAACGCGTCGAGCGAGGCATCGATCGCGGCGACGGCGCGCGCCATGTCCGCGGGCGTGATGGCGCCGATGCAGCCGACGCGGAAACTGGGTGCCTGCGTGTTGTAAAAATTGCTGATGAGGAAGCCGCGCCGCTTCAGGGCATCGACGAAGCGTTGCAAATCCCACGCCGGATCGGGGGGCGCCGCGACGTTGACGATGATCGGCCCCTGCGCATCCGGTGCGAGGCAGGGCGCGAGGCCGAGACGGCGCGCACCGTCATAGAGGGTGCGCATGTTGGCGCGATAGCGCGCGAGCCGGGCCGGCGACCCGCCCTCGGCGGCATGAAAATCGAGCGCGCGGTCGAGCGCGTTCAAGACCTGTGCCGGCGGGGTGAAGCGGGCCGCCCCGGGGCTTCGCTTCTTGTTCGCCAGCAGGTCGGCGAGATCGAAGGACCAGCTTCCGGCATTGCCGGCGGAGGCCTCCACACGATCAATCCGCGCCACCGCGAACGCCATGCCGGGAACCGACTCCAGGCATTTGTTGGCGGTGAACACCACGGCGTCCACCTCCGGCTGCGCCGAGATGTCGAACGGCAGGGCGCCGAAGGCGGAGACGGCGTCGACGATCATGCGCCGCCCGAGCGCGCGCACCACGCCGCCGATCGCCGGCACGTCGTGGCAGACGCCGCTCCCGGTCTCGCTGTAAACCATTCCCAGATGGCCGATCGAGGGATCCATATCGAGCGCGGCGCCGATGACGGCGGCCGAGGCCGGCCGGTCGGGGTCGATCGGCAGCTCGACGACTTTCCGCCCCGCCTCCCGGCTCAGCCGGATCATCCGCTCGGAATAGGCGCCGGTGGTCGGGACCAGCAGCTTGCCGCCGGGCGGGATCAAGGTGCGAATCGCCGCTTCGATGACGAAATGCCCGCACCCGGGCAGCGGCAGAACCGCATGCTCGCCCTCGCGACCACCGGCGAGGTCGAGGATTCGCGCCCGCAGCCGCGCGTAGAAGGCGCGGAACTCGTTGTCCCACGGCGCCAGATCGACCGTCAGCGCCTCGCGCACTTCCAACCGCGTCGTGACCGGCCCCGGAATCAGCAGCAGCATGTTTACCCCTATTTCGCGGCCCACGGATTGCCACGACGCGGGCGCTAAATCCACCCGGAAGCGCGGGGCAGCGTCTGGCGCCGCGCGCCGGGCCGCGCGACACTGCATCCATGCCAGAGGCCGACCCCGGAGTCCCGCACCGCGCCCTGATAACGCTCTGCGTCATGATGGCGACCTTGATGCAGGTGCTCGACGCCGCCATCGCCAATGTCGCGCTGCCCTACATGCAGGGCTCGCTGTCGGCGAGCCAGGACGAGATCACCTGGGTTCTGACATCCTACGTCATCGCCGCGGCGATCATGACCGCGCCGGTCGGCTGGATGGCGGTGCGGTTCGGCCGCAAGCGGCTGTTCATCGGCTGTCTGGCCGGCTTCACCATCGCCTCGATGCTCTGCGGCGCCGCGCAGTCGCTGACGCAGATGGTGACGTTCCGGATCGTGCAGGGGATGTGCGGCGCGGCGCTGGTGCCGCTGTCGCAGGCGACGATGCTCGACATCTATCCGTTCCACCGCCGCGCCACGGCGATGGCGATCTTCAGCTCGGGGGTCATGCTGGGGCCGATCATGGGCCCGACGCTCGGCGGCTACCTGACCGATCTCTATAATTGGCGCTGGGTATTCTACGTCAATCTGCCGTTCGGCATCCTGTCGATCACCGGCCTCATGCTGTTCCTGCCGCGCGCGCCGGTCCGCCCCGAGCTGCGCTTCGACTGGCGCGGCTTCACCATGCTCGCGGTCGGGATCGGGGCGTTGCAGATGCTGCTCGACCGCGGCCAGGAGCTGGATTGGTTCAGCTCGACCGAGATCATCGTGGAATTGGTGGCCGCCGGGCTGGGGCTCTATCTGTTCCTGATCCACATGTTTACCGCCAAGCGCCGTTTTCTCAACCCGGCGGTATTCCGGGACCGGAACTTCATCGCCTCGGCGCTGATGAGCCTGTTCGTGTCGATGGTGATGCTGTCCACCTCGGCATTGCTCGCGCCCTATCTGCAAGATCTCGCCGGGTATCCGGTCTATACCGCCGGCATCGCGCTGGCGCCGCGCGGGCTGGGGACGATGCTGGCGATGTTCGTCGCCAGCCGGCTCGCCGACCATGTCGATCAACGGCTGATCATGGCCGGCGGCCTGCTGGTGCTCGGCTTCGCGCTGAACGCCATGAGCGGCTGGACGCCGGACGTGACGCAGGGGCAGATGATGCTGACGCTGATCGTGCAGGGCGTCGCTCTCGGGCTGATCTTCAACCCGATGACGGTGATCGCCTTCGTGACCCTGCCGGCAAGTCTGCGCGGCGACGCCACCGCCTTGCAGGCGCTGTTCCGCAACGTCGGCCAGGCGGTCGGCATTTCGGTCACGACGCTGATCCTGACCCGCAGCGCGCAGATCGCCCATGCCGGGATCGCCGCCGGCATCACGCCGTTCGATCGATTGCTGCAAGGCGGCGGCGCGGCGGCGCGGCTGTGGAACCCGGCGACGCCGTCGGGGGCGGCCGCGCTGGATGCCATGATCAACCGCCAGGCGCAGATCATCGCCTACAACAACGACTTCCACCTGATGGCCTTTATCGTCATTCCACCGCTGTTGCTGCTGCTGCTGATGCGCCGCCCGCGCCGCACCCCGTTGGCGGCGGGATAGAGCGCGCGCGACACGCCGGTGCGCGCATCAGATACACCGGCACTCTCACCCTGACCGAAGGCACGCAGCGCACGATCGCCGACGCTGGTGTTAACGGGTCTGCGGGCCGGGTTCGCGGCGAACATTTCATTTCATTATCAGTGCTGGTACGGTATGGTTCGCGGCAGCCAAGATGGCCACCTGAATTAGTTTTAAGCCCGGTCCGGCTTGCCGTGCGTGTCGGAGGTTCTCGGAAGCTGAAGCGAATGACATCCGAAGAGCTGTCGCTCGCCTTGCGGGCTCTTTCTCGATCGTGCTGGAGCAGATGATCCGCGCTGCGGAGTTGAGAGATACGGGTAGGGCGGAACGCCAAATGACCTCTACATCCGAACGAGTGGCAGGAGCCGGAGCACTGCTGCTCGCAGCGTTCTCGCTGGCTTCCTCAGGGCCTGCCGCTGCCGGCAATCCCGCGAGCTGCCGACATTTTCACTTCATCGAGCGGACCGACATCGGGACACGCGCCCAACTCCCGCCGGGTGGCACGCCGCCGCCGCAAGATCTTTGTATACCGCACGGCTATCTCGTGCCGCCCTTGGCACCCTTGCCTCGAATCTACTTCAAGGAATGGGATGGGCTGGCAGACACGACCACCGACCTCGCGATTACCGCCAAATGGCCATCAATGGAATCGGTGTGGGACAAGCCGCGGCCGGACAGGAAGGAATACGACCCCGTCACGCACGGCAACCTGCTCAACATCTGGTTCGCCATGTCGACCTCTTATCCGAGCGTCGATTTCCGCTTCAACGTTGAGAAACGTCTGCTGAATGCCACCCGACCGGGCGCGCCCCAGTTCGGGCTGCGACATCTTGTTCCGGACCCTTCCACGCCACGTCCTGAAGGGGAGCTATACTTCACGCCGGATCAAGTCCACTCTAGCTTTATTGTGTGCGATACTCCTTTAGTCGCGCGTTCCCCCGGCTGCAAGGAGACGTTCGAATATCTTGGGTATTTAATCACGGTCCAGTATTCCGTAGTTTATTTTCCAATGTGGGAAGAAATTCAAGAAAAGACCAAGCTCCTCATATCCCGCTTTCTTCCGGAAGAGAAATAGGCGGCAGCACAAATGTATACCCGATCGCTTGCACTTAATAGTTACGACTTCGTAAGTGACCAGAGCAGGCGCTGTTCCGCAACGTCGGCCAGGCGGTCGGCATTTCGGTCACGACGCTGATCCTGACCCGCAGCGCGCAGATCGTCCATGCCGGGATCGCCGCCGGCATCACACCGTTCGATCGATTGCTGCAAGGCGGCGGCGCGGCTCTGGAACCCGGCGACGCCCGTCGGGGGCGGCCGCGCTGGATGCCATGATCAACCGCCAGGCGCAGATCATCGCCTACAACAACGACTTCCACCTGATGGCCTATATCGTCATCCCGCCGCTGTTGCTGCTGCTGCTGATGCGCCGCCCGCGGCGGACGACGGTGGCGGCGGGATAGAGCGCGCGCGAGATGGCCGATGACGCCCCGCCTTCCGGCACTTATCGGTGCGGACGGTATCCGGCGGGCCGTAGCGCGTTGCACGGTTCGTGCGATGGCCGCCGATTCCAACACGCCGGCTGCGCGCCGTCAGGTCATCGCCTCGCCGAGATTTAAGCAGCCTGGCTACCCGGGTTGACGCTGTCCCGGGGCTCAGCGTCCCCCGAACAGCGCTACGATCATTTCATTTGCGTCCGCAATCCTGATCCGTTGCGGTCTCGTCAGCCAAAAAGGCCCTCCCTCCGGTCGGAAATTGCCGATCATGCTTACGCGCGGAAAAGGCTTGTTGGCGATGGTCCCATGCAGAATTCAGGTGCCGAGAGATGCCACGTCGGGCATCCGGCACCCCGGGCGGCAAGTCCGCATCCCTGATACAACCACTCCGGTCGGATCCGCGTGAACGCGGCTATGATAGTGGAGAGTGGCCATGAACCTTCACTCGACCGCGAAATCAAGACAGACCGTGAAACGGCCGATGCGGCGCTTGAGCAGGTTGAAACCAAGCAGAGGTTTTGGATGCCGTTTATTCCTTTTGATCAGCGTGGGATCAGTAGCATCGCTGTATCCATCTCGAAATAGTGATGCCTTGCAGGGGGAAACGAATGAAATGAGAGCCGGCGCGTTCAGTTTCGAGGAGTTTGAAAAATCCCCGTCCTCCGATGAGGAAGCCGAAAGCAAAGCCTTGAAGGCTTTCTTAGAATTGTTCCCTGTTGGGTCGAATCTCGCCGACGCAAAAATGGCTCTGGAAAAAGGGGGAGCGAAATGTCAAATTGTGAACGATCGCGGCACGTTTCTGTATTGTTTGTACCGAAGACCGGCACACGGGCTGCTGACGATTGGTTCCATAGAATGGAGAATAGGTGTTTGGTTTGATTCCGGTGACAATATTACCAATGTAAAAATCTCAAGAGGGTTGACGGTACTCTGACATGGGAACGCTCACTGTATATTACAAAAACGTCGTTTATCGAGACGTTGCTACCCGTATTATCACGAGCGGGCGACCCGGAGAGTGCGGCAGACGACATGGGGCTGGCCGACGATCAACAAAGCCCGCTGGTGCTCGACCTCACCGGCAGCGGCATCAACCTGACGGCGCTCTCCTACACGTCGCCGTATTTCGACCTGACCGGCGACGGCTTCGCCACCAAGACCGGATGGATCGGCAGCGGGACTGGTCTGCTCTGTCTCGATCGCAACGGCGACGGGCAGATCAACTCCGGGCTCGAGTTGTTCGGCACCGCCGACGGCTCGCCCAATGGATTCGCCGATCTCGCCAAGCTCGACGCCAACGGCGACGGCGCGATCGACGCCCACGACGCGCAGTTCGGCGATCTTCGCGTCTGGGTCGACGCCAACGGCAATGGCGTCGCCGATCCGGGCGAGTTGTTCACCCTCGCCCAGCTCGGCATCGTCTCGATCAATCTGAACGCCACCGCCGTTAACGAGTTGATCGCCGGCAACAGCATCAAATACACCAGCACCTACACGCTTGCAGATGGAACACAGCGCAGCATCGCCGATGCCTGGTTCGCCACCAGCCCCACCTACACCCGTCCCGACGTGGCGGTCGCCATCCCCTCGAATATAGCCGCGCTGCCGCAGGTGAACGGCTTCGGGTCGATGGCCGATTTGCAAACGGCGATGGTCGCCGATCCCGAGCTGGCCGGGATGGTGCAGAACTTCCAGGCCCTCTCGGCTTCGACCGATCCGGCGATGGTCGCGGCCGACGTGGGCCACGAGGTCGGGGCGATTGGCGTCGATCACCGCGACGGCGTGGCGGCGCAGTTCCGCGGCCATGGTCCGGAGCCCGGCATCGGGTCGCGCCCCCGACGTGCGCGCGACAATGCGGAACGCGGCGCGAGCTTCGGTAGCGGCAGGATGGCAATCGCCATGCGGTCGGCCGGAGTGGAAAACGACAATCACTTTCCATTCGGACGCTTAACCGTTACGGTTCGTAACAGCCAGGATGGCCACCCCGGAGGTCGGAGATGACCGGCCAAAGTTACGCGACAGGGAGGCTGCGGTGAGTTTTCAATCCAAGGGTTTCGGATACGCCGATGATCTCGAGAGAGGGATCCGAATCTCTCTGGGAAGGGTCGTCGGAACCCATATTATTAACAACGACCGCGATTCTTGGCAAGTCTTCTTGCGTTATCAGTCTGGAAATGTGGATTTTAGCTGCAGATATTACCTTAAACATAGCAATCTAGAATACGACCGCAACGACACCCGGCAAACAGTTCAATACGTATCAAAGATTATAATTCCCGAGCGACAACTTCGAAATTGGTATACCAATGCTCGTGCGCGATGCGGCGATGAGGGCGGCTACTTATCCCCGGATTTCGCCGGGCTCAAAAGAGATATCTGTGAGGCGATAGCGGTCAACGAACGACAGGCAAAACGCCCTGCATCCCAATTTGTAGAAGTGCCCGAGACGGTGGTGTGCTTCGTTGAAAATCCGAAGTATCCGGACGAGGTCTACAAGCTGCTTCAAGAAGGAAATTGCAAAGGGGCTCAATCATGCTCCTGACGCAATCCGCCATTGATGCCACCTACAATCGGTTCGACCTGTCATCAACGGAACAAGGTGCGATTCAGCAATCGATTAAAAGCGGTGAGCTGGGGCAGCTTCTCAACACGGTGGATACATTTTCGGGAGCCGCACCGACGCCGGGCGCAACGGCGATCTTCTCTTCGGTTCCATCGAGACTCCGCAAGCGAGGTGGGCGCATGGCAAATTGCCAATCAACTCGCTGCCGAAAGCAACGGAACGAAATACACAATCAACCAGACGGACGTCGGTCGCTTCATCAGCGATGGGACCATTATGGATTCGACCTTCGGCGATCTGCAGCAGGCGCTCGACGGCCCAATAAGCGACGGCGTGAGAGGTGCGGTTTCGCAAATCGTGGGTGGGGAGGCTTCGGCCATCTTCACGGAAGCGGCGCCGGCCGGCTCCGAAGTCGTTCTCGGTCACAATGTCAATCCGAACAGCGTCTACAACACGACAGAGCTGCCAACCTACACAGACGCTTATGGCGCGCCACCTTCGGCGGTTGATGACAGTAGGCTATCAACGGCCGACGACGGGACGGTAAGCTTTAGCGACAATTTAACCTACACTCCCGAGCAACTTGGGATACAGGATGTATTCAACCGTTCTACAGGCACCTATTCGGAAATCCCCGGATCAGCTCCGCTAAGCTCGGATCAGACGCTTGTCGACCCGGTCAAAGGCTCCGAATTGTTTGCCGGTGCAGATCAACCGGGTGCAAGCGATGCAGCGCTGAGCGATTTCACCTCGGCTGCCGAAGGTGCGGGCGTCACCGGCGCCGCCCTGGACGGTATCGGGGCCTTGGGCGGCCTCGTCGAAGCCGGCGGTTATGCGGCACTTGCTTACGGTACTTACGAAGCGGGGTCGCAGGCGATCTCCCAAGCCGAGGCGGGCAACTACGCCGGCGCGGCGATGACCATGGCGGATTTCGGGGCCGCGGTCACCGGCGGATTGATCGGCGCCGAGAACGGTGCGGTGATCGGTGCCGAAGTGGGCGGACCGGCCGGCGCGCTCGCCGGCAGCGTTATCGGCGCGGTCGCAGGGTCCGGGCTGGCAAGCTTGATGGCCAACCAACTTGCAAGCGATGTGGCAAGTTTTCTCGGCGCCGTGGCCGGCGGCCTCGGTCGTGGTCAGCCGGGCAGCCCCGGATCGCCGGGGAGCCCCGGATCACCCGGCGCCCCGAGTAGTGGCGATCCGTCGGCGCCTTCGGGCGGCAGCGGTGACGCGGGCGGCGGCGCCGGATCAATGGGGGGCGCAAACGGGCAACAAAGCCCGCTGGTGCTCGACCTCACCGGCAATGGCATCAACCTGAGCGCGCTTTCGCCGTATTCGCCGTATTTCGACCTCACCGGCGACGGCTTTGCCACCAAGACCGGCTGGATCGGCAGCGGGACGGGCCTGCTTTGTCTCGATCGCAACGGCGACGGGCAGATCAACTCCGGGCTGGAGTTGTTCGGCACCGCGGACGGCTCGCCCAATGGCTTCGCCGATCTCGCCAAGCTCGACGCCAACGGCGACGGGGTGATCGACGCCCACGACGCGCAGTTCGGCGATCTTCGCGTCTGGGTCGACGCCAACAGCAATGGCGTCGCCGATCCGGGCGAGTTGTTCACCCTCGCCCAGCTCGGCATCGTCTCGATCAATCTGAACGCCACCGCCGTTAACGAGTCGATCGCCGGCAACAGCATCAAATACACCAGCACCTTCACGCTTGCAGATGGAACACAGCGCAGCATCGCCGATGCCTGGTTCGCCACCAGCCCCACCTACACCCGTCCCGACGTGGCGGTCGCCATCCCCTCGAATATAGCCGCGCTGCCGCAGGTGAACGGCTTCGGGTCGATGGCGGATTTGCAAACGGCGATGGTCGCCGATTCCACCCTGGCCGGGATGGTGCAGAACTTCCAAGCCCTCTCGGCTTCGAACGATCCGGCGGTGATCGCGGCCGACGTGCAGGCGATCATGTATGAATGGGCCGGCGTGGCGAATCTCGATCCGAGCAGCCGAGGCTCCTTCGTCGATGCGCGCCAGCTCGCCTTCGCCGAGAAATACACCGGCATCGCCTTCGACGGCGGCACCGGCGACCCCGCGAGACTTCAGGGCGTGCAGGCCAACCAGGCGTGGAACGATTTGTTCGACGGCATCCAGGCCCGGCTGTTGCTGCAAAGCGGCGCCAGCGCGGAGGTGCCGGAATTCACCTTCAACCAGGCCGCCGATTTCGTGCTGCCCGCGGTGGATTTCGCGGCCTCGTTCCAGGACGCGCTGGCCCGGTTGGGGCCGATCAGCCAGGCCAATTTCGGCCAATGGTCGCTCGTGCTGCGCACCGCCGACGCCTTCCGGCTCGATGCGCATCTGCCGATGGCGAACTATCTTGCCGCCATCGCCGGCGCCACCTCCGATACCGTCGCCTCGGTCGCCAACGCCATCTCGACCGATGTGCAGGTGAGCTTCGCCGCTGACGGCAGCATCGTCGAGACCGGGACCAATCTCGGCAGCGACTTCTACGCCGGCCCCGGCGTGAGCAAGCTCATCGGCAACAAGGTCGGCGTGTTCCCCAATCCGACCGAGACTTTTCACTACAACCCGGGCGACGGCGCGCTGGAGATCGACGAATACGATCCCACCTCGGCGCCCGCCAACATTCTTTATATGGGCGCCGGCATCGCGGCGTCGCAAGTTGCCGTCACCGGCGACGCCAACGGCAACATTATCCTGACCGACGGCACCGCCGGCGACCGAATCACGCTCCGCTGGATGGACGGATCGGGGCTCTATCAATCCTCGTCCGGGGTTCAGCAGATCGCCTTCGCCGACGGCACCACCTGGTCGAGCGCGCAAGTGCTGGCGATGGCCACCACCGGAACCGCCGGCAACGACAGCCTCTACGGCGGTTACGCGCCTCAGGTGTTCGACGGCAAGGGCGGCAACGATTACGAACAGGGCTGCGGCTACGGCGACACGTTCGTGTTCAACCCCGGATACGGAAGGCTGGAGATCGACGAATACAACGTGTTCGGCGGCGTCAACACGCTGAAGCTCGGCTCGGGCATCACCGCTTCGCAGATCGCGGTGACGGGCGACAGTTCCGGCAATCTCTATCTCACCGACGGCATCAGCGGCGATCAGGTGAAGCTCGACGACGCGATGCGCAGTTCGTATTACGGCGTGCAGGCGGTGCAGTTCGCCGACGGCGCCACCTGGACCAAGGCGCAGCTGATCCAGCAGGAAACGACCGGCACCCCAAGCGTTGACAACCTCTACGGCAGCTCCGGCGCCGACACCTTCGACGGCAGGGGCGCCCCGGCCGGCTCGCAAGACTATGAGAACGGCAATGGCGGCGGCGATACGTTCATCTACAACCGGGGCTACGGCAATCTGGAGGTCGATGAGACCGACTACGGCTCGAATCCCGACAATGTCCTGAAGCTCGGGCCGGGAATTACCGCCGCCGGGGTGGAAGTGACCGCCGACGGTTCGGGAAACCTTACGCTGACCGATGGCCTCGCCGGCGATGTGGTAAAGCTGGATTGGGAGATGTACGGCGGTTACTACGGAGTGCAGGGAATCGCCTTTGCGGACGGCACCTCCTGGACCAAGGCGCAGCTGATCGGCCAGGCCACCGCCGGTACGGCCGGCGCCGACACGCTCTACGGCAGCTCCGGCGCCGACGTGTTCGACGGCAAGGGCGCGCCGGCCGGCTCGCAGGACTACGAGCAGGGCAACGGCGGCGGCGATACTTTCATCTTCAACCAGGGCTACGGAGCGCTGGAGATCGACGAAGCCGATTTCGCCTCGACCCCCAACAATGTCCTGAAGCTCGGCGCCGGCATCACCGCCGCGCAGCTCACGGCGGTGAGCGACAGCGCCGGCAACATCTATCTGAGCGACGGCGTCAGCAGCGACCAGGTGAAGCTCGACGATGAGCTCGGCGGCTCCTATTACGGCGTGCAGAGCATCCAGTTCGCCGACGGGACCAGTTGGAGCCGCCAGCAGCTGGTGACCCTCGCCACCCACTGAGATTTGTCTCGGATTCGAGGCAACCAAACGCAGATGGCTCCTTGCGGCGAGCCATTTGCGTACGCGTTATTGCGGTGCACAACGGGTGTTGCGTACACGTTATTGCGGTGCACAACGGGCGTTGTGTACGCGGTTTTGGGGTCCCGGCTCCCGTTGTGTACGCGCTCCTAAGCCAGCGCCGCCACCGGGCGGCGGGCGATGCGCAATACCAGCAGCGCGGCGATGAAGCACAGAGCGCCGCTGCCGGCGAAGGCGAGCGCGTAGCTGCCCGTGAAGCTTCGCACCTCGCCCGCCCCGAGCGCGGCGACGGCGCCGCCCAACTGGTGTCCGGCGGCAATCCAGGAGACGATCACCGGGGCGTCGCGCTTGCCGAACACCCGGGTCGTCAGCGCCACCGTCGGCGGAATGGTGGCGACGAAATCCAGGCCGAAGAACACCGAGAACACCGAAAGGCTCAGCAAGTCGAAACCGCTGAACGGCAGCCATAGCAAGGAGAGGCCGCGCAGCCCGTAGTACCAGAACAGCAGGATGCGCGAATCGACGCGGTCGGTCAGCCAACCGGACCCGAGGGTGCCGAAGAAGTCGAACACGCCGATGGCGGCCAGGAAGCTCGCCGCTGTGATCGTCGGAATGCCGTGATCGACGCAGTAGGGAATGAGATGCGTTATCACCAGGCCATAGGTGGAGAAGCCGCAGATCGAGAAGCTGCCGGCGAGCAGCCAGAAATCGAGTGAGCGCGCGCCGCGCCCGAGCCCCGCGAGCGCGATGCGGAACGGGTTCTCCGCCGACGGCGCCTCGGTCGGCGCTGCCGCCACGCCCAACGGGGCGAGGCCGACCGCGTCCGGGTTCTCCGCCAGCAGCAGCCAGACCAGCGGAACCAGCGCGACCAGCACGCCGGCCGCGGTCCAGGGAACGCCGCGCCAGCCCGCCACCTCGCTGATGCGCGCGAGCAGCGGCATGAAGATGAGCTGCCCGCTGGCGTTGCCGGCCGTCAGCATTCCGATGACCAGCCCGCGATGGGCGACAAACCAGCGATTCGCCACCGTCGCCGCCAGCGCCATCATCCCGAGGCTGGACCCGAGCCCGACCAGCACGCCCCAAGTCAGATACAGTTCCCAGATTTGCGAGATGAACCCCGAAAGCCCGGCGCCGACCGCCAACAGCGCCATCGAGCCGAGCACGGTCGCGCGCAGCCCGATGGTGCGCATCAGCGCCGCCGCGAACGGCCCGCCCAGGCCGAACAGCGCGATGTTGAGCGAAATCGCGCCCGAGATCGTTCCCGCGTCCCACCCGTAAGCCCGCTCCAGCGGCACGATGAGAATGCCCGGCGCGGCGCGCACGCCGACCGAGCACAGGATCACGACGAAGCTGATCCCCGCCACCACCCACGCATAGTGGACGCGGCCATCGAGCAATCGGGCGAGGCGGCGGGAAACCATGATGCGCTCCGGCGTACGGCGTGCTATCATGACGACCGTCATGCCAAGGTCAAGCGAAATCCATGACGACCGTCATGCATTGCACGCGCATCGGCCGCGCGGGGCGGAGACCCGGGCGCGCATCCTCGATGCCGCGGGCCGGCTCTTCCGCGCCCGCGGGTTCGACGCCGTAGGCGTGGACGCCGTGATGCACGAGGCCGGCCTGACGCATGGCGGGTTCTACACGCATTTCGCCTCGAAGGAGGCGCTGGTCGGCGAGGCTGCGGCCGAGGCGCTCGGCCGCTCCGCCGCCCGCTGGGAGGCGATCGCGGCCGGCCCTCCGGCGGAGGCGCTGGCGCGGATCGTCAATTCGTATCTCGATCCGGCGCATGTCGCGGCACCTGCGCGTGGCTGCCTCTTGGCTGCGCTCGGTCCGGAGATCGCCCGCCGGCCGGACGCGCGGCCGGGGGTGACGGCGGCGGTCCGAGCCATGATCGGCGCCCTCGCCCGCTGCATCCCCGGCCGGCGGCGCGACCGCGCCATCGCCAAGCTTTGCACTCTGGTGGGCGCGGTGGTGCTGGCGCGGGCGAGCGACGATGCGGCGCTCAGCGCCGAAATCCTGGCGGCGGCTCGCGGCGTGCCCTCGCGGGCGCGGCGCGGGCAGGCTAGGCTGGATTGAGCACTCCCGGAGCAGCCATGGTTCCCGTGATCCGCCTGCATCCCGACGACAGCGTGGTGATCGCCCGCGCCACGCTGCTGCCCGGCGCCCCGGTGGCGCCCGGCGTTGCCGCCGCCGAGCGCATTCCCGCCGGGCATAAGGTCACGGTGCGACCGATCGCCGCCGGTGAGGCGGTGCGCCGCTACGGGCAGGTGATCGGGTTCGCCACCGCCGCCATCGCGCCGGGGCGGCATGTTCATGTCCATAATCTCGGCATGGGCGAGTTCGCCAAGGACTACGCCTGGGGCGCCGACGCCCGGCCGACCGAGTTCAGCAACGAACCCGCCGGGTTCAGCGGCATCCGGCGCCCCGACGGGCGCCTGGCCACGCGCAACTACATCGGCATCCTCACCAGCGTGAACTGCTCGGCCCATGTCGCCGGGCTGATCGCCGACGTGTTCCGCCGCAACCCGTTCACCGGCCATGACCCGCTCGCCGAATTCCCGAACGTCGATGGCGTGGTCGCACTCACCCACAAATCCGGCTGCGGCATGGCCGAGGGCGCGCCGCTCAGCCTGCTCCGCCGCACCCTCGCCGGCTATGCGCGGCATCCCAATTTCTCCCATGTCATCGCCCTGGGTCTGGGCTGCGAGGTGAACCAGATCGGCGGGCTGATCGAGGAGCAGCGCCTGGCGGGCCGGCTGCGCGGCATGGACATCCAGACGCTCGGCGGCACCCGCAAGACCGTCGAGGCCGGGGTCGGCTTCGTGCGCGAAGTGCTGGAGGAGGCGAACCGCGTCACCCGGGAGCCGGTGCCGGCGAGCGAGCTGTGCATCGCCCTGCAATGCGGCGGGTCGGATGGCTACTCCGGCGTCTCCGCCAATCCCGCGCTGGGAATGGCGAGCGACCTCGTGGTGCGCCATGGCGGCACGGTGATCCTGTCCGAGACGCCCGAGACCTACGGCGCCGAGCACCTGCTGACCCGCCGCGCGGTCTCGCCCGAGGTCGGCCGCAAGCTGGTCGATCTGATGCGCTGGTGGGAGGACTATACGCGCCGCGAAGGCGCGGAGATGAACTCCAATCCCTCCCCCGGCAACAAGGCGGGCGGCCTCACCACGATCCTGGAGAAGTCGCTGGGTGCGATGGCGAAGGCCGGCAGCACCAACCTGATGGACGTGGTGGGCTACGCCGAGCCGGTGTCGGCCAAGGGGTTCGTGTTCATGGATACGCCCGGGTACGACCCGGTCGCCGCCACCGGCCAGGTCGCCGGCGGGGCCAATCTGGTCTGCTTCACCACCGGACGCGGCAGCGTCTTCGGCTGCAAGCCGGCGCCGTCGATCAAGCTCGCCACCAACACGCCAATGTATCGGCGCATGGAAGACGACATGGACATCAACTGCGGCACCATCCTCGACGGCGAGGAAAGTGTCGCCGAATGCGGTCGCCGCATCTTCGAGACGATGCTGCGGGTGGCATCGGGCGAGCGAACCAAGAGCAAGTCGTTCGACTTCGGCGCCGCCGAGTTCGCGCCCTGGGTGATCGGGGCGACGATGTGAATACGGAGCGAGTACTTTCGTGCCCCGGTCGCGTTTGCACACAATATTGGCTTTCCGGCACGGGATTTGGGCATCGTGTTGCGGCTGGTTCGCGAGCACCAGCCCGAATTGATGAGAGCATGGCATGAGTTCTTCGGCACAAGCTGCGTCGGCCGACATTCGGGTACGCGGCGTGTCGCTGAGCGATGCCGAGCTGTCGGTCGCGCTGATGGACGGACGCACAATCGTCGTCCCCTTGGCCTGGTATCCGCGTCTTGCCGGCGGGACGCCCGAGCAGCGGGCAACCCGGGAGGTGGCCGGCGGCGGTTACGGCATCCGCTGGCCGGATTTGGATGAGGATTTGAGCACCGAAGGGCTGCTCCAAGGCGCGCGCGCACCCCGCGGTTCCGCGACATGGCGATCTACCCTGATCGGATGAAGGATTCCGACACCCCTATCGCCCCCGATTGCGCGGGCATGGACTTCTTCGCCGCCGATCGCGGATTGCGCGACCTGCTGGCGATTTATCTGCCGCCCGGAATTCTCGACCCGCTCACCCCGCATTTCGCCCGCCTCGGCCGGCTTGCCGGCGGCAGGCTCGACGAGTTGGCGCGCATCGCCGACCGCCATCCGCCGATTCTGCATCCGCGCGACCGCTTCGGGCGTGATGAGGACTGGATCGAGTATCACCCCGCCTATCGGGAGATGGAGCGCATCGCCTTCGAAGAATTCCAATTCCACGCCATGAGCCATCGCCCGGTGCTCGGGCTCGACGCGCCGCTGCCCCCAGTGGCCAAATACGCCTTCCAGTATTTGTTCGTGCAGGCCGAGTTCGGGCTGATGTGCCCGATTAGCGTCACCGACACGTCGATCCATCTGATCCGCGCCTTCGCCTCGGACGAGCTGAAATCCTATCTGCTGCCGCGGATGCTGGCGCCCGACCTTTCCGCGCTGTGGAAGGGAACGCAGTTCATGACCGAGAAGGCCGGCGGGTCGGATGTCGGCGCCATCGAGACCATGGCCCGCCGCGACGGCGATCGCTGGCGCCTGCACGGCGAGAAGTGGTTTTGCTCGCATACCGACGCCGACGTGGCGCTCATCCTGGCCCGCCCGGAAGGCGCGCCGCCCGGCACAGGCGGCCTCGCGCTGTTCGCGCTGCCCCGCCGCACTCGGGACGGCTCGCGCAACGCTTATCGGATCGTGCGGCTGAAGGACAAGCTCGGAACGCGCTCGATGGCGAGCGGCGAGATCCGGCTCGATGACGCCGAGGCATACCTGGTCGGCCGGGAGGATGCCGGCACTAAGCAGATGATGCGGCAGGTGAACCTCTCGCGCCTTTCGCACGGCGTGCGCGCGGCGGCGATGATGCGCCGCTGCCTGAACGAGGCGCTCGCGGCGACGCGCGGGCGGCGCGCCTTCGGCCGACCCGTCAGCGATTTCCCGATGATGCGCCGGCAGCTCGTGAAGCTGATGGTGCCGACCGAGCAGGCGTTGACGATGGCGCTCGCTACCGCCGACGCGATGGAGCGCGGCGCGGAGGCCGAGCTGCGCATCCTGACCGGCCTGCTGAAGCTGCGCGCCTGCCGCGACAACGTCGCGGTCGCGACGGGCGCTATGGAGGCGCGCGGCGGCAACGGCTACATCGAGGATTGGGTGAACCCGAGGCTGATCCGCGATGCGCAGGTGGGTCTGTTGTGGGAGGGCACCAGCAACATCAACGCCGCCGACGTGATCGGCCGCGCGGTGGCGCGCGACGGCGCCCATCATGCGCTTGCGACGATGCTGCGCCGGCGCCTTGCGGAGACGACCTCCCCGCTGCGCCCGGCTCTCGGCACGGCTCTCGACCGCGCGTTGTCGGCCGTCGAGCGCGTCGCGCATGGCTCCGAGACGCTCGCCCGTGAAGCCGCCGCCGCGCTCTACAACGCCACCAGCGCAGTGCTGCTGGCTTGGGAAGGGACACGGCCGCACGCGGACGCCCGCCGCGCCGTCATCGCGCGCTGCGTTCTCGCCCACCGCCTCACTTCGCGCGACCCGCTGGCACCGGAGGAAGCACCGTGGGAGCGCGCGGCCGCCGATCGGCTGCTGGACGATCGGCCGATGAGCATGAGCGAGGCCGCGGCGCTTTCGGGCTGAGCGCTCGGCGTCACGCCGTGAACGTGAAGCTGCTCCCGGTGGCACAGAGCACGAGCCTTTCCGGCATCTCCTGTTTGGCAAGCTCGATGAAATTCTGCCCGCTGCAGTGCATCGGCAGGACATGCTCGATATCGAACCCCTTAAGCCCGGCCATCACCTGACGCAGATAGTCGGGCGGCGCCGGCGCCAGATGGAAGCCGCCGACCAGCGCGTAAATCGTGTTCACCCCGGTTATCTCCTGCGCGCGTCGAAGCGTGTTGATGATGCCGGCGTGCCCGCAGGAACTGATGACCACCAGGCCGCGGTCCCCCAGCCGGAAGCAGACGGCATGTTCGTGCCAGTGCTGGTCGGGGACCGGCTTACCGGCGAGCTCCTCGGCGGTGAAATGGTGGTTCATGTAGGCGTTGGCATCGCAGCCCAGCCCCTCCCGGACCCCATATTCCACCCACGTATTCGGCAACACATGCTCGATGCTGGTGCGAGGCACCGCGCCGGTGGTGAAGGCCTGGCCCTCGATGACGATCGGCGCCTCCGACAGCACCGGTTGAATGTTCAACGCCTGCAGCCGCCGACGATCCAGAGGAGTTCCGAAATCGGTGAAGCTGCCGTCCGGGTTGCGGTTAAAGCGATGGCAGAAATTGTCTTCGCCGCCCGTGTAGAGGCGCAGATCCGGCCGCATCGCGGCGCGCCTGGTCTCCAGGAAGCCCATCAGCCCGCCGGTATGGTCGTAATGTCCGTGGCTGATGATCAAGGCGTCCACCCGCGCCACGTCGATCCTCAACAGGTCGAGATTGTTCGCGTAAACGTCGGGCGTGAACCCGAAATCGAGCAGGTAGCGGCGGGTCTCCTCGCCCCGGCGGGATTCGAGATGCATCGCCAAGCCCCACTCGCTCTCGAGGGTCTTGCCTTGGGGTGCTTGGGGAAATCCCGTGCGTTGGACGGTGAGCCCGGGCCGCTTCTCCGGGCGCAGGAAGATGTCGTGCGCGTTGTCCGTGATCTCCCGCACCGTAAGCTGGTCGATGACCGGCGCGTCGATCCGCACGGGAGCCGCACTAACCGATCGATCGAGCGGAACACTACAGGTCAGCAGCGAACCGCCCAGCACGGCCGAACTTTGCAGAAAGTTCCGCCGCCCAAGCGAAATTGTCATGATCGGTTTCCTCCGATCCGTTTGTGTAGTCTGAAACCGCGAGGGCGGGCAACCGTATCGTTCGGCGGGACCTACTCCACTGCCGACAGCGGCGGCGCGATGTCCTCGAGGGAGCGGCGCTCGGCGCGCACCCCGAGCCAGGCCGCCACCAGCCCCGCCGCCACCATCAGCGCGGCACCGAGTTCATAGCCCCACATGATCGACACCCGCGAACCGCTGTCGATCAGCACGCCGAACAAGGCCGGCCCGGCGACGCCGCCCACCCCGGTTCCGAGCGCATAGAACAGCGCGATCGCGACCGCGCGCACCTCCAGCGGAAAGCTCTCGCCCACCGTCAGATAGGCGGAGGAGGCGGCGGCGGAGGCGACGAAGAATATGGCCGTCCAGGCGCCGGTCTGCCCCACCGCACTCAGGAAGCCGGCGGCGAACAACCAGCCGGTGATGGCCATGAGAATCCCCGAGATGGCATAGGTCGCGACGATCATCGGCTTGCGCCCGATGGTGTCGAACAGCCGCCCGAGCAGCAACGGCCCGAGGAAATTCCCGGCCGCGAACGGCAGCATGAACAGCCCGACGGCGCGCGGCGTGATGTCGTAGAAATTCGTGAGGATCAGCGCGTAGGTGAAGAACACCGCGTTGTAGCAGAACGCCTGCGCGGTCATCAGCACCGTGCCCAGCACGGTGCGCCGCAGATAGAGCGTGAACAGCGCCCGCACGCCGACGCCGAACCAGGAGCGGACATCGGTGCGCAGCCGCACCCGCGCCCCTGGCGGCACCGGTGGCAACGGCGCGCCGGTCTCGTGCGCCACCCGGCGCTCGATGTCGCCGACTACCTCTTCGGCCTCGGCCGGCCGGCCATGGGTCATCAGCCAGCGCGGGCTCTCCGGAATCCAGCGGCGCAGATACAGCACGAACAACCCGAGCAGGCCGCCGATCACGAACGCCGCGCGCCAGCCGATCTCGGGCGGCACCACCGCCGGATCGAGCGCCACCACCGCGCCGCCGGCGCCGATGGCGGCGCCGATCCAGAAGCTGCCGTTCACCACCAGATCGGTGAAGCCGCGCCGCCGCGCCGGGATCAGTTCCTGGATGGTGGCGTTGACGGCCGCGTATTCGCCCCCGATGCCCATCCCGGTGACGAAGCGGAACAGCGCGAACGACCAGAAATTCCAGGCCGCGCCCGAGGCGACGGTCGCCAGCAGGTAAACGACGACGGTGATGCTGAACAGCTTCTTGCGCCCCAGCCTGTCGGTCAGCCAACCGAAGACCAGCGCGCCCAATACGGCGCCGACCAGGTAGGCGCTGGCGCTGAAGCCGATGTCGCTCGCCGACATCCGCAGAACCGGGCTTTTGGCGATCGCGCCCGAGAGCGAGCCGACCAGCGTGACCTCGATGCCGTCGAGAATCCAGGCGATCCCGAGCCCGCAGACGACCAGCCAGTGGAAGCGCGCCCAGGGGAGCCGGTCGAGGCGCGCGGGGACGTCGGTCTCATAAACCTCCGCACCGACCCCGATCCGGTTCCCGGCTCACGCGCGGACGTGGCGGGAGAATGATCCCCGCCACTCCCCGACGGCGCTCTTCAGACTGGTCAGAGCCGGTTCGCGGTCGGTCCCACCCCCGTCGTGGTCGTGGTGGTCGGCGGCACCGCGCGATAGCGCGACCGCATCCCGAACAGTCCGAGCAGCCCGACCAGGCCGATCCAGCCCCAGGAACCGCCGCCGCCGCCGTTGTTGTTCACCGGGTTGGTGACCGGATTGGTGGTTGCGGGGTGGCGTGGTCGCGGCGGTGGTGCCGGCCGGGGTGGTGCTCGGTGTCGCCGCGGTCGTGCCGCCGCCGGCAGCGTTGTTGCCGGCCGGTGCGGTGGCACCTTGGGCCAGCGCCAAGCCCGGGCTGGCGGCGAGCAGGGACGCAGCCAGTACGGACGCCGGGAGAGACTTCATACGCATGCGGTTCATCCTTTGCGCTGTTCGGTCGATATATCCCCAACGTCGGACCCTTCATGGCGTTCGCTCATTCCTCGGCCAGCGCCGTCTCTACGGCATGGGCAATCGCGAACAATCGGCGATCGCCCATCGTCTCGCCCATCAGCATCAGCCCGACCGGCGCCTCGCCGGCGCGGTGACACGGCAAGCTGATGGCGCAGCGGTCGAGGAAATTGCCGAGCGCGGTGTTGCGCAGACTCAACAAATTGACCCGGTTGTACTCGCGCTCATCGTCCAGGTCGGCGACGCGGGCCGGCAGGATCGGGCTGGTCGGCATCGCCAGCGCGTCGAATTCCGCCGTCGCTCGCATCGAAACGCGCGATCAGGCGGGCACGGGCGGCGCGCAAAGTGATGTAGTCGGCCGCGCTCATCTGCGCCCCGCGCTCGATGCGCGCACGGATCCGCGGGTCGTACACGGCGCCCTTCTCGGCCAGCAAGCGACGGTGCCAGGCATACGCCTCGGAAGCGGCGAAACCGCCGGCGATGCTGGCCTGCTGCACCTCGCGGAACTCCGGGAACCCGGTGCGCACGACCCGCGCGCCCGCGCCGAGATCACCGTCAAGGCGCGATCGAAGGCGGCGGCGACCTCGGCGGCGAGTTCGTCCAGCATCACGTCCTCGGGAACGCCGATGCGCAAGCCGCCGAGCGCGGCCGGCGGCAGCGGTTCGGCAGGTTCGCCCGCCAGCACCGCATCGACAATGGCGCAGCAGCCGACGGTGCGGGCCAGCGGCCCGACCGAATCGAGGCTCGGCGCCAGCGGCAGCACGCCGGCGAGCGGAACGCGCCGTGCTGTCGGCTTGTAGCCGACCACTCCGCAATAGGCGGCCGGGATGCGGCATGAGCCGCCGGTGTCGGTGCCGAGAGCGGCAGCCGCCATGCCGTCGGCGACGGAGACGCCCGCGCCCGAGGAGCTCCCGCCGGGAATGCGCGCGGCCCGCGCGGTCCCACGGGCTGCGCGGGGTGCCGAAATGCGGGTTGATGCCGAGGCCCGAGAAGGCGAATTCGGTCATGTTCGTGCGGCCGATGGGGATGAACCCGGCGGCGAGCAGTCGGGTTACGACCGCGGCATGGGCCGGGGCCGGCGGTGCTTCGGCGAGGGCGCGGGAGCCCGCCGGCGTCGGCTCGCCGGCGACGTCCAGCAGGTCCTTCAGGCTGACCGGAATGCCGGCAAAAGCCCCTGGTGCGCGCCCGGCCGCGCGCAGCGCGTCGGTCGCATCGGCGGAAGTCCGTGCCGCATCCGTGTAAGTCTTGACGAAGGCGCGCGCTCCCTCCCCGTCCGGATCGGCGATCCGGGCCAGGCACTCCTCGACCAGGGCGCGGCTGGTGGCGCGCCCGGCCGCGAGGTCGCTTGCAAGATCGGCGATGCTGCGCATGGTGGTCCCTTCGCTCCCGCGGAGGATGCCCATGTCCGATCGACCCGCCAAGCCGGTGCTGATTACCGGCGCCGCCGGAAATCTCGGCCGCCAGCTCGCGCGCGGGCTCGACGGCTGGTCGCTGCGGCTCACCGACATCGCGCCGTTCCCCGATCCGCTGCCCGCTGGCGCCAGCTTCACCCGCGCCGATCTCAACGACGGGGTAACCATGCTGCGATTGGCGGAGGGCGCCGGCGCCATCGTCCATCTCGGCGGCGTCTCGACCGAACACCCGTTCGAAGACGTGCTCGGCCCCAATATTCGCGGCCTGTTTCATGTCTACGAGGCGGCGCGGCGGGAGCGGGCGCGGGTGGTTTTCGCCTCGTCGAACCACGCGGTCGGCTTCCACGAGCGCGACGAGACGATCGGCATCGACGATGCGCAGCTGCCGGATGGATTTTATGGGCTATCCAAGGCCTATGGCGAACTGATGGGCCGGATGTACTGGTTCAAGCACGGTGTCGAGAGCGTCTCGCTGCGCATCGGCAGCTGCTTCGCCGAGCCAGTGAATGCGCGAATGCTGGCCTCGTGGCTGTCCTTCCCCGACTTCGTGCGGCTGGTCGCGCGCTGCGTGCTGGCCGAGCGGGTCGGCTGCGAGATCGTCTGGGGTGCCTCGGCCAATGCGCGCATGAGCTGGTGGCGTGACGATGCGCGCGACAAGATCGGCTGGACCCCCCGAGACAGCGCCGATCCGTTCGCGGCGCAGCTCGCGGGCAAGGTGTCGGGCGATCCGGTGGAGGAGCGCTACATGGGCGGGTCGTACCCGGCGCAGGACTACACCCGCGCCGAACCGGCGCCACGCTGGCGCGATCACACCACCAGCAAACCGAAATGACCCTCGACTGATGGGTCGCGGATGGTCGGCGCCGCCTGTTGCTCGCCCAGGGGCCGGCAAGCTGAACCGAGACGAGCAGGAGCACAGAAGCACACGCTTTCCGGGCGCGGCGCTTGCCAGTCTCGCGCTCGCCCGGCCTAAGATGGCGCTAATGAGCCGAACCGGGAGGACATCCATGATCCGCAGCCTGCTCGCCGCCGCTCTGTTGCTGGGCAGCGTGGCATTCGCCCGCCCGGTGCCGGCCGCCGATGCCCCGCCCATCACCATCGGCTTCTCGATGTCGCTCAGTGGCGGGCTCGCCCCCAACGGCAAGGCGGCGTTGCTGGCGATGCAGATCTGGGCCGCGGACACCAATGCGCAGGGCGGGCTGCTCGGCCGCCCGGTGAAGCTCGACTACTACGACGACCAGAGCAATCCGGCGCAGGTTCCGGGGATCTACACCAAGCTCCTGGACGTCGATAAGGTCGATCTGGTGATCAGCAGCTACGCGTACGAACATGATCGCCCCGGCGATGCCGGTCATCATCCAGCATCGGCGGACCTTCCTCGGGCTGCTCGGCCTCGACGTTAACAGCAAATTCCATTACGATCGTTACTTCTCCATGACGCCCACCGGCGGCCCGCATCCGAAGCAAAGCTTCTCGTTGCCGTTCTTCGACATCGCCGCGGGGATGCAACCGAAGCCGGTTCGTCTCGCACTCGTCGGCGCCGATGCCGAGTTTCCGAAGAACGCGCTCGACGGCGCGCGCGAGCTCGCCAAGGAGCACGGGTTCAGCATCGTCTACGATCGCAGCTACCCGCCGAGCACCGCCGATTTCAGCCCGATCGTGCGCGCCATGCAGGCGACGAACCCCGACGTGATCTTCGTCGCCTCCTACCCGCCCGACACCGTCGGCATGATCCGCGCCGCGCGCGAGGCGGGGCTGAAGACCCGGCTGTTCGGCGGCGGCATGGTCGGGCTGCAGTCGACGGCGATCAAGACGCAGATGGGAGAGATGCTGAACGGCATCGTGGACTACGACTTCTGGCTGCCGCTCGGGCGCTATAAGACGCCGGAAGCGATGGCGTTCCTCAAAACGTATCAGGCCAAGGCCGGACCGGCCGGGGTGGACACGCTCGGCTACTATCTGCCGCCCTTCGCCTATGCGGACATGCAGGTCCTGGCCGAGGCGATCACCGCCACCAACAGCCTCGATGACGCCAAGCGCGCCGAGTATCTGCGCTCGCACACGTTCCAGACCGTTGTCGGCCCGATCACCTTCGCCCCGGGCGGCGAATGGACCGAGGCGCGCGTTCTCGAGGTGCAGTTTCAGGGCGTCAGCGGCCATGACGTGGCACAGTTCGAGAACCCGGAGACCGAGGTGATCCTGTTCCCGGCCGAGTACAAGTCCGGCGATCTGCGCGCGCCGTATCAGGACGCGCAGCACTGAGCGGAGATCCGAGATGCACGAGCCGCAGAAGGTCCTGCTGCTGACCGGCGCCAGCCGCGGAATCGGGCACGCGGCGGTGAAGCGGTTTAGCGACGGCGGCTGGCGGGTGCTGACGATCTCGCGCCATCCTTTCGATCCGCGTTGCCCGTGGGAGGGTGGCGCGCGCAACCACATCCAGCTCGATCTGTCGGACGTCGGGCGTCTGCACGCCGCCATCCCGCGCATCCGCGAGGTGGCGGAGGGGCGCCTCGACGCACTCATCAACAACGCCGCGATCTCGCCCAAGAGCCCGACCGAGACGAAGATCTCCAGCCTCGAGATGCCCTATGCCGACTGGCTGCACATCTTCAACGTCAATCTGTTCGCCGCCGTGGCGCTGGTACAGGGATTGAAGGATCACCTGATCGAATCGCGCGGCAGCGTGGTCAACATCACCTCGATCGTGAGCTCGCGCGTGCATCCCTTCGCCTCCGCCGCCTATGCCTGTTCCAAGGCGGCGCTGGGGGCGCTCACGCGGGAGATGGCGAGCGAGCTGGGCGCCAGCGGCGTCCGGGTGAACGCGGTCTCGCCGGGGGAGATCGAGACCTCGATTCTCTCGCCGGGCACCGATGATTTCGTCGAGCGGACGGTGCCGATGCGGCGGATGGGCCAGCCGCGCGAGGTTGCCGAGCTGCTGTTCTTCCTGTGCTCCGACAACGCCCGCTATATCACCGGCTCGGAGATGTTCATCGACGGCGGCCAGCACGTTATGATCGATGCCGGTCTGGGATCGCGGATTACGCGCTTTCCACTGGGCGCTCGATCGTCGCCGTCCTGTTCTCGCTGGTCACCGGGTTGCTGGTGCCGATCACGTGGCTGCGCTGGCATCTGGTGAGCGGCGGCATCATCGCCGGCCTGCTTCTGTTCCGCTGCGTCTGGGGCGCTCTCGGGACCACCCATGCGCGGTTCGCGAGCTTCGCGTATCGGCCGCGCGACGTCTCGGGCCATCTGCGGCGCGTGCTCGCCGGGCAACCCGACTCCTATCTCGGCCATAATCCGCTCGGCGCCATGATGGTGTTCGCGCTGCTCGCCGTGCTCGCGGTATTGATCGCGACCGGCACGGTGGCGCTCGGCGGGATGGTGAAGCAGGGTCCCGCCCGCGCCTTCACCCACTTCGCCCTCGGCGAGAGCGCGCTGCAAATCCATTACTGGGTGGCGATCCTGCTCGCGGTGATGATCGGGGCGCATTTCGCGGGGGTGTTGCTGGAGAGCAAACTCACGCGCGAGAACCTCGCTCGCGCCATGGTGACGGGGCGCAAGGTCGGCAGCGCGGCGGCATCGCCGATCCGCTCGGCGCCGGTGCTCGCCGCTTGCATCGTGATCGGCGGGCTGGCCGGCGGCGGCTTTGCGATCCGCGCGCTCGCTAATCTGCCGGCGCGCGGCGTGCCGCCGCCGGAGGAAGACCCGGAATGGGCGGAGCAATGCGGCGCCTGTCACTTCGCCTATCCGCCGAGCCTCGCGCCGGCGGCGGTATGGACTGCGATCCTGGGCGATCTGCACCACCATTTCGGCAACAGCGACGCCAGCCTCGGCCCCGACATCATTGCCCGGTTCCGCGCCTACGCGCTGGCGAATTCGGCCGAGCACTGGGACACGCTGCCGGCGCATGTCTTCCGTCGTCCGCGATCCGGCCGACCCCGGGCGCATCACCGCGACCCCTTACTGGCGGCAAGTCCACCGCGGAATTCCCGATACCGTATTCGATGCCGACGCGGTCGGCTCCCGGGGGGAGTGCGGCGCCTGTCACGGCGACGCCGCCCTCAGCCGGTTCGCCCCGCAGGCGATCCTGGTGCCGTAGGCTCGTGAGCGATCCGCTTCCGATCGCGGTGCTGACCGGCTTCCTCGGCAGCGGCAAGACGACGTTTCTTCGCCGCGTTCTGGCCGCGCCGGGAATGGCGGAGACGGCGGTCGTCATCAACGAGTTCGGCGCCGTCGGCCTCGATCACCTGCTGGTGGAGGCGAGCCCCGACGAGATCGTGCAACTGCCGAGCGGGTGCCTCTGCTGCGCGGTGCGGCAGGATCTGGTGCGCACGCTGCGCCGTTTGCTGGCTCGCTGCGCCGAAGATAAGCCGTTCCGCCGCCTGGTCATCGAAACCAGCGGCTTGGCGGAGCCGGCGCCCATTCTCTCGACGCTCGCCGCCGACCCGATGCTCGAGCGTGAGCTGCGCCTGGTCGCGGTGGTCACGACGGTCGATGTAACGGGCGGCCCGGCCACGCTCGACCGCTACGCCGAGGCGACGGCGCAAGCCGTGGTCGCCGACCGCCTGCTGCTGACCAAAACCGATCTCGCGCCGCCACCCGCGGCATTCGTTGAAACTCTGTCGGCGCTCAATCCGACGGCCGAGATCGGCGAGGCGCGCGCCGCCGATCCGGCGCGGGCGCTGTTCGGCGCCGTCGCCACGGGCGACCCGCCCGCGCCTGTTCGCCGCCGCCGTCCACACGCACGGCATCGGCAGCTGCGCGCTTACGCTGCGCCGCGCCATGACGCGGCTGGAGTTCGCGAAGGCCCTGGGCGGGCTGGCGCGCGAGCGCGGCGAGGATCTGCTGCGGGTCAAGGGCATCGTCGCCTTCGCCGATACCGATCGCCCGGCCGCGATTCATGCCGTGCAACACACCCTCTATCCGCCCGATTGGCTGGCCGGATGGCCCGATGCCGATCACACGAGCCGGCTGGTGTTCATCACCCGCGACATCCCGAACGCCGAAATCATCGCCCGCTTCGAAGCCGGCGATCCCGCCCTGATCGGCTGAAAACGTTAGCCATCGAGCCGCTTCCAGTTCGCGGCGGTGAAGCCGCGCGGATCGACGTCTCGCACCTGCCGCTGCGGCACCGCCGTGCGGCCGTCGCAGCGCCAAGCGTAGATCGTCGCGTGACCGGTGGCGAACAGCGGAATGAATGCGGCGCCGGGGTGCGAGCGGCACCAGAAGTTGCCGCCGGCGCTCGTTCTCAGCGTATCCGCCTTGCCGCAATTCAGGTTGGCGCCCGTCATGCAGGCGAGCACGGCGCCGCCGTCGCAGCGCAGAACGGTCTGCCGCGTCGATCTGCTCCGGCGTCATGCGGACGCGAAAGGCCGCCGCAATCGCCGGAACCATGGCCGCCGGCGCCGGCCGCAGCGTGTCGTCCGTTCCGTTGCGGCGGCAGAAATCCCCGGGGTTGGCGCTCGCCGCCGACGTCGAGCAGGAGCCAGAAGCACAACGTCGCCATCGCAAGCCGAAACTTCATGCCCGCCCCGCGCCTTCCGGTTTAACCCCATACACGATACAATCCGACTTCGCCGACACGGCGGAACGGAGAAATTCATGCCGAGCGACTACACTGTAGGCGACCTGGTCGCCGAGTTCCTATCGCCTGCGAAGTCTCCACCGTGTTCGGCATCGCCTCGGTCCACAACATCCCGATGCTGGACGCGATCGGGCGGCGCAACGCCATCCGCTTCATGATGGCGCGGGGCGAGCTGGGCGGAGCGCACATGGCCGACGGCTACGCGCGCGCCTCCGGCGAATTGGGCGTCATCTTCTCCTCCACCGGGCCCGGTGCCGCCAACGCCGTCGGCGGTTTGATCGAGGCGCGTTTCGCCTCGTCGCCGGTTCTGCACATCACCGGGCACACCGCGACCCGTCACGCCGACCGGGAAGTCGGGACGGTGCATGATCCGGTCGATCAGCTCGGGATGCTGCGCTCGGTTTGCAAATCCGCTTATCGGACGCGCGCCGCGCAACAGACGCTGGGCATCCTGACCCGGGCCGCAACCGAAGCGCTGACCGCGCCGATGGGGCCGGTGAGCGTCGAAGATTCCGATCGACATCCAGCGCGTTGCGATCGAGCGGCCGGCTTTGCTCGACAGCTTCTCGCTGCCGCTACCGCCGCCGCGCGCGCCGAGCGAGGCGGAGCTTGACGAGCTGGCGGCGCGGGTGAAGCGGGCGCGTCGTCCGATGCTATGGGTGGGCGCCGGCGCGCGCGAGAGCGGCCGCGAGGTGCGGCGCCTGCTCGATCTCGGCTTCACCATGGTCAACAGCCTGCAAGGCCGGGGCATCGTGCCGGAGGACGATCCGCGCAGCCTCGGCGCGCTGCACGGCAACGGCATGCCGGCAATCCAGGCCTTCTACGAGACGGTCGATCTGCTGCTGGTGGTGGGGGCGCGCGTGCGCGGTCAGGAGACCGGCGATTTCGCGGTCAAGCTGCCGGCCAATCTGATCCAGATCGACGTCGATCCGCTGGCCAACGGACGCACGCACGCCAACCAATATTTCGTCTGCGGCGATGCGCGGCTGGCGCTGTCGGGCTTGCTTAACCGGCTGGACGGGTTCCGCGCCGATCCGAACTATCAGCGCGAATTCGCCGATCTGCGCGCCCGCGCGCGGGCGGACTTCCTCGCCTCGCTCGGCATGTATGGGAGCTTTTCGGAGCAACTGCGCGCGGTGCTGCCGCAAGATGCGATCTGGGCGCGCGACATGACGCAGAGCAACAGCTACCTGGGGAAACCGGGTTTTTCCGCTGAACGATCCGCGCCAGAACGTCTATCCGGTGGGCGCCGGGATCGGCCAGGGGCTTTGTCTCGGCATCGGCGCGGCGGCGGCGGCGAACGGGCGCAAGACGATCGTGCTCACCGGCGACGGCGGCTTCTTCCTCAACCCCGGCGAGCTGTGGACGGCGTTGCAGGAGAAGCTCGATATGACCGTGGTGGTGATGAACGACCAGGGCTACGGCGTCATCAAGCGCATTCAGGATACGACGCAAGGCCGGCGCTTCTTCGCCGATCTGCAAAGCCCCGACCTCGGCAAGCTGGCGGCGCTGGCGGAGATACCGTTCTGGAAGGTGGAGCGCGCCGAGGAGTTCGGCGCCACCGTCGCCGAGGCGCTGGCGCACCGGGGCGTGAGCATGGTCGAGGTGGACATGAGCAAGGTGGGCGAGTTCCCGCCCTACTATCCGTTCAACCAGCGGCGAGGGTGAACCCGGAGGGGTGGAGGCGCACATGCACTGGACCGATCGCCGCGAACGCTTCCGGGCCGTCCTGGCGGGCGATGCCTGTGTCCATCCCGGCTCCGTCTTCGATCCGATCTCGGCCCGCATCGCCGAGGATCTCGGCTTCGAAGTCGGGATGTTCGCCGGCTCCATCGCCTCCTTCACCGTGCTCGGCGCGCCCGACATCATCCTCCTGACCTTGACCGAGTTCGCGCAGCAGGCGCTTACGCATCAACCGCGCCGGCAAGCTGCCGCTGCTGGTCGATGCCGACCATGGCTACGGCAACGCACTGAATGTGATGCGCACGGTGCGGGAGCTGGAGACGGCCGGTGTCGCCGCGCTCACTATCGAGGATACGGCTCTGCCGCGCCGCTTCGGCAGCGCGAAGCCGGCGCTGATCCCGCTCGACGAAGGGGTGGGCAAGATGCGCGCAGCGTTGTCGGCGCGCGAGGACAAGGCGCTGTCGATCATCGGCCGCACCAGTGCCGCCGCGATCAACGGCATCGAGGACGCCATCGCGCGGGCGCGCGCCTACGAGCAGGCGGGCGTTGACGGGCTGTTCCTCGCCGGCGGGCTGACCCGCGAGACGCTCGAGGCGATCTCCGACGCGGTCCGCATTCCGCTGCTGCTGGGCGGAGTGCCCGCGGAGTTGCAGGACAAGACCTATCTCGCCGCCAAGCGCGTGCGGATCGCCTTGCAGGGACACCAGCCCTTCGCCGCCGCCGTGCAGGCGATCTACGCCACCCTGAAGGCGCTTCGCGAAGGCACCCCGCCCGCCAAGCTGCAAGGCGTGGCTTCGCCGGCACTGATGAAACAGCTCACGCGCGAGGCGGAATACGACGCCCGGACGCGAGACTTCCTGGGCGGCTGAGCCTCAAGCGCCGCCGATCGCGCGGACGATCTTGCCGGTGCCGCCGCATTTCGGGCACTCGCCGCCGCGCAGCCGACCGCTGCCGTGGCACTCCGGGCAGATGTCCTCGCCGGTGCCCTCGGTTCCGGGGGGCGCCTCGTCACCCGGGTTCATCCGTGACTTCTCCTCGGCCATCATCCGCTCCTGATCCGCACCGCGGCTTGAACGGTCGGGCGGCGCGCCGGTTCGCCGGGCGCAACCCCTTGCGCGGGCGCCATTCGCCTCCCATCTCGACCGGTGTCGGGATGCCAAAAAGGGTTCCGATGACGCTTCGCTCTGCGACAGAGGGGGCCCATGACGACAAGGTTGTTCACATCGCCGCTGTTCCTCGGGTTCGATCATCTCGAGCAAATGCTCGAGCGCGCCTCCAAGACCTCGGCTGATGGCTATCCCCCCTACAATATCGAGCAGCTCAGCGCTACCGGGCTGCGCATCACGCT
Organism: uncultured Pseudomonadota bacterium; assembly: GCA_963762525.1. GTDB lineage: Bacteria > Pseudomonadota > Alphaproteobacteria > Acetobacterales > Acetobacteraceae > DATFDN01. The sequence goes on from CAVXKT010000002.1 coordinate 283,645, forward strand.
CGCCGTCGCGGGGTTCTCGATGGACGACCTGCAGATCACGCAGGAGGACAACCAACTGGTGATCCGGGGCCGCCAGGCCGACGACGCGCAGGAGCGTGTGTTTCTGCATCGCGGCATCGCCGGGCGGCAGTTCCAGCGCGCTTTCGTGCTCGCCGAGGGCATCGAGGTGCGCGGCGCTTGGCTCGATAACGGGCTGCTGCATGTCGATCTCGTGCGCCCGCAGCCGGAGCCGAAGGTCAAGACCATCGAGATCAGACGCACGACCGCCGGTGGGGCCGTGTCCACGATCGACCGGGAGGCCGATTGAAGCCGAGCCTCCGGTCTCATCGCGCGGGTGCCGAAATCGGGCCGGCGCAAAGGAGAGTAGAGATGAACGCCAACACCGATCACGCCGACGAGCCAGCAGGGATGCGGATCGGCCTCGACATCCGCCACCTGTCGGAGGCGCAGCTCGCCCAGCTCGGGCTTCAGCAGGTCGCCTATATTCGCCCGATCGTCATGAACGGCGAGCCGCAGTTTGCCATCCACGCCGCCGACGGAACGCCGATGGCGGTGGCCGGTGATCGCGAGGTCGCGGTTGCAGCGGTGCTGCAACACGAGATGGTGCCGGCCTCGGTCCACTAGGCGGCCTTGCACGCCGAGGTCCGCCGCTTTCTGGAGACGAGCCGCGTCGGGCGGCTCGCCACGGCCGATGCCGACGGCGATCCGCATCTGATTCCGGTGTGCTACGCCCTCGACGGTGAGACGCTCTACGTGACTATCGACGAGAAGCCGAAGCGCGGCGGCACGCTCAAGCGGCTGCGCAACATCGCCGAGAACCCGCGCGCGGCGCTGCTGGTCGATCATTACGACGAGGACTGGAGCCGGCTCGGCTGGGTGATGCTTCGCGGCGGCGCCGAAATCCTGCGCGACGGATCGGAGCATGACCACGCTCAGGCATTGCTGCGGCATCGCTACCGGCAATACGCCGTGATGGACTTGGCGCCGCTGCCGGTGATCGCGTTGCGAGTGCAGCGGGTGACGAGTTGGGGCGCCGTCTGATATCAGGCTGCCTTCGCCCTCGCGCCTCGGCCAGCAAGCACAAAATCTCGAACAGCACCGAGGCGCCGTTGAACGCGGTCAGCGTACCCGACGTCGAACGGCGGCGAGACCTCCACCAGATCGGCGCCGACGAAGTCGATGCCGCGCAGCGCACGCAACAGGCGCAGCGCCTCGCGCATGGTGAGGCCGCCGGCCTCCGGCGTGCCGGTGCCGGGAGCCTCGGCGGGGTCGAGGCTGTCGATGTCGAAGGAAAGATAGGTCGGGCCGTCGCCCGCGATCCTGCGCGCCTCCTCGGCGGCGAAGCGCCATCCCCGGTCATCGAACTCATCCATCGTCAGGACGCGCATTCCGCTCGCGCGGCTGAATTCCCACATCGCCGGGTCATTTGTGGTGCCGCGTATGCCGATTTGAATGACCCGCGCGGGATCGAGGACACCGGCCTCCACCGCACGGCGGAACGGCGCTCCGTGATGCAGGCGCGAGCCCAAATAGTCGTCGCCGGTATCGGCATGCGCATCGATATGAATCATGCCGACCGGACGCGCGGCGCCGACGGCGCGCAGGATCGGCAGGCTGATCGCGTGATCGCCGCCGACGCTCAGCGGTGTGATCCCGCATCCCACGACCTCGCGATAATATCTCGCGATCTCCTCCAACGCGCCGGCGAGCTCGTACGGCTGCTCGATCCAGCAATCGCCGAGGTCGCGAATGCGCAGCGTAGAGAACGGCGCGATGCCGGTCGCGGCATTGATCCGCCGCAGCAAGCTCGATTGCTCGCGCACCGCGCGCGGGCCGTGGCGCGTTCCCGAACGGTTGGTCACCCCACCGTCGAACGGAACGCCGATCAGGCCAATGTCCACCTCCGACCACGCTTCGGTGAACGGCACGCGGAAGAAGGTGGAGATGCCGCTGTAGCGCGGACGCGCCTGCGGATCGGACATTTCGGGATATTTCGTCGGCTGCTTGCTCATGGCGCTGCTTCTAGAACCTCCTCGACATGGTGCGCGATCATCGCCTCCTCGTCGGTCGGAATGACGAGCACGGCCACGCGACTATCCTCGGCGCTGATGCGCGTGCGGCCGGCGGCGTTTGCGTCATCGTCGAGTCGCACGCCGAGCCAGTCCAAGCGCGCGCACGCATCGGCGCGGATCGTTGCGGCGTGCTCGCCGATGCCGCCGGTGAACACCAGCGCATCGAGCCCGCCCAAGCGCGGCCACCAGTCCGCCCGCCTCGCGCACCAACCGGGCGGTGAACAGCCGCACCGCCCGAGCCGCGCGCGGTTCGGGTGAGGCGAGCAGGGTCCGCATGTCGGCGGAAACGCCTGACAACGCCGAGCAGGCCCGAGCGGCGATACAGCATCTCCTCCACCGCTTCGGCGCGGATGCGCTTTCTCGCGGATGAGATACGGAACCACGCCGGGATCGAGGCGGCCCGGCCGCGTCCCCATCACCAGGCCGTCGAGCGCGGTGAACCCCATCGTCGTGTCCATCGATCGGCCGCCGCGCAGCGCGCACAGGCTGGCGCCGTTGCCGAGATGGGCGACGATCGACCCGGCCGCCGGCAATCTGCGGCGCCACCTCATGCAGTCGGAGGGCGATGAACTCGTAGGAGAGGCCGTGGAAGCCGTAGCGGCGCAGCTCCTCGCCGAGCCCGGCCGGGAGGGCGAGAGCGGTCGCCTCATCCTCCATGGTGGCGTGGAAGGCGGTGTCGAAGCAGGCGATCTGCGACAATCCGGGCGCATCCCCGCCAATGCTCGGATGGGCGCGAGATTGTGCGGCTGATGCAGCGGTGCCATCGGGGTCAGTCGGTCGAGTTCGCGGAGCACGTTCGCATCGACGCGCACCGATGCCGTGCGCGTCCCGCCATGCACCACGCGATGCCCGGCCGCGCGCAGCGTCGACCGCCGAGCCGGGCTTCGACGAAGCGCGAGCAACGCGTCGCAGCAGGGCGTCGAATCCGGTTCCCTTCGGCCAGGTTCGGTCGGCGAGGACGGCGCCGTTCGGCGTCCGTCGCGCGCAGGTGCGGGGCATCGTCGATCTGCTCGATTTGGCCGCGCAGGCCCTCACCCGGCGCGCTGGCACGCGCCGGTCCGGCCTCTCCCGCACGCGGGAGAGGTGAACAGCGCGAACTTCAGCTCGACGATCCGGCGTTGATGGCGAGAATTGCACCCGGCATCCGCGTTCAGCACCGCCTTCACCTCTCCCGCCTCCGGGAGAGAGTCTGCTCCGGACTTGATGCGGGGTCGCCGGGCGAAGCCGGGCGCTCATTGCCACCGCCAGCCGGTGATCTCCGGCATGTCCTCCCCATGCTCGGTGATATAAGCCTTGTGCGCGGCGAGCTTGGCCTCGAACCCGGCGATCGCGTCGCCCGCCTCGGCGCGCAGTCGCGAGGCGCGGTGCAGTGCCTCGATCGCCAGGTGATAGCGGCTGATACCGTTGACCACCAGCATGTCGAAGGGCGTGGTCGTCGTCCCCTCCTCGGCGTATCCCTTCACATGGAACCGCGAAGGATCGGGGCGGCGGTAGATCAGCTCGTGGATCAGCAGCGGATAGCCGTGGAAGGCGAACACCACCGGCGCCGCATCGGTGAACAGCGCCGCGAACGCCGCCTCGTCCATGCCGTGCGGATGATCGCCCTTCAATTCCAGGCTCAGCAGATCGACGATGTTCACCACCCGCACGCGCAGTTCGGGCAGCGCCCGACGCAACAGCCACGCGGCGGCGAGCGTCTCGCGTGTCGGCACGTCGCCGGCGGCGGCGAGAACCACGTCGGGCTCGCCGGAAGAGGACGCCCATTCCCAAACCGAGGCGCCGCGCGCGCAATGCGTCCGCGCCGCATCGAAATCGAGCCATTGCCACTGCGGCTTCTTCGACGCCACGATCAGGTTGATCAGTCCGGTGCCGCGCAGACAGTGCTCGGCGACGGCCAGCAGACAGTTGGCATCGGGCGGCAGATAGACGCGCACCTTCGCCGCCTTCTTCATCAGCAGCGTGTTGATGAAGGTCGGGCCCTGGTGGCTGTAGCCGTTGTGATCCTGCTCCCAGACATGGCTGGTGAGCAGGTAGTTGAGCGAGGCGACCGGCTTTCGCCACGGCAGATCGGCGGCCATCTTCTGCCACTTGGCGTACTGGCCCATCATGGTGTCGATGATGCCGATGAACGCCTCGTAGCAGGCGAAGATGCCGTGCCGGCCGGACAGCAGATAGCCCTCCAGCCAGCCCTCGCAGCAATGCTCGGACAAGATCTCCATCACCCGCCCGTCGCGCGCCATGGCGACGTCGGTGCGGCGCCAGCGGCAGATTCCAGGCGCGCGCGGTGGTCTCGAACACCGCGCCCAAGTGGTTGGAATTGGTCTCGTCGGGACAGAACAGGCGGAAGTTTCGCGCCCCGGCATTGTCGCGGAACACCTCGCGCAACCAGGCGCCCAGAACCGCGGTGTTTTCCGCCTCCGCTCCGCCCGGCGCGGTCAGCCGCACCGCCTGCGGCGCGCAATCGGGCAATTCCAGCGAGCGCAGCAGAATTCCGCCATTGGCCTGCGGGCAACGACCCAGCATCAGCTCGGGCGACGGCAGCACCTTGGTAATCGCGGAGACGGGCCGCCCTTCACCGTCGAACAGCTCGTCGGGCCGGTACGAGCGCAGCCAGTCCTGCAACTCGCGCAAATGCTCGGGATTGGTGCGCGGGTCGGAGATCGGCACCTGATGGCTGCGGAACGTGCCCACGACCGGCTGGCCGTCCAGCATTCGCGGCCCGGTCATGCCCTTTGGGGTGCGCAGCACGATCAGCGGCCAACCGCTGTACATCGGCGCCTTATCGGCTCGGGCGCGCGCCTGTTTGGCGACGATTTCGCCGCGCGCCCATTCCAGCGCATCGAACAGCGCCCCATGCAGCGCCTGCGGATACTCGCCCGCCACCTCGCGCATGACGTAGCCGCAGCCTTTGAAGTAGGCTGCCAGTTCGTCGCCGGTCATGCGCGCGTAGAAGGCCGGGCCGGACAGCTTCACCCCGTTCAGATGCAGGATCGGCAGCACGGCGCCGTCACGGCCGGGGTCGATGAATTTCGGCGAATGCCACGATCCGGCGAGGGGTCCCGACTCGGCCTCGCCGTCGCCGACCACGCAGGCGACCAGCAGATCGGGATTGTCGAGCGCGATCCCGAAGGCGTGCACGAGCGAGTATCCCAGCTCCCCGCCTTCGTGGATGGCGCCCGGCGTCAGCGCCGTCAGATGGCTCGGGAAACCGTTCGGCCAGGAAAAGTCGCGGATCAGCCGCTCCATGCCGGGGGCGTCGCGCTTGTACTGCGGATAGACCTCGCCCAGCGTGCCCTCGAGCCACAAGCAACCCAGGATCGCCGGCGCGCCGTGCCCGGGCCCCACCACCAGCATGGTCCGCTGGCCGGTGTCGCGGGCAAGCCGGGAGAGATGGGCATAGATCAGGTTGAGGCCGGGCTGCGTCCCCCAGTGTCCGAGCAGGCGCGGCTTGACGTGCTCGGGCGCCAACGGCTCGCGCAATCGGGTGTTCTCCCGCAGATAGATCTGCGCCGCGCCCAGAAAGTCGGCGGCGCGCACGAACAAATCGAGCTGGCTTTGGCCTTCGGCGGACAGCGGCATGGCGGCCTCCATGGCGGGTCGCGAAGTGGTCTTTGCGTCAAGCGGCGACAAGCGAGATCAGTTCAGAAAAATCTTCCCGGGATTCATGATCCCGCGCGGGTCCATCGCCTGCTTCACCTCGCGCATCACGGCCAGCGCCTCCGCCCCGTGCTCGGTTTCCAGGAACTCGCGCTTGCCGATGCCGACGCCGTGTTCGCCGCTGCAGGAACCGCCGAGCGCCAGGGCGCGCGCGACGATCCTGCGGTCAAGCTCCCAGGCCCGGGTCAGCCCGTCGGGCTCCGGCGGCACCAGAATGACGGTATGGAAATTGCCGTCGCCGACATGGCCGCACACCGGAGCGGTCAGGCCGGAGTCGAGGATCTCCTGCTTGGTGCCGAGCACCGCTTCATCGAGCCGCGAAATCGGCACGATGGAATCGGTCGTCATGGCGCCGTGCCCGGGCTTGAGCGCCAGCGCCGCCCACAGCGCATCATGGCGCGCCTGCCAGAGCCTGGTGCGCTCAGCCGGGTCGGTCGCCCAACGAAAGCCGCGCGCGCCGTTCGCTTGCGCCAGCTCCTCCGCCTGCCCGGCCTGCTCGGCCACACCGGCCTCGGTGCCGTGGAACTCGAAGAAGAGGCTCGGCAGCGCCTCCAGCCCGGCAAGCTTCGAATAGGCGATGCAGGCACCCATCTGGACCTCATCGAGCAATTCCATCCGTGCCACCGGAATCGCCGATTGCAGGATGTCGATCGCGGTCTGCACCGCGCCGCCCAGCTCGGGGAATTGGCAGGCGGCTGAAGACATCGCCTCGGGGATCGGATGCAGGCGAAGCTGAATTTCGGTGATGACCCCGAGCGTGCCCTCGGAGCCCACGAACAGCCGCGTCAGGTCGTAGCCGGTGGCGGACTTGCGCACCCGCCCGCCGGTGCGGATCACCCGCCCGTCGGCCAGCGCCACCGTCAGACCCAGCACGTTCTCGCGCATGGTGCCGTAGCGCACCGCGTTGGTCCCCGAGGCGCGCGTCGCGCACATGCCGCCGATGGTGCAGAGCGCGGTCCCCGGATCGACCGGAAAAAACAGCCCCTGATCGCGCAAATTCTCGTTCAGCAGCGGCCGGGTGACGCCGGCCTGCACCCGGCAATCCATGTCGGCCGCGTTCACCTCCAGAACCGCCGTCATGCGGGAGAGGTCGAGGGTGATGCCGCCGCGAACCGGCGTCACATGCCCTTCCAGCGAGGTGCCGGCGCCCCAAGTCACGACCGGCATCCGGTGCTGATGGCAGAGCGCGAGCAGCCGCGAAGCCTCCTCGGTGGTCTCGATGAAGGCGACGGCGTCGGGGTTGACCGGCGGCTGGGTGTCCTGGCCATGCGAGTGGTGCTCGCGCAGCGCGGCATTGGTGGTGATCCGCTCGCCCAGAAAGACGCGGGCGGAATCGATCACCGTATCGACCGGTCGGGGCATCGATCATCCTTCAGCGTGTCGTCTCGTTGTACCCCCTGCCGCGCCGGTGGCAATGGGGCGGGGTCGGGACCGCGTGCTCGCGTTGACGCGCCCGTTCCTCACCTTTAGCCTCAAATGCAAGCATGGGCGGGAGGACGACGGTGGCGAACCTGATCAGACAGCGATTGAAAGAGGGCAAGGCGGTCGTCAACGGCTGGCTGGCGATTCCGTCGGCGTTCTCGGCCGAGGTCATGGCCCAGTGCGGCTGGGACAGCGTCACCGTGGACATGCAGCACGGGGTCCAGGACTACCAGTCGATGGTGCAATGCTTCCAGGCCATGCAGGCGCATCCGGTGACGCCGCTGGTGCGGGTGCCCTGGAACGAGCCCGGCATCGTCGGCAAGGTGCTGGACGGCGGCGCCTGGGGCATCATCTGCCCGATGGTGAACACGCCCGTCGAAGCCCGCCGGCTGGTCGAGTACAGCCTCTATCCGCCGGCCGGCAAGCGCAGCAACGGTCCGATCCGCGCCGCCATGTACGGCGAGGCCAGCAACTATCAGAAGATCGCCAATGACGAGGTCATGGTCATCCCGATGATCGAGACCCAGGAGGCGATCGACAACATCGAGGCGATTCTCGACGTGCCGGGCATCTCCGGCATCTATGTCGGGCCGTCCGACCTCGGGTTCTCTCTCGGCATGACGCCGCAGCTCGACCGCGAGGAGCCGAAAATCCTCGGCATTTACGAGATGCTGATCCGCGAGACCCGCAAGCGCGGGCTGTTCGCCGGCCTGCACAACGGCACGGCAGCCTACGCGGCGCGGATGATCGACATGGGATTTCGCTTCGTCGACCATCGCCAACAATTCCGGCCTGATGGCGCGCGCCGCGCGGGAGGCCGTCACCGCCTGCCGCAAGGCGGCGGGTCCGGTCGCGGGGTAGCTTACCGATTGCGGTCGCGGGAGGGTTGCCCGCCGTCGATGATGCGTGCGGTAACAACGAGATGGTCAAAACCGCCTACGATCAGGACTTCGTGCTGTGGACCCGCGAGCAGGCGGGCGCGCTGCGCGCAGCAGCGTCGGCGGGTGCCAACCTGCCGGTCGATTGGGAGCACATCGCCGAGGAGATCGAGGGGTTGGGCAAGTCGGATCGGCGCGAACTGGGAAGCCGGCTCGGCACCATCATCGAGCACTTGCTGGAGCTGCAATCGTCGTCGGCCATAGATCCGCGCGCGGATTGGGAAGCGACCATCGTTCGCGAGCGCGGCGAGATTGCGGGCTTGCTGGAGCAAAGCCCGAGTCGAGGCGCGAGGTCGCGAGCTTTATCCAGCAGCGGATGGACCTGTCCCGGCGCATCGCCGACAAGGCGTTGCGCGGCTACGGCGAGCGCGTCGCCGACCGGCCCGACTACACGGAGGACCAAGTCCTCGGCGACTGGCTCCCGAGAACGACTCCGCGCCGTGAGCACCGACGAACCCGACTGGCGGCGGCTGAACCGCGCCAACTGGGACGAGCGCGTCGGCGTGCATCTCGGCCTCGCCTCGGACTACCACCGCAACCTCGATGCGCTGCGCGCCGGGCGCGGGCGGCTGCATTCGATCGAGGAAGCCGAGCTTGGCCCGGTCGCCGGCCTCCGCATCCTGCACCTGCAATGCCATTTCGGCGCGGATACGCTGGTGTTGGCGCAGCGGGGCGCCGAGGTGACCGGGCTCGACTTCTCCGCTCCCGCGATCGCAGCGGCGCAGGCGCTCGCCGCCGAACTCGGGCTGGCGGCGCGCTTCGTTCAATCGGACCTGTATGCCGCGCCGGAGGCGATCGCCGATGCTGCGTTCGATCGCGTGTTCGCCAGCTGGGGCACCATCTGCTGGCTGCCCGACATCGCCGGTTGGGCGCGCGTCATCGCGCACTTCCTCAAGCCCGGCGGGCAATTATACTTCGCCGACGCGCATCCGGCGGCGATGGTGTTCGATGACAGCACGCGCGCGTCGGACGGGCGACCCGGGTGGTTCGCGCCCTATCTCGATCGCGCCCCCCTGCACGTGTCCGAGCCCGAGGATTACGCCGATCCCGCCGCCAGCTTACGCAACGCCGCGACCGTCCAGTTCATTCACCCGCTGGGCGACGTTGTCTCGGCGTTGATCGCGGCGGGGCTCAGGCTCGACTGGCTGCACGAGCACAACGCGGTGCCATGGCGGATGTTCCGCTGCCAGGTCGAACAGGACGGCTGGTTCCGCTGGCCCGACCGGCCGTGGTTTCCGCTCAGCTACTCCTTGCAGGCCACGCGAGATGGCGGTCGGCCAGGTTGAATCGGCGCGATCCGCAACATAGCCGCGTCCTGCCCGTCAGCTACGCCACCGCATCGGCGACGGCGGTCGCGAACCTTGTCACCGCGCTTTATGACCTTGGCGGTTTGTCGGCCTGCGCGTTGCTGAACCGCGGCTTCAACGACAGCTATCTGCTGCGCACTGAGGCAGGCGAGCGCTTCGTGTTGCGGCTCTCCGGCCATCGTGCCCGCGGTCCGGCCGATGTCGCATCGGAGACGGCATTTCTGGCCTATCTGGACACGGCCGGCGTGCCGGTTGCGGCGGCGGTGCCGACGCGTGACGGGGCGCTGTTCACGACCGCCCGCCTGCCGGACGGACCGCGCGCCGTCGTGCTGTTTCGCTACGCCGAGGGGCGCCGACCGGACCTCACTCGGCGGAGGGGCACGCCTCAGGGCATCACCCTGGCCCAGCTTCACCAGGCCGCCGACCGCTTCCCGGACCGGGAAGCCGGGCACTACCGGCTGGAGCTTGATCATCTGCTGCACCGGGAAGTTTCGGCGACTTTGGCGCTCGACCTCGACGCGCCCCGGGGGCGCCGCGACCTCTTGGCGCTCGCGGCGCGGCTCGCCGATGCCGTGGGCCGGCTCGACGCGGGCCTGACGCGCACGCGTTGTCACGGCGACTGCCATGGGCTGAATGCCCGCATCGCCACGGCGGGGCGGCACAAGGACCGGGCGGTGTTCTTCGACTTCGACGACGGCGGGTTTGGCTATCTGGCCTACGACCTGGCAGTGCACCTCTGGGCGCAGGTGTCGTTCGGGCGGCAACGACACGCCATGTGGCACGCCTTTCTGGCCGGTTATCGGTCAGTCCGTCCGGTCGCACCAGCCGACGAGCGCGCGGTGCACCTGTTCGTCCCCATTCGCCACATCTGGCTGATGGGTGAGTTCGCCAGCCGCACGGCCGAGTGGGGTAGCGAGGTCTTATCGGCCGCGTGGCTGGAGCGCGAAACGGCCTTCCTGCTGGACTGGGAACGCGACAAGCTCGACACGCTGCTATGATGGCCGGCGACACTCGGTAATCTCTTTCGCGCAGAATCCGGCTTGAACCAAAGCGGAACGACCTGATGCGCGCAACTTGTGCGAGAGTCTCCGCGCAATCAGCTTGCGCAGCGCCGCGCGGCTGCAAGGCGGCGAGCTGCCGAGGGACACCGATCTCTATGACGAGAACGGCTTGCCGGGGTGATTGTCGTCGACAGCTCGGCGCTGATCGCGATTCTGCGTCGCGAGCCGGAAGCCGACGACTTCCTGCACATCATCGCTGAAACTGAGGCCTGCCTGCTCTCCTCTATCAGCTTGCTGGAGACAAGCATGGTGCTGGCCGGGCGCAACGGCGACGCGACATCATGGACGGAATTTGATGCCCTTATCGCGCAGGCGGGGATGCAGGTCGTGGCGCAGGATACGGGCCTGGCGAAGGCCGCGCGCGAGGCTTTCCTGTGCTACGGCAAGGGGCGCCACCCGGCCGGCCTCAATATCGGCGATTGCGCGTCCTATGCGCTCGCCAAGACCCGTAACTTGCCACTGCTGTCCAAGGGCGATGAGTTCCCGAGAACCGATCTGCGAATGACTGTCTGATGCACGAAGCCGCTCAGCCAGCGGTCGCTGGCGACCCGCCCGACATGAAGCTGAACAGCCGCTCGCGCCCCAGCAGGAACACCCGCAGGCCACGCGGGAACAGCCGCGCGATGGCGGGATCGGAGATGTCGAGCCCGCCGGCATAGGCGCCGAATGCCGGCAGCATCAGTCGCCGCGAGTCGGTGACGAAGCACGGCCGGCAAATGGCGGTGCCCCGAACCGGCATGACGGCCTTGGGATGAAAATGGCCACTGACCTCGCCGGGCTCGGCACCCCTCACCGCCTGATGGCGGAAGATGAACGGCCCGGCCGCGAACTCCGCCACTGACTCCCCGGCGAGCCCGGTCGGCTCCCGGTCGTGATTGCCGCGCACCCAGATTAGCCGCAGCGACCCCGCGATCGCGCGCAACCGTCCCGCCTCCCCGGCCGGCAAACGATGCGTGGGCGCCGCCGTCGTGAAATGAATCCCCGAGCGCCACCAGAATGCGCGGCCGCCAGTGGCGCAGCAGCGCCGCCAACCGATCGAGCGTCACCCGCGAATCCCAGGGCGGCAGCAGCATCCCGCGCCGGGCGAAGGACGATCCCTTCTCCAGATGCAGGTCGGACACGGCGAGCAACTCCCCGCCCGGCCAGTAAAGCGCGCCGGCCGGGTCGAGCATCAGCCGCTCGCCCGCAAAATGAAGCGGCGCCGCCGTCATGCGGCCATCGCCTCGGCGACGATCGCCTCCGCCTCGGCCAGCAACGCCTCCTCGTCTTCGGCCGAGCGCACGCTCTCGCGCCCGATCTCGAGCAGCACCGGAATGGCGAGCGGCGAGACCCGCGACAGTGCCATATGGACGATCCGACCACGCACCCGCGCCAGCATTCCCGCGACCCGTCCCAAATCCACCATTCCCGAGGCCGCATCGGCGCGGGTCGCGCGCAGCAGCACATGATCGGGCTGATGGCGGCGCAGCACGTCGTAGATCAGATCGCTGTTCACCGTCACCTGCCGTTTGTTCTTCTCGGCGCCCGGATGATGGCGCTCGATCAGTCCGGCGATCACGGCGACGTTGCGAAAGGTCCGGCGCAGCATGGAACTGTCGGCCATCCACGCCTCCAGGTCGTCACCCAGCATGTCCTGATCGAATAGCGGCGCCACATTCACCGGCTGATTGGCCGACCACACGCCCAGCACGTAGTCGGTGGCGACGAAGCCGAGCGGGGCGAAGCCGGCGCGCTCCATCCGCCGCGTCACCAGCATCCCCAAGGTCTGGTGCGCATTGCGGCCCTCGAACGGATAGGCGACCAGATACCATCGATTGCCGCGCGGAAAGCTCTCCACCAGCAAATCCCGCCGCCCCGGCAGGCGGGAGCGACGGCGCTGCAAACGCAGCCAATCGCGCACCTGCTCGGGAAACGCCTCCCAGCGTTCCGGCTGTTGCAGCAGCGCGCGCACGCCGTCGGCGAGATTGGTCGTCAGCGGCAGCCGCCCGCCCTCATAGGCGGGGATCATCGGCTCGCCCTGCCCGCCTTCGGCCGCCTCCATCCAGGTCTCGCGCAGCCGCAGGAATCGCAGCAGACGGCCGGCGAAGACGAAGGTGTCGCCCGGGCGCAGCAGAGAGACGAAATACTCCTCGATCTCGCCCAGCACGGGGCCGAGGCCGCGCCGCCCGGCCAGCCGCACCTTGATGAGCGGTGCTTCGATGATGGTCCCGACATTCATCCGATATTGCCGCGCCACGCGCTCGGAGCGGACATGCACCCGCCCCTCGGAGTCGCGGAACAGCTTGCGGTAGCGGTCATAGGCGGCGAGCGCATAGCCGCCGTTCTCAACGAAGGCCAGTACGTCGTCGAAGTCCCGCCGCTCCAGCGCCGCATAGGGGGCCGCGCGGCGTACCTCCGCGTACAGCGTATCCGGGTGGAACGGCGCCGCGCAGGCCATGCCGAGGAGATGCTGCGCCAGCACGTCGAGCCCGCCCGGACGCGGCGGATCGCCGTCCAGCGCGCGCGCCGCCACGCCGGCAACCGCCGCCTCGCACTCCAGCACCTCGAACCGGTTCGCCGGCACCACCAGCGCGCGCGACGGTTCGTCCATGCGATGATTGGCGCGCCCGACCCGCTGCAACAGGCGCGAGACGCCCTTGGGCGCGCCCACCTGGATCACCTGATCGACGCCGCCCCAGTCGATGCCGAGATCGAGCGACGAGGTGGCGACGACGGCGCGCAGCCGCCCCTCCGCCATCGCCGCCTCCACCTTGCGCCGCTGCGCCACTTCCAGGCTGCCGTGATGCAGCGCGATCGGCAGGACGGGATCGTTGATCCGCCACAGCGCCTGGAACATCAGCTCGGCCTGGGCGCGGGTGTTGACGAACACGATGCTCATCTCCGCGGCGCGGATGCGCGCCATGACCGGCGCCGCCGCCTCCAATCCCATATGCCCGGCCCATGAGAGCTCGCCTTCCGGCAGCATCACCGACAGTGCCGGCGGCGCGCCGCCGGTCTCCTCGACGACACGCGCTGCGCCGACATAGGCAGCGATCGCGCCGGGATGGGCGACTGTCGCCGACAAGCCGATCCGCCGCAGCCGCGGGGCCAGCGCATCGAGCCGAGCGGCGCCGAGTGCCAACTGGTCGCCGCGCTTGCTGCCGGCGAGCGCGTGCACCTCGTCGATCACCACCGCCGAAAGCCCGCCGAACATCGCCGGCGCATCCGGCAGCGACAGCAGCACGGCGAGGCTTTCCGGCGTGGTCAGCAGGATCTGCGGGGGCGCCTCGCGCTGGCGGGCGCGGCGATTGGCGGGCGTGTCGCCGGTGCGGGTCTCAACGGTGACGCCGAGGCGCATGTCCTCGATCGGACGCATCAGGTTGCGCGCGACATCGGTCGCCAGCGCCTTCAGCGGGCTCACATAGAGCGTATGCAGTCCGGGACGCGGGCGCGCGGCCAAATCGACGAGGCTCGGCAGGAACCCGGCCAAGGTCTTGCCGCCGCCGGTGGGGGCGATCAGCAACACGCTTTCACCCGCCGCCATCGCGTCCAGGACCGCCAATTGATGCGCCCGCGGGTGCCACCCGCGCGCCGCGAACCAGCCGGCGAAGGGTTCCGGAAGTTCGGCCGACCCGCCCCGCGCTTCCCCCGCAACCCGAGTTGTCGCTTGTCCGGCCGCCACGCGGCCGGTCTAGCCGAGCCAGCCCGTTGCGCCTACCCCGCCGCTCGCAACATGACCGCGTCGTTGGCGGCGATCCCGCCATTGGCGCGCATCCGCACGGCGCGCAATCCGGTATGGGCCACGCGCAGCGCCTCCCGGCGGGCGACGAATTGCAGAAACCGCTCGGCGTGCATCCCACCGTGCGCGAGGCAGCCCTCGACGAACAGGCGCATTCGGGTCGCATAAGCTTCGGCCGCGCGCCGGTTGCAGAACGCGAAGCGGTCGTTCAGCCCGCCCCAGCCCTGCCACCCGGGCACGATCAGGTCCGCGCGTCTCTCCAGGATGGGCTCCAAGTCGCGGGCCGGATCGAACCGATCCAGGTAAAGCAGGTCCGGGCGCAGCAGCAGGATCGGGTCGTGCGCTGCGCCGCCGAGCGAATTCGAGAAGCGTCCACAAGCGCTCGAGACTGCGGAGCTGGTGACACAGATTGGCTAGGCTTCGATATTCGTCACCGAACCCATCGGGGAAGGCCCGCGCAACCTCGAATTCCGTCTCGATATTGGCGTCAAGCTGTGCTTCAACCCGGCATAGATCGAGATCGAGCAAGCTGCTCTCGAAGCGGTCCGGGGCGATCGCGAACTCGCCGGAGCGGGGATTGGTGATCGACCCGGGCAGATTGAAATGCCCGGCGCTGAGTGTGCGGATCCCGGCCCTGCGCAGCGGCTCGTAGAAGTTTTCGCGGATCGATTCCGCGGTCCGGCGCAGGCTGCGCGTCATGCCGAAGAAACCGATGAGGCAGCGCATCTCGCCATCAAAGCGAGAAATCGTTAACAACCCGTGTTCACGGCCGGCGAATTAACCGCCGGTTAAGCGGCTCGCAGGAATATGCGCCATGATGCTGATTGCCACGACCACTCCTCCGATCATCGAGGCCGAAGCGTGCGATTGGCGGACGGTGGCGGACGTGGTGCGCGATCTCTATCAATCGCTCGGGCCGGAAGCGGCACTCGCGATGATCGAGGATCTGATCACCGGCAGCCCCGGCGACGGCAATCTGCGCATGGTTCAGGGGCATACTTTGCTCGCCTGCGGTCGCCGAAAGGAAGCATCTGGCGGCCCTGGAGGCGGCGATGCACTTGGGAACCGAGGTCGAAATCCTGCATCTGCTGGCGGAGGCGGCCTATCCGGGGCCACCATATCATCAGCACCTTGCCGCCCTGCACGCCTGGCTCGCCCCGACGACCTATCTCGAGATCGGCATCTTCAAGGGCGAGACGCTCGCGCTCGCGCGGCCGGGCACGCGCGCGATCGGGGTCGATCCCGAGCCCCGCCCGGAAGCGTTCCGCGATTACGCGGCGCCGACGCGGATTCACCAAATGACCAGCGATGCGTTCTTCGAGTCCGAAGGGTGCCCGCGGATCGATCTCGCCTTCATCGACGGACTCCACCTTTACGAGCAGGCGCTCCGCGATTTCATTCATGTCGAGCGCTGCTGCCATCCGGGCAGTGTCGTCGTCCTGCACGACACGCTGCCGATCGCGGCCGCCGCGACGGCCCGGCAGCGCCGGACCAGCCATTGGTGCGGCGACGTTTGGAAGATGCTTCCCTGCCTGCGCCAATTCCGGCCCGACCTTGCGTTGATGACGATTCCCACGCACCCGTCCGGCCTCACCCTGGTCGCGAATCTCGAATCCCTATTCGCGCGCTCTTGCCGATCGGTTCGATGCGGCCGTCGCCGCTTTCATCGACGCCGCGACGCCATCGCCGGCAATAACGGGAGGGGACGTGGCCAATGATCCCGATACCGTTCGGGCATGGTTGGCGACGCGTGAGCAGGCGGCACGGGCGCGATCACAAGAGGGTTAGCCCCCGCCTTCGGAACGCCTCAATGACAACATCGTTTCTCCTTCGCTTCCGTGTTGAAGGTTCGTGACAACCCAGGAGAACGCGATGATCAGGAAATTCGCCCTCAGCGCGCTGGCCGGCACGACGCTGCTCGCCCTCGCGGCCTGCGGCTACACGCCCGGGCAACGTGCCGTGTCGGGCGGGCTGCTCGGAGCCGGCGGCGGCGCGGCGCTCGGCGCGGTAACCGGCGTGGGTGCCGGGAAGGGTGCCCTGGTCGGCGGCGGCGCCGGCGCATTGGGCGGCGCACTCACCGCACCATAAGGCTTTCGTTAGCCAAAAGGCTTTCGTTAGCAAAAGGGCTTTCGCTCCGGGCTTGGACGGTGTTCATTGGCCGGAATTCCGGCTACCGGACATCGCGGATGCCCCGCCTTTTGCTGCTGCTGAGCCTCTCCGCATTGGCGGGCTGCGCGTCGTCGGCCGCCTCCCTCGGCCTGACCGGCGCGCCGCTCGCGGCGCCGCCGGCAGAGCCGTCCGACGCCACCATCGGGCAGCCCGGGATCAATCCCGAAGTCGGACCGTACACGCCCAGCCTGGTTCCGAGCACCGGCGGCGGCCGGTATTTCGGCTACGACTATTAGCGGCGTGGCGGTGGCGCAACGGACGGCAGGGAGTTTCATCCCGCACGAGAGCGATGCCCCGAATCTGATTGATCCGACGCGATGCGCGGCTGATATAGGTCGGTTCTGAACCGTAAGGACGACCTCATGCCGCCTGCCCCGCGCCGCCAGGCGCGTGCCGCTGCGGCGTTGGCGCTGCTGGCCGCGCTCGCCGCCTGCGCCGGCCCGGGCACCTATCAGACCAGCGGTCTGCGCACGCGCCCGGGGCATTACAGGGCGCCCGGTCCGCCGGAGGACCCCTGGGGACCCTATATCCGGGAGGCCAGCTTGCGCTTCGGGGTGCCGGAGGCGTGGGTGCGCGCCGTCATGCGCCAGGAATCGGCGGGCCGCGACGATGCGGTATCCTCGGCCGGCGCCATGGGGCTGATGCAGGTGATGCCGCAGACCTACGCGATGCTGCGCGCCCGCTACGGCCTGGGCGACGACCCCTACGAGCCGCACGACAACATCATGGCCGGCAGCGGCTATATCCGCGAGCTCTATGACCGCTACGGCGCGCCGGGTTTCCTCGCCGCCTACAATGCCGGGCCGAACCGGGTGGACTCGTACATGGCCGACGGCACGCCGCTGCCGGAGGAGACGGTCGGGTATCTTTCCTCTATCGCCCCGCGGCTCGGCGCGGGCACCGCCATGAGCGGCCCGCTCGCGGTCTTCGCCGGCAATACCGCGGGCGCGGCCGCCCCGTACGAGCCTCCGCCTGCCGCCACGGCGCCCGTTCTGACTGCGCGCGCGCCCGCCGAAACCTGCGATCCGGACGCAGCGTACGACCCCGACCGACCCTGCGCACCGCCGCCGGTGCTCGCCGCGGCGCCGATTCCCGCACCCGCGCCTTACGCGCCGGCCCCCTATAGCGCCATCCGCACTCCCGCCAGCGGTGTATACCCCGGCGCCGGGCGTGCAACTCGCCAGTCTCAGCACCCGCTCGTCCGCTGGCGCATGGTCGATCCAGGTCGGCGCCTTCCTAAGTCCGGAAGCCGCCCGCGCTTCGGCCGCCAGCGCTCGCCGCGCCGAGCCCGACCTGCTGGCCGCCGCCGCGATCACGATTCCGCCCACCACGCCGTTTGGTGGCGCGGTGCTCTACCGCGCCCGCCTCACCGCGCTCTCGCCTGAGGCGGCGGCACGCGCTTGCGCGCGCCTGACCGCGGGCGGTGCCGCCTGCATGAGCGTGCCGCCCGGGCAATGAGCCGCTTCAATACCCCCGCGCGGGATCAAACCGCGTCGGCAATTCCCGGCCCTCGCGGAACGCCCGCACATCGGCGAAGAATCGCTCCAGGCTCAGCTCGTAATAGCTCCCGGGGTCATCGGCCGCGGTGTGCGGGCTGATGATGAGGTTCGGCGTGGTCCAGAGCCGGTGCCCGGGCGGGATCGGCTCCGGGTCGAAGACGTCGAGAACGGCCGCGAGCCGCCCCTTGTCGAGCTGGTCGCACAGCGCGTCTTGATCCAGAAGCCCGCCGCGGCCGATATTCACGACCCCTGCCCCGTCGGGCAGCAGAGCGAGCCGGCGCGCATCCAGCAGCCGATGCGTCGCCGGAGTGAGCGGGCAGGCGAGCACCAAAAACTCCGTCGCGGGCAGAGCCGCGTCCAGCCGATCCGGCCCGATGACCTCCGCGCAGTCCGGATGCGGCCGGGGCTGCGTGCGCACCCCCGTCACCCTCAACCCGAGCCGCGTCGCCTGCCCGGCCACCGCCCCGCCAAGTGCTCCCAGTCCGACGACCGTGATCCGCCGCCCGGAAACGATGCCGCCCCATAGCTTGCGCCAGGCCCCTTCCCGCTGGTTCGTGACCATGGCGGGCACGCGGTTGGCCAGCATCAACACCGCCATGATCGCGAACTCGCCCGCCTTGACCGCGTGCGTGCCGCGATTGTTGAGCAGCGCGACGCCGGGCGGCACCCAGTCGAACGGCGCCAGATTGTCGAGCCCGGCATTGGCGACGAACAGCAGCTTCAGATGCGGCGCGTCGAATGGGCGCAGTGGCGCCAGCACGTCCTTGTCCGTGACCAGCGCCTCGGCTGCACCGATGCCGGCTTCAAACCCGGCGCGGTCGGCGGCGAATGTCACCTCATGATGCTGCTTGTCCTCGCCGGTCCGCGCCGCAACCTTCGCCCACAACTCGGGCGTAAACTGGCCGAGGTGATGATCGGGGTTCTGAACATGGATGCGCATTCGCCGAGTCCGCTATTTGAGCTGATCGCGCACCTTCTCCAGCCCGGCGCGCGCGCAGGCCTCGTCCAGATTGGCGCCGGGGGCGCCGGCGGCGCCGATCGCGCCCACCACCTCGTCGCCCACCTTGATCACCACGCCGCCGCCGAACAGGATCAGATGCGGAAGCTGCGTGAACAGAGCCGCGAATCCTTGCACCGTCTTGGCGCGCTCGGCGAGTGCGCCGGTGTCGGTCTTGAACGAGGCCGCCGTGTACGCCTTGTCATTGGCGCTGTCGAGCGTGTGGCTGCCGGCTCGATCGCCGCGCAGCACCGCTTGACGCACGCCGTCGGCGTCCACCACCACCGCGGTCTCGGCATAGCCCTGCTTGGCGCAGCTCGCCACCACCTCGGCCGCGATCGTCCCGGCGGTATCGGCCGAGAGGCGGTGCGTGGCGAGCAGACCCTCGGCGAGTGCCGGCTGAATTGGCAACGCCATGATAAGCATTGCGGCGGCTATGTGTTTCACGACGGACCTCCCTCAATCAACCGACGATCCTGTACGCGCGCGACAGCCCGCCCGGTTTCGTCGTGCGAGCACCCCCCAACAGCAACCCGTCCAGACCGAGGCTGCGGCCGGCGGCGTCGATGGCGAAGAAGCCCAGCAGCAAAATCAGGAACATGTATTGCCACGGCCACTCGCTGCCGTTGTGATAGAGCCCTAGAAAGATGTTCGCCGCGAATGCCATCGCGATCACCGAGGCCAATCGGGTGAACAGGCCCAGCATGAGCGCCGTCGCGAAACAGAGTTCGGCCGCGTAGGCGATACTGTTCAGATAACCGATATTGGGCAGCAGCAGGTTCTTGTAGAAGTCCGCCATCTGCGGAAAGGCGGCATTCTGCGCGATCTGCTCCATCCAATACTTGAAGCCGCCGGAGACCGGCAGCGGCAGTTTCCAGATCGAGCCCTGAAACCACATGGCGCCGATCAGCGAGCGGGCGGCCCAGATATAGATTGCCCTGGCGCATCGCTGCTCGGGGTTGCGGCGCCAGTTGATCACCAGCAGCAGCAGGTTGCAGGCGACCAGCACATCGAAGAACACGATCAGCGGATACTGCGCCGCCCCCAGCGGGGTGTAGTTGTCGTCATAGCCGATCAGGAACTTCAGGCTGTCGAACAGCGGATTGGTGCGCATCGCGCGGCTCCTTGAGACCGCCTTCAGGACGTAACGTCGCGGCCACGGCGCCATGCCGCCGCCGCCGCCTCGATCAGTCGCAGCGAGTCCGGCGCGCCGCCGGCGTCGCCCTTTTCGAAATCGCCCTCCCGGCCGAGCCGGTTGCTGACATGCGCGAGGCACAGCACGTCGCGCCGGCGCGCGCGGGCGAAGGCATAGAGTCCGGCCGCCTCCATCTCAACCACCAGCAGCCCGCGCGCGGCCGCCGCCGCCACCGCTTGCGCGGTCTCGCGGAACGGGGCGTCGGTGGTCCAACTGCCGCCGCGATGGATCCGCGGCGCCGCCCGCGCCAGCGCCGGCCAGAGCGCATCGAGCAAAGCGGCGTCCGCCGCCACGTATTCCGCCGCCGGCAGATAATGATAACTCGCGCCCTCGTCGCGCAGAGCGCGGTCGATGGCCACGTAATATGGCGGCGGCGCGGTGTCGGCGAGTTGTCCGGCCGAGGTGATGCTGATGAGCAGTCGGCATCCGCAGGCAAAGAGCTGCTCCGCAATCAGAACCGCGTAGGCGGCGCCGACGGCGTTGGCGACGGCGCCAAACTTTTGCTGTGCGCCCCATTCGATCATCCGGGAATGATAGCAGGCCCAACCGGAAGCCGCGGTCGCGCCATGCGCGGCATCCAGATAGCGAACCAGGTCGCCGTCCGGATCCAGCACGCACACTTCCGGCACCGCCGCGGGCTGCATCCCCTTCTGGCGACGCGCCTCGCGCAGCAGGTCTTCGGCGCGGAATACCGAAGGCGCGTCCCAGTCGCGTGGGGCGGTTATCGGCGCCTCGGTTCCGATCGGCATGACGACGCCCTAACCGCGCAAGTCGAGTGAGGCAACCGGCGACGCCAGCGCGGCAATCCGCAGCCGCCGCAAACAGGCGACGGTGAACGGCGAGGGGTAGGGCGCAAGCTCTCCCCCGCGCGGTCGATCGAGGTCGGTGAGCAGGCGGGACAGCCCGGCTCGATCGTCCACATCGTACCAACTCGGCAACTCCGCCAGATCGAGGCCGAGTGCGCGCGCGCGGGCGCGGGTCTGCGCGGCCACCCGGTCGGTGCTCCAGTCGATGTGCTCGAACAGATGCGCGTGCGGCGCCCTCGCGCCGAGCAGATAGTATCCGCCGTCCTCCGCCGCGCCGAGCACCGCATCCCGCTCCGTCAGAGCGGCGGCGGCGCGGCATAAAATTGCGGTCGGCAGCGTCGGGCTGTCGGCGTTCAGTAAACAGGCGGCGGCATATCCCGCACCCAGCGAGGCGCGCAGCGCGTGCAGCAGCGAGCGGCCGAAACCCTGCACGCCGGCCGGCATCGGCAAGCTGCCGTCGGCGAGCAACAGCCGCGTGCCTGGCGCCAGCACGCCTTCGAACAGCGCCTCCTGCCCGGCCGGGGCATACGCGACGCAGCCGGCGATCGGTGCACGCCGCCCGGCTTCGGCGATATTTTCCGTGACGTCGCGCAGGAACGCCCGGCTGAGCGCGGCGGCACCGTCGGCGTCGAGCGGCGGGATCAGCCGTGTCTTGGAGCGCCCGGGCAGCGGCGCCTTTGCCATCACGGCGATAGCGCAGAGACCGCGGCTCGCCATCATCGTCAGATGCCGCTGAACCAGTTGTAGCCCCGGTCGCCCCAGAACGTGCGCGGCCGATTGTTGGTGACGTAGATCGCGTTGACGAATTTCGGTCCCTTGAAACCGAGCTTGGTCGGCACGCGCATCTTGAACGGGTAGCCGTACTCAACCGGCAGCGTTCGATCGGCGAGCCTGAAGGCCATGATGGTCTGCGAATGCAGCGCCGTCGGCATGTCAATGCCCTCGTAGTAGCCGTCGGCGCAGACGAAACCGACATACTTTGCGGTGAGGTCGGCGCCGGTCAGCTCCAGGAGGGCGCGCAGCGGGGTGCCGGTCCACTTGCCGATCATGCTCCAGCCCTCGACGCAGACATGGCGCGTGATCTGCGTCGTTTGCGGCAGGCTGTAGAGTTGATCGACCCGCCACGGCGCGCTTGTCGCCGATGAGGCCGGCGAGTTCGAGCTTGTAGGAGCCGGCATCCTGCACCGGCGCCTTTTCCTTGGGATACCAGGCGTTGTAGCGAAAATCGCTGACCGCCCGATCTCTCGGCGAAGGTCGGCGCCAGGCGCGCGGGATTGAACAGCGCCGCCTGCACCTTGTCGTTCCACCGCGAGAAGGCACCGAGCACGTTCTGCACCGGATCGTTGTAGGAGAGATCGCAGCCGGTCAGCAGCGTCAGGGCACCAAGGCTCAGGCTTCGGCGCAACGCGAAGCGGCGCTCAAGCTCGCGCAGCAGCGGTGCGAGCTCGGCCGGTTCCATCGTGCTCAGCGCCCGCCGTGCCGGACGCTGGCGCGGCCGAGCACCATGGCGACGAAGGTTTTCGGCACCAGCGCCACCAGCGCAATATGGACAAGCACGAACACCGAGATCGCGGTCATGAACAGGAAATGCACGAGGCGCGCCGACTGAAAGCCTCCGAACGCCTCGGTGAGCCAGGCAAGCTGCACGGGTTTCCAGATCGCCAGGCCGGACACAATCATGACCGCCAGCGCCAGCAGCACGCCCAGATAGAATGCCTTTTGCACGGCGTTGTATTCGCCCAGTCGATGAATAAGGCGAAACGTCGCGGCGGCGAAGAAGTCGCGCAGAAAGCTTCGGGGCGTCACCGGGAAGTAGCTGTGACGGAAGTGGCCGGACAGCAATCCATGCAACACGAAGATCACGAACCCCGCGGCCAGCAGCCATATGGCGGCGAAATGCCAGGCGATGGCGGTGGCGACGCCGGGATCGTTGTGCCAGGCGAGCGACACGTCGACGTCGTAGCCGAGCGCCGCCCAATCGGGGAAACGGAAACCGAAGATCGGCGCGGCGTTGTAGATGCCCCAACCGCTGCCGATCAGCGCCAGGACGGCGAACGCCATCAGCCAATGCGACAGGCGGCGGATCAGCGGATGTCGCTGTTCCTCGAGCTCGGCCGCCCGATGCTCGACCGTCACGCTCATGTTGCTGGCGCCAACCCGGCTTCGCGCAGTCGCGCCCGCGCTTGCGCTGTCCGCAAGAACTCCAGGTAGCGCCCGGCGTTGGGGCTGCGGGTGACGGCGCTGATCGCGGCGGCATAGGGGATCGGGTCGGGCAGCAGCGCCGCGATCGACAGGCCCCATGTCCGGGCCTCCGTCGCGTGCATCAGTCCGACCCGCGCCGCCCCGCTGCGCACGAGGAATCCGACGTCCTCACCGTCCGCGGCACCCATGAGCTGGAAGGGGTATGGCGCCGTGAGGCCGAACCGCGCCAGCGCCGCCACGCCGTCGATCGTGGTGAGCGCGGTGGCGTCCGGCATGGCGAGCGGGCCGGCGCCGATCAGCGCGCGGGGATCATTCGCGCCAGCCTGATCGGCCCCCACCACGAGCGCCAATCGGTCATTGCCGATCGTCACGCGATCGCCCGGCTTCACCAATTGCCGCCGTTCGCCCTCGTCGAGGGCTGCCGGCGAGCTGACCAGGATGTCGTTCTGCGTCGTGCGCTCGATTTGCGCGAGCATCATCCACGGCGCGGCACAGAAGACGTTGGTTCTCACGTCGAATCCCCGCCCCACCGACCCGATCGCTCCGCGCAGCGGCGGATCGCAATAGACGATCACGTTCGGTGCCGTGCTGCCGTCGGCGTGCGCGGGGCCGCCCGGCCCGATCGCCATCGGCGACAGCGCAATCGCGCGCAGGGCGGCCCGACGCTTCAGCATCCGAGATCGGATGCAATCAGCAGTTGGAGGCGACCTTGGTGCCCAACTGCTCCTGATCGCTCTTCTGTGCCTTGCCGATATTCTGGCCGAGCTGCTCCTGATCGCTCTTCTGCGCCTTGCCGATGTTCTGGCCGAGCTGCTCCTGATCGCTCTTCTGCGCCTTGCCGATGTTTTGGCCGAGCTGCTCCTGATCGGTCTTCTGTGCGCAACCGGTGGCGGCGAACGCAAGCGGTCCGGCAGCGAAGGTCAGCCCGAGCCCCAAGGCCAGGGCGGCGGCGGTGCGGGTGAAGGTCATGCTTCTCTCCTCTTGTTCGATATGGACGGATTGTAGGCGGCTTCGGAACTGCAAGGAATGCCGCCGTATTCACAACTCTGTTCGCAAGTCCATGCCGCCGGGTTACCCGTCCGCTTCCGGGAAATTGCCGGTCGCGCATGATGCCGCTGGGCGGTAGGATGATCGGATGGCGGTGGCGGAATCGGCGCCGGACCCGGGCCGCCGGGAGTTCGAGGCCCGGCTGGCGGCTCTGATGAGAACGGCCCAGAACGGGGACCCGGCGGCTTATCAGGTGCTGCTGCGGGCGTGTCTGCCCGTTATCGCCGCCGCGGCGCGGCGACTTGGCGTGCCGGAGCGACAGGTCGATGATGTGGTGCAGGACGTGCTGCTGACGGTGCATCGGGTCCGACAAACCTACGATCCGGCGCGCCCGTTCCTGCCCTGGCTCCGCGCCATTGCCCAACGCCGGGCGATCGATGCGCTGCGCCGGCACGCGCGTCAGGGCGGGCGCGAACTGCACGATCCGGTGGCGTACGAAAGCCATGCCGACGCCTCGCCCGGCGCCGGGCAGGCGCTGGAGTTCGCCGATCGCATGCGCGATCTGCGCGCCGCCGTCGCCGCGCTGCCGGCCGGGCAGCGGCAAGCCGTCGAGCGCCTGGCACTGGGCGAACAATCGCTCGAGGAGGCGGCAACGGCCACCGGGCGCAGCAAGGGAGCGTTAAAGGTCAACCTGCATCGGGCGCTGAAATCACTGCGGGAGCGGCTGGGCGTGGGATCGGCCGATGTCTGACATTACCAACCACGAGGAGCTGATTTGCTCGCTCGCCGCCGACCTCCGGCCGGTGCGGCGGCTGTTGCCGCCCTGGCTGCGCGCGTTTTGCTGGCTCGCGGTGGTGGTGGCGCTCGGTGCGGCGCTCGCCTCGTTCGCCGATTGGGCCGCGCTGCGCCACCGCCTGGAGACGGTTCCGGACATGTGGCTCGCCGTGCTCGGCTCCGGCTTGACGGCGATCCTTGCCGCCGTGGCGGCGTTCGAGACCGCGGTGCCGGATCGCAAACCGGCTTGGGCGCTGCTGCCCGCTCCGGCGGTGTTGCTGTGGGTGGGCGCGAGCGGTCTCGGCTGCCTGCGGGATTGGATCGTGCCCGGCACGACCGCGGCCACAATGGGCGAGACCCGCGCATGTCTCGCCTTCATCGTGGGATTGTCGCTGCCGCTCTCCGCCCTGCTGCTGCTGATGCTGCGCCGCGCCGCGCCGCTGCGTCCCGAGCTGACGGCCGTTCTCGGCGGCCTCGCGGCCGCTTCGGCGGCGGCGACCCTGCTCAACTTCTTCCACCCCTACGACGCGGCCGCGACCGACCTCGCGGTTCACGCGCTGGCGGTGCTGGGAGTGGTCCTGGGCTGCCGCGCGTTAGGCGCTCGCGCGTTGGCATCCGGGGCGGGGCTACCCGCTTCGTAGTTCGACGCCCACGCGCACCAACGTCGCGATGATACGCCCACCCGCCTTCAGCGTACCGCGCCAGTTGCCCGCGACCTTCGAGTATCCGGCGATGCGCCGACGGTAGGGCAGCGGCACCTCCCGTATCCGCAATCCGGCGGCGGCGGCGCGCATCTGCATCTCCAGGTTCCAGCCGTACGTCATTTCCCGCATTCCCAGCGCCGCCAGGCGGTCCAGGCGGATGGCGCGGAAGGCGCACATGTCGGAATAGCGGACGCCGCTCAACCAGCCGATCGCGCGCCCGATCAACAGGCCGGCGAGCACCTGATGGGCGCCCATGCTGCCCTTCTCGCGGCGGCCGAGGGCGCGCGAGGCGAGCACGAAGTCCGCCGCATCGTCGCGCACCGGCCCGATGATCCGCCCCGCCTCCTCGGCGGCATCGGCGCCGTCGCCGTCGAGGAACAGCACGATCTCGGCCCCCCGCGCACGCGCGCGCTCGGCGCCGCTCAGGCATGCACGGCCGTAGCCGCGCCGCAGCTCGATCAACACCTCGGCGCCGGCCGCGCGGGCTTCATCCACGGTGCCGTCACGGCTGCCGCCATCGACGACGATCACCGAGTTCAACCACCTCTCGCGGCAGGCGGCGCACCGTCGCCCCGATCGCGCCCGCCTCGTTCAGTGCCGGGATGACCGCGGCGACGCGGATCACCAAGCCCTACAGGCTCCAGCGCAGGCCGCAATTCCGGCAAGGCAGCGGCGGGGTCTCGCCCAGCAATGCGCCGCGAAACTCGCGATAATCCGTGCCGTTCCAGATCTCGTGCAGCGTCTGCCGGGTGGCGTCGCCCAAGGTGTAGCTGTCGTAGCCGCGCGCCGAGAACGGGGCGATGCAGCACGGCAGGGCGCGGCCATGCGCGGTAAAGTACATCAGCGACCATGGCCGCCGGCAAAGCGACCACGGGCGCTCGTCCTGCTCGCGCTTGAGGCTCAGCTCCGGCTCAGTGGCGCCGGAGGCGTCGAGCGTCACGCCGAGCTCGGCGCCAAGCGCGCGCGCCGCCTCGATCGCCGCCTGCTCCTCGGCTTGCGCCCGCTCGAACAGCGCCGACTCGGATCGCGCCATGCCGAAACCAGCCTCGTCGAACACCAGCCGCTGCAAATGCACTTCCCGCACGCCCATATCGGCGGCGAGGCGCACGAAATCGGGGAGCTGGCCGATCGTCTGCTTCATCCCGGTGAGCCAGAGCGAGACCAGCGGCGTCGTCGCGTCCGCCGCCCGCTGAAAATCGACAAGCCGGCGTACATCGCGCACGATACGAACGAAGAAGTCGCGCCCGCGCACTTCCCGATAGGTCGCCGCATTGGCCGCATCGAGCGAAACGCGCAATTCATCGAGCCCGGTGTCGATCAGCTCGCGGAACCGCGAGGGACGCAGCAGCGTGCCGTTGGTGTTGAACAGCACATAGACGCCGCGATCCTTGAGATAGCGGATCATGCGCGGCAGCTCACGCACCAGCATCGGCTCGCCGACGCCGTGTAGCACCACGCGCGCCAAATCGGGGACCTGATCGACGATGCGCGTGAACAGCGACCAGCTCATATCCGCGGGCGGTTCCAGCGCCTCGAAGGTGCGCGGGCAGGTCTCGCACAACAGATTGCAGCGGTTGGTCACCTCCAGATAGAGGCAGACGGGCGGCCTCTCGGCGAATACGCCGCGCCGGCCGACATCTTCAAAATACCGCCGCGGATCCTTCAGGGTGGTGGCGGGCAATGGCGCTCTCCAATGGTTCCGTCCGGCAACATCGGGCCGGGTGCGGCGTCCCGCAAGTCCACGGCTGCCAACACGAGCGCCGGGACATAGACCAGCGACGCCCAAATGAACCTTTCGTGCAGCGGGTCGAGATAGAGCATCAACGGCGCGACCGAGAGCCAGACGACCGAACGCCAGGGACGCAGGCAAGCCGGCAGGGCGAGCCAGACGAAATACCACGGATAGTGGGGGCTGATCGCCGCGATCACGCAGGCCGCCAGGATTGCCGCATCGCTTCCTATTCGCACCACATCGGCTTCCGGTTTCGCGGGACGCGGACGAAACACGATCCACGCCGCGAGGCAGATCAGGGCGAACGCGATCATGCCCAGATAGGCAAACGCCGCGGCTTCCGGCAGCGGCATCAATTCGCCGATGCCGGCGAGCAACCAGATGCCGCCGCCGGCTTCAATCCCTTCCTCGCCGCCATAGCCCGGCAGAAAGCCCAGAACTTTCCGGCCCACGCCGAGATAGGGGAGATAGAGCAGGACCACGGTGACCATGAAAGCGAGCGGAAGGCGCCGGTCCCATCGCCGCCACAGCGCGGGCGCGATCGCGACGGGGAGGAATTTGATCAGCACGGCGGCGCCTAGCGCCGCGCCGGCCCAGACATGGCGCTTGCGTCCGCGCGCCCACAGCGCCAAGGCGATGAAGCCGATCGCCGCCGCGTCGATGTGCCCGTTGCCGGCGAAGCACCACGCGGCGAGCGGATTCCAGGCATAGATCAGCAGCCGCGCCGGCGGCAGGCCGGCGATCGCCAGCAGCCGCAGCATGGCGAGCATCGCCATCGCCTCGAACGCCACCATG
Source organism: uncultured Pseudomonadota bacterium (assembly GCA_963762525.1). Taxonomy (GTDB): domain Bacteria; phylum Pseudomonadota; class Alphaproteobacteria; order Acetobacterales; family Acetobacteraceae; genus DATFDN01. The sequence goes on from CAVXKT010000002.1 coordinate 311,680, forward strand.
GCAAGCTTCATCGCCAGCGGGGTTCGACTGAGCCGCGCGACAATGGCGAACACCATCTGCGCGGCCGGCGGGTAGATCGTCGGCGCATAGTCGCGGCGATTGACGTGCGGGTAGATCGCCGGGTCGCGCAGTTTTGCCAGTGCCGGATCGGCTGGGATGTAGCGATAGGGATTGATGCCCGCCGTTTGCACCTCGCCGTCCCAGACGTAGCGGAACAAATCGCTGGACAGGAAAGGGTAGGCGCCGAGCAGCGGCAGGCGCATCGCGGCGGCGACGAGGAGGACCAGCCCGAGCGAGGCGCGCCCGGCAGCCGGGCGGCGCAGCACCAGCCGGATGGCGGCGAGATAGGCGATCCCGGCGAGCGCCATCAGTGCGACGAAGCCGTTGGTGCGGGCAATCGAGCCGACGCTGTCCGCGCCCGGCACATGCAAAGCGAGACCGGCCCAGGTGAGCGCGACCAGCGCCGCGCCCGGCAGCGCCAGGACACCGACACCATTGCCGAGTAGATACGGAGCCGGTCGGGCGGCCCGGGGACGCACCGTCATGAACACGGGATCGCACGATCGGCGGTCCCTCTGATAGAGCCCCCGGGCCGGGAGCGGTCTATGCCGACAGCGCCGCCGGTTCCGTGCGCGCGCGCTTGACCAGCAGCTTGTTCAATGCATGGACATAGGCGCGCGCCGAGGCGACGATGGTGTCGAGATCGGCGCCCTGGCCGTCGACCATCTTGCCATGCTCCTCCAGCCGTACCGTGGTCTTCGCCTGGGCATCGGTGCCCTGCGTCACCGCGCCGACCGAGAACAGCACCAGATTCGCCTCGTGCGGGAAGATGTCGCGGATGGCGCGGAAGGTGGCGTCCACCGGGCCGTCGCCGGTGGCCGTCGCGCTGCGCACCTCGCCGTCCACCTCCAGCTCCAATTCCGCCCGCTGCGGGGCGCGCGAGCCGGCCCGCACGTCCAGCGAGACGAAGCGGATGCGCTCGTGATCGCGCACCACCTCGTCATCGACCAGCGCCACTATGTCCTCGTCGTAAACAATCTTCTTGCGGTCGGCGATGTCCTTGAAGCGGCGGAAGGCGACGTTCAGCTGATTGTCGCCGACGACGTAGCCGAGCGCGCGCAGCTTGTCGCGAAACGCGGCGCGGCCGGAGTGCTTGCCCATCACCAGGCTCGACTTGCTCCAGCCGACGCTTTCCGGGGTCATGATCTCATAGGTCGCCGCATGTTTCAGCACGCCGTCCTGATGGATGCCCGCCTCGTGCGCGAACGCGTTGCGGCCGACGATCGCCTTGTTGGGCTGGACGTCGAAGCCGGTGATGGTGGACAGCAGCTTGGACACCTTGAGCAGGTTGCGGGTCTTGATGCCATTGCTGAACGGCACCGCGTCCTGACGGGTGCGCATCGCCATTACCGCCTCCTCCAGCGAAGCGTTCCCGGCGCGCTCGCCGATGCCGTTAATGGTGCTCTCCAACTGCCGCACGCCGGCGTGGATGGCGGCCAGCGTGTTGGCGACGGCGAGGCCGAGATCATTGTGGTTGTGCGTGGACAGCACCACCCGATCGGCGCCGGGGACGCGCTCGCGGACCATCGTGAAAATGCGGGTCATGTCCTCGGGCAGCGCATAGCCCACCGTGTCGGGGATGTTGATGGTGGTGGCGCCGGCCTTGATCGCCGCCTCCACGCAGCGGCACAGAAACTCGGGCTCGGTGCGCGTGCCGTCCTCGGCCGACCATTCCACGTCCTCGGCGAAGCGGCGGGCCAGCAGCACGCTGTCGGTCGCGAGTTGCAGGACCGCATCGGGCTCCATCCGCAGCTTGTACTTCATGTGCAGCGGGCTGGTGCTGAGGAAGACGTGGATGCGCTTGCGCGGTGCGGCGCGGACCGCCTCGGCGGCGGCCAGGATGTCCTCGCGCCCGGTGCGCGCCAGCCCGCAGATCACCGGACTGTCGGGCCGCTGGCCGACGCTCTCGGCGATCGCCTTCACGCTCTCGAAGTCGCCTGGTGAGGCGATCGGGAAGCCGGCCTCCATGACGTCGATCCCGAGCTCGGTAAGCGCCTCCGCCATCCGGATCTTCTCGCTGATGTTCATGGAGAAGCCGGGCGACTGCTCGCCGTCGCGCAGGGTGGTGTCGAAGATGATAATCCGGTTTTCGGCCAGCTTGCCGAAGCTGGGGTGCTCGATGCTCATTGTCTGGTCCCTCGATGGAAAACGCGCCGCAGGTCATCCCCTGAGCGATGCCGACGTCCGGCGTCGGACGGCTCAGGGGCGGCTAAGTCGAAGGATCAGCGAGTTCGGCCGCCGGCGCTCGCGCACGGCTTCGTTCAGGTCGGCGATGCGGTGCCCGGCGGGAACCATGCGTGGACATTACGGCAGTGCCGACTTCGCTACAAGCCCCGGCCTGCTCATGGTCCCGCAGCCGTCAGCACCGGGGTTGAGTACGTTGGGTAAAGATGCAAGATGATACAACTAGCGAATTAAACCGGAGAACGCTGATGTGGTTCTGGTTCCTGCTCTGGGTTGTGGTGATCTGGCTGCTGCTGAGCAGCGGCACGCATTACGGCTATCGGCGCTCGTATTACGGCGGAGGTTCGGCCGCCGGCATTCTGGTGGTGATCTTCATCCTGTTCCTGATCGCCATCGTCTTCGCCGGTCCCTATTGGGGATACTACGGCTACTGGTGGTGAGCCCTGACCCGCCGGGCCCTCGGCCCGGCGATCTCTCCCGCAAGCTGGCGGGAGAGATCGGGCCTGCGCAGCCGGACCGGATGAGGGCGCGCCGGATGCGGGCTACTCCGCCGCCTTCGCCGGCTCGGCGATGCGCGGCGTCGGCGCGTTGGCGAGCAGGCGCTCATCGCGCCCGACCGCGATCGCGCGCAGGCGATTCATCACCGCCCCGGTGCCCGCCGGAATCAGTCGCCCGACGATCACGTTCTCCTTCAGCCCGGTGAGCGAATCGACCTTGCCCGCGGTCGCCGCCTCGGTCAGCACCCGCGTCGTCTCCTGGAACGAGGCGGCGCTGATGAAGCTGTTGGTCTGCAGGCTGGCCTTGGTGATGCCCTGCAGCACCGGCATCGCCACCGCCGGACGGTCGTCGCGGGTGAGCTTGGCGATCACGGCGTCGAATTCGCCGCGATCGACCTGCTCGCCGGCCAGGAACGTGGTGTCGCCCGGATCGAGGATCTCCACCTTCTGCAGCATCTGGCGAACGATGACCTCGATGTGCTTGTCATTGATCTTCACGCCCTGCAGCCGATAGACGTCCTGGATCTCGTTCACCAGATACTCCGACAAAGCCTCCACGCCGAGCACCTTCAGGATATCGTGCGGCACGCGCGGCCCGTCTACCAGCGGATCGCCCGGGCGTACGAAGTCGCCCTCCTGCACCGAGACATGCTTGCCCTTCGGGATCAGATACTCGGTCTCGACGCCGCTCTCCTCGTTCTTGACGATGACGCGGCGCTTGGCCTTGTAGTCCTTGCCGAACTCCACCTTGCCATCGCTCTCGGCGATGATCGCGTGGTCCTTGGGCCGGCGCGCCTCGAACAACTCGGCCACGCGCGGCAGGCCGCCGGTGATGTCGCGGGTCTTGCTGCCCTCGCGCGGGATGCGCGCCAGCACGTCGCCCGCCGCCACCTGCGCGCCGGCGTCCACCGACAGGATCGAGTTCGGGCGCGAGAAAGTAGCGCGCATCGGTGCCGTTCGGAAGCTTCACCACCCCGCCCCGGGCGTCCTTGAGCTGCAGGCGCGGCCGCAGATCGACGCCCTTCGCGCCTTGCTTGTAGTCCACCACCACCTTGGACGTGAGGCCGGTCACCTCGTCCATGCGCTCGACCAGGGTCACGCCCTCGATCAGGTCGATATACTCCACCTGACCGTTGCGTTCGGTGATGATCGGCAGCGTGTACGGGTCCCATTCGGCAAGCTTCTGCGCCCGCGCCACCCTCTGGTCCTCCTCGACCAGCAGCCGCGCGCCGTAGGGGACGCGGAAGCGTGCGCGCTCCAGGCCCTTGTCGTCGGCGAGCACGATCTCGCAGTTGCGGCTCATCACCACCGGCGTGCCCTGGCTGTTCATGACCACGTTGCGGTTCTTGACCGCCACCCGTCCGTCATGGCTCGCCTCGACGAAGGACTGCTCGGCGCCGCGCTGCGCCGCGCCGCCGATGTGGAAGGTCCGCATGGTCAGCTGCGTGCCCGGCTCGCCGATCGACTGGGCGGCGATCACCCCCACCGCCTCGCCGATATTGACCGGCGTGCCGCGCGCCAGATCGCGTCCGTAGCAGTGCCCGCAGACGCCGATCGGCGCCTCGCAGGTGAGCACCGAGCGGATCAGTACGGTCTCCACGCCCAGCGCCTCGACGCGATCGGCCGCTTCCTCCTCGATCAGCGTGTTGGCGGGCACGATCACCTCGCCGCTCGCCGGATCGAGGATGTCGCACGCCGCGGTGCGGCCCAGGATGCGCTCGCCCAGGCTCGCCACCACCTCGCCGCCGTCCAGCACCGCGCGCACCGAGAGTCCGCGCTCGGTGCCGCAATCCTCCTCGACGATGATGCAATCCTGCGCGACATCAACCAGGCGGCGTGTCAGATAACCTGAGTTCGCCGTCTTCAGCGCGGTGTCGGCCAGACCCTTGCGCGCGCCGTGGGTGGAGTTGAAGTATTCGAGAACCGACAGCCCCTCCTTGAAGTTGGCGATGATCGGCTGCTCGATGATTTCGCCCGAGGGCTTCGCCATCAGCCCGCGCATCCCGGCAAGCTGGCGCATCTGCGCGGGGCTGCCGCGCGCGCCGGAGTGGCTCATCATCCACACCGAATTGGTGGCCTTGCCGGACTCTCTGGCGGCTGATCTCGGTCATCATCGCGCCGGCCACCTCGTCGGTGCAGCGCGACCAGGCGTCCACCACCTTGTTGTAGCGCTCGCCGGCGGTAATCAGGCCGTCCTGATATTGCTGCTCGAACTCCTTCACCTCGGCCTGGGTGTGCCGAATGAGCTGCTGCTTCTGCTCGGGAATGATGAGATCGTCCTTGCCGAACGAGATGCCGGCCTTGGCGGCCTGACCGAAGCCGAGGCCCATCAGCCGGTCGGCGAACACCACGCACTCCTTCTGCCCGCAGTGGCGATAGACGGCATCGATCACGTCGGACACGTTCTTCTTAGTGAGCTGACGGTTGATCAGCGTGAACGGCACGTTCGGATGCTTCGGTAGAATTTGGCCGATCATCATCCGCCCCGGCGTGGTGACGACGATCTCGCGGATCGCATTGCCGTACGGGTCGACGGTCTCCCAGCGCGCCTTGATCTTATCGTGCAGGCCGATGGCTCGCGCGTGCAGCGCGTGCTCGATCTCGCCGGCGGCGCCGAATGCCGGCGCATCCTGATCGGCGCGTTCGCGATACTCAGGTGTCTCCAGCGACAGGTAGTAGAGGCCGAGCACGATGTCCTGGCTGGGCACGATGATCGGCTTGCCGTTGGCGGGGCTGAGGATGTTGTTGGTGGACATCATCAGCACCCGCGCTTCCAGCTGCGCTTCCAGCGACAGCGGCACGTGCACCGCCATCTGGTCGCCGTCGAAGTCGGCGTTGAACGCCGTGCAAACCAGCGGATGCAGCTGAATCGCCTTGCCCTCGATCAGCACCGGCTCGAAGGCCTGGATGCCGAGGCGGTGCAGGGTCGGCGCCCGGTTCAGCATCACCGGGTGCTCGCGGATCACCTCCTCGAGGATGTCCCACACCTCCGGACGCTCCTTCTCCACCATCCGCTTGGCGGCCTTGATGGTGGTGGCGTGGCCGTACTTCTCGAGCTTGGCGTAGATGAACGGCTTGAACAGCTCGAGCGCCATCTTCTTCGGCAATCCGCACTGATGCAGCTTCAGCTCCGGCCCGACCACGATCACCGAGCGGCCCGAGTAGTCCACCCGCTTGCCGAGCAGGTTCTGGCGGAACCGCCCCTGCTTGCCCTTCAGCATGTCCGAGAGCGACTTCAGCGGCCGCTTGTTGGCGCCGGTGATGGCGCGGCCGCGACGGCCGTTGTCGAACAACGCATCGACCGCCTCCTGCAACATGCGCTTTTCGTTGCGCACGATGATGTCGGGGGCGCGCAGCTCGATCAGCCGCTTGAGGCGGTTGTTGCGATTGATGACGCGGCGATAGAGATCGTTCAGATCGGAGGTCGCGAACCGTCCGCCGTCGAGCGGCACCAGCGGGCGCAGCTCGGGCGGGATCACCGGGACCACGTCCAGGATCATCCAGTTCGGCTTGGCGCCGGAATCGCCGAACGCCTCGATCAGCTTCAGTCGCTTCACCAGTTTCTTGCGCTTGGCCTCGCTGCTGGTCTCCTTGAGGTCGGCGCGCAACTGCGTCTTCTCGGCGTCGAGATCAATGCCATTCAAAATCTTCTTGATCGCCTCGGCGCCGATGCCGACCTCGAAGCCGTCATCGCCGAACTCGTCCTGCTTGGACATCAGCTGCTCCTCGGTGAGCAGCGCGTGCAGCTTGAGATCGGTGGTGCCCGGCTCCAGCACCACGTAGCTCTCGAAATAGAGGATCTTCTCGAGTTCCTTCAGCGTCAGATCGACCATCAAGCCGATGCGGCTGGGCAGCGACTTCATGAACCAGATATGCGCAACCGGCGAGGCCAGCTCGATATGGCCCATGCGCTCGCGGCGCACCTTGGCGAGCGTCACCTCGACGCCGCACTTCTCGCAGATGATGCCGCGGAACTTCATCCGCTTGTACTTGCCGCACAGGCACTCGTAATCCTTAATCGGGCCGAAGATGCGCGCGCAGAACAGGCCGTCGCGCTCCGGCTTGAAGGTGCGATAGTTGATGGTCTCCGGCTTCTTGATCTCGCCGTACGACCAGCTGCGGATTTGCGCCGGCGAGGCGATCTGGATCTTGATCTGGTCGAAGGTCAGAGTTTGACCGGTCTGACCCAGAATCTTCATCAGTTCGTTCATGCGAATGTCACCCCTAAGGGAAAGGGTTCACCACGGAAACACCGAGGACACCGAGAGCTCGCTCCGTGTCCTCCGTGCCTCCGTGGTGTTGGCTTCTTCAGGCGGCGCGGCTGTCCAGCTCGACGTTGAGCCCCAACGACTTCAGCTCCTTGACCAGCACGTTGAAGCTCTCCGGCACGCCGGCCTCGAAGTTGTCCTGCTCGCGCACGATCGCCTCATATACCTTCGTGCGGCCGGAAACGTCGTCGGACTTCACCGTCAGCATCTCCTGTAAGCTATAAGCGGCGCCGTAGGCTTCCAGCGCCCAGACCTCCATCTCGCCGAAGCGCTGGCCGCCGAACTGCGCCTTGCCACCCAGCGGTTGCTGCGTCACCAGGCTGTACGGCCCGATGGAGCGAGCGTGGATCTTGTCGTCCACCAGATGATGCAGCTTCAGCATGTAGATGTAGCCTACCGTCACCTTGCGCTCGAACGGCTCGCCGGTGCGGCCATCGACCAGCGTCACCTGGCCCGAAGTGTCGAGCCCGGCCTTGATCAGCATCGACTCGATATCGGACATGCGCGCGCCGTCGAACACCGGGGTGGCGATCGGCACGCCCTTGCGGAGGTTGTTGCAAAGGTCGGTGAGATCGTCGGTGTCGAGGTTGGCGATCTCCTCGCGGAACACTCGCTCGTCATAGACGTCGCGGAGCTTGTTCAGCACCTCCTGACGGCGTGCGCCGGTGCGCTGGTACTCGTCCACCAACTCGCCGATCTGCCGGCCCAGATTGGCGCAGGCCCACCCGAGATGGGTCTCCAGGATCTGGCCCACGTTCATCCGGCTCGGCACGCCGAGCGGATTGAGCACGATATCGACCGGCGTGCCGTCGTCGAGAAACGGCATGTCCTCGACCGGCGTCACCCGCGAGACCACGCCCTTGTTGCCGTGCCGGCCGGCCATCTTGTCGCCGGGCTGCAACTTGCGCTTCACCGCGATGAACACCTTGACCATCTTCATCACCCCGGGCGGCAGTTCGTCGCCGCGCTGGAGCTTCTCCACCTTGGAGTTGAAGCGCGCCTGCAATCGGCTCACCGCGGCATCATATTCCCGCTTCAGCGTCTCGATCTCCGCCATCACGGCATCGTCCTGGACGCCGATGTGGCGCCAGGCGCCACGCGGATGCTCGCCCAAAATCTCCTCGGTAATGGTGGTTCCGCCCTTGAGGCCCTTGAAGCCGCCGGCGGCCTTGCGACCCAGCAGCTTCTCGCGCAGCCGGTTGAGAAAGCTGCGTTCCTGGATCGCCTTCTCGTCGTCGCGGTCCTTGGCCAGCCGCTCGATCTCGGCGCGCTCGATCGCCATCGCGCGCTCGTCCTTGTCGACGCCGCGGCGCGAGAACACCCGCACGTCGACCACCGTCCCGGTGACGCCGGGCGGCAGCTTGAGCGAGGTATCGCGGACGTCCGAGGCCTTCTCGCCGAAGATTGCGCGCAGCAGCTTCTCCTCCGGCGTCATCGGGCTCTCGCCCTTGGGCGTGACCTTGCCGACCAGGATGTCGCCCGGGTTCACCTCGGCGCCGATATAGACGATCCCCGCCTCGTCGAGGTTCTTGAGCGACTCCTCGCCGACGTTGGGGATGTCGCGGGTGATCTCCTCCTGGCCCAGCTTGGTGTCGCGCGCCATCACCTCGAATTCCTCGATATGGATTGAGGTGAAGACGTCGTCGCGGGCGATCCGCTCCGAGATCAGGATCGAGTCCTCAAAGTTGTAGCCGTTCCAAGGCATGAAGGCGCACAGCACGTTGCGCCCGAGCGCCAGCTCCCCCAACTCGGTGGACGGGCCGTCGGCGATGATCTCGCCCTCCGACACCCGATCGCCGACCTTCACCAGCGGCCGCTGGTTGATGCAGGTGGACTGGTTGGAGCGCATGAACTTGCGCAAGCGATAGATGTCGACGCCCCTGGTGGTGCCGTCCTCGCTGGTCGCGCGCACCACGATGCGGGCACCGTCGATCTGGTCCACCACGCCGGCGCGGCGGGCGACGATGGTGGCGCCCGAGTCGCGCGCCACCGCCTCCTCCATCCCGGTGCCGACAAGCGGCGCATCGGCGCGGATCAGCGGCACCGCCTGGCGCTGCATGTTCGATCCCATCAGCGCGCGATTGGCGTCGTCGTTCTCCAGGAACGGGATCAGCGCCGCCGCGACCGAGACCAGCTGCTTGGGCGACACGTCGATCGCCGTCACCTGCCCGGGCGGCACCAGGCGGAAATCGCCTTGTCGGCGCACCGAGACCAGGTCTTGCAGGAACTTGCCCCCCGCGTCCATCGGCGCGTCGGCCTGCGCGACCACCAGCCGCTCCTCCTCCATCGCCGACAGATAGCGCGGCTGCGGCTGCACCACGCCGTCCTTGACCAGCATGTACGGGGTCTCGATGAAGCCGTATTTGTTGACCTTGGCGAAGGTCGCCAGCGAATTGATGAGGCCGATATTCGGCCCTTCCGGCGTCTCGATCGGGCAGATGCGGCCGTAATGCGTCGGGTGGACGTCGCGCACCTCGAAGCCGGCGCGCTCGCGCGTCAGACCGCCCGGCCCCAGCGCCGACAGGCGCCGCTTGTGCGTCACCTCCGAAAGCGGATTGGTCTGGTCCATGAACTGCGAGAGCTGCGAGGAGCCGAAGAATTCGCGCACCGCCGCCGCCGCCGGCTTGGCGTTGATCAGGTCATGCGGCATCACGGTGTCGATATCGACCGAACCCATGCGCTCGCGAATCGCGCGTTCCATGCGCAGCAGCCCGACGCGATACTGATTTTCCATCAGCTCGCCCACCGAACGCACGCGGCGATTGCCCAGATTGTCGATGTCATCGATCTGCCCGCGCCCGTCCTTCAGCTCGGTGAGCGTCTTCACCGTGCGCAACAGATCGTCCTTGCGCAGCACCCGCACGTTGTCGGGGACCTCCTCGGCCGGGATACCCAAGCGCATGTTCATCTTCACCCGGCCGACGGTGGAGAGGTCGTAGCGGTCGGGGTCGAAGAACAGGCCGCGGAACAGCGCCTCGGCGGTTTCCGCCGTCGGCGGTTCGCCGGGGCGCATGACCCGATAGACGTCCACCAGCGCGTCGTCGCGGTTGGTGTTCTTGTCCACCGCCAGGGTGTTGCGAATCCACGGCCCGTTCTGCTGATCGACGGCGAGCGTCGGCAAACGGGTAACGCCCGCCTCCTCAAGCGCGGCGAGGCGCGCCTCCGCCAGCTCCTCGCCGGCCTCGGCGTAGATCTCGCCGGATGCTTCGTTGACCAGGTCTTCGGCGACGAAGCGGCCCAGCAGGTCGGCACGCCCGACCCGAATGTTGGCCGTGGTCTCGGCGATCTTGCGGGCCTGGCGCGCGGTCAGCTTCGAATCCGCTTCGGCGACCACCTCGCCGCTTGCCGCGTCCACGATCGGCTCCAGCAGCTTTTGGCCGCGATAGGCCTCGGGATCGAACGGCCGCGCCCAACCCTTCCGGGTGTGCTCAAACACCACCTGACGGTAGAAATAGTTGAGGATCTCCTGCGCATCCATGCCATGAACCTCGGCCGGATCGACCGTCCCGCCCCTGGCCTGGCGGGCTTCGCGCAACTGCGCGGTCGCGGTGCTGTCGAGCGCGTAAAGCAAGGTCGTTACCGGCAGCTTCCGCTTGCGATCGATGCGGACGTAGACGAGGTCCTTGCTGTCGAACTCGAAGTCGAGCCACGACCCGCGATAGGGGATCACCCGGGCGGCGAACAGGTATTTGCCCGAAGAGTGCGTCTTCCCCTTGTCGTGGTCGAAGAAGACGCCCGGCGAGCGGTGCATCTGGCTGACGATCACCCGCTCGGTGCCGTTGATGATGAAGGTGCCGTTGTCCGTCATCAGCGGCATGTCGCCCATATAGACGGGCTGTTCCTTGATATCGCGGATCGACTTGGCGCCGGTGTCCTCGTCGAGGTCCCAGACGATCAGCCGCAGCACCACCTTGAGCGGCGCCGCATAGGTCAGGCCGCGCTGGATGCACTCCTCGACGTCGTATTTCGGGTCTTCCAATTCGTAGTAGACGAATTCGAGCCGCCCGCGACCGGCGAAATCGTCGATCGGGAACACGCCCTTGAAGACCTCCTGTAAACCGGTGGTGGTGCGGCTGTCGTGATGGACGTCCTTTTGCAAAAACGCCTCGTAGCTGGCGCGCTGGACGTCGATCAGATTCGGCATCGTCGCCACTTCGGGGATACGACCGAAATTCCGACGGATGCGCTTGTGCCTCGTAACCGACCTTGAAATCGCGTTCATCGCTATCCTGCTCGCCTCAGTTGCCTGGAAGGCAGTCAATTCGTCGCACCGTCGCGGCCGAGGGGGTCAGCCGGCGGAGGGGGTCAGCCACTGGACGCCGAAACGGGAGCGCGGGCGGAAGCACCTCGGCTTCCGCCCGCCCGGGCCCCGCAGGGCCGTCTGTCGCCGCGAGGGGTGCCGGCGCGAACCGGCGGTCTCTCGTCTGCGTTCACGAACTCCTTTATTTCACCTCGACCGCGGCGCCCTGGTCTTCAAGCTGCTTGCGCAGCTTGGCGGCCTCGTCCTTGCCGACGGCTTCTTTGACCGTCTTCGGAGCGCCCTCCACCAGATCCTTGGCCTCTTTCAGCCCGAGTCCGGTGATCGCACGGATCTCCTTAATTACGTTGATCTTTTTATCCCCTGCCTTGGCCAGTATGACGGTGAACTCGGTCTGCTCCTCGACCGGGGCGGCCGCTGCCGCCGCGGGCGCCGCGGCCACCGCGACCGGGGCGGCCGCGGAAACGCCCCACTTGTCCTCAAGCAGCTTCGACAGTTCGGCCGCCTCGAGAACCGTGAGGCCCGACAATTCGTCGACTAGCTTTTGTAGATCAGCCATTTTCGTGGACCCCTAATCTAACCCCTGGTTGGTTCCGTTCAAGCCTGATATCCGGCTCGGCTTACTTTTCAGGCGGCTTGCTGCTCTTCCTTGCGCGCATAGGCGCCGAACACCCGGGCGAGTTGGCCGGCCGAGGCGGCAAGCGTGCCGGCGACTCGGGTCGCCGGGGTGGCGATCATCCCCACCAGCCCGGCGCGAAGCTGATCGAGGCTCGGCAGCTCGGCGAGCGCCCGCACCGCCTCGGCATCCAGGACCCGGCTGCCGAGCGAACCGCCCAGCACCACCAGCCGCTCGTTGCGGCGACTGTAGCCCACCGCCGCCTTCGCCACCGCCACCGGGTCACGCGCCCAGGCAAGCGCGGTCGGGCCGCGCAGCAGGGGCTGAATGCCGGTAAACGGCGTGCCGTCCAGCGCCCGCGTGGCCAGCCGGTTCTTGGCGATCCTGAAGGTCGCTCCGGCGGCGCGCATCTGGCGGCGCAGATCCGTCGCCTCCGCCACCGTCAGCCCCTGGTTGCGGGTGACGATGACCATCGACGTCTCGGCGAACACCCGGGCGAGCCCTTCGACGAAGTCCCGCTTCTGTTGGCGGTCCAATTGCGTCTCCCGTCTCGGGCCGGCTGCGAGCGGACCGCAACCGGCCGGTTGGCCCAAGGGCCGTCGCCGGCCCGGTTCGCCTGTCTGAGTGGTCGGAACCCCGGGGCCGTCCCGACGAGGGGACGGTCTCCGAACCCCGTCTTGCGCGCGCGGACCGAAGCCCCTTAACCCCCGGGCGGGGGACGTGCGATCTCGGACAGGTGGGGCGGCGCACCCGTAGCGGGCCGACGCCCCGCGCGCCCACCCCGGAAAGGGGCGGGCGAATTGGTTCAGGTCAGGCTGCTTACATCCACCCGCACCCCCGGCCCCATGGTGGAAGCGACGGCGGCCTTGCGCACGTAAGTGCCCTTGGCCCCCGCCGGCTTGGCCTTGATGATCGCGTCGGCCAGCGCCCGCGCATTCTGCACGAGTTGGCCTTCCTCAAAGCTCGCCTTGCCGATGCCGGCATGAATGATGCCGGCCTTCTCCGCGCGGAACTCTACCTGTCCGCCCTTGGCGGCGCCGACCGCGCCGCGCACGTCCATCGTCACCGTGCCGAGGCGCGGGTTGGGCATCAGCCCGCGCGGGCCGAGAATTTTACCCAGCCGGCCGACGACGCCCATCATGTCGGGGGTGGCGATGCAGCGGTCGAAGCCGATGTCGCCGGCCTGCACCTTTTCGGCGAGATCTTCGGCGCCCACCACATCGGCGCCCGCCGCGGTCGCCTCCTCGGCCTTGGCGCCGCGGGCGAACACGCCGACCCGCACCGTCTTGCCGGTGCCGTTCGGCAGGCTAATCAGTCCGCGCACCATCTGGTCGGCGTGGCGCGGATCGATGCCCAGATTCATCGACATCTCGATGGTTTCGTCGAATTTCGCCCGCGCGTTCTGCTTGGCCAGCCGGATCGCGTCGTCCAGCGGATACGCCTTCGCGGCGTCGACGGCGGCGGCTGCGGCCTTCAGACGCTTGCCCTGCTTCACCTCTTAACCCTCCTCCACGGTCATGCCCATCGATCGCGCCGAGCCGGCGAGCATTCGCATCGCCGCCTCGATGTCGGTCGCGTTCATGTCGGCCATCTTGCGTTGCGCGATCTCGCGCAACTGCGTCGTCGTCACCCGGCCGACCGCCCCGCTCTTGCCGGGCGCCGTCGCGCCCTTCTCGAGCCCGGCGGCCTTCTTCAGGAAATAGGTGTTCGGCGGCGTCTTCATCACGAACGCATAAGTACGGTCGGCGAAGGCGGTGATGACCACGGGGATCGGCATCCCCGGCTCCAAGTTCTGCGTCTGCGCGTTGAAGTCCTTCACGAACTGCATGATGTTAAGGCCGCGCTGACCGAGCGCCGGGCCAACCGGGGGCGACGGGTTTGCCTTGCCCGCCGGGATTTGCAGCTTGATATAGCCGACGATCTTCTTCGCCATCCGGGTCCGCCCGACATTCGGGAGCGCAGCGACAATCAGGGCGGTCCGCGGTCGGGAGCTCCCGCCGGCGGACGGCTGTCCGCGTTCCGATGTGAAGCGCGGGCGTTTAGTTCAAGCCGGCCGCCTTGTCCATCCCCATCCAGATCACGGGCCGAGTTGCGGAACCCGCTCGGCCAACTGCGGCATGGTCAGGGGCTCGATTGCACGATCCGAGGGATCGAACGGATCGGCCCCGACCCGACCCGCGGCGCGGTGGCGGCACTGCCACAGCGTTCCGGTGGTGGCGCCCAGCAGCAGCGCCGAAAGCGGGTCCTCGGGGACGGTGATGACGATTCCGTACCCCATCAAGAAGGTCAGCACGGCCAGCGCCGCCAGCGCATCGCCGCGTTCGGCGCGCGGCACCCGCCAGGCGACGATCGTCGGCCACACGAGATAGAGCACCCCGAGGACACCGAACCAGGCATACATCAAGAGGAACGTGTTATCGGCGGGATTGGTGTAGTCGTAGGCATAGAAGCGCTGCGCCCCGCCGATGCCGCCCAGGCCGACGCCGAGCGGGAAGACCTGGTGCAGCAGGATCCACTGCCAGGCGCCGGGCCATGTATCCATGATGCGCATCGCCAGGGTGGCAGTGCTGAACACGCCGCCATTGTCGCTCAGCAACATGCCGCTGGTCGTCAGCGGCAGCGCGATATCGAAGAACACGAACAGGGCACACAGTACGCTGAGCAGCCGATAGCGCCAGCCGCGCGGTCCGCACAGGACGAGCGAGATCGGGATGATTGCTATCAGGGCGCCCTTCTGGGTGGTGAAGAACACCCCGGCCACCCCCGCGCCCAGGATCAGAAGCCGGAGCAGCCAGGCGCGGGTACGGGATGCCAGCAACAGCGCCAGGAACGGAACCAGCATGGCGGTGGCGATCGAAGTACGGGTGAAGCCGGCGGCGCGCTTGTCGAGCCCGGTGGTCTCCCAGTCGTGGGAAATATCGACGGTAAGGCCGCCGATATGCGTGGTCATGCCCTCCCAGGGGAAGGCGAGCACATATTTCGAGAGCACGAGGCCCGCGAACGAGACCACGAACAGGAGCGCGAACAGGCCGAGCATGCGCCGTCCGGGGCGCATCAGGATCTCGCCGGCGAGAAAGCCGAACAGGATGCCGATCAGGATCTTGACCCCGTAGGCGACGGCGTCGGACGAGTGCAGGTTGAGATACATCATCCCGCCATGCACGGCGACGATGGCGGCGAAGACCAGAAAGGCGGGATGCAGCCGCACCCGGAACGCCTGCGCGACCAGCAACAGCCCCACCGGGACCGCGAGCAGCGCATCGCGGACGAAAATCGCCGAATCGGCGCCGAATAGATTAAGCTCGTAACGGACCAGCCCCTCCAGCGCGTAGATGGCGATGTAGGTGAACCCGCACAGGGCGAACAGGCGCCGCAGCCGCGAGACGGGCGCATCCTCCTCCAGGGCCGGCAAGCTCACCTCGCTCACTCGATCTCCTTCTCGTCCGCAATCCCGCCCGACCGTGCAATTGCCGGGCCGATCTCTCCCGCCCGGTCGCTTGCCTGCCGCGAGCCGGGACCGATATTACCGGCCAACGACGGACGGATGTCTCCACACCATGCCCGGAAATCATCACAGCCGCGTGCTCATCATCGGTGCCGGTCCGGCCGGCTACACCGCGGCGATCTATGCCGCGCGCGCCGCCTTGACGCCGAGGTTGGTGGCCGGACTGCAGCCCGGCGGGCAGTTGATGATCACCACCGATGTCGAGAACTACCCGGGCTTCGCCGAGACGATCCAAGGCCCATGGCTGATGGAGCAGATGGCGGCGCAGGCGACCCATGTCGGCACCGACATCGTGCATGATCTGATCGTCGAGGCCGACTTTCGCGCCCGGCCGTTTTGCTGTCGCGGCGATTCGGGCGACGCCTACACCGCCGATGCGGTGATCATCGCCACCGGGGCGGAAGCGCGCTGGCTAGGGCTGGAATCGGAACGGCGGCTTCAGGGCAAGGGCGTCTCGGCCTGCGCCACTTGCGACGGCTTCTTCTTCCGCGGCAAGCGCGTGATCGTGGTGGGCGGCGGCAACACCGCCGTCGAGGAGGCGCTGTTTCTCACCCACCACGCCGCCGGCGTGACCCTGGTGCACCGACGCGCCGCGCTGAGGGCCGAGAAGATCCTCCAGCAACGGCTGTTCGCCAATCCGAAGATCGCGGTGGTGTGGGATTCGGTGGTCGAGGAGGTGCTGGGCGGCGGCAGCCCGGAGCAGGTCACGGGCGTGCGACTGGGCAACGTCAAGACGGGCGCCGTCTCCGACATGGCCGCCGACGGGCTGTTCGTCGCCATCGGACATTTGCCGAACACCGGCATCTTCTCGGGCCAGGTCGCCATGGACTCGGAAGGCTATATTCTGACCGAGCCGGGCAGCACCCGCAGCTCCGTCCCCGGCGTGTTCGCTGCCGGCGACGTACAGGATAAAGTGTTTCGCCAGGCGGTGACGGCGGCCGGCAGCGGTTGCATGGCGGCGCTGGAGGCGGAACGGTTTCTCGCCGGATTGCCGACAGCCGCCGAGGAAAGGGCGCTCGCGGCCGATTAGCCACTCGGCAAGGCGCCGATCGGGTCCTATTTGTCTCATGCGCGCCGCGCATGGCAGCGGCGCCGGCCTCCGACGAACCGGGCCAAGGAGCGATCAGTGATCGACTGGGATAAGCTGCGCGTCTTCCACGCCGTCGCCGACGCCGGCAGCTTCACGCATGCGGGCGATGTTCTGAATCTGAGCCAATCGGCCGTCTCCCGCCAGATCTCGGCGCTGGAGGAGGGTTTGCAGGTACCGCTCTTTCACCGCCATGCGCGCGGCCTGATCCTGACCGAGCAGGGCGAGCAGCTCAATCGCACCGTTCGCGAGGTGTTCGCCAAGCTGGCGATGACCGAGGCGCTGCTGACCGAGAGCAAGGACAAGCCGGCGGGGCTGCTCAAGATCACCACCACCTTCGGCTTCGGCGCCATGTGGCTGGCGCCGCGGCTGCAAGCGTTTCTCTCGCTCAATCCCGAGGTGTCGGTCTCGCTGCTGCTCGACGATATGGATCTCGATCTTGCGATGCGTGAGGCGGACGTGGCGATTCGGATGCACCCGCCGCGCCAGCCCGATCTGATCCAGCGGCACCTGATGAACCTTCATTGGCATGTCTGCGCCGCCCCCGACTATCTGAAGGCGCATGGCGTGCCGCAGCGGGCGGAGGATTTGGACGCGCATCGGCTGATCCTGTTCGGCGAGTATCATCCGCCGGTGCCCGACATTAATTGGCTGGCCGAAGTCGGACGTCGGCCGGGCAATCCGCGCCGGGCGCTGCTCGAGGTGAACAGCACGCAGGCCATGCTGCTCGGCATTCGCGCCGGCATCGGCCTCGGCGCGCTGCCCGATTTCGCGCTGGCCGAGAACCAGGATCTGGTGCGCGTGTTGCCCGACCTGAAGGCGCCGAGCGTCGAGGTATTCTTCGTCTATCCCGAGGAGTTGAAGCACTCCAAGCGGGTCGCGGTGTTCCGCGACTTTCTGCTGGCGCGGCTGGCCGAGCGGCACTGAGGCGGCGCATTCCGTCGCGCGCGACGGCTGAGGAATGGTGCCGCATCTCGCCTCAAAGATCCCGGGCGATCGCACGCGAGGATGTGTTTTCGGTTAACGTCGTTTCTATTGGCGTACAGGTTCGATCCCGGTGCAAGATGCCGGCGCTAACTTGATCCACACGAAACGTTCAAGGAACGCCATCATGACAACGATCCGGCAATGGATCGGCAGCACCGACAATGATCCGAACAACCCGGCCTCGTGGTCGCCCTCCGGAGCACCGCAGGCGGGCGACATCCTGAACATGGCCGACGGCACCATGAATCTCTCGGCCGGCGATTTGGCGGGAGATACGCTGCACGTGCATGCCGCGACCGGCGGCACCGCGGCGCCGAGCATCAACGTCTCCCATCACGCGGCGCTCAATCTGCTCCTCGATCCGACATTCGAGAGTACGAGCAGTCCGACCGTGAACGTGAACGGTGCGGCCACCGTCAACGCCAGCCTGCTCGGCAGCAGCGCGGTCGCCGTCAGTCTAAAGGAGAACATCAGCGCCCATTCGGTCCTGAGCGGCAGCGTCGCGGTCAATCGCGGCGGCGTCGTCATCTCCGGTCCCGGCAAATTCAAGGCCACGGGCACGAGCACGTTCTCGAATGATTACCAAGGACTGATCGACAGCGACGTGATCGGGTCCGGCACGATCCGCATCAGTCAGGGCTCGCTCGAATTGGGCGGATCGGTGAGCGCCGGCCCGACGTTTCTGCTCAACTCCGCGGGAGAGTTGACGATCGACGACCCGCACCGATTCCACGCCTCGATTACCGATAACGGCACGTCCGCGCAGCTCGAGAGAGTTGACCTGCTCGGCATCCAGGCCAGCAGCTACGATTTCAGGAACGACGTGGTGCGGCTGTTCGAGGGCGACACCGTCGTCGATCGGCTGCGGTTTAATCCCGGAAACGGCAACCTCTACGTAACCGACAGTGTAACGGGTGTGACGGTCTGGGACACCTCCGCCGGAGCGCCTACCGGCGCCTTGCCGATCCACGTCTGACCGGGGGCTACCATGCGGCGTCGAGCAGACGCCGCACCGTCTCCGGGTTGTCGATCTTGCGCGGGTTGGTGTGCACCCAGCGATCGTGCATCGATCCCGCAGCGATGCGGTCGAGCTGATCCGGCTGCACCCCGACATCGCGCAGCCGCCCGGGCAGCCCGAGTGCGGCGACCAGCTCGGCGATCACATCGCCCGCCGGTCGCTCGGGTTGACCGAGCGCGGCGCTGATCCAGCCCTGTCGCTTGGCGTTCACCTCGGCGTTGTAGCGCAGCACATGCGCCAGCATGATGCAGGACGTGTAGCCATGCGGCACGCCGGCGGTGCCGCCGAGCACGTGGCCGATGCCGTGGCTGGCGCCCATCGGCACGCCGTTCTGGCCGCCCATGATCGACATCCAGGCGCCCAACTGACACTCCAGCCGCGCATCGAGGTCGGCCGCATCCGCGCGCACCGCCGGCAGGCTCCGGGCGAGCAGACGCAGCGCGTGCAGCGAGGTGCCGTCC
Source organism: uncultured Pseudomonadota bacterium (assembly GCA_963762525.1). Classification (GTDB taxonomy): domain Bacteria; phylum Pseudomonadota; class Alphaproteobacteria; order Acetobacterales; family Acetobacteraceae; genus DATFDN01. Next base: position 330,621 of record CAVXKT010000002.1, read on the forward strand.
GAGAACGGCTGTGCATGGATCGAGCACACCGTCTCCGCCGCATGATCGACGGCGCGAATGCCGGTGGAGAGAAACAGCCAGGCCGGCGTGTGGCGGGCGAGCGCGGGATCGAGGATGACGCTGCGCGGCATCATCAGCGGCTGGGTGAAACTCTCCTTCACCTGCCGGGCGGCGTCGGTGCAGCCGGCGAAGGCCGTGTATTCGCCCGCCGAGAGCGTGGTCGGGATCGCAATGGCGCGCACGCTCGGCGGCGCGGCCGGCGGCCGATGCGTGCTGCCGTCCGGCTCGGTGCGGGCGCGGAAGTCGTCGAGCCGGCCGGGTTCGGTCACGCCGTTGCCGAGACACAGCCCGACCATCTTCGCCGCGTCGGTGACCGAGCCGCCGCCCGCCGTCACCAGCAGGTCCGCTCCCACCGCGGCCGCCGCGTTCGCCGCCGCCACCACATCGTCGCGCGGCGTATGCGCGCCGATCCGCGTGCAGATGCCGGCAAGCCGGTTCCCGAGCGCGGCGCGAATCCGTTCCAAGGTGTCCGTCTCGCGCACCAAGGTGGCGGAGGCGAGTACATAGACCGCGCGCGCCTCGAGCCGGGCCGCTTCCTCGGCCAACGCCTGATCGAACGGCGTGCCATAGGTCACGCGGTCCATGTTCGGGTAACGGTGGATGCCGGGCTGCATGGCGGAGAGTTAGCCGATTCCACCCGGGACTTCCAGGCGGGGTCGGTTGAGAGTTACAACGATCGTCATGAGAATGGGGAGGTTTGCGATGCGGGGTCCGCTGGCGATCGGCGCGCTCATGGTTCTGCTGGCGGGGTGCGCGGCGCGCACGATGCAGGGCTATGTCGGCCAGGACATCAGGGCGGTGGAGCTGGCCTATGGCCCGCCCGTGAACCAGCTCGACCTCGGCAACGGCGGGCGCGCCTTTCAGTGGCGCAAGATTTCGGTCGATACCACGCCGGTCTCGGCGGTGACGACGACGGAAAACGACCGCAAGGGGCGCCGGACCAGGATCACGCAATACTCCGGCGGCGAACAGAGCGTCACCAACTGCCTGTACACCTTCTTCGCGGCCTGGAACCCGTCGCAGCAAGGCTGGATCGTCACCGGCTTTCGCCAGCCGTCGCTCGACTGCGCGATCGGCGATCTCGGGTAAACTTGCCTCTGTAACCGATGGTCGAACCGGCCCGCGTCCGCGATCAGAACACCACACCCTTGTTGGCGACGCCGCCATCGATGGTGACGACCGTTCCGGTGGTATAGGCGGAGCGATCGGAGGCCAGGAAGGCCACCATCCAGGCGATCTCGTCGGCGCTGGCGGCGCGGCCGAACGGCAGCGGACGCACCAGCTCGCGCCAGCGCTCGGCATCGCCGGTGCGATCGTGCGCCTTCTTGCGCATCATGGTGACGAGGCGCTCGGTCTCGGTCGCCCCCGGATTGACGCCGACGACGCGGATGTTGTCGGCCGGCGCCACCGCGCCGAGCGCCCTGGTGAACGCCATCAGCCCGGCATTGCCGGTCGAGCCGGCGATATACTCGGCATCCAGTCGCTCACCGGCCGAGCCGAGGACGTTGATGATGACGCCGCCGCCGCGCTGCTTCATCAGGGCATAGAAGGCCCGACACATGTTGATGTAGCCGAAAACCTTCAGATCCCAGGCCTCGCGCCAGCGCGGCTCCGCCATCTCCGCCAGATTGCCGGCGGGGATGGCGCCGGCGTTGTTGACCAGGATGTCGATATCGGGATGCAAAGTCGCCAGCCGATCGACCGACCCGCTCCGGGCGATGTCGAGCGCGTAGACTTGCACGCCGACATTGGCGCGCGCGGCGATGGCCCGGGAGGCCGATTGCAGATCGGCCTCGGTGCGCGCGACCAGGATTACATTGCAGCCCTCCTCGGCGAGCACGCCGGCGCTGGCAAGCCCGATCCCCTTCGAGCCGCCGGTAATGAGCGCCGTGCGCCCGCGCAAATTGAGGTCCATTGTCGCGCTCCCTGTCGAACAGCCGCTTGTCCGCGTAGGGCGGAACAGCGCGGCGCATTCCGCCGTCGCGTGCCGAAACAGGTGGAAGGCGCTGCGCTTTTCCACCCTGCAGGATCGCCGAGGGTCACAGCATAGGCAGTCCCCGGCGGCCCGGGCCGAGCGGAAACGCCGCGTCGATGCGTGCGATCTCCGCCGGCAGTAGATTGAGCCCGCCCGCCGCCGCGTTTTGCTCCGCATGATCGCGGCTGGAGGCTTTCGGAATCGCAAACACCGACGCCCGCCGCGTGAGGAAGGCCAGCGCGACCTGATGCGGCGTCGCGCCGTGCGCCCCGGCGATGTCGCCGAGAACCTGCCCGCCGGGCGTTGCGGGATCGACGAAACGGTGATGTCCGAAGGGACTGTAAGCGGTGACGGCGACGTTGTGTGCCTCGCACCACGGCACGACTTCATGCTCGATGGCGCGTTCCTGCAGATGATAGAGAACCTGATTGCACGCGATGCGACCGTCGCCGGCGACCGCCCTTGCCTCTTCCAGGTCCGCGACGTCGAAATTGCTGACGCCCCAGGCGCGGATCTTGCCTGCCGCGCGCAGTTCCTCGAAGCCCGCGATGGTGTCGGCGAGTGGCCAGCGGCCGCGCCAGTGCAGCAGGTAGCAGTCGAGCCGGTCGGTACGTAGCCGGGCAAGCGAGCGCTCGCAGGCGGCGACGGTGCCTTTGCGCGAGGCGTTCTCGGGGAGCACCTTCGAGACCAGGAACACCTCGTCGCGCAGGCCGGCGATCGCCTCGCCGACCAGCGCCTCGGCGGCCCCCGATCCGTACATCTCCGCCGTATCGATGTGGCTCATGCCCAGCTCGAGGCCGCGTCGCAGGGTGGCGATCGCGGCGGCGCGATCGGACTGGTCCAGGTACCACGTGCCCTGACCGATCACCGAAACCGCGCGCCCGGTGGGTCCGAAGGGTCGGTCCATGCCCCGGGTCGGCACGCTTGAGTGCGCAAACTCGCTCATCCGTCTCTTCCTCTCGTCTCCTCACACCGCCAGATAACGGCTGCGAATGTCGGACTCCTCGCTGCGGAACCGCGCCGCCGTCGCCCCGTACACCAGCCGCCCCTTGACCATGACGTGCAGCTCGTCGGCGACCGCTTCCGCCAGCTTCATGTTCTGCTCGATCAGCAGGATGGTCACGCCGTCGGCGCACAGCGCCCGGATGACGGTTGCGAGTTCGCGGACCACCAGCGGTGCCAATCCCTGGCTCGGCTCATCGAGCAGCAGCAGCTTCGGGTCGCTGACCAGGGCGCGCGCAATCGCCAGCATCTGCTGCTCGCCGCCGGAGAGAGTGGCGCCGCGATGGGCGGCGCGTTCGCGTAGCGCCGGGAACAACGTCAGCAGCCGCTCCAGCGGCCAGGCGCGCGCCGGGCGCCGCTCGGCCACGCGGATGTTTTCGAGCACCGTCAGATCGGGGAAGATCAGCCGGCCTTCGGGCACCCAGGCGACGCCCGCGCGGAAGATGCGATGCGGCGGCCAGCCGGAGATGTCGCGCTCGTCGATAAACACCCGCCCGGCGCTCGCGGGCACGAGGCCCATGATGGTGCGGAGCGTGGTCGTCTTGCCGACGCCGTTGCGCCCGAGCAGGGCACAAATGCGCCCCGGTGCGACCTCGAGATCGATGCCCTGCAACACGTGACTGGCGCCGTAATGGGTGTTGAGACCCAGCAGGCGGAGCATCAACCCACTCCGAGATAGGCGCGCTGCACGCCCGCATCGGCGCGCACCGCTTCGGCGGTTCCGTCGGCGATGACCGCGCCGCGGTGCAACACAGTGATGCGGTGCGCCAGGCGGAACACCACGTCCATGTCGTGCTCGACGAGCAGCACGGCCATCTCGCCGCCAGCAAGCAGTCCGGCGAGCGTCTCGACCGCCATCGCCGTCTCCTCCACCGACAGGCCCTGCGTCGGCTCGTCGAGCAGGAGCAGCCGCGGCTGCTGCGCGAGCGCCATCGCCACCTCCAGCAAGCGCTGGTCGCCATGCGACAGCAGCCCGGCGGGGCTGTGTGCGACATCGGTGAGGCCGAGCCGCTCGAGCGCGATCTCGGCGCGGCGGCTCGCATTGCCGAACACCGCGCCGCCGCCCCAGGGTTGCCAGCGTCGCGGCTGCTGCGCCTGCGCCGCCAGACGCGCATTCTCCCGTGCCGTCATCTCGGGGAACAGCGCGGTGAGCTGGAAAGTGCGCGCAATGCCGCGCCGGCAAATGCGCTGCGGGGCCAAGCCGGTAAGGGGCTCGCCGTCGAAGCGCGCCTCGCCGGCGCTGGGGCGCAAGATGCCGGTGATCAGGTTGAACAGCGTCGATTTGCCGGCCCCGTTGGGGCCGATCACGGCGCGCACCTCGCCTTCGCCGACCCGCATCGAGACGCGATCGACGGCGAGCAGGCCGCCGAAGCGGCGGGTGAGGCCATCGAGTTCGAGCAGGCTCACGCCCCGCCCGCTTTGCGGAGCGCGAGCGGGCCGGTCCTCGCAGTGGTTCGCGTGATCCTTGTCGCGAATCCCCAGATGCCGCGCGGGGCGAACAGCACGGTGGCGATGAAGATCAGGCCGAAGAACAGCGCCCAGGAATCGGTGAAGGCGCTCAGATATTGCTGCAAGACCAGGAAGAAGACGGCGCCGAGCACGGGGCCGACCAGCGTGCCGGCGCCGCCGACGATGACCATGATGAGGACTTGCCCCGACAGCAGCCAGAACAGCAGCTCGGTGTTGGCGAAGCCGGCGAATGGCGCATAGAGGGCGCCAGCGAGCCCGCCCAGCGCATAAGCGATCGCGACCACGGCGATCTTGTAGCGGCGGGTGTCGTAGCCCAGCGCCCGCGTCTTCGCCTCGTTCTCCCGGATGCCGCGCAGCACGGCGCCGAACGGCGAGTTCACCAGCGCCCGGCAGAAGGCGTAGCCGAGCGCGAGGCAGCACAGGACCAGATAGTAGAATCCCGTCTTGCCCTGAAACGCCGTCAGGCCGAACGGGCCGGGTGAGCGCGGAATGCCGGCCAGCCCATCGGAGGCGCCGGTGACGGCGGTCCATTTGAACGCCAACGCGTAGAGCAGTTGCGCGAACGCCAGGGTCAGCATGGAGAACGAAACACCGCTCGCCAGCGTGCACACCCAACCGATGCCGATCGCCACGAAGCCGGTGAGCAGCGCCGCCATGAACACGGCGAACACCAGCGGCATCGCCGTGTGCAGCAGCAAGTTCCCGGCCGCATACGCACCGAGCCCATAGGCGGCGGCGTGACCGAACGACAACAGGCGCGTGTACCCGACCATGAGATCGAGGCTCATGGCGAACAGGCCGAGGATCAGCGCCTCGGTGAGCAGGGTCAGCGCGTAGACCGGCAGCCAGGCGGGCGCGAGCGCCAGTATGACGACCAGCACGAGAAGTGCGCGCCGCGCGATCACGCTCACGCCTCCTTGCCGAGCAGGCCGCCGGGCCGCACCACCAGCACCAGCAGCATGACCAGATACATGAAGGCCAGCGCCAGGTCGGGGAAGTAGTAGGTGCCGAACACCTGCACGAAGGCCACCAGCAGCGCCCCGATCAGCGACCCGGCGAAGCTGCCCATGCCGCCGATGATGACGATGACGAAGGCATCGATGATCGCATTCGGCGCCATGCCTAGCGATGCCGTCACCAGCGGCGCGGCGAGCACGCCGCCGATGCCGGCGAGGCCGCAGCCGATGCCGAACACGGCGGAGCGCACCAGCCCGATGTCGGTGCCGAGCGCATGCACCATCTCGGCGTTCTGCGAGGTGGCGCGGATCAGCAGCCCGAGCCGCGTACGCTCCAGGCATTGCCAGGCCAGCAAGGCAATCGCCACGCCGGTGGCGATCAGGAACAGGCGGTAGATCGGGAACGGCTCGTCGAGGATGAACACCACGCCGGCGAGCGCCTTCGGCGTCGGCACCTCCAGGGCCGCGACGCCCCAGGCGAGGCGGATCAGCTCGCCCATCACCAGGGTCAGCCCGAACGTCACCATCAGGAAGGCGCCGCCGTCGCGAAGGTAGAGCCGGCGCAGGATGCCGAACTCGAACGCCGCTCCCGCACAGCCGACCGCCAACGGCGCGGCAATCAGCGCGATCCAGAAGCTGCCGGTAAGACGGACCGCGGTATATCCGACATAAGCGCCCAGCATGAAGAACGCGCCATGCGCGAAGTTGACGATGCGCATGATGCCGAAGATCAGGGTCAGGCCGACGCCGAGGAAGAACAGCAGCGCCGCCTGCGACAGCGCATTGAGGCATTGCGTGATCAGGAAGCCGGCAAACTCCATCGCCCGCGGTTCAGTCCGCGAAGGTCATCTGTCGGCAGGCCGGCGTGATCTCGTCGCCCGGATAGGTGGCGATGATCCGCGGCATCGGAGATTTGGCGTCGGCTTGCTTCTCCACCTTCACCATGTAGCCGCTCTGCACCACCTGATGATCGCAGGCGCGCATCGCGACTCGGCCCTTGATATCGTCGATCGCGACGTGCTCGAGCGCCGGGCGCAACTTGTCGGCGTCGGTGCTTTTGGCGGCCTCGATGCCGGCTTGCAGGATCCGGCACGCCTGCCACTGCTCGCCTTCGAACACGTCCGGCTCGGCCTTGTACTCCTGCCGCCAAAGCGCGACGAACTCCTTGTTCGCCGGGGTGTCGATGGTGAACACGTAGCGCGTCGAACCGGCCAATCCGATTGAGGCGTCGCCGATAGCGTGGATGCTGTTGAGATCGACGATCGAGGTCAGCAATTGCACCTTGCCGGAAAGCCGGTACTCGGCGGCCTGCGACAGGAATGCATTGTTGTCGTCGCCTTGCAGCACCAGGAAGCAGGCGTCGGCGCCGGACTGACGGATACGCGCGATGTAGGTGGAGAAATCCTTGGTGCCGATCGGCGAGAAGACCTCGCCCGCGTACTTCTTGCCGGCCTTCTTCACCTCGTCCTTGAAGACGCTGACGCTGTTGTGGCCCCAGGCGTAGTCCATGCCGAGGGCGAAGAAATTCTTGTAGGGACTCCGGCGCACCCAAAGCGCGATCACGCGCGTCTCCATCGGACCCGAGATGTTGGCGCGGAAGAAGTTGGGCACCAGCGATGAGCCGGTGAGGCGACCGTCGCCGTTGTCGGAGGAGACGAAGATGGCGTTCCATTCGGCAAGCTTGGGCACCACCGCCAGCGCCTCCGACGACAGCACCATGCCCATCAGCAGCCGGCAGCCGTCGCGTTCCACCACCTCCTGCGCCTTGCGCACGCAACTGGCGGGATCGCCCGCGGTGTCTTCGACGATGAGCTTGACGGGTCGTCCGAGCAGTCCGTCCTTGGCGTTGAGCTGCTTGGCCCAAAGCTCGGCGCCGCGCCGCATCTGCGCGCCGATCTCGCCGGTCGGGCCGGTGAGCGAGAGCGGCATGCCGAGCGCGATCGGCGTTTCGCCGCGTGCGTAGCGCAGCAGGACGGGCGCGGAGAGGGCGGCCAGCCCGGTTGAAACGGCGGCACGGCGGGTGACGGCCATCTCACTCTCCTGCGCAGAAGGCGGCGAGGCGCCCGGTGTCGCGACGCTCGCCTGCATGGTCCTCGGCAATCGCACGGTAGAAGCGCGAAATCGCCTCGAACATCGCCCCGGCCGACGGATCGGTGCCGACGAAACCCGCGATCTCCTCCATTTCCGCGACCCAGCGATAGGCCTTGTCGAACATGCCCGGCGTTTGCCGGCTGAGCCAGCCGAGCAGTTGTGGCTGGCTCTGCGCCAATTCCGCGCGCAGCGAGGTGGTGGTGCCGCCGCGCGCCGCCGCCAGCATCATCATCGCGCCGAGCGCGGTGAAGCCCTTGGTGAACCCGGCATAGGACATCTTCAGCGCCGACGCGGCGCCGATCGGTTGATCGAGCACCGGCAGCTCCAGCCCGAACTCGGAGAGCACCGCCACCCGCCCGGCCTCGGGGCCGGAGAGATAGATGCGCGTCCCCTTGCCGCCGGGCTTGGGCGGCGGGCCGATGATTCCGCCATCGACGAAGGCGCAGCCGGTCGGCGCCACGACCTCGGCGATGCGCGCGACCGTCGCGGGATTGACCGCATTGCAATCGACATAGACCGGCTTGCGGCGGGCCACCTCCAACGCCGGGCGCAAGCGTTCGGCCAACTCGATGGCCCGGCCCGGCGGGACGATGGAGAGAATGATGTCCGATGCGGCGATCCCCGCGGCATCGGCATCGCGCATCCCGGCTTCCCGAGCGCGCTTCACCGAGGCGGGGCCGCGCCCTTCGAGCATGGTCCGAACCTCGACGCCGCGATCCGTCAGCCGCGCCGCGACGGCGCTCCCCATCGCCCCTTGCGCGATCACCGCCACGATCATGGCACCCTCCGTTTCCCGGCGTGACACTGGACGCCGCGGGCCGTGCTGGCAATCGGTTACGATTGTCGCTGCCGGCGTTCCACCGCCACCAGCAGCAGCCCGGCGGCGAGAATAAGCCCGCCGCCGGCGAACACCGCGGCGGCCGGCACGTCGCCCCAGATCAGGTAGCCGAGCACGAAAGCCCAGAGCAGCGAAGAATACTCGACGGTCGCCATCACCGAGGCGGGCGCGCGCCGCGCCGCTTCAAACAGGCTGAACTGGCCCAGGCCGCCGAACACCGCCACGCCCAGCAGCAGCGCGATTTGTCGCGGCGCCAGCGGGCGCCAGTCGGCGAGGCAGCCGGGCATCGCGCCCACCAGGAACACGGCGTTGAAGTAGAGCACCTGCAAAAGCGTGCTCTCATGGCGGGCGATCTGGCGCATCAATATGACGCCCCACGCCCACAACGCCGCGGCCATCAGCACCAGCGCGGTCGCCAGCGACACCGGAACGCCCCACGGGTCGGTCGCCACCACCACGCCGGCGAAGCCCACCAGCACCGCCGCCCAGCGTCCGGCGCCGACCCGCTCGCCCAGCAGCGGCGCGGCCATCATCGTCACCAGCAGCGGCGCCGCGAACGACAGGCACAGGAGCTGCGCCAAGGTCAGGCTGCGCGCGGCGGTGAAGAAACATGCCCATGATCCGAGCGCGATGCCGCCGCGCAGCAGCAGCGGCCGCTTGCGGCGAGTCCCGAAGGCCCGCTCGACCAGCCCGCGGCGCCCGATCAGCAGGGCGGCGGCGAACACCGCACCGCTGCGTATCAGCATCACCTGCCAGATCGAGATGTCCGCCACCAGCCATTTGATCGAGGCGTCGTGGATGCTGAACAGCGCGTAGGCCGCGAAGCCCAGGCCGACGCCCGTCGCCGTCGAAGGCGCTGCGTTGACGCCGTCGCCGCCCGAGCGTGGAATACGGAACCGGACCATCATCGAGGGGACGCCATGATCGTCGATCTGCGCATCTACAGGTGCAAGCCCAACCGCATGAACGACTGGGTGGCGCTCTACAAGGAGATGGCTTGGCCGCTGCAACAGAAATATCTCGGCCGCTGCCTCGGCTGGTACACCACGGTGGAGGGCGAGTTGAATTGCGTCGTGCATCTGTGGGCTTATGACGACCAGGGCGATCGCGAGCGGCGGCGCACGGCGATGGCCGCCGATCCCGGATGGCAGACGTTCCTGGCGCGCGGCAAGGAGCTCGACGCGCTGGTGTCGCAGGAGAACCGCATCCTGCGCCCGACCGATTTCTCGCCCGCAAGGGGCTGATCGCCCGGCCGGGCATAAGGGCCATATGCGCCCACCGGAGTTCTGGGACCGTCCCGATTCGCTCGCCGCACGGCTGCTGAGCCCGCTGGGGTTCGTGACCGCGACGGCGACCGCCCGGCGCCTCTCGCGCCCGGGATTCCGGGCGCCCGTTCCGGTCATCTGCTGCGGCAATGCGGGCGTCGGCGGCGCCGGCAAGACGATGCTGGCGCTCGAGCTGGCGCGGCGTCTGCGGACGACCCGGCGCGTGCATGTGCTGCTGCGCGGGTATGGCGGCAGCGCGCCCGGGCCGCGCCGGGTGCGCGAAGGGGATGACGCGGCGCTGGTGGGCGACGAGGCGCTGTTGCTGGCCGAAGTGGCGCCCACCTGGATCGGCGCCGACCGGGCCGGCTCGGCGCGCGGGGCGGTGGCGGACGGCGCCGAGATTCTGATCCTGGACGACGGCTTGCAGAACCCGACCCTGGCGAAGGATTTGTCGCTGCTGGTCATCGATGGCGGCCGGGGCTTCGGGAACGGGCGGCTGCTGCCGGCCGGACCGTTGCGCGAAACCGTGGCGGCGGCAGCTTCGCGCTGCCAGGCGGCAATTCTGATCGGAGACGATCGGACCGGCGCCCTGCCCCGTCTGCCGCCGCGACTGCCCGTGCTGCGTGCGCGCATCATGCCGGAGTCGGACCTGCTCGCGTTGCGAGATCGCCGCGTCCTCGCCTTCGCCGGGATCGGCAGGCCGGGCAAATTCTTTGCAACGTTGGAGGAGGCGGGCGCGCAACTGGCGGCGACGGTCGAGTTCGCCGACCACCACTGCTACCGCCAAGCCGAGATCGAGCGCCTGCTGGAGCGCGCCGCGCGCCTTCGCGCCACGCCCGTCACCACGGCGAAGGATGCGGTTCGCCTGCCGGCGGCGCTGCGCGCCCACGTCGAGGTCGGGCGCGTCGGTCTCGTGTGGGAGAGTCCGGCGGAGATCGACGCCCTGCTGCGCCGCCGATGAAGGCTTTCCGCAACCCGGCTTTGCGCCCTCCGTCACCAAGAGCAAGATCGCGGCGAAGGAGACACGATGTCCGCACCCCTCGATCGCGCCCGCGCCTTCTGTGAGCGTTTCGGGTTGCGCATGCCCATCCTGCTCGCGCCGATGGCCGGGGCCTGTCCGCCGGCTTTGGCCGCCGCCGTCGCCAATGCCGGCGGCATGGGCGGCGGCGGCGCGTTGCTGATGCGGCCCGAGGCCATCGCCGCCTGGATCGGCGCTTTCCGCGCGGCCAGCAACGGCGCGGTGCAGATGAACCTCTGGGTTCCCGACCCGCCGCCGGTGCGCGACGCCGCGCACGAGGCGCGGGTTCGCGCCTTTCTCGCCCGCTTCGGGCCCGAGGTTCCGGAGACGGCGGGCGACGCGACGCCGCCCGATTTTGCCGCCCAATGCGCGGCGCTGCTGGCCGCGCGACCCGCCGCGGTGTCCTCGATCATGGGCCTCTATCCGGCGGACTTCGTGGGACTGCTGAAGGCGGCCGGGATCGCCTGGTTCGCCACCGTGACTACCGTCGCCGAGGCGCTCGCGGCCGAGGCGGCGGGAGCCGACGTGGTGGTGGCGCAGGGCGCCGAAGCGGGCGGACACCGCGGCAGCTTCGAGGCGGCCGAGGCCGAACCCCGTGCGGTCGGTCTGTTCGCGTTGCTGCCGGCGGTGGTCGATGCGGTCCGCGTTCCGGTCGTGGCCACGGGAGGCATCGCCGACGGGCGCGGCGTCGCCGCCACGCTGCTGCTCGGCGCCAGCGCCGCGCAGATCGGAACCGGCTTCTTGCGCAGTCCCGAGGCGGGGGTGCATCCCGCCTGGGCCGAGGCCCTGGGGCGCACACGCCCGGAGGATACGATGCTGACGCGCGCGTTTAGCGGCCGCGCCGGGCGCAGCGTCGTCACCGATTACGCGCGCGCCGCCGCCGCGCCGGACGCGCCGCCGCCGGCGCCCTACCCGGTGCAGCGCGGCCTGACGACGCCGATGCGCGAGGCCGCCGCCAAGTCCGGCGACGTGCAGATCATGCAGGCCTGGGCCGGCCAGTCCGCCGCCCTCGCCCGCGCCGAGCCGGCCGGCGAGATCGCGCGACTTGTGTGGGCGGAGGCGAGGGCGCTGCTGGCGTGAGCTTCCCGACCCGTGCACCGGCTACTAGGATGCGCCCGAGGAGGACATCGACATGTCCGGACTACGACTACGTCATCGTCGGCGCGGGCTCGGCCGGCTGCGTGCTGGCGCATCGGCTGAGCGAGGATCGGCGCACGCGCGTCCTGTTGCTGGAGGCCGGCCCGCGCGACAAGAATTTCTGGATCAACGTGCCGGTCGGCTTCACCAAGCTGCTCAATCATCCGGAACTCAATTGGAACTTCGCCACCGAGCCGGAGGCCAACGTCAATAACCGCTCGATCCCCATCCCCCGCGGGCGCACGCTCGGCGGATCGAGCTCGATCAATGGCATGTTGTACGTGCGCGGCAACCAGCTTGACTATGACACCTGGGCGCAGATGGGCAATCGCGGCTGGTCCTATTCCGCCGTGCTGCCGTATTTCCGCAAATCCGAGCATTACGAGGGCGAGGCGCACCCGGCGCGCGGGAAAGACGGGCCGCTGAACGTCGCCGCCATGCGCGAAAACAACGAGATCTGCGATGCCTTCATCGCCGCCGCCGTCAATGAGGGCTGGCCACGCAACCCCGACTACAACGACGGCGAGCAGGAGGGTTTCGGCTACTTTCAGGTGACGCAGAAGCACGGCAGACGTTGGTCCACCGCGCGCGCCTTCCTCGACATCGCCACGGTGTCGCGGCCGAATCTGCGCATCGAGACCGACGCCCACGTGACCGGACTGATCCTGGAGAACCGCCGAGCCGTCGGCGTGCGCTACCTGCGGCAGGGTCGGAGCGAGCAGGCAGGGTGCGGCGGCGAGGTGGTCCTGGCGGCCGGCGCGGTGCAGTCGCCGCATATCCTGGAGCTATCGGGGATCGGCGATCCGGGGCTGCTGAACGAACTCGGGATCGAGGTCCGCCACGCGTTGCCGGGGGTCGGCGAGAACTATCGTGATCACTATGCGCCGCGCATGAACTGGCGGGTCAAGCTGCCGGTGACGCTGAACGAGCACACGCGCGGGCTGCGCTTCGCCACCGAGATCGCCCGCTACTTCATCCGCCACCGTGGTATCCTGACCTACACCGCCGGGATCGCCTACGGCTTCATCAAGACCCGCCCGGAGTTGGAAGTGCCCGACGTGCAGTATCACTTCGCCCATGCGAGCTACGGCTCGGCGGCGACCCGGATTCTGGAGCGGGAGCCGGGCATGACGCTCACGGTCTATCAGTGCCGGCCGGAGTCGAAGGGGTCGATCCACGCCCGCCTTTCCGACCCGCTGGCCAAGCCGGCGATTCGGCCGAATTTCCTGGCCGAGGAGATGGACCGGCGGGTGCTGATCGAAGGCATGAAGACGGGGCGCCGCATCATCGAGAATCGGGCGATGGACAAATACCGCGCGTTCGAGATGAACCCCGGCGAGCAGGTCCGGACCGATGCCGAGTGGCTGGCAATTCGCGCGCGCCAACGGCCAGACCACCTACCACGTCGTCGGAACCTGCAAGATGGGCGCCGATAAGCTGGCGGTGGTCGATGACCGGCTGTGCGTGCGCGGCATCGCCGGGTTGCGCGTCGCCGACGCCTCGATCATGCCGACCCTGGTCTCCGGCAACACCAACGCCGCGGTCATCATGATCGCCGAGAAGGCCGCCGACATGATCAAGGAGGACGCCCGCGCCGGCGCCGTCAGCCGCGCCGCCGCCTGAAACGAAGCACTTGACCGCGCAACGGCGCGGCGTCTAGGCACGTGCGAACGTTCCCGAATCGGCCGTTCCACCGGGCACCATCGACATCCTCCGCAGGGACCACGAACACACCATGAAGATGAAGATCGCCGGCGCCTTCGCCCTCGTCGCCCTGCTGGCGGCGTGTTCCCATACTCCCGAGACCGCCACCACGGGTGCCACCAGCGGTGCCGGAGGCGGTGGCCCCGGTACACCCGGCGTGTCACCGGGGAGCCAGGAGGATCTCGCGACCAATGTCGGCGATCGCGTGTTCTTCCCGTTCGACAGCTCCCGGCTGTCGGCGGAGGATCAGGGCACGCTCGATCGCCAGGCCGAATGGATGCAGCGCTATCCGCAGGTGCAGGTGCAGATGGCCGGCAACACCGATGATCGCGGCACCGAGGAATATAACCTCGCGCTCGGCCAGCGGCGCGCCAATGCGGCGCGGGACTACCTGGCGGCGCGCGGCGTCAATCCGGCACGCCTCAACACCATCAGCTTCGGCAAGGACCGCCCGGTGGCGCCCGGCGACAACGAGCAGGCCTGGGCGCAAAACCGCAACGAGACCACCTCGGTCCATTAAGTACCCGCTATCGCGCGGCGCGTGGTGGTGCGACCGGGAGGAGATTGATGCGCCCGCGTGCCGCTCCGAGACGACCCGCGTTGTTCCAGGCATTCCTGAAACGACTTCCCTGATCAAAGGCCGGTGCGGCGCCGCTGCGCGGCTATCGGCGCCCGAGGTTTCCCCGCTGCGGCGTTCGGCCTAAACACGCGCGAGCGAGGAGAAGATAGATGGAACTGCGCGCGATCCGGGCCCTCGTCGGGCTGGCGGCGTTGCTGGTGATGCTCGGCGCGCATCCGGCGCAGGCACAGATGGAGAGCCGTGAAGGAATCGCGCTGCAAAATCAGATGCTGGAGTTGCAGCGCGAAATTCAGGCGCTCGCCCAACAGCGAGGCGCCTACCCGCCCGCCTATCAGCCGCCGCCGAGCGGCTTTGCTCCCGGCATTCCATCCGCGGCGAGCAGCGATCTCGTGACCAGGCTCCTCACCCGGGTCGATGCACTGGAAGCGTCGGTGCGTGAGTTGCGCGGGCGCGTCGAGCAGCTGAGCAACCAGTCGCAGGAGCAGATCGCACAACTCGGCAAGCGCATCGATGATCTGCAATTTCAGCTGCAGAATCCGAATACGCCAGCCGCGCCGGCCGCGCCAACCGCATCCCGGGGCGCGGCGCCACCGCCGCCGCCGGTCGCCGCGCCACCACCGCCGCCGGCGACCGGCGCTCGTCGCACGCCCGACGTGGTGCTGCAAGAGGGCGAGGCGGCGCTCAATCGCGGCGACTATGCGACCGCCGAGCAGGACGCGCGCGAGATCCTGGCCAAGCGCACCTCGCCGCGCGCCTACGACGCACGCTATCTGCTGGCACGCGCGCTGATGGGTCAGCGCCAATACTCCCAAGCGGCGATCGCCTTCGACGACGCCTATAAGAGCCAGAGCAACGGCCCGCACGCCCGCGATTCGCTGTTCGGCCTCGCGGGGGCGCTGCTCGACATCAACCAGAAACCCGCGGCCTGCGACACCTTGCGCCAGCTGCGCGCGAAGTTCCCCGCCGCCGGCGCCGATGCGCGCGAGCGCGAGGCGCAACTCAGCAAGCGCGCTGGATGCCGCTAAGGCGCCGCGAATGCGCGCCGGGGCGATTCTCGCGGCGATCGTGTTGGCGCGGATCGGCTTCGGCTATCAAATTCAGGTGGTGGCGAGCCTCGGCCCCGAGGTGATGCAGCGGTTCCATCTGGACTACGGCGGGCTGGGCTCCTTGATCGGCGTCTATATGGCGCCGGGCGTGTTCACGGCGCTGCCGCTCGGCCTGCTCGCGCGGCGAGCCGGCGACCGGCTTACGCTGGGTGGCGGACTGGCGATGATGGCGGCCGGCGGTCTGCTCGCCCCGCTTGCCCCGGGCCTCGCGGGCATTGCCGCCGGCCGGCTGATCGCCGGCATCGGCGCGGTGGCAATGACGGTGCTGCAAAGCAAGGTGATCGCCGACCGGTTCCCGGGCCCGCCCTTCATGCTGGCCGTCAGCGTCTCCGTCGGCGCCTTCCCGATCGGCATCGGTCTGGCGCAGATCGTCGCACCGGTGCTGGCGCGCGATGTCGGTTGGCATGCCCCCTTTCTCGCCGGCGGCGTCGAGATGGCGCTGGCAACGGCGCTTTTCCTGACCGCCTTCCGAACCGAATCCGAGGGGCTGCGCGGCTTCTCCCTCCCGAGTGCGGCGGAGTGCCGGCTGCTGGTCGCCGCCGGCCTGATGTGGACCGCCTATACCGCGGGCTACGCGGGCTATCTCTCCTACACGCCTTCTCTGATGGCCGCGCGCGGGCAAGGGCTGGTGCTCACCGGCATCGTGATGTCGCTCGCCACCTGGGGAAACGTGGCGGGGACGATCGCCGGCGGCGCGCTGGCCGAGCGCGGCGGCGCTTGGCCGGTGTTATGGATCGGAACGGTGGTGATGACGGCGGCGATTGCCGGCATGGGGGCGATCGACCGGCCGGTGGCCTGGGCCGCGCTGCTGGGTGGTCCGGGGTCGATCCAGTCGGGGGTGATCGTGGCGGTCGGGACGCTCTCGGCCCGCCCGCAGCACCGCGCGGTCGGCTTGGGCATCTTCTACACGACTTATTATCTCGGCGGCGCCGTCATCCCGGCACTTTGCGGACGCGCCGCAGACCTCGGCGGCGGCCTGCCCGACGCCCTGTACGCCGCCGCCTTCGTCGCCGCCTTGGCGTTGCCGATGTGGCGGCTCCACGAGCGGCTGGCGAAGGGCGGAGCGCACCGCTGATGACCGCCGGACCGGGGAGAGCACTGATGACAAGTACGATCGACCACGAGCATTGGTCGCTTGTTGCCGGCGAGTGGATCGCGTGGGCGCGTGCGCCCAACCATGACGCGTTCTGGGCGTATCGAGAGGGCTTGGTTGCTTTCGTCGGTCGCGGTGAGGGCGAGGCACTGGATGTCGGATGCGGGGAAGGCCGCATCTCGCGCGTGCTGAAGAGCTGCGGCTACAGTGTCACGGCCGTGGACCCGGTCCCGGAACTGGTGAACGCCGCGAGGCAGGCGCGATCGGCCGACGACTATGCGATCGCCCGGGGTGGCGCTCTTCCCTTCGACACCGCCTGCTTCGATCTGGTCATGGCCTATAACGTGCTGATGGATATTGATGACGTTTCCGCGACCTTAAGGGAGATCAGACGTGTCCTGCGGCCTGCGGGAATGCTGGTGATCTCGATCGTGCACCCGTTCTCCGATCGCGGGCATTTCGCCACCGCCGAAGCCGGTTCCTCCTTTATCATCGAGGACACCTACTTCGGCTGGAAGCGCTTTGAAGGCACCGAAGAGCGCGACGGCCTCAGGATGCGTTTCGCCGGCTGGTCGAAGCCCCTTCAATCCTACGTCGCTGCGTTGGAGGATGCGGGGCTCGCGATCACGTCGCTGCGCGAACCCGTGCCCGATGCCGGACAACAATGGCGCCGACTACAGCATTGGACCCGCATTCCCCTGTTCCTCTGGCTGAAGGCGCGGCCCTTCGCGCACCCTCGCTAAGTCAAATGCGGCAGCGCCAGCCATTCGGGGCTCTGCATCTCCGTCAGCCGCGACGCGGTGCGCTCGAACATCGCCGCGTTCTCGCCGCGCCCGTACAGCTGATCGGGAGGAGCGCCGGCGGAAGCGATCAGCTTCACCCGATGGTCGTAGAGCGTATCGATCAGCGTGATGAAGCGCCGCGCGGCATCGAAATTATCGGCCGAAAGGCGTGGAATGTCGTCCAGAAACAGCGTGTGATAGTGCGTCGCCATCGCCAGATAGTCGCCGGGGCCGAGCGGCGCCTCGCAGAGCGCGGCGAAGTCGAAGCGCGCGACCCCCTCGGCCGCCCGGGGCACCGTCAGGCGCCGTCCCGTCACGATCAGCGCTTCCGGCCCCGGAGTCGCGCCGTCGGTCATCTCGGCGAAGGCGCGGTCCAGCTCGGCGCGCGCCCGCGCGTCGGCGGGAACCAACCAGGTGCGAAGCCGGCGCAGCCGGCCGCGACGGAAGTCGCGCGCGGCGTTCATCTCCAGCACCTCCAGCCGCTCCTGCAGCAAGGCGATGAACGGCAGAAACGCATCGCGTCCCGGCTGGCCCCGGAACAGGTCGCCCGGCCGCGTGTTGGAGGTCGTCACCACCACCACGCCGCGCTCGAACAGCGCTTGGAACAGCCGCCCGAGGATCATCGCGTCGGCGACGTCGTTGACCTGAAACTCGTCGAGACAGAGCAGCGCCGCTTCCGCCGCGATCGCGTCGGCGAGCGGCGGGATCGGATCGTCGATTGTCGGATCGTCGCGCTTGAAGGCATGGAAGCGCGCGTGCGCCTCGGCCATGAAGCGGTGGAAGTGAAGGCGCCGCTTGCGAGGGACGGCGGCGGCGGCGAAGAACAGGTCCATCAGCATGGACTTGCCGCGCCCGACGGCGCCGACGAGATAAAGTCCGTTCGGTCTGCTCTCCGAGCCGTCCTCGGGCGCGAGCCGGCGCAGGAGGCGGCCCAGCAGGGAGTGACCGTCCGCCGGACGCGGCGGCGGGTCGTAGCCGCGAAGCTTCGCCCAGAGGTGCTGGAGCCGCTCCGCCGCCAGCGCCTGCGCGGGATCGGCGACCAGTTCCCCCGCCGCCAACATCGCGCGATAGGCGGGCAGCGGCCCGGCGATCGGGGCTGTTGCGTCCATCGCCCGCGCCCTTAGCCCGGAACGCGAGGCGCTTCAACGCGCCGCGATACGTGCTAAGCAGCCGGCGACGAGGAATCCGATGCTCGAACTGGACTATGCCGCCCTCGCTCGCGCGCCGCTCGGCGCCGAGCCCTTCCCGCACCTGCTGGTGCCGTGTTTCGTGCCGCCGCCGGCGCTCGCCCGCGTGCTCGCCGATCTGCCGCCGATCGCGCAACGCGGCTCCTTCCCCGTCGAGGCCCTGCGGGCCGGACCGGCGGCGCGCGCCCTGGTGGACGAACTGCAGGGTCCGCGCCTCCGCGACGCTCTCGCCGCGCGCCTCGGTCTCGATCTCCACGATGCGCCGACGATGGTCACGCTGCGCGGCCGCACCACCGAGCGCGACGGGCACATTCACGTCAACTCCACCGCCAAGCGCGTGACCGTGCTGCTCTACCTCAACCCCGATGCCTCCGGCTTCGACGGTCATCAGGGGTGCCTTCGCCTGCTGCGCGGACCGCACAATCTCGACGATTACGCGGTCGAGGTTCCGCCGGTGAACGGCACCCTGCTGGCCTTCGTCAACACCGCCCGAGCCTGGCACGGGCACAAGGTCTTCGACGGCCCGCGCGTGAGCATCCAGCTCAACTACATGACCACCGACGCCAAGGCACGGGCGGAGCTGCGACGGCACCGGCTGTCCGCTTTCGTCAAACGCCTGACCCGCGCCGCCTGAACAGGACCCGCATGAGCGAGAACCGCATCCAACCCGTCATCCTCTCCGGCGGCTCCGGCACCAGGCTGTGGCCGGTTTCGCGGGAGAGCTTTCCGAAGCAGCTCTGGCCGCTGGTGTCCGAGCGCACCATGATCCAGGAGGTGGCCGCGCGCGCGAGCGGCCCCGACTTTCTGCCGCCGATCGTGGTCTGCAACCAGGAGCACCGATTCCTGATCGCCGAGCAGTTGCGGGCGGGCGGCATCGAGGATTTGCTGGTGGTGCTGGAGCCGGTCGGGCGCAACACCGCCCCGGCGGTTGCCGTCGCCGCGCTGCTCACGGCCGAGCGGGACCCGGAGACGGTGCTGTGGATCATGGCGGCCGACCACGCGATCGGCGATCTTGCCGGGCTGCGCGCCCATGTGGAGACGGCCGCAGCGGCGGCACGCGCCGGGAGCGTCGTGCTGTTCGGGATGCGCCCGAGCGGTGCCGAAACCGGCTACGGCTACATCGAGCTCGGCGAGGCGCTGCCGATCGCCCCGGGCGTGCACGCGGTCGCCCGCTTCATCGAGAAGCCGGACGCCGCGACCGCCGCCGAGTTGGCCGGATCGGGGCGGCATCTGTGGAATTCGGGCATGTTCGTGTTCACCGCGCGAACGCTGCTGGAGGAGCTGGCGGCGCATTCGCCGGCGGTGCTGGACGGCGCGCGCGCGGCATTGGCCGCACGCTCGCGCGATCTCGACTTCATCCGCCTCGACCCGGCGGCGTTCCGCGCCACGCCGTCGATCAGCCTGGACTACGCGATGGCCGAGCGCACCACGCGCGCGGCCGTCATCCCGGCCGATATCGGCTGGTCGGACATCGGCAGTTGGGATGCGCTGTGGGAGCTGGCGCCCAAAGACGCGCACGGCAACGCCGCCCTCGGCGACGCGGTGCTGGAGAACGCGCGCAATTGCTATGTGCGCAGCGACGGCCGCCTGGCCGCCATGGTCGGACTTAGCGACGCCGTTCTGGTGGTGACCGAGGACGCCGTGCTGGCGATGCACCGCGATCACGCGCAGGACGTGAAAACGGTGGTCGATCGGCTGAAGCGATCCGAACGAACCGAGGCGGTGACGCATAACCGCGTCTATCGGCCCTGGGGCTTCTACGAGATCCTCACGCGCGGCGATCGGTTCCAGGTCAAGCGCCTGGTGGTGAAGCCGGGGCAAAAACTATCGCTGCAAAAGCACTTTCACCGGGCCGAGCATTGGGTGGTCGTGACCGGCAGCGCTCTGGTCACGCGCGGCACCGAGGAGGTCCTCGTGCAGGAGAACGAAAGCGTCTACATCCCGCTGGGCGAGTTGCATCGGCTGGAGAATCCGGGCCGCATACCGCTGGCCCTGATCGAGGTCGGATCGGGAGCCTATCTCGGCGAGGACGACATCGTGCGCATCGAGGATACCTACGGGCGGGCATAAGCCCCCTCCCGCAGTTTGACCCCTCGCCGGCGCGACTACCGCAGCGGTTTCATGTGGCACTCGCCCACATACGCGTCCTGATGGTCGGCAAAGATCTTCGCCTGAATGTGGCGGGCGTATTGCCCGTCGGCGTCCTTGCCGATCCGCAGCAGGTAGAAGTCCTCGATCGGGAAGTGATTGCTGTTGTAGGTGAAGTGTCCGCGCACGCTGGGGTAGGCCGCCTGCTCCATGCGCGCGATCATGCCCTTGCGATCGCTCAGATCGCCGTGCACGGCGCGCACCGCGTCGTCGATCATGAAGATCGCATCGAATGACTGCGCCGCGTAGAAGGACGGCATGTAGTGGTACTTGGCGCGGAACGCGGCGACGAAGGCATGATTGCGCGCGTTGTCGAGGTCGGGCGACCAGAAGCCGACCTCGTAGTTGCCGGCGGCGGCGTCGCCGAGCGCGGGCAAGGTGGTCTCGTCGATGGAGAACGCCGAGTAGAGCGGGATCTCCTCGCGCAGCCCCGATTGCGCGTATTGCTTGACGAACTGGATGCCCATGCCGCCGGGCAGGAAGACGAACACCGCCTTCGGATGCGCGGCGCGAATCTGGCTGATCTCCACCTGATAGTCGGCCTGGCCCGGCTTGGTGAAGAGCTCGGCGGCGACCCGACCTTTGAAGTAGCGGCGGAAGCCGTTGATCATATCCTTGCCGGCGGCGTAGTCGGGCGCGATCAGATAGACGTCGTTCATGCCGCGGTCGTTCATGTATTTGCCCATCGCTTCGGGAGTCTGATCGTTTTGCCAGGACGCCGAGAAGTAGTTGGGCGCGCACATCGGCCCGGCCAACTCGTGCGGTCCGGCGTTGGCGCCGACCACGATCACGCCGGCGCGCAGTGCCGGCTGGACCGAGGCCAGCAGCACGTTGCTCCAGGGGAACCCGGTGATGAAGGTGACGTGGTCGCGCTTGATCATCTGCTCGACCGCCTGGCGGCCGATCTCGGGGCGAAACTGGTCGTCGGCGTAGATCATGGTGGTCGGCAGGCCGCCCACCTTGCCGTCCAGCATCGCCACCGCCAGCGCCGCACCGTCCTTCATGTGCTTGCCGATTACGCCTTGCGGGCCGCTCAGGGTGGTGAGGAAGCCGATGCTGAGATGCTCGGCAGGCGCAGCACGCGCCGTCGCCAGCAGGCCGAGCGCCGCGATGCCAGCCAGGGCCAGTGTCCATATCCTTCGCAAAGTCGCCTCCCGAACTTCATGGGCGCCCGATGGTGGCAGGCTGCATCTGCCCGTATCACGGCGATGGGCGCGGTTGCGAGGGGTGAAGCTGCGAGGGACCCGCTTCGGGCCTGACAGCCCGAATACGGCGCTGCTACAAGCCCGCGCCATGCGTTGTCCCGCCTCCATGACCGGCTTCGCCCGTGCCGAGGGCAGTATTGAAACCGGCGCCTTCGTCTGGGAGCTGCGCAGCGTCAACGGCCGCGGGCTCGATTTCCGCTTTCGCCTGCCGCCCGGGCTCGACGCGCTGGAACCGCGGCTGCGGGAGGCGGCCGGGCGGGTTCTGAAGCGCGGCAACGTCAGCGCCACGCTGACGATCCGCCGCGACGAGGCGCGCCTTGCCCCGGACCCGGCGGCGCTCGATCAGATCTTGCGATTGGCAATGGAGCTGCGCGCGCGCATTCCCGATGCGCCGCCGATCCGCGCCGAGGCGTTGCTGGCGCTGCCCGGGGTTCTGCGTTCCGCCGCGGCTGAACCGGAAGCGGCCGCCACCATCGGGCCGTTGCAGACGGGGTTCGAGAAGGCGCTGGCGGGGCTGGTCGCGGCGCGATGCGAG
This sequence comes from uncultured Pseudomonadota bacterium, assembly GCA_963762525.1. Taxonomy (GTDB): domain Bacteria; phylum Pseudomonadota; class Alphaproteobacteria; order Acetobacterales; family Acetobacteraceae; genus DATFDN01. The sequence goes on from CAVXKT010000002.1 coordinate 352,773, forward strand.
GAGGGAGCGCGCATCGGCGTGATCCTGCATGCGCTGCTCGACGAGATCGTCCGGTTGCGCGAGCAGGCGAAGGCGGAGGCGGCCGGCCAGCCTGCGGCGCAGCGGGCGCGGATGCTCGAGAGCGTGCGCACGCTGCTCGCCGAGTCCGCAGCGCTGCCGGAGGACCGGATCGCGCAGGAAGTGGCCCTGCTCGCCGCGCGTTCCGACGTGCGCGAGGAGCTGGACCGGCTCTGCAGCCACATCGAAGCGGCGCGAGCCCTGCTGAGCGAGCCCGGCGCGGTCGGCCGGCGCCTCGATTTTCTGGTCCAGGAATTCAACCGCGAGGTCAATACGCTGTGCAGCAAGTCCGCGACTTCGGCCCTGACCGCAACCGGGCTCCGGCTGAAGGCGGCGATCGAGCAACTGCGCGAGCAGGTGCAGAACATCGAATGATCAGCCGTCGCGGCGTCTGCCTGGTTCTCGCCGGGCCCTCCGGGGGCGGCAAAAGCTCGGTTGCCCGCGCGCTGCGGGCACTGGAGCCCGAGCTGACGGTCTCGGTCAGCGTCACCACTCGTCCACCCCGTCCCGGCGAACGCGACGGCATCGACTACCATTTCCGAACCGCGGTCGAATTCGACCTCATGCGTGAGGCGGGCGCATTTCTGGAATGGGCGCGGGTGCTGGGGCAACACTGCTCGGCCACCCCGCGGACGCCGGTCGAGGCTGCGCTCGCAGCCGGCGGCGACATGATTTTCGACATCGACTGGCAGGGCTTCCGCAGTCTGCGCGCTGCGCTCGCCGGCGATGTGGTGGGCGTGTTCCTGCTGCCGCCGTCATTGGCGGCATTGGAGCAGCGATTGCGCGCGCGCGGCGGCGACGACGCCGCCGAAATCGCCCGCCGCATGACCCGCGCCCGCGAGGAGATCGGCCATTGCGGCGAGTTCGATCATGTCCTCGTCAACGCGGAGTTCGAGCCGACCGTCGCCGCCGTGCGGGCCATCCTGCACGCGGCACGCACGGCGACCGGGCGCCTGACCGGGCTTAACGGCTTCCGCGAGGCGCTGGCTTAAGCTCGCGGCTTGTCGCAGGCTTGCGTTGCCATCTCCGCGGGAACCGACAATTCCAGAATTTCGAAACTATCCGAAGTCCGGCTCTCGTTGTGCGGCTTGCCGCCGGGAATGTAGATCGAATCGCCCGCTTCCAGCCGCACCGGCCCGTCGGCGAATTCCAGCTCCAGCCAGCCCTTGAGCACATACACGAACTGCGAGTCGCAGACATGATAATGCCAGCCGGTCGGACGCGAGGCGCCGCCTTCGGCGGCCGTCACCTGGGCGCGCATCTGCCCGCCGCTCGCCTTGGTCACGCCGAGCTCGCGATAGGTGAAGTAGTCGCGCCGCCCCTTCACCAGAACCGGGTTCTTGGCGCTCGCCACCGCCACCTTGCGGTCTTCGGTCAGCGTTGCCGCATCGGCCATGACGGAACTCCTCATCTGCTAGCCGGGCAATCCTATGCCGCCGTCATCGCTTGCGCCAGGGCAGCCCCTCGGCCTGCCAGCCGCTGATCTTCCCGCGCCGACCGAGGACATCGGGGGCGCCCTCGAAGCCGTCGGCGACGTTGAACACGCGCGCATATCCCGCGCGCGCCGCCGCTTGCGCCGCCGCCATACTGCGTGCGCCGCTGCGGCAGATGAAATAAAGTGCGTTCTCGGGACCGACGCCGGCGCCGCGCAGATCGTCCACAAACGCGGCATTGACCTGCATCGTCGGCGCGACCTGCCAAGGAATGAACACGACCTCGCGCCCGGTCTCCGCAGTGTCGGGGATGCCGACATGGTTCCATTCCGGTTCGGTGCGCACATCCACCAGCCGTGCCGCCGGATCGGCGCGCAGCGCCTCCATCGTCGCCGTCGGGGAGACGTTCTCGACCATATTTGCGGCTCCTCTGCTCTCGATGCGCCTACCATGCGGCATTGGCGCGAACCCGACCAGCGCCCGGCGCCGGGTCAGCAGTGTTCGTGCAGATGCGCCGTCCGCTCGACGTCCTGGCCGCCGGACATGACGAAGACGCGCCCGCCCACGCGCACCACCTCGATCTCGGCGCCGTAGAGGCGGGAGAGCACGTCGCCGGTGATGACCTCGTCGACCGTGCCGAGCGCGGCGTGCCCGCCGCCGAGATAGAGGATTCGGTCCAGCGCGCCGAGCAGCGGGTTGAGCTCGTGGGCGCTGAACAGCACGGTGATCGCCAACTCCCGCTGCACGCGCCGCGCCAGCGCGACCACCTCCTGTTGACGGCGCGGGTCGAGACTGATGAGCGGCTCGTCCAGCAACAACAGTCGCGGCGCGCCGACCAGGGCTTGCGCCAGCAGCAGCCGCTGGCGCTCTCCGCCCGAAAGATCGGAGACGGGGCGCTCGGCCAATTCCTCAGCGTCCACCAACGCAATGGCCCGCCGCGCCGCCGCGCGATCGGCGCGCGAGGGCAGCGGACCCCAGTTGTGTCCGCCGGCCGCGCTCGCCACCATGTCGAGCCCGCTCAGCCGCGGTGGGGCGGCGCGCGCCTGCGGCATGTATCCGATCCTCCGGTTGCCGCGGCTCGCCGGCCGATCCAGCACGCGGACGCTCCCGCGGCGCGGTCGCAGCAGGCCGAGGAGCGCGCGCATCAGCGTGGTCTTGCCGGCGCCATTGGGACCGAGCACGCCGATGAACTCGCAGCCGCCGATCGCCACGGTCACATCGGACAGCACATCATGGCCGCCGAGCGTGAGCGTCACCCCGGCGAGCTCGACGGCGTTCACCGAGGCTTTCCACCCGCCAGCGCCACCTCCAGCGCCGCCAATTGCTCCATCATCCATTGCTGATAGGCCATTCCCGCCGGCTCGGTTTCGGTCACGGCAACCTCCGGCACGCCGGATTCGCGGGCGATCCGGCGCAGCCGCGCGACCGACGGCGTCGGTCGCCTGGCGGTTGTAGATCAGCACGCGCACCCGCCGCTGCCGCAGATCACGCTCGAACGTGGCGACATCGGCGGCCGACGGTTCGGTGTCGTTCATCACCGCGAGCTGAAATCGCCCCTCTCGCATCGTCAGCCCGAGTGCGGCGGCCATATCGCCGAACACCGGCTCGGTCGCCGCAACCGGCGTGCCGGCCCAGCGGCGTTCCATCTCCGCGATGCGCGCGTCCAATGGGGCAAGCGAGGCCAGAAAGGCGGCGAGCCGGGGCTGCGCGTCCGCACCCAAATGGCTCGCCAGCGCGCGCGCGAAGGCGGGCATGGTCGCGGGATCGTACCAGAGATGCGGGTTCGCGCCGGGTGCTGCGTGCATGATGCGGGCGATGTCGATCACCACCCGCGCCGGATCGGGATTGGCGCCGATCAGGCGAAGCATCCAGCCATCATATCCGGCGCCATTCATGATCGCGATCTGCGCGCCGGCCACGGCGCGCGCGGTGGCGGCGGTCGGCTCGAACTCGTGCGGGTCCTGGTCGGGGTTGGCGAGGATGGCGCTAACCGCCGCCGCCGGCCCGGCGATTTGGCGCGCGATGTCGGCGTACATGTTCTCGGCGGCGACGATCCGGGGCTGTTCGGCGCCGACCGAATCGGCCAGGGACAGCACGACGATCAGCGCGACGGCGAGACGGTTCATGGGGCTGTTCCAGGGTCGACAGGGCAATTTTCGGAATGTTATAATATAACATTGGTGATGGAGCAAATCGGATGGGCGTGCGCATGCTCGCGGCGGTTCTGCTGGCGCTCTCGGCTTCGAGCGCGGCCGCGCAGGCGCCCGCGACGCGGCAATCCCCGACGCCGGGACAAAACCAACCCGCAGCACCGGCGAGCGGTTTCTGGGAAAGATCGAACCTGCTGGATGATCCGGGCGGCCTGCGCTCGGCACTCGGCGAGCACGGAATTTCCCTCGGCCTGACGGAGACCAGCGAGGTTCTGGGGAACTTCACCGGCGGCTTGCGTCGCGGCGCCATCTACGAGGGCGCGACCGAACTCGGCCTCGGCGTCGATATGGAGAAGGCGGTCGGCCTGAAAGGCGGGATCTTCAACGTGACCGCCTACCAGATTCACGGACGCGGGCTGACGCTCAACGATGTGGAGGACCTCAACACCATCAGCAGCATCGAGGCCGACCGGGCGACGCGGCTGTTCGAGTTGTGGTACCAGCAATCCTTCGCCGATGGTGCGGTCGATGTCCGCGTCGGCCAGATGGCCGCCGGTCAGGAGTTCGCGCTGAGCGAATATGCGGGGGTGTTCATCAACTCCAGCTTCGGCTGGCCGACGCTGTTTGCCGTCGATCTGCCAAGCGACGGGCCCGATTATCCCCTGGCGGCGCCCGGCTTACGCGTGCGCGCGCGGCCCGATCCGACGACGACGCTGCTGTTCGGGGTCTTCAACGGCAACGCCGCCGGGCCGGGCACCGGTGATCCGCAGCTCCGCAACCCCAGCGGAGCCAATTTGCGCTTCCAGGGCGTGCTGGTGATGGCGGAGGCGCAGTTCGCCCGCAATCAGGAGAAGGACGCCGCCGGGCTGCCGGGGACCGTCAAGCTGGGCGGTTGGTATGATTCGCTTGTGAGCGAGAGCCCTGACGGGCCGGCGCGGGCCGGGCGCGGTGGCGATTGGAGCTTCTACGGGATCATCGATCAGCGCGTGTGGCGAAAGCCGGGCTCGCAGGACGGTGGCATCGGCGTGTTTCTGCGCGCCATGGCCGCCCCGCCCGACCGCAACCTGCTGGTCGCCTTCGTCGATGGCGGCGTAACCTGGAAGGGGGTGTTCGGGCGCGACGACGACACGGTCGGCCTCGGCGTTGGTTGGGCACGTCTCGGACCTCGCGCCGTCGCCCGCGGCGCCGAGACGGTGATCGAACTCACCTATCAGGCGCAGGTTGCGCCCTGGTGGCAGTTGCAGCCGGAATTTCAGGTACATCGTCAATCCGGCCGGCGAGATCCTGAGCCCCGGATCGGAGCGTCCCGCAGGCAACGCCGCCGTGCTCGGGCTGCGGACAGTGGTGACGTTTTAGTGCCCGCCGTCAGTTAAGGGGCGCCTCACGTGGTCGCCAGTTGCAGCCGCCGCGCGGCCCGGGCGCGGCCCATCAGCGGCAGCAGCGCCTTCATCTCCGGACCGTGGTCGTCGCCGGTCAGCGCGATGCGCAGCGGCAGAAACAGGGCGCGGCCCTTGCGGCCCGTGGCTTGACGGACGGCGCCGGTCCAACGCGGCCACACGTCGTCATCCCACGGCTCGGGCGGCAGCGCATCGAGCGCCGTGCGCAGCATCGCGCGTTCCTCCTCTGCCTCCACCGCCGGCGGCACGATCTCGCCGGCAACCGCCTCCCACCAGCCACGCGCCTCCGCCAGCATGTCGAGATTGCCGCGCACGGCGTTCCAGAACGCTTCGGTGGCGCTTGCCGGGAGCCGGTCGGCGACCTCGGCAAAGGGCAGCTCGCGCAGCACCTTGCGGTTCAGCGCCAGAAGCTGGGAGGGATCGAAGCGGGCCGGAGCGCGCGAGAGCCGAGCCATGTCGAAGCTCGCGATCAGCTCATCCATCCCCACCGGCTCCAGATCGTCAGGCGTGCCGATGCGCGCGAGATAGGCCGCCAGCGCCCCGGGCTCGATGCCGTCGGCGCGCAGCGTCCGCAGCGACAGCGCGTCCAGGCGCTTCGAGAGCTTGCCGCCCTCGGCGTCCAGCATCAGCGGCAGATGCGCAAATCCGATGCGCCCGGGGTCGCCATCGAGCGCGGCGATCAGATCGCACTGAACGGCGGTGTTCGTCAGGTGATCGGCACCGCGGATGACGTGGCTCACACCGACCGCCAGATCGTCCACCACCGAGGTCAGGTTGTAGAGCGGCGTGCCGTCGGCGCGGACCAGAACGGGATCGGAGATGGCGGCAAGCTTCACCTCCTGACGGCCCATCACCAGATCGTTCCAGGCGGCGACGCCGTCGCTCAGCCGAAACCGCCAATACGGCCGCTTGCCGCCCGCCTCGGCCGCCGCGCGCTGCGCCGGGGTCAGGGTCAGCATGGCGCGGTCATAAAGCGGCGCCTGCCCGCGCCGCAGGCGACGCTCGCGCTTGGCGTCCAGCTCCTCCTTGCTCTCGAAGCACGGATAGAGCCGCCCCGCCGCCTTCAGGCGCTCGGCCGCCGCAGCGTACTCCGCCAACCGGTCGGACTGGCGAAAACTATCATCCCAATGGAGGCCGAGCCATTGCAGATCGCGGCGAATGGCCTCGTCGAAAGCCGGCCGGGAGCGTTCCGCGTCGGTGTCGTCGATGCGCAGCACGAAACACCCGCCATGGCGCCGCGCAAACAGGAAATTCAGCAGCGCCAGCCGCGCATTGCCGGCGTGCAGATAGCCGGTCGGGCTGGGGGCGAAACGGGTGAACACCTCGCTCATTCGGCCTCCTCCCCTTCGTTTTCTTCTATCCGGCGCGGGTCGAGCGCGCGCCAGTCCCGCTCCTCGCCGCCGGCGGGGCGATCGGCGAAATCTCCCAACTCGTTGGCGCTGCGCCAGCCGGCATCGCCGGCGTCGATCACCTCGGCATCTTCGCCGTAGGCGAACCAGGCACTCCAGCACCTCCTTCGGGGTCGAACCGGAGGCACGGCAGCGCTCGACGGAATCGCGCACATATCGGCGCGCGAAGGCGCTCGCCTGCATCAGGGTGCCGAACCCGCCCACCTCTTCGACGACGTTATCCGCCGCATCCGCCGACAGATCGCGGATGCGCACGCGCCAACCCCCCGCGGGGGCGAAAAGGTCGCCGTCCGACATGCGGGCAGGCTAAGCGCCCCCGGGCATCGAAGCAACCGGTTCACGATCGCGTGGCGGCGCTCGCCAGCGGCCGCTCGTGCGCCGACTTCAACGAATACCATGCCAGACCGAACCCCAAGCCCGGATGCCCGGGCCAGCAGCGTTTTGCGCGCCCCGCCCCGGCGGCAGGCACAACCACCCGGCCCGTGCGCGATGGTCATCTTCGGCGCCGGCGGCGATCTGACCAAGCGGTTGCTCGTCCCGGCGCTCTACAATCTTTCGCACACCGGGCTGCTGCCGGCGCAATTCGCCGTCGTCGGCGTGGATTTGCGCACCGACACCGCCGAACAGTGGCGCCAGGGCCTGCTCGCGATGCTGCAAAGCTTCGTCGGCAACCCCGACAGCGAGAGCCGGATCGATCGCATCGACCAGGATTCCTGGAAGCGTCTGGCGGACGGCATGTCCTACGTCCAGGGCGACATCACCGACGCCGGCGGTTTACCAGCGCCTGTCGGCGCATCTCGAGGATTTGGCGAAGACGCGCGGCACCGGCGGCAACGTGCTGTTCTATCTGGCGATCGCCGACCGCTTCTTCGGCCCGGTGATCGATCGGCTGGGCGCCGCCGGCCTCACGCGCGACGATCCGGAAGGCGCATTGCTGGCGTCGCGTGGTGATCGAAAAACCGTTCGGCCACGATCTGCAATCGGCGCGCGCCCTCAACCAGCGGCTCGCGGCGCGTGCTGCGCGAGGAGCAGACTTTCCGGATCGATCATTTCCTCGGCAAGGAGACGGTGCAGAACATCATGGCGCTGCGCTTCGCCAATGGCATGTTCGAGCCGCTATGGAACCGCGACCGCATCGATCATGTGCAGATCACCGTCGCCGAGACGGTCGGCGTCGAAGGACGCGGCAAGTTCTACGAACACGCCGGCGCGCTGCGCGACATGGTGCCGAACCATGTGTTCCAGTTGCTCTCCATGGTGGCGATGGAGCCGCCGGCGGGGTTCGACGCGCGTTCCATCCGCAGCCGCAAGGAGGATGTCTATTCGGCGCTGCAAAGCGTGCAGCCGGATTGCGCGGTGCGCGGCCAGTATGGTGCGGGCACGGTGCTCGGCAAACCGGTGCGCGCCTATCGCGAGGAGCCGGACGTGGCGCCCGACTCTAATGTCGAAACCTACGTCGCCATGCGGCTGTCCATCGACAACTGGCGCTGGGCCGGGGTTCCGTTCTATCTGCGCACCGGCAAGCATATGTCGGCCCGCTACGCGGAGATCGCCATCCGTTTCAAACCGCCCCCTATGCGCCGTTCGAGGACACCAAGGTCGACAATCTGCCGCCCAACTGGCTGGTCATCCACATCGAGCCGCAGGAGGCGATCGACCTGCAATTCGAAGTCAAGCGCCCCGGCCCGGTGGTCGATCTCGCCTCGGTGCAGATGCGCTTCCGCTACAACGACTGGTTCCAGCCGGAACCGAATGTCGGCTACGAGACCTTGCTCTACGACTGCATGATCGGCGATCAGACATTGTTCAATCGCGCCGACATGGTGGACGAGACATGGCGGGTGGTGCAGCCGGTTCTCGATGCCTGGGGGCCGAGCGTGCAAGCTTCCCCAACTACGTCTCCGGCAGCGACGGGCCGGACGCGGCCGATGAATTGCTGCAACGCGAAGGGCGGGCATGGCGGAAAGTCGGCGGCACTTGAATCGCCGCCTTCGGATGACGGCGGACACTCCGACCACATGAATACGGAGGACGCCGCGATGGCGGAGCAGACGGGGCATATGCCCTTGTCGGGACTAACGGTGCTTGATTTGACGCTCGCGCGTGCCGGTCCGACCTGCGTGCGCCATCTGGCCGATTGGGGCGCCGACGTGATCCGCATCGAGCCGCCGCCGACCGGCGGCGAGGACATCGCCGGCGCTCGCCACGGTTTCGATTTCCAGAACCTGCATCGCAACAAGCGGGCGATGCATCTCAACCTCAAGGATCCCGCAGGCCCGGGAAGCCTTCATGCGGCTGGTGAAGACCGCCGACGTGGTGGTCGAGAACATGCGCGCGCAAGTGAAGCACCGGCTGAAGGTCGCCTATGATGATGTGCGCGCGGTCAATCCGCGCATCGTCTATGGCAGCATTTCCGGCTTCGGCCAGACTGGACCGTACGGCCACCGCGCCGGCGTGGACCAGATCGCGCAGGGCATGGGCGGGCTGATGTCGATCACCGGGGAACCCGGGCGCGGTCCGATGCGCGTCGGCATCCCGATCGACGATCTCACGGCCGGCAATCTGCTCGCGCTCGGCATCATGATGGCGCTGTTCGACCGCACGCGCACCGGGGTCGGACGGTGGGTCACGACCAGCCTGCTGGAAGCCGGCGTGTTCATGCTCGATTTCCAGGCCTCGCGCTGGCTGATGGCGCATGAGGTGGCGGGTCAGGCCGGCAACGACCACCCGACCGGGATTCCCGACCGGCGTCTTCCCGTCGAGCGACGGCCACATCAACATCGCCGCCAGCTCCGCCCGCCTGTGGGAGCGTTTCTGCGAGGCGATCGAGCGGCCCGACTGGAAGGCCAAACCCGAATGGGCGACGCAAAAGGGGCGCAGCGAAGATCGCAAGGCGATCAACGCCGCCATCGGCGAGGTCACGCGGACCAGGCCGGCGGCGCACTGGATCGAGTTGTTCGAGGGCGCCGGCATTCCCTGCGGGCCGATCTACACGATCGACCAGGTGTTCGCCGATCCGCAAGTGCGCCATCTCGGCATGGCGCGCCCGATGCAGAGCCCGGCGCTCGGCAAGACCGAGGTGGTGGCGTCGGCCATCAACATCTCCGGGTTCTCGCGCGACATCCGCACGCCCACCCCGGAGGCGGGACAAGGCACCGACGAGATTCTGCGTTCGGTCGGCTATTCCAACGACGAGATCGCCGCGATGCGCGGCAGGGGAGCGATCTGATGGACAGTCCCGGAGCCGAGCAGCGCCAATATGCCGGCGGCAAGATGCTCGCCGCCGTGCGCGACGGGGTGGGCGTCGTCACCTTCAATCAACCCGAGAAGCGCAACGCCATCTCGATCGAGATGTGGGAGGGGTTGAGCCGCATTCTCGACGAATTCGCCGACTGATGACGGCGTGCGGGTGGTGGTTCTGACCGGGGCGGGCGAGAAGGCGTTCGTCTCCGGCGCCGATATCAGCCAGTTCGAGAAGAACCGCTCGAATGCCGAGGCGCAGCGCGAATACGACCGGCTCACCAGCGGCGGGCGCAAGAAGCTGGGCGCATTCGCGAAACCCACAATCGCGCGCATTCGCGGCTTCTGTTTGGGCGGCGGGCTGGCGATCGCCATGCAGGCCGATATTCGCATCGCCGCCGAGGGCAGCCAGTTCGGCATCCCCGCCGCGCGCCTCGGCATCGCTTACGGATTTCGACGGGCTGAGCAAGCTCGTCCACCTCGTCGGGCCGGCGCACGCGCGGATGATCCTCTACACCGCGCAGCGCATCGACGCGCGCGAGGCCGAGCGGATCGGGCTGGTCAACAAGACCGTGCCGGATGCCGAACTCGAGCGGCGGTCACGGCGATCGCGCGCAGCATCGCCGAGAACGCGCCGCTGTCGGTGTATGCGAGCAAGATCACCATCAACGACGTCACCGAGGAACCCGCGGACCGCAACCCCGAAGCGGTCGCGCGCGCCACCGCTGCGTGCTTCGACAGCGAGGATTACCGCGAGGGCCGGACGGCGTTTTTGGAGAAGCGGCGGCCGAACTTCCGGGGACGGTGAGCGCGTATCGACGCACGGGCGGTATCACGCTTCGAGAAACCGACCCATCGCTTTGACCGTTCGCCCAAAGGAGCCAGAACGGGAAGCGGTCTCATCGACTGCTGTCCCCCTCGCGTTGCGGGCGGGTGCGTTCTGGTGCGCTGCGCGGCGGCGGGGTGCGGAGGCGGCGGAAACGTTCGAGGGTGACAGCTTCGCTTTTTTGCGAACCGGGGTGCCGACCTCGATGGGAGGGACAAAGTGATCTGGCAAGTGGCTGCGGGCTCGCCTGACCGCGATTATGCTGATCTTTGCTTGAAGTTCGGTGTGATTTTGAACGGCCCGGGCTGGGCAGGTGCCTGGCCCCAGTGTGAGGCAATCTTACGGGAGGATCAGGTTAGCGCGAGAAAGCTAACCGACCTTAGGCGCTTTTGCGAGGTCATAGCGGAGGACGATGTTATCGTCCTTCGGGTAGGAACCAACCGCGTGTTTGGCGTTGGCATTGTTGTCGGAAATTACGAATGGAAGCCCGTTTTCTCCGATGTGGATGGCTGGAGCCTGGAGCATACCAGACGAGTGAATTGGGTGTGGGGCGATCCCGCAAACCCAGCCACATTTGACGTCTATACTTTAAACCTGGGTGATACAGTGCAGGCCCTCACGTCGGCAACCGTTGCTGACTGGGCGACGACAAAGATTCCATCCCCAGTCCCACCACCGCAGTTGCCTTCGTTCCCGCCGCTTGGGGAACCTCTCCAAGGAGCCGATCTAGTTAAGCTGATGTTCGATTACGGAGTGGGCGGTGGGTCGGTGAACGAAACTGCAGCGCAAATCTCTGATCTAGTACGCCTCGCTCAGTGGTACCAAAGGTTCGGGCCGCCATCTGAGCGTGAGATTGTTGCACAAGTTGTCGTACCACTGCTGAGGACACTCGGCTGGACGGCCCAGCGTACGGCGGTCGAATGGAACGCTATCGATGTGGCGCTGTTCGACAGCGTGCCACGTCGAGACGGTTCGCTCGCGATCGTTGTCGAAGTTAAAGGCCTGCATGCGCCAATTCTCCGGGCTTTCGACCAAGCTCTTGGCTACGCGAGGGAGCAACGACGCGATGCTTGCCGGCGACTGATCCTCACAAACGGATTTCGGTACGGAGTGTTTATTCTGGGCGGCGACGGCAATTTCGCCCGACGCCCTTCCGCTTATCTTAATCTCACGAACCCTATGTCCCGGCAGCCACTCCTCGACTGCGATGGTGCGGACAAGGCTCTCCTCTATATGTCAGCCGATTGGAGGCCGGGAGCGGCGGCCGGTGCTGAAGCCCCCCGAGATACCGCGCCCGAGAATCTGTAACGGCGAAATCACCTCCTACAAGCTCCGCGACGCCGGCTTGTTCGCCTTCAAGGTGATCGCGGCCGCGGGACGCGGGATGTAGGTTGCGCATCTTCAGTTCGCCTTCGCCGGCACGGTGCTGGCCGTCTGCTCGAAACGCAAGGGTAATGGTGTGATCGAGATCGAGTGGGGATAGGCGACCAGCGCCTGCCCGCCGGCTGCATCCCCCCGCACCTCATGCGCCCGCGACACCGAACGCGATAGGGTTCGCGACCCCTCCCCTATCCCCTCCCGCAAGGAGAGGGGGACGGCTTCGGAGCCTTTCTCCTCCGCGGCTTCTGCCCGGGCGGCGCGCCGGCGATCGCGATGCAGGCCGATCTTCGCATCGCCGCCGAGGGCAGCCAGTTCGGCATCCCCGCCGCGGCCAGGCATCGCCTATGGCTTCGACGGCCTGAGCAAGCTCGTTCATCTCGTCGGGCCGGCGCACGCGCGGCGCCCGAACGTCCGGGGGCGTTGAACGCGGCGGTCAACTTACGCGTGACGCGGCGAGTTCGGCGAGAAGCCCCGCCAGCCCCTCGTGCTGCGCACGCCGCTACCGATTGCCCGCCGCGCCGGTCCATACTTCGCGGTACAGCGCCACGATCTCGTCCTTGCTCGGCACGCGCGGGTTGTTGGCGGGGCTGCCCGACGCCAGCGCCTGGTCGGCCATCAGCGCCATCTTGCCCGTCCACTCCGCCTCCTCGACCCCGTACGCAGCCGGACCGGGGACCGCCAGCTCGGCATTCAGCGCCTCCAGCTCGGCGACCAGGCGCGCGCAAGCCCTCGTGTCGTCGTCGCCGGCTTCGGCCATGCCGATGCGGCGGGCGGCTTCGGCATAGCGGGCTTCGGCGCCGGCGATGGAAAAGCGCGTCACCGCCGGCAGCAGCATGGCGTTGGAAAGCCCGTGCGGGACGTGGAAATGCGCCCCGATCGGGCGCGACATCCCATGCACGAGGGCGACCGAGGCATTGGAGAACGCCAGCCCCGCCTGCGTCGCGCCGAGCATCATGCCCTCGCGCGCGGCGGCGTCGCGCGGGCTCGCGTAAGCGGTGCGCAGATGCCGCCCGATCAGCGCCATGGCGGAGAGGGCGAACGCATCGGAGAACGGATTGGCGCGCTTGGAGACATAGGCTTCGAGGGCGTGCGTCAGACTATCGACGCCGGTATCGGCGGTGGTGCGCGCCGGCACCGAGAAGGTCAGCTCGTAATCGACAATCGCCGCCAACGGCAGCGCGCCCAAGCCGGCGATCAGCATCTTCTCGTCGCGCTCGGTGTCGGTGATCACAGTGAAGCGCGTGCATTCGCTGCCCGTGCCGGCGGTGGTGGGGATGGCGATCACCGGCAAATCGGCGCGATCGGCGCACGCCGGCGCCTTATAGTCGCGCATCTTGCCGCCGCCCGCGGCCAGGATCGCCATCGCCTTGGCGGTGTCGATCGGCGAGCCGCCGCCGAAGCCGATCAGGCAATCGAAGTCGCCGACGCGAATCTCGCGAACGCCCGCCTCGATCACCGTGTCGGTGGGATCGGAGACGGTGTCGGAAAACACCGGGGCCGCCATGCCTGCCGCTTCCAGCGGATCGAGACAGCGTCGGACCAGCCCCGTCCCCGCCATCACCTTGTCGGTCACGATCAGCGGCCGACGCAATCCGAGCGTGCCGAGCAGGTCGGCGATGCCGCCGACCGTGCCGCCGCCGATCAGCATGAAGCGCGGCGCGGCGAAGGTGGTGTTCACGCTGGCCATGGTTCGTCCCCGGAGCTTCAGGGTCCGGGTACAACACTCCGGCCGGCCGCGCGAGCACCCGCCGGCGGCGTTCACCTTCGGTCAACCATAACATGCCTAAAACTCGACCATGCGGCTCAAGCTCTTCCGCGCGGCCCGGATGGCCGAGGCGATGGCGCAGGTGCGCGCCGAGTTGGGGCCGGACGCGCTGATCCTGGCGACGCGGCGCGTCGCCGACGGCGTCGAGGTCACGGCGGCGCTGGAACCCGAGGCGCCGATTGCAGTTCCGGACCCGGCGCGGGCGCGATTGCTGGCCCATCACGACATCCCCGCCGCCCTGCGGCCGAAACTCGGCGGCGAGCTGCCGCAAGCGCTGGCGGCGGCGCTCTCCTTCGCACCGATCCCGCTCGGCGCCGAGGATCGGCCGCTATTGCTCGTCGGCCCGCCCGGCGCCGGCAAGACGCTGACCGTCGCCCGCTTGGCGACGCGCCTGGTGATGGCCGGACGCAAGCCGCTGGTCGTGACCGCCGACGGCGAACGGGCCGGCGCCGTCGAGCAGCTCGCGGCCTTCACCCGACTGCTCGGGATCGAGCTGGTGGTCGCGAACCATCCGGTGACGCTCGGCCGCGCCCTCGCCCGCCGCCGGCCGGAGGCTTCGGTGTTGGTGGACTCACCCGGACTGGACCCGCTCGATCCCGACCAGCAGGCCGCGCTCTCGGCGCTGGCGGCGACCGCCGGCGCAACCGTCGCGCTGGTGCTGCCGGGCGGGCTGCATGTGGCCGAGGCCGCCGAGCTGGCGGGCGGCTTCGCCGCCGCGGGAGCGTCCATCCTGATCGCGACGCGGCTGGATCAGGCGCGCCGGCTGGGCGGCATTCTCGCCGCCGCCGACGCCGCCAAGCTGGCGCTGACCGAGGCCGGGATTGGTCCCGGCGCCGCCGACGGACTGACCCCGCTCACCCCCGCGCTGCTCGCCGAATATCTCACCCGGGCGGCGCCTGCGATGGATGGACGAACATGACCGGACTTCTCGCCATCGCCTCCGGTAAGGGAGGCGTGGGCAAGACCTGGCTCGCGATCACGCTGGCGCACGCGCTGGCGCGCTTGGGCGGCCGCATTCTGCTGTTCGACGGCGATCTCGGATTGGCGAATGTCGATATCCAGCTCGGCCTGACGCCGGATCGCGATCTGTCGTCGCTGCTCGCGGGAAACGCGACGCTCGGTGACTGCGTGATCCATCACCCGCCGGGCGGCTTCGACATCCTGCCGGGCCGGTCGGGCTCCGGCGCGCTGGCCGCACTCGATCCGGCAGGCCTCGAAGCCGTGCTGGCGGCATTGCGCGCGGCGGCGGCGGAATACGACGCGGTTCTGCTCGATCTCGGCGCCGGGGTGGAGCGGTCCGTGCGGCGCTTGGCGGCCTTCGCCGATCGGCTGCTGGTGGTGGCGACCGAAGAGCCGACCAGCCTCACCGACGCCTATGCGGTTCTGAAGCTGCATCAGGCCGACCGCCCGGGCGGGGCGGCGCTGGTCGTGGTCAACCAGGCCGCGAGCCATGCGGCCGGCGCGCGCACCCATGCCACGTTGCGCCGCGCCTGCACGGCCTTCCTCGGCATCGCGCCGCCGCTCGCCGGGGTGATCCGCCGCGACGAGCTGGTGCGGGCGGCGATCCGCCGTCAGGCGCTGCTGCTGACCCGCCATCCGAACGCCCCGGCCGCCGCCGATGTCGAGGAACTGGCCCGTCGCCTGGGCTGAGGTGCTATACGCCGGCGCATGAGCCTGATTCGCGGCGGCAGCCGTGACCTCCGGGTCGATTTCTTCCGTGGCCTGGCGTTGTGGTGGATCTTCACCGACCATATCCCGGGCGATGCGCTGGGCGCGTGGAGCCTGCGCAACTGGGCGCTTTGCGACGCCACCGAGGTGTTCGTCCTGCTCGCCGGCTACGGCGCCGGCATCGCCTATGGCGGCACCGCGCGACGCTCGGGCGTGCCGGCAGCGGCGGCGGCGGTGGTCCAGCGCGCCTGGACACTCTACGTCGCCCATATCTTCCTGTTCGTCGTGTTCTCGGCCGAGGTCGGATATTCGGCGGCGGCGCTGGCGCGCGCCGACTACCTCGATGAAAGCGGGCTGGATGTGCTTGCCAACCAGCCTTACCAGGCGCTGTTCCAGGCGCTGACACTCCGCTACCAGCCTAGTCTGCTGAACATCCTGCCGCTTTACGTCGTGCTGCTGCTGATGTTCGTGCCGGCGCTGCCGCTGCTGCGCTTCCCCCGGCTGCTGGCGGCGCTGTCGCTGGCGCTCTATGCCGCGGCGCGATGGGGGATCAATCTGCCGTCCTGGACCGGCGGCGGCTGGTTCTTCGACCCGTTCGCCTGGCAGCTCCTGTTCATCAGCGGCGCCCTGCTGGCGACGCATCCGCGCGCGCCGCCGGTGCCGCGCTGGCTGCTCGATGCCGCCGCCGCCATCGTGATCGCGTTCGGGCTGGCGGTGATCTATTTGGTCTGGCAACATCCCTCGGTGGATTTCCTGCTGCCGCTGCCGGTCGTCCATGCCCTGCTGTGGATGGACAAGACGACGCTCGACCCGCTGCGCGTGGCCTCCATCGCGGCGCTGCTGTGGGCGGCGATCCGTCTGGTGCCGGCCGAGGCGGCCTGGCTGCGCTCGCGCATCGCGGCGTCCCTCGTGCTGATGGGCCAGCACTCGCTGCCGGTCTTTTGCTGGGGCATTTTCATCGGCTTCTTCGGACGCTTGGCGCTGGAGTGGCGCGGCGGCTGGCAAGTGCAGCTGCTCGTGAACGCGGGCGGCCTGGCGGCGATGGTGGCGGTGGCGATCGTCGCCGCCTGGTACGCCGACCGGGGGCGCGCAGCGCGCGGCGCATCGAGCGAGGCGACGGCAACCGCGCCGGCGCCGCGTCCGGCGCGGCGGGGGCTACCCCTGCTCGGGCTGGGGCTGGCGATGTGCATCATCGGCCCCGCCCGGGCGGCGGCGCCCGATCTCTGCCCGCTGCCTCCGGGCGTCGCGCCGCAGCCCGGCCGACTCGATGCCTTCGCGCATGCACTAAGCGCCGGCAAACCCGTGGAGATCCTGGCCGTCGGCTCGGCCAGCACGGCCGAGGCGGGCGCATCCTACACCAGGGTTCTGCTCGAGACGCTGCAGGCGGCGCTGCCGGGCGCGGCACTGCATCTCGAGGTGCGCGGGCATCGCGGACTGACGGCGGTCGAGATGCTCGGCCTGCTGGAAGCGGCGCTGGCGGGGCGGCACCCCGCCCTGGTCATCTGGCAGACCGGGACGGTGGACGCGGTGCGCGGGCTGCGCCCGGACGAGCTGGAGAGTGCGCTGCAGGAGGGCGCGGTGCGCGTCGCCGATGCGGGCGCAGACCTGATACTGGTCGATCCGCAATACAGCCGCTTTCTCCGCGCCAATACCGACCTCGCGCCTTACGAGTCGGCGATGGAACACGTCGCCACCCTGCCCGGGGTGACGTTGTTTCCGCGGGCGACGCTCATGCAGGCCTGGACCGAGAGCGGCAATCTCGACATCGAGGCCGCCGCGCCGGCCAAGCGCCCCGCCACCGCGGCCCTGATTCACGCCTGCGTCGGCCGCGCGCTGGCGGCTTTCGTGCTCGCCGGCTTACCGGGGCGAACCGCCAGCGAGTGAAGCGAGGCGCCGTAGGGCTATGCTGGCGGGTGCGGGCCTTGTCGGCCGAACGCCTTCGCCGCAGGCTGCGGGCATGTGGTTCGACCCGCCGCGCCCGCTGGCCAGTCGCGTCCTCGCCCGGATGCCCGATCGCCTCCGCCGTCCGGCGCGCTCGGAATGGGCCGATGCCAATCGCGCCGGCGCGCCGGTGGACGGGTTCCTCGAAGGTCCGTGCTTCGATGCCGCCGGGCGATTGCATGTCGTGGACATCCCCTACGGGCGCATCTTCCGCATCGACGGCGACGATTGGACTCTCGTCGCCGAATATGACGGTTGGCCGAACGGGCTCGCCGTCCGCCCCGACGGCAGCCTGCTCGCTGCCGACTACCGGATCGGACTGGTCGGGATAGACGCTGCGGGCGCGGTCACACCGCTGCTGCGTTCGGTGATGAGTGAGAGCTTCAAGGGGCTCAACGATCTGGCGCTGCATCGCGACGGCTCGGTGCTGTTCACCGACCAGGGCCAGACCGGATTGCAGGACCCGACCGGTCGGGTCTGGCGGCTGCATCCTGACGGGCGCATCGACCGCCTGCTCGCCACCTGCCCCAGTCCGAACGGTATCGCGCTCAACGCCGCGCAGACCCATGTGTATGTGGCGATGACCCGATCCTGCGAAGTCTGGCGCTTCTTCCTCCGCGACGATGCGGTGGTGGCGAAGGCGCAGTGCTTCGCGCGGGTGCCGCCCGGCACCTCCGGCCCCGACGGGCTCGCGGTGGATGAACATGACCGGCTCTACATCGCCAATCCCGGCCATGGCTGCGTGTGGGTGGTGAACGCCGCCGGGCAACCGCGATACCGGATCGAGAGTTGTGCCGGGCGGATGCTGACGAATTGCTCGCTGGCGCCCGATCAACGAACCCTGGTGATGACCGAGTCCGAGTTCGGAAGCATCCTTGTGTGCGAGGTGCCGCCCCCATGAGCGAATTCGTCCATATCTGCGAAGTCGGGCCGCGCGACGGCCTGCAAATCGCCCATTCCCGCATGGCGACCGCGGCCAAGATACGCTGGATCGCCGCCATGGCCGCTTCCGGTCTCAAGGAGATCGAGGTCGGCAGCTTCGTGCCGCCCCGCGTCATCCCGCAAATGGCCGACACCGAGGAAGTG
Organism: uncultured Pseudomonadota bacterium; assembly: GCA_963762525.1. Classification (GTDB taxonomy): domain Bacteria; phylum Pseudomonadota; class Alphaproteobacteria; order Acetobacterales; family Acetobacteraceae; genus DATFDN01. The sequence goes on from CAVXKT010000002.1 coordinate 371,125, forward strand.
GTGCGCGCCGCAGTGCAAATTCCCGGCCTGACGGTGATCGCGCTGGTTCCCAACCTGCGCGGCGCGCAACGCGCCTACGAGGCGGGGGCGCACAAGATCAGCACGCCGGTTTCGGTGAGCGAGGGCCACAGCCGCTCCAACCTCAACCGCACCCCCGCCGAGAGCATCGTCGAGATGCGCAAGCTGATGGATTGGGTGAAGGCGCAGCCGCGCCGGATGGAGGTGATCGCCGGCGCCTCCACCGCCTTCGGCTGCTCGATCGACGGCGTGGTGCCGATCGCCAAGACCGTCGAAGTCGCCGCCGGCCTCGCCGAGGCGGGCGTGGACAAGCTGATGCTCGCCGACACGGTCGGGTATGCGCATCCGGCGCAGGTGAAGGAAGCGGTGCGCGCGGTGCGCGGCGCCATCGGCAAGGTGCTGTGGGGCCTGCATCTGCACGACACGATGGGGCTCGGCCTTGCCAATGCGCTGGCCGGGCTGGAGGAGGGCATTCGCGCCTTCGATTCCTGCCTCGCCGGCCTCGGCGGCTGTCCGTACGCGCCGGGCGCCTCCGGCAACATCGTCACCGAAGACCTTGTCTTCATGCTCGAAAGCATGGGCTACGAGACCGGGATCGACCTGCCGCGACTGCTGGAGGCGCGCAAGATCCTTCATGACAGCCTGCCCGACGAGCCGATGCACGGTCAGGTGTCGCGCGCCGGCATTCCCCGCACTTTCCGCGCGGCGGCCTAGTCACGAGGCTCTTCGGCTCCGGCGCCCGACCCATGACGGACTTCCGCGGCGCGAGAGCGGATGGTGCAGCGCCAGATCGCGCGCCGCGGCGTACGCGACGCCGCCGTCCTGGCGGCGCTCCGGCGGGTGCCGCGCGAGCTGTTCGTTCCCGAAGACGATGCGGGCGCATCGCTTACGATGATTCGGCGCTGCCCATCGGCGAAGGACAGACGATTTCGCAGCCCTACATCGTCGCCGCGATGGTCGAGGCGGCGGAAGTGAAGCCCGGCGATCTTGTGCTCGAGATCGGAACCGGCTCGGGATATGCGGCGGCAGTGATCGCCGAGATTGCCGGGCGGGTGCGCACGATCGAACGCCACGCCGCGCTGGCCGAGACGGCGCGCAGCCGGTTGCGGGAACTCGGGCTACCATAACGTCGAGGTCAGGACCGGCGACGGCACGCTGGGATGGCCCGAGCTCGCGCCGTTCGACGCCATCGTGGCGGCGGCCGGCGGCCCGGCCGTGCCCGCGCCGTGGCGCGCCCAACTCGCGATCGGCGGGCGGCTGGTGATGCCGGTCGGAAACCACGCGCGCTGGCAGCGCCTGTGCAAGCTGGTACGGACCGGCGAAACCGAGTTCGAGGAGGCGGATCTGGGCGAGGTCAAATTCGTGCCGCTGATCGGCGCCCATGGCTGGACCGCGGACGAAAAGCATCCCCCTCCCCCCGACGGTTCGATTTCGTGCTAATGCGCCGCCGAACGGGAGGATCGACGATGCGAACACTGCTCATGGCCGCGCTCGCCTGCCTGCTGGCGGCAACCGGGGCACGCGCCGCCGATGAGGGGCCGGTCAAGGTGGGCATCCTGGTGACGCTCTCGGGGCCGGGGGCGGTGCTCGGCCAGCAGGTCCGCGACGGCTTCAATCTCGCGGTCGCCGAACGTGGCGGCAAATTCGCTGGCCGTCCCGTGCAGACGGTGGTGGTGGACGACCAGCTGAAGCCGCAGCTCGCCGCCGATGAGGCGAAAAAGCTGGTCGAGTCCGATAAGGTGGATTTCGTGGTCGGGCCGATCTTCTCCAACGTGCTGGGCGCGATCGTTCGGCCGGTGACGCAGGGCGGCGCCATCCTCATCAGCCCCAACGCCGGCTCCTCGGTGTTCGCGGGCAAGGCGTGCAATCCCGAATTTCTTCGTCACCAGCTATGAGAACAACCAGGTGCACGCCGTTCTTGGGGAGTATGCGCAAGAGCAGGGCTATAAGCGCGCCTTCCTGATGGCGCCCAACTACCAGGCCGGCAAGGATGCGATCGCCGGCTTCAAGAGCCGCTTCAAGGGGACGGTGGTCGAGGAGGATTTCGTGCCGCTGAATCAGGTCGATTTCCAGGCCGATCTGTCGCGCATCGCCGCCGCCAAGCCGGACGTGATCTTCGCCTTCATGCCGGGGGGGCTGGGGGTGGCGCTGGTCAAGCAGTTCCGCCAATCGGGCCTGGCCGAGCAGATCCCGTTCCTGTCGGCCTTCACCGTCGATGAATCGACCCTGCCGGCGGAAAAGGACGCCGCGATCGGCCTTTATGGCGGCATGACGTGGGCGCCCGACATGAAGAACGCGGCGAACGAGAAATTCGTCGCCGACTTCCTCAAAACCTATCACTACGTTCCCGGCTCCTACGCCATGCAGGCCTACGACGCGGCGCAGGCGATCGACGCCGCGCTCCGCCACACCGGCGGCGAGACCGCCGACAAGGCGAAGCTGCTGGCGGCGATGCGGCTCGCCGATTTCGCCTCGCCGCGCGGCGGCTTCAAATTCAACACCAACGGCTATCCGATCCAGGACTTCTATCTGGTGAAGGCCGCCAAGCGTCCGGACGGTCTCTATGAGACCGAGATCGTGAAGAAGATCTTCTCCGATCAGGCGGATGCCTTTGCCGCGGAGTGTCCGCTGCACTGATCCGATGTCGCTCTCGCTGCTGCTGGTGCAGACGCTGAACGGTTTGCAGCTCGGGATTTTGCTGTTCCTGATCGCCGCCGGGCTGACCCTGGTGTTCGGCGTGATGGACGTGGTCAACCTGGCGCACGGCGCACAGTACATGCTCGGCGCCTATCTGGCGGTGACGGCGGCGGCGGTGACCGGAAGCCTGCTGCTGGCCCTGTTTCTGGCCGCCGATCGGTGCTTGGGCGGCCGGCATGGTTCTGGAATGGCTGGTCTTCCGCTTCCTCCTCGGCGCCGGGCATCTGGAGCAAGTTCTCGCCACCTACGGGTTGATCCTGCTGATGGAGGAGGGCGCGCGCACCATTTGGGGCGCGGCGCCGCTGTCGCTCGCGCTCCCCGCTTGGCTCGAGGGCACGCTGCCGATCGCCGGGTCGCGCTATCCGGTCTATCGGCTGTTTCTTCTGGGCGCCGGCCTTGCCGTCGCCGCGTTGCTGTGGCTGCTGATCGAGCGGACGCGGACGGGAATGCGGCTGCGGGCCGGCGCCGCCAACCCGGTGATGCTGGGCGCGCTCGGCGTCGACACGCGCCGGCTGTTCGCGCTGATCCTGGCGCTCGGCGCCATGCTGGCGGGGTTTGCCGGCGCGCTGGCGGCGCCGATCGTCTCGGTCGAGCCCGCGATGGGCGGCAACGTCCTGATCCTCGCCTTCGTGGTGATCGTGATCGGCGGCACCGGGTCGGTGCGCGGCGCATTCGCGGGTGCGCTGCTGGTCGGCTTCACCGACACGCTCGGGCGGATGGCGCTGTCGGCCGCACTCGGCACGGCGCTGAGCCCGTCGGCGGCGCGTCAGGCCGGGCCGGCGCTGACATCGATGCTGGTCTACCTGCTGATGGCGGCCGTTCTCGCTTTCCGTCCGCGCGGGCTGCTGCCGGGACCGGCGCGGGCGTGAGCGGGCTGCGATCGGTCGCGCTCCGCCGGCCGACGGTCGGGTGGACGGCCCTTCTGCTGCTGGCGCTGGCGCCGGTTGCGGCGCGCGCGCTGGACGATCCCTATCTCGCGGTGCTCGCGACGCGGGCGGCGATCCTGGCGGCGGCGGCGGTGTCGCTGCAACTCATTGTCGGCCCGGGCGGGCTGGTGAGCTTGGGCCACGCCGCCTTTCTCGGCATCGGCGGATATGCCGCACTCGGGCTGGCCGTGGCAGGCGTGAACGAGGCGGCGCTGTCGCTGCCCGCGGCTGTGCTCGGCGCCGCCTTGTTTGCCCGGGCGACCGGGGGGCTGGCGCTGCGCACGCGCGGCGTCACTTTCATCATGATCACGCTCGCCTTCGCGCAGATGGCCTATTTCATCGCCCAGTCGCTTGAAATTCTGGGCGGCGACGACGGCGCGCCGCTCGATCCGCCGCGTCTGTTCGGGGTCGCACTGGCGGGCGATGGCGTGGTCTTGCAGGCGCTGACATTGGCCGTCCTCGCGGCATGTCGTGGTCGGCTCCCGCATGCTCGCCGCCTCGCGCTTCGGGCGCGTGCTGCGCGCCGGCGCCGAGACCGAGGCGCGGATCGCCGCCTCCGGCATCGATCTGCGCCGGGCGCGGCTGCGCGCCTACGTGCTGGCGGGCGCCGCCGTGCGGCCTCGCCGGCTGGCTGCTCGCCGCCCACTCCGGCTTCGTCAGCCCGGCGATGATGGAGTGGCGCGTCTCGGGGGAACTCCTGGTCATGGTGATCCTGGGCGGCGCGGGCCGGCCCGAGGGGGCCGTGGCCGGCGCCCTGGGCGTGGTCGCGGCCGAGGAGGCTGCTGGCGGCGCTGTCCGAGCACTGGCGGCTGATCTTCGGCCCGCTGGTCATTCTGCTGGCGCTCTGGCGGTCGCGCGCCGGGGGGTTCGCCTGAGTCGCGGCTCTGGAGCTGCGCGAGTCTGCGGCGCGCATTCGGCGCGGTTGCAGGTGACGCGCGACGTGTCGCTGACCGTAGGCGCCGGCGAGTTGCACGCGCTGATCGGCCCCAACGGCGCCGGCAAGACGAGCCTGCTGGCGCAGATCGCCGGCACGCTGCGCCCGGATGCCGGCGCCGTGCTGCTGGAGGGCGGCGACGTGACGCGCCTGGCGCCGCATCTGCGCGCCCGCCGGCGGCCTCGCGCGCACGTTTCAGGTGTGCGCGCTCGCCCCCGGCCTGTCGGCGCTCGAGAACGTCGCGCTGGCGGTGCAGGGCGCGGACGCCCGGGCCGCTGCACATGCTGGCGCGCGCGCATCCCGACGAGCGGCTGGACGCGACCGGCGCGCGCGGCGTTGGCCGAGGTCGGGCTGGCGCGGTGCGATACGCCGGCCCGCGCGCACTCCCACGGCGAGCGGCGCGCGGTGGAGATCGCCTGCGCGCTCGCCGCCGCGCCGCGTTGCCTGCTGCTCGACGAGCCGCTGGCCGGGCTCGGGCCGGCGGAGGCCGCGGCCATCGTCGCGCTGCTGGCCCGGCTCAAGGGGCGGCTCGCGATGCTGCTGGTGGAGCACGATATGGATGCGGTGTTCGCGCTGGCCGATCGCGTATCGGTGCTGGTGGAGGGGCGCATCGTGGCCACCGGATCGCCCGCCGCGGTGCGCGCCGACCCGGTCGGCGCGGGCCGCCTATCTCGGGACGCTTGCGCCCGAAGGCGGCACGGCCGAGGCTGCGGCCGATAAGGAAGGAGGAGCGCGCGATGATCCCGAGCCCGATGACCGCCGGCGTTACCCCGGCCGGCGGCAGCGTCGAAGCAACCGGGTCTGGAACATCCTGGGCCAGACCTACCGGCCGCTGTCGCACACGGAGTCCAGTTTCGCCTGGCACGCGCTGTTCCCGCCCGGCACCTTCGTGCCGCCGCATGTGCATCCGATGCAGGACGAGTTCATCTACGTGCTGTCGGGCCGGTTCGAGCTGCTGCTGGACGGGCAGGCCCGCCGCCGCCGGGGCGGGCGAGCTGATCCGCCTGCCGCGCGCCATCCCGCATGGCATCTTCAACCGCAGCGATGCCGAACTTGAGCTGCCTGTTCTGGGTCTCGCCGTCGCGCTCGCTATGGGAGCTGTTCGAGCAGATCGACAACGTTCCCGATCCGGCGGAGGTGGTCCGCCTCGCCGCGCAACACGAGGTGGAGTTCCTGCCGCCGGGGTAAGCACCCCACCCGCCCGCCATGACACGCGGGTGGGACGAGCGCGTACACAACGGGCGCCGCAGCCCCGAAACCGTGTACACGATCCGGCCCGGACACCCCGAAACCGTGTACACAAACCGACCCGGGCACCCCGAAACCGCGTACACAAACCGGCCCGGGCACCCCGGGAGCGTGTACGCAATTCCCCCCGGGCTGCACCCCTGGAATGAGACACGGAAACTGCGGACGCTGTCCCGCGAGCTTCGGCCGCAAGCACAATCAAACATCGGATGGGATGTTGCCGGCGAGGGCATCGGCACGCCGCGCGTGCCCATCGGGTTGGACGCCCCGGCCCGCTGCCCCTATCGTCACCGCAACGCCGGGGAGGAACGCATGTCCGAAGCTGCAGTCGTCCGCTTCGATCGCCAGGGCGAAATCGGGATCATCACCGTCGATTATCCGCCGGTGAACGCGCTCGGCCCCGGCGTGCCGGAGGGGATCATCGCCGCCTTGCACCAGGGCGCGGCCGATCCGGCCATCTCCGCCATGGTGCTGATCGGCGCCGGGCGCAGCTTCATCGCCGGCGCCGACATCCGCGGCTTCGGCACCGCCCGCAAGCGCCTGCCGCTCGGCGAGCGCACATACGACGTGCTGGACCGCATCGACAAGCCGGTGGTCGCCGCCATCCACGGCTATGCCCTGGGCGGCGGGCTGGAGAAGGCGATGGCGTGCCATTACCGCGTCGCCGTCGCCTCGGCCAAGGTCGGCTTGCCCGAAGTGCTGATCGGCATCCTGCCCGGCGGCGGCGGCACGCAGCGCCTGCCGCGCCTCGCCGGCCCGAAGGTCGCATTGGAGATGATCGTCTCCGGCCGCCACGTGCCGGCCGCCGGAGGCGCAAGGCGCTCGGCATCCTCGACGAGGTCTGGCCGGAAGACGCCGATCTGCGCGCCGAGGCCGTGGCCTATGCGCGCAACGTCGCCGGCCGCCCGCTGCCGCGGGTGCGCGACCGCGACGAGCGCCTCGCCGAGGCGCGCGCCGAACCCGGCATGTTCGACGCCATGCGCAAATCGATCGCCCGGCGCGCGCGCAACCAGAAGGCGCCCTATCAACTGCATCCTCGCCGTCGAGGCGGCCTGCACCCTGCCGTTCGACCAGGGCATGGCGCGCGAGCAGGAACTGTTCTCCGAGCTGGACAACGCCGACGGAGGCGCGGGCGCTGCAATACGCCTTCTTCGCCGAGCGCGAGGTGGCGAAGCTGCCCGACCTGCCGCGCCTCGATCCGCGCCCGTTCACCGCCGCCGCCGTGATCGGCGCCGGAACGATGGGCGGCGGCATCGCCATGTGCTTCGCCGATTTCGGCTATCCCGTGCGCATCATGGATGCCAGCGCGGAGGCGCTGGAGCGCGGCATGGAGCGCATCCGCGACAACTACGCCACCTCGGTCAAGCGCGGCAGCCTGGCGCAGGACGAGATGGAGCGGCGGCTGGCGCGCATTCACCCGGTCGGCGGCTACGAGGAGATCGCCGACGCCGACATCGTCGTCGAGGCGGTGTTCGAGGAGATGGACGTCAAGAAGCCGGTGTTCCGCGCGCTCGACCGCGCGATGAAGCCGGGCGCGCTGCTGCTCTCCAACACCTCGGCGCTCGACATCGATGAACTCGCCGCCGAGACGTCGCGTCCGCGGGATGTCGCCGGGCGCGCATTTCTTCAGCCCGGCGAACGTGATGAAGCTGCTGGAGGTGGTGCGCGGCGCGCAGTCGTCGCCGCAGACCCTGATCGACGCCATGGCGATGGGCCGCAAGATCGGCAAGCTCTCGGCGATGGCCGGAAACACCGACGGTTTCGTCGCCAACCGCTCGCGCGCGCCGTTCAACACCGAGATGGTGATCCTGCTGGAGGAAGGCTGCCTGCCCGAGCAGGTGGACAAGGTGATGGTGGATTTCGGCTACCCGATGGGTCCGTTCGCGGTGGGCGACCTGGCCGGGCTCGACATTGGTCTGCCCAGCCGCCGCCGCCGCGCCGCCCGGGACCCGAATTTCCGCAAGCTGCCGATCGCCGACCGCATCGTCGAGGCGGGGCGGTTACGGCCAGAAGACCGGCGCCGGATGGTACCGCTACGAGAAGGGCGACCGCACGCCGCACCCCGATCCGGAGGTGGCGCGCATCATCAAGGAAGTGGCGGCCGAGATGGGCGCGGCGCAGCGCCGCCTTACCGACGAGGAGATCCTGCGCCGGCTGCTGTTCTGCTCGGTCAACGAGGCTTGCCGCATCCTGGAGGAGGGCAAGGCGTATCGCGCCAGCGACATCGACGTGATGTGGCTGCACGGCTTCGGCTTTCCCCGCTATCGCGGCGGGCTGATGTTCTGGGCCGACGGGATCGGCGTGCGCGAGGTGTACGACCAGATCGCCGCCTGGCACCAGCAATACGGCGAGCGCTGGGCGCCGTCGCGACTGCTGCGTGAGCTGGCGGAGAGCGGCACCAAGCTGCGGGAGGCGAAACCCGCGCCGATGCACTGAGCCGCTCTACGTCTCCTCGCCGAACGCCTTGCGGCGAAACTCCTTTTGCTGCTGCGCGCCGCCCGGCGTCTTGGGATCGAACGACATCAGCCGATCCCAGGCGTCATAGGCGGATTTCCAGTCCTGACGCGCGGCCGCGATCCGCGCCAGTTCGCGCCAGGCAAGAAAGTCGCGCGGCTCGCGCTTCAACGCCTCGCCCAGATCGGCGATCGCGCCGCGCGCATCGCCATTGGCATAGCGGGCCTCGGCGCGCTGGCGCCAGACGTCGGCCAGATCGGGCTGCAGGGTCAGCACGGCGCCGAAATCCTCGACCGCATCGGCCTGCGAACCCGCCTGCTGCTCGCGGTTGGCGCGGGCGAGCAACAGCTTCACCGCCGGCGTCGCGGCGCCGACCCACAGCTCCACCACATGCGCCTCAAGCAGCGCCGCCGCCTGCTCGGTAGGCGCGGATCTCAACGCGTCCAGCAGACGATCGGTGGCGGCCTGACGATCGATCCGGGGCGCTTGCGCGAGGGCCGGCGAGGCCGCCAACAGCGCGAACAGAAGCGCCCGCACCGATCAGACCGCCATCGCCGCCGGCATCGGGCCGCCGGCCATCCAGTCCAGCAGCTCGACCGTATGCACCGCCGGGATGCCGCCGCCGGCGAGTTGCGTGAGGCAGCCGATATTGCCGGCCGCAATCAGGTCGGGCTGAACGGCGCGCAGATTATCGAGCTTGCGCGTGCGCAGCCGGTCTGCGAGCTCGGGTTGCAGCATGTTGTAGGTGCCCGCCGATCCGCAGCAGATATGCGGTTCGGCCGGTTCAACCACCGTAAAGCCGGCCTGTCCGTAGCAGCGCCTTCGGCTCCACCGTCACCTGTTGGCCATGCTGAAGACTGCACGCGCTGTGGTAGGCGACGACGAGGCCGGGATCGGGGCGCGACGGCGCGTAGCCGAGGCGCGTGAGGAACTCCGTGATGTCCAGCGTCAGCGCCGAAATGCGCTCGGCCCGCCGGCGCATCGCCTCGTCGGTGCGAAACATGAAACCATAGTCCTTGACCGTGGTGCCGCAGCCGGAGGCGTTGATGACCACGGCATCGAGGCCGCCCTCCTCAATTTCGCGGCTCCAGGCAAGGATGTTCGCGCGCGCACTCGCCAGCGCCGGCTCGCGCTTGCCCAGATGGTGCGTGAGCGCCCCGCAGCAGCCGGATTCGGGCGGCATCAGCACTTCCACCCCCATGCGCGTCAGCAGCCGGATGGTCGCGTCGTTGATCGCCGGCGCCAGGACGCGCTGCGCGCAGCCGGCGAGCAGCGCCACGCGGGCGCGCCGTTCCCCCTGCGCGGAATACCGGCGCGCCGGCGGATGCGGCGCCGGCAGTCGTGCCGGTGCCAGCGCCAGCATCGCCCGCAGGCGCCGCCCCCATTGACGCGTATCCGGGATCAGCGGCGCCGCCGGGCGCGCCAGACGGGCGCCGGCCAGCGCGGCGCGAAACAGCGCCGGATGCGGCAGCACGCGCGCCAGCGCCGCGCGCAGCAGCCGATCGTGCCACGGGCGGGTATAGGTCTCCTCGATATAGTGCCGCGCGTGATCGACCAGGTGCATGTAGTTCACGCCCGACGGGCAGGTGGTCATGCAGGCGAGGCAGGAGAGGCAGCGGTCGATATGCGTCACCACCTCCGCGGTCGCGGGGCGGCCGGACTCCAGCATGTCCTTGGCGAGATAGATGCGCCCGCGCGGGCTATCCAACTCGTCGCCCAGCAGCAGGAAGGTGGGGCAGGTCGCGGTGCAGAAACCGCAATGGACGCAGGTCCGAAGCACCGTGTTGCTGGCGGCGGTGTCCGGATCGCGCAGTTGCTCGGCGGTGAAGCTGGTTTGCATTTACGCCGCTTTCGGCCGCAGAACGCGCGCCCGCGCGATCGTAACGCCGAGCGTGACCAGCGCCGCAACCAGGTAGAGCCCGGACCAGGACGACGGAAACACTCCGACCGCCATCAGCACGAGATACAGCAGCAGCAACGCGAGCGGCGCCGCCATGCCGGCGAACGCCGTGCTGACCACCACCCGCTCGGGGTTGAGCTTGTAGTAAATCAGCGCCGCCAGCACGAAGGCGACGAGCAGCGGGAACAGAATGAAAAACGACGGCACGATCATCGATTTATATTAGCCCCTTAAACGCCGGCATACATCCGGCCCGGATTAAGAATTCCCGCCGGATCGAAGGCCGCCTTCACCTGGCGCGTGATGCGCGCGAGCGGGGCCGGCTCGGGCGGAATCACGGCGACGGCGGCGCGCAGGTCGTCGGGGCCGCGGAACAGCTTCCAGACCCCGCCGGCGGCGCGCGCGGCCGCCTCCACCCTGTCATGCGCGGCCGTGCTCGCCGGGGCCGCGGCCCACACCAGCCCGCCGCCCCAGTCGAGAAAAAGGCCGAACCCGTCCAGCGCGCGGACCACGCCCGGTGCCGCCGAGGGACGCACCGAGAGCCGCCACACCGCCTCCCCGGGCGCAGCACCAAGCGGGGCGGCATCGCGAATGCGCGCCAGAGCAGAAGTGAAGCGGCCTGATCCAGGATCTCGGCCGGCCCGAACGCCGCCAGCTCGCCGCGCAGCCGCTCGGTCCGATACGCGACGGACGGCGCGAATTCCTCGATGCGGGCGAGCGTCGCGGCGCCGTTCAGCCCGACACGGCTCGCTGCCGCTGCCGGCAGGAACGCCGCCGCCGAAACGTCATAGGGCGAGCCCAGCGCCGCCGACATCGCGCCCACCGCCGCCCGCACGTCGAGGCCCGGCACCATCACCGTCGCGACGGCCTCCGGGCGCGGCAGCACCTTCATCGTGATTTCGGTCAGCACCGCCAGGGTTCCGTGACTGCCGCACAGCAGCTTGCAGAGATCGAGCCCGGTCACGTTCTTCAGCACCCGCCCGCCGGAGCGGATCACCTCGCCTTCGCCGTTCACCGCGCGCACGCCGAGAACGTGATCGCGCGTCGCGCCGCGGGCGATCCGGCGCGGTCCGGAGAGATTGGCGCCGACCACACCGCCGAGCGTCGGCGGGGCGGTGCCGAACAGCGAAGAGAAATCCGGCGGTTCGGCGATCAGCATTTGATTCTGTTCGGACACGGCCGCCTCGATTTGCGAGAGCGGCGTGCCGGCGCCGGCGCGGATCACCAGCTCCTTCGGCGCGTATAGCGTGATCCCCGACAGGTTGCGCATCGACAGCGTCCGCGCCGCCTGCACGGGGCGGAGCATCGCCGCCAGGGTGGCGTTGCCCTGCACCGCCAGCGGCGCCCGGGCGTCGCACGCCTCGCGGATGGCGGCGATGACCTCCGCCTCCGATCCGGGCGCCAGCTCGCTCATGCGGCGAGCGGAAACACCTTATGCGGGTTGAGCAGCCAGTCGGGGTCGAAAGCCGACTTGATGCGCCGCTGCTGGTTCAGCTCGATGTCGGTGAACTGGGCCCCCATCAGCTCGCGCTTCTCAACGCCGACCCCGTGCTCGCCGGTGAGACAGCCGTCCACCTCCACGCACAGGCGCAGGATGTCGGCGCCGAACGCCTCGGCCTTGCGAAAGCTCTCGGCGTCATTGGCGTCGAACATAATCAGCGGGTGCAGATTGCCGTCGCCGGCATGGAAGATGTTGGCGACCTTGAGGCCGTAAGCCTCCGACATCTCGCCGATGCGGCGCAGCACCTCCGGCAAGCGCGATGTCGGGATCGTGCCGTCCATGCACAGATAATCGGGGCTGATGCGGCCCACCGCCCCGAACGCGCCCTTGCGGCCCTTCCAGATGGCGGCGGATTCCTCCGCCGAGGCGCTGACCTTGAGGCTGATCGGCTCGAAACGGTCGCAGATGTCGCGGATGCGCCCCAGCAGCGCGTCCTGTTCGGCGACGCTGCCCTCGACCTCGATGATGAGCATCGCCTCGGCGTCGAGCGGATATCCGGCATGGGCGAACGCCTCGCAGGCGTGGATCGCCGGGCGGTCCATGAACTCCAGCGCGACGGGAATGATGCCCGATCCGATGATGGCATCGACGCAGGCGCCGGCGATCTCGTTCGAGCGGAAGGCGGCGAGCATGGCGCGCGCGCCCTCCGGTCCGCGCAGCAGGCGAACCGTCACCTCGGTGATGATGCCCAACTGGCCCTCGCTGCCGGTGAGCAGGCCCAGCCAGTCATAGCCGGCGGCGTCGAGATGCGCGCCGCCGATGTCGATCACCTCGCCCTCGACGCTCACCAGACGCAGGCCGAGCAGATTGTTGGCGGTAACGCCGTATTTCAGGCAATGCGCGCCGCCGGAATTCATGGCGACATTGCCGCCGATCATGCAGGCGAGTTGGCTGGACGGGTCGGGCGCGTAAAAGAAGCCGCGCGGCGCGACCGCCAAGGTAATGCCGATATTGGTCACGCCCGCCTGCACCACCGCACAGCGATCGGCGTAGTCGATATCGAGGATGCGGTTGAGGCGCATCAGCCCGATCACCACCGCGTCGGCCAACGGCAAAGCGCCGCCCGAAAGCGAGGTGCCGGCGCCGCGCGGCACCACGCGCACGCCTCTGGCGTGGCAGAAGCGCAGTATGGCGGCGACCTGCTCGGTGCTGTCGGGCAGCGCCACCGCCAGCGGCGGCTGCCGATAGGCGGCCAGCCCGTCGCTCTCGTATGGCTTCAGAAGGAGCGGTTCCGCAATCACGGCGCCGTCTGGCAACAGCGCGCGCAATCCGCCGATGATGGCGTCGCGGTTGGCCAGCGTCTCGGGCTTCGGTTCGGGCAGGCGGATCATGGAACCTCCGCTCGCCCGCGGCGGACGCTATTCGCGCGAGGGCGCTATCCCTGGCGCGCCTTCATGCGCGGGTTCTTCTTGTTAATCACATACACCCGCCCGCGCCGGCGCACCACGCGGCAGTTCTTGTCGCGGGTCTTGGCGGAACGGAGGCTATTGCGGATGCGCATGGCGGGCTCGATTGGCGGAAGGGAAGGAGGTAGGAAGACGGGCGGCGGCGTGTCAACGCTAGGCCGGCGGCTGCTCGGCCCCCGGTTCGAACAGCGCCGTGATATCGAAGCCGGGCTCCTCGGCCTCGCGCCTCGGCGCCGACCGCCTGGCCGCGCGCCTGGCGCTCGGCCTCCTCCTGGCTGCGCGCGACGTTGACGGTGACGGTGATCGACACTTCGGGATGCAGCACCACCCGCACCTTGTGCAGACCCAGCGTCTTGATCGGCTGATCGAGCACCACCTGCTGGCGGGTGATGGTGAGACCGCCCGCGGTCGCGGCATCGGCGATGTCGCGCGGCGTGACCGAGCCGTAGAGGCCGCCCGACTCGCCGGCCTGGCGGAGAACCACGACGCTGAGCCCGCCGACCCGCTCGGCCACCCGTTCGGCTTCCTCGCGTCGGCGGAGGTTCTGCGCCTCCAGTTGCGCGCGCTGATCGGCGAAGCGGGTAAGATTTTCCTTGCTGGCGCGGATCGCCTTCTTCTGCGGCAGCAGATAGTTGCGCGCATAGCCGGGGCGGACCTTCACGATCTCCCCCATCTGGCCCAGATGCTCGACGCGCTGGAGCAGGATCAGCTCGACCGATGCCATGCGAAGACCCTTCAGACCACGACGTAGGGCAGCAGCGCCAGGAACCGCGCGCGCTTGATCGCCAGCGCCAGTTCGCGCTGCCGTTTGGCGGAAACCGCGGTGATCCGGCTCGGCACGATCTTGCCGCGCTCCGACAGGAAGCGCGACAGCAGCCGCACGTCCTTGTAATCGATCTTGGGCGCGTTGGGGCCGGAGAACGGGCACGACTTGCGGCGACGATAAAACGGGCGGCGCGCGGCGACGGCGCTGCGGCGGGCGGCGGGGGTCGACGTCGGTGGCGGTCTCGGACATCAGGCTTCCTCGATCGGGCGAACATCTTCGCGGAATTCGTCGCGGGCGCGGAACTCCTCGCGATCGTCATAGGGGCTTCGGCGACGGCCGCTATCGAACCGGCCGGCCGGGCGCGGACCGCGGAAGCCGCGATCTCGCGCTCGTCGGATTTGCGCGCCAGCACCACCGACGGCGCCTCCTCGATCGCGTCGACCCGCAGGGTCAGGAAGCGCAGCACGTCCTCGTTGATGCGCAACTGCCGCTCCATTTCCGTCACGAACGCCGGCTTGGCGTCGAGGCCGAGCAGGATGTAATGGCCCTTGCGGTTCTTCTTGATGCGATAGGCGAGATTTCGGAGGCCCCAGTACTCACGCTTCTTGACCGAGCCGCCATCGGCTTCCAACTGGCCGCCGATACCGTCGGCGAGCGTCTCGACCTGTTGCTGGGTGACGTCGTTGCGCGCAATGAGCACGCATTCATAAAGCGGCATCTTGTCTCCCCATGGCTGGAGGCCCGGATGGGCATAGCCGGGGAGCGCCGATCCCCGGCAGGGAAGCGGCGGCGTTGAGCACGGATCGGCGCCGATGGCAAGGGCCGGCCGGATCCGGTGTCGTCAGGCGGTCCCGGCGACGACCTGCGGCGATGACTTTCGAGCCGAGCTGCGGTTTCAATCTCAAACACTGCCTCTCCCGCTCATGGCGTTCGATCGCCTCGCGCCACTCCCGCCGGCCGACCAGCGCATCGGCCTCGAACGCCTCCAGGACCGCCTCGACCACGAACGCCGTCGCCGTCGCCCGCAGCGCCGCGTGCATCTCGATCCGCGTCTCGACGGCCCCGCGCCGGGTTATCTGACGGCGCCACATCTCCATGCGCGCGCTCAGCGGGTCGTCTTCGCGGATGCGGTACTCGGCGCGGGACTCGACCTCGATCTCGGTGCCGATCGCCTCGATGCGGGTGCGGCTCGGCGTCTCCACCGCGCGCCAGAAATGCTCGCCGCTGCCGATATCGCGGCCGGCCTCGCGCAGCGAGCGCCCCTCGCGCAGCGTCGTCCGCGGTTCCGCCGGCGCGGTCTCGGCCGGCGGCACGCGCACGCTCGCATCCGCCGCCCGCGGCGCGCGCTCCGGCAGCGCCAACCGGCCGCCGCGCACGGTCACGGTGGCGGCGAAGGGCGCCGGCCAGATGATCGGCCAATAGGTCGTGGACAGTGCCAGCCGAAGCCGTCCCGGCGGGAAGGCGAACGCGGCGTCGTTCAGCTTCATCCGCACGGTGAAGCGCTCACCCGGCTCGATCGGTGTCGTCGTCGCATGGCCATGGCGATGCGCGAGGTTCAGCACGCCGTAACTCACCCGCAGGCTGGCGCCGTCGGGATGCACCGCGCAGAGCCGCGCGACCAGGTTCGCAGCCGGCTTGTCGCAGACGAGGTCCAGCTCCAGCTCCGGCGCGCCGAGAATCTCCAAGCGCGATGCAAGTTCCCACTCCCACACCGCCGAGAGCGCATCGTCAACGCGCTGGTCATCGGCGTCATCCGGGGTCAACCCGAACGGACACCAGTTGCCGCCCGCGGCGCCGAGATGCTGCGGCGTGCAAACCGCAACCGGTCCGCCCAGTTCGAAGCTTCGCGTCGCCACCGGCGGCGGCCATTCGTCCGCAATCCAGCGACCCGGCCGCTCGGCGTACATCGGCGCCGGGCGCACGCGCTCCATCATCCAGGCACGCAGCATCGGCGGCGGGTCGGTCTCGGCTCCCTTCAGCCAGCGATCCCACCAGCCGAGCGCCTCCTGCAAGAAGCCGCCGGCGGGACCGGGAACGCCGATGTGCGGGTATTTGTGCGCCCACGGCCCGATCAGCGCCTGCCGCGGCACGCCGAGGCCGGCGAGCATGCGGGGAATGGCGTTGGTGTAGGCGTCGGTCCAGCCGCCGATCGCGAACACCGGGATCCGGATCGCCTCCCAGTCCTCGCAAACCGAACCATGTCGCCAATAGGCGTCGCGAGCCGAATGACGGAGCCAGGGTGCGACGAACAGCGGCATCGTCGCCAGCCGCAGCCGCCACATCTCGCGCCACGCCTCGCCCACCACCGCCGGATCGGGGGGATGGGCGAGGATCGACGTGAGCACGCTGGCCCAGCCGAAGTTCGAGGTCAGAACGGCGCCGCCCATGTAGTGCACGTCGTCGGCATAGCGATCGTCGGTCGAGCAGACGGTGATGATCGCCCGCAGCGCCGGCGGGCGGCATGCGGCGAGTTGCAGCGCATTGAAGCCGCCCCACGAGATTCCCATCATGCCGACGGCGCCCGAGCACCAGGGCTGACGCGCGATCCAGGCGATCACCTCCAGCCCGTCGTCCTGCTCCTGCTGCGCGTATTCGTCGCTCAGCAACCCGCCGGACTCGCCGCTGCCCCTGATATCGACCCGGACGCCGGCATAACCGCGCGCGGCGAACCAGGGATAGGTGAGGGCGTCGCGCTCTCTGGTGCCGTCGCGATGATGATAGGGAAGATATTCCAGGATGGCCGGCGCCGGCGGACCGTCCGGCAACCAAATACGCGCCGAGAGCCGCGTGCCGTCGGACAAGGGAATCCAATCGGTGAACTCACGGCCCATCGCCACCTCCGGGGTTCAGGTTAGCGGCCGCCCCCGTCGCCGCGCTATAAAATCCCCCGTCATCGCGACAGCGCGACCCTGCTCTCCCGGAGGTTTCGATGCCCGACACTGCCGCCGAAGTCCGGCTCGCCGATTATCGCCCGCCCGCCTTTCTGATCGAGCATGTCGAGCTGGCTTTCGAGCTGCACGAGACGGCGACGCGCGTCCGTTCGCGCCTTGCGGTGCGGCGCAATCCGGCCGGCTCCGGCCCGCTGCGCCTCGACGGCGCCGGACAGCCGATCGAGCGCATCGCGATCGACGGCGAGGCGCAG
This sequence comes from uncultured Pseudomonadota bacterium, assembly GCA_963762525.1. Classification (GTDB taxonomy): domain Bacteria; phylum Pseudomonadota; class Alphaproteobacteria; order Acetobacterales; family Acetobacteraceae; genus DATFDN01. The sequence goes on from CAVXKT010000002.1 coordinate 388,117, forward strand.
GGCGCCAACCGCTATGAGCTGACGCCGGAGAGCCTGAGCATCGCCGACGCCCCGGATGCATTCACGCTCGAAATCGACACCACCATCAATCCGCGCGGCAACACCGAGCTGTCGGGCCTCTATCTCTCGAACGGCGCCTTCTTCACGCAATGCGAAGCCGAGGGTTTCCGTCGCATCACCTGGTTTCCCGATCGGCCCGATGTAATGACGCGCTTTACCGTCACCATCACCGCCGATCGGACGACGTGCCCGGTCATGCTGTCGAACGGCAATCCGGGCGCGATGACGACTTTGCCCGATGGCCGACACGGCATCACCTGGACCGACCCGCATCCCAAGCCCTGCTATCTGTTCGCGCTGGTCGCCGGCGATCTGGTCGCCGTGCGCGACCGCTTCACCACCGGATCGGGGCGCGACGTCGGGCTCGGCATCTGGGTCCGCCGCGGCGACGAGGCGAGCTGCGAGCATGCGATGCGATCGCTGAAGAAGGCGATGGCGTGGGACGAGGAGGTGTTCGGCCTGGAATACGACCTCGACGTGTTCAACATCGCCGCCGTATCGGACTTCAACATGGGGGCGATGGAGAACAAGGGGCTGAACGTCTTCAACACCAAATACGTGCTGGCGCGGCCGGAGACGGCGACCGACGGCGACTATCAGGGCATCGAGACCGTGATCGCGCACGAGTATTTCCACAACTGGACCGGCAATCGCGTCACCTGCCGCGACTGGTTCCAGCTCAGCTTGAAGGAAGGGCTTACGGTCTATCGCGATCAGGAATTCACCATGGATCAGGGCAGCGCCGCGGTGAAGCGCATCGCCGACGTGCGCGCGCTGCGCGCCGGGCAGTTCCGCGAGGATGCCGGCCCGCTCGCCCACCCGGTCCAGCCCGACCACTACCGCGCGATCGACAATTTCTACACCGCGACGGTCTATAACAAGGGCGCCGAGGTGATCCGCATGATGGCGACCCTGATCGGTCGCGAGGCATTCCGGCGCGGCATGGACCTCTATTTCCGGCGCCACGACAACCAGGCGGTGACGATCGAGGAATTCGTGCGCTGCATGGAGGACGCCTCGGGCGAGGATCTGGGTCAGTTCCGGCGCTGGTACCATCAGGCGGGAACACCCGAGCTTACCGTCTCCGAGCATTACGAGGCGGAAGCGCGGCGCTATCGCCTGCGGCTCGAACAGCGCACCGCGCCCACCCCGGATCAGCCCGAGAAGGCGCCGCTGGTTATCCCCGTCGCCGTGGGGCTGCTCGATGCCAGCGGGCGTGAGATCGAGAGCCGGCTCCTGCGCCTGACCGAAGCGTCGGCGGAATTCGTCTTCGAGGACGTTCCGCCCCCGGTGCCCTCGCTGCCGCGCGGCTTCTCGGCGCCGGTGCGCCTGCACGGCCTGTCGGCCGAACGGCTCCGGTTTCTCGCCGCGCATGACGCTGATCCGTTCGTGCGCTGGGATTCGGGTCAGCAATACGCAACCGGCGTGCTGTTGTCCGGCGGCGCCTGCGACGGCCTCATGGCGATGGCGGCGGCCACCCTTGATCGCGCCGACGAGGACCCGGCTTTCGCCGCCGAAGCCTTGAGCCTGCCCTCGGAGGCCTTCCTGTTTGACCAGATGGAGGTGGCGGATGTGGATGCCATCCACGCCGCGCGTCAGGCCGCCCGGATTGCCATCGGCACGGCCCTGCGCGCGCGCTTGGCGGAGACCTGCGAGCGCATGACCGATCCCGGCCCATACACCATCGACGGCCCGGCGATCGGCCGTCGGGCGCTGCGCAACGCCTGCCTCGCCTATCTGGCGGCGGATGGCGGCGCCGAAGGGGTGCGCCGCGCCAAGGCGCAATTCGATCGGGGCACCAACATGACCGATACGCTGGCCGCGCTGGCAGTGTTGAGTGCGATCGACTGCCCGGAGCGCCAAGCCGCTCTGGCGTCGTTCTACGACGCCTGGCGCCGCGATCCGCTGGTGCTCGACAAATGGTTCGCGATGCAGGCGATGTCGCCGCTCGCCGACACCGCGGCGACGGTGCGCGCGCTATCGACGCACGCCGATTTCGACCTTCGCAACCCCAACCGCGTGCGCGCGCTGGTCGCGAGCTTCGCCGCCAACCAGGTTCGCTTCCACGGCGCCTCGGGTGAAGGCTACCGCTTCCTCGCCGATATCATCTTGGCGCTCGACCCGATGAACCCGCAGGTGGCGGCCCGCATCTCCGCGCCGCTCGGCCAATGGCGGCGCGTCGATGCACCGCGCGGCGCCCTCATGCGCGCCGAGCTGCAACGGATCGCCGTGGCGGCGGGCTTGTCCAAGAACACGCGAGAGATGGTTGAGCGAAGCTTGGGAGCCGAGGCGTAGCGGGTGCCGCCTGGCACGCCCGGTGACAAAGGACTATAAATCCCCATGCCCACGCACCGGATCGCCGCCATTCCCGCCGACGGCATCGGCCCCGAGGTCATCGACGCCGGCCTCGAAGTCCTCGATGCCGTGGCGGCGCGATGCGGCTTTTCGCTTGCCGTCGATCGCTATGCCTGGGGCTCCGACTGGTATCGCAAGCATGGCGTCATGATGCCGCCGGACGGACTGGCGTGGCTGCGCACCGCCGACGCCATCTATTTCGGCGCCGTCGGCGATCCCGCGATCCCCGACCATGTCACGTTATGGGGCCTGCGGTTGCAGATCTGCCAGGGCTTTGACCAATACGCGAATGTCCGCCCCGTGCGCCTCCTCTCCGGCGTCGTCTCGCCGCTGCGCGATGTCGGCCAGGGCGACCTCGATTGGGTCATCGTGCGCGAGAACAGCGAAGGCGAATACGCGGGCCAGGGCGGGCGGACGCATCGCGGGCTGCCCGAAGAGGTCGCGACCGAGACGGCGATCTTCACCCGACGCGGCGTCGAGCGGATCATGCGCTACGCTTTCGACATCGCCCGCTCCCGCCCGCGCCGGCTGCTCACGGTTGTTACGAAATCGAACGCGCAGCGGCACGGGATGGTGTTCTGGGACGAGATCGCCGCACTGGTCGCGCGCGACTATCCGGACGTGACCATGGACAAGGAACTGGTGGACGCGATGACCATGCGCATGGTCCGCAAGCCGCGCTCCCTCGACACCGTCGTGGCGACCAACCTGCATGCCGACATCCTGTCCGACCTCGCCGCCGCGCTGGCCGGGTCGCTCGGCATCGCGCCCACCGGCAACATCGATCCCGAGCGGCGCAATCCGTCGATGTTCGAGCCGATCCACGGCTCGGCCTTCGACATCGCCGGCAAGGGTATCGCCAACCCCGTCGGCAGCTTCTGGACGGCGGCGATGATGCTCGATCACTTGGGCGAGAAGCCGGCGGCCGACTTGCTGATGCGCGCCGTGGAACGGGTCTGCGCCGACGGCGTCTTCACGCCCGACCTCGGCGGCAAGGCCACAACGCGAGAGGTGACGCGGGCCGTCTGCGAGGCGGTGCGCGGCGCCAATTGACGCGTTTGCCCGACTCGGGACGAGGCTTAGCGTGCCGTTCATGAACGCGATCGCCCCGGCCGATTCGGTTCTCCGGCTGACCGATGCGGACATCCTCCGCGCCACCTCCCGCGGCCCGTTCATGCGCGGCCGCGAATACGCCGATCGCCACCGTTGCACCGTCACCCGCCACACCGCCGACGGCACCCTGGTGGAGGCGGAGACCAGGGGCTCGCAGCCGCAGCCCTATCGCCAGCGCATCACGTTGCGGGCCTCGCCGCGCGGCTTGGTCCTGGTCGAGGGCTCCTGCTCTTGTCCGGTCGGCAGCAACTGCAAGCACGTCGCCGCGGCGCTGATCACGGTGTGCCGCATGGTGCGCGGCTTCGGGCCGCGCCGTGACGAAGGCGAGGTATCCGCTTCGACGCCGGCGCGCGAGGAACCGCTGCCGTCGGCCATCGCCGCTTGGCTGGGCGCAATGGAGGACGCGGCCGGCGACAACGAGGACTACCCGCCGACCGTCCGCAACCGGATCATCTATGTCCTCGGCGGCGCCGCCGACCGGCTGACGATCACGCCGATGGTGGTGGGTCTGACCCGCGACGACGAACTCAACGCCGGCTCCGCGCGCCCCTACCAGCTGCATCAGATCGCCAATCCGGAGCAGCCGCGCTACCTGCGTCCGTCCGACCGGCAGCTGCTGCAATGGCTGCACCGCGGCGCGAACGCCGACACCGGCTGGATCGGCCGCCTGCTCGCTGCCGGGCGGGCTCGCTGGGGCGGCGTTGACGGCCCGCTCGTCGGTCACGGGCCACCCCGGCCGGGTCGCCTTGCCTGGCGGCTGGGCGAAGACGGATCGCAGGCGCCGATCGTGGAGGCCGACGGCGTCCTGGCGATGCGCGCGCCCGCGCCCTGCTACTTCGATCCCAACTCGGCAAGCCTCGGCGCGCTCACGCTCGAGCTTCCCGACGCGGTCAGCCGCGCTCTGCTCGCCGCCCCTGCGGTGGCGGCTTCGCAAGTGGCGCGGGTGCGGGCCGAGATGCAGAAGCGCCTCGGCGCGCACGCCCTGCCCGCCCCCGCTCTCCTGGACCCGCCCCAAATCATCAGCACCCGGCCGACGCCGCATTTGCGGCTGTTCACGGCGCGCATCCCCGAGCCCTATGCGTGGCGCGCCGACAGTCGCGGCGTCGAGACGCCGGTGGCACGGTTGTCGTTCCGCTACGGGCCGGTGCTGATCGCCAACGAAGTCCGCGCCGAGGTGTTCGTGCGCGAGGGTCGGCTCTTCACGATCAAACGCAATGACAAGACCGAGCGGCGTTGCTGGAAATACCTCGACGAACTCGGATTCACGGCACTCGAACGCGCCCGGCCGGGCATCTACAACCACCCGAACCGCCGCGACCTGCTGCTCGACGATCTGGACGGATCGGCCTGGCTGATGTTCCTGATCGCCGGTGTTCCGACGTTGCGCGAGGCGGGTTGGGAGATCGAGATTGCCCCCGATTTCCCGATCCGGGTCGAGGTTCCCGACGACGAGGATGTGCGCGCCGAGCTCTCCGAGGGATCCGGTATCGACTGGCTGGAGTTGCAGCTCGGCGTGATGGTGGACGGCGAGCGGGTGGACCTGGTCGCGCCCATTCTCGCGCTGCTCGGCCGAGCAGGGAACGATTTCGCCGGCCAACTCACCGCCGCCGAGGATCATTTGCCGCTGCCGTTGCCGCTGGACGGCGGCCGCGTACTGGTGCTGACGGTGGGGCGCCTGCGCCCGATCCTGCTGGCGTTGATCGAGCTGTTCGCCCGCGCCGGCGGGATGCCGGGCGAAGGCAAGGTCCGGTTCACCCGTCACGATGCGGCCGATCTGGCGGCGCTGGAGCAGGCCGCCCCGGACCTCGCCTGGCAAGGCGGCGAGGCCCTGCGCACGCTCGGCCGGCGCCTGCGCGAGGCCGGCGGGACCATTGTTCCCGCCACCGTCCCCGCCGGCTTCGCGGCAACGCTCCGCCCCTATCAGGCACACGGGGTCGGCTGGCTGCAATTGCTGCGCGAGGCCGGGCTGGGCGGCGTGCTCGCCGACGACATGGGGCTGGGCAAGACGGTTCAGGCGCTGGCGCATATCGCCATCGAGAAGGCCGAGGGCCGGCTCGATTGCCCCGCTCTGATCGTCTGCCCGACCAGCCTGGTGCCCAATTGGTCGCACGAAATCGCGCGCTTCGCGCCCGGGATGCGTGTGCTGCCGCTGCACGGACTCGCGCGCAAGCAGCGCTTCGACGAGATCACGGCGCACGACGCCGTCATCACCACCTACAAGCTGCTGGCGCGCGACGCCGAGGTGCTGACCGCGCACGAGTGGCACATCGTCGTGCTGGACGAGGCGCAGGCGATCAAGAACCCGGCCGCGGAGACCACAAGGCTCGCCGTGCAACTGAAGGCCAACCAACGCATTTGCCTTTCCGGCACGCCGCTCGAGAACCACCTGGGCGAGCTGTGGTCGCTATTCAATTTCGCGGCCACCGGCTTTCTCGGCTCGCGCGAGGAGTTCCGCCGCCGCTGGCGCCAGCCGATCGAGAAGCGCGGCGACGAGGCGAAGCGCGCCCATTTGGCGGCACGCATCCGCCCCTTCGTGCTGCGTCGGACCAAGGAGCAAGTGGCGGCCGACCTGCCGGCGAAGACCGAGATGGTGGAGCCGGTGGAGCTCGAACCGGGTCAGCGCACGATTTACGAGAGCGTGCGGCTGGCGATGCACAAGCGGGTCCGCGAGGCGATCGCGGCGCGCGGGCTGGCGCAGTCGGGGATCGTTATTCTCGATGCGCTGCTGAAGATGCGCCAAGCCTGTTGCGACCCGCGGCTGCTCAAGCTGGAAGCGGTGAAGCACGCCAAGGCCGGGAGCGCCAAGCTGGACCGGCTGATGGAATTGCTGGAGGTGCTGCTGTCGGAGGGCCGCCGCGTGCTGGTGTTCTCGCAGTTCACCTCGATGCTGGCGCTGATCGAGGCGCGGCTCAGCGAGGCGAAGATCGGTTACGTGCAGCTGACCGGCGACACCAAGGACCGGCAGGCGCCGATCGCGCGCTTCCAAGGCGGCGAGGTGCCGTTGTTCCTGCTCAGCCTGAAAGCCGGCGGCACCGGGCTCAATCTCACCGCCGCCGACACCGTGATCCACTACGATCCATGGTGGAATCCGGCGGTCGAAAATCAGGCGACCGACCGCGCCCACCGGATCGGACAGGATAAGCCCGTGTTCGTGCATCGGCTGGTGACGACGGACTCCATCGAGGAAAAGATGGAGGCGCTGAAGTCGCGCAAACGCGCGCTGGTCGCCGGCATTCTGGGCGACGGCGCCGGCGCCGCACCGCCGCTCACCGAGGCCGATGTCGAGGCGCTGTTCGGGTAATACCACGCGCATTTGCGCTGACCGCTTCGCCGTCATTGCGAGCGGAGCGAAGCAATCCAGGCCCACCGCACGGTGCTATGTGCCTGGATTGCTTCGTCGCTTTGCTCCTCGCAATTGTCTCTTGAACCCGGGTTAGAGTGTTGGCGTCCCGTTTGAGCGGGATGTGACGAGGACGTCCACGCATTCGCCTCTTGGTGTAATACCAGCCGCCCGTTGCTCCGACCGCTTGTCGAGGCACCGTCATTGCGAGCCGAAGGCGAAGCGATCCAGGCCCACGGGCACGGTCCCTGCTCGCCTGGATCGCCACGCCGCCGCAAGCGGCGGCTCGCGATGACGAAGGACGTCCAGGCATTCGCCTCTTGGTGTAATACCGAGCAAAATCGCGACTCCTCCCGCTCAGCAGCGGCGCGGCTGCGGGGCGAACTCGGTCATCGCGGCGTGCATGGCGAAGTCGCCGAAATCCATCGTCATGTCGTCGCCGACGCCGTTCTCCCAATACCGCATTCCCACCGCGTAATCGGGAAGCATGTCGGTGGCCCCGGCGTCGTAGAAGGCGATGTGGACGAAGTAGCTGGGCAGGCGTGCCAAGGCCGGCCAACGCGTCGGGCCGGGCTTATCGTGGCCGGTGATGACGACGGCGCTGTCCTCGGCGCCGGTCTCCGAGGTGCCGTCGAACAGCGGCACGTTCAGGAACCGCCGCCCCTCGGCCGCGGCGCGCAGGATCGCCGCCGTGTGCGCCATCGGAAACAAAGTGCCGGGCGGCAGCTTGATGCTCATCCGACGCGGCGTGGTATAACGCGCCATGCCCGGCCCGCCATTGGGCTCCAGGCTCGCCTCGCCGTCGGTCTGGCTCGTCACCGCCTCATCGGTGGTCTGCTTCATGTGAAAGCGCATACGGCGCTCGTCCTTGGATTCCCAGGTCGCGTAATCGGAAATCATCTCAATCGTCTGCCCGTCGGTGTTGGTGATCCGCATATCGAGCCGCTGGCGCACCGCCCAGGCGTCGCAGGCATCGATGACCTCGTAGCCCATGGTGCCGTGCGCCGCGATAACGTTGCCCCGCGCGTGGTCGAGCGTCATCGCATAGATCGCCCGGTGCGCCGCCAGCGGCACCGCGGCACCCGCCAAGCTCGGCGCGGCGAGAAGGAAACCGACCAGCACGATGATACGGCGCATGAGCGCTCCGACGATGGCGAACGAGACGGGAGGCGTCAGGACGCCTTCGACTTGGGCGGGATGTCGATCCGCAGCGACAACTCGCGGAGCCGCGCCGGCGGAACCGGGGCCGGGGCGCCCATCATCAGGTCCTGGCCCTGCTGGTTCAGCGGAAACGGGATCACCTCGCGGATGTTGGGCTCCTCGGCCAACAGCATTATCATGCGGTCGATGCCCGGAGCGGAGCCGCCATGCGGCGGCGCGCCGTAGCGGAAGGCGTTCAACATGCCGCCGAACTGCGCCTCCACCTCCGCCGCCGAATATCCGGCGATGGCGAATGCCTCCAGCATGATATCGGGGCGGTGATTGCGGATCGCACCCGACGACAGCTCGACGCCGTTGCAGACGATGTCGTACTGATCGGCCTTGATGGTGAGCGGGTCTTGCGTGCGCAGCGCCTCGATCCCGCCTTGCGGCATGCTGAACGGGTTGTGGCTGAAGTCGATCCGGCCGGTCTCCTCGTTGACCTCGTACATCGGAAAATCGGTGATCCAGCAGAAGCGGAACGCGCCCGATTCGGTCGAGTGCCGAGATCCTGCCCCAGCCGGACGCGCACGACGCCGGCGAATTTCGCCGCTTCATCGGCTTTGCCCGCGGCGAAGAACACCGCGTCCCCGGCGCCCACACCGCAGGCGGCGCGAATGGCCTCGGCGCGGTCGGGTTCGAGGTTGCGCGCAATCGGCCCTTTCGGTCCGTCGGCGTCGAAGCTGATGTAGCCGAGGCCGCCCGCCCCCTGCTCGCGCGCCCATTCGTTCAGCTTATCGAAGAAGCTGCGCGGGCTCGCCCCCGCTCCCGGTGCCGGAATCGCCCGCACCACCCCGCCGGAGGCGGCGATCCGGGCGAACAGGCCGAAGCCCGACCCGGCGAAGGCGGCGGTGACGTCGCGGATGCGGATCGGATTGCGCAGGTCGGGCTTGTCGGTTCCGAACTCGAGCAGCGCCGCCGCATGGGGAATGCGCACGAACGGCACCGCCGAGACGGCGCGGCCCTCGGAGAATTCCTCGAACACGCCGCCGATCACCGGTTCGATGGTGTTGAACACGTCGTCTCGGGTGACGAAGCTCATCTCGAAATCAAGCTGATAAAATTCGCCGGGGCTCCGATCGGCCCGGCTCGCCTCATCGCGAAAACACGGGGCGATCTGGAAATACCGATCGAAGCCGGCGACCATCAGCAATTGCTTGAACTGCTGCGGCGCCTGCGGCAGCGCGTAGAAAGTGCCCGGATGGAGGCGCGACGGCACCAGAAAGTCGCGCGCGCCCTCCGGGCTGGTGGCGGTCAGGATCGGGGTCTGGAACTCGGTGAACCCGGCTTCGATCATGCGACGGCGGATCGAGGCGATCACCCGCGCGCGCAGCATCATGTTGCGGTGCAGCTTGTCGCGGCGGAGGTCCAGGAAGCGAAATTTCAGGCGCAAATCCTCCGGAAACTTCTCCTCGCCGGCGACCTGGATCGGCAGGGTCTCGGCCGCCGATTGCATCACCAGCTCGCCCGCCAGCAGCTCGATCTCACCCGTCGGCAGGCGCGGATTGACGGTCCCCGGCTCGCGGGGCACCACCTCACCGCTGACCGTCACCACGCTCTCGGGGCGCGCCGCATCGGCGGCGCCGAAGGCCGGGCTGCCGGCCGGAAAGACGCATTGCGTCAGGCCGTAATGGTCGCGAAGGTCGAGAAACAGCAGGCCGCCATGATCGCGCTTCGAATGGACCCAGCCGGAGAGCCGGGCCGTCTTCCCGGCGTCGGCGGCACGGAGCGCGCCGCAGGTGTGGGTGCGATAGGCGTGCATGGCTGAGGTCCGGCCGGCCGGGAGGGCGGCACACAAGCCCCGGCCAGCGCGCCAAGTCAAGGCCGGCGCGCATTTTGAGGGCCGCCCGCCGCCGCGTATAGAGATCGTCATGATCCGGCTCCCCCGCCCCGATTTTCCGCCGCCCGCGCTGATCGCCACCACCGATGCACTGGAATCGCTCTGTGCGGCGGCTGGCGAGCGAGACATTCGTCACCGTCGATACCGAGTTCATGCGCGAGCGGACCTACTGGCCGGAGCTTTGCGTGATCCAGCTTGCCGGCGCGCGCGAGGTGGCGGTGATCGACGCCGAAGCGCCGGAGCTCGATTTGGCGCCGCTCGGGCGGCTGCTGGCCGATCCGGCGATCCTGAAGGTCTTCCACGCGGGGCGGCAGGACATTGAAATCTTCGTCCTGAAGTTCGGCGTCGTGCCGACGCCGGTGTTCGACACCCAGATTGCCGCCATGGTCGCCGGCTTCGGCGATCAGATCGCCTACGACGCGCTGGTTGCCTCGCTGGCCGGCGGGCACATCGACAAGGCGCATCGCTTCAGCGACTGGTCGGCGCGGCCGCTGTCGGCGGCGCAGATCAACTACGCCGCCGCCGACGTGACCTGGCTGCGGTTGGTTTACGAGAAGCTGCGCGCGCGGCTGGAGGCGGAGGGCCGGCTCGAATGGGTGGCCGAGGAGATGGCCGCCTTCGCCGACCCCGAGACCTATCGCGTCGACCCGGAGACGGCGTGGGAGCGGCTGCGTCCGCGCAGCTCCAACCGCCGCCTTCTCGGCACCCTGCGCGCCCTCGCCGCCTGGCGGGAGCGCGAGGCGCAGCGCGCCAACATCCCGCGCCAGCGGCTGGTCAAGGACGAGACGCTGATGGAGATTGCGGCCACCGCGCCGGCCGATGCCGAGGCGCTGGCGCGCGCGCGGGGGATCACCCGCGGCTTCGCCGAGGCGCGGATCGGCGCCTCGCTGCTCGCCGCCGTCGCCGAGGCGCGGGCGTTGCCGGAGCGGGACTTGCCCGAGGCGGCACGGCCGCGCGAGACGCGGCCGTCCCCGGCCCTGGTGGCGTTGCTGAAGGTCCTGCTCGCCGCCAAGGCGGAGGAGAACCATGTGGCGGCCCGCCTGGTGGCGAGCGGCGAGGACGTGGAGACGCTGGCGCTGGGCGGCGACGAGGACGCGCCGGCCCTGCATGGCTGGCGGCGATCGGTGTTCGGCGAGGACGCGCTGGCGCTGCGCGCCGGGCGGGTGGCCCTGGGGGCGGACGGACGGAAGGTGAAATTAATCCGGATATGACGCACGGAATCATTGCTATTGGGTTTAAATCAGGCTTTCCTATGGGGGATTTTTCGCCTGCGATCCGCAGCCGGACATGAACCAACAAGTGAGGAACCTTGTCCAAAAGCCTGACGGAAAAGGCTAATGCACTCTCTCTCGCCGCCATCTTGATGTTGCTGGCGGCGATCGGGGTCCTGGTCTGGTTCCAGTTCAGCCGAACCGGAGAGGCGCGGGTTTGGGTTCGCCACAGCTATCAGGTGATCGCCGTCACCAAGGATCTGCAGGTCGCTCTGGAGGCAGGCGGAGAGCGGCCAGCGCGGGTATCTGCTCACCGGCAAGGAGAACTACCTCGATCCCTACCGCGCCGCCCTCGGGAAAATCGCGCGCCCTGCAGGGCGACCTCGGCCGGTTGACCGCCGACAACCCGGTGCAGCAGAATCGCCTCCGGAGAGTTCGGAGCGCTGATCGATCGCAAGCTACAGGTGCTGGCGCAATCCATTCAGCTTTACAGGGATTCCGGACCGCAGTCTGCGCTGGCAATCGTTCAAACCGATCTCGGGCAACGACTGATGGCCGATATCGAGACGGCCTTTTCCGGCCTCCTTGGGGAGGAGGACCGTCTTCTTCGGTCGCGTCAGCAAGCGCTTGACCATGTGGAATTCATCACTCGGTGGCTCGCTCTGGGCGCGGCCGTGTTGGCGTTGGCGCTGCTGGCGCTGGCGGCACGGTGGCTCGACCGCGCGCGCGGGCAGCTTCTGCGCTCCGAGGCCGAGCAGCGCGGCTTGGCGCGGCAGTTGCGTGCGATCACCGACAGCATCAGCCAGGGCATCGGCGTGTTCGGCGCCGACCACCGACTTGTTCGCTGGAATTACTCCTTTCCCGTCCTGCTGAACCTGCCGCCGCCGATGATGCGCGCGGGCACGCCTTACGAGGCGCTGGTGGAGCAGGCCGCGGCACCGGGGAGCGGCCTGATTTTGGAGACGGACGACCAGATCCGCCATGGTCGGGGCGGCCGGCTCGCAGGGCGAGCCGGTGGTTTACGGGCGCACGCGCGCCGGCGACGGGCGCAGCTTCGAGCTGCGTCGCACGCTCATGCCGAATGGCGGCTTCGTCCTTACCGTCGCCGACATCACCGAGCGAGTCCGCGCCGAGGCGACCACGCGCGACGCCCAGCGGCTCCAGGCCATGGGCCAGCTCACCGGCGGCATCGCTCACGATTTCAATAACCTGCTTGCCGTTGTTTTGGGCAATCTCGAGCTCGCCCGACCGCGGCTGGAAGCGGCGAGTCCGGTGCTGCCGCGTATCGAACGCGCCATATGGGGGGCTAAGCGGGGCGCGGCGCTGACGCAGCAGCTACTGGCGTTCGCCCGACGCCAGCCGCTCACCCCCGCCCCGCTCGACCTCTCGGCGCTGCTGCCCGACATGGTAAATCTGCTGCGCCGAACGCTGGGCGAGCATATCGAGGTGCGGTCGGTGGATGCCGCCGGTCTGTGGGCGGCCATGGCCGATGTCGCCCAGGTGGAGAGCGCGCTGCTGAACCTCGCGCTGAACGCCCGCGATGCCATGCCGGGCGGCGGCCGGCTCACCATCGAGCTGGCGAACAAGGTGCTCGACGAGGCGTATGCGGATCGCCATCACGAGGTGGCGCCGGGCGACTATGTGATGCTCGCCGTCTCCGACACCGGAACCGGCATGACGCCGGATGTGCTGGCCAGGGCCTTCGAGCCCTTCTTCACCACCAAGGATCCGGGCCAGGGGACCGGGCTCGGGCTGCCCATGGTGTTCGGTTTCGCCAAGCAGTCGGGCGGCCACATCAATATCTATTCCGAGCCCGGCGAGGGCACGACGGTGCGGCTGTATCTGCCGCGGGCGATGGGCGTCGCGCTCCCGGCGCCACATCGTGCCGAGGCGCCATTGGACCTGCCGCGCGGCTCCGCCACCGTGCTGGTGGTGGAGGACGAGCCGGCGGTTCGCGAAGTGGCGGCTTCCATTCTTCGCGACCTCGGTTACAAGGTCCTGGAGGCTGCCGACGGCACCGAGGCGCTGCGCCTGTTCGGGGAAGTCGGCGCCAAGGTAGACCTGCTGCTCGCCGATATCGTGCTGCCCGGCGGCATGAAGGGCAGCGAGGTGGCCCGCCGGCTGGCCGAGATACGCCCGGCGCTGCGCGTGCTGTTCATGTCCGGCTACACCGAAAACGCGATCGTCCATCACGGTCGCCTCGATGACGGCGTGCAGCTCATCGGTAAGCCGTTCCCGCGCGAGCAGCTCGCGCGCAAGGTGTCGGAGGTTCTGGCCGCCTGACGAGGTCACGGTCGCGGCGCTGCCCGGCGACGACACCGTGCATCCGATCGTCGTGATCAGTCCCGGTTCCCTCCGGTCCCCCGCTTCGCTAGCTTGGCCGAAACGGAGGCGTCCATGCCAGCCAACCCGGCCTATATGCGCGGCCTCGACCGCAACGCGGCGAATTTTACGCCGCTGAACCCGGTCACGTTCCTCGAACGCGCCGCCGCCATCTATCCCGACCGGATCGCGGTGATCCACGGCCCGCTGCGGTTCACCTGGGCCGAGACCTATGCGCGCTGCCGCCGCCTCGCCTCCGCCCTCGAACGGCGCGGGATCGGGCGCGGCGAGACGGTTGCGGTGATGCTGCCCAACACGCCGCCGATGATCGAGGCGCATTTCGGAATCCCGATGCTGGGTGCGGTTCTCAACACGCTGAACACGCGGCTCGATGCCGAGACGATCGCCTTCATGCTGCGCCATGGCGGGGCGCGTGCGCTGATCACCGACCGCGAGTTCTCCCCCACCGTCGCCGCGGCGCTGGCGCGCTTGGAAGAGCGGCCGCTGGTGATCGATGTGGACGATCCGGCCGCCCCCGGCGGCGCCCTGCTCGGCGAAATGCGCTATGAGGCGCTGCTGGAGACCGGCGATCCCGATTATCCGTGGGCCAACCCGCCGGACGAATGGGATGCGATCGCGCTGAACTACACCTCCGGCACGACCGGCCACCCCAAGGGCGTCGTGTATCACTACCGCGGCGCCTATCTGAACGCCGTCAGTAACATCATCAACTGGAACATGGCGCAGTATCCGGTCTATCTCTGGACGCTGCCCATGTTCCATTGCAACGGCTGGTGTTTCCCGTGGTCCATCGCCGAGCGAGCGGGCACCAATGTCTGCTTGCGGCGGGTGGAGGCGGCGCCGATCTGGGCGGCGCTGCGCGAGCACGGCGTAACCCATCTCTGCGGCGCGCCGATCGTCTATTCCACCATCATCAACGCCGATCCCGACCTGCGCGCGGGGGTTACGCATCGCATCCGCGGCCAGATTGCCGCTGCGGCGCCGCCGGCTGCGGTGATCGAGGGCGCCGAGCGCGCCGGCATCGAGCTTACGCATGTCTATGGCCTCACCGAGACCTACGGCCCCGCCGCGCTCTGCGCCAAGCACCCGGAATGGAAGGAGCTGCCGCTGCCCGAGCGCGCCGAGCGCAACGGTCGCCAGGGCGTGCGGGTGCCGATGCAGGAGGCGATGGTCGTTCTGGATGCCGAGACGATGCGCCCGGTCCCGGCCGACGGCGAGACGATGGGCGAGATCATGTTCCGCGGCAACATCACCATGAAGGGCTACCTGGCAAACCCGACGGCGACCGCCGAAGCATTCGCCGGCGGGTGGTTCCATACCGGCGATCTGGCGGTGACGCAGCCCGACGGCTACGTGAAGATCCGCGATCGCTCGAAGGACATCATCATCTCCGGCGGCGAGAACATCTCCTCGCTGGAGGTGGAGGACGTGCTCTATCGTCACCCCGACGTGCTGGCGGCGGCGGTGGTAGCACAGCCCGATCCGCGCTGGGGCGAGAGCCCGTGCGCCTTCATCGAACTGCGGCCGGGCGCCACCCCCGACGCCGAGGCCTTGCGGCGCTTCTGCCGCGAGCATCTCGCCGGCTTCAAGGTGCCGAAGGCTTACATTTTCCGCGAGTTGCCGAAGACCTCGACCGGCAAGGTGCAGAAATTCGTGTTGCGCGAAATCGCCAAGTCCGTCAGCGCGATCGAGTAGCGGCAGGATGGAGCTGAGGGTCCGCCGGATTATCGGGGTCTAGCCGCGTAGTACCGCGAGATCGCATCCCTCATCGGCCTGCAACACCTGCTCGGCGACGATGCGGTCCCAGCCCCGGGCCGGCTTTGCGGGCGGCTTCCAGTCACGGCGACGACGGGCCAAGGTCGCGTCATCCACCAGCAAATCCAAGCGCCGCTCGCGCACCGACAGCCGGATCCGGTCGCCGGTTTCGATCAGCGCCAGCGGTCCGCCGGCGGCGGCCTCAGGCGTGATATGGAGCACGATCGTCCCGAAAGCGGTCCCCGACATGCGGCAGTCGCTGAGGCGCAGCATGTCCTTCACGCCGGCGACGGCGAGCTTCTTGGGAATCGGCAGATACCCCGCTTCCGGCATACCCGCCGCGGTTAGCGGCCCGGTGTTCTTCAGCACCAGCGCGTCGCGCTCGGTCACGTCAAGTGCCGGATCGTCGATCCGTCGGCCGAGGTCTTCCAGCCCGTTGAAAACCACCGCCCGCGCCTCCTGCTCGAACAGCGCCGGGCTGGCGGCGCTCCGCTTGAGGATGGCGCCGCGCGGGGCGAGCGAGCCGAACAGCGCCACCAGTCCCCCCGCGGCCGACACCGGATCGGCGATCGAGCGGATGAACCGGCGATCGACGAATCCGGGCTCGACCAGCCGCTCGCCAAGCGGTGCGCCGGTGAAGTCGCGTGCCTCGAGCCGCAGCCGATCGCGCAGCTCCCACAGCAGCGCCTCCATGCCCCCGGCAGCGTGGAAGTCCTCCATGTAGCCCTCGCCGGTGGGTTTGAGATCGACCAGCACGGGCGTCGCGTCCGAAAGCGCGTTGAGCTGTTCGAGGTTCACGCGGATGCCGCGCCGGCCGGCGATGGCGGTCAGGTGAATCAGCGCGTTGGTCGAGCCGCCGAGCGCCAGCAGCACGCGCAATGCATTCTCGACCGAAGCTTCGGTGATGATCGCCGACGGGCGCACCGGATGCGCGATCAGCGCCATCGCTTGCGCACCCGCCGCCTCGGCGGCGCGCAGCCGGTCGGCATGCACGGCGGGGATGGCGGCGTGGGCGGGCGGCATCATCCCCAGCGCGGCGGCAAGGCAGGCCATGGTGCTGGCGGTCCCCATTACCCCGCACGTGCCGGCGGTGGTGGCAAGCCTGCCCTCGATGGCGTCGATCCGCTCCGCCGACACCTTGCCGGCGCGGTACATCGCCCAGTAGCGCCGGCAATCGGTGCAGGCCGACAGCCGCTCGCCCTGATACGGCGTCGCCAGCATCGGGCCGGTGACGAGCTGCACGCAGGGGATGTCGGCCGATGCTGCCGCCATGAGTTGCGCCGGCACCGTCTTGTCGCAGCCGCCCACCAGCACGGCGGCGTCCATCGGCTGCGCGATCAGCATCGCCTCGGTATCGAGCGCGGCGAGATTGCGATAATGCATCGAGGTCGGGAAGAGCGACGGCTCGCACAACGAGATGGTGGGAAAGGACAGCGGCAGCCCGCCCGCCGCCAGCACGCCCCGCTTCACCGCCTCGACCAGCTCCGGCATCGTCCGGTGGCAATTGTTGTAGCCCGACCCGGTATCGACGATGCCGACGACGGGACGCTCCAGCAGCGTGCGCGAATACCCCATCGAAGCGGCGAAGGAGCGGCGAAGATACAGCGCAAACTCGCGATCGCCGTAATTGGCGGTGTTGCGGGCGAGGCCGCGCTCGGGTCCGGGCGTTTCGTTCATGACCGGTAATGCTACGCTGGCGGCCGCCAGCGCGGAACCCCGGAAGGTCGGTTCCGTTCTGCCCCCGACGGAAGGAGCCAGCCATGACCGACATCCCCGACAAATTCCGCGACATCCTGACCAAGAAGGCGTTCGCCAACGTCGCCACCGTGATGGCGGACGGCTCGCCGCAGGTCACGCCGGTATGGTTCGACTTCACGAATGGAAAGCTGCGGGTGAACACCGCCAAGGGGCGGGTGAAGGCGCGCACCATGACGCCGGGCGCCAAGGTCGCGGTGGCGATCATGGACCCCGATAACGCTTATCGCTATGTCCAGATCCGCGGCACCGTGGCGCGCGCCACCGAAGACGGGGCGGAGCAGCACATCGAGGCGCTGTCGCATAAATACCTGGGCAAGCCCTATCCGAACCGGCAGCCGGGTGAGCAACGGCTGATGATCGAGATCACGCCGGAAGCGGTCAACACGATGGGCTGATCGGCGAGGTCATCGCGGCGGCACTGCCATTGTCATGTCGCCTGCCGTGAACGTCGGCAAGACTCGCGGTAGCGCCACCACCGCGGAGCCGTAGATGATGAGCGCGGCGGCAACGCAGCTCGTCGTCGCGCGGCTGCGCGGCAGAGTCTTCTCGGCGAAGACGAGCAGCGTGACCACCGCCATCGCGGCGATATTCATGATGCCGAGCGGAAACAGAATGACGAACAGTAGCCAGCAACAGCCGAGGCACCACGTGCCGTGCAGCAATCCCATCCGCATCGCCCCGGTCGGTCCGTCCCGCCACGAAGTCATGATGAAGGTGATGGGCGTGCGGCACTTCGACAGGCATAACTCCTTCAGCGGCGTTAGCTGATAGACGCCCGCCGCGATGAGGACGATCCCGCCGACCCGGGCGGCGGCGGCGGGCGACAGCGTGACGCGCATCGCCAAGGCCTCGGCGCCGCGCGCGCCCGCGAAGGCGGCAATACCCGAGAGGGTCCACACCAGCAGATAGCCGGCCACGAACAACCACGAGGAAACAAACGCCTCGCCACGTCGGTGCTTGCCCGCCTGCACGAGATGAAAGGTGAGAATCATCGGTGCGGCGGTCGGAAACATCATCGCCACCATCATGACCACCCAGATCGCCAGAAAAACCGGCGCGTGCAGGCCCATGGTGGGCGAGTTCATCGCCATCCCCGGCTCGGGCGCGGTGACTTGCAGCACCAGCAAGGCCCAGGCCGCCGCCGCCAGAATCAGGAGCAGGCCGAGGACGATGTTGCGCTGAACCGCGAGCGGATTCCCCGGCGATCCATCGCCGCTAGTTCGACCAGTTGATCGGTGCGTAGTGGCCGTTCTTGCCCGAATTGTCCCAGCGCATCCCGTGATCGGCAACCGTGTTGCCGGCGCGGCCCACGGCGAGCGCGAGCTTGTCGGGCGCCACCGGATGACCGGCGGCCGTCCAAATCTCGCCGCTTTGGTGCATGGTCGGCAGCGGGTCCACCGCGATGCCCAGGATGCCGGGGATTTCCGCCGAGCGGGTCTTGCCCGCGATCGTGTAGTTGATCGGCACCTTCTTCACGCCGAGATGCGTGCCGACCAAGGGCGCGAAGGCGGCCATCGGGCCGCCCTCGGCGCCGCCGAAGATAGCGCCCAGCGCCGCCGTCTGCCGGTCATCGGCGCGCTCGTCGATATAGGCGGCGAGCGTCCAGTTGCCCTCTCCCATCGCGCCCGGCGTATGGGCGAGCACGGCGACGTTGAGCCCGTCGAGCGAGACCGTGTCGTAGCTGCCGGTATCGATATGGAAGACGAGCGCGACGTTGCACACCCCTTCGGTCGGGCGCGCCGTCAACGGGGCGCCGGGCGAGACCAGGCAGGGGCACAACACGTCGCAGTTGCAGTTCTCGAAATAGTCTCCGGATAGCCGCCACTTGCCTTGCGTTGGCATTGCCTTCTCCCGAGCGCCCAGCCGCAAGTTTAGGCCGGTCAGCGGCGGCCGCCAAGAAAACACTCGGAACTGCCGGTTCAACGCCGGGCCTTCGCCTCGATACTGTCCCAGATCGCCCGCTCGATGTGAACGCCGTCAAAGCGGGCGATCTCCTGCAAGCCGGTGGGCGAGGTGACGTTGATCTCGGTCAGCCACTCGCCGATCACGTCGATGCCGACGAAGATCATGCCCTGTTCGCGCAAGACCGGGCCGATAGCGGCGCAAATCTCCCGCTCCCGCGCGGTCAGCGTCGTCTTTTCGGGTCGGCCCCCGACATGCATGTTCGATCGTGCTTCGCCCGCCGCAGGCACCCGGTTCACCCCGCCCATCGGCTCGCCATCGACCAGGATGATACGCTTGTCGCCTTGCCGGACGGAGGGCTCGTAGCGCTGGAACATCAGCGGCTCGCGCGAGCGGGCGAAGTGCATCTCCAGTAGCGCGCCCAGATTCTCGTCATCGGGGCGGATGCGGAAGACGCCGGCGCCGCCGTTGCCGAACAGGGGCTTGACGATGATGTCTTGATGCTCGGCGCGAAAGCTGCGGATCGCCTCGATGTCCCAGGTAATCATGGTCGGCGGCATCAGGTGGGGAAAGCGCGTGACCAGGATCTTTTCCGGCGCGTTGCGCACCGCCGCCGGGTCGTTCACCACCAGCGCGTCGGGCTGGATGTGTTCCAGCATGTGGGTGGCGGTGATGTAGGCCATGTCGAAAGGCGGGTCCTGGCGCATCAGAACCACGTCGAAGCCGCCGAGATCGACGCGCGCGGGCTCGCCGAAGCGCCAGTGCGCGCCGGCCGCACGCCGCACCGTCACCGGGCGGGCGCGCGCGGTCAGCCGCTCCACCGTCCGCCCGCCCGACCCCGACCGGCCCTCGCGCAGCGCCATGTCGCGCACCTCATAGTGCCACAGCGAATGACCGCGCGCCTGCGCTTCCAGCATCAGCGCGAAGGTGGAGTCGGCGTCGATGTTGATGCTCTCGATCGGGTCCATCTGGACCGCGATTTTCAGCCCCATGTGGCCCTCCGCCGGCTCCGTCCGGCGGGTCTTATGCACGCGCCGTCGCCCGCGCGTCCATCAGTGCGAGATCGCCTCCAGCGCCAGGCCCCGCGTGCGCGGGCCGAAACCGCCGATTACGATCATCACGATGACCATGCAGGCGGCGATGAAGGCGAACACCGCCGTGGTTCCCCCCAACCCCAGGAAGGTCGCGATCGCGAGGCCGGACAGCGCCGCCGACAACCGGCTCCACGAATAGACGAAACCCACGGCGCGGGCGCGGATGCGCGTCGGGAACAGCTCCGACTGATAGTTGTGAAAAGCAAACGACAGGATGTTGTTGCAAAGCGTGATCAGCACCCCGAAGACGATCAACGATGCCTCGGCCCGCTGCGTCGAGAACACCAGACCGAACACGGCGATCCCGAGCGCCGCCAGCACGATCAGCCACTTCCGCTCGATCCGATCGGCGATCAAGGAGCCGAGCAGCGGCGCGATCGGATTGGCGACGGCGATGATGAACGCGTATTCCAGGCTGCGGGTGATGGTGATGCCCTGCGCGATCAGCAACGTCGGCACCCAGGCGGCGAAGCCGTAATAGCCGTAGGTCTGGAAGAATTGAAAGATCGACAGCACCAGCGTGCGCCCGCGATAGGCCGGAGCGAATATCTCGCCATAATGCGCGCGCCCCCCCTCCTCGATGGCGGGGCCGGGAGGCGGCAACGGTCGTCCGGTTTCGGCCGCGACTTGCGCCTCGATCCGGCTCATCACCGTCTCCGCCTCGGCGAGGCGGCCCTTGCGGGCGAGCCAGCGCGGGCTTTCCGGCAAGCCCTGGCGCAGCCACCACACGAACAGCGCTCCGGCGGCGCCGATCACCACCACCCAGCGCCAGCGCTCCGGCCCGAGCAGCCAGGGCGAGGCGATCAGCGCCACGATCGGCACCGCACAGAAGGTCACGAACTGGTTCCACGCAAAGCCGCGCCCGCGCGCGACGCGGGGAATCAGCTCGGAGACGTAGGAGTCGATCGTCACCAACTCGACGCCGATGCCGATGCCGGCGATGAACCGCCAAATGTCGATCCAGAACCCGGTGGGCATCGCCGCCATGATCAGGGTTGAGACCGAGTACCACAGCAGGGAGTAAGTGAAGATCACTCGCCGGCCGTAAGCATCGGCGACCCAGCTGAAGGCTATGGTGCCGACGAACAGGCCGGCGAACAGCGCGAAGACGAAGGTGCCGGCGCCCGGCGTGTTGATCGCCTTCAGAGCTGAAAGCCAGCCGAGCGACTGGTCGGTGAACAGCCCCTGCCGGGTCATGCCGGGGACGACATAAGCGGTGAGAAAAAGATCGTAGAACTCGAAGCAGCCGCCGAGCGAAATCAGCGTAATCAGCCGCCAGACGGTGCGGCTGGTCGGCAGCCGGTCGATGCGCGCAGCGTATTCCGCCTGAGTGCTTGCCATGAGCTTGCGTTCCCTCCGGTCTCGTTACGCGGACCGCATTTTATGACCCCCAATCCGCGCGCCGCGTCAAGCCCCGCTTTTGCGGTATCTTGCCGACCGGCGCCCGGCCGACCATCTGAACGCAAATGCAGACACAACCTTTCGTTCTGCCCGACCCGGTGGGCTGGCACGGGACCACGATCCTGTGCGTGCGCCGCGACGGGCATGTGGCGATGGCCGGAGACGGCCAGGTCAGCCTCGGCCAGACGGTCATCAAGGGCAATGCGCGCAAGGTGCGCCGCATCGGGCCGGGCGGCACCATCCTCTCCGGCTTTGCCGGCGCCACCGCCGACGCATTCACCCTGCTCGAACGTCTGGAGGCGAAGCTGGAACGCTTCCCCAGCCAGCTCGAACGCGCCTGCGTCGAGTTGGCGAAGGATTGGCGTACCGACCGCTACCTGCGCCGGCTGGAGGCGATGATGGCGGTCGCCGACCGCGACCGCAGCTTCACCCTCACCGGCACCGGCGACGTGCTGGAGCCGGAGGACGGCGTGATCGCCATCGGTTCGGGCGGCAACTATGCGCTGGCCGCAGCGCGCGCACTGGCAACCGTCGAGGGATTGTCGGCCGAGGAGGTCGCTCGCCGGGCGATGCGCATCGCCGCCGATATCTGCGTCTATACCAATGACAACATCATCGTTGAGACTTTGTGAGATGGAAGCTCCCACCTATTCCCCGCGCGAGATCGTCTCCGAGCTTGATCGCTTCATTGTCGGCCAACATGACGCCAAACGCGCGGTCGCGGTGGCGCTGCGCAACCGCTGGCGGCGCCAGCAGCTCGGCGAGGCGATGCGCGAGGAGGTGGTGCCCAAGAACATTCTGATGATCGGGCCCACCGGATGCGGTAAGACCGAGATCGCGCGCCGGCTGGCGCGCCTGGCGCAGGCACCGTTCCTGAAGGTCGAGGCCACCAAGTTCACCGAGGTCGGCTACGTCGGCCGCGACGTGGAAAGCATCGTCCGCGACCTGGTGGAGACCAGCCTGACGATGCTGCGCGACGCCTCCCGCAAGGAGGTGCAGGCGAAGGCCGAGCTGGCCGCCGAGGAACGGCTCATCACCGCGCTCGTGGGCGAGGGCGCCGCTGCCGATACGCGCTCGAAATTCCGCCGCATGCTGCGTAACGGCGAATTTGAGGATAAGGAGATCGAGGTCGCGGTAAGCGATGCCCCTTCGGGGTTGCCGATCGGCCAGTTCGACATGCCGGGGATGCCGCCCGGGCAGGTCATCAACCTGGGCGAGATGATGAAGGGCATGTTCGGCCGCCCGCCGCAGCAGCGGCGGATGGCGGTGCGCGCCGCCCGCGAGGCGCTGGAGCGCGAGGAGGCCGACCGGCTGCTCGACAACGATCGGCTGGCCAAGGATGCGGTCGCCCACGCGCAGAACAACGGCATCGTGTTTCTCGACGAGATCGACAAGATTGCGCGCTCTAGCGAAGGCATGATCCGGGGCGGCGACGTCTCGCGCGAGGGCGTGCAGCGCGACTTGTTGCCGCTGATCGAGGGCACCACCGTCAGCACCAAATACGGTCCGGTGAAGACCGATCATGTGCTGTTCATCGCTTCCGGCGCGTTTCACCTCGCCAAGCCCGCCGATCTGTTGCCGGAGTTGCAGGGGCGGCTGCCGATCCGGGTCGAGCTGGCGCCGCTGTCGCGCGACGATCTGCGCCGCATTCTGACCGAGCCCGAGCATTCGCTGGTCAAGCAATATGCGGCGCTGATGGGTACCGAAGGGGTGGTGCTCGAATTCGCCGACGACGCGGTGGACGCGTTGGCCGATCTGGCGGCCGACATCAACGATCGGGTGGAGAATATCGGTGCCCGCCGCCTGCATACGGTGCTGGAGCGGCTGCTCGAGGATATCAGCTTCACCGCCGCCGACCGCGCCGGCGAGACGATCCGCGTCGATGCGGCCTATGTCGCCGAGCGCGTGGCGCCGCTGGCGCAGAAGGGTGATCTGAGCCGATTTATCCTTTAGGGACGTTAATACGTCGGTTGCAACGTGTCGATCGGCCTCCTAGTTTCGGGGGGTCGCCCGGAGCATTGCCATGCTGACCCTGAAGCTCACCCAGATCGGAAACTCCGTCGGCGTGATCCTGCCGAAGGAGCTGCTCGGCAAGCTCGGCGTCGGCAAGGGGGACTTGCTCCACGTCATCGACACCCCGGACGGCGTGCGGCTTTCCACCGCCGATCCCGAGTTCGAGGCGCAAATGGAGGTTGCGCGCCGGTTGATGAAGAAGTGGCACAACGTCCTACGAGAACTTGCAAAGTGACCGTTTGGGTCGCGCGCAAGCTCATCCTGGCAGTCCACGACGAGATGCTGGCCCGGTTCGGAGGCGCGAGCGGAAATCCGTGACGAAGGGTTGTCGGAGAGCGCCCTGGCGCGGCCGCTTAACCGCGCCGCGTACGGAGAGCCTGATATTGCTGAGCTGGCGGCGCTTTACGCCATCGCCATCGCGCGCAATCATCCCTTCGTTGACGGCAATAAGCGCGCTGCCTTCGGGGCAATGACCGTGTTTCTCTCCCTGAACGGTTTGGAACTGGAAGCGCCGGAGGTGGAAGCGGCCGAGATCACCTTGAAGATGGCCGCCCATTACATCGAGGACGAGGAGTTCACCGCGTGGGTGGTCGCCCATGCGACGGGTCCGGTCGAGGAGTAACCTCATGCAAGTCGCCATCGTCACCGGAGCGGGCTCCGGCATCGGCCGGGCGATCACCCTCGGGCTGCTGGGCGCCGGGGTGGACGTGGCCGGGGTCGATCGCGAGCCCGATCGGCTCGAGGAGGTGGCCGGAACCGCGCGCGGAGGGGCCGGCCGGTTCGCGCCGATCCGCGCCGACCTTGCCGAGCCGGGCGAGTGTGAGCGGTCGGTTGTCGCGGCGCAGCAGGCGCTGGGGCCAATCGAGATTCTGGTGAACAACGCCGGTATCGGGCAGGGCGCCGTGCGCGCCGACCGGCGCCGCAATCCGATCCGGTTCTGGGAGGTGACGCCCGAGCAGTGGGCGCGCTTTGTGGCCGTCAACGCCACCGCGCCGCTGCTGATGGCTCGTGCCGTAGCGCCGGCGATGATGCGCGCCGGCAAAGGTCGGATCGTCACCGTCACCACCAGTCTCGGCACCATGCTGCGCGAGGGCTACATGCTGTACGGCGCCAGCAAGGCTGCGGCGGAGGCGGGTGCCGCGGTCATGGCCGCCGACCTCACCGGCACCGGCGTCACCGTCAACGTGCTGGTGCCCGGCGGCATGACGGATACGCGCATCATTCTCGATCACGAGGTTGCGGATCGCACCCGCATGATCCGCCCCGAGGTCATGGTGGCGCCGCTGCTGTGGCTGATTTCCGACGCCGCCGCCGCCATCACCGCGCGCCGCTTCCTCGCGGTGCACTGGGACAATTCGCTGCCGCCGCATGAGGCGGCGGCGAAATGCGGGGCCCCGATCGCCTGGACTGCTCTGGGAACGCTGCCGATCGAACCCGACTGAGGCGCTCATTCGCTTCGACCGGGGTCCTGTCTTAAAGTCACCCTTCGAGGGCGGGAGATCGGCGATGGCGATCGACGCGGTTTTGCGCGCGGCGGTGGAGCGGGGCGAGGTTCCGGGCGTGGTAGCGGTCGCCGGAACCGCCGAGCGGGTGATCCATGAGGGCGCGTTCGGAGATCGGGGTCTCGATCAATCGGCGCCGATGGATTTGACCACGGTGTTCCGCATCGCATCGATGACCAAGGCCGTCACCGCCGTTGCCGCCATGCAGCTTGTGGAGGCCGGCAAGCTGCATCTTGATCGACCGGCCGCCGAGGTCACGCCCGGGCTCGCTGATCGACAAGTCCTGGAGGGGTTCGATGCGGCCGGCCGTCCGAGACTGCGTCCGGCGCGCGGCGCCATTACGCTGCGCCAGCTGCTGACCCACACATCGGGTTTCGGCTACGACATCTGGAACGCCGACCTGCTGCGCTATCATCGCGAAACCGGGCTGCCGGCCTCGCGCACGGGCAAGCTGGCGGCGCTTGAAGCGCCGCTTACCGCCGATCCGGGAACGCGCTGGCAATACGGCATCGGCATCGACTGGGCCGGGCGCATGGTAGAGGCGGTGGCCGGCAAAGATCTGGAGCGGGTATTTCAGGAGCAACTGTTCGGCCCGCTCGGGATGCGCGACACGTCCTTCGTCGTCCGTCCGGACATGCTGGAAAGATTGGCGACAGTCCATGCACGCGGGCCGGAGGGCCTGGCGCCGATCAGCCTCGATCCCAATCCGCCGCGCGAGTTCTTCCCCGGCGGCGGCGGCCTTCACTCCACCGCCGCCGACTACCTTCGCTTCCTGCGGATGCTGCTCGGCGGCGGCGTGCTGGACGGTGTGCGCGTCCTGGCGCCGGAGACGGTGAAGGTGATGGGCCGGAATCACATCGGCGACATCGACGTGGAGGTGATGCGCTCCGCCGTGCCCGCGACGTCGAACGACGTCGCGCTGTTCCCGGGGATGCGTCAAAAATGGGGGCTCAGCTTCCTGATCAACACCGAGCCGGGGGCGGGTGGGCGGAGCGCCGGCAGCCTGGCCTGGGCGCGGCATCAACAACACCTATTACTGGATCGACCCGGCGCGCGGGGTGGCGGGGGCGATGTTCACCCAGATCCTGCCGTTTGCCGATCCGGCCGTGCTGCGGCTGCTGGAGAGCTTCGAGCGCGGCGTCTATGCGGCGTTGTAACGGCCGGCCGGGATCGGGTTACAATATCCGGCTTGACGCTCGCCCGGGGGTCCCGGACTATCGGCAATCACCGTGAGGACATCGTGAATGGCTAACCCGGCACGCGGTCGGCCGAGCGCGTGGCCTGCCCGCGTGGCCGCCCTGATCGGCCTGACGCTCGGCGGCATGCTTCCCGTCGCCATGTCGGGCGCCCAGGAGCCTGCACCCGCCCCGGCGGCGCCTGCCGTTCCGGTCTCGGCGGTCGCAGCCGAGCGGCGGGATGTGCCGGTCACCCTGAACGGTCTCGGCACCGTGCAGTCGAACGCGATGGTCCAGGTGCATCCACGGGTGGACGGCACGCTGATGCAAGTGCCGGTCGCCGAGGGGCAGGAGGTCAAAAGCGGGCAGGTGATCGCGGTGATCGACCCCCGCCCCTATCAGGCGGCGCTCGATCAGGCGGAGGCCAAGCGCCAGCAGGACGCGGCGCAACTGGCCAATGCCAAGCGCGACTTGGCGCGGACCGGGGCGCTCGCCAAACAGGACTACGCGTCGCGTCAGCAGCTCGACCAGAACCAGGCGGCCGTGGCCCAGTCCACGGCGGCGGTCGCGGCCGACGCGGCGGCGGTCGAGGCGGCGCGGATCAACCTCGATTTCTGCGCCATTACCGCCCCCTTCGACGGGCGGGTGGGACTGCGCCAGATCGACCCCGGCAACGTGATCCATGCCGCCGATCCGACGCCGATCATGACACTCTCGCAAACCACCCCGATCGCCGTGGTCTTCACCCTGCCGCAGGAGGATCTGCCGCGCCTTGCGGCGGCCATGCACGCACGCAAGCTGGACGTGGCGGCGCTGCCGGCGGAGGGCGACAAGCCGCTGGATGAAGGCAAGCTGCTGACCATCGATAACGCGGTGGACCCGAGCACCGGCACGATCCGCGCCAAGGCCGAGTTCCCCAACGCCGCCGGCCAGCTCTGGCCCGGCCAGTTCGTGCGCGCGCGTTTGCTGCTGGACACCGTCAGCGGCGCCCTCACGGTGCCATCGGTGGCCATCCAGCACGGGCCGGACGGGCTGTTCGTCTATGTCGTCGCCGACGGCAAAGCGGAGCGCCGGAAGGTCACCGTGGCCAGTGATGACGGCAAGTTGGCGGTGGTGGCCAGCGGATTAACCGCCGGCGCGGTGGTGATCACGGACGGGCAGTCGCGCCTGCAGGACGGCACCAGGGTCACGGTGCGGAGCGCCGCGGCGTGAGCATCTCCGCCCCGTTCATCCGCCGCCCGGTCGGCACCTCGCTCATCATGGCGGCGCTGGTGCTGATCGGGCTCGCCGCCTATCCGTTCCTGCCGGTGGCGCCGCTGCCCCGCATCGATTTCCCGACCATCCTGGTTAACGCCAAATTCCCCGGCGCCAGCCCCGAGACCATGGCGAGCACGGTGGCGCAGCCGCTCGAGCGGCAGTTCGCGCAGATCCCCGGCATCGCGCAGATGACCTCGGTCAGCGTGCTCGGTCAGGCGCAAATCGTCATTCAGTTCGACCTCAACCGCAACATCGACGCCGCCGCCGGCGACATCCAGGCGGAGATCAATGCCGCCAGCGGGCAGTTGCCGAAAGACCTTCCCTCCTCGCCCACCTATTGGAAGATCAACCCTTCCGACAGTCCGATCCTGATCCTGTCGGTGCAGTCCGACGCGGTGCCGCTGATCGAGGCGGACGACTATGCCGACAATATCCTGAGTCAGCAGATCTCGCAGATCTCCGGCGTCGGGCAAGTCTATATCGGCGGCGAGCAGAAGCGTGCCATTCGCGTGCAGGTCGATCCGGCCAAGCTCGCGGCGATGGGTCTGACGCTCGAAGATGTTCGCCCGGCGCTCGTGAACGCGACCGTGAGCGCGCCCAAGGGCACCATCGACGCCGATCGCCGCGCCTTCACCATCTATGACAACGACCAATTGACGCGGGCCGCCGAGTTCAACGACGTGATCCTGGCCTGGCGCAACGGCGCACCGATCCGCGTGCGCGACATCGGTCGCGCGGTGGACGGGCCGGAGAACGATACGCTCGCCGGCTGGCAGAACGGCAAGCCGGGCATCATCCTGCTGGTGTTCAAGCAGCCCGGCGCCAATGTCATCGACACCGTGGAGCGGGTGAAGCGGGCGCTGCCGCGGTTGGAGGCGGCGATTCCGCCCTCGGTCCATGTCGGCGTGGTGATGGACCGCACGCAGACCATTCGCGCCTCGGTCACCGACGTGCAGTTCACGCTGGCGCTCGCGGTCGCCCTGGTGGTGATGGTGATCTTCCTCTTCCTGCGCAGCTTCTGGGCGACCGTCATTCCCGCCATCACGGTGCCGGTGGCGCTGATCGCCACCTTCGCGGCGATGTACTTGCTCGGTTTCAGCCTGGACAACCTCTCGTTGATGGCGTTGACGATCTCGGTGGGCTTCGTCGTCGACGACGCCATCGTGATGCTCGAGAACATCCACCGCCACGTGGAGGAAGGGATGAAGCCCTTCGAGGCGGCGCTGAAGGGCGCCGGCGAGATCGGTTTCACCATCATCTCCATCAGTCTGTCCTTGATAGCGGTGTTCATCCCGCTGTTGCTCATGAGCGGGATCGTCGGCCGGCTGTTTCGCGAATTCGCGATGACGGTGGCGATCGCCGTCGCCGTGTCGGCCTTCGTCTCGCTCACCCTGACGCCGATGATGTGCGCCCGCTTCATGCGTCACGAAACCCGCGCGCACGGCCTGCTCTGGCGCGCGGTGGAGGCGGGCTTCGGCCTGCTGATCGGCTTCTATCGGCGCACGCTCGATGTCGCACTGCGACATAGCTTGTTTACGCTGCTTACCTTCTTCGCGACCGTGGCGGTGACGGTGTTCCTGTACGTCTATATCCCGAAGGGCTTTTTTCCGCCGCAGGATACCGGCGTGGTGATCGGCATCAGCGAAGGCGCCCAGGATGTCTCGTTCAAGGAGATGTCGCGCATCGCCGCGCGCATTGATAAGGTCATCGCCACCGATCCCGATGTGGCGGCATTCAGCACCACCGTCGGCTCGGGGATCGGCGGGCAGACGGTGAACAACGGCCGCATGTTCATCGCCCTGCGCCCGTTCGACGAGCGCCGCGGCGGCACGGCGCAGGACTTCATCAACCGCATCCGTCCGAAGCTTCAGGAGGTGGAGGGTGGGCAGCTGTTCATGCAGGCTTCGCAGGACATCCGGGTCGGCGGCCGGCTGTCGAAGACCGAGTATCAGTACACGCTGCAGGACGCCGACCTGAACCAGCTGTTCGAGTGGGCGCCGCGGGTGCTGGATCGGCTGCGGAAATTGCCGATGCTGCGCGACGTCGCCACCGATCAGCAGATGTCGGGGCTGACCACCACGCTCACCATCGACCGCGACCAGGCGGCACGCCTTGGCGTAACCCCGCAGGCGATCGACGACACGATCTACGACGCCTTCGGCCAGCGGCAGGTGACGCAGTACTTCACCCAGATCAACTCCTACCATGTGATCCTCGAGGTATTGCCGGGACTGGTGAGCGACCCGGCCACGCTCAACCGGCTCTATGTGCGGGCGGCGAACGGGGCGACGGTGCCGCTATCGGCGCTGTCGAAATGGACGACGGCGCCGGTGCGGCCATTGTCGATCAGCCATCAGAGCCAGTTCCCGGCGGTGACGATCTCCTTCAATCTCGCCAAGGGCGCGGCGCTCGGGCAGGCGGTGGACGCCATCAGTGCGGCGATGGCCGAGATGCGCACGCCGGCGGCGTTGCAGGGCACCTTCCAGGGCACGGCGCAGGCCTTCCAAAGCTCGCTCGCCGGCCAGCCGTTGCTGATCGCGGCGGCCCTGATGACCGTGTACGTGATCCTCGGCGTGCTGTATGAGAGCTACATTCTGCCGCTGACCATTCTGAGCACGCTGCCTTCGGCCGGCGTCGGCGCTCTGCTGATGCTGTTGGCGGCCGGCTACGATCTCTCCGTGATCGCGCTGATCGGCATCATCCTGCTGATCGGCATCGTCAAGAAGAACGGCATCATGATGGTGGATTTCGCCATCACCGCCGAGCGGCGGGACGGGCTGACGCCGATCGAAGCGATCCGCCAGGCCTGCCTGCTGCGCTTCCGCCCGATTCTGATGACGACGATGGCGGCGATGCTGTCGGGTCTGCCGCTGATGCTGGGCCATGGCGCCGGATCGGAGCTGCGCCGCCCGCTGGGTTTCGCGATGGTCGGCGGACTGGCGCTGTCGCAGGTGCTGACGCTCTACACGACGCCGGTGATCTACCTCTATCTCGACCGGCTCCAGCACTGGCTGGCGCCGCGCCGGGCCGCCCGCGTCCCCACCTTGGCGGCGAAGCTGGGGGCGACCGGGGATTGAGCTTGCGATGCGGCTGAGACCCCGATAATCCCGGCCGGAGCCAGCACGTCCCGCGGCTGGTATAAGCCCAAAGAGGCGATGGTGGAGCTGAGGGGGATCGAACCCCTGACCTCCTCATTGCGAACGAGGCGCTCTCCCGGCTGAGCTACAGCCCCTTGGCGGGCGGCGCGGAACATGCGTGCCGGCCCGGCGCAAGTCAAGCACACCAGGCGAGTTGTGGCCGCACCCTTCCGGGCGATAGAATCGCCCTCGGGATGGGTGGCCGAGCGGTCGATGGCAGCGGTCTTGAAAACCGCCAGCCCGCAAGGGCTCGTGGGTTCGAATCCCACCCCATCCGCCGGAGCCGGGCGAAATCAGTGTTCAGACAAAAGCCTACAGAAGGCGCGAGCTTCCTTTGATGCTTGAACGGCAGATTTCCGATGAACTGAAAGCTGCGCTTAACCGTGGCCTCGCCTCCGGTGAGCTGCGGACACGGTTGCAGATCGAGCAGCAGACAGCGCTGTTCCGTGAGCGCTTCGGACCCGCCGTGCTGCGAGATCTTGACGGTGAAGCTCTGCTGCGCCTGATGCACGGACGTCTGACCGGGTGAAACTCGGTGCCTGGCCTATTGGCTGGAGTTCAAGAACGATGATGAGTTCTCCGGCAACCAATTTGGCGGAATTGGTGGTGGGTCGGCACTGAAATTCGGCATCTACCAGCGCCAGAGTGACAACGCCTGGATGACAGGGTCTCCGAACGCACAGAACGTCCTATCGCTTGAGGACGCCATCGACTTTGCCCGAGATCAGAGAGACCAATTGGTGGCTGGGGCTGACGCATTGTCGTCGCTGGATATCGGCGACACGTCGGATGAGGCATATGCCAAACTTCAAGCTGCAATGGAGAAGGCCGCTCCCAAACTGGCGCACGACACCTGGGCTCACAAATACTGGTTTCTTATCAGCCCTGACAAAATCGATGACTACCATAGCCCCCGTTATCAACGGTTCCACCTTATCAAGCTATTGCAAATGCCTCCGGACGGGATCGGCATCCTGGATAGCGGTTCGCCGCGCTTCAACTGCGCCGGACGTTTCATTGCCGCTGCGCGGGAACTCGAGGTGCCGGTCACAACACTCAACACCATTCTCAATCGGCGCGATGGTGCCTTTCACCGGTATTGGAAGGTGGGCACTACAGAAGGGAGCGACGGCGGGAGCCACTGGCCAGAAATGCGTGACGGCGGGTTCGTGTCAATTGGTTGGTCCGAGCAAGTCCCCGATCTGTCAGAAACGATTGGTCAGGACAAAAAAACCGCAAGAAATAAAATCCGGGAATTTCTACTCCCGCTTCATCCTACCACCGCTGGCGTCGCATCTCGAAAAGCTGGTGAAATATTGAACTTTGCCCAAGAAATCTCGGAATCGGATCTCGTGCTAGCGTGCGAGGGACAAACCGTGCTGGGCGTAGGGAAAGTTCGCGGGCCTTATGAGTATGACAGCAGCCTTGGCTTCCCCCACAAACGCCCTGTTGAGTGGCTTACCCTCAAATCCTGGCGAATGCTCCGAGCAAGAGGGACCGCGGACCACGGTTTATGAACTCGGGAAGAGCGCAGCTAACCTACTTGAACTTGAGCGGCGGTTATCCCGAAGAGGCCCGTGCCTGCTACGGTTTCCCCGCCGCGCCCAGTTGTTCCCGCAGCGAACCCTACCCCTGCCGCCGCTTGACCAGTTTGCCGCACGAATCGAGGCCATTCTACGACGAAAAGGCCAAGTAATATTGTACGGCCCGCCGGGCACTGGGAAGACCTATCGCGCGTTGGCAGTCGCTAACGAACTTGCCGCCCGCCATGCGTTCAGAAAGAGCTTTGTCGATCTGGACCGAATCTGAGCGCAAGACGGTCGCCGATGGCGACGGTCTCGTGCGCGTCTGCACCTTTCATCCTGGGTGGGGTTACGAGGACTTCATCGAGGGTCTGCGGCCGACGACAGTGAATGGCCAGATGGTTTTTGAGCCGCGTGACGGTATCTTCAAGCGTCTCTGCGCAGACGCGACCAAGCAATCAAGCCGGCACTTCTTCCTTGTTGTGGATGAGATTAACCGTGGCGACCTACCGCGCATCTTTGGAGAGCTACTGACGACGATCGAGGACCATAAACGGGACCGACAGATCACACTCCCGGTCACCGGTGCATTCTTTGCCGTACCAAAAAACGTCTTCATCATCGGCACGATGAACACGGCTGACCGTTCTATTTCCATAATGGACACCGCGCTTCGGCGGCGTTTCGGTTTCGTGGAATTGATGCCGGACAGCAATCTATTGGCCGGGCGGAAGGCGGGTGGGCTGCTGCTTGGTGCGTGGCTGGATGCGTTGAATACGCGACTTCGCCTTCGCCTGAAACGCGACGCCCGGAACCTTCAGATCGGCCATGCCTATTTAATGCCACCGCAGCCCATCACCTCGACAGCTGATTTTGCTCGCGTCCTTCGTGACGATATCATCCCCTTGCTTGAAGAATACTGTTACGATGATTTTGGCATGCTCAGAGATATACTTGGTGGTGAGCTGGTTGATGTGGAGTCCGGGCGTATTCGAGAAGATATATTTGGTCCGAACCGGGAAGGAGATCTAATTCAGGCAGTATCATTCGAGGAGATGCAGCCTCTTATAGTTGATCAGGAGCCAGTCGATAGCACTTTGGTAGGCGAGCCATCTGATCTCCCTGCCGACGACAGCGAGGGTGAGGATGACTCCGCGCCCTGACGGCACGCCGTCCTTCGTCGTCGAGCTGACGGAATGGGACCAAGTTGGGCCTGCACAGGACGCCCGCTTAAGGGGCTGTTCTCTGGCGGGTGATATGGAGTCGCGCCGGCTGGCCGAAACGCTGCGTGACCGGGTGGATATCCGCGAAGGATACGACGGACTTGAAATCGCCAGCACGTCCTTCGTCGGTCGCGTGGACGTAGGGCCGCTTCGCATTGCAATTGACCCAAAGCTGCCCGCGATGCCGCTTGCTCGACTGCTGCGATATGCCTATGGGCTACGCGATGTCACGGCGGTCGAGGAGACGAGATCACCGACCACCCGACACGGTCTACACGACTTGCTGATTGCGTTGCTCGCGGCGGAAGTCGAGGAGTTGCTGCATCGTGGTTTGGCGCGTCGCTACATTCCATTATCGGAGAAGCTGGAGAGCCCGCGTGGCCGGATTCTGATAGATCAAGTGATCCGTCAAGGAGGCGTGCGGGAGGCTCGGCTTCCCTGTGGGCACTTCGAACGTCGGGCTGACTGGCATTTAAATCAGGTTTTGCGCGCGGGCCTTGAGGCTGGAGCGCGACTGGCTGAGGATCGGACTCTCCGACGGCATGTGCATCAACTGTCGTCGATGTTTGGGGATGTCGAGTATTTGGTAAGTCTCCACACTGGCGATATCGACCGGGCGGAACGTGATCTAACCCGCTTGACCGCTGCCTGTGGGCCAGCGCTAACGATCATCCGGCTACTACATGACACGCTCGGCATCGCCTTCGATTCCGGGCAACCGCCAAGCCGGATGCCCGGGTTTCTGTTCGATATGAATATCTTCTTTCAACGTCTGCTCTCCCGGTTTCTGCGCGATAATCTTGCTGGTGCGCGCATCGCGGACGAACTAGCGATCCGCAATCTGTTTGCCTACGCGCCTGATGCCAATCCGAGGCAGCGTCGTGCGCCGGCGCCCGGCCAGACTACGCGCTATTCCATGACAAAGTGCTCCACGGGTTCCTGGACGCAAAATATCGCGACGTTTGGCAACGGAACCTCCCAGCCGAGTGGCTATATCAACTTTCGATATACGCACTTGCCTCGCCTGGCGAAGTTAGCGTGCTGCTATATGCCTCAATGTCTGCGGAAGCACGTGACGAGCGTATTGAAGTCCGCCAGCCTGTAACGTGGTCCACCAAACGGCCGGCGTCGGTTATCTTGCGTCCTGTCCCACTACCCTATCTCGCCGAACTTCTCGACCCCGATCGGGCGAGGAGGTCTGGCTGACGAACGGCGGAGGTTGGCAGACCAATTGGTCGTGCCCACAACTCGCAAGTACGACCTGCTGGCGGCTTGATGATCATGTCTCAAGGGCGTACGCGCGACGTGCGCTTAGAGGGCTATGGCCCGGGACGCAGCTCTCATCTTCATCGAGCGTGGCCCGCCGTTGACGATCAACGCGGCGACTGTTGCGGATAAGACCTATCCTCATTCCCGGCACCACCACCAGCTTGTCGGGCGGCAGCACCGCGGCGACCTCGGCGCCGCGCGAATGCGTCGTCGCACCCACCGGCGCGTGCGCCTTGAGCTGCGCCCCGGAAGGGTGTCGCAGCACGTACTCGACGTGATCGCCCATGAAGGCGAGATCGACCACGATACAGCGCAGGCGATTGGCGCCCGGCTCCGCCGCATCAGCCAACCCCACGGCGCTCGCATGGATGAAGGCGGTGACCGCGCCGGCCGGTGGCGGCGTCGTGGTCTCCAATCGCGTGCCGTCCGCCTCGAGGCGCACCTCTCCCTCGCTCGCCACCGCCGCGAGCGCATTGGCGTAGCCCACGAAGCGGGCGATGAAGCCGTCGGCGGGCCGACGAAAGATCTCCTCCGGCGCGCCGAACTGCACCACCCGCCCGCGTTTCATGACCGCAATCGCATCCGACAGCGCCAGCGCCTCCCGCTGGTCATGGGTCACGTAGACGGCGGTAATCCCGAGGCTCCGCGTCACTTGGCTGATCTCGAACCGCATCTCCTCGCGCAGCGACGCATCCAGATTGGACAGCGGCTCGTCAAGCAACAGGATGCTCGGACGGTAGACGATGGCGCGCGCCAGCCCGACCCTTTGCTGCTGACCGCCCGACAGCTCACGCGGATACCGCGCGGCGAACGCATCGAGATGCACCATCCGCAGCGCCTCGGTCACTCGCCGCTGCTGCTCGGCCGCGGGCACGCCGCGCACCCGCAGCGGAAATGCCACGTTGCCGGCCACCGAAAGATGCGGCAGCAGCGCGAAACTCTGAAACACCATGCCCATGTTGCGCCGGTGCGTGGGCAGGCCGGTAATATCCGCGCCGTCCAGCCGCACGCGGCCGCCATCGGGTTCAAGCGTGCCGGCGATGACGCGAAGCAGCGTGGTCTTGCCGCAGCCGCTCGGCCCGAGGAGCGAGAGGAACATTCCGCGCGGCACGCTCAGGCAGATGTCGCTCAGCGCCGGCAACCGCCCCCAGCTCTTGTCGATATGCTCAAGCTCCAGCCGGGTTGCCGTCATGCGCCCTTGAGTCCCCCAGCAGAATTCTCCGGATTGACCATCCGCATCATCGCGAGCAGGAACAGCAGGGAGGGGACCAGCAGGATCGTGCTGATCGCCGCGGCGACCGACAGATAGCCGTTGCCGATGGAGAGATAGGTCTGCACCGGCAGCGTCACCGTGTCGGTGCCATACACCATCAGGGTCAGCACGAAATCGTTGTACGAGGCCAGAAACGCGAACACCGCCGCGGCGACGATCCCCGGCAGCGCCAGCGGCACGGTCACCTGCCAGAACAGTCGCAACGGTCCGCAGCCCATGACCGCGCCCGCCTCCAGCAGCCGCGGATCCATTCCCTCGAACGTGCTGACCAGCACCAGCACCGCGAACGGCGCCGCCAGGATCACGTGGGCGAGGGCGATGCCGATCACCGTATCGGTCAGATGGATGGCGTAGAAGATGCGCGCGACCCCGAGCGCGAAGGTGATCTCCGGGATCATGCGCGGGAACAGCACGGCGCCGATCAGCACCGATTTCAGCGGCAGTCGGTAGCGCGCGATCGCCCATGCCGCGGGCAACGCCAGGGCCAGCGCGATCGCCGTCGCCAGCACCGCGATCGCGACCGTGTTCAGCAACACCCCGACCAGATTGACCGTCTGCCCGGCCCAGACGAACCAGCGCAGCGTCCATTGTCCGGGCAGCATGCGCAGACCGAACCAATCGGCCCCGAACGCCTCCAGCATCACCATCACCAGCGGCAGCGTGATGAACAGCACGAAGCCGCTCACCGGCACCGCGCGCAGCAACGCGCCGGCGACGCGCCTCACGCCGGATCTCGGGCGCGCCCGCCCCGCTGATAGACGATCACCAGCGCGATCTGGATCACCCCCATCACCACCGCCATCGCGCTCGCCTGCGGCCAGTCGAGGAACACGTTGGCGACGGTATAGATCTTGACGCCGAGCGGCTGGTAGTTGCCGCCGGCGATCAGCGGGACGCTGAACGCGCCGAAGCATTGCAGGAAGATCATCAACGTCCCGGCCCACAGGCTCGACCGCAGCAGCGGCAACAGCACGCGCAGGAACACCGCCGACGGCGGCGCCCCCATCACCCGGGCCGCCTCCTCCAGTGTCGGATCGATGGCGCCGATGCCGGACATGATCACCAGTCCGCCATACGGAAAGAACATCCAGGCATAGAACACGACCAGCCCCGGGATCGTGTAGTCGATCGACAGCGGCCGCGACAGCAGATGCGCCCGCAGCAGCACGACATTGATCCAGCCCGTGCGGTCGTACAGGATCAGCAGCCCGAGCGCCCCGACCAGCGCCGGAATGGTGATCGGCAGCAGCATCAGGAATTGCAGCGCCCGACGCCCGAAGAACGGTCGCCTCAGCAGCAACGCCAACGACAAGCTGAGCAGCAGCGAGAGCGCGGTCGCGGCGAACGACAGCCCGAGGGTCAGCGCCAGCACGCCCGGGCCCTCGCGACTGCCGAGAAATTGCGCGTACTGCGCGAGCGTCCACCCGCCTCCGCGCGACGGCGTGACGCTCTGGCGCAGCGTGTAGAGCAGCGGATAGTAGAAGGCGGCCATCAGGAACCCGCCCAGCGGCGCCATCAGCAGCCACCCCGCGAGTTGGCGCCGCCGATGCGGGGCCCGTGCCGACCGGCCGGCGGCGCCCGCATCGAGCGCCGCCGCATGCCGCGAGGCGCCGGCCCGCGCGCTCATGACGCGATGTAGTCCATCCCGCGCTTCTGAATGAAGGTGATCGCGTCGAGATTGGTCATCGCGATGCCGTGCGCCTGCGCCACATCGACCGGCGCGATTTTCTTCCATACCGCCGGTGACGCCTGCTTCCAGGCGGTGGTGCCCGGATATTCGTACATCGTCTCCAGCATGTGAGTCTGCACCTCGTCCGACAGCAGCAGATTGATGACCTTGTAAGCATCAGTCTTCTGCGCCGCGCTATCGACCGCCGGCACCGCGAGATAGGAATTGGAGGAGCCGATGATGTTGACGTCGAGCGGGGTGGATCGGGTGGTCGGCGGCAATTGTCCCTGCTCGGCGCTCCAGATCGAATAGTCCTGCGCATAGGAGGTCAGCCACACCTGCTCGGTCTGGAACTGATGGAACATCACCGGCGGCGAGGACGCGATCGGCTGCGCGAACGCGCGGCTGAACTCGGTGAACTTGCTCAAACCCTGCTTCCAGGTGGTTGACGCCTGGATTTGCGAGAACGGCGCCTTGAAATCTATCCCGTTCGCGGCCAGGAAGGCGTAGATGACCGCGCGCCCGCCGCCGGAGCTGGCGTCCGGCCGGATCATGCCGATATGGCCGTTGAATTCGCCGCGACGGTCGAAGAATTCAGCCCAGGTCTTCGGCGGATTTTTGACGAACTCCGTGTTGTGCACCAGTCCGAACTGGGCGCGCCAGAACAGCAGGCCGGCGCCGTGCAATGGAACCCCGCTGTCGATTTCCTCATATTCCTTCGGAATCAGTGCCTGGTTGGGGATCTCGGCGGCGCGCGCCGGATAGAGCGGTTCGAACGCCAGGCCGGCGGCGACCATGTTGGCGAGATCGAGATCCTTGAGGAAGAGCAGCGAGAACCCGGGTTCGTCTTGCCGCCAACCCTGCATCTGCAGCTGTACGGTCGGCCCCGACCCGACCGCGTATTTGATCTCCACCCCGAGATCCTTGCGGATCTTCGGGATCAGATAGGTGTTCCAAAACGCCTGAAAATTCGGACCGGAGACGGTGTCGACAACGCTGAGCGTGCCGGCGGCGCGGGTGGATGTCGGCTTCGACCCGGCCAAGGCAAAGCCGGCGGCACCCGCCATCAGGCCGCGGCGCGACAGGCGAGGATGGGTAATCAAGGTGGTTGCTCCCGGTGGCGGTTTCGGTTGTGCAATCCAACTCTATAGCCGCCTGTCGGGAGTAGGCCATAGGGCGCCATGGCTCCCCGAGCGGCGGCGGATGCACCGTCAGCCGCGTAATCAGCCGCCCGCCTCGATCAGGTCGAGCGCGTCTTCGGCGATGTATTGATCGCGCGCCACTACCACGGCGACCGGTTCGCCAAAGTATCGGGCGCGGTCCACCACGCAGGGATAATAGCCGGACATTGCGCGCGAGGGACGCTGCGGCCGACCAGCCGGGGCGCAGACGCCACGTTCACGCGCGCTCGGATGCCGGCCGCCGCTCCCGCACCGCCGACACCGCGACCGCACCCAACACCACGGCGCCACCGATGATGGTGCGCGGCTCCGGCGTCTCGGCGAAGACGAGCCACACCCAAAGCGGCGCCACCACGCATTCGAGCAACAAGATCAACCCCGCGTCGGCCGCCGGCATCAGCCTCACACCGGTCGTGAACAGAACCAGTGCCAACCCCATTTGCCCGACGCCGAACAACGCGAACAGACCGTAATCGCCGGCGGGAAGG
Organism: uncultured Pseudomonadota bacterium; assembly: GCA_963762525.1. GTDB lineage: Bacteria > Pseudomonadota > Alphaproteobacteria > Acetobacterales > Acetobacteraceae > DATFDN01. The sequence goes on from CAVXKT010000002.1 coordinate 427,199, forward strand.
GCGAAGCTCGCAAATGGAAGCGTGACGGCCGCCGTGACGGCCATGCCGGTGAAGGTCGCGGCGGCCATCGAGACGCTGCGGTCGAAACGGGCGAGCACGATGGTGAGCGCCGACGTTGCGGCCATACCAACCCCGAAGGCATCGCCCGCAAACCCGCCGCTCCCCGGGTCGCCGGAGGCCATCACCGCCATTCCCGCGAACGCCGCGAGAGCCGCCAACAGCGTGCGCCGCACCAGCCGCTCGCGGAGCCAGACCCGAGCGAGCAGAGCCGCGAGCAACGGAGACACCGCTTGAAACACCATCACGCTCGCGACCGTCGTGCGCGCCAGGGCATTGATGAAGGAGATCATCGATCCCGCGAGACAGAGCGCGAGCAGCAACCCGATCGGCCCGAGCCCCCGAAACGCCGTCAGCATTCGCCCACCGGTCGCAACCCGCAGCCAAATCAGCAGCGCCAACGACGCGAACACCGCGCGCCAGAATAGCGTCGTCCAGGGGTCGGTCGCGGTCCAGCGCACCAGCAGCCCGGCCGTGCTCCAGGCGAGAGCGGCGCCGGCCACCAGCAGGGCGCCGCGACGGTAATCCGAGGCGTCCGGAGCCAGCGCGGATGCACGCTGCCCGGTTGAGTTCACGCGAACCGGCGCGTTGGCGGTGGCGGCATGCTCACCCGAGGCTGATCCCGTAGCGCGCCGCCTTCCGATAGAGGGTGCTGCGGGAGATGCCGAGCGCGCGCGCGGCGAGGGCGAGATTGCCGCGGCTGCGCCCGATCGCCTCGACGATCGGCGGCGGTTTCGGCTGATCGAGACGTGTCGAAACCGGGAGTCGGAATCGATCGTCGTGACGGCGCTCCGATAGCGGCGGGATGCGCACCCGCGTGACCGCGACCCGATCGAACAGATCGGCGCGGAACCGCCCAGCGCGGACCTCCTCGGCCAAATCGCGGTTGGTCAGCGCCAACACCCGCACATCGACGCGCTTCGGCTGCGAATCGCCCAGCCGGTACACCACGCCCTCCTCCAGCGCGCGCAGCAGAAAGGGTTGCACGTCCATCGGCAACTCGCCCACCTCGTCGAGGCAAAGCGTGCCGCCATGTGCGAGTTCGAACCGCCCCGGCCGACCCTCGGTCGTCGCCCCCGTGTAGGCGCCGCGCGTGCGCAGGGGTCGATGCCGAGGTCGCGGCTGCGCATCCAGGAGGAGACGGCGAATTTGCGTGTGGGCGAGGAAGCGAGCGGGCCGCCGGTGAGAAATCGCTCCCAGGCCAGCATGGTGTCGCTGCCCTCGGCACGGTGGCGGATCTGAACGCCGCGTTCGTGACCGGCGGCCGGCACGCCCGGCGCCGGGTCCGTCGGCGGTTTCGCGCGATCCTGCGGCATCGGTGTCACATTCCGCATCCACCGCGGTGGTCAGGGCGAATGCGTCACCTTAGGACAACCCGAGCTTCTCCGCACCCCCACCGGTGGCCGGGCCGGCGGTGGGATCGACATAATCGGGGCGATCCGCGATCAGCGTGTCGGCGGTCAAGATCAGATTGGCCATCGAAGCGGCGTTGCGCAAGGCCGCGAGCGTTACCTCCACCGGGTCGGCAAGGCCGGCGTCCAGCATGTCGACCAGTTCGCCGCTGCGCGCATCAAGCCCGGTGCCCACCGCCGCCGCCGCTACCCGGGCGACGATCGTCTCCGCGTCCAAGCCGGCATTGCCGGCGATGGCGGCGAGCGGGCGCGGTCAGCGCGCGGCGCACCACCGCCGCGCCTCGGCGCGCCGCATCGGCAAGCTCGCGCTCCAGGTCCGCCAACTCCGGCGCGGCCTGGACCAGCGCGGTGCCGCCGCCTGCAACGATGCCGGCACGGATCGCCGCTCGGGTGGCGCTGATCGCATCCTCGATCAGTTGCGCACGCCGCTTCTGCTCCACGGGGGTGGCGCCGCCGGCGTAGATGATCGCCGCGCCGCCGGAGAGTTTTGCCAGCCGCACCTCGAGCTTATCGCGCTCCACGTTCGGCGGTGCGAGTTCGATCTAACGGATCACCTGCCGGCGGCGCGCCGTGATGACGACCGGGTCGCCGCCGCCGCGCGTGACCACGGTCTGATCGGAGCCGACCCGCACCTGCCGTGCCGTGCCCAGATCGCGCAATTCGAGCGCCTCGAGCCGGCCGCCCAGATCGCGCGCGATGACGCGCCCGCCGGTTACGATCGCAAGGTCTTCCAGCATCGCCTTGCGCCAATGGCCGTATTCCGGCGGATGGATCGCCGCCGTCGGCGGCCGTCCGGTTTGGCGCCGGCGCAGCAGGCGGATCACGCAGACCGGCGCAACCTCCTCGGCGATGACGAGCAGCGGACGGTTGCGCGCTTCCACGAGCTGCTCGATCGCATCGACCTCGGCCTCGGTGGTGAGCCTAAGATCGGTCATCAGAATGTCCGGCTCGTCGAGCACCACCTGCATGCGTTCGACGTCGGTCGCGGAGCGGGCGGGCGGCTTGCCGCAAAGCCGCGCTCACCCGCTCGACCGCAAGCCGCATTCCCCGCACCAGTTCGACCGCGCCGGCGCCGTCGCGCAGGGAGGCCAAGCCTTGCTGCACCATCGCATTGGCGAGGATGGTCGTGGTGGTGGTGCCGTCGCCGGCCACCTCGTTGGTCTGGTTGGCGACCTCGCGGAGGACCTGGGCGCCGATATTCTCGAACCGATCCTCAAGCTCGATCTCGCGGGCGATGCTGATCCCGTCGCCGGAAATGATCGGCGTCCCGATCGGGCGGTCGATGAAGGCATTCATCCCGCGCGGTCCCAGCGTGCCGCGCACCGCCCAGGTGAGCTTGGCGACGCCGCGGCCCAGCGCTTCGCGGGCCGCCTCGTCATGCAGCAGCATCTTCGCCATTGCTCAGCGGTCCCCGGAAGCCGCGCGCGCCGCCTCGCGCACGAAATGCCGCAGACCGGGGCCATCCTCCTCAGGCTGCTCCTCCCCGAAGCGCGCCGCCAGCAGGCCGCGGCAGAGTGCGCCGTTGAACTCGATGTTGACCGTCACGTTGCGCAAATTCCTGAGATAGGCGCCGAGCGAGCCCGCCGACAACATCCGCCCCTGGACGGTGACGGTGCGCGGCCAGGTCGTCGAGACCGCGCTCGCCGTCGCGGGGATCGAAGGCGCGTTGAGGATGAAGCGGTCAGGATACTTGTTCTTCAGCGCCGAATTGCGTTCGGGCGTGTTGAAGCCGTGCTTGTAAAAATCCGTCAGCACGGTCGGCTGAAAGATAGCCATGTCGTCGGGACCATCGCGCACGCAGGAGCGCCTGCTGCTCAACGACGCCGTCGGCAGCGCCTTCGTGGCGACGGCGGAGAACATGCGTCGGATTCCGACGATTGCGATGCGGTCCGCCCGTTCCGCTCCCTCGCCGCGGCCGCGCTTCGTGGCCGCCGACCCGGCGGTGGCGGCGGCGGTACACCAAATGAAGCGGGCGGCGCAGCGGCACCTTCCGGTGCTTATTCGGGGCGAGACCGGGACCGGCAAGGATCTGCTTGCCCGCCACGCCCACGAAGCGAGCGGGCGACGCGGCCCGTTCGTGCCGGTGAATTGCGCGGCATTGCCGAAGACGCTGATAGAAAGCGAGCTGTTCGGCTACGCCGAGCTCCGCAACCTGCTCATCCGCCTCGGGCTCGGCTGCGCGGATGGCGTGATCGAGCGTGCGGCACTGGGATCGGTTCCGCCGCCGACCGGTGCGACGGCAGCGGGCGCGAACGCATCGGGCGCGTCGCTGCGCGAGGAGACGCGCGCGCGCATCTCCCGCGCCTACCAGGCCGAAGCGGGCAACGTCTCGCGCAACACCATTTATCGCGCCATTCGGGCGGAGTAAGCATCCGCGAACAGGCGACGGTCCTTCGGACCTCCGACTTCGTCGAATTCGGGAGTGGGCTCATGGACGGCTATGACGCGATCATCGTCGGGACCGGCCAAGCCGGGCCGTCGCTCGCGCGGCGCTTCGGCGCCTTCGGCTGGCGGGTGGCCATCATCGAGCAGGGGCGCTTCGGCGGCACCTGCATCAACACCGGCTGCACGCCGACCAAGGCGCTGGTAGCCAGCGCCTACGCCGCCCACCTGGCCCGCCGGGCCGGCGATTTCGGGCTGACCACGGCGCCGGTGGAGGTGGACTGGCCGCGGGTGCGGGCCCGCAAGGACCGGATCGCCGCGACCAGCCGCGCCGCCGTCGAACGCTCGCTCCGCGAGGCGGAGCACGTCACCGTCATCCGCGGCCACGCGCGCCTGGTCTCGGATCGCGAGGTTGCGGTGAACGGCCGGAGGCTCCGCGCCGAGCGCATCTTTCTCAATATCGGCGGCCATCCGACGGTTCCGCCCGTTCCCGGCATCGATGCCGTCCGCTGTCTCACCAGCGACGATGTCATGGACGTGGAGGCGCTTCCGGCGCGGCTGGTGGTGCTGGGCGGGAGCTATGTCGGACTGGAGTTCGCGCAGCTGTTCCGCCGCTTCGGCGCCGAGGTGACGGTCATCGAGCAGGCGCCGCGGCTGGTGGCGCGCGAGGATGCGGACATTTCCGACTGCCTGCGGGAAATTCTGGAGGCCGAGCAGATCAGGGTGGTGCTCGGCGCCTCGGATCTGTCCGTCGCGGCGCGCGATGCAAGCTTCACGCTCCGCTTCGCCGGCGGCGAGGCGACGGGCACGCATCTTCTCGCCGCCACCGGACGCAAGCCCAACACCGCCGATCTCGGATTGGCGGATGCCGGCGTGAGCCTCGAGGAGCGCGGCTACATCGCCACCGATGAGCGGCTGCAAACGGCGGTGCCCGGCATCTGGGCGCTGGGCGACTGCAACGGTCGCGGTGCCTTCACCCATACCAGCTACAATGACGGGGAGATCGTGGCGGCCAATCTGCTGGAAGGGGCGTCGCGGAGCGTCAGCAACCGCATCGCCGCCTATGCGCTCTACACCGACCCGCCGCTCGGGCGGGCCGGAATGACGATCGCGGAAGCCAAGAAGGCGGGCCATCGCATCCTGGTCGGAACGATGGCGATGGAGGACGTCTCGCGCGCCTTCGAGAAAAGCGAGACGCTGGGTTTGATGAAGATCGCCGTGGATGGGGAGACGCAACAGATCCTCGGCGCCTCGCTGCTCGGCACCGGCTGCGATGAGGTAATCCACAGCGTGCTCGACCTTATGTACGCCAAGGCGCCCTACCCGGTGCTGCAAAGGGCCATGCACATTCACCCGACGGTGTCGGAGTTCATCCCGTCGTTGCTCGAGGATTTGCGGCCCGTGTGACGACGCAAGGTGAGATCATGCCGGGTGCATCGCGCCGGGTTGTCCTGCACGTGGATGATCTCGGCGGCAGCCATGGCGCCAACGAGGCCTTTCTGAAGCTGGCTGCTTCGGGCCTGGTCACGTGCGGGGCGGTCATGGTTCCCGCACCCTGGTTCCGCGAACTCGCGGATGCAGCTGCGGCCGACCCCGACCTCGACATCGGGATTCACCTGACGCTGACGAGCGAGTGGCACGGCTGCCGATGGGCGCCGATCTCGACCGTCAGCCGAGCTTCCGGGCTGATCGATGGCGACGGATACTTCTGGCGCGATGTCGCAAGTTTGCGCCGCCATCTGGTGCCGGAGGCGGCAATCCTCGAAATGCGCGCGCAAATCGACCGTGCCGTTGCCGCCGGCCTTCATCCGACGCATCTCAACTCGCACATGGCGGCCGCAATGCTGCCCGAGCTGCTCGATGCCCAGATCCGGCTCGGACGGGAGTACAGGCCTGATGCCGGTGCTGCCGCGCTCGATCACCTGGGCGCCCGATCCGCTCGCCTACGGCGCCGCGGTTTCCAAGCTGGCCGAGGAGGGTGCCCCGATCTTCGATCATTGCCGCGGCACCCTTCCGGTCAGTCGCGAGAACCTTCCCGAGCAGTGGCAACGGATGATTACGGAGCTGCCGCCCGGGGTCACTCATATCGCGTTGCATTGCACGGCGCCGGGCGATTTCGAGGCGATGTCGCCGAGGCACGCGGCTTGGCGCATCGCCGAATACGATCTCCTGCTCAGCGGCTTCCTGCGGCAGGCCTTTGCTGCTGCGAATATTCCGGTCGTCGGCACGCGGAAGATGCAGAGCCTCTGGCTCAATCACCTTGCGAAGTGAGACGACCTCGCTGACCGGTCAGGCTTGCATCGCGCCTTTCTGAACCCAAGATCGCCAACAGAGGACGATCGCGCGGGGGAGGTCCTATGCAGTTTTCCGTGAATGGAAAGCGTATCGATGTCACATTCGACTTACGCACTTCGTTGCTCGACCTGTTACGTGAGCACCTGAGACTGACCGGCTCGAAGAAAGGCTGCAACCAGGGCGCATGCGGGGCGTGCACGGTTCTGGTCGATGGCGTCCGGATCAATTCATGCCTGGCACTTGCCGTTCAGTATCAAGGCCGCTCGATTACGACGGTTGAGGGCTTGACCGCCGATGGCGAGCTGCATCCGCTTCAGCGCGCCTTCATCGACCATGACGGGTTCCAATGCGGCTACTGCACGCCCGGCCAGCTCTGTTCCGCCGTGGGCATGCTCGGCGAGGTCGAGCGCGGCGTGCCGAGCCTGCTCACCGCCGACCTTACGGCCGCGCGGATTGCACTGGATCGTGACGAGCTGCGCGAGCGCATGAGCGGCAATTTGTGCCGGTGCGGCGCCTATAACGGCATTGCCGATGCGGTGGCGGCGGTCGAGGCCATCCCGGCGGACCAGCGGCAATGATGGCGTTCAGTTACGCGCGCGCCGACGACGTTGCCGGTGCGATCCGGCTTTCCGGCGGCGCCGCGGGCGGGCGCTATCTCGGCGGCGGCACCAATCTCGTCGATCTGATGCGCGAGAATGTGGAGCGGCCTGCTGCGCTGGTGGATGTCACCGGCCTGTCGCGCCGGATTGAGCCGCGCGCGGATGGCGGCATCCTGATCGGCGCCGGCGCCACCAACACCGAGGTTGCGACCGACCGCGCCGTGCGCACCCGCTTTCCGGCGCTGCCACGGGCCATCCTCGCCGGCGCGAGCGGGCAGATCCGCAACATGGCGACGGTCGGCGGCAACATCCTACAGCGCACCCGCTGCACCTACTTCTATGATCAGGCCGCGCGCTGCAACAAGCGCGAGCCGGACGCCGGCTGCGATGCGCTCGATGGCTTCAATCGCAATCACGCGATTCTCGGCGCTTCCCCGTCCTGCGTCGCCACGCATCCATCGGATATGTGCGTGGCGCTCGCGGCCTTCGATGCGTTGGTGCATTTGGAGGGACCGAATGGCGCGCGCATCCTGCCGCTGACGGACTTGCACCGGCTTCCCGGCGACCGGCCCGATATGGAAACGGAGCTGTTGCCGAACGAGCTGATCACCGCGGTCGAGCTGCCGCCGCTCGGCTTTGCGTCGCGGTCCACCTATCGCAAGGTCCGTGATCGCGCGAGCTACGCCTTCGCGCTCGTCTCGGTTGCCGCCGCGCTCGACGTGGATGCGGGCGGAAACGTGCATGATGTGCGGCTGGCACTGGGCGGCGTCGCGCACAAGCCGTGGCGCGCCCGGGCCGCCGAGGCGGCGCTGCGCGGCGCGCCGGCGACCGAGGCGAGCTTCCGCACCGCGGCCGAGGCCGAGCTCGCCGACGCCGCGGGGCTGCGCCACAACGGTTTCAAGATCGAGCTTGCCAAGCGCACGATCGTCGCCACCCTTGGCCAGCTTGCGGAAGGAGCGACGCCATGAGCCTGGCGCTGTACGCGGACACGCCGGACCCGTTGATCCGCCAGCATGGCGCGCTCGGTGCGCCGGTGACGCGCGTCGACGGCCCGCTGAAGGTAATGGGCAAGGCACGCTTCGCCGCCGAGGTGCCGTTGCCCGGGCTGACCTTTGCCGCCTTGGTTTACAGCACGATCGCCCGCGGCCGCATCGCCACGCTCGATACCGGTGCGGCGGAGGCGGCGCCCGGCGTGGTGCTGGTCATGACCCATCGCAACGCTCCGCGGATGAAGCCGCCGCCGGTGTTTCTTTCGGCGCCGAAGGCCGCCGCGATGAGCGATCTGCCGGTGATGCAAAATGACGAAATTCATTGGAACGGTCAGCCGGTCGCGGTGGTGCTGGCGGAAACGCAGGAGCAAGCCGATCACGGCGCCTCGCTGGTGCGCGTGACCTATGCGTCGGAACCGGCGGTGACGGCGTTCGACGCGGCCAAGCGTCGCGCGCATCCGCCCGAGAGCATCCTCGGCGAGCCGTCATCAATCGAAATCGGAGACGCCGAGGCGGCGCTGCAACGGGCCGCATTCAAGATCGACCGCACCTATCGAACCCCGCGCCACAACCACAATGCGATCGAGTTGCACGCCGCGACCGTCACTTGGGAAGGCGATACGCTCGTCGTCCACGATGCGTCGCAGCTCGTCAACGCGACGGCGTGGACGCTGGCGCAGGTATTCGGGATCGACGACGCGAAGGTGCGCGTGCTGTCGCCCTATGTCGGCGGCGGGTTCGGCGGCAAATGCTTGTGGGATCACCAGATCCTCGCCGCCGCCGCGTCGAAGCTGGCGGGCCGGCCGGTGCGCCTGGCGCTGTCGCGCGAGGGCGTGTTCCGCGTCGTCGGCGGGCGCACCACTGCCGAGCAGCGGGTTGCACTCGGCGCCAAGCCGGACGGGACGCTGGCGGCGCTGATCCATACCGGCGTCACCGCGATGACGACGCACAATGCCCTTCCCGAGCCGTTCACCTTCCCCGCGCGCCACCTCTATGCGGCCGAGGCCATCAAGCTGGCACAGGCCGTGGCGGACATGGACATGCTCGCCAATACGTTCATGCGCGCGCCCGGCGAGTCGATCGGCACGTTCGCGCTTGAATGCGCCATCGACGAGCTCGCCGAGGCGATGCAACTCGATCCGATCGAGCTGCGCCGGCGCATCGAGCCGGAGAAGGATCCGACCTCGGGCCGCCCCTTCTCCGCGCGCAACATCGTCGAGGCTTACCGGCGCGGCGCGGAACGGTTCGGCTGGGAGCGCCGCAATCGCGTCCCGCGCTCGCGCCGCGACGGCGAATGGCTGATCGGCATGGGGGTGGCGACCGCGACTTATCCCTATTACCGGATGCCGGGCGGCGCCGCCCGCATTCGGCTCACCGCCGACGGGCACGCGGTCGTGCAGATGGCGAGCCACGAGATGGGCATGGGGACCGCAACGGTGCAGGCTCAGCACGCCGCCGAACGGCTCGGGCTGAAGCTGGAGCAGGTGACGTTCGAGTATGGCGACACCGCGCTGCCGAGCGGCACCGTCGCCGGCGGATCGTCGCAGACCGCCTCCATCGTGGCCGCCGTCACCGCCGCCGCCGAGGCGCTGGTCGAGGAACTGATCCGGCTGGCGGGAAACGCCTCACCCCTCGCCGGCCTCAGGCCGGAGGACGTCGAGGCACGCGACGGCGGGTTGTTCCACCACAGCGAGCCGGGCCGTTCGGAGACGTACGCCGCCATCCTCGGGCGCGCCGGACGCCGCGAGATCGCTTGCGAGGCAGCGGCGCCGGCGCCGGAAGAGATGCAGAAATACTCGATGCACTCTTACGGCGCACAGTTCTGCGAGGTGCGGGTGAACGCCGTCACCGGCGAAACCCGGGTGTCGCGTTTTCTGGGGTCCTTTGATACCGGACGAATCCTCAATGCCAGGACGGCGGCCAGCCAGTTCCGCGGCGGCATCATCATGGGGATTGGCCTCGCGCTCACCGAGGAGACGCTGTTCGACGAGCGCACCGGCCGGATCATGAATCCCTCGCTCGCCGAGTATCATGTGCCGGTGCAGATGGACGTGCCGCCGATCGACGTGATCTGGAACGACATCCCCGACCCGCACAGCCCGCTCGGCCTGCGCGGAATCGGCGAGATCGGCATTACCGGAGTAGGCGCCGCGGTCGCCAATGCGGTGTACAATGCAACGGGCAAGCGCGTCCGCGATCTGCCGATCACGCTCGACAAGCTGCTATGACGCCCCTGGAGCGAGGCGCCCTCAATCGACGCCCAAGAAAGCCGGCCCCAGCACCAGCGCGGCGGTGCCCAGATTGACCACCGCGACCAGCGCGCCGGCGCGCGCGGGTGAGAGCGCGAGCGCGTGGCGGGCGAGGAACCAGTGCAGCCACAGCCCGTAGCAGCCGACCACCCCCAGGGTCGCCGCCACCGAGGCGCGCTCGGGCAGCGCCAGCGCAAAGACCGGCGGCAAGAACGCAAGCAGGATCACCGCCAGCACCGGAATCAGCCACTGGCACCAGTTCAGCGCGGTGGCGAAGCGCGCCCAGAGAGCGCGCCGCCCCCACCAGCGCGCGAATTCGAACGACAGCACCGGCGGCGCCAGCAGGGCGCAAATCGTGGCGAGCAGTTGCGCGATGGCCGGGCGCCCGCCGCCATTGGCCAGCAGCAGCGCGGTGCCCACCAGCGGAAACGCCAGCAGCGGCGCGAGGCTCCTCAGGAACGCCTCGCGGGTGTCGCCGAAACGCGTGATCCCGTCGGCGCGCCCCAAAGCGATCCGCCCGATGCCGAGCAGGATGCCGGGCGCACGCACCGGCGCCGACCGCCTCATGCGAACGCCTCGATCACCGCGCGATAAGCGTCCGCCAGCGCCCGCAACTCGGCGACCGGCACATGCTCATCCACCTGATGCATCGACGATCCGATCAGCCCGAACTCGGCCACCGGGCAATACCGGGCGATGAAGCGCGCATCCGAGGTGCCGCCGCCGGTGTCAAGCGCCGGCTCAACCCCGGTCGCCCTTTCGATCGCGTCGCGCAGCCGTTCCAGCCCCGGGCCGGGCGGGGTGCGGAATGCCTCGCCGCTCACGGTCGCCGCGAGATCAAACCGCTCGGCATGGCGGGCCAGGTGGGCGCGCAGCCAAGCCTCCAGCGCGGCGCCGGTGTGGCGGTCATTGAAGCGGATATTCAGCGCCGCCCGCGCGACGGCCGGGATGACATTGGTCGCCGGATTGCCGACATCGATGCTGGTAATCTGCAACGAGGAGGGTTCGAAAAATTCGCTGCCCGCGTCCAGGGGGGCCGCGATCAGCGCGCCCAGCCCGGCGATCAATCGGTGCACCGGATTATCGGCGCGCTGCGGATAGGCGACGTGGCCCTGGGTGCCGTGGACCGTGATCCGCGCATTGAGGCTGCCGCGCCGTCCGATCTTGATGACATCGCCCAGCACCGCCCGGCAGGTCGGCTCGCCGACCAGACAGAAATCCGGGATCTCCCCGTTGTGCGCCATCCAATCGAGTACCTTCGCGGTGCCGTCGGTCGCATCCCCCTCCTCGTCGCCGGTGATCAGCAGGCTGACCGAGCCCCGGGGAGCAGCGGCGCAGGCGGCGACGAAGGCGGCGATGGCGCCCTTCATATCGCAGGCGCCGCGCCCGTACAGAACACCGTCGCGCAGCTCCGCCCCGAAAGGCTCCGCCCGCCACCCCGCCGCGTCACCGGCGGGCACCACGTCGGTATGCCCGGCAAAACAGAGATGCGGCCCCTCACCGCGGCGGGCGAACAGATTTTCGATCCGGCCGAAGCGCAGTCGGTGGACGCGAAAGCCCAGCCGCTCCAACGCCGCCGCCAGAGCGCCTTGCGCGCCGGCGTCCTCGGGCGTGACCGAGGGGCAGCGGATCAGCGCGCGCGCAAGCTCCAGCGGGTCGGCAAAGTCGGTCAATCGCGCAGCAACTCGTTGATGGAGGTCTTGGCGCGGGTCTGCGCGTCCACGCGCTTGACGATCACCGCGCAAGAGAGGCTCGGTCCCGGGCTCCCGTCGGGCAGCGCCCGCCCCGGCAGCGCCCCCGGCACCACCACGCTGTAGCTCGGAACGCGCCCGAGATGGACCTCCCCGCTCGCGCGGTCGATCACCTTGGTGGAGGCGCCGATGAAGGTTCCCATCGCCAGCACGGCCCCGCGCTCGACGATCACCCCCTCGGCAACCTCCGACCGGGCGCCGATGAAGCAATCGTCCTCGACGATCACCGGGTTGGCCTGCAACGGCTCCAGCACGCCGCCGATGCCGACGCCGCCGGAGATGTGGCAGTTGGCGCCGATCTGGGCGCAGCTGCCGACGGTGCTCCAGGTGTCGATCATGGTGTTGCGCTCCACCCGGGCGCCGGCATTGACGAAGCACGGCATCAAAACGACGCCGGGGGCGATAAAGGCGGAGCGACGCACCACCGCCCCGGGCACGGCGCGAAATCCCGCTTCGCGGAAGCGGTTGGCGCCCCAGCCGGCGAATTTCATCGGCACCTTGTCATAGACCTCGGCCCCGCCCGCCCCCGGCATCGGCGCCGAATCGGTCAGCCGGAACGACAGCAGCACCGCCTGCTTGAGCCATTGATGCACGCGCCACTGGCCGTCGATCCGCTCGGCCACCCGCGCCGCGCCCGAGTCGAGCGCCTCCAGCGCCGCCTCCACCATGGCCCGCGCCTCGCCCGCGGTGGAAGGCGACAGCGTCTCGCGCCGCTTCCATAGCTCCTCGATCGCCCGTTGCAGCGCCACCGTGCCCCCTCGGCTGCCTCGGACCATGCGCAGCGCCCCGGCGCCTGTCAACGAGAGCCGCGTTTTGGAAACGTTTCGTTAGCCCGCCGATGCTCAAATGGCCGCCGGTCGGCGAAATCGAGAGGGCAGCGCGCGAAAATGGACGATTTGCAAGCCGGCGAGGTGCGTCCCGGCCCGATCGGACGAATTGCGGCGCCCCTGCGGGCGGTCCTGCTGGAGAGCCGCCAGCGTTGGCGCGATCTGGTGGATTTGTCGGCGGATCTGGCGTTCGAGACCGACGCCAATGGTTGTTTCAGCTTTGTCATGCCCGAGGCGGCGCTGGGCTGGTCCACCAACGCGCTGCTTGGCCGCGCCGCCGCCTCGCTGCTCGTCGATGCCGATGGGGCGAATCCATTCGCGCCCGGCGGGCCGATCCGCGCGCGGCGCGTTTGGCTGCGCCGCGGCGATGGCGGGGCCGCCTGCATCCTGTTCTCCGCCGCCCCGCTCCTGGACAGGCAAGGGCGGGTGGTCGGCGCCCGCGGAATCGGGACCGACATCACCGCCGAGGACGGTCTCGATGCGCAGATTGCCGCCGCGCTGCGGCGCGGCGAGGTCATCGACCACGTCCTGTGGCGGATGCGCCAGGAGGTGATGGCGCCACGCATGATGCACGCCGCGCTCGAGGCGATGACCAACGCGCTCGGCGCCGAGGGGGCATCCGTGCTCAGCCTGGTCGCCGGCTCCCCCACCCTGCTGCACCAGGCCGGGAAGGGCGCCGCCGAGCTGCTGGGAGCCGCCGGCACGCTGCTCGCCAAAGCCGATCCACGCGGCGCCGCGCTCGCCGACATCGCCGACGGACGACCGCTGCTGGTCTCGGCCTGCCGCACCCGCTTCGGCGACCTCGCCGGGGTGGCGCTCTGGCGGCCGGCCGGCTCCCGGCGCTGGGACACCGACGACCAGCACCTCGGCACCTCCGCCGCCAGCATCGTGCGGGTGGTGCTGGAGCACGAGGCGATCCAGCGGGAGATGGCCAATCAGGCGCGCACCGATCCGCTGACCGGGTTGCTCAACCGCCGTGCCTTCCTTGAGGAGCTGCCCCGCCACATCGACCGCCTGGACCGCGACGACATGCCTGGCACGCTGATGTTCGCCGATCTCGATAACTTCAAGCCGGTGAACGATCGGCTTGGGCACGACGTGGGCGATCAGTTGCTGCAACTGGCCGCCGACCTGTTGCGCTCCACCTTTCGCCCGACCGACCTGGTGGCGCGGCTGGGCGGCGACGAGTTCGCGCTGTGGCTCAACGGCGCCGACCACATGACCGCCGCCGAACGCGCCGAGCGGCTGCGCGTGGAGGCGCCGCGGGCCTTCGCCGATCTCACGGGCACCGGAACGATCAGCTTTTCCATCGGCATCGCCACCCGTCGCGCCGGATGCGGCGAGGAGATCGAGGCGCTGATGCGCCGCGCCGACCTCGCCATGTATGAGGTGAAGCGGGCCGGGCGCGGGCATTGGCGGGTCTCGCACGAGGAGGCTTCGTGACCGCTACGCCTCCGGCCGAGATGGAGAGCGCGATCGAGATTCCCCGCGAGGAGGCGGCGCGGGTGCGCCTCGGGGCCAATGCGGCGACCCCGCCCGCGCAGCTCCGCGCGCTTGCCGCCGACGCCTCGGTGATGGTGCGCGCCGCCCTGGCGCTCAATCCGGCCATGCCGCCCGGCGCCGCCGAGGTCCTGGCGCACGATGCCGACGAACGGGTGCGCGCGGTGCTGGCCGGCAAACTCGCCGCCCTCGCCCCCGGTCTATCGCAGCCCGAGCAGATCCGCCTGCAACGCCATGCCTACGTCGCGCTCGCGACACTGGTGGTGGACGAAGCCGAGCGGGTGCGCGCGGCCATCGCCGAGGTGGTGAAGGAGATGCCGGATGCGCCGCGCGGGCTGGTGCTGCGGCTTGCGCGCGACTTGCGCCATCTCGGTGAGCGAGCCGGTGATCCGCTTTTCGCCGATCTTGACCGAGCAGGATTTGCTGGCGCTGCTCGATGCGCCGCCTTCGCCGGCGACCGCGCTCGCCGTGGCCCGCCGTCCGGATCTGACCGAGCCGCTGGCCGACGCCATCGCCGCCGGGAAGGACAGCAACGCCATCCGCGAGTTGCTCGCCAACCCATCGGCGCAAATCCGCGAAGCCACTCTCGACGGCCTGATCGCGCGTGCCGCCGATCATGCAGAGTGGCATGCGCCGCTGGTCCGCCGGCCCCGGCTCACGTCTCGCGCGGCAAAGGCCCTGGCCGATATCGTGGCGACCCACCTCTTGGAAACGCTGGCCGGACGCGCCGATCTCGACGCCGAGACGACGGCGGATTTGCGCATCCGGCTGGACGCAAAGCTCGCCGCGCCAGTCGGGCTTTCCGCCTTCGACCCGTCGAGTGAGCGCGCGCTGCAGGCAGCGCATCGGCTGGCCCGCGAGGGTCGGCTGCACGAGAAGATTTTCATGGAGACTGCACGCGCCGGCCATCCACTGCTGGCGGCGGCCATGCTGGCGGTCGCCGCCGTGGTTCCGCTCTCGGTGGTGAACCACGTCGCGTCGCTGCGCAACGCCAAGGCCCTGGTCAGCCTGGTCTGGAGCGCCGGCTTCAGCATGGCGGCCGCGATCGTCGCGCAAAGCCTGATCGGCAACCTGCCCCCCGCGTCCATGCTCGCTGCCGGCGGCGATGGCGGCTTTCCGCTGCCGGCGGACGAAATGCGCTGGCAACTCGAATTCTTGCGCCGGAGCGGGCGGTAGCGGGCAGATCGGCGGCGGCGGCCGTCCGAGAAAGCCCTGACGTCAGACGGGCACCCCAAGCCGGGAGCCGATGATGCTGACGCCGTTTACGGCGGCGTAAATCTCCGCCGGGATCAGCACGTCATCGGCCCCGATGTGCGCCCCGCTCAGGCTGGCCGATGGCTTGGTTCAGGAGCTATCTTGCCGCATCCGAAGGCTAAAGTACCCTCGTCCGACAGGGCCAGAAATCTTCCGGGAGCATCCTCGCATGGTTCAGCCATGTCCGCTGATCGACATCGCCGGGGCACCGCATGCCCGAGGCGTCAGCTACGGGGCCCGGGCTGTGGAGCGCATCCGGCGCGGCATCGGCCATTATACGGCGCAGCTGCGCGGGATGGACCTCGACGCCTCCGCGGTCGCCGCCCTGGTGCGCGACTATCTGCCGGTCATCGATGCCTTCGACCCGGCCTACCGCGAGGAGATGCGGGGCATCGCCGAAGGCGCCGGGGTGACGTTCGAGGAGGTGGCGCTGCTGAACGCGCGCACCGAGATCCTGAAACTCGCCGCCCGCCCGGACCTGCGGGCGCGCTTGGCGGCCGAGGACCCGGACGGCTGCACCGGCCTGGTGGCCCTGCCGGGGGCCACGCGGGACGGTGGCCTGATCCACGCGCAGAATTGGGACTGGAAGGCCGAGTGCGCGGAGACCGCGGTGGTGCTGCGCATCCGCCGCGAAGACGGGCCGGATATTCTGACCTTCACCGAAGCGGGCGGCCTGGCCCGCTCCGGCCTCAACGCCGCCGGGATAGCCATTACCGCGAACTACATGGAATCGGACCGCGATTATCGCCAGATCGGTGTGCCGCTGGCGCTGATCCGGCGCAAGGTGCTGGAGCAGGAGCACTTGGCGCTGGCGATGAGGACCGTTTACTGCACCGCAAAATCGGCCTCCAACAACATGATCGTCAGCCATGCCGACGGTGTCGCAATCGATTTCGAGTGCGCGCCGGACGAGACCTTCCAGGTCCATCCGCACCGGGGCCTGTTGGTGCATGCAAACCACTGGCAGAGCCCGGTGGCGCTGGGCAAACTGCGCGATACCGGGATCATGAATACGCCCGACAGTCTTTACAGAGACTTGAGAGTGCGGGATTTACTGACGCGGCACCCGGGCGACATCACCACCGACGCCGTGAAGCAGGCGTTGTTCGACGACTTCGCCACCCCCTGGTCGGTCTGCCGCCCGCCACGGCGCAACACCACCAACAATCTGAGCGCCAGCGTCGCGATGATCGTGATGCGGCCCGGCCTCGGCGAGATGGAGGTGGCGATGCTGCCGGCGCTCCAGCGGGAGTTCACCCGCTACGCCCTGACGGTCGAGGGCCGGGTCAGGCAGGCGGCGGAGTAACCCGAAGACGCCGGGATGAAACGCCGCGATGTCTTGAAGAAAGACCCCGATCCCGATCTGGTCACGGTGGTGAAGGACCATACCGGCGGCATCGGCTGCCTTCGCTTCAATGAGCGGTTCCCGCCGTTCGACAATCCGGCGATCCGCCGCCTCGTGCTGTCGGCGATGAACCAGCGCGACTACATGGACGCGGTGGCCGGCGCCGAGCCGAGCCTGATCCGTGACCAGGTGGGATTGTTCGTCCCCGGCAGCCCGATGGCGAGCACGGCGGGCATCGCCGAGGCGATGCCCGGCGAGAAGGACCCGGCCAAGCTGCACCGGGGACTAAAGGACGCCGGCTACAAAGGCGAAAAGATTGTCGTGCTCGGTGCCGACGACCTTCCGGGCGATGCTGCAGGACGTCGCGGAGGGATTTGCCCAGTTCTATCGGGTGCGGCGAGGATGAGGAAAACTCCCGGTCGCGGCGCTGGTCAGCGGAACCCGCAACGCCCCCGACACGCCCCGACCTCGGGCGGCCGGGCTACCCCTCAGCGCGCGATACCCAGGGGAAACTCGCGAAGCTGACGCCCTCCTCCGACAGCGCCTCGGCCTCGGTCGGCGTCGCCTCGCCGTATATGCCGCGCTGGTCGGCCTCGCCGCGATGAATGCGCAGCGCCTCCTCGGCGAAGCGCTCACCCACATAGTCGCAATTTTTTTCCACCTCGCCGCGGAGCCGTTGCAGCATCGCGCGCACATGATCGGGCAGCGGTCCGGCCATGGCGCCGGCCGGAACCGGCCCTCGGGTCGGCGGTGCCGGCGGCTGCGGCAAAGGTGCCGGTTGCGCCTGCCGTTTGGCCACCGCTGGCGCCATCATCGCCCGACTGATCCGGAGGTCGCCGCAGGCCGGGCACTCCACCAATCCCCGCTCGGCCTGGCGATCGAAGGCCGCGCTGTCCCGGAACCAGCCGTCGAATTCGTGGTCCTGACTGCACCGCAATTGATAGTGTATCATGTCCGCTTCGGGCCGCGCCGCTCCATGCCTGGGATGGTGGCACTATCCCCCGGAAAAGTGCCAGCACCATGCCCCGATTGTGGCCGGCTTGCGACGCACACCGTGTCTTTCAGGCCGCATGCAGCAGCCGGTCCAGCTCGCCCGCAGCGTCGAGCGCGCGCAATTCGTCCGATCCGCCGATGGCACGACCGTCAATGAAGACCTGCGGGACCGTGCCGCGCCCGGATCGGCGGACCGCCTCGGCCCGCGCGGCCGAGCCGTTGGGGGCATCGATCTCCCGGAACGGCACCCCTTTTTGCGCAGCAGCTTCAGCGCCCGCGCGCAGTAGGGGCACATGAACTGGGTGTAGATTTCCACCTCGGGCATCGGCCTCTCCTCGGGACCGATCACATCTCGTCCCGGCGGAGCGGCCCGCGCAACCGCTCACGATCGTGGGTCGGGCACGCGCGCCGCCGCCAGCACGTCCACCGCGGCTGCCCCGGCCGCCAGTAGCGCCCGCGCGCAGGCGCCGGCGGTGGCGCCCGAAGTCATTACATCGTCGATGAGCAGGATACGCCGCCCGCCGATGCGCGCCGCCCGGTGCGCGCGCACGGTGAAGGCGCCCTCCACCTGGGCTCGGCGCTCGGCGGCGCCCATGCCGCCCAGGCTGGCGGTCTTGCGGATCCGGCACAGCGCGTCCGGCAACGCCGGCCGGCCGCTGATCCGCGCCAGCGCCCGGGCCAGCAGCGCCGCCTGATTGTAGCGGCGACGAAACAGCCGCCATCGGTGCAGCGGCACCGGGACGAGCAGATCGGCCTCGCGCAGCAACACCGCGCCCGCCCGCGCCATCATCGGCGCCAGCGCCGTCGCCAGCTCCACCCTGTCGCCGTGCTTGAACGGCAGAATCAGCCGGCGCGCCCCGGCGTCGTAGCGCAACGCCGCGCGCGCGCGCCCGAAGGCGGGCAGCGCGGTGAGGCATCCGGGGCAAAGCCCGTCGGCATCGGCCTGCGCCGCCGCGTCGAACGGCACGCCGCAGGCCCGGCAACAGGGGGCGGTGATGAAGCCGGTCGAGCGAAAGCACGCGAAGCACAGCAGCCCCGGCGCATCCACCGGACGATCGCAGGCGATGCAGGCGGGCGGCAGCAGCAGATCGAGCCCCACTCGTCCCGCCGCCCGCAGCGCGCGGACTGCTTCAGTCCGCAACGCCGAACCGCACGGTGGGATCGCGGGCGATTTCCCGGACCAGGTCGATTTCCCAGGAGAGATAGGCGCGCATCGCCGCCTCGATGCCGGTATTGCGGTCGTAGGGCCGGAGGTGGGAGTCGATGCAGGCGGCATCCGGCGGATCGGTGCGATCCGCCGCGAGCGGTCGCCCGGCCGCGCGCCACGCCGCCGTGCCGCCTTCGAGCGCCGTCACCTCGGCGCGCGGCATCAGCTTGGTCAGCTCGTCGATGGCGAGGCGGGCGATCGGCCGTCGGGCGAGGTGGCGACCACCAGCCGGGCGCCGGCGAGGCGATCGCGCAAGCCGGCGAGCCGCTCCGCACGCCCCAAAGCGCACCGGGAATGTGGCCGGCGCGGAAATCTGACGCTGCGCGCCAGATCGACCACCCGCGTCCCGCCCTCCTCGACCCGCGCCGCCAAGCTCGCCACATCGATCATCGGAGCCGACCGCGCGAGTTCCGGGATCGGCGCCAGTGCGCGACCCGAATCGCGCAACTCCTCCAACCCGCCTTCGACCACGAACACGTCGCGATGCCCCATCTGGCGCAGCCAGGCGCCGGTCATGCGGGCACGCACGCCGGTATCGTCGAGGAGCACGATGCGCGCATTGCGCACCCCGACCCATTGATCGGTCGCCTGCACCAACTGCCCGCCCGGCGCATTGCGGCTGCCCGGGCGATGCCCGGCGCGGAACTCCGTCGGATCGCGCACGTCGAGCAGATAGAGGGTGCGATCGGCGTCGTCCTCGAAACGGGCGAGGTCGAGCGGGCCGATCACGCCCACCCCCGACGCCTCGGCGAAGCGGCGCGCGCGGTCGAGCGCGAGATCGGCGGTTCGCGGGGTGCCCGGCGGAAAACGCTCGGTGCGGCCGCGCTCGCAGGTAAAGCCCGCCAACTCCCAGCCCATGGTGCCGTTGCGCAGCGCCACCACGCGGTTCGGAATGCCGGCGCGGCGCAGGCTCTCGGCGCCCAGAATGCTGCGGGTGCGCCCGGCGCAGTTGACCACCACCAGCGTCTCGGCGTCGGGGGCGAGGTCGCCGATCCGATACGCGAGTTCCCCGCCCGGCACGCTGATCCCGCCCGGGATCGACATGCGGACGAATTCCTCATGCGTGCGGCTGTCGAGCACCACCATGCGCCGCCCCTGGTCGAGCCAGGCCTTCAGCTCCGGCGCATCGACGCTTTCGGTGCCGTAGTGGTGCTCAACCCATTCGCCGAATGCCTTCGAGGGAACATTGATGCCGCTGAACAGCACGAAGCCGGCGGCCTCCAGCGCCTCGGCATCCGCGTCCAGCACATCGACGCGGGTGCAGCCGTCTTCCTGCAGCCAATCGGCCAGCTTCTCCGCAATCCCGCTCCGTCGTCGACGCAGACGACGCGGGTGGCGCGGCGGGGCAGCAGCGCCCGCGCCCGCACCTCGCGCTGCGACAGCGGGCAGGGCATGGCCCAGAACAAGTGCGAGGCGCCGAATTCGCCCTCCTCGCGGGCATCCAAAATCGCGAGCTCGCCGCCGTCGCCGAGCCAGGCGCGCAGGGTGTTCGGGTCGATCCGCCTCATCATGGCATCATGCGCGGAGGCCACCGGAGATGCTACATGTTTCCGCTCGGGTCCCGGGATCGGGCGTTACCGTTTGGCGCATGTTCGGCGGACCGAGATCGAAGGGGGGGCGAGATGCTGCACGAAGAGCAGGTGGCGCAGGGGCGGAAACTGCTCGACCATGTTCGCAACCACACCACTGCGATGGCCGATGACGTCTATCGGAACGAGATCGGCGATTACACCTGTCCCGATCAGTTCGCTCGCGAGCGCGCGCTGTTCTTCAAGCGCGGTCCGTTTGCGGTCGGCTTGAGTTGCCTGATTCCGTCGAAGGGCGACTACATGACCCACGATCATGCCGGAGTTCCGATCCTGCTGGTCCGGCAGGACGACGGCTCGCTCCGTGCGCTCCGTAATGCGTGCCGCCATCGCGGCGCGCGGGTCGCCGAAGGCTCCGGCACCACCCGGGATTTCTGCTGCCGCTATCACGGCTGGAGCTATGGTATCGACGGCCGGCTGCTGTCGCGCCCGGATGATCGCGCGTTCGCCGGGATCGACAAGGCCGCGTGCGGACTGCATGCCCTGCCGGTGCGCGAAAAATACGGCATGATCTGGCTGAGCCCGACCCCGGGCTCCGATTTCGATCTTGACGAACATCTCGCCGGGCTAGGGCGCGATTTCGCGCCCTACCGGCTCGAGAGCTATCACCACTACGAAACCCGCGTGCTGCGGCAAGAGATCAATTGGAAGGTGGTCGTCGATACGTTTCTCGAGACCTATCATCTGGCGGCGCTGCACCCGCGCACGGTCAACCCCATTCTGCACGGCAATCTCGCCACCTTCGATGCATTCGGGCCGCATCTGCGCACCATCTACGCGCGCCGCACCATCGGCGAGTTGCAGAACCGGCCGGCGGCGGATTGGAACCTGATCCCCTATACCGCGATCATCTACGTGCTCTTTCCCAATACCGTGTTCATCATGCAGGGCGATCATGTCGAGACATGGCATGTCTTCCCCGACGGGAACCACCCGGATCGGAGCGCCATGTACGTCTCGCTCTATACGCCCGAGCCGGCGCTGACCGCGAGCGCCAAGGGCCACTGGGATCGCAACTTCGATCTGCTCATGGCAACCGTGGAAGGCGAGGATTTCCCGCTCTCCGAGGGAATGCAACGCGGCTTTTGTTCCGGCGCGCAAGATGCGGTGCTGTTCGGCCGCAACGAGCCGGCGTTGCAGCACTTCCACAAATCGATCAAGGCGGCGCTGGCGGCACCAGGGGCGTGAATTCGCGTCGAATGTCCGCCATGGAGGTGTTTGACCGGCGGGCGGTGCGCCGCCATCGCGACCGGGCCGCGCCGCTGGTGGGACGCGTCGCCGACTTGTTGGCGGAGACTGCCGGGCGGCTGCTCGATCGGCTGGACGACACCACGCGAAGTTTCGCCGAGGCGCTCGATATCGGCGGTCGGGGCGTGGTGGCGCCGCTGTTGCACCGGCGGGGAGCCGCCACGATCAGCGTCGATCTCTCGCCGGCAATGGCCGCGCTCTCTTCCGACGCCATCGTCGCCGACGAAGAATTTCTCCCCTTTGCGCCGGCGAGTTTCGATCTGGTGGTGGCGCATCTGTCGCTGCATTGGGTCAACGACCTGCCCGGCGCGCTGATCCAAATCCGGCGTGCGCTCCGCCCCGATGGCTTATTTCTCGCCAGTCTCCCGGTACTCGGAACTTTGGGCGAGCTGCGCGCCGCGCTGACCGAGACGGAGGCGGCGCTCACCGGCGGCGGTGCGCCCCGCGTCTCGCCCTTCCCCGATCTCGGCGATTGTGCGCGGCTCCTGCAACGCGCGGGCTTCGCCCTGCCGGTCGCCGATGCCGAGGATGTGCGCCTGCTTTATGCCGACCCGCTGGCGCTGCTGCGCGACCTCCGCGCCGCCGGGGAAACCAACGCCCTGATGCAGCGCGACCGCCGCATCCCGTCGCGGGCTCTGTTCCCCGCCGCGCTGGCGGCACTGCCGCAAACGGATGGCCGTGTCCCGGCAACGCTGCGAATGGCGGTGATGACCGGTTGGGCGAGCGGGTGACACGCCCGCCTGCCCGGCGCATCCTGCCGGCCGATCGCAAACAGGGGAGGAAACGCGATGCCGGAGCAGCTTCTTGAGGGCAAGGTCGCCGTCGTCACCGGCGCCGGGCGGGGGATCGGGCGGGCGATCGCCATCGCCATGGCCGAACATGGCGCCAAGGTCGTGGTCAACGATGTCGGCGCCGGCGTCACCGGCGAGGGCCATGACGAAACGCCGGCGCAGGAGGTGGTGCGCACCATCGAGGCCAGCGCCGGTCAGGGCGCCGCCGCGGTCAACACCGACTCGGTCGCCGACTGGGAGTCGGCGCAGCGCATCGTCGCCACCGCGATCGACCGCTACGGACGCATCGACATCGTGGTGAACAACGCCGGAATCCTGCGCGATAGAATGTTCCACTACATGTCGCCCGAGGAATTCGACGCCGTGATGAAGGTGCATCTCTACGGCGCCTTCTACGTCTCGCGCGCCGCGGTGACGCATTTCCGCCGCCAGGAGAGCGGCGCCTTCGTGCACATGACCTCGACTTCGGGCCTGATCGGCGCCGTGGGACAGGTGAACTACGGCGCCGCCAAGCTCGCCATCGCCGGGCTGTCGCGCAACATCGCCATGGACATGCAGCGCTACCATATCCGCTCCAACTGCATCGGCCCGCACGCCTTCAGCCGCATGATCGAGACGGTGCCCGGCCAAAGCGAGGAGCAACTGAAGGAGCGCGCCAATCGCACCCGCCCCGACCAGGTGGCGCAGCTCGCGGTCTTTCTCGCCTCCGACGCCGCCTCGGAGATCTCCGGTCAAATTCTGGGCGCGCGCGGCAACGAGATTTACCTCTACGGCCAAACCCGCCCGATCCGCATCCTCCATCGCGGCGACGGCTGGACGCCGGAGCGGTTGCGCGATCACCTGCTCCCGGCCATCCGCACCGGCCTGACGCCGCTGGAACGCACCCGCGACGTCTATAGCTGGGACGCGATCTGACCCTCATCGGCCGGCCTTTTGCGGGGTGGGCGGTTATCTTTTCGCCTCTCCCGCTGCGGGAGAGGCGGCCCGGGCGTCAGCGCGGGCTGGTGAGGGTCCGTCGCTTGCCCGCGCGCCGCGCCCGTGGCAGCGTCCGCACCGGGAACAGGGAGGATGATCGATGCCACAGATCGCCGGCGGGTGTCTTTGCGGCAAGGTGCGGTATAGCGGCGATACCGAGCCGGCCTTTACCGCCGTCTGCCATTGCCGGGACTGTCAGAAGGAAAGCGGCAGTGCCTTTGCGGTGGTGGTCGGCGTCCCCGAATCCTCCCTGTCCGTGCAAGGCGAGCCGAAGACCTACACGGTCCGGAGCGACGCCGGCCGGTCGATTTCGCGCCTGTTCTGTCCCGAGTGCGGCTCAACCATTTTCGATAAGCTGGAGGCCCGGCCCGGCATGATGCTGATCGAAGCCGGCACGCTCGATGATCCGAGCTGGGTCAAGCCGGGCGTCCAGATCTACACCGATAGCGCGCAGCCGTGGGTCCATCTCGGCGGCGAGTTGCAGAGTTTCGCGAAGATGCCCGGCTGAGCGACGATCGCGACATCCTCATCGCCGGCGCCGGCATCGGCGGCCTGACGCTCGCCCTGACTCTGCACGCGGCGGCCATTCCCTGCCGCGTCTTTGAATCCGCGCCAACGCTGGGCGCGGTTGGCGTCGGCATCAACATCATGCCGCACGGCGCCGGCGAGCTGGCGCGGCTCGGCCTGGAGCCGGCGCCTCGCCGCGGTCGCCATCGAGACGCGCGAGAGCGTCTTCTTCAATCGCTTCGGCCAGTTGATCTGGCGCGAGCCGGCCGGGCGCGCCGCCGGCTTCGCGCACCCGCAATTCTCGATCCATCGCGGCGATCTGCAAACGGTGCTGCTGGATGCGGCGCGCGCGCGCATCGGCGCCGAGCGGATCGCGACCGGCGCGCACGCCACCGGCTTCGAGCAGGACGACGCGGGCATCACTCTGCATTTGCGCGACCGCGCGCCGGTCCGTGGCGCGGCGCTGGTCGGCGGCGACGGCATCCATTCGGCGATCCGCCGCCAGCTCTATCCGCAGGAAGGCCCTCCGCGCTACTCGGGCACCAACATGTGGCGCGGCGTCAGCCTCCAGCCGCGCTTCCTATCGGGCGCCAGCATGGTGCGCGCCGGCTGGCTGGCGAAGGGGAAGATGGTGATCTACCCGATCCGCGACCTTGCCGATGACCGCCAGCTCGTCAACTGGGTCGCCGAGATCGAGACGCCGCGCCATCGCGACCGCGACTGGAACCGCAAAGGCGATCTCGATGATTTCCTTCCCGCCTTCGCCGACTGGCATTTCGACTGGCTCGATGTCCCGGCGATGATCCGCGCCGCCGACGCGGTTCTGGAATTCCCGATGGTCGATCAGGACCCGCTGCCGCGCTGGAGCTTCGGGCGCGTGACCCTGCTGGGCGACGCCGCGCATCCGATGGTGCCGCGCGGCTCGAACGGCGCCGGGCAAGCGATCCTGGACGCGCGCGCGCTCGCCGATTGCCTGAGCGGAGCACCGCCCGCCCCGGCGTTCGCCGAATATGAGCGGCGGCGGCTTCCGCCCACGACTGATGTCGTGCTCACCAATCGCCGCAACCCGCCCGACGCCATCCTGCGCGAAGTTTACGAACGCACGGGCGACAAGCCTTTCGCGCGCATTGACGACGTGATCTCCGAGGCCGAATTGCGCGCCATCTCGGAGCGCTACAAGACGGTCGCCGGCATGGCGCGGGCGGGTTGAGGATGTAATCGCCGGCGCCGGTTTGGGTGGCCTCACCTGATCCCGGCGTTGGAGCGTGTCCCGCCGCCGGCAGGAAGATCCGGTTGTGGACGGGTGCCGGTGTGAGGTCCCCCTCACCGCACGGGGAGGGGGAAGTAGAAAGCAGCGGCATTATTTCATGGCGGCGACATTGTTAATCGGGAATATCGCGATCCGATCGGCGCGGAAGCTGCTGACCCAGAGCTGGTTGCCCTCCTCGATGATGGCGCCGGTTCCCGCGCCCATCACGCCGTAGACTCCGGGCTTCACCAGATCCGTCAGTTTCATCGTCTGCGGGTCCATCGCGTAGATCTTGAAGGGTACGTCGCAGTTGGCCTGCTTGGATTCAAAGCATTCCAATACATCCTTCACGCTCGCGACCTGACCGCCAACCAGGACCGTCTTGCCGTCGGGAGCCCAGCGGACGTTGTCGGTCAACATGCCCGTCGGCACGGTGTCGGTCTTCACGGGTGTCGTGCCGCGGCTGACGCGCGTCAGCTGCTTGCCGGACCAGACCGCGATAAACACCGTGCTGCCGTCTGGCGTAACGATCACGCCGTTCGGTCCCGACATGCCCTCGGTCCCGGGCACCGGCGACCAGCCCTTTGCTTGCTGCCATTCATCCAGCGCGCCGACCGGCTTGCCGTTCGACAGCTTGTCCATCCGGTTCGGGTCGGTCGGGTCCCACAGGCTCGTTACCAGCAACCCGCCGTCGGGTAGCGAGGCGACGGCGTCGGGCCAGAAGCCCTTCGGCGCGACGATGCAGCCGACCCAGGCCAGCTTCGGCGTGCCGTTGCCCAGATCAACGTCGAACGCCTCCACCGACTCGCGTCCGCCGTGATTGACGGCATAGAGCACCGCATGACCGTTCGCAGGCGGCGTGAGGTCGAGGCCGTGCGGGCCGAACACCTTCATGTCCACCGGGCCGGGGCAGTCGCGATACCGGCTCGTGTCGGGTTTGATCGCGATCGCGGCGGGTTCGATGTTGGTTGCGGTATGGTTGCTCGCGTCGAACAGATGCAGGTATCCCTGCGGCGAGCCCGGCGTCGGCAGATCGGCGCCGAACACCCATTTGGTGCCCGGGACCGGGGCGAAATCCTCGGTGTTGGTCACGCCGCAGATGAAATTCGCCCCGTCCGCGGGCGTGCAGGCGGGAGCGTCTGCGGCGCGTGCCGGCGCGACGCCGATCGCGGCCAACCCGAAGGCGACCG
Organism: uncultured Pseudomonadota bacterium; assembly: GCA_963762525.1. Lineage (GTDB taxonomy): Bacteria > Pseudomonadota > Alphaproteobacteria > Acetobacterales > Acetobacteraceae > DATFDN01. The sequence continues at coordinate 453,605 of CAVXKT010000002.1, forward strand.
AGAGCACGAAACCGGCGCGCCCCATGAAAGATGCGGTTTGCTTCATTGAAGTTTCCTTCCCTGCGGATAGGCGCCGACACGCGAGCGACTGGCGGCGCCGATGTCAAGCCCGGATAGATCGCTGGAAACGATCCGTCCTCGAGCGGCGGCTGATGAAACCGAGCTTGGCCGGAGGCTGGCGCGATATCGCGACCGGGCTTAAACCCCGAAGTGATCCGAGGCGGAGGGATGATGTCGGGCCGGACCACCACCGAGGCGCCGGCCGGCGTCGGACGGCTGCACGTCACCGTCGCCGTGCTCTGCGGCATGGTGCTGTTCCTCGAAGGCTACGACATCGCGGCGATCGCATTCGCGATCCCGTCGATGGTGGACGCCTGGCACGTCCGCCCGGCGGCGTTCACCTTGGCGCAGACCGGCGGCAGCATCGGGCTGCTGGCCGGGGCTTTGAGTTTCGGGCTGCTGGGCGATCGGGTCGGCCGCAAGCCGGTGCTGATCGGTGCCGTCTCGGTGTTCGGGCTGTTCACCCTGCTCTGCGCGTTCACGCACACGCCCGAACCAGCTCGCGGCGCTGCGTTTCCTCACCGGGCTCGGCCTCGGCGGCGGCATCCCGCTCGCCATCGCGCTGGCCTCGGACTGCGCGCCCGCGGGTCAGCAGGGCAAACTCGTGATCCTGATGAGCGCCGGCGTCTCGATCGGCAACACGGTCGGCGGCCTGCTGGCGACGCAGCTCGTCACCCGCTTCGGCTGGCCCTGGATTTTCGTCGTCGGCGGCGCGCTGCCGCTGGCGATGGTCGCGATTTTGGCGTTGCGGCTGCCCGATGCCCGGGCGTTGCCGCCGGTGCGCCGGCATGGCAATCCGGTGCGGCGCGCTTTGGACCGATGGGCTCGCGCCGACCACGGCGCTGCTGTGGACGCTGAACCTCCTGAACCTTCTGGGCAATTATCTGATCCTGCTATGGCTGCCGGCGATGCTGCACGCCGCCGGCGTGCCCGCCGGGCGGCCATCCTGGGCGGCACGGTCTATGCGCTCGGCTCGATCGTCGGCGCGTTCGCCACCGCACCGCTGGTGGATCGGTATGGAGCCGAGCGCGTTCTGACGCGCGGGCTTGGCGCTCGGCGCAATCTCGGTGTTTCTCGCCGGCTTGCTGGCGCCGCCATTTTGGGCGCTCGCCTTCCTGATCCTGCTCGCCGGCACCGGGATCGGCGGCTGCCAGCACGGCATCAACTCGCTCTCGGGGCGCCTCTATCCGCCGCCGATCCGCGCCACCGGCGCCGGCTGGGCGCTGGGCGCCGGACGCATCGGCATGATCGTCGGCCCGGCGCTCGGTGGCCTGCTGCTGTCGGCCGGACTGTCCGGCAGCGCGATCTTCCTGTCCGCCACCGTCCCCGCTTGCGGCACCACCGCGGCGATGGCGGTATTGGACGGACGCGGTCGGCGGGAGAACCGATGATGGAACGGCGACACTTCACCATCCCGAATTTCCGACTGCAGAGCGGCGCCGTTCTGGCCGAGGCGCGCATCGCCTATCTCACGCTCGGCCGCCTCGCCGCGGACGGACGCAACGGCGTGCTGATGACGCACGGATACACCTCCGGCCCCGAATACGTGCGTCGGCGAGCGCGGTGCGTCGGAGAATTCCTGGGCGGCGCTGGTCGGAAGCGGCCGGCCGATCGATACCGACCGGCTGTTCGTCGTCTCCTCCAACATGCTCGGCTCGTCCTTCGGATCGACCAACGCCGCCAGCATCGATCCGGCTTCCGGTCGCCCCTACGGCTCGCATTTCCCCGCGCTGCGCGTCACCGACATCGTCGAGGCGCAACGGTTGCTGCTGGAACATCTCGGCGTGCGGCACCTGGTCGCCGTCGCCGGACCGTCGTACGGCGGGTTTCAGGCTTTCCAATGGGCGGTGAGCTACCCCGAGATGATGGAGGGTGTGGTCGCCGCCGTAACGGCGCCGCGCTCGCCATCCGGTCGGCTGGAGGCGCTGATCGAGCGGCTGGCGCGCGATCCGAACTGGAACGGCGGCGACTACTACGATACGGGCGGCATGGTGGCGACCACCACCGAGATGCGGATCGAGACGCTGCGCGGCTATGGTCTGGAGGCGCAATTGGCCGATCGCTTCTCCGATCCGGCGGCGCGCGAGGCCGAGCTGCGACGGATCGCGCGTGCCTGGGCCGAGCAATTCGACGCCAACTCGCTGGTGATCCTGCGCCGGGCGCTGGAAGGGTTCGATCTCGAACCCGAGTTCGGGCGCGTTCGCGCGCGCGTTCTCTACGTGCTCTCCACCACAGACACGCTGTTTCCGCCCACCCTCGCCGAGCCGGTGATGGCGAAGCTGCACGCGGCCGGCGTGCGCGCGGAGTACGTGGAGCTGAACAGCCCCTACGGCCATCTCGCCTCCGGCCGCGACGCCGAGAAATGGGCGCCGGCTTTGCGGGCGTTCATGCGCAAGTTGGAGGGCGGGTGAACCGTTTCCGCCGGAATGTTCCGTGCCGCCTGTATCGGGTAAGTGGATCAGTTTGCGGCAGCCTTGATTAGTCTTCCCTGACCCGATGTGATAAAGTGTTGTCCCGACTGGGAAGCACAATCAACTGCCGGCGTTTCTGCGCGATGGCTTATAATACCCTTGGGCCGTTCAAAATTGATTGTCCCGCTTGTGGCATCCGATCCGAACAAAGTTGTCAGATCCAAACAGGCGCAAGCTATCAGGACCGTGATGAGAGTGGCAGGCACTTTGCGTTGCGGACCTATCGTTTCGGCGATCGTCTGGCTTGGTGGCCGAAATCTCACCCAAGATACGGGCGATGGCGGGATGGGGACGTTGATGCGGACCGGGACGCCTGCGACGAGGCATGCCCGATCGTATGTCCGAATTGTCTTGCCAAACTAGTTGTCGTCGTAAGGTTCGAGAGTCTCTACGCGGCGGGGATACTCGACGTTCGTCTGGCACGATCATGACGTTCGTCTGGACGATCATCCTGAATCGGGTTCAAGCTGACCCACTCCTACTTCCTCCATTCTTGACACCCCCGATACCCGATTGTAGCAAACGCCCGCCTTCCGGAAGCGACCGGTCCGGAGCGAACATGAGCGAGGAAGACGGCCTTTCCTTCGAGGAGCGGTTGCGCGCGGCACGTGAACGGCAGGGGCTGGAGCCCAAGCCGCCTAAGCCCGGAACTTCATCCGGCGGCGACCCGAGCGCGCTCAGCATCGGGTTAAGGGTGGCGGTGGAGCTGGTCTCGGCGATGCTGGTCGCCTGCGCCATCGGCTGGGGGATCGACCGGCTGACCGGCACCCGCCCCTGGTTCCTCATTGCGTTCGTCCCGGTTGGTGGCGCGGCCGGTATTCTCAACGTCTGGCGCACCTTCGCGCCGGGCCGGGACCAGGGCAGACGAGGCGAGTAAGCCGCTCCCCCATCGGGGTGCGGCATCTGAGGGGGATCGGACTTGGCTTCCGGCAACATCGACGCACTCAGTCAGTTCGAGCTTCATCCCGCATTGGGCGCCGCCGGCGCCGACGTCCATTTCGCCCAGTCGAACCTGATGATGGTGGTCGTCGCGGTGCTGACCTTGGCGCTGCTGGCGATCGGAATGCGCCCGCGGGCCATGGTGCCCGGCCGACTGCAATCCGCCGCCGAGATGATCTACCAATTCGTCTATTCGATGTGCGTGGACACGATCGGCCCCGAGGGAAGACGATTCTTCCCGTTCATCTTCGCGCTGTTTCTGTTCATCCTGCTGGGCAATTTGATCGGCGTCTTCCCTTACTTTTTCACCTTCACGAGCCACATCACCGTTACCCTGGCGCTGACGATGGTCGTGATCCTGATGGTGACGATCCTGGGCCTGGTGATCCACGGCTTTCATTGGTTCAGCTATTTCGTGCCGCAAGGCGTGCCGAAGCTGCTGCTGCCGCTGTTGGTGCCGATCGAGATCCTGTCCTATCTCTCGCGCATCATCTCGCTCTCGGTTCGATTGTTCGCCAACATGATGGCGGGGCATGTGATGCTGGAGGTGTTCGGCGCCTTCGTGGTGATGCTGGGCGCGGCGGGCTTGCTCGGCATCGTGCCGGCAATCTTCGCCTTCGGCGTCAACGTCATCCTGATCGGCTTCGAGATTCTGGTTGCGGTGCTGCAGGCCTATGTCTTCGCCGTGCTGAGCTGCATCTATCTGCACGACGCCGTTCACCTGCACTGACCGAAACCGGATTCGTTTCGGCGCGGCTGGCGCGCCGGACATCGCTGCCCGATCGGGCTGGCCAAGAAGGGACTGAACTGATGGATCTCGCTTCCGCCAAGAATATCGGCGCCGGTCTGGCGGTCATCGCGCTCTCGGGCGTGGGCGTCGGAATCGGGCACATCTTCTCCGCCCTGGTCGCCGCCGTCGCCCGCAACCCGGCCGCCCGCGATCGCGTTTTCGGCCTGGCCATTCTGGGTTTCGCGCTGACCGAGGCGGTGGCGCTCTATGCCCTGGTTATTGCGTTCATCATCCTGTTCGTCTGAGGCGTCCGGGGAATGAAGGTAGGGATCATGCCGCGCTCGCTTCGCCGCGCCCTGCCGCTCGGTTTCGCCATCCTGCCGGCGTTGCCGGCGGCGGCGCTGGCGGAAGGGATGCCGCAGCTCGACTTGAAGAACCCTCTGACCCTCGACCAGGTCGGCTGGGGCGCGGTCATTTTCCTGATCTTCTTCCTGCTATGCTGGCTTTGGGGCCTGCCGCAGGTGAGCCGGGTGTTGGAACAGCGCGCCGGCACCATCGCCGACGATCTCGATACCGCGCGGTCGGTGAAGGCGGAAGCGGACGCGGCGGTGCGCGAAATGTCCGAGGCCACCGCGCGCTCCCGCGCCGAGGCGCAAGCGGCCATCAACGCCGCCGTCAATGCCGCCAAGCAGGAGGCGGCGGAGCGTAACGCGGCGCTGGACGCACAGCTTGAGGGGCGACTGCGTGAAGCCGAGCAGAGCATCGCCGCCGCCCGAGCCGCGGCGATGCGGGCGCTGCGCGGGGTTGCCATCGACACCGCGACGGCGCTCGTGGCTCGCCTGACGGCCGGCGCCGCCGATCCGGGGCGGATCGAGCGCGCGGTCGGCGAAGCGCTCGCCGCGCGCGGCCAGGGCTGACGGCCGGAGCTGACGGAGGAGCCGCGATGCAACACGCCTTCTGGTCCGACTCCAAAACCTGGGTCGCCATTGCCTTCGTCGTCTTCTTCATCCTGTTCGGCAAACGGCTGTGGAAGGCGGTGGCCGAGATGCTGGACGGGCACGCCAATGCGGTGCGCGCCGAGCTGGAGGAGGCGCAACGCCTGCGACGGGAGGGCGAGGACATGCTGCGCGAGGCGCGGCTTCGCCGCGACCGCGCCATCGACGAGGCGCAGAGCCTGATCGCCAACGCCCGGACCGAGGCCGAGCACCTCGCCGCCGCCGCCGCCCGGGAGGCCGAGGCCTCGGCGCGCCGGCGCGAGCAGATGGCGGTCGATCGCATCGCCGCCGCCGAAAAGGCGGCCGTCGATGAGGTCCGGCTGGCCGCTGCCGACCTCGCGACCGTCGCCGCCCGGCGGGTGATCGCCGAGGGCCTGTCGGCCGAATCCGATGCGGCGCTCATCGACCACTCGATCCGCCAGCTTCCGGCCGCCCTGTCGGGCCGACGCGCCGCCTGACGGTGCCTCCCATCGGCGCGCTGAGACCGCTCGCGCGCGCCGATGCGCCGGCCGCCGCCGCCCTGATCCGCGCGGCATTCGCTGCCCAAGCGATGATGACCGACCCGCCCTCCTCGGCGCTGAAGGAAACCGCGGAGACGGTTGCCGCCGCAATCACCGATGGCGGCGGCGCGTGCATCGAAGTTGCGGGCGAGTTGGCGGGCCTGGTGCTCTGGAGCGCGGCCCGGGGACTCTATTTCGGCCGGCTGGCGGTGCTGCCCGAGTATCGTGGCAATGGCCTGGCGCGCGCGCTGATCGAGTCGGCCGAGGCGGAAGCGAGGCGACGCGGGCTGCGGCGCGTGCATCTGAGCACGCGCCTGGCGCTTGCCGACAACCGACGCCTGTTCGCCGCCTGCGGCTACCGGGAATCCGAGTGGACCACGCACCCCGGCTACGCGGCGCCGACCTCGGTGGTGATGGAGAAGTGGTTGGAGTGAAGGCACCGCTTACGTCATCGCCATTGCCGCCGCATCACGGCCCGGCGCTCGCAGAGCGAGCTCTGCCCTCAGCGCATCCAGCGGCGGTCCCCAGTCGCCGGGACGAAACTGACGATAAAGGCGAAGCGTCGGATACCAGTCCGACACCGCGCCGCTCATCCAGCGCCAATCGGCATCCGCCTTGAGCAGCACGCAACCGGGCCGCCCCAGCGCGCCGGCCAGGTGCGCCACCATCGTATCCACGGTGATGACGAGATCGACCGCGGCGATCAGCGCGGCGGTTTCGGAAAGGCCGCCGAGCGGGCCGGGGTTGAGCCAGGCGAGTCCCGCCTCGTCGGGTTGCAGACGAACGAGGCGGGCAGCTTCCGGCAGTGCCTCGGTGAGCCACGCCGGGGGAATGGAGCGATCGCGGTCCCAGTCGCCGGCGCTGGCGCAAATTCCAAGCACCGGCCCCTCACCCGGACCGACGAAGCCGGGCCGGGCGAGGGTCGGCGCGAGATACGGAACTCCCACCGCATCCGGCCCCAGCCGCAACGCGTGCGCCAGCTCCATCACCTCAATATCGCACTCGGATGGCGGCGCCGGCGCGGTCACATCGAACCGAATGAGCCGATCGACTCCGGGAAACCCGCGCAGCAGAGAAACCAGCTCCGGCTGCGCCTCCAGTGTGACGGACGCTGCGCGCGCGCGGAGTGCCGGCAGGAAGCGGATGAATTGCAGCGTGTCGCCGAGCCCGTGATAGCACCGCACCAGCACGTCTCGCCCGTCAAACGGCCGGCCGCCCCAGACATGACGCAGATGGTAGGGCAGCCGGGGGTCGTCCGGCCGGCCGGCGCGGATGGCGAGGACGGCATCGTTGACCGCCCTCGCCGCCCCGAAATCACCCCGCCGCATCGCCGCGATCCAGCGTGCGGCGGGATCGTCACTGGTCCTCAAGCGTGAATCCGGCCTTCAGCGTCACCTGATACTGCTTGATCGTGCCGTCCTCGATGGCGCCGCGCACCTGCGTCACCTCGAACCAGCTCAATTGTCGTATCGTTGCGGCGGCGCGTTCGATCGCATTATCGATCGCATCCGAGATGCTGTCCTGCGAGGTCCCGACCAGCTCGAGCAGCTTGAAGACGGGTTCGGCCATGGCTCCCTCCGGAGTTTCGACGAAGTCCTAAGTCGGCCGCGACCTTTTCGGTGGCGACATTGCGCGAAGTTGACGGACGGCGGCTCAGAAGCGGTCCTTCTGCCGACGCAGCCGCGCGAAGCTCGCGGCGTCGGGAGCGCGCAGAAACGGGTTGGCCGCCAGTTCCTCGCCGAGCCGCGACGGCACGGTGGGCTCGCCGGCCGCGCGCAAACGCCGAATCTCCGTCATCCGCGCCTGCAGCGCCGGGTTCTCGGGCTCGACGCTGAGCGCAAAGCGGGCATTGCTCTCGGTATATTCGTGACCGCAACAGACCAGCGTCTCGGGCGGCAATGCGGCAAGCTTGCGGAGCGAGGCGAACATCTCCTCCGCCGTGCCCTCGATCAGCCGCCCGCAGCCGAGGCTGAACAGCGTATCGCCCGACAGCAGAACGCCGCCGTCGGGAAAGTAGAAATTGATCTGCCCGCGGGTGTGGCCCGGCGTGTCGATCACCCGCGCCGCGGCGTCCCCGAACGGCACCGTCTCGCCTTCCCGCACCGCCCGATCCAGTCGGGGCAACCGATGCGCATCCGCCGCCGCGCCGGCGACCGGGCAGTTAAAGCGCGCACGCACGGCGTCGGTGCCGGCGACGTGGTCGGCGTGGTGATGGGTGAGCAGGATCAGATCGAGCCGCCCCGCCCGCTCGATTGCCGCGATTACCGGGTCGGGATCGGCGGGATCGACGATGCCGACCGCGCCCGAGACGCCGTCGCGTAGCAGCCAGGCGTAATTGTCTTGCAAGATCGGGACGGGTTCAGCGGTTATCGTCATGGTTCGAGCGTAGCAGCCCGGCAACGCTGCGGCGAGTCACCCTCGTGCTATAGTTCGGCCCATGGCGGCAGACGTGCACACGGCGGCCGAATTCTACGCCACCGCCCGCGGGGCGGTGACGGCGCGGCTGCTGCGGGCGCGGCTGGCCGGGCTTTGGCCTGATTTGAGCGGCCAGGCGGTGCTCGGCCTCGGCTATCCGCAACCGTATTTGCGGGTGTGGCGAGAGCAGGCGCGCTGCATCGCGCTGGTGCCGGCGCAGATGGGCGCGGCACCGTGGCCCGCGGGGTCCCCCGGGCTGAGCTGCACGGCGGAGGAGGACGCGCTGCCCTTTGCCGACCTGGCGTTCGATCGCGTGCTGCTGGTGCACGGCCTGGAGGCGGCGGACAACGCGCGGCGGCTGCTGCGCGAGGTGTGGCGGGTGCTTAAGGATGACGGCCGGCTGCTGGTGGTGGCGCCCAACCGCACCGGGCTATGGGCCTACCTTGAATCGACCCCGTTCGGCCATGGGCAACCCTACTCGCCGGGTCAGATCGGCCGGCTGCTGGCGGGATCGCTGTTCCGGGTCTGCCGGCGGGACGCGGCGCTGTATCTCCCGCCGACCAATCGCCGACTGGTGCTGCGCGGCGCGCAGATGCTGGAAGGAGCGGGGCGGCGCGCAGCACCGGCGCTTGCCGGCCTGGTGATTACCGAGGCGGCGAAGGATGTCTATGCCGGCCTGCCGCTCCGCGCTCCGGCGCGGCGACGGCTGGTAGTGGCGGAGGCGGGGTAGCCGGTTCCGGCATGGGCACCGACCAGGCGTGCGGCGAGAATTATAGCCGCCCGGACGGAAGTCACATCACCAACGTCTCCGCATGTTCTTGCTATATGTGAACGAACGATTTCCGCTCGATGAAATTTTGGGCGGAACCTGGAAACCGGCAACTCCGCACTGATTTTGAGACTTGGATGCGCGGCGGTCGGCGCGCGAGTATGGGGCCGCCCCTCCCGCGGGGTAAACTCGAAATGCTCATCTCACGCCGCAACCTGCTTCCTGCGACGGGCGGCAGCAGGTCCGGCAATGCCGGCGCCGCCGTCGCCCACGCCGCGATGGGAATGCTCGGCCGCCTTGTCCGATCGGGGCCGGTTCGGACGGTTGCCACCGAAATTTCGACCCGGGCGCAGGATTTTCTGCACGGCATCGACACTTACACGTATCCCGGCGTGCTGCCGCCGGCGCTGGGCGAAGACCAGCTCGGCTACTACCCGACCAGCTACGGCGCGTTGCGTCGGATCGTTCAAAGGGTTCCGCTGTCACCCGAGGATGTCATCTATGACGTCGGTTGCGGCAAGGGACGGGCGGTGTGCATGTTCGCGCGCCAGCCGATCCGCCGTTGCGTCGGAATCGAGTACAACCCTCGACACGTAATTACGGCCCGCCGCAACGCCATGCGGCTGCGTGGGCGGCATGCCTCCATCGAGGTGCATGAGGGCGATGCCACCAGCATCACCGGCGACGATGGGACCGTGTACTTCCTTTACAACTCGTTCGGCGCGGCGAGCGTGCAGCGTTGGCTGATAACGCTGCGGCGATCCCTGACCGAGACACCGCGCCAAATCCGCATCATCTATGCCAACCCGGCGCACGAGGACGTTTTGGCGCGCGCCGAGTGGCTTGTTCGGATCGACCGCTTCATGGTGCCGTTCGATGTCATGGGGGAAATGCCGGTCTCGGTTTGGCGAGGTTAGATCAGAGCCACCGCTCGCCCGGCTCCATGCCCAGCATGTGCTGGCCTACGGTCTCGAAATGCGAGGCTCGGCCCTGCACCTGCTGGGAGACGGTGTTCATGTCGCGGAAGCGGCGCTCGAAGGGGCCGGAGTCGAAGATCGCGGTGGCGCCCGCCTCGTGCCAGAGCGCGTTGACCACCGCGCGCGCCTCATGGATGGCGAAGGTCGCGGCCTGCCGGATATCCAACCGGTCGCGCAACCCGAGCCGCCCGCAGCGCGCGGCGTTCTCGGCCGCCGCCTCCAGAACGGCGATCAGCCAGGTGCGCGCGGCGCGCAGCCTTGCGTCCGACAGCCCCGCCAGGGACTGCACCACGGCGCTGTCGCGCAGCGCCGTCCTGGTCAGAGCCGGCGTCTTGGCCGAGGCCAATCGCACGAAATCGTCGAGCATCGCACATGCGACGCCGAGGCCCACGGCACCGAAACCGGCAGCGTAGATGTTCATGCTGGTGAAGCGGTAGAGCAATCCGTTCTCGCGCCGCTCGCCGGGGTCGTCGCGCTCCACCGCATAATCGTCGGCGACGAACAGATTCTCGACCGAGTAGGTGTCGCTGCCGGTGCCACGCAGGCCGACCACCTGCCACACGTCGTCGAACGTCGCCTCGGCGCGCGGGAACAGCATGGTGCGCTCGACCGGGCTGCCGTCGGGCTTGCGTCGTTGCGTGCCGTCGCGGTCGAACACCGGGCAGTGCGCGCCCATCCAGGTGGCGTGGCGACTGCCGCTCGCGAACAGCCAGGTTCCGGTCACGCGCCAGCCGCCCGCCACCTTGTCCGCGCGCGCCCGGCCGCGCGCCTGACCCCAGGCGAGCACGTCGCGATATCCGCCGAAGACGCGCCGAGCCACCTCCGGGGACAGATAGGCGGCGGTCATCGAACAACCCGAGTTCTGGTTCATGCACCAGGCCGCGGACGCGTCGCCGCTCGCGATCGCCTCCACGCATTGAACGTAGGTCGCCGGCAGCAGCTCGGCGCCTCCCAGTGAGCGCGGCACCAGCAGGCGGAACATTCCCGCCGCATGCATCGCGTCCAGCACTTCGGGCGGCAACTCGCGCCCGGCGTCGATCGAGGGCGCCGCGGCGCGCAGGAGCGGAATAAGGCTCCGCGCTGCTTCCAGCTGCTCCGAGACCGCCGGCGCTTGAATGTCCATCCTGATCCCCGTCCGTCCCGCGCACGCTACACCCCGGCCGCCGGCACGGCCAAGCGTCGCCCCCGGTTGACGGCGCCGTGCAACGGCGTGCTTACTAGCCGGTAGCACGGACGATCAAGCACGGCGGAGCGGTCCATGAAGCTGATGTGGTTCCATCTGATGCCTTACACCGAGCTGCCGGATGATTTCCGCGACCGGCATCCGTCGGTGTGGGTGGACATTCACTCGACGCTGTTCGATCCCAAGCGCGCTCATCATATGTATAACGACTTCATGGACGAGCTGGAATACGCCGCCGATTGCGGCTTCGATGCGGTGTGCGTGAACGAGCATCACTCCAACGGCTACGGTCTGATGCCGTCGCCCAACCTGATCGCCGCCGCGTTGTCACGCCGCACCACCGAGACGGCGATCTGCGTGATGGGCAACTCGCTCGCGCTCTACAACCCGCCGACGCGGGTCGCCGAGGAGTTCGCGATGATCGACGTGATCTCCGGCGGGCGGCTGATCGCCGGCTTCCCGGTCGGGACGCCGATGGACACCTGCTACGCCTACGGCCAGAACCCGTCGATGCTGCGCCAACGCTACCACGAGGCGCACGATCTGGTGGTGCGCGCGTGGCGGGAGGCGGACACGTTCGCCTTCAACGGCCGCTTCAACCAGCAGCGCTACGTGAATATCTGGCCGCGCCCGGTGCAGCGTCCGCGTCCGCCGATCTGGATCCCCGGCGGCGGGTCGATCGAGACCTGGCAGTGGTGCGCGGAGATGGACTACGTCTATTGTTATCTTTCCTACTACGGCTACAAGGCCGGCCGCGCGACCATGGACGGGTTCTGGGCGGAGATGGACCGCTTGGGCAAGGATCGCAATCCGTACCAGGCCGGGTTCCTGCAGTTCATCGGCGTCGGCGAAAGTCGCCAGCACGCCTTCGACCTCTACAGCGAGGCCGCCGAGTATTTTTACGGCCGCTGCCTGCATGTCGATCCGCGTTTTGCGGCCCCGCCCGGGTATAGCAGCGAGGGCAGCCAGCGCGCCGGCATCGAGAGCCAGATCAGCAAGGCGGCCGACGCCAACGTGCGCGGCAAGGGCACCGGCGAGCGCATGGCCTCGGTGGCGCGCGAGATGGAGGCCATCGTGGACAAGGGCTACGTCATCATCGGCAGCCCCGACGAGGTGGTCGAGCAGCTGCGAACGGTGGCGCACGACCTCAATGTCGGGCACCTGATGCTGCTGCTGCAGTTCGGCAACATGGGCAAGGACCTCTGTCGCTATAACACCAAGCTGTTCGCCGATCGGGTGATGCCGAAGCTGAAGGGGCTGTTTTCGGAATGGGAGGACCGTTGGTGGCCCAAGCCGATGGCCGCTGATAGCCGGGCCGAGGTTCCCGCCTTCATGCCGCGCGTGGCGGCGGAGTAACCCATTCTTCAGCCGCGGAGCGGATCGTGAGCGAAGCCGAGACCATGTCCGTTGAAGTCAACGGCTTTCCCGTTCGGGTCTGGCGGAGGGGCAGTGGTCCGAAGCTCGGCTTTCTGGCCGGTTTCGGCGGGCTGCCGCGCTGGATTCCATTTCTCGACCACCTTGCCGAGAGCCGAACGGTGATCGTGCCATCGCTGCCGGGGTTTCCGGGCGGTGATCGCGGGCACACCGTTCTCGACACGCATCTCGACTGGCTGCTCGCGGTGCGCGCGATCCTCGCGCAAGCCGGATTGGCGGGCGCCGACCTCGCCGCCAGTTCCGTCGGCGCCTCCTTCGCCGCCGAAATGGCCGCACTCTGGCCACAGCAGGTGGGAAAGCTCGCGTTGATCGCGCCGTTCGGGTTGTTCGACGAAGCCGATCCGGCGACCGACCCGTGGGCGCAGCGCGCCGACGATCTGCCGGGCTTGATGTGCGCCGACCCGGAGCGATGGAAGGCACTGAAGGCGGCGCCGGAAGGCGTCAACTCGATTGAGTGGCCGATCGAGCAGACGCGCGCCAACGAGGCGGCGGCGCGCATCTTCTGGCCGCTCGGCAACTCGAAGCTGGAAAAGCGCCTGCCGCTGATCGAGGCGCCGACGCTGCTGATCTGGGGCGAGCGGGACCGCATCATGCCGCGAAGCTACGCCGAGAAGTTCCGCGCCGCGATCAAGGGGCCGACCGAGCTTCGGGTGATCGCCGGGGCCGGGCATCTGGCCGAGCTGGACCAGCCGCGAGCGGTCGCCGATGCGATCCTGAGCTGGGTGACGTAGGCGTGTCGCTCGATCCCGACACGCTGGTGGTGCTCGACATGATGCGCGCCGCCAACCGGCCGGCCTTCGAGACGCTGACGCCGGATCAGGCGCGGGCCGCCTACGCCGCCAGCCGCACCGCTCTGCAACCGGAACCCGACGACGTCGCCGAGGCGCGCGACCTCGCCGCGCCCGGACCGCACGGCGACATCCCGCTGCGCGCCTATCGGCCGATCGGGGCGGCGGATGGCGAAATGTTGCCGGCGCTCGTTTGGTATCATGGCGGCGGCTGGTTGCTCGGCGGGCTCGAGTCGCACGACGTGGTGTGTCGGCGGCTCGCGAATTTGGCGCGCTGCGCGGTGGTGTCGGTGGATTACCGTATGGCGCCCGAGCACAAGTTTCCGGCCGCCGTCGATGACAGCGCGGCGGCGACGCGATGGATGATCGAGCAGGCGGCGCGGCTGCGGATTGATCCCGCCCGCATCGCCGTGGGCGGTGATTCGGCCGGCGGCAATCTGGGGGCGGTGATGGCGCTGATGGCGCGCGACGGCGATCTGCCGCCGCTCCGGTTCCAGTTGCTGGTCTATCCGGCGACCGACATGATGATGGTGACGGTGTCCTCGCAGACGGTGCGCGAGGGCGTGCCGCTCACCAGCGCCACGATGAAGTGGTTCATCGATCATTACGTCTCGGGCGCCGAGCGGCTGGACTGGCGAGCCTCGCCGCTGCGCGCCGCGAGCCTTGCCGGCACCGCCCCGGCGCTGATCGTCACCGCCAGCGCCGACCCGCTCCGCGACGAGGGCATCGCCTATGCCGAGCGACTGGAGCGCGAGGGCGTGCGCGTCAAGCTGTTGCATTTCTCCGATCAGGTGCACGGCTTCCTCAGCATGGGCAAGATCATCCGCGCGTCGGATATGTTGATGCGCATGATGGCGGCGGTGCTGGTGGATGCGTTCTGATCCGGAACGTTAAGCTCGCGTTAAAGTTGCATCTTCGCCGGCTTGTGACTTCCCGGGTTGTGGTCCGTCGGCTCAGAATCGGGTGGTTCGCGGAAAGGAGCGCCCGATGCTGACCCAATCATCTTCGCCCGCCGTCGAGATCGGACCGCCGATGCCGCCGACGGCGACGCCGCAATCGAAACCCTTTCCGGCAACGGCCTTGCGGGCCGTGTGCGAGGCCACGAACCCGCTGCGAGACTCGATCATCGGGCCGATGTGGCGGTCTGCGGAATAGATCGGTCCCGGGCTGCGCAGCGTGGTTTTCGCCAGCCTGTTGATGAAACCGTTCACCTCATGCCATCCGTTCAAGCAGGTATTCGCAAAGCGTTGGCTTACAATAGACCGATGCCGCAACGAGCGCCTGAGCGGCGATCTCGTCCGGCGCATCGGTGTCACGGAAGAACACGGCGTCAGCCCACAATAGACGGTCCGGAGCGATGCGGCCTGCGCTGTTGCGATAGCAATAGCGATGCGACACCAGCAGATCGATCAGCGAGAATCCGCGAGCCCCGAGGTGGTTGTGAAATCTCGGGATAGAGCGGCTGCCCGGCAGATGAGCGGGTTTGTGGCCGAGGCGAAGTTCCAAACTGGGATGAGGCGATGGCGTGGCTCGCGATGGAAGCTGCGGTGCCGCTTGGCTTCCAAAACGGTTTGTTACTGGCTGAGGGGCAGCCCTAAGAATTTCCGCATTTCACGAACGACATCCGTTTCGTTGTTGATGTAGATGTAGTGTGGCCGGCCGGGCAGCAGATACACCACGGCCCCTCCCGAGGCGAACTTCCGAATTGTGTCTTCGGACCACTTCACGAGGGGCGGAAACTGTTCGTCAAACAGAGCTTGCTGGGCGGAACTCGATATCCAGTTACCAGGGCAGCTTCGCCTTGAGGGTGTATTGCGTGAAGATGCCCAGCCTGGCCGGCTCGATCGCTGCCCAGTTCACCGGCGGGAGGGCTGCGACACCCGCCATAAGTGCGTTGGGCACAAAGTCAGGTGTCGAGGAAGCTATGAGCCTGCCGTGGCTGTCGAACTGCAACAGTCAGGCAAAGCGACGCGTCAGGCTTGCGAATGCCTTCATTTCGCGCGGTAGCTGCCTGATAGTTCGAGAGGGACTTGGTGTCCGCGTCATCGTAAAGATGTGCTGGACCGGGTGGGCCGGGAACCTCGTTACGCTCCGACAGATCGTACGCATCCAGATAAACCAATTTGTCCACGCGATCTCCGTGGGTCTCCGCAAGCGCACTCAGTTCCGAAGCAGCGAGGGAGTGCCCAACGATGATGGCGCGGTCGATGCCGGGAGCGTCAAGGACTGCGAGGTCATCGGCCACCCTCGTCTGAACATCGTAGCCGTCTTGCGGTACGCTTGATGGCGGTATCCCCGACGTGTGATCCCGATGACGTGGAAATAGTCGGTGAATTGGAAGGCAAACTGGTCGTAAACGTGCGCGTTGTCACCGACTCCGGTGAGCAACACCATCGCCTCACCCGAACCGCCCCAATCCAGCACCTCCAAGTTCACGCCCGGAGCGACGGGAACCATTTGCACTTTGTGCGGAGTCCTGTCCTGACATGCCGGTGGCGGCGCTGCACCGACTGCCGCGGACAGCAGCAGCATTGCCGCAATAGACACGCGGCATAACCGGGTCATGTTTTTCTCCGGATCGGGTTTTCGCTGAGGCGTGGCTCGGGCGTCAGGGCGTTAGTCGCCGATCGGAAATGGTGGGGAGAGGATTCGAATCTGACCTGGCCGGTGAGGCTGACGGGCATGACCGGGGTCCGCCACCGTGCAGATTACAGTTATCAGCTATCAGCACCGGTTAATTTGGGCAACAGGATTAACTTCCAGAAGAGACAACCAGCGGTCGTTGACCTAACAGGCTGTTCGGGGTTGTCCGGTCTCTCCTTCCATGGGCTGCGCAAGGCCGCCGCCTCGCGATTGGCCGAGGCCGGTGCCAGCCCCTCAGAAATCCAAGCGATCACCGGTCATCGGACGCTTGGAGAAGTAACCCGCTACACCGCCGGCGCCGATCAGCGCCGCCGTGCGAAGTCCGGAATGGCGAAGCTGGTGGAACGTACACGGAACCGCGAGTGATACACAGGGGACTTTCAGAGTGATACACACCGCTTTCGAAACGCCGTAAGTCCTTGAATTGATGGTAGCGGCGGGCGGATTTGAACCACCGACCAAGGGATTATGATTCCCCTGCTCTACCGCTGAGCTACGCCGCCATCCGAGGGTGTGGGGCGCGCCAATACCGCCTTGGCCGGCGCATCGTCAACCGTGATCCAGCCGCCGCCGAGCACGCGGGCACCGTCATAGAAGGCGCAGCCCTGGCCGGGGGCGGGCAGCGCGGGCGCATCCAGCAGCGCCCGCGCGCCGTCCCCCTCCGGGATGACCCGCGCAAGCTGCGGCGCCTCGCGAGCGCGGAGCTTCACCATGCAGCGCAAACCCTCGGCGGGCGGTGCGGTCAGCCAGTTGACCGCGCGCAGCCGGACCCGCCGCGTGCCCGAACCGCGCGGCCCGACCACCACCCGCCGGCGCGGCGCGTCGAGTGCGACCACCACCCGATCGCCGCCGCCCAGCCTGCGCGCCTGGCCGGGCGTGTAGCGGGCGATCCCGTCATGGCGGCCGAGAACGGCGCCCGCGCGATCGACGATCTCGCCCGGCGCCAGCGCCGCGGGACGCAGGCGGCCGACCAGCTCGGCGTAATGTCCGGCGGGAACGAAGCAGAGATCCTGGCTGTCCGGCTTGTCCGCCACACCAAGCCCCAGCCGCTCGGCCTCGGCGCGCACCGCGCGCTTATCCGCCATCTCGCCCAGCGGGAACATCGCCATGGCAAGCTGCGCGCGCGTGGTTGCGAACAGAAACCAGCTCTGGTCGCGCGCGGCGTCGCGCGCGCGGTGCAATTCCGGCCCGTCGGCGCCATCGACGCGGCGCACATAATGTCCGGTGGCCAGCCGCTCGGCGCCGAGACCGCGCGCAAGCGTGGTCAGATCGGTGAATTTCACCGTCTGATTGCAGCGCACGCAGGGAACCGGCGTTTCGCCGCGCGCGTAGCTGTCGGCGAAGTCGTCGATCACCGCGCGGGCGAACCGCGCCTCGGCGTCGATCACATAGTGCGCGATGCCGAGCGCGTCGGCGACGCGGCGGGCGTCGTGGATGTCCTGGCCGGCGCAGCACGCCCCCTTGCGTCCCGTGGCGGCGCCGTGATCGTAGAGCTGCAGGGTGACGCCGATGACCTCGTGCCCGGCGCCGACCAGCAGCCCGGCAACCACCGAACTGTCCACTCCGCCCGACATGGCGACCAGGATGCGCATCTCACTGATTGAGCATGTTGCGGCTGCCGGCGGGCAGCTTCACGATAAGCCCGTCCAGCGCCTCGGTAATGACGATCTGGCAGCCCAGGCGCGAGGTCTCCTGCAGCCCGAAGGCCAGATCGAGCATGTCCTCCTCGTCCTCGGTCGGCTCGGCGAGGCGCGAAAACCAGGCCGGATCGACGATGACATGGCAGGTGGAGCAGGCGAGCGAACCCTCGCAGGCGCCTTCTATGTCGATGTCGTTCTGATGCGCGATCTCGAGCACCGAGAGGCCGAGCGGCGCGTCCACCTCGCGCCGGCGCCCGTCGCGCTCGATGAAGGTCATCTTGGGCATCTCTGATCCGTTCAGGCGGGCGCCCCGGCGTGCGCGGCGGCCAAGGCCGAAGCCGCGTAGGCGATCTCGGCGGGCGAGGTAAAGCGTCCGATGCCGATACGCAAGCTGCGCGCGGCGCGCGCGTCATCGACGCCCATGGCGCGCAGCACGTAGGAGGGCTCGATGGCCGCCGAGGAGCAGGCCGAGCCGGTGGAGACGCAGAGCTCCGGCGCCCTTGCCATCAGCTCGGCGGCGGTCGCGTCCGGGAAGCTCAGGTTCAGATTGCCGGCAATGCGCCGATCCAGGTTGCCGTTGACCACGACATCCGGCACCAGGGCCCGCAGTCGCGCCAGCAGGTCCTCGCGCAGGCCACGAATGCGCGCGGCGTCGTCGTGCATCTCCTCGGCGGCGATCCGGCAGGCCTCGCCGAAGCCGACGACCAGCGGCGCCGGCAGCGTGCCCGAGCGCAACCCGCGCTCCTGCCCGCCGCCGGAGAACAGCGGCGCCAGGCGCACGCGCGGCCGGCGGCGCACGTAAAGCGCGCCCACCCCCTTGGGTCCGTACACCTTGTGCCCGGAGAGCGACAGCAGATCGATCCCGCCCACATCGAGCGGAATTTTTCCGGCCGCCTGCGCCGCGTCGGTGTGAAACAGCGCCCCGTGCCGCTTGGCGATGGCGGCAAGCGCCGGGAGGTCCTGGATCACCCCGGTTTCGTTGTTCACCGCCATCACGCTCACCAGGAGCGTCGGGACGGCGAGTGCCTCGTGAAGCGTCTCCGGTTCGAGCAGCCCGTCGGAACCGACCGGGAGAAACACCGGCTCGAACCCTTCTTCCCCCAGATCCGCGACCGCCTCGAGGACGCATTTGTGTTCGGTCGCCACGGTCACGACGCGCCGCCCGGCCAGCCCCATCCGGGCGGCATGGCGGGCGGCGCCCTTGATGGCGATGTTGTTGCTCTCGGTGGCCCCCGAGGTGAGGATGATCTCGTTCGCTCCGGCGCCGATCAGTGCGGCAATCTGCCCTCGCGCCGTCTCCACCGCCGCCTCGGCGGCGCGGCCCATCGCGTGCTCGACGCTGTGCGGGTTGCCGTACTGCTCGGAGAACCAGGGCAGCATTGCGGCAAGCACGCGCGGGTCGCAGCGCGTGGTCGCCTGATTGTCGAGATAGACGGGCCGGTTCGGCGTGGGCGGCATGAACTCGAATTGGGGTCAGGCGGCTCTTGCCGCCAGCGCCATGCGCAGCCGATCGGCCATGCGCGGATAGGCGGCGGCGAAGGCCCGCGACATCGGCGCCGGACGCGTTCCAGGGCAGCGACACCCGGATCGCCTCGCCCGCGAGGGCGCCGAGCCCCATCGCCTCCAGAACGTGACTGCGCGCCACCTTGCCGGAGCTGCAGGCCGCCCCGGCGCTGACCGCGATGCCGTCGAGATCGAGCGCGATCACCTGCGCATCGGCGCGCACGCCGGGCAGGGCGAGGCAGGTGGTGTTGGCGAGCCGGGCGCCGCCGCCGCAGACGATGGCGCCGGCGCTCAACGCGACCCGTTCCATTTCGTCGCGCAGCGCCGCGAGCGGTGCCGGGTCGGCGGCGCTCGCGGCGGTGAAGCCGGCGATGGCGGCGAGCGCCGGCGTTCCGGCGCGCCAGCCGCGCTCCTGCCCGCCGCCCGCGATCAGCGGCAGCGGCGCCTCGGCGGACGCCAGCAGCAGCGCCCCGGCGCCGGTCGGACCGCCGAGTTTATGCGACGACAGCGCCAGCGAATCGGCGCCGAGCGCGGCCAGATTCACGGGCAGCCGGCCGGCCGCCTGCGCCGCGTCCACATGCAGCCGGGCACCGAACCGGCGGCACAGAAGCGCCGCCTCGGCGACCGGTTGCAGCACGCCGGTCTCGTTGTTGGCCGCCATCAGGCAGACCAGCGCCGGCGGGCCGGCGAGCATCGTTGCCAGCGCCGCCAGATCGGCCACACCATCGCGGTCCACCGGCAAAACCTCTGCGTCGGGAGCGGCGGCGCGGATGGCGTCGTGTTCCACTGCGCTCGCAATGATCCTCCGCCCGGAGCCGAGCGCGTGCACCGCCAGCGCGTCGGCTTCGGTGGCGCCCGAAGTGAACACGACCCCCGAAGCCCGCGCCCCGAACCGAGCGGCCAGGCGCTCGCGCGCATCTTCGAGCACCCGGCGCGCCGCGCGCCCGTCGGCGTGAACCGAGGCGGGATTGCCGGTGACGGCGAGCGCCGCTTGCAAGGCCGCGAGCGCCCCCGGGCGGAGCGGCTCACTGGCGTTCGCGTCCAGATAATGACGCATTCAGCTGGTCGCCGCCGGTCGGGCGCTCTCCTCGGCGTTCGCCCGTCCGACCCGCGCCTCCAGTTCGGCGATCTCGGCGCGCAGCCCTTCAATCGAGCGCAGCAGCGGGTCGAGCATCTCCTCGCACGGCATCCCGTAGGGATCGAAATCCGAGGCTCGACGCGGCAGCTTGCGGTCGACCGGTTGGGCGGGAACGCCGACCACCGTGGTGTCGGCGGGAACCGGATCGACCACCACCGCATTGGAGCCGATGCGGGCGTTGTCGCCCACGGTGATCGGGCCGAGCACCTTGGCCCCGGCGCCGATAATGACGTTGTTGCCGACCGTCGGATGGCGCTTGCCGCTCATCGTGCGCGCGACCCCGAGCGTCACCTGGTGGTAGAAATAGCAATCGTCGCCGACTTCCGCCGTCTCGCCGATGACGACGCCCATGCCATGGTCGATCACCAACCGGCGGCCGAGCCTGGCGGCTGGATGAATTTCAATCCCGGTCAACCAACGCGCGATATGCGAAGAAAACCGAGCCGGAAGATAAAGTCTCGCCCGCCACATCCCGTGGGAAAGTTGGTGCCACAGGACGGCGTGCAATCCAGGATAGCAGAACAGGACTTCCATCGAGGATCGCGCCGCCGGGTCGCGCTCTCGATAAGTTCGGATCAGCTCACGCATTTTCATGAAAGCCATGCGACATTTCCGTTATACAAGCCGCGGTGAGAGGACATATATTGGATTCGCTCTCTCACAAGAGGCCTCCGGCCGGCTCGGCTCTCGGGACGGGCCGGGCGCCGGCTTCCCTAAGAAATAGGGCCCGAAGGGGTCCATCGCGGAGGGAAACAAGTCTAAGACCTTCCGAATCCGAAGGTCAAGAATGCGTGCGTGTGCCGTGGAAGACGCGCGAGCGCCAGCCTATGTAGTATGCTCGCCAAGTGCAAACCGTCGGTGGACCTTCTCGCAGGGTCGGCGCCCGGGTGACTTGAGAGCCATCAGAACACAAACCGGAATATTGGAACGCCATGCCTGAGGTTATGTTTGCCGGCCCGGACGGTCGGTTGGAAGGCCGCTACCATCATTCAAAGGAAACCGGCGCGCCCGTCGCGCTGGTCCTGCACCCGCACCCGTTGCACGGCGGGACGATGAACAACCGCGTCAGCTTTGCGATGTATCAGGCGTTCCAACGGCTCGGCTGCTCGGTCATGCGGTTTAACTTCCGCGGCGTCGGGCGCAGCCAGGGACGCTATGACGGAGGCATCGGCGAGATCGGCGACGCCGCCGCGGCGCTCGACTGGATGCAGGCGGTGAACCCGAACCATGGCGGGCTGTGGATCGCCGGCTACTCCTTCGGCGCCTTCATCGGGATGCAACTGCTGATGCGCCGGCCGGAGATTTCCGGCTGGGTGAGCGTGGCGCCGCCGGCCAGTCACTATGATTTCGGGTTCCTGGCACCCTGCCCTTGCGGTGGGCTGATGCTGCACGGCGACGCCGATGAGCTGGTTCCCGAGGCATCGGTGCGGAAGCTGGTCGATAAGCTGAACACCCAGAAGGGGGTGCATGTCGATTACCGCATCCTTCCGGGCGCCGACCACGTGTTCGCCCGAGAGGCCGACGCCATCGCCGAGGCGCTGGAGGATCACGTCGGCAAGTCGGTCGCGCGGCGGCAGATGGCACTGGCGGCGGATTAATACGCCCGATCGGCGGCTCGCCATGAGCTTGGCGGAGTAAGCGTCATTTTCCGCAGCGACTTCCTCCACGAGGCCACCGCCCGCGGCTTCGTCTTTCAGTGCACCGAGGGGTTGGACGCTGCGCTGAGCGCGACGCCGGTCTCGGCCTATATCGGCTTCGACTGCACCGCCAATTCGCTGCATGTCGGACATCTGGTGCAGATCATGTCCCTGCGCCTGCTGCAGCGCCACGGACACCGCCCGGTGGTGCTCATGGGCGGCGGGACGACGCGGATCGGCGATCCGTCGGGACGCGATGAATCGCGCCTATTGCTGAGCGATGCGCAGATCACCGCCAACATGGCCGGCATCCGGCGGAGCTTCGCGCCGTTCCTGCGCTTCGGCGACGGCCCGACCGACGCCATGATGGCGGACAACGCCGACTGGCTGGGCGCGCTCGGCTATATCGGCCTGCTGCGCGATGTCGGGATTCATTTCAGCATCAACCGGATGCTCAGCTTCGAATTCGGTGCGGCTCCGGCTCGAGCGCGAGCAGCCGCTGACGTTTCTCGAATTCAACTACATGATCCTGCAAAGCTATGACTTTCGCGAGTTGGCGCGCCGTCACGGCGTGAGCTTGCAGATCGGCGGCTCCGACCAGTGGGGCAACATCGTCGCCGGGATCGAATTGGCGCGGCGCACCGATCAGCGGGCGCTGTTCGGCCTGACGACGCCGCTGATCGCCACCGCTTCGGGTGCCAAGATGGGCAAGACGGCGCAAGGCGCCGTGTGGCTCAACCCGGATCGGGTCTCGTCCTATGAGTATTGGCAGTACTGGCGCAACACCGAGGATGCGGATGTGCCCCGCTTCCTGCGCCTGTTCACCGACCTGCCGCTCGACGAAATCGCCCGGCTCGAAGAGCTTCGCGGATCGGAGATCGACGCCGCGAAAAAGACATTGGCCACCGAGGCGACGGCGTTGCTGCATGGCGCCGCGGCGGCGCGAGATGCGGCCGAGACCGCACGGCTCGTGTTCGAGGAGGGCGAGGCCGCCGACACGCTGCCCTCGGCCACCATCGCGCGGAACGATCTCCTGCCTGGAGTTCCGGCCTTCCGGCTGTTCGTCCTCGCCGGCCTCGCGGCTAGCAACGGCGAGGCGCGGCGCCTTATTCGCGGCGGCGGCGCGCGGGTGAACGACGAGCCGGTGGCGGACGAAGCCCGCCTCATCTCGGAGGCCGATTTGCGCGACGGCGTGATCAAGCTCTCCGCCGGGCGCAAGCAGCACCGGCTGGTCAGGCCGGAATAAGCCGCGCCCGATCGATCGCCCGAAGATCGCCGATCCGCTCGATGGTGAGGTCGGCCGGCGGATACTTCGCCACTTCCGTCGGATCGAGCGCATAGTGGCCCTGGCGGGGGAAGACGGTGGTCACGCGCGCGCCCCAAGCTTGCTTGACCGCGTGCAGGATGCGCAGCTTGTCGTCGATCAGCACATAGTGCCGCGCCGGCCAGAAACGCCCTACGTCGTCCAGCTCCTGCTCCTTGTGGACGTAGATCAGCACGCGGTCCTCGACCGCCCGCCACAGCCCGCTGCGCTCGATTTTGCGCGGCTGGAAGGCGGCGTCGCCGTCCGAGAGGATCAGCGTCGGACCCCACGCCGCGACGTGGCGAATGGTAGCAAGCGCGCCGGGGTATAGCCGCGCCGCGAAGTCGTAATCGGCCATCCAGTTGGCGATCCGCAGTACGCGCGGATCGTGCAGCGCCTCGAGCCGATAGCGTTGCAGCGCCCCCAGATAGTCGGCGTATCCGAGCGTCGCCCGCTGCTCCTCGAACAACTCCCAGTAGCGCCGGCTCGCGGCCTCGCCGTGCGCCTCGGTGAGGTGGGCGCGCAGGTCCTGCTGCACGCGGTCGTTGTCGAGCAGCGTGTTATCCACATCGAACAGAAACGCGACATCGTCCATGCTTCGCATCTTGCTTGCGCGCGTCCCGATTGGCGTTCACGTTGACGCGACAAGACGGAGGCGGGAATGGACCAGCAGCGCGTCAATGAGGCCGCCGAGCTGCTGCTGCGCGCCCGGCGCGGCGGCGAGCGGCTTGCGGCGCTGCCGCATCCTCCGGCCGACGTCGCCGAAGCGCACGCCATCCAGATCGCCGTGGCCGGAGCGCTCGGCCAGCCGATCGGCGCCTTTAAGGCCAACGCGCCGGCGAATGAGCCGCCGAACCGGGGCCTGATTTTTGCGCCGACCATCCGGCCGAGCCCCGCCCGCGTGCCCTCGATCGAGGCGCCCGATTGCGGCGTCGAGGGCGAGATCGCATTTCGCTTTCGCGCCGACCTCCCCGCCCGCGCGACCGATTACACCCGCGCGGAGGTGGCCGATGCGATGGAGGCCTGCGCCGCGATCGAGGTGGTGTCCGGGCGCTTTCGCAACGGGCTCGACCGGAGCCGGCTCGAACAGCTCGCCGACTGCATCTGCAATGGCGGCTTGGTGCCGGGGCCCGTCGCTGCCGATTGGCGCGGGCTCGACCTCGCGCGGCTGCCGGTGACGCTGCGGATCAACGGAGCGGTGGTGGTCCGGCAGTCGGGCGGGCATCCAAGCGGCGATCCGCTGGGCGTCGCCGTCGCCCTCGTCAATATGCAGCGCCAGCTCGACGGCGTCCGTGCCGGCCAGTTCGTCACCACGGGAAGCTGCACCGGCCTGCGTTTCCTCAAGCCCGGAGATCACTGCGGGGTGCATTTCGAGGGCTTGGGCGAGGCCGAGCTCAGCTTCGTCGGCTGACGCGTCGAAGCATCACGCGCGAGAGCGTCCGCCCGGCAATCGCAGCAGCGGCACCAGCACGAAGATCGCCGCCGTGGCCGCCGCCGAGACCACGATCAGCGGCGCCAGATGCTGATCGAAAAGCCGCTCATAGAGCCATGATCCGGTCGTGTCCGAGACCGGCGCGGCGAGGTTGATTACCGACATCAGCGCGGCGAAGGTGAAGCCCTCGGAGCCTTCGGGGCAATGCTCGGCGGCGAGCGCAAGGGTGGCGATATTGGCGATCATCGCCGCCATGCCGGCGAGGAAGTTCACCGCCGCCGCCGTCGCCTCGTTCACCAGGCCGAGAAAGGCCAAGGTCGCCAGCGTGCCGAACACGATGCTGGCGTTGAGCAACGTGCGCGTGGACAGGCCGCGCAGCAGATAGCGCTGGACCAGTGCCCCGGCGACCCAGCCGGCGGCATTCACCGACGCCAAAAATCCAATATAGGCCTGCGAGAAGTGCAGTTGGTCGGTCATCGCGAAGTAAAGCGGCGTGCCGAAGCCGGGACTGAAATAGTAGAGGAACAGGAAGCCGGCGATCACCCAGATCGTAACCGACCGCAAGGTGGCGACGATTCCGCGCAGCGCGTGGCGCAGCGCCGTCAGATCGAGCGGCGCGCGATTCTCCGCCACCAGCAGCAACCCGAGCAGCACCGCGACCGGCGCCGCCGCCGCCAGCAGCGCCGCCGCCCGCAAGGCGACGCGCGCGGAGAGCAACTGCACCAGCGCGCCGCCGGCGAGCGAGGAGATCACGACGGCAATGTTGAACCACAGCCATTGCTGGCGCACGAAGGCGGCGGTCGCATGGTAGCGTTTTCCGTTCTCGACCAGCAGCGCGCCGCAGATCGTGGACGCCATCGCCAGCGCGATCGCGGTAAGCACCAGGAACGCCACCAGCCGCCCCGGCGAGTCCGCTTGCGATACCAGCGCGAACGCCAAGATGACGACCAGGTTGGCGCCCAGCAGATAACTGCGCCGGCGATAGCCGAAGAGCGGGATGAAATCCGACACCAGGCCATAAATCGGCTTGACGACCCAGGGGATGTCGAGCACCGCCAGATGCGCGCTCACCTGCAACGGCGTCCATCCGAGGCTCTGCTTCAGCCAGGCGACCAGCGGCTGCCACACCACGCCGGCCTTGGCCTGACAGCCGCCCTCGACGACATAGGCGAGGGCGAAGAACAGCATCAGCCGGCGAACCGGCCGGGCGCTCGCGTCCGGGGTCGGGTTCGCCACCATGCGAGTTTATTTCGACGACTTCGGAAGGCAGCGACCGATCATCTATGATTTACGGAAGAATGTGTCGGCGGCATTCCGATAGGTTTGTTTGCGAACGATATCGGCCTCGACTCGTTCGATCTCGGCACGCAACTCGCCAATATAGTCGCGCAGCTCCTCCACGCTGAGACTGTCCAGCCGCAACGGCGTAAGTCGTGCCGGCCGCCTCGGCTCGGCCACTTCATCGTCGCTGATCATGGTGGTCCTGTTCCCCTTTTTGCATGACCTTGACCAAGTAATCGGCACCCCTCATATGTGCGGGTCTGCCCGCGGTCGCGGCGCATCCCCGTCACCCGAGACGCTGCGGATCGATCGGCCTTGCGGGCCCGAAGGTGACAAGATATGGCTCTGCCTCTGATGCCGAAGGCCACCGCCGTGTGGCTGATCGAAAAAACCGCGCTCACGTTCACGCAGATCGCCGAATTTTGCGGCATGCATCCGCTGGAAATCCAGGCCATCGCCGATGGCGAGGTGGCGCAGGGAATTGTCGGCTATGACCCGATCGCGAACGGACAGCTCACCGCCCGTGAAGTGAAGCGCTGCGAAGCCGATCCCGACGCTCGATTGCAGATGCTTCCGAGCACCCTGCCGCAGCCGAAGCGCTCGCGGGGCGGGCGCTACACGCCGGTAGCTAAGCGGAACGACCGTCCCAACGCCATCGCCTTCGTGCTGCGCAACTACCCGCACCTGACCGAGGCGCAGGTGGGCAAGTTGCTCGGGACCACCAAGGAGACGATCCAGAAGGTGCGCGAACGGACGCATTGGAACAGCGCCAATATCAAGCCCAGCGACCCCGTCATCCTGGGGTTGTGCAGCCAAACCGACCTGAACGCCGCCATCAGTGTCGCCAACGATCGGCTCCGGCGGGAGGGCCAGGCGGTGCCGCAGTCCCCGCCGCCGGAGTCGGACGAGGCGGCCTAGACCATCTCCCCGGTTTCGCGGAGACGCTCGATCTCCTCCTTCACGCGCAGCTTTTCGATCTTGAGCCGGGTCAGGGTGTCGCTATCCGGACGGGGTCGGTGGTCCTCGTCGCTAATCCGGTTCTCCAGCGCGGCATGGCGCTCCTTCAAGGAATCGAGGCGGGCATTCAGGCTCATGTCCTCTCCTTTGGCTGGGCCGCCGGGAGTATCGCCCCCGGCGACGCCGGATTCTAGCCGAATTGACATGTGGCGGGAGATCCCAAACCACAACCCTGGGTGTCTTCGAGAGCCGCGGTTGCGTCAATTCGACGCCATCTCGCCCCGCCGATCGGCCGCCCATGCTATGCGCGATCCATGCTGACCGACCGCGATACGCTGCTTCGCCTGCTGCACGAGCTGCGCAGCGAGCATCGCGATCTCGATACCGTGATCGCCCGGCTCTCGGAACAGGGCCAACTCGACCAGATCCAAGTGCAGCGTTTGAAAAAGCGCAAACTGATGCTGAAGGACGAGATCGCGCGGCTCGAGAGCCGGCTGATTCCGGACGATATCGCGTGACCGGGCCACCGATGGTCGGCATCCTGGTCGGCAGCCAGTCGGACTGGACGACGCTCGCCCGGGCCGCGGAGACGCTGGACCGGCTGGATATAGCCCATGAGCGCCGGATCGTCTCCGCCCACCGCACGCCCGACCGGCTGCGGACCTATGCGATGTCGGCGCAACAGCGCGGGCTCCGGGTGATTATCGCCGGGGCCGGCGGGGCGGCGCATTTGCCGGGCATGTGCGCGGCCTGGACTGTCCTGCCGGTGCTCGGCGTGCCGGTGGAGAGCCCCGCCCTCAAGGGCATGGACAGCCTGCTATCGATCGCGCAGATGCCGGCCGGCATCCCCGTGGGCACGCTGGCGATCGGCCGCGCCGGGGCGGTGAACGCGGCGCTGCTCGCCGCCGCAATCCTGGCGCTGTCCGACCCGGCGCTGGGCGAGCGGCTCGCGGGGTGGCGGGCGGCACAGACCGCTTCGGTGTCGGAAGCGCCAACGTGACCTTCCCCCTTCCCCCCGGCGCCGTGATCGGTCTGGTCGGCGGCGGACAGCTCGGGCGGATGTCCGCGCTCGCTGCCGCCCGGCTCGGCTATCGCTGCCATATCCTGACCCGCGAGCCGGACAGCCCGGCGGCGCAGGTCTCATACGACGCCACCATCAGCGACTACGCCGAGCCGACGAGCCTGCGCGCCTTCGCCGCCGCCGTGGACGTCATCAGCTTCGAGTTCGAGAACGTGAGCGCCGAGGGGTTGGAGCTTCTGGCCTCGCTCAAGCCGGTACGCCCCGCGCCCTCGGTTCTGCGCATCAGCCAGGACCGCGTTGCGGAAAAGCGCTTTCTCAACGGCTGCGACGTGCCCACCGCCCCGTGGGCGGAGATCGGCAGCTTGGCCGAACTGGAGACGGCCGTCGCGCAGATCGGGCTGCCCGCCGTCCTGAAGACCACGCGCTACGGTTATGACGGCAAGGGGCAGGCGCGACTGACCGTCCGCGAGGACCTCGCCGCCGCCTGGCACCGGTTGGCGCCCAAGCCGCTCATTCTGGAAGGCTTCGTCGATTTCGCCGCCGAGGTGAGCGTGATCGTCGCCCGCGGTGAGGACGGCCAACTCGCGGCCTTCGACGCGGTGGAGAACCGCCACCGCGATCACATCCTCGACCTTTCCTTCGCGCCCGCCCGGGTTCCCGAAGAGGTTGCCGAGCAGGCTCCGGCGATCGCAGGGCGCGTCGCCGAGGCGCTGGAGCTGGTGGGCCTGCTCGCGGTGGAGATGTTCGTCGATGCCGATGGCCGGCTGCTCGCCAACGAGATCGCGCCCCGGCCGCACAACTCCGGCCATTGGACGATCGACGCCTGCCCGGCGAGCCAGTTCGAGATGCACATCCGCGCCATCGCCGGCCTGCCCCTGCCGCCGGCGTCGCGCCACGCCGACGCGGTGATGCGCAACCTGGTCGGTCCCGAGGACATGGCGCTGTGGCCGGACATTCTCGCCACCCCCGGCCTCATTCCGCATCTCTATGGCAAGGCGGAGGCGCGTCCGCGCCGCAAGATGGGACACGTCACCAGGCTGTTCCCGAAGGGCGG
This sequence comes from uncultured Pseudomonadota bacterium, assembly GCA_963762525.1. GTDB lineage: Bacteria > Pseudomonadota > Alphaproteobacteria > Acetobacterales > Acetobacteraceae > DATFDN01. Next base: position 482,475 of record CAVXKT010000002.1, read on the forward strand.
TCTGCCGGGCGAGTTCGGGATCGCAGCGGCCCTCGGCAAGCTGGCGCGCTGAAACCCGAAGCGCGGCAGAGCCGCCTTCTACCGGCAGACGACCTCCCCATGCCGCGCCTCCCCCGGCAGGCACAGCGCGGCCAGGGCGGGGGCGACGTCGGCCGGATGGGGCAGAGCGGACGGGTCCTCGCCGGGGAAGGCGGCGAGGCGGAGCCGGGTCGCCACCTTGCCGGGGTCAAACAAATTCACCCGCAGCCGCGTGGTGGTCGCCACCTCGTCGGCCCAGGTGAGCACCACGTGCTCGAGGGCCGCCTTGGCGGCGCCGTAGCATCCCCAGTAGGCCTTCGGCGCTCGCGCCCGCGCGGCGGTGACGAACACCGCCCGCCCGGCCGGGGCGCTGCGGAGCATCCCGTCGCAGGTGCGGACCAGGCGCCAGGCGGCGGTGGCGTTGACATCCATCGCACTCAGCCACTCGTCGTCGAGCAGGTGGTTGACCGGCGCCAGCCGCCCCAGGGTCCCGGCGCAATGAACCAGAACGTCGAGCCGACGAAACCGCACGCCGATGCTGGGACCCAGCGCGTCCACCTGCGCGGCCTCGCGCAGATCCAGCGGCAACAGGGTCGCCGCCCCGCCCGCGGCGCGGATCGCGTCATCGGTCTCCTCCAGCCCGCCCGGCGTGCGGGCGGTGATGACGCAGTGCGCACCGAGGCGCGCGAGTTCGATCGCGCACGCCGCGCCGATCCCCCGGCTGGCCCCGGTGACGAGCGCAACCGCGCCCTCCAGCGGGCGTGTCACTGCAACTCGGTGAGCAGGCTGAGCTGGCGCTCGGCGTTGTCGGCCTGGTCGGGAATGCCGATCGGATAGTCGCCGGTGAAGCAGGCGTCGCAGTAATACGGCCGCGCCGCATCGCGCCCGTCCTTGCCGACCGCGCGATAGAGCCCGTCGAGGGAGATGAAGGCGAGGCTATCGACGCCGATCTGCGCCGCCATCTCGTCGATCGAATACCGCGCCGCCAGCAGCTTGCCGCGCTCGGGCGTATCGATGCCATAAAAGCAGGAATGCGTGATCGGCGGCGAGGAGATGCGCATATGGACCTCCCGCGCGCCCGCTTGGCGGACCATATCGACGATCTTGCGGCTGGTGGTGCCGCGGACGATCGAATCGTCCACCAGGATCACCCGCCGGCCCTCCAGCGCCGCCCGATTGGCCGAGTGCTTCAGCTTCACGCCGAGATGGCGGATGGTGTCGGTGGGCTCGATGAAGGTGCGCCCGACATAGTGGTTGCGGATGATGCCCAACTCGATCGGCAGTCCGCTCTCGATGGAGTAGCCCATCGCCGCCGGCACGCCCGAATCGGGAACCGGCACGACGATGTCGGCGGCAACCCCCGATTCGCGCGCCAGCTCGGCGCCGATGCGCTTGCGCGCCGTATAGACGGGCGTGCCCTCCATTACCGAATCGGGGCGGGCGAAATAGACGTATTCGAACACGCAGAACCGCTCGCGCTGGCGCCCGAAAGGCTTGATGCTGTGCACTCCATTGGCATCGGCGAGGACGATCTCCCCCGGCTCCACATCGCGGACGAACTCGGCGCCGACGATGTCGAGCGCGCAGGTTTCCGACGCCAGCACCCAGCCGGCGAGCGGGTCGGCGCCGATGCGGCCGAGGATCAGCGGGCGCACGCCGAGCGGATCGCGCACGCCGATCAGCGCCTCGTCCGACAGCGCCACCAGCGAATAGGCGCCGACCACCTGCTTCAGCGCATCGATCAGCCGATCGGGAACGGTGGAGTAGAGGCTGATGGCGATGAGATGGATGAACACCTCGGAGTTGGTCGTGGATTGAAACAGGCAGCCGCGACGCACCAGGCTGCGGCGCAGGATGTGCGCATTCGTGAGGTTGCCGTTATGCGCGACCGCGAAGCCGCCGAACTCGAAATCGGCATAGAGCGGCTGCACGTTGCGCAGGATCGTCTCGCCGGTCGTGGCGTAGCGGTTATGGCCGATCGCGCGGGTGCCGGGCAGGCTCGCGATCACCCGGGCATCGCCGAAATTGTCGCCCACCAAGCCCATGGCCTTGTGCGAATGGAACCGCCCGGCATCGAAGGTCACGATGCCGGTCGCCTCCTGGCCGCGATGTTGCAGCGCGTGCAGGCCGAGCGCGGTGACGGCGGCGGCGTCGGGGACGTTCCAGACGCCGAACACCCCGCATTCCTCGTGCGGTTTGTCGTCGTCCTCGGATTGCTCGGCAGGCACCAGCATCGCCTTCTCCTAACGCTCCCCGCTCGCCGAGCGAGGCAAGGTGGCCCGCCCGCGGGCGATCGCGCGCAACAGGGCATCGGCGCTCGCCTGCCGCCCGATCGGCAGCGCGATTACGCGCGGCCGGTAAACCGGGGGCAGACGCGAAGTAACCCAGACCGCGCCATCATGGGCCAGCGGCAGAGCGCGAGCTTCCCGGACCGGCGGCGGCCAGGAATCGACCGGCCCCGCCAGCCACCCGCCGATGATATAGGCGAGAACAACCAGCGCCGCACCCCGGGCGAGGCCGAATAGCAGCCCCAAGCTGCGGTCAAGCCCGCCCAGCGCCGAGCCGCGCACCAGCCGACCGATGCGGCGCGAGATAAGCAGCAGAATGCCGAGCGCGACCAGGAACAACACGGCATAGGCCACCGGCTCGCCCATTCCGGGGTAGCGGTGCAGCCACGATTCGAAGCGCGGGCGGGCGTAGCGGCGTTGCCCAGACGGCGAGCGCGGCGGCGCCGATCCAGGCGCCGATGCCCAGGATTTCGCGCACGAAGCCGCGCAGAAAGGCGAGCAGGCCCGAGACGGCGAGGACCCCGAGAATGACGGCGTCAACCCAGGTCATTGCGCGTCCCGCGTCACACCGGCGCGTTATGCGGGCTGATCCGGCTTTCGCCAAGCATCGATTCGCGGAGCTCGGGCGGATCGAGCGCAATATCGGCAGCCACGGTGGCCCGTTTGGCGGCTAGACGTAATGCTCCGCCAATGGCGCAAACCCGTTGAAGCGCTGGCTCGCGTAGGTGCTGACATAGGCGCCGGTGGAAAGCAGCTCCACGCGGTCGCCCGACGCCAGCGCCAGCGGCAGCCGGTAGTTCGACCGCTCATAGAGGATGTCGGCGCCGTCGCAGGTCGGGCCGGCGATGGCGACCGGGCCGGTCCTGCCGCCGTCATGCGGGGTGGCGATGCGATACTTGATCGACTCGCCCTCGGTCTCGGCCAAGCCGCCGAAGCGGCCGATGTCGAGATAGACCCAGCGCACCGGATCGTCGCCGCGCCGGCTGACCAGCACCACCTCGGCGCTCACCAACCCGGCGTCGCCGACCAGGAACCGTCCCGGCTCGATGACGATATCCGGCAGCGCGTTGCCGAAATGCGCGACCATCGCCCCCATGATCGAGCGGGCGAAGCTGTCGATCTCGGGCACCTCGTCGCGGTAGCGGGTCGGATAGCCGCCGCCGAGATTCATCATCCGCAGATTGACGCCCGCCTCGGTGAGATCGGTGAACAGCATCGCCACTTGACCGATCGCCACCTCATAGGCGCGGGTCGTGGTCTGCTGGCTGCCGACATGGAACGACAGCCCGAACGGATCGAGCCCCAGATCGCCGGCGCGCAGCATGAGCTCGCGCGCCGCCCCCACCGCGGTTCCGAATTTGCGCGAGAGCGGCCACTCGGCGCCTTCGTTGGCCACCAGGATGCGGCAATAGACGCGCGCGCCGGGCGCGTTCTCGGCAAGCTTGCGCAGCTCCTCGACGGAGTTGAAGGCGAACAGATCCACCCCGGCCTCGTGCGCGCGGCGGATCGCCGAGACCTTCTTGATGGTGTTGCCGAAGCTGATCGCCGACGGCGCGGCGCCGGCGGCGAGGCACGCCTCCACCTCCTCGATGCCGGCGGCATCGAACGAGCTGCCGAGCCGGACCAGCCGATCGAGCACCGGCGGGGCGGGATTGGCCTTCACCGCATAATAGATGCGCGCCAGCGGCAAGGCACGTCGAAGCGCGCGGAAGTTGGCCTCCACGCGATCGAGATCGAACACCAGGCACGGCGTCGCCGGCTGATGGTCGGCCAGGAATTGGGCGATCTTCGGGGTCATGCCGCCGAGCCTCCCTGATACGGGCGCCCGCCTGAACCGGGGCGACGGGCGGAGTTGCGAAACGGTCGAACGAACCAGCGACCTGAGCGAGTTGCCAGAACGCTTGACGTCGTTGCGTAAACCCCAGAGGGCCAGAGGCACGTGCGTTGCTGCGTGGGGCGCAAATAGGCGCCCGCGCGGGCGGGTGCAAGCCCAAAAGCCCGGCGGCGGCGAAAACCGGCTAAGCCGGGCACGATGGTGACGAGGATCAGCTCGTGGTCGCTCAGCGCCGTCCGTCGGGCGCGAGCGCCGGCACCACCTCGGGATCGCGCGCCGCGAGCCCGCGCGTCAGGAACCAGTCGAGCTGGCGGGTTCCCTTCCCTTCCGACCAGACGGTGTTGCGCGTGGTCGGGCGGGCGAGATTGCGCGCTGAAATCGTAGCCGCGCTTGCGGGCGACGGCGAACAGCGGCTCGGCCGGATCGTCGTGACCGCCGGGCGCGACCTGCACGTTGAGGTCGCCGCCGATGATGCACCGGAAGCTCGCCCGCCAGGCCGTCCAGCGCATCCAGCAACGTTCGCATCTGCGCCGCCCGTCCGGCGCCGTCGGTCGAGCTCTCCAAGTGCAGCGCGCAGGCGAGCAAGCGGAAGTCGCCGGCATCGACGGTCGCCGCCAGACCGATGCGATTGCCGACCCGCCGCTGCCCGCCTTTCGGCGTCACGAACCAGTCGGCCGCCTCGTCGAGGCGAATGAGGGTCGGCGCCTCGATGGGCAACCCGGTCACCAGGGCGTTGCCGTGCAAGCCACGATCGTTGTCGTCGCCGTGCGCAGGAAGGCCCGGCGGCGGCGGCATCGGCATCAGTTCCAGGAATTCGAGCCCGAAGGCATAGCCTTGCCCGAGGCCGCCGGCGACCTCGGCAATGGTGTGCGCCTGGCCGGTGCGCAGCATTCCGTTATCCATCTCGGTCAGCAGCGAGAGCCGGGCGCCATGAGCGCGCAGCAACGCCGCGGCGGCGTCCGGATAGAGGCACCGCTCCAGGTTCCACGCCGCGACCCGGAGCGCGCCCGGCGCCGTGTCCTTCGCGGTGCCGCCGATCTCGATTTCCCGGAACGCCGGAATCGCGGCGTGGGCGCGCGCGTGGGCGAGGCGGCTCACCTCGCCGTCGCGGATCGCATGGCGCCGCGCGAGCGGCACCGGGGTGAGCCGCGCCACCGTCTCGTCGAACAGGCCGGTCGTCGAGGATGCGGTGACAGGCATGGAGGCTCCTTCTACCAATAGCGCGAATGCCGACGCACGACAGTTCCCGCTCGCCCCCCGACTGCTCAGCGCTGTTCCTCGGCTTCATGCTGGCCGGGCTGTGCGGCTTCGGCGGCATGTTGCCGTGGACGCGGCGGATGATCGTCGAGCGGCGGCGCTGGCTGAGCGCCGGCGAATTCACCGAATTGCTGGGCCTTTGTCAGTTCCTTCCCGGGCCGAACACCATCAACTTGTCGGTGGCGCTCGGCGCCCGCTTCCACGGCCTGCCGGGCGCGCTCGCCGCCTTCGGCGGGCTGATGGCGGCGCCGATGACCATCGTCATCGGGCTCGGCTTCGCCTATGCCCGGCTCGACCGGTTTGTCGCCGTCCAGCACGGCTTCGCCGGCGTTGTCGGCGGCGGCGGCGGCCCTGGTGCTCGCGACCGCGCTGCGCATCGCCGAGCCGCTGACCGAGCGCCCGGTCGCGGCCGCGATCGGCGCCCTCACCTTCCTCGCCATCACCGTCGCCCATGTGCGGATGCCGCTGGTCATCGCCGCGCTGGCGCCGGTCTCCATAGTTTCGGCGTGGCAGATCGAGCCACGCCTCGCTCGCGGCAGATGAGCGGGCCTCTCGCCAGCCTGGCGGCCCTGTTCGCGCAGCTCTCGCTGCTGGCCTTCGGCGGCGGCAACTCCATTTTGCCGGAGATGCAGCGTCAAGTGGTGCAGGTGCATCGGTGGATGAGCGCGGGCGATTTCGCCGCGCTTTATGCGCTGGCGCAGGCGGCGCCGGGGCCGAACATGCTGGTCTCGGCGCTGATCGGTCTCCGGGTCGGCGGCGTCGCCGGCGCGCTGACCGCCACCGGGGCGCTGTGCGCGCCCTCCTCGGCGCTCACCTTCGTCTGCGCCGGCTTCTGGCACCGCTGGCGCGAGCGGCCCTGGCGGGCGGTGGTGCAAGCGGGAATCATGCCGATCACCGCCGGGCTGGTGATGGCGGGCGCCGCGCTGCTGGTGCGGACCACCGCGCGCGATGCGGCGGCCGACGCCTTGATCGCCGCCGCCACGGCGCTGTTTCTGTTCACGCGTGCTGCACCCGTTGCTGGTGCTGGGCGCGGCGGCGGCGCTGGGTGCCGTCGGGATTCTGGACTGAATCGGGGAGAGAGATGGACCAAGATGTCCGCCGCGCGGCGCTCGACTACCACCGGCTGCCGGTGCCGGGGAAGCTCGCCATCCAGCCGACCAAGCGAATGGCGACACAGCGCGACCTCGCGCTCGCCTACTCGCCCGGCGTCGCCGCCGCCTGCGAGGCGATCAAGGCGGAGCCCGATGCCGCGCGCGACCTGACCGCGCGCGGCAACCTGGTCGGCGTCATCTCCAACGGCACCGCCGTCCTCGGCCTCGGCAATATCGGCGCGCTTGCCGGCAAGCCGGTGATGGAGGGCAAGGCCGTCCTGTTCAAGAAGTTCGCCGGCATCGACGTCTTCGACATCGAGGTGAACGAGGCCGATCCGGCGCGCTTCTGCGACGTGGTGGCGGCGCTGGAGCCGACCTTCGGCGCCATCAACCTGGAAGACATCAAGGCGCCGGAGTGCTTCGCGATCGAGGCGGAGCTGCGCGCGCGGATGGGCATCCCGGTGTTCCACGACGACCAGCACGGCACCGCGATCACCGTCGCCGCCGCCGTGCGCAACGGGCTGTTGCTGCAGGGCAAGCGGCTGGAGGAGGTGCACCTCGTCACCTCCGGCGCCGGCGCCGCCGCGCTGGCCTGCGTCGATCTGCTGGTCTCGATGGGGCTGCCGGTCGAAAACGTCACACTGACCGACATCGACGGCGTGGTGCGCGCCGACCGGCCGGGGATGCTGCCCAACATGGCCCGCTACGCGTGCTCGACGCGAGGCGCGCACGCTGCCAGACGCGCTGCCGGGAGCCGACGTGTTCCTCGGCCTGTCGGCGCCGGGCGTGCTGAAGCCGGAGTGGCTCGCGCCGCTCGCCGACAAGCCGCTGATCCTCGCACTCGCCAATCCCGATCCCGAGATCATGCCGGAGCTGGTGCGCGAGCAGCGCCCCGACGCGATCATGGCGACGGGGCGCACCGACTATCCCGAACCAGGTCAACAACGTGCTCTGCTTTCCGTTCATCTTTCGCGGCGCGCTGGACGTCTCGGCGACCGCCATCGACGAGGCGATGAAGATCGCCGCCGTGGAGGCGATCGCCGGGCTGGCGCGGGCGGAGCCGAGCGAGGTGGTCGCCGCCGCCTATGGCGGCGCGGCGCCGGTGTTCGGCCCCGACTACATCATCCCGAAGCCGTTCGATCCGCGCCTTATTCTCGAGATCGCCCCGGCGGTCGCGCGCGCGGCGATGCAAAGCGGCGTCGCCCGCCGCACGATCGCCGATTTCGACGCCTATCGGCGCGACCTGGAACGCTTCGTGTTCCGGTCCGGCCAGCTCATGCGCCCGGTGTTCGAGGCGGCGCGGCGCCAGCCGCAGCGGATCGTCTTCGCCGAGGGCGAGGACGAGCGGGTGCTGCGCGCGGCGCAGGTGCTGGTCGATGAGCGGATCGGCGCGCCGATCCTGCTCGGCAGCGCGGGCGGAGATCGCCCGCAAGGCGCGCGAATTGGGGCTGCGTCTCGACCTCGATGGCGGCGCGAATTCTCGACCCGACGGCGGACGAGCCGGTGTTCGGCGCCCTGGTGCCCGAATATCAGCGCCTCGCCGGGCGGCGCGGCGTTCCCGCCGACGTTGCGGCACGATTGCTGACGACCCGGCCGAGCGTCGCCGCGGCGATGCTGCTGCACATCGGCGCCGCCGACGCGGCGATCTGCGGCGGCGTCGCCAATTGGTGGCGGCAGGTGCAGTACGTGTTGCCGATCATCGCGCGCCGGCCCGACGCCAGCCGCGTCTACGCGCTCGAATGCCTGATCCTGCCCACCGGGAGTCTGTTCATCTGCGACACCCAGATGGTGCTCGATCCGACCGCCGAGCAGGTGGCGGAAATGACGTGCCTCGCGGCCGATGCGGTCGCCGAGTTCGGCGTCACGCCCAAGGTGGCGCTGCTTTCGCACTCCAATTTCGGCGCCAGCGATTCCCACAGCGCCCGCAAGATGCGCCACGCGCTGGCGCTGATCCGTGCGCGGGTTCCGGGGCTGGAGGTGGACGGCGAGATGAACGCCGAGAGCGCGCTCGTCTCGGCGATCCGCGACCGCGCGGTGCCGGACGGCATGTTGTCGGGGGCCGCCAACCTCCTGGTGATGCCGACCCTGGATGCCGCCAACATCGCCTTTACGCTGCTGAAGTCGGCCGCCGACGGGCTCTCGGTCGGCCCGGTCCTGCTCGGGATGAGCCGGCCGATCCACGTCCTGGTGCCCAGCGTAACGGCCCGCGGCATCGTCAACCTGAGCGCCTTCGCCGCGCGCGAAGCGCTGGACGGCGCAGCCCGGGCGAAGCCGCCCGGGTGGGGAGATTCCACCTGATGGATGCGCGGTCGGGAGGCGAGGATCACACGCGCATCAGCTCCAGCAGATTGTCGTCGCGCATGGGCCGGCTGCCGTCCTCGATCTCGTGGATCATCTCGACCAGCCGGCGGATGGTCGGGCAGGCGATGCCGGCCGGCTCGCCCAACTCGGCGATGGGCTTGATCTGCACATCCACCTCGGTGCGCCGCTTGCGGATCGCGAGGTCTCGCCAGACGCCCGAATGCGTCTTCGCGTTCGGTCGGTTGAAGGCGACCATGGCATCGACGGCGTGCCTCGCTTGCGCTTCGGTGGCGCCGGGGCCGAAGGCGGCCGGGTCGTAGCCGTTGAAACCGCGGGGCCGGTGCCCGAGCTCGGCGGCAACGGCGTTCGCCTCGCCGCCGAGCCGGCGCCACAGGGGCAGCAGTTCCGGTCGGGCGAGGCAGTCGGCGATGCCGAGCTGGCCGAGCGCCTGGGCGAACAGCATCGCGCCATATCCGAGCTTGCCCCAGAGATAGGACTGGATGTCCTCGGTCACGATGGCACCCGGCTCGAAATCGCGGATCACGCCGTGGAGCGCGCTCAGCCGCTCGGTGATGCGGCCGTCGAGTTCGCCGAGCACGAAGGCACCGCGATTGCCGTAGAGGACCTCGCCCGGACCGATCCAGTCGGCGCCATAGTTGATGAAGGCGCCGATCACGCGCGCGCGTCCGACCACCCCGGCAATGATGTCCTCGCACAAGCCGTTTTGCAGCGAGAGCACGTAGCCGTCGGGCGCCAGATGCTTCTCGATCATCCGCGACGCGGCCTCGGTGTGCTGTGCCTTGACGCACAGATAGACATGCTCCCATGTGCCCGCGACCTCCGCGGGCACGAAGGCCGGAGCGACACACGTCGCGGTATCCACCGGGCCGGTGATCCTGAGGCCGCGCGCCGGATCGCGGATCGCCCGCACATGCTCGGATTCCACATCGACGAACGTCACGTCGTGACCGGCACGGCACAGAAATGCACCGGCGGTGCCGCCGATGGCGCCCGCTCCCCAGATCAGAATGCGATCGAACATGGCGACACTATACCTCGAAGTAGTCGGGGCGCCGGATGGTCCACTGGTCGCCCCAAATCTGGTTGCCGCCGTCGACGGTCAGCACCTCACCGGTGATGAAGGCGCCACTCGGGCCGGCGAGATAGCAGACCGCGTCGGTGACATCGCTCACCGTGCCGAAGCGTCTCATCAGGTTCGATTTCGGCATCTCGGCGCGGGCCTCGTCGGAGTAGACGCTCTGGCCCTCGGTCAGAATGATCCCGGGCGCCACACAGTTGAGGCGAATGTTGAGCGGCGCCCATTCGATGGCGAGCGTGCGCGAGAGGCCGATCACCCCGGCCCGCGCGGCGCAGGAATGCGCAATGCCGGGCATGCCGCGCGTGACCACGGCGACGATGCTGACGATCGAGCCCGGCCGGCCCGCATCGCGCCAGTGCCGGGCGGCGGTCTGCATCATGTACCAGGTGCCGTTCAGGTTGGTGTCGATGACGGCATTCCAGCCCTTGACGCTGAAGTCGATCGCCGCTTGCGCGAACTGTCCGCCGGCATTGTTCACCAGGATGTCCAGCTGGCCGAACTGCGCGAGCGCGTCGGCGAAGAAGCGGTTGACCTGTTCGGGATCGCGGATCGATGCGGTGGCGGCGAACACCTCGCCGCCGAGCTTGCGCAGCGCCCCGGCGGTCGCCGCGAGCCGCTCGGCGTTGCGGCCCAGAATGGCGAGCCTGGCGCCCAGACGCACGAAGGCGAAGCCGAGCGCGCGACCAATTCCCCGCCCGCCGCCCGAGATCATCACCACCTTGCCGTCGAAGATTCCGTTTCGGAAGCGCAGCGGGAGCTCGGCCAGTTCCTCGTCGGTCAGTCCGAAGCTCCCGCTCATCTGCGCTTTCCCGATTCCGGTATTCCCCGTGGTGCTAATTCGCCACCGCACGCTCCACCATCGCGCACACCACATGCCCGGCGGTGATGTGCAACTGCTGCACCAACGCGGTTTCGTCGGCCGGAGCACGAAACACCGCGTCGCACTCGGCCGCCATGTCGCCGCCGCCGCGCCCGGTAAATCCGACACATCGCATTCCGCGCTCGCGCGCAGCCGCCAGCGCGCGCATCACGTTCGGTGAAGCTCCCGAGGTTGATATTCCCAGCAGCACGTCATCTGCGCGCCCCAACGCCCGCACCTGGCGCTCAAACACGTGCTCGAAGCCGTAGTCATTGCCGGTTGCGGTCAGCGCCGAGCCGTCCACCGTCAGCGCCAGTGCCGGCAACGGTGCGCGATCGCGCGTCAGTCGGACCACGAACTCGGCGGCGAGATGCTGCGAATCGCCGGCGCTGCCGCCGTTGCCGCAGATCATCAGCTTGCCGCCCCGGCGCATCGAAGCGGCGATCATCGCCGCGATCTCCCGCAAGGTTGCGAACGCCGCGTCATCCTCGGCCAGCTTGGTCATGCAGGCGGCGGAGCGGCGCAAATAGGCGCGCGGATCATCGAACGGATCGCCCATGCACCCGAACCTAGCATCAAGAAATGCGCGGGCCAATCGGCAGAATTACGCGGCGACGGCGCGCGCCAGCGCGTCGCCCACCTCCGCCGTGCCGGCTTGGCCGCCCATGTCGCGGGTGCGCGGGCCGCCCTCGCGCAACAGGCTTTCGATCGCCGCCACGATGACCCGTCCGGCCTCCGCCTCGCCGAGATGCTCCAGCATCAGCGCCGCCGACCAGATCTGCCCGATCGGGTTGCAGACACCGCGCCCGGCGATGTCGGGCGCCGAGCCGTGCACCGGCTCGAACATCGACGGGTGCGCGCGCTCGGGGTTGATGTTGGCCGACGGCGCGATGCCGATCGAGCCGGCGACCGCGGGGCCGAGATCGCTCAGGATGTCGCCGAACAGGTTCGATCCCACCACCACGTCGAACCAGTCCGGATGCTGGACGAAATGCGCGCACAGGATGTCGATATGGAACTGGTCGGTGCGGATGTCCGGATACGACTGCCCCATCAGCGCGAACCGCTCGTCCCAATAGGGCATGGTGAAGGTGATGCCGTTCGACTTGGTGGCCGAAGTGAGGTGCTTCTTCGGCCGCGAGCGGGCCAGCTCGAACGCGTAGCGCAGCACGCGATCGGTGCCGGCGCGGGTGAGCACCGATTGCTGGCTGACGAATTCCCGTTCGGTGCCCTCGAACATCCGTCCGCCGACCGAGGAATACTCGCCCTCGGTGTTCTCGCGCACCACATAGAAGTCGATGTCCTTCTCGGTGCGGTCGGCGAGCGGCGTGCGAACCCCGGGCATCAGCCGGCACGGGCGCAGGCTGACATACTGGTCGAAGCCGCGCCGGATCGGGATCAGCAGGCCCCAGAGCGAGATGTGATCCGGAACGCCCGGCCAGCCGACGGCACCGAGCAGGATCGAATCCGATTCGGCCAGTTGTGTCCATCCCGTCGGCGGGCATCATCGCGCCGGTCTTCTTATAGGTCTCGCAGGACCAGTCGTAATGTCGCAGTTCCAGCTCGAAGCCGAAGCGGCGCGCGGCGGCCTCGAGCACCTTGAGCGATTCCGGCACCGTTTCCTTGCCGATGCCGTCGCCGGGAATCACCGCGATCCGATACCGCGCCATGCTCGCGCCTCCTCACTCCTGGCCGGCGCACGATCGGGATCCGGGCGAGGCCCGTCAACCGGTTCCGCTCGTCGAGCCCGTCACCTTGTCGGCGTCCTCATCACAATGAACAGGGTCATGTCCCAGGCGTTGCGAATGCCGAGCAGCAGGAGCGCCACCTGCGTGGCCGCCAGCATGTCGAGGCCGAGGTCCGGGTGGCCGGGCAGGAGAAGGCCGGTGGCGATGAGCGTCCCATAAGTTGTGAACGGGACAAGGATGTAACAACACCGATCGGCCAAGTCGATCGTGCTGGTGATCCCGCGACGATACATCCGGAGCACGACATGGCACGTGTAGCCGATCCCGATCGCTCCGACCGCTGCAAGGAGCGCGCCGAAGGAACCGCCGGTCAGCACCGGCGTGATGCCCATCAGGCAGCTCACCAGGATGCAGCTGAAATGCACCACCGTCGGGGTCAGGAAGGCTCGCAGCGGAACCTCGCGATCCTCATTGAAGAAGCTGCGCGCCCACCGAGGCGGCGACGAACATCAGCCCGATCAGCGTGGCCGCCGCGGTGCCGATCAGGACGTAGAAATCGTGCCAATCACGGAGCCGATCCAACATGATGAGCACCGTGCCGTTGGCCCGGCCGTGGACGCAAGCCCCGCGCCGGGCTAATTCCCCGACCGTCGGCAAGGACGCGAGCGATGAACAAGGCCCCGAGAAGCCAGCTGAGCCAATGGGACCGCGACGCGGCGCTGGCGACCGCGCGCATCCTGTTGGAGATCAGGGCGGTGAATTTCCGCCCCGAGGAGCCGTACACCTTTACCTCGGGCTGGAAGTCGCCGGTCTATATCGACTGCCGGCGGATCATCTATTTCCCGCGCGCGCGCGGGAAGATCTGCGAACTGGGGGTGGAAAAAATCAACCGCCATGTCGGCTACGAGACGATCGAGGCGGTGGCGGGCGGCGAGACCGCCGGAATCCCGTTCGCCGCCTGGATCGCCGACCGGATGCTGGCGCCGATGGCCTATGTGCGAAAGAAGCCCAAGGGCTTCGGGCAAAACGCTCTGATCGAGGGCGACGTGCCGACGGGCAGGCGCACGCTGCTGGTGGAGGATTTGACGACCGACGGCCAGTCCAAGAGTACGATTCATCCAGGCACTGCGCGACGCCGGCGCGATCTGCGATCACACCTTCGTCGTGTTCTACTACGGCGTCTTTCCCGGCGCCTTCGAGACGCTGGAGGCCATGGGCATTACCCTGCACCATCTCTGCACTTGGTGGGACGTGCTGGATGCCTGCCGCGAGCACCCGTATTTCTCCGAGCCGGCATTGGCCGAGGTGCGCCGGTTCCTGGAGAACCCCGTTGCCTGGTCCGGTGCCCATGGCGGCATCGCCAGCGCCGAGGAGGCGGCGGCGGGGCGCGGCGCGGCAGAGGGGTGAGCCGTCAGTGCGCGCCCGCCGTCGACGGCTTGGGTGACGCCACCCTGCGCATTAGCGGAACCAGAAGGGTTGCGATGACGAAGGCGAGCATGATGGCCCGGAAGGCGTCGGCGTAGGCAAGTGTCGAGGCCTCGCGATACGCGAGTTCCCAGAGTTGTTTCAGCGCGGCTTCATGCCCGGCCCCGGTGCTGCCGAGAGCCGTAGAGTATTGCTGCGTCATGCCGCTCAACAGCCGTTCCATGGGAGCGTTGGCCGGCGTGAGGTTGGACGCGATGGAAACGAAGTGGAGATTGGTACGATTGTTGATGATCGCGGCGCTGACCGCGATGCCGACGGCGCCGCCCAGGTTCCGCATCATGTTGAACAGCCCGCTGGCGTATTTCAGGCGCTCGGGCGGCAGGCTGCCGAGGCCCAGGTTGACGCTGGGGGCGACCGCGAACACCTGCGGGAAGCCGCGCAGGATCTGCGGCACGAAAAGCTGGGCCGCTCCCCAGTCACTGGTGATGAAACTGAAGCTCCACATCGACAGCCCGAAACACGCGAGTCCGAACATCATCAGCCAGCGCAGGTCGAACTTTCGCGCCAGCAGGATGTAGACCGGCGTGCCCGCCAGGGAGGCGACGCCGGTCGAGAAGATCGCGGTCCCGGTCTGCCAGGCGCTGAACCCGCGCACATAGCCGAGGAACAGCGGCGTCAGATAGATCGTCGTGAAAATGCCGACGCCGGTGATGAACGACAGCAGGCATCCGAGCGCGAAGTTGCGGTTGCCGAGCGCCCGCAGGTCAACGACCGGGTTTTTGAAGCGCAGGCTGCGAATGACGAACAGGGCCAGCGCGATCCCGGCGATCCAGGCGCAATCCCGGATCGTCGAATCGCTGAACCAGTTCCAGCGCGTGCCGTCCTCCAGCACGTATTCGAGGCTGCCGAGGCCGACCGCCATCAGCGCGATGCCGGGGTAATCCGCACCCCGCAGCAGTGTCAGGTCCGGCTCATCGATGCGGACCAGCATCGGCACCACAAGAGTAATCGCGAGCCCGGGCAGGAGATTGATATAGAACAGCCAGTGCCAGTTGAGCGTGTCCGTGATCCAGCCGCCGATCACCGGCCCCAGCGTCGGCGCGATCGAGGCGATGGTGCCCACCACGGCCGCGGCATAGACCCGACGCGGACCCTGGAAATAATGAGAACGAGGAGGTGAAGACCGTCGGGATCATCGAGGCGCCGAGGAATCCCTGCAAGGCGCGGAACACGATCATGCTCTGGATGTTCCAGGCGAGCCCGCATAACATGCTCGTCAGCGTGAAGCCGGCGGCGGAGATGGTGAACAGCCAGCGCGTCGAGAACACGCGCGTAAGCCATCCCGACATCGGGATCATGACTATCTCGGCGATCAAATAGGCGGTCTGCACCCAGCTGATCTGATCCTGCGCGGCCGACAGCCCGCCGCCGATGTCCTGCAGGGACGACGCGACGATCTGGATGTCGAGCAGCGCGATGAACATGCCGACGCACATCACCACGAACGGCAGGATGCCGGGCGCAGCGGGCGACGGCGCCGCCTCGGTCACGGAGTTCCGATCCGCGCGCGTGTCGACGCTCACCGCCGTCGAGAGGCCCGGACGCAGCGTGCCGAGCGAGCCGTCGGCGGCCTCGAGCGCGATGCGGACCGGAACGCGTTGCACGATTTTGGTGAAATTCCCGGTGGCGTTCTGCGGCGGGATGACGCTGAAGATGGCGCCGGTCCCGGGAGAAACGCTGAGAACGTGGCCGCGGAAGCCGTGGCCGGGCGTCACGTCGGCGATCACCTCGGCCGGTTGGCCGGCGACGATGGCGCCGAGCTGGTCCTCTTTGAAGTTGGCATCGACCCAAAGCCCGTTCGCCGGAATGACCGAGATCAGATACCCGCCTTCGGGGACGTAGGCGCCCACCTGCGCCGCGCGATTGCCCACGAAGCCGTCGACCGGCGAGCGAATCTCGGTGTAGCCGAGATTGAGGCGGGCCGTCTCGACCTCGGATTCCGCCTCGGCGACGGCGGCGCGCGCCTCGATGATATCCGCGTCGAGCACATCGAATTGCTGACGGGCGGCTTCCAGTCCGGCCTGCGCGGACAACACGGCAGACCGCGCCTCTTGATCGGCCGCGCGTGTCTTCTCGGCATTCTGGCGTGATCCCGCACTGGTCTCGGCCAAGCTCAAATAGCGCCGCGCGTCCTCGGCGGCGAAGGCGGCGTGAGCGGTCTTCATCGCGAGATCGGCCACCGCCTGCCGGATCGCCGATTGCTGTAACGCGCGCTTGGCGTCCAAACCGGCGAGCGCCGCGGCGCGCTGCGCGACCACCGCTCGGGCGCGGTTGAGCGCCGCCGCGAAATCGCGCCGGTCGAGCTGAACCAGGATCTGGCCCGCATGGACGCGCTCGTTGTCGGCAACCCCGACCCGCTCCACGAAACCGGCCACATGCGGGGAGATCGTGGTGACGTTGCCGCCGACATAGGCATCGTTGGTGGTTTCGATGAAGCGACCCACCGTCCACCAGTCGTATCCGTACGGCCGGCTCCGGCGGCGACGCCAAGCGCCACAGCCGCGATCGCCAGCCGGCGGAGCCCGCGTTTCGATCTGGACCGGACCGAGGCTGAAACCGTCTCCCGGGTGACGACGGCGCTACACATGCTCGTCTCGCGCCGAGTGCGCACCAGGCGCGTGGCGTCCGCGCGTCCGCTCATCCGCCGCGGGGCCGGCGGCGGTGCGGAAGGCCGGGGCGGTCAACGGGCGACCGCTGATCCGGTCAATCATCACCGGATCGGCCAGCGCCCCGGTTTCGTCATTGACGATGACGACGCTCGGCCCCTCGGGAGCGAAGTGCTTGTTTCCCCACGCCAGCAAGGCCCACAGCACCGGTCGGAAATCCCGGCCCCGCGCGGTGAGCACATACTCGTCGCGCGGCGGCCTGGCGTTGTAGCGGCGGCGCTCCAGCAGCCCGGCCTCGACCAGCGCATGGAGCCGTCGGCTCAGCATGTTGGGCGCGATGTCGAGGTTCTTCTGGAACTGCTCGAACCGGGTGGAGCCCAGGAAGGCCTCGCGCAGGATCAGGATGCTCCACCATTCGCCGACCCGCTCCAGGCTGCGGGCGATCGGGCACTGGAGATTGCCGAAACTGGTGCGTCGCATGGATGCCTCACCGCCGAGTGGCTAGCGTGATGCAAGCATATAGCAGTCGGCTTTCATGATGCAAGTGACCGCTGTGCGATTGACGGCGGCGGGATTGCCCGATGTCACGGGACCGTCGGCTTGCCGGCCAGGTTCACGCCGTACAAGATGCTGCCATGCGGGCCGGTCGATCGAAGCCCGGCGGACTTCGGAAGGTGGGAGCACAAAAATGGCCCAATCATCCGATCCGGCGATCACGCCGGCATCGCTCGCCTCGTCCGCCATGTCTTTCCTGGGCGGCAGCCTCGATCGGTTGCTGCCGGTCTCGGCACCGACGCCGCCGTTCAGCACCATCTATGCGTTCGGCGACAGCCTCTCGGATGCTGGCAACGTCTATATCGCCACGCAGGGCGCCGAGCCGGTCTCGCCCCCCTACTCGGACGGCCGCTTCAGCAACGGCCCGGTCTGGGTGCAGGACCTGGCGGGCCAACTCGGGCTACCGCCGCCCGGCCCCAGCCTCGCCGGCGGGACCGATTTCGCGTTCGGCGGCGCGCAGAGCGGGACCACGCCGCTGCATACGGCCAATGCGACCGATCTGCCGGCGCAGCTTGCGGATTTCCAAGCCGCCGATCCGATTCCGCAGCCGAATGCCCTCTACACGATCTCGATCGGCTCGGACGCTCTCTTCACGGCGCTGGAGGACGCCACCTCGAATCCGGGGTTGGCATTGGCCGACGTGAACGCGGCGGTCGTCAACGTGGACAAGTTCGTGAACAATCTGGCCGCGGACGGCGCCAAGAACGTGCTGCTGCTCAGCGTGCCCGATCTCGGAAAAATCCCGTCGATCGTCAGCGAAGGCCCGGTCGCCACCGCCGCCGCGTCCAGCTTCGCCAAGCTGTTCAACTACCGAGGTGAGCGCCACGCTTCACCCCATCGCCGCCGTGGACCGGCTGCATCTCGGCATCGTCGACACCTACTCGCTGCTCAATTCCGGCATCGCCAACCCGGCGGCATATGGCCTCAGCAACGTGACTGACCCGGTGTGGACCGGCAACTACACCGATCCGGCGAGCGGGGTGTTGCGCGCGACCGGCGCTGCGCAGAGCGGATATTTGTTCTGGGATGGCGTGCATCCGACCGCCACCGGCCACACACTGCTGGCGAACGCGGCCTATCAGACGCTGGCGTGATCCCGGGCGCACGCGCGCGCTCGCCTCGAAACCGCCTCCCGCGTGCGCCGGCTATTCCCGAAAGAACCGGTTCTCCGGCCGCGGCAGGCCCAAATTCTCGCGCAACGTCGCCCCCGCGTATCGGCGGCGGAAGATGCCGCGTCGCTGCAACTCCGGCACCACCAGATCGACGAACTCGTCGAGCCCGGCCGGCACGGTCGGGAACATCACGTTGAACCCGTCCGAGGCGTCGAACTCGAGCCAGGCTTGCATGGTGTCGGCGATGTCGGACGCGGTGCCGACCATCCGCAGCCCGCCATAGCCGCCGGCGAGTTGCGCCAGTTGGCGCACCGTCAGGTCCTCCCGCCGGGCCAGCGCGACCAGGGAATCGCGCCCGCTTCGGCTCTGATTGCTCGGCGGGATCTCCGGCAACGGCCGATCGAGATCGAATCCCGACGCATCGACGCCGAGCCGGATCGAGAGGTTCGGGAGCCCGCTCTCGGGATGCACCAGACTGTCGAGCAACGCCTCCTTCTCGCGCGCTTCGGCGGCGGTCCGCCCGACGATCACCAGTGCGCCGGGCAGAATTTTCACGTGCTCGGGGGCGCGGCCGAGACGTTGCATCCGTCCCTTCACATCGGCGAGGAAACTCCGCCCGTCCTCGATCGTGCGGCTGCTGCCGAAGATGATCTCCGCCGTCTCGGCGGCAAGTTGCCGTCCGGCCTCGGAGGCGCCGGCCTGCACGATCACCGGCCAACCCTGGACCGGGCGCGCGATGTTCAGCGGCCCGCGCACCGACAGGCTCGCGCCATGATGGTCGAGCACGTGCATTCGCGCGGGATCGAAGAAGATGCCGCTGTCCTGGTCATGCAACCACGCATCATCGGCCCAGCTATCCCACAGCCCGGTGACGACGTCGTAGAACTCGCGGGCGCGACCGTAGCGTTCGTCGTGCTCCACGTGCTCGGTCAGGCCGAAATTCAGCGCCGCGTCCGGGTTCGACGTGGTGACGATATTCCAGCCTGCGCGTCCGGCGCTGAGGTGATCGAGCGAGGCGAAGCGCCGCGCCACGTGGTAGGGCGCTTCAAAGGTCGTGGACGCGGTGGCGATCAGGCCGATCCTGTCCGTCACCATCGCCAGCGCCGAAAGCAAGGTCAGCGGTTCGAACGAGGTCGCGGTCGCACTGCGCCGAAGAGCCTCCATCGGCATGTTCAGAACGGCCAGATGGTCGGCCATGAAGAACGCATCGAAGCAGCCGCGTTCCAGCGTGCGGATGAAGCGAACCAGATGCGCGAGATTGAAATTGGCGTCGGCAAACGCCCCGGGATAGCGCCACCAGGCGGTGTGGATGCCGACCGGGCGCATGAAGGCGCCGAGATGGAGCTGCTTGTTCATCCGACAACCCCGCCCCCGATCTCCGGAATCCGTTCGGCGGGCGGCGTGTTGCGGCTGCGTCCGCAGCGCACGATGCCGTCCACGATCACCATGCCGATCCCCGGCAGATCGCCCTTGCGCACCGAATCCAGCAGATCGGCACCTGCCGAGTGCTGGGCGCGGTCCATCAGCACGAAGTCGGCGGCGCGGCCGGGCTCGATGATGCCGCAGTCGAGCCCGCGCAGCCGCGCCGTGTTGCCGGTGGCGCAGCAGAACATCTGCTCGGCCGGCATGTCGCCGAGGCTCGCCAGCAGCGCGATCATGCGGAGAATGCCCAAGGGCTGCACGCCGGACCCGGCCGGGCTGTCGGTGCCGAGAACAACCCGGTGCAACTGGTCCAGCTCGCGCGCGTAGCGCAGCGCCGTCAGCCCGGCAAGCTCGTTGCCATTGTGTACGATCTCGATGCCGCGCGTGCAGCTCTCGCAAAGGCAGCGGATCTGGCGCAGCGGCAGCGCCGTGTGCCCGCCATTGATGTGCCCGATGATGTCGGCGTCGGCCGCCAGAACCGTGTCGGCGTCGATGTAGCCCGAACCGGGAACCGAAGGCCCGCCGGTGTGGATCGTGCTCCGGATGCCGTATTTGCGCGCCCAGCCGACCATTTGCCGCGCCTCCTCGCCGGCCTTCACGGTGCCGAGGCCCACCTCGCCCAGTAATGTGACGCCGGCAGCAGCCAGCTCGGCGAAGTCGCTCTCCACCATGCCCTTCTCCAGCACCGGCGCGCCGGCCAGAACCTTCACCCCGGCGGGGCGGAAATTGGCGAAGGCGCGCTGCGCGGTGATCGCCAGCGCCTTCACGCCCACCACGTCGCGCGGGCGCCCCGGCAGATGCACCTCGCCGGCCGAGATCATCGTCGTCACACCGCCGTTGAGCGTGCTCTCGATCCAGCCGAGTTGCCCTTGGCGCGGCGTCCAGTCGCCGAACACCGGATGCACGTGGCTGTCGATCAAGCCCGGAGAAAGCGCGCATCCCCGGGCGTCGATCACCACCCGCGCATCGCCGCTATCGCAATCGGCAGCGCGGCCGACGGAGGCGATGCGACCGTCCTCGGCAACGATCGTGTCGGCATCAAGGATCGGCTGCTCCAACCGCCCCGACAGCAACAACCCGATCCCGCTGATCACCAGCTTGCCGATCTGCTTTTCCGCTCCGGCGGCGAGAGCCATGGCCAATCCCCCTATCCACTCACCGAGAAGCCGCCATCCACGGGAATCGCCGCCCCGGTCACGAAATCCGAGGCGGCGGCGGCGAGGAACACCGCAATCCCGGCCAGGTCCGACGGCACGCCCCAGCGCCCGGCCGGGGTGCGATTCAGCACCCGCTGGTGCAGCCCGTCCACCTGCTCGCGCGCCTTGCGGGTCAGGTCGGTGTCGATCCAGCCGGGCAAGATCGCGTTCACCTGGATGTTGTCGCCGGCCCAGGCGGTGGCGAGCGCGCGCGTCATCTGCACCATTGCGCCCTTGCTGGCGGCGTACGGGGTCGCGTACGGGGCGCCGAAGATCGACATCATCGAGCCGATGTTGATGATCTTGCCGCCGCCATTCGCTCGCATCGCCGGATGGGCCGCCTGCGCGCACAGGAACGCGCTGGTCAGGTTGGTGTTCATGACAAGATGCCACTCCTCCTCGGTGTAGTCTTGCGGCCTCTTGCGGATCGACGTCCCGGCGTTGTTCACCAATATGTCCAGCCGGCCGAACGCCGAGACGGTCTCCGACACCGCACCGACGCACTCGGCCTTTCGCGTCACGTCGGCGGCGATGAAGCGGGCGGCCTCGATACGCGCCAGCGCCTTTTGCGCCTTTTCGGCGTCGCGTCCGACCAGCATGACGGCGGCGCCGGCCTCGGCCAATCCCTCCGCCATGCCGAGGCCGATCCCGCCATTGCCGCCCGTCACCAGCGCCACGCGGCCGCGAAGGTTGAACAGACGCATCTTCGCCCTCCCTGGTTCCCGGGGCCGACTGTGCCATACAAGGCGCCGACAACCCGGGGGAGATGATGTCGCTCAGCGCCGAGCCGATCCGCGCATCCGCCGCCTTGCGCGGCGGCAAGGTCGAGGGCCTGGCGTTCCTGCTGGTGACGGCATGCTCCTGGGGCTTCAACTGGCCGATCGCGAAATTCCTGCTCTCGGAGCTGCCGCCGTTCTCGATGCGGTGCTCCTGCTGCCTGCTCGGTGCCGCGTTCGGCTTCGGCCTGGCCCGGGCCCGCGGCGAGTTGCTGCGCGTACCGGCGGGCGGATGGCCGTTGCTGCTCGTGTACGCCACGCTGAATTTCGGCGCCTTCACCGTGCTCACCACCTTGTCGCTGGTCTGGCTGAAAGCCTCGGAGGCGGTGGTCATCACCTACACGGTACCGATCTGGGCTTCCCTGCTCGCGTGGCCGATGCTGGGGGAGCGCCCGACCATCCAACGCCTCGCCGCGATGCTGCTCGCCTTCGCGGGCGTGGCGCTGCTGGTCGGCGCCGACGGCATCAGCGCTTCGGGCGCGACGCTGCCCGGCGTCTTCTGCGGCTTCCTCGCCGCCACCCTGTTCGGCCTCGGCACCGTGGTTGCCAAGCGGGCGCCGTTGGAGATGCCGCCGATCGCCGGGGTTGCGTGGCAGGCGCTGCTTGGCTCGACGCCGCTGTTGTTGCTGGCGCTGTTCGAGCATCCGGCATGGCCCGGGGTCACGCCGCTCGGCTGGGCGGGGATCGCCTACACGGCCGTCCTGCCGATGACCATCGCCTATCTGGCGTGGTTTCGCGCCTTGCGGCTCTTGCCGGCTTCGATCGCGGCGACCTCGGTCCTGGTCTCGCCGCTGATCGGCGTGCTCGCCTCGGCGGCGCTGCTGGACGATCCGCTCGGCCCGCGTCAGTTGCTGGCGCTCGCGTTGACGCTTACCGGGGTCGGGCTCGCCGTGCGCTCCTGAGATGGCCGACATCCCGCTGATCCGCCTCGCCGCCGGCCAGGGCCGCCGCCTGCGCGCCGGCGCACCCTGGGCGTTCAGCAACGAGATCGCCATGCGGCCCGAACTCAGGCGGCTGGAGCCGGGCGCGTTGGTGCGCCTGGAAGGTGACGACGGCGTGCGCTTCGGCACCGCGATGTTCAACCCGCATAGCCTGATTGCGGCGCGCGTGCTCGACGCCGACCCCGAAGCCGTCATTGACGTTGCATGGATGCGCGCGCGCTTGGCCGAAGCGGCGGCGCTGCGCGCGCGCTTCTGCGACACCCCGTTTCATCGCCTGGTGCACGCCGAGGCGGATCGGTTGCCCGGATTGGTGATCGACCGGTTCGATGATGTCGTCGTGGTCCAGGCCAATGCCGCCGGCATGGACAGGCTGACGCCGCATATCGTGGAAGGCTTGCGCGATCTGTTGGCGCCGCGCGCGATCGTGGCGCGCAACGACAGCACCGCGCGCCGTCACGAGGGCTTGGCGGAGCAAGTCGGCTTGCTGCATGGAACCGGCGCGGCGGCGGCGGTCGAGGAGGGCGGCGTGCGCTTCCCCGTCGATCTCGTGGGCGGGCAGAAGACCGGCTGGTTCTTCGACCAGCGGCGCAATCGCGACATGCTGGCCCGCCTCGCCGCCGACGCGCGCATCCTCGACGTATTCGCACATATCGGCGCCTTCGGGTTGCGCTGCGCCGCCGCCGGTGCCTCCGCGGTCGCGTTGGTCGATTCCAGCGCTCCGGCGCTCGACGCCGCCATGGCCGCGGCGAGGCTGAACGGACTTGCCGATCGCGTAACGGCCGA
Source organism: uncultured Pseudomonadota bacterium (assembly GCA_963762525.1). Lineage (GTDB taxonomy): Bacteria > Pseudomonadota > Alphaproteobacteria > Acetobacterales > Acetobacteraceae > DATFDN01. The sequence goes on from CAVXKT010000002.1 coordinate 505,786, forward strand.
GCGCCGCGACGCCTTCGACGCGCTGGCCGCACGCGCCGCCGCCAACGAGCGGTTCGACATCGTGGTGTGCGACCCGCCCGCCTTCGCCAAATCGCGCAAGGACGCCGCTGCGGGCCTGCGTGCCTATGCGCGGCTCGCGCGCCTCGCCGCGGGCGTGGTCGCGCCGGGCGGCTTTCTGTTCATCGCCTCATGCAGCCATCATGCGCCGCTGCCCGAATGGGCGGCGCGCATCGCCGAAGGCCTCGCGCGCGCCCGGCGACATGGCCGGATCGTCGCCGTCACCGGCGCGGGACCGGACCATCCGGTGCACCCGCAGCTTCCCGAAACCGCCTATCTGAAGGCGCAGCTTATCCAGCTGATGTAACCCGCCGCCCCTCTCGCGAGGCGATCTCAGCCGATGCCGTACACCGCGCGGGCATTGTCGAGGAACACCGCGCGCCGGGTCGGCTCGTCGAGCGCCAGCGGCAGGGCCTGCGCCGGGTCGTCGAAATCCCAGTGCGGGTAGTCGGTGGCGAACAGGATGCGGTCCCAGCCGATCCAGCCGAAGGCGTCGGCGAGATGGGCGCGCGGCTCCGGCTCCTCGACCGGCTGGGTGGTGAACCAGACGTGGCGGCGGAGATACTCCGAGGGCGGCATCGTCAGGTCGGGCACCTCGGCGCGCAGCTTCGCCCAGTGCTTGTCGAGCCGCCAGGCCAGCGCGGCGGCCCAGGCGCTGCCGCCCTCGACCATGACCAGCTTGAGCGCGGGGATGCGGGCGAACACGCCTTCGAGGATCATCGAGGCGACCACCGCCTCCGATGCTTGGGCATGTCCCACCATCTCCTCGATGTAGAACGAGCCCCAGCCGCCGGCGGTGATCGGCCACCCGCCGTAGCCGAAGGCGTGCACGGCGACCGGCAGATCGGCGGCGGCGGCGGCCTCGTAGATCGGCCAGTAGCGACGATGCCCGAGCGGCTCGGCGGTGCGGCTGAGCAACAGCACCTGGGCGAAATTCGGATCGCCGGCGCGGCGTTCGATCTCGCGGGCGGCGGCCGGGCCGTCCTCATAGGGGACGACTACCGAGGCGCGCAGGCGCGCATCGCGCCCGGTCCACTCGGCGATCTGCCAGTCGTTGGTGGCCGAGCAGAGCGCCGCCGAGAGGTCGAGATTGGTCACGCCTTGGCCGGTTTGCAGCGGGTTGAGGATGCCGAGGGCGACGTTGTTCGGGTCGAGATGCTGCGCCGCCATGAAGCCGAGATCGCTGCCCGGCGGGCGTCCGTCCGGCAGCCAGGCGTCGCGGCGCGAGGCTTGCGGCTGCGCCTTGGGGTACGCCGGCCCCTTCTCCCAGGGCTGGCGATAGGTGGTGCCGAAGGCGGAAAGATGCTCCCGCCAGCGCCGCGCCAGCCAGGGGGAAAGCTGCTTGGGCGACGAAAGGCGCGGGTGGATGTCGCAATCGGCGATCGCGGGGCGCGAGGCGTTGGCGGCCGGCGCAATCGGGCGAGCGGTGACGGCGATGTTCATGCCACGACCTCCTGGAGCCTCGGATAGGTGCGGAGCGGGTTGTCAATCGTGATCTTACGCCGCAAGGCGGCGTCGAGGCCAGCGGGCAGCGCCGCCGTCCCTTCAAACTGCCAGTGCGGGTAGTCGGTTGCGAACAGCAGCATCTCGTCCGAGCCGAGATGATCGAGAAGTCGCGCGAGCAAGCCGGGATCGTCGGGCGCGTCGAAGGGCTGGACGCTGAGCCGCACGCGTTCGCGCACGAGCGTGCTCGGCGGGTCCGCGACCCACGGGACCTCGCTGCGCAAGCCCTTCCAGAACTTGGTCAGCCGCCATAGATGCGCGGGCAACCAGGAGACGCCCGAATTCGAGCAGCACCACGGTGAGATCGGGGAACTTGGCGAACACCCCCTCGGCGATCAGGCTGGTAAGCGCCGAGGCGAAGGCGGCGGCCTGGCTCGTGTAGTCCTCGACGAAGCTGCCCGGCCAGCCGACCGGCGTCGTCGGATGCCGATAGGTGCTGCCGGCGTGGATGCCGACGGGGAGGCCATGTCGGGCGGCGGCGGCGAAGATCGGCCAGTTCTGCCGGCGCCCGAGCGGCAGCTCGCCGGACACGAGCAGCAGCACCTGGACGAAGCGCGGATCGGCGGCGCGTCGCTCGATCTCGTCCACGGCGCGCTCGGGGTAGAGGAGCGGCACGACGATGGAGGCGCGAAGCCGCGGGTCGATGTCGAGCCAGACGGCGGCGAGCCAGTCATTGACGGCGCGCGCAAAGGCGGCACCGAGATCGTCGCCGAACAGCACCGGCGCGCCGTAGAGGCAGTTGAGGATCGCGCGGCTGGTGCCGAACGGCTCCAGCGCCTCCTTCGCGAGCCGCGCCGGTTCGGTCGCGCCGTGCCCGGCGCCGTCGCGCCAGTCGGCGCGCACCGAGAGCGGATTGACGGTGGGATAGGAGATCGGGGCCAGATTCTCGAAGCCGCGCCGGAGCGCGCTTTCGCGCCACATCTCGTCGAGATGCGGCAGCAGGGCGGCAAGGTCGGGGACGGTGGGATGGAGGTCGCAGTCGATCATGGGCTGAGGCTGGCACGGCCAGGCGGCGGCGCCAAATGCCCTCACCCGGCCGGGCATTGCTTGCACTTCAGGCGAACTGTAGCTACAATGATGCTACAAGGAGATGATACTTCATGGCGACCGACGCCGTTGTGCGCGCCCGCATCGACGGGCACGTGAAAGAGGAGGCTGCGCAGGTCCTCGAACAAATGGGCCTGTCGGTTTCCGACGCCATCCGCCTGCTGCTGGTGCGAATCGCGCGGGAGAAGGCACTGCCGTTCGCGGTCGAGGTGCCGAACGACGAAACCCTTGTCGCCATGGCTGAGCTCGAAAGCGGGGGTGGGAAGTCTTTTGCCAGCGTGGCCGAGCTTATGGCCGACCTGAACAATGAGGACGATTAAACGCGCCTCATCGTTCAAGCGCGACCTGAGACGGGTTCTCTCCAATCCCCGCTATCGGGATGCGGCGGCGTTGCTCGACACCGCCCTGAACAGCTTGGCAGCCGATCGGCCGTTACCGCCTGCGAGCCGCGACCATGCCCTTTCCGGTGACTGGATCGATTACCGGGAGTGCCATGTCCGCCCGGATTTGCTGCTGATCTATCGAAAACCAGACGCCGACACCTTGCAGCTTATCCGTCTCGGGTCGCACAGCGATCTATTCAGGTAGAGCGTCGCCATGCCCGCCGGAGTCCTCAGCGGCGACGCTGATCCGGGGGTTGCGGGTGAGGGTTGCGGCACACCCCCCGCGCGCTTAGTTTCGGCGCCATCCGGGGAGGCTCCGATGTTCAAGGGTTCGATCGTCGCGCTGATCACGCCGATGCGGCGCGATGGCGCCATCGACGAGAAGGCGTGCGCCGAGCTGGTGGACTGGCAAATTCACCAGGGCACCAGCGCCGTGGTCCCGACCGGCACCACCGGCGAATCCCCCACGCTGACCCACGCCGAGCACAAGCGGGTGGTGGAGGTCGCGATCGAGGTCGCGAAGGGACGCGTGCCGGTGATCGCCGGGACCGGATCGAACAGCACCGAGGAGGCGATCGATCTCACGCGCCACGCTCGCGAGGCGGGCGCGGCGGCGGCCCTGGTCGTCACCCCCTACTACAACAAGCCGACGCAGGAGGGGCTCTATCTCCACTTCACGGCGATTGCCGAGGCGGTCGATCTGCCGATCCTCATCTACAACATCCCGCCCCGCAGCGTGGTGGACATGAGCGTGGAGACGATGGCGCGCCTGGCTCGACACCGGAATATCGTCGGCGTCAAGGACGCGACCGCCAACCTCGCCCGCCCGCTGCACACCCGCCGCGCCTGCGGTGCCGGCTTCTGCCAGCTCTCCGGCGAAGACCACACGGCCCTGCCGTTCCTGGCGGCGGGCGGCGACGGCTGCATCAGCGTCACCGCCAATGTCGCGCCGCGGCTGTGCAGCGAGATGCACGCCGCCTGGCAAGAGGGGCGCATTGATGATGCGATCGCGATCCAGGACCGGCTGGTGCCGCTGCATGATGCGCTGTTCGCCGAAACCAGCCCGGGGCCGGTGAAATACGCGGCCAGCCTGCTCGGCAAGACCGAGCCCGTGTGTCGGCTGCCGCTGGCGCCGGTGAGCCCGCCGGTGGCCGAGCGGGTGCGCGCGGCGATGATCGAAGTGGGGCTGCTGAACTGACGCGATGGCCGCCAAGCCGGCGAAGAAGGGTCTGATCGCGCACGGCATTGCGGCGCAGAACCGCAAGGCGCGGTTCGACTATGCGATCAAGGACACGGTGGAGGCCGGCCTGGTGCTGAAGGGACCGGAGGTCAAGAGCCTGCGCCACGGTCGGGCCACGCTCACCGACGCCTGGGCCGGCGAGCGCGACGGCGAGATGTGGCTGTTCAATGCCTATATCCCGGAATACCAGGGCGGCGTGCTGTCGCGCTTCGAGCCGCGCGCGCCGCGCAAGCTGCTGCTCAAGCGCAAGCAGATGCGCAGCCTCTTCGGCGCCGTCGCCCGCGAAGGCGTGACGCTGGTGCCGCTGCAGATCCACTTCAACGAGCGCGGCCGCGCCAAGGTGCTGCTGGGCCTGGGCGAGGGCCGCAAGAAGGCCGACAAGCGCGCCGTCATCGCCGACCGCGACTGGCAGCGCGACCGGGCGCGGTTGATGCGGGCGCGGGGGTAGCCCTCAAGCCGCCGCCGGCAGCGGCTCGATCACCTGCTGGCGCAGCAGTTCGCGATAGGGCCCGGCTTTGGCCGCCAGCTCGGCGGGCGGGCCGTCATCGACGATGCGGCCGCGGGCCATGACGATGATGCGGTCGAACCGGGCCAGGGTGGAGAGCCGGTGCGCGACGGCGATCACCGTCCTTCCTTCCATGAGCCGCTCGAGCGCCGCCTGAATCGCCTTCTCGCTTTCGGAATCGAGCGCGCTCGTCGCCTCGTCGAGCAACAGGATCGGGGCGTCCTTGAGCAGCGCGCGAGCGATCGCGAGACGCTGACGCTGGCCGCCGGAGAGCTTGATCCCGCGATCGCCGACGATGGTTTGGAAGCCGTCCGGCAGCGCCTCGATGAATCCGCGGCATCGCGCCACGCCGGCGGCCGCGAGGACGGCGGCATCGGGCGCATCGGGGCGCCCGTAGCGCAGATTTTCGAGCACCGAGCGATGGAACAGGCTCACGTCCTGCGGCACCACCGCCAGCCGCCCGCGCAGGCTCTCCTGCGCCACCTCGCGGATGTCCTGCCCATCCACCAGGATGCGGCCGGCGCCGACATCGTGGAAGCGTTGCAGCAACGCGAGCACCGTTGACTTGCCGGCGCCCGAGGCACCCACCAAACCGACCCGCTCGCCCGGCCGGATCACCAGGTGGAAGTCGCGCAGCACGGCCTTGCGACCGGGATAGGCGAAGCGCACGCCTTCGAAGACCACTCGCCCGGCTCCGGGGAGCATCGGATCGGCGTCTTCGCGGTCGAGGAGGTCGTGCGGGGCCAGCAGGGCGGCGATCGCCTCCTGCAATCGCGCCACGTGCTGCGTCAGGTTGACCAGGGATACCGCCAGATCGCGGGTGCCGTTGAGGATGACCATGGCGAGCCCGGTCAGCAGCGCGATGTCGCCCACCGAGGCGCGATGGTGCTGCCAGAGCACGATGCCGAAGGCGACGATGGCGGCGGTGAGCAGAACGGTGAGCGCGGCGTGCAGCAGGCGCAGCCGCTCCAGATAGAGCAGGCTGGCGCGGCGAGCGCCCATCTCGCGCCCGATCACGGCGCCGATGCGCCGGCGCTCGTTGATGGTGGCGCCGAAGGCGCGGACGACGCCGATATTGCCGATCACGTCCACCAATTCGCCGTCCACCGCGGCGGCCCGCTCGGCATAGGCGCGATGCAGCGGCGTGCCGCGCCGGGCCAGCCGGTAAATCAGCCCGCCGAGCGCCGCCGCCAGAACCAGCAGCGCGGCAGCGAGCGGCGGGTTGACGGCGCCGATGAACAGGATCGAGCAGAGCACGGCGACGCAGGGCGGCAGGACGTTCCACGCCCCGGTATTGGCGACCGTAAAGGCGGCATCGGCGGTGGCGCTGACGCGCGCCGCCAAGGTGCCGGGGAGGCGCTCGGCAAACCACGCGGGGGCGTGGCCCGCCAGATGGGCGAACAGGTCGCGGCGGATGTCGCCGGTGACGGCGATGAAGGTGCGCGCGCCGACGAAGCCGCCGACCCGCCAGGCGAAGTTGTCGGCGGCGATGAACCCGCACAGCACCGCAAAGGCTCCCCAGACGCCGCGATGCGCCTCGGGCCCGGCGGCGACGATATCGATCAGGCGTTTGAGGCCGTATTGGGTGGAGACGCTGCACGCCACGGCGACGAGCACCGATGCGATCACGATCGCGTGCCCCGGAGTATGACGGCGCGCATGGGCGAACAGGAAGGCGAACGGGCGACCGCGCAGGCGGATCAGCGCCGGGCCGGGCATTGTTGCGGGAAGAGTCCTCATCAGCACAAGGGCTTCCCTCCATCGGGCTGAGGACATTCCAGCGATTTAACGCGCCGGAAAATCGCCACATTCACTATCTATCGCTCACAATCGATACAGGGGCAACGGCTCCAAGTCAAGAGCAAGTCCTTCCTCTTCAGATTGTCAATCTCCCTAATACAAGGGGTGTATACCCATGCGCATTGCTCAGATCGCTCCGCTCTTCGAGGCGGTCCCGCCTAAGTTGTACGGCGGCACCGAGCGGGTGGTCTCTTCCATCACTGAAGAACTGGTCGCGATGGGCCACGAGGTGACGCTGTTTGCGAGCGGCGACTCCGTCACCGCCGCTACCCTGGCGCCGATCCGCGACGAAGCGCTGCGCCTCGATCCCGGGGTCAAGGACTGGGTGGCCTGGTATGCGCGCATGATGGAGATGGTGCGCCGCCGCGCCGACGAGTTCGACGTGCTGCATTTCCATACCGACTACTTTCCGCTGTCGCTGTTCTCACGCCAGCCCACGCCGTTCGTCACGACGCTGCACGGGCGGCTGGACCTGCCCGAGTTCAAGATGATCTACGAGACGTTCCCGGAAGCGGCGTTCGTCTCGATCTCGGATCATCAGCGCCGCCCCATTCCCGACCTCAACTGGGTCCGCACGGTCCCGCACGGCATTCCCGAGCGGCGCCTGACGCCGCGCCCCGGCGGTCAGGACTATCTCGCCTTCCTCGGCCGCATCTCGCCAGAGAAGGGCGCCGACAAGGCCATCCAAATCGCCGAGGCGGCCGGCATGCGTCTCAAGATCGCGGCCAAGGTCGACGTGGCCGATAAGAAATACTGGGACGAGCAAATCAAGCCGCTGATCGAGCGCAGCGCGTGCGTCGATTTCATCGGCGAAATCGGCGAGGCCGATAAGGCGGAGTTCCTGTCGGGCGCGCATGCGCTGCTGTTTCCGATCGACTGGCCGGAGCCGTTCGGCCTGGTGATGATCGAGGCCATGGCGTGCGGCACGCCGGTCATCGCCTTTCCGCTCGGCTCGGTGCCCGAGGTCGTGGACCACGGCCTCACCGGCTACATCGTCCCCGACGAGGCGGCGGCAGTGAGCGCCGTCGGCAGCCTCGGCCGGCTCGACCGGACGCTGGTTCGCCGGCAATTCGAGCGCCGCTTCACCGCCCGGCGGATGGCCGAGGACTACCTGTCCGTGTACGAGGAGTTGTCGGTCCGGTCGCGCCCGCTGCTCCGCGCCGTCGGCGATTGAGCGGCACTCGCCCGAGCGGCGCCGAACTCACGCCTCGTAAGCAAGCTTCAGTCCCGGCTCGGGCCAGTCGAGCGCCGCCAGCTGGCCCTTGCCCGAGAGGGTGACGAAGGCCGTGCGTCGGTCGGCGCCGCCGAAGCAGATGTTGGTGGTCATCGGATCGCCGGTGGGCACTTGCCGCAGCAGCCGCCCATCCGGGGCGATGACGCTGATGCAACCGCTGAGCAGGGTGGCGACGCAGATATTGCCGGCGGCGTCCACGGCCAGGCTGTCGAACCGCTGGAAGCCGTCGAGCCCGATCACCAGTCGCCCGCCATGCGGCGAGGGAAAGGACTGCTTGCGCGCCAACCCGGGCGCTTCGAGGTCGAAGGCCCAGAGCCGCGCCGTCTCCGTCTCGGCGACATAAACGGTGCGCTGATCGGGCGACAGCCCGACGCCGTTCGGGGTCAGGATCGGATACGCCACCTCGACGATGCGTCCGCCATCGGCGGTGGCGTAATAGAGCCCGCCCTGGTCGCGGTCGCGGGCGCGCGCCTTGCCGAGATCGGAGAAGTAGAACCCGCCGCGGTCGTCGAAGACGATGTCGTTGGGGCCGCGCAGCGCGTGCGCACCGCAGCGGTCGTAGAGAACTCGGACCTCGCCGCCGCGCGGATCAACTCGCTCGATCCGCCCGCCGGAATAGTCGGTTCCCTGCAAGACGGGGCGCAGCATCCCCGCCTCGAACCGCCAGACGAAACCGCCGTTGTTGCAGACGTAGAGGGCGCCGTCCGGACCGGCCGCGAGGCCATTCGGGCCGCCGCCGGGGCGGGCGAGCACCGTTACCGCGCCCTCCGGGCGCACGCGGCTGATCGTCTGGCGCTCGATCTCCACCAGGATCACCGAGCCGTCGCGCATCGCGACGGGGCCTTCTGGAAAGCACAGTCCGGTGGCGATCACCCGCGCGTCCATGGCGTCCTCCGTTCCATTCGCACCACCCTAGCCGCCGCCGCGCGAGGCCGGGAGGGGCGGGCTACCGGTCGCTCTGAACGGTGACAAACGCGAAATCTGTGGGCGGACCTTGTCGGCCACGGCTCCGGGTCAATCCGGGATGTGCCGGTCCGGCTCCATGCGTTCGTGCAATACCCGGATGATCTCGATAAGGCCGGGCGAAACCACCCGGTAGAAGAGGATATGCGGCGGCCTTCCGATCCGTGCGTCCGCGCGGGTAGCGCGAACGTGGCGAAGGTGGAAGCTGCGCGTTCCGAGCAGCAGTTCGGGGCGGCTTCGGGTCAGCACGCCCTCCGGGTCGGCTGCGACGCGGCGCATGGCGGAGGCGAGAATTGCTGCGTAGCGGCGTCTGCCTTCCGGTCCCCACCGTTCGGCGCTGGTCGCAAGAATGCGCGCGACGTCCACCTGCGCCGGACCGGACAGGCGAAAGCGCGCCATCGGGTCAAGGAGCTGGCCCGGGAAGGTTTTCGAGCCAAGTGTCGAGCTCGGAGTCATCGATCTCGACGAAATCACCCCGGCTCAATGCCGCCCGCCCCGCCTCGATGTGCAGTCGGAGCGCGTCAATCCGGAGTGCGTCTTCCCGGCGGCGTTGTTGCAGGGCGCGCAACGCGTCGCGGATGGCCTCGCTCGCGTTCTGGTATTCGCCCAACTCGACGACCGACTGCACGAAGCGGTCTTGTTCCGGTGTGAGATTAATGTTGCGGGTGGGCATTCCGCAGCCTCCAGCGGGCGCCATCATGCACTGCTTGGCAAGCATTGCCAAGCAGCGTGCGGGGGCTCCGATCCGAGGCCTCCGCTTTATCGGGTGGAAGGCCGGTTGGTTGCCGTTACCCTAACCCGCAAGCTCGCGCATGACGCCGATGAGGTCGGACTTGCCTTCGAAGCCGATTCCCGGCAGCTCGGGCATCGTGATGTAGCCGGCCTCGACGCGCACCCCATCGGGAAAGCCGCCATAGGGCTGGAACAGATCGGGGTAGCTCTCGTTGCCGCCGAGGCCGAGGCCGGCGGCGATATTGAGCGACATCTGGTGCCCGCCGTGCGGAATGCAGCGGCGGAGGCTCCAGCCCGCCTCCTTCAGCACGGCGAGCGTGCGCTGATACTCGCAAAGGCCGTACGACAGCGCGCAGTCGAACTGCAGCCAGTCGCGGTCCGGACGCAAGCCGCCGTAGCGCAGCAGGTTGCGCGCATCCTGGTGGCTGAACAGGTTCTCGCCGGTCGCCATCGGCCCCGGATAGAACTGCGCGAGCGCCGCCTGCAACGCGTAGTCGAGCGGGTCCCCCGCCTCCTCGTACCAGAACAGCGGATACTCACGCAGCATCCTGGCGTAGGCGATCGCGGTTTCGAGGTCGAAGCGTCCGTTCGCGTCCACTGCCAGCTTCGCCCCGCCGCCGATCTCCGCAGCACCGCCTCGATGCGCGCGCGGTCCTCGTCGATCGGGAGCGCCGCCGATCTTCATCTTCACGACGGAGTAGCCACGATCGAGATAGCTGCGCATCTCGGCACGCAGCGCCTCGATCTCCTTGCCCGGGTAGTAATAGCCGCCGGCGGCATAGACGAACACCCGCGGCTCGGCGGCAACGCCATGCCGCGCGGCGAGCAGCCGGAACAGCGGCTTGCCGGCGATCTTCGCGACCGCATCCCATACCGCCATGTCGATCGTCCCGACCGCAACCGATCGCTCGCCATGGCCGCCCGGCTTCTCGTTCGCCATCATCGCTGCCCAGACGCGGTCGGGATCAAGGTTGTCGCCGCTCGCATCCAGCAGCGAGGCGGGCGAGGCTTCCATGATCCGGGGCGCGAAGCGCTCGCGGATCAAGCCGCCCTGACCATAGCGGCCGTTCGAATTGAAGCCGTAGCCGACGACCGTTCGCCCGTCGCGCACCGCGTCGGTGACGACGGCGACCAGGCTCGTCGTCATCTTGCTGAAATCGATATAGGCGTTGCGGATGGGCGAGGCGATCGGACGGGTGATCTCGCGGATATCGGTGATGCGGACGGACATGAGCGATCTCCGTTGAGCTACAGCGAGGCGCCGCCGCAGACGACGATCTGCTGGCCGGTGATCGAGCGGGCGACGTCGGAAAGCAGGAAGGCCGCGAGCGCGGCGATCTCGTTCGGCTGCACGAAATGGCCGGAGGGCGGCAGCCGCGGCGTGACGCCGGCGCGCGCGGGATCGCGAAGCATCGGCGTCTCGGTCGCCGCCGGCGCGACGACGTTGACGGTGATGCCGCGCGGCGCCAGTTCGATCGCCCAGGACCGTGCAAGTCCCGCCAGCGCCGCCTTGCTCGCCGCATACTGGCTGCGCCCGGGCGAACCCGCGCCGGTGCGGCTGCCGATCAGCACGATCCTTCCGCCCGCCCGCATGCGCGGCGCCAGCGTGTCGGCGAGCAGGGCGGCGGCATCGACGTGCAGGCGCCACATCATCGCGCCCGCTTCCCGGTCCAGCGCGCCCAGATCGCCGATACGCAGCACCCCCGCCGCGTGGACGAGCGCGGTCGCCGGAATGTCGGCGAGCGCGGCGCGGACGGCGCCCGCATCCGCCTCCAGCAAATCGAGCGCGCGATGCTCGAAGCCCGGCAAGGCGATCCCGCGCGAGGTGCGGCTCACCCCGGTCACGGTCCAGCCGTCACCGAGCAGGCGAGCGACCACCGCGGCGCCGATACCGGAACTGGCGCCGGTCACGACGGCATGACCGCACGAGCCGGGCCGATCATCCATCATCATCGCACCCTCTCGCTAGGCAGCGCCGGACCGGACCCAGTCCTCGGCGACGCGGACGTATTTGATGGCTTGCCGGAAGTAGGTGAAGGCGATGTGCAGCAAGCCGTCCGGTCCCTGCTTGATGGACGGGTACGAGAATTCGCGGTTCAACCGCTGCTGCGAGTTGTTGGTCATGCAATAGCCGTCGCCGACTTCGAGGTTGCGCTTGTAAGGCCAGGTCCGCCCGCCGTCCTCGGAGATCGCAAGGGTCATCGGCGCCCGCGGCACGCCCCAGAACGCCACCCGTTCCCCCGCCCTTGCCGGCGGCTGCTTCCGCGCGGCGGGCTCGTCCTCGATATCGTCATAGAGGGATGCGCGCCGCTCGGTCGCGCCCTCGGCGTTGATGTCGTTGAACACCAGCGCAAGGTGGCCATTCGCCAGCTGCGTGAACTGGATTGAGGAGTTGTTGTTCGGCAGCGCCGTCGCCACCGGTGCCGACCACGTCCGGCCGCGGTCGGCGGAACGGCTGGCGTAGATGCTGTCGGCCCAGCGGCTCCGGAACAGCGCCAGCAACGACCCGTCCCGAAGCTGGGACACGTCCATGTGAACGCACCCGGTGCTGTCCGGCACCTCGTATTCCCGCCAGGTCCGCCCGCCGTCACCCGAGATCCGCACGGCACTGGTGTCATGGTCGCCGACCCATTTCTCGCCGGGACGGCCATGGCAGTAGAAGATCGGCAGCACGATGTCGCCGTTGTCGAGCACCGCCGGCGGCTGGCGAACGAACACCCCGGCGGCGCCCACGGTGTCGAATAACGTTTCGATCGACCCCCAGCTGTTCCCGTCGTCGCCGGAGATGCGGCGCCGGACGATTGCCGTGTCCTGGTTGCCGGAGATCTGCGCCGTCCACAGCAGCCAGAGCCGCCCCTCCGGGGCCGGAAACAAAATCGGGTTCTGCTCCGAGCGCGTGCCGTCCGCCGACAGCCGCACCGGCTGCGACCAGCGATCCTCTCCCGCCGCAAGCCGAGAGAAATAGATGGAGATGTCGGCGACGCCCTCCTGCGTGCCGCCGAACCAGACGCAGCCCGTGGCGCCCCCGGGCAACGGCATGAGGTTGGCGGCGTGGTTCTGCACGCATGGGGAGGGCAGGAATGCCTCTAGCCGCGCCGGGCCGGCGGCGGCCGGGCGGATGATGGCGGCGTCGGGCTGGCCGATGCGGCCGGCGGAAGGGGCGAAATCGAGCGCGGTGCTCATGGGAGTTTCCTCGTTGCAGCGTCAGGAAGCGACGGCGGCGGGCTTCGGCCAGCTCAGGGCCCGCTCGATCGCCATGACGACGATGGGCGTCAGCGCGGCGACATACATGTTGTCGATGCCGTACGGGTTGCCGAGCACGTACCAGGCCGAGGTGAGCACCACCGCCGCCAGCAGGCCGAGCGTCGCGCCGCGGCCGCTGCGGAACAGCGGCGCATAGAAGCCGATCACCGCGACGATGGCGACCGACAGCCGAAGCGCGCGGGTGAAGAACGACAGCCGCAGAATCTCCGGCACGAAGAAGACGAAGATCAGCGGCACGAACGCGATGATGAGCGAGATGATCCGCGTCACCCGGAGCTCCTGCGTCCGGAGTCGGGTGGAAGTGCGGCTCGTAGAAGTCACGCATGATCAGCGATGCGATGCCCAGGGCGACGGTGCTGACGCTCACGAACACCGAGGCGACCAGCGAGGTGGTGACGAGCCCGGCGAGCAGCGGGTGCATGCCCTGCAGGAACACCGGCAGCGCATACAGGCTCTTCATGGAGGGATGGAGGAATTTGGCGGCAACGCCGATCAGCCCGAGGGCGATGCCGAGCGGCGCGCAGAGCGCCGTCGCGTAGAAGGTGGCGCGGCGCGCCTCGCCGGCGTCATGGGCCGAGGAGATGGCCTGCATGATGAACTGGGTCGAGAAGATCGCGCCGGTGGTGCCGATGATCCAGGCGACGACGGTGGATCCGCCGATCTTGCCGTCCCAGGTGAAATACTGCGCCGGCAGCTTGGCCACCATCGGATGAATGCCGCCGGTCGCGTACAGGGCCACGCCGAGGATCAGTGCGATGCCGACGATCTTGATCGCACTGTGCAGGATGGTGACATAGGCGACGCCCTTGAGGCCGCCGAACACGTAGTAGAAGGTGCTGACCGCGGCGATGATGCACATCGCGATCGGCAGGTTGATCTTGAGCACGGTGGCGATCGCCGCCGCCCCGCTGATATAGTTGCCGACGTTCACCAGCAGCAACGCATAGATCATGATCAGCGACACCGTCAGCATGGTGCCGCGACCGTATTTCTGCGCGATCGCCGCCGAGATCGTGTACTCGCCGGAGCCGTAGAGCTTGCGGACGAAAAACAGGCCGAACAGGAGAAAGCCGATCGAGGCGCCGAGCACCGACCAGCTGGCGGCGAAACCGGAGAGGAAGGCCTCCTGCGCGGTGCCGACGGTGGACTTGGCGCCGATGAACTCGCTCATCAGCAGCACCCCCACCACCGAGGCCGGCAGCGCCCGCGCGGCGGTCATGAACTGCTCGTTGGTGCGGCTTCGCAACCGCACCGTGAGCCAGCTCGTGAACAGGATGTAGCCGATCACCATCGCCACGATGATCGCCGTGTCCAGGGTGCCGAATTCCGCCATCGTTGTTTCCTCCCGAAGCCGGGGTGGAGTTAGAGCTGCGCGATAAGGATGGTCACACCGACCTATCGCAGCGGTCCGACACCGATGGCGCCCGCCGAATGGCGAACTGCGCGCGCCAGCTCGCTGGCGACTTGCAGAACCTCAGGTGCGGCGCGGGCCACGAAATCGCCGAGCGCCATGCGGCTCGCATCGATGGTGAAACTAACGCCGGCGACCGGGGCGCCGCTGCCATCCAGCACCGGGGCCGCGACAGTCCGCAGACCATAGGCGTTCTCCCCATCGGAGACTGCATAGCCCGTCTCCCGGACCTGCCGCAGGCGTTCGAGCAGGGCGTCGAGGCTGGTCAGCGTGCGCTCGGAGAGCTTCACCCGCTCGGCGCTCTCGAGGATGGCGATCTGGCGCGCCTCGGGCAGGAAGGCGAGCTGGGCATGGCCGAGCGCCGCGCCGTACGCCCGGATGCGCCGGCCGGGCCGGCGGTCCACGTCATGCCGACCGCCGCCCGCCTCCACCCGTTCCAGGTAGATGACGTCCGGGCCGTCCAGCATGCCCAGCGAGCCCGCATCGCCGATGGCCGGCACGCGTTCGCGCAGCAGCGGGGCGGCATGCGCTCGGAGGTCTTGCGACGAGAGCGCGAGAAAGCCGAGTTCCAGGCATTTCAGGCCGAGGCGGAACCGCTTGGTGCCCGGCACGTCGTGCAAATAGCCGAGCGCGACGAGGGTATGGATCAGCCGGAACGCGGTCCCGCGGTCGAGGCCGGCGCGGCCGGCGACGTCGGTGATGGTCAGCTCGGGCAGCGCCGGATCGAAGGCCTGCAGCACCGCGAACGCCTTCGCCGCGGACTGCACCAGGTTCTTAGACTTTTCCGCCACTTCCGAGAGGCCCCCGTTGATCCTATTTGATCCCATTTGATCGGAATGCGAACTTTTGTTCGAAATGTGGCTAAGGCGGTTCGGCGTCGCTGTCAAGGCTGAAGCCGGCGCCGTCATGCCCGTCGCCGGCGATGCCGGCCGATCTTCCGGCGCGGAAACCATTCGTTAGCCCGACCGGGCGCATTCTATGGCGTGCCCGCATTCGCCCTACCCCCGGCGCCGATCCTGCTGGCGGGCCTGCTGCTCGTGGCGGCGGCGTGCGCCTGCCTCGCCCCATCATTCTACTGGGAGTTGCTGGAGGGCCTCGCCGCCGCCGGCGCGGCGACCCTGGTCTGGCACCGGATCGAGGCGGCGAGCGCGCTGTGGCTGGTCGTGACCGCCTGCACGCTGGAGATGACGTTCAACGATCTGGTCGGGCCGGCGGCGTACGGGACCACCATCGCGCTGGTGAAGGGCGCCGAAATCGGGCTGGCGGCGGTCTGCGTGCTGCGCTTCGGCCTGCAGCTCGATCCCACCAACCCGACCTTCGCCTACGCCGCCATGTTCCTGCTCGGCGTCGCGCACGGGCTGCATCCGGGCCTGAGCATGGGCGAAAGCCTGCGTTCGCTCGCCGGCTCGGCGGCGCCGTTCGCATTCGCCTTCAGCCGCGGCTCGCGGCGCTGGGCCGATTTGGTGATCCGGGCGGTGTTGTGGGCGCCGCTGATCTGCGTCGGCGCCGGCGCGGTCCTGGCGCTGGCCGGGCTGCGGCCGCTGTTCGTCGAATCCGGCGGCTGGCGACTGGCGGCGACCAGCCATCCGGCATTCCTGGCCGGCGCGGCGCTGGCGGCGGTGTATGCCAGCTTGATCGAGCTGTACCGCGAGGGCCGCGGCCGCCATTTGGCACTGCTCGGTGTGAACGCGACCATCCTGCTGCTCACCGGCGCCCGGGCGCCGCTGCTCTATGGCACTCTGGTGGTTTGCGTGACGCTCGGCTGCGTCCCCGCCCCGGCGCTGCCGGGACACCGCCGCGTGGCGCTGCTGCTGGCGGCGCTGCTGGTCGGCGCCGCCTTGCTGCTCGCCGGCGGGTGGCTCTCGGGCCTGCGGGTCTTCGGCCTGCTGCTGAATGACGCCGGCGACCTCAGCGGGCGCGACGAGCTATGGCCCTATTTCGAACGCGCCGCCGCCGCCTCGCCGTGGTTCGGCTGGGGCGTCGGCGCCGGCAACTACGTGGTCCCGCAGGACAGCGAGGTGATCGCCGAGATGCACACCTGGGCGGCCCATAACGAGTGGCTGCGCATCGCCGTCGAGGGCGGGCAGGTCGGACGCGCCCTGCTGGCGGGAATGCTCGCGCTGTGGGCTTGGCGACACACCAGGCGGGTCGCTCGCGCCGAGCGCATCATCATGCGGCTGGTATTCGTGGCCTTCGCATGTCATGCGTACACCGACAACGTGCTGATCTCGACCTCGGCCTGCGTGCTGTTCGCCTTCTGCGCCGCCATCTTCGCCCGCGGCGCGGCGGAGAACCCGCAAGCGCCGTCGGGAGCGGCCAGGATGCGGAGCCGTTCTTGCGCCACCGCCTTACCTCGCTTCTCCTTGGCGTCCTGACCGCGCTCGCGCCGCTGCCGGCGGCCGCCGGGGTCGCTTTCGTGATGAACTCCGGCGGCGACTCGATCAGCCTGCTCGACATGGCCAGCGGGCGCGAGGTCTCCCGCATTCCGGCGCTGCGCGAGCCGCATCACTGGGCGCTGGCGCCGGACGGCCAGCACGCTGGTGGTGGGCGATTTCGGCGGGTAACGCGCTGCTGCTGCTCGACCCCGAGACCGGGGCGCTGCGACGGCGGGTGACGGTCCCGGACCCCTACCAGCTCGGCTTCAGCCCCGACGGCAAGCGGCTGGTCGTGAACGGCCTGGCCCGCAACCAGGTGGACGTTTACGACGCCGGCACCTACGCGCTGCTGAAGCGGTTTCCGGTCCGCTCGATGCCGAGCCATCTGGCCTTCGCGCCCGAACTCGGGGCGGGTGTTCGTGACGCTCCAGGGCACCAACCGGCTCGCCGCGTTCGACCTGATCGCGATGCGCAAGCTGTGGGAGGAGCCGGTCGGCAATACCCCGGCCGGCGTGCTGTGGCATGACGGGCACCTGCTGGTTGCCGATATGGGGACCGATCACCTGGCGGAAGTCGATCCCGCGGACGGGCGCGTGCTGCGCCGTATCGTCACCGGCAAGGGCGCGCATAATTTGTTCCTGTCGCCCGACGGGCAAACGATCTGGGTCAACAACCGCGTCGGCGGCACCACCACGGAGCTCGACGCGAAGACGCTCACCCCGATCCGCAGCTTCCGCATCGCCGGCGGACCCGACGATCTCGGCTTCGCGCCGGATGGCAAACTTTGGATCACTCGCCGGTTCGCCGAATTGGTCGCCGTCCTCGATCCGGCGAGCGGCGAGGTGACGACCCTGCCCGCCGGCCGCTCGCCGCACGGCATCTTCCTCAATCCGAAGGCGTCGGCGGCGAAGGCGGCGGCGCGCAGCTGATGGGCGATCCGTTCGACCTCGCCGCCGGCTGGATCCAGGAGCACGCGCTGCTGCCGCTGCTCTACGCGCTCGGGCTGATGCGCTGGGAGGATTTCGCGTACGGCTGGGCGCTGTTCGCAATTTATGGTGCGGCGCAAGTGGCGGCGACCTTCGCGGTGTGCGTGCCGCTGGAGCGCTGGCGGCCGGTAGAGCGATGGCCCGACCGGCGGGGGATCGCGGTCGATGTGCTCTATACGCTGCTCTCGCGCGTCGGCATCCTGCCGCTGGTGACGTTCGTGCTGTTCTATCAGGCGCAGGTGGCGCTGAACGGGTGGCTCGCCGACCGCGGCTGGACGCCGCCGATGCTGGAAACCGGGTTCCCGTTCCTCCTCGGCCGACCGGTCGTGACCTTCCTGTGCTACGCGATCATCCTCGATGCCGCCGATTACCTGCGCCATCGACTGTCGCACGCGCTCGGCTGGTGGTGGGCGCTGCACGCGCTGCACCATGCACAGCCGCGCATGACCTTCTGGTCCGACGATCGCAACCACCTGCTGGACGACCTGATCGGCTTCGTCTGGTTCGCGGCGGTGGCGCTGGCGATCGGCATCCCGCCCCTGCAATTCCCCTTGCTGGTTCTGGTGCTGCGCTTCGTCGAAAGCCTCTCGCACGCCAATACGCGGGTCTCGTTCGGCCGGCTCGGCGAGCGGCTGCTGGTCTCGCCGCGCTTTCATCGCGCGCATCACGGGGTTGGCGCGGCGGGACGGCGGAGCTGCAATTTCGGTGCGGTGCTGCCGTGGTGGGACATGCTGTTCGGCACCGCCGATTTTTCCCGCGTCTACCGCCCGACCGGGGTGACCGGGGCGAGGTCGCTCTCGAGCGGCTCGTACCTGCGTCAGCAATGGGCCGGCGTGTGCGGCCTCGCCGCAGCCCTCATTCGTCTCCCTCTCCGCCCCTCGGGGCGGAGAGGGCCGGGGTGAGGCGGGGCGCGCCGCGATCAGCGCGCGGCGGGTTGGGCCGCGGACGCAGTGCGCTCGGCCGAGCTAACGGCACTATCCCCCACCTCACCCCGGCCCTCTCCGTCCCCGAGACGCGGAGAAGGAGTTTGGCGGCCCGCGGGTTGGGTCAGCGCCAGCGCCTCCAGCAAGCCGTCGCGCATCGCCTCGCGGCTGAAGCGCGTGCGCGCGTAAGCGAGGTGCGCGGCGCACCGGGCCCGCCACAGCGCGTCGTCGGCGAGCAGTCGGCATGCGGCGTCGGCAAAGCCCACCGCATCGTCGGCGACGTCGGCGCCCAAGCCCGGCAAGCCCTGGGCACCGATCGTGGTCGTAACCACCGGCACGCCGGCGGCCAGCGCCTCCACGACTTTCAGCTTCACGCCGGCGCCGAAGCGGAGCGGCGCCACCGCGACGCGGGCCGAGGCATAGAGCCGGCTCAGCTCGGCCGGCGCGACGTCGGCGCGGATCGCGACGTCCGGCCCGGCCAAATCCCAGACCCGATCGGTCGCGCTCGAACCGGCGGCGATCAGCCGCGCCGCCGGAACGCGGGTCCGGATCAGCGGCAGCACGTCGCGCACGAACCAGGCCAGCGCCTCGTAATTGGGGGCGTGAGCAAAGCCGCCGACAAACAGCATCAAGGCGCCTTCGGGCGGGGTGCGATCGGCGCCGAACTCGGCGAAAGCGAAGGCCGGCACGGCACGCGCGCCGACGCTCGGCGCGACCAGGCGGACAAACCCCGCCTCCTCCTCCGAGGGATAGAGGACCTGGTCGACCGCCCGCCAGATCCAGCGCTCCAGGCGTTCCAGTCGCGCCGCCTCGCTGAGCAGCCCCGGCTCGCCGGTAAGCGCGAATTGCGCGCGCACGCGGCGAAAATGCAGGTCATGCCCGTAATAGGCGACCGGCGCCGGGCTGTGGCGACGAATGATGCCGAGATGCGCGGCGGCGACCTCCGGGCGGCTCAGCAGCACGCGATCCAGCTCCGCCCCGTTCTCCGCCATCCAGGCCGCGAACGCTTCCGGGCCGCCGCCGATGACCTCGATTCCCAGGTCCTGAATGGGCCGGACGTAGTCGCGCCCGGGGCGCACCACCTCCACCCACAGCTTCACGATCGCCCCGCCGGCCCGCAACGTGCGCAGGAAGGCCAGCATGGTTTGTGAGCCCGCATCGCGATCGGGCTCCGGCGCGCAGTGATCGATCACCAGCACCAGTGTCCGGTCGGCGGCGTGATCGCGCGCGCGCATCCGGCGCGTGTCCGCCGGCATGTGCCGGCCGGCCAGCACCGCCGCCCAGCGGTCGCGGAAGCGGTCGCGGTTGACCAGCTGGTAGGCCTTGACGCCGCACACCGGGTCGGTGCCGTGCGACGCCCCCTCGATATGCACCACCTCCGAGCGCGGCTGATAGAGCGTCGCCCGCCCACGCGCGCGGAGCCGGAAGGCAAGATCGGCATCCTCGTAATAGGCCGGCGCGTAGAGCGGATCGAAGCCGCCCAAATCCTCGAACAGCGCCCGGCGCACCATCAGGCTGGCGCCGGAGCAGTAGTCCACCTCGCGGACGTAGTTGTATTCCGGCTTGGCGGGATCGTCGCCCCGGCCGTAATTCGCCCCCGTTGCATCGCGCCAGATGATGCCGCCCGCCTCCTGCAGGCGCCCGTCGGGAAACAGCAGCTTCGAGCCGGCGGCGCCGGCATCGGGGCGCGCCCGCAGCAGCGCGAGCAGCGCGTCGAGCCAGCCCGGCCGCACCTCGGTATCGTTGTTGAGGAACAGCAGGAATTCCCCGCGCGCGAAGCCGGCGGCGTGGTTGCAGGCGCCGATGAAGCCGAGATTGCGCGGCGTGACCGAGCAGCCGCAGGCCGGGCAGGCGCCGCAGCCGTCGCAGTCCGAAGTCGCCGGAGGCATCGTCCACGACGATCACCTCGATCGGTGCCTCGGGCGGCGCAGCCGCGATCGCGGCGAGGCAGTTGCGGGTGAGCCACACCTGGCCGTAGCTCGGCACGATGACAGAGACGACCGGGGCCGGACTGCTCGGCACCGCCCGCAGCCGCGGACGAGTGCGCGCCCCGGCCGAGCGCAGCCGGCGCGCGCGCAGCCACCAGCCCAGCTCTCCCGGCAGCCGCAAGGTCAGCGCCCAAAGCAGGAGCCGGAGGATGCGGCGGAGGGCCACGGCCAGCCGATCGCGGGCACGCCCGAACCCGAACAGGCACCGTTCCAGACGCCCCGCTTCGGCGGTATCGGCCTGATTCGGCTGCATTCCCGACCTCTTGCTCATCCGCGGCGCAGACTACGGGAGCAATGGTCGAGAAATCGTTAGCGCGGCGTGACCGAGCGCGGCGATCTTGCGCTCACGGATAATTTCCCGAAGCCGGTCGGCGTTCCGAAATGTTGCCGCATTTCCTTCAAGGTATGGCCGCCATCGGCACCTTATTTGCTCTCAGACGCTGGCTTCCTCCCCCAACGCGAGCGCGCCGCCAGCATCGGTTGTTCCAGGCGCGCCGCCACCTTGGCCCCGCCCCGCAAGGAGCGGGGCTTTTTATGGCCGTTCTCGTCCGGACGACGGGTAATTCCAAAGCGGTAGGGCGGAGAAGCAAAGCGCAGTCCGCCGGCCCCTTGGGTTCGGCAAAAAGGCGGAATGCGCTGCGTTTTTCCGCCCTACTCTATGACGACGCCTCCTCACCCGTCCGCGACTTCAGCGCCGCCAGCTCCTTTTGCAGCGCCCGCACCTGCTCGAAGCGCGCCGTTGCGTCGCGCATGATGGCGGCGATGCCCTCCATGGCGCCGTCTTCGTCGTGCAGCGGGATGATGGTGAACTCCACCGAGAGCCGGGCGCCGCTCCGGTGCTGGGCGGGAACGGCGAGCACGTCGCCGGCGCCGTAGCGCGAATGGCCGGTGCGCATGGTCTCGCGAAAGCCGCTCCAATGCCGTCGCGCGCAGGCGTTCGGGGATGATGAGGTCGAGCGACTGGCCCAAGCGCCTCGGCGGCCGTATATCCGAACAGGCGCTCCGCACCGTCGTTCCAGAACTGGATCATGCCTTCCGCGTCGGCCACCACCAGCGCATCCGGCAGGCCGCGCAGCAACGCGGGCGCGAGGCGTTCGGGATCGAAGCTCATGATTGCCGGCGCAGCAGCATGGCGTAGGAACAGGGCGGCACGTAGTAGTCGATGACGCCGCGAAAGACATTGCCCTCGAAATGCCCGACGATGGTGTTGCGGCCGTAGATCATCCGCAGCCCGCCTTGGTCGCCGATAGTTCCCCGAAACGGACCGAACATCACCTGCCGCCCGACGACGCGGAAATCGCCGCCGCGCCGAAACTCCGGACAGCGCGCGCCGGCGCTGTCCAACGCCTGCGCGCTGCCGGCATAGAGCCCGTCATGGCCGAAGGCGCCGGACGGCGCCGGCCCGGGAACCGGGACCGTTCCGATGCCGGGAAGGGTGATGTACGAGGCACGCAGCTCCAGCGGTCCGCCGCCGGGCGGCGTTGTATAGACCTCGGTGCAGGCGGCGAGCGTCGCGCACATGATCGCCAGGATCGGCAGGCGCATCAGCGGTCCTCCGTGTGCGGGAGGGAATGCGCCGGCGGGAGGGCCGCCGCAAGGCGCGACGAGCGGGCTTGCCTCGGTGCCGGCGGCGCAAGATCATCGGGCCATGACCTTCTCGATCCTCGCCCGCGACGCCGAAACGGGCGCCATCGGGGCCGCCGTCGCCTCGCGCTTCTTCGCCGTCGGCGCGATGTGTCTGCATGTGGAGGGCGGGGTGGCGGCGCTCTCGACGCAAGCCCTGGTGAACCCGATGTACGGGATCGAGGCGATGCCGCGCCTGCGCGCCGGCGAGAACCCGGGCGCGGTCCTGGCGGCGCTGGTCACGCCCGACCCCGGCCGCGCGCAGCGGCAATTCCATATTCTGGACGCCGGCGGGCGGGTCGCGCAGCACACCGGCGAGGGCTGCATCGACTGGGCGGGACACGTTGCCGGCGTCGATGTCTCGGTCGCCGGCAACATGCTGGCGGGCCCCGATGTGGTGGCGCGCACGCGCGACGCCTTCCTCGCCGCCCGCGGCTCGCTCGCCGAGCGCCTGCTCGCGGCAATGGAGGCCGGCGAGGCGGCGGGCGGCGACCGGCGCGGCAAGCAATCGGCGGCGCTCCGCATCTGCACGCGCGACCCCTACCCCGATCTCGACATCCGCGCCGACGACCATCCCGATCCGTTGGCCGAATTGCGGCGCCTGCTGCGCGTGAGCGGGGAGCGTTTTGCGGTCTTCCGTCGCCTGCTGGCGGGGACGGACAGCCGCTGGGGCGTGCATGACCGCGCGGTGATCGACGCCATCATCGCCCGCGACGCGCGACCGCCGGGCGAAGCCTGAGCAACGATCGAAAACGGGGAGCGAAACCAATGCGCCGCACCGTCCGCCTGTTGGCCTGTGCCATGTTGCTGCTGCCACTCGCCGAGCCGGGCGGCCGGGGCGCAGGAGAAGACGCTGCGCATCGGGCTGCGCGAAGACCCCGACCTGCTCGATCCCACGCTCGGGTCAAGCTATGTGGGACGGCTGGTGTTCGCCGCGATGTGCGACAAGCTGTTCGACATCGACGCCAAGCTGCAGATCGTGCCGCAGCTCGCCACCGGCTACGAATACAAGGACGATCCGACGCATCTCTTGATCCACCTCCGCCCGAACGTGAAATTTCAGGACGGCGAGCCGGTGGACGCCGAGGCGGTGAAGGTCACGCTGATGCGCGACCTGACCGCCAAGGGCTCGATGCGACGCACCGAGATAAACTCGATCGACAGCATCGACGTGGTCGATCCGCTCACCGTGCAGCTCAACCTCAAAACCCCGGACGCGCCGCTGATCGCGCAGCTGGCCGATCGCTCCGGCATCGTGCTGCCGCCCAAGGTGCTGGCGCAGGAGGGCGATAAGTTCGGCCTGCATCCGGTCTGCTCCGGCCCGTTCAGCTTCGTCGAGCGGGTGCCGCAGGACCGCATCGTGCTGCAACGCTTCCCCGGATATTGGAACGCCGGCGCCATCCATGTGGACCGCGTGGTTTACCTGCCCAACCCGAACCCGTCGGTGCGGCTCGCCAACCTGCAAGCCGGCGCGCTCGACATCGTCGAGTATATCGTGCCGACCGACATCCCGGCGGTGAAGAAGGATCCGAACCTCAAGCTCGCGCTCGGCGACAGTCTCTTCTACACCGGCATCACCTTCAACGTCGGCAACGGTCCGCGCGCCGACACGCCGATCGGCAAGAGCGCGCTGGTGCGCCAGGCGTTCGAGCTGGCGCTGGATCGCCAGGCCATCATTCAGGTGGTCTATGACGGGCTCTATATCCCGGTGGCGCAGGCGAACTCACCGGCCTCGCCCTACTATATCCAATCGGTGCAGCCGCCGCCGCGCGACGTCGCCAAGGCCAAGGCGCTGCTGAAGCAGGCCGGGGTGACGACGCCGGTTCCGGTGGCGCTGACCGTCACCAACAACGCCGACAGCCAGCAGAGCGGGGTGGTGATCCAGGCGATGGCGCGCGAGGCCGGGTTCGACGTGAAGCTGACGGCGATGGAGTTCGCGTCTTCCCTTCAAGCCGGCTACGGCGGCCGCTTCGAGGCTTACCAGATCGGCTGGTCGGGTCGGGTGGACCCGGACGGCAACATGTATCAATTCCTGCACACCGGCGGCACCTTCAACTACGGCCACTATTCGAACGCCAACATGGACAGCTTGCTGGACCAGGCGCGGCAGGCCAGCAAACCGGAACAGCGGAAGACGCTCTACGCCAAGGTGTGGGAGCAGCAGCGCGCCGACATGCCGCTGATCTACATGTGGATCGGCAAGAACAGCGTCGGGATGCGCAAGAACGTGGAGGGCTTCGTGCAGATCCCGGACGGCATCATCCGGCTGCAGGGAGTGAGCCTGGGCGCCGTAGCCCTCACCCGGCGCAGCGCGCCAGCGCGGCGGGTGAGGGGGTCATCGCCGCCACCAGCCGCGCTTGCGTTGCGCCGGCGCCTCCTCGGCGCCGATCAGGATCGGCTTGATCGCCGGCTCCCCGGGGGCGGCGTCGTTCGCCGGCTCCGGCGCCGGGCTCGCGCCGTCGCGGCGCGGCTCCGGAACCGGCTCGGGTTCGGCGGGCAGGATCAGCGCCGCCGGCTCGGGCGCGCTGGGCCTCGGGGCGGGCGCCGGGTCGGCGATTTCCGGCGCGGCAACCGCCGGCAGGGAGGCGCCGGCGACCTGCTCGACCCGCTCCAGCACGTCGAAGATGTCGAAGGCCGGCCCGCCGAACGGGTCCGCCGGCGTCGGACCGGCGTAGATCGGCGGCAGATCAGGCTGTTCGGCCCCCGGCGCGGCGATCTCGGGCAGCACCTCGTCAGCGCGACGACGGCGGCCGCGGCCGCGACGATTGCGGCGGCGATCGGACCGCTCGCCGCCGTCATCGGATGACGGCTCGGCGTGCTCCGGCACGCCCTCGATCGTGCTGTCGCGGCCATCCTCAGCGGCGGCATCGATCGCCTCCGCGTCCTCCTCCGCGGCTGCTTCTTCCGTTGCGACCTCTCCCTCCTGCGGCCGACCGCCGCGCCGCCGACGACGGCGGCGCTTGCGGCGGCGCTCGCTTTCCTCGGCCAATTCGGTAACGTTCGCGCCGTCGTCGGGCGGCTCCGCATCAGCGGCCTGTTCGCCGACCTCCTCCTCCTCCTCGGTCTCCTCCTCGATATCGGCTTCCGCCTCCTCGGTTCCGGCGACGGGGGCGGATTCGGGCTCGGGGCGCGCCGATGCCGGGAAAGTGGTCAGCGTCTGCGGGCGCACGCGATCGATGCGGAATTGCGGCGCGATCAGCGTGTCGTCGCCCGCGAAGGTCACCCGCATCGCCGCCCGTTGCTCGATCTCGGACAGCCGGTCGCGCTTGTGATTGAGGATATAGAGCGCGATCGGCAGCGCCACATGCACCACGATCTCGGCGGCTCGGCGCTTGCCCGCCTCCTCCTCGATGCCGCGCAGAACCTGGATCGCGGCGCTCTCGGTGCTGCGCAGATGCCCGGTGCCGCCGCAATGCGGACACGGCACCAGCGTCGCCTCGGCGAGGCTCGGACGCAGCCGCTGACGGCTCATTTCCAGCAGACCGAAATGGCTGATATGGCCGAGCTGGATGCGCGCGCGATCGACCTTCAGCGCCTCCTTCAGCCGCCGCTCCACCATCGCGTTATGCTTCTTCACCTCCATGTCGATGAAGTCGATGACGATCAACCCGGCCAGATCGCGCAGGCGCAATTGCCGCGCCACCTCCTCGGCGGCCTCGAGGTTGGTGCGCAACGCGGTCTCCTCGATGCCGCGCTCGCGCGTGGAGCGGCCGGAGTTGACGTCGATCGCGACCAGCGCCTCGGTCTGGTTGATGACGAGATAGCCGCCGGAACGAAGCTGCACGGTGGGCGCCAGCACGGCGTCGAGCAGTTGGTCCACCTGGAAGCGGGCGAACAAGGGTTGCGGCTCGCGCCAGACCTGCACCTTCTTGGCGTGGCTCGGCATCAGCATGCGCATGAAGTCGCGCGCCGCCCGCCAGCCCTCCTCGCCATCGACGATCAGCTCGCCGACGTCGCGCGAATAGACGTCGCGGATGGCGCGCTTGATGAGGCTCGCCTCCTCATAGATCCGCGTCGGCGCCACCGAAGCCAGCGTGTGCTCGCGGATATCGTCCCATAGCCGCAACAGGTATTCGCAGTCGCGCTTGATCTCGGGCTTCGGCCGGTTGGCGCCGGCGGTGCGCACGATCAGGCCCATGCCCTTTGGCAGATCGAGCTCCGCCGTGACCTCCTTCAGCCGCCGGCGGTCGGCGAGCGAGGTGATCTTGCGCGAGATGCCGCCGCCACGCGGCGAATTCGGCATCAGCACGGAATAGCGCCCGGCGAGCGAGATATAGGTGGTGAGCGCCGCGCCCTTGGTGCCGCGCTCCTCCTTGACGACCTGAACCAGCAAGATCTGCCGGCGCTTGATGACTTCCTGGATCTTGTAATTGCGGGTGAAGCGCGGCGGGCGGCGGGGTCGGGTTTCCTCCGCAACATCCGGATCGCCGCCCAGCGTCTCCGGCGGCGGTGCTTCGGCAGGAACCTCGCCATCGGGCTCGCCATCCGGTTCGGCCGGCTCGCCGGCCTCTCCCGCCTCGCCGGCCTCTCCCATCGGCATGCCGCCGGCTCGGCACGGTCGAACTGCTCGATCTCGCCCGCCTCAGCCGGCAACTCCGACCGGCGGATCTCGGCTGCTCCGGTTCCCCCAGCGCCTCGGGGATAATCGCCGTCGGTTGAGCCGCCGGCTCGGGCTCGTCGGCGTTGCCGATCTCATCGGCCGCCGTCGCCTCGGCGCGGCCCTCGAGCATCATCGCCTCGGGGACCGGAACCGGGTCGTCGGCGGGCTCCTCGGTGGCCGCCGGCTCGGCGTTCCCGGGCGGCTGCTGCCGCTTCCCCGGAGGCGTCCTCCTCCTCCTGGTCGCGCCGCGCCTCCTCGGCCTCGATCTCCAGCAGGCGCTGCCGGTCGGCGATCGGGATCTGATAGTAATCGGGATGGATTTCGTCGAAGGCGAGAAAGCCGTGACGATTGCCGCCGTATTCGACGAACGCGGCCTGCAGGCTGGGTTCGACGCGGACGACTTTGGCGAGGTAGATATTGCCCTTGAGCTGTCGCTTGGCCGATGTCTCGACGTCGAAGTCTTCGAGGCGATTACCGTCGAGCACCACCACGCGGGTTTCTTCCGCGTGCGTGGCGTCGATTAACATGCGCTTGGTCATGAACTGGGGGGCTCCGATGCGCCGCCGGTGCCGCCCGGCGCCACCAGAACGGGGACGCGGGTCGGCAAGCGGCCGAATGGGTCGATCAGGAGAGGGAATGCCGTCGTGGCGGGAAATAATGTGGTCGCGGCGGCGGTCATCCGTCCTCGGCGTCTTGCGGCGCAGACCCGGGGCATTGGCGCGGGTCGCTGCCGGTTTGGTCGTGGCTGGCCGACGCCGAAGCGGCGCGGCTCAGATGACAACGCGGGAGCGGTCGAGGCGCACCCGGACCGGGTCCGCGGTCTAACGCAGGCACGTGGTCAACGGTGGCCGAACCGCCCGCGGAAATCGCGGCAGCCATGGCAAGCAGCCGGCACCCGCGCGTCATCAGGCGCTTTGTAACATGGCGCAAACCGGCCCACGACCGCAAGCGGCGCCGCCGCTGCGGGCTCGTCGCAACCCGGTCCCGGGACCTCACGCCTGATGCGACTGGTAGGCTGTCCGTCCGGAAGCGGGGACTCTCGCCGCCTCAACGACAAGCGTGCAATTCCGAACCATGAGATAAGAACGCGCCATGAGCGACTTGTTCGATCACGCGCCGCCTGCTGCTCGGCCGCGCCGGCTCCGGGCTCGGCGTTTTCGGCACTTTCCTGCTGCCGCCCCGGGTTGCGAGCGCCACGCACGCGCCGGTGCCCGCCCGCAAGGCTCCGGCGGGCCGCGCCCGACCGCCCGCGCCGCTGGTCATGCTCGACCCGGGCCATGGCGGCAAGGACCCGGGGGCGATCGGCGTCTCGCCGGCACCTACGAGAAGCACGTCTCGCTCGCGACCGCGTTCGAGCTGCGCCGGCTGCTGGAGGCGGCGGGCGCTACCGCGTGGCGATGACCCGGGTGACGGACCAATTCGTGCCGCTGGAGGAGAGGGTCGCGCGGGCGCAGGAGCATGGCGCGGCGCTGTTCGTCTCCATGCACGCCGACGCGCTGCACGATCCACGGCGTGCGCGGGGCCAGCGTCTATACGCTCGCCGCCGGCGCGTCCGACGCCCAGACCGCCCAGCTGGCGCGCAGCGAGAACAGCGCCGACCGGTTTGGCGGGGGCAACGCCGTTCCATGCGCTGTCGCCCGAGGTCGCGCGCATCCTCGCGAGCCTGGTGCGGCGAGAGACCAGGGTCGGATCGACGCGCCTGGCGAGCAGCCTCGTGGACAGTCTCGACCGCAGCGTCCCGATGCTGCCCAACCCCGAACGCCATGCCGGATTCGTGGTGCTGAAGGCGGCGGACATCCCCAGCGTGCTGGTGGAGATGGGGTTCATGTCCAATCCCGCGCGACGAGGCGGAGCTGCGCCGGCCCGAGCATCGCGCGCTGGTGGCGCGGGCGATGCGCGACGCGGTGGACGCCTGGTTCGCCGCCAACGGACAAGTCACCGCGGCGCTCGCGAATCGGAAGACCTGACGCTGGCTTCCGGTGGCGGGAAGCGCCATTATCGGGCCGCATGACCGAACATCCCATGACCGCGGGCGCGCCGCTCGCGCCCAACTCCCCGCGCGGGCCGCGCCGGCGCGGGTGCGGGCGCACCGATCCCGGTCCCTCGCCGGCGGCGCTGGGTGGGCGCATCGCCGGCGCGTTGCTCGGCGTGTTCGTGCTGGCCGCGGCCGGCGGCGGCGTTGCCGGTCTACATGCTCTGGACGCACCGTGTCCGCCGATCTGCCGAGCGTCGACGGCCTGCGCAGCTACACGCCGCCGGTGATGACCCGGGTTTATGCCGGCGACGGCCGGCTGCTCAGCGAACTGGCGAGCGAGCGACGCATCTTCGTGCCCTACGCCGCCATTCCCGAGCGGGTCCGACAGGCCTTCGTCTCGGCCGAGGACAAGGATTACTGGATTCACGGCGGCATCGACCCGCTGGCGATCGTCCGCGCCGGCGTCACCGATCGTGACGCGCGTGCAGGAGGGCAAGCGCCCGCTCGGCGCCTCCACCATCACCCAGCAAGTCGCCAAGAACATGCTGCTCGACAACCGCATCACGCTGAAGCGCAAGGTCGAGGAGGCGATCCTGGCGGTGCGGATGGAGCAGACGCTCTCCAAGCAGCGCATCCTGGAGCTCTATCTGAACGAGATCTATCTCGGCCAGGGCGCCTATGGCGTGGAGGCGGCGGCGCAGGCCTATTTCAATCGCCCGCTCGACCAACTCAGCCTGGCGCAGGACGCGATGCTGGCGGCGCTGCCGAAGGCGCCGCAGAACTACAACCCGTTCCGTCATCCCGAGCAGGCCCGCGGCGCGCCGCGACTGGGTGATCGACCGCATGGCCGAGGACCACGCGATCACCCGCGCCGAAGCCGATGCCGCCAAGGCCGAGGCCTCTGGTTCCGGCCGAGTTCCGCGGCACCCCGAAGATCCCCGGCGCCGACTGGTTCGCCCAGGAGGTACGCCAGGAACTGATGCAGCGATTCGGCGCCGAGACCGTCAACGAGGGCGGGCTGCGGTGCGCACCAGCCTTGATCCCGCGCTGCAGAGCGCGGCCGAGACCTCGGTGCGCGACGGGCTGATGGCCTATGACCGACGCATGGGCGGCTGGCGCGGGCCGCTGGAGCGGCTGCCCTTCAACGCCGCGCTGGAGCGCGACTGGCCGGCCGGCCTCGCCCGGCTGACGGCACCCGACGCGATGCTGCCCGGCGTGGCGGATGGCGGTCGTGCTCGGCACCAGCCCGGTCGGCGGCGCGGGTCGGCTGGCTGGACCCGCAAGCAAGGCGGCCAGCAGGCGCCGCGGACCGGCTTTCTGCGCCTCGGCGACGAGGCGTGGAATCATCCGATGGACGGCGAGGGGCATCCGGGCGCTGCCCTATCGGCGCTTCTCCGACATGCTGCGCCCGGGCGACGTGGTGATGGTCGAACCGGACGGGACCGTCGCACGCGTTGCTGCGCCAGGTGCCGCAGGTTCAGGGCGCCCTGGTCTCGCTTGATCCCGTCTTCCGGCCGGGTTATGGCGATGGTCGGCGGCTGGAGCTTACGCCGCCAGCCAGTTCAATCGCGCGACCCAGGCCGAGCGCCAGCCGGGCAGCAGCTTCAAGCCGATCGTCTATCTGACAGCGCTCGAGAAGGGGGTCTCGCCGTCCGATCGGTTCCTCGACGCGCCGCTGTCGCTCGCCGACGGGCGCGGGGGGCTATGGCGGCCGAACAATTTCGAGATGGAGTTCAACGGCCCGACCTCGCTGCGGGTGGCGCTGGAGCAGTCGCTCAATCTGGTCACGGTGCGCGTCGCCCAGCGGGTCGGCATGGATGCAGTGGCCAAGACCGCCGAGGCGTTCGGCATGACGGACAAGATGCCGCATGTGCTGCCGGCCGCGCTCGGCGCCGTGGATACCACCGTGCTGCGCGAGGCCGGCGCTTATGCGAGCATCGCCGCCATGGGACGGAAGGTCACGCCGACCCTGGTCGATAGCGTGCAGGACCATGAAGGCCATGTCGTCTGGCGCCCCGGCCGCCCTCGACTGCGCGTGCGACAACGCCGCCACGCCGCCCCGCATCCAGGACAATCGGCGCGCGGATCGCCGACCCGCAGAGCACTTTCCAGCTCATCACCATGATGCAGGGCGTGGTGACGCGCGGCACCGGCGTTCCCGCCGGCAAGGGCATGAACCGTCCGCTCGCCGGCAAGACCGGAACCAGCCAGGACTTCAACGATGCCTGGTTCGCCGGCTTCTCGCCGCAGCTCGTGACCGTCGTCTGGGTGGGATACGACAATCCGGCCTCGCTCGGCCACGACCAGACCGGAGCCGAAGTGGCGGCGCCGATCTGGCACGACTTCATGGCGGCCGCGTTGAAGGGACGGCCGGTGCTGCAATTCCCGATGCCGGCGGGCGTCGAGATGGCGGCCTGGACCAGCGGCCCGGGGCGCGTAACCGACGCCTTCAAGCCGGGGCAGGAGCCGGGTGCCTCGGCGCCGCTCGGCGGCGAATTCGACCGACTTGCTCGCCGGCGGCGGCGATGCGGGCACCGTTCTGTCGGGCGCGCAGCGCGCCGCACCGGGCGTGGACACCTCCCTGGGCGGGCTGTATTGAGCCCGCCATGTCGGCCGAATCCGAGACCCTGAACGAGCAGATCAAGCAGTCGATCGCGCTGCTGAGGAGGCATCTTTGACTGGGATGTCGCGGAGGCCCGCCTCGCCGAGCTGAACGCGCGCGCCGAGGACCCGGCACTCTGGTCCGATGCCGCCGCCGCGCAGAAGCTGATGCGCGAGAGGAATCAGCTGGCCGGGCAAATGGAGGGCGTGCGCAAGCTCGAATCCGAGGTCGCCGACACGCTCGAGCTGATCGGCATGGCCGAGGCCGAAGGCGACGCGGCGATGACCGATGACGGGCTCGCCGGCCTCCGCGCGCTCGCCGAGGAGGCGAAACGGCGCGAGACCGAGAGCCTGCTGTCGGGCGAGGCCGATATCAACGACGCCTATATGGAGATCAACGCCGGCGCCGGCGGGACGGAGGCTCAGGACTGGGCCGAGATGCTGATGCGCATGTACACGCGCTGGGCCGAGCAGCACGGCTACAGGGTCGAGGTTCTGGACGAGAGCGAGGGCGAGCAGGCCGGGATCAAGTCGGTGACGCTGCGAGTGACCGGGGCCACCGCTTATGGCTGGCTCAAGACCGAGGCCGGGGTGCACCGGCTGGTGCGCATCAGCCCGTTCGATGCCAACGCGCGCCGGCAAACCAGCTTCGCCAGCGTCTGGGTCTATCCGGTGGTGGACGAGAATATCGAGGTGGACGTCAACGAGGGCGATCTGAGGGTGGACACCTATCGTGCCTCGGGCGCCGGCGGCCAGCACGTCAACAAGACCGAGAGCGCGATCCGCATCACCCACCTGCCGACCGGAATCGTGGTCGCCTGCCAGACCGACCGCAGCCAGCACCGCAACCGCGCCACCGCGATGGCGATGCTGAAGGCACGCCTCTACGAGCAGGAATTGCAGAAGCGCGAGGCCGCCGCGGCAGCGGTGGAGAGCGCCAAGACCGATATCGGCTGGGGGCACCAGATCCGCAACTACGTGCTGGCGCCCTATCAGTTGGTCAAGGACTTGCGGACCGGGATGGAGAAGGGCAATCCGGCCGCGGTGCTGGACGGCGATCTGGACGCGTTCATGGCCGCCGCGCTGGCCGCCCGCGCCGGGGCGCACCGGTCGGACGCCAGCGCGCAGGCGGTTTAGTCCTTGCGCCGCCGCCCGCCGGCCCTCACCCGCAAGCTACTTCAGTCTCCGGCCAGGAACCGCTTGCGCCAAGTCTCATTGACCGCGCCTGCCTGACGCTCCAACCGCAACGCGGACCGGACAAATCGAACGTCCGGCAGGTTCAACCACTCGCCGATCCGGGCGATGACAGTCTCGGGCGTGGCGACGAGCTGTTCGTAGCTGACATGCATGGGCACGATGCCGTTCAGGCCGAAGAACTGGTAAAACAACGACATCTCGGTGGCGACGCCGCGGATGAACCCGGTGATGACGTTGGCTGCATACGGAACGGCTTGCGGCGCCAATCGTAATTCATGGGCGCTGGTCCAACGATTGGTTCCGAGCGCGAGCGCATAAGAGATCGCCTGACCCAGTTTGTCGTCGCGCTCCAGAAGGATGAAGGACGTTCGTTCCAGGAGCTGATCGAGAATCCCCGCCTCCACCAGAATGGCGAGCTGCGTCACCGACACCTTGCTCACCAGCGTGTCGGTTCGGCCATTGGTGCGGGCGAGCCAGCCGACATATTGGCCGAGGTCGCGCAAGCCCTGCTTCCTCGAGTTCGGCGATTACGGTCTCGGCGTTGAACATCTCGCCGGCGCCGTTCAACACCCCCGAGGACGCCAGCGCCTCGGCGAGGAAATGCGAGCCGCAGCGGTTGGTGAAGCAGATGAACACGAACCGCACGGATGGCGGGATTGCCGAGACATCGGCCGGCCGGCGCTCGAAATGTTGCTCCATCGGTTCCCGATGGTCATTAGGGTGTCGCGCCAGTTCCTCCGGCAGTCGTAGCTTCATTGGATGCCGGCAACCGACAACGCCCTCTCCACCCCGAAGCGGCGGAGAGGGCGGCGGCCCCCGCGCGATTTCAAACCCGCCGCTCCACGATCATCTGCCGGATCGAGGCGATCGCCTTGGCGGGGTTGAGCCCCTTGGGGCAGGTATCGGTACAATTCATGATGGTGTGGCAGCGGTAGAGCTTGAACGGGTCTTCCAGTGCATCCAGCCGCTCGCCGCGGTGCTCGTCGCGCAAATCGGCAATCCAGCGATAAGCTTGCAGCAGCACCGCCGGGCCTAGATAGCGGTCGCCGTTCCACCAGTAGCTGGGGCACGAGGTCGTGCAGCAGAAGCACAGGATGCACTCCCATAATCCGTCAAGCTTGGCGCGCTCCTGCCTGCTTTGCAGCCGCTCAGCGTCCGGCGGTGCGGGGGTATCGGCCTTGAGCCAGGGATCGATGCTGCGGAGCTGGGCGTAGGCCTGACTTAAATCCGCAACCAGGTCCTTGACCACCGCCATGTGCGGCAGCGGCGTGATGCGAACCGCGCCCTTCACGTCCTCGATCGGCTTCAGGCAGGCGAGCGTATTGCCGCCGTCGATATTCATCGAGCAACTGCCGCAGATGCCCTCCCGGCAGGAGCGGCGGAAGGTCAGCGTCGGATCGATCTCGTTCTTGATCTTGATGAGCGCGTCGAGAACCATCGGCCCGCAAGCGTCGAGATCGACCTCGTAGGTATCGGTGCGCGGATTGCGGCCATCGTCGGGGTCCCAGCGATAGATGCGGAAGGCGCGCACCCGCTTCGCCCCGGGGGCGGCCTTCCAGGTCTTGCCGGCGGTGATGCGGCTGTTGCGGGGGAGCGTGAAGGCGACCACTAGTAAACCCGCTTCTTCGGCGGGAACACCGAGACTTCGTTGGTGAGCGTCTGCATCCGCACCGGCCGGTAATCGAGCTGCACGGCACCGTCATCGGCGCACCAGGCGAGGGTGTGCTTCATCCACTGCTGGTCATCGCGTTCGGGGTAGTCGTCGCGGGCATGGGCGCCGCGGCTTTCCGTGCGCGCCTCAGCGCTGACGATCGTGGTCATCGCGTTGTCCATGAGGTTGCGCAGCTCGAGCGCCTCCATCAGATCGCTGTTCCAGATCAGGCCGCGGTCCGACACCGACATGTCGTCCATGCCGCGCCAGACGCCGCGCATCCGCTCCACGCCTTCCGCCAGCGTCTTGCTGCTGCGGAACACCGCGGCATGGGTCTGCATCGTGCGCTGCATCTCGAAGCGCAGATCGGCAACGCGCGTGCCGCCGCGGGCGTTGCGGGTGCGGTCGAAGCGATCGAGCGATGCCTCGCCCGCGCGCGCGGGCAGCGGCGCCTGCGACGCCCCGGGTCTGACGATCTCGGCCGCCCGGTGCGCGGCGGCGCGGCCGAACACCACCAGATCGAGCAGCGAATTGGTGCCCAACCGGTTGGCGCCATGCACCGAGACGCACGCGCACTCGCCCACCGCCATCAGGCCCGGGATGACCGCGTCGGGGTTCTCCGCCGTCGGGCGCAGCACCTCGCCGTGATAATTCGTCGGGATGCCGCCCATGTTGTAATGAATCGTCGGCAGCACCGGGATCGGCTCCCTGGTCACGTCCACCCCGGCAAACACCCGCGCGGTTTCGGAAATCCCCGGCAGCCGCTCGTGCAGCAGCTCGGCGCCGAGATGCTCGAGATGCAGCAGCAGGTGATCCTTATCGGCGCCGCAGCCGCGCCCCTCGGCGATCTCGACCGTCATCGAACGCGAGACCACGTCGCGCGAGGCCAGATCCTTCGCGGTCGGGGCGTAGCGTTCCATGAACCGCTCGCCCTCGGCGTTGGTCAGATACCCGCCCTCGCCGCGCGCGCCCTCGGTGATCAGGCAGCCGGCCGGGAAGATGCCGGTCGGATGAAACTGCATGAACTCCATGTCCTGACACGGCAGCCCGGCGCGCAGCACCATGCCGTTGCCGTCGCCGGTGCAGGTGTGGGCCGAGGTGCAGGAGAGGTAGGCACGCCCGTAGCCGCCGGTCGCCATCACCACCATCTGCGCTCGGAAGCGGTGCATGGTTCCGTCCTCGAGGCACCAGGCGGTGACGCCGCGGCACGCTCCCTCCTCGTCCAGAATAAGGTCGAGCGCGAAATACTCGACGAAGAACTCGACCTCGTGCTTGAGGCATTGCTGATAGAGCGTATGCAGGATCGCGTGTCCGGTGCGGTCGGCGGCGGCGCAGGCGCGCTGCGCGGGTTCCTTGCCGTACTCCTTCATGTGCCCGCCGAAAGGCCGCTGGTAGATACGCCCGTCCTCGGTGCGGCTGAACGGCACGCCGAAATGCTCCAGCTCATAAACCGCCGGGATCGCCTCCCGGCACATGTATTCGATGGCGTCCTGATCGCCCAGCCAGTCCGAGCCCTTCACGGTGTCGTACATGTGCCAGCGCCAGTCGTCCTCGCCCATGTTGCCGAGCGCGGCGCCGATGCCGCCCTGCGCGGCGACGGTGTGGCTGCGCGTCGGGAACACCTTGGTGATGCACGCCGTCTTGAGGCCGGCCGCGCCCATCCCCAGGGTCGCCCGCAAGCCCGACCCGCCGGCGCCCACGACCACGACATCATAGGTGTGATCGACGAGCGTATAGGCTTCCGTCGGGATGGTGGTCGCGTCCATCGGCGAACTCCTCACAACCCCAGGCGCAGCGCCGCGATAATGCAGAACAGCGCGGCGACGATGCAGCCGCCCCGCACCAGCAACAGCATCGCCACGCGGGCGAAGTCGTGATGCACGTAGTCCTCGATCACGACCGCGAGCCCGAGCGCCATGTGCCAGAAGGTGGCGACGGCCAGGCACAGAATCAGCACCAGCGGCACCGGTGCGTGCAGCCAGCCGATCATATCGGCGCGGGTGGCGCCCTCCAGGCGGATCGCCGAGGCGATGAACCAGAGCGTGAGCGGCACCAGCGCGAGCGAGGTGATGCGCTCGATCCACCAGGTTCCCGACCCCGCATGCGCCGAGCCGGGGCCGCGAACGCGGCCGAGCTGCGTGCGCATGACATCGATCTGCAGCGGCTTATCCGATCGAGCCATCACCACACCACGAAGCCGACGATCCACACGATCAGGCAAGCCGCCGCGGTGGCTCCGATCACCGCCCAGCCGCTGATGCGATAGGTCCGGTTCTCGAACCCCGGCCGCACCGGCTCCTGTTGCGTCTGCGTGCCGAACCCGAGCCCGGCATCCCACAGCAGGTGCCGGATGCCCTGGAACAGGTGCAAGCAGCAGCGCCGCCGCCCAACAGACCAGCAGGAAAACGCCGAAGCCGGAGCCAAGGAAGCCCTGCACGGTGGCGAAGGCGGAATCGGAGGCGGCGGCGGCGACCAGCCACCAGGTGAACAGCAGCGCGCCCACCGAGACGCCGACGCCGGTGACGCGATGGCCGATCGACAGCGCCATGCTGACCGGCCAACGATAAACCTGAAGATGGGGCGACAGCGGACGCTCGACCAGCGAACCGTCGCTCCTGCGCGCCACCATCAGCGCGTCACGGACGTCCTTCACGGATGACTTCTTTCTCCGCCGCACCCAGAACGGGCGTTACGGTGTCCTTACTCGCCGGTTCCGGCGGCGGTCAACGCGCCTCCGGCATCCCGACCGGCCGCTTGCCGGGCGCGCAGGGGATCAGACGCTCGACCGGCATGTACCACACCTCCGAGGGATGATAGCGCTCGACCAGCCGCCAGTCGAAGCCGCAGAGCCGAGCATGGGTGAACACGATCCGCCCGGCCTTTTGCAGCAACGGCAGCAGAAAATAGGTGTCGGTGAACGAATCGCCGATCACCATGATCGTCGGCCCGGGATGCGGCGCGGTATCCACGAAGGTTCGGAATTCGCCGCCTTCCAGCAGGAGTTGGTCGGACTTCGCGGGCAGATCGACGTCCTGCTCGGGCTCCGACACGACCGCCGCGACACCGAGCAGCCGGGCGAGGTCGCCGCCGCGCAAGGGTGACGCCGGCCGGATCAGCGAGAGCTTCACCGCCCAGTCCGGATGGCCGTCCGCTTCGGCCACCGCGTCGAAGGCCGAGAGAGCGCCGTAGGGCGTCCAGTGCGTATCGTGAAGATAATACGCCTTCGTCTGCCGTGCGGCCGCATCCAGCACCGGACGAAGATCGACGGCCTTGATGCCGCGCGCAGCCAGCAGAGCGAGAAAATGGTCGTACTCGGTCGGCCGGTGCCGCAAGCGCGCCCATCTCGGCAGACCGGCCTGCTCGATGGTGGAGGCGTTGGGCGGCGAGGCGACAATGAGCGTCGCCCCTTGCCGCGCCAGGATCGCCTGCATCTCGGCCAGCATATCGACGGTGTGCGCGATCCAGCCCCAGCGTCCCCGCCCCAGCGCCCCGGCGCTTTGCTGCAGCGTGTCGTCGGTGGTGTAATAGAAATGGCCGTCCAGGCCCACGAGCACCTGGTCGTTGCCGTTGCCGAGCTTCTCGCGCAGCAACCCGTTCGCCAGCACGAAATACTGGCGGAGCCCGAAATGGTCCTGCAACCACGCCTCGACGCGCGCGGGGAACTTGTCCCAGTCCCGCCCGCGCACGGGCAACCCGGGCCACACCGCCGCCGCGCGATCCTCGTCGGCCGTGTCCGGCCCCGTTCCCGCTAGCATCGTCGCCATCGGCAGCGCCAGCAGCAGCAGGATCGGCAGAAACAGAAAGCGGCGATGGCGACGCAGCATCGATCAGAACCGGAAGTAGAGGAACGGGCTGTAGGCGCCGGCCGCCACCGCCACCATCGCGAGCAGGAGCAGCAGGACCAGGATTGCGGTGTCGGCGGCGGCGATCGCCACCGCGCGGCCCTTCAGCATCGCCCCGCCGCCGCGCGGCGAAAGCAGCGGCGCGGCGCTGGGCCAGCGGCGCACGAAGGCCAGCACGCAGCCGACGCCGAGCGCCGTCAGCGCCAGCGGGTTGAGAACCAGGTGCGTCTCGAAGCTCAGCCGCGTCAGTCCCTGCAACCCGAACAGGCTGCGGTACATGCCCAGGGCGGTGGCGAAGTCGGGTGCGCGGAACAGCACCCAGCCGAGCATCACCACGAGCATCGTATAAGCATTGGCGGCCGCCCGCGGCAGCCGCGCCACGGCGGCGCCGAGCCCGATGCGCTCGATCACCAGAAACAGGCCGTGCCACGCACCCCACAGCACGAAGGTCCAGCTCGCGCCGTGCCACAACCCGCAAAGCAGGAACACCATCACCAGGTTGCGGTAGGTTCGCGCCGCGCCGCCGCGATTGCCGCCCAGCGGAATATAGAGATAGTCGCGCAGCCAGCTCGACAGCGACATGTGCCAGCGACGCCAGAAGTCGGTGATGCTGCGCGCGGTGTAGGGCAGGCGGAAGTTGCGCGGCAGCGTGAAGCCCATGCAGATGCCGAGCCCGATCGCCATGTTCGAGTAGCCGGCGAAGTCGAAATAGATCTGCATCGTGTAGGCGAGCACGCCGGTCCAACCCTCGATCAGGCTCGGATGCGCATACGGACTGAAGACGGTGTCGGCCAGCCGCGCCACCTGGTCGGCGAGCAGCACCTTCTGCGCCAGGCCGAGGACGAAGATGCGCATCCCCGCCGAGGCGCGGGCCAGCGTGTGGCGGCGAAACCGCAGTTGCCGCGCCACCGTCCTGTAGCGAACGATCGGCCCGGCCACGAGCTGCGGAAACAGCGCGATGTAGAGCGCCACCTCCACCGCATCGCGATTGGCGCGGAAGCGCCGCCGATAGACGTCGATGACGTAGGAGATGCAGTGGAAGGTGAAGAAGGAGATGCCGAGCGGCAGCGCGATCTTGGGCAGCGGAAACTGCCTCCCCAGCGGCTCCAGCGCCCAATTGGCGCTGCCGACCAGGAAGGTCGCGTATTTGAACACCGCGAGCACGAGGAGATCGATCGCCACCGTCGCCGTCACCGCCAGCCGCCGGCGCGCCCCCTCGGCCCGGTCGATGATGATGGCGGCGGCGAAGTTGATCGCGATCGCGCCGAGCAGCCCGAACACGAACCACGGCTCGCCCCAGGCGTAGAACACCAGCGAGAACATCAAGGTGAGAAGGTTCTTCGCCCGGATCGACGGCGTGATGAAGTAGCAGGCCACGAACACGGGAAGGAAGAAGAACAGGAACGAAACCGACGAGAAGACCATGCCTGTTCCCGGATTGGCGAGCGGCGGCCGCTTCTAGCAAGCGACTCGCGTTACCACCAGACGCGTCGCGCCGCCTGTTGCACGCGCGGATCGAGCAGCGACCGCCAGTAATCCGCCGCGCAGCCGATCTCCGCCGGCAGCGCCGGGTAGTTACGCTTGGCCTCTGAGGCGGCGATGCGGCCCCGCGACAGCGGCGCGAGCCAGGTCCGCACGACCGCGAGCTCCAATGCGCGGAGCGGGATCGGGTGCGTCGCCGGCGGGGGCCGCCATCGAGAGGAAACGCTGCTCGAGCGCCCGGCAGGCGCTGGGCGCTTGCTCGTTCCAGAGCGGATAGAGATAGCCCACGCCGGCGGCGAGGACGCCTGCGGAGAGAAGCTTGCCGATCATCGCCGATCCTCCGTTCGTTCGGAGCCGCCTCGCCGCCGATGCGGGAAGTGCATCGGGTCCGCCCGGATCGGCCCCGGAAACGCGCGCTCGGCCTCATCGGCCAATTGCTCCTCATGGCGGCGCAGGAACACGAAGCCCGGTCACGATCAGGATCAGCGCGATGACACCGAGAACGATCCCGACCGGCCCCGCCAGTCGATGGATTTGCTTGCCGAGCGCGTAGGCGCCGATCCCATAGAGCCCCGACCAGACAATGCCGCCGGCGGCGTTGAAGATCAGGAAGCGCGGCCAGCTCATCCGATTGGTGCCGGCGAGGAAGGCCGCCAACGCCCGCAGCACTGCCACGAAACGGCCGAAGAACACCACCTCGCCGCCGTAGCGGCGGAACAGATATTGTCCGAGCTTGATGCGTCGCTCGGTGATGCCGATGTATCGGCCATATCGCAGCAGCAGCCGGAAGCCGAACTCGCGCCCGATCCAGAAGCCGATATTGTCGCCGATGATGGCGCCGGCGGCGGCGGCGGCGATGACGAACGCGATGTTCAGCTTGTGCGTGCCGCCGGCGTAGGCGGCGGCGGCGATCAGCGTCGTCTCCCCGGGGAACGGGATGCCGATGCTTTCGATGCCCACCGCCAGGAACACCGCGCCGTAGCCGGCGTGTTCGATCAATCCGGGCATAAAACGGGTATGTCGCTCAGCGGACGCGATTCGCCACCAGGTCGTGCACCACCGCCGGGTCGGCCAGGGTGGAGGTGTCGCCCAGCTGGTCGGTCTCGTTGGCGGCGATCTTGCGCAGGATGCGGCGCATGATCTTGCCGCTCCTTGTCTTCGGCAGCGCCGGCGCCCAGTGGATGGCGTCAGGTGCGGCGATCGGGCCGATCTGACGGCGCACCCAGCTAACCAGTTCGGCGCGCAACAACTCGCTCGGGGTCTCCTCGGCGATCAGCGTCACATAGGCGTAGATGCCCTGGCCCTTCAGCTCGTGCGGGAAGCCGACCACGGCAGCCTCGGCGACCTTGGCGTGGGCGACCAACGCGCTCTCCACCTCGGCGGTGCCCATCCTGTGCCCGGCGACGTTGATCACGTCGTCCACCCGGCCGGTGATCCACCAATACCCGTCCTCGTCGCGCCGTGCGCCGTCGCCGGTGAAGTATAGCCCCTTGAAGGTGGAAAAATAAGTCTGCACGAAGCGCGCGTGATCGCCATAGACGGTGCGCATCTGCCCCGGCCAGGAATCGGCGAGGCAGAGATTGCCCTCGGTCGCGCCGTCCAGCTTGTTGCCGTCGTTGTCCACCAGGGTCGGCTTCACCCCGGGCAGCGGCAGCGTCGCCGAGCCCGGCTTGAGCATGGTCGCACCCGGCAACGGACTGATGAGGATTCCCCCGGTCTCGGTCTGCCACCAGGTATCGACGACCGGGCAGCGTTGGTCGCCGACCACCCGGTAATACCAGAGCCACGCTTCGGGATTGATCGGCTCGCCGACGCTGCCGAGGATGCGGAGCGATTGCCGTGAGGTCCGCTTCACCGGCGCCTCGCCGTCGCGCATCAGCGCGCGGATCGCCGTCGGCGCGGTGTAGAAGATGCCGACGCGGTGCTTGTCCACCACCTGCCAGAAGCGCGAGCTGTCCGGATAGTTCGGAATGCCCTCGAACATCAGCGTAGTGGCGCCGTTCGCCAACGGGCCATAGAGAATATAGGTGTGTCCCGTCACCCAGCCGACATCGGCGGTGCACCAATAGATCTCGCCGGGCCGGTAGTCGAAGACGATTTCATGGGTGAAGCTCGCCCACACCATGTAGCCGCCGGTCGTGTGCAGCACGCCTTTGGGCTTGCCGGTGCTGCCCGACGTGTAGAGGATGAACAGCGGATCTTCGGCCCCCATCTCGACGGGCGCGCACTCGGCCGACGCCTGTTCCATCAACGCGCCGGCATCGTGATCGCGCCCTTTCCGCATCGGCACCTCGGCGCCGGTCACCTTCACCACCAGTCACGTGACGCACGCTCGGGCACGATTCGAGCGCGGCGTCGGCGTTCGCCTTCAACGGCACCCGCCGCCCGCCGCGCCGTCCCTCGTCGGCGGTGATGAGCACCGCCGAGTCGCAGTCCTGGATGCGATTGGCGAGGCTGTCGGGCGAGAAGCCGCCGAACACCACCGAATGGACCGCGCCGATGCGCGCGCAGGCGAGCATGGCCACCGCCGCCTCCGGCACCATCGGCAGATAGATCGTCACCACATCGCCCTTGCCGACGCCGAGGCCCTTCAGCGCATTGGCCATTCGACAAACTTGGCCGTGCAGCTCGCGATAGGTGATGGCGCGGCTCTGGTTCGGATCGTCGCCCTCCCACAGGATCGCCACCTGATCGGGGCGCGTCGCAAGATGCCGGTCGAGGCACGCCGCGGAGGCATTCAGCGTGCCGTCCTCGAACCACTTGATCGACACCTCGCCCGAGAAGCTGGTGTTCTTGATCCGCGTCGGCGCCTTCATCCACGGTATGCGCTTTGCGTGCTCGGCCCAGAAGCGGTCCGGATCGGCGTCGGCCGCGCGCATCATCTCCTCGTAGCGGGCCGCATCGACCCGGGCCCCGGCGGCGATTTCGGGGCGAACGGGAAACGTCCGCTCGGTCTCGGCCATCCTGCTGTCCTCCTGCCTCGCGCTGGCTATAACGCGGCGACCGGCCGGACGGAAGCAACCCGGCCTCTCATTCCTTCCAGCCGCCCATCCGGCAGATGTGGCGCCAATGCGCCTCCGAGACCGGGACAACGGAGAGGCGCGACTGGCGGACCAACGCCAGCTCGCTCAGCGCCGCGTCGGCCTTGATGGCGGCGAGCGTCACCGGGCGCGGCATCGGGCCGATGGCGCGCATGTCGACGCAGACCCAGCCGCCACTCGCGGCGCTCGGGTCCGGGTAGGCGGTGCGCACCACCTCCACCACGCCGACGATCTCCTTGCCGGTTTGCGAATGATAGAAGAACGCCCGGTCCCCGACCCGCATCGCCTTCAGGTTGTTCTTCGCGGAGTGATTGCGCACCCCGGTCCAGGGCTCGACGCCGTGCGCCACCTGCTGATCCCACGAGAAGGCGTCGGGCTCGGTCTTCACCAGCCAGTGCCGGAATTCGCTCATCACCCGCTCCCCGAGGACTGGTGTGCCGCAGCGGCGGAGCCCGTCAATATCGCCAGCGCCGCCGCGTCGGCAGGCGCGCGTACCTTGGCGTCGTTGTCGAAGAACACGAACACGTCCCGCCCCTCCGCGCTCGGAGAGCGACCGCTGACACGCTCGCCATCTTCCGGCTCGGCGCCGCGCGCCCAGGCGGTGACGCGCGCGGCCCACGCGTCGAGCGCCGGCGGATCGTAGCCGGAAGCGTAAAGCTGCTCCGATCCGTGCAGCCGGCAATAGACGAAGTCGGCGGTCACATCCATCAGCCGCGGCCATTCGACGGTATCGGCGCAGACCAGCGCCACGCGGTTCGCGCGCAGCATGTCGATGAACAGCGGATCGCGGAAGGTCTCGTGGCGGATTTCGACGGCATGGCGCAGCGGGCGCTTGGCGTCGGTTTCGAGCCAGGCGCGGCCCTGCATCCGCGCGTCGTGCCGGCGGGCGAGCACCACGGCCTGCTCGGTGTCGTGCGGCAGCAACGCGAGGAACGCTCCCATGCGCTCGGCATCGAAGATGAAGCGGGCGGGGAATTGCCAGAGGATCGGGCCAAGCTTCGGACCGAGGCGGAGCAACCCGGAGGCGAGGAAATTCGCGAGCGGCGTCTCGGCATCGCGCAACCGCAGAATATGGGTGATGTAGCGTGGGGCCTTCACCGAAAAGACGAAATCTTCCGGGGTGCGCGCGGCCCAGTCGGCGAACGCCGGCGGGCGTTGCAGGCCGTAGAAGGTGCCGTTGATCTCGATGGCGCGGAAGCGGCTGGAGGCGTATTCGAGCTCCTTCGACTGCGGCCAGCGCGGCGGGTAGAACACGCCCCGCCACGGCGGGTAGGTCCAGCCGGAGATGCCGATGCGGATCGCGCCCGCCGCTTTCGATCTGTCCGCCATCCCCCTAGTATGGCCCGATGCGCACCCGGGTTGGAATCGTCGGCGCCGGGCCGGCGGGGCTGTTGCTCTCGCATCTGCTGCACCTGGCGGGCGTCGAGTCCGTCGTGCTGGAGGCGCGAGCGCGCGATTACGTCGAGCATCGCATCCGCGCCGGGGTGCTCGAAGCGACGACCGAGCAAATGCTGATCGACGCCGGCGGGGGCAGCGGTTGCAACGCGAGGGCATCGCGCACGCGGGCGTGCGGCTCCGCTTCGGCGGCCACGAGCACCGCATCGACTTCACCCGGCTGACCGGGCGGCACGTCACCGTCTATAGCCAGCACAAGGTGGTGCAGGACCTCATCGCCGCGCGGCTGGCGGCGGGCGGGACGATCCTGTTCGGGGCCGAGGCGACGGCACTCGATCTTGCCGGCCCGCGCATCTTCTTCCGCCACGCCGGACGCGCGAGCGAACTTGCGTGCGACTTCATCGCCGGCTGCGACGGGTTTCACGGCATCTGCCGTGCCGCGATTCCCGACCGCGGCTGACGGTGTTCGAACGCGAATACCCGTTCGGCTGGCTCGGCATTCTGGCCGAGGCGCCGCCGGTCTGCGAGGAGCTGATCTACGCGAGCCACGAGCGCGGCTTCGCATTGCTGTCGATGCGCTCGCCGGAGATCACCCGGCTCTATTTGCAATGCGCACCGGACGAGGATCTCTCGGCCTGGCCGGATGCGCGCATCTGGGAGGAGTTGGACGCGCGCGCCGGTCTGGCGCTCAATCGCGGCCGGATCATTCAGCGCGGCGTTACGCCGATGCGGAGTTTCGTGATCGAGCCAATGCAGGCGGGGCGGCTGTTTCTGCTGGGCGACGCCGCGCACATCGTGC
This sequence comes from uncultured Pseudomonadota bacterium, assembly GCA_963762525.1. Taxonomy (GTDB): domain Bacteria; phylum Pseudomonadota; class Alphaproteobacteria; order Acetobacterales; family Acetobacteraceae; genus DATFDN01. Next base: position 550,403 of record CAVXKT010000002.1, read on the forward strand.
CGCCCACGGGTGCCAAGGGCCTCAATCTCGCCGCCGCCGACGTGGCGGTGCTGGCGCCCGCCATGTCGGCTTACTTCCGTGAGGGTCGGACCGATCTTCTGGACGCCTATTCGCGGACGTGCCTCGCCCGGGTCTGGAAGGTGCAGCGTTTCTCCTGGTGGATGACCTCGATGCTGCACCGCTTCGAAATCGCACTCGCCCTTCGAGCGCCGCGTGCAGGCGGCGGAGCTGGACTATCTCGCGGGATCGGAGGCGGCGTCACGGTCGCTGGCGGAGAACTATGTCGGGCTGCCCCTGGGTTTGGCATCGTGCCCCACCTCACCCCGGCCCTCTCCGCCCCACGGGGCGGAGAGGGAGTTGACTACGACACCACCCGCCGGATCACCTCGATCGCCTCGGCAATCCCGGCGGCGTTGACGTCGAGATGCGTGCAGGCGCGGGCGCGGGTGCGGCCCATCACCGAGATCATGACGCCCTGCCGCCGAGCGCGCGCCTCCAGCGCTTCCGCGCTCAGGCCGGTTTCGGCGATGTCGAAGAACACCAGGTTGGTTTCGGGTTCCTCGACCGCTAATGCCCGGGATTTTCGCGAGACCGCGTGCCAGCGCGCGGGCGTTGGCGTGATCCTCCGCCAACCGCTCGATGTTGTGGTCGAGTGCGTAGAGGCAGGCGGCGGCGCAGATGCCCGCCTGGCGTAGCGCCCCGCCCAGGCGCTGCTTCCAGCGCCAGGCAGCCTCGATGAAATCGGCCGAACCGCAGAGCACGGCGCCGAGCGGGGCGCCGAGCCCTTTGGTGAAGTCGAGCCAGACCGAGTCGCAGCCCGCCGCCATCGCCTTCGCCGGCACGCCGGACGCGATGGCCGCGTTCATCAGCCGCGCGCCGTCCATATGCGTCGCCATGGCTTCGGCGTGCGCGAGATCGAGCACCGCGTTCAGCTGATCGATCGGCCACACCGAGCCGCCACCCCAGTTGGCGGTCTGCTCCACCGCGACCAGCGTCTGCGGCGGCGAATTGCGCCGGTGATCGCGCAGGGCTGCGCGCAGTGCATCGGCGTCGAACTGGCCGCGCGCGCCCTTCAAGCCGAGCACCGCGGCGCCGGCCAGTGCCCCCGGGCCGCCGCCCTCGGCCATGATGATATGCGCGCTCTCGTGGGCGATGATCTCGTCGCCCGGCCGGCAATGGGTGAGCAAGCTGATCTGATTGCACATGGTGCCGGACGGCAGGAACATCGCCGCCGGTTTGCCGAGCAGCGCCGCCATGCGCTCGCACAGGGCCTCGACGGTTGGATCGTCGCCGTGCTGCTCGTCGCCGGTCTCGGCCGCCATCATCGCCGCCTTCATGGCCGCCGAGGGCCGCGTCTGCGTATCCGAATAGAGGTTCACGCGCACCGGCGGCAGTGTGCGGTCGGGGCGGTCCGGCGCGTTGGCCATTCGGGTCTCCCTCACGCTCCTTCACGCTCCGGGACCGGCGCCGGCGCCGGCGCGGGCGCGGTGACGGGGGGACCGTAAACCTGTTGAGCACGACGCCGAAAGGCGTTGACCATCCGCCGTACCGCCTCGTTGAACACGACACCGATTGCCGCCTGCAAAATGCGGCTGCGGAATTCAAAATCGACGAAGAAGGCAACTTCGGTCCCGCCCGCGTGCGGGATGAAGTCCCATTGGTTGTTCAGATATCTGAACGGTCCGCGCTCGTAGCGCACCACCACGCGCTCCGGTCGCGAGAGGCTGACGCGGCTGGTGAAGCTTTCGCGAAACGGACCGAAACCGATCGTGAGGTCGGCGACGATCTCGGTCCCGGTGTGGCTGCGCACGCGGGCGGCAACGCACCAGGGCAGGAACTCGGGGTAGCGGCCGACATCGGCGACCAGATCGAAGAGCTGGTCGGGGCGATAGGGAACGAGCTGACGCTCGGCATGGGTCGGCATCGCGCTCAGCCCGCCGGGACGAGGCGTGCCGCGCGGGCCTCGCGGAGCGCGGCGAAATCGGCGTCCGCATGATAGGAACTGCGCGTCAGCGGGCTGGCGGCGACCAGCAGAAAGCCTTTGGCGCGCGCCATGGCCGAATACTCCGCGAATTCGTCGGGCGGCACGAAGCGCGCCACGGCGGCGTGCTTGATGGTCGGCTGCAAATACTGGCCGATGGTGAGGAAATCCACGTCGGCGATGCGCAGATCGTCCATGACCTGCCCGATCTCCGCCCGCGCCTCGCCCAGACCGACCATCAGGCCGGACTTGGTGAAGATCGTCGGATCGAGCGCCTTCACCCGGTCGAGCAGGCGGAGCGACTGGTAATAGCGCGCACCGGGGCGGATCGACGGGTAGAGCCGCGGCACGGTCTCCAGATTGTGGTTGAACACGTCCGGCCGCGCCGCCGCCACCACCTCGACGCCGCCCGGCTTGCGCAGGAAGTCCGGCGTCAGAACCTCGATCGTCGTCTCCCGCGCTGTTTCGCGGATGGCAGCGATCACGCGCGCGAAGTGCCGGGCGCCGCCGTCAGGCAGATCGTCGCGATCGACCGAGGTGACGACCACGTGGCGCAGACCGAGCTTCGAAACGGCATCGGCGACCCGCGCCGGCTCGTCGGCATCGAGCGCGCCCGGCTGGCCGGTGGCGACATTGCAGAACGCACAGGCGCGGGTGCAGATGTCGCCCATAATCATCATGGTGGCGTGGCGCCGGCTCCAGCACTCGCCGATGTTCGGGCAGGCGGCCTCCTCGCAGACCGTGACCAGCCGGTTCTCGCGCATCAGCCGGCGCGTCTCGTGATAGACCGGGTGGGTCGGCGCCTTTACCCGGATCCAGTCGGGCTTGCGCTGCACCGGATTGTCCGGCCGGTGCGCCTTCTCGGGGTGTCGGTGATCGATCAGGACGCGGGTGGGCATGCCGGTTGACAAGTGGCGGGGCTTGCGCGGGGCGTCAAGCGCGCGGTTGACGCCGGATGGGGCCGGTTGCAGCCTGAAGGCGCAGCCGGGGGAGCGCATGAGGCCGTTCGAGGGGATCCGCGTGATCGACATCACGCATGTGCTGGCCGGCCCGTTCGCTGCCTATCAGCTGGCCGTACTGGGCGCCGACGTGGTCAAGGTGGAGCATCCCGGCGATCCCGACCAGAGCCGGTCGAGCGGTTCCGACGCCGAGCTGAACCGCCGCCAGATGGGAACCGGATTTCTCACCCAAGCCTCCAACAAACGTTCGATCACCGTCGATCTGAAGCGGGAGGAGGGGCGCGAGATCATCCGCCGCCTCGCCGCCGGCGCCGACGTGTTCGTGGAGAATTACCGCCCCGGCGCATTCGAGGCGCTGGGTCTCGGCTATGCGGCGCTGTCGGCGCTGAACCCGCGGCTGATCTACGCGAGCTTTTCCGCCTTCGGCCAGGATGGGCCGCGGCGGACGCAGACCGCCTACGATCACGTCATCCAGGCGACCTCGGGCATCATGGCGATGACCGGGACCGAGGCGGTGCATCCGATCAAGCTCGGCACGCCGGCGGTCGATTACGCGACCGGCACGATGGGCGCCTTCGCCCTCGCCGCGGCGCTGTTTCAGCGCGAACGGACCGGGCGCGGCCAGCGCATCGACATGGCGATGCTCGACGTGGCGATGATCCTGATGGCGTCGCACCTCACCGGATACATGCGCAACGGCAAGCACCCGGCGCCGCACGGCAACCGCCAGGGCTTCGCCACCAGCGGCGCCTATCCGACCGCGGACGGCTTGCTGATGGTGGGCGCATCGAACCTCCGCCAGCAACGGCGGCTGTGGACGGTGCTGGAACGCCCGGAGATGGCCAAGCGCACGAACGAGGAGCGCGTCGCCGACGAAGCCCGCGAGGAAGCCGTTCTGGGCGAGATTTTGCTCACCCGCACGGCGGCCGAGTGGGAGGAGTATTTCCAATCCCGCCACGTGCCCGCCGCCCGCGTGCGGACGATGGGCGAAGCGGTCGCGGACCCGCAAATCTCCGCCCGCGGCGTGATCCATCAGCACGCCGGTGCCGCCGGCATCGAGGGCGGGTTCGGGGTGCCGGTCGCCGCCTTCAAATTCGCCCATGGCGGCCCGCGCATCGACACCCCGCCGCCGGCGCTGGGCGAGCACAACGACGCCGTGCTGGGGGAGTTGGGATACGCGGTGGCGGAGATTGCAGCGCTGCGCGCGGCGGGGGTGATCTGAGGAGGCGCTAATGCAGCTCGGTCGGCTTGGCGTGTGGTATCCGGTGGACCGCCTCGATGGCACCGGACTTAAGGCTTTGGTCGGCCGCGTGGAGGCGCTCGGTTACGACACGCTTTGGTATCCGGAAGCGCGCGGCTACGAGTTGCTTTCGGTGGCCGGCTTCATGCTCGCCAACAGCAGCAAGCTGAAGATCGGGAGTTCGATCGCCAGCATCTACGCCCGTGATGCCTTTACCGCGCGGCGCGGGCTGCTCACGCTGAACGGACTGTACGGCGGACGCTTCATCCTCGGCCTTGGAGTGAGCCATCCGCCGATGGTGGAGAAGCTGCGCGGACACGAATACCGCAAGCCCGTTCCGGCGATGCGCGCCTATCTCGATGCGCTGACGGCGCGCGAGCAGGGCAGCGACGAATGGCCGATCGCGCTCGCGGCGCTGCGCCCGCTGATGCTGAAGCTGGCGGCGGAGCGCACCCGCGGGGCGCTGCCCTATAACGGCACCCCGGCGCACACGGCGGAGGCGCGGCGAGCGCTCGGGCCGGACAAGTGGCTGGTCGCCGAGCAGAAGGTGACGCTCGAGCCCGATCCTGCGAAGGCGCGCGCGCTCGGCCGGGCGGAGCTGGCGCGCTATCTGCGGCTCGACAACTATCGCAACCACTGGCTCCGCCTCGGCTTCACCGAGCAGGATCTGAGCGGCGAGGGCAGCGATCGTTTCATTGATGCGATGGTGCTGTGGGGCGACGCCGCGCGCGTCAAGGCGGGGCTGCGCGCGCATCTCGATGCCGGGGCGACGCAGGTTTGCGTGCAGCCGGTGCACGCGGAAGGCGACACCGCGGCGCGGGATCGAATGCTGGCGGCTCTCGCGGATACAAGGCCGGGTTGATCGGCCTGCGCGCCCGGGCCACATCTTCGCAATCCGGGCAAGGAGATGGGCGGTGGACACGATCGAGAGGACGCGCGCGACGGACGCGGAGCTGACCGAGGCGCTGTGTCTGGTCGGCGGCGAGTGGGTCGGCGCCGAAAGCGGGCAGACCTTGCCGGTGGAGAATCCCGCCAATCGCACGGTGTTCGCCCGCATTCCGCGCGCCGGCGCCGCCGACGTGGATCGCGCCGTCTCGGCAGCCTCCGCCGCCTTCCCCGCCTGGTCGCGCCTGGTTCCGCGCGATCGCGGCCGGATGCTGGGGCGCATCGCCGAGGCCATCGAGGCGGAGATCGAACCGCTCGCCCGCACCATCGCGCGCGAGACCGGCAATGCGCTGCGCACCCAGGCGCGGCCGGAGGCGCGGATGACCGCCGATATCTTCCGCTACTTCGCCGGGCTCGGCGGCGAGCTGAAAGGCGAGACCATCCCGCTGGGCGAGCATGTTCTGAGCTACACCCGCCGTGAACCTCTGGGCGTGGTGGGCGCGATCATTCCCTGGAACGCGCCGGTGATGCTGGGCGCCCTGAAGATCGCGCCGGCCTTGCTCGCCGGCAACACGATGGTGCTGAAGGCGGCCGAGGACGCGCCGCTCGGGGTGCTGATGATGGCCCGGTTCTGTCGGGATCATCTGCCGCCGGGGGTGCTGAACGTGCTCACCGGATTGGGCGAGGAGTGCGGCGGGCCGCTGGCGCGCCATCCGGCGATCCGCAAGATGAGCTTCACCGGCTCGACCGAGGTCGGCAAGACGGTGATGCGCGCCGCCGCCGAGCGCATCGCGCCGGTGTCGCTGGAGTTGGGCGGCAAGAGCCCGTCGATCGTCTATCCGGATGTCGGCACCGAGGAATGGGTGATCGACGGCATCGTGGCGGCGATGCGCTTCACCCGCCAGAGCCAGAGCTGCACCGCCGGCTCGCGCCTGTTTCTGCACAAGCGCCATTTCGACGCCTTCCTGGCGGCGCTGGAGGCGAAGACCGCCAAGCTCAAGATCGGCGACCCGCTGGACGAGGCGACCGACATGGGCGCGATCATCAACGACAAGCAGTTCCGCAAGGTCTGCGGCTACGTGAAGGACGGGCTGGAGCGCGCGGATGCCCGGATCGTGTTCGGCGGCCTGCCGCCCCGGGAAGGGCCGCTGTCGGAGGGATATTTCGCCATTCCGACGGTGTTTGCGGATAAGTCGAACGACTGGCGGCTGGCGCGTGAGGAGATTTTCGGCCCCGTTCTGGTGGCGATCCCGTGGGACGACGAAGCCGAGGCCATCCGCATGGCCAATGATAGCCACTATGGCCTCGCGGCCTATGTCTGGACCCGGGATATCAGCACCGGAATACGCACCGCGCACGCGATCGAATCCGGGTGGGTGCAGGTGAACCAGGGGCTCGGCCAAGTCCCCGGCCAGTCCTACGGCGGCTACAAGCAGAGCGGGATCGGGCGGGAATTCTCGCTGGAGGGGATGCTGGACAGCTTCACCCAGCGCAAGAACGTGACGGTGAGCCTGACCGCGCCGGCGCGCGGCGTAGGGCGGGACTCTGCCGAGCCGCAAATCGAGCGTCATGCGCGGGCTTGACCCGCGCACCCAACGCAGGGTCCGGGTTGCTGGAAGCTTGCGTCGGGTTGCCGGGTCAAGCCCGGCAATGACGTATTTTCCGGGGTCTCGGCGGACTACGAGGAGCAACCATGGCGACGCGCAGCGTGGCGACCGTCTTCGGCGGATCGGGGTTCATCGGCCGCTACGTGGTGCAGCGGCTGGCCCGCAAGGGCTATGTGGTGCGGGTGGCGGGGCGCAACCCGTCCGGGGCGCAGTTCCTGCGCACCATGGGCGTGGTCGGGCAAATCGTCCCGCTCTATGCCTCGCTCGCCAACGAGGCGACGGTGCGACGGGCGGTGGAGGGCGCCGATCTGGTCGTCAACCTGGTCGGCATCCTGGCCGAACGCCGCAAGGGCGATTTCCGGGCGATCCATGCCGAGGGGGCCGGGCGAATCGCGCGCCTCGCCGCCGCCGCCGGCGTATTCCGGATGGTGCATCTGTCGGCGATCGGCGCCGATCCGGCGAGCCCCGGCCGCTACGGCGCGACCAAGGCGGAGGGCGAGCAGGCGGTGCGGCAAAGCTTCCCCGCCGCGACGATCCTGCGTCCCTCGGTCGTGTTCGGACCCGAGGACCAGTTTTTCAACCGCTTCGCGCAAATGGCCATGCTGGCGCCGGTCATGCCGGTGATCCGCGGCTCGACCCGCTTCCAGCCGGTCTATGTCGGCGATGTCGCCGACGCGGTGATGGCCGGGCTCGCCCGGGCGGGAACGGCGGGCCTGACTTTCGAGCTGGGCGGCCCCGACCTGATGACGATGCGACAGGTGATGGCGTTCGTGCTGGCGGAAACGGCGCGGCGCCCGCTGCTGCTCGGCGTCCCCGACGCCCTCGCGCGGCTGATGGCGGCGGTGATGGAGTGGCTGCCCGGCAAGCCGCTGACCCGCGATCAGCTGCTGATGCTGGGGCGGGACAACGTCGTGGCGCCCGGAATGCCGGGTCTGGCGGAGTTGGGCATCACGCCGACCCCGGTGGAGCTGATCGCGCCCTCCTACCTGTTGCGCTATCGGCCGGGCGGCGGCCGCCGAGTCATCCGACCGCACACCGGAAAAGGGGACAAAGCGGACCTATCTTTCCCCACAAGCCGTCCGGTCTGATCAACCTTACGCGATCGATCCCGAAAAAAGGTAAGTAGATTCGGACCTAACTTGCTCGGGGCCTCTCGCCAAATCACGCCCCAAGGCTGTAGTCTCACCATCCGGAGAGGAGGACCGGATGGCGGAGCGGATGCTGCGGTTCGTGAGCGTGCCTCAGCAGGGGCCGCCGAAGCGCGCCCCCGGCGAGCGCCGCGCCGATTTCGCCGAGGTGTACCGGGATTTCGACGAGGCGCGGGCGGCTACGCAAGCGAGCCGGTGCAGCCAATGCGGCGTGCCGTTCTGTCAGGTGCATTGCCCGTTGCAGAACAACATCCCCGATTGGCTGAAGCTCACCGCCGAAGGTCGGCTGGAAGAGGCCTACGAGGTCGCCTCGGCCACCAACAACTTCCCCGAGATCTGCGGCCGCATCTGCCCGCAGGACCGGCTGTGCGAGGGCAACTGCGTGATCGAGCGGGGCTTCGAGAGCGTCACCATCGGTGCGGTGGAACGCTACATCACCGACACCGCCTTCGAGCGCGGTTGGGTGCGGCCGATCCGGCCCCGTCGGGAGCTCGCCGCCTCCATCGGTGTGATCGGCGCCGGACCCGCCGGGCTGGCGGCGGCCGAGGAGATGCGCCGCCGCGGCTATCAGGTGACGGTCTATGATCGGCACGATCGGGTCGGCGGGCTGCTGATCTACGGCATTCCCAATTTCAAGCTGGAAAAGCCGGTGGTGCTGCGCCGCCGCGAGCTGCTGGAGGCGAGCGGCATCGACTTCCGGCTCGACTGCGCCGTGGGCCGCGACGTCACTCTGGGCGAGTTGCGCGCACGCCATCAGGCGGTGCTGATCGCGACCGGCGTCTACAAGGCACGCGTGCTGGGCGGCCCCGGCGTCGGCCTGCCGGGGATCGTCAAGGCGCTCGACTACCTGATCGCCTCGAACCGCGACAATCTCGGCGACCATGTCCCCGACTTCGCCTCCGGCCTGCTCGACGCGCGCGGCAAGGATGTGGTGGTGGTCGGCGGCGGCGACACCGCGATGGACTGCGTGCGCACCGCGGTCCGCCAGGGCGCGCGCAGCGTCAAATGCCTCTATCGGCGCGACCGCGCCAACATGCCGGGCTCGATGCGCGAAGTGCGCAACGCCGAGGAGGAGGGGGTGGAGTTCGTCTGGCTCTCCGCTCCCGAGGCGTTCGATGGAACCGACGGGGTGGAGTCGGTGCGGGCGGTGCGGATGCATCTCGGCCTGCCCAACTCCTCCGGCCGCCAGGCCGTGGAGCCGATCGCGGGCGGCCATTTCGGCCTGCCCGCCGATCTGGTCATCGAGGCGCTCGGCTTCGATCCCGAGGACCTGCATACCATGTTCGACGAGCCGGCGCTCGGCCTCACCCGCTGGGGCACGCTGAAGGTGAACCACCGCACCTTCATGACCACGCTGCCCGGGGTATTCGCCGCCGGCGACATCGTGCGCGGTGCCAGCCTGGTGGTGTGGGCGATCCGCGACGGGCGCGACGCCGCCGAGCAGATGCACGGCTACGTCGAACAGGCGGCGCTGCCGGTGGCGGCGGAGTAGCCCTCACCCGGCGCGCTGGCGCGCGCCGACCTCTCCCGCGCGGCGGGAGAGGTGAATTGCTTCGCCTCTCCCTTCGGGAGAGGCCGGCGCGGCGCGGCCGCCCCGGGTGAGGGCCGCGGCGAGATTGGAGAACGAGATGAACGACACGACGGAATCCGCCGCCGATTTCCTCGCCGCCTGGCACGCCAACCGCGCCGCGCTCGCGCATACCTACGATCCGGCGCAGGAGCACGATGCCTGCGGCGTCGGGTTGATTGCCGCACTCGACGGCAAGAAGCGGCGCGAGGTGGTGCAGGCCGGCATCGACGCGCTGAAGGCGGTGTGGCACCGCGGCGCCGTGGACGCCGACGGCAAGACCGGCGACGGCGCCGGCATTCACGTCGAGATTCCGCAGGACTTCTTCGCCGACGCCGTGCGGCGCGGCGGCGCCAAGCCGACCGACGGCCCGATCGCCGTCGGCCAGGTGTTCCTGCCGAAGACCGATCTCGGCGCGCAGGAGCGCTGCCGGCAGATCGTCGAGACCGAGATCCTCGATTTCGGCTACCTGATTCACGGCTGGCGGCAAGTGCCGATCAATGTCGAGTGCATCGGCGAGAAGGCCAACGCCACGCGCCCCGAGATCGAGCAGATCATGCTCTGGAATCCCAAGGGCACGAGCCGGGCGGAGTTCGAGCGCGATCTGTATGTGATCCGTCGGCGCATCGAAAAGCAGGCGATCGCGGCGCAGATTCCGGAGCTGTATTTCTGCTCCTTGTCGTCGCGCACCATCATCTACAAGGGCATGTTCCTCGCCGAGCATCTGGCGGAATTCTATCCCGACCTGCTCGACCCGCGATTCGTGTCGCGCTTCGCCATCTACCACCAGCGCTACTCGACCAACACCTTCCCCACCTGGCGGCTGGCGCAGCCGTTCCGCACGCTCGCGCATAATGGCGAGATCAACACCGTCGTCGGCAACATCAACTGGATGAAGAGCCACGAGACGCGCTTGGCCGCCGAGGAGCTCGGCCCGTATCTGGAGGACGTGAAGCCGGTGGTGCAGGCGGGCGGGTCCGACACGGCGACGCTCGACAACGTCTTCGAATTGATGGTGCGTGCCGGCCGTGACGCGCCGATGGCGAAGGCGCTGATGATCCCGGCCTCGATCGGCCGGGACGCCACGATGCCGCGCGCCCATCGCGACATGTTCCTCTACTGCAACGCCGTGATGGAGCCTTGGGACGGCCCGGCGGCGATCGCCGCCACCGACGGGCGCTGGGCGATCGCCGGCCTCGACCGCAACGGGCTGCGCCCGCTCCGTTACACGATCACGTCGGACCACCTGCTGATCGTGGGCTCGGAGACAGGCATGGTGAAGCTGGACGCCGAGCGGGTGGTGGAGAAGGGCCGGGTCGGCCCCGGCCAGACGATCGGCGTCGATCTGGACGCGGCGCGCTTTTATCGCGACGACGAGTTGAAGGACACGCTCGCCGCACGCCAGCCCTTTGGAGCCTGGGCCAAGCGGATCACCGAGATCGATCGCATCGTGAAAACCGATACGCCCGAGCCGGTGCTGTACCAGGGCGAGGAGCTGCGCCGCCGCCAGTTCGGCGTCGGCTTCACCCTGGAGGAGCTGGAAACCATCCTGCATCCGATGGTGGAGGACGCGCAGGAGCCGGTCGGCTCGATGGGCGACGACACGCCGATCGCCGTGCTGTCGGACCGCTATCGCGGGCTGCACCATTACTTCCGCCAGACCTTCAGCCAGGTGACCAATCCGCCGATCGACAGCCTGCGCGAAAGCCGGGTGATGACGCTGAAGACGCGGCTCGGCAATCTCGGCAACGTCTTGGACGAGGACCAGACGCAGTGCGATCTGCTGCAGCTCGAAAGTCCGGTGCTGTCCACCGCCGAGTTCCGGGCGATGCACGACTTCATGGCGCATTCGGCCTGCGAGGTGGATTGCACCTTCGCCGCCGCTTCCGGCGAGGCCGGGTTGCGCGCCGCAATCGAGCGCATCCGCCGCGAGGCGGAGGAAGGCGTGCGCGCCGGCTGCACGCATCTGATCCTCACCGACGAGGCGCAGAGTCCGGAGCGAGCGCCGATTCCGATGATCCTCGCCACCGGCGGCGTGCATACGCATCTGATGCGCCAGTCCCTGCGCACCTTCACCAGCCTCAATGTGCGCTGTGCCGAGTGCGTGGACGTGCACACCTTCGCGGTGCTGATCGGCGTCGGCGCCACCACCATCAACGCCTATCTGGCGCAGGAGAGCATCGCCGATCGCCATCGCCGCGGCCTGTTCGGCGCGATGAGCCTGAAGGAGGCGGTCAACCGCTACAAGAAGGCGGTGGACAAGGGCCTGCTCAAGGTGATGTCGAAGATGGGCATCGCCGTCATCTCCTCCTATCGCGGCGGCTACAATTTCGAGGCGATCGGCCTGTCGCGCGCGCTGGTGGCGGAGTTCTTCCCCGGCATGACCTCGCGCATCTCCGGCATCGGCCTGCCCGGCATCGCCCGCAAGGTGCTGGAGCAGCACGCCGCCGCGTGGGATGCCGACGTGGTGACGCTGCCGGTGGGCGGCGTCTACAAGCTGCGCCGGCACGGCGGCGAGGCGCACGCCTTCGATCCCGGCCTGATCCATCTGTTGCAGACCGCGGTCGCGACCGACAGCTATGCGACCTTCCGCCGCTATGCCGATGCGGTGCGCCGGCTGCCGGCGGTGGCGTTGCGCGACCTGCTCGACTTCCGCACCGATCACTGCACGCCGATTTCGGTCGATGAGGTCGAGAGCATCACCGAGATTCGCAAGCGGCTGGTCGCGCCCGGCATCTCCTTGGGCGCGCTGTCGCCGGAGGCGCACGAGACGCTGTCGATCGCCATGAACCGCATCGGCGCGCGATCGGACAGCGGCGAGGGCGGCGAGGATGCGGCGCGATCGAAGCCGCGCCCGAACGGCGACAACGCGAGTTCGGCGATCAAGCAGATCGCCTCGGGCCGCTTCGGCGTGACCGCCGAATATCTGAACAACTGCCGCGAGATCGAGATCAAGATCGCGCAGGGCGCCAAGCCCGGCGAAGGCGGGCAGTTGCCCGGCCTCAAGGTGACGGAGCTGATCGGACGGCTTCGCCATTCCACGCCCGGCGTGATGCTGATCAGCCCGCCGCCGCATCACGACATCTACTCGATCGAGGATCTGGCGCAGCTCATCTACGACCTGAAGCAGATCAATCCCGACGCGACGGTGTGCGTAAAGCTGGTGGCGCGCTCCGGCATCGGCACCATCGCCGCCGGCGTCGCCAAGGCGAAGGCCGACGCGATCCTGATCTCCGGCCACTCCGGGGGCACCGGCGCCAGCCCGCAAAGCTCGATCAAATACGCCGGGCTGCCGTGGGAGATGGGGCTGTCGGAGACGCATCAAGTCCTGATGCTGAACCGGCTGCGCCATCGCGTGCGGCTACGCACCGACGGCGGCATCAAGACCGGGCGCGACGTGGTGATCGCGGCGATGCTGGGCGCCGAGGAATTCGGCATCGGCACCGCGAGCCTGATCGCCATGGGCTGCATCATGGTGCGCCAGTGCCACTCCAATACCTGCCCGGTGGGCGTCTGCACGCAGGACGAGAGGCTGCGCGCCAAGTTCGGCGGCAGCCCGGAGAAGGTCATCAGTCTGTTTTCGTTCGTCGCCGAGGATGTCCGGCAAATCCTCGCGCAACTCGGGTTGCGCACCTTGTCCGAGGCGATCGGGCGCACCGATCTGTTGCAGCAGGTGAGCCGCGGCGCCGACATCCTCGACGACCTCGACCTCAACCCGCTGCTGGCGCAGGCCGATCCCGGCCCGTACGCGCGGTATTGCACGCTGCAAGGCCGCAATGAGGTGCCGGAGACGCTGGACGCGCAGATGATCGCCGATGCCGCCGCGCTGTTCGAGCAGGGCGAGAAGATGCAGCTTCAGTACAGCATCCGCAACACGCAGCGCGCGATCGGCACCAAGATCTCATCGAAGATCACCCGTCGCTTCGGCATGGCCGGCTTGCAGCCGGGGCATCTGACGGTGCGGCTGCGCGGCTCGGCGGGCCAGTCGCTCGGTGCGTTCGCGGTGCAGGGCCTCAAGCTCGAGGTGTTCGGCGACGCCAACGACTACGTCGGCAAGGGGCTCTCCGGGGCCACCATCGTCGTCCGTCCCGGCCCGTCGTCACCGCTGCGCAGCAACGAGAATACCATCATCGGCAACACGGTGCTGTACGGGGCCACCGCCGGCGAGCTGTTCGCCGCCGGCCAGGCGGGCGAACGCTTCGCGGTGCGCAACTCCGGCGCCGAAGCGGTGATCGAGGGCTGCGGGTCGAACGCCTGCGAATACATGACCGGCGGGACGGTGATGATCCTCGGCGCGATCGGCGACAATTTCGGCGCCGGCTTCACCGGCGGCGTTGCGTTCGTCTACGACCCCGAGGCGTTGTTCGAGCGCCGGGTGAACGCCGATACGCTGACCTGGCAGCGCATCGCCCATCCGCACTGGGAGGGGTGGCGCGCGCGTTGGTGTCGCGGCATGTCGCCGAGACCACGTCCGGCTATGCGGCGCGGCTGCTGCACGACTGGCACCGCACGCTGCCGCACCTCTGGCAGGTGGTGCCGAAGGAGTTCGTTCGATACCTGCCGGTGCCGCTCAGCGAGGAGATGGAACCGGCGCAGCGGGCGTAGCGGCGGCGAGCCGCCGCGGTCTTTAGCGTTCACCTCGAAACCGGGACCGGCATGGGGATGATAACCGGGTAATCGCTTTTATCGCCGGCCCGCCACATGGCCATGCACTCGTATTTCTTGTGGTCTTGTGAGCAGCCCTGCATGAACTCCGCATATTTAGCGTTGCCACGATCGATCGCCCACCAGATGAACACTCCGAATGCTGCCGCGACCGCAACGGAGGCGGCCATGCCGACGACCAATGTACGCGGTTTCTGGCGGGCGGCGCCGTAGCCCCGAAACCGTGCCCACTCGCGCCACTGATCCATCAGCTCATCGATCCTTGACAGCCATGCCTGATCCTGCGGCCTTGGGGCGCGCGCAAAGGGGGCGGAACGCCTCGGCCGCTTCGGCGGGTGTTCATCGGCTCCGGCGAACCTGTTCCGAGCTAAGATGCGGCCGCGTCGCCGATAAGGGAACGCGCCACCGTGGACTGAGGACGCGCGAGCAGAACGAACGCGGCGCAGTGCGTGATCATGAGTATGGGGACATAGAGGATCGGAATCCAGTACGCTGCGGCCAACTGCCCTGCGGGCAGCCCGAGCTGGTTGCCGTGGTAATAGTCGATGAGGATGTCGGCCGCGCCCACGAGATTGTAGGCTACGACGAGCAGCCAAAACAGCGGGCGCGTCCTCACGGCGAGAAGCGCCAGCATGGCCAGCAGGCCGGTTGCGAAGTCGCCATAGGCGGCGAATGTGGCGAAGCCGGCGGGCAGATCGGGGCCGACGACACCCGGAATGATGAAGACGAGACCGAAGAAGCGGAAACTGTGCAGCGTGGCGATGGCACGTTGCGCCTCGACCCGGTCCATCGACTTGAGCCGGGGCCAGAAATAGGCGCCGAAGCAAAGCAGCCACGGGACGTAACCGAGAACGAGATGCATGTCGAAGATGGTTGCCGGGGACATTTGGCCTCCTATCACGTTGATTGTCGCCGCCTCGCAGACATACGAGCGCTTCCGGCGAGCGACTATCCGCGATAATGTTGGCAGGGTATGAAGCAGAACTTCACAGTCAGGCAGGGCGCGCTCGACGGTGTCGAGGCGTTCCTCAGCGTTGCCCGGCACCGCAGTTTTCGCAGAGCGGCGGCGGACCTCGGGGTGACGCCATCCGCGATGAGCCAGGCGGTACGCGCACTCGAGGCGCGCGTCGGCGCGGCGCTCTTCATCCGCACGACGCGCAGTGTCGGCCTGACCGAAGCCGGCGAGCGGTTCCTTTCGCGCGCAAAGCCCGCTTTCGAGGAGCTGGTCGCCGCAAGCGAGGTTGCGCATGAACTCGGGCAGCGGCCGGCCGGACTGTTGCGCCTCACGGTGCCGCGGGCGGTGGTGCCGATCCTGCTGGAACCGCTGATCGCATCCTTCTGCCAGGCCAATCCCGCGGTCGAGGTGGAGATCGCCGCGAGTGAGGAACTGGTCGACATCGCGGCCGGAGGATTTGACGCCGGCATCCGGCTCGGCCAGTTCATCGCCGCCGACATGGTCGCGGTCCGGCTGACGCCGCCCTTCCCGTTCGTGGTCGTCGGCAGCCCCGAGTATCTGCGCCGGCGAGCGCGGCCTGAGCGGATCGACGATCTGCGTCAGCATGCTTGCCTGCGCATGCGCCGCTCGAACGGGTCGATCGCGCCGTGGTCGTTTGTACACGGCAACAAGCCGATCGAGGCAATCGTTTCGGGACCGCTCATCGCCCACGACTTTCCCACCATGCTTGGCGCGGCCGTCGAAGGCGTGGGGCTTGCGCAAGTGCCTGAGCCGATCGCCGCCGGCCTCGTGAGAGCGGGAAAACTCGTGCGGGTCCTGGAGCCGTTCGCGCCGACGGTGCCGGGTGTGTTTCTCTACTACCCCGGCCGCCATCAAATGATGCCGAAACTGCGGGCCTTCATCGATCACGTGAAGAGCCGCTCGGACGCGACCGGCAAAACCCGAAGTTCACACTTGAAAAGCGAACACGCGGCGTGAAGATGCGCTGACGCCGGAAGCGTAGATTGAAATCGATTGAAGTCACCATGTCGAACACGATACGGGGGCTCGACTGCTAACGCGGAGAAATATCGTATTTAATGCAGCGTTTCCTGATGTCTCTGTAGGGCGGAAAAGCGAAGCGCCTTCCGCCAGCTTCGTGCCGATCGAAAGACAGGCGGATTGCGCAAGGGCTTATCCGCCCTACGGCCTGGCGATCCGGGCGGGCGGCACGGTGCAGCGACCCGGATCGCCACGGCGCTCGCGTGCTGGCGCGCGGCGTCGCCCGATGCGATAACGCGGTGTGCGAATCCTTTATCATCATCCGCTCTGCCCGTTCTCGCGCAAGGTTCGGCTCGTGCTGGCCGAGAAGCGGCTGCCGTTCGAGTTGCGGCCGGAGAAGCCGTGGGAGCGGCGAGCCGAGTATCTGGAACTGAATCCGGCCGGCATGGTCCCGACCCTGATCGAGGATACCGGCCTGGTGATCCCCGACTCACGGGTGATTTGCGAGTACCTTGAGGAAGCCTATCCCGACACGCCGCTGCTGGGTCAGACGCTGGCCGAGCGGGTGGAGATCCGCCGGCTGGTGGCCTGGTTCGACGGCAAGTTCGCCGACGAAGTGACGCGCAACCTGCTGGGCGAGAAGCACCTCAAGCGCATCGCCGGGCGCGGCAATCCCGAGGCCGGCGCGCTCCGCACCGGCTACGCCGCGATCAAGCACCACCTCGGATATCTCGGCTGGCTCGCCGAAAACCGGCGCTGGCTCGCCGGGGCCGCGATGTCGCTCGGCGACTTCGCCGCCGCCGCGCATCTCTCGGCGCTCGACTACGTGGGCGACGTGGATTGGACGGTGGCGCCGGCGGCGAAGGATTGGTACGCGCGGATGAAGTCGCGCCCGAGCTTCCGCGCCGTGCTCGCCGACCGCGTTCCCGGCATGACGCCACCCGAGCACTACACGGATCTGGATTTTTAGGGCGGGATGCGTTCAGGTGTAACCACAGCCCGTCATGACGGCCGTCGCCGCTGCTACCCACGAAGATCGCCACCATCCCACGCGCCGACGCCTTCCGGTCGCTGGACGCGGGCGGGTGCAAGCTGATGAAATAATCGCGAGCCGTCCGGGTGCTGTCGAATTTCATGGACTTTCCCCACCATACGGCTATTACGGTGCAGAAACATCCTGTACCGGAACGACATGCTGCCCTATGCGCGCCTGACCCCGGGGCCGGGCTTTCGACCCGACCGCGCGGCGTTCTACTACGCTCAGCGCCTCGTCACTCAGCCCCGGCTGCGCCGGGCGGTGTCACGCGGCCTTGCGGCGGCGGTTCGTCTCCGCCATGGAACCCATCCAGGGGCGGACGAGGACGATCCAGCCCACCGCCAGGCCGTCGCCGCTCTGCGCGATCGCGGGCTATCGGTGCTCGGGGATGATTTCGCGTCGCCGGACGTCATCGAGCGGATCACGGCATTCTTCCGCGATAAGAAGGTGGTGGGACCCGGCGACCGTCTCATTCCGCCTGAGGGACTTCCACCCGGCTCGGCTGCGGCCGCCTATCCTCTGGAGACCGTGCTCCGCTGCCCGGATGTGCTGGATCTGATCAACGCGCCTTCGATCCTGCGGATCGCCGCCGACTACCTGGGCTGCAAGCCCACGCTCTCAAGCCTGGGCGTCCGATGGTCGTTCCCGTCGCCAGGCCGGCTCGCGGCCACGCAGCGGTTCCACCGCGACACCGACGATTGGCGCTCCCTCAAGCTGTTCATCTACCTGACCGACGTGGACGCCAACTCCGGACCCCATGTCTACGTGCTGGGATCGCACGAAACAGCGGCCCGGCTTCGGGCACGGCCCTACGACAGAGCAGAGCTTGGCCGCGATTATGGGGACGTGAATATCCGAACCATCGTCGGCCCGAGCGGCACCGCGTTCGTGGCCGACATTTACGGCATCCACATGGGACTGCCGCCCGCCCTGAAGCCGCGGCTGATCTTGCAGGCGCAGTATTCGGTCCTGCCGATCTTCGCGTTCCTCTATCAGCCGGTGGCGCTTCCAGTCCGCCCTGCCGTGGACGGCTACGTTAACCGGCTGATGATCGCAACGTGACGACGAGCAGGCAAGAACGTGGCCTCGGGGCGGTGGCGACCAGTCGGCGGTTAGCCCTTTTGGCGGTTCGGCGGGATGGACACCGCCGGCAGCTCCTCCAGCGCGTGCAGCGTCGCGCCCGGCAAAACCACGGCGCCGTGCAGCATCTTCCCGGGTGTCGCGAATACTAGCTTGCGCCATGGCACCGCGACATCCCGCCCCGACGACGTCACGATGACCTGCGGCTCCGAACCGGCATGCAGCAGCACGTCATGCACGGTGCCCAGCCGATCGCCGGCGGTGCCGAAGACGCCGGCGCCGATCAGCCGGTCAGCCGCACCAGGCCATCGGCCGTTTCCAGATCGCTCTTTTCGGCCAGCCGCTCCGATCCGGGGTTCTGGTCGGCGCGTCGGCGACGGGAATGCCGTCGCTGCCGGCGAAGGCGTGGTCGGCCCCGGGATAGTTGATCGCGGCGGCGTCCTCACCGATGGTCCGCCCGGCGGGCGAGGCGGCCGTGACCCCCTTGGTTCCCTGTTGCAGCACCTCCCCGGCCGAGGTTCCCCGTGCCGCCGGCTGCGCCAGCGCCATGCCCGGCGCGAAGGCGAGCAAGAGGACGAAGGCGGCCGCATCTCAATGCCCCGGCGCCGCAGAGGCCACCGGGGAAGCGTTGTGATCGTTCCCGGTACCTAAGGAGTTCGCCATCCGGTTGGCGTTATGATGTGCGGTCTTGTCGATTGCCGAAGGCATTGGTGCCTGCTGGCCAGTTCGGCCAAACGCCGTGACCTTGCCGCCGTTCCGGGTGCCGAAAGCGTCGCCGTTGGCCGGCGGCCGCTTGGCGAAGGCGCTGGTGTTGGCCGGCGGCGTTTTTGAGAAGGCGTTGGTGTTGGCGTTCGGGGTGGTGGCAAAGGCGTCGGTGTTCCAGTCGTTCACCGCCTTATTTCCGGCCGCCAGCGCCGGCAGCGGCGCCAAGGCCAGTCCCAAAATCGTCCATCGCAGCAGGGTGTTCACGGCATCGCCTCCTCGCTGACGCCGCAACGAGCCGGCCGGCCTCGGGTTCCTTGCCCCGCTGAGGACAAATAGTGAACATATCCCTTGCGGGCCTCGCCGGACGCGCGAAGAACCGGCGTGGCCGATTACGCCGAACTGCACGTCACCTCCAATTACTCCTTCCTGCGCGGCGCCAGCCATGTCGAGGAGCTGCTGCGTGCAGGCCGCGCCTGCTCGGCCTGCCGGCGCTCGGCCTCACCGACCGCAACACGCTGGCCGGCATCGTGCGGGCGCATCAGCGCGCCGCCGAGGCTGGGGCTGCGGCTGGTCGTCGGCTGCCGGCTCGATCTGACCGACGCGCCGCCGATGCTGGTCTATCCGACCGACCGGCCCGCCTAGGTCGCGGCTGTGCCGGCTGCTCACGCTCGGCAAGGCGCGCGCCGGCAAGGGCGGCTGCGACCTGCCTGGCGACGATCTCGCGGCGCACGGCCGAGGGGCTGATCGGCGTGCTGCTGGCCGAGCGCGCCCGATGCGGCGCTTGCCGCCCGCGCCTCGGCGCGCTGCGCGAGAGCTTCGGCGACCGCGCCTATCTGGCGCTGACCCTGCGCCGCCGGCCCGGCGAAGCGGTGCGGCTGCGCCGCCTCGCCGACCTCGCCCGCGCCGCCGGCATCGCCACCGTCGCCACCGGCGACGTGCTCTATCACGTCCCGCGAGCGGCGCATCCTGCAGGACGTGCGTGACCTGCATCCGCGAGGGCTGCACCATCGACGACGCCGGCTTCCGGCGCGAACGCTCCGCCGACCGGCACCTGCAATCGCCCGAGGAGATGGCGCGCCGCTTCGCCGCCCACCCCGATGCGGTGGCGCGCACGCTGGAGATCGTCGCGCGCTGCCCGTTCTCGCTGGCCGAGCTGCGCTACCAGTATCCCGACGAGGCCGAGGACCCGGCGCTGACCGCGCAGCAGACGCTGGAGCGGCTGGTCGAGCAGGGCGCGCCGCGGCGCTATCCCGACGGCGTGCCGGACGACGGTCGACGGCGCAGCTCCGCCACGAGCTGCGGCTGATCGACGAGCTGGCCTACGCGCCCTACTTCCTGACCGTGCACAGCATCGTCCGCGCCGCGCGCGCGAAGGGCATCCTGTGCCAGGGCCGCGGCAGCGCCGCCAACTCGGCGGTCTGCTACGTGCTCGGCATCACCTCGATCGACCCGGTGCGCTCGGGCCTGCTGTTCGAGCGCTTCGTCTCCGCCGAACGCCGCGAGCCGCCCGACATCGACGTCGATTTCGAGCACGAGCGGCGCGAGGAGGTGATCCAGTGGGTCTATGACCGCTACGGCCGCGACCGCGCCGCCCTATGCGCGACCGTGATCCGCTATCGCGCGCGCGGCGCGGTGCGCGAGGTGGGCAAGGTGCTGGGCCTCACCGAGGACGTGACCGCCGCCCTCGCCGGCCAGGTCTGGGGCTGGTCGGAGGAGGGCGTGGAAGCAGGCGCACGCCGCCGAGCTGAACCTCAACCTGCAGGACCGGCGCCTGCGCCTGACGCTGGAGCTGGCGCGCGAGCTGATCGGCTTTCCGCGCCACCTCTCGCAGCATCCCGGCGGCTTCGTGCTGACCCGCGACCGGCTGGACGATCTGGTGCCGATCGAGCCCGCCGCCATGAAGGACCGGCAGGTGATCGAGTGGGACAAGGACGACATCGACGCGCTGCGCTTCATGAAGGTCGACGTGCTGGGCCTCGGGATGCTCGGCTGCATGCGCCGCGCCTTCGACCTGCTGGAAGCAGCATCGCGGCCACCACGCTCGATCTGGCGACCATCCCGGCCGAGGACCCGGCGACCTACGCGATGATCCGCCGGGCCGACACGCTGGGCGTGTTCCAGATCGAGAGCCGGGCGCAGATGTCGATGCTGCCGCGGATGAAGCCGCGCGACCTTCTACGACCTGGTGATCGAGGTCGCGATCGTGCGGCCGGGGCCGATCCAGGGCGACATGGTGCATCCCTATCTGCGCCGCCGCGAGGGCAAGGAGCCGGTCGACTATCCGACGCCGGAGCTGCGAGCGCGTGCTCGGCAAGACGCTCGGGCGTGCCGCTGTTCCAGGAGCAGGCGATGCAGGTCGCCATCGTCTGCGCCGGCTTCACCGCCGCCGAGGCCGACGCGCTGCGCCGGTCGATGGCGACCTTCAAGTTCACCGGCGGGGTGTCGCACTTCAAGGACAAGCTGATCGAAGGCATGGTCGCGCGCGGCTACGACCCGGACTTCGCCGAGCGGACCTTCACCCAGATCGAGGGCTTCGGCAGCTACGGCTTTCCCGGAGAGCCACGCGGCCAGCTTCGCGCTGATCGCCTATGCCTCGTCCTGGCTGAAGTGCCACCATCCGGACGTGTTCTGCTGCGCGCTGCTGAACGCGCAGCCGATGGGCTTCTACGCGCCGGCGCAGATCGTGCGCGACGCCCGCGAGCATGGCGTGGAGGTGCGGCCGGTCTGCGTCAACGCCAGCCGCTGGGATTGCACGCTGGAGCCGACGGACGGCCGCTTCGCGGTGCGGCTGGGCCTGCGCATGGTGAAGGGGCTGGCGAACGCCGACGGCGCGGCGATCGTGGCGCCGCAGCGCGGGCGGAGCATCGGCGCGCCTACGCCTCCGTCGAGGAGCTGTGGCGCCGCGCCGGGTGCCGCGTCGCGGCTCTGGAACGGCTGGCGGAGGCGGATGCGTTCCAGGCGCTCGGGCTCGACCGGCGGCAGCGCGCTGTGGGCGGTGCGCGGGCTTGCGCGACGCGCCGCTGCCGCTGTTCGCCGCCGCCGAGCCGACGCGCGCCGGAGAGCGTCGAGCCGGCGGTGACGCTGACGCCGATGGGCGAGGGCGGCGAGGTGGTCGAGGACTACCGCAGCATCGGCGCTCAGCCTGCGCCGTCATCCGGTGGCGTTCCTGCGCGACGATCTGGCGGCGCGCGGCATGATCGCGCTGCGCCGATCTCGCCGGCGCCCGGGACGGGCGGCGTGTCGTCGTGGCCGGGCATCGTGCTGGTGCGCCAGAAGCCGGGCTCGGCGCAGGGCGTGATGTTCATCACCATCGAGGACGAGACCGGCATCGCCAACCTGATCGTCTGGCCGAGCGTGTTCGAGCGGCAGCGCCGGCTGGTGCTGTGCGCCGGCATGATCGCCTGCCACGGCCGGGTGCAGCGCGAGGGCGAGGTGATCCACGTCGTCACCGACCGGCTGGAGGATCTTTCGGATCTCCTGCGCGGCGTCGGCGAGCCGCGCGATATTTACGTTCCCGACCTTCGGCTCGGTTCCGGCATCAAGGTGCCGACCCGCGACTTCCGCTGAGCCGCCCGCCGGCCGCGGCTTGCGGCGGCCGGCGGGCTTTGCCATAAAACGGGCGGTTTCGGCGGCGCACAAGACACTTGCGAAATCGGCCTCGCGCGCCCCGGATCGGAAGGAGCGGCGCGTGTTTGACGGTGGACAGCACTTTCCGGCGCTTGTCCTGAACGCGGATTTCCGCCCGTTGTCGTATTTCCCGCTCTCGGTCTGGGCGTGGCAGGATGCGGTGAAGGCGGTGTTCCTCGACCGCGTCTCGGTGCTCAGCGAATACGAGACCGAGGTCCGCTCGCCGAGCCTGACCATGCGCCTGCCCAGCGTGATCGCGCTCAAGGACTACATTCCCTCGGCGCGCCGGCCGGCCTTCACCCGGTTCAACGTGTTCCTGCGGGACGGCTTCTCCTGCCAGTATTGCGCCTACCGGCTGCCCACCCATGACCTCACGTTCGATCATGTGGTGCCGCGCTCGCGCGGCGGCCGGACCACGTGGGAGAACGTCGTCACCGCCTGCGGGGAATGCAATCTGCGCAAGGGCTCGCGCCTGCCGCGCGAGTGCGGGATGGCGCCGCGCTGCCACCCGCGCCAGCCCACCACCTGGGAGCTGCAGGACATGGGACGGGGCTTCCCGCCCAACTACCTGCACGAGAGCTGGCGCGACTATCTCTACTGGGATAGCGAACTGGAGAGCTGACCATGGAGATCCGCGACGGCTTTCTCGGCAGCATCGGCAATACCCCGCTGATCCGGCTGCGGCGCGCCTCCGACGAGACCGGCTGCGAAATCCTGGGCAAGGCCGAGTTCCTCAATCCCGGCGGGTCGGTGAAGGACCGCGCGGCGCTGGCGATCATCGAGGATGCGGAAGCCGCCGGGCGGCTGCGGCCGGGCGGGACCATCGTCGAGGGCACGGCGGGCAATACCGGGATCGGCCTCGCGCTGGTGGGCAATGCGCGCGGCTATCGCACCGTGATCGTGATGCCGGAGACGCAGAGCCAGGAGAAGAAGGACTTCCTGCGCCTGATCGGGGCGGATTTGCGCCTGGTTCCGGCCAAGCCCTATCGCGATCCGGGCAATTACGTCCGCTACTCCGAACGCCTCGCCGCCGAGATGGCCGAGAGCGAGCCGAACGGCGTCATCTGGGCGAACCAGTTCGACAACACCGCCAACCGCGAGGGACACCGGCGCACCACCGGGCCGGAGATCTGGGCCGAGACCGGCGGGCGGGTCGATGCCTTCACCTGCTCGGCCGGCACCGGCGGGACCATCGCCGGGGTGGGCATGGCGCTGAAGGCGCATGATCCGAAGGTGCAGATCGTACATCGCCGACCCGATGGGCTCGGCCTTCTACAACCACTACACGCGGGGCGAACTGCTCGCCGAGGGCAACTCGATCACCGAGGGCATCGGCAACAGCCGCGTCACCGCCAATCTGGAAGGCGCGCCGATCGACCGCGCGCTGCGCATTCCCGACGAGGAGGCGCTGCCGGTCATCTTCGATCTGGTGGCGCACGAAGGCCTGGTGCTCGGCGGTTCCACCGGCATCAACGTCGCCGCCGCCATCCGGCTGGCGCGCGAGCTGGGCCGGGGGCACACGATCGTGACGATCCTGGCCGACGGCGGCGCGCGCTACCAGTCGAAGCTGTTCAACCCCGAATTCCTCCGCGAGAAGGGCCTGCCGGTGCCGGAGTGGCTGTAAGAGGCTGTCAAGCCTCCCCGCGCGTCACCACGACCGAGCCGGTCTCCAGCAGCGACTTGAGGTTGGAGAGGATCTTCGGCCAGCCGTCCGAGACGGCACCGATGAGTTTGGAGTCGGCGCGGCCGATGCCGTGTGTCACGGTCAGTTTGACCGCCTCGCCGGCCGGCTCGAGCTTCATGGTGCAGAGCGACCAGCCTTCCGCCTTCAGCTCCGGCATGAACTCGTGCTGCCAGCGGATGACCAGTCGCTTCGCGGGCTCGAATTCGACTATCTCTCCCGTGTCCGCCACCCGACCGTCCGGAAGAATGAGTTTCCAGGCCCCGCCGACCTCCCAACGGGCCTCGGGGCGAACCCCAAGCCAATATTTCCGGACGAATTCCGGATCCGTCAGGGCCGCCCACAGTTTGTCCGGCGTGGTGCGGATATAGGTTACATAAACAAACCGGCTTTCGATTGAGCTACTCATCGCGTGGTCCTTCCAGCTTCCTCTTGAGTTCCGAGAGCGCGTGCAGGCGCGGGCGCTCGAATTTCCCGATCCAGCGCTCGGCGATTTCGTTGATGGGCACGGGGTTGATGAAGTGGAGGCGTTCCCGGCCGCGGCGCATCACCGAGACAAGGTTCGCCTTCTCCAGAACGGCGAGGTGCTTCGCGACCGCTTGGCGGCTCATGTCGAGGCCCTGGCACAGCGCACCTAGCGTCTGCCCATCGCTCGCGTGCAGCCGATCCAACAGCTCGCGGCGGCTCGCATCCGCCAGGGCGCGAAAGACGGCATCGTCATCCATCCGCTGATAGGCAACCGTGAGGTTCCCTCTTATTTAGGGAACTGCACGGTTCCATGTCAAGCCGTCACCTTGACCGGGAACCCGGCGCCAATGCACCACCCGGCGCGCTGATGCGCCCGGCGGGTGAGGGTCGGGAAGACTCTGTGGGTGAGGGTCGCCAAGCCGGGCGGTGACGCTCAGCTCAGGGCCACCTCGAAGCCGCGCGCCGTTCCCGGCCGCGCCATCATCGCGCGGTACCAGCGATCGACGTTCGGGAATTCCGCCAAATCAACTTGGTGGCGCTCATGGCGCCAGGCCCATCCCATGATGGCGAAATCGGCGACCGAGACCGCGCCGGCGACGTATTCGGCCTCGCCCAGCCGCCGGTTGAGCACGCCGTAGAGCCTTCGTGTCTCCTTTGAATACCGTTCCAGCCCGTAGCGGCGGTCCCGTTCATCCTCCACTTGCAGGAAATGATGCACCTGGCCCGGCATCGGGCCGAAGCCGCCCATCTGCCACATCAGCCACTCATAGACCGTAATGCGCGCGCGCCGATCGCGGGGCAGGAATTGTCCGGTCTTCTCGCCCAAATACAACAGGATGGCGCCCGACTCGAAGACGCTGAGCGGGGCGCCCTCTGGCCCCTCCGGGTCGATAATGGCGGGTATCTTGTTGTTCGGGCTGATTTTGAGAAATTCCGGCCGGTGCTGCTCGCCCTTGGTGATGTTGACCGTCCGCACCGTATAGGGAAGGCCCATCTCCTCCAGCGCCACGCTGATCTTGCGCCCGTTCGGCGTGTTCCAGGTCCACAGCTCGATCATGCCGGTTCTCCTTCTCGGGACCAGACCGAGACGTGCTCGGCGAGGCCGGGGCGCGGCGCCGGGGACGGCTCGCCCGCCTCGGTGCCGAGATAGAGGAACGCCACGATGGCGTCGTCCGGCGCCAGTCCGAGCGCCTGCTTCACCGCGCCGTCATAGGCCGGCGCGCCGGTTTTCCACATCGCCCCGAAGCCGGAGGCCTGCGCCGCCAGCATCACGTTCTCCGCCGCCGCGCCGGCGGCGAGGATTTGCTCGATCTCGGGGATCTTGTGCCCGTGCCGCAGCTGCGCCGCGGCGACCACGATGACCGGCGCGCGATGCGCCTTGCCGCGCTCGCGCGCCAGCTCCGCCTGCGGCGCATCGGGCGCCCGGGCACGCAGCGAATCCGCGAGCAAATCCCCGAATGCCTCGCGCCGCTCCTCGGGGATCACCACGAACCGCCACGGCCGCAGCCGTCCATGATCGGGGGCGCGCAGCGCCGCCGAGAGGATCGCGTCGAGCGCCGCGCGGTCGGGTCCGGGCGCGACCAAGCGTGTCGCCGAGTGACGGTTCAGCAGCAAATCCATGGCCTCCATGCGCGTCCTCCGATCCCTCCCGGGTAAACTACGACCCGCACCGCCGCCCGCAAACCCACACGCCGGACACCGCGACGGCATCGGTGATCGCCACCATGTCGGCGATCGCCCCCGGGCGCAGCCGGCCCCGATCGGCAAGGCCGAGGAAATCGGCCGGCACCGCGGCGGCCATGCGCAGCGCGTCGGGCAAGCTCGCCCCCATCAGCGCCATCGCGCCGCGCACGGCCCCCGCCATGTCGAGATGCGCGCCGGCGAGCACGCCGTCCTCGGTCGTCAGCCGGCCGTCGGCCACGCGGATGTTTCGCCCGTGCAGGCGAAATTCGGCGAGATCGGAGCCGACCGAGGCCATGGCGTCCGTGACCAGCATCAGCCGCTTGCCCACGCCCAGCCGCGCCAGCCGGAGATTGGCCCCGTGGACGTGGTGGCCGTCGGCGATCACGCCGGCGAAGGCGTCCGAGAGCAGCGCCGCCCCGACCACGCCCGGATCGCGCCCGGCAAGCGGTGGCATGGCGTTGAACAGATGCGTAAACCCGCGCGCTCCGGCGTCGAGGGCCGCTCGCACCTGCTCGAACGACGCCGCGCTGTGGCCGACGGCGACGATGACGCCGGCGGCGACCAGGCGCGCGATCGTCGCCGCACCGACGCATTCGGGGGCGAGCGTCAGCAGCAGCGGACGCGGCGCATCGCACAGGAGGCGTATATCCGCTTCCTCGATCGGGCGGATCAGCGCCTCCGGATGGACGCCCTTCCGCGCCGGGTTGAGGAACGGACCTTCAAGATGCAGCCCGACGACCCCGGGCACGCCCGCGCGTACCGCCTCCGCCGCTTGTCGCATCTTCGCCGGTGTGTCGGTGATCAGCGTCGGCATGATCGACGTGGCGCCGAAGCGCCGATGCGCCGCGACCATGGTCCGCAGCGTCGCCGCGCTTGGCGCGTCGTTGAACAGCACGCCGCCGCCCCCGTTCACCTGCGCATCGATGAAACCGGGCGCCAGGATCAGATCCTTCGCCAGCCGCGTCTCCGGCAGACCGGGCGGGATGGCGTTTCCCGCCACCACATCGCGCACGCGCGGTCCGGCGACCACCACCGCCGCATCGGCGAGCATTTCCTCGCCGGTGAAGAGGCGGGCGGCACGCAGGACGAACGGCGATCGGGCGCCCCCCTCCCCCCGGCTCATTGCGTGCGCGGCGGGAACAGCCCGCGCGGGCGGAAGAACAGGACGCAGGCCATCATGGCGTAGATCAGCAGCGAGGCGAGCGCCGGGCCGGCGCCGTCCGCCGTGCTTTGCGATGCGACCAGCGCCAGCAGCGGGCGCAGGAAGGCGCGTCCGACCGCATCGACGACGCCCACCAGCACGGCGGCGACGAAGCTGCCGCGGATGGACCCGATGCCGCCGATCACGATCACCACGAAGGAGAGGATCAGGAAATCGTCGCCCATGCCGGATTCGACGGTGAAGATCGGCCCCGCCATCGCCCCCGACAGCGCCGCCAGCGCAACGCCGAGGCCGAAGATGAGCGTGTAAAGGAGCGAAATATTGACGCCGAGCGCGCCCACCATGGCGCGGTTCGATGCCCCGGCGCGGATCAGCGCGCCGATCCGCGTGCGCTCGATCAGCACCGCGAGCCCCAGCGCCACCGCCAGGCCGACGCCGATGATCGCCAGCCGATAGATCGGGTAGGGGGTGCCGGTGGGCAGCACGACCTTGCCGGCCAGAAAGGGCGGAATTTGCGCGTACAGGGCCGTCGCGCCCCAGACTATGCGCACCGCCTCGTTGAAGAACAGGATCAAGCCGAACGTCGCCAAGACCTGATCCAGGTGATCGCGCCCGTAGAGCCGGCGAAAGATGCCGAGTTCCAGAACCAGGCCGACCGCGACCGTGCCGGCCAGCGCCAAGCCCAGGGCGGCGGGGACTGAATGGGATGCGTTGTAGCCCCAGGCGGCGAGATAGGCGCCCACCATGTAAAGCGAGCCATGCGCCAGATTGATCAGGTTCATGATCCCGAAGATCAGCGTCAGACCGGCCGCCATCAGGAACAGCGTCATGCCGAACTGAAAGCCGTTCAGGAGCTGGTCGAGCAGGAGGGAGAGGTGCATGGGGGCGACCGAGCCCATACCATGCCGGGTTTCGGGGGCACAGGGTGAGCGATGGGCAATAATCACGGCCATCCCGGCGAACCAGAGATATTGTATGGTATTACATTCTATTGGTTCCCCTTGACATCATAGCGCCTCGTCGATTTAGGTTGCGCCGGAGAACCCAGGTCTGGTTTTCCTTGGAGCCGAAGGAGTTAGATTATGGCCCGGTCCGATGAAATTGGAGAGGTAACACGGTATCTCTTGTCACTCGTTGAGGACCCCAAAAAGCTGACCGAGTTTAAGCGCGATCCCGACGCCGCTCTTGAGGCGGCTAGATTATCCGAGGGTGCCATTGCCATGATACGCAGCCAGCGACCGGTGGGAGGAGGCGGGACCACGATCATTGTCATTGCACTCATTATCATCGTTGTCGCATGAGTGACGGTACGGCCGATAAGAAAAAAGGATCGCTCACGATCGTCGGCACTGGCATTCAAGCGATAGGCCATCTCACGTTCGAGGCCAAGGCGAACATCCAGCATGCCGATGCTGTTTTCTATTTGGTCGCCGAGCCAATCGCTGAGCGATATCTCCTGGATATCAATCCGGCGGCAAAATCTCTTTTCCATCTTTACGCAAGGGGCAAAGAGCGGATGACGTCGTACCGTGAGATGGTGAGCACGATTTTGAGGCCGGTGCGAATGGGTCTCCACGTGTGCGCTGCATTTTATGGCCATCCCGGCGTTTTCGTTTTTCCCTCTCACGAGGCCATTCGACAAGCGCGTGAGGAGGGCCACTCCGCTGAGATGCTGCCCGGGATTTCAGCCGAGGACTGTCTGTTTTCTGATTTGGGTGTGGAGCCCGGGATCCCGGGTTGCCAAAGCTTCGAGGCTACGGATTTCCTGATCTGCAAACGTAGGCATGATCCCAGAAGTTCATTGATCCTGTGGCAGATAGGCGTCATCGGGCTCCTTTCGTGGTGGGAGGAAGACTTTGATTATCGAGCGGGGCTGAGCGTCTTGACCGATATTTTGCTCCAATCATACCCTCGCGAACATATGGTTGTGGTTTACGAGGCGTCCCACCTGCCGGGCGGAGAAGCCCGTCGCGACGCAATTTCGCTCAAAGATCTACCCGGGACTGAGGTGACCCCGATATCGACGCTATATATCCCGCCCTTTGAGACGGCGGTTCTGGATGAAATTATGTTGTCACGACTTGGGATCAACAAGGAGGCGATCCCAAGGATCGAACGAAAACTTCGCCTCGAGTGATTGCCGTTGAGAAAGCGGATCTGACGCATGGGCGCGGCAATGCCTGTACCATGGCGCGTTCGGCACAGAGTGGCTCATGTGCAATGACTTCGGCAATCGCATCCCGTACAGCGCCTATGTGGAGGCGTTCAGCCAGATCAGGCTGCCGCTGATCGTCCCCGAAGGGGTGCGGCCGAACCTGGAACCGCGCGACGACATCTGGCCCACCGAGACGGCACCGATCCTGCGTCGCGAGGCCGATGGGGTGGCGCTCGCCCGGCTTCGCTGGGGGTTCGATCCTGCACGCCCGAAGGCGGCGCCGGTTATCAACTTCCGCTCCGAGGGACGGCGGTTCCCGACCGGAAGGTGCCTCGTCCCGGTTTCGCATTTCTATGAGTTCACCGGCGCGCGGCCGCCGAAATCGAAGTGGAAATTCACCACCCCGGGCGAGGACTGGTTTTGCCTCGCGGGGCTGTGGCGACCGGCGTCGGGCGAGTTCCCCGAAGCCTTCACGCTGCTCACCACCGCGCCGGGGCCCGACGTGGCGCCGATCCATAACCGCCAGGTGGTGGTGCTGGATCGCGGCGTGTGGACGGCGTGGCTTGATCTCACGCAGCCGGAAGCGGCGCTGCTTCGCCCGTCGCCGGCCGGCACCCTCGCGGTCGTGCAAGTGCGCTGAGGACGCTGGCCTCGCGCATCCGCCCGGGCTACTTCTTTGGTATGGGTCGCTCCGCCACCGTCACCCGCACGACCTCAGAGACCGATATCACGCTCAGCCTCGACCTCGACGGGTCGGGCAGGTCCGAGGTCGACAGCGGCATCGGATTTCTCGACCACATGCTGACCGCCCTCACCCGGCACGGGATGTTCGATCTGACGCTGCGCGCGGCCGGCGACCTGCATATCGACTGCCATCACACGACCGAGGACGTCGGCATCGTGCTGGGCCGCGCCTTCACGCAGGCGATCGGCGATGGACGCGGCATCGCCCGGTTCGGGCAGGCGCTTTGTCCGATGGACGAGGCGCTGGCCGAGGCGGCGGTCGATATCTCGGGCCGCGGGTTGCTGGCTTGGGATGTGCGCTTCGAGCGCGAACGGTTGGGCGAGATGGACACCGAGTTGTTCGAGGAGTTCTTCCGCGCCTTCGCCGCCAACGCCGCGCTGACGCTGCACCTGACCCGCCGCGCCGGACACAACGCCCATCATGTCGCCGAGGCCTGCTTCAAGGCGACGGCGCGGGCGCTGCGCATGGCCGCCGCACTCGACCCGCGCATCGGCGACGCGGTGCCTTCGACCAAGGGGACGCTGTGAGGTTGCGCGCGTTTCAGCCCCCTCTCCGCCCCTCGGGCGGAGAGGGCCGGGAGAGGTGGGGGCAGGCCGCCCTCGGCTCCTCCAGTTCCGGAACAGCGAGCTGATCCTGCATCGCGCACTCGCGCGCCCCCCACCTCACCCCGGCCCTCTCCGCCCCCCGGGGCGGAGAGGGAAAGCATGAAGATCTGGACCGTGCATCTGCGCCCGCAGGCGCCGCCACTGTTGATCAAGGAGGGTTTCAGCCTCGGCGCGCTGCTGTTCGGGCCGGTGTGGCTGCTGGCCCGCGGCGCCTTCATTCCGGCGGCG
This sequence comes from uncultured Pseudomonadota bacterium, assembly GCA_963762525.1. Taxonomy (GTDB): domain Bacteria; phylum Pseudomonadota; class Alphaproteobacteria; order Acetobacterales; family Acetobacteraceae; genus DATFDN01. The sequence goes on from CAVXKT010000002.1 coordinate 581,566, forward strand.
CTGGCCCTGGCGGCCGAGCTGGCGGCGGGGTTTCTCGCCGGCGGCGGGGGGCGGATCGCGCTGGAATGCGGGATCGCGCTGTTGCTCGGGCTCTCCGGGCGCGACCTCGTGCGCTGGCATCTGGGGCTGTGCGGACACCGGACGGCCTTGGTGCTGGCGGCCGCCGACGCAGATGCCGCGCTCGCCCGCCTGCTCGCCACCCGACCCGATCTTGCGGATGCCTTCCTGCCGCCGAGCCGGCGCTGATGCGCGTCGTGGTGGTGGATTACGGCAGCGGCAATCTGGCGTCCGCCTCGCGCGCGCTCGCGGTGGCGGCGGAGCGAGCGGAGATAGCAGCCGAGGTCGCCGTCACGTCCGAACCCGACCGGGTGGCGCGAGCCGAGCGCATCGTGCTGCCCGGCCAGGGCGCCTTCGCCGACTGCGCTCGCGGCCTTGCCGCGATCGACGGCATGCCGGCGGCGATCGCGGCGGCGACCGATGCCGGGACGCCGTTTCTCGGCATCTGCGTCGGAATGCAATTGATGGCGGAACGCGGGCTGGAGCACGCCGTCACCCCGGGGTTCGGCTGGATAAAGGGCGAGATCGCGGCGATGGATCCGCCGGGGCTGCGGCTGCCGCAGATGGGCTGGAACGCGCTCGATTTCGTCCCTGGCGGGCATCCGCTGCTCGACGGTCTGCTTCCCGGCGACCACGCCTATTTCGTGCATGGCTACGCGCTCGTCGGCGGCGATCCCGCACAGGCGATCGCCACCGCCGATTACGGCGGCCCGTTGGTCGCCTTCGTGGCTGCCGGCAATCGCGCCGGCACCCAGTTCCACGTCGAGAAGAGCCAAAACGTAGGGCTTCGCATCCTCACGAATTTTCTGCGCTGGGATCCCGCATGAGCGAAATTCTGCCGGTCGAGGCCGAACTGCGCGCCGTGGAGCGTGCCGAGAGCCTGACCGAGGACGACCTGCACGCGCTGTGCGAGGCCACGCACGCGGCCATTCTCGATGGCGGCGGCTTCGGCTGGGTCCAGCCGCCGGAGCGCCACTCGCTTGAAACCTATTTCCGCGGCGTGCTGCTGGTGCCGGAACGCTCGCTGTATCTCGCCCGGCTGAACGGCGCCGTCGTCGGCGCCGCGCAGCTCGTTCGCCCGCCCCGCAACAACGAGGCGCAGTCCTTCTCGGCGAGCCTGATGCACGCCTTCATCGCCCCTTATGCGCGCGGGCATGGGCTGGCGCGGCTGCTGACGCAGAGCGTCGAGGAGGCGGCGCGGGCGCTCGGTTACCGCGTGCTCAATCTCGACGTGCGCGAGACCCAGACCGCCGCCATCCGCCTCTACAAGTCGCTCGGCTTCGCACGCTGGGGGGTGCATCCGGGCTACGCGCGGGTCGGCGGGCGCACGATCCGGGGCTTCTACTACTACAAGGACTTGAAGCATCGGGACGGCACGCGGCGAGAGGGCTGATGCTCACGCTCTATCCGGCCATCGACCTCAAGGGCGGAGAATGCGTGCGGCTGCGGCGCGGCGAGATGGATCAGGCGACCGTCTATTCCGACAATCCGGCGGGGCAGGCGCGGCTATGGCAGGACCGGGGCTTCGCCTGGCTGCATGTAGTGGATTTGGACGGCGCCTTCGCCGGGCGGCCGGTGAACGCGCCGGCCGTTCGGGCGATCCTCAACGCGGTGTCGGTCCCGGTGCAGCTCGGCGGCGGCATTCGCGACATGGCGGGGCTCGCCTGGTGGCTGGAGGCCGGGGTCCGGCGGGTGATCCTGGGCAGCGCCGCGGTGAAGAACCCGGACCTGGTGGCGGCGGCGGCGCGCGCATTTCCCGGTCGGGTGGCGGTGGGAATCGATGCCCGCGACGGACGCGTGGCGACCGAGGGCTGGGCGGAGACCTCGACGCTGACGGCGGTGGAGCTCGCGCATCGGGTCGAGGACCAGGGCGCGGCGGCGATCATCTACACCGATATCGCCCGCGACGGCATGCTGGGCGGGCTCAATCTGGCGCAGACGGTGGCGGTTGCCGATGCGGTTTCGCTTCCGGTCATCGCCTCGGGCGGCGTTGGCGGGACGGAGGATTTGCGCGCCTTGCGGAGGGCGGCCGTGGGCACGCAAATCGAGGGCGTCATCGTCGGCCGGGCCTTGTATGACGGGCGGATCGATCCCGCCGAGGCGCTGGCGCTGCTCGCCGCGTGAGACTTGCGCGGCGCGCCGCCAAGCGCGCAAAACGCCGCAATGTTGAAGTTGCGCGTCATCCCGTGCCTCGACGTGAAGGACGGCCGCGTCGTCAAAGGTGTGAATTTCGTCGCGCTGCGAGACGCCGGCGATCCGGTGGAGCAGGCGGCGGTGTACGACGCCGCCGGCGCCGACGAGCTTTGTTTTCTCGACATCACCGCGAGCCACGAGAACCGCGACACTCTCCTCGATGTCGTCGCCCGCACCGCCGCCCGGGTGTTCCTGCCCCTGACGGTGGGCGGCGGCGTGCGGACAACCGAGGATATGCGCCGGCTGCTGCTGGCCGGCGCCGACAAGTGCAGCATCAATTCCGCCGCCGTCGCCCGCCCGGAGCTGATAGGCGAGGCGGCGCTTAAATTCGGCAGTCAATGCGTGGTCGCTGCCGTGGACGCCAAGCGCCGGGGCGGCGGCTGGGAGGTGTTCACCCATGGCGGCAGGCGCCCGACCGGACGCGGTGCGCTCGATTGGTGCCGGCGGGTCGCCGCACTCGGGGCGGGCGAGATTCTGCTGACGAGCATGGACCGCGACGGCACCGGCGAGGGCTTCGACCGCGAACTGCTGGAAGCGGTGTGTGCGGCCGTGCGCGTGCCCGTCATCGCCTCCGGCGGGGTCGGGTGCGCGGCGCATTTCATCGCCGGAGCCCGCGCCGGCGCCACCGGGCTGCTGGCCGCGAGCGTGTTCCACTTCGGCAAGTTGACGATCGCCGGCGTGAAGGAGGAATTGGCGGCGGCCGGCTTGCCGGTGCGGCTGCCGAGGGTGGCCTGATGGCGAAGTCGGCCAAGAAGAAGCCGGTCAAACGATCACCCGGCAAGCAACGCAAGCCGAAGCGGATCGGCGGCAAGCCGATCGTGGTGCCTCCGCCTCGATCCGACGCGCCGCTCCCGCCGCCGGCGTTCGACCCCGACGCATCCGTGCTCGACCGGCTGTTCGGGGTGGTCGTGGCGCGGCGCACCGCCGATCCGGCGCTCAGCCACTCCGCCCGGCTGCTGTCGCGCGGCATCGGCAAGGTGGCGCAGAAATTCGGCGAGGAGGCGGTCGAGTGCCTTATCGAGGCGGTGGCCGGAGATGCCGACGCCGTGATCGCCGAGAGCGCGGACGTGCTCTATCACTTGCTGGTGCTTTGGGTAGCGAGCGGGGTCCGGCCCGAGATGGTGTGGGCCGAGCTGAAGCGGCGCGAAGGGATCAGCGGCATCGCCGAAAAGGCCGGCCGGACCGTACCGGCGAGGTCCGGGCCGGCGACGACGAAAATTCCCTGAACAGGAGGTTTCGATGCCGGTGAGCGGCCTTCCGCCCTACGACAATTCCAATATCTTCGCCCGCATCCTGCGCGGGGAAATTCCCTGCCGGCGGGTTTATGAGGACGAGTGGGCGCTGGCCTTCGAGGACATCAACAAGCAGGCGCCCACCCACGTTCTCGTGTTGCCAAAAGGCCGCTGGTGCTCCTGGGTGGACTTCAGCGCCGGGGCGCCCGAGGCCGAGATCGCCGGCTTCGTGCGCGCCATCGGCGCGGTGGCCCGCCAACTCGGGCTGGAGGCGTCCGGCTATCGATTGCTTGCGAATGTCGGCCCGGACAGCGGTCAGGAAGTGCCGCACCTGCACGTCCATCTGTTCGCCGGCCGCCCGTTGGGGCGGATGCTGGCCGGATAGGGCTACCGGATAGGGCTACCCGGCTCGCACCCGCTCGGCGCGCGCGTGGACGTAAAGCTCGCTGCGGTCGCGCACCGCCCGCGAGGGCGGCGGCTCGGGGAGATGATAGGCGACCGGACGCGCGTGATCGGCATACAGCGCGTCCGCATTATAGACCTTCCGGAACGCAAACATGCTGCGGATGAAATTCGTCTGCCCGCGCGCCAGCAGTCGGGCGAACACCGGCGCCGCCTGCCACAATGTGCGCAGCCCCAGATGCTTGCGGTTCAGCACCTGCTGCGTCGTCACCAGCTCGTTGTAGAACTCCGCCAACGTCAGCTTGGTCGGCAGCACGCAGTGCTGGATATCGAACAGCCGGTAGTCGCGCGAGGTGAGCCGCCGCGCCTCGGTGAGCCAGGTCTCGGTTCCCGGATAAGGCGTATTGACGCTGATATTCACCACATGCGGAATTTCCAGGCACCATTGGCGCACCGTCTCGAAGCGCGCCCGGTCCCAGTCGGGATCGGCGATCAGGTTTATGGCGACATTGATGCCGAGCGAGCGCGCATAGTCCAAGGCCTCGAAGCTCTGATCGAGGCCGACGCGCTTGCGGTATTTCTTGAGCCCCTCGGCGTCGATCGCCTCCAGACCCAGGAACATCAGCTTGAGACCGAGCTTGCGCCAGCGCGCGAATACCTCCTTGTGGCGCAGCAGCACGTCGGCGCGGGTCTCCAGGTAGTAGGTCTTGCGAACGTTGCGCTTCTCCAGCTCGTCGGCGATCGCCATGCCGTGCTCCTCGCGCACGAAGGCCACGTCATCGACGATGAACACGCCGGGCTCGCGGATCGCCGCCATGTCGTCGGCGATGCGTGCCGGGCTGCGCAGCCGGTAGCTGCGACCATAGAAGGTCCAGGCCGAGCAAAAGGCGCAGTCCCAGGGACAGCCGCGCGAGAACTCGATCGAGGCGCACGGATCGAGCGTGCCGATGAAGTAGCGTCGGCGGTGGCGCAACAGATGCCGCGCCGGTTGCAGTGCATCGAGGTCGTCGATGAAGTTGGGCGGCGGTCCCTCGCCGTCGAGCGTGACCGTGCCCGGAATTCCGCGATGGTCGCGCCCGGCTTCGAGTGCCGCGAGATAGGCCGGGAGAACCGCCTCGCCCTCGCCGCGCAGCACGCAGTCGATGGCGCCCTCGGCATGCTCCAGCATCGCGCGGGCGGTGAACGAGACGCTGTGCCCGCCCACGGTGAAGCGGCAATGCGGCAAGCGTTGCCTGGTCTGTTTCGCCAGATCGACGATTTCCGGTACAGTTCGCCAGATAGTTGCAGGAAAACGCGACAACGTCGGGGCGAAACGCAGTCAGGAGGGCGAAGTAGTCGTCATGCGTCTCGACCTGCAGATCGAGCAGCCGCACATCGTGGCCGTCGCGCAGCGCCGCCGCCGCCACGAGTTCGAGCCCGAGCGGTTCCAAGGTCAGGAAGACGCGCGTGTACATGAGCGGACCCGGATGCACGCAGAGCAGCTTCACGGTGCCCTCCCTCTCGGCTACGATTGGCAATGAGTATGATCGGGCCCCCGGCGCAACCGCCCGGGGCCGCTCGTCCCCCGCTTGTGAACGCCCGCGTCGCCCGCCATGGTGCCAACGAATTGCGGGAGGGACTGATGGACCTGCGCTTCACACCCCGGGAGGGCGCCTTCCGCCTCGAGGTTCGCACCTTCATCCGCGACCACCTGCCCGCCGATCTCCGCGAACGGATGCGGTTGGGCCATTCCGCTCGCAAACAGGACACCGTGGCGTGGCAGCGCATCCTCAACGCCCGCGGCTGGGCCGCCTATTGCTGGCCGGAGGCGCATGGCGGACCGGGCTGGACGGCGGTCCAGCGCCTGATCTTCCTCGACGAGAACGCGCTCGCACCGGCGCCCGACCTGTCGCCGTTCAACATCACCATGATCGGGCCGGTCCTGATCCAGTTCGGCACCGAGGAGCAGCGGCGCCGCTTCCTGCCGCGCGCCGCCAATCTCGACGATTGGTGGTGTCAGGGTTTTTCCGAGCCGGGCGCCGGGTCCGACCTGGCGGCGCTGAAGACGGCGGCGCGGCGCGACGGTGATCACTATGTCGTCAATGGTTCGAAGATCTGGACCTCGACCGCGCAGCACGCCGATTGGTGCTTCGTGCTGGTGCGCACCGATGCGCAGGCGCGCAAGCCGCAAGAGGGCATCTCTTTCCTGCTGATCGACATGCGCACGCCGGGGATCACCGTTCGCCCGATCATCTCGATCGACGGCGAGCATCACCTGAACGAGGTGTTCTTCGACGATGTGAAGGTTCCGGCGTCGATGCGCGTGCATCAGGAGAACCGCGGCTGGGACGTGGCGAAGTTCCTGCTCGGCAACGAGCGCGTCGGCATCGCGCAACTGGGTAAGAGCCGGGAGCGGGTGGCGGCGGCGAAGGAGCTTGCGCGCCGGACCGGGGCGAATGATGGGTTCGGGGCGCGCGCGGCGCAGCTTGAGGTGAACATGCAGGCGCTCGAGATCATGCAATATCGGATGGTCTCGGCCGCCGCCCGCCAACAGGACGGTCGGCCCGATCCGCTCTCTTCAGTGCTGAAGGTGCGTGGGACCGAGTTGCTGCAAGCGACGACCGAGCTGGCAATGGATGCCGCCGGGCCGCTCGCCATGCCGCTGTGGTCGCGCGAACTGGCGGCGTTCGCCAACGAGCCCGATACGCTCGCCGAAACTGCGGAGAGCGCGACGCGCGAATACCTGTTCCTGCGCGCCTGCACGATCTACGGCGGGACCAACGAGATCCAGAAGAACATCCTGAGCAAGGCGGTGCTGCGGTTGTAGCCGTCGGTCTCTTGCCAACGGCCTTCATGGCGATATCATGCTATCAAGCAAATGTGGCTGGAGAGATGGCACAACTACTCGTTCGTAACCTGGACGAAGAGGTGAAACGCCGGCTTCGTGCGCGTGCCGAACGGCAAAACCGGAGCATGGAGGATTTGGTACGCGAAATTCTCCGTGCCGCGTCGGAGCAAGAGACGGAGGATTTGGAGCCGCTCGGGACCCGGATCGCGAAACGTTTCGCCGGCCTCGGCCTGACCGAGGACATTCCCGAGCTGCGCGGCTGGCAGCCTCGTCCGGCCGACTTGAGCGAGTGATCCTGCTCGATACGAACGTGCTTGCGGAATTGATGCGGGATCCTCCGAACTCGGCCGTGATCCGGTGGCTTAACCGTCAACCCCCGCCCAGCATCTGGACGACCGCCATCACCGTGTTCGAGACGCGGCTGGGTATAGCGCGGCTACCAGCGGGACGGAGGCGGAGAGGGCTGGAGTCGGCCTTCGGCGCACTGGTCCGCACCGATTTGGCCGGAAGAATTGCAGCGCTGGACCGCGCGGCGGCCGAAGCCGCGGGTGAGTTGGCGGTGCAACGCGAGTCCGTCGGGCGAAGCGTTGATTTGCGCGATACGTTGATTGGTGGAATCGCGCTCGCCCGGCGGGCAACGGTGGCCACGCGGAATGTAAGACACTTCGACGATTTGGAGACCGGCGCGATTAATCCGTGGGCGGCCGCGGGCTGAGGCGGATTGCCCCCCTCGCTCGCCCCTGCCACAGTCAAGCACGTTCAGGGGAGGGGAAGCATGGACCTCAGGTTCACGCCCGAAGAGGTTGCGTTCCGCGACGAAATCCGCGCCTTCATTCGCGACCATCTGCCCGCCGGGATTCGCGAGCGGATGCGGCTCGGACACCGGGCGCGCAAGCAGGACATCGTCGCCTGGCTGCGTATCCTCAACAAGAAGGGCTGGGCGGCGCCCGCCTGGCCGGTCGAGCACGGGGGCACCGGATGGACGCCGGTGCAGCGGATGATCTTCACCGAGGAGAACCAGGCCGCCCCGGCGCCCGAACCGCTGTCCTTCAACATCACCATGATCGGACCCGTGCTGATCCAGTTCGGCACCGAGGAGCAGAAGAGCCGCTTCCTGACCCGCGCCAAGAATCTCGACGACTGGTGGTGTCAGGGCTTTTCCGAGCCCGGCGCCGGATCGGATCTCGCCTCGCTCAAGACGGCAGCGCGGCGTGAGGGCGATCATTACATCGTCAACGGCTCGAAGATCTGGACCTCGACGGCGCACGACGCCGATTGGATCTTCCTGCTGGTGCGCACCAACCCGAACGCCGCCAAGCGCCAGGAGGGCATCTCCTTCCTGCTGCTGCCGATCAATCAGCCGGGCATCACCATCCGGCCGATCGTCTCCATCGACGGCGCCCATCATCTGAACGAAGTGTTCTTCGACGATGTGAAGGTGCCGGTGAACATGCGCGTCGGCGAGGAGAATCGCGGCTGGGACGTGGCGAAATTCCTGCTCGGCAACGAGCGCACCGGGATCGCGCGCCTGGGCAAGTCGCGCGAGCGCATCGCCGCCGCCAAGGCGATGGCGCGGCAAGTAAAGGCGGCCGGCAAGCCGCTCATCGACGATGACGATTTCCGCCGCCGGGTGGCGCAGATCGAGGTCGACATGAAGGCGTTGCAGATCACGCAATTCCGCGTCGTCTCGGCGCATGCCAAGCAGCGCGACGGCCGGCCCGATCCGTTGTCGTCGGTGCTGAAGGTGAAGGGAACCGAGCTGCTGCAGGCGACCTCGGAGCTCGCCATGGATGTCGGCGGACCGCTCGCGATGCCGCGTTGGTCGCAGGAACTGGCGGCGATGACCAACGAACCGGACGAGCTGGCCGACGCGCTGGAACAGTCCGCCGGCGAATACCTGATGCTGCGCGCCGCCTCGATCTACGGCGGTACCAACGAGATACAGAAGAACATCCTCACCAAAGCAGTGCTGAGGCTCTGATGGACTTCGAACTCAACGACGAGCAGCGCCTGCTCAAGGACAGCGTCGATCGGCTCATGTCCGACCGCTATTCGTTCGAGGCGCGCAAGGGCTACCTCAAGGAAGACCAGGGTTGGAGCGCCGACATCTGGGAGCGTTTTTCCGAACTCGGTTTGCTCGGCCTGCCCTTCGACGAGGAGCATGGCGGCTTCGGCGGCGGACCGGTTGAGATCATGCTGGTGATGGAGGCGCTCGGCCGCTCGCTGGCGCTGGAGCCGTATTTGGCCACGGTGGTGCTGGCCGGAACCGCGCTTCGCCTTGCCGGCAATACCGAGCAGAAACGGGCGCTGCTGCCCGCCATCGCCGAGGGGCGGATGCGGCTCGCCTTCGCGCATGGCGAGCGGCAGGCGCGCTACGACCTCACCGACGTGCGCACGACCGCCAAACGCGGCGGCTCGGGCTGGATCATCGACGGCGCCAAGAGCGTGGTGCTGCATGGCGACGCCGCCGACAAGCTGATCGTGAGCGCACGCAACGCCGGCGCCGACGACGATCCGAACGGGATCACCCTGTTCGTGGTCGATGCCGGGGCGGCCGGCCTGGCGCGACGCTCCACCGGCTTGCGCGACGAGACGCGTGCCGGCCGAGCTGTCGCTCACCAACGTCGCCGTCGCCGATGCCGACGTCCTCGGGGAAGTCGGCAAGGGGCTCGAGATTGTCGAGCGCGTCGTCGAGGCGGGGATCGCGGCGATGGGCGCCGAGGCGGTCGGGGCTATGGAGGCGATGCACGCAATGACGCTCGACTATGCGCGCACGCGCGAGCAGTTCGGGCGACCGATCGGGCAAAACCAGGTGGTGCAGCATCGGCTGGCGGAGATGCTGATGTCGCTGGAGCAGGGCCGCAGCATGGCGATGCTCGCCTCGATCAGCCTCGACGAACCGGACGCCGGCGAGCGCGCGCGCAGCGTGGCGATGGCGAAGGTCGGGTATGGCCAGGCGGCGCGCTTCGTCTCGCAGCAGTCGATCCAATTGCACGGCGGCATCGGCATGACCGAGGAATACGCGGTCGGACACTATTTCCGCCGCTGCATGGTGATCGAGCACACGTTCGGCGACAGCGCGCATCATCTGGCGCGGCTGGCCCGGCAGGTAGGGTGATCATGTCGATGTTCGACGCCGACACGCTCGGCCTGCTGCGCCGGACCCGGGAGGTGCGGCTGGTTCCCGCGGAGCATCCGCAAGACGCCGTCACCATTTGGGTCGTGGTCGTCGGCGATGATGCGTTCATCCGTTCAATCCGCGGCCCGAAGGCACGCTGGTACAAATCGGCAACCGCGGACGGCAACGCGGTCGTGGAAGCGGGGGAGGAGCGCATCGGGGTGCGCCTGGAAACCGCCGACGCCGCCCGGGTGGAGCCGGTCAGCCGGGCGTTCCTCGCGAAATATCGAGACAGTCCCTATGCCGAGAAGATGGTGCTGCCGAATATCCTCTCGACCACTTTGCGGATGGCGCCGGCGTGAACCGGCTCGTCTCCCTCGCCGGCATCGAGCCGGAGATCGCCGAACGCGGCGACGGCCCGCCGCTGCTGTTTCTGGAGGCCGGCGAAGGCGTGGCGCCGAACCGTGACTGGCTCGACCGCCTCGCGCGCCACTTCCGCGTCATCGCGCCCGTTCACCCCGGCTGGGGTGAACGCGATTTGCCCGACTGGATGGGCGGCATCGACGATCTCGCCTATTTCTACCTCGATCTCGCCGCGGCGCTCGAGCTGCGGGACGCCGTGCTGGCGGGCGCCGGCTTTGGCGGCTGGATCGCGGCCGAGATGGCGGTGCGCAACACGCAACGCTTCGCCCGCATGGTGCTGGCGGCGCCGCTCGGCATCAAGCTGGGCGGCGTGCTCGACCGCGACATTCTCGACATGCACGCGCTTGACCCGGACGCGCTGGCGGAAAGGGCCTGGGCCGATCCGGGGCGCGGCAAGGTCGATTTCACGCAGCTCAACGACGCGACGCTCGCCAAAGTCGCGCGCGGGCGCGAGTCGCTCCTGGTGTTCGGCTGGAAGCCCTACATGCACAACCCGCGCCTGCATCGCTGGCTGCATCGCGCCCGGCTGCCGACTTTGCTGCTCTGGGGTGAGCGCGACCGCGTGGTAAGGCCCGAATATGGCGAGGGCTGGCGGCGGTGTCTGCCGGATGCGCGCCTGGAGCTGATCGCCGACGCCGGCCATTTCCCGCATTGGGAGCAGCCGGACGCATTCGCCGCTCGCATCGCCGCGTTTGCCGGGAGATAGAGATGCGCACCTGGTATTTCTCGGAGATGGCCTATCATCCGGCGTGGGAGGCCGGGCTGGCGCGCGGCAGCCTGCGCGTGGTGCTGCCGAGCGGCGAGATCGACCCCGCGACTGCCGGCAATCTCCTCAACCGCTATCTCGACGAGTTCCGCCTCTGCGACGAGGAAGGGCTCGACATCATGGTGAACGAGCACCACAGCACGGCCACCTGCATGACCATCTCGGTGCCGATGGCGCTCGCGGTCATTGCGCGGGAGACGAAACGCGCGCGCCTCCTTTCGCTCGGCAATCCGATCGCCAATCGCCCCGATCCGGTGCGCGTCGCCGAGGAGGCGGCGTGGCTCGATGTGCTCTCCGGCGGACGGACCGAGTTGGGTCTGGTGAAGGGGGCGCCCTATGAAATTCAGCCCGCCAACTCCAATCCGGCGCGGCTGATGCGCCGCTACTGGGAGGCGCACGACCTGATCCTCAAAGCGCTATCGACGACCGACGGCCCGTTTTCATGGGAAGGCGAATTTTACCATTATCGCTCGGTCAATGTCTGGCCGCGACCGATCCAGCAGCCGACGCCGCCGATCTGGATGACCGGGCTCAGCGCCGGCACCGGCCGTGCGGCGGCGGAACGCGGCCATGTGGTCGGAACCCTGCTCTCCGGCGGGGTCGCCAAGCCGATGTTCGACGCCTACCGCCAGCGTGCCCGGGAGCTCGGCTGGCACGCGGGACCGGACCGGCTCGCCTATGCCGGGGTGATCGGCGTCGGGCATAATCGCGGCCGAGGGACTGCGCCGCGCCGACGAGATCGCCGGACTATGTGCGCACTGCGCCGATCGTCGTACGAGCCGTTCCAGAATCCGCCCGGATACAATCCGATCGCCGCCAACGTCGCGGCGCTGAAGGCCGGGCCGAAGCGGGTCGGCTTCGTCGCCGATCGCGATGGCCGGCCGGTCGATGTGACGAACGCCAGCGTGGAGGCGCTGATGGCGACCGACACCGTATTCGCGGGCACGCCCGATGACGTGTTCGCCCAGCTCCGCGACTTCAACATGCGCATGGGCGGCTTCGGGCATCTGTTGTTCTTCGGACAGGGCGGGACGCTCTCGCACCGCGATGCGGTGGAGAACATCCGCCTGTTCGCCCGCGAGGTGGCGCCGCGCCTCGCCGAGCTCGGCGCGTCGGCGGAAGCCGCCTGAGTGGTCATGTCGTCGGGAACCGCGATGATCTGCGCGCCTCAACCGGAGGCGGCCGAGGCCGGCATCGAGATCATGCGCGCCGGCGGCAACGCGGTCGATGCGGCGATCGGTTGCGCGCTGGTGCAAAGCGTCGTCGATCCGCTGATGGCGGGAATCGCCGGGTTCGGCAGTCTGGGGCTCTACCTGCCGGCGCGGGGCTTTCATGGTTACATCGACTTCCATTCCCCCGCGCCCGGTGCCGCGCGAGCGGAGATGTGGGAGAAGCTGATCCTGTCGGAAGCGCGCGACGGCTACGGCTTCATCCTCGAAGGCAGCGTCAACGACGTCGGATATCAGTCGATCTGCGTGCCCGCGAGCCTGGCCGCCTGGGACGAGGCGCATCGGCAGTTCGGTAAGCTGCCGTGGCCTGAGATCGTTCAGCCGGCGATCGCTTGGGCCGAATCCGGCTGGATCGTCCGCCCGCACGTGCACTTCTTCTGGTCGGAGGAGGGCACGATGGGCCGGGTGGGCAGCCGCGACCGCATCGCCTTCACGCCGGCCGCGCGCGCCCTCTATTGCCGCCCCGACGGCGCGCCGAAGCGGGTCGGCGAACTGGTCCGCAATGCCGATTACGCCGCCGTGCTGCGGCGGATCGCCGCCGGCGGCGCCGAGGTCTTCTATCGCGGCGAGATCGCGCGGCTGATCGCCGCCGACATGCGCGAACATGGCGGCCTGCTATCGGCTGAGGATTTGCGAAACTATCGTCCGCTCCGGCGCGCGCCGCTGTGGGGCGAATATCGCGACTGGCGGATCGCGACCAACCAACCGCCGGGCGGCGGCATCATGCTGATCGAGATGCTGAACATGCTCGAGCACTTCGACCTCAGGGCGCTCGGCCACAACTCGGCGGATTTTCTGCGGGTAGTCGCCGAGGTCATGAAGCGGGCGACCATCGACAAGGATCGCCGCATCGGCGATCCCGACTTCGTCGCCGTCCCGGTCGAGGAACTGACCGGAAAGGCTTACGCCGCCCGGCTGGCCGGCGACATCCGCGATGGCGCGCGCGCCGAGGTCGAGCGATTCAGCGCCGCACTTCCCGCCAAGGACACCACGCACATTTCGGTAGTCGATCGCGACGGCGCTTGCGTGTCGATGACGCATTCGCTGGGAATGCCGTCCGGCGTTGTCACGCCGGGGCTCGGGTTCATGTATAACGGCTGCATGGGCGTGTTCGATCCGCGGCCGGGCCGCGCCGGGTCGATCTCACCGGGCAAGTCGCGTTTCTCCTCCATTTGCCCCTCGATCGTCTTCCGTGGCGATGCCCCGTGCCTGGTGATCGGCGCCCCGGGGGCGACGCAAATCGCGATGGGCGTGCTGCAGGCCATTCTCAACGTGCTTGATTTCGGCATGACGATGACCGAGGCGGTCAGCGCGCCGCGCTTCTCGGCGACCAGCAATGTCCTCGACATCTCCAATCGGATTCCGCGTTATGTCTCCCGGCAGCTGGAGGCGGAAGGCTACGAGGTCGTCCGCAATCCGCAAACGTTCGGCTTCGCCGCCGTGCACGGTATCCGCATCGGCGAATTCGGATTGGACGGCGGCGCCGATCCCGGACATGACGGCGTCGCGCTCTCGATCTGAGGAGAACCACGATGATCACGAGACGAGCGGCGGTCACCGGCGGCGTGGCCGCAACCCTCGCCACGCGCCTGCCTGCGCAGGCGGCGGACGCTACCCCGGGCGTCACTGCGACCGAGATCAAGATCGGCAACACCGACGCCTATTCGGGCCCCGCCTCCGCCTATGCCTCGATCGCCAAGGCGGACGCGGGCTTTTTCAAAATGCTGAACGATCAGGGCGGCGTGGCCGGGCGCAAGATCAACTTCATCTCGCTCGACGACAGCTACAGCCCGCCGAAGACGGTTGAGGACGTCCGCCGGCTGGTGGAACAGGAACAAGTGGCATTCATGTTCTGCTCGATCGGCACGCCCACCAACTCCGCCATTCAGCGCTACCTGAACCAGCACAAAGTCCCGCAACTGTTCGTCGCGACGCGGGGCGAGCAAGTGGAACGACCCTAAGCGATTCCCGTGGACGATGGGCTTTCAGCCGAGCTACCGGACCGAAGCGCAGATTTACACGAAATACTTGTTGAAGGAGAAGCCGGACGCCAAGCTCGCGATACTTTATCAGAACGACGATTTCGGCAAGGACTACCCGGCGGGCGTGCGCGACGTGCTCGGCGCCAACTGGAACAAGACCGTCGTTAAGTCGATCACCTACGAGGTGACGGACCCGACGATCAACAGCCAGATCGTCTCGCTCAAGAGTCCGGCGCCGACGCGCTGCTGGTCGCCGCGACCCCGAAATTCGCCGCCCAGGCGATCCGGCAGGTGCACGACCTGAGCTGGAAGCCGATGTTCTTCATGACCAACGTCTCGATTTCCGTCGGCACGGTGATGGACCCGGCGGGACCGGCGAATGCAGTCGGCCTGCTCAGCACGGAATACCTCAAGGACCCGACCGATCCGACCTGGAACAACGACACCGGCATGAAGGCCTTCAAGGCGTTCATGGACAAATATCTGCCCGGGGCCGACGTGAAGGATACCGGCTATATCTACGGCTTTACGCTCAGCTATGGCCTGCGGCATGTCCTTGAGACGTGCAACGGCGATTTCTCGCGCGAGAACATCATGAAGCAGGCCGCCAATATCCAAAATCTGGAAATTCCGACCGTGCTGCCCGGGATCAAGGTCCACACCTCCCCCACCGACTTCCGGCCCATCCAGGCGATGCAACTCGCGCGTTGGGACGGCAAGAGCTGGGTACTGTTCGGCGAGGTGATCGAGGGCGTGGCGGCATCCTGAGCTTGGGTCGCAGAGCTCTCGCGGCTAGTTGAGAAGAACGCCCGACCGGCGCGGGCTAAGCTTCAACCGGCAAACCCAGGAGGTTTTCGATGTTCAAACGCATCGCTCTCGCGCTTATGGTTATCGGCGGGATTGGTGGTTCCGCTCTGGCCTTCGCAGGGTTGACCGCGCCGCCGGCCGCGGCCTGCACGCATACGACCTGATGACGTGCCGCGGGCGGGCGCCGATGCCCTAAGGGCCGGCCCCGCTTCGACCGGCTAGCGACCGAGCCCGGCGCGCTTGCGCGGGTTTCTCCCGGCCTGCAAACTTTGAACCGATCCCGAGCCGCTCCTCGGGATGGCACACGGGAGGTCAGATGC
This sequence comes from uncultured Pseudomonadota bacterium, assembly GCA_963762525.1. GTDB lineage: Bacteria > Pseudomonadota > Alphaproteobacteria > Acetobacterales > Acetobacteraceae > DATFDN01. Next base: position 596,922 of record CAVXKT010000002.1, read on the forward strand.
TCACTAGAAGAACTGCTCTTGCGTCCGGCGCGGCGTTCCTCGCAGCGCCGGCGGTCCGTCGTGACCAGGGCGGCCGATGCGCCGCTCAAGATCGGCAACACCATGCCTTATAGCGGTCCCGCCTCGGCCTATAGTTCCGTCGGCAAGGCGGATAGTGGTTTCTTCCATTGGGTGAACGACCAGGGCGGCGTCGCCGGCCGCCAGATCGACTTCATCTCCTACGACGACGGCTATAGCCCGCCGAAGACCGTCGAGCAGGTGCGCCGCCTGGTCGAGCAGGACAAGGTGGATTTCCTGTTCCACACGCTGGGCACGCCGACCAATTCGGCGATCGAGCGGTATTGCAACAGCCGCAAGATCCCGCAGGTGTTCGTCGCCACCGGCGCCTCTAAATGGGGCGACTACAAGAAGTTCCCCTGGACCATCGGCTGGCAGCCCACCTACCGGACGGAGGCCCAGATCTACACGAAATACATGCTGAAGGAGAATCCTCAAGCGAAGCTCGGGATCCTTTACCAGAACGATGATTTCGGCAAGGATTACCCGACCGGCGTGCGCGACATCCTCGGCAACAACTGGGATAAGACCATCGCCAAGTCCATCACGTACGAGGTTACGGACGCGACCATCGACAGCCAGATCACCGACTTGCAGAACTCCGGCGCCGACGCGCTGCTGGTGGCGGCGACGCCGAAATTCGCTGCGCAGGCGATCCGCAAGGTGCACGACCTGAACTGGAAGCCGATGTTCTTCATGACCAATGTCTCCATATCAGTCGGCTCAGTGATGCGTCCGGCAGGCATGGAGAACGCCATCGGCATCATCTCCACACTGTATCTCAAGGACCCCGCCGATCCCGCTTGGGACGGCGATCCCGGTATGCGGGATTTCAAGGCGTTCATGGCGAAATACCTGCCGGGCGGCGACATCACCGACGGCGGCTACATCGCCGGCTACGGCGTCACCTACTCCATGTGGAAGGTGCTGGAGGCGTGCAACGGCGATTTCTCCCGCGACAATGTCATGAAGCACGTCACCTCCATCCACGAGATGGAGGTTCCGGTGCTGCTGCCGGGGATCAAGCTGAACACGAGCCCGACCGACTATTACCCGTGCCTGGCCTTGCAGCCGGCCCGATGGGACGGCAAGACCTGGGTGCGCTTCGGCGAGGTGATTGAGGGCGTGGCGACCTGAGGGAGGGTTCTTCGACCCGCTGAATGAGCGGATGGCGGATAAACGCCGCCATCCGCCTGCCCGTCGATCCAGCCTTCGCCTGAAAGGGGACGCGATGCCCTTCACCAACAGCGTGGCCGCGTCGTACGGGCTGCTGGCGATGCACGCGATGGACATGTACCGCACCAGTCAGGCGTCGCTCACGCCCGCCCCGACGCCCGGCTTGCAGGCGGCGGGCTGGACCATCGTCGCCTACATCAACGGCCATGACGCATTGTTCGCCGCCGGACCGCTGCAAATCCAGGACCGGATCGTTTATTACGGCTACCTCGCGCGCGACGCCGATGGCGCGTTCGTGGCGGTGATCCGGGGCACCGACGGGCTGGTGGAATGGATCGAGGACGGCCGGTTCCCGCCAATCCCGTACAAGCCGATGGTCGCGCTGCCGAGCGCGCAAGGACCGGTCGCGGTCGAGCAGGGTTTCTGGAACATCTATCTGGGGATGACGCTGATCACCCCGGCCGGCGCATCGCTCGGCGCTCTCGCGCCGGCCATTATCGGCGCCATCGGGACGAGCACGTTGACGGTGATCGGCCACAGTCTCGGGGCGGCGTTGTCAACCTATTTGGCGCTCGATCTGGCGCGCGGCTTGCCGGCGGGGCGTCTGACCGCCTGCCTCTTCGCCTCGCCGCATACCGGCGATCAGGCCTTCGTGGATCTGTTTGACCGAACGGTCGTCGATTACCGGCTGTTCAATTACCTCCTGGACGTGGTTCCGCGCGTGCCGTTGGGGCTCGGGGACCAGCCGCTGCCACGCCGGACGGTGATCACGCCCACCACCGCCGAGGCGAACATCCGCTTTGACATCGGGTGCAACCATCACGTGGTCTGCTATACCGCCATGCTGGATTACGAAGGGACCGAGAACGCCATCACCCCGGTCCCCGCCGGAGAGGAGGGGAGTGCGGCCTGCATTCTGGGACCGGAGACGGGATTGCCGAGCCTGGCGAAGGTGCTGGCCAGCGGCTTGGGGCATATCGTGCCGGTTTGATGCGCATGGCCGCATGCTCTGACCGGGACGGTGTCATCGGCAGGAGAACCGAAGCATGAGCGTGGTCGAGGTGGTTGCGCATGGCGCGGTCTCCGTCATCCGCATCAATCGCCCGGAGCGATTGAACGCCATCTCCAAGGCGGTGGCGGAGGATTTGCAGATTGCCTTTCTGGCGTTCGACGCCTCCGAACATCGAGTCGCGGTGCTGAGCGCCGCCGGCACGCGCGCCTTCACCGCCGGCGCCGACGTTTCCGATTTGCCGGAGCTGTGGCGCTGCATCCCCGGCGTCGGCTTCGTCACCGACAAACCGATCATCTGCGCGACCTCTGGCTGGTGCGTCGGCGGCGGTCTGGTGCTGGCGATGATGGCCGATCTGCTTGTCGCCGCCGAGAGCACGCAGTTCTATTACCCGGAGGCGAAGCTCGGAACAACCGGCGGCATCATCAGCGGCCTGGTCGCGCGCATGCCGTATCATCTGGCGATGGAGATGATGCTGCTGGGGACGAAGATTTCCGCCCGCCGCGCCTACGAGGTGGGGTTCGTCAACCGCGTCGTCGCCGATGATCGGCACGAAGCCGAAGCGATCGCCATGGCCGAGCAGATGCTGGATCATGCGCCGCTGGTGATGGGTGCGCTCAAGCGGCTGACGGCGCAGATCATGCCGGTCGGCCCGGTCGAGCGCATGGTCGCAACGAGCCGGGAAATCGGGCGCGTGCGCAGCAGCGACGACATGAAGGAGGGGATCGCCGCCTACAAGGAGAAGCGACGGCCCTCATTCCGCGGGCAGTAGAGTATGGCTCAATCCCGATCCGGCTGCGTCGCATGGATCGTCGCATCAAATGGGTTTTGAGAGACGGCGGAACTGCGAGCTGTGCGCCTCCTTCTCACGCCTTCAATGACGATGCCCCCCTAGAGATCGAAATTGGTGGGCAGCATGACCACGTCGCGAATCGTCGTGCGCCGTGGCCGCGTCAGCATGAAGATCACCACGTTCCCCACTTCGCTGGCCTCCAGCAGACTTCCCAACTCCCTGGCTTCCTTCAGCTTCTCCGGCGGCCAGTCCGCGAGCAGTGCGCTGATGACCGGGCCCGGTGAGATTGAGCCCACGCGAATGCCGTACTTGAACACTTGGCGTCGCACCGTCTGGACGAAGCAGTTGATCGCCCACTTGGACGACGCATAGACCGGCTCCCACGGCGTTGGAAAATGAGCCGCTAAGGAACTCGTGACGATGATGTCGCCCGTCCGTCGCTCGATCATGTGAGGCAGCGCGTCGTGCACATTCTTCATCACGACGTTAATGTTCAAGTTCAGCATCCGGTCGATGGCTCCGGTATCGGCATCGACCAGGTCGCCGCCGATATAGCTACCCGCATTTGCATGCAAGATGTCGAGGTGGCCCGCCTGCTCCAGGACTCTCGGCAGCAGCGTCGCGCAGTCCTTCGGGTCGAGCAGGTCGATGACCAGCGGGATCACTGCGTCGCCGTGCTGGTTGCGGAGCGCCTTCAGCGCCGCCTCGTCGCGGTCGACCATCACCACCCGCGAGCCCGCAGCCAACATCGCCTCGGCGCTAGCCAATCCGATGCCCGACGCGGCCCCGGTCACGACGGCCACCTTGCCGTCCAATTCTCTTGGCATCGTCTCCCTCCCCGCCCCGCTTGCCCCAATCGCCCGCCCGTACCATCTTCCGCCGTGATTAAATACATCGAGGGGAACCAGGCGAGCGATGAACGCACCATTCGAAACCGCCATGCTCGCGGAAACCAAATATGCCGTCGGCCAGCCGGTTCCACGGAAGGAAGATCCGACCCTGTTGCGTGGTCAGGGCCGCTACACCGACGATCTGAATTTGCCCGGTCAAGCCTACGCGGTGATGGTGCGCAGCAGCCATGCGCATGGTCGCATTCGCGGCATCGATACCGAAGCGGCGAAGGCGATGCCGGGCGTGCTCGGCGTCTATACCGGCGCCGATCTGTTGGCGGCTGGACTTGGTCCGATGCCCGCGGGGATGAGCTTCAAGAACCGTAACGGATCGGACATGCCGAAGCCGGTGCAGCCGCCGCTCACCACCGACAAGGTGCGCTTCGTCGGCGACCCGTTCGCGGTGGTGGTGGCGGAGACGGCGAAAGCCGCGCGCGACGGCGTTGAGGCGGTGATCGCCGACATCGAGCCGCTGCCCGCAGTGACGACCGCCGCCGACGCCGTCGCGCCCGGCGCGCCGCTGGTGCATGAAGGGACGCCGGGCAACGTCATCCTCGATTTCCACCACGGCGACGCCGACACGGTTGCCGCCGCCTTCGCGCGGGCCGCCCATGTCGTCGATATGCGCATCCGCAACAGCCGTATCGTGGTCTGCCCGATGGAGCCGCGCTCGGCCATCGGCGAATACGACGCCGCCAGCGCGCGCTGGACGCTGCACCTGGGATGTCAGGGCACGTTCCCGATGCGCAACGCGCTCGCCGGCCCGCTGAAGGCGCCGGTGGAGAAGGTCCGCGTGCTCACCGGCAATGTCGGCGGCAGCTTCGGCATGAAGGCGTCGGTCTATCCCGAATACATCGCCGTGCTGCACGCCGCGCGTATGTTGGGGCGGCCGGTGAAGTGGCGCGACGATCGTTCCGAAAGCTTTCTGTCCGACAGCCATGGACGGGATCACGATTTCCGTCAGGAGCTGGCGCTCGATGCCGACGGCCGCATCCTGGCTCTGCGCGTCACCGGATATGGCAATATCGGCTGTTATCTATCGAACGGAACCGTGCTGCAGCCAACCGGCAACGTGGTGAAAAATACGATCGGCGTGTATGCGACGCCGCTGCAGGAGGTGACGTCGAAGGCGGTGTTCACCAACACCAGCCCGGTCGGGCCGTATCGCGGCGCCGGTCGGCCCGAAGGCAACTACTACATCGAGCGCCTGCTCGATACCGCCGCGCGCGAGATGGGAATCGACCGTGCCGAGATCAGGCGGCGCAATCACATCCGGAACGACGCCTATCCGTACACCACGCCGGCCGGCACCGTATATGACAGCGGCGATTTCACGGCGCTGCTCGATCAGGCGGTACAGGCGGCGGATTGGGCCGGCTTCCCCGCGCGACGCCAAGAAGCGAAACAGCGCGGTCGGCTGCGCGGCATCGGCATCGGGCAATATCTGGAGGTGACCGGCCCACCGGCGGCCGAGATGGGCGGCGTTCGCTTCGAGCCGGACGGTGCGGTGACGATCATCACCGGCACGCTCGATTACGGCCAAGGCCACGCAACTCCCTTCGCCCAGGTGCTGGCGAGCCGGCTCGGCGTCCCGTTCGAGCGCATTCGCCTGCTGCAAGGCGATTCGGACGAGCTGCTGGCCGGCGGCGGCACCGGGGGCTCGAAGTCGCTGATGGCGAGCGGGACCGCCATCTGGGAGGCCGCCGACAAGGTGATCGAGCAGGGCCGCAAGCTCGCCGCGCATGTGCTGGAGGCCGCCGAGCCCGACATCGAATTCGAAATAGGCACCGGCGGCGGTCGCTTCCGCATCGCCGGAACCGATCGCAGCATCGGCATCATGGACCTGGAGGAGCGGCTGCGGGATGCCGACCTGCCGGCCGATTTGCCGCGCACGCTGTCGGTGAGCCACGTCGCGAAAAGCCCGCCCTTCTCCTACCCGAACGGCTGTCACATCGCCGAGGTGGAGGTCGATCCGGAAACCGGCGTCGCCGACGTGGTGCGCTACACGATGGTCAACGACTTCGGAACCATCGTCAATCCGATGCTGGTGGAGGGCCAGGCGCATGGCGGCGTGGTGCAGGGCATCGGCCAGGCGCTTTACGAGCACGTCGTCTATGACGATACGGGCCAGCCGCTCAGCGGCTCGTTCATGGACTATGCTCTGCCGCGTGCGGTTGAGATTCCGCGCATGAGCTTCGCCAGCCATCCGGTACCGTGCAAGACCAACGTACTCGGCGCCAAGGGTTGCGGCGAGGCCGGATGCGCGGGCGCGCTGCCGTCGGTGATGAACGCGCTCATCGATGCGCTGGCGGAGAGGGGGATCACGCACATCGACATGCCGGCGACGCCGCTCAAGATCTGGCAGGCGCTTGGCGCGGCTTCGGGCTGATCGCCGCGCACGACCCGAGCGCCGCCAGCACCACCGCGCCCCGTATCGCGAGATCGGACGCCCTCATGTCGCTCCCGTTGAGGAGCAACGCTCCGGCAACGGTCGCGAGGGAGGCAGCGAGCAAACCGGGCAAGCCGGCCCGCAAGGGGCGCAGCGGCCGCGATCCCAGAACCCGCGCCGTGGTTGCCAGCATGTAGGGCGCGATCAGGAACTGCGCCGCGAGCCAGATCAGCACCGCGGCAAGGGGAGTTTGCGGTTTGAGGAGCAGCACGGCGGCCGTCATCGCCGCGCTGCTGGCGAGGTTGGCGCGCAGCGCATAATACGGCGCCCCGCGCGCGACCACGGCGACGCCGGACGGGAACTGCAGAAACAACCAGGCGGTCAGCGCGATCAGCGGCAACGCCGCCAGCGCCGAGGGCGCCCAGATCGGGCCAAGCAGCAGGCGGGTCAGCGGCGTCAGGGTGAGCATCAGCAGCGCGCAAAGCGGGAACAGCGTGCGCCCGATCAGGCCCGACATGCGGTCGATGGCGGCGAGCAGCGCCGCCGGATCACCCTGCCGTTCCGCCAACGGCGGCAGCATCAGCCGCCACATCGCCGTCGACGCCAGCTCGCGCAACGTGTCCACCAGCCGGAAGGCCATATGCACCTGGCCCAGAACGGCCGGGCCGGCGACGGCGCCGATCAGCAGCGCGAACACGCGGTAGCGGCCTTGCAGGACCAGGGTGCTCGCGGTGAGCGGGCCGCCGATCCGTAGCAGCTCGCGGATCGCCGACCACCGCCACGACAGCGACGGCCGCCAGCGGGCACCGGCCAGCAGAACCAACGCGCCGAGGACGCAGGTGGTGGCCTGCTGGCCGACCACCGCCCGGGCGCCGGCGCCGTGCAGCGCGGCGCCGACCCCGACCAGCGTGCCGGCCCCCTGCCCGATCAGCGCCCGCAGCGCCAGCAGCCGGTAGTTGCGCGCCCGCGTCAGGCGGCCCTGCACGACCCCGGCGGCGCCGACCAACGGCAGCGGCAGCGCCAGCAGCAGCGCCATCCCGACGAGCCGCGGGTCATCCAGCGCGGCGGCGAGTGGCCAGCCGGCGGCGGCCTGCACCAGCGCGGCGCCGCACCCGACCAGGGTGGAGGCCCAGAACGCGCTCGATGTGTCGGCCTCGGTCAGAGCGACGCGCTGCACCATGGCGTCGGCGAACAGCGCGTTGACGCCGACCCACAGCATCACGTTCACTGCAACGGCACCGGCGCCGATACCCATCTCGGCCGGCCCGACCAGGCGGGCGATCAGGAAGGCGGAGGCGAACGAAAAGGCGCCCGAAGCCGCCGCCTCGACACCGGACCACAGGAGGTCGCGCGCCCTCATCGCGGGCGGCGGTCGGACATGGCCAGCATCGCTGTCAACACCGGCAGAAACATGACCCGGCTCTGATAGCGGTCGTGCGGGCCGGAGAGCGCGCCGGTGACGGTGGCGTTGACCAGCAGGCCGGCGAGCATGGCGATGATGAGGCCGGCGCGAAGGTCTCGCCGTCGCAGCAGCCCCGGCAGCAGCGCCAGCGAGACCCCGAGCCCGGCCAGAGCGGCGGCGCGGTGCAGCCCGCCCATCCAGGCCGGCAGCAGCCACCGGCCGGTGGTCTGCCGAGCCCGTTCGTAGGCGGCTTGCTCGAAACGCGGGAAGTCGCGGTCAATCCAGGGGGTGACGGTTGCGGGCCAGGGCTGCAAGCCGTCGCCGCTGGAAAATGACAGCGAGCTGGCGTCCGGCGTTGCGCATCGCCCGCGCCAGTTCCGTCGCCGGCCGGGCGCGCAGCGCGGCGCGCACGATATCGCCGGCCTCGGCGCGCAGCCGCTTCGGCCCGCCCGCGAGTTGCAGCGGGCTGTCCTCACGCCAGAGGAAGTCGTCGGCGGTTTCGGGCAGCCGGTCACGCCAGTTGCACAGGACCCAACCCGATTGCGGGCATTCGCGGGCCAGCGCATCGCGCCCCGGCCCGTCCTCGATGACCCGGGCGAGCAGGAAGATGTCGCCATAGGGCGCGATCGCCGGAATCCCCCGCCCGACCAGGTTGACCGCGAACAGCGCCAGCACGGCGGCCGCCGGCGCGGCGATGGCCCCGAGCCCGGCCATCCCGAGCGGGGCACGAGCGCCGAGCCGACGACGGAAGGGAAGCAGAACCGCGAGCAGGCCGAGCGCGATCGGCAAGTTCGCCAGATGCGCCGTGATGGCAAAGACGGACAAGGCGGCGAGGCCGACCGTCTCCGCTATTCGCAGCCGCTCCGCTGCGAGCACGAGCAGGGCAAGGGCGAGGATCAGAAGACCGGTGAACAAATCCGGCATCAGCTCCGAGGTGAGCCAGGGCAGCGGGGTGGCGAGGGTAAGCAGGAGGCACTCGGCCGGCGCGCCAACCGCGCCGGCCTCTCCCGCCGGGAGGCTGCGCCGGGTGAGGGCGAGTATCCAAACCGCGAGCAGCGCCTGCCCCGCGACCGCCGGCCAGGTGGTGAGGCCGAGATGCAGGCCGAGCAGGAAGAAGCTGTAGAAGACCGGCCGATCCCAGCCGAGATAGTGGTTCAGCGCCTGCGACAGGTACGTGCCGGTATCGGAGAACACCAGCGGATAGCCGTTCCACAAGGCCGGCCAAAGCAGCAGAGCGGCGGGGAGCAACCAGCGCCGAGGCCATCGCCTCAGTCCCGATAGTAGTGGCGGTAGCGCGGATGGCACGCCTCGGCGTCGGGTGCGCCGGACCGGCGATGGGCACGCGCGTCCACGCGGGAGAGGGCGACGCCGGCGAGCGTCGCCCCGGCGGCCTCCAGCAGCTCCACGGCGTTCAGCACCACCGCCCGCGGCGTCGCCCGCCAGCGCACGCAGAGCAGGGTGACGTCGGCGATCTGCGCGATGATGCGGGTATCGGTCATCGCGTGCGCCGGCGGCGCGTCCATCAGCACAAGCTCATAGTCCTGGCGCAGCGTTTGCAGCAGCCGCCCCATGCTTTCGGACATGAACAGGCCGAGCGTCTCCGGCCCGCCCCGCCCGGCCGGGATGAACGCCAGATCGGTCAGGTGATCCTTGCGGATCACCTCCTCCAATCGGGCGTTGCCGCGCAGCACGTCGGCCAATCCCGGCTCCGCCTCGCCGCCGATCAGGCGGGCGAAGGAGGGATGGCGGAGGTCGCAGTCGATCGCCACCACCCGCTCCCCGCTCAGCGCCGCCGAGCGGCCGAGCGCCAGCGTGACCGTGGTCTTGCCCTCCGACGGCCGGGCGGCGGCGATGGCGATGGTGCGCGGCCGTTCCCGCCCCCACAGCCCCGCGCGCAGACCCCTGATCTGCTCGGCGAACGGGGTCGTCGGCTTGTGCGCAAGGTATTCGGTGATCGGCATCCAGCGCAGCGCCCGCTTGGCCACATGCGGGATCAGCGCGAGGCATGGCAGGCCGAGATGGACGCGCACCTCCTCGCCGCTCTTCAACGAGGTGTCGGCCAGCTCGAACAGATAGGCGACCAGCAGCCCCAGCACGACGCCGGACACTGCGGCGGCGGCAAGCGTCGGCGCGGTGCGCGGAAAACTCGGCCAGGCGGGCGGCAGCGCCAGCGACAGCACGCGCGCGTCGGCGCTCTCGACCGCCGCTTGCTGGCGGGTTTCCTGGAGCCGGTCGAGCACCGATTGCAGCAGCGTGCGCGAGGCGTCCAGGTCGCGCTCGATCTCGCGCAGCGGAATCTGCGCCTCGGCCTGGTTTTCCGACTGCGTGCGCGCCTGCGCCAAGTCCTGTTCGAGCGCGGCGACGCGGGCCCGCGCCGCTCCCAATTCGGCCTCGGTGGCGCCGACGACGCGCGCGCGCGCGGCCTCGACGGCGTGCTGCGCCTGCTCGATCCCGCGCTGGGCGGCGCGTACGTCGGGATGGTTCGGGCCGAGCCGGACCAGCAGCGAATGCAGCTGGGCCACCAGCCCGTCGAGCTGCTGCTGCGCCTCCACCACGCTCGGCGCCACCGCCGCCTGCGCCGCCGCGCCGGCGCCGGCGCGGGCGGCATCCAGCCGCCCCTCGGCCTGCGCGAGATCGCTCCGGGCGCGGGCCAAACTCTCCTGCCTCGTGCTGATCTGCTCGGCGTCGAGCCCGGCATGCATGCCGCTCACCATGCCCTCGCGGGCGCGGTAGGCGGCGACGCGATCCTCCGCCGTGCGGACCTCGCGCTTCAGCTCGGCGGCGCGGCCCTCCAGCCAATCCTGGGCGCGCTGCACGGCGCGAAACTTGGCCGCCAACTGGTCGCGGATATAGACGTCCACCAGCCGGTTCACGACCGAGGCGGCGAGCACCGGATCAGCGGCGGTGAAGGAGATTTCCAGAACCCGCGCCCCGGTGACGGGACGGACGTCCAGCGCCTGCTGGACGGCGAGCAGCACGGCGTTGCGCGCCGGCTCCGCCGCCGGGTCGGGGGGCGCCGGGGGGCTCAGGCCGATGCCCGGCCGCAGCCACGCGATCAGCCGGGAGAGGCGGCCCGGCTGGCGGCGTGCCGGGTTGAACTCCGCCATCTCGTAGAGCCGCAACTGGTCGGCGACGCGCTCGATGCCCTGCAGGCCGCGCAGCACCTCGGCCTGGCTCGCCATGGTGGCCTGCGTGGTCGGGTCGGCGCGTAAAATGCTTTGCAATTCGTGCGGCTTATACTCGTTGGGGTCGTAGAAGACGGTGCCGCTGGCGGTGAACAGCGGCGTGGTCCGGCGCAGCGCGACCACCGCCAGACCGGGGATCGCGACCGCGCACAGCGCGATCGGCAGCGCACGTCGGCGCAGCAGGGCCATAGCGGCCTGATTCGACATCCCGGGGGCTTCCCGGCCCGCCCGCTCGGCGGCGTCGCGCCGGGGCGGTGGGGCCGCAGCCGGTGCGGCGGACGTATCCAGCATCTATCCCCCGGATGCGGCGCGGGCGTTTTGCCCCGCCGGCCTCGCCCCGCCATCATCGCGCGAGAGAGTGAACAGAATGCTAAAGCGTGCGCGTTAACCCTTCGGAAAAGGGATTGCGCGAGGATGGGCGTATGGCACGCGTCCGCATTCCGCCCCCGTTGACGCTCTGCGCGCTGATGGCGGCGTGCTCGCCGGTGCGCGGCCTGCCGGGGTTGCCGCCGACGGCGGCCGGGTATCGGCTCGGGCCGGGCGATCAGGTGCGCATCATCACGGTCGGCGACGAGGCGCTGACCGGGGAGTTCCGGGTCGGCGACAGCGGACGCTTGGCGTTGCCCATGTTGGGCAGCGTGCCGGCGGCCGGACTGCCGCCCGCCGGGCTGGAGCAGACGATCGCGCGCGGCCTGGTGCGCGCCGGGCTGGAACGCGACCCGTCGGTCTCGGTGGAGGTCACGGGCTATCGGCCGATCTTCGTCCTCGGCGAGGTCAACAAGCCCGGCCAGTTCGCCTATCAGCCGGGAATGACGGTGCTGGCGGCGGTCGCGCTCGCCGGCGGCTTCACCTATCGCGCCGTGGACGACGTCGCCGCCGTCGTGCGCTCCGACCATGGGCAGGCTGTCGAGGGCCGCGCCACGCGGCAGACCGCGCTCGAACCGGGCGACGTGGTAACGGTCTTCGAGCGGCGATTCTGAGGCGGGAGCGGCTCCTCCGGCGTCCGCCCGGGGCGCGGCGGTTCCGCCGGCCGGGGGCGGATGGCCGGGGTACCTGATTTCCGTGTCTCACAAATGGGGGCAGTCCACCGGGGCGAGCGCGTACACGACGGCGCCCGCAACCCCGAAACCGCGTACACAACCCCGGGTCCGCACCCCGAAACCGTGTACACAACCCGGGTTGCGCACCCCGAAACCGTGTACACAATTCCCATGCTGCACCGCAACAACGTGTACGCAAAGCGGCCGGCATTGCACAGATGGCGCGATCACCGACCGACGCCAGCAGGCGATTTACGAGCTGACCGACGCTGCCGGGTTCCCACGGGCGCATGTTGCGTTTCTCACGGCACACCAGGACCGGCAATCGGCGGGCTTCAAGAAAACCGTTGCCGCCCTGGCCTGGGGATCATTCGCCTGGTTTGCATCGCGAGCTTGTTTTGTAAGCATGGCCGAGCTGCCCGCGTCGAGAAGGTGCTGCGCGAAGCGTTGGCGAATGGCGAGTTTTGACGAGCAGGCCCGCAACCAGGACCGACGGCAAAGGGAGATCGAATGGCTCCGCTAACACCCGAGCAGCAGAAGCAAGTCGAGGCGATGTTTGCCACCAGCTTCGCGCGGAATGCCGCGCTCGACAAGAAGCGGAGGCTGGAGACGGGCGAACTCGAAATCGAATTGGGGAGCGCCCCTGACGATCCTCCGCCTAATGACCCTGGCTTTCAGCAAGAACTGGCAACCTTCGGCGGCGCGCTAAGGGCAGCAGGGATTGCTTACTCCCAACGTGCGATAGCCTTCGATTCGGTTGAAGCTCATGGATACCATCTTGCTGAATTTGCGATCCAGCATCTCGGCCCGCCAGCCATCGGCATTATCACAGCGGCGGTCACTGGATGGTTTGCAGGCCGCGCCGGGCGGAAAGCGCGGTTGAAGTTTGGGGACGTGGAAGCGGAGGCCCGGACTTCCGAGGAGGTCGAGCAATTGCTCAAGAGCGCGGCGGCATTCCGCGCTCAGGTGGCAAAGGAGGGCAAAGAGGAATGACCGCCTTTTGAGGTGCAAGCGATAATCGCCATTATGTAATCAGCTTAATGCAGGCTACGCCGCATCAGACTCAGCCTCATAGAAGCACGTGCCTACAGTCCTGCGAGCAAGGCCCTTTGGTCGGTATTCACCGTGCCGACATATCCCAGAATTCCGGCGACAGTGGCCGGGTCGCCTGCCAGGACGGCGGCTTCGAACTCAGCCAGGCGTGTAGCCGACACTTCGAGATTGAGGTGGGACAGAGTGAGGTTGAACACTTCCAGCGCCGAGGCGGGGCCGACGCTCTTCCTCGGATGAAACTCAAATCCTGACCGTGCAGCAGCGGCTTCGAGCTTTGACCTGACGGCGCTTAAGGCGGACGCGTCATCACCCGATATCAGGATGTCGTCCATGTAGACCGACAGCGCCAGGCTGCCGTGATGCGTGGCGGCCAGAGCCGTTCCCAAGTAGGACATGGCGAGGGAAAGCGAAGCCAGGACAGGCGATTGAATGAACCCGAAAGGCAGGCTGTAGGGCGTCCCTTTGCCGCTTTTGCTCACCGTGCTTTCGCAAGCGGCCTTCAAAGCGAAGGCATGGCTGAAGCGGGTCCCGAAATTCAAGACTTTTGAGCCTCTCGCCGTTTCTGGGTCTCGGAACCAAGAACGTAGGAAGCGATGCTGCTGAAAATCGCGACGCAACCGCTCTGCGGTAAGAAACCCATTGCTGTCAGAGTCGCGGTAGCCAAGACAATGAACACTATTGTCGTCATGGATGGAAGGGCCTGAAAGACGAGGCCAAACGAACGCGCGGCTTCGGGAGCAGCACCAGAAATGTAGGCGGACCTTCCAATCAAAAACATTACAACTGATGCTGAAACTAAACCAATACCAACTAGGATAGCAGAGGAAATAATCAACGTGCTGACTATTGTCGGGTCCACTTTCGGTTCCATCCTGGTCATCCTTTACGGTCGTAAAAGCCCCCGTAGGTTAGTAGGTCCGCCATGAAATGGCACGACTGGTCGTATGCAGAAATCAAAACATATGAAACGTATCCGAGACGCGCGGTTTGCTGCCGTCGCGTAGCTTTCGGCTCATTACTATGTTACAATTCGCCTATGACCGAGGACGCACTTTTAGAGCAGATCACCGCCAAAAAAGCCGAGCTTGACCGGCTTCGCGGACGCACGCCTGATGGGCTGAGCGGCCTTGAACACACTCAAGATATCGAACTCACCTACACATCCAACGCAATCGAAGGCAACACCCTCACGGCAGTAGAGACGACGCTTGTTATCGAGAATGGCATCACGATAGGCGGCAAGCCGCTCAAGGATCACCTCGAAGCGGTCGATCACTTCGGAGCGTTACAATATGTTCGCTCACTTGCGCGGCAGACCGATCCGCTGACGGAAGCCGACCTGCGCAATTTGCACCGGCTCGTGATGCAGCGCTCCGATCCCGACGAAGCCGGACAATACGCCCGCACGGTTCGCTATGTGCTGACCGACACACCGCCCGGCAAGCATTACTTCCCGACACCAGCGGAGATTCCGGCGCGCATGGGCGATTTTGCAAACTGGCTCCGCACGATGCCGATCACGCCGCAGACGGCCTTTGACGCCCACCGCGAGCTTGTCAGCATCCATCCCTTCAAAGACGGCAACGGACGGACAGGCCGGTTATTGATGAACCTCATTCTGCTTCGCGGCGGCTATCCGCCAATTGCGGTGCGGCCACAGGATCGCGTTGCCTATCTCGATGCCTTGCAGCAGGCGCAGGGCAGCGGCAGCGCCGCAGCGTTCGACCGCCTGCTTTACGAGCGACTGGACGCAACGCTGGGGGAGCACTTAAGCGCCTTAAGGCAGGCGCTTCCCGCTCCACCAACTCCCCGCACGACGACCGACGGTAAACCACAGCCGAAGTAGGTCTTGCCCACCGCGTCATAAATCAAGACTTTTGCAAATCCAGCTGGCCTGAGTTCCGCCCAATGGGTCAGGCTTTGCAGAAGATACAACCGAAACACCAGCCCAAACCTTGCCGTTTGGCTAAGCTTGCGTCAGCCCCTACGGATCTTTCGCGGCGATGAGCGGTGAGGCAGTCCGCCCGAAACAATCCGCCCTACGCGGCCCGACGCTCCGGGCACGGTTCCGCCGCGCGCGGCTCGGCGACGGTGTCGAGCAGCTCGGTGATGATCGCGAACAGCTCCTCGCGTGCTTGCCGATGCGTCAGGGTGTGATCGGCGTTCTCCAGCCGGTGCACGCCGACGTTTCCGAGCCGCCGCAAGCCGGCGCCGCCGACGCCGAAATACTCCTCCAGCTCGTCGAGGCCGGGGTCGTTGAAGCTGAGCGCATAGGCGACCGGAACCTTCCGCCGTGCGAGATCGCGGAACCAGCCGTGCACGATGCCATGCGGGCCGGGCCTGCCGACGGCGGCGAACAGCGGCTCGGCCGTCGCCCGCAGCCGCCGGGCGGTCCGACCGGCGAGGGTCCGCGAGATGCCGAGAATATCGACCTCCCCGCGCAGCATCCGTCGCCAGGTGGCGAGGCTGCGCAGCCCGCGCTTGTAGAACTCGGTGGGACGCTTGGTGGCGCGCTGCACCACCTTGAGCGCGATCCCGTCCCGCCAGAGGAACTTTTGCAGGTTCACCAGCACCAGGCCGCGCAACTCCGGCTCGGGCGCGAGGTGCAACGCCACATGCGCACCCGAGCAAAGCCCGAGCACCGCGACCCCGGTGCCGCAGCGCGCCGCCAACCAGCGCAGACCCGTCCGCGCATCGTCGCGCACCCGACTGCCATAGGCGTCGGTGGTGGTGCCGGTCGCCAAGTCGGCATCGCCGGTGCCGGAGACATCCATGCGCAAGGACGCGATGCCCATGCCGGCGAGCCGGCGGGCGAACGTCACCGAAAGGCGCGAATGGCCGGTGTGCGGATGGCCGCCGGTGTTGACCATCAACACCGCCAGTCGCGGCAGCCGGTCGGCGGGCCGACACAGCACCCCCACCAGCGCGTCGGCGGGACCGAAGCGGACCACGGTCTCGATCGCGCCGCCGAGCTCGAGATGAGCGGCTGAAGGCGGGTGCGCCGGCGCGACGGCGGGCTCGGCGCCGACGGCGAGCCAGGTGGATACATCCCCGAAGGCGGCACGCGGGATCTCGTTCTCCAGCGCGTCCGCCATCAACGCCTCGTAGCCGGGGAACGGCCGGCGCTCCACCGCCGTCCCCAACGCCGTCAACCGATCGGCCAACGCCCGGGTGGCGGGCGCTTCTCCCGGCTCCATCAGCAGCGCGCGCGCCGCGCCGCACACCTCCAGCCGGCGCAAATCGAGCCCCTCCAGCGCCTGCTTGGCGGCGACCGACATGCGGCAGCCGTTGGCCTCGAACCAGCCGTCCGCCTCGGTCGGCATCTCGACCATCCACATCGCGTCCCAGGTACGCGCGGTGATGACCATTTCGCGGACCAGGGCGCGCCCGGTGACGACCGGGGCGAGCAACGCCAGCGCCACCAGATGCTCCACCCGCGAGGCCGCACGGGCGGCGAGCAGGGCGCCGGCGCGAAGCCCGCACAGCGCCACTTCCTCGACGCCGCCATGCCGGCGCAACCAGGCGGCAGCGGCGATGATGCTCTGCGTCCACTCTTCCGGCCCCGCCTCGTCCTCCAGGGTCGAATCGCCGGTTCCGGGATAGTCGAAGCGAAGCGTCGGCAGTCCCTCGGCGGCCAGCATCTCGGCCAGCGCGAGCAGCGGCCGATAGGCGTTGCACGCTTCATTGCCGAGCGGTGCGCAGAGCACCACGCCGCGTTTCGAGCGCCGATCCGGCGGCGGCTCGTGCAGCCAGCCGGTGCAGCCGGAGAAGGTGATCGGGGTCATGGGCGGGTCCGGTAGGTGACGGCGCCGGCCAGGTTCAGCGCCCTGATCTCGCCCTCCGGCGCCGGCGCGCCGGGGACGAAGGGCAGCAGCCGGACGCGGCGCTCGGCCCCCGGCGGCAGATGAAACCAGTCGTCCTCGCCGCGCCAGTGCTGGTCTTCGATGTGGACGAATTGCGCGAAGGCATCGGTCGCAAGGACCAGTAAGTGGTCGTCGCCCGCGCCGACCAGCTCGGCGCGAAGGCCGAGGTTCTCACGCGGCGGCAGCGCCTTGCGGGTGAAGTGCGCGGCATCGGCGATCAACGCGCCGGTCTCGGCATCTTCCAGTCGGGCCGTCGTCACCGAGTGGAAGGGCGGGCCGAAGCGGTAGGCATAAGCGAGATCGAAGAACTCGGGCAGCAACGTGCTGCCCCGGATCATCGCCGCGGCGCGCGGCGCCAGCGTGATCTCGTGCTGCGCCTCACGCACCGGCACCCTGCCGTCGCGGAGACACCGCATCATGAGGCGCGCGCGCAACGGGCTTGCGGTCTCGTTCAGGACATGAAAATGCAGACCGTTCAGCCCTTCGTCGGTAATCACCAGCTGACGCGGGCGGAAGGCGCGGCGGAGCGCGTGATAGGCGGGCTTCGGCCGGCCGAGCGAGTCGATCACGCCCCAGCCGGCGCCCGGCCGCACATCGGAGAGCTGATAGACGAGGCCGCCGGCGCAGGCCGATCCGACGCGCCGCCACTCGGCGAAGGTTGCTTCCATCACCACGCAGCTCACCGCCCGCGAGGCATCGAGGTAGCGCTCGAAATCCTCATAGCGCAGCGCCTGCGGATCGACGCCGAACAGCTCGCGCAGATAGTGGTCGCGGATGTCCTCGAAATCCCAGGCGACGCCGACATCGCGCGGCGTCGCCGCCTTCCAGCGCGGATCGGTGATCGAGGACACCGGCAGGTGCTCGGCGACGGTGCGCGCGCACGGCACGTTGGCGAAGCCGAGCGTCTCCGAGGTGAAGCGCACATCGGCGCGCCGCGCGTCGCTGAGCGGCAGCTGATAACAGCCGACGCCGTAATAGTGGGTGACGCCGGTGTTCGGCAGAAACGGCCAATCGCCGCCGCACGGGCTGTTCTCCACATAGGCGACGTCGGGCCGCAACGCGGCGGCGATTTCAGGGATCAACGTCGTGTGCGGCCCGTCGGTCCAGGCGGCGGGCTTCTGTCCCATCATCGCCGCCTGCTGCATCACCTCGCTGCCGCCGCAGAACACGGCGAGGCTGGCGCGCGGGCGGGTGCGCGCGAGGAATTGCGCTGATCTCGGCACCGAGCGAGGCGCGGAAGCTCTCGTCGCCGGGATAGTCGAAATTGGCGAGCATGGCGTCCTGCCAGACCATCAGGCCCAGCTCGTCACACAGTTCGAAGAAGGCGTCGGTTTCATAGACCATCGTGCCGGGCACGCGGATCATGTTCATGCCGCCGTCGCGGGCGGCCATCAGCAACGGCTCGTAATCGGCGCGCGCGCCCGGCAGGCGGGCCAGGTCGGGGGTGGTCCAGCAGGCGCCGCGACAGAACACCGGCGCATCGTTGACGCGAAGCGCGAAGCCGGCGCCGTCCGCCCCGCGATCGACCGCCAGGGTGCGGAAGCCGAGCCCCGGCAGCGCGATCTCCGCCTCGCCGATCCGGAGGCGCGCCCGGTAGAGATGCGGCAGGCCGTGCGTGTGCGGCCACCAGCGCCGCACCTCGGCGATGCGCGCGGCGCCGGCGAAGGCGCGCGGGCCGGTGCGCTCCAGCGTCACGTCGACGGCGCCGACGCTGAGCCACGGATCGGTGTCGGTTTCCTGGTCCAGCGTGACGGCGATCATGGCCACACCCTCGGCGCCGTCGATCGCGGTGCGCAGATCGAGCGAGGCCGGGCGCGGATGGCCGGGCCGCACCGGTTCGATGACGACCGATCGCCACGGTCCGACCGGCGGCAGCGGCGGACACCATCCCGGCATCCGCCCGAGCAGCGTGGTGCGGGCATGGCGCAGCGTCGGCGGCTGGATCATGCGCGGCCGCCAACGCGCGCGGCCCCGCTTGGCGGCGAGCCAGGCGGTCAGGCTGCGGCAGCAGATGTGGAGCCTGTTGCGCGGCGCGGTCGCGAGTTCCAGCCGGTGCGCCACGAACATGTTTTCCGACACCAGCAGTCGCTCGTCGTTGAGCCAGACCTCGGCGATGGTGGCGAGCCCGTCGAGGCGGAGCGTGTCGCGGCCGGAGCCGTCGAAATCGGCGCGAAACCAAAAATCCGAGTCGTCCGGCGCCGGGATCGCTTCGTCGCCGAAGCCGCCGGCACGCAGCGCGCCGGCCACAGTGCCCGGCACTTCGGCGGGCCGCCAGAGGAGCGTGTCGGGGAGTTCGGCCGGGCTTGCCGCGGCGCCGGGTTCGGTCCGGGTGAAGCTCCACGCCGATGCCGGGCCGCACCCGGGGGAGGCGTGCGCCATGGTCAGCCGAAGCGGGCGGTCAGCGCATCCATGATCGAATCATAGTTGCGCGCGAGCCCCGCCACCGTCTCGGCGGCGCGCTCGGATTTGCGTTTACCGGCGATGCGCGCGAGCTGGAATTGCAGCGCCTTCGCGCCCGCGGCGACGCGGTCGCAGTCCTCGGCGATCGGCTCCAGCCCCGCCTCTCCGTGGCGTTCGACCCAGCGCAGATAGGAGCCCAGCAGCTCGTAATTGGCGCCGATCTGGCGGGTCGTGTGGAAGGCGTACACGTGATAAAAGAGCTCGTCCTCCTCCATCAATCGCGCGGCGTGCTCGGCCAGCACCTCGGCGTAGAGCCGGAACGGGTTCGCCTCCGGCCGGCGGCGCAGATGCTTGCGCAGCAGATCGTGCGAGGCGGCCACCAGCTGCGCGCCCTCGAGCGCCGGAAACCGGCGATACGCCAACTCGGCGAACGGCGGCAGAATGTCCTCCTGCGCGGCGAACCGTTCGCCGCGGCGGAAGATGCCGTCATAGTCCTCGGCTTCGAGCTCCCAGCAGCCGTTGGCGTGGAAGTAGCGCAGCCACCGCGCCGAGGGATCGATGTCGATGGCGCCCATGGTGGTCTTCACATGCACCATGCGATAGCTGGTGGCCCGCGTGTCCGGCAGAAACCAGCCGTCCACCTCCGCCAGCACCACCCGCCCCCGCTTGAGCTGCTCGACCGTGTGCCGCTCCAGGCTGTCGTAGCAGGAGATCTCGTGGACGATGATGCCGTACAGCCGCTCCAGATCCTCGTGCGGCGTCTTGAAGAACGTGAACTGGTCGCCCTCGAAATCCATCGCCAGCGTAAACGCGAGCGAGGCCGTCGCATCGAGCTGCCAATAGTCCAGCAACCCGATCCAGAGGTCCATGTAGCAATTGGCCAGCGGCCAGTTGCGCTCGGCCGCCTGCAGGGCGCAGCTTCCGGGCGGCTTGATGATCTGACTGATCTGGTTCATGCGCGGTCCCACAGCACGGCACGGACCTCGGCCGGCCATTCGCGCGCATCGAGGCCGTGGTGTCGGAACAGCGCCAGCACGATGCGCTCCAGCCCGAAGCCGATGCAGGCGGTGTGCGCCGGCCCGCCGGCGGCGGTGCGAATGCCCCAGGTCTGACCGAAATGGTCGCCGTGATAGTTGAAGCTCATGCAGGCGGTCGGATGGTCGGTGCTGGTCACCGGAATCAGCAGCTCGAACTTGAACTTCTGTTCGCGCTGGCTGTCGGCCAGCAGCTTGCCGGAGCGGCCGAAGAAGGGATCGTTGGCGACGTCGATCTCGTGCGGCAGGCGCAGACGGGTGAAGAACGCGCGGCCGTATTCCATCCAGCCGTCGCGGAAGGTCAGCACCTGCTCGGCCGAGCCGATGCGCACGTATTCCTGCATCTGGAACAGCTGCATCCGGACCGGGTCGATCGAGGGCTCGCGGCGGAAGCACCAGGAGCGGACGTCGAACAGGCGACCGTCTTGCGGCAACGGGCCGCGGCGGGCGGTGATCGGATAGACCGGGTAGCAGGCGGCCGGCGTCAGCGCGAGGTCGGTGGGCTTCTGCCCGTCCAGCCACTCGTCGCCGTCGGCCTCCATGCAGTGCAGCATCGCCCGGTGCTCGCGCTCGGTGCCGCAGAATGCGTGCACGGTTCCGGCCAGCTGGGGAAAGCTCTTGAAGTAACCCGCCCGCACCAGCCCCTCGCGCTGCATCCCGGGCGGGAAGCGCAGCAGCTCGGCGTGGCGCGGACGCCCCCACTCGCCGAGGCGGGCGGCGATGCGCTCCAGCACTTCCTCGAACATCTGGTTGCGGCCATACAGACCATCGACGCCGGTGGGCAGCAGCAGGCCGGAGGCGAAAAGCTGTTCGAGATAGGTGGGCTGCGCGTCCATCAGAAGATCCTTGAAGCGGGCTTGTGCATCAGCAGCAGACTGGCGGTGTTCTCCTGGATGCGGTCGTTGCTGATCATGAGCGGTGCCGACATCAGATCGCGCAGATGCCGCCCCAGGCTGCATTCGCTGTCGTTGCGATAGGCGTTGATGCCGCAAATGCGGAAGGCCTGATGCACCACCTCCAGGCACAGCTCGGAGACGGTGGT
The DNA here is from genome assembly GCA_963762525.1 of uncultured Pseudomonadota bacterium. Lineage (GTDB taxonomy): Bacteria > Pseudomonadota > Alphaproteobacteria > Acetobacterales > Acetobacteraceae > DATFDN01. The sequence goes on from CAVXKT010000002.1 coordinate 618,255, forward strand.
CTTCAGGTTGTTCATGTCGGCGGTGAACGGCAGCGATTGCGGCACGCCGCCGGCGGTGCGCGCCGTCTCGTATGCCTCCAGCGCCGCGCCGAGGCGCGCCTCGATCGCCGACAGCAGCCCATAGCCCTGCGACAGCCGCCGGCCCGCGGCGCCGAGCCCCGACGACGAGCCGCGCGCCGACTTGCGAAGATACTCGCGCGCCTTCGCCATCGCATCCTGCGCGATCCCCAGCCACAGGCTGCCCCAGAGCAGGTGCGATACCGGAACCATGCTCTGCGCCATGATGTCGGCGAACGGCGCCGGCAGCACCTGGTCGGGGATGCCGGCCATGCGCATCACGAACCCCTCGGTGCAGGTGCCGCGCATCCCGAGCGCATCCCAGCCGGAGGTCTGCTCGAGCGTGTAGTCGCCACGCACCGCCGTCACCAGCACCTGATCGTTGCCGGGCGAGGCGCCGGCGCGGCGCGCGGTGATGAGCAGCGCGTCGGCGGCACGGCCGTAGGAGACGGAAGGCGCCTTCTTCTCCAGCTGGATGCGGCCTTCGGTTTCCTCGACGGCGCAGATGCTCTCGTTCATGCGACCGCCGGTGCCGACCTCGGAAGTGACGGAGGCGAGCAGCAGCTGCTCGGCGGCGATCCGGCGCATGAAATCGCGATACCATGCGCTGTCGCCGCGGTGATCGACGATCGCGCAGATCTGGATCTGGTGCATGGCATAGATCATGCCGCTGGCCGCGCAGGAACGCGCGAGCGCATTGCACAACCCGGCGGCGTCGCGCAGCGATCGCCCCTGACCGCCGAACTCGACGGGGATCAGCGTACTCAGCAACTCACCCTTGCGCAGCGCGGCAAAAGTTTCGTGCGGAAAGCGGCTGTCGCGATCGACGGCGCCGGCATGCTCGGCGGCGATCTTCGCCGCCAGCGCCGCCGCGGCTTCCTTGGGATCGGTCATCACACCGCCTGCTCGGCACGCAACTCGGCCACCGCGCGGGAGAGATTGCCGATCGAGGAGAACGACTTGCGCGACAGCAGATGCTCGGGAAATTCGATGTCGAAGGTCTCCTCGATCGACATCAGCACATTGACGATCGCCAGCGAGTCGAGTCCGGCGGCAAACAGATCCGCATCGTCATCCAACGTGCCTACGGGAATGGCGAGGCGCCCGCTGCTGGCCAGGATGGCCCGGATATCCTCGTTCATCACATCGACGTTCATGCAACCCATCCCATTCCCTAAGCAAACCAGCGCCTTGTCTCGACCGGCCGGACCCATTTTGGCACTTCCACGCCGCCGTTCACAACGGTTACGAAAGAGCCCTTTCTACCCGGCTCCTGACCGGTGATGCTTCACATTCACTTCACCCTACGTGGCTCACGATCGCGGCATCTTTTCGGACCGCGATCCGGCTTGTCGCTAACCCCGAAAAGCAAGCGCCGTGCCACCGGAAACCGCTGTCGTTGCGGCGGCCATGCGAGAGCCCGAAGCGGAATGTTCCGAAGTCGGCGTCGCCACGCGTTACGTAGCGGGCCTTTACGCGTCCGCCCCGTTCCGCCGGCGGCGTTCAGGCTTCGGCGCGACGATATCGCGGGATCACCTCGCGGCAGAGCAGTTGCAGCGACTGCATCACCAGCGGATGCGGAATGCGCCCGCCGCAGTTCAATTCCGCGAGCACCCCGTCGAGCTGCAGCTCCGCGCGAAGCGCACGCAGCCGCTCGCAAACGGCATCCGGGACGCCGACGACGATCTTCTCGGCCAGTACCTCGTCGTAATCGATGCTCCGCAGCCGCTGCCCCCGCTCGGCGCGCTGCTCGACGGCGCGCGCGCCCGAGCGGCCGGCGGAATCCTCGAGCTGCGCGCCGAGCGCGCGGTAAAAGGCCATGATGCTCGCCTCCGGCTCCGCCCGTGCCCGCTCGGCCGAGCGGCCGATATGGACCGGCACCCGCAGATAGACCCGCCCCTCCCCGGGATGGCCGGCCGAGCGCCAACCCTGCCGATAGGCGGCGAGCAGCGGACCGAGCTCCGAGAGGGTGCCGAGGCGAACGGCGCAGAAGATCGGAAAGCCCATGGCGCCGATGGCGGCGTAGGTATCGGCGCTGGTGGCGGCGATGCGGATCTCGGGGTGCGGCGTCTGGTGCGGCTTCGGCACCAGGCAGACGTCGTCGAACCGATAGAACTCACCGGCGTAGCTGAAGCGCTCCCGGGTCCACGCCCGCCGCAACACTTCCAGCACTTCGGCGAACCGCTGGCGGCTCTCGGCATAGGGAATGCCGTAGGCCTCGTAAGTGCGCGGGAAGCCGCTCCGACCGACGCCGAGGATCAGGCGGCCCGCGCTCAGATGATCGACGGTCGCCGCCTCCTCGGCCAGCCGCAGCGGGTGACACAGCGGCAGCACCTGCACGGCGATGCCGATCTTGATCCGCCGCGTGCGCGCCGCGATGGCGGCGGCGATGGTCAGCGGCGCCGCCAGCACCGAACGCTCGGGCGCGACATGCAGCTCGGCCAGCCACAGCACGTCGAGCCCGCTCTGTTCGGCGGCGTCCACCAGCTCGAAGCTCTCGGCGAAGGCGGCGGCCTCGGACTGCCCGGGCGAGCGCTGGAACTCGTGAAACATGCCGAACTCCATGGCGCTCCTCCCGGGGGTCGCGGATCAGCCTACAATGCGCCGGCCAGTCTGAGGAGGATGGGCGCCAGTGCGCGCCCGGCGGCCTCGCAGGCGGCCTCGTTCGGATGCACCCGATCACCGCTGTCGTAGCCCGGTTTGTAAGTCACCGGATCGCCGCCGATCCCCCACACGGCAGCGAGATCAAGCAGCCCGAAGCCGCGCCGGGCGGCGGTTGCGCGGACCCGGTCGTTGGATGACCCGGCTTCTGACCGCGCGCGGGTATCGCAGCCTGGCGCAAAACCCCTGGTATCGGACGACCATGCGCGGTCTGACCTTCACCTGGTTCGCCTTCACGCTGTTGTGGTTCTGGAGCAGCTGGGGTCAGATGAGCCAGCTGCTCGGTCTGGCCGTGCCACGCGCCCACCAGAAAGAAGGTGACCAGCATAAATTGCGCGCGCCGCCAATTCGCCGGACCCGAGCATGATTATTATTGTTACAGTAGCGACAACAGCCATTTTGACATAGTCGCGAAACGAGGCGCGAAAACCATCCGTGCGCGAAGGCTATGCAAAACGATATGTTCGCTTGTCAACCCGGTCGCCGGGCCTTCGCGCCCCGATTTGACGAACGAAGTTGCCGTCACCATGCTGTAAGATCGCTATCGGAAAGGACGAGAATGGCGCTGAGCCGAACCGCCCGCGTCAATTTGCTGATCGGCAACGGGCACTTCCTGTCGCATTTCTATATGCTGTGCCTGCCGCCGATGTTCCTCGCCTGGCAGAAGAGCTTCGCGGTCAGCTTTGCCGAGCTCGGGCTCGCCATCGCGCTGATGTCGGGCACCACGGCGCTGTTGCAGACGCCGGTCGGGTTCCTCGTGGACCGGCATGGCGCGCGGCCGTTCCTGGTCGGCGGCACGCTGCTGATGTCGCTGTCGATCGCGGCGATGGGATTGACCGCCCATTTCTGGCAGATCCTCGGGCTCGCGGTGCTGTCGGGCGTCGGCAACTCGGTCATCCACCCGGCCGACTACGCGATCATCAGCGGCGCGGTGGACAAGGACCGCATGGGCCGCTCCTTCGCGCTGCACACCTTCAGCGGCAATCTTGGCTTCTCCGCCGCCCCGCCGGCGATCGCCGTCCTGATGGTGGCGTTCGGCTGGCGAGCGGCGCTGCTGATCGTCGGGATTGCTCGGCATCCCGGTGGTGGCGGCGATTCTCGCGCAAAGCGCAATCCTGGCCGAACAGGGGCGTGAGCGGAAGGCCGCCTCCGGACTGCGCGCGCGCGAGCTTTTGTTCAGCCGCACCATGGTGATGTTCTTCCTGTTCTTCGCCCTCGGCGCGATGGGCGGGGCGGGCGTGCAGTCGTGGCTGGTCACGGTTCTGCACGCGACCAAGGGCCTGACGCTCGAGATCGCCTCGGCCGCGCTGACGGGCTACATGCTGGGCTCCACCTCCGGCGTGCTGGTCGGCGGCTGGTTCGCCGACGCCTACAAGGACCATGTCGGGCCGTTCGCGGTGGTGCTGACCGCCGCCTCGGCGAGCTTGATTCTGGTCGTGAACTGGCTCGGGCTGCCCGGCGTGGCGGTGATCGGGGTGATGTTCGCCGCCGGCCTCGCGCTCGGCGCCAGCCGCACGCCGCGCGACATCATGGTGAAGGACGCCGCGCCGCCGGGGCAGATCGGCAAGGTATTCGGCTTCGTGAGTTCCGGGCTGCCGCTGGGCTCGGCGCTCACCCCGGCGCCCTGCGGCTGGCTGATCGATCGCGGCCATCCCGAGCTGGTTCTGGTGCTGGTCGCGGCACTGCTCTGTCTCAGCCTGCTATGCTGCGGCGGCGCCCGCTCCTCGGCGCGGCGCGGGTCGGTGGTCATGGCGGCGGCGGAATAGCGGGCTCCGAAGGCGCCTCGTCGGCCGCCGTCTCGGTTGCTATAAGCGGCGCCCATGATCCGCGAATTGCCGACCCGCAATCGGCACCGCTTCGCCGCCGCGCTTCTGCTTCTCGGCCCGCTGCTCGCCGGCTGCGGCGGCGGCAGCAGCAAACCACGCGCCGACGCGCCGGTGCGTCCGCCCGAGGAGCTGTACAACAACGGCCTCGATGCGCTCAACGCGTCGCGCTACACGACCGCCTCCGACCAGTTCACCGCGATCGAGGAGAATTATCCCTACTCGTCCTGGGCGGCGCGGGCGCAGCTGCTGCTCGGCTACACGCAATATCTGCAGAACAACTATGATCAGGCGATCACCACGTTGGATCGCTACATCCAGCTGCATCCGATCGGCCAGGACGTGGCCTACGCCACCTATCTGCGCGCGCTGTGCTTCTACGAGCAGATCGAGGACGTGCAGCGCGACCAGAAGGCGACCGTGGACGCCATGGCGGCACTTCAGGAAGTGGTGAACCGCTACCCCGGCACCGACTACGCGCGCGACGCGCGGCTCAAGATCGACCTCGCCCGCGACCACCTCGCCGGCAAGGAGATGGCGATCGGTCGCTATTACGAGGATCAGCACCTGTATGGCGCGGCGATCAACCGTTTCCAGCGTGTGGTCCAGGACTTCCAGACCACGAACCATGTCCCCGAGGCGCTGGAGCGGCTGGTGGAGGTGTATTTGCGGCTCGGCCTGCGCGCCGAGGCGGAACGGACCGCCGCCGTGCTCGGCTACAACTATCCGGGCAGTCGCTGGTACCAGGACGCCTATGCGATGCTCTACAGCGACCGGCTGGTGAAAACGCCGCCGCCCGCCGAAGCCGCCGGCCCGGGCTTCTTCACCCGCGCCTGGCGCGCGGTGTTCTAAGCCCGGATGCTCACCGCGCTGGCGATCCGCGACGTGGTGTTGATCGAACGGTTGGACCTCGAATTCGGCCCGCATCTGACCGTGCTCACGGGCGAGACCGGGGCCGGCAAGTCGATCCTGCTGGACAGCCTGGGCTTGGCGCTGGGGGTGCGGGCCGAGGCGGGATTGGTGCGCGCCGGCGCCGAGCAGGCGAGCGTGACCGCCTGCTTCGCACTGCCGGGCGAGCATCCGGCGCACGATCTGTTGCGCGAGCAGGGGCTCGACCCGACCGGGGATCTGGTGCTGCGCCGCATCCTCGGGCGCGACGGCCGCTCGCGCGCGTTCGTAGGCGAGCAGCCGGTCGGCGTCGGCCTGCTGCGCCGGCTGGGCGGGTTGCTGATCGAAGTGCAGGGCCAGCACGAGCAGATGGGGCTCGCCGATCCGGCGACGCATCTCGGCTTGCTGGACGGCTTCGGCGTTCCCGCCGCGCTGGTTCGCGCGGTGGCCACTTCCTGGCGCGATTGGCGGGAGGCCGAGCGGGCGCTGGCGGCCGCGCGCGAGGCGATCGCGACGGCCACGCGCGATGAGGAATGGCTGCGCCACGCCGTCGATGAGCTCACAAAACTCGCCCCGCAAGCGGACGAGGAGGATCGGCTAGCCGCCGAGCGGCGGAGCCTGCAAGCGGGCGAGCGGCGGGCGGAGGCGATCACGGCGGCCATGTCCGAACTGGCGCCGCGCGACCGTCGCGCGTCCGGACCGGCCGCGGCGTTGCGTGCGGCGACGCGAGCGCTGCACCGGCTGCACGCTCCGGGAACGGGCGACATCGACGCCATGGCGGCGCCCGCCCTCGCCGCTCTGGAACGCGCCGAGGAAGCTCTGGCCGAGGCCGAGAACCTGCTCCTGCGGCTGGCGAGCGACGCCGAGGCCGATCCTCGCCGGCTGGAACCGGAACGAGGAGCGACTGTTCGCGCTGCGCGCGGCCGCCCGCAAGCACGCGGTCACGCCCGCCGAGTTGCCGCAACTGCTGGCGACGCTCACCGATCGGCTGGCGGCGTTGCAGGACGGCGCCGCCGAGGCGCAGAGATGCGCGGCGGCGGCGGGGTCCGCCCGCGCCGATTATGTGGAGGCGGCCGGGCGGCTGTCGGCGGCGCGGCGGGAGGCGGCGGGGCGGCTCGCGCGGGCGGTCTCGCGCGAGCTGCCGCCGCTCCGGCTCGAAAAGGCGCGCTTCACCGTCGAGGTGGCGGAGCAGGCGGAACCGGGCTGGGGGCCGGGCGGGACCGATGCGGTTCGGTTCCTGATCGCGACCAACCCCGGACAGGCGCCGGGACCGCTGGCGCGCGTCGCCTCGGGCGGCGAGCTGTCGCGGCTCATGCTGGCGTTGAAGGTGGTGCTGGCCAGCCTGTCGACGGTTCCGACGCTGGTCTTCGACGAGGTCGACTCCGGCGTCGGCGGCGCGACGGCGGCGGCGGTGGGCGAGCGGCTGGCGCGGGTGGCCGAGCGGGCGCAGGTGCTGGTGGTCACGCACAGCCCGCAGGTGGCGGCCCGCGGTGCGGCGCATCTGCTGGTCGCGAAGGCGGTCGGGCGGGGACGCGCCCGGACCGGCGTTGCAGCGTTGGACGCGGCCGCGAGGCGCGAGGAGATCGCCCGCATGCTGGCCGGCGAGAAGGTCACCGAGGCGGCCCGCGCCGCCGCCGCCGACCTGCTGGCGCCGGCGTGAGGAAGCCGGCCGGAAGCGCCGAGGGCGGCAAGGCGGAAGAGGAGCTCAGCCGCCTCGCCGAAGAAATCGCCCGCCACGATCGGCTCTATCACGAACAGGACGCGCCCGAGATCACCGACGCCGCGTATGACGCGCTGCGCCGCCGACATGCCGAGATCGAGGCGCGCTTTCCGGCGCTGGTGCGCGCCGATTCGCCGGTGCGCCGGGTCGGCGGGGCACCTTCCGGCGGCTTCGCCAAGCGGCGCCATCTGTTGCCGATGCTGTCGCTCGACAACGCCTTCGACGGCGCCGAATTCGCCGAATTCGCGGCGCGGGCGCGACGCTTCCTCGGCCTCGCCGCCGACGCCGAGCTGGCGCTGGTGGCGGAGGCCAAGATCGACGGGCTGTCGATCAACCTCACCTACGAGGATGGCCGGCTGGTCCGCGGCGCCACGCGCGGCGACGGCACCGAGGGCGAGGACGTCACCGCCAATCTGCGCACCATCGCCGCGGTGCCGCAGGTTTTGCGCAAGCCCTTCCCGGCGCTGATCGAGGTGCGCGGCGAGGTGTTCATGTCCAAATCCGACTTCCTGGCGCTGAACGCGGCGCTGGAGGCGGCGGGCGAGCGCACCCTCGCCAATCCGCGCAACGGCGCCGCCGGCAGCCTGCGCCAGCTCGATCCGGCGGTGACGGCGGGGCGCCCGCTGTCGCTGTTCGCCTACGCGATGGGCGAGGCGAGCGCGCCGGTGGCGGCGACGCATTGGGAGTATCTGCAATGGCTCCGCGCCCGCGGCTTCGCGGTGAACCCGCTATCGCGGCGCCTCGCCGATGCGGATGCGGCGGCGGGATTTCAGGCCGAGATGGCGGAGGCGCGCGCCGGCCTCGCCTACGACATCGACGGCGTAGTGTACAAGATCGACGACCTGGCGTTGCAGCGCCGCCTTGGCTTCGTCGGCCGGGCGCCGCGCTGGGCGGTGGCGTGGAAATTCCCCGCCGAGCAGGCGACGACGCGGCTTGCGGGCATTCGCATCCAGGTCGGGCGCACCGGCGCGCTGACGCCGGTCGCCGAGCTGGAGCCGGTGAATGTGGGCGGCGTGCTGGTCGCGCGCGCGACCTTGCACAACGAGGACGAGATCGCGCGCAAGGATGTGCGGGTTGGCGACACCGTGCGCATCCAGCGCGCCGGCGACGTGATCCCGCAGGTTGTGGCGGTGATCGCGGAGAAGCGTCCGGCGGATGCCGCGCCGTTCGTCTTTCCCGAAATCTGCCCGGCTTGCGGCAGCGCCGCCGTGCGCCCGCCGGGGGAGGTGGTGCGCCGCTGCACCGGCGGGCTGGTGTGCCCGGCGCAGCGGGTCGAGCGGCTGGTGCATTTCGTCTCCCGTCCGGCGTTCGACATCGACGGATTGGGCGAGAAGACCATTCGCGAATTCTACGATCTCGGCTGGCTGGACGGGCCGGCCGACATCTTCCGCCTGCCCGCGCGCGAGGCCGAGATCGCCGAGCGCGAGGGTTGGGGGAAGGTGTCGGCGCGCAACCTCTCGCAGGCGATCGCGGCGCGGCGGCGCATTTCGCTCGCGCGCTTCATCTACGCGCTCGGCATCCGCCGCATCGGCGAACGCAACGCGCAACTGCTGGCGCGCCACTACGGCAGCTTCGCCGAGTGGCGGGCGCGGATGTTGGATGCAACCACCGAAGGGTCGGAGGAGCGACGCGCGCTTTCCAGCATCATCGGCATCGGACCCGCGATCGCGGAGGAACTGGCGGAGTTCTTCAACGAACCGCGCAATCTCGCCGCGCTGGACGAACTCGCCGCCGCGCTCACCATCGAGGATGCGGCGCCGCCGGCGGCGGCGGGCGCGCTCGCGGGCAAGGTCGTGGTGTTCACCGGCAGCCTCGCCACCATGACCCGCCCGGAGGCGAAAGCGCGCGCCGAGGCGCTGGGCGCCAAAGTCACCGACAGCGTGTCGAAGAAGACCGACTATGTGGTGCTGGGCGAGGACGCCGGATCAAAGGCGCGCAAGGCGACTGAACTCGGGGTGCGCACGCTGACCGAGGCGGAGTGGCGGGTGATGGCGGGACTGATGACCCGGCATCCGTGGAAAGTGAGTAGCCCTGAATTTGTCATCGCGAGGCGCGCAGCGCCGTGGCGATCCAGGCTCGCCGCACCGTGCTGCCCGCCTGGATCGCCATGCCGCCAAGGGGCGGCTCGCGATGACGGAATCGGCGGATGCGTTTCGCCGTCCAATGATTCCGGGCACTGGCGGAGGGCGGAGCGTCAAGCCCCTCCGGAGACTCGCGTTGAGCTGCGTTCGTTGGCGCGGCGCCTGCGCCGTCGGACGGCATCCAGGTCGGATGCCGTTTGCAAATTCATCCAGAACTCCGGGGTGGTTTTGAATTGCTCGCCCAGAAGGATTGCCGTGTGCGCGGTAATGGCGCGTTCCCCTCGCAAGATAGCGGTCACGCGATTTGCCGGCACGTTCAGCATGCGCGCCAGGCCGCGCGCGGTGATACCGGCCGGCTCCATGAACTCCGCCCGCAGCACGTCCCCGGGAGTGACGGCCGCAAGCTCCTCTCCGGTCGTGACATCCGACAGATCGAGCCGATCCACTTCCTCGCGGCGAATCATGGCCGCATCCCTCCTCAGTAATAGTCCACGATCTCCACTTCATGCGCGCCGCCATCGACCCATACGAAGCAGAGCCGCCATTGATCGTTAATTCGAATGCTGTGCTGCCCCGCCCGGTCTGCCGAGAGCGCCTCCAATCGATTGGCCGGCGGCGATCGCAGCTCTTCCAGGCGGATCGCGGCATCCAACATCCGCAGCTTCCGGCGCGCGACGTTGGCGATATCGGACGGAAAACCCTTCGGCATCTGGCCACGGAAAACCGCCGCGGTGCGCTTGTCGCGGAAGCTCTCGATCACACCGCGTTACACAACACATAACAGACTGAAGTCAATCTTTGCTAACTGGCGGAGATGTCTCTCATAACGGAGACACTACCTACCCTCCCGGCAGCTCGCTTGACCGTCGCATCCCGGCGACCGGCGGAATCCCACTCCGCCTTGAGGCCGCCCGCGGCACGCGCACAATCGGCGCCTAATCCGCCCGGGACACACCCCATGGACAACCGCATCGCCGCCGAGGACTACCTGGAGGCGCTCGCCGCCGCAAGGTATCGACTACCTGTTCGCCAACCCCGGCACGGACTTCGCGCCGATCATCGAGGCGTTTGCGCGCGCCGCGCGCAGCAACCGCAAGGTGCCGCAGCCGCTGGTGGTTCCGCACGAGAACGCCGCCGTCTGCATGGCGCATGGCTACACCATGGTCAGCGGGCGGCCGCAGGCGGTGATGACGCATGTCAACGTGGGCACCGCCAACACCCTCAACGCGCTGATCGACGCCGCGCACGAGCGCATCCCGATGCTGCTCACCTCGGGGCGCACGCCGATCACCGAGAGCGGCCCGTCCGGCACGCGCAACGTCTATATCCACTGGGCGCAGGAGATGTTCGACCAGGCCGGGATGCTGCGCGAGATCGTCAAGTGGGATTACGAGCTGCGCCGCCCCGACCAGATCAGCGACGTGGTGGCGCGGGCGATGGAGATCGCGACGATCTCGCCCTCCGGCCCGGTCTATCTCAGCCTGCCGCGCGAGGTTTTGGGTGAAACCGTCCCGGCCGAGTCCGCAGCCGCCAGGCCGCGCGCGCGTCCCGCCCCGCCGATGGCATCCGGGGAAGACATCGCGCGCCTCGCCGACTGGATCGCGCAAGCGCGAATGCCGCTGGTCATCACCGGCACGCTCGGCCGCGATCCCGCCGAAGCGGCGGCGCTGGCGCGTCTCGCCGATCGCTTCGCCTTGGCGGTGGTGCCGTTCAACCCGCGCTGCTTCGCGCTCTCCAGCACGCATCCGATGTACCAGGGCGGCAATCCCGGGGCGCTGCTCGCCGAGGCCGATCTCGTGCTGGTGTGGGAGACCGACGTTCCCTGGTATCCGAGCGAGCAGCACCCGGCGCCGGGTGCGCGGGTGGTGCAGATCGGCGAAGACCCGCTCTATGCGCGCTATCCGATGCGGAGCTTTCCCATCCGATCTGACGATCCGCTCGGCCAGCCTGCCGCTGCTCACCGCGCTGTCAGTCGGCGTCTGGCGGATCGCAAGCCCGACGTCGCGGCACGCCATGCGGCGCTGTCGCGCCGCTCGGAGCAAAGGCGCGCCGAGCAGTGCGGCCGAGGCCGAGCGCGACGGGCGCGGCGAAGTTTGCACGCTCGCCTGGCTGAACCACTGCCTGCAAGCGGTGGTGGACCCAGACACGATCATGATCAACGAATACTCCTTCAATCAGGATTATTGCCCGCTGCCCGGCCCCGGCAGTCTGTTCGGGATGCCGTCGGCGGGCGGGCTCGGCTGGGGCTTCGGCGCCGCGCTCGGCGCCAAGCTCGCCGCACCCGCGCGCAACGTGGTCGCGCTGCTCGGCGACGGGGCATATATGTTCGCCAACCCGACCGCCTGCCACTTCGTAAGCCAGGCGCACAAGCTGCCGATCCTGGTGGTGATCTACAACAACACGCTCTATGGCGCGGTGCGCCGCGCCACGCTCGACATGTTCGCCGACGGCGCGGCGGCCGAGGCCGACGGACGGTTCATGGCGGGGCTCGGCCCGTCCCCCGCGTTCGAGAAGATCGCGCAGGCGCATGACGGGTACGGCGAGCGGGTGACGCATCCGGCCGAGCTGCCCGCCGCCCTGCAACGCGCCGCCGAGGCGGTGCGCGGCGGGCAGGCAGGCGCTGGTCAACGTGCTCTGCCCGGGTTGAAGACGTCGGTTCTGATCGCCGGCGCCGGGCCGGTCGGGCTGTCGCTGGCGATGGACCTGCATGGCGCGGCATCGACGTGCTGGTGCTGGAGGCGCGCGCGCGCGACGAGCCGCCGAGCGTCAAATGCAACCACGTCGCGGCGCGAACGATGGAGGCGTTCCGCCGCCTCGGCATCGCGCGCGCGGTGCGCGAGGCGCCGGGATTGCCGGCGGAGCATCCGAACGACGTCGCCTTCCGCATCACCACCACCGGCATCGAGTTCGCCCGCATCCATATCCCCTGCCGACGCGACCGCTACACCGATCGCTCCGGCCCCGACGGCTGGTGGCCGACGCCGGAGCCGCCGCATCGGATCAACCAGATCTTTCTCGAACCCGTGCTGCGCCGAGAGGCCGAGCGGATGGGCGTGCGGGTGCTGTACGAAACGCGGCTTACCGGGTTTCACGCAGGACGCAGCCGGCGTGCGGGCGGAGATACGGCGGGCGGGCGATCGACTGCGATTACCTCGTCGGCTGCGACGGCCCGGACTCGGAGGTGCGCCGCGCGATCGGCGCCCGCTTCTCGGGCGATGCCGTGATCGGGCGCACGCAATCGACTTACATGCGCGCGCCCGGACTTGATGAGCGCGAATGCGGGCGCCGCCGGCCTGGTCCACGCAGTCGCTCAACCCGCGCCGCAGCGCCAACATCTTCGCCATCGACGGACGCGAGACCTGGCTGGTTCACAACTATCTTCGCCCCGGCGAGGCGTTCGAGCACGGTCGATCGCGACCGCTCGATCCGCGACATCCTCGGCGTCGGGCCGGATTTCGCCTATACGGTGCTGGGCAAGGAGGATTGGATCGGTCGTCGCCTCGTTGCCGACCGGTTCCGCCGCGACCGCGTGTTCATCTGCGGCGACGCGGCGCATATCTGGGTGCCGTTCGCCGGCTACGGGATGAACGCCGGCATCGCCGATGCGATCAATCTCTCCTGGATGCTGGCCGCGGTGCTGTCCGGTTTCGCCCATCCCGACATTGCTCGCGGCGCACGAGGCCGAGCGGCAGCCGATCACCGAGCAGGTGTCGCGCTACGCGATGAACACCGCGCAGTCGCTGGCCGCCGCGCGCGGCGCCGTTCCGGCGGCGATCGAGGATGCCGGGCGCGGCGGGCGCCGCGGCGCGGGACGGCGTTCGGGCAACATATGGTGGCGCTGAACACGCCGCAATATTGCTGCGGCGGGCTGAATTTCGGCTATTTCTACGATCGCTCGCCGATCATCGCCCATGACGGCGCGGCGCCCGGCTACAGCATGGACCGGTTCACGCAATCGGACGTGCCGGGATGCCGCACGCCGCATGTATGGCTGCGCGACGGAAGCTCGCTCTACGACGCGCTGGGGCCGTGGTTCACCCTGCTGCGCCTCGACCCGGCGGCCGACGCCGATCCGATCGCGCGCGCCGCCGCGCGCGCCGGCGTGCCGCTGACGGTGCTGGACGTGACGGACCGACCGAGCCCGCATATACACGCGCGGCTGGTGCTGTCGCGCCCCGACCAGCACGTCGCTTGGCGCGGCGAATGCGCCGCCCGACGACGCCGACGGCGCTGATCGCGCATGTCACCGGAGGATTGCCATGAGTTTCGAGCCCGCACCGCTTCGACCCCGCGCTCGAAATCCGGGTCAATCTTTCGTCGGACACCCAGACCTTGCCCTCGCCGGGCATGAAGGCGGCGATGATGGCCGCGCCGCTCGGCGACGAGCAGGCCGGGATCGGACCCGACCGTGTGGGCGCTCTGCGACCGGGTCGCGGCGCTGCTCGGCAAGCCGGCGGCGATGTTCCTGCCCTCCGGCACCATGGCCAACCAGGTCGCCATCGCCACGCATTGCCGCCAAGGCGACGAGGTGCTCGCGCATGAGGAGAGCCACATCATCACCAGCGAGGGCGGCGCCTGCCAGGCGATCGCCGGGGTGATGGTGCGCGGACTGTCGCGGCGCCGCGCGGGCAGTTCGACGCCGACGACGCTGGCCGAGGCGATCCGGCCCGGCGGGCGCTATTCGCCGCCGCAGACCCTGGTGGAGGTGGAGCAGACCGCCAACCGCGGCGGCGGATCGTGCTGGCCGGTGGAGCAGTTGCGCGCGGTCGCCGAGCTGGCGCACGCGCATGGCATGGCGACGCACATGGACGGCGCGCGGCTGCTGAACGCCGCCGTGGCGCTGGGCGTCGCGGCTGCCGAGATCGCCGCCGAGTACGACAGCGTGTGGCTCGACTTCACCAAGGGCCTCGGCGCACCGCTCGGCGCGGTGCTGTGCGGATCGGCAGGCGTTCATCGGCGCCGCCTGGCGGTGGAAGCAACGGCTCGGCGGGTCGATGCGTCAGGGCGGGATGTGCGCCGCCGCCTGCCTGTACGCGCTCGACAACAACGTGGAGCGGCTGGCCGAGGACCACGCGCATGCGCGCGCGCTGGCGCGCGGGCTGGCGCAGCTTCCCGGGCTGCGGGTGGAGGCGCCGGAGACCAATCTGGTGTTCTTCGACACCGCCGAGGCCGGGATGACGGCGGCGGAGTTCGCCGCCGCGGCTGCGCCGGCGCGGCATCCTGGTCTCGGTCTCCGCGCCGCCACCGCGCCCGCGCCTGCCTGCACCTCGACGTATCGGCGGCGCAGGTGGAGGAGGCGGTCGGGGCGACGCGGGAAATTCTTAGGTTGAAAGATGATTCATCTATTGCTAAATCGGTCATAATTTGATACGCGACTGATGGCGCCGATGTCCGGCGCGTCATCAAAAGGATGGCTCACCAGGCCGCGCGGCCTCTCGGCGCGCGGGCGGAGCACAATCCGATGCGCCTCGCCTCCAAGTTGCTGCCGCTCGCCCTGCTGGCGACCCCGGCCGAGCGCCAGTCCGGTCACCTATACGCTGTCCTATCTCCCGGGCGGCGAGGTGGCCTCGCTCGCGCAGGGGTGGGAGAACGTGACCGTCAACGATCCCGCCGCGCAATTCTACGACGCCGGCGCCGCCGGACCGCTGACGCTGCAAGTCGAGAACCTGCAAACCGGGACCGTGCAACGCCTCGATCTGCTGTGCACCGACGTGTTCGACTACTACGATTCCGGCGGCACCTACACGCTGGGCCTGCTTTCGGACACGGTCCACGACCGGTGAAGGTCGGACAGATCGAGGCGCTGCTCCGAATACGGCCTGCCCGGCGGCGACGAATTCCGCCTCCGCCGCGGCCTTGCAGGTCGGCGGTGTGGGAGGTGGAGAACGAGCCCGGCGACAGCGGCTACAACGTCACCGGTGGCAGTTTTTACGTCACCGGCTACGGCGGCAATCTCGATCCGACGATGGTGGCGGATGCGCAAGCGGATTTGCAGAAGCTGTGCGAGTGGGCACCTGGAAGCCCGATCCGCATGAGCAGGTGCTGCAGTTCGAGCCGGTGACGGGCGGCCCGCCCAACCAGAGCTTCGCCTTCATCGCGCCGGTTTCCGAACCGCCGGCCCTCCTTCTGCTCGCGTTCGGCGGCCTCGCCCTGGCGACGCTTCGCCGCCGGAAGCGGGCACCGGAGGCATAGTCCCACCGCCCGCTCCCTCTCGCCCCGCGGAGAGGGAGTGGGGAGCGGGCGGGTTGTCACACATTGAACCGGAACAGCAGCACGTCGCCGTCGCGCACCACGTAATCCTTGCCCTCGACGCGCATCCGTCCCGCGTCCTTGGCGCCGGCCTCGCCCCCGGCCGCCACGTAGTCGTCATAGGCGATCGTCTCGCAGGCGATGAAGCCGCGCTCGAAATCACGATGGATCGCCCCGGCGGCCCCGGGCGCCTTGGTCCCGCCGGTGACGGTCCAGGCGCGCGCCTCCTTGGGTCCGACGGTGAAGAACGTAATCAGGCCCAAGAGGTCGTAGCCGGCGCGGATGACGCGATCGAGGCCGCTGTCGTGCAATCCGAGCCCGGCCAGGAACTCGCCCCGCTCGTCCGCCGCCAACTGCGCCACCTCGGCCTCGATCGCGGCGGAGACGACGACACTCCGCGCCCCCTCGGCGGCAGCCCGCGCGGCCACCGCCGCCGCGTAGCGATTGCCGCCGGCCGCCGCCGCCTCCTCGACGTTGCAGACGTAAAGCACCGGTTTGGAGGTCAGCAGTTGCAGCCGCCGCGCCGCCTCGGCAGCAGTCGGGGCGATCGCCGTTCGCGCCGGGCGGCCCTCGCCGAGCGCGGCGACGATCGGCTCGATCAGCGCCACCTGCGCGGCGGCCTCCTTGTCCGCCCCGCGCGCCCGCTTCTGCAGCGCCGGCAGGCGCTTCTCCAAACTGTCGAGATCGGCGAGCATCAGCTCCGTCTCCACCGTCTCGGCGTCGCGCACCGGGTCGATGGCGCCCTCCACGTGCACGATGTCCTCGTTCTCGAAGCAGCGCAGGACGTGGATGAGCGCATCCACCTCGCGGATATTGGCGAGGAACTGGTTGCCCAGCCCCTCCCCGCGGGAGGCGCCGCGGACCAATCCGGCGATATCGACGAATTCGAGGCTGGTCGGCACCGTCTTGGCCGACTTGCCGATCGCGGCGAGCGTCTCGAGGCGCGCATCCGGAACCGCGACCCGACCGACATTCGGCTCGATGGTGCAGAACGGATAGTTCGCCGCCTGCGCCGCCGCGGTCGCGGTGAGCGCGTTGAACAGCGTGGACTTGCCTGCGTTCGGCAGGCCGACGATGCCGCAATTGAAGCCCATCAATCCTCATCCCGCGCGAGCAACGCGACCCTGGTCATGAAGTCTTCCGGCCGCGCCTCGGCAAGCAGCGGCGCCGCCTCCGCCACGGCGTCCAGCATCCCGATCAGCCCGTCGCGTTCGATCTTGGCGAAATCGCCGAGCACGTGGCTCAGCACGCGCTCCTTGGCGCCGGGATGGCCGATGCCGAGGCGAACCCGCCAGTAGTTTTGCCCGCCGAGGATCCGGTCCATGCTGCGCAGCCCGTTATGCCCCGCGGCGCCGCCGCCCTGCTTGACCCGCACCTTGCCGGGGGCGAGGTCGAGTTCGTCGTGAAAGGCCGTGATCGCCTCGATCGGCAGCTTGAAGAACGCCGCCGCGGCCTGCACGCTCTCGCCGGAATCGTTCATGTAAGTGAGCGGCTTCAGCGCCATGATGCGCCGCCCGCCGACGCTGCCTTCGGCGAATTTGCCCTTGAAGCGGTTCCGCCACGGCGCGAAGCCGTGCCGCGCGGCGATCACGTCGAGCGCCATGAACCCGACATTGTGGCGGTTCCTGGCCTGCCCCGGCTCCGGATTGCCGAGACCGACCCAGAGCAGCATCGCAGCCTACTTCTTCTTCGATGAGGCGGGCGCCCTCGGCTGCGGGGCGGCGCGCGCCGGGGCGGCGGCCGGGGCAGCCGGCCCGGGCGCGCCGGGCGCCGCCTCGGCGGTGGTCTCGACGATCTTCAACGGCGGCGCGACGGTGGCGACGACGAAATCGCGGTCGGTGATTACCGGCCGGATGTTCTCGGTGCCCCGGAGGTCGTGCCAGCGCACGTTGTCGTTGAAGTCGAGCCCGGAGAGGTCGGCGGTGAATTGCTCGGGAATGTTCTCCGACTCGGCCAGCACTTCAACCGCATGGCGCACCACGTTCAGCACGCCGCCGCGCTTGAGGCCGGTTGACAAGCCCTCATTCTCGAAGCGAACGGGGACCGAGACGCGGATGCGCTCGCCCGGGGCGAGGCGCTGGAAATCCACATGCTCGGGCCGGTCGCTCACCGGGTGATA
Organism: uncultured Pseudomonadota bacterium; assembly: GCA_963762525.1. GTDB lineage: Bacteria > Pseudomonadota > Alphaproteobacteria > Acetobacterales > Acetobacteraceae > DATFDN01. Next base: position 635,853 of record CAVXKT010000002.1, read on the forward strand.
CTGCACGTCGCGGATCAGCGCCCGCGTGCTGGCGCCGTTGGCCTTGATTTCATAGACGCGGGACTGCCAACCCGGCCGGTGCAGCTCGCGCAACACCGCGCGCGGCTCCAGCGCGATCAGCGCCGGCGCCTCGTGACCGCCGTAGATGACCGCCGGAACCCGGCCGGCGCGCCGGGTCGCGCGCGCCGCGCCCTTCCCGGCCCGCGCCCGCGGCTCGGCCGCGATCTCGACGAAACTGGCCATGATCGGCTCCCTGAACCTTCGGGGGAAAATGCCCGGCGCCGGCCCGCGATCCGGCGGCGAAGTCGCGCGGTTTAGCCGAGCCCGGGGCTGGCGGCAAGGTTGGCCGCAACGTGACGTGCCGGCCGGCGCCGCCGGCGACACCCGACGCCGATGAAGGTCGCCGACATCATCTCCCGCGCGCACCGTCGCCAGCCCTTGCCGGCTCGCTCGGGTCGAACGCACCGCCCTCGGGCTCCAGCAGGCGCGCCACATCCAGGACCATCACCAGCGCCCCGTCCAGCCGGTGAATGCCGCAGCTGCATCCGGCGCGCGCCTTCGGCAAGGTCGGCGGATTGGGCTCGAACGTGTCCTCCGTCAGCGGCATCACCTCGGCGACCTGATCCACCAGCAGCGCATACAGATCGCCGCGGTGTTCGACCACCACCGACATGCCGGGCTCCGCCGGCCGGAAGGCCCAGCCGCCGGCGCAGATCGATGGCGGTAACGATGCGACCACGCAGATTGAGGCTGCCGGCGACCTCGGGCGGGGCGAGCGGAATCCGGGTGATCTTCTGTGCCAACAGGACGTCGCGCACGCTGAGCACGGGAATGGCGCAGAGCTGATCGGCGACGCTCAAGGTAACGAACTGCCGTTCGTGTCTCGGCGCCGGCTGCCGACGGGACCCGGTCCATGCGTGCCCCTCAGGCCACCGGCGCGGCGACGCGGCCGAGCTGGCGCTGAAGCGCCGCCAGCAACCCGGCACGGTCGAATTTCGCCACGTATTCCGAAAATCCGGCCGCCCGCCCGCGCTCTGCGTGCTCGGGGCTTGCGCGGCCGGTGAGGGCAATCAGCGGCAGACCGGACCACCGCCCGCCAGCGCGCAGGGTGCGCGCGAGGTCGAGCCCGTCCCGGTCCGGCATCTCGATATCGGAAACGATGGCATCGAACGCCACCCCCGCCTCGCGCAGCCGCAGCGCCTCGGCAGCCCCCGCGGCGGCCGTCACGTCGTAGCCCGATGCCGCCAGGGTCGGCATCAGCAGCCGCCGAAAGAAATCGCTGTCCTCCACGATCAACAGTCGCATTTTCGCCGCCTCTCCCGGCGCCCCGGCAAACCAGTCGCGATCCGCCCGGTCGAGCCAATAGGCGGTGTCGATGACGCCGGTGGCGCGTCCGCCGATCACCGCCGTTCCCAGCAACCCCGGGCGCGCGGCCGACAGCTCGATGTTCAGCCGGTCCTGCACCACGTCAACGATGTCATCGACCATCAGTCCCATGCGGCGCTCGCCGTCGGCGAACACCACCACCGACTGCGTCGGCCGCGTCGTGTCGAGGTCCTCGGCCGGCGCCACCAGCGGCATCAGGCGCCCGCGATACTGCACCACCGCCCCGCCGGCCATCGCCTCGATATGCGGGCGGGGGATCTCCTCCAGCCGCGAGACCAGTCCCAGCGGCACCGCGAGCGGCTGCTTGCCGCCGGCGCGGAACAGCAGCATGGCGGTCCGCTCGCCCGAGCGAAGCGGCTCCGGCGCTGACGTCACCGCATCGACGGCTTCGGCGGCACCGCCGCCGGAGACGATTCCTGCCGCCCGGCCAATGCCGTTCGGGTCCAGGATCATGATCACCGAGCCGTCGCCCAGAATGGTGTTGCCGCTGAACACCGTGATGTCCCGAAGCGCCGGCGCCACCGGCTTGACCACGATCTCCTCGGTGTCGAACACGCGATCGACGACGACGCCGAGCAGTTTGGCGCCGACCTGCACCACCACGATCACCGCCTCCGCATCGCCGCGCGGCAGCTCGAGCAGGGCGGCGAGATCGATCAGCGGCAGCAGCCGGTCGCGCAGACGCAGCAACTTGGTTTCATTGATCCGCTCGATCATGCTCTCGGCGCCGGTTCGGCCCGGGTGGCCGGCGCGAACCAGCTCGACGACGCTGATCTGCGGCATGGCGAACCGCTCGCCGCCGGCTTCCACCACCAGCGCGGAGACGATCGCCAGCGTGAGCGGGATCTTGATGGTGAAGGTGCTGCCCCGGCCCGGCAAGGATTGCAGCTCGACGGTGCCGCCGATGCGCTCGATATTGGTCTTGACCACGTCCATGCCGACGCCGCGCCCGGAGACGGCGGTCACTTCGGTCGCGGTCGAGAAACCGGCGTGGAAGATCAAACGCTCCGTCGCGGCTTCGCTCATCGCCGCCAACTCGGCCTCGCTCGCCAGCCCTTGCGCCAGTGCCCTGGCCCGAATGCGCCCGACATCCAGGCCACGCCCGTCATCGGCGATCTCGATGACGATATGGCCGCCGTCATGGAATGCGGCGAGGCTGATGCGGCCCGTCTCCGGCTTGCCGGCGGCGCGTCGCTCGGCCGGACTTTCCAGCCCGTGATCGGCGCAGTTGCGCACCATATGCGTAAGCGGGTCCCTGATGAGTTCCAGCACCTGACGGTCAAGCTCGGTGTCGGCGCCGCGCATCGCGAGTTCGATCGTTTTGCCGAGGTCGCGGCCGAGGTCGCGCACCAGGCGCGGCAGCTTGTTCCAGGCATTGCCGATCGGCTGCATCCGGGTCCTGGTCACCGCCTCCTGCAAGTCGGAGGTGATCTGCGAAAGTCGCTGCAGCGGCACGGCGAACTCCATGGCGTCGCGCGCGCGGGCGAGCTGCAGCAGTTGATTGCGCGTCAGCACCAGCTCGCTCACGAGGGTCATCAGGTGATCCAGCACGTCCACGCCCACCCGGATGCTCTGAGCCGTTTCGGCCGGTGCCGGCGGCGGCGCGGCGGCCGCAGCCGGCAGCCGGCGTCGGGCTCGCGCGCATCTCGGCAATGGCGTCCAGCCGGGCGATCAGCGCCGCATCGTCGCCCTCCGGCTCGGTGCCGCGGGCGGTGAGCCCGCCCAGGATCGATCGCACGCCATCGAGCGCGGCCAGAATGACGGTGACGACTTCGGCATCGGCGACGAGCTTGCCGTCGCGCAATCCTCCGAGCACGTTCTCCCCCGCATGGGTCAGCCGCTCCAGCCGCGGCAGACCGAGAAAGCCGCAGGTGCCCTTGATCGTGTGCAGCAGCCGGAAGATCAGCGACAGCGTCTCGGCGTCATCGGGGGCGCGCTCCAGCCGCAACAGTGCGGTATCGAGCTCGGCGAGGCCGTCGTTGATCTCGATCAGGAACTCGGCCAGCAGCTCGTCCATGGCGCCCTCGGGGGCCCCGACTCTGCGGCGCAATGGCGAAGAAACGGTTAACTCCGGGCGGCGCTACTCGGCCTCGATCAGCAGCGGCGGCGGGCCCCGCCGGCGGGCCTTGCGCGCCGGCATCAGCAGCGACAGACGCACGCCGAGAGCGCGCGCCAGCAGTGCGAGCAGCGGCGCGGTCAGGTTGCGCGGTCCGACAATCGCCGCCCGAGCCGCCGCTTCGTCACCCAGCATGGCGCCGAACCCTTCCGGCCAAGTGGCGCGCGGACCGCTGATAAGGGCGACCAGCGCGGTTCCGTTGCCGGCGGCCTCGGCGAGCGCGAGGGTGCCGCCGCGCGGCAGGGATTCGGCCGCCAGCAGCACCAGGTTCAGCAGCACCTGGCTGAGCGCCGGGCTGAACACCGACCCCAGCGGGAGAGCCGACAGGTCGAGCCGCATCCGATCCACCCCCGGCACGCCGAGCGCCAGGTCCTGCAGGCGCGCCGGATCAAGGCCCGTCTCGGCGGGTCCCCAGGCGGCGCGCAGCAGACGAACCCGCCGGTTGAGGTCGGCGGCCGTCTCGGCGGCGGCGGTCAGATTTTCGCCGGCGCCGGCGCCGGCCTCCTCCACCGCCAATTCCAGCGTCGCCGCCAGCGTCCCGGAGAGGCCGCCCACATCGTGCAGGGCGCGGGCGACGATCAGCTCGGGCAGGTGGAAAAAGTCGCTCCCGGGCGGCAAATGCGTTCCCTTCCGTATGGCGTCATTGCGATCTCCAATAGACCATGGCTCAATAACGAGACGATTGTCCAGAATTAATATGCCGGAGTATGGCCTTCTCCAAGATGTCGTGATATGAGAGGACCCTCCGGACTGGAGCCCGGCCAATGGGTGCGCCACCCCCACCGTCCGGACTGGGGACCCGGCCAGGTGCAATCGGTAATCGACGATCGGGCGACCGTGAATTTCGAGAATGCGGGCAAAGTCCTCATCCACACGCGCACGGTGGCGCTCGAAGTGCTGGCGGAGCCGCCGGGGTCTTGATCGGCGCCCTCGAACGGCGCACCTCAATACCCATGAGTGATCCCATGATCGACCCGTTCGGGCGCGCCATCACCTATTTGCGGGTCTCGGTTACCGATCGATGCGACCTTCGCTGTGTCTATTGTATGGCGGAGGAGATGACGTTCCTGCCCAAGCGCGATTTGCTCAGCTTGGAGGAGCTGGAACGGATCGCCACGGCGTTCATCGCGCTCGGCACCCGCAAGCTGCGCCTGACCGGCGGCGAGCCGCTGGTCCGGCGCGACGTGATGACGCTGATCGACCGCCTCGGCCGCCGCCTCGGCGCCGGGCTGGACGAGCTGACCCTCACCACCAACGGCACGCAACTGGCCCAACATGCCAAGGCGTTGGCACGGGCGGGGATGCGGCGGGTCAACGTCTCCCTCGACACGCTCGATCCGGCGATCTTCACCAAGCTCACGCGGCGCGGGCGGATCGAGCAGGTCCTGGAGGGCATCTTCGCCGCGCGCGCGGCCGGGCTGGCGGTCAAGATCAACGCCGTCGCCATGCGCGGCGTGAACGAAGACGGCTTCGACGAGCTGATCGGCTGGTGCGGCCAGCACGGCTTCGATCTTTGTCTGATCGAGACAATGCCGATGGGCGAGATCACCGAGGACCGCACCGATCAGTATCTGCCGCTGTCGATCGTGCGCAGCCGGCTGCGGCGGCGCTGGACCTTATCGGAGACGGGCTATCGTACCGGCGGCCCGGCGCGCTATTTCGACATCGCCGAGACCGGGCGGCGCATCGGCTTCATCACCCCGATGACGCACAATTTCTGCGAAAGCTGCAACCGCGTCCGCCTGACCTGCACCGGGACTTTGTATATGTGCCTGGGCCAGGACGATCAGGCCGATCTGCGCGCGGTGCTGCGCGCCGGCGCCGACGACGCGGAACTGGCAGCGGCCATCCGCGCCGCCATCGCGCGCAAGCCGAAGGGCCACGACTTCATCATCGACCGCCGCCAACCGCGCCCGGCGGTGGCGCGGCATATGAGCGTGACCGGGGGCTAAGCCACAGGCCCGGGCGCCCGGCTTCAACGTCCGCCGATCGTCACGACGATGTACAGAAGCTTGAGAATCCAAATGCGGCCGGCCTAGAGTAGGAGCAGGCGGCATTTCCGCGCGCTGATTTTCTCCGAGCCGACGAATGAATGAACGCGACTTGCTCCTCAACTTTGAGAGCCTCGGAGACAATTGTGAATTTGGACTGCTTCAGCGGCGGTGTGACGCGGAGCCGCTTGGGTTTTTTCGCTTCAATTGGGCCACGCTCGACGCCCTGCTACGAGTTTTGAAGACCGAATTCGCGGATGTCGGGAATCCGGAAAAGACCGAGGTCATCGTCAACAGGCATGGCAGCGGGGAGTTCATGGTGGAAATGCCCGAGTACGGGTTCTCGGTTCATACCGGTCTGTTCGAGAGCAAGATTTCCATTGATCAGGTGCGCCGCCAGCAGATCAAGGTGCAAGCTTTCTTGCGCGACAAGATCATCGCCGACCTCACTAGCGGCGATAAGATCTTCGTTCGCAAGGGAGCGGACTCCACCAGTTTGTCCGACGCCAAGCGGCTGCACGAAGCACTTCTGCGATACGGAAACTGCACGCTGTTGTGGGTGGTTCCCGAGGACGAGGCGCACCCGGCGGGATCGGTCGAAGTCCTCGAACGCAGCCTGCTGAAGGGTTACATCGACCGGTTTGCGCCGGGCTCGGAGGCGGTCGACCTCTCCGCGTGCTGGATCGACATCTGCCGCAACGCACATGCCTTGGCGGTTTCGGGATGCGGCATCGGAACCGTCATCCATCCCGGACGTCGTCGGCAAACCACAAATCTGCTTCGCCGGGAGCATCTCGATAAGGCGCTGGGTTGGTCGGGGCCTTGGGTCGCTCCCGGGATTCGCTCTCAGCCGGCGAAGTTCGCGCCGCCGCCCGAGGCCCGGGACAGCAAAGTAACCGAGTACAAGTTGGACCTCGAAACCACCCCCGCAACAGCGGTCATCGGCGGGTCCAGGATACCGGTCGGCTTGGCGGCCGAGACGCCATACGTCGCTTCGGCGTTCGTCTTCGTTCCGAGCGAGGCCGACCTTGATTGCGTCGACGTCGTCATATCCGGCGAGAGCGCAATTCAGCGGGTAACGGCGAACCCGAAACTGCGCAATGCCTGGCAACGGATATGGACCGGCTTCCGGTTGCCGAGCGGACGACGTGCTGCCGCTCCGGGCCTGTTCGTCGTCGGCCGCCCGGGCGCCCGGCTCTATGCGGCTGGTTGGCAGTTCGAGATCGGCCACGTGCCGACGGCGTACGTAGCCAATACCGCCGGCGGGCTCAGACGTAACTAAAGCGGGTTCGCGTCATCGGACTTCACCGGGCAGCCGAATAAACCTGCAGCGCATCCCAGGTGCTCGACATCCGATAATCGCCCCAGATGCCTTGCCCGGCATAGATGGTGCCCAGCACCCAGTGCGACGGATCGCGGTCCATCTCTCCCGGCCCGGCGGCGATCAGCTCGCGCAAGCGCGGCAGCAGTTCAACGCGGATCGTCCGGTGTTCGCCGTTGCTCAGAAAACGTTGCCCGACAAGCGGCAGCCGATCGTCCACCCCGAACGGATTCTTCTTGAAGAAGAAGCCCGGCGCCTTGGTGCCGGCCACGCACTCGCGAAAGCGCGCCGGCGGAATCGGCCCGCACGGCTGCACGAACCCGAGTTGATAGAACAGGGTCTGCGGCGGTTTTGTCGTCAGGTCGTTCAGGATCAGCCCCACCCCCGCGTTACCCTGATTGACCCCGCACCCCTTGCGCGGCCGTGTCATTCCGGCCGTCACCGAGACCGTGGTCTCCAGCATCAGCGATCGCAAGCCATCGAGCCGCACCGGCGGCGTGCGCAACGCGCTCGCATGGCCCTCCCGCCGGTCCTTCGGCTGAATAAGCAGGTCCGATTCGCGTGCCCCGCCGTTTGGTCTGGTGCACGGAAGCACGGCGCCATCCTGATGCAGATGCACGGTCTCTCCGGACGACGTGCGCCTGATCCGAACCAAATCCTCCGCCGATTCCGTCGTCAATATCTCGACGCCCTGCCGCCGTTCCCCGACGAACGGCGGGAGCTTGCCGCCGGCGATCTCCCATTGCGCGATCTGCCAACCCGCTCGCGGTCCGGTCGCGCCATAGAACTCGGGCGAATTCGGCGCAACGTGCTCCGCCGGCTCGCGGATTGCGAAATCCCCGAACGGCCCGAGGAATTGCGACGGCTCGTCGGCCCGAACGCCCCCCGCAAGCGCAGCCAGCAGGCCGAGGCCCGCCCACAGCTTGACGAACCTCATGCCGCCCAACTCGATCGGCCCTGAATCGCCCAGCGTCCGTCCAGCCTGGTGACGATGTAGAGCGAGCGGTAGCTCCCCAGCACCGTCCCATCAGCCCGATAACGCGTGAAGCGGACGCGGAAATGCACCTTGTCGGCGTCGGCGTCGATCACCTCCATCGCATCCCAGCCGCTCCGCTCCCAGCCGCTCGACTGTCCCCAGACCAGATTACGATAATCCTCCGGCCGCGCCATGACGGTGATGCGGCCGCTGTGGAAGCGCACATGCGGGAAGTGGAACCACCGCGTGCGAATCGCCTCGGCGTCGCGCGCGTTGAAGGCGGCCATGAATCCCTCCATTGCAGCGCGCGCGCCGCCAACCGCCCGGTCGGTGTCCGTGTCCACTCGCATCCCTCCTGCGCCGACCGGGGTTTGGAACGCGTTTCGCTACCCGCGCACGGCGCTCGCCGTTACGCCCGCCGAACTCCCCAGAACACGATCTGCGCGTTCTGCACGAAGTCGGTCAGGTCCTTGCGCACCGCCCACGGATAGAACCAGCCGCCGGCAGGCATGAACGGGATGACCTCGAAGGCGCGCAGCTGAATCTGCTCGCAAATCCGCTTCTGCGCCGCGAGGTCGGGGGCATCAAACCATTGTTGACGCAAGTCCTCCATTCCGGCGTCGGTCGGCCAGCCGAACCAGCCCTTCTTGCCGTTCGCGCGCAGCGGATAGGAGCTGCCGGGGTTGGAGACGTTCAGGCCGCCCCAGGTGGTGCAGAAGACGTTCCACCCGCCCCGATCCGGCGGGTCCATCTTGGCGCGGCGGGAGACCAGCGTGCCCCAGTCCATCACCTGGTAATCGACATTGATGCCGAGCTTCAGGAACAGATCGCGCGTGACCTGGCACATCGGCACCAGCGACGCCTGATCGGACGGCGCCATCAGCACCACCTTCTCGCCCTTGTAGCCCGACTCCCGGACCAGTTGCTTGGCCTTGGCGAGGTCGCGCGGCGCGGTCAGCGCCGCCATCCCGGCGCTGCTCGCCATCGGCGTGCCGGCGGTGAAGAAGCCGTCGGGATAGCGGCCGTACTCGCGTTGCTCGCCTACCCAGGCGGTGATGTATTCCCGCTGGTCGATCGCCGGCAGCAGCGCCCGCAGCAGCTTCGGGTTGTCGAACGGCGGGAACAGGTGATTGAAGGCGACGATCGCCAGCGTCCCGCGCGGATCGTAGTTCACCACCCGGCAGCCCGGCGCCTGACCCAAGGTGGGCAGCAGGTCGATCAGCGGGAACTCCAGCCAATCCACCTCGCCGGTCTGCAGGGAAGCCGCCTGCGTCGCCGGGTCCGGCTGGATGATCCATTCCACCCGGTCGAAATGCACCACCTTGCCGCCGGAGAGGTATTGGGGCGGCTCGTCGCGCGGGGTGTATTTGTCGTTCTTGACGTACGCGGCGCGGGCGCCCGAGACCCACTCGCCGGGCAGGAACCGGAACGGACCGCTGCCGATAAACTCCTTGATCTGCTCGCTCGCCGGCGTCTTGGCGACGCGCTCGGGCATGATAAAGCATTGCTCGGCACCGAGCGCATACAGCATCTGCGGGAAGCGCTTCTTCAGCCGGACTTGGAAACGCTTGTCGTCGAGCGGCTTGATCTCGTCGGTGAGGCTTTGCAGCTGCTGGCCGAACGGATCCTTCACCCACCAGCGTTGGATCGACTGCACGCAGTCGGCGCCGCGCACCTTCTCCCCGTCGTGCCAGAGCAGGCCGTCGCGCAGCGTGAAGGTCCAGGTCAACTCGTCCGCCGACACTTCCTGCCCCGCGCACATTTGCGGTCGCGCGGTCAGGCTGTCATCGATGCCGTACAGCGTATCATAGACCATGTAGCCGTGATTGATGGCGACCGTCGCCGTGGTCCAGATCGGGTCGGGATTGGCGAGGTTCGCCTGCGGCACGAACCGCAGCACGTTCTTGCCGCCCGCCTGCGCGAGCGCCGGCCGGGGCATTCCCGCAGCCGTCAGCGCCGCCGCCGCCGCGCCGCCCGCCAGCACCTGTCTGCGCTTCATCGCACGCCTCCCGGATAATCGTTGCCGAGGAAGCTAAAGCGCCGCGATTCAGTGGGCAAGGACCTCCGCCGACACGCCAAACGACCGGGCGAAGCCCTCCCGCCCGGCCGGCGTGATCGCAACCGCGCGGGTGTCGCGCTGGCGCACGATCCATCCGAGATCGAGGCAGCGTGCGCAGAGTGCCGCACCGAGGCGCCCGGCGATGTGCGGGCGCCGCTCGCTCCAATCGAGGCAGGGACGGCAGAACACCCGCTTGCTGCCGGGCGCGCTCGCCGCGTCGGCGCCGAACTCGCGCAGGAACTCCCGGCCCGCTTCCGTAACCTCGCCGCCGTCGGCGGTGAGCACCACCCGCGACTGCGCCGCCAGCGCGTCGGCAATGCCGACCGCGAGTTGCCCGGCCAGGTGATCGTAGCAGGTCCGCGCCGCCCGCAGCGCCTCGCCGCCGCGCCAGACCTTGCTTCGCGCCGGCTCGGGGCCGGCGACCGCCAGGATGCCCTCCAGCATCGCCCCGACCAGCGGCGAGGCGAGCCGGTAATAGCGGTGCCGCCCCGTCGGCTCGACCGTGAGCAACCCGGCGTCGGTGAGCTTGGAAAGGTGCCCGCTCGCCGTGGGCGCCGCGACATGGGCGGCGTAGGCGAGTTCCTTGGCGGTCAGGCGCCGACCGTCCATCAACGCCGCCAGCATGTTGGCGCGCGCCGGGTCGCCGAGCAACGCCGCGGTTGCGGCCATTTGAGTGGCGTCGCTCATGGGTGCTCCCGCGTCTCTCTCGCCCTCGAAATATAGGCCGTGGCCGGTCCGCACGAAGGCCCGATCCTTCGGCCGGCGCCGAAGCGATCCGGCGGGCACGAACCTAGCGATGGCGCCATCTGCCGGAAGACGCAAGCTGACCAAATCCAGACCGGTTGGAGCCAGTGATGCCGATGAACCCCGATCTTGCCGAACGGAATACGCTGATTCCCGCCCATCACCCCGGGCTGCGGTTGTTCCTGCGACACACGCCGGGGCGCCGAACCGAGCGGCGTTATTCGCCCGTCCTCTATGTGCACGGGGCCACCTTCCCGTCCGCGCTTTCGGTCGCGTACCGATTCGACGGCCATTCATGGCAGGATGATCTTGCGGCATCGGGTTTCGACGTCTGGGGCCTCGATTTCCTCGGCTTCGGGCTCTCCGATCGGCAGCCGCAAATGTCCGAGCCGGCCGAGGCGCATCCGGCGCTCGGCGCCACTCCGAATGCCGCCGCCCAGATCGAGTGCGCGGCTCGTCACATTCTGGAGCGATCGGACGCCTCGCGCCTGTCCATCGTTGCGCATTCCTGGGGCACGATGGCCGCCGGTTTATTCGCTGAACGCTGCCCGGAGATGGTCGATCGCCTGGTGTTCTTCGGCCCGATCGCACGACGGGAGGACACTGCGCCGGCGCCGGTGTTGCCGGCATGGCGAGCGATCACCCTCGACTATCAATGGACCCGCTTCGTTGCCGATGTACCCGCCGGAGAGGCGGCGGTCATGTCGCGGCGGCACTTTGCCGATTGGGGCGAGCAATACCTTGCCTCGGCCCCCGACAGCGCCGCCCGCACCCCGCCGGCCGTGCGCGTTCCCTGCGGTCCGATGCAGGGCATCGCATCCGCTTGGGCAGGCGCCTTCGCTTACGATCCCGGCGCGATTTGCGCACCGGTCGCGATCATCCGCGGCGAATGGGACAGTCTGTGCACCGATGCCGACGCGGCTTGGCTGTTCCGCTCCCTCGCCGGTTCCCCGATCCGGCGCGACGTCAAGATCAGCCGAGCGACGCATCTGATGCATCTGGAGTTGGGACGCTTCGCCCTGTATCGCGAAACCGCTTCGTTCCTCGCGGGCGGAGATTTGGCACCGATGGAGGCCGAGTGATGTTCGCCGTGATCTTCGAGGTTCAGCCGAAGGCGGGCCGCTTCGACGAATACCTGGAACTTGCCAAGCTGCTGAAGCCGGAGCTCGAGAAGATCGACGGCTTCATCGACAACGAGCGATTCGGCAGCCTGCGGACCAAAGGCCGCGTGCTGTCGCTCTCGACGTGGCGCGACGAGAAGGCGGTGATCCGCTGGCGCACGCTCGGCGCACATCACGCGGTGCAGGAGAAGGGCCGGTTCGAGGTGTTCGAGGACTATCACCTGCGGGTCGGCGAGATCACCGCCGATACCCGCATCCCCGCGGGTCAGGTGCTGCATGAATATCGGCTCGACGAGACGGAGATCGGTCCGGCCAAGCTGGCGACCATCAGCGAGTTCTCGCCCGCCAGCGCCGGCGCGGCGGCCGGAACCGGGCTTGCCGATACCGGGCCCGCCGGAGCCGGCGTCATCGGCCGGGAGGTCTTCGAGAGCATCTATAATCCCGGCAAAACGCTGCTTCTCGTCTCGTGGAGAGATGCCGCGGCGGCCGATGACTGGCGACCGCAGCCCTCCGCCCCGGGCGAGCTGCGCCACCGCCGCGTCCGCATCGTCCGCGACTACGGAATGCACGATCGCCGCGAGGCGCCGCAATACTATCCGCCGGTGCCGCCGGCCGGCGAACGGCCGTAATGATCGCGGCGGCAACAGCCGGATGGTTCGGCCGGCGCCGAACTGCTTGCAGGTGCGGCGACGGCCGACCGCATCCAGATTCGGCCCATGCCCGCCAGGAGATTTCCGATGCTTGCCCGCCCCGAGTGGAACGCCCTTCCGACAGTCGCCGCGCCCAAGATGGCGCGCGCGGGCCTGGCCGGCCTGATGCTCATGTGGCGCGACCGCCTGCGCGATCGCGACCAGCTCGCCGCCTTCACCGAGCGCGATCTGCGCGATATCGGCCTCACCCGGGCCGACATGTTGGCGGAGGTCGCCAAGCCGTTCTGGCGCGCTTGACCGGCATTTCTCACGGCAGCGCCGGGCGCCACGCATCCTCGAGCCCGCGCACGCGGGGCAGCAGGATCATCTCCCACGGGCTCGGCATCGGGCCCACCGGGACGTGCACGAGGGCGGGCTCGTCGCGAGCGAACGCCGTGCGAAGCCGGTGCTCCAGTTCGTCGGCGGTGCTGGCGCGATAGGCGCCGGCGCCGAAGCTGCGGGCGAAGGCCACGAAGTCGGGGTTCGTGAGGTCGCAGGCAATCAGCCGGTTGCCGTATTGGTGCTGCTGAATGCGGCGGACATTGCCGAACCCGCCGTCATCGAACACCACGGCGATCACCGGCAGCCGGTGATGCATCGCCGTCGCCAGCTCCTGCGCCTGATACATGAATCCGCCGTCGCCGGCGACGCACACCACCTTGCGCCCGGGCAGCGCCGCGCTGGCCCCGAGCGCCGCCCCGTAAGCCCAGCCGAGATTGTCCTGATAGCCGGGCGAGAGATAGAGACGTGGCGCCTCGACCGGCCAGGCGAGCCGGGTGAGAAAGCCGACCTGGGTCACGTCCTCGACCAGAATGCCGTCGGCCGGCAGTGCGGCGCGGATCGCCCGCAGGAATTCCATCTGCGGTTCCATCCCGGTGAGCCGCTCGGCGAACCAGGCGTGCGTCTCGGCAAGCGTCTCGCCCCAGTCCGATCCCGCCCGGCCCTCCAGTGCCCGGGTCAGCGCGCGCAATCCCTCGGCCGCGTCGGCAAGCACGGTGCAGGCGGGGCGGCGGAAGCGGTCGGGCTCGGCGGGGTCGATGTCGAGGCGAATCACCGGCAGCGTCTGATCGATCCCCCACACGCTCTGCTGCCAATAGAGCCGCGTGCCGACGGCGAGCACGGCGTCGGCCTGGCGCCAGAGCCGGTGTCCCTCGGTGAACGACATCGCCAGTTCATGCGTGGTCGGCAACGCGCCGCGCCCGCGCCGGAACGTCGAAACCGGGGCGCCCAGCATTTCGGCCAGCGCGCGCAGCTCCGCCGCCGCATCGAGGGCGCCGGCGCCGGCCACGATCAGCGGCCGGCGGGAAGCGGCCAGGATGTCGGCGGCGCGCGCGATCGCCCGCGGATCGACGGGCGGCTTCGAGCGCGGCAGCGGCTCGGACGCCGCCGCCGGCCCCGCCATGCCCCAGACGTCGATGCCGCATTCCAGCGCCACCGGGCCGGGCCGGCCCGACCGCGCCGCGTGCAACGCCTCGGCCACCAGCGGCCCCGCCTCGTGCGGCGCGCGAATGCGCGCCGCGTATTTGGTCAGGTGCCGCATCAGGCCGAGCTGGTCGGGAATTTCGTGCAGATGCCCGTGTCCCTGGTCGATGGCGAAGGACGGAATTTGGCCGACCAGCGCGAGCACCGGCGCGCCCATGCCGAAGGCCGTCAGCAACGCCGCCGACGCGTTGAGCAGGCCCGGCCCGGGCACCACCGCGAACGCTTGCGGACGTCCCGTCACCAGCGCCGCCCCCAGCGCCATGTAAGCCGCCGTCTGCTCGTGGCGGGGATGGATCACCCGCAGCCGATCGCCCGCCTGTTGCGCGGCATCGAACAGATGATCGTTATGGACGCCCGGCAGCGCGTAGAGCGTGTCGATGCCGTGCCGGATCAGGCTCTCGACGGTGGCGGCGGCGGTGGTCAGGTGCTCCATGCGCGCGCCGCTCATGCCGCGGGTCCGTTGCGCATCCGCTCCATCGATTGCGCCATGCTGCGCCGCTCGACAATGGCGGCGTTGCCCTTGCGCACCTCGAAGCTCGCGCCGTCGCCGGTGCGAGCAAAATGAATGTCGAGCACGTGCTTGCCGACGCGCAGATCGATCAAGTCGATCTCCGGCAGCCAGTCGGGCAGCCAGGGATCGACATAGAGCTTGTCGCCGGGGGCGTCCGCCTGGATGCCGAGCAGCGACTGCACCAGCATGAACGCCGAACCGGCCGCCCAGGCCTGCGGCACGTTGGCGCCGAGATACTGCACCGGAAAGCCGCCATTCGCGCGCTGCACCCCGGCGTAGAGCTCCGGCACCTGGCTCAGCTGGAAGTGGCTGGCGGCGGTTGCGATGTCGTGCAGGATCGCCGCCGTCTCGGCATGAAACCCGTATCGTTTAAAACCCTCGGCGATGATGCCGTTGTCGTGCGGCCAGACGGAGCCGTTCTGATAGGAGGTACGGATTGAACGCCGGATGCTCGGCCGACAGCGTGCGGATGCCCCAGCCGCTGTTCATGTCGGGCGCCATCAGCCGCTTGACGACCAGGGCCGCGCGGTCGGGCGGCACGATGCCGGAGAACAGGCAGTGTCCGGGGTTGGAGGCGATGCTGTGCACCTTGCGCTTCTCGCCGTCGAGCAGATAGGCGTAAAAACCGCTCTCCTCGTCCCAGAACGCCTCGTTGAACTGCTCGAACAGCCGTCGCGCCTTGGCGCGCAAGGCCCGCGCGCGGTCGGGCTTGCCGAGATGGTCGAAAATCTCGGCCATCCGAAGCCACGCATCATAGACGTAACCCTGCAACTCGCAGAGCGCCTTCGGACCCTTGACCAGGGTGCCGTCGGCATAGCGCACGGCGTCGCCGGCGTCCTTCCAGGCAAGGTTTTCATACCCGGCGGGCGAGCGGGTCTGGTATTCCTGAAAACCATCGCCGTCACGATCGCCCCAGTTGTCGATCCAGTCGAGACACCCGTCCGCATGTCCGGCATGGCGAACCAACAACGCGTCATCGCCGGTGGCCCGCCAAGCGGCGTGCAGGGTTATCAGATAAAGCGGCGTCGCGTCGGCGGTCCCGTAATACGGGGTGTGCGGGATCAGCTTGAAATGCGCCAGCTCGCCGTATCGCAGCTCATGCAGGATCTTGCCCGGCTCGGCATCGCGATAATCGTCGCGCTCCTTCGCTTGCCACTTGCCCAGGAAGTCGAGCGTCCCGCGCGCGAAGTCCGGATAGACGAGGATGTTCTGCAGCGAGACGATCAGGCTGTCGCGCCCGAACGGGGCGAGGAACCATGGCAGGCCGGCGGCCGGCAGGAACACCATGTGATCGGTTCCCGGCATCGGCAGGCGCAGCGCCGCCATGTCGTCGATCGCCTGATGGTAGAAGTCGCGCAGATCCTCGTGCGGGGTGGCGATCTTCAGCACCCGGCGGCGCCAATCTCGGCGTTCCTCGGCTTCGTGCGAGGCTTCGTGGTTGTCCGGGCAGTCCCGCGGAGCGCGGTACTGCTTTTCGCCGTTGTCGAGGTCGTAGAGCAGACAGGTGTGCCAGGTGCGCCCGGGTTCGATCTGCACCTCGAAGCTCAAGCGCCCGTTCGCGTCCACGGGCTCGGACCCGCTGCGCCGCGCGGTGATGCCGAGAGCGCGCAAAAAGTCCTTGTTGCGGTATGCGGTCGCCAGCCGGCCGCGGGACGCGGACCATTCGGTAGCGATGCGGCCGCGGCGAACCATGCCGCCCTGCTTCACCTCGAAAATATCGGCGAAATCGGAACGCACCGAGATCTCGAGATTGAAGCGGACCGGGCGCAGGCCGAAATTCGTGATGTCGATGTCTTCGTGCATCCCGCCGTCCATCATTCGGTTGATGGCCAGCGACAGGGTGTGCGCGGCGATCGGGCCATCCTCGGAGTTGAAGGGGCGGTTGGTCAGGAAGATGCGCGCGCAGTCGTGGGTGAGCGCGCCGCCGTTCAGCAGATCCCAATTTTCGCCATTGGCCTGGATGCCCCACACGCTGAGCACCCTGGTGTCGTAGAAGTACAGCCCCTGATCGCTCGGAAAGTTAATCTGGCCGTCGGACTGGGTGACGAGCACCGACTGCCCCTGGTGGATGGTGATCTGCGGCGGGCCGACCTGGACTTTGAAGGCCATGGATCTCTCCTTGCGGATGTTCCCCTTTACGTCTGATCCGGGGCGGCTGTCGCGGGCTTATTCACGATCTCGGGAAATGCGCCGGGCGGCGCCGCCGGCACCGATCAGCCCGGGCTCGAGGTATGGTTTCTTAAAAGCCGTTCCCGCTCAATCGTCGATCACCGGAGACCGGTGGCCGGCAGCTATCGCGTCATCGCGCCCGACCTGCGCGGGCGCGGCGATTCCGGAGGAGCGACCGGATTGGACCGTTCAGCAGTTGCTGGCCTTCTTCGGTGAAGAATGAGGCCGAAGGTCCGTTCACCGATACGCGCCGCGCGCGCCGGCGCAGATCAATATGACAGCGAACCCGAGATTGGCCGCGGCGACGCTCGCGAACAGCGGTCCGGTCCCGGACCTTAGCACCTCCACGGCGACCAGGCCGCCGCCGAGCAGGAGACCGAGCCGCAGCACGCTTGCCATCGCCGGAATGCCCGCGCGTCCGGCGCCCATGAGGGCGAAGGTGAAGCCGTAGGCGACCCCGGCCGGCGCGAGGGTGACGCCGACCGTGCGAAGGTAAAGAATTCCGGTTCCGGCGACCGCCGGATCGGCGGTAAACAGGCCCATCCAGCCGGCCGGCGCCGCCTCGGCGAGCAGCGCGAAGGCAATCCCGATGAGGCCGCAGAGCAGCGCCGCCGCGCGCCCCGCCGCGCGGGCGCGGTCCAGTCGATCGGCACCGAGATTGGCCGCCACCATGGCAATCGCCGCCGAGCCCAGGCCGAAGCTGATCGGCGTCTGCACCAACTCCAGCCGCTGCGCCGCGCCATATCCTGCCAGCGCCGCCGAGCCGAGACGCGCGACCAGAACGGTTCCGGCGATGGTTGTGGCCTGCCAAAGCACCATTGCCACCGCGGCCGGAACGCCGATGGCGAGGACGCGGCGAATTAAGCAAGGGGACGGCCGCAGGGCGACGGCGCGCAGCCGCACGCCGGACCGCGAGGAGCGGAGATAGACGAGCAGGATTGCGGCGCCCATCGCGTAGCTCGCCAGCACCGCCAACCCGGCACCGGCCACGCCCAAACGCGGAAACGGCCCCAGGCCAAGGATCAGCGAGGGCGAGAGGCAAAGATGCACCGCCTCGCCGGCGACGATCGCCGATGCCGAGACCGCCATCGCCCCGGTCCCGCGCACCGCGTTGGCAAGCAAATTCATCAGCCAGACCAGCACGACGCCGCCGAACACCACCGCCGAATACGTGCGGGCGGCGGCGAATGAACCGCCGCCCGCACCCAGAAGGCGATAG
Organism: uncultured Pseudomonadota bacterium; assembly: GCA_963762525.1. Taxonomy (GTDB): domain Bacteria; phylum Pseudomonadota; class Alphaproteobacteria; order Acetobacterales; family Acetobacteraceae; genus DATFDN01. The sequence continues at coordinate 653,637 of CAVXKT010000002.1, forward strand.
ACCGGCGGACCCGCGACCAGCATCGCCGCGCCGATGAGCAGGCCGGCAATCAGCGCCAGGCACAGTGCCTGCGCCGTGAGCCGATCGGCAGCCTCCCGATCGCCCCGCCCGAGCGCGCCGGCGATGGTGGCCGAGACACCGGTCCCGATGCCGCCGGCCGAGATGAGCTGGTTCACCAGGAACAGCGGGAAGACCAGCGACACGCCGGCCAAGGCGTCCTTGCCGAGCCAGCCGACGAAAGCGGCGTCGGCGGCGATGAAGCCGACCCGCGCCGCCGCCTCGCCCAGATTGGGCGCCGCGAGCAGCAGCAGGCTCGGCAGCACCCGGCCTTCCAGCATCAGCCGCGTGCGCGGCGGCGGCGCCGTCCGAGCGCGGAAAACGGCGATGGCTGCTTCGGGCATGGTGGTCTCCGTCGATTCCGCGCGAGCATGTTCGGCGGCGGACATCGGCGCGATTACCCGGGACGTAAGCGCCGCCCGTCCGGCGGCGTGCTACGGTCGCGGCATGGATACTCTGGTTCGAAGCGACATCGGCGCCCTGCTTGCGCGCACCCGCCGGGCGCGGCGGCTCAGCCAGCTCGATCTCGCCGGAGAGGCGGGGGTCTCCGCACGGCACTCTAAGCTTCGTCGAGACCGGGCGCTCTCGCCCCAGCCGGACTTTGGTGCTGCGGCTCTGCGAGACGCTGGGCGTCTCGGCGCGGCAGGCCGATGACTTCCTGCTGGTCGCCGGCTTCGCGCCGGCGCACCGGGAGACGCCGCTCGAATCACCGGCGATGGTGGAAATCCTCGCGGCGCTGCGCCTGCTGCTGGGGCGCCACGACCCGCTCCCGGCCGCCGCCTTCGATGCCGGCTATGACTACGTCATGGTCAATGCCGCTTACGCCGGCATGGTCGATGCGTGTCTCGCCGCGGGCGCCGACGAGGCCGCCGGGAGCGGCCCGGTGACGCCGCTGGCGCTGCTGCGCGCGCCGCGCCCGAACATGCTCCGCCTGCTCTGCCATCCGGCCGGGGCACGCCAGTTTTTGGGCAACTGGGCGGAGGTTACGCGCGAGGTAATGGGCCGGGCGGTTCGCGAGGCGAAGCTGCCGGGCGACCCGGCGCGTCGCCCGCCGATCGAGGAGGCGATGGCGCATCCGGGCGTGGCGCGGCTGCTGAAGGACGATCCGCCCCCGGGTTTGCTGGTGCCGGTGGAGGTGCACAACGCGGCGGGCGTCGTTCGCTACATGACCACGCTGGCCACGCTCGGCACGGCCAACGACCTGACGCTCCGGGATTTGCGGATCGAAACCTTCCACCCGATCGCCGGTTGACCTTCCGCCGTCGGAGCCTCCAACTCAATCGCTTCGGCGAGCGGGGCTTACGATGCTGCGACTGCGAGTGACCGGCATGACTTGCGAGCACTGCGTGACGGCGATTACCCGGGCCCTGAAACGGGTTCCGGCGGTCGAGGATGTGACCGTCGATCTGCTCCGGGGCAGCGTCGCGGTGCGGGGAAACCCCGAGATCGGCGCGGTCCGCGCGGCGATCGCCGAGGAGGGTTACGGAGTAGAAGACATCGCATGATCCCGGCCTGGCTCCACGCCCTCTCGGTCGCTTGGCTGCTGCTCGGAGCCTTTTGCGCCGTTGTCATCACCGCCGACGAAGCGCGCCATCCTCAGCGCATGTGGATCATGAACGTCGTCTGGCCGGTTTGCGCGCTATTCGGAACCGGCTGGATTCTCTGCCAGTATTTCATGTACGGGCGCACGAGGCATGACGACGCGGACGCGCCGTTCCCGGTTATGGTCGCCAACGGCACCCTGCATTGCGGCAGCGGCTGCACCTTGGGTGATATCTGCGCCGAGTGGCTGATCTTCGCAGTGCCGGCGGTCGCTCTCGCCTTCGGGTGGCGGAGCATCTTCGGCGGGCAGATGATCTTCGCCGCCTGGATTTTGGACTATCTCCTGGCTTTCGCGTTCGGCATCATCTTTCAGTACTTCACCATCGCGCCGATGCGCGAGCTGTCGTTAGTCCCGGGGCTGATCGCCGCCGTCAAAGCCGACACCCTCTCGCTCACCGCTTGGCAAGTCGGCATGTACGGGTTCATGGCGATCGCCTATTTCGCGATCTTCGAAGCCGGGCTCGGGGTGCGCTTGCAAACCGATATGGTCGAGTTCTGGTTCATGATGCAGATCGCCATGCACACGGGCTTTCTGACCGCCTACCCGGTGAATTGGCTGCTACTCCGCAAGGGACTTAAGGAGCCGATGTAGCTCTCGTCAGTCCGGCAGCGAATCCCAGACCACACGTTGGAAGTCGAGCGAGCGCGCCAGGTTTTCGACAAACGCCTTCGCCTCCTCAAGACTCGTGGCGAGATGCGAATCGGGCCATTCGCGGCGCGGGTTCGGATCATCGGGGTTGAGGTCGCCCGTGTATTCCGCCTTGTAGAGGTCGGCCTCCACGCGGCTGATCCGGGCATGAAAGTCACCCTTGGCGCCGGAAACGCTCGGCTGCATCTCTCCCTCCTCGGCCGTCGTTTCGGGCTAACGCGCGGCTGCGGCGATGGTGGCAACCCGGCACCCTCCGCTTCGTTCAGGCGCCATGAAGGCGACCCCGCCCGAGACGCCCGTTGAGCAGCAGATGCGCGAGAGCGACGGCTTGCCCAATCAACGGGCGGCGCTGCCCGCCGGCACCTTGCCGGGCCCGCCCCCCGATCCGCAGGGCGATGAGAACCGTCGTCCGCCGCCGGTCGAGGAGAGCGGCGCCGGCGCTTGGGCACGGCGGCTCGATCTCGGCCATGCAGGCGTGACCCCGCAAGGCAACCGGTCGGCCCCGGAAGCAACCGAACGAACAGGAGTGAACATGAGTTCGGCTCAAGTCACGACGGACCACAAATTCATCCGCAAATGGGTCGAGGAGCGGGACGGGCGTCCGACCAAGGTCGCCGGCACCGAGGGGAGCGACGGCGAGGGCATCCTGCGCATCGACTTCCGAGAGCCCGACGACAAGCTGGAACCGATCTCGTGGGAGGAGTTCTTCGAGACCTTCGAGGACCGCCAACTCGGCTTCCTGCATCAGGACGAGACAGCCGGCGGTAAGCCGAGCCGGTTCTTCAAGTTCGTGAAGCGGGACTGACTTGGTCCAGGAAACCATAGAGGGTGCCTAAAAGGTCCCTCAAGACGCCACCACCCGTCATCCCGGCCGAAGCGAAGCGGAGAGCCGGGTTGCCGACGCCGCATTGGGAACGCAAGTGATATGAAGTCGACCCCGCTGGTGGGACCACGGCTCCGGGTTTCCTAGTTGAAGGTTCGGCCGTTCCGCCCGCCTCTCTTTCTTAGGCAATCAATGCTTCGGGACTGGCTGGAGTGGCGCGTCTGCGGGAATACCTTAAGATCACACTTCGAAGGATGCGCCACGTTCACCGGCCGCGTGCGCCGCTCCGCCAGGCTGCGGCGATGCGATCGCCCCGGCAATCCCGAGATCGCCGGAAGGGAGGGCAACAATGCCAGTGCAAAGCTCGGCAGGACCGCGCGACGAAACATCTGCGTCCTCGACTGCCGGACCCGGGCAGGTCGGAGTGGCAGACTCCCTCACCGGCGGTTTGCTTCAGGATCAGGTGCGGCAGCTCGGCGAAATGCTGGCCCATGACCCGCTCCTGCGGGCGAGCGAAGATGCGCTTAGCGCGAACCCGTTGCGGGAAGTCATCCCGGTGGACTGGCCGGAGATTGCGCGGGCGCTGCGCACGGTTTGGCTCCGTTCGCTGTCGCGGCCCGAACAGGCGTTTGCCGCGGCGATCGATCTCAATGCCCGGCTGTGGCAATCGGCGCTGGACATTTGGGCTGCCGCCGGGCGGAGTTGGTGGGGATTGCCGCCCGACGCCGCCCCGGCCGCGTCCGGTGCCGACAAGCGCTTCGCCGCGCCGGAGTGGGAGGGCAACCCGGTCTTCCGCACATTGAAGGAGCTCTACCTTCTGGCTTCGGATTGGCTGCTGGCCCGCGGTAGCGAAGCCGACGACCTCGGCCCTGCGGAGCGCCAACGGCTCGATTTCCATCTGCGTCAATTCGTGGATGCGATGAGCCCGACCCTGCAGCTCGCCTCCAATCCGGTGGCGCTGCGCCGGGCGGTGGAGACGGGCGGGGTGAGCCTCGCCGACGGCGCGCGCAACCTGATGCGCGACGTCGAGCAGGGCAAGCTGACCATGGTGGATGAGACCGCCTTCGCGCCGGGGCGGAATCTCGCGCTGACCCCGGGCAAGGTGGTGGTGCGCAACAAGCTGATCGAGCTGATCCAGTATTCGCCGAGCACGGAGACGGTTCACCAGACACCGCTGATGATCATCCCGCCCTGGATCAACAAATACTACATCATGGACATGCAGCCGAAGAACAGCATGGTCCGTTATCTGGTCGCGCAGGGGTTCACCGTTTTCATGCTGTCCTGGCGCAATCCGGATGCCTCCATGGAGAGCACATCGATCGACGACTACGTCGATTTCGGCCCGCTCGCCGCGAGCGACGCCATCCGTGCGATCACCGGCAGCCCGACCGTCAACGTCATGGGATACTGCATCGGCGGCACGCTGCTGGCGATGACCTTGGCGTGGCTCGCCGCCAAGGGCGACACCCGCTTCGGCACCGCGACCTTCATGGTCTCGCTGCTCGATTTCTCCAAGGTCGGCGACACGGCGGTGTTTCTCGGCGAGCCCACCGTGGATTTCATCGAGCAGCAGATGATGCAACGCGGCTATCTCGACAGCCGCGAGATGTCCAACATGTTCAACCTGCTGCGCAGCAACGACCTGATCTGGTCGAACGTGGTGAACAACTACCTGCTGGGCCAGAAGCCGGCCGCCTTCGATCTCCTGTACTGGAACAGCGACGGCACGCGCATGGCGCGCACGGCGCACGGGTGGTATCTGCACAATACCTATGTGGAGAACAACCTGATCCGGCCGGGCAAGGTCCACCTCAAGGGCGAGGCGCTGGATTTGGGCCGCATTCGGCAAGCCGCCTACGCGGTCGGCGCCGAAAAGGACCACATCGTTCCCTGGGACGCGGCGTGGCGCATCACCCGGCTGGTCGGCGGCAAGGTGCGCTTCGTGCTCGCCTCCAGCGGACACATTGCCGGCATGATCAATCCGCCGGGCGGCAAGGGAACCTACTGGACCAACGAGGCGGAGGCGGAGACAGCCGAGGCGTGGCGCCAGGGCGCCGAGCGCCACGACGGCAGTTGGTGGTCCGACTGGTCCTACTGGCTCGCCGCGCATGCCGGCGAGAAGACCGCGCCGCCGCCGCTCGGCTCCAACGCTTACCCGCCCTTGCAGGACGCACCGGGGAGCTACGTGCTGGTGAAGTAGTCCTTGCCCGCCGGCGCCGGAGTATCGGAAGGCCGGCCAGACGCATCGATCGGGTAAGATCGAAGGCAACAAAACTGCTCGACGCGCGCGTCTCATCGCTGCTATGCCGATCGCGATAGAGCGGATCATCGCTCCGTTTGAGGAGTTCGCGCGGGCGATCTGGGGAGGACGGGATGATAGCGGTCGCGACGGTTTTCAAAATCGATCATGAGCAGGGCACTCGTCTGGCGAGGGAGGTCGCGCCCATCCTGAAGAGTTGCGGTGCGACCGCGGTGCGATGGGGACTTCGTCACTCCGGGGAACACACCGGCAAGCCCATGATGGTGAGCCTGTATCCGGATTGGCAGACCTATGGCCGAGCATGTCAGGCGATGTACGAAGACAAAGCGTGGATGTCGGCGCTCCTCCAAGTTATGCAGGCGGGTGAAATCCTCGATCGTTCGATCACGGTGCTGGAAGACTTGTAGAGCTTCGGGCGACGGAAGGGCCGCCGCGCGGACGCTAAGCCGGCGCGCGGCTCGGCTCCTTGTTCCCCAGGTACGGCGCCCGGGAATTCGCGGGTGCGGGGATGAGCCCGTCAGCAGCAGGCCGGTCGCGATTAGCACGTGGGCCGACGCCATGCGATGGTCATGCTGTCCTCCTCGCCAGGGCTTGCCACCCTCATGTTCCGGTCTTCCGAGCCGGTCCGCAACCCGGTGCGCGTCGGCGGCGGTTCGCCCATTCCCTCACGCCTTTACGAACAGGCGGCGCGGCACGTCGGCCAGGCACTCGACGCCGGAATCGGTGATGACGATGCTCTCGGTGATCTCGAGGCCCATCGTCTCCAGCCACAGCCCGGTCATGAAGTGAAACGTCATCCCCGGAAGCAGCACGGTGCGGTCGCCGGGACGCAGGCTCATGGTCCGCTCGCCCCAGTCCGGCGGGTAGCTCAAGCCGATCGGATATCCGGTGCGATTGTCCTTGGCGATGCCGTATCGCTTCAGCACGGCGAAGAAGGCGTTAGCGATGTCCTCACAGGTGTTGCCGGGCCGCGCCGCCAGCAGCCCCGCCGCCATGCCCTCCAGCACCGCCTTCTCCGCATCCAGAAATGCCGTGCTCGGCTGGCCCAGGAAAACGGTGCGGCAAAGCGGGCAGTGATAGCGGCGATAGCAGCCGGCGATCTCGAAGAACGTGCCTTCGCCCCGGCGCAACGGCTGGTCGTCCCAGGTCAGGTGCGGCGCCGACGCCGCCTCGCCCGAGGGCAGCAGCGGCACCAGCGCCGGATAGTCGCCGCCGTATCCGTCGGCGCCGCGAATGCCGGCGTCGTAGATCTCGGCCACCAGATCGCATTTTCGCATTCCGGGTTCGATGCGCTCCAGGATGCGCCGGTGCATCGCCTCGACGATGCGTGCCGCGCGGCGCATGTAGTCGAGCTCCCGGGCGCTCTTGACCGCACGCTGCCAGTTCACCAGCGACGTGGCATCGACGAAACGGGCGTTCGGCAGATGGCGTTGCAGCGAGGCGAAGGCGGCGGCGGAGAACCAGTAATTGTCCATCTCCACGCCGATCGCCAGCCGGTCCCAGCCGCGCGCCTCGATCAGCCGCGACAACACCTCCATCGGATGACGTTCCGATGACTGCACGTAGTGGTCGGGGTAGCCCACGATGTTGTCGTGGTGCAGATAGGCGGTGCGCTTGGCGCCGTTCGCATCCTGTCCGCGTCCGAACCAGACCGGCTCGCCGTCTTGCGGCACCAGCACGCATTGATGCACGTAGAAGGACCAGCCGTCATAGCCGGTGAGCCAGGCCATGTTGGAGGGGTCGCTCGCGACCATGAGCTCGATACCCGCCCGCGCCATCGCGGCGCGCGTCTTCGCCAAGCGCTGTTCATATTCGGCCCGGGTGAAATGCAAAACCGGCGAGCTCATCTCGTTCTCCCGCTATCGCCCGCACTCATAGCCTTCGATCGCTTCGCTCTCAACGCGCGGACCGGATCGCGGGCCGCCCGCGGAAACCGGGCACGCGGCTCCCGACGAACACGAAAATTCTTGCCCGATCGTGCAAATCGGGATACTTCCGGCGATCGTAACGAAAATCCCCCGCAATTCCGACCGACGTGTCGCACCGGGGGATTGGAGCCGACCTGCGGGGCCGGGCATCGCCCTGCCCACCGTAATTGAGGAATTGCCGATGGCGAGCGATAATTGGAGCGCAGAAACTGAAGCCCCCATTGCGGCCCGAATTGCGTTGCCGACCCGGCAGAACGAGGAGGTCGTCACCTTTCGACGAGCGATCGTCGCGAAGCTCACCTATGCGATCGGTCGCGACCCGATTGTCGCCAGCGAGTGGGACTGGTTCGTGGCCACCTGCCTCGCCGTGCGCGATCGGATCGTCGATCGATGGATACCGGCAACGCGGTCCGACTACGCCGAGAAGCGCAAGCGGGTATATTATCTATCGCTCGAATTCCTGATCGGGCAGTTGCTGCACGATAATCTGCGCAATCTCGGCATCTTCGAATCGGTGCGCGCGGCCCTGGCCGAGCTGGGCGTCGATCTGGACAATATGCGCAACATCGAGCCGGACGCGGCGCTCGGCAACGGCGGGCTCGGCCGGTTGGCCGCCTGTTTCATGGAAAGCATGGCTAGCCTTTCCATTCCCGCGCACGGCTACGGCATCCGCTACCACGCGGGGCTGTTCCGGCAAGTCATCAACGACGGCTGGCAGCAGGAATATCCGGAGAATTGGCTCTCGGCGGGAAACCCGTGGGAGTTCGTGCGCCCGGACCGCACGTACTCGGTGGGGTTCGGCGGCATGGTCAGGGCGGAACGCAATGCGGATGGCGAACTCCGCCAAGTCTGGTACCCGAAGGAGACCGTCGACGCCGTGCCCTATGACACGCCGGTCGTGGGATGGCGCGGCAAGCACGTCAATGCGCTGCGTCTATGGTCGGCGCGCGCACCGGACCCGCTCCACCTCGCCGCCTTCAATCGCGGCGATCACGTCGGCGCATTGGAGGCGCGCACCCGCGCCAACGCGATCTCGGAAATCCTCTATCCGAGCGACGAAACGCCGGCCGGACAGGAGCTCCGGCTGCGACAGGAGTACTTCTTCTCGTCAGCGTCGCTTCAAGACTTGCTGCAACGGCACCTACGCAACCATGGCGACGTGCGAACGCTGGCCGAAAAGGCGGCGATCCAGCTCAACGACACCCATCCCGCGATCGCCGTCGCCGAGCTCATGCGGCTGCTCGTCGATGTTCACGGCCTGGCCTGGGCGGAGGCGTGGGGCATCACCAGCGCGGCCTTCTCCTATACCAACCACACGCTGCTGCCGGAGGCGCTGGAGAGTTGGTCGGTGCAGCTGATGGAGCGGCTGCTGCCGCGCCACATGCAGATCATCTACGAGATCAATGCGCTGCATCTGAGCCGGGCGAAAAGCGAAGCCGGTGAGGATGCCGGACGGATCTCCTCGTTGTCGCTGATCGACGAGAACCATGGCCGGCGGGTGCGGATGAGCAATCTCGCGTTCGTCGGCTCGCACAAGGTCAACGGCGTCTCGCAGCTGCACACGAAGCTGTTGCGCCGAACGGTATTCCGCGATCTGCACGCGATGTATCCCGAACGGATCGTTAACAAGACCAACGGCATTACCTTCCGGCGATGGCTCTTCGGCGCCAACCCCGGGCTGACCGAGATTCTGGTGGACGTGCTCGGCCCCGGGGTGATGGACGACCCCGCCGAGCTCGCGTTTCTCGGCCGCTTCGCCGATGATACCGGACTGCACGAACGGCTGGCCGCGACCCGGTGGCAGAACAAAATTCGCCTCCGCGACCTGATCGCCGAGCGGGTCGGGATCGAGGTCGATCCCGATGCCTTGTTCGACGTTCACATCAAACGCATCCACGAGTACAAGCGCCAGCTCCTGAACATTCTGGAGACGATCGCGCTGTACAACGAGATCCGGTCGCACCCGACCCGCGACTGGAATCCGCGGGTGAAGATTTTCGCCGGCAAGGCGGCCGCGAGCTACCATCGCGCCAAGCTGATCATCAAGCTGATCCACGACGTCGCCCGGGTGGTCAACAACGACCCGAGCGTTCACCAGTTGCTCAAAGTCGTGTTTTTGCCGAATTACAACGTGAGCCTCGCGGAGGTGTTGATTCCCGCGGCCGACCTGTCGGAGCAGATCTCGACCGCCGGGATGGAGGCATCCGGCACCGGCAACATGAAATTCGCGCTCAACGGCGCCTTGACCATCGGCACTCTGGACGGTGCGAACGTGGAGATCATGGAGCACGCCGGCGCCGAGAACATGTTCATCTTCGGCCTTACCGCGCCGGAGGTGGAACAGCGTCGGCTCGCCGGCATTGCCGGCGGCGAAACGCTCGCCGAGTCGGTGGCGCTGCAAGAGGTTCTCGACGCCGTGAAATCGGGCCTGTTCTCGCCGTCGGACCCGCACCGGTATCGCGATCTGCTCAACGAGCTGATCGAGCGCGATCAGTTCATGCTGGTGCCGGACTTCGATCCCTACGCGCGGGCGCAGCGGGAGGTGGACGCGCGGTGGCGGGACCGCGCCGGCTGGTGGCGATCCGCCGTCTCGACGATGGCCGGCCAGGGTTGGTGCTCGTCCGACCGCGCCATCAGCGAATACGCCGACGACATCTGGAAGCTGCCCGGGATGGCGCGAAACCGAACTTAGCCCGGGCATCGCGAACGGCGGGCTGCCGGGTGCGGCCGATCAGCCCAGCGCCCGCAAGCTGTCGCGCAAACGGACCTCCCCGCCGTCAAGCAGGGCTTCCAACTCCGCGTGCGCGGCCTCCCAAATGGGCACGGCGCGGCAGAGAAGCGCCATCCCGGCGCGGGTCAGCCGCAGGCGCCGGCTGCGTCGATCTTCGGCATCAACCGCTACCTTCACAAGGCCGCGACGCGCCAGCGGCTTGACCGCGGCGGTGAGCGTCGTGCGGTCCATCGCCAGCAGCGATGCCACCGCCCCCATCGCCGGCGGGTCCGGCCGATTGAGCGCCATCATCAGCGAGAATTGGCCGTTGGTGAGGCCGATGGGCCGCAAGGCCTCGTCGAAGCGCCGCGCCAGCGCCCGCGCCGCGCGTTGCACGTGCAGACAGAGGCAGGTGTCGCGCACCCGCAGCGTCGTCTCGAATGGAACCTTGGCCGGCGTTGACATCGCCGAGCTACATTGATATCAACCTGTCCCCGAAGCAAGCCCGATCGAGGGCCGGCCAGGAATAGGCGAAGGGGATGTCATGCAAGATCATCGGGTGGTCTCGAGAGAGGAATGGCTCAGCGCGCGCAAGGCGCTGCTGGTGAAGGAGAAGGAGGCGACGCGGCTGCGCGACAAGCTCAATGCCGAGCGGATGGCGCTGCCCCGGGTCAAAGTTGAGAAATCCTACATCTTCGACTCACCCGGCGGTCGAAAGAGTCTCGCCGAACTGTTCGGCGGCCGCAGCCAGTTGATCGTCTATCATTTCATGCTGGGTCCGGACTGGGAGGCGGGATGCTCCGGTTGTTCCTTCCTGGCGGACCATCTGGACGGTGCGTTGCCGCATCTCGAGCACCATGATGTGAGCCTGGTCGCGGTCTCGCGCGCACCGCTTGCGAAAATCGCAGCCTACAAGGCCCGCATGGGTTGGCGATTTCCCTTGGGTCTCGTCGTTCGGCAGCGACTTCAACTTCGATTTTCATGTCTCGTTCACGCCCGAACAGCTCGCGAGCGGGTACCGTCACCTACAACTTTACCGAGATCGACGCCGCCGACGCTCATGATGAGCTGCCGGGTCTCAGCGCCTTCTTCCGCGACGAATCCGGCATGTCTATCATACCTATTCGTCGTACGCGCGCGGAGATGAGGAACTGATCGGCACGCTGATGATTCTCGACCGCGCGCCGAAGGGCCGCAACGAGACGTCCACCATGGACTTCATGCGCCGACATGACGAATACGAGGACACACCCGCCCTCGCCTGACGCAGTGTAGCGAATGGAGGGTCGGATGACGCGATCTGACACGAGCGCAGCGGCTGATGCAAGGTCCCGACGACACCGCGATCGCCGATGAGTTTCAACCCTCGCCTATCAGGCTGCATCCCACCAACCGGGAGGAACCGCATGAGCGCATCTCAAGGCCAGTTCGTCTGGTGCGAGCTGATGACCGCCGACACCGCGGCGGCGACGGCGTTTTACGGCAAGGTGATCGGCTGGGAGGCGAAGGACGCCGGCCCGGCGTATGGCGGCTACACCATCCTCCACGCCGGCGAGACGCCGGTGGGCGGTGTGATGGCGCTGCCCCCCGGCGCGCAGCCGGGCTGGGTCGGCTATGTCGCGGTCAACGACGTTGATGCCGCCGCCGCGCGCGTCAAATCGGCCGGCGGACAGGTTCACCGAGCGGCGGACGATATCCCCGAAGTCGGCCGGTTCGCGGTGGTCGCGGACCCGCAAGGTGCGGTGTTCACGCTATTCAAGCCGATGACGGAGGGAACGCCGCCGCCGCCGGCGGGCGCCACGCCGGGCCGGGTCGGCTGGCACGAACTGACCACCTCCGACCGGGAGGCGGCCTTCGCCTTCTATGCCGCGCTGTTCGGCTGGACCAAGGCGGAGGCGCACGACATGGGACCGATGGGGATCTATCAGATCTTCGCCGTGGGCGGAGTGCCGGTCGGCGGCATGTTCGCCAGCAAGGACCGCCCGCCGTCCTGGCTCTATTACTTCAACGTGGACGCCGCCGAGGCGGCGGTGAGCCGGGTTAAGGCGGCGGGCGGTGAACTCGTCAACGGCCCGATGCAGGTGCCCGGCGGCAGCTGGATCGCGCACTGCAAAGACCCGCAAGGCGCGATGTTCGCCGTCGTCGGCCCGCAGCACTGATCGAGGGAAGAATGACCAAGATCGCACCCTGCCTCTGGTTTGACGGCAAGGCCGAAGAGGCGGCCCAATTCTACGCGCGCACCTTCCCCTCCAGCCATGTCGGGAAGGTGCAGCGCGCCCCCGGCGACTATCCCGGCGGCGAGGCCGGTTCGGTGCTGGTGGTCGAATTCACCGTGCTCGGGATGGACTTCGTCGGGCTGAACGCCGGACCCAAATTCACCTTCGATGAGGCGATCTCGTTCCAGGTCTATACCGACGATCAGGCGGAAACCGATCGCTACTGGAACGCGATCACGGCCGACGGCGGCGAGGAAAGCGTGTGCGGGTGGTGCAAGGATAAGTTCGGCCTCTCCTGGCAGATCGTGCCCCGCCGCCTGCTTCAGGTGATGGCCGATCCGGACAAGGACCGCGCCAAACGCGGCATGGAGGCGATGATGCGGATGCAGAAGATCGACATCGCCGCCATCGAGCGGGCCGCCGCTGGGTAGGCGGCGTGAGCTGATCGGCTAGCGAGCATTCGGATCGGGTGGAACCGTCTTCCTCTTCGTCATGCTCGGCGAATGCCGAGCATCCACGCCTTTCTTTCGCCCACAAAGGCGTGGATGCTCGCGCCAAGCGCGAGCATGACGTGGAAAATCCGGTTCATCTGCTTTCACATGATCCGAAAACGCTCTAAGCTCGGCCGCGCGTCACGACTCGTCCGGCGCGCGTCCGGGTCGCGGCGCCTTCGGCAAACGTCGATTGGCCGTTGACCCAGGTCTCGATGATGCCGTCGGCCGGAGCGATCGGGGCGGCGTAGGTCGCGGCGTCGCGGACCGTGTTCGGATCGAACAGCACGAGATCGGCATGGGCGCCCTTTCGCACCACGCCGCGATCGGTCAGGCCGAACACCTCGGCGG
>CAVXKT010000003.1:0-577500 GCA_963762525.1 uncultured Pseudomonadota bacterium
ACGGCGGTCCGGCAAAGCGGCTAGCGGCCGGTCAGGATCCGCTCCACCAGCTGCCTCACCGTCGGGATGAAGCCGTTCGAGTAGAACGGGTCGCGTGGCGAAGCGGAAGGCGTTGTGGCCGCTGAACATCAGGTTGTGCTCGACCGCCTCCGGCTCGTCGCCTCGTGGCCGATCGTCTGCAGCGTCTTCTGGATGCAGAAGCTGCGCGGGTCGGCCTTCTTGCCGGTGGTGTAGTCCGGCGCGTGCTGGCTCCAGTTGGAGAACCGGCACTGGCTCAGGCAGCCCATGCAGGCCACCTGGTCGGCCAGTGATCTCGCGCGCCTTCTCGGGCGTGACGAAGATCAGCGTCGAGTCGGGCGTGCGCAGCGCCTCGGTGAAGCCCTGCGCCTCCCAGCCGCGCACGCGCGCCGAGATCGGGCGGCGTCAGATAGACGACGCGCTTGCGCGGGCCGACGCCGTATTCGGCGATGTGCTCGCCGACCGGCTCGGTCGGTGTAGGCGACCTGGCGCTCGCTGCGCTCGCGCAGTTCCTGGATGAAGCCGTTGTTCACCGCGCTCGAATAGAAGCCGGTCGGGCTGAAATGGTTGAGGAAGACGTCGCCCTCCTTGCAGCGTCAGCAGCCTCTGCTTCCAGGCCTCGCCGATCGGGCTTTCCTGGGTCAGCAGCGGGCGGGTGCCGAACTGGAACGCGATCGGGCCGAGATCGGGATTGTCGATCCAGTCCTCCCACTCCTCCAGCCACCACACGCCGCCGGCCATGATGATCGGCGTCTCGTCCAGGCCGAACTCGCGCATCTGCTTGCGCAGCGCGAGCACGCGCGGAAACGGGTCCTCCGGCTTGTTGGGGTCCTCGCCGTTGGACAGGCCGTTATGGCCGCCGGCGAGCCACGGGTCCTCGTAGACCACGCCGCCGAGCAGCGCGGCCGCCTTGTGATAGGCGCGCTTCCAGAGCGCGTTGAACGCGCGCGCCGAGGAGACGATCGGGTAGTAGTGGACGCCGAACCGGGCCGCGATCTCGGACAGCCGGTACGGCATGCCGGCGCCGCAGGTGAGGCCGTTGATCAGGCCCTTGGCCTGCTCCAGCACGCCGGTGATGACGCGCTCGGCGCCGCCCATCTCCCACAGGATGTTGGCGTGGATGCGGCCCTTGCCGCCGGCCAGCTCATAGGCGCGGCGCGCCTGCGTCATGGCGCCGCGGATCGCGTAGGCGACCAGCTCCTCGTGCCGCTCCCGCCGGGTGCGGCCGTGATAGACCTGCGGGATGACGCGGCCCTGCTGCGTCGTAGCTGTCGGCGTTGACGGCGCTGAACGTGCCGACGCCGCCCGCCAGCCGCCCAGTGGCCGGAGGAGATGCCGTTGGAGATCGACGACGCCCTTGCCGCCCTCGACCAGCGGCAGGACGTCCATCCCGCCCATGCGGATCGCGTTGATCGCCTTCATGGCCGCCGTGCTCTCCAGCCAGTCCGTGGCATCGCCGCTAACCGTTGCCGCGCGACTGCCGTCGATCGGACGTGGCTTCGAGACCACGGCCATCCAACGCGCAGTCTCCCGGCGAAGCCGACTGCGCTGGATCGCGCGGGCCGAGCCGCTACTCGGCGGCACGGCTGCTCGCCGCGCTCGCTCGGCGGCTCGCGCCGCTCCCGGTCGCGCGATCCCCGCGCCCCGGCTTGGCGCCCGACCTTGTCGGTGATGTCCTCGCCGGTCGCCTGGTCGACCACGCGCATCGACAGCTTGACCTTGCCGCGCTCGTCGAAGCCGATGCACCTTCACCTTCACCGCGTCGCCGACATTGACCACGTCGGTGGTCTTGGCGACCCGGCCCTGCGCCAGCTCGCTGATATGCACCAGCCCGTCGCGCGAGCCGAGGAAGTTGACGAAGGCGCCGAAATCGGCGGTCTTCACCACCTTGCCGGTGTAGATCACGCCCACCTCGGGCTCGGCGACGATGCCGCGGATCCAGTCGATCGCCGCCTGCGCCTGGTACTGCTCGGTCGCGGCGATCTTGATCGTGCCGTCGTCCTCGATGTCGATCTTGCCGCCGGTCTGCTCGACGATCTCGCGGATCACCTTGCCGCCGGTGCCGATCACCTCGCGGATCTTCTCCTTCGGCACGTTGATCACGGTGATGCGCGGCGCGGTCGCGGCCACGTCGCCGCGCGCGCCGGTGATCGCCTTGGCCATCTCGCCCAGGATGTGCAGCCGCCCCTCGCGCGCCTGGTCGAGCGCGATGCGCATGATCTCCGGCGTGATCGAGGTGATCTTGATGTCCATCTGCAGGCTGGTGACGCCCTGCTCGGTGCCGGCGACCTTGAAGTCCATGTCGCCGAGATGGTCCTCGTCGCCGAGGATGTCGGACAGCACGGCGAAGCCGCGCTCCTCCTTGATCAGGCCCATGGCGATGCCCGCGCACCGGGCGCGTCAGCGGCACGCCGGCGTCCATCAGCGCCAGCGAGGAGCCGCAGACCGTCGCCATCGAGGACGAGCCGTTGCTCTCGGTGATCTCGGAGACCACGCGCATCGTGTAGGGGAACTTCTCCTTCTCCGGCAGCAGCGGATGGATCGCGCGCCAGGCCAGCTTGCCGTGCCCGATCTCGCGCCGGCCGGGGCTGCCCATGCGGCCGGCCTCGCCGACCGAATAGGGCGGGAAATTGTAGTGCAGCATGAAGTGCTCGCGGTACTCGCCTTCCAGCGCGTCGATCGATCTGCTCGTCCTGGCCGGTGCCGAGCGTCGCCACGCACAGCGCCTGCGTCTCGCCGCGGGTGAACAGCGCGCAGCCATGCGCGCGCGGCAGCACGCCGACCTCGGCGACGATCGGGCGCACGGTGCGGGTGTCGCGCCCGTCGATGCGCAGGCCGGTGTCGAGGATGGCGTTGCGGACGATGTCGGCTTCCAGATCCTTGAACAGCGCCCTTGGCCTTCTCGGCGTCCAGCCCCTCGGCCGGCGAGCTGCCGCCAGCGTGGCCTGCTTGGCGGCGTCGACCTTCTCGTGGCGGGCCTGCTTCTCCTTCTCGCGATAGGCTTCGGCGAGGCCGGCGCGGGCCAGCGCGTCGACGCGCGCGGCGCAGCGCCTTCTCCTCGTCGCTCGGCTCGGGCAGCGGCCACGGCTCCTTCGCGGCGCGCTCGGCCAGCTCGATGATCGCCTCGATCACCGGCTGGAACGCGCTGGTGGCCGAAGGTCACGGCGCCGAGCATGACCTCCTCGGACAGTTCGTGCGCCTCGCTCTCCACCATCAGCACGCCCTCGGCGGTGCCGGCGACCACCAGATCGAGCTGCGGAGTCTCTCCATCTGCTCGGCGGTGGGGTTGAGCACGTATCGCCCGTCGCTATAGCCGACGCGGCGGCGCCGACCGGGCCGAAGAACGGAATGCCGGACAGCGTCAGCGCCGCCGAGCAGCCGATCATGGCGACGATGTCGGGATCGTTCTCCAGGTCGTGGCTCAGCACGGTGGCGATGACCTGCACCTCGTTGCGGAAGCCCTCGGGAAACAGCGGGCGGATCGGCCGGTCGATCAGCCGGCTGACCAGCACCTCGTTCTCCGACGGCCGGCCCTCGCGCTTGAAGAAGCCGCCCGGGATCTTGCCGGCGGCGAACGCCTTCTCCTGGTAGTTCACGGTCAGCGGGAAGAAATCCTGGCCCGGGCTTGGCGCGTCTTGACGCCGACCGCGGTGCAGAGCACGATGGTGTCGCCGTAGCGCGACCAGCACGGCGCCGTCGGCCTGGCGGGCGATCTTGCCGGTCTCCAGGACGAGCTTGCGCCCGCCCCAGTCGAGTTCCTTGCGGAAGTAGTTGAACATGCGTCGTCCTTCGATGCGCGGCGGCATCGGCGGACAATCCCCGATCAGCCTCGGTCCCGGCGGGAGACGGCGTCTCGGGTGGCATGGGGGCGCGGGCTGCGATGGCGGCGCAGAGCCGCGGGCCATGTGGCCGGAAACGCCGTCGCGGCTCCCGTCTCGGGTAGCCGGACCGGCGGTGTATGTCGTCCGCCGCGTGTCGCGACGTGGGGCTCGTGCCCCGGATTGCCCCGCGCCCCCATGGCGCGGGGGTCGTGTCACGACGCCGCGATATAGGAGGCCGCGCCGTGCGTTGTCAGCACCGCCGTAATCAGCGGCGCAGGCTCAGGCGCCCGATCAGCGTCTCGTAGCGGCGGCTGTCCTTGCGCTTCAGGTAGTCGAGCAGCCGGCGCCGGCGGCCGACCAGCATCAGCAGGCCGCGCCGGCTGTGGAAATCCTTGGCGTGGGTCTTCAGATGCTCGGTCAGGTTGCCGATCCGCTCGGACAGCAGGGCGACCTGCACCTCCGGGCTGCCGGTGTCGTCGGCGCCGGTGGCGTATTCGGTGAACGAGCGCGCCGCGGCGCTCCGCGGTGATCGACATCGGATTACTCCTTCGTTCGGGTGGCGGAACGCGCGGCCGCTCAGAGCATCCGCTCGGGCCTGCAGCCAGCCATCCTCCAGCCGGCACAGCCCGATCACGCGGCCCCCCGCCATGGCGCGCGCCAACCCGCCATCGGGATCGGCCGCCCGTGGAATCCGGCCCATCAGCGCGACCAGGCTGATCGCCTGGCCATGCCGCAGGTCGGCGGCCTCCGCTTCGGTCAGGGCCAGCGCCGGGATGTCGGCCAGCGCGGTCGCGACCGGAAGCAGGAGGTCCGGGGAAGCCGGCGCGGTATCGTCCGGCGGCGGCGAGTTTGTCCAGCGCAATCGCCTGCGCCTCCGGTGAACGGGCCGACCCGCAGCCGGCGCAGGGCCGCGACATGGCCGAGCGTGCCGCAGGCGCGCGCCAGGTCGCGCGCGAGGCTGCGCATGTAGACGCCCTTGCCGGACTGCACCTCGAACACCGCCGTGTCGGCATCCGGGCCGCTCGACCAGCTCGAACCGGTCGACGCGGGCCGGGCGCGGCTCGAGCACCGGCGCGCGGCCCTCGCGCGCCATGTCGTAGGCGCGCTCGCCGGCCACCTTCACCGCCGAGAAGGCCGGCGGCACCTGCATGATGTCGCCGCGGAAGGCCGGCAGGGCGGCGTCGATCTGCCGCGTCGGTCGGGCGCACGTCGGTGCGTCGCGGTCACCTGCGCCGTCGGCATCGTCGGTGTCGCGCGCCTCGCCGAAGCGCAGCGTGAAGCGGTAGAGCTTGGTGCCGTCCATGACGTAGGGCACGGTCTTGGTCGCGGCGCCGAACGCGATCGGCAGCACGCCGGTGGCCAGCGGATCGAGCGTGCCGCCATGCCCGGCCTTCTGCGCGTCGAAGGCGCGGCGGACGCGGTTGACCACGTCGGTGCTGGTGAGCCCCGGCGGCTTGTCGATGATCAGCCAGCCGTCGAGCGGGCGGCCGCGCGGCTTGCGACGGGACATGGCACACTCCTCGGGCGGGTTCATCGACCCCGGGCGAGAGAATGTCCACGCTGGTGCCGGTGAGTGGAGCCCCGGTCATCTGACCCGCGACCCGAAAATGAAGTATTGCGCCGGCGTTGAAAGCCGAATGTGCGTGGATCGCGCCGTCCAGTCAGAGCCGATTCGGATCAGGTGGAAACGTATTCCTCGTCGTCATGGTCGAAGGCCGACAATCCACGCCTTTCTTCATCCGCCACAAAGAAATCGCGGCCGACTTACAGTAAGTCTCCGCTTAGCATGCCGACGATGGTTTGGATCTGATCCTGGTCGGGATGCGCCGCCGCGAGCGCCCGCAACTCGTGGAGCAGCGCGTCGCGCCGGTCGAGCGCGTCCTCTGCTTTGGCGTGGTTGAGCGTGTTGAACAGGACCTTGGCGAGCGGCTCGCGGACCGCGGCGTCGTCGGGATGCGCCGCCGCGAGCGCCCGCAACTCGTCGAGCAGCGCATCGCGCCGGTCGAGCGCGTCCTCCGCTTTGGCGTGGACGAGCGTGTTGAACAGGCCGTTGGCGAGCCGCTCGCGGACCGCCGCGTCGTCGGGATGCGCCGCCGCGAGCGCCCGCAACTCATCGAGCAGCGCATCGCGCCGGTCGAGCGCGTCCTCCGCTTTGGCGTCGTTGAGCGTGTTGAACAGGCCCATGGCCAGCCGCTCGCGGACCGCCGCGTCGTCGGGATGCGCCGCCGCGAGCGCCCGCAACTCCTCGAGCAGCGCGTCGCGCCGGTCAAGCGCGTCCTCCGCTTTGGCGTCGACGAGCGTGTTGAACAGGCCCTTGGCGAGCCGCTCGCGGACCGCCGCGTCGTCGGGATGCGCCGCCGCGAGCGCCCGCAACTCCTCGAGCAGCGCATCGCGCCGGTCGAGCGCGTCCTCCGCCTTGGCGTCGTTGAGCGTGCTGAACAGGCCCATGGCGAGCAGGGCTTGGGTGCCCTCGGCGTCGGGTTCGCGCGACGTCCAGCAGCGCGTCCGGCGGGTGACGGGTTGTCCGAAAAGCGCGCCTGCGGCCTGGCACGACGCGATCGACAGCGCCCTCGAGGTCGACGCTGTTCCGCGATCGCCAGGTCCTTGAGCAAGGCGGCTACGATCGGAATGAGCGATGAATTGAGACTAGCGATCGGACGCGCGAGCCGGAAAATCATCGAGTCCTTGCATTCGCGGCCGGTCGGAATCGGCGCCTTCTCCGCAAACCATGCTTGCGCCGCCCGCCGTCGTTGCGCATGACCATAATCCGGGGATCCGCCGACTTCAGGACATCGCCGCGCAGCAATCCATCAAGCCCGATTCGGTGCGATCTGCTAACACATGCGGCCCCAGCGTGCGCCACGCTTCACGCTCGGCCGTCAGCGGTACGAGCGCGATCCGCTTGAACGCCAACCCGAGCATGTCATCCTTGAGCGCGGCGAGCTTGTCCATCCAATCCTTGAATTTAGCGCTGCGCCTCGTCGGCCAATCGCGGTCGAGGCGGCGGCTACTCCTCGAACTGCGCTCGCCTCACCGATCCAGCGGCCGATGACGCGTGCATACCCGCCGAGCGAGTTCGAGCAGGGGCGCATTCGCCAACCTCAGCCGTGGCCGGCACGCTCGCGCGCAGGAAGCTCAGGCCAGGCGCTCCTGCTCCGCGGCTTTCATCGAGCGCGCACCACGCCATCGAGCGCGCAACCTGCGCTTCGGCGCCGGTGATGTGCGCGCGCCATGTCCTCGACCACCCTAAGCGGACCGCCAGGTCGTCGGGGCGGCGGCACCACGAAGACGTGGCAGGCCGCCCACTCGCTCGTAAGACGGAGGAACGCGTCGAGGGAGCGGCCTCCCCAACGCGGATTGCTCCACGCGTCAAGAAATAGCGCGATCCGAACGCCCCGTGATCTTCTCGACCGCGATCAGCAACTCGCGCGCTCGGTCGTATTGCAGGGCCGGGAGCGCGACGTTCCCTGAGGCCAAGTCTGGTTGGCCGCCACCAGGCCATCGAGCGCCTTCTTGATAGCCACCCCGGCGTGGCTTGGCCAGGAGGGGAAGTTCCTTGGCGATCTCACCGATAAGCCCGGACGAAGTTCGACGGCAGATCCTTGCGCTGCTGCTGCCAGGCCATTCGTGCCTTCTCGACAGCGCATCGGCGTCGGCGAACCAGCGTTGCCACAGATCGATGATCGCGCGCAGGAGATGATCGTGAGCCCGGCCGCGCGCCTCGAAAAATCCTACGAGAAACCCCTGATCGGCAAGGCGGCGTGCCGTCTCCATGATAAGCCAGCTTTTGCCGACCTGCGGGTCGCCGACGATCGCGGTGAGCCCCTTGGAATAGCCGCGCTCGAACAGCTTGAATGTATCGTGCCGGCGGCCGAATAGCCGCGCCGTCCGATCCTCAAGGATGGCGTAATCAGGCGCGTCCCTGGGGTCGGCCGGCAACGGGGCTGCCGGCACGTTGAACACCCCATTCCACCATTTCCGAAACCAATCGCCCATGCCGCCCTCAACGGCGCCGCCATGCCCGGCCAGGATGCCAGTCGCAGACGCGACGGCCAACGAGCCGCAATTACCGGAAGCAGCCGGCTCCGCCTCGCTGATATCACCACGGGTGTTGTCACCCGATCATACCACCGGGGCGATCCGCTCCCGCCGGAGCTGTACGGTCAGCTCGTCCAGCGCCCGCCCGACGTGGTCGAGCATCTCGTCCACCTCCGACTCGGTGATGATCAGGGGCGGGCTGAAGCAGAGCATCTCGCCCGCGATGGCGCGCGCGATCACGCCTTGCGCCTCGATCAGCTTGGTCCAACGCGGGCCGACGCCGGCGGCGGGATCGAATTTCTGCTTGCTGCTTTTGTCCTGGACCAGCTCGATGGCCGCGATCAGGCCGGTGCCGCGCACCTCGCCCACCAATTCATGCTCGGCGAACCGCCGCCGCAACTCCTTCTGCAGGTGCGCGCCGACGCGCCCGACATGGGCGCCGATCTCCGTCTCGTCGTAGATCTTCAGCGTCTCGAGCGCGACCGCGGCGGAAACCGGGTGGCCGGAATAGGTGAAGCCGTGCCCGAAGGTGCCGATCTCGTGGCTCTGCTCCGCCAGAGCATCGAACACGCGCTCGTTCACCATCACCGCGCTGATCGGCAGATAGGACGCCGACAGCGCCTTGGCGCAGGTCAGGATGTCCGGCGCGATGCCGAGCGTCTGGCTGCCCCAGTAGTTGCCGGTGCGCCAGAAGCCGCAGATCACCTCATCGGCCACCAGCAGCACGTCGTATTTTCGCAGCACCGCCTGGATCTTCTCGAAGTAGCCGCGCGGCGGCACGAGCACGCCGCCCGCGCCCATGATCGGCTCGGCAAACATCGCCGCCACCGTGTCGGGACCTTCGGCGAGGATCAGCCGCTCCAACTCCTCGGCGCAGCGGGTCGCGAACGCCTCCTCGCTTTCGCCCGGCTGGCCCAACCCGTAGTAGTGCGGCGTCATGGTGTGCACGAACCCCGGCAGCGGCACATCGAAGCCGCGGTGGTTCCACGGCAGCGCCGGTAAGCGAGGCGGCGGCGAGGGTAATGCCGTGATAGCCGCGGTTGCGGCCGATGATCTTCTTCTTCGCCGGCCGGCCGACGGCGTTGTTGAAATACCAGATCATCTTGATCGCGGTGTCGTTCGCCTCCGAGCCGGAGTTGGCGAAGAACACCTTGCTCATCGGCACCGGCGCGCGGCGGATCAGCATCTCGGCGAGATCGATGCAGGGCTCGTGTGATTTGGCGTTGAACGCGTGATAAAACGGCAGCCTGCGCATCTGCGTCGTGGCCGCCTGCACCAGCCGCTCGTTGTCGAAGCCGAGCGCGGCACACCACAGGCCCGCCATGGCGTCGATATACTCCTTGCCGGTGTCGTCGCGGACCCGCACGCCTTTGCCGCCCGTAATCACCAGCGGTCCCACCTCCTGATGCAGCTTCAGGTCGGTGTACGGATGCAGCACGTTGGCGATATCGCGGGCGGCGGCGGAATTGGCGCCGAAGGGCGGCGGGCTCATGCGAAGTGGCCTCCTGGACGGGCAATGGGGGGACAGTCTAGGACATCTCGCCCGAAGGTTCACGCGGCGAGGGGGCGAGCATGAAGTTCGGCTATTTTACGCTCAGCGACAACCATTACGACGATAATCCCCGCTCGCCGAACCGGTTCGTCGCCGACATCCTGGACCAGGCGGTGTACGCCGACACACTGGGGATGCACTCGGCGTGGATCGGCGAGCATCACTTCTCCACCCTTGGCGTGCTGTCCTGCCCCGACATCGTGCTCGCCAACGTCGCCGCCCGCACCCGCGCCATCCGCCTGGCACCGGCGGTGACGGTGCTGCCGCTGCATCATCCGATCCGGGTCGCCGAGCAATGGGCGACGCTTGATCTGCTGAGCGGCGGGCGCGTCGATTTCGCCGCCGGGCGCGGCTACGACCGGCGCGAATATGAACCGTTGGGCGCCGATTTCGACGACAACCAGGCGGTGTTCGAGGAGGGGATGGAGCTGGTCCAGCGCCTCTGGACCGAGACGGCGCCGATCAGCCACCGGGGCCGGCACTATGCGTTCGAGGACGTCGCAATCACCCCTTCGCCGATCCAACGGCCGATCCCCTCCTATGTGGCCTCGTTCTCGCGTCCGTCGATCGAATTGGCCGGCCGGCTCGGCTGCGGCCTGATCGTCGCCCCCTTCGCGGCGGCCATGAGTTACGGCGGCTTGGCCGAGGTGGCGCGGCTCTATCAGGAGACGTGCGCACGGCACGGCAAGCCGCCGATGCGGCTGATGTGCAGCTATTTCATCCATTTCCACGACACCCCGGCGGAAGAGCAGGCCGCGCGAGCGCGCCAGCTTCGCTATTACAAGGAGTGCGTGATCCCGGCCTTTCCGAGCGACCCGGCGAAGGCGCCGCCGAGCTATCGGTATTTCATCGCCATGGTGGAGAAGCTGCGAGCGGCGCGCGCCGAGGATCTGACCGAGAACGCGGTGCTGCTGGGCGACGCCGCGCGAATCACGGATTCGCTCAAAAAGGTGGAGGCGGCGGGGTTCGACGAGGTGATCCTCTATTTCAACGTCGGCCTGAAGCCGCACGCCCGGGTGAAGGACGAGATGGCCCGCTTCATGGCGCAAGTCGCCCCGGCCTTCGGCTGATGGCGACGGGAAAGCCGCCGCGCGCGTTGACCGAGGGCCAGCGTGCCTACGAGGCCAAGCGCGCCGAGAAGGCGGGGATGAGCCTGGATCGCTGGCTCGCCGAGAAGGACCGCCGGCAGGCGGAGGAGGAGCGCGCGCGTCGCCAGCCGGCGGCACCCGCGCCGAAGCCGGCGAAGCCGCCGGGCTTTCTCGGCCGGCTGCTGGAACGGGCGAGGAAGCCGCTGTAACGCTCGTCGCGCACGCCGACTGGAGCATCGATCCGCGCAAGCGCTGGGTGGCGCTGGCGCGGATCGACGGCCCGGGGTGGCGGCTAGAGGCACCGGAGCCGGTCGGCGATCTGGCGACGTTTCTCGACCGCTTGCGGAAGGCGGCCGAGGGAGCGCCGGTGGCACTCGGCGTGGATTTTCCGCTGGGCCTGCCGCGCGCCTATGCGGCGCGGTTGCCGGATGCGGATTTTCCGGCGTTCCTGCGCCGGATCGGGACCGTGCCCGGGTTCTTCCGGGTTGCGTCCACCCTCGCCGAAGCCGCTTTTGATCGCCCGTTCTATCCGGCGCGAGGGGAACGCGGCATGACCCGGGCGGCGCACGCCGAGGCGCTCGGCTTCGGCGGCGCCGCGGAGCTCAGCCGCGCCTGCGATCGCGCCACCGCCGAACGTCCCGCCGGTGCGCCGCTGTTCTGGACGCTGGGCGCCAATCAGACCGGCAAGGCGGCGATCGTCGCCTGGCGGGATCTGCTGGGGCCGGCGCTGGCGGGCGAGACAATGGTCCGCGTATGGCCGTTCGCCGGGCCGTTGCGCTTGCTGCTCGCGCCCGGCGTGGTGGCGGTGGCGGAGACCTATCCGGCCGAGGCGCTGCGCCATCTCGGCCTGAAGCTCGCCGGCAGCAAGCGCCGTCAATCCGACCGCGCGGCCCTGGCGCCAAGCTTGCGCGACGCGATGGCGGCGCTCGGCGCAAGGCCGTCACCCGGTCTGGACGCCGAACTGCGCGCGGGCTTCGGCGGCGACGCCGCCGGCGAGGATCGCTTCGACTGCGTCCTCGGCGCGCTGTGCGTGCTGAATGTGCTTGCCGGCCGTCGGCCCGACACCGCGCCGGCCGATCCCTGGCTCCTGCGCTGGGAGGGTTGGGTCCTGGGCCAAACGGCGCTCCCGCTGAAGATGCCCGCCGGCCTTGCACCTCCGGAGTGCCCGGCACAGGATATCGGCAGTTCTTAAATCGATGACGACGGAGCACGGAATGTCCGCGGCACTGCAACGAACCCCGACCGAGATGACCGAGGCCGAGTGGCGGACGCGCTGCGACCTCGCCGCGCTCTATCGGGTGGTGGATCATCTCGGCTGGACCGACCTCATCAACACCCACATGTCGGCGCGCATCCCCGATGAGCCGAACACCTTCCTGCTCAATCGCTACGGCGAGATGTTCGACGAGGTGACGGCGTCGAGCCTGGTGAAGATGGACATGGACGGCAACGTGCGGGGCGGCGCCGGCCCGTTCAACAATGCCGGCTTCACCATCCACAGCGGCGTCTATAAGGCGCGCGAGGATGCGATGTGCGTCATGCACACCCATACCCGCGCCGGGGCCGGCGTGGCGCTGCTGGAGAACGGACTGCGGCCGATCAGCCAGGACGCGCTGCTGATCCTGGACGACGTCGCCTACCACCCGTACGGCGTCCCCGCCTCGGCGGAGGAGTGTGAGGAACTGGGGCGGAGCTGCCAGCGGGGGACCTGCGTGATGCTGCTCAATCACGGGCTGCTGACGCTGGCCCCCAGCGTGCATGGCGCGTTCATGCGGATGTGGCTGATGGAGCGCGCCTGCGAGGTGGAGCTGATGGCGCGCATGATGAACGCGGCGCCGGTCGCGATCGACCCGGCGGTGGTGCGCAAGGCCGGCGAGCGGATGCGCAAGCGCCGCGACACCCCGGAATACGGTCTGCCGGAGTGGCAGGGAATGGTTCGGACCGTCAGCCGGAAGGGCGCCGATTACCGGCGCTGAAACCCGAGCGGGCGGCAAGCTGTTGTGAGGTTAAGGATCGGTTCGGAGATCGCCATGCCTCGCTTGTTCTTCCCGACCATCGCGCTGTTGCTGGCGCGCCCCGGCGGCGATGGCCGCCAACAGCGCCGACCTCGCAACCCAGCAGGCGATGCGCTCGATCGCCATCCAGAACTGGAGCAGCAACGACATCACGAAGGCGCACGTGCAAACCACCGACGGAAAGGTTTGGGAACTCGGCAAGGGCGGGGTGTCGCGCAACGAGGCGGCGGAGATCATCGTCCCCGCGCGCGACTGCATCGCCAACGTGATCGTCACCATGAAGAACGGCCATGACTTGCAGCTGAACGGGCTGCACGATTGCAAGGACACTCAGATCGTTGTGCGTAACGATCAGATCTCGATCCCGGAGCAGGCGATTCCCGGCGCCAAGCAGAAGAATACGCCGGGCTGATCGGAGTGCCGGACAAGCCGGCAACGAACGGAGGAGGACGACCGAGATGGCAAGAGTGGCACTGGTGACGGGCGGCACGCGCGGGATCGGCGCGGCCGTTAGCCGAGCATTGACGGCGGCGGGGCGGACGGTGATCGCCAGCTACGTCGGCAACGAGGAGGCGGCCCGGGCCTTCAACAAGGAGACCGGAGCGGCGGTGATGCGCTTCGACGCAGCCGATCACGGACAATGCCGGGAGGCGGTCGAACGGATCGCCGGCGAGTGGGGGCCGATCGAGATCCTGGTGAACAACGCCGGGATCACCCGCGACGGCACCTTGGCGCGCATGTCGCGCGAGATGTGGGATGCGGTGATCGATACCAATCTCGGCTCCTGCTACAACCTGTGCAAGCTGACCTGGGACGGCATGCGCGAGAAGAAATTCGGCCGCATCGTCAATGTCGGCAGCATCAACGGTCAGGCCGGACAATATGGGCAGGTGAACTACGCCGCCGCCAAATCGGGCATTCACGGCTTCACCAAGGCGCTGGCGCAGGAGGGCGCGCGCTTCGGCATCACCGTCAACGCCATCGCGCCCGGCTATGTCGATACCGACATGGTGCGCGCGGTTCCGGCCGACGTGTTGCAGAAGATCGTTGCCCGCATCCCGGTCGGCCGTCTCGGCCACGCCGAGGACATCGCCCGCGGGGTGGCGTTCCTCACCGCCGACGATGCCGACTTCATCACCGGCAGCACGCTGTCGATCAACGGCGGACAGCACATGTACTGCAACCACGCCGCCGGGACTGAACCGCGCCGCCGCCGCCGAACCGCGAGGCGCCCTTCGCCCTTCGGGGCGGACGGGCGCATTCGCGGGCCGGCTGCACCGAACAACACCGCGACAGCGGACCTGCGGAGGAGGCGAAGTTGCCGGACCAGGACCTTTCCATATCCCGGCTGAGCGTTCTCGGTCGGCGGAAGCTCATTCGTGGCGCCGGCGCGGCGGCGGCGGCCTTGATGGGTTCCTCGGGCCCGGGCCGCCGAGCAAACCGGACTGCTGCAAGCGGCGCCTGAAGCGCCCTACGAATCGCCGATCACGCCGGAGCGCGTCGCCTTTCTCAAGACCAAGCCGTATCGGGGCAAGACCATCAATATCCTGGTGGAAAAGGGTTCGGTCGGCGAAGGGCTCAAGTACCACGTGCCGCATTGGGAGGAGGAGACGGGCGGGCGAATCAGCGTCGCCGATGTACCGATCGACATCCTCTATACCCAAATATTTTCCGATCTCACCAGCGGCCTGCACCGCAACGACGCCTACATGACCGCAGCCTGGTTCTACGGCGACTTTTTCACCACCGGAACCCCCTATATTCTGCCGATCGAACCGTTTCTCTCCGATCGCCGCTATCCCTACTGGAATCCCGACAATTTCATCCCCGCCATGCGGCGGCTCTACACCTGGGGAGGCAAGCTCTACGGCGTGCTGTTCGATGCCGACGCGCAGACCCTGTATTACCGCAAGGATGTGCTCGCCGATCCCGCCAACCAGGCGAAGTTCAAGGCGAAGCACGGCTACGACTTGCCGACGCCGCCGACCACCATGCAACAGATGCACGACATTGCCGACTTCTTCACCGGTTGGGATTGGAACGGCGATGGCGCGAACGACTGGGGCCTCGCCTTGCATGCGAAGGTGAACGCGCAGGGGTTCTTTCACTTCCTGACCCTGGCGGCGCCCTATATCTGCTCGCCGGCCAACAAGCACTTCTACTTTCATCCGGAGACGATGAAGCCGCTCATCAACTCGCCGGGGCATCTGCGCGCGTTGCAGGACTATGTCGGATTTCTGCCCAACGGTCCGCGCGAGGAGATCAGTTGGACCCTCGGCCAGGGCTGGAACCTGTTCCTCTCCGGGAAGGTCGTCATGGAGGCGACGTGGGGCGATCTGCCGACGCTTGCGCAAGATCCCAAAACGTCCGTGGTGCAGGGCAAGATCGGCGCGGCGCCGATCCCGGGCGTATCCGAGGCCTATGATCCGATCAACGGGACATGGAACAAGTATCAGCTGAACCAGGCCGGCAACGTCAACGGCGGCAGCTGGCATTGCGTGATCTCCCGCTTCACCCGGGAGCGCGAGGCCACCTACGATTTCCTCGCCTTCATGGCCAATCGAAAGAACGCCTTCTACAACGTGACCCACGGCTTCACCGGCGTGCAGCCGGGGATGCGCGACGAATATTTGCCGCCGGCCGGCACCGCGACGCTTGCCGAGTGGCACGCCCAGGGCTGGAACGAAGATGACGCGAAGGCGTTCATGGACGCCTACTACGCCAATCTCGCGCTGCCGGTCCAAGAGCCGTTCCTGCGCATACCGGGCGCCGCCGATTACTGGCATCAACTGGATATCCGCCTCTCGGCGCTGCTCGCCGGCCAGACGACGCCGCAGAAGGCGCTCGACGATACCGCCGCGGCGTGGGAGGAGATCACGAACCGCTACGGTCGAGAGCAGCAGAAGACGCTCTATCTGGCTTCGTCCGCGGCGTGACCGGCTCGACGGCACTCCAGGGCGGGCCGTTCGCGGCTCCGGCGGCGGCGATCGCGAGCAAGCGGCGCCGGCGGCACGGCGATGAGTTGGTTTTCAAGTATCTCATGCTGGGGCCGGCGATCCTGTGGGTGATCGGGCTCACCTTCTTTCCGCTCGCGGAGGTGATCCGTTACAGCTTCGCCAATTACATCCTCGGCCGCGGCATCACCGGCTATGTCGGGTTCGACAACTTCGCCGGCGTGCTGCAATCCGGCCAGTTCTGGAACAGCATTCTCGTCACCGTCATCTATGTCGGGATCACGATCCCGCTCGAGATCGTGTTGGGATTCCTGCTCGCCTGGGTGGTCAATCTCGGTGCCCCCGGAACCAGAGTGTTCCGCGCGCTGATCACCTCGCCGCTGTTCACCATGGAGGTGGCGATCGGCTATCTGGGCATCACCCTGTTCAGTTCGGAAGGCGGGCTGGTGACATGGGTGCTCGGCAAGTTCGGGATCGTCATTCCCTGGCTATCGACGGCTGCCGGCGGGCTGACGGCGGCGATGATCCTGGAGGTATGGCGCTGGACGCCGTTCGTGTTTCTGCTGGCGCTGGCGGCGCTCGCCGCCATTCCGGAAGAGATCTACGACGCCGCCGTGCTGGACTGCGAAACCCATTGGCAGGCGATGCGCCACATCGCCATTCCCCTCTCCTGGCCGGTGATGAGCGTCGCCATCCTGCTTCGGTTGATCGAGGGTTTCAAAGCGTTCGGCCTTCCCTTCGCCCTCACCAGCGGCGGCCCGGGCACCAGTACGCAGCTCTTCAGCATCTACGATTATCTGACCACGCTCCAGTTCTTCGATTTCGGGCATGGCTCGGCCATGGGCATCATCGTGCTGGCGATGATCTCCGTTCTGATTACCGTATTTTTTCGTCAGATGCGCCGGCGGATCCCCTGAGATGCCGGCAGCCGTGAGGAGCCGGCCCTGAGAAGCATCCTGTGGCGACGCGCCCGCCGCCGATCCCGGGTTATGATTTATCTGATCCTGCTGCTGGCCGCGATCTGGGTGCTGGTTCCGTTTCTGTGGGCGATCGTCAACTCGATCAAGAGCCTGGAGGAAACCTTCCGATCCGGCGCGCTCGATTCCGTTCTGGCAATTCAATCCGACCCTCAACTCGTGGCGCCAGGCGCTGGCGAACACCGGCGTGCTGCACGCCTTGCTGTCGAGCATCGTGGTGAGCGGCGGCGCCACCATCCTGGTGTTGTTGATCGGGATTCCCGCAGCCTACAGCCTGGCGCGGTTCGAGTTTCCGATCCCGTCGCGCGACATTACGCTGTGGTTTCTTTCCCAGCGGGTGCTGCCGCCGGCCATCCTGCTGGTGCCGTTCTATCTGATGATGGTCTATTTCGGCCTGATCGACACCTGGACCGGGCTGATCATCTCCTATTCGACCTTCAGCCTCGCCTTCGGCGTGGTGATCATGCGCGACATCTTCCGTGACGTGAGCAAGGAGATCGAAGAGGCCGCCAAGGTGGAAGGAGCAACCGCCTGGCAGATCTTCCGGCTGATCGCGTTGCCGCTGTCGGTGGACGGCATCGTCGTCACCGCCATCAACGTGTTCGCGTTCGGCTGGAACGAGGCGCTGTTCGCGTCGGCCTTCACCTCGCGCAACGCGCAGACCCTGGCCTCCTTCATTCTCGCCTCGCGCGGCACGCGCGACATCGACTTCAACCTGGCGGCGGTGAACACCCTGATCGCGATCGGCCCGCCGGTGGTGCTGTCGTTCTTCTTCCAACGCTATCTGGCGCGCGGCCTGTCGTTCGGAGCGGTCAAGGGATAGCGCGCACCTCGCGCGGTTCTAAAAATTCAGCTCCGGCGGAATCTGGTCGCGCTTCACACCCTCGAGCTCGAGGCCGCCGATCAGCCATTCGCGCAGCTGGCCGATGCCGCGGTTGAAGTCGAGCCAGGCGTTCAGCACATCGACGAAGCGCGTATCCGGCTGGTATTGCACGGCGAGCGAGCTTGGCAGCGCCACGGTGGGCTGCGTCAGCAGATACCACCGTCCCAGCGCCGGGTTCTTGGCCACCGCCGAAAGTCCCAGCAGAGCGGCCAGAATATCGACGTCGGCCCGCCCTGATTGCAGCGCCAGCAGCGCCTGGTCGCGGTTGGGAAAGCCGATATGCTGCGCCTTCGGCGCGAACCGCTTGGCCACCGTCTCGTGCAGGCTGCCGATATCGAAGGCGATGCGGAGGTCGGGCTTGTCGATGTCGGCCCAGGTCCCGGGCGCCAGTCCCTGCCGCGCCAGGCAGCCGAACGGATGGATCAGCATGGGATGGGCGAAACGCACCGCGAGCGCCCGCTCCGGCGTCGGATTCAGCGCGAAGGCGAGGTCCACCTTGTCGCTTTGCAGATCCAGGATCGAAGTGCCGTAGGTCGCCTCCACATAGGCCAACTGCGCGTTCAGCACCTTGGCGATGCTGTTCGCCATCTCGATCGCCGCCCCGCCCCATTCGCCGGTCGCGAGATTCTTCTGGAAGTACGGCAACTCCCCGGGCAACGCGGCAATGCGCAATGTGCGCGTGCGGCGAATGCGGTCGAGCGTGCTTTCGCCCGGTGTCTGCGCCCGCGCGGCGCCGGTCATCGCCGCCGGCACCAGCGCCGCGCCACCGGCCAGAACGCGGCGTCCGATCCTGTTCGTCATGGCCCCCTCCCGATTTACGGCATCATAGGCCGGATCGACAGCGGGCGGAACGCTTCAGCCGTTGAGGAAGGCGGCGATCGCGGGGTCGGCGGCGAGTGCGGCGCGCTCCGTCTCGGTCGGCAGTTGCGGGCGGTCGCGCTCAGCGTTGACCATGCAGAGAAAACCCATCGCCTCGCCCGCATCGGCCCGGAACTGGTGCCACGTCCAGGCCGGGATGGTGAGAAGATCGCGCGGCTTCACCGCCCGGATGTGATCGCCGAGCAGACAATGCCCATGCCCGCGCAAAATCATCACCGCGTGCACGTGGCCGTGCCGCTCCAGGCTGGAATGGCCGCCCGGAGCCATCTCGAAATAGCGAAGCTCGCAACCGAGCGCCGGGTCGGCGAACAGTTCCTGGCGCGTAATCGCTTTGAACGGCGTGGCGCCGTCCTCCTTGTACGGCCGCAATTCCACATCGTCCCAGCGGAAATCGGCGCGGGCGGGGCGAAACGTCCGGTCGATGCTCATCGGGTCGATGCTCATTGGTAGGCGTGCTCGCGAACGGCTCTCACGAAGGCGGCGGTCTCGGCGACCAGGTTCTCGCGCGCCGCGAGCAAACCGCCGCCGATCAGCAACATCGTCTCGCGGCCGTAGAAATCAAGCAGCTCCGGAACCCGCGCCGGCGTCATGCCGCCGGCCGCAACCGGCAACGCTGGCAGGCCGCGCGCCGGATTGCGGGCATTCTCGGCGAGGGCGCGGCAGGCCACGGCACTGTAGCCGAAGCGTCCGCCGTAGGTCGGGAAGATCACCGCATCGGCGCCGATCAGCGGCAGCAGCTTGCCGATCAGCAGCTCCGGCAGGATGGCGCTCCCGCCCATGGTCGGATGGGCGATCAGGGCGAGGGAGGGAAACGCTCGCCCGAGCGCTTGCACATTCGACCAGCCCGCGAGCATCGGCGCGATCATCACCGTGTCGAGCCCGGCGGTGCGCGCGATCTCGGCCTGGCGGCGCAGATCGTCAAGATCGCCGGAGAGGCTCGGGACATAGCGGACCGGTCCGACGGCGGCGCGTCGCACCGCCTCGGCGCAGACGGGCACGCGCTCGGCAAAGGGCGAATAGTCCTGGTCGGCGAGGCCGTGATCGTCCTTGATGTAATCGACGCCGCCTTGCGCCAAGCGTGCGGCGAGCGCCGCCAGTCGCGCCGATGATAGCCCCTGCGGCTTGATCGCCGCGCAGGTGAGCGCCCGCGCCTTCGCCCCGACGCGCGATTGCAGTCCGGCGATCCCGTGGCGGGGACCGCCGAAACGCGCCGCCAGGTCGGCCGGCAGCTCCAGATCCGCCAGTCGAACATCGTCGTGCAAGGAGGTGTTGCCGAACACCATGTTGAGGAGCTGGCCGGCATCGGCGCCGACGGTCGCCGCCGCCAGCCCGATCCGCAGCGCGAACACGCCGCCGCCGCGATCGACGATGTCCTCGACCCGGCCGACGGTGCGCTCCAGGATCGCGGGCTCCTCGATCGCCTCCAACGGCATCTCGACGCTCTGCTCGATGGCGATGGCGCGCGCCCGCGCCTCGATCGCCGCCGCCTGGGCGCGGACGTGATAGGTCGCAATCAGTCGCATTCGGCCGATCCGGGGTTCGCTGGTGCCGCTGGCCACGAGCCATAGGCGCCGGATGGAGCGGCTTCAACTCGCGGCCGCCCCGTTACGACGTTTTATCTCCTTGACGGCGCCATTCGTGATAATCCCGCCGTGAGGCGGACACGCCTTGATGCTGGAGGAAAGTGATGACCACCGCCCGCTTGAAGTCCACTCCTTTCCGACTGGCGGTTACGCTCGCGCTCGCGCTCACGCTCCTCGTCCTCTCCCGGCCCGGGACCGCCAAGACCACGATCCACCATCTCGCCATCGAGGTCACGGTCGCGGCGGACGGCACCTATGTCCAGACCTTTCACGAGGAAACAACCGCCAGCACCACGGTCGAGGCGCAGGCCGAGGCGCAAGTGCCGCTCGCGTTCAATCCATCCCTCGAAACACTGGATGTGCTGGACGCCTATACGCTCAAGCCGGACGGCACCCGCAAGGATGTCGATGCGGGTGCCATCAAATCACAGTTGCCGCCGGCGGTCCGCACCGCGCCAATGTTCTCCGACGTGCAGGAAAAGGTCGTGATCTTTCCCGATCTCGCCGCCAACGACACGAGGGTGCTGACCTTCCGCCGTCGGGTCGAGCATCCGCTGTTCCCCGGCCAGTTCACCTGGTGGGAGGACTTTCCGCGCAATCAGGCATGGGAAGACGTGGCCATCCGGATCAGCGCGCCCGCCTCCTATGAGCTGCACGCCGAAAGCATCGACGTACCGCATGAGACGTCGCGGGAGGGCGAGCGCACGATTTATGCCTGGCGCTACAGCGCCAAGGCCGTGCCGGCCGAGCACTATGCGGTCGCCCCGATCGATCGCCGGCCGCGCTTCTTCGTCTCCAGCTTCCCCGACTACGATGCAATGGCCGCCGCCTGGCGCGCATTGGCCGAGCCGAAGGAGGCGGTGACACCGGCGATCCGCGCCAAGGCCGACGAGATCACCGCCGCCGCGGGCGCGAATCGCCGCGATCAGGCGCGGGCGCTCTATGAATGGGTCAGCAAGCACATTCGCTACGTCGCGATCTATCTCAACCGCGGCGGCATCGAGCCGCACGCGGCCGCGACGGTGCTCGCCAACGGCTATGGCGACTGCAAGGACCACGTGGTGCTGCTGGCGGCGCTGTTGAAGGCGAAGGGGATCGACAGTCGCGCCGTGCTGCTCAATCTCGGCAACGCCTATACGCTGAGCGGCCCGCCGACGATGGCGCAGTTGAACCACGTGCTGACCTACATTCCGGAGTTCGATCTCTACGCCAACTCCACGCTCGGCGTGGCGCCGTTCGGAACGCTGCTCCACTTCGAGTACGGCAAGCCCGTCGTCATGGTCGGCGCCGATCCCGCGCTGCGCCGGCTGCCGATGCCGCCGAGCGACGCATTCGAGTTGCAAACCACGACCGACGCCAACCTGGCCGAGGACGGTCGGATCACCGGCACCACCATCACCCGCGGCACCGGTCCGGCGGCGATCGTGGCCCGCTTCCTGGCGCGCGCCGTGCAGTCACGCGGCGACGGCGCCGCCGATCTGGCCGAGCGCCAGCTTGCCTCGATAGGTGAGGTCGGAACCGGCCGCTTCATGCCCCCCGATGCGGATTCGCTTGGCGGGACGGCAACGCTTGCCGGCCAGTTCACACTGGAACCGCAACCCGGCCTGCTCGAGGGCGACGCCTTCGCGCCGCCGCGCGGGCTGGCGCTGTTCGTGCCGCCCGGCGATTTGCTTCTCGGCCCGGCCAATAGCCTCTCGCTCTCCGAAGACGAGCCGACACCCTGCTTCCCGGGCCATCAGATCGAGGAATTATTGCTCCTGCTGCCCGCCGGCCACGCGCCGGCGAAGCTGCCGCCCGACCGGGCGGTGGAGAATGCCGCCTTCGCCTACCATTCGCACTGGACGCTGCACGACAACGTGCTGACGGTGCGGCGCGAACTCAACTCCAACATCGCGACGCCGCTTTGCGAAGGCGCTTCGCGCCATGAAGCCGTCGCGGCGATGCGGCTGATCCGCCGCGACCGACAAGCGATGGTAACGCTGGAAGCCGCGACCAAGCCGGGGGAATAGCTGTTCGGGCGTTCGCGCAGCTCAACCCGACTGTCCGGCCGACACCGCCAGATAACGCGATTGCACGTCGGCATCGGCGCGCAGGTCGGCAATGCTGCCCGACCACGCCACTCGGCCCTTCTCGATCACCGCCGCACGGTCGGCGACGCGGGCGGCGAAGTGCAGGTTCTGCTCGGCGAGCAGGACCGTTACGCCCTGCCGCTTCAGCGCCAGGATGGCTTCCGCCATCTGTTCGATGATGACCGGCGCCAGCCCCTCGCTCGGCTCGTCCAGCAGGATCAGCCGCGGGTTGCCCATCAGGGTGCGGGCGATGGTCAGCATCTGCTGCTCGCCGCCGCTCATGCTTCCGCCCGGCCGATCCCGCATCGCGCCGAGATTGGGAAACAGCGCGAACAATCGCGCTGGCGTCCAGGGCGCCAGTCCGGCGCGCGGCGGCTGGCGGCCGATGTCGAGATTTTCCGTTACCGTGAGCCCGGTGAAGACGCGGCGCTCCTCCGGCACGTAGCCCAATCCGAGTCGGGCCGCGCGGTAAGGCTCGCGGCCGGTGATGTCGATGCCGTCGAACAGGATCCGGCCGGCCGCGGGACGCACCAGGCCGATGATCGATTTGATGGTGGTGCTCTTGCCGGCGCCGTTGCGCCCCAGCAGCACCAGAATCTCGCCGCGTCCGAGTTCGAAGGAGAGATCGCGCAGGATATGCGCGCGACCATAGAAGCTGTTGAGCGCCTCCACGCGCAGCATCAACGGTCGCTCATCATGCCGCTGCCGAGATACACTTCGCGCACCAGCGCGTCGGCGCGGATGGCATCGGCATCGCCCTCGGCGATCAGCTCACCGCGGTTCAGCACCAGGATGCGGTCGGCGGTGCCGAACACCACATCCATGTCGTGCTCGGTGAACAGCACGGCGACATCGCCGGCGTCGGCGATCCCGCGCGTGAGCGCCATCAGCCCGGCGCGCTCGGCCGGCGCCATGCCGGCGGTGGGTTCGTCCATCAGCAGCAGGCGCGGCCGGCCGGCCAGCGCCATCGCCAGCTCCAGCCGCTTGAGATCGCCATAGGCGAGCACGCCGGCCGCGCGGTCCGCCTCCGCACCCAGCGCCACCCGATCGAGCAGGGCGTCGGCCTCGCGGGCGTACAGCGCGGTGGCGCGCACCAATGGGCGCCAAACGCGGCGGTGATGCGCGATCAACGACATCTGGATGTTCTCGCGCACCGTCATCGACGTGAAAGTGGCGGTGATCTGGAACGTTCGCCCGACGCCGAGCCGGCAAATCCCGCGCGGACCGAGGCCGCGCAGGCTGCGACCATCTAGTCGGATCTCTCCGCTGTCGGGCGCGAGTTGGCCGCCCAGCATGTTGAAGCAGGTCGACTTGCCGGCGCCGTTCGGGCCGATCAGCGCCAGCATCTCGCCCGCGGCCACCCGGAACGACACCGCGGAAACGGCGGCGACACCGCCAAACGCCTTGCTGATGTTTTCGACCTCAAGCACCGGCGACGAACCGCCGTCGCCGGCTGCGGCGCTCCGTCGCCAGCAGTTGCGCCGCGCCGGCGATTCCCTCGGGAAACAGAAGCACGAGGGCGACGATGATCGCCCCGAGGATCAGCCGCCAGAGATGGGTGATTTGCAGCAGCCAATCGGAAAGCCCGGTATAGACGAGTGCGCCGAGGATCGGACCGGATACGCTCCCGACGCCGCCGAGCAGCACCATGACCAGCGCGTCAACCGAGCGCGAGATGCTGATATAGGTCGGGAAGACGCCGCCTTTGGCATAAGCGAAAACGCCGCCGGAAAGCCCCGCCGCCGCGCCGGCCAGGGTGAAGGCCGCGAGGCGGAGCCGCGTGGTGTCGAGCCCGATCGCCTCCGCCCGCGATGCCTGGTCGCGGCTCGCGCGGATCGCATAGCCGAGCGGCGCGTGCAGGATGCGACGCAATGCCAGGGTGCCGCCGGCGCACAGGCCGAGCGCGAGCCAGTAATAGGCGGCGGGCGATTTCGCCCATGCGGCCGGCCAGACACCGAGAATGCCGTTATCGCCCCCGGTCACGCCGACGAACTGGAACGCCGCCGCCCAGACGATTTGCGCGAATGCCAGCGTGAGCATGGCGAGATAGACGCCCGAGAGCCGCACGACGAAACCGCCGAAAATCAGCGCCGCGATTCCGGCCGCGACCGGCGCGATCGCGAGCCCGATCGGCATCGGCCAAGCGAGCGCCCGGGCGGCGAGGCCGGCGGCGTAGGCGCCGATGCCGAACCAGGCGGCATGGCCGAAGCTCGCCATGCCCCCCGGCCCCATCATGAAGTGCAGGCTGGATGCGAACAGCACCGCAACCGCCGCCTCGGTCAGGATGGCGACAATATATGACGTGGCGAAGAACGGAGCGGCGATCGCCGCTGCCAGCAGCAGCGCGCCGGCGATCCGGACCCCGGGCGTGGCCGGCCGGACGGGTGCTGCCTCCACCATGCGCGCCGTCCCGGTCACGGCGCGGCCGAGCAGGCCGTTGGGGCGCAGGATCAGCACCACCGCCATCACCGCGAACACCAGCACGAGGGTGATCTTCGGCAGCAGGACGATGCCGAACGTCTGCAACAGCCCGATCAGCAGGGCGGCCAGGAAGGCACCGGTGACGCTGCCCAGTCCGCCGACCACGACCACCACGAACGCATCGGTGATCGCGGTGAGGTCGATGCCGAGATTGGCCGAGGCATCGGGCAGGGCCAGAATGCCGCCCAACCCCGCGAGCCCGGCGCCGAGGGCGAAAACGGTGGTGAACAACATCCGCTGATCGACCCCGAGGGCGCCGACCATCTCGCGGTCCTCGGTCGCGGCGCGCACCAATCGCCCCCATCGGGTGCGCGCGAACAAGAGCCAGAGCGCCGCCAGTACCGCCGGCCCGACGCCGATCATCGCCAAATCGTAAGTCGGGAAGCGCTGGCCGGCGAGGGTGACGAAGCCGCGCAACCAGGGCGGACGTGCGAGCGTCAGATCATCCGGCCCCCAGATATGCAGCGTCGCATCCTGCACGATCAGCACCACGCCGAAGGTGGCGAGCAACTGGAACAGCTCCGGTGCGCGATAGATGCGCCGGAGCAATCCCATTTCCAGCAGCGCACCGGCCGCCGCCAACGCCAGCGCGGTCGCCACCGCACCGAGCGCGAACCAGGCCGGTGTGCGGGGTAGATGCGAGAGCACCGTCCAGCCGACATAGGCGCCCAGCATGTACAGACTGCCGTGCGAGAAATTCACCACCCGGGTGACGCCGAAGATCACCGTGAGGCCGGCGGCGAGCAGGAACAGCGACGACGCGCCGGAGAGGCCGGTCAGCAGCTCGATGAGGAAGAAACTCATCGGCCGGCTTCCGGCGGGGAAGCGAGCGGCTCATAGCCGTCGGTCAGCGTGCCCAGGAACGCGATGATGTCCTCGATCTCCGCATCCGAGAGCGCCGGCTTCTCGCCGGGCCGGCGACCGAATGGCGGGTCGGTGTTCACATTGGCCCGATATTGCGCCGGCAGATCGTCATATTTTCGCACGACGCCGTCGGCGCCGCGCGCGTAGAACCGCCCGGGATCGGTGTCGCGCGCCGCATAAAAGCGCAGCACGTCGTGCAGGTCGTGGTAGATGCCGTTATGAAAGAAGACCTTCCGTATCGTCACATTGCGCAGGCTCGGCGTGCGAAACAGGCCGCAATAGGCGGCGCGGTCGGTGAAGTCGGTGCGCAGCGGGCCGCACAAGCCGAGGTCGAACCAGGAGCGGGTCGGCGTTGGCCGGGATCGAGATGTTGCGCGGCGCCCCCAGCGCGACGAAACCGTAGTCGGTGAACTGTGGCGGGGTGCCGTCGGCGCCGCGGTGCGCTTATATGGCACTTGGCGCAATTGCCCTTGGCTGGATCGTCGAACAGCGCGAGCCCGCGCGTCTCTTGTCGCGTCAGCGCGACGCGGCCGGCCAGGAAGGCGTCATATTTGCTGCTGTACGGATAGAACTCCGCCGCCTCCTGCTCGTACACCTCAAGCGATTTCGCCACCGCGGCGAAAGCGCGGTCCGGGTGCGCGAAGAGATCGGCGCCGAACGCCTCGCGCAGCGCCGGCGCGTACGGCGCCGCGGCGGCCTTGGCGGCAATCTGTTCCGCTCCGGTATTCGCCATCTCGAACGGCGAGAGCAGCGGAATCCTGGCCTGCTCGGCGCCCCGATCCACGCGCCCATCCCAAGTCAGGCCGCCGGTCGGCCCGTTGTCGATGCTCTCATCGCCCTCGTCATCGGCATCGAAGTAGTGCTCGGTGAAGGGCGGAGAGGCCTGGATGTAGGTCAGCGACGGCACCGCACGCAGGCCCGGGCGGCCCATGGCGCTGCCGCCGAACTCGACGGCCCGCGAATCCGGCGGCCCGAAAGCGTGCGCCGGGTCGTGGCAGGAGGCGCAGGCGAGCTTGCCCGAGGCCGACAGCCCGGGATCGCGGAAGGCCTCGCGGCCGATCGCGCTGAGCAGCCGCGCCCGCCGAAACGCCTCGGGACGCGACATCGGGCCGGTCTCGGCGCGAAGGCCGGTGATCGCCACGCCGAGGATCACGGCCGACAGCAGGCCGCGTCGCATCATGGCTCGCATCGCTCCGTTTCGTGGTAAGCAGCCATTCGTCTGGACGCGAGGAGTGGACATGCGCGGACGCACGTTGCTGATTGTCGCCGCCCTCGGGCTAACCGCTTGGTCATACGACGCCCATCGTGCCGCCGCGCAGCCGCCGGGGCTGAGCAACATCGAAACCGTGGTGGTGATCTACGCGGAGAATCGCAGCTTCGACAATCTGTACGGAGACTTCCCCGGCGCCAACGGATTGGCGAACGCGCCCGCGACCCCGCAACTCGATCGCGACGGCGCACCGCTCAAGCAACTGCCGCCGGTCTGGGGCGGTTTCACCGCGAAGGGCGTCACACCCGTGGTCAGCCAGGCGATGACCGAGCACATGCCCAACCAGCCGTTCGCCGTCGATGATCCCGACGGGCTGAACGTAAACCTCGGCGAGGTCACGCACGATCTCTGGCATCGATTCTACCAGAACCAGATGCAGATCAACGCCGGCAAGAACGATCGCTTCGTCGCCTTCGCCGATTCCGGCGGTGAGGTGATGGGGCACTATGACGGCTCCGGTCTGCCGATGTGGAGCATCGCGCAACACTACACGCTCGCCGACAATTTCTTCATGGGCGGCTTCGGCGGCTCCTTCTTCAACCACATGTATCTCGCCTGCGCTTGCGCACCGCTCTATCCGGATGCCGACAAGAGCCCGGCGAAGCCGTCGATCAGCGTGGTCGAGCCCGACGGGGTGACGCTGAAGCTCGCCGCCAACTCGCCGGCCTCGGCGCTCGGCGGGCCGCCGAAATTCGTCTCCGACGGCAATCTCACGCCGGACTTCTATGCCGTGAACACCATGCAGCCGCCGTATCAGCCGAGCGCGGTGAAACCGGCGCCGGGCGAAGATCCCGCTTACGCCGATCCGGCCAACCCGACCACGCTGACGCCGCAGACCGAGACGACGATCGGTGATCTGCTCACCGCGAAGGGCATCGGCTGGGCCTGGTACGCGGGGGCGTGGCAGGCGGCGCTCGACGGCAAGGGCGGGCGGCCAATTCCCAATTTCCAGTACCATCATCAGCCGTTCAACTACTTCGCCGCCTATGCGCCCGGCACGCCCGCCCGCGCCGCGCATCTGCGCGACGGCGGCCTCGACGGCGCCGCGTTCATCGCCGACATCGACGCCGGGCGCCTGCCGGCGGTCACGTTCTACAAGCCGCAAGGCAACCTCAACGAACACGCCGGCTATGCCGACGTCCGCGACGGCGACCGCCACATCGCCGACGTGATCGGCCATCTCGAGCGCAGCCCGCAATGGGCGCACATGCTGGTGGTCGTGACCTATGACGAGAACGGCGGCTGGTGGGACCATGTGGCCCCGCCCAAGGCCGATCGCTGGGGGCCGGGCACGCGCATCCCGGCGTTCATCATCTCACCCTATGCGCGGAGGGGCTTCGTCGATCACACGCAATACGACACCGGGTCGATCCTGCGCTTCATCACCGAGCGATTCGAGTTGCCGGTGCTGCCCGGCCTCAAGCAGCGCGACGACGCGCTGGTCGCCAACGGCGGCACGAAGATGGGCGATCTCACGAACGCGCTGGTGTTGACGCAACCTTAGTCTAGCGTTGCCAGCCGCACTGGAGCGGCTCTTGGTCTTGGGGTCAATCCGCCCGTGTGCGTTGC
This sequence comes from uncultured Pseudomonadota bacterium, assembly GCA_963762525.1. Classification (GTDB taxonomy): domain Bacteria; phylum Pseudomonadota; class Alphaproteobacteria; order Acetobacterales; family Acetobacteraceae; genus DATFDN01. The sequence goes on from CAVXKT010000003.1 coordinate 28,062, forward strand.
GTAAATCAAGACTTTTGGAACAGACAATGTTTCATGCAACCATATGAAACTTGCGAGATTGACCTCCCGTCTGCGGTCTCCGCTACGGTCGCTTCGACTCAAACAGGATAGAACGAAGGAGAGTGTATATCCGTGAGGACGCGGTTGGCAGGATTTGGGCCAGGCATTTGGGTCGGCGAGGGGCCTGTCGTGCCATTCTACGGGTTCGCCTATACAACGCGGATGGCCGTGATCCGCTTGCAGGATGGCAGCTTATTCGTGTGGTCGCCGACTGCCCTGTCGTCTGACCTCACGCAGGAGATTGATGCGTTAGGAACTGTTCGCCATCTCGTCTCACCCAATTTGTTGCACCACCTCTTTCTGGGAGAATGGAAAGCCGCTTACCCGCATGCTCGGCTCCACGCCTCACCCGGCCTGCGTAGGCGAAGGAAACTGCTGCCCTTTGACGCGGAGTTACAGGACACACCCGATCTCGCATGGGCCATGGACATTGACCAAGTCCTCATGCGTGGCAGCTTCTTCCTGACGGAAGCAGTGTTCTTTCACCATCCCAGCCACACGGCGGTATTTGCAGACCTGATCCAAAATTTCCCGCGCGACTGGTTCAAGGGTTGGCGCGGCCTTGTCGCGCGGCATGGTGGAATCGTCGCACCCAATCCCGGTGCACCGCGCGACCTTCGGGTATCGTTCCTAAACCGCCGTGCGGCACGTGCCTCGCTTCAGCGCATTCTGGCTTGGCCGATCGAGCAGGTGCTGATGGCTCACGGTGAACCGGTCACCTCGGGCGGAGCGGCCGTTGTGCGCGCTGCCTTCAAATGGCTGCACGTAAAACGACGCTGATGCGGGCCTCGCGCTGGTAGCCAAATTTCAAGAATTTCGGTGCGCCGTGATGATGTGGGCCTGGATCTTGCCAGTTACTGGTCCAGGCCCAAACTGTTTGGTGATTGCGGCTGCTGCAATGTCTGTCGCTTCCGCCAAACGATCAGGACCATGAGCCTCGATCTCATTCCTCATCGGTGTTCCCTGGCAGTATCCAATCGCTACTGACAGGGCGTTGGCCGCCTGGCTCTCCCGCGTGATGATCTCTGTCGTTACAGCCCGAAACCCCACAGCTCGGAGCTGGGCTTCCAGAACAGCGGTGTCGTAGTGTCCATGCGGGGTGCGGGCCAGAAACATCGGTGGATTGTCAGGAAACAGGATAGCGACAGACTTCACCACGATCTCGGCAAACTCGTTTTCCTCAATCCGATCCCAGACATTGAACAGGAAGCGGCCACTTGGCTTCAGCACCCGATATGCTTCGGAAAAGGCCCGCGGCTTGTCCGCGAAGAACATCACGCCGAACTGGCACACTACCGCGTGGAACTCGCCATCAGGGAACGGTAGATACTGGGCGTCTGCCTGACGCCAAGTCACCCGCGTGGAAGGCAACTGGGTTGAGGCATGATCGAGCATCGGCTGATTAAGGTCCGTTGCGACGATTGAGACGCTCTCCGGCAGAGAGGAGACCAAAGCGCGTGTGACCATGCCTGTCCCTGTAGCCGCCTCAAGGATACGGCCGTGCTGCATGTCCGCCAGCCTGGCTGCGAGATCATCCGCATAGGCGACGAAGATCAGGGGCCCTAAATGCTGATCATATAAGGCAGGGATTGATCCCCGGAAAACCCGATCAGCGTCCATCTCAAGTCACTCCCGCACAACGGTAGTCTCTAACCAGAGAGTGGTCGTCCGTCCATTCGTGCAGAAATCAAGAATTTCGCACTGGTAGAACATGTCAACGACATCGGCACCTTACCATGTGCATAAATCCGGTGCGAAAGGCCGCTTTCAGAAATTCAAACTGAACACCACCGATCAGCCCGCAACCGGGCGCAGCTTGCGCACGTCCGCATCCGACGGCATGACCGACGCGCCGTCGATGTAGCGCCAGTCCACCATCGCCGGATGGCCGTCGAAGACCCCGAGCTTGCCGACATAGCCGCCGAGCGTGCTCTGGTGGTCGATCGCGCGATACTTGGCCGGACCGAACGGCGTCTCGAAGCCGACGCCGCTGAAGCCCGCGATCAGCGCATCGGTGGCCATCCCCTTGCTGTTCGAAATCCCCGCCGCGATCGATTTATAGAGCGCGTATCCGACCACCGAGCCCATGCGCGCCTCTTCCTTGAAGCGCGCGCGGTAGGCGTCGATGAAGGTCTTGTTGGCGGGATCGGTGAGCTGATCGCGCGGGTATCCGGTGACGATCCAGCCCTTCGGCGCCTCGTCGCCGAGCGGTATCAGATACTCGGGCTCCCCGGTCAGGACCGAGACCACGGCGCGGTTGTCGAACAACCCGCGCGTGTTGCCCTGGCGGACGAAATTCGTGAGGTCCGGCCCGAAGGTGACGTTGAAAATGCCGTCCGGCTTCGCCGCTCTCCAGAGCCTCCACGGTCGCCGCCGCATCGATATGGCCGAGCGCGGGCCACTGTTCGGCGACGAACTGAACGCCCGCGCTTTTCGCGGTCAGAAGCTGCTTGAACCACTTCACCGCCGACTGGCCGTATTCGTAGTTCGGCGCCACCGTCGCCCAGCGCTTGGCCGGCAGGCCGGACGCCATTTCCAGCAGCATCGCCACCTGCATGTAGGTGGACGGGCGCAGGCGGAAGCAGGTCGGGTGTGCCTTGCGACCATACCAGCGCGTCGGTCAGCGGCTCGCCGGCGACATAGAGCTTATTCTGATGCGCGGCGAAATCGCTGATCGCCAGGCCGACATTGGAGAGATAGCCGCCGGCGAGCAGATCCACCTTCTCGTTTTCGACGAGTTCGCCGGCCACCCGGATCGCGGTCTGCGGCTGGCCGCCGTCGTCGCGGCTGACGACGTCGAGCTTGCGGCCGTTGACGCCGCCGGCGGCGTTGATCTGCTCCACCGCCATCGTCCAGCCGTTCCGGTACGGGATGGTGAACCCGGGCGCGGCGGTGTAGCTGTTCATGTCGCCGATACGGATGGCGCCGCCTTGCGCGCGCACGATCGCCGGCGCGGCGAGTGCGGCGGCGCTTCCCAGCAACAGGCGTCGCGTCACTGGCATCGTGTCCCCCTGTCAGCGCAGGCCGTCCCTGCCCTCGATCTCGCTCGCTTGAAGCCCGCCGATGCGCGGACGCGGACGACCGCTGTCGGTCACCACCACCGCGACCACGATCTCGTCGCGCCGCGGGGCGTCGGTCACGCGCACCTCCATGGCATCGAAATGGCTGCGCACGAAGGCGGCGTCCTTGTGGCCGAGCGGCACGTCGATCGCGGAACCAAGTCCGGCACGCTTCTTGGCGCTCGGCACCAGTGCGGCGCCATGCGCGACGGCGCGGCGCAGCGGCGCGCCGAGCTTGGGATGCAGGATCGCCGCCGCGTGCTCCAACTCCCCGTCCTCGCCGACGATCGCCGCCTTGCCGTAACTGTGTGCTTGCCCCGGATCGATGCCCAAGGCGGCCACCGCGCGTTCGCCGAGCAAGGCGCCCAGTTCCTCGCCGATGGCGATCAGCGGCTCCAGATCTTCAGCATCGCGCCCGGCGAACGGATTGGCGATCACCGCGACCGCCGCCGCCTTACGCGTCGGCGCGACCGCTCGGCCGCCCTCGCGCCTGGTCTCCTCGACGATCGTGAGCAGTTTGCGGATTTCCGCGCTTCCCGCCATCTCGTCTCGAAGCACCCGGTTTCGGGTGATGTCAAGCACACCGGACGATCTTGGCGGCCGCCCCGATCTCCGCCAGTCGCGCCGCCATCCGCCGGCCCGCCGCCTCGGGCGAGAAGCGCACGCGCAATTCCGCCCGCGCGGCGGCGCCCAAGCGGCGGGCGCCGTCCGGATCGCGAACCACGCTCGCCATGAGTTGCGCCGCGTGTTCGATCGACGGCTCGGCCCAGCGCGCTCCCGCCGGATATGGCCCGGCGTCGCTACTCAACGTGACCAGCGTGTAGTCAACGAGCAGGCTGTTGCCGGCATGCATGAAGTCGACGTTGCCCGAGTAGCCGGTCGCGATCGTCGGCTTTCCGAGCAGCATCGCCTCCGCCATGGTAAGGCCGTAACCCTCGCTTCGGTGCAGCGACACATAGCAGTCGCAGGCCGCCATCAACCCCAGGGTCTCCTCGCTGGTCATCACCGCGTCGATCACCTGAACACGCCCGCCCGCGGCGGCGGCGTGCAGTTCCGCCGTCGAGTTCCGGGTGACGCGAGCCGAACGAGGTCTTGAGCACCAGTCGGACCGACGGATCGTCTTCGAAGGCGCGGCGAAACGCACGGATCAGGCCGAGCGGATTTTTGCGCTCCATGGTGCTGGTCATGTGGAACACGAACAGGAACACGAACTCCGACCGGCTCCATCCGAGATTGCTCCGGGGCGGCGTCGGGACCGGGGGCAGCTCAAGTCCCGGCGGCAAGATATGGACGGGAACATCGAACGCTCGCCGAAGCGCCGCTGCCGTGAAGCCGGAGGCCGTCCACAGCTCGTCCACATACCTGCCCGCAGGGCGCCATGGCTCCGGAATGGTGTCGAGCTCCCAATACCAATAGCCGATGCGATGCGTGCGTGGGCGTCGTTCGCTCAGTCCGGCCCGAGCATACGCGGTGCCGAACAGCGGTTCGGGTTCGACGTGCAGGATCGTCGCCTCGTAGCTTTCGAGGCCGGCGAATACGGCGTGGCGGGGCTCGTCGCCATAAGGATCGACCGGCACATCGCGCAGGCTCGACGGCACGCCGGCCCGGCCCAGGCTCTCGACCACCAGCTCCGTCGAGCTGCGCAGCCCGGAGGGATAGCAGAAATGTCCGAGCACGTTGGCCCCGCCGGCCGCCAGCGCACCCGCGGTCGCCTCAAGATCGAGCGCCGTCAGCCAACCGATGCACTCGCTATCCAGACCTGCCGTCGTCAGGAGCCACCGCAGCAGCTCCTCCGCCCGCTTCGTGCTTCGGAACGCACGCGGGTGCGCGTCGCGCCATGCGGATCGCCCGGCGTAGGCCAGTCGGATCTGCTCGGCGGGCTCCATATCGAAGGGCCAAGCGGCGGGGTTTAACCAGAGCGCCGACAGCCCGTAGCGCGTCCCGATCCATTCGGCCAACGCGCGCCGGCCGAAAATGGTCGGCCCGTCGGGCACCGCTTGCTGCCACTCGGGCATGAACCTGAACGTGCGCAGCAATTCGATCGTCGGGTTTTCGGCGATCAGCAGCGCGAACCAGGCGATCATCTCGGGCCGCAGCCGGTGTTCGGCGATGCCATGGCGAAACAGCCATGAGACGAACTCCCGGGAATCGGCCGGCGTCAATCCGAGGGGAAAGGCTCGCCGCACGTCTTCGCGCACGGTGAAGACATGCCGCACCGGCGCCGCCGGATCGTGGTCGAAGACCAGTCGGATCGCCCCGCGTGCCGGCTCGTCCAGCCGCGACCACAGGCGATCACGCCGAAGCCATGCGGCGAAGGCGCCGTCCGCGCCCTCGGATAAGGCACGCGGAAAGCGGCGACGCAGGCGGGGGCGGGTCCGCAGCAGGTCGACGCAGTAGCGGCAAGCCGACCACACATCCGCGACCGTCGCCGCGTCCTGGCGAGGCCAGAGAGCGACGGGCATTCCCCAAGCATCAACGCGATCGCCGGTCAGGCGTCCGCACCCTTCACCGCGACGCGGGCGCGCCAGTCGTCCAGCACGTCGCGCAAGGTCTGCTCCCATGGGATCGCGGGCGCCCAGCCCAGGGCGAGGCGGGCGGCGGTTGCATCGCCCCGCGCGATCGGAATTTCCGAGCGCCGGATCAGCTCCGCGCCCGGCTTCGATCGCCGCATCAAGCTCGGCGGTGTCCAGCAACAGGCGAAGGACGTCGCCGATCCGACGCGGGGTTTCGGAGGCGAGATTGAGGATCGCGTCCGGTTCGCAGCTCCTCCGCCCGCCGCAGGCACGCGACGTAGGCGGCGCAGACGTCGCGAACGTCCAGAAAATCCCGCATGGGATCGAGCGCGCCGACGGCGAGGCGCGGCGGCTGCAACCCGGCTTCGATGCGCGCGATCTGGCGAGCGAAGGCGGGGACAACGAAATCGGCCGACTGGCCCGGCCCGGTGTGGTTGAACGGCCGCACGCGCACGCAGCGCAGGCCGTCGGCGGCCAGCGCACCGAGCGCGAGGTCGGCGGCGGCCTTGGTCGCCGCATAGGTGTTCATCGGCGCGGGTGCAGTCCGCTCGTTCGCCGGCATGCCGCCATCGAACGAGCGGCCGTAGATGTCGGCGCTGGAGGCGAACAGCAGCAGGCACCCCGGCGCCGCTTCCAGGATCGCGCGGGCCAGCGCCAGCGTGCCGTGCAAATTGACCCGCCAGGCCAGATCGGGCTCGGCCCGCGCCGCCGGCACGGCGGAGACCGCGGCGAGGTGAACGCAGGCCCGGGGGTGCGCCTGCCGCACCAGGGCGAGAACGGCGGCGCCGTCGGTTACGTCCAGCGTCGTCAACCGCTCGCCGCAGGCCACCAGTTCGGCATCAGGGAACGCCGCCGCCAATCGCGTGAGCAGATGGCGGCCGACGAAGCCCGAGGCCCCGGTGATGAGAATGCGATGCCCCATGCCGGGATGGGGGTCAGATCCGGACCTTGGCCCGCGTCGGCGCCGCACGGTCCGCGCGCGCACGATGCCGGGCGAGATCGGCCTCCACCATCTCGGCGATCATGGCTTCCAGGCTGACGCTCGGTTCCCATCCGAGCGCCGCGCGCGCCTTCGACGAATCGCCGAGCAACTTCTCCACCTCCGCCGGCCGCAGCAGATCGGGGCTCACCCGCACGAACTCCTCGTAATCGAGACCGACATGCGCGAAGGCGGCGCGGCAAAACGCGCGAATTGAGGTGGTGCGGCCGGATGCGATTACATAGTCGTCCGGCGCCGGCTGCTGCAACATCAGCCACATCGCGCGCACATAATCGCGCGCGTGCCCCCAGTCGCGCATGGCGTCCAAATGGCCCAGCGCCAGATGGTCGGCAAGGCCCAGTTTGATGCGCGCGACGCCGTCGGTGATCTTGCGGGTCACGAACTCGATCCCGCGCAGCGGGCTCTCGTGGTTGAACAGGATGCCGGATGAGGCGTGCAGGCCGAAGCTTTCACGGTAGTTCACCGTCATCCAATGCGCATACAGCTTGGCGACCCCATAGGGGCTGCGCGGGTAGAACGGCGTGCGCTCGTTCTGCACCGGCTCCTGAATCTTGCCGAACATCTCCGATGATGAGGCCTGATAGAATCGCGCCTCGGGCCGGGCGATCCGCACCGCCTCCAGCATGTTGGCCGCTCCCAGGCCGGTGACGTTGCCGGTGAGAAGGGGCTGTTGCCAGGACGCGGCGACGAAGCTCTGCGCGGCAAGATTATAGACCTCATCCGGCTTGGTTCGCTGGATCACGCGGATAAGGCTCGAAAGATCGGTGAGGTTGCTCTCCGTCAGTTGCACTCGTTCGAGGATGCCGAGCCAGCGCAGCCGGTCCCCGATCACATCGGCCGAGGCGGAACGGCGCATCAGGCCCGTGACCTCGTACCCCTTGCTCAGCAGGAATTCGGCGAGATAGGCGCCGTCCTGGCCGGTGATGCCGGTGATGAGAGCCGCGGGCATGACGATGATCCGATGCTTGTCAAATTTTGAGTTTTCGGCCGCGGTCGGGCAGATACAGGAGGCGCCGGGGCTTGTCCACGGCACCCCGCAGGAGTGTCCGTCGCGAATGACTTTCGTATCGTACGCCCGTGATTTTGAGGATGTTTTGCTTTGGCGGGTTTTCCGGGACGAGGCTCCCGGGTTTTACGTCGACATCGGCGCCGAGCATCCCGACGAGGGCTCCGTCACCCGCGCTTTCCATGACCGCCTGTGGCGAGGGATCAACATCGTCTCGCCCGAGCATCTGGCGTGGTTCGCCGGCGCCCGCCCGCGCGACATCAATCTGGCGCCACCTTCCGCCGGCGTGGCCGATCTCTGCCGTCGCCATGCGCCGCCCGAGTTCGGATTTCTGCGCATCGCGCCGGGGCTGGCGCGGGAGGTGCTGGAAGGCGCCGATTTTACCGGGTTCCGGCCGCGTGTGGTGGTGATTGGCGAGGACGAGCCGGTTGGAGAACGGATGCTCGGGGCCGGATACGTCGGCGCGATCCGCGGCTTTCACGTGGCGCGCGAGCACGCGGCGCTGTGTGCGCGCTTCGCCGAGCCGCTGGGCGAGAACGACGACTTCATGCGCGCACCCGCCGCCGGTTCGGCGCTGAACCACGTTGAACGGGCGCGGGTCGAGCGCGCGCTGGCCGCCGAGCGGCTCCGGGCGGCGCGTGCGGCGGCCCATGAGCAACTGGCTTCGGCCCGGCTCGCCGAGCAGCGCACCGCGGCACGAGCGGATTCGGAGCGGGCGCGTCAATGGCATCAACACGCGACCGACCTCTCGCGCTACATCGAGGCGCTGCATCGGAGCACGTCATGGCGCGTCACCGCGCCGCTGCGCGGGGCCAAGCTGACCTTCGACGCGCTGCGCGGCCGCGACACCGCGGGAACCCCGGCGGCGCCGGTATTTGCATCGCCGGTTGCCGAAGACCCCGGACCGGTGCCGATCGTGCCGACAGCGGAGCCGGGGAGGGGCATTCGCGCGGTGCATCAGTTCCATTCCGGCTCGGCGACCGGCGATGCCATCACCAACGCGATGTTCCTCACGCAAGCCTGGCTGCGCCGGCTCGGCTACCGGAGCGAGATCTACGTGGACCACCGCGACCCGGGGCTTGCCGATCGGCTATTCACCATCGACGACCTGCCGGAGCATTCGGATTATGTGCTGATCGTTCGGCATTCGATGGGCCACGATGCGTGCGCGCGCATCCTCGCGCTGCCGGCGCCGAAGATCCTGCTTTATCACAACATCACGCCGCCGGAGTTCCTGGAAGACGCGCCGGTGTTTCAGCGATATGCGCGGCTCGGACGCCGCCAGCTCGATCAGCTTCGTCCGCACATGCGGGCGGCGTTGGCCGACAGCGAATACAACTCCCTGGAACTGCGCCGGCACGGTTACGATCAGCCCGGCGTGTGCACGTTCCTGTTTGATATCGAGGCGATGGCGGCGTCGCCGGTTAGGCAGACCGAGCATCCGTTTACCATCCTGTTCGTGGGTCGCATCGTCGGCTCCAAGGGACAAGCGGAGCTGGTGGATGCCTTCGCCGCGTTCCGCCGCGACTTCGGCAAGCCTTGCCGGCTGGTGCTCGTCGGGCGGACCGAGGACGCCAGTCGCTATGATGCCGAGGTGCGCGCGCGGATCGCCGCTCATGCACTCGAGGGCGCCGTTCTGCTCACCGGCGCGGTTTCGGATGCGGAGCGCGACCGCTGGTACGCCGAAGCCGACCTCTACGTGTCGCTCAGCCGCCACGAAGGCTTCGGGGTGCCGCTCGTTGAGGCGATGGCTAATGATCTGCCGGTGATCGCCTGGCCCGCCGGCGCCGTCCCCTACACGATGGGCGGGACCGGAGTTCTGCTGACCGAGCGCACGCCCGAGGCGATGGCGGCTTCCCTGCTTCGGCTCGCGACCGATCCGACGCTGCGCAGCAGCATCGCGGCGCGTCAGCGGCAGGCGCTGAAGCGGTTCCGGCTGGAGCGTCAAATTCCCGCACTGATTCAGGCATTGGTGGCCGCGGGGGCGGCGGCACCCGGCGATGCGGAACGGCGGCGGGCGCTGAAGCGCAATCTTCGCTTCGCCGTCGCCGGGCACGTGCTCGGAACCTACAGCCTGGCCATTACCAACCGGCTGATGGCGCTCTCATTGGAGGCAGCGCGGCCGGGCAGTGTGCGCTTTCTGCCGATCGAGGGCGAGCCGATCCGCGATCTTTCGCCGGTGCCGGCGCCGCACGCAGCCTCGATCTCCGCCCTGGTTTCCCGCCCGCCGCCGCCGTCCGGGCCGGAAGTGGCGATCTGCCAGCATTACCCGATCCGAACCCCCGGCTTTGCCGCCGACGCCGCCCTTGCGGTCGTGGCCTGGGAGGAGTCGCTACTGCCCGCCGCGATGGTCGAACGCCTCAACCGCGGATTTCAAGGCGTGTTGGCGCCCTCCTCCTTCGCCGCCAAGGCGCTGATCGATTCCGGCGTCGCGCTGCCGGTGTGGACGGTCGGATACGGCTTCGATCTCGGCGCTTTTCGACGAGTTGGGCGAAAGGCGCGCGATCGGGCGAGGCTCGGAGGTGTTCACCTTCCTGCATGTCTCCTCCTGCTTTCCGCGCAAAGGTGTCGATGCGCTGCTCGCGGCCTGGGCGCGAGGTGTTCCGGCGCGGCGATCCGGTGCGGCTGGTGATCAAGGGCTTCCCCAATCCGCACAACGACATCCCCGAGCAGCTTGCGGCATTGCGGGCATCCCGGCCGGATCTGGCGCCAATCGAGGTTATCAACGAAGACATCGACGAGGCGGCGATGCTGGCGCTGTTCGGCGATGCGGACGCGATGGTACTGCCGACGCGCGGGGAGGGGTTCAATCTCCCGGCGGCGGAGGCGATGGCGGCGGGAATTCCGCTGATCGTCACCGGCTACGGCGGCCACTTGGATTTCTGCGGTCCCGGGGAGGCGCGGCTGATCGATTTCCGTTTCGCACCCTCGGCTAGTCATCTCGCCAGCCCCGGATCGGTGTGGGTAGAGCCGGACCGCGACGACCTCGCAAGCGGCGCTGCGCGAGCTTTTCGAGGATGGGCGCGCCGAGGGGGGGGCGTCGGCCGCGCGCGCCGCGCGGGCGCGGGCGGCGATAAGGTCGCGGCTGGCGAGCAGCGCCTGGGCGGCGCGGGTCACGGCGGCCGCGGCCGAGCTGCTGAGCTCGCCGCCGCTTCCGGCCCCGCGCATCGCGTTCGTGTCAACCTGGGACGTGCCCTGCGGCATCGCCGGCTATTCGCGTGCGCTGGTGGACGGAGATGCTCGCCGCCGATGTCGGGCCGCAGCCCGACATCGTCATTCTGTGCGACGACCGGACCGAGATTCCGGCTGGATGCGCCGGGACTGCGCGTGCGCCCGGTCGTGGGACTTGCACGCGAGCGACGGCATTGCGCGTGCGATCGCCGTCGAGGACGCCGATATCGTGCTCATCCAGCACCAGCCGGGACTGCTCTCCTGGGGCGAGATGACTCGGCTTCTGACCGACCGACGGCTCGCCGGACGGAAGACCGTGGTGACGCTGCACGCGGCGGAGCGGCTGCTCGATCGCGCCGGCCGATGAGCGCGCGCGGGTTGATGAAGGCGCTTGCCGGCGTTGCGCGCGTTCTGGTCCATCGCATCCGCGACCTCGACCTCCTTAAGTCGCTCGACCTGACGGCAAACGTGACCCTGTTTGCGCAGGGGGGACCGGCGGCGCGTGCTGGCGCGTCCGGCAAGGCGGCTCGGTCCCGACTCGGGCCGCTGATCGGCTCGTACGGCTTCTTTCTTCCGGGTAAGGGCGTCGACCGGCTGATCGCGGCGGCGGCGCAACTGATCGGCGCCTGGCCGTCGTTGCGCCTGCGACTGGTCAACGCGGCCTATCCCGGCATCCGAATCCGAGGCCGAGATCGCGCGCTGCCGCGCATTGGCGCGCCGTGACGGGAATTGCCGACGCGATCGAGTGGCACACGTCGTTCCTCGACCCCGAGGAGAGCCTGCGCCTGCTGGGCGAATGCGACGTCGTCGCGCTGCCCTATTCGCCGAGCAAGGAATCCTCCTCGGCCGCATTGCGCGGCGCCCTGGCGAGCGGCGCTCCGGTCGCGGTAACGCCGGTCGCGATCTTCGAGGAGGCCGGCGCCGCGGTGCAGCGTCTCCCGGGTCTCGAACCGGCGGCGGTTGCGCGCGGGCTCGACCTGCTGCTTCGCGATGGCGCCGAACGGCGGCACCTACAGCTTGAGGGCGCGCGATGGCTGCTGGACCGAAGCTGGAGCGCACTCGGGCAGCGGATGCGGGGAATGCTGGCGGGATTGCACGCGAGCCGGTGATCGGCCTGCCTGGTATCAAGCGCCGCTTCGCTTAACCCACCCACGCCCCTCCCCTTGCCGGGCGACGTCGCACGTATTGACGGATTCGGTAAGTCTCATGCCTTGCGGCGCGGTGGCCGGATGCAGGCTGATTTATCCCGAACATCAAGAAGGACACGTTGCGCGGTGTCGTGACTTGCAGCGTTGAGCCGGGCGATCGTCTCTGCCGATGAACTGATGAGGTACGGCTTACTGGCCGGCGACGGGTTCAAGCATGGCATGGTAAAACACGGTGCCGGCGAGTTCTCCTACTACGACTATCGGCACGACGCGACGCATCACACCAACTCGGTCGAGACGTTCTGGCGGCTGTTGAAGAACTCGTCGCCAGCACGCATATCCACGTCAGCGCGAAGTATCACGCATATCCACGTCAGCGCGAAGTATATGGACCGCTACCTTTCCGAGTTCGCTTTCCGGTCGAACCACCGCGCGATCGGAAACGCGATATTCAACCTGCTGATCGCATCGATATAGCTAGTGCATGAACTTAAGGTAGAGGCCAAAACCTGCAATGGCGAGCGCAACGAGGCCACTTACGACCCACAAGACGCCCCTTACAAACGATATCTGATGGCCGATTCCGTCGAGCTTGTTGCTGTGACCAGAAACATCCACGATCAGTCGATCAGTCTTAGCTGAGAGTTCCCCTATTGCCCGCTGCACTTCCATGATGGTTTGGAGCGTAAAGCTATGGTCGAGCATAGCACTCTGATCTGGCGGCGGTACGCTAGGCAATCGTCCGGGCGGAACTGCTGGTCCGGAAGCGGCGCTCCTTCCTACCTTGCGGCGGTCATCAGACATTCAATGGAGGTTCTAATTTAGCTCTTATCCAGTCCCAAACGGCAGCCGGCGCCCTGCCATTGTAGGCTGAAATGGCCGCTACAATGGCGTTGCCCGTTACTGGCCTAGTAGGATTTCGTGGGATCATGAATCCCGAGCTGGGCAGCCACGCCAGCTACGGTCTTCGTAGAGGACACTAGCCATTGAGTGTCCGTCACCTGCAAGTGATCGTTCGGGAATTCTGCTGTAATCGCTTCGATCAACTTCGGCTGAGGCTCTGCCATAAGAACGGCGAAGATAGTCATGTGGTATTCCGGCGCACGCCTACACGCTTACGGTTCTCTTTTCCTTGCCTCGGCATTTGCGGCGGTCTGCTATCGGCCTCAATGGATAGGGCTAGCTTCTCAGAGTTAGCTGGCCCGATGCCGCGCGCCTCCTCCTGCGCGACAAACTCGGCTAATCGGCCAGTTCGTATCGCCTCTGTGAGAGAAAGGTTGACTGATCCGCCCATTGACGCCATCTGTACATCAACCGCCTTGGCTGGGGGAAGCCCCAACCACGGACGCCGAGCCGATGGTAACGATGTCAGAGCATCAGCCCTACAGCGTTAACAAGACGGCTTGCCACATGGGGTAACTCCTAACAAGGGCCGTGCCCCGAACTGAGTTGGTCCGCTACGCCTGGGGCGAGTTCCGAACTGGGCACCCAGACCTCTTGAAGCCGCTCAGCGGGAAATCGCGAGCGGCTTCATCTATTCAGTCCGTTTCCGACTTAGACGCGGTCTCGTCAAGCGGATACAAACATTTTGTTTCTAGCCGTAGAGGGCGAACTGTGATTTAAGCTGTGGATGAAGACGATCCCGGCGCGACGTAATCACGCTCACGGCTGAGGAACGAATGGTGCTTGAGGCATTGAAGCGATCGACGAAGAGCGAGACGCGGATGCGGGATCGTGCCGGGATGGTGCTGTTGGCGGCTGGCGGGATGGGCAGGCGCGGAATAGGCCGGGCGATGGGCACACGACGGGGACGGTTTCGAAGTGGCGGGTGCGCTATGCGCGCGACGGCTTGGCGGGTCTGGATGAGACGGGCAAACGGGGGCCGGGCCGACATATGGGCCGACAGAGCAGAAGCGTATCCTCGCAAGGCTGGATCAACCGCCGCCGGCGGGATACGCGAACTGGACAGCGCCGTTGCTGGCGCGTGCGCTGGGCGATGTGCACGAGCAGTATATCTGGCGGTTCTTGTGGCGCAGAAGATCGATCTGTCAGGCCGCAAGTCCTGGTGCGAGAGCACCGACCCGGAGTTTGTGGCCAAAGCGGCGGAGATGTTGGTTTGTATATGGCGCCGCCGGAAAAGCGGTTGTGCTGTCGATCGATGAGAAACCGTCGATCCAGGCGCTGGAGCGAGCGCAAGGATACCTGAAACTGCCGAGTGGACAGGCGATGATCGGCCAGTCGCATGACTATAAGCGGCACGGGACGACGACGTTGTTCGCGGCCTTAAATATCGCAACCGGCAAAGTGATCGGACGCCACTATAAAAGGCGGCGGCGGGTCGAGTTCCTGACTTTATGAACACTATCGTGGCGGATTATCCGGAACGCGAGATCCACGTCATTCTCGACAATCTCTCGACCCATAAGCCAAAGCGAGACATGTGGCTGGCGCGTCACCCCAAAGTGAAATTCCACTACACGCCGACCCACACCTCGTGGCTGAACCAGATAGAGATTTGGTTTTCGATCCTGAGCGGAAAATCACTCAATGGGGCGTCCTTTCAGACCGTTGATCAACTCAAGGCCCATATCAAAAGCTTTATCGCAGACTACAACGAGGAAGCTCGTCCATTCGTATGGACAAAGAGCAAAGTGCACCAAAAGCGGCTCAAGCCATGTTTCGCTGATCAATGATTATTCTAGCCGATTTGTCTATCGGCGATGCAGGTTTGTCGGCAAAGGTCAAGAGGAATCCAAGGAGACCGATAATCTGCCTTGGGGATTGATCGCGTCCTGGTAAAACACCTGCGTCAGGGATAATTCCCTTGTATTTCCCCATAACTTCTTAGTTTCTGTCCGGGAACAAGGCGTATCGGGAGAGTTGGTTGGCAAGAGGTGCTTGCCCGGCTCGAATCGGAGAGGGGTGGCGGGAGCGCCGAACTACCGCGCCTTGGTGTGTTACGATCTCCGTGCCGACACCAGCAGGAACATCGGGCGGTCGCGTTCTTCGGCAAGCGACGGACGGGCGGCGATCTGTGCGTCGGTCGGCGACCATTCCTCCACATGGCGGATCGCAAATCCCGCTTCGATCAGCGAGTTGAAATAGGTTGCGAGGGTGCGGTGCTGCTTGACCACGCCCTCGACCAGCCAGTTCGTGACCCGCTTGACCCTCGATCGCATAACTGTCGATCGGCCATCGTTTGCCGCCGTCGGTGTCCGACCAGGCCGGATGCGCCGGGGCGGTGAAGATCGGATGCTCGACCGAGAAGACCAGGCCGCCGCCGCCGACCAGGGCGCGCCGGAGAGTCTGCCAGCACCGCCGGAGAGATTCTCGATATAATGCAGAGCGAGCGAGCTGTAGGCGAGGTCGAACGAGGCCGCGGGCAGCGGCAGCCGCTCCAGATCGGCGAGCCGATACTCGATCCCCTGTTGCCCCGCGTCCCTGGCCCGCGCCAGCATCTGCTCGGAGACGTCGATGCCGAGAACCGCGGCTCCTTGCGCGCGCGCCCACCGACAGAACCAGCCGTAGCCGCAGCCCAGATCCACCACCCGCAGGCCGCGCAACTCAGGCAGCATGGCCCGCAAAGCCGGCCATTCCGCCGCACCGTCCAGCCCCTCGACCGAGCGATCCAACCGGCTGTAGGCGGCGAAGAACGCCGGATCGTCGTAGAGGTTCTGCGCCACGTCAGCCGGGTGTCCTTGCGCCGGCCCGGCGGCGACCGGACGAGGTCGCGCGGGCCGCTTCCAATTCGCGCCGCAGCCCCGCCACCTCGGCGCGAAGGTTCTCGATCTCCCGGGCCGCCTCGGTCGCTGCCGCCCCGGCCGCCGCCTCTTCGGCCGGTCCGCGGTAGAACGGGGTGAACAGGCTCATGGCGCGCTCCATGATCGTCATGTTCTGTCGGCTCACCTCCTCGAGCGTCGGGGCGGCGAACGGAAACAGCGTTCCCACGGTCTTCTGCATCGTCGAGCGCACCTGCCGCTGCTGCTCGGCGAGCACGGCCATCGACTGCTCCAGATAGCGCGGCACCAGCGACTGCATCTGATCGCCGTAGAACCCGATTAACTGGCGCAGAAAGGTCGTCGGCAGCAGGTTTCGCCCTTTGCCTTCCTCCTCAACGATGATCTGCGTCAGCACGCCGCGGGTGATGTCCTCGCCGCTCTTGGCGTCGAACACCACGAAGTCGCGCCCGGCGCGTACCATTTCGGCCAGCGTGTCGAGGGTGATGTAGCTTGAGGTCTCGGTGTTGTAGAGCCGCCGGTTGGCATATTTCTTCACCACCACGATCGATTGCGCCGGCTTGTCGGCGGCGGGCTCGGACTCGGTTTCGGCCACGTTGTCTGCCTCTGATGCGAACGCTCGCCAGAATGCGTCCTTCCGCGCCGCAGCGCCAGAGCGGCTCTTCACCCCGTCATGCAGATGCAGCGAAATGAAGGACGGCGGTTCCATTACTGAGACAAGCGGCGGTGCGCAATGCCGGAAGTAGCCGCCCCGGGTGAGGCCGATCAGAATCCGTGATTCGGCAGGTCCGAGGCCAAGCCTGTCGTGTACACGCTTTTGCGGTGCACAAGAGGAGTTGTGTACACGCTTTGGAGGTCCGCAACCCCGATTGTGTACACGGTTTTGGGGTTGCGGCTCGGGTTTTGTACACGCTCGCCCCCGGCCGGCGGAGCGGGGAGAAGCCCAGGGATGAACGGCTAGAACTGCTTCAAAAGCCGGTCGATATAGTCGAGTTCCTCGCGTTGGCGGGTGCGATCGGCGCCGCGCCGGCGCAGCTCCTGCTCGATCTGCTCGCTTCGCTTGGGGCCGGCCTGATCGGGGATGTTCACGTCATCGGCCTCATCCGCTCCCAGCCCGCCCGGTCCCATCCGCCGGCCGAGCGGATCGCGCCCGCGCCCCGGCTGTCCGGCCTGGAAGCTGCCGCCCTCGTTGCCGCCGGGGCCGTCGCCCTGCTCGCTGCCGTCGTCGTCCGAGAAGGCCATGCCCTCGCCCGCGCCCTGCTCGGAGCCGTCGCCGGCCTGCTGGCCCTGGCCGAATTTGTCGGCCATCTGCTGACCGGCCTCGCGGCCTCCCTTCTGCAACGCCTCGATCGCCTTCAGCTCCGCCGCCTGTGCGGCGCTGTCGCGCCCGGCCCCCAGTGCCTTTCCGGCCCCCTCCATGGCGCGGTCCGCCTCGCCCAGGCTGTCCGGCACCTTGCCGGTCAGATCGCCCAGTTGCTGCATCGCTTCCCCCAGCGCTCGACGTAGCGCCTGCTGCACCGCCTGATCCTGCTTTTGCGCCGCCGCATCCGGGGGTGCTCGGGGCCTGCTCGGCGCCGGCGCGCGCCGCCTCGCGGGCGCGGTCCTGCGCGCGATCGAGCAGCCCGCCCTGGCGACCCAGCATGTCCTGGAGCGCGCTCATCTGCGACCGGCCCTTCTGCCGCTGGGCGGCGCGGGCGCGGTCGGCCTCGGTCATCGGCTTGGCGTCGCGCAACGCATCCAGCAAGCGATCGAGCTCGGCCATTTCGCGCGCCGCCTGCTCGGTCTCTCCCTTGGCCGCCGATTGGCGCGCCCGCTCGGCCATTCGCGCCAAATCCTTCGCCGACAGCCGGCGCGCCGCATCGGGCGGCGCCGACGTCATCTGCCGGCGAAACTGCTCGGCGAGCGCCTGCATATGCTGGCGAATTGCCTCGCTCAGTGCCTGCAGCTTCTTCTCCAGCTCGGCGCGATTGGCCTCCGAGGGTTCGGCGCGCAGCTTGTCAAGCGCCGCGCGGGCGGCCTCGCGCGCCTCCTGCAAGGCGCGATCGGTGCGCGCGGCAGCGCCCTCCTCCAGTTGCAGCGCCAGCGCCCACAGCCGCGCCTGCGCGTCGGCGATGACGTCGCCGCGGTCGAATTCCAAGAGATAATAGATCGCCGACAGGTTCAGATAGGCGCCGGGGTCGTTGCCGATCGAGCCCGGCTCGACCAGCAGCGCGTCGAGCCCGCCCAGCGCACCGGTGCGATCGTCGGGATTGAGGGTGAGGGACTTGCGGACGGCGATCAGTGCCCGCGCCTCCTTGTTGCGGAAGCTCCGCTCGGGCAGCGTGAATGGCGCATCGGCGCTGGCCCCGGTCTGGCCGAGCGCGTCCTTCGCCACCAGCCGGGCGATCACCGGCAGTCCGGCCCGCGGATCGGCACTCAGATCCTGCTCGGCGATACCGTGCGCGTCCTTGGCCGCCCCGGGCAGCGGCAGCGCAATCACGAGCGGCGGCGTCGCGGGACGGGCGCGCAGGCGCAGTTCGGCCGAGAGGTTCGTCACCCCGTAGTCGTCGCTCGCGTGCCACGGCAGCCGGGTGTGCAGCCGCGCTCGCCCGACGCCGGGGGGCGCCGACCACTCGGCGACGGGCGGATGATCGGGGATTACCGCAACATCCCAACGCCCCAGGGTCGCGCCGTCGCGCCGCACGGTGATCCGACCGTTCTCCGACAGCACCTGCTCGGCCTGAAAGCTCGCCGCGTCGAGCGCCCGGAAATCGGCCGCCCGCCCGCCCCAGTCGAGGCGCGGCGTAGCGCTGCCGCCGGTGACGCTGAGCGTGAGGCGCGAGCCGGCGGGCACGGACACGGTCGGCGTATCGGCCCTGAGGAACATCGGCGCCAAAGCGGTGTACGCGGGCGGCGTCACCCAGGCTTGCAACTCGGTGGCCGGCCCCGAAGAGCCTCGGGGCAATGTCGGATGCAGCGCCGCCCCGAGGCGTGCCGGCGCGTCCGCCCCGGCGACGCCGGTGCAGGCCACCAGGGCGACGATCAGCCCGAGGCGCAACGCCCGCGGATCGCGCCGCGGCAGCCCGGGGCGCGGCGGACCCACGCGGAGGCGGCGGAGCTGCGCGGCGGCGCGCGCCACATGCGCCCGCCACAGCGCCATCGCCATGGCGTCGCCCGGCGTCGGCTGGTCCGAAAGCGCCGCCAGCGGCCGGTGCGACAGCCCGGAAGCACGTTCCAGGCGCCGGTCCACCGCGCTCCGCGTGGGCGCGCGCAGCCCCGCAAATCCGCGCAACAGCAGCAGGGCGACCGCTAGCCCCGCGCAAACCAGGAGCGCCACCTGCCCCGAGGGCGGCAGCAACCGCGAGACGCCGAGCAGGGCGAGACACACGAACAGCCCGACGATGCCGAGCGGCGGCCACAGCGCCGGCCACACGCGCTCGAACCACAGCGCCGCCCCGGCGAGCGCGCGCCGCGCGGCAAGGCGCCGCTCCCATGTCTTGCCGCTGTTCATGCGAGCCAATCGGGAATGCGCTCGGAGCCCCACAGCGCCTCGATCTCCTGGCGCGGGCGGATCACCGCCCAGCGCCCGGCGTCGATCAGGACGGCGGCGGCGAGCGGGCGGGCGTTGTAGGCGCTGCTCATCACCGCACCATAGGCGCCCGCGTCGAGGATCGCCACGCGCGCGCCCGGTGCGAGCGGCGGGAGGCTCCGGTTTCGCGCGAACGTGTCGGCGCTTTCGCACACCGGGCCGACGATTTCGGCCGGCTCCGGGCGCCCGGCGGCATCGACGGCGCTGACGGCCACGATGCCGTGCCAGGCGTCGTACATCGCCGGCCGCAGCAGATCGTTCATCGCCGCATCGAGGATGACGAAGCGCGGCGGCCCGCGCTTGACCAGCTCGACGGTGCTCAACAGCAGCCCGGCCGGTCCCGCCAGAAACCGCCCCGGCTCCAGGATCAGCCGCGCATCGAGCCCGGCGAAGGCCCGAGCCAGCACGCCCGCCCATGCCGCCGGGCCGGGTACGGGCTCGTTCCGGTAGGCAATGCCGAGCCCGCCGCCGCAATCCAGCGTCTCCAGGTGCAGGCCCTCGGCCCGCAGCGCGCGGGCCAGCTCCGCCAGCCGCGCATAGGCGGTGCGGTACGGCGCGAGGGTGACGATCTGGCTGCCGATATGCACCGCCAGCCCGACCGGACGCAGGCCCGGAAGCGACGCCGCGCGGCGGTAGAGGGCCGGGGCGTCGGCGGCGGGAATGCCGAATTTGTCGCCGGCGCGCCCGGTGCTGATCTTGCCGTGGGTGCCGGCGTCCACGTCCGGGTTCACCCGCAGCGCGATCCGCGCCTCGCGGTTGATCGACCGGGCGATGGTTGAGAGCCGATCCAGCTCCTCGGCGCTTTCGACGTTGATCTGCGCGATCTCGAGGGCGATGGCGCGGCGCACCGCCGCCTCCGACTTGCCGACCCCGGAAAAGACGATATCGGCGGGCGCGATGCCGGCCGCCACGGCGCGCCGCAACTCGCCCTCGCTCACCACGTCGGCGCCCGCGCCCTCGGCCGCCAGCACCCGCAGCACCGCCATATGGTCGTTGGCCTTCACCGCGTAGTGCACATGCGCCGAAAGCCCCGCCTCCTCCAGCGCGTCCCGCAAGGCGCCGAGGCGTTCCCGCACGATTTCGGCGGAATAGACCCAGGTGGGCGTGCCCAGGGCATCGGCGATGCCGTTGAGCGCCACGCCGGCGAAGAGCAGCCCGTCCATGGCGTGCATCCTGAGATGCGGGCGCGCGGCGAGCAGTTCGGCTGCGGTCGGGTCGGCGTCGATGTCGAGCGGGCGGGCGGGCGCGTTCACGGCGGTTGCGGCATCGGCGAGGAATGCTGATGCACGATTTGCCAGTCGCGCCCGCGGTTCTCGTAGATGAACGTATAACGCGCCGGCACCTTGACCCGGCTGCCCGGCTGGTCGCCATCGACGGTGAAGGTGTAGGTGCCGACGTCATAGGCCATGTTGCAGCCGATCTTGACGATCCGCGTATCGATGACGCCGCTCGGGTGCTTCTTGAGGAAATCCACGAAATAGGCGCGGATGGCCGCCGGGCTGGTCCGCGCCTGGTCGGAGAGCGTCGGCAGCAGCACGGCGTCGGGCACATAGTTGCGCACCACCGCGTCGGGATCTCCGGTTTGCAGCGAGGCGTTCCAGCGATCGAACAGCGCCGCGATCTGCGCCCGGTTCAGGCGCGCGCACCGCTCCGACGCCGGCTGGGCACGCGCCGCACCGGCCGCGGCTGCAAGGGCAAGCAACACCATCGCCCCGCCGAAGGTTCTCGTTGCGCGCATCCCGCCTCCATGGACTTCACGGCGACGCTCGCGCGCCTTGCTCGGGAAGTCCAGAGCCGGATTTCGCCAAGTCATCGAACGCCTTCAGCCGCGCGACCAGGGCCGCCATCTCGTGCAGCGGGATCATGTTCGGGCCGTCCGATGGCGCGTGGTCGGGGTCGGGGTGGCACTCGATGAACACCGCTGCGCAGCCCACCGCCAGCGCCGCCCGGGCGAGAACCGGAGCAAAGCGGCGCTCGCCGCCCGAGGCGCCACCCGGACCGCCCGGCTGTTGCACCGAATGGGTGGCGTCGAACACCACCGGATAGCCCGACTCGGCCATGATCGGCAGCGACCGAAAGTCCGTCACCAGCGTGTTATAGCCGAAGCTCGCGCCGCGTTCGCAGAGCAGGATGTCGTGGTTTCCGGTGGACGCGATCTTGGCGGCGACGTTGGCCATGTCGCGGGGCGCCAGGAATTGGCCCTTCTTCACGTTGATCGGCCGTCCGGTCTCGCCGGCGGCGAGTAGCAGATCGGTCTGTCGGCAGAGGAAGGCCGGGATCTGCAGCACGTCCACCGCGGCCGCGGCCGGCGCGCACTGGTCCGGCAGATGCACGTCCGTCAGAACGGGAAGCCCGGTCGCTTCGCGAATCTCGGCCAGGATCGCCAGCCCTTCCAGCATGCCGACGCCGCGCGCGGCGGCGACGCTGGTCCGGTTCGCCTTGTCGAAGCTCGATTTGTAGATCAATCCGACGCCTGCGGCGGCGGCGATCTCGCGCAGCGCGTGCGCCACCTCCAGCGCATGCGCGCGCGATTCGATCTGGCACGGCCCGGCGATCAGCGTGAACGGGCGGTCGTTGGCGAGGACGAGATCGCCGACGTGAACGGTGCGGGGGGCATCCATAGTGCAGGTCTAACCGCTCGATGGAGATCCGGCTACGGCAGTTTCGCCCGCCTACTTCCCGGCGACCGCGACCAGGTCCGCGAGGGCGGATCGCGGTTTCGTGGCATTTCCTCCCGGTGATGCGTGGACCGGGGCGGGGTCGGCCGGCAGTCGAATAGCGAAACCGTGCGTTAACTCGGGCGCGATATGAGATTGCAATGACCGTGGCGTTCGATAAGCTCGCTTTCGTCCGCCGGCTGGAGAGCGAGGGGCAGTTCCCGCGCAGCCAGGCCGAGGCGCTGAGCGAGGCATTGCATCAGGCCGTGAGCGAAACCGTCGCCACCAAGGCAGATTTGGCTACACTCGGACACGAGGTCGCCGAGCACCGGTTACAGGTCAGTCACGAGATCGGCGAGGTCCGACTACGGATCAGTCTGAATTCCGGGAGATTCGCTCGGAACTGAAGCTCTGGACCGGCAGCCTGGCCGCCGGGCTGTTCGCCGCCCTCAGCGGGGTGGCGGCGGCGATGCGGTTCCTCGGGCACTGACTCCGGGGCGCTAGGTGTTTGATCCCAGGGGTCATTGGGCTGCTTGCGTATTCGGACCGTTCCTCGATTAAATCCTCGGGTCGGCATTCACGGTCGCATAGTCGGCTGTTGGAAAGGATCGGCGCCTGCCGTTCTCTGCCACCTCTTCATAAAGCAACTCGCGGATGAGTCGACCGGCAAGTCGGCGATAAACTCCGCCCGCAAACCGATAGCTTCCGATGAAGTGGACAAGCTCGGCTTCCACCGGAAGCGGATGCGCCTCATGGGTGCTATAAACGGGAGGCCGGAGCACAATCAGGTCCGGTGAATTGGCGGTCAGCACATTCACTGTCACCTGCTCGGTTCCCCACTCGCACCAACGCGCTCCCATCAATTCGGTCATTCGGCGGGAGAAGGCTCCGATGAGTGCCCTTCGCTCGAGAGGCGGCAGACCAGTGAAGCCCGCGCAGCCGCGAATGTAATGCGTCGCGAATTCTGGGCCGACAAAATCAAGCCGGCTTTCCGCCGCATGTTGCAAGAGGCTCGACTGGTGGCGGCGGGCATTGGCGGCTGCTTCCGAGGTCGGGACCACGCGCGCGTCGGGCTCCGACGTAAGGGTGAACGCGAGGCCGCGTTCAATGCTTTCAACCACCGTCCGAACCGGACCGAAAGTCAAAACGTCTGCGTCGAGCTGAACGACGTATTCACCTTCTCCGATCGCTGCCATCCTCAGCAATCGCTCCCAAGCTCCGCCCTTTGGGGTCGATGTGGAGGACACATTGGAAATGTGAGTGACCACAATCCCCGGGATATGGTGACGCAATAGCGCGCGGTGCTCCTCCGTGAGCGAGCCGTCATCGAGAATTTCAAAGCGACACAGCCCCGTATGCTGCGCAAATGACTTCGCGGCGAGTAGATATATCAGGAAATCGCGCCGGCAGACCTGGCTGAAAACAACCGCATCCTCACGGCCGCGGGTAATCGGCGGCGTCCTCAATATATCGGCAGCATCGAAACGAAATCGGCGCTCCGCGATTTCGCGGCGAAGGCGACCAATCATGAACGTCTCCGGGAAAAGCTCATGCCGGCACGTGACGGCGCCGGCGCAGTGAGAGCTGCGATGCCTTGCGGGCCATATTCATGATCGTGGTCTCGGCGCCCGCAGGCGCTCCGGTCGCGATCCAGACCGAGAATTGCACCCCGAAGTGCACCGCCGCCCCGAGCACGCAGAGACCCGAGAGCCGCAGCAGGCCGGCGGCCTCACCCGAGGGCATCGCCCAGTGCGCGGCGCAGAACGAGACCACGGCCGCCATCGCGCAGGTTCCGGCGACGGTACGCCAGACCGTATGCGCCACTTGTCGCGATGTCAGGTCGATCAACGGCGCGGCCCGCCACAACCACAAAATCAGATTGAGGACCGCAGTCACCATCATGGCGAACACCGCGCCCTCCACGCCATAGAAATAGGCGCCGGCAATCATCCCGGGAACGCGAAACGCCAACACCACGGAGAAGATGTGTACGAAGCTCCTCTCTCGATGCAGCACGAAGAACAGCGGCGTGCAGAAGTGCGCCACGCTGTCGAACAGCGCATAGAAGGCGCAGAGAGCGACCACATCGGCGGCGGCTGCCCACTGCGGACCGAGGAGCAGATGGGTCATGGGCCAAGCGAGCAGCGCGATCCCGACCGACGCGGGCGTGACGAGCAGGAAGACGAGCGCGAACCCGTCAAGGAAATGCCGGCGCAGCAGTGCGCGGTCGCCGGCGATGCGCGCATAACCGGCATAGATCGGCTGTCGGGCGGGTGCTGCGATCTCGGTGACCGGGAGAGCGGCGATCTGATAGGCGACCTGATAGAACCCGATCGCCACGGCGCCATTCATGCGCCCGATCGTGAACACGGTCGAGTAGCTGTCGAGCAGGTTCTGGATGTTGATGACCAGCATCCATTTCGAGAAGTTGAGCAATTCGCGCCATGCCGACAACGCGAAGCGGGGCCGGTAACGCGAGACGATGTAGCTGAGCACCAGTGCGGCCATCCGTTCCCCGACGAGGCCGAGGATCAGCGCCCAATAACTCCGCGCCAGGACGGCGATCGCGATGCAGGCGGCCGTGCCCAACAGCTTGCTGATGACGCCGCACCAGAACAGCCGGCCGTAGCGGAGATCACGTTGCAGATCCACCATGCCCGGATTCTCGAAGCTTTGCAGGATAGCCAGCGCAACGACGACGTAGGAAAGCGTTTGCACTCGCGGGTCATGGATGAAGGCCGCCAGCAGCGGCGCGGATCCGGCGAACAGCACAGCGCAAACCAGTGCCCGCAGGATGCCGAGGGTCCAGGCGGTGTCGTAGTGCGCACGCTGCGGGTTTTTGAGGCGGATCAACGCTACGCCGGACGATAGATCGCTGAGCTGATTGAGCAGCGAGAACGCCAAGGTGGCGAAGCCGACGATGCCGAAATCACCCGGCGTCAGAAAGCGAACCAGAATTAGAGTGTTCACCAGCCCGATGCCGCGAAAAGCGATGCGCATCGCCACCATGAAAGCGGCCCCGATCGCCACCCGTCGGCCGAGGCCATGCGTTGGGGCCACAGCAACCTCGGAAGGTAAGGTGCTCATTCCCGGTTGATGCAGAAGCGCCAAACCGCTTCTGCCTTTAGCACGCGAGTAATTCTGCTGATCAGATCGAGGCCGCCACGGCGGCCGATCAGCGCCGAACTCTTCCGATCGATGACTAGACCGCCAAGCCGAATCGCTGGCAGCTCAATCAGACGATAGGTCGCCTGGGCCGCCAGCGCGGTCAGGCATAGGACGAGCACGAACAGCATTCCGCTGATTGCCGCAGCACCCATGCCCCTGGGAGTGGATAACGCCCCCGGCAACATGCGTTTGATCGTCTCGAGCACTGCGAAATGCAACAAATAAGCGCTGAAGCTCGCCTGTCCCAGTCGAACAATCGCGCCATTGACGAGAAGTGGCATAGGTCGGAGGGCCAGAGCTACCGTGAACACGCCGAAAGCGGCCGCGGCGATCACGTGCGAGGCCAGGAAATCTGATTCCGGCCCGGGGAGACGTGGAATAGGCATTAGGGCGAGCGAGGCAAACACAGTTGCGCTTGCACCCAGCAAAAATCCGGAGCAGCGGGTCAGTCGCGCTCCAAGATTTTGCCAGCGACCGCCCGGTGAAAGCCCGACGATGCTCTCGTAGGCGACCAGCCCGCACAGGAACACCGGGAGCTGGTTTGGCAACCAATAGTAAAGGAACTGGGCGGTTGCACCGGCTCCATACAGCGGCAAATAGGCAGCCGATCCCGCCATGTTCGCAAACCACGCCAGCGGTAGGCTTGCCGCCATGGCGGAAACAGCGCTCCATGGTCCGCGCAGCGTGACCATCAGCAGCGGAAAGAGCGCGTAGAATGCGAACTCGGCTTCGATGCTCCATCCCCCCGGAACCCCGACCCAAACTCCGGGCACGGTCGGCATCTGCGCCGGGCTCCAACCACTGGTAAATGTCAGGAACGTAGAAATCCGAGTAGCGTCGATCGCATCGTGCGGGATAAGCCAGAGATAGATCAGGGCTGCGAGGAAATACGCCGGAGCAATGCGAAACAGACGGCGCAATGCAAAGTCACGCAACCCGGGCCGAGTTACGAGCTCGCGCCGACGCCATGAGCGGGCGAGGGTCAGGCAGCTAACGACAAAGAATAGCTGAACGCCGAAGAAACCGAGATTGCTAAATCGCTTGACCGTCCAGGGCAGCTCATACACTAGCGGAAAGGAGTGGCTCGCAATTACGAGCGTTACCGCATAACCGCGCAGCGCATCGATGAAGGAGAGTGAACCACCGTCGAGCGGTCGCGGGAGAGCAGTGGCAGAAGCGCGGAGACTCGAGAAGCGTGGTTTGTATCGGGCTCATGCCGCCCGCCTGACCGATAGCTCAAGTGCGGCTCGCAAAAGAGCAGTATCATGCGGGCGGCCCGCTCCTGCTGCGATCGCTTCGTAGGTGCGCTCGCGCCGGGCCAACCTGTCGCTATCAATGCTATGAAGAATGTCGGCATCCAGAGCCAAGAACGATGAGCGACCAGTCAGATCGGGGTGCTCATGTACTTTGCTGACGAACTGCATCGATTTTCGTACTAACCGATATTGTACGTCGGGATATAGAGATGATACGACGCCATCCACGATGTTCTGCCTGGGAAGAGCAATCGCATCCCATCCGCACCGGCGTCCTTGCTGAAGCAACGACGGCAGTCTTCTTAGAGCACCTTGGGTGAGTCGCTCATCTGTGTCGAGGTGCAATACCCATGGCGACGAGGCGGCCAATTGCACCCTGTTGCGCTGCGCCGCGAAATCGCCATTCAGGGGATGCGCGATGATTTGGACCGGAACCGCCACTACGCGTTGCAGCTCTTGGCTTGTCACCTGACCACATCTTACTGAGTCCAATACGATTACAACCTCAGTGATATACGCCGCCAACTGCCGAGAAAGCGCCGTTACGGCTTTCCAATCGGCGGGGGTGGCGATCACCCCGAGCGTCAAGGGTATCGCCAGCGATGGTGCCGGCGCACCGAAGCACAGCCTCAACCTGCCGCCCACGTGACCAGCCGGTCGAGAGCCCGAAGAGCCTCGTTCCCAGCGATTCAACAGAGAGCTCCTCGAGAGCAGCGAGCACACGCACCGTACCGATATCAAAAAGATAGGGGACCGATTGGCAGAATCTCCCAGTCGCCCTGGTCAGCCAGTTTTTCCAGTTCGGGAAACGATGCCGTCCTTCCCCGATATGATAGTGAACAAACCTCGGCTGCGCTGTGGTGGGTGGCTTGAAGCAAAGGCCGCAAAGACGGCATCTGATGAATGCGTCCGCCATGGCGATATGGCGCAGGCCGGCGCAGAGAGGACAACGAGCTAGCATCGGTCCTTCTCCCTAATCTCTGCGCCGGTGCAGAAGCGCAGGAATGCCTCCGCCTTGCGCGTCCAGTCGGCCTTGGCGGCCAGATCGAGACCGCCGCGGCGCAGGTGCTCGCGCAGCCCGGGATCGGCGCGCAGCGTTCGCATGGCGGCGGCGATGTCGTCGACCGAGTGGCCGTCCACGACCAGCCCGTTCACGCCATCGCGGACCGCGTCGGTGCTGCCGCCGTCGCGGCCGGCGATCACCGGCAGGCCGCAGGCATTGGCTTCCAGAAACACCAGGCCGAAGCCCTCGGTGTCGCCGTTGGCGAGCTCCCGGTTCGGCATCACGAACACGTCGCCGAGGCGGTAGAAATCGACCAGATCATCCTCGGCCACCTCGCCCGTGAAGGCGACGCGGTCGGTCATCCCGAGTTGAACCGCAAGCTGCTTGAGCGTCGCCTCATAAGGACCGGTGCCGACTACCAGAAACCGGTTGGCGAGGCCGTCGCGCGCGCATCCAATCAACGCGAATGCCCGCAGCGCGTGATCGACGCCCTTCTTTTCCAGCAGGCGGCAGACGGAGACGAAGACGAATGCATCCTCGAGCCGGTAGCGCGCCAGCAAGTCCGGCCGCTTCGGCCCCGGCGTGAAGCGCGTTGCGGCGACGCCATTGCCGATCAGCACCACCTTCCCGGCCGCCGTCGGCTCCAGCAGGCTCGAGCACGGCGGCGCGGGTGAACCTGCTGACGACGATGATCCCGGTGGCGCGACGCAAGAGCTCGCGGCAGCGGCGTTTCCGGGGGTCATGCGGATCGAGGGTGGTGATCTCCTCGCCGTGAACGTAGACGATCACACGCAGACCCGGGACGCCGCTCAGCAGCCTGATCATCCAGCCGCTCGCGAGCAGCTCGCCCAGGCAGATCGCACCATAACGTTCGCGGCGCAAAAGCCGCAGGATCGTGCCCATGGCCGCGAATCGGATGGAAATATCGCTCGCCATCCACTGAAGCTGGCGCCACGCCGAGCGCGGGCGCGGGTCGAGCAAGGTCCGCAACAGAGGCAGCCGGCGCACGCGGTAGGGGGCACGCCGGTCGTGCTCGCGCCAACCGATCAGGGGCAGGCCGTCGACATAGCTCACCCGCGGCGCCAGCACATCGACGGCGCCAGCGGCAAGGCGCGGGATGTTATCGTACACCACGGCGGAGCCGCCGCGCACCGGCGGAAAATTGCTCACCACCAGCAGGACCTTGGGGCTCATCCGCCGACCGGCCGCATCAGAGCCCGGCAGCTCGGCCAAGCTCACCAGCCGACAGCCGGCATCATCGGCGAGGAACGCCAGGATCGCCGAAAGCCGATCGTAAAGCCCGTGCAACTCCGCTTTCGAGCGCACATACGGATTGCGACCGATCGCGAGCGATGAGCTGTGCAAGCTGAGCGGAAGCACCGAACAGCCGCGCGCGAGCAGGTGGCGCACCAGCCGTCGCATCGCCGGAACGTCGTTGCCCTCGGGCGAGAGGGTTATGCGCGCGGCGGCGCCGCTGCGGGTGAGCAGGGGGGTCATCCGCAGCGCGCGCAGCGGCGGGTACGCAAGCGCCTGATGGGCCGCGCGGGCCAGCGCGCCGCCCCAACCGACGATGCTGCGGCACAGGGGAATTTCAAGCAGCCGCCGTCGCTCGCCGAACCAGAACGGCGCATAATCGAAGCTTCTGAAGTCGGGGCCGCCCTCGGTGGTGAACACGCTCCGCGGCGCGACCGAGGTATCGACGTCGAAGCCATGCGCCTCCAGCAACCCGGCGGTCGCCGGGCTCAGCCCGTAGCGGCCGGAGCGGAAGACCCGGGGCTCGAATCCGAAGCACTCGATAAATCGGTGCTTCAGCGTCAGCAGTTTGCGTTCCTCGATCGCCGGCGCGAGGTTGCCCGCGAAGGAACCGGCGATGCCGTCCGTCGCGTCGAACGGCGGCGTCATCCAGGTGTGGAGCTGCAACCCGAGCGCGCAATGCCCGCGATCGAAACGCCGCCGCAGTGCGCGGACCGCATCGACATCCTGCAGGACCGGCCAGGTCAGGAGATAGGCGGGACGAGCGCCGTAGGCGGTGGCGATCGATTGCAGATCGTCGATCCGTTGCATGCAGGCGGTGGAATAAGGCGGTGCCGGCCGCCGGCCGGGTCCAGTCGAAATCCTCCTCGGCGTCGATCACCAATGCGGCGAGCGGCTGGCCCGAAACCGAGCACGCGGGCAGCGGCTTCGAAAACAGCGGGGGGGCACCGAAACTTGGCCGGCAAGCAATCGAGATTCCTCCAGCCGTACGGATGGCGTCGGGCCGAGGTGGTAGCGTCGAAGCTTTTAATTTTTGGCTAATGTCATGCCGGTAATGGGTGGCTCACGCGACAGCAGTCGCTCGATCGCGGCATCAAGCCTCCCCGCCACCGTCTCGCACTCCCACACCACCGCCACCTCCCAGCCGAGCGCCCGCAATTTTTGCTCGTTGCGCCGGTCGCGGGCGCGGTTCTCGGCCAGCTTAGCGTTCCAGAACGCGACATTGCTCGCCGGACGGCGGCGGCCGCGGTCGCAGGCCGAGGCAGCCGTGCCAAAAGCAGCCATGCACGAACACCGCCAGACGATGACGCGGCAGCACGATGTCGGGGCTTCCCGGCAAGTCGCGCCGGTGCAGGCGAAAGCGCAAGCCCCTGGCGTGCAAGCGCCTGGCGGACGCGCAGCTCCGGCCGCGTACCGGCCGAGCGCACCCGCGCCATCTGGCGCGAGCGTGCCTCGGGGCTCAGTCGGTCGGCCATGCCGAAGCTTAGCGGAGCACCCGCCCCGCCACCGCGTCCAGCTTCGCGATCAGCGCCGGATCGCGCATGTGCGCCGCGGTGATCACCGCGTTGTCGAGCGCGCGGTCGCAGCCGCACGGACACAGGCCGCGCGGGGCGCCGAGCCCGGGCACCACGGTGCCGACCAGTGCGCGCGCGCGCGTCGGCGTTCTCCAGCAGTACCCTCACCACCGCCTCGACGGTGACGTGGTCGTGGTCGGGATGCCAGCAGTCGAAATCCGTCACCATGGCGACGGTGGCGTAGCAAAGCTCGGCCTCGCGGGCGAGCTTCGCCTCCGGCATGTTGGTCATGCCGATGACGCTGCAACCCCAACTTCGATAGAGCGCGCTCTCGGCGCGGGTGGAGAACTGCGGCCCTTCCATCACCAGGTAGGTCCCGCCGCGCGCGACCGGCAGGCCGAGGCCGCAGCGCTCCGGCCTCCAGCGCGTCGCCGAGACGGGCGCAGACCGGATGCGCCATCGAGACGTGCGCGACCACGCCCTCGCCGAAGAAGGATTTCTCGCGGGCGAAGCTGCGGTCGATGAACTGATCGACGATGACGAAATGCCCCGGCGGCAGCTCGGCCTTCAGGCTGCCGACCGCGGACAGCGAGAGCACGTCGGTGACGCCGGCGCGCTTCAGCGCGTCGATATTGGCGCGGTAGTTGAGATGCGTGGGCGACAGCGGATGGCCGCGTCCGTGCCGCGGCAGAAAGACGCAGCGGACTGCCCCGAAGCGGCCGAACAGCAGCGCGTCGGACGGCTCGCCCCAGGGCGTCGTCACATGCCGCCAGGTCTTGTCCTCCAGGCCCTCGATGTCATAGAGGCCGGAGCCGCCGATAATGCCGATCGTCGGCGTGGTCTCGGGCACGCTGGCGCTCAGTGGACGTCGGCCCAGACCTTGCGCTTGGCGGCGTAGGTCAGCCCGGTCAGCAGCAGCAGGAACAGGATCACGCGCACGCCGATCTGCTTGCGCTGCGCCAATTCGGGATTGGCGGCCCAGTTAAGGAATGTCACCACGTCGTGCGCCATCTGCGGCACCGTCGCCTTGGTGCCGTCGGCGAAGTCCACCGCGTCGTCATGCAGCGGCGGCGGCATGGCGATCAGGTGGCCGGGAAAGTATTCGTTGTAGTAGCGCCCGGCCGGCACGTTGAAGCCCTTCGGCGCGTCCTGGAACCCGTTGAGGATGCCGTAGACGTAGTCGGAATGGCCCTCGCGCGCGTTGACGATCAGCGACAGATCGGGCGGCAGCGCGCCGCCGAGCGCGGCCCGCGCCGCCTGCTCGTTGGGGAACGGCGCCTTGAACTCATCGGCGGGCATCGCCGGGCCGGTGATCGGCTCACCCTGGTCGTTGACCCCCTGCGGCACCGTCACCCCGGCGGCGACCGCCTTGATCTGGCCCTCGTTCAGCCCGATCCCGGCGAGGTCGCGGTAGTGCATCTCCTTCATGCGAGTGGCAGGTGGAGCACACCTTGTAATAGACCCAGAAGCCACGCTGGGCGGCGGCGAGATCGTAGCTGCCGAAGATGCCGGCGAAGCTCCAGCCGGGGTTGGGCAACGGCGGCTCCTGCGCCATCGCCGGGCGCAGCGCCAGTCAGACCAAGTCCCAGCAGCGCTGCCGCGATCGCGCCGACCAAGCGCGCCCATCACGGCTTTTCCATCGGCCGGGCGGCGGCGCCGGCCGGCAGCGGCCCGCCGCCCCGCCGCGTCACCGCCACGCTGATGCTCTCGGGCAGCGGCAGCGGCCGCTCCAGCTTGCCGAGGAACGGCAGGATCACCAGGAAATGCAGGAAGTAATAGAGCGTCGCAGACCCGACCGATGATGACCCACACGCCCTCCGGCGGATGCGCGCCGACGGCGCCGAGGACAAAGCAGGAGAGCACCCAGACCCAGATGATCTGGCGGAAGATCGGCCGGAAGCGGGCGCTGCGCACCTTGCTGGTGTCGAGCCAGGGCAGGAAGAACAGGATCAGGATCGAGGAGAACATGATGCAGACGCCGCCGAGCTTGTTCGGCACCGAGCGCAGCATGGCGTAGAACGGCAGGAAGTACCATTCCGGCACGATGTCGGGCGGCGTCTGCAGGGGATCGGCGGGGATGAAGTTGTTGGGATCGGTGAGCACGTTCGGGCCGAAGAAGACGAACGCCGCCCAGACCACGAAGAAGGCGCACAGCCCGATGCTGTCCTTGATCGTGTAATACGGGATGGAACGGCAGCGTATCCTGCGGACCCTTGGGGTCGATGCCGAGCGGATTGTTCGAGCCGGTGATGTGCAGCGCCACCACGTGCAGGCCGACCACCGCGACAATGATGAACGGCAGCAGATAATGCAGGGCGAAGAAGCGGTTGAGCGTCGGATTGTCGACGCTGAAGCCGCCCCACAGCAGCGTCACGATGCCGTGCCCGACGACCGGGAAGGCGGAAAACAGATTGGTGATGACGGTGGCGCCCCAATACGACATCTGCCCCCACGGCAGCACGTAGCCCATGAACGCGGTCGCCATCAGCAGCAGCAGGATGACCACGCCCAGCATCCACAAGCAGCTCGCGCGGCTTCTTGTAGGAGCCGTAATACATGCCGCGCAGGATGTGGATGTAGGTGACGATGAAGAACATCGAGGCGCCGTTCTGGTGAACGTAGCGAATGAGCCACCCGTAATTCACGTCGCGCATGATGTGCTGGACGGAGTCGAAGGCGAGCCCGACATTCGGCTGGTAGTTCATCGCCAGGAACACGCCGGTGGCGATCATCACCACCAGCGTCACCGTCGCCAGGGCGCCGAAGTTCCACAAGTAGTTGAAATTTTTCGGCGTCGGGAAGGCGCCGTATTCCTTGTGCATCAAGCTCAGGATCGGCAATCTGGTGTCGATCCAGTTGAGCACCGGGTTCTTGAAGTCGCTGCTGTGCAGTCCGGCCATCGCCTCGGGTCCCTCGTTGCGGCGGCTATCTCGGCCGCGCGGCCCGCCCCGCGGTGAAGCCGACGCATCCTAGAAGCGGGATTTCGCCCCTGCAACGCGCCGCGGCGACGGGCTAGCCTGTCGGCCGACTTGGAACAAGCCCCGATGAGCGACCGCGAACCACCGGATCCGCCGCACGCCGCCTTGCGGGAGCGCGCGCGCGCCTGGTTCGAGGAGTTGCGGGACCGGCTGTGCGTCGCGTTCGAGGCGATCGAGGACGAGGCGACCCGGCGCCGAGCGGCGGCGGGCCGTTTCATTCGCCGTCGCCTGGAGCCGGCCCGACCGAAGACGGCGAGGGCGGCGAGGGCGGCGGCGGCGTGATGAGCCTCATGCACGGACGGGTGTTCGAGAAGGTGGGCGTCAACGTCTCGACCGTGGAGGGCGTCTTCAGCTCGGAGTTCCGCGGCCAAATTCCGGGCGCGGCCGAAGATCCGCGATTCTGGGCGAGCGGCATCAGCGTGGTGGCGCACATGCGGAGCCCGAAGGTGCCGGCGGCGCACATGAACACGCGGATGCTGGTCACGACGCGCGGCTGGTTCGGCGGCGGCGCCGACCTCACGCCGATGCGCCCGAGGCGGCGGAGAGCGCGGGCCGACGCGAGGCGCTTCCATGCGGCGCTGAAGGCCGCCTGCGACGCGTCACGATCCCGCCGATTATGCGCGGTTCAAGGATTGGTGCGACCGCTATTTCTTCCTGCCGCATCGCGGCGAGCCGCGCGGCGTCGGCGGCATCTTCTTCGATTACCTGGACAGCGGCGATGCGGCGGCCGATTTCGCCTTCGTGCGCGCGGTCGGGCTGGCCTTCCTCGATGTCTTCCCGGCGATCGTGCGCGCCCGGATGGACGGCGCCCTGGACCGAGGCCGACCGCGCCCATCAGCTGGTCCGGCGCGGGCGGTATGTGGAGTTCAACCTGCTTTACGACCGCGGCACGCTGTTCGGCCTTAAGACCGGCGGCAACATCGACGCCATCCTGATGAGCCTGCCGCCGCACTGGTGAGCTGGCCGTGACCGCCGGGGTTTCAAACCGGATCGGGGCTTGCTATCAGCCCCGGTGATCCCGGCGGGCGCATAGCTCAGTTGGTAGAGCAGCTGACTCTTAATCAGCGGGTCCAAGGTTCGAGTCCTTGTGCGCCCACCAGGATTCTGTAGGAGTTGCGGGCTGCGGCGCCGGAACCGAACGGGAACGTCAGAGACCGTCAGAATTTACTGTCAGAGCGGGTTGTTTGCCGGGCGTTCCTCGCCGCGGCGGTCGATGTGCTGTATGACGTAATTACCGGATGAAGGCCCCGCGAAAATGAGCGACCTCTACGAGGACGATGTCCTGACCTGGTCGGAGCAACAAGCGGCGCTGCTTCGTCGCCTCGGCGCCGGCGAGCAGGTCAACGATCAGGTCGATTGGGAGAACCTTGCCGAGGAGATCGAGAGCGTGGGACGGAGCGAGCTATCCGCTGTCGAGTCACTGCTGCGGCAGGCGCTGCTCCATGTGTTGAAGGCCGAAGCGTGGCCGCTGGCGCGGGATGCACCGGTCTGGCGAGCCGATGCCGTCAGCTTCCGAGCGGATGCGACGAGCCGCTATGCGCCCTCCATGCGGCAACGGCTCGACCTCGGGCGTATCTACGCGCGCGCCTTGCGCGGACTGCCCGAGAGCAATGATGGCAAGCCGCCCTTGCCGGTGCCGCCCGTCTGCCCGATGACGCTCGACGAGCTGCTGAGCGACGAATGACCGCCGCGGCGGCGTGTGTCGGGAGGGCTGGTGTGACCGGGTTCGGTGTCTTCGCATTCTTCGTCGTCCCGCTTTCCATAGTCGCGCTCGCCCGGGTCGGCGTGCTGTGGCACGAGCGGCAGATGCGCGCGTGAGGATTGGTGGGCCGAGCGCGGGCGAGAACGACAGCGGCGGCCGAGGATTGGCCTCGCGCCGCCGCCGGAGAAGAAACGCCATGATGCAACGCCGCCGACCGTAACGGTGGTGGCCGACCGGGGCCGGCAACTGGAACAGCGTCTGGAAGCGGTTCTGGCGGCTGAGCCGCAGCGGCGTGTTCGAGGCGTCCTTTCAACTTCTGGCCGAGAACAGCTCGACGGCGCATCTGGTGCAGATGTTCGACAGCACCGTGGTTCGGGCGCATGTCTCGGCAGCCGGCGCAAAAGGGGGCAGCAAAATCAGGCGCTCGGTCGCTCGCGCGGCGGGTTCTCGACGAAAATCCACCTCAAGACGGACTTCGCAACCGCGCACGGACGGCCTCTTGTGCCTGATCCACGGTAATGCTTCCCCAGACCCCAACGGCCTCGCGGACCTTCCTCCGCGTTGCGGGATCGCTCCATTGGGCGATGAAGATCCGCGTGCCTTTGGCCGTCAGCCGCACGCCCAAGCCGGGACAGGCCGCGTCGAACACGAGCCGGTCCTTCTGCCCCGGCTTCAGCTCCAACTTGTCCAGCATCTTGTCGGTTAGCTTCGCCATGTGCCATCCCTTACGCGGGGTCCGCAAGGGGTCCGCAAAAGGCGGGTCCAAGGTTCGAGTCCTTGTGCGCCCACCAGCGGGTCCGGCCCCGGGGTCCCCTTGCGCCACCTCGTCGCGGCAACCGGAGGGACCATGACCATCGACAAGCGCGTCGCCTCGGTTGCCGACGCCATGAGCGGGATCGGCGACGGTGCCTCGGTGATGATCTCCGGTTTCGGCGGCGCCGGGTTTCCCAACGTGCTGATCCGGGCGTTGCGCGATTGCGGGGTGCGTCGCCTGACGCTGATCGTGAACTCGGCGACGCACCGATATTCGCTCACCCACGAGCTGATCGAGGCCGGACAGGTGGCGCGCATCGTTTGCACCGCCGCCCGCGGGCGCGACAAGGAATTGTCGCCGTTCGAGCGATTGTGGAAGGCGGGGCGCATCGAGCTCGAATGCATCCCGCAGGGCACGTTCAGCGAGCGCATACGCGCCGGCGGGGCCGGAATCCCCGCCTTCTACACCCCGGTCGGCATCGGCACCGTGGTCGAGCAGGGCAAGGAGGTCCGCGAATTCGGCGGCCGTGCGTATCTGCTGGAAAATGCGCTCAGCGCCGATCTGGCGCTGATCCGCGCCGACCGCGCCGATCGCTTCGGCAATTGCGCCTTCCGATACGCTCAGGCCAATTTCGGCCCGGTGATGGCGACCGCTTCGCGCACCACCATCGCCGAGGTCCGCAGCATCGAGGAACAGCCCCTGGCGCACACCGAAATCCAGCTCCCCGGCGCCTTCGTGCAACGCATTCTGGCGGTCGGAGAAGCGCGATGAAACTGAACCGCGCACAGATGGCGTGGCGCGCCGCGCAGGAGATCGAGGACGGCTGGATCGTCAATCTCGGCATCGGCATCCCGGTCCTCGCCGCCGATTACGTGCCGGCCGATCGCGACGTGTTCATTCAATCGGAGAACGGCATCATCGGCTGCGGCCGGCTCGCCGAACCGGACCGCGCCGATCCCGACCTGGTGGACGCCGGCAGCCGGCGCATCACCTTGCGCGAGGGCGCGGCGATCATCGATTCGGTCGGCTCCTTCGCGATGATCCGCGGCGGCCATATCGACGTCACCCTGCTCGGTTGCTTCGAGGTCGCCGCCAACGGCGACATGGCGAACTGGGACTCCGGCATCCCCGACAAGGGGCCGCTGATGGGCGGCGCGCTGGACCTCGCCGCCCGGGCCCGCGCCGTCTGGGTGGTGATGGAACACACGACGCGCACCGGCGCCCCGCGGCTCTTGGAACGCTGCCGGCTGAAACTGACGGCGCCGCGATGCGTCCGCCGCGTCTTCACCGACCTCGCGGTGATCGACATCGAAGCATCCGGGTTCCTGGTCCGCGAGCTCGTGCCCGGCCTCTCCCGCGAAGAGCTGGCCGCCAGAACCGGCGCCCCGCTCGCCTTCGCTTCCGACTGCAAGGATCTGGTCGCGCCGACGCTGGAAGGAGCCGCCTGATGGACTGGATCGAAGTCAATGGAACGGCGCTCCGCTACGACCTGATCGGGGCGGGGGAGCCGTGTTTGGTGCTGGTGCACGAGATGGGCGGGACGCTTGAGAGCTGGGACCAGACCTTGCCGGCTCTGGCAAACAATCGGCGCCTGCTGCGCTACGACACGCGCGGCGCCGGGCAGTCGGAGAAGATCCGCGGCGCGGTGACGTTCGATATGATGGCCGATGACCTGATCGCGCTGCTCGATGCGCTCGGCATGACCGGGCCGGTGGCGCTCGCCGGTTGCGCGGTGGGCGGCGGCATCGTGCTGCACACCGCCTTTCGCCATCCCGCAAGGGTGGCGGCGCTGGTGGCGATGGGGCCGGCGACCGGCGTCTCCGAGCAGCGGCGCGCGGCGACGCTCAGCCGCGCCGAGGCGATGGAGCGAACCGGACCCGCCGGTGTGTTCGAGGAGGTCTTCGCCGCCGCCTATCCGCCGGAGGTTCGCCACGACGAAGCGCAATATCGCCGGTTCCGCGCCCGTTGGCTCGCCAACGATCCGGAGAGCTACGGCGCCATTTACCGGATGCTGGCTGCGGCGCGGGTGAACGACGAACTGCCCGCCATCGCCTGTCCGGCGCTGCTGCTCGCCGGCACCATGGACCGCTTGCGCCCGCCGTCGCTGATCGAGCCGCTGTCGCGCATCATGCCGAACGCCCGTTTCCGGGCGTTGGAGACGGGGCATTTCATGGCGGTGCAGACTCCCGCAATAGTGGCCGATGCCATCAGAGAGTTTTTGGACGGTCTCGGACTTTAGCTTCGCCGCGCACGCGGCGAAGCAGCAGGCGGACGGCGCCGGGATTGCCGGGGCTTGCATGAGCGGCGGCCAAAACGAGCGGCCGGAGGTCGGGCAAGTTCAGCCACAGCGGCAACTCCCGGCGAAGCACGCCCGCGTCCTCGTGGCCCTTCCCGGTAATGATCTCCACGCAGCGGACGTGATCGGCGTGCGCCACCTTAAGGAAATGGCTGAGCGCCAAATACGCCCGCGGCGCGGTGTGGCCGTGCAGATCGAGCCGTCGTGCGGCGGCCAGCCGGCCGGTGTGAAATCGCCGCCACGTGGCCGCGTCGAGCCCGGGCGGGTGCGCGCCCACGGTCACGGCAAGTGCCCGCTTCGGCGCGGTATTGCGACCGGGCGGGTGTCGCGGCGGCACCACCGGCAACCCCACCGGCAAGCCCACCGGCAAGCCGGGCCTCGCTGCGGGAGCTTCGCGACCCGGTAGCGGCTTCACCAAGCGCGCGTACTCCGCCCAGGCGGTACGATCCGCCTCCGTCAGCTTCCTTGCCATTCTCAATTCGAGGACTGCTTGACCGGCGCCATCCGGAGCATCAGGGCCGCCAGAGCCGCCGCCAGGGCAAGCACGGCATACGGAACGATATAGGTGCCCAACCGCGTGACCGCCACGCCGAAGGCTGACGGGATCAGCATCACCCCGGTGAACATCGCCGCCGTGCCGAGCCCGGTCGCCTCAGTGCGCCGCGCCCCGCCCAGACGCGCGAACTCGGCATAGGCGACGCCGGTGAAGCCGCTCGCGGTGGCGCCGGCACCGAGGCACACCAGCACGACGATCCATGCCGGCCAGCTCGCCCCGAATCGGCTCGCCGCGGCGCAGCAGAGCGCCATGACGGCGCCATGCACCGCCAGCGTGTTCGTCGGGGACATCAGCCGATCCGCCATCCAGCCCCAGATGGGCCGGCTGATCGCGCCCGCCAGTTGATAGCCCGCTAGCACGAATCCGGCATTGACCAGGCTGAAGCCTGCGATCGTGGTCAATTGCACCACAGTGAAGGCGATGAAGCAGAGCTGCACCCCCGAATAGCAGAAGCTCGCGGCGGAGAGGGTTCGCAGCCGCTGGTCTCGGCGTAGCAGCCGCAGCGGTTCGAGCAGCGCCCCGCTGAACAACCGCCGGTGCGGGTCGCGGCCGACATCCCAGAGGCGACGGGGCAGCTCCATCAGGATCACCAGGATCAGTGCGAACGGCAGCTCCGCCAGCAGGGCGACGCGCCAGCCCGCCGCGAGCACGATCGGCGGCAAGATCAGTGCGCCCAGCACGCCGCCCAGCGGCACGCCGACCTGGCGGACCGACATCACCAGGTTGAACATCGCCCGCGGCGTCTGCGGGACCAGCAGATGCGTGCTGGCGGTGGTCGTGGCGCCGTATCCAAGCCCGAGCACAACCCCTGCCAGGGCCAGCGTCGCCGCCGTGCCGCCGGCGGCGGCGATCAGCAGCATCGCCAGCACGCTCAGCAGCACCGCCTGGCTCACGCGCACCGCCCCGTACCGATGGACGAAGCCCGGCGAGAGCACGGCGGAGATGATGCCGACGCTATAGACGACGGAGACGAAAACGCCGACCAACGGCGCCGGTACCGCGAGGTCGCGCGCGATCTCGGGGGCCGCCGTAGGCACCGAGAACAGCGCCGCGGTCGCCAGCGTCTGCACCGCCAAGGTGGCCGCGAGCGGCCAAAACGGCATCCCGCGCAGCAATCGCCGCACCGGCTGCGGCCTCAGTCGTCCTCCAACCTCTCCGGAAACTCCACGCCCTCGTAGAACTCGACCAACGGCACCTCGATGCCGATCTCCGGCATGGGCAGCACGACGTCGCCCTCCAGCACGTGCCCCACCCAGTCATCGCCAGTCCGCTCAAAAACGGTGGCCGCCTGGCGTAACTGCTCCAGCATCACGTAGCGCACGACGGAGGGCGTGTCCCGATACTCCTGGTTCTTCACAACTCGATCAGTGACGGCTGTCGTCGGGCTGAGAATTTCGAAGATGACGACCGGAGCCTTAACCACATAGGTGCCCCGCGGGAGGTCGGGACAAATCACGAACGCATCAGGATAGCGGATGCTTCCCGCGACCGCGATCTTGAGTTCACTCCCATATACGGCGCATGGCTTGCCGCGCAGCCGATTCGTGAGCGCCGTGATCAGGTTGCGCTGGATGGCCGCATGTTCGGACGAGCCGCCGGTCATCGCCATCGGCGCGAAGCCATCGAATTCGTATCGCAACTCCTGGCGCCGTTCCCAGTCCAGGAACTCGGCCCGGCTCATCGGCTTGCGCATCGGCGCGTTCATGGCGCGGTCGGCTCCTCCGGCATGTCGTTCACCAATATAACATGTAGCCGGCGCGGACCATGAGCGCCCAATTCCAGCGTCTGTTCGATGTCGGCCGAGCGCGAGGGGCCGGTGACGAGCATCACCGTGCGGGGCAATCCGCCCTCGGCGCGCAGCAGATCGAACGCCTCCTCATAGGCACCCACGATACGGCTCGCCCGCAACAGCACGATCTCGGTCTCGGCGAGCAGGTTGAGCGTGTTCGGGCGCTCGGGACCGGACGGCAGCATCAGCGTCCCGGTCTCGGCGATGGCGGCGAAACCGTGCGAGAGGCTGACGGCGTCGGTCGCCTCCGCGCGGCCCGCGCGCACACCGAGCATCGGTCGGCTCGACCAGTCGATCGCCCGCAATTCGGGGTGCGGCGCCATCACCAGCGCGCTCGGCAGGTTCTGCGCCGCCAGATAGGCGGCGACGGCCTCCGGCACCGCACGCGCATCGGGCACCCGGGCCAAGGTGCCGAACTCGCGCTCCAGATTGGCGACGAAGAGCGCGATCTGTTCGGCGCGAGGCAGGCGGGAGCGGGCGGGAATCAGGTGCCGCGGATGCGCCCGCATCCGCCCGCGTAGCGCCTCGGCGATGTCGGGCGGCAACTCGCCCCGCCGCAGACCGCGCCGAATGGCGGTGAGAATAGCTGCCCGGGCGGTCATGCGCGCTGCCGCCGCCGCTGCTCGCGCGCATAGCGGGCGAAGAACGTCTCGCCCTCCGGCGCCGGGAGGTCGCGCCCCTCGGTCCAGCCACCCGCCATCGGCAGCCAGCCGAACCGTCCGCGGCGCCGACCCGGAATGCCGAGGCCGAGCACGGCGGCGCGGGTCAGCGCGCGATACAACGCCGGGCGGCGAGCCAGCATTGCCCAGGCGCCGAGATTGCGCCGCTGCGCCGGCGGCGTCAGATGGCGCTCGAACTCGCGCTCGCGCCAGTGGCGCATCATGCCGGGCAGCGGGATCTTCACCGGGCAGACGCTCTCGCATTTGCCGCAGAAGGTGGAGGCGCCGGGCAACAAACCGGCCTGATCGACGCCGATCAGCGCCGGCGTCAGCACGCTGCCCATCGGGCCGGGATAGACCCATCCGTAGGCGTGCCCGCCGACCGTGCCATAGACGGGGCAATAATTCATGCAGGCGGCGCAGCGGATGCAGCGCAACATATCCTGGAACTCGGTCCCGAGCATCGCCGAGCGCCCGTTGTCCAGCAGCACGACATGGTATTCCTCGGGTCCGTCGAGATCGCCCGGCCGCCGGGCGCCGGTGGAGAACGTCGTATAGACGGAGAAATCCTGTCCGGTCGCCGAGCGTGCCAGCAGTCGCAGGAGGCTCACGCAGTCCTCGATCGTCGGCACCACCTTCTCGATGCTGGCGAGCACGATATGCACGCGCGGCAGGGTCTGCGTCAGATCGCCGTTGCCCTCGTTGGTCACGATCACGCTGCTGCCCGACTCGGCGATCAGGAAATTCGCCCCGGTAATGCCGACATCGGCGGCGAGGAAGCGTTGGCGCAGTCGCGCGCGCGCTTCCGTCAGGATGTCGCGCCGCTCGCGGAACACGCGCTCGGCCGGCAAGTCGGTGTGAGCGGCTCGGAAGCTCGCCTCCCAGTCCTCGCGGTTGAGGTGGAAGGCCGGGGCGATGATGTGGCTCGGGATCTCGTCGCGGAGTTGCAGGATGTACTCGCCGAGATCGGTCTCGAACGGCGCGATGCCGTGCTTTTCCAGGTGGGAGTTGATGTCCAGCTCTTCGCTGATCATCGACTTGCCCTTGGTGACGGTGCGCGCGTCCGCCGCCTGGCAGATCGCCAGCACGGCCTCACGCGCCGCCGCCGCGTCGGCGCACCAATGCACCGTCCCGCCGGCGGTCGTTACCGCCCGGTCGTATTCCTCCAGGTAGAAGTCGAGATGCGCGAGCGTGTGGTTCTTGATGTCGCGGCCGATGTCGCGCAGCCGCTCGAATTCCGGCAAGGCGGCGACCGCCGCGGCTCGGCGAGCCACGAACTGCGGGCCGCTGCGCGCCAATGCCTTCTGCAGCCCCGGATCGGCGATGGCGCGGCGTGCGTTCTCCTTGAAGGCGGGGCTGGTGGCGACGTGCATGGCGGCTCCTTCGGCCGCCAGCCTAAGGCCTAAGCCGGCGCGGCGAAATGCGCCGCCGCCAAGCGCAGCAGGTCGGCGGCTCCGGAACGGCTTCCCCAGGCGCGGGCGGTCGCGGTATCCGGGGCTGATCGCGTCCTCGCCGTAGCCGGTCAGGAACGAACACCGCAGCCGGCAACTCGGCCGGCGGGTCACGGAGGATCCGCTGGATCAATTGCAGGCCGCCGGCCGAGGCGCCGATCACGATTGCCACGGCGCGGCGCGCTTCGCGATGACGATCCCGGGCGGAGTTGAGCCTCTAATGAGCGAAGATGTCCGGTTCGGCGTAGCCCAGTAC
This sequence comes from uncultured Pseudomonadota bacterium, assembly GCA_963762525.1. GTDB lineage: Bacteria > Pseudomonadota > Alphaproteobacteria > Acetobacterales > Acetobacteraceae > DATFDN01. Next base: position 70,617 of record CAVXKT010000003.1, read on the forward strand.
GTCAAGGCGGGCGCGAGTTGGCAGGAAGGCGAAGCAGGCGTCCGCCAGTTCCCGCCTGCCCTCGCGCGCCAGCAGCAATTCGAGCCGGTCCCACAGCGCGTGCAGGTGCAAGACGTCGGTTGCGGCGTAGGCGAGCTGCTCGGATGACAGCTCCGGTGCGCCCCAGTCCGAGGTCTGCTGCTGCTTGCTGATTTCAATGCCGAGCAGTTCCTTGCAGAGATCGCGCAATCCGTGGCGATCGGTGAAGGTGCGGACCAACTTGGCCGCGATCTTGGTGCAGCGCACCGGAGCGACGGTGATGCCCAGGCTGTGCTGCAATACCGCGACATCGAAGCGGGCGAAGTGCATGAGTTTCACCACCGACGGATCGGCCAGCAGGCGCGCCAAATTCGGGCAATCGAAGCCGCGTCCGCCGAGCGAAACGGGGCGGAGCTGCACCAGATGCGCCGTCCCGTCACCGGCCGAGAGCTGCACCAGACACAGCCGGTCGCGGTGCGGATCGAGCCCCATGGTTTCGGTGTCCACGGCCACCACCGGGCCGAAAGCCACAGCTTCCGGCAGATCGTCGCGATGAATGTGCAGCGTGGCGCCTTGCATGAACTGGGTCACGCTCATGCCGAACTCGAATACTGTCCGACTGGTGGTGCCCAGGAGAAGACTCGAACTTCCACGACCTTGCGGCCACAGGTACCTGAAACCTGCGCGTCTACCAATTCCGCCACCTGGGCAGGGGCAAGGCGCGCGGTGTAGCGGCGCGGCGATGCGGCGTCAACTTGATGCCAGCAGCGCCTGCGCGCAGGCGTCGAGGATGGCGTCGGTGTCGATGCCGTACTCGCGGTAGAGGTCGGGGATGTCGCCCGATTGGCCGAAATGGTCGGGCCCGAGCGGGATGACGCGCTGGCCGCGCACGGCGCCCAGCCAGGCATGGCTCGCCGGATGGCCGTCGAGCACCGTCACCAGCGCCGCGCCCGGGGCGAGCGGGGCGAGCAGCGTTTCGACGTGCGACACCCGGCGCTCGCCGTTGCGGCGGGCGCGCGCGGCGGCAAGCCAGCCGGCGTGCAGCCGGTCGGCGCTGGTGATGGCGAGCAGACCGGCACCCGGCTCCTCGGCGCGGAGCTCGGCAAACGCCGTCTCGGCCTCCGGCGCCACCGGTCCCTGATAGCCGATCGCAATGCGGGCGCCCGGCGCCGGCGGCACGATCCAGTGGCCGCCGGAGATGACGGCGGCGGCGTCAAGCGCGCGGGTGGGTTGGGCGAGCTGGCGGGTGGAGAGCCGCAGCCATACCGCCGAGCCGTCCGGCGCCTGCATATGCGCGAAGGCGTGGCGCAACAGCAGCGCCAGCTCGTCCACATGCGCCGGCTCGAAACTGGCGAGCCGGTCGGCCGCCATGCCGATCAGCGGCGTGTTCACCGACTGGTGCTGCCCGCCCTCCGGCGCCAGGGTGAGGCCCGAGGGCGTCGAGATCAGCAGGAAGCGGGCGTCCTGGTAGCAGGCATAGATCAGTGCATCGAGGCCGCGATTGACGAACGGGTCATAGACCGTTCCGATCGGCAGCAACCGCGCCCCGGTGAGTGCCCGCGTGAGCCCGGCGGCGCCCAGCAGCAGAAACAGGTTCTGCTCGGCGATCCCCAGCTCGATGTGCTGGCCCTCCGGGCTCATGCCCCAGCGTTGCGCCGAGGCGAGCTTGGCGTCGCGGAAGACGTCGTTGCGCGTATGGCGATCGAACACCCCGCGCCGGTTCACCCACGGCCCCAGATTGGTGGACACGGCGACATCGGGGCTGGTGGTGACGATATGCGCGGCGAGATCCGACAGATCCCCCTTGCCGCGCCCGATCTCGGCCAGGATGTCGCCGAATCCCGCCTGGGTGGACATCCGCCGACCGGCGAGCTTCGGCAGCGGCAGCGTCGCCGGAACTGCCACGGCCGGCGCGGTGAGCGCGCGTCCCCGGGCGGTGAGCGGGGTAGCGAACGGGCAGGCGTCGAGGAAGGCGCGCAGCTCCTCCGGCGGGGCGTCGAGTCCCTCGAACGCCTCCCACTCATGGCCGGGGCGGATGCGCATCTCGCGGCGGAACAGTTCCATCTGCTCCTTCGTCATCATCCCGGCGTGGTTGTCCTTGTGGCCGGCGAAGGGCAGGCCCATGCCCTTGATCGTGTAGGCGATGAAGCAAGTCGGCTGGTCTCCCCCGGCGGCGGCTTCTCGCAGCGCCTCGATGATCGCCTCGACGTCGTGGCCGCCGAGATTGGTCATCAGCGCGCCCAGGGCCTCGTCGGAGAGGTCATCGACGATGGCGCGCACGCCCTTCGACCGGCCGAGATCGGCGAGAACGGCCTGCCGCCAGGCGGCGCCGCCCTGGAAGGTCAGCGCCGAATAGAGGCTGTTGGGGCAATCGTCGATCCAGCTCCGCAGCGCCTCGCCGCCCTCGCGCGCAAACGCCGCCTGCAACTTGCGGCCATATTTCAGCGTGACGACATTCCAGCCCATGTCGCGAAACAGGCCCTCGATGCGGCCGAACAGCCGATCGGGCATGACGCTGTCGAGACTCTGGCGGTTGTAGTCGACGATCCACCAGACATCGCGGACGTCGTGCTTCCAGCCTTCCAGCAGCGCCTCGTAGATGTTGCCTTCGTCGAGCTCGGCGTCGCCGGCGATGGCGATGTGACGCCCGGCCGGCAGATCGGCGCGGGCGAGGCCGTGCAGGCGCACATAGTCCTGGATCAGCGCCGAGAAGGTGGTCATGGCGACGCCGAGGCCGACCGAGCCGGTGGAGAAGTCGATCTCCGGCCCGTCCTTGACGCGCGAGGGGTAGGACTGCACGCCGCCGAGCCGACGCAGCCCCTCCATCGGCGCGATCGTCTGCCGCCCGAACAGGTAGTTGACGGCGTGAAACACAGGGCCGGCGTGCGGCTTGACGGCGATGCGGTCCTGCGGGCGCGCGATCTCGAAATAGAGCGCCGCCATGATCGAGATGACGGAGGCGCAGGACGCCTGATGCCCGCCCACCTTCAGGCCGTCGCGATTGGGACGGATATGGTTGGCGTTGTGGATCATCCACGCCGAGAGCCACAGCAGCTTGCGTTCGAGCTGGTGCAGCAGGCCGATGGCGTCGGCGTGCTTCGCGGGGCGCGGCAGCGTGATGCTCATTGCGCGTCCGCGGTATCGTGGATGGCGTCGAGATCGAGGGTGACGCCGGGCGGATCGAGGCGCAGCCATCCGCCGCTGCGCCGAGTCGGGTTCTCGACATCGCGGCGCCAATGCGTCACCTGGCGCCGGTCGGCCCGGAAGATCAAATAATGGGCGATGGAAGGCACGCTCAGATAACCCTCTCGCTTGACGATGGTATCGATGCGCGTGGTGGCGGGGGACAACACCTCGATCACCACCACGGGATTGGGAATCACCAGCGAGTCACGTGGGATCGGGTCCCCGCAGTGGATCGCCACATCGGGGACGAAGTCATGCCCCTTGCCGATCGCGACCGTCATCCCGTCCGGCGTGACACGGCATCCGGCGACCTCCGCGAGTGCGGCGCGCAGAGCATATTGGATTTCCGCCTTCAGGCGGGCGTGCTCCCAGCGTTCGGGCGACATTTCCACCACTTCTCCGCACACCCGTTCGTAGTTCCCGCGCGACTGCGCCTCGGCCCAGGAAAAATAGGAGCGGCGATCCAGGACGAGAGGTGCCTTCATGGTGTCCTGGCACGGTCGTGGATGGCGTCGAGGTCGAGCGTCACCCCCGGCGGGTCAAGGCGAAGCGGGCCGCCTTTAATCAGCACCGCCGCCACCGCGTCGACGGCGCCAATGCGTCACCTGCCGCCGGTCGGCGCGGAAAGTCAGGTAATGGGCCACGCTCGGCACCCGAAAGTAGTTCTCCCGCTTGATGGTGCTGTCGATGCGACGGGTCGAGGGCGAAAGCACCTCGACGATGACGACGGGGTTGGGGACCACGATCGTCCCGAGCGGGATCGGCGGGCCGCAATGAACCACCACGTCGGGCTCGTAGTCGGTACCGACATCGACGGCGATGGTCATGCCGTCGGTCAGGACTTCGCAAGCCGGATCTCCCTCAAGCGCGAGGCGTAGCGCCGCCCATATCTCCACCTTCAAACGGGCGTGTTCCACGCGCTCCGGCGCCATCGCGATCACCTCTCCGCCGATGCGTTCGTAGCGGCCGCCCGGCTGCGCCTCCGCCCATGCGAAGAATGCCTCGCGGTCGAGGACCAGCGGCGCCTTCACGACCAGCCCCGCACCAGCCGGCGGGCGGCGGTGGAGGCGTTGCGCTTGCCCTCGCCGGCATAGTCCTCGTGCCACTCCTCGATTCTCGAAAGATCATAGAGATAGTTGACCATCAGCGTGGCACTCTCCCGCACGCCCTTTTCGGAGATGTCGCCCAGCATGTTGATGCGCTCCAGGCGGGCGCCGTTGGAAAGGTGGAAATGCGCCACCGGATCGCGTGCCCGCTTGCCGTTCGCCTCCACCAGCAGATAGCGCGCGGCGAGCCGCACCAGCGCGGGCTCGACGGTGCGCACGAGCGCCGGATCGCGATGCCAGTTGCGGCGCGCGAGGATGGCGGCGAGCGCCGCCGGCGGCTGCTCGCCGGGCATCGCGGCACGAAGCGCCGTGCCCTCGTCCTCGGTGAAGGTCTGCTCGCCGGAGGCCAGGCGCGGGTCGAGCCAGCGCCGAAAGCCCGGGATCGGCGACAGGGTGGCGAAGACGCGCAGATTGCGAAACTCGGCCGACAGCTCCTCGGCCACGCGCTTGATGAGAAAGTTGCCGAAGCTGATGCCGGCCAGTCCGGCCTGGCAGTTGCTGATCGAGTAGAAGATCGCGGTATCGGCGGCGCGCGGGTCGAGCAGCGGCGCCTTCTCGTCGAGCAATTTCTGCACGCTGCCGGCCAGCCCCTGCACCAGCGCCACCTCGACGAAGATCAGCGGCTCGGTCGGCATCCGCGGATGAAAGAAGGCGTAGCAGCGGCGGTCCGAATCGAGCCGGTTCTTGAGATCGCGCCAGGAGCGGATTTCGTGCACCGCCTCGTAGCCGACCAGCTTCTCCAGCAGCACCGCCGGGCTCGACCAATCGATGCGTTGCAGTTCAAGGAAGCCGATATCGAACCAGGCGGCGAGCAGGCTCCGCAAATCCCCCTCCAATGCCGCCAAATGGGGGTCTTCCTTGCGATGGCCACGCAAGAAGGCGCGCAGATCGACGAGGAATTTGCGCCCGTCCGGGATGGTGGTGAAGCGGGTCAGCAGCTTGAGGCGCGGCGGCTCCAGCACCCGGCGCAGATTGGCCTGCGCGGCGGCGCGCTCGGCGGGGTCCTTGGCGTCTTGGACCAGGGCGTAGGCCGCGGCGACGGATTCGGGTGGGGAATCGAAGCCGGCGAGGATGCGCAGGAAATCGAGCCGCCCGGCCGGGTCGGCCGCGAGATAGGTCTGCGCCAGCTTGGCGGCACGATTGCGCGAGCTCACCTCGCCGCCGCGCGAGGCCAGGCAGGCGCGCATCTGCGCGGCGATGCTCTCGTCCTCCTCGGTGCTGACGCCCGCCGCCATATCGCGCCAGGCGGCGGTAAGGCGACGCAGCGCGCGATCGAACAGGCCGGTGGTGGCGATGTCGCTCATCGGGTGGTCCTTCAAGTCCCTTCATCCTAGCGCGAAAGCAGCGGGCGCGTGAACGCGTCGGCACGAGGATGATCCGAGAGCGATCCAATCGGTCAAACAACGAATTATACGGTCGCAACGTCGTGATAACCAAAACCTGCAACTTGTACAATGGCGATGGTATTACCGTTGCAAAATTCGCGATTCCGGGAACTCTCAACGCCGGCGCGACAAGGAGGAGGAACAATCGATGCCAACGCAGAAGCGATACCGGGCAAGCGCCCGGCTCGGCCGGCGCGCGTCAATCCTGACCGGAGCCCTCGCCGCCGCCCTGACGTTCGCCGGCGCGTGGTCGGTGCGGGCGGACGAACACATGGTGCTGGTCGACACGATCGATGTCGGGGGCGCCGGCCTGGGGGCGTTCGACATCAGCTTCGTCGATCCCAAGATCGACCTCTACGTACTCTCCGACCGCACCAATGCCTCGGTCGATTTCTTCGATGCCAGCGACGACACCTTTACCACCCGGGTGCCCGGCTTCAAGGGCGTGGTGCTGACGGTGAACGGCATGGTCAATAACAGCCTGTCGGGCCCCGACGGCGTGACGTATCGTGGATCACTCGACGTCTGGGCCGGCGACGGCGACAGCACCGTCAAGGTCATCGATATCGCGACCGTCCAGATCACCGACACGATCTCCACCGGCGGCAAGTTCCGGGTCGATGAGATGGCTTACGATTCCAAGGACCACATCCTCGCGATGGCAAACAATGCCGATACGCCGCCGTTCGTCACCTTGATCAATACCGACAGCCACGCGATCCTGGGCACGAATCGTGTTCGACGGCACCAACGGCACGCCGAATGCCACCAACGGCATCGAACAGACCCGCGTGGTCGCCGAAAACCGGACTGTTCTACACCTCGGTGCCGCAGATCGGCCCCGATCGCGCCAACGGGCGGGATTTCGGTGATCGACCCGAGCAGCATGAAGGTGGTCGCCACCTTCCCGGTGCAGAATTGCTCGCCGGCCGGCCTCACCGTCGGACCGATGGAGCAGGCACTGATCGGATGCAGCGGAGCGTTCGGGACGGCGCCGAACGTGCTGACGCAGTCGATCATCATCAGCCTCGTCGATGGCGACGTGAAGGCGACGATTCCGCAGGTCGGCGGCTCCGACGAGGTCTGGTACGATCGCGGCACGCGGCACTACTATCTGGGTGCCCGGAACAACATGGATCCTAGCGGCAAGCTGATGCCGGTGCTCGGGACGATCGACGCCGGCACCAATGTGTTCGACGGCAACGTTGCGACCTCGACCACCGCGCACTCCGTCGCCGCCGATCGCGTTTCGCACCATGTCTTCGTGCCGATCGGCTTCGTGCCGCCTGGCAGCCCCGCCGGCACCGACGCCACCAATCCGTGTCCCGACGCACGGATGCATCGCGGTCTATCTGCCGTCGTCGATCGATGACGACGACGGCACCGCGGATGGCGCAAGCGGTAGGCCGAGCCTGATCGCGGGCCCGGCGCCGCTTACCGCCGGGCCGGCGATCCCGCGCTACTCAGCCGCCTCGCGGAACCGCCGCGCATATTCCGCCAGGGCGTCGTCGGCGACCGGCTCGATCGGGGTGAAGTCGCGATGGGCGATCCACTCCGGCCGGGTCGGCTTGCGGATGTAATTGCGCACCGCGTTCAGGGTCAGATAGACGATCTTGCGCGGATAGGGCGTGATATTGCCGGCCGAGCCGTGCACGAGGTTGCCGTGGAACATCAGCACGCCGCCCGGCTTGCCGATCGGCGTCACGATCCCGCCCTCGTCGACCAGCCGCTTGACGGTGTCGTTGTCGAGCGTCCACAGCGGATAGGAGGTGGTGCTGGTGTCGTGACCCGCCGCCAAGGTGCCGTGGCGATGGCTGCGCGGCACCAGCATCAGCGGCCCGTTGATCGCCATCACCTCGTCGAGGAACACCGCGATGTTCATCGCCTTCGGCTCCGGCATGCCGTCGTCGCGCGCCCAGGTGCCGTAGTCCTGGTGCCACTGCCAGACTTCGCCGTCGAAGGCCGATTTCGCGTTGATCTTGAACTGGTGCAGGTAGAGCTTGTCGTCGAACACCTGCTCGACCGGCTCGATCAGTCGCGGATGCGCGCCCAGTAGCCGGAACGCCTCGTTATAGATGTGCGCGGCGAAGGCGGTGCGCGGACTGCCCGACTTCTCGCGCCAGATTTCCGGCCGATCGGTGCGGAACAGCCCCTCGGCCTCGGCGCGCAGCACCGCCACCTCCGCGGCCGTGAACGCTTCCGGCAGGAACAGCCAGCCCTCGGTCTCGAACTGCCGGAGCTGCGGGTCGGTGAGCTTCATGGTCGTGCTCCCTCTCATTCGGCCAGAAAACCGCCATCGACCACCAGCTCGGTGCCGGTGATGTAGGATGCCTCGTCGGAGGCGAGGAACAGCACCGCGTTCGCCACCTCGTCAACCTCGCCGGCGCGGCCGAGCGGGATCAGCTCCATCATTTTCGCCCGCAACGACGGGTCGGCGGTGTTGCCGGAGGTGCGCATCGGCGGCATCCAGCCGGGATGGACGGAATTGACCCGGATGCGGTCGGCGCCGAACTGCACCGCCGCCGACTTGGTCATCAGCCGCACCGCGCCCTTGGATGCGTTGTAGCCCATATGCACCCGCGCCTGACCGACGAAGCCGGAGATCGACGAGAGATTGACGATGGCGCCGCCGCCGCGCGCTTGCATCGCCGGAATCGCGTATTTCATGCCCAGGAAGACGCCGGTGGCGTTCACCTCCATCACCCGCCGCCACAGCTCGCCGTCCAGCGGGTCGCTGAAGGCGCTGCCGCTGATGCCGGCGTTGTTGACCAGGATGTCGAGGCCGCCGAACCGCGCCGTGGCGGCAACGGCGTCGCGCCAATCCGCCTCCCGCGTGACGTCGAGACGCTGGAACGCCGCCGCCTCGCCGATCGAAGCGGCGACCGCCCGGCCCTCATCCTCCAGCACGTCGGCGACCATCACCCGGGCGCCCTCGCGCGCGAACCGGCGCGCCGTCGCCGCCCCCATGCCCGACGCCGCCCCGGTCACGATCGCCACCTTGCCCTGAAGCCGCATCGCGTCCTCCGACCGCATTCGCCCGGAGGCTGCCACGCGGGGGCCGGGTTGGCTACGGGCGGGAGCGCGATGTCGGGAGCGCAATTCAGCCCGCCACGGTGGATTCGATTGGCGCCCCCCGGCTCCCATGCCGCCGCTGCCGCCGTGTCGTCGGGGTTGGCCGGCGGAAGCTCCTCCATCACGCTGCGCGACGGCAGCACCATCAACTTCGTCGGCGATCCGCGGGGCGTCATCGTTCTCTCTTCTTAAAGTCTTGCCAAACGTTGGCGGGGGCGCTCCGACCGGCTACAGAATGACGTCGTAACGCGGGAAGGGGGGAACGCCATGCGGACGCTTGCGGGTTTCGCGCTGGCATCAGGGCTTCTGGTTTCAACGGCTGCGAGTGCGGCGGGCTTCGCCCTGACCAGCCCCGTGCTCACTGAGGGCGGGACGGTCAAAATGGAAAACGTCTTCAAGGGATGCGGCGGCGGCGATATCTCACCGGCGCTGAACTGGACCGCCGCGCCGAGCGGGACCAAGAGCTTCGCCGTCACGCTCTTCGATCCCGACGCGCCCACCGGCAGCGGGTTCTGGCATTGGAGTATTTTTGACATTCCGGCGACCGCCACCGGTCTGGAGAAGAACGCCGGCAACCCGCAGGCCCACCTTGCCCCGGCGGGCAGCGTCCAGGTTCGCAACGATTACGGCACGATCGGTTACGGCGGACCCTGCCCGCCAAAGGGCGACAAGCCTCATCATTACGTGTTCACCGTGTTTGCCGTCGACGAGGCGCAACTGCCGCCCAAGCCGGACGCATCCCCCGCGGTGGTCGGCTTCAATCTGCATTTCCATACCATCGCCAAGGCGACCCTGACCGGGCTTTACGGACGCTGACGGCTTGGCGGCCGGAGCGGCGCCGGGTTAGATCGCGCATTGCCGGGAGTTTGCCGATGCCGCATCGTGGCCTGAAATTCGGGATCTTTCTCGCGCCCTTCCATCGCCTCGGCGAGAACCCGACGCTCGCGCTGGCGCGCGATATGGAGCTGATCGAATGGCTCGATTGGCTCGGCTATGACGAGGCGTGGATCGGCGAGCACCACTCGGCCGGATGGGAGCTGATCGCCGCGCCCGAACTGGTGATCGCCGCCGCCGCCGAACGCACCAAGCACATCAAGCTCGGCTCGGGCGTCACCAGCCTGCCCTATCATCATCCGCTGCTGGTGGCGCAGCGCTTCGTGCAGCTCGACCACATGACGCGCGGGCGGGCGATGCTGGGCTGCGGGCCGGGCGCGCTTACGTCGGATGCGCACATGTTGGGGATCGACGCGGTGACGCAGCGCCCGCGCATGATGGAGGCGCTGGACGCCATCATGCGGCTGCTGGCGTGCGGCGAGCCCGTAACCATGAAGACCGACTGGTTCGAGCTGCGCGACGCCCGTCTGCATCTGGCGCCATGGTCCGATCCGCTGTTCGAGATCGCCGTCGCCAGCACGATCACGCCGTTCGGCATGATCGCCGCCGGCACGCACGGCATCGGCGTGCTGTCGATCGGGGCCGGCCTGCCCGGCGGGCCGGAGGCGCTGGCCAAGCAATGGCAGCTCGCCGAGGAGGCGGCGGCGAAGGCCGGCAGGGTCGCCGATCGCCGCAAGTGGCGCCTGGTGGTGAACGCGCACGTCGCCGAGGACGACGAGCAGGCGCTGCGCGAGGTGAAGGCCGGCGAGCGGGTGGAGACGCAAACCTATTTCGAGGACACGCTGGGCCGTCCGCCGGGCCGTGCCGACGACCCGCTGCGCCAGGGAGTGAAAATGGGAACCACTCTGGTCGGCTCTCCGGAGACCGTCATCAAGGGCATCAACCGGCTGATCGAGCTCAGCGACGGCGGCTTCGGCGGGGTGTTGTTCCGCGCCCATGAGTGGGCCGATCGCGAGCAGACCTTGCGCAGCTACGAGCTGTTCGCGCGCTACGTGATGCCGCGCTTCCAGTTCTCGCTGGAGATGCCGGCCGCATCGAACGCCTGGGCGCGGGAGAACCGCAAGACGGTGTTCGGCCCGGCGGTGGAGGCGGTGAAACGGGCGTTCACCGATGTCGGGCGAGCGGTGCCGGAGGGCTTCCGCGAGCGCACGCCCGGAGGGCGAGATACCTGACCAAGGGAGAGTCCGGGCGGCGAACCGCCCGGACCGCCTTCGTTACCGCTTCACGACGATCTTGACTTTGATGGTCACGATCACCATGATCGAGAACGGAAGCCAGGCATGGGTATGCATGCTTGGTCTCCCTCGAACGCCGGTCCGGGACCATCCCGGCCGGCGTTTTTATTGTCGGGCGTCTCGGTTGAGAGAAGGTGAACGGCGCGTCTGCGGCGGAAGGAGGCCGGGCGGCGCACTCGAGTTCGCACGCGCCCCGCAAAAGCCCATATAAAAGAAAGCATGACCGACAACAGCGCCGAAATCGGCCGTCGCCGTACCTTCGCCATCATCTCCCACCCCGACGCCGGCAAGACCACGCTCACCGAGCATATCCTGCGCGCGGGCGGGGCGATCCAGCTCGCCGGATCGGTGCGTGCCAAGGCCGAGCGGCGGCGCACGCGCTCGGACTGGATGGGGATCGAGCGCGAGCGCGGCATCTCCGTCGTCACCTCGGTAATGACCTTCGAGCACGCCGGGTGCGTTTTCAACCTGCTGGATACGCCCGGCCACGAGGATTTCTCCGAGGACACCTATCGCACGCTGACCGCGGTCGATTTGGCGGTGATGGTGATCGACGCCGCCAAGGGGATCGAGGCGCGCACGCGCAAGCTGTTCGAGATCTGCCGGCTGCGCGACATCCCGATCATCACCTTCATCAACAAAATGGACCGCGAGAGCCGCGATCCGTTCGAGCTGCTGGACGAGATCGCGTCCACGCTGGCGCTCGATACGGCGCCGGTGACATGGCCGGTGGGACGCGCGGCGGATTTCGCCGGCACCGTTGATCCGCGCGCGCGCGACCCCGGCTTTACGACCGACGACCCACGCCTTGTCGCGCTCGCCGAGGAGGTCGATCTGGTGCGCGCGGCGCTGCCCCAGTTTGATCGGCAGGCGTTCCTGGAGGGCCATCTCACGCCGGTCTATTTCGGCGCCGCGATCAAGGGCATCGGGGTCGCCGATCTGTTGGCCGGGTTGGCCGAATTCGGCCCCGCGCCGCGCGCGCAGCCGGCCGATGCCGGCGCGGTGCAGGCGACCGAGGAGCGGCTGACGGCACTGGTTTTCAAGGTCCAGGCCAACATGGACCCCAACCACCGCGACCGCATCGCCTTCGCGCGCGTCTGCTCCGGCCGCCTGGTGCGCGGGATGCGGCTGCGGCAAGTCCGCACCGGCAAGCTGATCCCGTTGCACGCGCCGCAATTCTTCTTCGCCCGCGAGCGCGAGCTGGTCGAGGAGGCGTTTGCCGGCGACGTCGTCGGGAATTCCCAATCACGGCACGCTGCGCATCGGCGACACGCTCACCGACGGCGACGATCTGAATTTCCTGGGCGTTCCCTATTTCGCGCCGGAAATTCTGCGTCGGGTGCGCCTGGACGACGCCATGAAGGCGAAGAAACTGCGGCAGGCGTTGCAGGAACTCGCCGAGGAGGGCGTGGTGCAGACCTTCCGCCCGCTCGACGGCGCGCCGCCGATCGTCGGCGTGGTCGGCAGCTTGCAGCTCGATGTCTTGCAGGCGCGGTTGGGCGCCGAGTACCGGGGTCGCCATCGGCTTCGAGGCGGCGCCCTATGCCGTCGTTCGCTGGATCGCCTCGCCCGACAAGGCGGCGCTCGCTCGGTTCGTGGCCGCCAATCACGGCGCCGTCGCCGAGGACGTGGACAATGATCCGGTGTTCCTCGCCACCTCGGCCTTCATGATGCGCCGTACCGCCGACCTCAGCCCGGCGATCGCGTTCACCGACGTGAAGGACGTGCTGAAGTCGAAGGCGGCGTAGGCTTTCCGGCCGCGCCGGACCCGGCTACGCTTGCCTCATGCGCGACATCCGCCATTCCGTCTGCCCGCACGACTGCCCTTCCACTTGCGCGCTCGAGGTCGAGGTGCTCGATGGGCGGCGCATCGGCGCGGTGCGCGGGGCGGCGGCCAACGACTACACCGCCGGCGTGGTCTGCGCGAAGGTGGCCCGCTACGCCGAGCGCATCCATCATCCGGACCGCCTGACCCGGCCGTTGCTGCGCACCGGCCCGAAGGGGTCGGGCCAGTTCCGGGAGATCGGCTGGGACGAGGCGCTGGACCGCGTCGCCGAGGCGCTGAGCGAGGCGGCGGCGCGGCACGGCACCGAGGCGGTCTGGCCGTTCTACTACGCCGGCACGATGGGGCTGGTGCAGCGCGACGGCATCAACCGGCTTCGCCATGTCATGCGCTATTCGCGCCAGAACCTGACGATCTGCACCTCGATCTGCGAGGCCGGGTGGTTCGCCGGCGTCGGCGGCTATCGCGGCCCCGATCCGCGCGAGATGGCGAAATCCGATCTGATCATCATCTGGGGCTGCAACGCGGTGGCAACCCAGGTCAACGTGATGACGCACGTGGCGCGCGCGCGCAAACAGCGCGGCGCGAAGCTGGTTGTGGTCGATCCCTATCGCAGCGGCACCGCTGCGGTGGCCGACATGCACGTGCCGCTGCGGCCCGGGACCGACGGCGCGCTCGCCTGCGCGCTCATGCACATCGCCTTCCGCGACGGCTGGGCCGACCGCGCCTACATGGCGACCCGGGCCGACTGCCCGGAGGCGCTGGAGGCGCATCTGGCGACGCGCGGCCCCGATTGGGCCTCGGCCATCACCGGCCTGCCGACGCCGAGCGATCGAGGCGTTCGCGCGGCTCTACGCATCCACCAAACGCAGCTATATCCGCCTGGGCTACGGCTTCGCCCGCTCGCGCAACGGCGCGGCCAACATGCACGCCGTCACCTGCCTGCCCACCGTCGCCGGAACCTGGCCGCACGAGGGCGGCGGCGCGTTGTGGAGCAATCGCGGCATCTATCACTGGGACAAGACGCTGATCGAAGGGCTCGACGCGCGCGACCTCTCGGTGCGCGAGATGGACATGAGCCGCATCGGCAGCGTGCTCACCGGCGACCGGCGCGAGCTCGGGGACGGGCCGCAAGTCCACGCGCTGTTCATCCAGAACCAGAATCCGCTGACCGTCTGCCCCGACAGCAACCGCGTCCGGCGCGGTTTCGCGCGCGACGATCTGTTCGTCTGCACGCATGAGCAGTTCATGACCGAGACCGCGCGCTGGTCCGACGTCGTGCTGCCGGCGACGATGTTCATGGAGCACGACGATCTCTATCAGGCGGGCGGACACAGCTATATCCAGATCGGCCCGAAGCTGATCGAGCCGCCGGGCGAGTGCCGCAGCAACCACGAAGTCCTCTGCGCGCTGGCGCCGCGCCTCGGCGCCAAGCACCGCGGCTTCGAGATGAGCGCCTGGCAGATGATCGACGAGACGCTGCGCGCCTCCGGCTGGCCGGATGCGCGGACGGTGCTGGAAAACCACTGGGTCGATGCGCAGGTGCCGTTCGCCGAACAGCACTTCCATGACGGCTTTCCGCAGCCGGGCGGGCGCTTCCGCTTCGCCCCCGACTGGGCGCGGCTCGGCCCCGACCACGCGCGGATGCCCCGCCTTCCGGACCATTTCGCGATCATCGACGAATCGCGCGCCGATTGCCCGTTCCGGCTGATGACCTCGCCGGCGCGGCGCTTCCTCAACACGAGCTTCACCGAGATGCCTAGCTCGCGCCGCCACGAGGGACGGCCGAGCGCGCTGATCCATCCGGCCGACGCCGCGCGGCTGGGATTGCAGGAGGGCGGGCGCGTGCGGCTCGGCAACGCGCGCGGCGAGGTGGTCGTGCATGTGCGCCTCGCCGACGGCGCGCAGCCCGGTGTGGTGGTGGTGGAAAGCGTCTGGCCGAGCGAGTGCTACGAGGGCGGCATCGGCATCAACGCGCTCACCAGCGACGACCCGGCCCCGCCGATGGGCGGCGCGGTGTTCCACGACACGGCGGTGTGGATGCGCGCCGAGGCGGCCGCGCTGCCGTTGGCGGCGGAGTAGCCCTCACCCGGCGCGGCTCCGCCGCGCCGACCTCTCCCTCAAGCGGGAGAGGTGAAGTGGCGACGCGCTATAATTCTTTCACCTCTCCCGCTGGCGGCAGAGGCGGGCGCCGGCACGCCGGGTGAGGGTGCGGGTGCGCCCGGCCAGGTGCAGCGCCGCCGCCGCGATCAGTCCGGCGCCGATCATCGCCTCCGCCGCCGCCGCGCCTTGATCGAGCGCGCGCGCAATCTCCGCTTCCGTAAGGTTTGCGACCCCGCGCGTCACCGGGCGAGCGCCGAGATCGCTATCGGGATCGAGTTCGTTCGCGGGCACCCGCAGTATCGCCTCGTGGCCCGGCAAATCGACCGCGTTGGCGAGCATGGTCGCGGCGGCATCGGCCTCGGCGGCGCTGCGCGCGAGCACCGTCACCGCGTCGGCGATGCCGAGCGAGTGGCTGCGTCCGCGCCAGCCGCTGGTGGCGATGCCGCGCACCCCGTCCTCGGCGGCAATGACTGCGCGCGCAAACAGTGAAGGACGGTCGGGGCGGTCCACCAGGCCGGCGGTCAGCCGCTCGCCGGGCGCCAGATGCAGGGCGATGTCGCCGCCGTTGTTGACGAAGGCGCGGTCGAGCGGCCCGGCCATGGCCGCCAGCACCTCGTCGGCGACGGCACCGGCGACCGCGGCCATCGGGGTGATGAAGACCCGTGCGTGCGGGGCGACGGCGCGCTGCATCCGCCCTGCCACCACGCCTTGCAGGACCAATCCCGCGCGAGCGTCGGTGCGTAGCGCCGGCAACTCGGCGCACAGCTCGTCGAGGACGGTGGCCGCGCGCCGCTCGGCGGCGGCGTAGGCGGCGCGCACCGCCTCCGGCGGCCCCCAAGCCTGGATCACCAGATCGATCGGCCCGTCGTTCAGATGCAGGCGCTTGCCGTCGGCGAGCAGGCGTGCGGTCAGCCGCATCTCAGCGGGGCGGGGCGGCGAGCACCGAAGCGAGCGGGCGCAGATGCTCCATATGGCCGCCGAGCCGTGCGTAGTCCTCGCGCCTGAGCGTGAACTCGATCGGCGCCACCAGCGCCGGCGTCGGCACATACCCGAAGGCGTTGCGCGGCAGCTTGGTGACATCGACCATGAAGGTGATGCCGCCGCCGGGCCACAGATAGACCGGCGCGCCGCCGCAGGTGACCCGGGTCAGCGCCTGTTTCACCGACATCGTCAGGCGCACCGGATTCTCGGTGACGCCCGCGCGCAAGGAGCCGCCGGCACCGCCCATGAACAGCACGCTGGTGAGCGCCGGCTCGCAATTCTCCCTGATCCGCTCGACCGAGAACGCGAGCGGGCCGGGAATTTCGCGTTCGATCGGACGCAGCGCCTCGTCCAGCTCGAAATAGGCGGCCTGCTCGCCGGTCGTGCTTACCATCAACATGCGCAAGCCGGGGTGCGCGCGCTTCGGGTCGAACGGGCCGAGGATCGCCAGCGGGTCGGTGATGTCGGTCCCGCCCCAACCCGATCCGGGATTGGCGACCTCGAAGTAGCGGCCCGGCGTGGAGCGCCGTCCCTTGATCCGAATGCCGGTATCGGAAATGCCGAGATACTTCCCCGCCTGATGCTCCGACAGCACGCCGGTGATGTGGTCATCGACCACCACCACCTCGTCGGTGTGCCCGAGCCACTGTTTGGCGAACATGCCGATGGTCGCCGACCCGCAGCCGACGCGCATCCGCTGCTCGGCATGCCCGTCGACCACCGGCGGCCGGCCGGCTTGCAGGACCAGGGCGGCGCCGTCATCGACGGAGAGCTCGACCGGCTCGCAGTTGCTGAGCGCGAGCAGCGTCTCACAGGTGGCGCGGCCCTGTTTCTTGCCGCCGCCGGTGAGGTGATTGACGCCGCCGAGCGAGAGCATCTGCGAGCCGTATTCGCCGGTCATCACATGCCCGACGGGCTCGCCCTCGGCGCGCACCAGGCTGCGCTCGGGTCCGACATGGCGATCGGTGTCGATCTTCACCTTGACGCCGCAATAGCTGAAGATGCCCTCAGTGACGACCGTGACCATATCGACGCCCTCGACCTCGGAGGCGACGATGAACGGGGCCGGCTTGTAATCGGGATAGGTGGTTCCGGCGCCGATTGCGGTGACGACGGGCGGCCCGACGATGGCGCCGTCCCAGTCGGCGCGTTCCAGGAACGGCACCACGTCGGGGCTACGCTCAAGGATAACGTGCGGGTCCACCCGCACCAGGCTTCCCCCCTCGTTGGCGTAGCGGTCGCAGGCGCCGGTCATGCCCGGCTTGATGTAGCACATCACCGGGCAGGCATCGCAGCGGATGCGGTCGTCGGGCATGAAGCGAGCTTATAAGACCAACCGCCGCAGGGATCGACCGTTGGCCGCGGAGGGGGTTGGGGGAGGGCGGCCTTGTGTCACACCTCCAGCCACTCGCGCCGGACCGCCGCCTCGGCGGCGAGCGCCGCCGGGGTGCCCTCGAAGACGATCCGGCCGTGTCCCATCACGTAGAGCCGGGCCGCGATCCGCAGCGCAATGGTAAGCTTCTGTTCGACCAGCAGGATCGATACGCCGCGCCGCGCAATCTCCGCCAGCAGCATCGCCACCTGCTCCACGAGCTTGGGCGCCAAGCCCTCGGTCGGCTCGTCGATCAGGATCAGGTCCGGATCGCCCATCAGGGTGCGGCACATCGTCAGCATCTGCTGCTCGCCCCCCGAGAGCACGCCGGCCGGGTTGTCGCGCCGCGACGCCAGGTTCGGAAACAGAGAGAAGACGTCCTCGAATGACCAGCGCCCGACCCGGTTGGCGCGCTTGAGGCCGAGGGCGAGGTTCTGGCGCACCGTCAGGGTCGGAAATATCTGGCGGTCCTCCGGCACGTAGCCGATGCCGAGGCGGGCGATCGCATTGGCGCGCAAGCCGGCGATGTTCCGGCCACGCCAGCCCACGATGCCTTGCGGCGCCACCAGGCCCATGATCGCCTTGCAGGTGGTGGAGCGACCGACGCCGTTGCGGCCGAGCAGGCTCACGATCTCGCCCTCGCCCACCGTCAGTGCGACGCCGTGCAGGATGTGGCTCTTGCCGTAGTAGGCGTGCAGATCGGCGACCTCGAGCGTCATGCCGCCACCCCCAGATAGGCTTCCTGCACCGCGCGGTCGGCGCGGATCGCGGCCGGCGGTCCCGACGCGATCACCCGGCCATAGACCAGCACGGTGATGGTGTCGGCCAGATCAAACACCACCTGCATGTCGTGCTCGACCATCAGCAGCGTCTTGCCCTCCGTCACCCGCCGGATCAGCGCTATGGCATACGCGGTCTCGGTGTTGCTCATCCCGGCGGTCGGCTCATCGAGCAGGATCGCGGTGGCGCCGCCGGCGATCGTCATGCCGATTTCCAACGCCCGCTGTTCGGCATAGGAGAGCAGACCCGCCTGCACGTCGCGCCGGCCGGTGAGATTGATCTCCTCAAGCAGCGCTCGGCCGCCTCGTTCAGTACCGGCTGGCGCGACAGCGTGCGCCAGAACGAATAGCGGTAGCCGCGGCTCCATAGCAGGCTGCAGCGGATATTCTCGAACACGCTGAGCCGGTGGAATATCGAGGTGATCTGAAAACTCCGCGACAGGCCCAGGCGGTTGACGCGGTGCGGGGCCAGCGTGTCGAGCCTGGTCTCGTCGAGGCGAATCTCGCCGCTGGTCAGGCCGAACCGTCCGCTGATCAGGTTGAACAGCGTGGTCTTGCCCGCGCCGTTCGGCCCGATCAGCGCGTGGCGTTCACCGGCGGCGATGTCGAGCGTAACACCGCGGATGATTTCCGTCGCGCCGAAGTTCTTGCGGACGTCGCGCAGATGCAGGGTCGGGCGGCTCATCGAGGAGAGGCCGGCGCCAACCCGTCCATCAGCGCATCCCATACGGCGCGGAATCGTCGCGCCTCAACCCGCAGCCACACGATCCCGACGCCGATGGCCGCGACGGTGATGACCCACGGCTCGGCGGCATAGCACATCGGGCCTCAGACCGAACAGGTCGAGCGTCTTGCCCTCGGCGGCGCCGATAGTCGCGAAGGACAGCATCTCCACCAGCCCGACGAAACCCGCCAGCACCAGCAGACCCGGCGGGGTCAGCCGGAGATAGGGAACCGCCAGCGCGCCAAGCCGTCCGCCGCGGAGCGATCGGCGCATGCGCGCGGAGGATGCCGGTGATCCCGGTGGGCGCGAACGTGACCATGGCGATGAACAGCAGGCCGACATAGACGAGCCAGGAGTTCGACATCAGGCTCAGCCCGGTCTGTAACAGGGTGATCAGGACGGCGCCGATCACCGGCCCGGCGAAGCTGCCGACGCCGCCGATGAAGGCCATCAGCAGCGCGTTGCCCGATAGCGGCGCGTTGACGGCGTCGTAGGTGACGATCTCGTAGGTGATGGCATAGAGCCCGCCGGCGATGCCGGCGAACAGGCCGGACAACGCGAACTGCAGGAACCGCACCATGCGCGGGTCGTAGCCGACGAACTGGGCGCGCTCGTAGTTGTCGCGGCAGGCGTTGGCCATCCGCCCGAGCGGGGTGCCGCGCAGATAGTACATCCCGAGGGCGGCGAGCAGGGTCCAGGCGACGATCAGGTAGTAGACCTCCAGCCCATGCCCGTAATTGACGCCGAACAGGCTCCACGCGTTCTGCCGGTCGGTGGTAATGCCGCTCTCGCCGCCGAAGAAATGCTTGGAACATGATCGCCGCGGTGACGACCAGCTCGCCGATGCCGAAGGTGATCATGGCGAAGGCGGTGGTGCGCTGCTTGGTCGCCATCGCCCCGAAAACCGCCGCGAGGCCCAGGCCGCAGAGCCCGCCGGCGAGCGGCATCAGCTCCAGCGGCAGCGGAAAACCGCTTGCCGCAGCGTTCAGGAAATGCGCCACGCAATAGCCGCCGAAGCCGAAGAACACGGCGTGGCAAAACGACAGCAGCCCGGCCTCTCCCATCAGCATGTTGTACGAAAGGGCGAAGATGATCATCATCCCCATCTGGCTGAACATGGCGGTCATGAAGCCGTTGTCGCGGGCGTGCGCATAGTCGCGGAACAGCCAGGGCAGGATGACGCCGACCAGCAGCATCCCGAGCCAGGGCCGGGCGGCGCGCAGCGAGCGGCGCGGCAGCGTGCGGCGGCCGGCGAATCCGCGCAGGCGCGCGGCGGCCGCGTTCATGACTCGCGCGTCCCCATCAGGCCGCGCGGGCGGAAGAACAGGATCAGCACCATCAGAATGTAGGGCAACAGCGGCCCGACGCGGGCGAGCGGGATGGTCATGATCTCGCCCGCCAGATTGTCGCCCGCGGGTGATACGCCGAGCGGCGCGAGCAGGCCGGCGATCGAGCCGTTCACCATCACCGCGGCGGTCTGCACCATGCCCATGAAGATCGAGGCGATGAAGCAGCCGGCGAGCGAGCCGAGGCCGCCGAACACCACCACCACGAAGACGATCGGCCCCATGGCGTCCGCCATGCCGGAATCGGTGGTGAAATAGTTGCCGCCGATCACGCCCGCGAGGCCGGCCAGCGCGCAGCCGCCGGCGAAGACGATGGTGAACACCCGCGGAACATCATGGCCGAGCGCGCTTACCATATCCGGATGCGTCAACGCCGCCTGGATGATCAGGCCGATGCGGGTCTTCTTCAACAGCAGCCAGATGCCGAGCAGCATTCCCGCCGTGACCAGCAGCATGAATCCGCGATACGCCGGGAAGTTCTCGCCGTACAGCCGGAACAGCGGGAAATTCAGCCCGGGGGGCACCTGGTAGGGCACCGCGAGCGTGCCCCAGACCATCATCACCGCGCGCTGGAAGATGAACACCAGGCCGAAGGTGAACAGCAGCTCGGCGATGTGGCCGTTGACGTGGCAGCGCCGCAGACCCCAGACCTCGATCGCCGCGCCGATCAGTCCGCAGGCGAGCGGGGCGAGGATCAGCCCGGCCCAGAAATCCAGGTATTTGCTGGCGGTGAAGGCGAAGTAGGCGCCCAGCATGTAGATGCTGGCATGGGCGAAATTGAGGACGCCCATCATGGAGAAGATGAGCGTGAGCCCGCTCGCCAGCATGAACAGCAACATGCCGTAGACGAGGCCGCTGAGCAGCGTGTCGAGAGAAGCTGCATCGGCGCCGACTGCCACCTCTCCCGCCGGCGAGCGGAGGGGGAGCGGCACCGCCGCCGTCGCTCCCGCTGCAGGGTCGCGCGCACGCCGTTCATCGCGCTTACGAGGACGGCCGCTTCATGTTGCAGGTGGTCGGCATCACCTCGTCCTCGGCGGGCACCGTGTAGATGGTCTTGAAGCCCAGACCGGTGCCCTCGGTGTCGTATTTCACGCCCTTGGTCAGCAGGCCCTCGTAGTACGGCAGAATGAGCTGATGGTCGGCCTTGCGCATCGTCTCCGTCTTGTCCAACAGATCCTTCTGCTGCATCCCTTCGAGGTTCTGGGCGATCTTCAGGACGTCCACCGAACCTGCCTGCGTGATGGCGCGTGACAGCATTTCGAACATCACCACCCAGGGCTGCTCCACGAAGTCGAATTTGTGGTCCTTGCGGAAGCCGAGGTCGAACTTCTCGGCCGACGGGATGTTCAGCTCGACCGGCAGATTCTCGTTATACTCCATGATTACCGTCAGCCGGTCGGCGCCTTCCTGGCCGATCGCCGTCACCGCGCCGGTGAGGTAGGCGAGGTAGGTGTCGAAGCGGACCGGCAGCCCGGCATCGACGGCGGCCTTCATCAGCAGATTGAGATCCGGCCCATAATTGCCGGTGACGACCGACTGCGCGCCGGAGTTCTTGATCTTGGTGACATAGGGCGAGAAGTCCTTTACCTGACCGAGCGGCACGAACTCGTCGCCGACGATCTGGATGTCCGGCCGAAGCTGCGCCAGGAACTTCTTGGTGTCGTGCTCGATCGAGTGGCCGAACACGTAGTCCTGGTTCATCAAATAGACCTTCTTGACGTCGGCCGGCAGCGATTTGATGCGCGCATAGGCCCGCTGTTCCACTGAACCGGCGAAGCGGAATTGCCAGAAATCGCAAAGGGGGGCGTTGGTAAGCTCGGTCGCGAGCGCGCCGCAGTTGAGGTAGATGACCCGATGGTCGGGGTTGCGCTCGTTGTTCTTCGCCACTCCGCCGATAAGGGCCGTGGCGACGTTCGAGCCGACGCATTGCATCACGAACGGCATGTTCTGGTCGGTGACGCGCTTCAGCGCGATCAATGCCTCGGACGGTTGGAGCTTGTCGTCGAACGTGGCGATCTCGAACTTCTTGCCCAACGGCGGCATGCGGGCGTTCACGTCATCGACGATGATAGTGCAGCACCTGAAGGAACTGATCGCCGCTCATGGCGAACGGCCCGGAGAACGGATCGATATAGCCGATCTTGATCGTATCATCGGCGGCGCGTGCCGGCGCGAATATGCTGAGCAGCCCGAGCACGGCGCCGCAGATCGCGGCGCAGATCCCCCGACGAATCATATTTCCTCCTTGTGGCCCGCGCTGGCGGCGAGTTGCCGAAGAGACTAGGCGGCCGCCGAAAGCCGAGTTCAAATTCCTCCCGAACGATGATGGAGGAGAGCTTTGACCGTCGCCGTCAGGCTTTGCGCCGCCCTCATGTGCGGATGCGCCCTCGCCCACTTCCTCGCGCCGCGTCGCGCCGCGGCGGAGGTCTCCGCCGCCTCGCCATCGGTACAAGCCGCCATCGTCGCCGCCGTCGAGCACGAGCGAGCGGTTTACGGCGGCCGGACGCCGGTTCCGGGCGTGCTCGTCGGCGTCCGGGACGGGTCGGGCGGCAGCTATGTGCACGGCTTCGGCGAGGCCGATCTGGCGACGCACCGCCCGATGTCGGCGGCCGATCACTTCCGCATCGGCAGCAACACCAAGACCTTCGTCATCAGCGTGCTGCTGCAATTGGTCGATGAGGGCAAGCTCGGCCTCGACGATACGCTGAGCCGCTTCTCGCTCGGCGTGAAGATCCCCGATGGCGAGCACATCACGGTGCGCGAGTTGTGCCAGATGCGCAGCGGTTTGTTCGAGGCCTACGACACCCCGGAGATCGATCCGGCGGCCATCAAGCCCGACAGCCAATTCGACCCGCGCACGCTGATCGGCTGGGCGGTGAAACAGAAGCCCTATTTTCCGCCGGGCACCGGCTATCGCTACAGCAACACCAATTATCTGATTCTGGGATTGCTGATCGAGAGTTTCTACCGGCGATTCCGTCGGCAACCAAATTCGTACGCGGTTGCTGAAGCCGTTCCATCTGACCGAGACCAGCTACCCGGCCGGCCAGGCGATGCCGGATCCGTGGGCGCGCGGCTACGGGCTCGGCAAGGACGGTATGTGGGAGGACGTGAGCAATACCATCCCGGTCTCGTTGATGGGCGCGGCGGGGGAGATGATCTCGGATATGGACGACATGCGGCGCTGGCTCTTGCTCTATATCGGCGGCAAGACCAACGGCGCGGCGACGCAGCGCGCGCGGATGGACTGCATTCCGACCGGCGAGGGCAATCTGGCATTCGGTCTCGGCGTCGGCTGCAGCGCCGGCTGGTTCGGCTATACCGGCGGCCTGCCCGGCTACAACACCGCCGGATACGTGTTTCCCGCCGCCGACGTGACCATCATCGCCTGGGTCACGCTGCAGGCGGACAAGCCGATCCCGGGCGTCGCCAACGCGATCTTCCGCGACATCGCGCGCATCATGGAGCCGGACAATGATCCGTTCGTGTTCGCCGAGCCCGCGGCCGATCCGGCGGCGCATCCGGCGGCCGATGCGATCAAATGAGGACGGCGCGGCGGCGGTTCCCCTCGGCGGGGGAGGGGCGCTGCTTGCGGCCGCATCGGGCGAAAGTCGCGCCGGTGGTTTTCACGCACCACCGCAAATCGAGCCGATCCGAGTCCGATCTCGGCCGTAATCCCGGCCGTTGTTCACGATCTCGTTGCGTGACAATCACGGTATTGGTGCAGGACTGTATCGATCGCCCGATCCGGACGGGCCACGCCCGGACCGGGCCTGACCCGAGCACGACGGAAATGCACGATGCCAAAGTTTACCCGCCATTATACCGCCGCCCTGATCCTGCTGGGAAGCGCCGTCGCCGGCTGCACGCAGCTGCCGGGGCAGCGGTACACGATTGCCGACCTCGCCCCCGCTCGGCCGCCGTCGTCGCCGCCGAGTGCCGCTACGAGGGCGACCTTGCGGGACCGCCCGGAATCGGCTTCTGGGCAAACCGGCCGGGGTCGAGCTCGGCCTCGGTCTGCTCGGCGGCATCCTCAACGGCGTCAACCGGCAGCGATTGGTCGACGAGTGCATCGCCGGGAGGGAGTAGTGCCACGCCGGAGTCCATCAGGCCGAGTTTGTATCACCTGACACTGACCACCGGATACGCGCGGCGCGCCAGCGCTGCGACGACCTGATGCCCGAGGTGATCGACCGGCTGTTGCCGCTGGTCGATGCCGGCGGTCCGATTCCGGCGCTGGACGGCTGGTATGTCCACGCTGTGCTTCCAACTCGCGCGATCAGCGATCGTATACGGCACGCCGAAAAGCCGCGGTGATGAATTCGCTTGGCTACGCGTGAGGATGCCCCGCAGGGCCGTTGCGTACGCGGTGAGGGTGCCCCGGAGGGCTGTTGTGTACGCGGTGAGGGTGCCCCGGAGGGCCGTTGTGTACGCGGTCCGGGTGCTCGACTGCCCCGTTGTGTACGCGCTCCGGTGCCCGGCGGCGCGAAAGTGTACGCGGTCGGGGTGCCTGAATCGCCCGTTGTGTACGCGCTCAGCTCACCCCGATCAGCGGCGCCGGGTTGACCGGCTCGCCGCGCCGGCGCAGCTCGAGATAGAGCGTCGGCGGCGTGCCCTCGGGCATGGCGCCCACCGGCTCGCCGCGGCGGAGGCTGCGGCCGGGCTTGGTGTCGAGGCGGTCGAGGCCGGCCAGGACCGCATCCTCCCCGCCGCCGCAGTCGATGATCAGCAGCTTGCCGTAGCTGCGGAAGGGCGCGGCGAAGGCGACCCGCCCGTCGCAGGGCGCCAGCACCCGCGCGCCCGGCGCGGTGCGCCAGGACAGGCCCGCGGCCGGTCCGGCCTCGGTCGGCTGGCCCCAGGCGCGGATCAGGGTGCCGGAGCTGGGGGGCATCAGCCGCTGCCCGCTCGCCGCGACCGGGCTCTGCGCGATCGGCACGCCGAGCTCGCCTCTCGGCGCGGCGCCGGTCCTCTTCGCGCCGAGCCTGCTCCAGCTGCGCGAGCAAGGCGCGCAGGCTGGTCGCGCGCTCGCCTGCGTCGGCGGCGCGTCTGGCGGCGTCCTGCTCGTCGTCGAGCGCGGTCTGGCGGCTGCGTGCGGTGGCGGCGAGCTCGGCGTCCAGCACCCGCGCCGCGGCGCGCTGCGCCTGCTCGGCTCGGGCGAGAATCGGTGCCTCGGCAGCCTCCGCCGAGCGCGCCGCGCCAAGCTCCGCCTCCTCCCGGCGAAGCGCCGTCGCCTGCGTCTCCAGTTGCCGGGCGACGCCCCGCAGCACCAGCAGGCCACGCGCCGCATCTTCGGGCGGCAGGGGTGAGGCGAGCAGGGTCTCGGCGGGGTAGCGCGAGAGCCGCAGGGCGATCGGCAGCAGCGGGGCGAGCGCCGCCGAATCGGCCGCGACCCGCGCCCGGCCGCGTCCCGCGCTTGCGCCAGCGCCGCCATGCGCTCGGCCGCGCGCAGCGTCGCCGCCTCGGCCGCCCGCAGCCGTTCGGTCGCCCGCATCCGTTCGGCGCCGAGGGCGGCCGAGGCCGCCGCCGCCTTGGCCGCGCGAGCGGCGGCGGCGGCGCGCGCGGTGAGCGCCGCCGAACGGGCGGCGTCGGCGGCGGCGACTTGGCGGGCCGCTTCGGCTTGGCGGGCGGCCTCGGCTTGATGGGCCGCCGCCTTCGAGACCGCGTCGGCGTGCCGGGCCGCCGCCGTCCGGGAGGCATCGGCCCGGCGACGGGCGTCCTCGGGATGGGACGCCCCGATCAGCAACAGCGCCAAAAGGCTAATCGCGCCGCGCCGCATCGGCGATCAGGCTGTGCCCGGTCATCTCCGCCGGCTGCCGCAGGCCCATCAGCGCCAGCAAGGTGGGCGCGAGATCGGCCAGCCGGCCATCCTTGAGGCGGTCCCCGCCGCCCATGAGCAGAACCGGGACCGGATTGGTGGTGTGCGCCGTGTGCGGGCCGCCCGTTGCGGGATCGCGCATCAGCTCGCAATTGCCGTGATCGGCGGTGACGAGCAGCGCGCCGCCTTGCCTGCGCACCGCCTCGGCGATGCGGCCCGAGCCCGGCATCGACCGTCTCCACCGCCTTGATCGCCGCCGTCAGGCTGCCGGTGTGTCCGACCATGTCGGGATTGGCGTAATTCAGCACGATCAGGTCATAGCGCCCGGAGGCGATCGCTTCCACGACCCGGTCGGTCAGCTCGGGCGCCGACATCTCGGGTTGCAGATCATAGGTCGCGACCTTCGGCGAGGGCACCAGGATGCGGTCCTCGCCGGCGAAGGGCGTCTCTCGGCCGCCGTTCAGGAAGTAGGTGACGTGCGGGTATTTCTCGGTCTCGGCGGCGCGGAGCTGGGTGCGCCCGGCCGCCGCCATGACCTCGCCCAGCAGGTTGTCCAGGGGCTCGGGCGGGAACAGGGTGGCGAGGAAGCGGTCCAGCTCGGTGCTGTACTGCGTCATCCCGAGTGCGGCGGCGAAGCGCGGCCGCTGCGGGCGAGGGAAGCCGTCGAAGGCGGGATCGAGCAGTGCGGCCAGGATCTCCCGCACCCGGTCGGCACGGAAGTTGAAGCACAGCAGCCCGTCGCCGTCGCGCATTCCGCCGTAGCCGCCGATCACGGCGGGGACGACGAACTCGTCGGTGACGTCCTGGGCGTAGGCGTCCGCCATCGCCGCCGCGGCATCGGGAAGCGCGCGCCCTCGCCGTCGCGCGATGGCCCGGAAGGCCCGCTCGACGCGTTCCCATCGCTTGTCGCGGTCCATCGCGTAGTAGCGGCCGCAGACGGTCGCGACCGTCGCGCCGGCGGGCAGCGCGGCGGCGAGCCGGGCGAGGTCGTCGCGCTCCCGACCGGGGCGGGGTGTCGCGCCCGTCGGTGAAGGCGTGGACGCACACCGGGATCGCGGCGTCGGCCAACAGTTGCGCGAGCGCCGCCGCATGGTCCTGGTGCGAATGCACCCCGCCCGGGGACACCAGGCCAAGCAGATGGCAGCGTCCGCCGCTTTGCCGCAGCCGGCTCGATGAAAGCGCGCATCGCCGCATTGCCGCAACCTCACCGGCGGCGAAGGCCTGTCGCGATGCGGGGCAGGTCCTGCATGACGACGCGCCCGGCGCCGATATTCATGATGGCCGACTTCGGAATTGCCCATCTGCCCCTCGGGCAGCCCGACATCGCGGCCGGAGGTGCGCAGAAAGGCATGCGGGCAAGTGGACCAGAGCCGGTCGAATACGGGCTTCTTCGCCAGCCGAACGGCGTTGTCCGCAGTCTCCTCGCGCCAGCCGAAGCCGTCGAGGATCATCAGCATCACCGGCCGAATCGGCATCCCGTCATCTCCGCAACGTTCCGTAGCGCCGCGCCCGCCGGCGGACAAGCAAGCGGCGCCTCATTGGCCGCGCCCGGCGAGGCGCGAGGCGGCCGGCGGCGTCGCCGGACGGGGCCAGGCCGAGCGCTCGTCGAAGAACCGAACGGCTCGCTCCTCACCGTCGCGGAGCAGCCGCTCGATGAAAGCCGGGTCGCGGTCGAAGCGCGACGGATAATCAAGATTTTGTATGCCGAGTTCGACGATCCGGATGCGGATCGGCTTGTATTGCTTTGCGAGCGAGGCGTGGGCGGGAAGCAGCTTGTTGATGGTCTCGATGAAGAACAGCTCCTGGCCCAGCGAGAGATTGCCCGAAAGCTCGTCGCGCCGGCTGTTGATCTCCGCCATCGTCCGCGGCTCCCGGGCGCGGATCTGCGGGTTGATCTGCACCACCCAGATCTCGTCCGGAACCGCCGGCAGATCGGTAAATTCGCGGATCGGCGGATCGGTGCTGAACAGACCGTCCCAGAACAGCGTGCCTCTGGTGTGGACGGCGCGGAACAGGAACGGGACCGCCGCCGACGCGATCAAATCGTCGTAGGTCGAGTGTCTCGCCTTCGAAGATCGTGCGCTCGCCGCTCGACGATATCGGTGGCGCCGATGAGGAGCTTGGGATGGCCGCGGCGGTCCGCATCGGCGGGCAGTCGCGCAAGATCGAGATGCTTGTGCAGCAATTCGAGCAGATCGGTCGCGGCGACGGGCGGATAAAGATAGGGGCTGATATCGACGGTGACGGGCAGGCGCGCGAACCACAGTCCGAGCGCGTTGCCGGCTGCATCCACCGGGGAGCGCGCCTCGAGGTCGTGCCAGAATCTGGTTAATCGGTCGATCGCGTCCTCCGGGCCGGCCCCGATCAACCCCGCCCACGCGAGGACGGCGCACATCGCGCCCCCCGAAGTGCCGCTGAGCGCGACCAGCCGGAAGCGCTCGCGCAACTCCGGCCCCAGCAGCCGACGCAGGACGCCGGCGCCGAAGGCCGCGTGACTGCCGCCGCCTTGCAGGGCGATTGCGACTGTCGGAGCGTCCGCCATCAAGAACTCCGCAAACAGGACAGTGTCTTATCGACCATATTTTGCTCGGCGTCGGAAGGGCTCAGGGCCGGCCGGCGCGATGATAGGGGTGGCCGGCGGCGATGGTCTGGGCGCGGTAGAGCTGCTCGGCGAGCAGACACGCGCACCAGCAGATGCGGCCAGGTCATCGGCCCCAACGAGAGTGTCGCGTCGGCGCGGTCGAGCGCCGCCCTGTCCAGCCCCTCGGCGCCGCCGATCAGAAACACGAGCGGCCGGCCGAAGCCGGTCCAGCGTTGCAGCCGCTGCGCAAAACCGACGCTGTCCGGCCTGTCGCCCGCGCTGTCGAGCGCCACCGCGAAGGCGCGCTCGGGCACGCGCGGCGAGCAACGCGGCGGCCTCGCGTCGCCTGATCTCGGCCGCCGCGCCGCGCGCCTCGGCGATTTCGGTTACGACGAGCTTCGGGCGCAGGCGCGCCGCGTAGCGGGCGAACAGCTCGGACTTCGGCGCCCCGGATGCGCCCGACGGCGATCAGATGGCCCATGGCCGAAGCTATACAGGTTCCGGCTCCGGCGCGATGATCGCGCCGAGATGAACAAGGGAGGGAGCAATGCCCGTTCTCAGCACCAGCAACCCCGAAGCCGTGCGCGCACCCGGATCGCGCTATTCCCATGCCGTGCTCGTGGAAGGCGCACGGCGCCGGCTCGTCATCTCCGGCCAGGTCGGGATGGCGCCGGACGGCACCGTTCCGAGCACCGGCGAGGGGCAGATCGCGCAGGCCTTCAGCAATCTGCGCGCCATCCTGGCGGCGCACGACCTGGGCTTCGGCGACGTCGTGAAAACCACCGCGTTCCTCACCGACCGGGCATTGCTCGGCGCTTATCGCGCCGCCCGCGACACCATCTTTTCCGAACAAGCGCCGGCCTCCACGCTGCTGTTCGTGGAGGGGCTCGCCGACCCGCGCTGGCTGGTGGAGATCGAGGCGGAGGCGGCGGGCTGAGAGGTCTCTCGGATCATCGCGTCGCTCCGGTGAGATCAACGCATCAGCAAGATAAAGCCGCCTCATCAACCTGATGGCGCGCAATGATGTCTGCTTATCTGCCGGGCCATCTATAGCCGTATACGGCTGCGGAGCGCCGTCACCTGCGACGCGACAACTCGGCTTCGGCCCAAGCCGCAAACTCCTCGTGACGCGCAAGGAGGACCTGGCGTCGGCCTTGCCGAGGAGCGGTATTCCGTATTGAAGCGTCCTTTTCAGCAAGAATCCGACGAAGGTTGGTCTCCTGAGCGTTCGGCAGACGATTGCCGAGCAAATCGCGCAACATCTTCACGGCTGCCGAATGGTCCTGCCGATTTGCGCGCTCCCCATGGGCTGCCGTCAGCGCATCCCCGAATGCGATCGCCGCATTGACGATCTGGGACATGGCGGGATTGGCGATGTCGCCGGGGTTCGCGAGCGACAGCTCGTCTCGGGCCGCCTTCAGATACGCCCGCGCCAGAATCAGCCGCCCCTCGGAGAAAGTGCCGTCAACCGTCTTCGAGGACCCCTTTCGGGTCATGCCGCTCGCCCTGAGGCGCGCGCGAGGGCTCGGGCCAGCTCGTCAGGAGGTCGGCCGACCAGCGGCACTGCGTCGCGGACCACCTCACGCCACCACGGATCGCCTGCGGACGCTAGGCGCACGACGTCATCAGTGCCCAACGCGACCACCGATGGGCTGAACCCGACACTCTCGGCTGGCGCAATCAGCCGATCACTCAGGGCGTGAGCTAGCTGAGGCAGAATCAGGCTCGGCCACAAGCGCCAGGTCGAAATCGCTGCCGAGCCGGTCCTCGCCGCGCGCCGCGCTGCCAAAAAGCCACAGCGCCAACAATCCCGGCCCGGCGGCCGTCGCGGCGGCCCGGACGCTGTCGAGCAAACTCTGGAACCGCCGATCCTCCGCCTCAAACAATGCAGCCATCGGGGCGGCCAAGGGATGACGTCGATGCAGTCGATACAGCAAGCTGCGGCCCGTTCCGGCGGCCTCGATGGTGCCTGTCCTCACGAGCGCACCCAGGCCCCGGGATACGCTCGCCGGAGAAAGACCGGTGCGACGGGCGAGGTCCGGCGCCGAAAGCTGGCCTCCGTGGCGCGCCAGTTCCCGTGACAGACGCAGCCCGACATCCGTCCCCAGGATGAAGGTCAGCGGATAGCGCAGAGCGCTCTGGTGGGTCGCTCGAGCCACGATGCGGTCCTCGGCCGTTTACGAGCCATAGCCAACTACAGTACAATATCAAGCCTTACCCATCAATATCGTATTCCAGACGGCATCAAGACGGGCTGCAAAAAGATCGATAATCCTATCGCCGGCGTGAGCGAGCTTGTGCCAATCGCGCGCAGGGCGAGTGACGGGCCGCGCGGCGGCATTCCCGGGAAGTGTGGGCTGCCTGAAGACACGAATGAAGGCGATTGGACGGCAAGCCCGGAAGCTCAGGCGCTTCCCACCGCCGCGCCCAGCGTTTCGCCGATGGCGCGGTGCAGCACCAGATCGGCCAGCGGATCGAGGCGGGTCGGCTCGCGGTTGAGGATCACCAGCGCCGCCCCGTTCTGCTTTGCCAATTGCGGAAATCCGGCCGCCGGATAGACCACCAGCGACGAGCCGACGGCGAGGAACAGGTCGCAGGCGAGCGTCTCCTGCTCCGCCCGCGCCATCGCCGCGCGCGGCATCGACTGGCCGAAGGAGATCGTCGCCGTCTTCACCAACCCGCCGCAGACGAGGCAGCGCGGCGCGCGCGGCTCGCGCGTGAAGGCGGTGCGCAGTTCGTCGAGCGGCCGCGGCGCGCCGCAATCGAGACAGGTGGCCCGATGCGTATTGCCGTGCAGCTCGATGACCGCGTTCTCCGGCACGCCGGATTCCTGGTGCAGCCCGTCGATATTCTGGGTGACGATCACCGCCCGGCCGTCGCCGGCGAGAGCGGCGAGGGCGCGATGGCCGCGATTGGGCCGCGCCGGGCGCAGCACCTCATCGAGGGCGAAGCGCCGCCGCCAGGTCTCGATCCGCGCTTCCTCCGACGCCAGGAATTCGGCGAAGTCGATCGGCCGGTTGCGGGTCCAGAAACCGCCGGGGCTCCGAAAATCCGGAATGCCGGATTCGGTGCTGATTCCCGCTCCGGTGAAGGCCACGACGCGCCGTGCGGGCGCCAGCAACTCGCGCAGGCGCAAAATTTCCCGGTCCATGCCCGATTTTGCCGGCCCGGCGCCCGGCTGACGAGTTCCGGCGCTTGTCCAATGCGGAAGCGACTGAGTACAAGCGTCCGATGCCCGCTCCCGAGTCCCGGCCGCGAACCATCATCGCCCCCAGCCTGCTCGGGGCCGACCACGGTTGCTTGACCGAACAGGCGGCCGCGGTCGCCGCGGCGGGGGCCGACTGGCTGCATATCGACGTGATGGATGGCCACTTCGTCCCCAGCCTCGGCTTCGGTCCGGGGGTGGTGAAGGCGCTGCGGCCGCGCACCGCGCTGCCGCTCGATGTGCACCTGATGGTCGCCCCGGCCGATCCGCAGGTCTTGGCCTTCGCCGATACCGGCGCCGATCACATCATTGTCCACACCGAAGCCGGCCCGCACCTGCATCGGACCCTGCAACTCATCCGCTCGCGCGGCAAACGCGCCGGGGTGGCGCTGAACCCGGCCTCGGTGCCGGAGGCGATCGGCTGGGTGCTCGACCTCGTGGACATCGTGCTGGTGATGACCGTCGATCCCGGTTTCGGCGGCCAGACCTTCCTGCCCTCGCAGCTGCCGAAGATTGCCGCCCTGCGGCGGATGATCGATCAGTCCGGCCGTGAAATTCGGCTCACCGCGGATGGTGGCGTGGACCTGCAATCGGGGCCGCAGGCGCTGGAAGCGGGGGCCGATACGCTGGTTGCCGGCACCTCGGTGTTCGCCGCCGCCGACTATGCCGCGGTCATCGCCGCATTGCGGGGCGGAGGAGCGGACGCATGAACGCCAACGACCCCCGTCGATGGTTGCGCGATGCCCGCCGCGCCTTCGCGCGGTTGCCCACGCTGCGCCCGGGACGCATCCCTGATGCGCCGGCTTTGCCGGTGCGCGATCCCTGGCCGGGCGATCCCGCGCGGGCGGTGCGGCTGTTGAGGGGAGAGCTGGAAGCGGGCGGCGGCGCCTGCGCGCTGCGTCCCGCCGATGGCCGATCCGGCGGCTTCTCCGACCCTTCCCTGGCCGAGCCGCTGCGCACCGCCGCGCACGGCTTCAGCTGGCTGCGCGACCTGCGCGCGCTCGGCACCGACGCCGCGCGCTTGCGCGCCCGTGCACTGGTCGGCGAGTGGATGAACGGCGCGATCGACCCGCTCGCGCATCGCCCGGACGTCACCGGCGCCCGCATCGCCGCCTGGCTCGGCCATTATGATTTCTTCTTCGCCTCCGCCGATGACGGCTTCCGCCAGCGGCTGATGGCCCGCCTGGTCGCCGACGCGCGGACCCTCTCGGCGGCGCTTCCTGCCGAGGAACTCGACCAGCGGGCGCTCACCGGGCTGAAGGGCCTGATCGCGGCCGCCGTCGCCTTGCCCGAGCACGGCGGCTTTCTCGCCCGCGCCTTGCGTTTTCTGCCGCAGGAGATCGCGCGCCAAGTGCTGAGTGACGGCTGTCATGCCGAGCGCAGCCCCGCCGCCCTGTTGGCGGCGCTGCAAGATCTCACGGAAATCCGCGCGCTGCTGCAGGCCGCGCAGGTGGAGCCGCCGGCCTCGCTCGCGGTCGCCGTCGAGCACATGGGGCCGGCGCTGCGCACGCTGCGGCACGGCGACGGCGGCTTGGCGCTGTTCAACGGCGCCAAGGAGGAGAATGCGGCGCTGATCGACCTGGTGCTTACGCAGGCCGGACGCGGTGGCCGTGCCCTCCCCGCCTTGCCGGAAGCCGGCTTTCAGCGGCTGCAAGCGGGGCGCACGTTGCTGATCGTCAACACCGGGCCGCCGCCGCCGCCGGGGCTCGACCGCAACGCGCACGCGGGCACGCTGTCGATGGAGATGTCGATCGGGCGCGATCGTCTGATCGTCAATTGCGGCGCCTTTCCCGCGGGTGGACCCGAATGGCGCGATGCCGCCCGCGCCACCGCCGCGCATTCGACGCTGGTGATCGCCGATACGTCCTCCTCGGAGCTGCGCCCGGACGGCCTGGGCCGGCGCCCGATCATCGTGGAGACGGAGCGCCAGGAGGCAAATGGCGCGCACTGGCTGGAGGCGAGCCATGACGGCTGGCGCAAGCCGTTCGGCGCCGTGCATCGGCGGCGCTTTTATGTGGGCGAGAGCGGCGAGGACGTGCGCGGCGAGGATCTGATCGAGGCGCCGACGCCGCAACCCTTTATCCTGCGCTTTCATCTGCATCCGACGGTGCAGGCGAGCTTGCAGCAGGACAACGAGGCGGTGCTGCTGCGCCTGCCCTCGGGCGGCGGCTGGCGGCTGCGCGCGGACGGCGCGCGGATGAGCCTGGAGGAGAGTATCTACCTGGGCAGCCCGCAGCCGCGCCGCGCCGAGCAGGTCGTCCTGACCGGACTGGCGGAGGAGCCGCAGCAGGTAAAGTGGGCGATCAGCCGGGTGAAGTGACCCGCCGTTGAAGGTCATCGAAGTCACCAACGTCGATTTCTCGCTGCATCACTTCCTGCTGCCGCTGATGCGCGCGATCCGCGCGCGCGGCCATGAGGTGATCGGCGCGTGCGCCGAGGGTCCGCTCCTGGGAGCGGCGCGTGCGGAAGGGTTCCGCATCGCTCCGTTGCCGCTCGCACGCACCCTGTCGGCGCCCGCCCATGCCCACGCCTTCGCCGCGCTGGTTGCGCTGTTTCGCGCCGAGAAGCCCGATCTCGTGCATGCGCACATGCCGATCAGCGGCTTTCTTGCCCGCCTCGCCGCGCGCGCCGCGGGTGTTCCGCGCATCGCCTATACCGGGCACGGCTTCTGGTTCAACGCACCCGGCGCGGCCTCCCGGCGGGCCGCCGGATTCGCCATGGAGTGGCTGGGCGGGCGGGTGACGGATGTGTTCATGACCGTCTCCGAGGAGGAGGCCGCGGATACACGGCGCCTGCGCATTCATCCCGGCCCGGTAGCGATCGCCAACGGCCGAAACCCGGCGGTGTTCCGCCCCGATCCGGCGGCGCGGGCGCGCATCCGGGCGGAGCTCGGGGTGCCGAAGGACCGCGTTGCCGTTCTCGCCGTCTCGCGGCTGGTGCGCCACAAGGGTTATCCGGAACTCGCGCGCGCCATGCGCGATGTGGACGCCGAGTTGTGGGTTGCGGGCGAGCGGCTGGCGGGCGATCGCGGTCCCGACATGGCGGCGCTGCTCGCCGAGGGCGGCCTTGGCAGGCGGCTGCGGATGCTCGGATACCGCGAAGATGCTGCTTCGGTGTTCGCTGCCTCCGACATCTTCGCGCTGCCCAGCCACTTCGAGGGCCTGCCGATGTCGGTGATCGAGGCGATGCTGACCGCCCTGCCGGTGGTGGCGAGCGACATTCGCGGTCCGCGCGAGCAGGTGGTGGACGGCGAAACCGGCCTCCTGGTCCCGCCCGGCGCCCCCGCCCCGCTCGCCGCGGCGCTGGCCCGCCTCGCCGCCGACCCGGCGCTGCGCGCCCGCATGGGTGCGGCCGGGACGGGCGCGGGCAACCGAGCTTTACGACGAGAGGCGGGTGCTGGCGCAGACGGTGGAGTTGTTGGGGTTGTGATAGCTCGCAACCACGGTATCCGCCTGACAGGCGGCTGGTATAAGTTCTATGCGTCCTGCCCTCTGCTCGGCCCTACCCTGACAAGGGCGAAGTGGCCTTCCCTCGCTTGCGCCAGCGCAGCCATTATGTTCGCCACGTTGTCGCGGATCGTCGGCCAGTGATTCGTCGACAGCACGACGACCGCGATTTTGCGACCAGCCAGGTTCTGCTAATATCGGATATTCTGGTCCGCCGTAACGACGACCGTAAACCCCGCGTCCGCCGCGGCCGTCAGCAGCTCACCGTTGGTGAGTTCGTCCCATCCCTGGCCGGCGCCCGTCCCGACGGCATGGCCGGACAGCAGATTTGCAAGCGCGCGGGGAACATTTTGGTCAAGCAGGATGCGCGGCACGGCTCACTTCGCGGTCGTAGAAGGCCAGCACGGCCCTTACCGTTTCGAGCGGTAGCGAATAGTTTTCCGCCAACCATTCCGGGCCTTCGCCCCGGTTCGCGACCAGGTCCTCAGGGCGAACGCGCGAGTGGACGATCACCGGCGCCCCGCTCATCTTAAGAGCGTTCACTTCAACCGCCGAGCAATCCTTCCAGTCCATCGCCGACCTCCGAAATGGCTTAGCACATTCGCCCGCACGGTCCCGGGAAGCAGAGTGGGGCAAAGCCCTTATGCCTCAGCCGGCAGCGCTTCCGGGCGCAGGCGGGGCGGCAGGGTCGCCAGCGCCTCGGTGGTGTCGAAGTCGCGCAACACCGCGTCCTCGCCCAGTTCCACCTCGGCCACCTGCTCCATGTGCCGCGTCAACAGGAAGCGAGCGCCGGAATCGCCGGTTATCGCCATGATCTCGGGAAAGAACCGCCGGTCCCACAGCATCGGATTGCCCTGCTTGCCGCGGAACGTCGGCAACACGATCCGCCGCCCCTCGTCGGGGTCGTAGAATTCCAGCAGCCGGTCGATCATGCGCCCCGTGACCAGCGGCATGTCGCCGAGGCAGACCAAAGCGGCGGCGGCCTCGGGCGGGACCGCGGCAATCCCGGCCTTGAGGCTGGCGGAGAGCCCTTCGGCATAGTCGGCGGCGTGCACCAGCCGCACCGGACGCCCGCCCAGCGCCTGCTCGATCTCCGCGGCCATATGTCCGGTCACGACCAGGATCGGACGCGCCTTGGAACTCAGCACGTTGTCCACCACCCGCGCGATCATCGGTTTGCCGGTGCGGTCGGAGACCAGCAGCTTGTTGTGCGGCGCCATCCGACGCGAGCGGCCGGCGGCCAGGATCACGGCGGCGATCGTCGGCGCGCTGCGCGGCGCCGGGCCGGTGCGCGGCCTCGGCGGTCGCCTTCTCGCGCGGCAGCGGGCGTTCGGCCTCCTTCAGCAGCCCGCCGACGCCGAGTGCGGCGATATCGGCCGGGCGCACCGCCAGGCCGGCGAACAGGCGCGGCAGCACGAAGTCGATGCCGTTGAGCTTGGGGCTTTTCGCGCAGCCGGGCAGCACCAGGGCCGGGCGCTCGCCGATGCGGCCGAGGCAGATCAGATTTCCCGGATCGACCGGCATCCCGAAATGGATGATCTCGCCCCCGGCGCGCACGATCGCGGCCGGTCCGACGTCGCGCCGATCCACCACCGCCGAGGCGCCGGCGATCAGCAGCATCTCCGCGCCCTGCGCGATCAGATCGTCGAGCGCGGCGGCGATTGCCGCCTCCTCATGCGGCGTGCGCAGTGCCGCGAGCATCGTGCCGGTCAGGCGGGTGATGCGCGCCCCGGTGACGGCGACCGCCTTCTCGGTGGCGCTCTCCTTCATGCCCGGAAGCTGCGTCACCACCACCCCGACCTTGAGCGGGCGGAACGGGTGCAGCGTGAAGGCGGGCGGACCCTGGCGGGCGATGGCGGCGGCCACTTCCAGTCTCGCGCCGGGCACCGCGAAGGGCACGATCTTGATGGTGGCCACCAGGTCCTTCGCCGCCACCACCGCATAGTCGGGCAGCGTGCCGAGCGTGACGCTCTCGTCCACCGCGTTGATGCGGCCGACCTTGGCCGCATCGACGCGCAGCAACCCCGGCGTCTCGGCGGCGAGGTTGACCCGCCCGGTGGCCGCGCGGGAGCGCGCAAGCAACGGGCCGATGAGCGGATCGGCGAGACGGTCGGCGGCGATGTCCTCGGGCACATCGCCGGGTTCGAGCCGGGCCGCGATCACCTCGGTCCGGCCGGCTTCGCGCAGCGCCGTGATGGCCGCCTCGTCCAGCAGGGCGCCCTTGCGGACCATCCGCTCGCCCAGGCGTTGCGAGTGCGCGTTGATGGCGCCCTTGGCCTGCTCCAGCGGCAGCGGGCCAAACCTCATGCGGCGCGGGCTTGCGGGCTGCGCGCCGCGAGGCTGGAGCCGCGCCGCGCCGCCACCAGATCGGCGGCGATCGCGAGGCCGATCTCCGGCGCCGTCACCGCCGCCAGATCGAGCCCCACCGGGCCGCGAATGCGCGAGAGCGCCGCATCGTCGTGGCCGAGCGCGCGCAGGCGCGTAAGGCGCGCCGCATGGGTGCGCCGCGAGCCGAGCGCGCCGATGTAGAAGGAATCGGAGCGAAGCGCGCGGTCGAGCGCGGGATCGTCGAGCTTGGGATCGTGCGTAAGCGTCACCACGGCGGTTCGCGAGTCCGGGCGCAATTCATCCATCGCCTCGTCCGGCCAATCGGTGCGGATCGTCACGTCGGGAAATCGCTCGTCGGAGGCGAAGGCGCGGCGCGGATCGACCACGGTGACGGCGAAGCCGACGCCGGAGGCGAACGGCACCAGGGCCTGGGCG
The DNA here is from genome assembly GCA_963762525.1 of uncultured Pseudomonadota bacterium. Taxonomy (GTDB): domain Bacteria; phylum Pseudomonadota; class Alphaproteobacteria; order Acetobacterales; family Acetobacteraceae; genus DATFDN01. The sequence continues at coordinate 108,411 of CAVXKT010000003.1, forward strand.
ATGTGGACGGCGCCCACCACGATCAGCCGCAGCGGCGGGTTGTGCGCTTGCAGGAACCAGGCGGCACCGTCGGCTTGCACCGTGCGGCTTTCGTCGTCGCGCAACGCCGACGCAGCGGCCTCGTTCAGCCCCGGGTCGAGCGAGGAATTGGGCAGCAGGTGCTGCGCGCCGTCGCTCAGGCGCGTGGCCAGCACCACGGGGCGTTTGGCCTCGCGCGCCCGGGCGAGCGCGGCGAGGGTCTCGGGCGTCACGTCAGCTTCTCCACGAACACCTTCACCTTGCCGCCGCAGGCGAGGCCCACCTCCCAGGCGCGCTCATTGGTGACGCCGAAATCGAGAAGCTGCGGGCTGCCGCTGGCGATGGTCCGCATCGCCGCGTCGGCGACCGCGCCCTCGATGCAGCCGCCGGAGACCGATCCGGCCATCTTGCCCGAGCGCGTCACCGCCATCTGACTGCCGGCGGGGCGGGGCGAGCTGCCCCAGGTCTCGGTCACGGTGGCGAGCGCCACATCCTCCCCGGCGGCTCGCCAGGCCGCGGCGCTGGCCAGCACATCCTCGGTCTCTCCCAACGAACTATAACTGCTCATGCGGCGCTCCTGTCGATGGCGGGGCGGGATGCTGCGGAACGGGACAGCAGATCGACCAACGAGGCCAGGCTGGCCAGGTTATGCACCGGCCGGAACTCGTCCACATGCGGCAGCATCGCCCGGATGCCCTGTGATTTTGGCTCGAACCCCTCCCAGCGCAACAGCGGATTGAGCCAGATCAGCCGCCGGCAGGAGCGATGCAGCCGATCCATGCTGACGGCGAGGGGTGGGCCGGGATCGGCCGGATCGGGGCGGTCCAGCCCGTCGGTGATGAGCAGCACGATCGCGCCCTGACCGAGCACGCGGCGCGCCCAGCGCCGGTTGAACGCCGCCAGCGCCGCGCCGATGCGCGTCCCGCCCGACCAGTCCGGGACGATGTGCGCCACCATCTGAAACGCCACCTCGGGGTCGCGGTGACGGAGCTGGCGGGTGACGTTGGAGAGCCTGGTTCCGAACAGGAAGGCGTGGACGCGGTCGCGGTCATTCGTCACCGCGTGCAGGAAATGCAACAAGATCTGAGCGTAGCGCGACATCGATCCGGAGATGTCGCAGAGCACCACCAAAGGCGGCGGGCGGGTGATGCGGCGGCTGCGGGCGATGTCGAAAATCTCGCCGCCCTGACGCAAGCTCGCGCGGATGGTGCGGCGCAGGTCGAAGGCGGGGCCGAGCGGGTCGGGGCGCAGGCGGCGCGTCTTCTGATGCTGCAAAGGCAGCACGAGGCGCCTGATCGCGCGCTTGGCGGCGGCGATCTCGTCGGCCGCCATCGCCTCGAAATCCATCGTTTGCAGCCGTTCCGTGGCGCTGGCGGTGAGCGCCACATCGACGCGCTGTTCTTCCTGCGGGCGCCGGTCGCGCGGATGGAAGGCTTCGGCAACGCGCCGGCTCGCGGGCGGCGGCTTCTCGCGCTTGACCTCTTTCTGCGCATCGCGCAACGCCCCGGCGGCCTGCTGATAGGCAACGGCGGGATCGCGCCAAAACAGCGCGAAGGCGGCATCGAACACCTCCCGGTGCTCGCGGCGGTGGGTCATGACGGCACGAAGCGCCGACTGCGCCTCGGCACGGTCGCCGAGATCGATGAGGCTGAGCGCGCGCTGCGCCGCCACCGCCTCCGACGGCCCCACGGGCAGCCCGGCCCGGCGCAACAGGCGGGCGAAATGCATGACGTTGGCGGCGAGGGTCATGGCGGAGACAGTCGGCTAACGGGTTGAGCGAGGCTCGCGAGCGCCGGCTCGCTCGCCATACGCCTTAAAAGCTCCCCGTCGTCGCTGACGAGCGGAATGCGGCGCGCCTCGGCGAGGGCGACATAGAGCGCGTCATACATTGTGATCCGAAGCCGGATCGCGAGGTTCAGCGCCGCTTCGATCAGCTCGGGCAGGAGCACGACCGTCACCGGAGCGTCGATCAGCATTCGCGCGCAGCTCACTGCCAGCTCGGCGGATAATTGTCCGCGATACACCCGCTTCCAGACGCCATTCACGGCTTCGGCCTGCCAATGCGCCGGGGCGCACAAGACCGGACCCGCAAGCAACGTGGCCGCTCGTTCGCTAAAGGGCTCCGGGACGACCCACTTGATCGCTACTGATGCGTCAACGACCGCTGCGTTCACGGATCGGGGAAATAGCTGTAGTCCCGGTCCCGATCCTCGCGGATGAGATCGGTGCTGTTCAGCGTGCTCGGAGGTATCTCCGCTCGCAGACGCGCGGCGCGCTCGGCAAAGGTCTCCTCATGGACCCCGAGCGTGTCCTCCAGAATGGCCCGATGCTCAGCTTCGACCGAGCGGCCGTTGCGCCGGGCACGTTCCTTGAGCGAGCGGATAATACGATCGTTCAATCCCCGGACGAGCAACTGGCCCACTGGCGGCCCCTTGGATGCAATCACCATATGATAGCACTCCGGCAGAGGCCGCAAGTGGCGCCCCGGTTATGACTTAGTTTGAATGTCGGCTTCCGACCTATGTCGGACATTCATTCGAGAGACTTAATGACAGGTGCTGGCCGAGAGCGGAACGGCTGCTTTGAAGTGTGCAACGTCGACAAGCAGACGTTCGTTCATGGAGATCGCCAAAGGCAGGTTTGACTCTTCGCGGCCATTCGGCGCCGCAAGCATCTGCGAACACCCGTGGTCTTCTGGTCGGCCGCCCACGCTTCGCGGGAGAACCCGGGCGCGTACCTCAAAATACAGGATCTGCTACCTCGTCTGGGCTCCTGCGCTGCCGGGTCCACATGTTGGCTCGGGTACGGTGCGTTTACCGTAATGGCCCCTCTTGGGGCCCAAGCATGGCTCCGGCCAATCCAGCGCGCCACTCGAGTGGCGATGCCCCTGCCATTCGACGAAACGCGTGGCTGAATACGCTGGTGTCCGCATAGCCCAATGCGGTGGCGATGCCGGTGATGTCAATGCGGGTGCCAAGGAGCAACTGCCGTGCGACCTCGAAGCGCGCTTCGTTCAGCAGCTCGCGGAACGTTATGCCCTCCGCCTTCAGGTGGCGATTCAGCGTCCGCGGATGCATCGTCAGGCAGTGTGCTACCGCCGCCAAGGTGAAGTCGCCGAACAAGACGCGGGGGCGAAGGATCCGAACGACCTGGTCGGTGACATTGGGCTGGGCGACCGACCAGTATCTCGCGACCGATGCTTCCAGGATCGCGCGTTGGCGCGGATCGGCACCGGGCACTGGACATTCGAGCTTGCTGGCGGAGAAGACGAGGGCCGACTGCTCGGCATCGAACCGGACGGGAACGCGAAAGAAACGGCGATACGGCCGAACATCGGCTGGAGACTTGTGGGACAAGAGTACTTCGTCGGGCAAGGCGCCGCACAGTTCCCGCATCATGTTGAATCCGACCGCGATCGCTCCGTCGCAGAACTGGTCGATGCCCTCGGTTCCCCGTTGGTGGATCGCATAGCCGGCCCAGGCCACGCCGTCGCGCACCACCAGGTACGGCACGCCACCCCGGACATAGCGCGGCTGGTTGTCGACAAGGTCCTGGACGGCCCGGCCCCAGCTTGGTGCGTTCCTCATCAAACCACCGACGAGACCGAGGCTTCTGGTGTCGTTCCGCTGCCCGAGCAGAAGGCCAAAATGTGCGCATCCGGTAGGCATCGCGCCGGCCTGTAGCAGCTTGCCCGCCAGGGTGAAGGGGATCAAATTCTCGGGATCGTCGAGCACGCTGAGTTCAAGCCCGACGCCCGCTACCACCTCGGCGGGATCGATGCCGAACTCTCGAAGGAGCGGGGGCACCTCGGCAAATGCCCCAACACGCTGTTGCCCTTCCGGCATGTCCTGTCACGTCTCCCGCACGGCTGTCAGGCGCTCGGTTGGGCTGAGGCGACGCTGCGCCACCAAAGCGTAACACTGAGTTCGCCGCGCCTGTCGCAAAGTCACAAGCGCCCCGCCAGTCTGCTGTGTTTAGTGCTGTTGGCCGACCGTCGGTCAAGCTGGTCGACTGACTGGGTCCTTCGGGGCGAGCCACAATAGAGTGCAGGGAGTGCGAGCGTTGACCGGATCTGTGACGCATTTCGAGATCTACGGCGAAGAGCCGGCGACGCTGGCGGAGTTTTACCGCCAACTGTTCGGTTGGCAGTTTGAACGCGCGCCGGGCTTGGACTACTGGCGGATCGAGACCGGAGCGAGGCCCGAGCCCGGCTTCGTCGGCGGCCTGACGTATCGCCCGATCGCCGGCACGCGCGGCTGGATGCACTACGTGCATGTCGCGCTGCTCGATGACGCGATTGCCAAGGCCGAGCGGCTCGGCGCGGCTGTGCTGCGGCCCAAGACCGCTGTCCCGAAGACGGCCTGGTATGCTGTCCTCGCCGACCCCGAGGGCAACATGTTCGCCATCTACCAGGCGGACCCTGCGGCATTTCCGCCGCCGGGGCCGGATTGACGCGACGGGGATGAGACGACCACGGCTGCAGCGTCAGGCCGGCGCGTTGGCTGCTGTCGACGACGATACTGAAGCGCCCGATGTCATAACGCAGAGGAGACCGCGGCGATGTACCTAGACAGACGACTCGATCCTACCGGAGAACATGGCGCCGTTGATCATCACGGCGGCACCGTTCGGCCCGCAATGGCTACCGGGGGACGCCGATATACCTGTCACTTGGACGGAGCAGGTTCAGACGGCGGTGGATTGCTGGAATGCCGGCGCCACCATGCTGCATGTCCACGTGCGCAACCCCGCGACCGGCAAGGGTTCGATCGACTTCGACCAGTACAACTACTTCCTCGGACTCCTGAGGAAGGCCGTCCCGGATATGATCCTGCAGGTCGGCGGATCGATCTCGTTCTCGCCGAAGACCGAGGACGGGAAGGCGAAGTGGCTGGACTACGACACGAGACACATGTTGACTGAACTCGACCCGAGGCCCGAGTTCGTCACCGTCTCAACTGGCACGACGCTGTGGGATGTGATCTCAATGATGAGCAAGGAGGACGTCAGGGGAACTCACCTTGAGGATCCCAAGGTGCAGGCGGCCTGGGCCGGAATGGTGGTCGACTCCACCCCGGCCTTCTATCTCGAGCACCTGAAGCGACTCCGCAAGAACGGCATCCAGCCCTATTTCGTTCCGGCACACATCCATCAGCTCGAGATCATCGAGCGCCTGATCCGTGCGGGCGTCTACATGGGGCCGCTGAACATGGCGATCGCAGGCTACGGCGGCGGCACGCTTGGCCGCAATCCGTTCCACTGGATGGAGTTTCTTCGCAACATACCGCAGGGCGCCGTCGCGACCTTCTGGTCCAGCATGCGGGGGGCAATCTCGCTGTCCGCGATGGCCCTTGTACTCGGGCAGCATATCCGGGTCGGCAACGAGGACAATATTTGGGGTGCGAATCGCGAACGTGCTACCTCGGTCAAGCAGATCGAGGGGGTGGTACGCATCTGCAAGGAGTTCGGCCGCAAGGTGGCAACTGCCGACGAGGCACGCAAGATCATGAAGGTCGGCGTATGGTACAACAGCGTCGATGAAACGCTGCAGCACCTCGGCCTGCCGCCGAACCCCACGAGCCACAACCCCGGCTTCCAGGTCTGGGAAACGGACGGCAAGCTGAAGACCGGCGTGGTCGGCAGCGACTCGCACCCGATCGCCTACTGCATGGTGCCGCCGGACCAGACCGGCGCCGTGGAAACCAAGATGAGTGCGCACGTGCTGTAATCAGGGCATCCAGCATCTACGAGTCCCGCTCCCATCCGGGGGCGGGACCCGCCAACCGGGCGTGCAATCACGAGATGCGAGGTTGAAATGACCGAGCCAAGCAACGCGGCGCCACCGCTATCCGGCGCCGCCGGGCCATGGGACGCGGCCCTGGAACACTTGCGCGCCTGGGACCCGGCGTGGGCTGCGACATGCCTGAGGATGACCACGAACCCCTGGGTCACAGGGGTTCTGCCGCGCAAGTTCATCGAGCTGGTCAGTGTCGGTTTGAACGCCGCCTGCACGAACCTCAATGCCGACGGCACCCGACACCACATCGGCGCCGCGCTCGACGCAGGAGCGACCCGAGAAGAGATTCTTCGGTCCTCAAGTGCGGGGTTCTGATGTCGATCCATTCCTGCAGCCTCGGCGCGCCGATTTTGCTGGAGGAAGCGAAAGCCGCGGGCATGGCGCCGGCGCCTAAGCCTGTGGCAAGCACGCCAGCCTGCGACGCGATGCGGGCGGTCGGACAGTGGAATACCGCATGGGATCCGTTCTTCGAGCTCGATCCGCAGTGGACCGATGAGTTCTTTGCGACTGCGATCCCCATGTATAAGGGCGGCGTGATGCCGCCCAAGGAGATCGAGCTTCTGAGCATCGCGCTCGATGCCTCATATACGCATATGTACGTGCCCGGTACGCGCCGCCACATCAAAGCAGCCCTCAGGGCCGGGGCGACCATGGAAGAGATCATGGAGGTGCTGAAGCTCTGCGTCGTCCAAGGTGTGCAAGCGTGCAATCTCGGCGTACCAATTCTCGCCGAGGAACTCGCCGCTCGTACCTGATTTCTCCCCGCGAGCTGGTCACGAAAGGAGAGCGGACCATGCAGGAAACTCCCGCCGGGCGCGTTGCTACCACCGAAGCGCACCCATCGGCCAAAACAACCGGATCATCCAGCCGCAGTATGAAGGACAGGCTCCTGCACGAGGCTACAAGGTTTGGCCTGATGTTTGTCTACCTGTGGCTGGTGTTCGGCCTGTTCGTATTGTTCGAGCGAATCATTCGGGGCCAGATGGGTCTTGGCTATCAGCCGCAGGGCTTCGCGCTGATCAATGCGCTCGTGCTCGCGAAGGTGATGTTAGTCGTGGAGGACTTGAAGCTCGACCGCGGGATGCGCGCGCAGCCGATTGCGGTTGCGGGGCTGGCCGAGGCGTTCCTGTTCGCGATCGTCTTCATCGTCTTCCACGTTCTTGAAAGTCTTGTCGTGGGACTTCTGCACGGATCAACCCTCGCGGGCAGCGTGCCAGTCTTTGGTGGCGGCGGCTTTGCAGGCCTGGTGACCGTCGCGGCCATCTTGTTCGTCGTGCTCATCCCCTATTTCGCGTTTCGGGATATCGGCAAAGCACTCGGACCGGGCGAGTTGCGCAGGTTGTTGTTCTCACGCCCGGCCCGCGCAGGCACGTAGCAGCGCACGCCGGCGGCGCAGTCGGCATTCTCGTGCGCGATGGGCCCCGGATTTTGATTTTCACCCATGACTGCCGGAAGAACGTTGCCGGCGCTTATGTCCGTTTTGGAGATGATCCATCTCGCAGTTGGAGCGGCTGCAATGGGCGCATATCGGACTTCTGGCTGCAGGCCTCCTGCGCTCGCTTTCCGCCCTTTGCGGTCAAACTGAGAACGACCCGAGTCCGCCTTCCGCACCCCTATGCCGCCGCCTCCCTTGCCTCCGCGACCAGCTTCGCCGCCTCGGCGCCGCGCATTTTGGCGATGTCGTCCTGGTATTTCAGCAGCACGCCGAGGGTCTGCTCCACCACGCGCGGCTCCAGCTCGGTCTGGTCGAGCGCGCGGAGTGCGGCCGCCCAGTCGATGGTCTCGGCGACGCCGGGCAGCTTGAACAGCTCCTCGCCGCGCAGCCGCTGCACGAAGGCGACCACTTGCGCCGACAGCATCGCCGGGATGCCGGGCGCCTTGGCGGCCAGGATCGCCCGCTCGCGCTCGGCGCTCGGATAATCGACCCAGTGATAGAGGCAGCGGCGGCGGATGGCGTCGTGCACCTCGCGGGTGCGGTTCGAGGTCAGCACCACCACGGGCGGCGTGGCGGCGCGGATCGTCCCCAGCTCGGGAATGCTGAGCTGGAAATCCGCGAGCAATTCCAGCAGGAACGCCTCGAACGGCTCGTCGGCGCGGTCGAGCTCGTCGATCAGCAGCACCGCCGGCGGCAGGCCCGGGTCGATGGCCGACAGCAGCGGCCGGCGTTGCAGGAACTCGCTCGCGTAGATGTCGCGCCCCAGCCGGGCGCGGTCGACCTCGCCCGCCGCCTCGGCCAGGCGGATCGCCATCAACTGCCTCGCGTGGTCCCACTCGTAGGCGGCGGCGGCCAAATCCATGCCGTCATAGCATTGCAGCCGCACCAGCCGCCGCCCGAGGCCGGAGGCGAGCACTTTCGCGACCTCGGTCTTGCCGGTCCCCGGTTCGCCTTCCAGCAGCAACGGCCGGTGCATCGCCAGCGCTAGATGCACGGTGGTCGCCAGCTCGCGCTCGGCGATATAGCCCCCGGCGGCAAGCAGGCGCGCGGTGTCGGCGACCGAGGCCACTAGAGCAGCGGCGCCACGATCAAGAACAGGATCACCACCCACAGCGCACCGCCGATCCAGGCGGCGAGCGGAAAGCCCATCGGCTCGCTCGGCACCATCGACCAGACGCTGACGGCCGAGGGGGGCGGCACGCGCGGGACCGCCGCGGGGCTGACCGGGACCGCCTCCGCGGACGGGGCGGACGGAAAGGAGCGCTCCTGATCCGGTGCGTTCCGCAGCGTAAGTTCGCGGGCGAAGTTGTTGAAAAACGTGTCGGCCAGCGATTTTGCCGTGGAATTGATCAGCCGCGATCCCAGCTGCGCGATCTTGCCGCCGACCTGCGCCTGCACCGTGTAGGTGAGCAGGGTGTCGATCCCGTCCTCGGCAAGATGGACGCGGGCGCCGCCCTTGGCGAAGCCGGCCACCCCGCCCTGGCCTTCGCCGGCGATGTTGTACCCGTTCGGCGCGTCGATGTCGGAGAGATGAACCTTGCCATTGAAGCGGGCGGAGATGGGACCGATGCGGATCGAGGCCGTCGCCTCCATGTCCTGCGGGCTGGTCGCCTCCAGTCGCTCGCATCCGGGAATGCAAGTCTTCAGCACCGCCGGATCGTTCAGCGCATCCCAGACCACCGAGCGCGGCGCCGGAATCCGCCGCTCACCGGTCATGTCCATCAGCTTGTCCTCATTTCCCGCGCGGGTGGTCTTACTGTCAGGATGAGCGCCATGCAAACCACCCCCTCCTTGCCGTGGGCGGCGCCCTTCCTGGGGGTTTTGCTGTCGATCGCGCTGTTGCCGATGCTGGCGCCGCGGCTGTGGCATCGCCGGATGGCCTCGATCGCGGGGCTCTGGGTGGCGGCGCTGCTGGTCCCGTGGGGGGCGACGGCGGGCGCGGCGGCGGCAGGCCGCCTCGCCTGGAACGCCGTCGTGGTGGAATATCTGCCGTTCGTGACCATCCTGCTCGCGCTCTATGCCGCCGGCGGCGGAGTGCTGGTGCGCGGCGGCCCGGCCGGCACGCCGCGGGGCAACACCTTGATGCTGGCGGCGGGGATGGGCCTGGGCGTGGTGATGGGCCAGGCCGGCGCCGCCATGGTCATGGTCAACCCGCTGCTCCATGCCAACGCACACCGGCGGCGGAAGGTTCACCTGCCGCTGTTTCTGATCGTGCTGGTCGCCAACGCCTCGGGCGCGCTTACCCCGCTCGGCAATCCCCCGCTTTACATCGGCTTCCTGCAAGGCGTGCCGTTCCTGTGGCCGGCCCGGCATCTGTTGCTGCCGCTGTTGGTGCTCACGGCGCTGCTGCTGGCCGCGTTCTACGTGCTCGACCGCACGCTGGCCGCCGCCGAGCCGCCGCCGCCCGCGCCGGGTCGGCTGCACGTGCGGGGCTGGGGAAACCTGCTGCTGATCCTGCTCACCGGTGGCGTGGTGCTGGCGCAGAACGCGGTCGATGCCGGAGCGGTGGAACTCGGCGGCGAAAGCATCCCCCTGATGCGGCTGATCGCGGTCGGGGCGTTCGTCGCCGTCGCCGTGGTCTCGGCCGCGGCCACACCGCGCGCCATCCGCCAAGGCAACGACTTCACCTGGGGACCGATGCGCGAAATCGCGCTGCTGTTCCTCGCCATCTTCGTCACCATCGACCCGGTGCTGCAGATGCTGGAGGGCGGCCTGTCCGGACCGCTGGCGCCAATCCTGCGCCTGACGCTCGGTCCCGACGGAGCACCGCGCCCGATCGTGTTCTTCTGGCTCGCCGGCATTCTGTCGGCTTTCCTCGATAACGCACCCACTTATCTCGTGTTCTTCAACGTTGCCGGCATCAATCCCGCCGCCATGACGGCGGCCCAGGCGAGTGCGCTGGCGGCGCTCTCGGCGGGCGCCGTGTTCTTCGGCGGCCTCACTTATATCGGCAATGCGCCGAACATGATGGTGCGCGGCGTGGCCGCGCATCGCGGCGTTCGGATGCCCGGATTTCTGGGCTTCCTGGCAATGGCGGCGGCGCTGCTGCTGCCGGTCTTCGCGGTGCTGACGGCGCTGTTCTTCCGCGACTGAGGCTACAATTCCCCGTGCAGCAGGATCATCAAATCGGTGTCCCCGGTCCGCTGCCCGCACGCGGTCAGCAGCGCGTGGGCTTGGCCCCGGTGGTGGGTCTGGTGATTGAACAAGTGGGCGAGCAGAAAGCGGCGCGGTCGGCGCATCTCCCGCTGCACGGCGCCGCTGAACCAGGTGAGGTCCTCCGCGAGCCAGGCATCATCGACCGTCGCCGCCCAGCCCTCCAACTTGGCATCCGATTCGGCGCGCACCGACTTCAGCTCGGCCCAGTCCTCGATCATGCCGGCGCTGGCGGCCAGGGCGACCGGGGGCTTCGGCCAATCGGCGAAGCGCGACATCCAGATTTGGTCGCCCCAGACCAGATGGCAGAGCGTGCCATGGATCGACTTCCAGAAGGCGCCGCGCTCGGCCCGCCGCTCGGCCTCGCTCAGCCGGTCGGCGGCGGCGTAGAGGCGGCGGTTCATCTCGGCATTGTACGCCGCCATCGTGCGTACATAGGAGGGAGTGATCATCAATTCCCTTATCCGACGGGTTGATCCGAAGCAAAACATGGCCGATTTTGCGCCACCGCGAAACGGAGAGGCGGATGTCCACCACCACCGAACTGCACGGCCCCGGGCCGGAGCACGGGCCGGAGGGCACGCGGCGCGACTTCCTCGGGCTGGTGGGGGGCGCCTTCACCTTCATCGGCGTCGCCGCGGTGGCCTGGAGCCTGATCGACAGCATGAACCCGGCCGCCGACGTCATCGCCGCCGGGGCACCGCTCGATCTCGACATCAGCAAGATCGAGGCCGGCCAGCAAATCGTCGTGCGCTGGCGCGGCTCGCCCATCCTGATCGTCAACCGAACGCCGGAGATGCTGAAGACGTTGCAAGACCCGAAGCTGGTCGGAATCCTTTCGGATCCCAATTCGCAGGTGAACCAACAACCGGAATACGCCAAGAACTGGCACCGCTCGGTCAATCCCGAGTTCGCCGTCCTGGTCGGCATCTGCACGCATTTGGGCTGTTTGCCGCAATTCCTGCCGAAGCCGAGCCCCACCGACCCGGTGCCGAACTGGCCGGGCGGGTATCTCTGCCCGTGTCACGGGTCGAAATACGACCTCGCGGGGCGCGTCTATCAGAACGTCCCGGCGCCCGATAACCTGCCGGTTCCGCCGTATGTCTTCACCAGCAAGACCACGCTGCGCATCGGCGCCAACCCGCCCGGCAGCACCTTCGAGCTCTCGGAGGTGGTGCAGATCTGACGTAACCGGCGGCAGCGAACCGCGAATTACGCCGTCAACGCCGGCGCGCCGCCCGGGCGGGCGGCGGCAGGAGTTTGCGGAGTTCACGCCATGAAGGCCCTGCTTGCCGCGCTTGCCGTGGCGCTGCTGCCGGCATCCTCGATTGCCGCGACCTCGGCGCCCATCGTGGTGGAGCTGTTCACCTCGCAGGGCTGCTCCTCCTGTCCGCCGGCCGACGCGCTGCTTTCGGAATTGAAGCGCGATACGAACGTTTTAGCGCTGGATTTTCACGTCGATTATTGGGATCGGCTCGGCTGGAAGGACCCCTATTCGTCGGTCGCCGCGACCGACCGCCAGCGGCGCTACGCCGCGCTGTTCGGCACCGATGGGGTCTACACGCCGCAAATCGTGGTGGCCGGCACCAGCCAGATGGTCGGCTCGAACCGCGCCGCGGTGGGCGCGGCGCTAGCGGCGGCGGAGGACCGAACGTCGCCGGTCGTGCTGACGATCGAGCGGCCTGCGGGCCGGCTGATGATCCATGCCGGTGCGGGCGCCGGCCGCGCGACGCTCTGGCTGATCGGTTTCGACGACCACCATGCCACCCCGATCGGGCACGGCGAGAACGCGGGCCGCACCTTGGCGGAGGTCAATGTCGTCCGCTCGATCGCCGAGGCGGGCCGCTGGGACGGCGCGCCGCTCACGCTGGGTCTCGCCCCGCCCGCCGGCGAACGCAGCGCCGTGATCCTGCAATCCGATGACGGCCGCATCCTGGCCGCTTCGGCGACGCCGGAAGCGGGCTGACCCTCATTCCCTCTCCACCCCGGCCCTCTCCGCCCCGGGCCGCGTTAACCATTCGTTCGTGATTTGTTGCTATCTTGCGGCGGAGGTGCGCCATGAGCTTCCGCCGGCCGGCTTTCGATGACCTGGTTCTGCCGTTCATCTTCATCCCGCACGGCGAGCCCGAATCGCCGGAGGTCGCGGCTTTCAAGGTGCGCCGTCCGGGCGGGATCAAGATCCCGGCGACCTTCGTCCCGGACCCTGCGCCGGAGCCGGCGGAGCCGCGCCCGCAATCCCACCGGAAGGCGGTGCCCCCGGCTTCGCCACTCCCGTCCATCCCGGAGCCCATCAGGAGCCTTTCCCCGCCCGGCCGATCTCACGCCCGCCCGCCGCCCGGTCCGGTGGACGGTGGGGCGGATTGGCACGGCGCGGTCGCGGCGTTCCGCGTTGCCTGGAAGACGCTGGATGATCCGGCGAAGGTGCTCGGGGGATGGTGGTCCCCGGGTCAGAGCAAGGCATCAAGAATCGGAACAGCAACCCCGAAATTATCGAGATCGGCTATACCAGGAACCCGCGCTATGCTGCGCGGGAGCCGGGGATGACGGACATTCAGATGTCCGACGCTATTCATCGCTTGAAGGAAGGAGCCGGGCTCCGCGGAGGCGACAATTTGCTGTTCCACCTCCCCTCGGGAGATGTCTACTTCAACGGGGAGATCATCGGGAACCTGCACGATGACTGATTTGGATAAAGGAGAAATCCGTGCATGGGTCAGCCTCGATTTCGCGGGCGACGAGCTTGATCAGGCGCCACTTCTTGCGGCAATTCCGTTGAAGGCGTTTCGGCCGATGCGGAAGGGAGACCCGATGCTGAAACGCGCGGTAAAGGGCAAAATCCCGGTTGCCCGGACGGGGGTTTGTCATTTCAGTACCCGGAGGTGCAGTACTATCTGATGACCTGAATGATCATGTTGAGTTCGTGCTCACGTTGGTAAAAGACAAAATTAGCACGATTCGGACACTCGTTCGGCGCTATTCGCTAAATTGGGAACTGACCATCTTTGAAGGCGAACAAGATTTTCAGTCTTTCGAGGACATTCGGCCGGAACTCGTGTCCTTGGCGGCCGAACTCGGGCTGCCGATGAAAAGGGCCGAGGGGCAGCTTGCTCCATCCTGGAGGCGGGCAGAGTAACCGACGAAAGTCGCTCCTGATGCTCGGTAGAGCCGTCGCGGCATCACATGGCGCCCATCAACCGTGAGACGGTCTCCGACACCGTCCAGCCGCGCATCCATCTGGCTGATTTCCTGCGCGACCTCGGGCTGACCGGCACCCATCTCGGGTGTGAGCACGGCGTCTGCGGCGCCTGCACCGTCCGGGGATGGCCGTGCGCGCCGACGGTGCCATCGCCGCTCGGCCCCAAACCCGCAGTTCTCATTCGCGCGATCCTGTTCGCGACTCGAACCCTCGCTTTAAGCTTGACATGACCGAATCGATATAGCAACGATGCCGGCGGCATGAAATTCATCCACGCGGCGGATATCCATCTCGACAGTCCGATGAACGGCCTCGGCGAGCGCTCGGGCGTGCCGGCCGAGGTCACTCACGCATGTACGCGCAGGGCGTTCCGGGCGATGATCGATCTGGCGATCGCCGAAGACGTGGCGTTCATGATCATCGCCGGCGATCTCTACGATGGCGATTGGAAGGATTTCTCGGCCGGACTGTTCTTCGCCGAGGAGATGCACCGATTGGCGCGGCCCTGTTTCCTGCTACGCGGCAATCATGACGCGCGATCGGTCATCACCCGCAATCTGACGCTGCCGCCGAATGTGCGGGAATTCTCTTACCGAACCTGCCAGACATTCGCGTGCCCGGAGCTGGGCGTCGCCCTGCACGGGCATTCCTTCCCCAACCGCGCGGTGCCGGAGAATCTGGCGAAGCAATACCCCGGCCCGGTTCCGGGGCTGGTCAATATCGGTGTCCTGCACACCTCCGCCGAAGGATCGGGCGAGCACGATACGTATGCGCCGTGCGCCGTCACCGAACTGGCGCTGGCCGGTTACGACTACTGGGCGCTCGGTCACATTCACGCGCGGCGCGTGCTCTCCGAGCGGCCGTGGATCGTGTTTCCGGGAAATGTTCAGGGCCGACATCCGAAGGAGACGGGGGCCAAAGGCTGCACGCTGGTGAGCGTCGAGGATCGGCAAGTGGTCGCGGTCGAGCATCGCAGCGTCGACGTGCTGCGTTGGGCGGCGATCGAACGGGACGTCACCGGAATCGACGTCGCCCGGCTGACCGGCCGGCTTGCCGATGCTGCGGCCGAAGCCATGGCCGATGCGGATGGGCGCCCGCTTTTCCTGCGGCTCACCCTGAACGGGGCGACGCCGCTGCACGGGCGGCTGGTCGAAGACACCGAGCAGATCGCCGCCGAGTGTCGCCACGCCGCAGTGCCTCGCGGGCGGCGAGTTGTGGGTCGAGTCGATCCGGGTCAGGACCCGACCGCTGAAGGAACCCGGCACGAACCTGCTGGCGCCGCTGCGGCAGGCTTTCCTTTCGGGTCTCGACGAGCCGACCGTCGTCGCCGACCTGCTCAGGGGTTTCGAGGGGCTGCGGCACAAGATACCGATGGCCGGGCGGGGGTCGGTGCAGCTGCCCGCCGACCGGACCGCGCTTCGAAATCTGGCCGAGGATGCGTGGGAAGGCCTCGCCGACATTCTCGTCGCCGAGGCTTCGGCATGAGGCTCCGCCGGCTCGACCTGGTTCGCTACGGACATCTGACGGATGTCGGTCTCGACCTGGCCGGAAACGCGCAGCTGCAAATCGTGCTGGGCGCGAATGAGGCCGGGAAGTCAACCGCGCTGGCGGCGATCGCCGATGCCCTGTTCGGTTTCGGCCACCGCTCGGACTTCGAATTTCTGCACGGTGGTCCGAACCTGCGCATCGGCTTCACCTTGCAGGCCGCCGACGGCGGCATGGCGGGCTTCGTTCGCCGCAAGGGTCGCAAGGACACGTTGCTCGATGAAGCCGGCGTGCCGGTGCCCGAGCCGGTCCTGCAACGCTTCCTCGGCGGTGCCGGGCGGGAGGTGTTTGAGCAGACATTCGGACTGAACGGCGCCCGGCTGCGCGAAGGTTCCGCCGAGCTTCTGCGATCGGGCGGCGAAGCCGGCGAAAGTTTGCTTGCCGGCCTCGGACTGCCGAGCGTTCGACGGGCGCTCGACAAACTCGATGAGGAGGCGAAGACCCTCTACGGCGATGGCAGGGGGCGCCGCCGACTCGGCGAAGCCGTCGAGAAGTGGCGGGAGGCGCAGCGCCAAGCCGACGATTGTTCGGTAAAGCCGCGCGACTGGGACGAGGCGGCGCGAGCGAATGCCGAGGCCACAGACGCGATCGCGGGCGTGCAGAAGCAGGCTCGCGAGTTCGGGGCCGAGCGCAGCCGATTGGAGAGGGTGCGCCGCACCGCCCCCATTCTGGCGCGGCTCGACGAGGCGCGGCGGCGCTTTGATGCGCATCGTGATGCGCCGACACTGCCCGAGGGGTCGCAGGAGCGTCTGTCCAATCTCATTCGCGCGCGCGAGGATGGCGCGCGGGATCTGGCGCGGGAGGCGGGAGAGATCGAACGCCGCGCCGCCGAGCGGGAAGCGCTTCCACGCGATCCCGAAATTCTCGAAGTGCAGGACGCCATCGAACTCGCTCGCCGAGCGCCGCGCCGGCGCAATCGAGGCGCAGAACGAGCTTCCGGCGATCACCGCAGCAGCCGCCGAGACGCGCGCGAAGCTGCTCGCCGCCATCGACGAACTCGGTCTCGGGCTCTCCATCGACGCCGCCCGAGAGGCACTGCCGGGCGGCGGATCGAGGAAGACCGTGCAGCGGCTCATCACCGCCCATGCCGCGCTGCTGAGCGCGCTGGAGACCAACCGGACCAACCTCACATTGGCGAGCCGACGACGCGACGAAGCTGCCGAGAAGCTGCGCATTGCCGCGGTCCCGAATGTGGCGGCTGGCTTTCGGCAGGCCATCGATGAGGCGAAGTCCGAGCAGCGAATCGAAGCCGATCTCGATGAGGCGCGACGTGAGCGGGAAGCGGTCGAGCGGGTAGCCGACACGGCGCTGCGAACCTTGACGCTGTGGCGTGGGGATGCGACCGGACTCGCTTCGCTCGCCCTGCCGCTGCCGGGCGACGAGGCCGAGGCGGCGCGTCGGCTCGAGGAGACGGCGAAGAAGCTCGAAGAGGCGAAGCAGTGCGCCGAACGGCTCAGAAGCGAGTTGTCGGCGCTCGAAGAGCGCGTTGCGCGCCTTGAGAGCGGCGAGGCGGTGCCGACGCCCGACATCGTGGCGGGTGCGCGAAGTCGCCGCGACCGCGCTTGGCGGCTGGTCCGGCGCGCTTTGGACGGCGCCGTGCCCGCGCCATCCGAGCTTGCCGATCTGCCGAGCGGCGATCTGGCCGACGGCTTCGAGGTGCTTCGCGACGAAGCCGATCGCCTCTCCGACCGTCGGGCCGACGAGGCGCAGCGCGTGGCGGATTATCTGGCGTGCTGCGCGCAACGCAATCTGGTTTGCGATCGAATTCGCGCGGAGGCGGAAACGATCACCGCCCGGGCGGCGGAGGCGGAGACCGCAAGGGCCGATTGGCTGCAGCTCTGGCGGCCCTGCGGCCTGATCCCCGGAGCGCCCGCCGCGATGCAGCAATGGCGACGGGATCGGGCCGAGGTTGTCGCGCATCAACTGGGGGCGGACAAGGCGCGCCGGAACTGTGAGGATCTGGCCGCTCGCCGGGATCGCGCCCGGGCGGGCCTCGCCGAATTCGTCCCGTTGAGCCACCCCGAAGAGACGCTCGCATCGCTGCTGCGCCGCTGCGAACAAAGCTGCGCCGCCGCCGAACAGGGGCAACAACAATACGTTCAGCTCGAACGCGGCCTGCAGCAGGAAGAGCAACGCCTCAAGGAAAGCGAGCAACTGGTCGCGGCCGCCAACGGCAAGTTCGAAGATTGGCGCGGCGAGTGGAGCCGGGGGATCCTGGCCCTGGGTTTTCCTGCCGAGGCCTCCGTCGATGCGGCCGGGGCGGCGCTCGACGCGTGGGCGAAGATCGCCGAACTTTTGCCCTCCTGGCAATCCGAGCAGCAGCGACTGGCGCAAAGGCAGGCGGCGATCGAGAGCTTCGTCGCCGAGGTCGAAACCCTCCAGGCGGCTCTCGGCGACCGTTCCGAGGAACCGAAGCCGGCCGTTGTCGCTCGTCTGCACCGGCGCTTGAGCTCGGTGCGCGACGCCGGCCGCGCGGCCGACGATCTGCGCCGGCAGATCGTCGAGCACGACGCGGCTCGGGCCGAGGCGGAGCATCGTGTCGCCGATTCGACGGCGCAGCTCGACGCGCTGCATCGATCCGCCGGCGTCACCGGCGATGCGGAACTTCAGCAGGCCATCGAGCGCGCGTCGGCGCGGGCTGCGGCGGCTGCCGACGTCGCGCGGTTGGAGCGCGAGCTTCTGGAGCGGGGCGACGGCGGGGATGAGGCCGCACTCCGCGCCGAAGCCGATGCGGTGGATATCGAATTCGGCGCCGGCTCGTCTCCATGAAATCGAGGCCGAACTGCAAACGATTGCGGGGCGCCGCGACACACTGACCGCCGAGCGCACCCGCGCCGAACTCCGCATTGCCGAAATGCAGTGCGGCATGGACGCTGCCGCGCACGCGCAGCGTGCCGCTGATGCCCTCGCGGAAGCGCGAGCGGCGGCCGAACGCTATGCCCGGCTGCACGTGGCGCGGGTGCTGCTCCGCGCCGGCATCGAGCGCTTTCGCGCCGAGCAGCAGGACCCGATGCTGCGTCGCGCTGGAGAGCATTTTGCGCTGCTGACCGGTGGACGCTACGCACGGCTGACCGCCGATCAGGACGCTGCGGGCCGGACCATCCTGCTCGCGATTTGCGCCCGCGGCAGCGAGTGCCCGATCGAGGCGCTGAGCGAAGGAACGCGCGATCAGCTCTATCTCGCGTTGCGCATCGCCGCCATTGAGGCGCAGGCAAACGGCGGCGAGCGGCTGCCCTTCATCGCCGATGACCTGCTGGTGAATTTCGACGATCAGCGCGCCGCCGCGGCAATCCGACTGCTGCGGCGCCTCGGGGCGGTGACGCAGGTCATTTTGTTCACCCACCACGAGCACATCGCGAACCTGGCCGCCGAGCAGCGGGGGGTCGCGGTTCTGCGGCTGCCGTCACCGCTGGCGACGATCGCCGCGCTGGCCGCGGAGTGACGCCGGGCCGGACCAGCACCGGCCATGGCCGCCCCGGCGTGCGGCAGGTTCTGTTCAACTCCGTGCGCGCCACGATCCGCCATGACCAGGCAATGCGCGCCACCCATGAGCGGCTGGTCACGCACAACCATCGCCCCGCACACCGCCCCTCACGTCTCGGGTCATATTACGTCAACCGGATAGTTCCCATCGCGCAGCTGCGGGTTGTCGAATAGCGGGTTGCGCATCCGCCACATTGCCTCCCGCAGCGCCGCCGCCAGCTCGCGCCGTTCCGCCTCGCCCAGTGCGGCGCCGATCTCCTCGCTGGCGTCGCGGCAGGCGAGCAGCAGCCGGGGCACCCGGGCCGGTTCTTCCTTCAGCACCACGTTCAGCCACGCGGACGGGAGTCGGCGTTCATGGCACCGTCCGCCGGCATCGGTGCGTGTCACCGACAACGTCGCCGCGGTCAGCACCACAAGCTCGGAGGCGCGCGCGTGGCGCGCGTTGAGGCCGAGCAGCCCCAGCGCCAGCGCGACCTCGACGACACCGAACGCCACCGCCGGCCAGGCACCGAGGAGCCAGACCCGGATCGCGATCAGCGTGCTGACGCCGGCGATGAACGCGGCGAGCAACCGGAGGCCGCGGCGGGAGAGGCTGCGATGCGGCACGATCAGCGCCTGGAAGAGGACGGTGTCCATCGGCGGATTCAGATCACGTAAATAGAGCCGCGCGTCATTAGCCGCGCGCCTCGTCTCGCTCTCCGCCCACGGGGGCGGACAGCGAGGTTGGCCGTCCTCCTGCGTTCGCAGAAGCCCCAATACCCAGCACCGCCTCAACCTCCGCCAGCGCCGCCGGGTCCTCGATCGTCGGCGGCGTCGTCACCGCCTCGCCATCCGCCATCGCGCGGATCGTGCCGCGCAGAATTTTCCCCGAGCGGGTTTTGGGCAATCGCGGCACCACGCGGGCATCGCGGAACGCCGCCACCGGTCCGATGCGCTCGCGGATCAGCGCCACCAATTCGCCCGCCACCTCGCTCTCCGCCCGGTTCACCCCGGCCTTCAACACCACCAGCCCCAGCGGCACCTGCCCCTTCAGCGCGTCACGCACGCCGATCACCGCGCATTCGGCGACGTTCTCGTGCCCGGCCAGCACCTCCTCCATCGCCCCGGTGGAGAGCCGGTGCCCGGCGACATTGATGATGTCGTCCGTTCGGCCCATCACCAGGACATCGCCCGCCGCGTCGATAATCCCGGCATCGCCGCTGCGATACCAACCCGGGAAGTCTGAGAGATAGGCGCGCCGGAATCCCTCGTCGTCATCCCAGAGCGTCGGCGCGCAGCCGGGCGGCAGGGGCAGGCGAAGGCAGAGATTGCCGGTCTCGTCGGGGCCGAGTTCGCGCCCCGAATCGTCGAGCGCGCGCAGGTCGTAGCCGGGGCACGGCCGACCGCCGGAGCCGGGGCGGAAGGGAAACAGCCCGAAGTCGCGGAATCCGGCGGTGATCGGCCATCCGGTCTCGGTCTGCCACCAGTGATCGACGACCGGCTTGCCGAGCCGCTCGGCGGCCCACAGGGCGGTCGGCGGATCGCAGCGCTCGCCGGCGAGGTAGAGCGCCTCCAGTCGGCCGAGATCATGAGGCGCCATCAGCAAGCCGTCCGGGTCCTGCTGCTTGATCGCGCGGATCGCGGTGGGCGCGGTGAACAGCACGTTGACCCCGTGTTGGGCCGCGACCCGCCACAGCGCGCCGGCATCCGGCGTGCCCACCGGCTTGCCCTCATACATGACCGAGGTGCAGCCGCGCAGCAGCGGCGCATAGACGATGTAGCTATGTCCGACCACCCAGCCGACATCGGAGGCGGCCCAGTAGGTGTCGCCGGCATCGACGCCGTAGATCATTCGCATCGAATTCCACAGCGCGACCGCGTGCCCGCCGTTGTCGCGCACCACGCCCTTGGGGCGGCCGGTGGTGCCGGAGGTGTAGAGGATGTAGAGCGGATCGGTCGCTTCGACGGAGACCGGCGGATGCGGCCGGCCGGCGGCCTCGGCTTCCGCCAAGTCCTCGTCGCGTCCGGCCACCAGGTCGGCGCGGAGCGCCGCGCGCTGCAGGATCAGGCATCGCTCGGGCTGGTGCGGCGACAGCGCGATGGCGGCGTCGAGCAGCGGCTTGTAGGCGACCACGCGGCCCGGTTCGAGCCCGCACGACGCCGAGACGATCACCTTGGGCTTGGCGTCGGCGATGCGCGCCGCCAGCTCGGCCGCCGCGAAGCCGCCGAAGACCACCGAGTGCACGGCGCCGAGCCGCGCGCAGGCGAGCATGGCGACGACGGCCTCGGGCACCATCGGCAGATAGATCACCACCCGGTCGCCGACGCCGACGCCGCGCGAAGCCAGCGCGCCGGCGAAGCGGGCGACGCGATCGGTGAGCGCGCCATACGTGAAGGTCTCGATCCGGCCTTCCATGGCGCTGTCCCAGATCAGCGCCGGTTGCGCGCCGCGCCCGGCGGCGACGTGGCGATCGAGGCAGTTGAAGGCGGTGTTGAGCCGCCCGCCGGCGAACCAGCGCCCGAAGGGACCGGAATGACGATCGAAAACCGTGTCCCAGCGCCGATCCCAGGCGATGCCCTCGGCAATCGTCGCCCACCAAGCCTCGGGGTCTTGCCGCCAAGCTCGCGTACGCGGAGGCGTAGTCGGTCATCGGGGTGGCCTTCCGGGCAATCGCGTCGGGAGCATCGCCCGCCCGGGCGTGCCCGGCAATCGCCCGCCGGGGCGTGCGCGGCAATCGGCCGCCGGGGCCCGGGTCCTGGCGGCCACACCGACACGATTTGTCACCGTCGGACACGCTTCCGTCCTTGTTTCGGTCACATTCGCCCGCCTAGTTTCAGCCACTTGCATCGTGGAACAGGACCATGAGCCCGCACGACTTTCGGCGCATCGCTCTGGCTCACGACCTGTTGGCTCGGGCGCTTCCCGATGCTCTGCCGCGGGTGCGGCCGACGGATCAGGTGGCGCCGTCGGAAGACCGCGGCCCCGCCATCCGAGCGGAGGCCGACCAAGCCGGTTGAAGGCCGCCGTGGGGGTCCCGATCTAAGTCTCGCGCGGCTTGCCGGTCGCGCCGGCGCGTGGCATGGCCCCGCCTCACCGTAACCTCCGAGCCTGCATGGATGCTCCCGGTGCCGACGCTCCCGCCTTGGGGTTCGGCCTCACATTTGCCGATCTTGCGCGCCGTGAGGGGCTGATCCGCCTCGACCGCGCCTTTCTCGACGTGCTCGTGGGCGAGGACGCGACGTTACACGGGCGTCTGCTCGCCGCGCGCGCCACGCCGGAGGCGCTCAGCGCGAAGCAGGAGGGCGAGTTGGTGGTGGCGCTCGGCCCGGCGGTCGATAGTTTCGTCGCCGAGCTGTTCGGCATCGCGGCCGAAGTCGGGGCGCTCAACCGCGCCACCCTCGTGCTCGATCCGATCCATGCCTGCAAGCGGCTGTTCGTGCAACGCCAGGCGGTGCGGCGATATCCCGATCCCTCCGGCTTCGACGGCCGGGCGTTGGGCGCGGAGTTGGAAACGCGCTTCGACGAGGCGCTTGTCGGAGGAGAGCTTCGCCCGCCACGTCACGCATTGGGAGAAGTCGGCGGATGCCGAGGCGCTCGACACTGCCGCGCGCTACGCCGCTTGGGCCACTCTCACGCCGGCGGGACGCGCGGCGCACGCGGGCGGGACGCTGTTCCGGGTTCCGCACAAGATCGACCCGATGCATCTGGTTCCGGTGGAGACGATCGAGCGCGAGGGCGTGACCATGCTGCGCCTGCCCGAGACGGCATGGCGGCATCGCGACGGGTTCGGGCTGACCGATGCGGGGATGGGACCGCAGCAGGCTCTCGATCAGATGAACTACTGCATCTGGTGCCACACCCAGGAGAAGGATTTCGTGCAGCAAGGGCCTGAAGGAGCGTAAGACCGGCGGCTATCAGAAATCCGCCTTCGGCGTTCCGCTGACGGGCTGCCCGCTCGACGAGAAGATCAGCGAGATGCACACGCTGCGCGCGCAAGGCAGCGTGCTCGGCGCCTTCGCCGCGATCGCGGTGGACAACCCGATGATGGCGGCGACCGGTCATCGCATCTGCAACGACTGCATGAAGGCCTGCATCTTCCAGAAGCAGGAGCCGGTGGACATCCCGCAGGCCGAGACCTCGATCCTCAAGGACGTTTTGGCGCTGCCTTGGGGGTTCGAGATCTACAGCCTGCTGACGCGCTGGAACCCACTCGACATCCGACGCCCGCTGCCGCGGCCCGACAGCGGCCGCAAGGTGCTGATCGTCGGTCTCGGCCCGGCGGGGTTTACCCTGGCGCACCACCTGATGAACGACGGCCACACCATCGTCGCCATCGACGGGCTGAAGATCGAGCCGCTGGGCTTCGACCCGACGCGGCCGATCGAGCGCGCCGAATCGTTGTTCGAGAACCTCGACGACCGGGTGATGGCGGGGTTCGGCGGCGTCGCCGAATACGGCATCACGGTGCGCTGGAACAAGAACTACCTGAAACTGGTGCGCCTGCTTCTGGAACGGCGTCCGCAATTCGCCCATTTCGGCGGCGTGCGCTTCGGCGGCGGCGCCACGCTGTCGATCGACGACGCCCTGGCGATGGGCTTCGATCACATCGCGCTCTGCATGGGCGCCGGGCGGCCGACCATCCTCGACATTCCGAACGGGCTCGCGCGCGGCGTGCGCGCGGCCTCGGACTTCCTGATGGCGTTGCAGCTCACCGGCGCCGCCAAGACCGCCTCGATCGCCAACCTGCAACTGCGGCTGCCCGTTGTGGTGATCGGCGGCGGGCTGACGGCGATCGACACCGCGACCGAGAGCCTCGCCTACTATGTGCGCCAGGTGGAGAAATTCGCCGCCCGCTACCGCACGCTGGCGGCCGAGCGGGGCGAGGCGGAGGTGCGCCGCGCCTGGACCGCCGAGGAGGCGGAGATCGCCGACGAGTTCCTGGCCCATGCGGCTGCGATCGGGGACGAGCGTGCGGCGGCGGCGAAGCAGGGCAGGGCGCCGGCGCTCGCCCCGCTGCTCGATGCATGGGGCGGGGCGACCATCGCCTATCGGCGGCGGCTGATCGACAGCCCCTCCTACACGCTGAATCACGAGGAGGTCGCCAAGGCGCTGGAGGAGGGGGTGCGCTTCGCCGAGTATCTCACGCCGCGAGCGGTGGAGGTGGACCGCTTCGGCCACGCCGCCGGCCTGCGCGTCGCGCGCGCCGACGGGTCGGAGCAAAATCTGCCGGCCCGCGCCATCCTGGTCGCCGCCGGCACCCAGCCCAACACCGTGCTGGCGCGCGAGGATCGCCGGGTGCTTCTGGACGGCAAGTATTTCCAGGCGCTGGACGAGGACGGCAATCCGGTCACGCCGGCGCGCGCCTTCGCCAAGCCGGAAACGGCGCAAGTACTGATGCACCGCGCCCCCGACGGGCGCTTCATCAGCTTCTTCGGCGACCTGCACCCGAGCTTCTTCGGCAACGTGGTGAAGGCCATGGGCGGCGCTAAGCGGGGCTATCCGGTGGTGACGCGCGCATTGTCGGCGCGGCCGCCGACGGCCGTCTCCGGCGCGGCGCTGCTGGCGCGCTGTCGCGACGAATTGCGCGCCACGGTCCATGCGGTGCATCGGCTGACGCCGACCATCGTCGAGGTGGTGGTCCGTGCGCCGGCCGCCGCGCGCGCCTTCCGGCCGGGTCAGTTCTACCGCTTGCAGAATTACGAGATGTTGGCGCCGCGGCTCGACGAGCCTTCTGGTGCCACCGTGCTGACCATGGAGGGGCTGGCGATGACCGGCGCCTGGACCGACTCGGAGGCCGGCCTGGTGTCGGTGATCGTGCTGGAGATGGGCGGTAGCTCCGATCTTTGTGCCGCGCTACGCCCCGGCGAGCCGGTGGTGCTGATGGGGCCGACCGGGACGCCGACGGAGATCATGGCGAACGCGACGGTGGCGCTGGTCGGCGGCGGCTTGGGCAATGCCGTGCTGTTCTCGATCGGCGCGGCGCTGCGCGCGGCGGGCTCGCGAGTGATCTATTTCGCCGGCTACAAGCAGATGCGGGACCGCTACAAGACCGCCGACATCGAGCGCGCCGCCGATGTCGTCGTCTGGTGCTGCGACGAGGCGCCGGGATTCGTGCCCAACCCCGCGCGTCCGCAGGATCGCGGCTTCGTCGGCAATATCGTTCAAGCGATGTCGGCCTATGCCGAGGGACGGCTCGGCCCGCCCGCCATCCCGCTCGCCGATGCCGACGAGATGATCGTGATCGGCTCGGACGGCATGATGCGCGCCGTCGGCGCGGCGCGGCACGCCATTCTGGCGCCGTTCCTGAAGCCCGGCGCGCGGGCCGTGGGGTCGATCAACAGCCCGATGCAGTGCATGATGAAGGAGGTCTGCGCGCAATGTCTGCAACCGCATGTCGATCCGGCGAGCGGCGAGCGCAGCGTGGTGTTCTCCTGCTTCAACCAGGATCAGGCGCTGGACCAGGTGGACTTTGCGGCGCTGCATGAGCGGCTGGGGCAGAACACCGCGCAGGAGAAGCTGACGGCGCAGTGGGTGGACCGCGCGCTGCGACTTTTGGGCGCGCGGCCCTCACCCGCCGAGGTAGCCTAGCTGCTGCTCGCCGGTTCCATCTGGCCGCGGATGGCGCCGGCGGGGAATTGCTTGGTGTGCACGTTCACGTACCACTGACCGGACATGAGCTGCTGCTGCTGCTCCGGCGTCAGAGTGGCGGTGCCCCTGATCGGGCTCTTCGGATTGTTTCCGAGCGGGACCACGACGCCGGCATTCTGGCCTTGCGCGGCCGGGCCATGGAAGTGCGCCGCCGTCGCCGGCCCGTTCAGGCCCTGCCAGCGCACCGTGTAGGTCAGTTTGTGCGTGGTCGGGTTCAGCTGCGCGGTCGCCGTCCCGGTCCCCTTGGAGGCGGTAGCGGGGCTCTCCTGCGAGCCGTTCATGGTGGCCTTGAAGGAGTCGTTCTGCACCATGCCGGCGCTTGAGGCGGGTGCGCCGTTGGTCGTAGCCGGCGCGGTGGTGGTTTGCTGTGCGCTTGCCGTCGTGACCAGGCCGGCGGCAGCGAGGATGGTGACGGCGAGCAGCGATCGACGGAACATGCGACCTCCTGAAGATGCCGGCAGGCCGATCCAGCCGGGGCGGCCGGCATTCAGGCAAGGAACGAAGAGGCGCGCAAGGGCTTGCCTGTTCAGTTCTCTCCCAGCGCCGCCGCCAGCTCGCTCCATTCGCGTTTGCCGAGCCCGCTTGCCTCCTGCGTCACGCGCTCGCCGGCGATCATCCGTCGCACCACGGCGAGCATCGGCGCCGACAGCGTGACGGCGCCCAGTCGGTAGTCCAGGAAAGCGGCAAAGGCGGCCGGCACCCAGGCGCGCACGGTCTCCCGCATCGCTTCGGCATAGGCGCGGATCTCGTATTGCGCATGCGCATCGCCGCGCAGCGCGAGGAAATGCAGCAGATTGTGCAGGTCGGTTTTCCAGTACCACTGGGTATAGGTGTTGAGCGTCAGATTCATCCGCGCCAACTCCCGCGCGAGCCCGGCGCGCGCCGGGTCGGCGGGCTTCTCCGGCTCATCCTCGTTCAGCATCCAGGCGTAGTGATCGTAGCAGCGCGCCGCGTCCGCGCGCAGCAGATCGAGGACGCGTTCCGCCTCCGCCGCCGCCAGCACGGCGCCGCGGCCTTGTCGGTTCACCGACGACTGCGCCGCCAGGTGCTCGGGGGCGGGAAGATAGAACTCCCGGTCCAGCACCGAATAGCGGGCGGAGATTTCGTTCACGTTGGCGGTGCGATGGCGGATCCACTGCCGGGCGACGAAGATCGGCAGCTTCACGTGGTATTTGATCTCGCACATCTCGAACGGGGTCGAGTGGCGGTGCCGCATCAGATAGCGAATCAGCCCGGCATCCTCGGTGACGCGGCGCGTGCCGCGCCCGTAGGAGACACGCGCCGCCTGGACGATCGCGCCGTCGTCGCCCATGTAGTCGATCACCCGCACGAAGCCATGATCGAGCACCGGCAGCGCCCGGAACAGCATCGCCTCCAGCGCCGGCACGGTCGGCCGCAAGGTGTCGGCGGCGCGTCCGCGGGCGGCTTCGATCTCGCGATGCTGTACGGGGGTCAGGGGCACGCGCGACTCCACATTTCGAATCGCCTCCCTTATATACGGAGCGCCGGCGCAAGTCGGCTATGGCGATAAACGGCATGTGGAATAAGCGTTGTGGACCCGGGGGCAGTGCCCGGCGCCTCCACCAGCCCCGTCGGGGGCGATCGGGGGGCGAAACAGGCTCGACACGCGCGGTAAAGACAGGCTTTTTGCCCGGCATGGTTCCGCCGTTATCGGGCCAATCCTCAAGTGCCAACGACAACGTGGCGCTCGCTGCCGTCGCATAAACGGTAAGCGCGGTTCGGGGGGCACCGGGCAACAGAAGCCCCCCACGCTTCCAACCGGCCGGCGGCCACGCTATTTCTTTCACCCATGACCGACGAACAGCTCCCGGAAGTCGAGAGCCTGCTCCCCTACGAGGACTGGACCGAGGCGGCGATGCGCGGGGTGGTGGTGCGCGCGCTGAGTGCGGCCGCCGAGGGCGGACTGCCGGGCGAGCACCATTTCTACGTCACCTTCCGCACCGACCATCCCGGCGTCGTCATCCCGCCGCGGCTGCGCGCCCAGTATCCGCAGGAGATGACGATCGTCCTGCAACACCAGTTCTGGGATCTGCGGGTGGACGAGGAGGCGCGCCGGTTCAGCGTCGGGCTGTCGTTCGGCGGCGTGCCGTCCACCCTGGTGGTGCCGCTCGGCGCCGTCATCGCGTTCGCCGACCCGCATGTGCGCTACGGGATGCGGTTTCGCCCCGAGCAGCCGGAAGCGCCGCCGGCGCCCGAACAGCCGTCGCCGCCCCCCGCCGTGCGGCTGGTGCCCGATGCCGCCCCCGACGCCGAGGCCGCCGAGACCCCGCAGGTGGTTAGTCTCGACGCCTTCCGCCGTCGCCCGCCGGGCAAGGATTGATCGCGGAGACCGTTGATGAACGCGCCCATGCCCCGCCCTCCGGGGTTCGCCTACGCGCCGATGTTCCCGCTCGGCCCCGACCGCACGAATTGGCGCCGGCTCGACATCGCGGGCGTGCGGCGGGCGACGTGCGACGGCGAGACGGTGCTGCGGATTGCGCCCGAGGCGCTCAGCGAACTGGCGTTCCGGGCGTTCCGGGAGGTGTCTCACCTGCTGCGTCCCGGCCATCTCCGTCAGCTGCGCGCGATCCTCGACGATCCGGCGGCGTCCGAGAACGATCGCTTCGTCGCCTTCGATCTGCTGAAGAACGCCAATATCGCCGCCGGCGGCATCCTGCCGATGTGCCAGGACACCGGAACGGCGATCGTGTTCGGAAAAAAGGGCCAGCGGGTCTGGGTGGACGGCAACGAGGAGGCGGCGCTGGCCTTCGGGGTGCACCGCACCTACACCGAGACCAATCTGCGCTACTCGCAGATGGCGCCGCTTTCCATGTTCGAGGAGGTGAACACCGGCAACAACCTGCCGGTGCAGTTCGACATCGCCGCCGCTCCCGGCCACGATCATGCCGACGAGTTCCATTTGATGTTCGTCGCCAAGGGCGGCGGCTCGGCCAACAAGACCTTCCTGTTCCAGGAGACGCGCGCAATCCTCTCGCCCGAGCGGCTGCTCGGCTTCCTGGAGACCAAGATCAAGACGCTGGGGACGTCGGCCTGTCCGCCTTATCATCTGGCGGTCGTCATCGGCGGCACCTCGGCCGAGGCAACGTTGAAGACCGTGAAGCTCGCCTCGACCCGCTGGCTCGACAGTCTGCCGACCGCCGGCAGCAAGGCCGGCCATGCCTTCCGCGACCCGGATATGGAGGCGCGGGTGCATGAGCTTACCCGGACCATGGGCATCGGCGCGCAGTTCGGCGGCAAGTATTTCTGCCACGACGTGCGGGTGATCCGGCTGCCGCGCCATGGCGCCAGCCTGCCGGTGGGCATCGGCGTCTCCTGTTCGGCGGATCGGCAGATTCTGGCCAAGATTACGGCCGACGGCATGTTTCTCGAGCAGTTGGAGACCGATCCGGCGAAATATCTGCCCGAAGTCGAGCCCGGCTCGGCGGGCGGCATCGCGGTGGACCTCAACCGGCCCATGTCCGAGATACGCGCGCAGCTGTCGCGCCATCCGGTGAAGACGCGCCTCGCGCTCACCGGAACCATGGTGGTGGCGCGCGACATCGCGCATGCCAAGCTGAAGGAGCGGCTGGATCGCGGCGAGGGCCTGCCCGGCTACTTCAGGGATCATCCGGTGTACTACGCCGGACCGGCGAAGACGCCGGAGGGGTTCGCCACCGGTAGCTTCGGGCCGACCACGGCGGGGCGAATGGACAGCTACGTGGCCGAGTTCCAGGCCGCCGGCGGGTCATTGGTGATGCTCGCCAAGGGCAATCGTGCGCGTGCGGTGCGCGACGCCTGCAAGGCGAACGGCGGCTTTTATCTCGGCAGCGTCGGCGGGTCGGCGGCGCGACTGGCGCAAGACTGCATCCGCCGGGTCGAAGTTCTGGAATATCCCGAGCTCGGGATGGAGGCGGTCTGGAGCATCGAGGTGGAAAACTTCCCGGCCTTCATCATCATCGACGACAAGGGCAACGATTTCTACGACGGGTCGGGTTAGCCATGGCGATCGAGATCGACGGCATTGACCATGTGGTACTGAACGTCCGTGACGTCGAAGCCACGGCGGCATGGTATGAGAAGGTTTTGGGAATGGGTCGCGAGACGTTCGGCGAAGACCGACGAACGGCGCTGCATTTCGGCGATCAGAAGATCAATCTTCGTCCGGTGACGGCCGATGCGGCTTGGATCACCGGGCTCTGCGATACCCCCGGCGCCGCCGATCTCTGTTTCGTCACCGCGATGCCGCTCGATGATGTGGTGGCGCATTGGCAAGCCGAGCAGGTGACGATCGTCCAGGGTCCGGGCGAGCGTCAGGGCGCCCTCGGCCCGATGCGCTCTGTCTATTGCCGCGACCCGGACGGCAATCTGATCGAGGTGGCGAGCTACCCGCACGCATGACCGACGCGGCCCGGCCGGTCGGCTTCGCGGCCTTCATCTGCTTCCTCGGTCTGATCCCGCTCGCCAACTGGATGATCTTCCATGTCGGAACGGTGTGCCCGCCCGGCGCGCCGTGTCTGGTGCCGGTGGCACCGGGGCTGATGGCGCCCTCGGGGGTGGTGACGGTGGGAGCGGCGTTGGTGCTGCGCGACGTGGTGCAACGCTGCCTCGGCGTCATGTGGGGGCTCGGGGCGATCGTCGCCGGCACCCTCCTGTCGGCGCTGGTCGCGCCGGCGCCGCTGGTATTGGCTTCCGGCACCGCCTTCCTGCTGAGCGAGCTCACCGATTTTGCGATCTACACGCCGTTGCAACGGCGCGGCCTGGTGACGGCCGTGCTGGCCTCGGCCGTGTTCGGCTTGTGCGTCGATTCGATCGCCTTCCTCTGGCTGGCGTTCGGGAGCTTGCAATTCCTGGCCGGGCAGGTGGTGGGGAAATTGTGGGCGGTGCTGGTCAGCCTTCCTTGCATCCGACTATTGCGCCGACTGGCGCCTGCGACGCGGTGAGCACCTAACAAATCATCTCCATCGTAAATCCCTGAAGATTTAAGCCGGCCCAGGTGCGATCCGCAGTTAGCGCCTTCGCACCGAGCTGCATCGCCAGCGCGACACAAGCCCGATCTCCGAGCGCCAGCCCGAGTGCGCGCGTGGACACCCTGAGCAGGCCCGACTTGAATGCCGCGTTCGTGTCGAATGAACGGATATCAAGATCGAGGTCATCCAACGCGGCCCGGATTCCATTCTCGGGAACTCCGCGTTCCGCCAGCTTGGAAACCACTTCGGCGGGGTTCACGGCGCTTATGGCGGCGCGAGACAGGCACGCCCCGACGCGATCGCTTCCCGCCTCGGCTAAAAGCAATGCGAGCAATGCAGATGCGTCGAGGACGACGAGTTCCTCATTCACGGACGGCTTCCGCGCGGCGCTCTCGGATCAGCTCATCCACCATGCTTTCGCCGGGTGTAGCGTAGCTTCGCACCAGCGCCTGCGCCCGCTCGATCGCCGCCTTGAGCGAACGGACCCGCAATTCGCCATCGGCGACATTCAGAACGACACTATCGCCCGTATTCAGCGCCGAGCTGGCGGCGCAACTCCGCCGGAACGAGAAGTCTCCCTCCCTGGATGATCTTAGCGCGATGAGTTGCCATACGAGCCACTTTTGCCATTCGCGCCGACATATACCCTTTTTTGCCGGACTTAACAGATCGAAGGCGGCATGACACAGGCATATGCCAGGGCTTCGGTGCTGGTCAGCCCTGCATCCGACCGTTGCGCCGATTGGCGCCAGCGACGGAGTGAGATCGGACCCGGGAGCTTGCTCCCCGGCCGTCTCGGCGGGCGAATGGCGGCATGAGCGGCTCCGGTGGACGCGGCCGGCCAAACCGGCTCTATACCGGCCATGAGCCGAACCAAACCCGGACATCGGGCCGACTATCGGTGGTTTCACCCCATCACCACGCGCTGGATCGACAACGACGTGTTCCGCCACGTGAACAACGTCAATTACTTTTCGTTCTTCGACACCGCCGTGACCTATTTCGAGATGTCCACCGGCGCGGTGGACCTGCTGGACGGACCGGTGCACTGCGTGGTGGCGGAGGTGCAGTGCCGCTATTATCGCTCGGTCGCCTGGCCGGACCGGATCACCGTCGGGCTGCGGGTCGCGCATACTCGGCACCAGCTCGGCGCGCTATGAGCTCGCGCTGTTCCGCGAGGATGAGGACATCGCCGCCGCCGAGGGCTATTTCGTGCATGTCTTCGTCGAGCGCGGCGCACAAACGCCGACGCCCATCCCGGGGGCGGCGCGACGGATACTGGAGACGGTCGCCGTCAACGGTTGAGAAACAGGGAGGAGACCCATGGACCTCGGGATCAGGGGCCGCAAGGCCATCGTCTGCGCGGCGAGCAAGGGGTTGGGCCGCGCCTGCGCTCTCTCGCTCGCCCGCGAGGGTGTGGAACTGGTCATCACCGCCCGCACCGAAGCCGAGCTTCAGCGCACCGCGCGCGAGATCGCCGATGCCACCGGAGTTCGCGTCACCCCCGCGGTCGGCGATATCAGCACCGAAGCCGGCCGCGCCGCGGCGCTCGCCGCCTGCCCGGAGCCGGACATTTTGGTGAACAACGCCGGCGGTCCGCCTCCCGGGGACTTTCGCGAATGGGACCGCGAGGCCTGGATCAAGGCGCTCGACGCCAACATGCTGGCGCCGATCTTCATGATCAGGACGGTGGTCGACGGCATGATCGCGCGCCGGTTCGGGCGCATCGTCAACATCACCTCGGCCTCGGTGAAGTCGCCGATCCCGCAGCTCGGCATGAGCAACGGCGCGCGCGCCGGGCTCACCGGGTTCGTGGCCGGCCTGGCGCGGCAGGTGGCGCGTCACAACGTCACCATCAACAACATCCTCCCCGGGCCCTTCCTGACCGACCGGTTGCGCAGCGGTGCGGCGCATCTGGCGCAGCGGAACAATCGCACGTTGGAGGAGGAGCTGGCGGCGCGCGGCCAGGAGAACCCGGCCGGACGCGTCGGCGATCCGGCCGAATTCGGCGAGGCGTGCGCGTTCCTGTGCGCCGCCTCTTCGGGCTTCATCGTCGGGCATAATCTCTTGCTCGACGGCGGCGCCTTCAACTCATCGATCGCGTGAGGCCCGCATGGACCCGACCTTCCTCCCCGCCTGGCGGCTCGCCGAAATCGCGCGTGCCGGCGAGATCGGCTGCCTCGAACTGCTCGACCATTTCATCGGCCGGGTCGAGCGGTTGGACCGGCGCCTCAATGCCGTCGTGGTGCGCGACTTCGAGCGCGCCCGCGTCCGCGCCCGCTCTCTCGACCAGGGGGCGAGGCGCAATGGGGCACCGCTGTTCGGCGTGCCGATGACGGTGAAGGAGAGCTTCGACCTCGACCCGCACCCGACCACCTGGGGTTACGAGGAGCGGCGCGGTCATCGCGCCGAGCAGGACGCGCTGGCGGTGCAGCGCATCGAGGCCGCCGGCGCGGTGGTGTTCGGCAAGACCAACGTGCCGGTCGGGTTGGCCGATTGGCAGAGCTATAATCCGGTTTACGGCGCCTCCTCGAACCCGTGGAACACCGACCGCACGCCGGGCGGCAGTTCGGGGGGCGCCGCCGCCGCCGTGGCCGCCGGCCTGTCGGCGTTGGAGATCGGGACGGACATCGGCGGCTCGATCCGCGTGCCCGCGCATTTTTGCGGCATCTTCGGCCATAAGACGACCTGGGGCCTGTGCCCGATGCGCGGGCACTCGCTGGTCGGCGCGACGGCGATGACCGATATTTCGGTGCTCGGTCCGCTGGCCCGCTCGGCGCGCGACCTGGCGCTCGCACTGGACGCGCTGGCCGGACCCGATCCCATCGAGACCGCCCTCACGTTGAATCTGCCGGGGCCGCGCGTATCCGGCCTGCGTGACATGCGAATTGCGGTCTGGGCGGAGGAGTCCGGTCAGGCCACCAGCCGCGACACCGTGGCCGCGATCGAGGCGCTGGCCGATGAGCTGGAGCGTAGCGGTGCGGTGGTCAGCCGCGCGGCACGGCCGGAGTTCGATACCGCGGAGGCGTTCCGACTTTATGTGACCATGCTCGATGCAGCGCTCAGTGCGCGGCTGCCGGAGGAGGCGTTGGCGCACAAGCGGGAAGGCAAGGCGCGGCTCGACCCGGCCGACATGAGCGCCGATGCGATGTTCCTCCGCGCCACGGATATGTTGCACCGGGAATGGCTGCGCGCCAACGAACGCCGTCATCAAATTCGCCGCGCCTGGTCGGCGTTCTTCCATGACTGGGACGTACTGCTTTGCCCGGCGTTCGCCGACCCGGCCCTGCCGCACATGCAGGAGGGCAACCCTTGGGAACGCAGCCACGTCATCGACGGCCGCGGGTTTGCCTATAACGATCTCCTGTTCTGGCCCGGCATCACCTGCGGCTATCACCTGCCGGCCTCGGTGGCGCCGATCGGGATGTCGGCCGACGGTTTGCCGATCGGCGTGCAGATCGTCGGCCCGCTGTTCGGCGATCGCACCACGATCCAAACGGCGGCGCTGATCGAGCAGTTGCACCCCTTCGCCGCCCCGGCCGGCTGGACCTGAGACGATGCGCTTGCTCGTGCTCGGCGCCGGTGGCATCGGCGGCTATTTCGGCGGCCGCATGGCCGAGGCGGGCGCCGACGTCACGTTTCTGGTGCGCCCCGGTCGGGCGGCGCAGCTTGCCCGCGACGGGCTGATGGTGCGCAGCGCCAAAGGCGACATCGACCGCGCCGTGCGCTTCATCGGCCCGGAGTCGCTCGCCGATGACGGGCGCCACGACGCCGTGCTGCTGACCTGCAAGGCCTACGACCTTGACCCGGCAATCGACGATATCGCGCCGGCGGTCGCGAACGGGGCCCGGGTGGTCCCGATGCTGAACGGAATGCGCCACCTGGATCGCCTGGATGCCGCCTTCGGACGCGCGGCGGTCGCAGGAGGACTTTGTCAGATCGCGGCGACGCTCGCGCCGACCGGCGAGGTGCGGCACCTGAACCGGCTGCACACGCTGATCCTCGGCGCCCGCGCGCCGGGGCAGGAGCGCCTGGTCGCCGACTTCGTCGATGCGGCCGGCGGCTTCGATTGCCGCGCCAGCGACGACATCGTTCAGGAGATGTGGGAAAAGTTCGTTATGCTGGCGACCATGGCCGCCATGACCTGCCTGATGCGCGCAACCGTCGGCGAGATCATGCAGGCCGATGACGGGGAGGCGCTGATGCTGGCGACGCTGGCCGAATGCGACGCGGTGGCCGCCGTCGCCGGGCACCCCGCCCGCCCGGCTGTCCTCGATCGCGCACGCGGACTGCTGACCGAGCGCGGCTCCACCTTTGCCGCCTCGATGCTGCGCGATGTGGAGCGCGGCGGCCCGGACGAAGGCGCGCCCATCGTGGGCGACATGCTGGCGCGTTCCCGGGCGGCGGGTCTGGGGGCGCCGATGCTGCGGGTGGCGTGGTGTCATTTGCAGGCGCACGCGGCGCGCCAAGGGCGGGCGTGAGCCTCACCCGCCGCACGGCGATGCTGCTGCCCCTGCTCGCCGCCATCCGACCGGCGCGTGCCGCGCCCGCAACGCTGCGCATCTCCTGGCGGGACGTGGTGCCCAATCTTGACCCGTACGCCAACCAGTCGCGCGCCGGTTTCGTGTTGGCGCACGAGGTCTGGGACACGCTGGTCTATCGCGATCCCGGCACATTCGTGCCCCGCGGCCTGCTCGCGACCTCCTGGACATGGGAAGGCGATCGGGCGCTCGTGTTCACGCTGCGATCGGGGGTGCGCTGGCACAATGGCGACCCGTTCGGCCCTGAAGATGTCGCCTACACGATCAACAACGTCGCCTCCGACCGGCGGCTTTCCGCCCCCAGTATCTATAACTGGCTGGAAGGCGCCGATGAGCTGGACGATATGCGGGTTCGGGTGCGGTTCCGGCGGCCGATGCCGTCGGCGCTTGAGTATTTCGCCATGGCGATCTGGATCTGGCCGAAGTCGTATCGCCAGCGGGTCGGCGCCGACGGCTTCGCCCGCGCGCCCGTCGGCACCGGCCCATACCGCGTGGCCGCCACACAAGACCCGATCGAGCTGCGCGTTTCGACGCCTATTACGCGGACAGCCCGAAGGGACGGCCGGCGATCGAACGGCTGGTGATCCGAGCGGTGCCCGATCACACGACGGAGGTTGCCGATCTGTTGGGTGGGAGCGCCGACTGGATCTGGAAATTTGATACCGAACGCATGGCGGCGATCAACCGCGATCCGCGGTTCCGGGCCGAGCAGGCGGAATCGATGCGGATCGGCTATATTTCCCTGGACGCCGCCGGTCGCACCGGTGCCAACCCGCTCACCGATGAGAAGGTGCGCGAAGCGATCTTTTGCGGCATCGACCGGGCCGCCATGGCGCGGGACCTGGTCGGCCCGGGCGCCCGCGCGCTCGATGCACCGTGCTATCCTTCGCAGATCGGCTGCGATGCCGCGGCCGCCGTGCGCTACGCCTATGACCCGGCTCGCGCCCGGGTGCTGCTCGCCGAAGCCGGATACCCGCACGGGTTCGCCGTCCATCTCGTCACCTACGAACCACCCGCCTGGTCGGCGGCGATGCAAGAGATATCTCCGCGCCGTCGGCATCGACGCGCAAGTGATCCAATTGCCGCCCGGCGAGGTGGTGTTGCGCTCCATCGAGGGCGAGACGCGGATGCAGGCCGGCGACTGGGGCAGCTACTCGATCAACGACGTCTCCGCCATCCTGCCGCATTTCTTCGGCTTCACCGCCGAGGACTATACGCGCGACCCGGAGATCCGCAATCAGATCGAGGACGCCGGCGCCACGCGTGATGCAGCGCGACGCGCAAGCGACTACGCACGCGCCATCCATGCGATCACCGCGCGCGCCTACTGGCTGCCGCTCTACACCTACACCGTCACTTACGGCTTCGCGCGCA
Organism: uncultured Pseudomonadota bacterium; assembly: GCA_963762525.1. Taxonomy (GTDB): domain Bacteria; phylum Pseudomonadota; class Alphaproteobacteria; order Acetobacterales; family Acetobacteraceae; genus DATFDN01. Next base: position 144,548 of record CAVXKT010000003.1, read on the forward strand.
ACCTCGACTTCACCCCCTATCCGGACGAGCTGCCGCGATTTTTTCTGTGCCGGTGGAAGCGAGACGTGAGCGTCTACAACATCGGCCGCCCGCCGGTTACGGGGATCAGCGCGCCGGAGATGTAGCTCGCTTCGTCGGAGGCGAGAAAGACGTAGGCGCCTGCAAGTTCCGATGGCTGCCCGGCGCGGCCGATCGGCGTGTTCTTGCCGAAGCTCTTCACGTGCTCGGCCGGCATCGTGGAGGGGATCAGCGGCGTCCAGATCGGCCCCGGGGCGACCGCGTTCACCCGAATGCCCTTCTCCGCCAACAGCTGCGCCAGGCCGGCGGTGAAGTTGGCGATCGCGCCCTTGGTGGTGGCGTAGGCGAGCAGCGACGGCGACGGCGTCTTGGCGTTCACCGATGAGGTGCCGATAATCGAGGCTCCCGGCTTCATGTGCGGGATCGCCGCCTTGGCGAGATAGAAATGCGCGTAGATATTGGTTCGGAAGGTGGCGTCCCATTCCTCGTCGCTGATCTCGTCAATGCTTTGATGCGTGCGCTGCATCGCGGCGTTGTTCACCAGGACATCGACTCGATCGAATTCGCGCATCATGCGCTCGACGAGCGCGCGGCAATGCGCCGGCTGCGAGACATCGCCCGGCATCAATACGGCGCGACGGCCCGCCTGCTCGATCCGATTGCGCCGTCTCCTCGCGCGTCATCATGCTCGTTCTTATAGGCGATCAGCACGTCCGCGCCCTCGCGTGCGAAGGCGATGGCGACGGCGCGGCCGATCCCCGAATCGGCGCCGGTGATCAGTGCCGCACGCCCAGTGAGCTTGCCGCTTCCCTTGTAGCTGGTCTCGCCATGATCGACCTTGGGGTTCATCTCCGCCTCGTGTCCGGGCGGCGACTGTTGTTGCTCGGGCATCGGCGGGCGGGGGTGGGCGGTGGTGGGATCGGTGGCCATCGGGCGCTCTCCTGCGGGACTTCCAGAGAACCGAGCCGGGCGGCGTCGGTTGCCTCCGCGCCCCCCGGCTCTAGCGCGCAGGCAGGGAGCGGTCAAGCCGCCATTGCGCACGCTGCCCCGGGCCTTATAGGGTCCGCCACCAAATCGAAGGAACCGCGCGATGGCCGATAGCGATGATTTCAGGGTCAAGGACATCTCACTTGCCGGATGGGGCCGCAAGGAGATCGCCATGGCCGAGGACGAGATGCCCGGGCTGATGGCGGTGCGCGCCGAATTCGGCGTCTCGAAACCGCTCAAGGACGCGCGCATCGCCGGCTGCCTGCACATGACCGTGCAGACCGCCGTGCTGATCGATACCCTGATGGCACTCGGCGCCAGCGTGCGCTGGTCATCCTGCAACATCTTCTCCACCCAGGATCAGGCCGCCGCGGCCGTGGCGGCGGCGGGCATTCCGGTGTTCGCCTGGAAGGGCATGGACCAGGAGGTTTCTGGTGGTGCATCAAGCAGACGGTGCGCGGACCGGACGGCTGGACGCCGAACCTGCTCCTCGATGACGGCGGCGATCTGACCAAGCTGATGCACGACGAGTATCCCGAAATGCTGGCCGACATGCGCGGCCTTTCGGAGGAGACCACGACCGGCGTGCATCGGCTGCGCGACATGGAGCGTGACGGCACGTTGCTGGTGCCGGCGATCAGCGTCAACGACAGCGTGACCAAGTCCAAATTCGACAACCTTTACGGCTGCCGCGAGTCGCTGGTGGACGCCATCCGCCGCGGAACCGACGTTATGATGGCCGGCAAGTTGGCGGTGGTGAACGGCTTCGGCGATGTCGGCAAGGGCTCCGCGTCCAGCCTGCGCAACGCCGGTTGCCGGGTGATGGTGACGGAGGTCGATCCGATCTGCGCGCTACAGGCGGCGAATGGAGGGATATCAGGTCGTCACCATGGATGACGCGGCGCCGGTTGGCGATATCTTCGTGACCGCGACCGGCAATGTCGATGTGATCACGCTCGACCATATGCGGGCGATGAAGCATCGGGCGATCGTCTGCAATATCGGCCACTTCGATTCCGAGATTCAGATCGAAGCGTTGCGCAATTTCCGCTGGGAGAACGTGAAGCCGCAGGTGGACGAGGTGGTGTTCCCGGATGACAAGCGGCTGATCCTGCTGAGCGAGGGACGGCTGGTAAACCTCGGCAATGCCACCGGCCATCCGAGTTTCGTCATGAGCGCCTCGTTCACGCAACCAGGTGCTGGCGCAGATCGAGCTGTTCACCGCCCCGGCCGGCCAATACGGGCGCAAGGTGTATACCTGCCGAAGGCGCTCGACGAGAAGGTGGCGGCGCTGCATCTGGCGAAGATCGGCGCCAAGCTTACGCGGCTGAGCCCGAAGCAGGCCGATTATATCGGTGTCGCGCCGAGCGGGCCGTTCAAGCAGGAGCTGTATCGTTATTAGATTAGAGCGTTGTAGGGCGGAAGAGCGAAGCGTCATCCGCCGCCGTTGCGATGGCGGATGGCGCTTCGCTTATCCGCTCTACCCCCGCTATGCGCCAGTGCCGCCGCAACCCGCTCGCGGGTGAGCGGCAGCTCGCGCAGGCGGGCGCCGAGAGCGTGCGCGACGGCATTGCCGATGGCGGCGGCGGTCGGGCCAATCGCGCACTCGCCCATGCCGAGCGAGGGCTGGTCGGGGCGATCGAGCAGCGCCATCTCGATCTCCGGGATTTCGGAGAAGCGCAGAATCGGATAGCGTCGACCAGTCGATCGAGCGGATGCCCCGGTCGTCGAAGCGCACCTGCTCCTTCAGCGTGAAGCTCGCCGCCTGGATGATGCCGCCTTCGAGCTGGTTGCGCGCGCCGTCGGGGCTGATGATCAGCCCGCCATCGGCGGCGCACCAGACGCGGCGGAGGCGGATCTCCTGCTCGACCTCCACTTCGGCGATGACGGCGGCATAAGCCGAGCGGTTCTTGTACTGCGCGAAGCCGAGGCCAAGCCCGCGCCCGCTGCCCGCCGCTCCGCGTCGGCTCCAACTCCGCCATCTCCGCCGCGCGTTCGATCACTGCGCGGGCGCGCGCATCGACAGCATCGACAGCCGGTAGGCGACGGGATCGGCGCCGGCGCGCTCGGCAAGTTCATCGATGAAGCACTCCGCCGCGAACACATTGGCCAGCGCGCCGAGGCCACGCAGCGCCGAGGTGCGGACGGGGGTGCGGCGGAGCAGGTGATGGACGATGCGCCGGGCAGAAATGTCGTAGAGCGGACGAGCATTGCGCGTGCCACCGCCGCCGTTCGCCTCCGGCGGCTCGAAGGGGCGCGGGTCGGGCGGCGGCGTCGGCAGCGCCTCGTGGCCCAGCATGTTGCCGCCCATCGCCGGGCGCTGGACATGGCTCCCCGACCAGATTTCCTGCGTCCAGTCAGACGGCCGCCCACGCCAGTCCAGAACCGCGCGGATCGTCACCACCTGCGCCGGGCCGACCGGCTCGAAACCGAACTCCTCCTCGCGGCGCCATTGCACGCGGATCGGGCGATCGGGAACCATCTCGGCGATGATCGCCGCATCCAGCGCCGCGTCGTCGGCGCCGTTATGGCCATAGCAGCCCGCACCTTGGGCGTGGCGGACCGAAATGGACTCGGCCGGCCGGCCGAGCACGTTGGCGAGCGAAGTGCGCAGCGGGTAGACCGCCTGCGAGTGGGTCCAGACGGTGAGGTGCCCTGCGCGCTCCTCCGCCAGCGCGCAGGAAGGGCCGAGCGCCGCGTGGGCGAGGTAAGGACGCGAGTAGGTCGCCTCGACAAGCGGGCCGTCCGACAGCGCCGGTGGGATCGCCCAGAGCGATCGATGGCGGGCTAGCCGACCAGCGAGCTTGCCTCATCCGCATCCGGCTCGATCGCCGCAACATTGTCCCATTCGCGTGCATCGGCGCGGCGATGGCGGCGCGCTGCACGGCGGTCTCGTTCTCGCACAGCAAGGCGACGAAATTGGCGGTGTGCAGAATCGTTGATCGGTTCGCCGGCGGCGCGGCGGATCGCGCCCTCATCCAGCGAAGACAACCGCGCGCCGCGGCAGGGCTGGCGCAACATCCGCGCATGCAACGTGCCGGGCGGGATCAAGTCGTGGATGAACGCCGCGCCCGAAATCTTGGCCGGCAGATCGACCCGGCGAAATCGCGTCCGACAACGCGGTATTCCGCCGCCGGCTTGTGCGTCGCGCGCCCGTGGCCGGCTCTGCCAAGTCCACCTCGGCCGCGAAGCTCCAATAGTCCTGCCCGGTCGGCGCGCCACCGCGCACGAATGCGCCTTCGGCGACCGACAACTCTGACACCGCACAATTCAGCCGCTGCGCCAGCCGGTCGAGATAGCGCGCCCGCACCTCGGCCGAAATCAGCCGGACCGAGGCGCCGGAGACCTCGATTGACAGACTGCTGCTGGTCGAACCCTCGTCGGGTGCGCGGTCGGTATCGCCCGACAGGATGCGGATGTCGCGCGGCGCCACGTCCAGCTCCTCGGCGGCGATCTGCGTAAGCGCGGTCGAGAATGCCCTGGCCGATCTCCACCTTGCCCACCGCGAGCGCAATCGTGCGGTCGGGGTCGAACCTGTATCCAGCGGTCGGGGCGCGGGTTGTTACGTCACCGAGGGCGGCAGCGGGGCGTCGCTCATGCCGTGCTCTCCCGTGCCGCCGCCCCCGCGCGCTCGATGCCGCGGATGATCCGATTATGCGCCCCGCAGCGGCATAGATGCGGATCGAGCGCGGCGATGATCTCGGCGCGCGACGGCGCGGGTTGGCGATCCAGCAGCGCCTTGGCGCTGACGATGATGCCGGAGAGGCAGTAGCCGCACTGGCCCGCCTGCTCGTCCAGGAAGGCGGCGACCAGCGGATGTGCCGGCCAGGCCCTCGATGGTGGTGACGCGCCGTCCGGCGACGGTTCCGGTCTCGCGCGTGCAGGCAAACGCCGGCGCGCCGTCCACCAGCACCATGCAGCTGCCGCACTGCTCGAGCCCGCAGCCATAGCGCGTGCCCCTCAGGTCGAGCGTGTTGCGCAGCACGTCGAGAAGCGGCGTCTTCAGGGGATCGGCGACCTCGACCGCCCGGCCGTTCAACTCGAAGCCGACGCTCATCGTCCCCGGTCCGGAAAGGCGGCATCCCACACCGCCGGGTCGGCGAGTTTCTCGGCCATGCTCTCGGTGATCGCCGCGAGCAGCTGGCGGCCTTGTTCGGCGGTGCCGGCGTCGGGATTGCCCCTGACGCCCGTCTGCGTCCGGTCGCCGCGAAGCTGCGCCAGCGATACGAGGCCGGCATCCGACCGCATGCTGGTTCGCGCGCGGCGGGATGCGTGCCGTTGCGACCAGCTCCGGGCGCAGCGCCAGCATCATCGCCGTCTCCGCCTCGCACGCATGGCGCACGCCGCCTTGGGTGGTGAGCAGGCCGGCGATCGCCGGCTGCGCGGCCATCGCATAGGTGAAGAACACGATCGGCAGGTCGAGCTTGACGGTCAGCTCGTCGGTGATCGTGCGCAAGCGCGTTGACGTTGCCGCCATGCGAGTTGGAAAGCGCGATGCGCCGGAAGCCGTGCCGCGCCACCGAGCGGACGATGCCCTCGATCACCGCGGCGAATGCCGGATAGTCGAGCGTGATCGTGCCGCCGAACGGCATGTGATGCTCGGAGAGCCCGGTCCACAGCACCGGCAGCGTACAATGCCGGCTGCCCGCGCGCATCCAGGGCGCGCGCGGTGCCGATCGCCACCGCCTCGCCGATCATGGTGTCGGTCTCCACCGGCAAATGCGGCCCGTGCTGCTCGATCGAGGCGACCGGCAGGATGACGATCGCATCGCGCCTCGCCGCCTCGCGCAGCTCATCGGCGCGCAGCCGCCGCCATTCGACCTCCATGCTGTTCCTCCCGCCCGGTTCCGGCTAGCAGTGGGGCACGGAAACGGCGCCGGCGAAAGGGGTGTCATGAACCTGTATCGGTTGTTGCAGCGCCGCGCCGAGTCGGGGCGGCCCGTGCAGGTGCTCGTCTCCCTCTCCGCCCCGCGGGGGCGGAGAGGGCCGGGGTGAGGTGGGGGTGCGCGAGCTCGCCGCGGAAAAGCGCTGCGGGACCCGCTCCCCGTTGGTGGCATCGTGAGGCGGTTTATGGGTAGGGCCATCGCGGCATCTCCCCCACCTGACCCCGGCCCTCTCCGCCCCGGAGGGGCGGGGAGTGGGCGATTTGCCGAGGGCGGAGAGGGGTGGCTGGACCGAATCGCGCTTGCTTGCCTGCTGCTTACGCCGCTGATGCTGCTGCACGCGCACGCCGTCGCCGACGCCACCATCACCATCGCCGATCTCTGCTTTCTGCTGCGTGCCGCCTTGCTGCGCGATGCTTCGTGGCTGCGGCCCGCCTGGATGCGGCTGACGCTGCTCTGGTGGGGATGGCTCGTCGTCTGCTCGCTGCCGCTGCCGGCGCTCGGGCTGGGGGAAGCCGGATGGGGCGGGTTCGCGCAGGCCGTCGCCATCCTGCGTTTCGTCGTGCTGCTGGCGGCGATGCCCGGCCATTCTGCGCAGCGCCGCATCGCGCCGATGGCTCGGCTGCATCATTACCGTCTCGGCGGCCTGGATCGCGATCGAGTCGTTGCAGCAATACGCAACCGGGCACAATTTCCGCGGCGACCCGCGCGGGCGCGACGGCGAGCTGACCGGGCCGTTCAGCAAACCCCGCGCCGGCCCGCCGCTGTCGCGCATCATCTTCCCGGCGCTGGTCCCCGGCGCCGCCGCGCTGCTCGCTCGCCGGGGCATCGCGCCGAAGCTGCTGGCCTATCTGCTGCCGCTCGGCGGCATCGTCGTCATGGTGCTGATCGGCCAGCGGATGCCGCTGCTGCTGACCGGGCTCGGCTTCGTCGTCTGCGGGCTGCTGCTGCCCCGGCTGCGGCCGGTGGTGCTGGCCTGCGGCATCGCCGGACTGGTGCTGGTGGCCGGATCGATCGTCGTCTCGCCGCCGACCTATCATCGGCTGGTGCTCAAATTCACCGCCCAGATGGACACCTTCCCCATCACTCCGTATGGCGAGCTCTACGCCCGCGCCTGGCACATCGGCATGCAGCACCCGATCACCGGGCGCGGCGTGGACGGGTTCCGCACCGGCTGCGCGTTGCCGCGCTACTTCAGCCCGACCTTCGACGGCCGGTTGCCGGACGGCGGCGGCGCGGCTTTCTGCGCCCATCACCCGCACAATTTCTACTTCGAGGCTTTGGCTCAGGGCGGCTTCCCGGGCCTCGCGCTGTTCTCGGCCGCAGCCCTCTCCTGGCTGCTCGCGGTCGGACGCGGGCTGCTGCGCCGGCCCGACCCGCTGCGGGTTGCGCTGTTCGCGTCGGTGTTCGTGCAGGTCTGGCCGCTGGCCTCCACCAGCGCCTTCATCTCGATGCCCATGGGTGGCTGGATGTTCGTACTGATCGGCTGGGGCCTCGCGGAGGCGAAATGGCGCGATCCGGTGGCGGCGAGCCGCGTCAGGCCGCCAGCTTGTCCAACTCCCGCACCAGCGCCTCGCCCATGACCGTCGTTCCCACCCGGGCACTCCCAGGCGCCATGATGTCGGCCGTTCGCATCCCGCTCGCCAGCACCTTGGTGGCGGCGGTCTCGATCAATCGAGCGTCCTCCTCCATCTCGAAGGAGTAGCGCAACAGCATGGCGAAGCTCAGGATCTGCGCGAGCGGGTTGGCGATGCCCTTGCCGGCGATGTCCGGCGCGCTGCCGTGGATCGGCTCGTAGAGCGCGTGCCGTTTGCCCGATGGCTGCACCGCGCCGAGCGTCGCCGAGGGCAGCATTCCCAGGCTCCCGGTCAGCATCGAGGCGAGATCGGACAACAGATCGCCGAACAGGTTGGAAGTGACGATCACGTCGAACTGGCGCGGATTGCGGACCAGCTGCATGGCGCAATTATCGGCGTACATGTGCGCGAGCGTCACGTCAGCGTAATCGCGTGCGTGCAGCGCCGTCACCGTCTCACGCCAGAATAGCCCCGAGCGCATGACGTTGGCCTTCTCCACGCTGGTGACGTGCTGGCGGCGCTTGCGGGCCAGCTCGAAGCCGACGCGGGCGACGCGCTCGATCTCGTCGGTGGTGTAGCTCTCGGTGTCGAATCCGCGCTTCTGCCCGTCCGGCAACGTCTCAACCCCGCGCGGCTCGCCGAAATAGATGCCGCCGGTGCTCTCGCGCACGATCATCAGATCGAGCCCGCGCACGACATCGGGCTTCAGCGTCGAGGCGTCCACCAACGGGTCGAGCACGATCGCCGGCCGCAGATTGGCGAACAGATCGAGCTCCTTACGCAGCCGCAGGATCGCCAGCTCAGGGCGCAGGTCGAAGCCCAGCTTCTCCCATTTCGGGCCGCCGACCGAGCCGAACAGCACGGCGTCGGCCTGCCGGGCCTTTTCCATGGTCGCCTCGGCGATCGGGGCGCCTTGCGCATCGATCGCGGCGCCGCCGACCAGATCCTCGGTGATCTCGAATCGGATGGCGCGACGGCGATCCATCCAGTCGATGACGCGCCGCACCTCGCGCATCACCTCCGGCCCGATGCCGTCGCCGGGGAGGATGAGGAGGCGCTTGTTGGCGGGCATGGGCCAAGTCCTCCAAGAAGAACTCGTCATGCCCGGCCTTGAGCCGGGCATCCAAAGCAGACGTCCGGGCCGCACGGGCTCTGCATTGGATGGCCGGCTCAAGGCCGGGCATGACGGAAAGTAACGTGCGAAAATCAGGCCGTGTGGATCCCCGGCAGCCACGCCTGCTCGGTCAGACGCTTGGCCTCGAAACGATCGATGGCGGGCGCGTGCTGCAAGGTCTGGCCAATGTCGTCGAGCCCGTTCAGCAGCGAGTGCTTGCGGAACAGCGTCGATCTCGAAGCCGATCTCCTCGCCGTTCGGCCGCACCACCACCTGGCGCTCGAGATCGACGGTGAGCCGTGCATTGCCGCCGAGTTGCGCATCGCTCGATCAGCATGTCGCAGACTTCGCGCGGCAGGCGCACCGGCAGGATGCCGTTCTTGAAGCAGTTGTTGAAAAAGATGTCGGCGAAGTCCGGCGCGATTACGCAGCGAATGCCGAAATCGAGCAACGCCCAGGGCGCGTGCTCGCGCGACGATCCGCAGCCGAAATTCTCGTGCGCAATGAGGATCTTCGCGTGCCGATACGGCTCGCGGTTGAGCACGAATTCGGGGCGCTCGTTGCCCTGCGGGTCGAAGCGAAGCGTATCGAACAGATGCACCCCGAGGCCCGAGCGCTTGATGGTCTTAAGGAACCGCGCCGGGATGATCTTGTCGGTATCGACGTTCGCCAGCGGCAGCGGCGCGGCGACTCCGGTCAGGGTCGTGAACGCGTCCATCACACCAACTCCCGCACATCCGCGAGCCTTCCCGTCACCGCCGCCGCCGCCGCCATCGCCGGCGAGAGCAGGTGCGTCCGTCCGCCCGGTCCCTGGCGGCCCTCGAAATTGCGGTTCGACGTGCTGGCGCAACGCTGGCCGGGGGCGAGCTTGTCGGGGTTCATGCCGAGGCACATGGAACAGCCGGCCTCGCGCCACTCGAACCCGGCTTCCAGCAGCACGCGGTCCAGCCCCTCGCGTTCGGCCTGCTGCTTCACCAGCCCCGAGCCCGGAACCACCAGCGCGCGCACGCCCTCGGCCACCTTGCGGCCCTTGGCCACGGCGGCGGCGGCGCGGATGTCCTCGATGCGGCCATTGGTGCAGCTGCCGATGAACACGACGTCCACCTTGATGTCCTGCATTTTCGTGCCCGGCGTGAGCGCCATGTAGTCCAGCATGCGCCGCATCTGCGCCCGCTCGGCCTCGTCCTTGGCCTGCGCCGGGTCGGGAACGGCGCCGGTCACCGGCACCACCGCGCCCGGATTGGTCCCCCAAGTGACCATCGGCGCGATCTCGGCGGCGTTCATCACCACCGTCGTGTCGTAATGGGCGTCGCGGTCGGAGGGCAGCGTGCGCCAATATTCCACCGCGTGCTCGAACGCCTCGTCCTTGGGGGCGAATTCGCGGCCCTTGATGTAGGCGAAGGTCGTCTCGTCCGGCGCGATCATGCCGGCCCGCGCGCCGGCCTCGATCGACATGTTGGACACGGTCATCCGCCCCGCCATGTCCAGCGCGCGGATCGCCTCGCCGGCGTATTCGATCACATGGCCGTTGCCGCCGGCGGTGCCGATCTCGCCGATGATCGCCAGCACGATGTCCTTGGCGGTCGCCCCGAAGCCGAGGCTGCCGTCCACCCGCACCAGCATGTTCTTGGCCGGGCGTTGCAGCAGCGTCTGCGTCGCCAGCACGTGCTCGACCTCGGAGGTTCCCATGCCGAACGCCAGCGCGCCGAGCGCGCCATGCGTGGAGGTGTGGCTGTCGCCGCAGACGATGGTGGTGCCGGGAAGCGAGATGCCCAGCTCGGGGCCGATGATGTGGACGATGCCCTGGCGCACGTCCAGCACCGGGATATACGGCACGCCGAACGCGGCGACGTTGCGCTCCAGCGTCTCCACCTGGATGCGGCTGTCCTCCTCCTTGATGCCCATGCGCCGATTGGTGGTCGGGATGTTGTGGTCGACGACCGCGATCGTCGCGTCCGGCCGGCGCACCTTGCGCCCCGCCATGCGCAGCCCCTCGAAGGCCTGCGGGCTCGTCACCTCGTGCACGAGGTGGCGGTCGATGTAGAGGATGCAGGTGCCGTCGGGCAGCCGCTCGACGACATGGCTGTCCCAGACCTTGTCGAACAGCGTGCGCGGCCGGCTTGCGGACATCGACTCTCTCCGTGACTACTCGGCCGCGGCTTCGGCCGTCTGCTCGGCGACGACGGTGGTGCGCGCCTTCTCGGCGATGCGCGCGGATTTGCCGGACCGGCCGCGCAGATAATAAAGCTTGGCGCGGCGCACGTCGCCCCGGCGCACCACCACGATCTCGGCGATCGCCGGCGAATAGAGCGGGAAGACCCGTTCGACGCCCTCGCCGTAGCTGATCTTGCGCACGGTGAAGTTGCTGTTCAGCGACTTGTTCGATCGCGCGATCACCACGCCCTCGAAGGCCTGGGTGCGGCTGCGCTCGCCCTCGACCACCTTGACCATGACGCGGACGGTATCGCCCGGCCCGAACACGGGCACGCGCGCGGGCGGCGGTCAGGCGGGCGACCTGCTCGGCCTCGTATCGCTGGATGATGTTCATCTGTCGGTCCTTTCGAGAGATCGCTTACGGCGGGCCGGGGTCGGAGGCAACCGGCGCCTGCGGCGGGCAGACCTGCGCCCACAGATCGGGCCGGCGCTGGCGGGTCAGGCGCTCGGCCTCGGCGCGGCGCCACGCGGCGACCGCCTCATGATGGCCGGACAGCAGCACCTCGGGCACGCGCCGTCCCCGCCATTCGGCCGGGCGGGTGTAGTGCGGGTATTCCAGCAGGTCGTCGGTGAAGCTCTCCTCGGCGGTGCTCTCGGCCGCGCCCATGACGCCGGGCAGCAGCCGGACGACGGCATCCAGAACGACCATCGCGGCCGGCTCGCCGCCGGAGAGGACGTAGTCGCCGATGCGAGACCTCCTCCATCGCCGCGCGCCTCGATCACCCGCTGATCGATGCCCTCGTAGCGCCCGCACAGCAGCACCACGCCCGGCCCGGCGGCGAGGCGGCGCGCCGCTTCCTGGGTGAACGGCCGGCCGCGCGGGGTGAGGAGATCAGCGGCCGATCATCGGCGACGCTTCAAGCGCGGCATCCACCACGTCGGGCCGCATCACCATGCCGGCGCCGCCGCCGAATGGCGTGTCATCGACGCTGCGGTGCTTGCCGGTGGCGAAGTCGCGGATATTGACGCGCCTCGAGCGACCAGCATCCCGCCCGCCAGCGCGCGCCCGGCGAGCGAGGCGCCGAGCGGACCGGGGAACATGTCGGGGAACAGCGTGAGCGCCGAGGCGCGCCAGGTCATCGCGCACCCTCACCCGGCGCGCCCTCATCCGGCGCGCGCATGCGCAGCTGACCTCTCCCGCAATGCGGGAGAGGTGCAACATTCTGTCGCCTCTCCCGCTTGCGGGAGAGGTCGGGGCGCGTCCACCTCCGCCGGCGGCTCGATCATGACCACGCCGCCGGCGACATCCACCATCGGCACCGCGGCCCGCGTGAACGGCACCACCAGCGGAACGCCCCGGCCGAGCGATTTCCAAGCTCGCCCCGGCACCGTAATCATGCACGGCGACGACCTCGCCCATCGGCGCGCCCGCCGCGATCCACTGCCGCCAGCCCCACCAGATCGGCGAGATAGAATTCATCCTCGGCGGGCATCGGCAGGCGATCGCGGTCCACGTACAGCTGCGTGTGGGTGAGCCGCGACGGCCGCGTCGCGATCGGCGACGCGCCGCTCTCCGTCCGCCGCTCATCTCCGCGATTTCCGCGACGCCCTCGCCGCGCCAGCGCAGCACGAAGCGCCGCCCGCGATCGTCGATCAGAGCGCCATAAGAGGCGATCGCCGGCGCCGGGTCGGCGTAGCTGGTGACATGCACCAACCCCCGCACGCCATGCGGGCGGCCGATCACGCCGAGAAGGATGCATTCGCGGCGCGCACCGAACGCCGGTCAGCCGGCCGCCGCGGCGGCGCGCTCCTGCGCCTTCTTCTTCGGCGCCGACTTGATCGGCTGCTCGCGATAGACCGGCATCGGCGCCAGCCCCGCCTTGCCGAGGAACTTGGCCACGCGGTCCGTCGGCAGTGCGCCCATGTCGATCCAGTAGCGGATGCGCTCATCCTGCAAGCGCACCCGCTCGTCATGTTCGGCCGGCAGCATCGGGATTGTAGCTGCCCAGCTTCTCGATGAACCGGCCGTCGCGCGGGCTGCGGCTGTCGGCAACGACGATGTGGTAGTAGGGACGCTTCTTCGCCCCGGCGCGCGCCAAGCGGATTTTCAGACCCATAGTCTCTCTCCTGCCATCAATCAGTGCGGGCGGCCGGGCGGCATCATGCCCTTGGGCAACACCGCGCCCAGGCCATGTCGCATCAGCCCCTTCTGCCCGAGCTTGTTCATCCGCTTCATCATCGTGCTCATCTCGTCGAACTGCTTGAGCAGCCGGTTGACCTCCTGCACGGTGGTCCCCGATCCGGCGGCGATGCGGCGCTTGCGACTGGCCTTGATGATGTCGGGCGTGCTGCGCTCCTTGGGTGTCATCGAGCCGATGATCGCCGCCTGGCGCTTGAGGATCGTGGTGTCCAGATTGGCGCCCTCGAGCTGCGCCTTGATCTTGCCCACCCCCGGCAGCATCCCGAGGATGCCCGACAGCGAGCCCATCTTGCCGATCTGGCGCAGTTGCGCCGCATAATCGGCGAGATCGAACCGCCCCTTAGCCATTTTGATGGCGAGCTTTTCCGCCTCCTCCTCGTCGATCGTCTCGCTGGCCTTCTCCACCAACCCGACGATGTCGCCCTGGCCCAGAATGCGCCCGGCGACGCGCTCGGGATGGAAGTCCTCGAGCGCCTCCAGCTTCTCGCCGACGCCCATCAGCTTGATCGGCGCCCCGGTGACGGCGCGCATCGACAGCGCCGCGCCGCCCCTGGCGTCACCATCCATGCGCGTCAGCACGATGCCGGTCACGCCGACCGCTTCGTTGAACGCCCGCGCGGTGTTCACCGCGTCTTGCCCGGTCATCGCATCGACCACCAGCAGCGTCTCCACCGGCGCGGTGGCTTCGCGGATCGCCTTCACCTCGTCCATCAGCGCCTGATCGATGGCAAGCCGCCCGGCGGTGTCGAGAATGACGATATCGAAGCCCTGGCGGCGACCGCTATCCATGGCGCGGCGGGCGATCTCCACCGGTGTCTGCCCGGCGACGATCGGCAGGCTGGGGACGCCCGCGCGCTCCCCCAACTGCGCCAATTGCAGCTGCGCGGCCGGGCGCTGCGTGTCGAGGCTTGCCAGCAGCACGCGCTTGCGGCCGCGTTCGGCGAGGCGCAGCCCGAGCTTGCCGGCGGTCGTGGTCTTACCGGAGCCCTGCAACCCGACCATGAGGAACGGGATCGGCGCCGGCGCGTTGAGCTCCAGCGGGACCGCGCCTTCGCCGCCCAGCTCGTCGATCATCACGTCGTTGACGATCTTCACCACCTGCTGGCCCGGCGTTACGCTGTCGAGCACCTCGGAGGCGAGGGCGCGCTCGCGCACCTTGGCGATGAAGTCGCGCACCACCGGCAGCGCCACGTCGAAGTCGAGCAGCGCCAGCCGCACCTCCCGCAGCGCCTCGCCGACATCGGCCTCGCTCAGCGCGCCGCGCCCGCGCAGACGGTCGAAGGTTCCGGTCAGCTTCTCGGATAGCGCCTCGAACAACGGCAAACTCCCCAAAACCAAAAGCGCCGCTGCGCGAACCCTCGCGGAGCGGCGGCGCCTCGCCGGAAGGCGAGATACGGGTTGCGGAACCTGGACGGCAGTCTCTATGGAGGCTCCGACCGGCCGGTCAAGCAGGCGCCGTCGCGGCCGGAAGCCCTCTCAGCAATCGGGGCTTGCATGGTATCGAATAGCGCGGTTTATCTCACGCATTGGCCAGGGCACCGCCGAGGCGGTGCGACAGGAGACATGTTGATGCGATTTGCCCTGCTTGGCCTGCTTGCGGGCGGCCTGTTCTCCGCCGAGGTGGCCATGGCGACCCCCTGCGCCAGCCCCATCGATCAGGGTGCCTTCGACACCGCGGCACTGAAGAGCGAGCTGATGGTGGTAGCGCTCACCTGCAACGAACGCGACGATTACAACCGCTTCATCATGAAGTTTCGCCCCGACCTGTCGCGCGAGGAACGGGCGCTCAACTCCTGGTTCAGCCGCGCCTACGGGCACCGCGCGCGCCAGGAGCACGATGACTACATCACCGCCCTCGCCAACTCGGAGTCGCAGCAGGGGGTGCACCGCGGCACCCTGTTCTGCACCGAGCACGACAAGCTGTTTCCGACCGTTCTGGGGTTTCGCAACATCGACGAGGTGGTGAATTTCGCCGCTCATCGCGCGCAGCCGCAGCCGGTCAGTCTGGTCTCCTGTGCCAAGCGCCTGCCGGTGAAATCGCCGCGGCGGCCGATCAAGACCGCCCGTGAGGGGCACTGAGCGAGAGCGGTTGTCGCCGCCGCAGCGATCCGTTATTGCCCGCGCCGGCATGAGTTCCACGGTTCCGGACGGACTGCGCCGCGCGGGCGCCAGTCCGCGACTTGAGTTCCAGGCCGGCCCCGCCGGCCTGCGCGGGGCGCTGCTCGGCCGGGATCTGGCGGAGGGCGCACGCCTCTGGCGGCTGGCGGTGACGCTGGGCTGGCTCGACATCAAGCTGCGCTATCGGGGCTCCTTCCTTGGACCGTTCTGGCTGACGCTCTCCACCGGCGTGATGGTCGGCGCGCTCGGCATCCTCTACGCCACGCTGTTCCAGACCTCGATCCGCGAGTATCTGCCGTTTCTGGCGCTGTCGCAGGTGTTGTGGGGCTTCATCGCCGGCATGATCAGCGACGGCTGCACAGGGTTCACCTCGGTGGACAGCATCATCCTCTCGGTGCGGATGCCGTTCTTCGTCCACGCGCTGCGATTGCTGGTGCGCAATGCACTCACCCTCGCCCACAATGTCGTGGTGATAATCGTGGTGTTCATGGTGCTGGATGTGCGGCCCGGCTGGGGCGCCGTGTTGGCAATACCGGGCGTCGCGCTGTGGGCGATCGACGGGCTCGCGATGGCGATGATGCTGGGTGCCGTTTGCGCGCGGTTCCGCGATATTCCGCAGATCGTCGCCTCCATCATGCAGATCGCCTTCTTCATCACCCCGATCATCTGGCAACCGAAGCAGCTGGGACCATCGAAGAATTGGATTCTGCTCGGCAACCCGTTCTTCGACGCGCTGCAGGTGGTGCGCGAACCACTGCTGCACGGCGACTGGCCGGGTTCGCACGTGTGGATCGCGGCGCTGGTGTTCTCGGCGGCGACGTGCGGGCTCGCCTGGCAGGTCTTCTCCCGCGCCCGCGGCCGCATCGCGTTCTGGCTGTGAGGTCCATGGGCGCGCGGCCGAAGGATGCACGCATCGACGTCACCGGGCTGTCGGTGTTCTTTCCGCTGTACCACGGTACCAATCGCAGCCTGAAGAAGACGGTGTTCGCCGCCGCCGCCGGACGGCTCGCGCAGGACCGCAAGCAGCGGGTGGTGGTGCAGGCATTGCGCGACATCTCGCTCAGCCTGCGCAGCGGCGACCGGCTGGGGCTGATCGGCGGCAACGGCGCCGGCAAGACCACCTTGTTGCGTACCCTGGCCGGCATCTACGAGCCGGTCACGGGCAGGCTCGCCGTCACCGGCAGCGTGCACGCGCTGCTCGACCCGCAGCTCGGCATGAACCCCGATCTGACCGGACGAGAAAACATCCTGCTGCGCGGTCTCTACAGCGGCCTGCCCCGCTCGGAAATGGAGCGGCTGGAAGCCGACGTCCGCGAGTTCGCCGAGCTGGGAGAGTTCATCGATCTGCCGGTGCGCATCTACAGCTCCGGCATGGTGGTGCGCCTGGGCTTCGCACTGGCGACCGCGATCCGGCCGCAGATTCTGCTGATGGACGAGTGGTTCCTGGCCGGCGACGCCGAGTTCATGGAAAAGGCGCGGATGCGGCTCGAGGACATGGTGCGCGGGGCGGAAATCCTGGTGCTCTCGACACACTCGATGGAAGCGGTCGAAAAATGGTGCGGGCGCGTGCTGTGGCTGGAGCACGGACGCATTCGCGAAGATGGTCCGACGATCCGCGTGCTGGAGCGCTATCTCGGCCGACCTCTGGTGGCCGAGCCGGCCAACTCCTGAACCTCAGGCCATCGTCAGCCCGCCGGATACGCTGATCGTCTGGCCGGTCATGAAGGCGGCGTCGTCGCTCAGCAGGAAGGCGATCAGGCCGGGATAGTCGTCGGGCCGGCCGAGGCGGCGCAGAGGGATGGCGCGGGCGAGCGCCTCCTTCAGCTTCGGCCCGCCTTCCATATCCTCGGTGAAGCGATGAAACAGCGGCGTTTCCGTGGGACCCGGGCAGAGGCAATTCAGGGTGATTCCCGCGCCCGCCATCTCGCGCGCCATCGTCTTGGTGAAGGCAATGATGCCGCCCTTGCAGGCCGAATAGACGGCCTCGCCGGAGGAGCCGACCCGCCCGGCGTCGGAAGCGACGTTCACGATCCGACCCGCCCGGCGCGATGTCATGCGGCGCAGCACCGATTTGTGCATGTGCAGGGGTCCCAGCAGATTGATCGCGATGATGCGGTCCCACAGTGCGCGGTCGGTGTCGAGAAAGCGCGCGCCCTTGTCCCATCCGGCGACATTCGCGAGCCCGTCGATCGGTCCCGCGTCCTCGAAGGCCGCCACTGCCGTCTCCACGGCGGCGGCGTCGGTGATGTCCACGGCTTGCGCGATCGCCTTACCGCCGGCGCATGCGGTGGCGACACGCGCCGCCCCGGCCGCGTCGCGATCAAATACGCCGACGATGCAGCCCTCCTCGGCGAGCCGCAGGCAGCTCGCTCGCCCGATGCCGCTGGCGCCGCCGGTGACGATCACGCGCTTGCCGCTCAAGCCTCGCATGGCGTGCTTCACACCGGCGTATCCGGGGGAAACTCCGGTTTGCGCTTTTGCAGGTGCGCGGCCAGGCCCTCCTTCACGTCGGGGCCGGTGAAGCCGATGAATTCGAGCGCGAGCGAGGCGTCGAAGGTGGGGCCCATCGCCCGCAGCCAGTTGTTAAGCGCGTATTTGGTCCAGCGGATCGCGCTCTGCGCGCCGGCGGCCAGGCGCGCCGCGATCTCCACCGCCCTGGCGTCCAGCTCATCGTCTTCGACGGCGAGGCTGATGAGCCCGATGCGCTCGGCCTCGGCGCCGAGCACCTGCTCGCACAGCAGCAGGTAGTATTTGGCCTTCGCCATCCCGCACAGCAGCGGCCATATGATCGCCGCGTGATCGCCCGCGGCAACGCCGAGGCGCGTATGGCCGTCGATGATGCGGCAATCCTTGCTGGCGATCGAAACGTCGGCGAGCAGCCCGCACACGAGACCGGCGCCGACGGCGACGCCGCGCATCGCGCTCACCACCGGCTTGTTGCAGTTGATGACATTATAGACAATGTCGCGCGCCTCCTTCCATTGGCGCGCGCGCGATTCGAAGCCGCCGATATTCTGCTCTATCATCGCGAAATCGCCGCCGGCGGAGAACACCTTGCCGGCCCCGGTGATGACGACCGCATTGACCGACGGATCGCGATCGACGTCGCGCCAGATGTCGGCGAGTTCGGCGTGCATGGCATTGTCGGCGGTGTTCATCCGCCCATTGTCCATGGTGATGCGCAGCACCTTCTCGGCCGGGCGGTCGAATTTCAGGCGCGTGTAGTGGGCGTAGATGTCGGTCACGGTTGCATCCCGTTCTGGAGCGCGCGCACTCGGGCAAGCACCGTGTCCGGCAATGCGCCCTTCGCGGCGGCGGTCGCGGCGGCCTCGAATTGCTCCGCTGTGGCGATCCCGATCAGCGTCGTGCTCATGGCCGGATTGCTGATCGCGAAGCGGATCGCGACCTCCGCCAGGCTGGCGGCCCCTGCCTCCTCGGCCAGCGGCATCAGACGGCGCGCGCGGGCCAGATCGGCCGCATAGTCGGGGCCGGTGCCGATCGGCGCCGGCGGCGGGCTGGCGATCGGGTGGCGCTCGTCCGACCCGGACAGAGCGCCGCCGGCGAGCACGCGAATGCCGATGGCCCCCATGCCGGCGGCTCCCATCCTCGCCAGCAGCTCGCCGAAGTCTTGCGCCGGATGCCCCGGCGCCAGCCTCGCCCCGGCGCTCGGGTTGAGCATGTTATAGGCGACCTGCGCCGTATCGAACGCGCCGGAGCCGATGACGTCGTGCAGGGCGCGCGTTTCGCCGACGGCGGTAATGCCGAAGAACCGGGTCTTGCCTTTCGCGCACAGTGCCTGAAACGCCGGCACCACTTCGTCGGCCACCGTGCGCGGCGTAAGCGCCTCGCCCGCCCCGCCATCGCTGATCGGGTTGTGCAGTTGAAACAGATCGACGTGGTCGCGCTCGAGCCGTTGCAGGCTCGCCGCCATCCCGGCGCGGATCGCGCCGGCGATGTCCGTTTTCTCCTCCGGTCGGATGCGGATCTTGGTGCCGACCAGGACATCGGGCTTCAGCTTGGCCAGCACGCGCCCGAGATTGCGCTCCGAGGCGCCGTCGCCATATTGCGGCGCGGTGTCGAAGTAGTTGATGCCGCGTTCCACCGCGCGTGCGACGGCGCGCTCCTGATCGGCCGGATCGCCGCGCACCATCAAACCGCCTACCGCGCCGCAGCCGAAGCCCAGCACCGAGACGGCGAGACCGGTGCGCCCCAGCGTGCGCCTCTGCATCACGCCGCCGGAACCGAGCGGGCGCGCTGGTTATAGAGCAGCTTGGCGCGCCGCTCCTGTTCCTCCTGCGGCAGCTTCGATTGGTCCTGCGACAGCTCCGCGCCGACCGCGAGGCCGCGCTGCACCGCCGGTCGCGCGCCGATCTCCTCGAACCAGCGCCGGAAATGCGGAAACTCGGAAATGTCCTGGCCCTGATTCTGCCAGTTCACCGTCCAGGGAAACGAAATCATGTCGGCGATGGTGTACTCGGCGCCGGCGAGATAGCGCGACTTCCAGAGCCGCATGTTGAGCACGCCGTAAAGCCGGTTCGCCTCGTCGGTGAAGCGACGGACGGCGTAGCTCTGATCGCCCTGCTTGTCGCCGAGCCGGCGAAAATGCCCGCATTCGCCGAGCTTCGGTCCCTGGTTCGCCATCTGCCACATCACCCACTGCGTGACCGCGTAGCGGCCGCGCGTGTCGGCCGGCCAGAAGCGGCCGACCTTCTCGGCGAGGTACATCATGATGGCGCCCGAACTCGAAGATGCTGATAGGCGCGCCGCCGCCCGCCGGCTCGCGATCGACCAGAACCGGCATCCGATGATTGGGGTTGAGCTCCAGGAAGGCGTCGGTGAACTGATCGCCGCGACCGATATTGACCGGTACGATGTTGTACGAAAGCCCGGCTTCCTCGAGCAGGATCGTGACCTTTTTGCCGTTCGGCGTGGGCCAGTAGTGAAGGTCGAGCATCACGATCTCCTCGCGGTTTGCCCCGGCAAGCCTGAAGCAGTCGCGCGCGGATGGCAACGCCGGCGGCGGCGGATCAGGACTTCGGGCGCTTCACCGTTGCGACCCCATGCTCGGCGCCGGTGACGAGGCGGGCGCCGCGCCCGTTGGTGCACCAGGCCCAGGCCCAATTTCCGTACACCATCATGCGGCTGCGGAAATCGACCAGCAGCATCAAATGCACCAGCGACCAGGTCAGCCAGGCCGGGAAAGCCGGTCAGTCGGAGCCAGCCGAAATCGGCGACCGCGCGCGAGCGGCCGATGATCGCCAAGGTGCCGTAGTCGCGGTAGCGGAACGGACTTGGATCGGCCTTCCCGGCAACACGTGCCCTCAGCAGGCGCCCGACATACACCCCCTGCTGCTTGGCGACCGGAGCGAGACCGGGGAGCGGTTTGCCGTGGCGTCCCGGAGAGATTCGATACGTCGCCGAGGGCGAAGATGTTCGGGTGTCCCGGAACCGAGCAGTCGGCGCCGACTTTGATCGCGCCATTTCTCGCCGCCTCGGCGCCGAGCCACTCGGCGGCGGGGCGCGCGGCGGTACCGGCGCACCAGAGAATGTTGGTGGTCTCGACCCGCTCACCGGCCGCGGTCAGACCGTTTCCGTCGATCTCGTTGACCGCGGCTCCCGTCCGCACTTCGACGCCGAGCTTCTCGAGCGCCGTGCGCGCATAATCGGACAACCGTGGCGGGAACTCCGAGAGCAGGCGCGGCCCGGCCTCGAACAGGATGATGCGCGCCGATGCGGGATCGATCCGGCGGAAGTTTCGAAACAGCGTCGATCGCGCCAGTTCGGCGATGGTTCCCGCCAACTCGACCCCGGTCGGACCGCCGCCCACCACCACGAACGTCAGGACACGGCCGATATCGCGCTGTTCGGCGTGACCCTCCGCCCATTCGAAGGCGCCGAGCAGACGCTCCCGGATCACCAGCGCGTCGGCCAGCGATTTCAGCACCGGGGCATTAGCCGCCCAATGATCCTTGCCGAAGAAGCTGTAAGCGGCGCCGGTGGCGAGCACGAGATAGTCGAACGCCACATCGGCCGCATCCCTGATCTTCACGGCGCGAGCATCGGTATCGACGCCCGTTACCTCGCCCATGATGACGGTGACGTTCTTCTGCTGGCGCAACAGCGCCCGGCTCGCCGTCGCGATGTCGGCCGGCGACAGCACGGCGGTCGCCACCTGGTAGAGCAGCGGCTGGAACAGGTGGTAGTTGGTTCTGTCGATCAGTGTCACCTCGGCATCGACGCTCTTCAGCGCCTTCACCGTGTTCATGCCGCCGAAGCCGGCGCCGACGACGACGATGCGCTTCCTTGCCATTGGCACCGCTCCCGCTGTCCGGCTCCTGATTAGCCGAAACCGATTGTGCTCGGCCATGGCCTCGCTTGACTTCGGGCGCGGTGGCGAACAACATCGCGGCATGCTCGCGCCCTCCAGCCGGAACCTCGGGGATCTTCTGTGCGAGATGGCGTACGCGGCGGGGCGAGGCGCCGGCCGTCATCTGCGGGGCGCGCAGCATCGGCTACACCGAGCTGGCCCGCCGCGCAGCAAGTCGCGCGAGCATGCTGCGGAGCCGCGGCATCGGGCGCGGCGACCGGGTCGGGCTGCTCATCAACAACCGGCTGGAGTGGCTGGAGGCGTTCTTCGGTGCGGCGATGGCCGGCGCCGTCGCGGTGGCGTTCAGCACCTGGTCCACGCGCGATGAGCTCGACTGGCTGCTCGCCGATTCCGGCGTGCAATTGCTGGTCGCGCTCGATCACTTCGGTGAGCGCGATTTCGACGCCGATCTGCGGTGTCTGGTGCCCGAGGCGACGATCGCCGGCGGGTGGCGGTCCTCGCGCTATCCCGCACTCACCGACATCGTAATGATGGGCGATGCTGCGGGTTTCGCGCGCTTCGACGATCCTTTCCCGGCGCGCGAGCTTGCGGGCGAGCGCGCCGACGGCGAGGATGAAGCGGTGATTATCTACACCTCGGGAAGCAGCAGCACGCCCAAGGCGGTGCCGCTCTCCCATAGCGGCATCATCGAGAACGGATTCAATATCGGCGAGCGGCAGGGCTACGGTCCAGCCGACCGCGTGCTGGTGGCGCCGCCGCTCTTCTGGTCCTATGGCTGCGCCAACGCGCTGTCGGCGACGCTGACGCACGGCGCGACCCTGGTGTTGCAGGGAAAATTCGAGGCCGGCGAGGCGATCGCGCTGATCGAGCGGCACCGTTGCACGGCGCTCTATACGCTGCCGTCGATCACCGGCGCGATCATCGCCCATCCCGATTTCCGGCCCGAACGAACGCGCAGCCTGCGCACCGGCCTTACCATCGGCGCGCCGCAGGACGTGATCGCCGCCGCCCGTGTCCTGGGGGCGGCGGAGATCTGCAACGTTTACGGGCAGACCGAGAGCTACGGCAATTGCTGCGTCACCCCGCATGACTGGCCGCTGGAACGGCGCGCCGCCTGCCAGGGGCCGCCACTGCCCGGGCGTCGAGATTCGCATCGTCGATGCGGAAGCCGGGGCGGCGCTGCCGGCGGGGCAGGTCGGCATGATCGAGGTGCGCGGCTACGTAATGCGCGGCTACCGGGGCGCCAGCGCCGCGCAGACCGCCGGCGCGTTCACCCCCGACGGGTTTTTCCGCACCGGCGACATGGGCCATATGGAGCCGGACGGCGTTCTCGTGTTCAGCGGCCGGGTGAGCGAGATGATCAAGAAGGGCGGGATCAACATCTCGCCGGCCGAAGTCGAGGATGTGTTGATGCGTCATCCGAGCGTGGTTCAGGCCGCGGTGGTCGGCGTGCCCGATCCCGCGCAGGGCGAATTGCTGGCCGCCTTCGTGGTCGCCGGACCCGGAGAGCCGCCCGATGCCGCGTCGCTCGCCGCGCATTGTCGCGCGCTCGCCTCGCGCTACAAGGTTCCCGACTTCATCGAAATCCGGAAGTCGCTGCCGACGACCGTCACCGGCAAGCTGATGCGCCGGGAGCTGAGGCAGATGGCGGCGGGCTTCGGCCGGGTCAGCGGCGCATGAGCCGCGAGGCCTGGGGACGATGGGGCGATAAGGACGAGCGCGGCGCGCTCAATCATATCGGGGCCGAGCAGGTGCGGGCGGCCGCCGCTCTGGTGCGATCGGGGCGGGTGCTCAATCTCGGCCGGATATTGTCGGCGCGAACGCCGGTGCCGCGCCATCGGGCGGGCATGCAGCATTTTATGGGTCGCGACGGCGGCGACTACGCGGCCGGCGCGCGTCGGCCGGGCGGGTTCCAGTTCGCCGAGGACAGCGTGGTGCTGCCGCTGCATATCGGCACCCACATCGATGCGCTCTGTCACGCCTGGTACGATGACGCGCTGTATAACGGCTTTTCCGGCAGCGGCACGCGCAGCACCATCGGTGCCGCGCATTGCGGCATCGACAAGATGGGACCCGTTATCGGTCGCGGTGTGCTGCTGGATATGTTCGGCCTGAATGGCGGCCGGCTGGCCGACGACATGGCGATCGGACGCGGGATGCTGCAAGAGGCGGCCGGCCGCGTCGGCGCCGAGCCGGGCCGCGGCGACATCGTGCTGATCCGCACCGGTTGGGGCGAAGACGTCGGCTCGGAGGTTTCATTCGAGACCGAGCCCGGGCTTGATGTGGAGGCGGCCCTGTGGCTGGCCGGCTGCGGGGTCGCCGCTGTCGGCGCCGACAATTTCGCCGTCGAGGCGATTCCGTTTCCGGCGGGAACCACCTTTCCGGTGCATCAGCGGCTGATCCGCGATTATGGCATTCCGTTGATCGAAGGCTTGGCCCTGCGCGAGCTTGCGGAAAGCGGGCGCGCCAGCTTTCTGTTCGCCGCTATGCCATTGGCCGTTGCCGGCGGCACCGGCAGCCCGGTCGCCCCGGTCGCGGTGGTTTAGCGCGCATGATCGCCGAGCCGCCGCGGCCGCCTCTCATGCAACGGGAGTGACGCCATGGGGTATCGAGTGCGGCCCGGCGTGATCGGCTGCGCCAGGCGACCCGCAATTATCGGCCGCGACCGTTCGCTCGAGGAGATGATCTACGACACCGGGCAGCTCGCGCTGGCCGATGCCGGGATTTCGATCGAGGACATCGACGGCATCGTCGTCGCCTCCAACGACCAGTTCGATGGCCGTTCGATCTCGGTGATGATGGCGTCGGGCTCGGTGGGCGGGGTGGATCGCGATATCCTTTCCACCCCCTCGGCCTCGCGAACACGCCTTCATCATGGGCGCGCTGCGGGTCGCGACAGGCCAGTTCCGCACGCAACTCGTGATGTCCTGGAGCCCGACCGAAGCGGACTCGCTGTCGGAGGCGCAGCGTCTCGGCGCCGATCCGTATTTTCATCGCACGCTGCCGCTCGATGAGCTTTCGGCGCACGCGCTGCAAGCTTGCGCGGTGGAACATGCGATGCCGGATGCGCGTCGAGCCGCCGAGGCGGTGGCGGTGCAAGAACCGCGCGCACGGGCGGGCGGCGTGGCCCGACGCGCATCCGCAGCCGGGGCCGGCGCGCTGGCCGCTCACCGCCGCGATGACCTCGGCCCCAGTCACCGGCAGCGTCGGCGATGGTCCTCGCCGGGCCGGACTTCATCGCCGAGCGCGGAATGCGCGATGTCGCCTGGCTGCGCGGAATGGGCTGGGCGACGGAGACGACCTTTCTCGGTGGGCGCGATCTCGCCACCGCGCCCGCCTTGGCGGCGGCGGCTCGGCAGGCTTACGCCGAAGCCGGGGTTGTCGATCCGCATGGTGTTCGACCTGGCGGAGATCACCGACGCGACGCCGTATGCCGAACTGCTCGCCTATGGAGGCGCTGGCGCTTTGCGGGCGCGGCGACTGGAGCGCGGACTTCGCCGGCGGCCGCTTCGCCCGCGGCGGTGCGTTGCCGGTCAATCTCTCGGGCGGCGTGCTGACGCACAATCCGGTGTTCTGCACCGGGCTGATGCGCATCGCCGAAATCGCCGATCAGATCCGCGGCCGGGCCGGGGCGCATCAATTGGCCGACGCGCACACGGGCCTCGCGCATGCCGGCAGCGGCTTCGCGATGCAATACCAGGCGGCGATCGTGCTGGGCAGGGAGGCGGCGTGATGAGCAGCGAGCGCGTCGGCATCATCGGCATCGGACAATCCGAGTTCCGCTCGCGCCGCGACGACGCGAGCTATCCCGAGCTGGTGCGCGAAGCGGTCGTGCTGGCGATGGCGGACGCCAAGCTCGATTTCGATGCCATCGAGGCGATCGTCTATTCGCTGTCGCCCGACGCGATGGTGGGCATCGGCAATGCCGAGCGCCTGGGCGTCGATGCGGTGGGCGGGCGCGGCAAGCGATTCCTGCGCATCAACACCGGCGGCTCGACCGGCATCTCCTCGGTCGCCGCCGCCTATTATCACGTCGCCTCCGGCGCCTGCGACGTCGTGCTGACCGCCGGCGCCGACAAGGTGGGCGAGTGCGGCGACTCGCAGAGCGTGCTGAACAAGATCTGGGACCCGACCTACGAGCGCGCGTTGCCGCTCGGCACCATCAACATGCTGGCGATGTCGGCGGTGCGCTACATGAAGTTCTACGGCATGACCGAGGAGGACATGGCGCAGGTCGTGGTGAAGAACCGCCGTCAGGCGGCGCTCAATCCGCGCGCGCATCTGCGCAAGGAGGTGAGCATCGACGAGGTGATGGCGTCGCGCTGCATCTCCTGGCCGATCAAGCTGCTGGATTGCTGCCCGCAATCCTCGGGCGGCGCGGCGATGGTGCTGGCGTCGGAACGCTACATCAAGGACAACCACCTGGACGCCGTGTGGATCACCGGCGTCGGGCATTGCACCGAGACTTACTGGATGGGCGACCGGATGGGCAGATAATCCGACCGCCGAGCACGCCGACGCCTATGCGCTCGGGCGTTCGTTCGAACGCTCGTACAAGATGGCGGGCATCACCGATCCGGCGCGGCAGGTGCAGGTGGCCGAACTTTATGCGCCGTTCAGCAACACCGAGTTCCACGCCATCGACGCCGCCCGCCTGGTGGCGCGAAACGGCGAGTCGGTGCGGGCGATGCGCGACGGGCGAGTTCGAGCTGGGCGGGCGGATTCCGGTCAATCCCTCGGGCGGCACGCTCTGCACCAACGCCATCGCCGTGACCGCCATGGCGCGGGTGGCCGAGGTGGCGTTGCAGGTCTGGGGCCGTGCCGGCGCGCATCAGGTCGAGGGCGCCCGGCTCGGGCATCGCCAACGGCAATGGCGGCGATCACCAGATTTTCGGCACGATGGTCATCGAGGCTTAGCGGGAGCGTGTCATGGAACTGATGAGCCGGCAGGAAACCTGGAGCATCACCTACAATCACGCGCTCGGCGAGACCGCGAGCTGGTTCTACACGCGGCTTCGCGACGAGGCGAAAGATTTATGGCCGGCGCAGCGCCAAGATCGAACCGCGTGATGGTGCCGCCGCGCGCCTTTTCCGACGAGACGCTGTTGCCGACGACGGAGTGGGTGGAGGTCGGACCGGGCGGGCGAATCGAGGCGTTCACGATCGTCTACGAGCCATTCAAGAACCTGCCCGACCCCCCCTATGCGTTCGGCTTCGTGCTGCTGGACGGCGCCGACACCGCGATCGGCGGCTACTTCAGGGGCATCGATCTCTCCGACCCCGCGAGGGCCGCCGAACGGCTGAAGATCGGCACCCGCGTGATGACGAAGTTCGCCGACCAGCGCACCGGCGACATGATGGATTTCTGGTTCGAGGTCGAGGGCTAAGCCTCACCCGCGCCCCGCCCGCGACCCGTCATCGCCGGACTTGATCCGGCGACCCGACGCAGCCCGCGATCTGGCTCCGGGTTGCCGGGTCAAGCCCGGCAAAGACGAAAAAAACGGGGCGAGCCATGTCGCATCCGGATGCGGGTGCTCGACGACCCGCGGGGGCATCGCCCTAAGCCGCGATCACCGGCTCGGTGCCGACGATCGTCGTTCGGTGCATCACCCGCCGTTCGGTCGGATCGTGCGGCGTGACCTGGTGCATGGTGCAGCGATTGTCCCACATCACCACGTCATCGGGCGACCAGCGATGCCGATAGACGAAGCGCGGCTGGCCTGCGAACGCGATCAGCTCGTCGAGCAGGGAGCGCGCTTCGGCGTCGTCCATGCCTTCGATCCGGGCGTTGTAGATCGGACTGATATAGAGCGAACGTCGCCCGGTGACCGGATGGCGGCGCACCATCGGCTGCCACACCGGCGGCATTGCCGCCTTCTCCTCCTCGGTCAGCGGCTTCAAATTGCTCAGCGTGTGCAGATGGCCGAAATCATGCAGCGCCCGGCGTCCGGCGATGCGCTGCTTCAGCGCCTCCGGCAGCTCCTCATAAACTTGGTACATGTTGGTGAACTGGGTCTCGCCGCCGGTGCGGCTTACCTCCACGCCGTGCAGCAGGGCGCCGGTGCAGGGGACGGTCCGATAGCTGCTGTCGGTGTGCCAGAATTGCGCCAGCGAGACTTGTTTCACCGTCGGATGATCGGGCGGCATCAGCTGGCCGTCGTCATCGACATTGGCGACGCGGAAGATTTCCGGCACGCGGTTGGAGCGGATGATCTTCTGATGGAAAATCTCCGGCTCGCCGAAATTACGGGTGAAAGCGACGTGCTCGGCGTCGGTGATGTGCTGCTCGGGAAACACCAGCACGAGATACCGCATCCACACGTCGTGCAACTCGCGAAACGCGCCGCCATCGAGCGGGGCGCCCATGGCGACGCCGCGCACTTCGGCGCCGAGCGCCGGGTGGAGGGGGCGGACCTCAAGCCTTGAATGCGTGGTCGCCTCTGACATGGCGCACCTCCTGCGGCGGGTGCTACGCTGCGGATGCTCGGCGAACTCGAAGCCCGTGGTCCGCGTGTGATAAAAGAGACCGCCGTCCTGCACGATCAGGAACAGCGCCTGCGAATTGCCGCCGTTATGGTGCGAATGCACCGCGCCCGGCGGCGTGACGGTGGTGGCCCGGGGCGCCCAGTCCTTGCGCTTGCCGTCGATCACCGAAAAGCAGCGGTCGCCCCGGATGATTAGCGACACCGCGACCGAGTTGTGCCGGTGCGGGCGCTGTACCGCCCCGCCCGGCAGCGAGTTCATCGCCACCGTCAGCGTCGGCAGGATGTTGCGGCTCGCCTCCTGGCGCTCGGCCGAAAAAATCAGCGCCGAGCCGGCGATATCCTCGCCGCGGCCGATATCGTAGATCAGCTCGATCTGGCGCGCGATCTCGTCGGCGCGGTAATGCACCAGCTCGGTGGGCGCTGTCCCGGGCGCTGGCGGGCGCAGCTTCTCGAAGGCGAGCAGCGGCTCGTTGGTGACGATCCACAGCACGGCGTCCCCGGCCGCTTCATGCGTCGCCGGAACGCCGCCCGGCAGGATCAGCAGATCGCCCGCATTCCAGGCGGCGGTCTCGGTCCCGCATCGCGTAGTCGCGCCGCCCTCGATGACGTACGCGATGACGCCGCTGGCGGCGAAATCGGTCGTCAGCGTCTCGCCGGCGCGGATTTTCGCATAATGCGCCAGCACCAGCGGCGAGGTGGCGGGGAAGTCGCAGGCGAGCTCCTTCGAGGAATCGCAGGTGATCAATCCGGTCGGTGTCGCCGGGTCAAGCGCGCGCGCCGCCTCGGCGACGAAGCTGCGCGTCGGGGACTGGAGGCAGCTTGACGTTGAAAGCGTTTCCCGTGTTGAAGAAGCGGCCCCGCGCCTCGGCGCCGGTGGCGGGATGAGCCGCTCGCTGCGCCGGCATCTCGGCGATGCTGCGTGAGTGCTTCACTCGGCATGGACCTTCCCCTTGCCGCGCGGCAAGCCTGGCGCGAGTGAGGCAACATCGGCAGCGGTTCGCCGCGAGTCAAGGCGCGAAGTCGAACGCCATTCGGGTTACATCGTCCGCTCCGATCGGGGCAGGGAGTGAAGATGCGCCTGAGCGCGGACGATGCGATCGCGAGCCGCCGGTCGGTGCGCCGCTTCCTGCCCGACCCGATCGCGCGGGATGAAATGGAAGCGATTCTCGACATCGCGGCGAGGGCGCCAAGCGGGACCAACATGCAGCCCTGGCGGGTGCGCGTGCTCGCCGGGTCCGCCGAAGCAGGCGCTGAGCCGCGCCGTCCTGGAAGCCTTCATGACCGACGAACCGGGGCACGTGCAGGAATACGCCTACTATCCGCGACAAGTTCTTCGAGCCCTACCTGTCGCGGCGTCGCAAGGTGGGCTGGGATCTCTACGGGCTGTTGGGGATCGCGCGTGGCGAGACCGCGCGGATCAAAGCGCAGCACGCACGCAACTACCTGTTCTTCGACGCGCCGGTCGGGATGATCTTCACCATCGACCGCCGGCTCGCGATAGGCAGCTGGCTCGACTACGGCATGTTCCTGGAGAACATCATGGTCGCGGCGCGCGGCCGGGGGCTGGACACCTGTCCGCAAGCGGCGTGGGCGCACTTCCATCGGGTGATCCGGCGGATGCTGGGCGTGGACGAGCAGGAGGCGGTCGTCTGCGGCATGGCGCTCGGCCGCGCCGACCCGGAGGCGGTGGAGAACCGGTTGGTGACGGAACGCGAGCCGGCGAGGTTGTTCGCCGACTTCGCGGGGTTTTAGTTCCGCTTCATTCGTCCTTGGGCGAGCCGCAGCGACGCACTCACGACGAGCGGCGCCGCCGCGCGCCCTCCGACTCAAGCCTGATGACGGGGGCCGCGCCCTCGTGATGCCAACGCAGCCACTCGGCGATTCCTTCGAGCGTGCCGGCGGTGATCTCGGCGACGATCTCGCGCACCCAATCGAGCTCCGCCTGCTTGAGCCGCCAGCCGTATTCCGCTTCGATCAAGAACAGGCGGGGCAGCCTGCGGTCGGCCAGCAGCTCCCGCAATCCGCGGGCTTGCGCAAGTTCCGCTTCCAGCCGCAAGCAGCGCTGTTCGAGCAACCGAACGGCTTCGGTCGGCGGCAACACCGGCAGGAGCGACAACCCACCCCCGAATTGCGTGTACTCGTGCGCCGGGTTGCAGATCAGATCGCTCAGCCAGTCGATCAGCTCCAGCCTGCCCGCATCGGTCAAACGATAGACCGTGCGCTCCGGGCGGTTGCCTTCGCGCACCGTCTCCCGGGGTTCGATCAGGCGGTGCCGTTGCAAGGCCTCCGTCACCGTATAGAGCGAGCCGTAGTTGAGCTTGATGCTCTCGTCCTTGTGGCGTTCGCGCATCGTGCTCGCCATTTCGTAGGGATGCATCGGCCGCTCGAACAGGCAGGCGAGCACAGCCAGTGCGAGCGGGTTGGAGACCTTGCGATGCCCGCTCATGCGGCCTGCTCCCGGAACGGCGCCGCGCGGCAAAGCGCCCGCGCCAGCACGGCTTCCAGCTCCGCCGCCGGATCGCGGGCGGCGTGGTCGGACCGCCAGGCGATGAAGCCGTCCGGGCGTACCAGCAGCGCACCGGCGGCGCCGAGCCCGATGCGCGACGCATCGCCGCCGAGATCGGCGCCGAACCGAAATGCCTCGAGCCCGAGCCGGCGCGCCGCCGCTGCCCAGGCCGCGCCTTCCGGCCCGGTAAACAGCACGAAACCCCGACCCGTAAGATCGAGGATAGAGCGCGCGCAGCCGTCATGCGTCACGCCGATATGGGCGAGCCGGGTGCCGGGACGGCAGCTCGGATGCAGAGGATTCTCCATCGGCGCACCGTCATCCTGCGCATCATCGGCGATCGCGGCCGAGCGATAGCGATAGCCCATCGCGACCTTGAGATAATCCATCTCGAGCCCGGCGCCGGCGAGGTCGATGCGATCGGGACGCAGGCGCTCGACATAGGCTTCGGTCTGGCGGGCGACGGTCAGCTCGGAAACCGGCTGCCGCTCGGCCGCATAGGTCTCCAAAATTTCAGGCCCGGCCTCGCCCCGCAGCACCCATGCCAGCTTCCAGGCCAGATCGGCGGCATCCTGGATCGCCGTCTGTCCGCCGAGCCCGCCGGTGGGCGGCATCGTATGCGCGGCATCGCCGGCCAGAAACACCCGTCCGGCCGACATCCGATCGGCGATACGCGACGACATCTCCCACGCCATGACGTCGAGAACCTTCACGTCGAGAGCGGGCAAACCGAGCGCCGCCCGGACCATCGCTTTCGCGCGGTCCGGCGTGAAGTCGGCCGCAGACTCGCGCGCCGGATCGTATTCCACCGAGACTTGGCCGACATTGCGATCGTCGGTGCTGACGAACACGCCGGTGAAATTCAAATTCTGGAGATAGTAGAGCACGAAACCGCGCCCGTTCAGCACGCCTTCAAGATCGGCCTCGAACAGGATCGACATGTTGTGCGACAGCGTGCCCCGGCCTTTGGTGCCGATGCCGAGCGCGCGACGAATCGGGCTGCGGCTGCCGTCGGCGGCGATCAGATAATCGGCGGTGACAGTAGAGGTCGCGCTCGTCCCGGTGTCGCGCAGTATGGCCCGCACGCCCCGCGCATCGCGGGAAGAGCCCGCGAGTTCGATCGCAAAGCGGATGTCGGCCCCAAGCGCGCGGGCGTGGCGGACCAGGATCGGTTCCACTCGATCCTGCCCGGCCATGCAGGTCGCCGACGGCGAGAGCGTGCGCCAGTCGATGTCGCCGGGGGCGACGATGGTTCGAAACACTTGCCCGGTGACGCTCTCGGCGATGACGATCGTGAAATCGTCGGGAGCCGCCGGAGCGGCCGAGGCGAGATCCTTCTCCAGTCCCGGAACTCGCCGCAGCAACTCGAGGCTTCGCGGATTGACGCCGCGCGCGCGCGGATGCCGCGCGGTGCCGGGCCGCCGCTCGCCGAGCAGCGACGGAACGCCCCGCCAGCCGAGCAGCGTCGCCGCGGTAAGACCGGCGAGGCCGGCTCCGACGATGGGGACGGGCGTGGAGTGGGATTGAGCGGTGGACATGGTCGGATGGTCTCCGGCAATTGGATGTCGCCAAATATACGGATTAGGATATTCGGGGCAAGGTCAATTTGCCGCGAGAAGAGCCTCCGATCTCAGGCGTTGCCGCTTTCCCTCCGAGCATCTGAGCTTGCTCGTCACAGCGGCAATGTCGGGAGGTCGGCCGACGGTTTGCCGATCGGCGTGCAGATCGTCGGCCCACTGTTCGAACTCGAGGCGGACATCACGGCGCTGGTCCGAACCGACCCGGGCTCGCGGCGGACGCCAAGACGCGGGGCGGCATCGGCGGCATCGGCGCCACCACCGCCGCCGTCCTGCTGGCGTCGATGCCCGAACTCGGTACGGCGCTGCGCGGGTTCTACGAACGGCTCCGCGCCAACGGCAAAGAGCCGCTGGTGGCGCTTACCGCCGTCATGCGTAAGCTGGTCGTCTTCAGCAACGCCCGGCTGCGGCCCCCGGGCGGTCGCACCGATCGGTAACGGCGTAAGCAGATGTAGCGCCTTTTTTTGCCGGTGTGGCGGCTTGTGCGGTTGTGGGCAACGCGGCTTGGCGTCGTCCACAAATCCAACCGCCGGATGCGACGATCTGAGTTGATGACGGCGCCTCGATCCGGCGGACCCGACGCAGCCTGCGATTTGCTCCGGGTTGCCGGGTCAAGCCCGGCAACGACGGAAAAAGAGGCCGGTTACGGTCAGGACGAAACCGCTCTGGTAAGTAGCGCCGGTCGCCGGCGTGGCATGGTTTCGTTTCGAATCGGGCTCCGCCCGGCGTTAACGAATAATCGGGCTCCACGTTTCGTGCCGTTTTCGCGTTCCACTGTACGCAGCGCCGTGGCGATCCGGAGGTACTAGCGCCCCTTGGCCCGCACTACGTCACCCGGATGATCAAGTTCGCGATGCTACTGGTCCGACGGCCCCATCGCCTTGATCAGATCGGCGACTTTCTTGCGCTGATTCGGGTCGCTGATGCGATAGTAGGCGCGCACGAGCTCGAGCGTCTCCCGCCGCGTCATCGTGTCGTCGGCGAATCCGTCCGTAGCGTCGGTCGCCGGCACGCGGCGTCCCGGGGAAGCAGCGCCGGCCACGCCGTCGGGCATATCGTCGAAGAAGAAGCTGATCGGCACGTCCAGCACGCGGGAGAGATCGAACAGCCGCGAGGCGCCGACGCGATTAACGCCGCGCTCGTATTTTTGAACCTGCTGGAAGGTCAGCCCGAGCTGATCGCCCAATCGCTCCTGCGACATGCCGGACAAAGTCCGGCGCAGCCGGATTCGCGAGCCGACATGAACGTCGATCGGGCTTGGCCGCCCCTCGCGCTCCGCGTGTGTCTCAGCCACGGGCCTTCGAGTATCCCCGGGCAAGTCGTCGAGCATCGCTAATTCTCCGCCAAGAGAGGCGAGTTGAAGGACCTATACATCGTTTTGAATGCCTAGGGAAAGGTAAAACCACAACCGAGAATTGTCAACGGTCTTAGTACAAAAAAAGCCGTTGTATCTCAGGTCGAGACAATTCCCAATTTTCGGAAGGCTCGGCCGCCGACCAGGCCAGCCATAGCCATTACAAGGCTTAAACCCAAGGGAAGAGCCAAGCCGGCACGCGCACAAAAAGGTGTTGCCAGCGCTCCGGGCAACCCCACCACCAGCACATCGGGCCGCGCACGCGGCAATCTCTCCAACTCGTGACCGCGAGCGTCGATAGCGACCGTAATGCCGGTGTTAGCTGCGCGCAAGAGCGGTAATCCCTCCTCGACCGTCCGCATCCGCGCCGCTGCCAGATGCTGGCGCGGTCCCGATGAGTTGCCGAACCAGGCGTCGTTGGTGATGTTGACGATCCAGCCCGGCCGATGCGCCTCGTCGACGACCTGATTCGGAAAGATCGCCTCGTAGCAGATGATCGGGGCGAACGGCGGAACCCCCGGAACGGTCAGTGTCGTCGGCCCGGGTCCCGGCGCGAATCCGCCCCCGGGCACGATTTGGATCGGCAGCGGAAACCATCCGGGCTGGTATTCGCCGAACGGCACCAGATGCCATTTGTCATATACCGCGGCCACCTCTCCGTCCGGCTCCAGGGCGAACAGGCTGTTGCGCGGGCGACCTTCGGCGTCGAAGCGCACCGATCCGACCAGTGCCGGTGCGCCACCGGCGGCCTCGGCGATCATCCGCCGCGCGGTCGGATCACGCCCCAACAGATAGGGGCTGGCGGTCTCCGGCCAGATCACCACCTTCGGCCCGCTGCCCGCCCGGGCGACCCCCTCCCGCGTGAGGTCGAGGTAGCGGCGGAAGATGCCGAGCGCGAGTTGCGGGCTCCATTTCAAGCCTTCGGCGATGTCGCCCTGCACCAGCACGGCGGTCACGCCGATGGGGGTCGGCGGGGGCGCGGCGAGCCGCACCATCCCGAACGCCACCCAGGCCGCCAGCAGCGCCGCGCCCGCGGCACGGAAGCTCCAGCCGAGGAGCGGCAAACCGGCGAGCAGGATGGTCGCCAGGGTCAGACCGTGGACGCCCACCAGGGCCGCTGGCTGGATCAGCACGTCTCCTGCCCGCCCGGGTAATTCCCAGACACTGCCCCATAGATTCCAGGGAAAGCCGGTGCCGATGAATTGGCGCGCCAAATCGCCCAGGACCCAGGCACCGGCCAGCGTCAGGAGGCGCGGCCAGCCGGCGAGGGCGGCGCGGGCGACTAAGGCGGCGAAGGCAATGAAGGCGGCAAGAATGGTCGCCAACCCCGGGACGGCGAGCGGCACGCACCACCAGAAGCGCGCCGCCTCGATCAGAATGGCCTCGGTGATCCAATAGAGCCCGATCAGGTTCACCCCGAAGCCGAACCACCATCCCCGGCGCGCCGCCACCAGCGGACCGCGCGCGCCCTCGATCAGCAGTAGCAGAACGGGAATGGCGACCAGCAGCGCCGGCAGCACGTGCAGCGGCGGCAGCGCCAGCGCGGCCAGCAGACCGGCGCCGAAGGCGGCGAGATCGGCCCGCCAGCCCCGCAGGGCCACGATCGACCGGCGAATTCGCGCAGCTCCCTTCCCCCAACCCCCTCCCGCAGGGGGAGTGGGAGAAGAAGGCCGCGCACGGTTCGGCGCTTTCCCTTGCGGGATGGGCTCGGAGCAGTGGGGCAGGGGATGAGCCCGAATCGGCGACGTCATATCGCCGCTATCCGTCAAGGGCCTCGCGGAGCTGACGCTCATAGTGGCGATAATACTTGTCGGTGACGAGATCGGTCTTGACGACGATGGCGACGTCCGTGGTGTTGAATTGGCTGTCGATCACGGCGCCGTCGCCGACGAAGCCGCCGAGCCGGAGATAGCCCTTGATGAGCGGCGGCAGTTGGGCAATCACGCGCCGCGGTTCCAGATCGCCCGCGCGCAACCGGCGCATCTCCACGAACCGATGCGCCAAAGCGCGCGGGCGCACCGCCGGGGCCGCCAGGTGGTTGTCGTGCAGGTAAGTCAACTCGGCCGCGACCGCGTCGGGATCGGTGCCCGGCAGGCTGGCGCAGCCGAACATCAGGTCGATCCGGTGGTGAAAAACATAGGCGGCGATGCCTCGCCACAGCAGTTGCATGGCCATCCGGCCCCGGTAGGCGGCATCGACGCAGGAGCGGCCGAGTTCCAGGATGCGGCCCGGGAAGCGCTCGATCGGCTTGATATCGTATTCGCTCGCGGAATAGAAACCGCCCAGCTTGGCCGCCGCTTCCCGTTGAATCAGCCGGTACGTCCCGACGATGCCCTCCGGGCCGGCGCCGATCGCATGATCGACCACCAGCAGGTGATCGGCGACGAAATCGTAACGGTCTCGATCGCGCCGGCTGAGCGCGGCGTCGCGGTCGGGAATCGCCCCCATCTCGCCGTAGAAGATGCGGAAGCGGAGCGCCTGGATGGCGTCGATCTCGGCCGCCGATGCGGCCAGCCGAACTCCCAGATTGCCAGCGCGAAGCTCGGGGAATACCCCGCCGGCCTCGCCCGGTGCCGCCCGGGCAATCATCGCCTGCGCCGTCACCGCGCGCCGCGCTCCGGAAGTGCGGGCTCTACCGGCTCCTCGTCGCGACTGCCCCTGCCCGCGCCCGCCCGCACGGAATTGGCCTGACGGCGGCCGAACAGTTCGAGCCGCAAGGAGACCAGATCGAAGCCGAGACGTCGAGCGATCGTCTGCATCAGCCGCTCATGCTCCGGGTCCTGAAATTCGACCACCTTGCCGGTGTCGACGTCGATCAGATGATAGTGGTTGCCGTGCTCGGTCGGCTCGTAGCGGGCCCGCCCGCCGCCGAAGTCGCGCCGTTCAAGAATCCCCTTCTCCTCGAGCAGCCGGACCGTGCGATAGACGGTAGCGATGGAAATCCGCGGATCAAGCGCCGTCGCCCGCCGATAAAGCTCCTCCACGTCGGGATGGTCAGAGGCGTCGGACAGTACGCGCGCGATGACCCGGCGTTGGCCGGTCATCTTCAAGCCTCGTTCAACGCACAGGCGCTCAATGCGCGATTCCATCCGGCCCCTCGCCAGCAGGTAGCCAATTCGGCCGCCCGCTGTCCATCGGCGGCCCGCCCGATCGCTCGGGCAAGGGACGCGGCTACTTGCGGGCGCGCGGCTTTGTTCCGAGCCCGATCTTCTTCGCCAACGAGGAGCGGTGGCTTGCGTAGTTCGGCGCGACCATCGGGTAATCGGCGCCTAACCCCCAGCGTTCCCGATACTGCTCGGGGCTCATGTTGTACGCGGTCTTGAGATGCCGCTTCAACATCTTGAGCTTCTTTCCGTCCTCAAGACAAACGATATGATCGGGAAACACCGACCGCTTCACCGGCACCGCCGGCGCCGGTCGCTCGGGTTCCATCGGCTCGCGCCCGACGCCGGCCAGAGTTTTATAGACCTCCTGGATCAGCGACGGCAGGGAGTTGGGTGAGATGGGGTTGTTGGATACGTGGGCGGCCACGATCTGCGCCGTCAAACCAAGCACGTTCATGTTCGCCGAAGTCTCGGCCATGGCCAGTCCCTCCCGCAGGAGAATTGAAGCCAGACGGCTTCTTCCGCGACCTTTGACATTCTATATGCTCAGCGTCAAGTAGCCTTGGAAATACCATGCGGAACACAACCTTGCCGGATCAGACACTCGATATAACCGGCGATGTTTGTCCGATGACCTTCGTTCGGACGCGACTCGCGCTCGATCGGCTGGCACCGGGACAGACTTTGCTTGTCCGACTGCGCGGCGCCGAGCCGATCGCCAACGTCCCGCGCGCCGCCGTCGAGCAGGGCCATGAAGTGTTGGCGCAGGAGAGCGAGGCCGATGGCGTCACCCGGCTGCTGCTGCGCAAGCGCTGAGCGGCCGTCCGCCGCTCCTGGATCGGCTTGAGGAGGGATCGATCATGTCCACCATCGACCATTCCGGCACGTTCACCCTCGGCGACCGCACCGTGAACCGGCTCGGCTACGGGGCCATGCAGCTTGCGGGCCCCGGCGTGCTCGGGCCGCCCAAGGATCATGACGCGGCCGTGGCGGTGCTGCGCGAGGCTGTCGCGTGCGGGGTGAACCATATCGACACCAGCGACTTTTACGGCCCGCACGTCACCAACCGGCTGATCCGCGAGGCGCTCGCACCCTATCCCGATGATCTCGTCATCGTCACCAAGATCGGCGCCCGTCGCGGCGAGGATGGATCATGGCTGCCGGCGTTTTCGCCCGAAGCCCTGACCCGGGCGGTACACGACAATCTGCGCCATCTCGGGCTCGACGTGCTGGAGGTGGTCAATCTTCGGGTCATGTTTGACGCGCACGGACCGGCCGAAGGATCGATCGAGGCGCCGCTCGCGGTGCTGGCGGAGTGCCGGCGCCAAGGCCTGGTGCGTCATATCGGGCTCAGCAATGTCACCCCGGCGCAGGTCGCCGAAGGGCGCCGAATCGCCGAGATCGTCTGCGTGCAGAACCAATACAATCTGGCGCATCGGGCCG
Organism: uncultured Pseudomonadota bacterium; assembly: GCA_963762525.1. Taxonomy (GTDB): domain Bacteria; phylum Pseudomonadota; class Alphaproteobacteria; order Acetobacterales; family Acetobacteraceae; genus DATFDN01. Next base: position 182,396 of record CAVXKT010000003.1, read on the forward strand.
ACGATCCGCTGATCGACGATCTTGCCGGCGACGGCACGGCCTATGTGCCGTTCTTTCCGCTCGGCGGGTTTAGCCCATTGCAGTCGTCCATCTTGTCCGACGTCGCTCGACGCCTCGGCGCCACGCCCATGCAGGTCGCACTCGCCTGGCTGCTTCGTCGCGCCCCCAACATTCTGCTGATCCCCGGCACCTCGTCGGTGGCGCATCTGCGGGAGAACCTCGCCGCGGCCGAATTCGATTTGCCGGACGATGCGGTCACGGCGCTGGACGGGGTTGCCGCGAGCGTCGGCGCCGCCTGAGGGCGGCTTCCGCATCCGCTGTCTCAGAGCAAGCGCTTCAACACGATCGCGTCGGTGCCATCTTCGTAGTAGCGGCGGCGGCGGCCGAGCCGGCGGAACCCGGCCGCTTCATAGAGCGCCAGCCCGGCGGGATTGGCGGCCGAAACCTCCAGGAACATCACCCGCGCCCCGCGTGCCGCTGCGCCGGCAAGCGCCGCCGCCAGCAGCGCCCGGCCGATCCCGCGCCGGCGGGATTCGGGCGTCACCGCGAAGGTCAGAAGCTCCGCCTGATCGGCGGCAACCCGGCCCAGGAGCAGTCCGCCGGCCGGGTGCAGCAGCCCGAACGTGCCCGGGCGGCGAAGTTGCGCCGCGAAGAAGGCTTCGTCCCAGGCCTCGGCGGCGGAGAAGCTGGCGGCATGGATCGCCGCCAGCGCCGCCGCGTGGCACGGCGCCGCGCCGATCATCGGATCGGCGCCGGCCGCACGCCGCCCGGCAGCCGGGCCTCGGGCGGGTCGATATAGAGCGGCTGCGCAGGCAAGGGCGGCGAGTCACCCCGCATCCGGGCCCGCGCCGCCCGCATCACCCCGATCGGCTCGGGAAGTGCGCTGTCCAGCAGATGAACGTCCGCACCCCGGGCAGCCAACCGCGCCGCCACCTCCGCCGCCGCATCCCCCGCAATGGCGACCGGCTCCAGCGGAAGCGGCAGGGCGTCGAGCCCGACCGCGCCGACCCCGGATCCGGTGTCGAGGAAGACCCGCCCGCGCCGGCTGTCGATGGCGACCCAGAGCGCGGTGCCCCCGACCCGGGCGGCTGCCAGGGCCTCGGGCACGGTCACGCCGACAACCCGCACTCCCGCCGCCAGTGCGATCCCATGCGCCAGCGCCAGCGCGCCGCGAAGGCCGGTAAATCCGCCGGGTCCCACGGTGACGGCGATCAACCCCAATGTCGGCGGCCGGACGCCGGCGCGCCTGAGCACCGCTTGCGCCATCACCGCCAAGCTCCCGATGCCGTGCGCGCCGTCTCGCAGCTCCACCGCCAGCACGCGCTCGTCGTCCAGAACGGCGGCGGAGACGCGGGCGAGCGCGCCGTCCAGAGTCAGCAGCCGCATGGCGCTACAGCAGGACGCACGCCTCATCGAACTCCAGCCGCGGCGAGCGCGGGAACAAACCCGCCGGATCGCCGTGTCCGAGATTGCACAGGAAGTTCGATCGCCAGCCGTAGGGGCGGAGGAAGATTTCGTCCACCATGTCGTTGTCGAATCCCGACATCGGACCGATGTCGAGGCCGACCGCGCGCGCCGCCAGCATGAAATAGGCGCCCTGCAGGGTGCCGTTGCGAAACGCCGTGGTCGCCGCCAATGCCTCGTTGGAGGTGAACCAGCCCCGGGCGTCGGGGTTATGCGGAAACAGCTGCGGCAATTTTTCGTGGAACTTCGGGTCGTAGGCGACGATGGTCGTCACCGGCGCGGCCAGTGTCTTCGCCAGGTTCCCCGCCGAGAGGGCCGGCGCCAGCCGGTCCTTGGCCTCCCGGGTGCGCAGGAACAGGAAGCGGGCCGGCGAGGTGTTGGCCGAGGTCGGCGCCATCCGCATCAACGCGTAAATCTCGCGCAGCGTGTCGTCGGAGACGGGTTCGTCGATCCAGGCGTTGTGCGAGCGGGCGTCACGATAGAGCGCATCCAACGTCGCGTCGGCAAGCATCAGAGCTCCACCTGCTCGACCGCCACCACCTCGGGCACATAGTGGCGCAGCATGTTCTCGATGCCATGCTTCAGGGTGGCGCTGGACGACGGACAGCCGGAGCACGAGCCCTGCATGTGCAGCCGCACGATCCCCTCGCGATAGCCGCGAAAGACGATGTCGCCGCCATCGGCGGCCACCGCCGGGCGCACGCGCGTATCCAAGAGCTCGCGGATCTGCTCGACGATCTCCTCGTCCTCCGGCCGGATTGCCTCGATCTCGGCGTCCTCGGCGGCGCCCTCGATCACGGGCCGGTCGGCGACGAAGTGGTCCATCAGCGCCGCCAGCACCTGCGGCTTCAGGCGCTGCCAATCCACCGCATCGGTCTTGGTGACGGTAACGAAATCGGCCCCGAGGAACACGCGCGCGACGCCCGGGAGGGCGAACAACGCGAGCGCGAGCGGGCTGCGGCCGGCGGTCTCGGCCGATGCGAAATCGGCGGTGCCGTCTTCCAGCACCCAGCGGCCGGGGAGGAATTTCAGGGTGGCCGGATTGGGCGTGCCTTCGGTCTCAATGAACATGATGCACCTGACGATCGGGTGAGAATGCGGACCGCGCCGGTCCGGTCGCCGCTACATCGGGCCAAACTCGGGCGCGCGCAAGGGGCGGGCGGTGTCCTGGCGGACTGCGGCGACAGGTCACATAGTCAGTCGCCTAACCAGGAGGGAGACAATGGCGAGCTGGGCGGTGCGGAACGCCAAGGCGCGCTTCAGCGAGCTGCTGGAGACCTGCCTCGCGGAGGGGCCTCAGATCGTCACCAAGCGCGGGGTGGGAACGGCGGTGCTCGTGTCCATCGCCGAATGGCGGCGATTGCAGCGGGCGACGCGGCCCGGGCTCAGATCCCTTCTCCTCGCCCATCACCCCCGCACCAACCGACTGGTGCCGCCGCGGGGAAAGCTCTGTCGGCGGTCCCCGACGGGGCACGGGGCTCGGCTAATCGCGTGTACCTGCTCGACACCAACGTGATTTCGGAACTGCGACGGAGGCGGCCCCGTCCGGCCGTGGTGGCATGGCTTCGATAGGCCGCGGAAGATGATCTCCATTTGTCGGCCGTGACCATCTACAGGCCGGTGTCGAACTCCAGAGAGCCCGGGACGCGGACAAGGCGCAAGCAATCGAGGCTTGGGTCGATCAGGTCGCGGCGACCTGGAACCTCGTGCCGATGGACACGCGGGCCTTCCGCACATGGGCGAAGCTGATGGCGGCCGTCCCGACCACCCTGCTTGAGGATGCGATGATCGCGGCCACGACGATCGTGCACGGCTTGACGGTGGTGACGCGCAATGTGCGGAATTTCGAGGCACTTGGACCCGGGGTGCTAAGCCCGTTCACGGCCGCGTAGGAGGTTCGGTCGAGTTGCGGCTCACTCTTGGGCGCCGCCCGCGACTGCGAACCCGACAGACTGCGCCTCCGCGCTTCCGGCGAGCACTGCGGGTTAGGAGGTTGGGTTGGATACTGGCGGGTTCACGACCCGCACCGCGCGACCGACGACCGAATAGCCCGTACTAATGATCCCCGATTTCACCGGTTGATAACTGTCGATGATAATGCCATTGGCGCCCACCGAACGCGCCTTCTCATCAAGGTCGGGAACGAGCTCTGCATTGTAAGGATCTGGTATTTGCCGAGGTCCATCGCCGTAACGGTGCCTAATAGTTCGTACGGCTGGTGAATGTTGGTTTCGTTCATGTAGACCGCGACCGGCGCCTCCGGCGAGAGAGCCGCGTAACGAGGTCCGTCATTGAGGATCGGCGGCGCTGCGCACCGGGCGAGAAAGGCGGTAGCGGCCACCGCTGTGATGGGGGAGAGCCGCATCGTTCGACTAGGCTCCCGTCACGAGCATGAAGCTGCGGCCGCTCGGATCGGTGCCGAAGGCGGTCACCATCGAAGACCCCAGCTCAGCCTTGTTGTGGCCGGCAAAGGTCACGAACGCTGCGCCGCCATTCTGGTAGGTCTCCAACGTCAGTCCGCTGTACCCGGTCGCGCCAAGCCCGTCGGCGGCGGTGCCGGCCACGTTCTGCGGCGCGACGCCATAGATCACCGCAAAGTCGCCCTTGTGAAAGTTTGCAATCGTATTCCAGGACACCGCATTCTTCGATGCATCGAGGAAGAACGCATCGGTTCCCGATCCCCCGACCTCGAAGTTGACCGGGCCGCCGGTGTCATCGAGCACGTTGTTGCCGCCGGCACTCGCTGTCAGGATGTCGTTCCCGGTGCCGCTCAGTATGAATGCATTTGGCCCCTTCGCAGTCACCGCCAGATTGTCGGGCGTGATGTCCGCGAAGACGGAGTTTCCAGCGGTCCAGGACTGTCCGGTGGACAAATCCTGCGCGCTGAAACCGACGGTCGCCGGCGGCGGCGCAAAGCTAGCCGCAAAGCTGCCGGTCTGGACGTTGTAGAAACCGTCCGAAAAGTCAGATTCCCTCGACGTTATACAACGTGTCGCGGGACCCTGGGCCTTGCACCACCGTTGCAGACCCTGAGGATGTCATACTGTAGGTGGAATATGCACCCACCTCACTGACGGTGTTGTAACCGCCAAAGCCGTCAATCACGTGGGTTCCCGGTGTCAAAATCGAGAATTGATCATTGCCCGAAAGGACAGTTTCCTCGAGCGCAGAAATCGAATTGGCTTGCAGCAACTGCTGGACGTAATGGGCGGAGAGATCGAGACCACTGATGTTAAAAATCGGCTGCCCGTAAAGCGTCTCGTTGATACCCTTCAACGTGCCGTAAACATTTCCCTGAGTATCGTAGGTGAAGCTTCCGATGTAGGTTCCAACCAGCGGCCCATTTACAATGGTAATGTGCGTTGAATCGGCAGCAGCAGTGGTCCCGTACCACTCTGCCAGATTAAGCAGGTCTAGTGGACCGGAAATTTGGACCGTGGCCATCGCAACTCCTCCGTGTGGTAGGGAATTATACCCATTTCGCACCGGAATGCAATTGCAAAATTATCATTTTCTCTTACTTCATTCTAAAATTTGACCGACGGATCGCTAATTGAGGCAAGTCAACAATAAAGACCACACATTCTGCCGATCGGCGCCGAGAGCCGCCTTTCGCCTTTCACTCGTGATATCCCTCCCCCGGCCGCACCTTGCCGCGGAACACCCAATAGGCGTAGCCGAGGTAGCCGAGGATGATCGGCAGCAGGATCAGCGCGCCGACCAGCAGAAAGAGTTGCGAGGCCGGCGGTGCCGCCGCCTGCCAGATGGTGATCGACGGCGGCACGATCAGCGGCCAGAAGCTCACGCCCAATCCGGCGTAGCTGAGCACGATCCAAGCCTCGACGCAGAGGAACGGGCTCGCCTGCTCGCGCCGCTGCAGGCCGCGCCAGAAGCGCCACGCCAGCAGCGCCACCAGGATCGGGACGGGGCCGGTCAAAACCAGCCCCGGATAGCCGAACCAGCGACCGGCGATTTCCGGGTCGATCGATGGTGTCCACAGGCTCACCACGACCATCAGGACGAGCACCAGCATGCCGAGCAGATGCGCATACCTGCGAGCCCGACGCTGCAGGATTCCCTCGGTCTTCCAGATCAGCCAGCATGAGCCTTGCAGCGCGTAGGCGGCGACGAGTGCGAAGCCGCACAGCAGGGTGAAGCCGTCCAGCCAGTCGAGCCAGCCGCCGGCATAGGCGCGGTCCTGCACGCGGATGCCCTGGAGCAAGCCCCCCAGCGTCATGCCCTGGCAGAACGCGGCGAGCGTCGAGCCGGCGAGAAACGCGCGGTCCCACCAGGCGCGGCTGGTCGCGCGCACGGCGCGAAAACGGAACTCGAAAGCGACGCCGCGGAAGACCAGCGACAGCAACATGCCGATAATGGTCGGGTAGAGCGCCGGCAGGATGGTCGCGTACGCCAGCGGAAACACCGCCAGCAAGCCGCCGCCGCCCAGCACCAGCCAGGTCTCGTTGCCGTCCCACACCGGCGCGATGGAGTTCACCATCACGGCGCGGTCGCCCTCGTCGTGCTCGACCGCGAACAGGATGCCGACGCCGAGATCGAAGCCATCGAGCAGCACATAGGCCAGCACGGCGAAGGCGATGATCCCGGCCCAGACCGGCGGCAGCCAGGTGCCCATGCCTCAGTCCCCGCCCGAAGCGGGCAGCGGGGTGATGCCGGCGGTGCGCACCGGCATGTCGCCCGGCGGCCCGTGCTCGCCGACCATGGGCGGGTGCGCCATCAGCCGGAGCATGAACAGGAAGCCGGCGCCGAAGACGATGAAATAGACCACCACGAACGCCGCCAGCGACGTAGCGACGCCGGAGAGCGCGATTGGCGAGGCGCTGTCGGCGGTGCGCATCAACCCATAGACGGTGAAGGGTTGGCGCCCGACCTCGGTCACGGTCCAGCCCGACAATAGGGCGAGGAAGCCGGCCGGTCCCATCAGCACCGCGGCGCGGTGCAGCAGGCCGGGGCGATACAGTAGGCCGCGCCATCGCCGCCCCAGGCTCCACCAGCCCAAAGCGGTCATCGCCAACCCCAATCCGACCATCGCCCGGAATGCCCAGAATACGATGGCGACCGGCGGCCAGTCCTGGCGGGGGAACTCGTTCAGCCCGCGCACCGCGCCGTTCCAATGGTGCGTGACGATGATGGCGCCCGCATGGGGAATATTGAGCGCGAAATCGGTGCGGTCGCGGTCGGCGTCGGGCATTCCGAACAGCACCAGGGGCGAGCCGGGCGTAGTCTCGAAATCGCCCTCCATCGCCGCCACCTTGGCCGGCTGGTAGCGGGCGGTGTTTTCGCCGTGCTGATCGCCGGCCACCAGTTGCAGCGGCGCCACGATCGCCGCCATCCACATGGCCATCGAGAACATCACCCGCGCGCCCTGGTTCTGCGGGTCGCGGATCAGGTGCCACGCCCCGACCGCGCCGACCAGCAGAGCGACGCAGAGATAGCAGGCGAGCACCATGTGGACGAAGCGATACGGGAACGACGGATTAAAGATCACCGCCCACCAGTTCGCCGGCTCGAACCGCCCGTCCGGGGTCATCGCGTAGCCCGCCGGTGTCTGCATCCAGGAATTGGCCGAGAGAATCCAGAAGGCGCTCATCAGCGTGCCGGCGGCAACGGCGCAGCTCGCGATGAAATGCAGGGCCGGCCCGACCCGCTTGAGGCCGAACAGCATCACCCCGAGAAAGCCCGCTTCGAGGAAGAACGCCGTGAGCACTTCGTAGCCCATCAGCGGCCCGATCACCGGACCGGCACGATCGGAGAAGCGCGACCAGTTGGTGCCGAACTCGTACGACATCACCACCCCGGAGACCACGCCCATGGCGAAGCCGATGGCGAACATCTTCAACCAATAATTGTAGAGGTCGAGATAGACGCGTCGCCCGGTGCGCAGCCACAGCGCCTCCAGCACCATCAGGTAGCTCGCCATGCCGATGGAGAACGCCGGCAGGATGATGTGCAGGCCGAGCGTGAACGCGAACTGCGCGCGCGCCAGAATGATCGCGTTGGTCAAGATCGCTCCCCCGCAAACTGGAGGGTGTATAGACCGATCAGGCGGCGGTGCGCATATCCGCCCGGCGCAGCAGGATCACGGATCGCACCCCGACCACCTGGCGCAGATTGCCCTCGATCAGATGCACCTCGCGTGCCGGAACCGCATCAACCGCGACCTCGACATGCACCACCGAAACGGCGCGATGCGACCACATGCGATCGGGCATCAGGCCGCGCTTGGCGAAGGGTTGCAGCAGGCGGGACAACAAGCCGGGCTCGGGCTCGGCGTCGAGCATGAAACGCACGGCGACGGCGGAATTGTCATCGGACATGAGACGGATTTCCCGGATGGAGAGGCGGCGCGAACGAGCAGTCCCGGCTGCTAAGCAGCCGGGTGGCTAATTCGCGCAATCGTCATCCACGCGGGCATAAGGCTCATATAGCGCGGTCGCGGCGGGAACGCCAGGGGCAGGGGATAATCGGCCAACTCGCGCCGACTTCGTTCGCACGTGAAAAGATGGTGCCGCTCAAGCCGCGCACTTCACCGTGACCGGGGCGCCCACCACGCGCCGCAGGTCCGCAAGCCGCAGACACGCTCCCGGCATCACCCATTCCTCCGGATCCGGCTTCCGCCCCGTAACTATCCACTCGACGCACGCAGCGATCTGCCACGAGATCAGCGGCGGCACTGCATCGCCGATCGCCCTATATCGGTTGGCGACGGACCTGCTAGGGAAGCGGTACGTGAAGGGGAAGCCCTGCAACGTCGCCATCTCGCGCACCGTCAGCAAGCGGTCGTGCTCGGGATGCGCATAGCGGCCGTTTCCTACATGCGCGCACTCGCGCTTGATGGTCGGAGCCGGCCGATCCCACCACATGCGCCCGTAGACGTCGGGGTGCGAGCCGAGATCCTGGATTTTCCAACGTCGAAGGCAGTCCGGCGTGCAGAGATGGCGGGTTTCCGGGTTGCGGGCAACGTCCAGCCAGCCGCCGCCGTCGCGGGGTGTGGCTGCGAGCCGGGCTCGCACGTCCTCCCGTGATCCGGGAGCGATCGAGCCGTCCGGATCATCCGGATGCTCCATCAACCAATCGCCCAACCGCGACAGAGCGCTGCGGACCGTCACAGCCTCCGGGACGACCTCCCAACCCTCCCAGAGATCCTCCAATGTCCGCGCCGGTCCGACCCGCGACGCCATGATTAGTGCCCGTTCGCGCACCTGCGGCAGCCCGAACCGGCTCAGGAAATGCACATCGGTCCGCACGTCGTAGCTCAACCCGACCAGCGTCTCGCGCAAGCGTTGAAAGTGCTGCGGGTAATTCCCGTTGATGAGTTCCCTCGCGTTCTCCATCACGAACGCGGCGGGATCGAGCACGGCGACGAAGTCCCCCGAGCGCCCGACCAATGTGTTGCGGTCGCGATCGGAAAGGTGGTTGTCCGGGTTGGCCCGGGAAAAATCAGTACACGGCGCACAGGAGATGAGGCACCCCGTCTCGCCCCGTACCAGGCCGGCGGCTTCGAGCAGGGCGGCCGGCGCCATCACCGCCAAGTCGGCCGAAATGGGGCGAAGGCCATGGTTGGCTTCGTAAATGGTGTTGCAGCCGGTTTCATCGGCTGTCTTGCCGGAGGGCTTTGCGACCTCCAGGTCCACCGCCGCCGCGAGCTGCCAACCGGGTCGTCGGTGTAAATCCCGCGCTCATGCCGCCGCCGCATGAAAACAGGTCCACGACGGCCCGCGGTACGGGTCCATGCCCCTCAGTGCTGAGTTCCGGATTCGCGTCCGCCATGCCGGAACCTAGCACACCTTGGCCTCAAGACCTTTCGGTTGCGTTTGGGACCGCGGACCCTGCCGTTACCGCAGGGGGTTCTGACCACGTCCGAATGCGCCCCGAACCGCTATCGTTTCAGTTTCCCTCCCCACCGCGCAGCCGCGCCCAATGCGCAAGGCGGCGGGTCAGTTCCCGCTCGAACCCCCGCTCCTTCGGCCGATAGAACTCCTGCCGCGCCATACCTTCGGGAAAATAGTTCTGCCCCGAAAAGGCGTCGTCCGTATCGTGGTCGTATGCGTAACCGCGCCCGTACCCCAAATCCTTCATCAGCCGCGTCGGCGCGTTCAGGATATGCGCCGGCGGGGTCAGGCTGCCGGTGTCGCGCGCCGCGCGGCGCGCTGCGCTCATGGCAACGTAAGCGGCGTTCGATTTGGGCGCCGTGCCGAGGTATAGAACGGCCTGGGCGATTGCCAGCTCGCCTTCCGGGCTGCCGAGCCGTTCGTAAGCCTCCCACGCCGCCAGCGCCTGCCCGAGCGCGGCGGGGTCGGCCACGCCGATATCCTCGATGGCGAAGCGCACCAGCCGGCGCGCGATGTAGCGCGGGTCCTCGCCGCCTTCGAGCATCCGCGCGAACCAGTAGAGCCCGGCGTCGGGATCGGAGCCGCGCAGGGATTTGTGCAGCGCCGAGATAAGATTGTAGTGCTCCTCGCGGTCCTTGTCGTAGAGCGCGGCGCGGCGGGCGAGCAACTCGGACAACGCGGCGGCGTCGAGCGGCGCCGTGTCGGCCGGCAGCGCGGCGATCTGCTCGGCCATGTTCAGCACGTACCGCCCATCTCCGTCGGCCATCGCCCGCAGCGTCGCGCGGCCGTCGGACGTCAGCGGCAACGGGCGGCCCAAATCGGATTCGGCGCGCTCCAACAGCGCCTCCAGCGCCGCGTCGCCCAGGCGATGCAGCACCAGAACCTGGCAGCGCGACAGCAACGCGCCGTTGAGCGCGAATGAGGGATTCTCGGTGGTGGCGCCGATCAAGGTCACGGTGCCGTTCTCAACCACCGGCAGGAAGCCGTCCTGCTGGGCGCGGTTGAAGCGGTGAATTTCATCGACGAACAGCAGCGTGCCGTGTCCCGCCATTCGCCGCGCCGCCGCCGCCTCGAACGCGCGCTTGAGGTCGGCGACGCCCGAGAACACCGCCGAGAGCTGCACGAATTCCAGCTTGGCGCGGTCGGCGAGCAGGCGCGCAATCGTGGTCTTGCCGGAGCCGGGCGGCCCCCACAGGATCAGCGAGGCGAGCGAGCCGCGATCCAGCATCCGCGTGAGCGTGCCGGCCGGTCCGACGAGGTGATCCTGGCCCACCACCTCGGCAAGCGAAGTCGGGCGCAACCGGTCGGCGAGCGGGCGCGCAGCCGCGGGCGGCTCCGCGAAGCGGTTCGCGGGGTCGCCGCCGAACAGATCGACGCCGGGTTCAGGGGCGCGTCGGACTGGCATGCGCCATCATAGCCGGAACCACGGCGCCTGGCTTGCCCCTGCCGGTCAGGTCGCGTTAGCGCGTTCGTAACGGATTTGCGGATTATCAACCCGAGACCACTCCCGGCGGAACTGCGTCCCATGCCCGATACGCTTGATCCTGCCGCCGGCGACCCCTACGGTCCGCTGGAAGCGCGGGTTTCCGCGCTGGAGGAGGACGTGCGCGAGATTTGCGGGATCACAATCACGGCTGGAGTCCGGGATGGCCCGCATCGAAGCAATGCTTGCCGCGACCCTTCCCCACTTGGCCACCAAGGCGGAAATCGCCGTCCTGCCGCATCTGGCGACCCGGGCTCAGGTCGCGGAGCTCCCTACCAAGCCCTATCTCTGGGCCGTGCTGGGTGTGCTCGTCGCGTCCATCCTCGGCGCGTTCGGCGCCGGTCTGGCGGCGATCTCGATCCTGCACTAACTTCCCGCGCGGCCGACGCCGAAAGGAGTTCCGCCCATGACCATCGGCCGCTTCCCGCAAGCCCGCCCGCGCCGGCTGCGTCGCTCGCCCGGGTTGCGCGCCCTGGTGCGGGAGAGTTCGGTCACGGCGGATGATCTGATCCTGCCGATCTTCGTCGATGAAGGCATCGACGAAGCGCAACCGGTGGCATCGATGCCCGGCGTGATGCGCATTCCCGAGCGGCTGCTGGCGCGCGAGGCCGAGGCGATCGCGCGCGACGGCGTGCGCGCGCTGATGCCGTTCGGCGTCTCGCACCGCAAGGACGCGGCGGGCAGCGATGCGTGGAACCCCGAGGGACTGGTGGCGCGAATGGTGCGCGCGGCCAAGGACGCGGCGCCCGAGCTGGTCGTGGTTCCGGATATTTGCTTTTGCGAGTACACCGACCACGGCCATTGCGGCGTGATCCAGCACGGGCACGTGCGCAACGACCTCACGGCGGACAACCTGGCTCGCCAGTCGGTCGTCGCCGCCGAGGCCGGCGCCGACATGATCGCGCCCTCGGCGATGATGGACGGGCAGGTTTTCGCGATCCGCCGGGCGCTCGACGAGGCCGGCCATGAGCACATTCCGATCATGGCCTATTCGTCGAAATTCGCCTCCGCTTTCTATGGTCCGTTCCGCGCCGCCGCCGGCTGCGAGCTGAAGGGCGATCGCAGGACCTATCAGCTGGACCCGCCGAACGGGCGCGAGGCGCTCCGGGAATCGCTGCTCGACGAGGCGGAGGGCGCCGACATCCTGATGGTGAAGCCCGGCTTGCCCTATCTCGACGTGCTGGCGCGGCTGCGCGAGCGCACGTTGCTGCCGCTCGCCGCCTATCAGGTGAGCGGTGAATACGCGATGATCAAATTCGCCGCCGCCGCCGGCGCCATCGACGAGGCGCGGGTGGTGCGGGAGACGCTCGGCGCGTTCAAACGCGCCGGCGCCGACCTGATCCTGTCCTATTTCGCCCGCGAGGTCATCCGGGAAGGGTTCTGAGATGCTGATCTGCGATGCCCAGGTGCATATCTGGGGCGCCAACACCCCGGAACGGCCCTGGCCCGCCTACGGGATCGGCAAGGAACAGCAGCCGAAGCCGTTCACCGAATCCGACCTGTTGCGCGAGATGGACGCCGCCGGCGTCGATCGCGTGGTGATCGTGCCGCCGTCGTGGGAGGGCGATCGCAACGATCTCGCGCTCGCCGCGGTGCGCCATCATCCCGATCGGCTGGCGATCATGGGCCGCATGTCTGTCGATCCCGCCAACCGCGACCAACTCGCGCGCTGGCGCGACCAGCCGGGAATGCTGGGGCTGCGCTTTACCTACCGGCCGGAGATGACGTGGCTGGAAGACGACGGCGCCGAATGGCTGTGGGAGGAATGCGAGCGCCACCGCCTGCCGGTGATGATCTTTGCGCCCGGACATCTCGTCGGGATCGGTCGGGTGGCCGAGCGCCATCCGGGTCTACGCCTGGTGCTCGATCACATGGAACTGCGTTGGGCGAAGGACGCCGAGGCGTTCGCCGACATCCCGGAGCTGCTCGGGTTGGCGCTGCATCCGAATGTCGCGGTGAAGGCGACCGCGCTGCCCTGCTACTCCTCGCAGCCATATCCTTATCACAACATCCACGGCTACATCCGCCACGTCTTCGAGGAATTCGGGCCGCGCCGCACCTTCTGGGGCACCGACCTCACGCGGCTGCCCTGCACCTACCGCCAGGCGATCACGCTGTTCACCGAGGAGCTGCCGTTCCTGACCGAAGAGGACAAGGAATGGGTCATGGGGCGCGGCGTGTGCGAGTGGCTGGGCTGGGCGCTGCCGGGCTGAGGGGCGGCATTTCCGTCTCCCGGCGGCCGATGTATAGGGGCCATAACCCCCGCTTCATCGGTCGAACATGCCCCGCCAGAGCAGCCAGCCGCACGCCCGGCTCCAGGAATTCGGCGACTTCACCACCCAGCCGCGAGTCCTGGTACTGGCCGCGATGGCGATCGTGGTCGGCAGCTTCGGCGTCGCCTGCGCGTGGGTGCTGCTGCGGCTGATCGAGTTCGTCACCGGCATCGCCTATTACGGCGATCCCTCCACCCGCCACGGCATCATCATCAGCCTGGCGACGCTCGGCAACTGGTCGATCCTCGTTCCGGTGATCGGCTCGATCATCATCGGACTGATGGCGCGGTTCGGGTCGGAGAAGATCCGCGGCCACGGCATTCCCGAGGCGATGGAGGCGATCCTCATCGGCCAGAGCCGGATCGAGCCCAGGGTGGCGTTGCTGAAGCCGCTCTCTTCGGCGATCGCGATCGGGACCGGCGGCCCGTTCGGCGCCGAAGGCCCGATCATCATGACCGGCGGCGCGCTAGGCTCGCTTGTTCGCGCAGTTCTTCCATCTCTCGGCGGTCGAACGCAAGACGCTGCTGGTCGCCGGCGCCTCGGCCGGCATGACGGCGGTGTTCGGGACGCCGATCGCCTCCATTCTGCTGGCGGTGGAGCTGCTGCTCTTCGAATGGAAGCCGCGCAGCTTCATCCCGGTGCTGGTCGCCTGCATGACGGCGGTGGTGGAGCGCGGCCTGCTGCTGCCCACGGGGCCGCTGTTCCCGCACACCGGGTCGATGCCGATCGATGCTGTGGTGCTGTTGCTGTGCTGCGCCGTCGGCATCGTCTGCGGCATGGTCTCGGGGCTGCTGACCGGGATGGTCTATGCCGCCGAGGACGGGTTCGGGAAGCTGCCGATCCATTGGATGTGGTGGCCGGTGCTGGGCGGGCTGGTGGTCGGCGTCGGCGGCGTGTTCGACCCGGCCGCGCTCGGCGTCGGCTACGTCAACATCACCCATCTGCTGACCGGCGATACCGGCTTCGGCTGGGCACTGCGGCTGCTGCTGGTGAAGGCGATCATCTGGGCGATCGCGCTCGGCTCGGGCACCTCGGGCGGCGTGCTGGCGCCGCTGCTGATCATGGGCGGCTGCGTCGGCGCGCTGTTCGGCGCCGTGCTTCCCCATGCCGGGCCGGGCGACTGGGCGCTGATCGGCATGGCGGCGACCATGGGCGGCACCATGCGGGCGCCGCTGACGGCGATGATGTTCGCCATTGAACTCACCGGCGATGCGGCGCTGGTGGTGCCGCTGCTCACCGCCTGCGGCGCCAGCTATGCCTTTACCGTGCTGCTGCTGAAGCGCTCGATATTGACCGAGAAGGTGGCCCGCCGCGGCTATTTCCTGACCCGCGAATACAGTGTCGATCCGCTGGAGCTCGCCCGCGTGTCGGATGTGATGGTGCGCTCCATCGAGACGCTGCCGGCGACGATGACCATGCGCGGGCTGGTCGATTTCTTCAGCGCCAACGCCGACCGCCACCGCGCCTATCCGGTGGTCGATGCGCATTGCAAGGCGGTGGCCTTGGCGTATCGCGCCGATGCCCTGCAAGCCATGCGCAACCTCGACGCCCAGCGCGAAGTTACTCTGGCCGATGGGCTGGGTGGACGCGACATGCCGACCGCCGTGCCGGACGAGCCGGTATCGGTGCTGGTCGCCCGCATGGTCCAGACCGACACCGGCCGCATTCCGGTGGTGGACCCCGACGACGGCACGCTGCTCGGGATGGTGGCGCGGAGCGACCTGTTGCGGGTGCGCGCCCGGATGCTGGAAGAGGAGAGCGAACGCAAATCCTATCTTTCCTGGCGTCGCCGCAAGGGACCGGGCGCCTTGCCCGCCGACAAGGCGGATGCGAAGGTCCGCCCGCACACCGCCGCCGGCGCCCGGTCCGGCTGATCGCGTGAGGATCACATGCCCAAGATCAAGGTGAAGACGCCGGTCGTCGAGCTCGACGGCGACGAGATGACCCGCATCATCTGGGGCTTCATCAAGGACAAGCTGATCCGTCCCTATCTCGACATTGATTTGCAATACTTCGACCTTGGCATCGAATATCGCGACCGGACCGACGATCAGGTGACGGTGGACGCGGCGCGTGCCATCGCCCGCTACGGTGTCGGCGTGAAGTGCGCGACCATCACCCCCGACGAGGCGCGGGTGCAGGAGTTCGGCTTGAAGCGGATGTATCGCAGCCCGAACGGCACCATCCGCAACATCCTCGACGGCACCATCTTCCGCGAGCCCATCATCTGCCACAACGTGCCGCGCCTGGTGCCGCACTGGACGCAGCCGATCGTGATCGGTCGCCACGCCTATGGCGACATCTATCGTGCCACCGAGACCAAGATCCCCGGCGCCGGCAAGGTCACGCTCACCTATCAGCCCGCCGACGGCGGCGCGCCGCAGGTGATGGAGGTGCACGACTTCAAGCCCGGCGGCGGCGTGGCGATGGCGATCCACAACACCCGCGAATCGATCACCGGCTTCGCCCGCGCCTCGTTCAATTACGGGCTGCAACGCAACTATCCGGTGTACCTGTCCACCAAGAACACCATCCTGAAGGCCTATGACGGCTTCTTCAAAGACCTGTTCCAGGAGATCTTCGAGCGCGAATTCAAGGCCGAGTTCGATCGGCGCAAGCTCTTCTACGAGCATCGGCTGATCGACGACATGGTGGCCAGCGCGCTGAAGTGGAACGGCGGCTATGTCTGGGCCTGCAAGAACTACGACGGCGACGTCGAATCCGATATCGTCGCGCAGGGCTTCGGCTCGCTCGGCCTGATGACCAGCGTGCTGATGAGCCCGGACGGCAAGACGGTGGAGAGCGAGGCCGCGCACGGCACCGTCACCCGCCACTATCGCCAGCATCAGCAGGGCAAGGAGACCTCGACCAACCCGATCGCGTCGATCTTCGCCTGGACCCGCGGTCTCGCCTATCGCGGCCGCTTCGACGCCACCCCCGACGTCACCCGCTTCGCCGAGACGCTGGAGAGGGTGTGCGTGGAAACCGTCGAAAGCGGTTTCATGACCCGGGATTTGGCACTGCTGATCGGGCCGGAGCAAAAATGGCTCAACACGCAGGCGTTCCTGGCCAAGATCGACGACAATTTGCGGCGTGCGATGAGGTAGCCATGACAATCCCGCGCCGAAGCTTCGTGATGACCTCGCTGATCGCCGGGTTCACGGTCGGCACCGCCCGGGGACAGCGAGCCGCGATCCACACCGATACCAACGGGCTACAAGCCGGCGAGACCCCGATTGCGGTGAGCGACGGGCACATTCCGGCTTATGCGGCACGCCCGAACGGGTCGGGGCCGTTTCCGATCGTGCTGGTGACGGAGGAGGTCTTCGGCGTGCACGAGCACATCAAGGACCTCTGCCGGAGGCTCGCCCATCAGGGCTATCTGGCGGTGGCGGGAGAGTGACTACGCGCGGGTCGGCGATTTCTCGAAGATGACATCGATCGATCAGTTCGCGGCGGCGGTCGCCCGCGCGCCGGATGCGCAGATGATGGCGGACATGGATGCGGTCGCTGCCTGGGCGGCGGGGAATCATGGCGACGGCGCGCGCCTCGGCATCACCGGATTCTGTCGCGGTGGACGGCAGACCTGGCTCTATGCCACGCACAACCCGCGGCTGCGCGCCGCCGTCGCCTGGTATGGCCCGCTCGACGGCAAGACCTCGCCGATCCAGCCGAAGACCGTGCTCGATCTGGTCGGCGATTTGAAGTGCCCCCTTCTCGGCCTGTACGGCGGGCGCGACCAGGGCATCCCGCTCAACCAGGTGCGGCAAGTCGAAAGCGACGCCAAGCAGGACGGCAAGACCGTGGAAATCGTCGTCTATCCCGATGCCGGGCACGGCTTCAACGCCGACTACCGGCCGAGCTACGCCCCCGCCGATGCCGCCGACGGCTGGGCGCGGATGCTCGCGTGGTTCCGGCGCTACGGGGTGGGGTGAATGACGGCCGGGCGGATAACCATGACCATGAAACCAACTCGTCGCGGCGTTGTGGGCGCAATCGCGGCGTCGCTCGCGAATGCCGGAGGCGCGACGGCGGCTTCGCCCGCCGGCAAGGTAGAGGCGATCCGCGGCGCTGCGTTCGGGCAAACCGAAGCGGTGCGCCGGCCGCTGCAAGCCGCCGCCGAGGTATTCGTGGGCGAGCAGGTCGGCACCGGCGCCCGCTCGGCGCTCGCCATGCGGCTCGGCGTCGCCACGCTGATCCGTCTCGGCGCCGACACGACGCTGAAGATCGACCGTTTTCTGATCAATGCCGGCGGCGTCCTCGAGCTCGGAGAGGGGGCGATGGTGTTTGATCGCAACGACAGCGATCGGCAGGCCGATCTTGCCGTTCGCTCGCCCTTCGGCTTGATGGCGGTGCGCGGCACCCGCTTTTTTGCCGGACCGAGCAACGGCGTGTTCGGCGTCTTCGTCGAGCGGGGGCTGGTGGTGGTGGTCGGCGCCAGCACCGCGGTCCGGGTTGGTCCCGGTCTCGGCACCGACATCGCGAGGCCGGGCGGCGAGCCGACGACGCCGCATCCCTGGGGTGCGGGCCGCATCGCCGCCGCCTTCGCCTCGGTCGAGTAGCCGCCGGCTCAGTCGCCGGCGAGCGGCAGCACCGTCGGGGTGAATACATCGACGGGGTCGGTGCGGCCGCGCACCGCGATCCGGCCGACCCGTCGCAGCGTCGTCGCATCGACGCGCGCCGCGGTACCCGGACCGATGCAGATGCTGGTCCCCAACGTCTTGTTCGCCGCCTCCAGGCGCGCCGCCGTGTTCACGGCGTTGCCGTGCGCCGTATAGTCGAGCTTGCGTGCGCCGCCGACGTCGCCGACGATCGCCGGACCGGTTTCCAAGCCGATGCGCGTCCGGCCGAGCTCCAGGCGTCGCCCCGGGGGCGACCGTCGCACCGTCTCGGTCGCCGCCAGCAGCGCCAGCGCGCAATCGATCGCGCGCGCCGGATGCCCGGGCAACTCGAACGGCGCGTTGAAGATTGCATGCACCGCGTCGCCGACGATCTTATCGACCATGCCGCCGTGTTCGGTGACGACGCCGGCAATGACGTCGAAATAGGTGTCGAGAAGCGCGATCAGGTCGGCGGCATCCGCCCGCTCGGTCATCGATGTGAAGCCTTCGATGTCGGTGAACATCGAGGTGATGTCGCGCAGCTCGCCTTGCAGTCGCAGTTTCGTCGGCTCGGCGGCGATGCGTCTCACCACCTCCGGGGCCAGGTGTTGCTCGAAGCTCGCGCGCAGCAAGCGGGCACGCCACTCGTCGCGGGTGAATCTCGCGAGCGCCGCGGCGGCGAATGCGATCAGCATGACGGAAGCAGGCCCCGCCGGATCGGCAAGGAGATCGGCCGCCGGCCCCGCCATCAGGGCCACGCCGGCCCACAAGACCGCCAGCAGGAGCACGGTCAGAGCGCCGATCGCGGGTTTCAGCCGCATCGCCAGCAGCAGCGCCGATAGGCCGAGCGCTGCCGCCGCTGCGAACTCGACACCGCCGAGCCAGCCGGGGCGGGTCGCGACCCGCCCCGCCAGCAGGGCCTCGACGGCAGCGGCCTGAATTTGGACCGAGGGGGTCACCGCCGACGCCGGGGTCACGCGCAATCCTCCGGCTTCGGGCGCACTGGCGCCGATCAGCACGATGCGGCCGGCCAGCCGGGAGGCCGCAGACGGGTCCGCCAGCAGCGCCGCGGCGGAGATGGTCCGCTTCGCCCAACGCCCCGGACCCGGTTGATCGAGACGGAGCGCGGCGTCTTCTCCGGTGGGTGCCGCGACCGGGCCGGCCCGCACCCGTCCCGCCGCGTCGAGCACCAGCGCGCTGGCGCCGCCGGCAACCCGCACCAGCTCCAAGGCCAGTCCGGGCCTGAGCGTCGATCCGGTCAGGACCAGCAACGGCACGCGGCGCACCGGGCCATCGGGGTCGGCGGCGGCGACCAGCGCGCCGAAACCCCGGGCCGCCCCGGCGAGCGCCGGCTCGGGGGCGACTACGCCGGGTGCTCGCCACAAGCGCGGCAACGATGGCGCGCCGCCGACCAGCACCGGCGTCGCCGGCAGCGGAACCGGTCGCCCCTGACCCGGCGCGAGCGCAAAGGCGAGCACGGTCGGCACCGCTTGCAACGCCGCCCGCAATGCCTGATCGCCCTCCGGCGTGCGATCGCCCGGGGTTTGCTGTGCGAAGCGATCCGGCCCGGCGAGCAGGATGTCGAGCCCCAGCGCCGCCGGATGCGCCGCCGCCACCACCCTCACCAGCGCCGCCATTTGCGCCCGCGGCCACGGCCAGGGACCAAACCGATCCAATGCGGCGCGGTCGATATCGACGACGCTCACCCCGGGCCCGGTCGATACCGCCGGCATGAAGGCCAGCAGGCGGTCAAGCGCCCGCTCGCGCAGGAACAAGCGCAAATCCGGCACGCCGGCCCAAAGCGCGAGCACGATCGCCAAGCTCAGAGCGTCGATCATCCACGCCGGCGACAGCCGGCGGAGCCGGGTCTTCCAAGCGGGAGAGAGCGGTTGCAACGGCATCGGCCTCGGCGGGAAGAGCCTATCATACCAGGCGCGCTTCGCCGTCACTCGGGGTCACGCCATCGGGTGTTTACCCGACCAACCCCGGTGCCGCTACGCCGGAGCGAGCGGGCGGATCTGACACGGCGCCACGCTCTACCAGGTCGGGGCGGCAGCCGCCATCACGTCGCGGGGCGTGCGAGGGCTGCGTTGCAGGCCTCGCCGCTGACCATCAGCTTCCAGGCGAGCGGGTGCTGGTCCACCCCGTGCACCTGGAAGAAACGCTTCGACGTGTCGACGCCGATGCGGATAAGCTGACGGCGGTCGCGGTCCATCTCGCCCCATCCCGCCCTGGCTGACGCGTGTAATGACCCCGGAGGAGACCATGCCATACCCGTTGCCGGACAGCGATCCCGCGAGCCTCGGCTTCGCCCCCGCGCCGCTGGACGCGCTGGATCGGCTGATCCGCGCGCATATCGAGGAGGGCCGCTATCCCGGCGCCCAGATCGCGCTCGCCCGGCGCGGCAAGCTGGCGCTGTTTCGCACTTACGGCAACGCGCGCACCGAGCCTGCGGGTCAGCCGGCGACCAACGAGACGCTGTTTCTCTTGTTCTCGCAGACCAAGGTCCTGACCTCGGCCGCGCTGTGGTCGCTGGTGCAGGACGGGCGTGTGTCCTTCATGGACCGCGTCGCCGATCACCTGCCGGAGTTCGCCGCCCGCGGCAAGGCGGACATCACCCTGAACGAGGTGATGACCCACCGGGGCGGCTTTCCGAGCGGCGATGTCAGTCGCGCGAGTTGGGCCGATCATGCGCGGATGCGGGCCGAAGTCTGCGATTTCTCGCTGGAATGGACCCCCGGCAGCCGGATGCAGTAACCACGGCCGGGCGGCGCATCTGGTGCAGGCAATGGTGATCGAGGCGGTGACGGGACGCGACTATCGCGACGTGATCCGCACGCGCGTTGTCGAACCGATCGGGCTCGACGGCGACGTGTTCGTCGGCGTTCCGGCCGAACATCAGGCGCGATGCGCCGACATCCACGCCCCGCCCGAGGGCGGGGTCCGCGACAACTCGGCCGAGTTTCGCGCCGCCGGCCTGCCGCATGGCGGCGGCTTCGCCACCGCCCGCGGCACGGCGGCGTTCTACCAAATGCTGCTCGCGGAGGGCCGGCTGAACGGCATTCGACTATTCTCGCCGCGCCTGCTCGCCTACGTCACCCGCAACCACACCGGCGAGACGCCAGATGCGCAGATGGACGGAATTCCGATGCATCGCGGACTGGGGCCGCATGTGCGCGGCCTGAGCGATCGCATCCGCGGACTGGGCACGATCGGCGCCCCCGACACCTTCGGCCATGGCGGCGTCGGCACGTCCTATTCCTGGGGCGACCCCGCGAGCGGGGTGTCGTTCAGCTACATCACCAATTTCGTGCAGCCCGATCCCTGGCATTCGCTGCGCCTCGACCGGGTGAGCAATCTCGTCCACGCGGCGATCGACTGACGCCGCCTTGCGACGTCAACCGGGCTGAGCCGCGTCGGCCACCGTGCGGGCGCGCTCCAGCACGCCATCGGGCAGCCAAGCGCGCGTCACCCGCCAGGTGGCGCCGCGCAGTTCCAGCCGCAGCCGCACGGTGCCGAGGTCGAGCACGACTTGGCGCGGACCCTCCACGGTCGCCCACCGCAGCCGCGTCCCGTCCTCCGGTCCGTTGGCGGCGGTGCGCAGCTCCGCCAGCACCGCTTCCGGCGTGAACGAGTTCTTCACCGCCACGTTGCGCATGAAGGCGGTGCCGAAGGGTGCCAGCTCCCGCCGTTCCGACCGCGCGAGATCGGCCTCGATCCCGACCCGCACCCGGGGCCAATCGATCAGTCGTCTCAGGGTCCGCGCATTGCCCGTCGCGACCGCCTCGTCCAGCCGATAGAGCGTGATGCAGGGATAGGCCGCATAGGCGGCACCGGCGACGAACACCGTAAGGACGGCGGCAATGGCGACCTTGCCGATCATGCGCGACTCCGTTCTGCGAGGTTCGATATGGCGCCAATTGTGACGCTATCGGGCAAAAAGATGGAAATTCCGTTTACGCGTATTGACGTTCGCGCGAGTCATCAGACAGCGATAGCCGAACACGAATCCCTCATGACCGCAAATCGCCGGGAACGAAAGCCCCGGCATACACGAATTTGCCAGCAAAGGACCCTGTCGGCCATGCCGTCGAGGTGCCCCACCCGGGCGCACGGGATCGGCAGCGGGTCCGATTCGGGTCAAGCCGTGATCAGACGATGTTTTGCCGGCCGAACAGCGCCTTCACCCGCTCGCGCGCGCCCTGGAAGGTCACATAGAGCATCGGGATCAAGAAGATGCCGATCGACGTCGCGGCGATCATGCCGGCGAATACCGCCGTGCCGACGTCGCGCCGGCTCAGCATCGCCGCGCCTTGCGCGGTGATCAGCGGCACCAGCCCCATGATGAAGGCGAGCGAGGTCATCACCACCGCGCGGAAGCGGATGCGCGCCCCCATCACCGCGGCGTCGCGCACCGCCAGCCCCGCCTCGCGCTGCTCCTTGGCGAATTCGATGATCAGGATCGCGTTCTTCGCCGCTAGCGCGATCAGCACCACCAGGCCGATCTGCGCGTAGAGATCGACCGCGAGACCGGCGAGCGCGATGCCGGCGAAGGCGCCGGCGACACCGACGATCACCGACAGCAGCACGGGGACCGGGAATCGCCCAGCTCTCATACAAGCCGACCAGGAACAGGTAGGCGAACAGCGCCGCCAGACCGAGGATGATCCCGGTGCGCCCCGAGGCCAGTTGCTCCTGATAGGCGGTTCCGGTCCACTCATAGCTATAGCCCGCCGGCAGCGCGCGATCGGAGACCGCCGCCATCGCCGCCAGCGCATCGCCCGAGGAGACGCCGGGCGCCGGGCCGCCGTTGACGCTAATGGCGCGGTAGTTGTTGTAGCGGGTGATCACCTGCGGACCGGTGACGGTGCGGACCGATGCAATCGCCTGCAACGGCACCATCTCGCCGGCGCGATTGCGCATGTGGATGCGCCAGATCGCGGGGGTGTCGGACCGATCGGCGGCGTCGCCCTCGATGCTCACCTGCCAGGTACGGCCATAAAGGTTAAAGTTGTTGACGTAATAGCCGCCCAGCGTGGCCTGCAACGCGGTCGTCACGTCGGCGATGGTGAGGCCGAGCGCGGCCGCCTTGTCGCGGTCGATATCGAGAAACAGCGACGGGTTGGTGGCGGTGTAGGTCGTGAACACGCGGGTCAGGCGCGGGTTCTGATTGGCGGCGGCGACCAGCCCGCCCACCACCTGTCCGTTGCGCACCGGGTCCTGACCCTGCAGCGCCTCCAGCACGTATTCAAAGCCCGATCCCGTGCCGAGACCGATGATCGGCGGCAGGTTGAAGGGGAACACCATGGCCGAGCGGATCGCCTGCAGGGCGCCGAAGCTCTTGCCGACCAGCGCCTGCGCCGAGCTTCCCGGCGCCAGCCGGTCCTCGAACGGGCGCAGCCGCGCGACCAGAAACGCCGCATTCGGCTCCTGCGCGCCGTCGAGCAGGGAGAAGCCGACGATGGAAAGCGTGTCCTCCACTTCCGGGAGGCGGTGCAACGTGTTCTCGATGCGGCTCGCCACCGAAGCGGTGCGGGCGACGGCGGCGCCGTCCGGCAACTGCGCGGAGACAAAGAACGCGCCCTGATCCTCGGTCGGCAGGAAGCCGCTCGGCGTGTGAAGCGACAGCCACCCGGCGCCGGCCGCGAAGCCGCCGATCAGCAGCACCGACAGCGCCGAGACTCGTACCAGCCGGCGCACCACGGCGGCGTAGCCGTCGCGCACCCGATCGATGCCGCGCATCAGCAGTCCGAGCGGGCCGTGCGTCAGACCCGGGCGCAGAAACAGCGCGCACAACGCCGGTGACAGCGTGAGCGCGTTCAGCGCCGAAATCAGCATCGCGCAGCTCATGGTGACGGCGAACTGGCGAAACAGCGTGCCCGAAAGTCCGGGAATGAAGCCGACCGGGACGAACACCGACAGCAGAACCAGGGAGATGGCGATGATCGGGCCGGTGATCTGGCGCATCGCCTTCAGGGTGGCGGCCGCGGGAGACAGCAGCGGTTCCTCCGCCATTACCCGTTCGACGTTCTCCACCACCACGATCGCGTCATCGACGACGATGCCGATCGACAGCACCATCGCCAGGAGCGTGACGGTGTTGACCGAATAGCCGAGCGCGAGCAGCCCGGCGAAGGTGCCGATCAGGCTCACCGGCACGGCGACGATGGGAATGACGGTCGCGCGCAGGCTGCCGAGGAACAAGAACACCACCAGGACCACGAGGCCGAACGCCTCGGCGAGCGTCTTCAGGACTTCGTGGATGGTGTCGGAGACGAACACCGTGCTGTCGTACATGACGCGCGCGTGCAGTCCGGCGGGGAAGCGCGCGGTGACGCGGGCCAGGGTGGCGCGCACGGCGCTCGCGGTGCTGACGGCGTTGGCGCCTGGGGCGAGATAGATCGCCACCGGGACGGCGGGACGGCCGTTCAGCCTGGTCTCGCTGTCCATGCTCTGCGCGCCCAACTGGATGTCGGCGATGTCGCGCAGATGCAGGGTCGAGCCGTCCGGATTGGCGCGGATCACGATGCCGCCGAACTCGGCCGGCGTGACCAGCCGGCCTTTGGTCTGAACGTTGAACTGGAACGGCTGGGCGTCACTGGTCGGACGGGCGCCGATGCGCCCGGCCGGCGCGACCACGTTCTGCTGTTCGATCGCCGCCACCACGTCCTGCGGCGACAGCCCGAGCGCCACCAGCCGATCGGTGCGGAACCACACGCGCATCGAATAATTGAGCCGCGAGAAGAGCTGGGCCTGGCCGACGCCGGGGGCGCGCGAAAGCGCGTCGATGACGTTGATCAGCGCATAATTGGTGATAAACAGCGGGTCCATCTTCGCCGGATCGTCGCCGTAGAAGGCGAGGAACATCAGGATCGCCGAGGACTTCTTCTGCACCGTCAGGCCTTCGGCCTGCACCTGAGCGGGAAGCTGGGCGATCGCGGTCTGCACGCGGTTATTGACCGCGACCGTCGCGGTGTCGGGATCGGTGCCCGGCGCGAAGCTGACCGACAGGCTATAGGTGCCGTCGTCGGCGCTGTTCGAACGCATGTAGAGCATCTTATCGACGCCGACGACCTGCGCCTCGATCGGCTGCGCCACCGCCGTCTCCACCACCGAAGCAGAGGCGCCGGGATAGGTCGCGCTCACCGTGACCTGCGGCGGCACGATGTCGGGAAGCTGGGCCACGGGAATTCGCAGCATCGCGATGCCGCCGGCGATCACCAGCACGATGGCGATCACCATCGCCAACCGCGGCCGGCGGATGAACAGCGCGGAGATCATCCCGACCGCTTATCCGGCCTCGCCCGGCCACGCCGGCGCAGACGCGGCTTGGCCGACCGGCGCCGGTGCGACCACCTGGCCGGGACGCACCTTCTGCAAGCCGTCCACGATCACCGGCTCGCCGGCGGCGAGACCGGCCTGCACCGAGGCCAGCAGCGGCGTCGTCTGGCCCAGCGTGACGCGCGTCTGGCGGACGCGGTTGTCCTTGTCGAGCGAGTAGACGAAATCACCCTGCTGGTCGGACATGACCGCCGCGCGGGGGATCGCCAGCAGCTCCCGTGGTCGCGCGCCTTCCAGAACCACGGTCACGAATTCCCCATCCACCAGCTCGCGCCCGCCGGCGGCGAGCGTCGGGTTGGCCACCTCGCCACGCAGCACGATGGTGTCGGTTCCCTGCCCCACCGTGTTGTCGATGAAGTCGAGCTTGCCGGCCTCGGCGTATTCCCGGCCGTCGGGCAACCGCAGGCGGATGCGCCAGCCATCCGCGGCCGTCTTGCGTACGTCCATCAGGCTCCGCATCGGCACCGGAAAGACGATCCACATCGGATCCTGACTGACCACGGTTGCGAGCGTGCCGGAGGAGGGCGAGACGACGTTGCCTTCCGTCACCGTGCTGCGGCCGATCTTGCCGGCAATCGGCGACCGGATTTCGGTGTAGGCGAGGCTGATCGCCGATTGCCGTACTTGCGCCTCGGCCGCCTGGAGCTGGGCGGCGTCCGACAGCATGGTGGCCCGCGCCGCGTCCACCGCCGCCTGCTGGCCGGCCGGGGTCTTGAGCAGGCTGGCGGCGCGCTCGAAGGCGAGCTTGGCGTTGTCGAGCTGCGCCCGGGCTTGCGCCACGGCGGCCTGCTTGGCCGCCAGGTCGGCCTGGAACGGCGGCTGCTCCAGGACGTAGAGCAGATCGCCCGCCTTCACCTCGGCGCCCTCGGTAAAGGTCCGGCGATCGAGGAAGGCGGTCACGCGCGCGACCAGCGCCACCCGCTGCGTCGCCTGAACCCGGCCCACGTATTCCCGGGCCTCGGTGATCGGATGCGGCTCGGCCTTCGCCACCCCGACCGCCGGCGGCGGCCCGCCGGCGGGCATTTGCGCCCGGGCGACGACGGCGACGAGCAGCAGGGCGAAGAGAGCGGCCGGGAAACGGCCCGTCATGTTGCGTCTCCGGCGGAACGTCACGTTTGGTTTGATGGCGTACGGGGGCGGCCGGTCCGGGTCAACCCTCCACCCGCACCCGACTTGCCGCGGGCCGGGTGGCCACCCGCCTGCGGCCCCGCTGCTCAGAAAACTTCGCAGCTTCTCCTCGCCCCCCCGGGTGCTGCCCCCGAGCCGGAGCTTGCCAGCGGTTGCGTGGTCTTTCGGCGTGAGGCCGAGCCGGTGCATGGCGACAAGAACCCGCGGGGGCCTCAACTGCTGCCGATGAGCACGCCGCAGGCGAACACCAGCGCGCCGCCGAGCGCCACCTGCAGGGTCGCCGAGATCGGCGGGGTGTCCATGAACCGCCATCGAATCCAGGAGATCGCGGCCAATTCCAGCACCACCACGGCGACCGCCACGATGACCGCGGTGGCGAAGTTCGGGATCAGGAACGGCAGCGTGTGCCCGACGCCGCCGATCGTGGTCATGACTCCGGTGATGGCGCCGCGAATGACCGGCTGGCCGCGCCCGGTCAGGCTGCCATTATCGGACAGCGCCTCGGCAAATCCCATCGAGATGCCGGCGCCGATCGAGGCGGCCATGCCGACCAGAAAGGCATCGTAGGGCGGCCGGTCGCGAAGGCGGAGGCGAAGACCGGCGCCAAGGTGGAGACCGATCCGTCCATCAACCCGGCGAGGCCGGGCTGGACCACGCGCAGCACGAAGCGCTTGCGTTGGACCCGATCCTCCTCCTGGCGGACCGGGCCGGGGAGGTTCTCGGCGGTGAGCCGGCCGGCCGTCTCGTCTATGCGCGATCTCCGCCTCGGCGAGGTCGCCGAGCAGCTTGCGCACCGATATGTCGGTGGTACGGGCCGCGGCCCGGCTGTAGAAGCGTTGCGTCTCCAGCTCCATGCTCTGCGCCAGATCGCGCACCGCGTCGAGCCGCAGCGGGCGCAACTGCCAGACCGGCGACCGGCGCATGAAGCCGCGCACGTCCTGGCGCCGGATCAGCGGGATGTGCTCACCGAACTTTTCCCGATAGAGCTCGATGAGCCGTCGCCGATGCTCGCCCTCCTCGGCCATCATTTCGGCGAACACGTTGGCCGTCGCCGGGTAGTCCTCACGGAAGCCCTCGGCGATGTCGGCATAGATGCGCCCGTCCTCCTCCTCGTTGGCGATCGCGAGGGCCAGAACTTCGCGCTCGGAGAGGTCGGAGAAGTCGCGCATCAGCCGAGAAGACTGCGGATGTCGGGCAGGTGCTCGCGGCCCCAGAACAGCTCGCCGTCTAACGAGGAAGCTCGGCACGCCGAAGACGCCCGCCGCTTCCGCCTCGGCGGCGATCGTCGCGACCCGAGCTTGCAGTTCGGGAACGCGGGCGAAAAACGCCGCGCCGTCCGCGCCGGCCTCGGTCAGAATGGCGGCGATCGCGTCGGTGCTCTCGAGGTCGAGCTCGTGACGCCAGAATCGCTCGAATACGGCGTCGTGATAGCGGCGAAACACCGCGTCGCCGGCTTCTTGCGCGAACAGCATCCCGGCGGCGGCAAGTCGCGTATCCCAGATCTTTCGCGGCCCGCGGATCACCAGCCCGCGTTGGCGGGCGGCGCGACGGCAATCCATGTAGCTGTAGCGCACCCGGCGCCACTGATGGGCGTTGCGTTCCTCCTCCAGCACGCGCCCGGCCTCATCGACGCGCGCCGAGCCGAGAAAGCTCGGGATATCGAGAATGTACGGTCGCCAGTCGATCCGCACTCCGGTCTCGCGCGCGAGCGCATAGGTGAGGTCCTTGGCGAGATAGGCGTACGGGCTCTTGTAGTCGGTATAGGCGATCAGGGTGCGGCTCACCCGGACGTTCGTGCCCGACTCCGCTGCGAGGTGATTTGGGGGGGCGCTCAAGGTGATCCCGGCCAGCGGCCAAATCGATGCCCCGTCCGGTCAGCTCGACGATCTCATCGATGTCGGCGGGCGTGGCAATGTAGGGGGGCGCGACGATAACGTGATCGCCCCGGCTGCCGTCGATGGTGCCGCCCATCGGGTAGATCGCGACGCCTTCGGCGAGCGCCGCTTGGCGGACCCTCTCGTGCAGGCGCAGCGCCGGATCGAATACCGATCTGGGCGCCGCGGTCGCGGACGAACTCGATCGCCCAAAACAAGCCGCGGCCGCGGATATCGCCGACATTCGGATGATTGCCCAGCCGCTCGGTCAGGCCACGCTCCAGGTGTTCGCCCATCGCCGCGACGTTGGCGACCAGGTCCTCCTCGCGGATGATCCGCTGCACCTCCACCGCGCCGGCGCAGGCGACCGGATGCGCTTGATAGGTTTGGCCGTGCAGAAACCCGCCCGATCCCCGGGCCGAGTGCCTCCACGATGCGCCCGGCGATCAGGATGCCGCCGATCGGCTGGTAGCCGCCGCCCAGCCCCTTGGCGATCACCTGGATGTCGGGCGATCACGCCCTCCTGCTCCCAGGCGTGCGTGGTGCCCGTCCTGCCCATGCCGCACATCACCTCGTCGAGGATGAGCAGCGCGCCATGATGATCGCAGACGGCGCGGACTCGCTCGAAGTAGCCGGGAAGGGCAGGCGACGCAGCCCGCGGTGGCGCCGACCACCGGCTCGGCGAGGAAGGCGGCGACCGTCTCCGGGCCGAGCCGGCGGAACTCCGCCTCCAGTTCGGCGATTAGACGGTCCACATATTCGGCATCGGACTCATCGGCGCCCTGGAAGCGATAGGCGAAGCAAGGCGAGACGTGGCTGAACACCGGGCCGAGCATCGGCTCGTAGAGGCGTGCGGCGCATCCTGTTGCCGCCGGCGGCGAGCGCGCCGAGCGTGGTGCCGTGATAGCTCTGCCGGCGGGCAATGAAGCGATGCCGGGCGGGCTGACCGATCTCGGTGAAGTATTGCCGCGCGAGCTTGAGCGCCGCCTCGGTCCCTTCGGAGCCGGAGGAGCAGAACCACGCGCGCGCAAGGCCGCCGGGGGAGGCCTTCAGCAGCAGGTCGGCCAGTTGCTTCGGCCGGCTCGCTGCTGAAGGCGCCGGTATGCGCATAGGCCATCGTCGCCGCCTGGCGGCCGATCGCCTCGGCGACGCGGCGATTGCCGTGGCCGAGGCAAGCCACCGCCGCGCCGCCCGAGGCGTCGATGACGGCGCGTCCGTCTGCGAGATGCAGGCGGATGCCCTCGCCGCCGACGGCGACCGGGGGCGGCGAGCCCGCGCGGTGCAGAATCGGCTCATGCGGCTTGCGGCTTCGGCCTCCGCCGGCGTCGGGACCAGGTGGGCGACCTTGGGCAAGACCTCGTTCGCCAGCATCCCGAGCGAGGTTTCCCAAGCCTGCGGCGTTGTCGGCGTAATCGAAGCCGAAGACCAGGATTTGGCCGAAGCCGCCGACTTCCTCATAAACGCGGGCGAGCTTCTCGGCGACCGTCGCCGGCGAGCCGATCAGCCAGTTCTGCCGGGCGCAGTATTCCACCGTCACGTCGCTGTCGGGCACGTCGGGATCGTGCTTCAGGTAGTCGAGGAAGCCGAAATTGCCGAGCAGTGGCAGGAAGTATTCGCGCATCATGCGGCCCATCATGCCGCCGACCGAAAGGCGCCACGCCTCGGCGTCGGTCTCGGCGACGAACACTTCGCGGACCAGCCGCCAGTCCGCGCGGCGCGGCGTGCGCCCGGCGCGCTGCGCGCCGATCTCCACCGCCTCCCAGTGGCTGGCGACATAGGCCGGGTTGAGATTGAGGCTGAGCGGCAGGAACCCGTGCTCGCCCGCGAGCTTCAAGCGTGTCGGAGTTTTTGGACAGTCCGGCGACGCCGATCGGCGGGTGCGGCTGCTGCAACGGGCGGATATGCGGCTTGAGCGTGTCGTACATGAGTGTCGGGTTTGGAGACGGACCAGAATTTGCCCGCGTAGTCGAACGGCGTCTCGCTGGACCAGAGGCGCAGGATGATTTCGAGCGCCTCGCGCGTCATCTCGCGGTTGATGCCCGACATGCCATCGACATGGAACATCGCCCAGTCGGAGGGCAGACCGGAGGCGGCGACGCCGAAATTGAGGCGACCGCCCGGAGAGGTGGTCGAGCATGCCGATGCGGTTCGCGAGCTCGGCCGGATGATGGTAGGGCAGCAGGAAGCCGCCCGGACCGATGCGGATGCGGTCGGTTTGCAAGAGCGCCTGCGCGATCAGCAGGTCGGGGGCGGGATGCGGCTCCCACGGCGCGGTGTGATGCTCGCCGATCCAGGCCTCGGTGTAGCCCAGAGTGTCAAGCCAGCGCAGCGTTTGGAGGTCCCAGTCGTGCCCTGCCTTGAGCGGCCGCTCGGGCGGATGGGAGGGCATGGCGAAATAGCCGAATTGCATGGGTGATCCTCCGGGATTGAGAGCTCCGGGTGATCTTAACGCCGAATTAGGCCTTCCCGGCAATCATCGTGGCCGGTGGACGAAATTCCTGAGCTTACGGAGCGAGTTGCGCCGCCAACCATCCATGGCACGGCGGCGCTGGCGCATTTGGCGTTCGTCGATCACGGGCTGGACGATCTGCTTGCGGTGATCGCCCGGCCGGCTGCGACTCCGGCCGCGAGGGATCGGCGCTGACGCTGGATCGGGCATTGGCGCACGGATTGCGCTTTCGCGCCGCCGAGGCGCGGGCGTTGCAGGCGGGCGGCGCTCGCCGATGAGCGTGCTGTTTCGGGTCGCGGACGGATTCGCGCCGCGCTCCACGGCGCCGTTGCGTTTGCTGGCGCTGGTGGCGCCGGGCGATCTGATGGTCAACACCCCGCTCGATTTCATCACCGCCCATCTGGACGTGCGGCTGGACCTGCTGTTCGTGGTGCCGGGGCAGGCGCTGCCGGCGCGTGTGCCGGATCATGATCTGGCGTTCTTCGCGGTGAGCGAGTCCGATCCGGCGACGCTGCGGGCGGCTGAAGCCACTCTACGACGCGCTGGCCGCGTCCGGCGCTCAATGATCCCGAAGCGGTCGGCGCGGCTGTCGCGCGAGGCGTTGGCGCGATTGCTGGCCGGATTGCCGGGAGTGTGCAGCCCGAGGGCGCGGCGGCTGTCGCGGGCGCCGGCCGCGAAGCGGCGGAATATCCGGCGCTGATCCGCCCCGTCGGGTCCCATGCCGGGCGGGAACTCGCGAAACTGGAGAGCGCGGACGACCTCGGCCGGCTATCTGGCGAGCAGCGACGCAACGGCGTTCTACGTCACCGATTTCGTCGATTACCGCAGTGCGGACGGCTTATTCCGCAAATCCCGCATCGCCATGATCGATGGCGCTGCCGTTGCTGTGCCACCGCGCGATTTCTTCGCACTGGATGGTGCATTATCTGAATGCCGGGATGGATGCCGACGCCGGAAAGCGGGCCGAGGAGGCTCGGGCGATGGCCGAATTCGACCGTGACTTCGCGGTTCGCCATCGTGACGCCTTCGCCGGCCTGCAAGCGCGCATCGGGCTGGACTATTACCAGATCGACTGCGCCGAAACGGCGGACGGGCGGCTTCTGGTGTTCGAGGCGGATGTCGCCGCGATCGTTCACCTGATGGACCCGCCCGATCGCTATCCCTATAAGCCGGCGCAGATGCGCCGTGTCTTCGCGGCCTTCGAGCGGATGCTGCGCCGCCGCACCGCCGCTGGTCAGGCGGCCAGCCGCTCCTTGGCGTCCGCCATCGGGTAGTCGCCGGTCGCGTGTAGATAGATGGCGATCACGCCGTCCTCGGGGATCGCAAACGGAAGCTCGGCGTCGCCGTCGGTCCAGCGCCAGAGCGCCGCACCGTCCCGCTCGGCCACATGCCAGCCTTGGGCGAGTTCCGGGTGGTCGGGAGCGATTTCGCGCGCTTCGGTGCCCGTTCCGAGCACGATCGCGCCGACGGCAACCCCGAGGCGGCGCCAGTCGTCCTGCCAGGGCCGCATATCCGCCGGGACGAAGTGGCGCGAAATGAGGCGAAGCGAACCGGTGCCCGGCGGCACCACGAATACCACCCGGCCGCCGCCGCTGCTGAGCGGTCGCAGCCTCCTGCCGTCGGCGATCAGGCACAGCCCGGGTTCGGCGGTAACGGCGCGTTCCGGATCGGGATGGCCCAGAGTGCGCGCGCGCTCGGCAAAGCGGCGCCAGATCGGCTCAATCTCCGCCGGGCGACGCAGGAACGGCGCGCACGCGCCGTCCTCGCTGCCGACGGCGGTGAGGTCGGGTGACAGGATCAGCGGCGCGTCGGCGATGGGCGAAGAGGCCGCGGTTTCGAGCATCGAGAAAGCTTTCGGCGGCGACCCCCTCGGCCAGCAGGATCGCGTGCGAGTTCGAGTTCCACATGATAGTACGTGACCGCCGCAATTCGGCGTTCCTGCACGATGGTCATGCCGTTGATCAGCAGCTTGGCCGGCACCAGCCGGCCGTCGAGAAGCAGAGCGTGGTCGGGCGAGAGCACCAGATCACGGGACGGCAGGCCGTCGGCCAGGGCGCCGGCGCGGATGCGCACCGGCGCTGCCTGTTCGGGCCTTGGATGTGCCGCCAGGTCAAGTGCGCGCCGGCCGATCCGGCGCACGCGGCGCGGATGGGTCCGCCCGTCCGCGAGGGCCAGAACCGGATCTCCCGGGCGCAGGCTCTCGACAGCGACGCGGTCCGGCCGGGGTGGCGATGGCGGTGCCGGCGGCGAAGCACATCGTCAGCTCCAGCGCCGAGACGGAGCTTTTGGTGGCCGGATCAGTAACCGAGGTCTCGACCACCCGGTAGTTGTTGGCGGTGCTGCCCTGGAAATTCGTAAACGAGTAAACGGTGGTGCCGTTGTTCTCGATCTTCAGAGTGCCCGAGGTGGTGGAGCCGGAATTCAGCGTAAAAACGGCCGTCAGCGGACCGCTGAGGGTGGGCCACCCGCTGCCGGTCTGCTCGATGAAGATCTGTTGGCCGGCGCCGAAACTGCGGATGATCTGGCCGTCGATGCCCGGGGTCGGCGGCTTGCCCCAGATAGAAGGTGCCGGACTGGCCGCTGGTGAAGGTGACATAACCCGACGGGCTCGACTGATCGTCGAGAATGGCGCCGCTGCCGACCAGATTGACGAAACTGGCGCTATGGCCGGTCTCGTTCAGCTCCGCCCCCGCATCGAGCGAAATCGAACCGGTGCCGGAGAAGGCGCCGGAGGTGAGCGTGTCCCCAGGACCGACCTCCATTCCGGAGTTCAGCGTGATGGTATGCACTGTGAGCGTGGCGATATTGTCGTAGGGATTGCCATGCGCGCCGGACGGCACGGTCGGGATGACGACATCCGAGCTCGAAACCGGTACGGCACCGGTGGACCAGTTCGCGGGATCGCTCCAGTTGTCGTGGACCGCCCCGTTAAGCGTCACCGAGTGCGAAAATTGGAACGTCGCGGTAGTCATATTGGCTCCGTGGCAGATTTGGCCTCGGAACCAAACTGCCGACGGAATTAAGGGTTCGTCAATGATTTATTCACTGATTGCCGCAACGGGCCGACGCTTGGGCATTTATCGGCGCTGGATCACCCCGGGTCGACGAGGGCGAAGCGCAGACCCACCGGCGCCTGCCCGGCCACCGGCACACCGGCGCGCAGGGCCGGTTGGAAAACCCACCCGGAGACGGCGGCAAGCGCCGCCCGGTCGAGGAGGGCGAAGCCGGACGAGAGCACCACCACGACCGATTGCGCGCTGCCGTCCGCGCCGACCCGGACCAACAGCGCGACCGTTCCCTGCATGCCCGCTTGCCGCGCCGCCTCGGGGTAGGCGGGGGGCTGATTGCGTCCGGTCGAACTCGGGGCCGCGGCTCGGTCAAGAACCGGGACGGGCGGCGGCATCGACCGCAAATCCGGGCGGGGAGCGGGTTCAACAGATACCGGAATGATCGGCGCTTCCGGGGCGCGGGGCGGTGAGGGCGGAGCGAGCGACCCCGACCCGGTTTCGTGCAAGCGCGGATCGGGCGCGCCGACCGCCAGCGAAGCTCGGCCGGGCAGCCAGACGACATCAACCCATCGCTGTCCCATCGGCGCCACCGCGGCGCCTCCGGCCCACACGAACAGCGATCCCGCGATGCCGAGATGCAGCGATATCGACGCGGTCAGGGCGGTACGCATCCCGCGGATGGCCTCAGCTAGACGGCGGCAGCCGGCAGATCACGATGGCCACAGGATCACGTGGCTGCTGGCCCGGACCCGGGAGCAGAATGCGGCGCATCGATATCCTCCCGGGGGAATCACCCGCGGAGGGGAATGACGCCCGGCTTGTTCAACGTTCACAGATCCAAGGTTTATGCACTTTGCCGCCGAAATTGGCAGTACCCGCCACCGGTTGCCAGGTTCAATCTTCGGGGAAGCAGTCGTGCGGGAGGCGAGCGCGGAGTGCCGCCAGAATGGCTTGATGCACCTCTCCCGCCGTCCCCTCGGCGGGGATCAGCATGCAGCGGGCGGGTTCGCCCCGCGCGATCTCGCGAAGACCTTCCCGAACCCGCCCCTGAAATCCGGCTCCGAGCCGTTCATAACGATCGACGGCGCCACCGCGCCGAACCAGGCGGGCGGCGGCGACGGCTTCCGAAACGTCCAGGATGATGGTCAGGTCGGGTTCGAGACCGACCAACTTCGCCAAACCCGCGATCATTCGCCGGTCAACCCCCTGGCCGTAGCCCTGATACGCCATTGTCGAGTTGGTGAAGCGGTCGCAGACGACCCATGTTCCCGCGGCCAAAGCCGGGCGGATCACCTTTTCCACGTGCTCGGCGCGGGCGGCGAAATGCAGCAACGTCTCCGCCCGGGGGGACCATTCCACCTCGCCCGACAGCAGCAGGCTCCGCAGCTTCTCCGCGCCCGGTGAACCGCCCGGCTCGCGGGTGCTCAGCACCGACAAGCCCATCTCGCGCAACGCTGTCGCGAGCAACGCGGCTTGGGTGGATTTGCCGGCGCCGTCGGCGCCTTCAAGCGTGATCAGGCGCCCTCGGCGCTTCGGTCCGAGCCGGTCATGGCGTGGCACTTTCGCTCACCTCGGGTTGAGCCCGGCACTCATGGAGCCGACGAACTCCCCGGCAAGGGCGGGCGTTGATTTGCCGGTAACTGGCAGGAGGCCATAATGGGGATTTTCTCAACGCCGATCAAAACGTTGGACGATTTGTTCGTGCACACGTTGCAAGACATCTACTACGCCGAGCAGCAGATCACCAAGAACTTGCCCACCATGGCGGACAAGGCGGCGAATCCGGAATTGAAGAACGCCTTTCGCAGCCATCTCGAGGAGACCCGCAACCACGTCAAGCGGCTGGAGCAGGTGTTCCAGATGCATGGGCAGCCGGTGAAGGCCGTGAACTGTCCGGCCATCGACGGCATTCTGGCGGAGGCGAAGGAAGTCATCTCCGATTGCGGCGACGCCGACGTCTGCGACGCTGCCATGCTGTCCGCCGCGCAGGCGGTCGAGCACTATGAGATCACCCGCTACGGTTCGCTGATCGCCTATGCCAAGCAGCTCGGACGCAGCGATTGCGCGCAGGTGTTGCAGCAGACGCTGGCGGAGGAGAAGGCGGCCGACCAGAAGCTCACCGGCATTGCCGAGAGCCGGGTCAACAGGCTCGCCGCGTAAGAGCGGCTTGCGCGGCCGGCGCGGGATGGGCAGATTGGCGGCGAGAAAAATCATGCAAGCACGCTTGAACGGCATAATCGTCGCCGCCAGCGACGACATAGTGGAATCCGGCGGATACGCCTACTTTCCGCGCTCGGCCGTGCGAATGGAGTGGCTGGAGAAGGCCGAAAAGACCGATTCCGACCATGCTTGTCCACATGGCGTGCAATTTTATGACTTGGTGCTCAATGGCAACCGCCACCCCCGCACCGCCTGGTCGTATGAGGCGCCGCAACCGAAGATGGCGCAGGTGGGCGGCCGGTTCGGCTTCTGGGAAGATGTCGAAGTCGGCTGACGCAGCGTGAACCCCGGTTAGGGGAGCGCCGTTTCGAGCCGAATGCGAATGATCGGGCCGACCGTCCACGGCCGGGCCTCCATTCCCCACAACGCGCGCCGGATGCCGGCTTGAGCCACCAGCATGCGGGACTCGCGCTCGGTCGTGAGCGTCAACCCGCGGGTAATGCCGCGCATTGTCAGCCCGCCTGCGATGTCGTCGGAGCCGGTGCAGGTCCCGGTAAAGGAGAGGGTGGGAAACCGGGCAGCATCAAGGAACTCGGGGCCGATCATCGTCTCGCGGGTGGACTTGTCGCCCGCCTCCAGGCTGTCCACCTGCGCGGTCAGGTGCGCCACGCACCAGCCGGGGCGCGCCGGATCCACGGTGAGCGTGCCCTCGAAGCGCGAGACATGTGCGGTGATCGGGACCAGCCCGATCGCGGTGGCGCGCAAGTCAAGCCGCGCCGAAGGCGGGCTCAGGTTTAGAGTAAGCGGCGTAGCGCCAGCGAGCGCGGGGACGAACAGTAGGAGAATCAGCAACAAAAGCTGCATAATGCACACTATCACATGCGGGGGGATCCGGGAGGCGAATTCGCATTCGCCCCCCGGATTATACCCGGTCGGTCAGGCATTCGGCCGCGGGCCGTCGGTCGCTTTCGCGGCGACATCCCGCGCCGCTTCGTTCGCCTTGGTGCCGATCGCGCTCGCGTGCTCCCGGGCCTGGCCGGCGACATCGAGCGCCGCGTCGGTTGCCTTGGACCCGAACTCGCTCGCTTGCCGGGTCACGTCCCGGGCCGTCTGCCGGCCCGCGTCCATGGCCGCGCGGCCGAGATCGGTGCCGCGATCGGTGGCTTCCCGGACCACGCCCTCGATGGTTGCGCGGGCGTCGCGGGCGGCCCCGCCCAGGTTCTCGCGCTCCCACTCGGTCGGCGGAATCAGCGCACCGAGCAGCGCCCCGATGCCGAGGCCCACCGCGCCCAGCAGCACCGGGTTATCGGTGATGGCCGCTATCACGCTGCCGCCGGCTCCCCCGGCGGCGTCGCGGGCACGCGACAGGCTGCCGGCCGCGGCACTTCCCAGCCGTCGGCCCTGATCGCGCAGATCATTCACGGTGCCGCTCATCCGGTCGCCCATGTCCTGCATCGTATCCCCCGCTCCGCTGATGCCGCTCGCCACCGAACTCCGCGCCGAACTCGCCGCGTCGGCCGCGCCGCCGACCATTCCGCTCATGCGGCTCGCGACCGAGCTTCCCATCGAGCTCGCCGTGTCGGCGGCATTCCCGGCCATCTCGCTCACTCTCTGGCGCGCGGCGAACAGCGCTTCCTGAACCCGATCGGCATAGGTTTCGGCGCTCTCCTGAGCACTCCGCGCGAGCCCCAACACCTTCCCGCGTGCCTCCGTCACCCGGCCGCGATAGGCGATGTCGGTCTCGCCGGTTTCGCGCGTGATGTCGGTCCCGGCGTTCCAGGCCCGGGTCGCGAGATCATCGCGTGGAACCGGCGGGCGCAGCCGCGCCGCCGCGCTCCGCGCAGGCGCATGGCCGCGCGGACCCGCCATCAGCCAGGCCAGGCCCACCCCCACCAGCGCCACCGGGATCGGCCGCTCGCGCACCGCCTCGCTCAAGTTGCGCGTGAAATCGATCCCCTGCCGGGTGCGCAGCAGATCCAGCCCCTCATCGACGATCTGACCGGGCGAGAGGCGGCTTGCCAACTCCGTCAGCCGATTGTCGAGGCGGCTGCGGGTCGCGTGCAGATCGCGCTCGATGACGTCGGGGTCCGTGGTGGTCTGCGACATCAGAGATGCTCCTTCACCAATTGCGCGTCGAGGCCGACGTTGCGACTGACGCGCTGCGGCGCGAGCTTCGACAGCTTGAGCATGTTGATCCCGGCGAAGCTGAGGAAGCCGCCGATGGCGATGATCAGGACGCCGATCACGAGCGCCGCCGCCCAGGCCGGGATGACATAGGTTAGGGCATCGACCGCCGCCGTCAGCAGCACGATCAGTCCGGCAAAGCCCACGAACATGCCGCCGAAGACCCAGATCAGTGCGACGATCGCGCGCTCGAGCTTGCGGTCCAGCTCGACCTTCGCAAGGGCGAACTCGCCGCGCACCAGGTCCTGCGCATCGCGCGCCACGTCGCCCACGATGTCGAGCAGGCCCGCGAGGGGCGCGCGTCATCCATTGTAGGTCGTCCCGGGGTAAGTCGTGCCCGGCGGCGTGCTCGCCCCGTCGCGGCCCGTGGTGGGGGGCTCGCTCGTCGATAACGCTACCGGCTGAGCGCGAGAGGCGGACGATTGGCCGGCGGGCCGATCATACCAGTCGCGCCCGCCCGATGCCGGCTGCTCGAGCGCGACCCGCGCCATGCGCGCGAGCGCGAAGCCGGCGGCGACCGAGGCGCCCGCGAACAGCGCCGGCTGGCGATGCGCGACGCCGCGCACGCGCTGCATGATGGCGTTGAGGTCGTTGGAGCGAATCATCTCCGCGACCGCGCCCAGCTCGGAGGCGCCCGCCTCCACCATTTGCGAAAGCCACAGCTGATCGGCTTGACGCAGCGTGTCGGCCGCCTTGTGAACGTCGCCCGCGACCGCTTCCACCGTCTCGGCCGCCTGATCGCGGCGATCGCCCAATTCGTTCAGCCGGTTCTGGACGGTCTGGCCGACTTCGCTCACGCCTTGGCGAGCCTGTTCGATCACTTTTCCGGCACGCTCCGCCGCCGCCCCGGCGACCCGGGTCGCGCGCTCGCCCGCCTCTTGTGCCAGATCGGAACCGCGGTCCCGGGCCGTGCTCGCCACGTCGGCGGCGCGGGTCTGCGCATCCGAGGCGATATCGGCACCGCGCTTGCGGGCCGTCTCTCCGGCCTCCTGCGCCTGATCGGCTACGCGGGAAGCGGTTTGGCCGAGTTGTGGTTTCGTTCGCTCGGGTTCGTCCATTGTCTCCGCTCCTGATCGCGGGTTATGTGATCGGTGGAAACGGTTGAAGCGGGAATTGGTTGCGCTCACGCCCAAGCGGAACCGGGCCGTCGGCGTTTCGTTCCATTCCCCGGTCCCTTTGGCGGAGATGGCATGGCAAAGCAGGCGAGCATGGCGGCGAGCGGACCGCGGGCGCGAGGCGAGCGATCCGTTGCAGATCACGCGCGCCGGCTGGAAGGACGTGTTCTGGCGCACCTATCGGGGCATCAACGAAAAGAACCTGTTCCTGGTCGCGGGCGGCGTCACCTACTACATTCTGCTGGCGCTGTTCCCGGCTCTGGTCGCGCTGGTCTCGCTCTACGGCTTGGCCTTTGATCGCGCGCAGGTGGAAAAGCAGATCAACGCCATGTCCGGCGTCATGCCGGACGCGGCGCGCCAAATCGTAGCGACCGAAATGCACCAGATCGTCAGCGCCTCGGGCGGCGCGCTCGGCATCGGCGCCGTCATCGGTATCCTGTTCGCCCTCTACAGCGCCTCGCGCGGCACCAGCGGCATGATCTCCGGCCTCGATATCGCGTACGGGGAGACCGAGACCCGCAGTATCGTCCGGTTCAATCTGCTGGCGCTCGGGATGACCCTGGTCCTGCTCGTCGGCGGCCTGGTCGCGATAGCCCTGGTCGCCGTCCTGCCGGCGGCGGTCACCAACGTCGGCAACAGCAGCGGCGTCCTGAAATGGGCGATCCTGATCGCCGAATGGCCGTTGCTGCTGCTGATCGTGACGACGATTTTAGCGGTGCTCTACCGTTTCCTTCCCGACCGCCATCCGCCGCAATGGCGCTGGCTCACACCCGGCGCCGTCACCGGGGCGGTGCTGTGGGTCATCGGTTCAATCCTGTTCAGCATCTATGTGAGCAACTTCGGCAACTACAACGCCACCTACGGCTCGCTGGGTGCGGTGGTGGTGCTGATGACCTGGCTCTACCTTTCGGCCTTCGTCGCGCTCCTGGGGGCGCAGATCAACGCCGAGATGGAACGCCAGACCAAGCAGGATACGACGAAGGCGGGCGACAAGCCGATGGGCGAGCGCCGCGCCACCGCTGCCGATACGCTCGGCCCGGAGACTTGAAGGGGGTGGACTGCGAGCGCCCGCAGTCGAGGCGCGGCGCTCTCACGCCGTCTCCGCCAGCCTCCCCAGCAGCCGCGCGTGGGAGCGGATGCCGTGATGAAAGCAGATCTGCTCGAATTTCTCGTTCGGGCTGTGGATCTGATCATCGTCGAGCCCGAAGCCCATCAGCAGGCTGTCGAGGCCGAGCACGGACTTCAGTGACGAGACCACCGGGATCGAGCCGCCGCTGCCGATCAGCACCGCCGGACGGCCGTATTCTTCGGCCAAGATCGCGCGGGCATCACGCACGCGCGGGCTGTCCGCAGGAAGCTCGATGGCCGGGCCGGAGGAGAAGACCTTCCACTCCACCCGCGCGTCCGCCGGCAGCCGGTCGCTCACGAACTGGCGGAAGCCCGCGATCACCGCTTCCGGGTCCTGGCCGGGTACCAGGCGGAACGACACCTTGGCCGCCGCCTCGGCGGGGATCACCGTTTTCGAGCCCGGCCCCGTGTAGCCGCCCCAGATGCCGTTGATGTCGGCGGTCGGCCGTGCCCAGAGCCGTTGCAACGCCGGCAGCCCGCGCTCGCCCGCCGGCACCGACAGGCCGACATCGCCGAGAAACGCGCGCTCGTCGAAGCCGAGCGCGTCCCACTCGGCGGCGCGGGTGTTGTGACCGGGGCGACGCCATCATAAAAGCCGGGAATTGCAACGCGTCCCTCGGGGTCCTGCAACTCCCCGAGAATGCGTGTCAGCGCGTTGATCGGATTGAGAGCGGAGCCGCCGAACAGGCCCGAGTGCAGATCCCGCTTCGCCGCCTTCAGCGTCAGCTCCACGTAGGCCATGCCGCGCACCCGCGTGGTGACGGCGGGGGTTTCGACGTCCCACATGCCGGTATCGCTGATCAGCGCGAAGTCGGCGCGCAGCTCGTCGCGGTTGGACGCCAGAAAGGGTTCGAGATTGACCGATCCGACCTCCTCCTCGCCCTCGATCAGCGCGGTGATCCGCGCCGGGATGGCACCCGCATCGCGCCACGCGCGGAGGGCTTCGACGAACATCATCATCTGGCCCTTGTCGTCCACGGCGCCACGGGCCACGAACCGCTTCCCGCGCGGGCCATCCACGAGTTGCGGCTCGAAGGGCGGGCTGGTCCAGAGACCCTGCGGGTCGACCGGCTGCACGTCGTAGTGGCCGTAGAACAGGATGTGCGGCCCGGTGTAGCCGTCCGGGCCGGGGTGGTGGGCGAGGACCACGGGATGACCGGCGGTGGCGCGCAGGCCGGCGGCGAAGCCGAGCCCCACCAGCTCGCCCCGCACCCACTCGGCGGCCCGGCGGCAATCCTCGGCGTGCGCCGGCTGGGCGCTGATGCTAGGAATGCGCAGCAGCTCGAATAGCCGCGCCCGGGAGGCATCCAGCCCGGCATCGACGGCGGCGAGAACGGCGTTCAGGGCGGCGGCTGGCATGGCGGGCTCCGTGCGGCGATGCGCCCCATCATGGGCGCCGGCGGGCGCGCCACCAAGCCACCCGACCCGCCGCCTCCTGCTCAAAGGCGTGTACACGAATGCTGCCCGACGTCCCGAAATGCGTACGCAACGGAGGTGCGGTGCTCCACGCCATCGGCGATGCGCTTTTCAGGCCATCGCCGATGACAGTCATTTTCGACCGCTTGGCGGATCAGGCTCGGCGGATCAGTCCGAGTTGCTGCAACGCCGTCAGGCCGTCGTCCAACCCGATCTCCTCGCTTACCTTCCCGTTCTCGACCCGGAGCACCGTCGTACCGGTGAAATGCATTTTGCGACCCGATGCCGCCGGAAGCGAGCCGAAGATGAAGTCGCCGAAGGCGGCGCCGGTATGCGTCCCGCCGCCTTCCCAACGCCCGACCACGTAGTCGCCCTCGGCAATCAGATCGGCGGCACCCCAGAACTTGAGGTCGGGGAAGGCGGCACGGAATCCGGTCATGAAGTCTCGGATTTCGGCATGGCCGCGTCGCGGGTTGTGAAGGGAATACTGCAGAAGCATATCAGGTGCGGCCACCTCGTCGATGATCGCGGGATTCCACGGGTTTCCCCAGAACCCGGCGAACCAGCGGCCCACGAGAGCCTTATTGTCCTGTTCCTTTGACATCATACGAACCCCTTGTCCCGGTTTCACGTTGCATGTGCGGATGAAGCGGCGTCGGTCACACTGCGCAATTCGATGTGGGCCAGGGACGCCGGGCGGGCACTCCGGTTTTTTGCTCTCGAATTCGGTGATTTGGCGCGGCCCGTCTCGGCAGATCTTTGGAGCCGAGGGGTCCGGCGAGCAGAGTGTGGGTGATTTCAAGGTGGCGCCCGGACCCCTACTCAGGGGCTTTCGTCAACCACCGGGCTGATGCCGCGTCGCGAATGGGCGCGCCTACACCAAGCGGTGAGCGGTCGTCTGCTCGTACGGCTGCTGCGGGCGCCTGAGTAAGTAGATGAGCACCCAAACCGCCACCGCAGACCCCACGAAGTGGAGGGTGCCGGAAGGCAAGTACGAGAGCAGGCCCACGATCATGAACAGCGTGAAAGCGATTCCGGCCAGGATCGTTTTGAAAGTCCGGAGGGCGGTCGGGAGCGCGGCGAGAGTGACGACAAGCTGGAACATTGGACGGAGCTTCTTGCGATTTTCAGTACGATATAGCAATTTATGTCCGACATGCAAGCTCCGGCGGCCCGCAACTCGCGGGCCGATCCGGTTCCCCCGGGAAATCGGCGTCAGGCGGCGTTGCGCAGCCCGCTCACGTGGCGGGCAAAGAGGTCGAACAGCCGCCGCGTCAGCGGTCCCGGCGTGCCGTCGCCGACGGTGTTGCCGTCGAGGCGGACGATCGGGCGGACAAAGCTGGTGGCCGAGGTGACGAAGACCTCGCGCGCGGCGCGCAGCTCGGCCTCGCTATAGGCCCGCTCCTCGAAGGCGATGCCCTCGGCGGCCAGCTCCGCCGCCAGCGCGCCGCGCGTGCAGCCCGGCAGGACGGCGTGATCGAGATGGCGTGTGCGGAGCTTGCCGGCGGCATCGACGATCCACACGGTGGTCGAGGCGCCCTCGGTCACCATCCCGCTCTCGTCCACCAGGATCGCCTCCGCCGCGGCCCGCTCGCGTGCCGCCTGCTTGGCGAGCACGTTGGCGGTGAGCCCGACCGTCTTGATGTCGCAGCGCGCCCAGCGCAGATCCGGCTGCGTGATCGCGCTCGCAGCCCATGCCGCCGCGTCGCGCGGCAGCCCGGGCGTCCGCCGGGCCGTGACGATCAGCGCCGGCGCCACCGGGGCGGTCGGGAAGGCGTGATCGCGCCGCGCGACGCCGCGCGTAATCTGCATGTAGACGATGCCCTCGCGCACCCGGTTGCGCCGTGCGGTTTCGGCCAGCACGCGGCGCAGCGCCGCGCGGCTCATCGGCGCCGCCAGGCGCAGCTCACGCAGGCTACGATCGAGCCGATCGAGATGCAGCTCGGCGTCGATCAGCCGCCCGCCATGGACGTAGATCACCTCGTAGATGCCGTCGGCGAACTGATAGCCCCGGTCCTCGACATTCACCGCCGCCTCGCGTTGCGCGACGTAGCGGCCGTTGACGTAGGCGACGCGGCTCACCGTTCGACCCCCACCTTCTCGTCGGAATGCACGCCCAGTTGCTTCAGCTTGCGGTGCAGCGCGCTGCGCTCCATGCCGACGAATTGCGCCGTGCGGCTGATATTGCCGCCGAAGCGCAGCAATTGGGCGTGCAGGTACTGGCTCTCGAACAAATCGCGCGCCTCGCGCAGCGGCAGCGCCATGATGTCGGCGGTCGGGTCCATGCTGAGTACCGCCGGCGCGCCGGAGCCGATTTCCGGCGGCAGCATGTCGGCGCGCACCGGATCGGCGGACCCGCCGGGCGCCATGATGAGCACCCAGTCCATGACGTTGCGCAACTGACGGACATTGCCGGGCCATTCGTAGGCTTGCAGGGCCGCCAGCGCATCCGCCGACAGCTCTCGGGCCGGCATCCCCGAAGCCTCCGCGGAACGGGCGAGGAAGCCGCGCGCAAGGGCCGGGATGTCCTCGCGCCGATCGTTCAGCGCCGGCATCTTCAGCGGCACCACCGCCAGCCGGTAGTATAAATCCTCGCGGAACCGGCCGGCCGAGATCTCGGCGTGGAGGTCACGGTTGCTCGCCGACAGCACGCGCAGATCGACCTTCACCCGGGCCGAGCCGCCGAGCCGCTCGAAGCTCTGATCCTGCAACACGCGGACGATCTTGCCCTGGGTTTCGATCGGCATGTCGGAGACTTCGTCGAGCAGCAACGTTCCGGTATGGGCGCGCTCCAACACCCCGGCGCGGCGCGGATGCGTTGCCGGATCGGCGCCCGCCTCGATGCCGAACAGCTCCTCCTCGAAGCGCGACGGCGCCAGGGTGGCGCAGTTCAGCACTACGAACGGCCCGCCGGCGCGACGCGAACGGGCGTGGATCATGCGCGCGGCGACCTCCTTGCCCGACCCGGCCGGGCCCTGGATCAGCACGCGCGAGCCGGTGGGCGCCACCTTCTCGATCTGGTTGCGCACGCTGACGATCGCCGCGCTGTCGCCGGTGAGCGCTCTCTCCGGCCCGGCGCGCAGCCGC
Organism: uncultured Pseudomonadota bacterium; assembly: GCA_963762525.1. Lineage (GTDB taxonomy): Bacteria > Pseudomonadota > Alphaproteobacteria > Acetobacterales > Acetobacteraceae > DATFDN01. Next base: position 226,957 of record CAVXKT010000003.1, read on the forward strand.
AGTTCGGCATTCTCGCGCGCCAGCGCCGCCGCTTCGAGCGCCCGGCGCATGGACAACAGCAGGCGGTCGGACTCGAACGGCTTTTCGATGAAATCATAGGCGCCGCGCTGGATCGCCAGCACCGCCATCTCGATCGTGCCGTGACCGGAGATCATCAGCACCGGAACCTGCGGCTCCTCGCGGTGCAGCGCCGCCAGGATGCCGAGCCCGTCGAGGCGCGAGCCCTGGAGCCAGACGTCGAGGATGGCGAGCGAGGGGCGGCGGGTGCGGAACGCCGCCAACGCGCCGTCGGAATCGCCCGCCTGGCGGGTCTCGTAGCCCTCGTCGCGCAGGATGCCGTCGATCAGCAGCCTGATGTCGGGCTCGTCATCGACGATCAGAATGTCATGCAACATCTTCGGTCCTCGCCGGCAGAGTCAGGACCGCGATCGCCCCCGGCCCGTCCGGCCGGTCGTCGAGCGTCAGCCGCCCGCCGTGCTCCTCCATGATCTTCTTGGCGATCGCGAGCCCCAATCCGGTTCCTTTCGGCTTATGCGTCACATAGGGTTCGGTCAGTCGCGCCCGGTCCTCCGATGGCAGCCCGACGCCGTTGTCGAGGATCCCGATACGCACCATGCCCGCCTCGACATGCACCATGGCGCCGATTCGGCCAGTGACCGCGGGATCCGATTCGGCGCGCATCGCCACCGCGTCAGCGGCATTCTGCAACAAGTTGGTCAGCGCCTGACGCAGCATCCGCCGGTCGCAGGCCGCGATCGGACCGCGATCGGGGATGTCGGTCTCCCAGGCGAGCTCCGGCCGTGCGGCCCTCTGCAGCACCAGCGCCTCGCGCGCGATGCGGCCGATATCCTCGTCCTTCATCACCGGCTGCGGCATCCGTGCGAAGGCGGAGAACTCGTCCACCATGCGGCGCATGTCGCCGACATGGCGGACGATGGTGTCGGCGCATTGGCGGAAGGTCTCGGGATCGGAGGAGATTTCGCGCGCGAAGCGGCGCTTGAGGCGCTCGGCCGCGAGTTGGATCGGGGTCAGCGGGTTTTTGATTTCGTGCGCGATGCGGCGGGCGACGTCGGCCCAGGCGGCCTTGCGCTGCGCGCCCTGCAACTCCGTGATGTCGTCGAACGTGACCACGAAGCCGCGCGCGACCCCGCCCGACAGGTCGGCGCCGATGCGCACGATCAGCGTGCGCCGAGCATTCGCCGGCCCGATCTGCACCTCGCCGGTGCGCGCCCGCTCCGGCGCCTCGGCGGCGGCCGCGAGCAGGGGTGCGAACTCCGGCGCCAGCTCGGCGAGCGGGCGCCCGGCGGCGGCGAGCAGGTCGGTGCCGAGCAGCTCGTCGGCCGCCTTGTTGGGCAGCTCGATCCGACCTTGCGCGTCCAATCCGATCACCCCGGCGGAGACTCCCGACAGCACCGTTTCGGTAAAGCGGCGGCGGCCGTCGATCTGCCCGTACGCCTCCATCAGCTCGGCCCGCTGCGCCGAGAGTTGGCCGGTCATGCGATTGAACGCCCGCGACAGCCCGGCGATCTCGTCATCGGTCGGCGGGTCGGGGACGCGCACCGACAGATCGCCGCCGCGCACGCGTTCGGCCGCCATGATGAGCCCGGCGATCGGGCGTGCGATCTGGTTGGCGAGCAACAGGCCGATCAGCACCGCCGCCGCCAACACCAAGAGGGCGACGGAGGCGAAAATCCAGGCGAAGGCGATCTGCAACCAGGATCGATTCTCGTCGAGGCGCTTGTATTCCGTGACCGCACGCTCGGTTCGCTGCATGTAGCCGACGATCTGCGGATCGACGGGGCGGCCGATCAGCAGCATCAGCGCCGGATGCGAGTCGAGCTGCACCACCGCGCGCACCGCCGTCCCATCCGGCGAGTTGATGAGCACGACGTCGCCGCTGCGCGCCTGCTCCACCGCCCAGGCGGGCGCCGGTTCGGCGCCGAGGCCGCCGAACAGCCCCGCCGAGGCCATCGCCTGACCGGTCGCCGGATCGAAGATCACCGCCTCGGTGAGGCCGCGCAAGGTGGTCTGCTCGCCCAGGATCTGCGCGAACACGCCGGGCGCGCGGATCAGGTAGGAGCCGGCGCGGTTGAGGTCGTTGGCCATCTCCAGCGCCACCGAACGGATGTTGTTGCGGTGCTCGTCGAGGTAGCCGCGCGCCACCTGCAGCGATTCCGTCACCGCCGTTCGCACCGGGTCGTTGAACCAGGACTGGATGCCGAAATGGAAGAACGCCACCGCGAAACCGGCGACCAGGATGGTCGGCGCCACCGCCACGCCGCCGAACAGCAGCACCAGCCGCACATGCAGCCGCGACCCGGCGGAGCCGCGCCGCCGCTCCACCCAGACCCGGGTAAGGCGCCCGGCGAGTACGGCGCAGAGCAGCAGCAGCACCGAGAGATTGGCGAGCGCGAGCGCCACGCTGGCGCCGCGCCCGACGCCAAACGGCGTGCCGCGCGCGAGGATCGCGAAGGTGCTGATGCCGACGGCCAAGGCCAGCGAAACCAGGCCGATGGTGACCCCCCGCCCGAGCAGCAACTCGGATGCCCGACGGCCGAGGCCGAACGCGTCCGGCGAGCGCGAACGCGAGCCCCGAGGTGGCGGCCAGACGCTCATGCGCCGCCTCGCCCGAGCGGGATGTTCAAATCGCGTATCTTCTTGCGCAGCGTGTTGCGATTGAGCCCCAGCATGGCGGCGGCCCTGATCTGGTTGCCGCGGGTGGCGGCCAGGGTGAGCCGGATCAGCGGGCGCTCCACCTCCGCGATCACGCGATCATAGACGTCGGTCGGCCCCGGGCCGCCCTCGTGCGCGGCGAGGAAAGTGCGGATGTGTCGTTCCACCGCCCGCGCCAGCGGCTCCGGGCCGGCGGCGCCCTGTCCGGCGGTGCCTTCGGCGAGTTCGGCCTCGATCACCCTGGCGCCGATGGTCTCGTCGGGGCAGAGCGCGGCGAGGCGACGCATCAGGTTTTCCAGCTCGCGCACATTGCCGGGCCAGGGATGGCGCTTCAGCCGCTCCAGCGCGCCCGGGTCCAGCAGCTTCGGCGCCAGTCCGTCGGCGCGGGCGCGGTCGAGAAAGTGGCGGGCCAACGGGCCGATATCGTCGAGACGCTCACGCAATGGCGGAATCCGCAGCGGCACCACGTTCAGTCGGTAGAACAAGTCCTCGCGAAACAGACCCTGGCGGATGGCGGCGCGGAGATCACGATGGGTGGCGGCGATGATGCGCACGTTCGCGCGCACCGCGTGCCGCCCGCCGACGCTGGTGAATTCGCCCTCCTGGAGCACCCGCAGCAGCCGGGTCTGCGCCTCGGCCGGCATGTCGCCGATCTCGTCGAGAAACAGCGTGCCGCCGTTGGCCTGCTCGAAACGACCGGTGCTGCGCGCGGTGGCGCCGGTGAATGCGCCGCGCTCATGGCCGAACAGCTCGCTCTCGATCAGATCGCGCGGGATCGCGGCCATGTTGATGGCGACGAACGGGCCGACACGACGCTTGCCGTGTTCATGCAGAGCGCGCGCGACCAGTTCCTTGCCGGTGCCGGATTCGCCGTTGATCATCACCGTCAGATCGGCGGTCGTGAGCCGGGCGACGGTGCGGTAGATTTCCTGCATCGCCGGGCTGCGTCCGATCAGGCGCATCCCGTCCTCGGCGTCGGCCCGTACCGGCGCCGCCAATTCGTCGGCGGCGGTGAGCGCGCGCGCCGCGGCGGCCAGCAACTCGTCGAGATCGAAGGGCTTCGGCAAATATTCGAAGGCGCCGCGCTGGGCCGCCGTGACCGCCGTCATCAACGTCGATTGCGCACTCATGGCGATCACCCGCAACTCCGGGCGAAGGCGGCGAATGCGCGGGATCAGGTCGAGCCCGTTCTCGTCCGGCATGATGACATCGGTGATGACGAGATCGCCTTCGCCGTCCTCCACCCATCGCCAGAGTGTCGCCGCGTGACCGGTGGCGCGCACCTGATAGCCCGAGCGTCCGAGCGCCTGCGTGAGCACCGTGCGGATCGAGCGGTCGTCATCGGCGACCAGGATGGTGGGCGTCGTCGTGCGGACCGCCTCAGCCATCGTCGTCCTCATCCGTCACCACGGGAAGATGCAGCCGCATTTCGGTGCGACCGGACCGGCTCTCGGTCTCGATCAGTCCGCCATGGTCGCCCACGATCTTGGCGACCAGAGCAAGCCCGAGACCACTGCCGGCGGGCTTACCGCTCACGAAGGGCTCGAACAGATGCGCGCGGATATCATCGGGAATGCCCGGCCCGTTGTCGCGCACCACCACCATCAGCGGCAGCTCGTGGCGACGGGTGGAGCCGGGAATGGCGACCCGAACCCCCGGATGAAAGCCGGTGAGCAGGTGGATTTCCGCGTTGGCCTGTCCGGCGACCGCCTCGGCGGCGTTCTTGACGAGGTTCAAAACCGCCTGGATCAGCTGGTCGCGGTTGCCGCGAACCGCGGGCAAGGACGGATCGTACTGCTCGTGGAAGCGCACCCGCGAAGCGAAGCCGGTCTCCGCCAACCGACGGACATGGCCCAGAACCCGATGGATATTGACCGGGGCGCGCGGCATCGGCTGATCGCCGAACATCTCTACCCGCTCGACCATCCCGCAGATACGGTCGGCCTCGTCGCGGATCAGCGCCGCCAGATCGCGATCGGGCGGACCCACGATGGCCTCCAGCAATTGCGCCGCGCCCCGGATCCCCGACAGCGGGTTTTTCACCTCATGAGCAAGCATCGCCGCCATGCCGCTCACGCTGCGCGCCGCCCCCCGAAACGCGAGCTGGCGATCCAATGCCCGTGCCGCCGAGGCGTCCTGCAATACCAGCAGCAGACTGCCGGGCTCCTCGGGAATCGCGGTCGCGAGCACGGTGATGTCCGGCTTGTGCAGGCGGGGACTTTCCAGACTGATGTCATGGCCGGCAATCGTGGCCCCTTGCCCGCGCACGCTGTCGAGCATGGAGAGCAGCGGGTTGTCCGAAGGGATCAGATCGCCGAGCCGAAGCTGCGCGAGGTGGGTGGCGGAGAAGCCGAGGAACTGCTCGGCCGCCGGATTGGCGAAGCGGAAACGGTTCACCGCATCGAGCACGACCACGGGCAGCGGCAGCGCCGCCATCAGCAGCGCCGCATCCGGCGGCCGCTGCAGTTCGATGAACCCCGGATCGTTCACGCCGCCTCCGCCAACGCAGGCTCGCGCACGGGTCCGGCGCGCCGCACGCCCGCGGCGATCAGGCGGCCGTAGAACTTGCGAATGCACGCGATCACCGCCGCGGCATCGGCCAACCGCGTCACCTCGGCGCGGAACTCGGCCGAGTCCGGCAAGCCGCGCGAGTACCAGCCGACATGCTTGCGCGCGAGCCGGAGCCCCGCCTCGGTGCCGTAATGGGCCAGCATCGCCGCATAGTGGTCGAGGAGGATGCGCCGCTGCGCCGTCAGATCGGGCTCGGCGAGCCGTTCGCCGGTGCGCAGGAAATGCGCGACCCGGGCGCCGAACCAGGGACGGCCATAGCAGCCGCGCCCGATCATCACGCCGTCGGCGCCGGAGCGGCGCAGCGCTTCAACCGCGTCCTCCTCGGTGAGGATGTCGCCATTGACGATGACCGGAATCGACACGGATTGCTTGACCCGGGCGATGAAGTCCCAATCGGCGGTCCCGGTATAGAATTGCTGGCGCGTGCGCCCATGCACCGTGATCATGCGAATACCGGCCTGCTCGGCGATGCGCGCCAGGCTCGGCGCGTTCAAGCTGGAGTGATCCCAGCCCATGCGCATCTTCAGCGTGACCGGGACCGCGACGGCGCGGACCGTCGCCGCGAGCAGGGCCGCGGCAGCCACCTCGTCGCGCATCAACGCCGACCCGGCCTGCTGGCCGAGCGCGACCTTGCGCACCGGGCAGCCGAAATTGATGTCGATCAAGTCGGCGCCGCGATCGACCGCAAGCCGCGCCGCCTCCGCCATCACCTCGGGCTCGCAGCCGGCAAGCTGCACGGCGCTCAGGCCGCCGCCGCCGTCCACCTCCGCCATTCGCAGCGTGTTGCGGTTCTCGTAAACCATCGCCCGCGAGGCGATCATCTCCGAAACGACCATGCCGACCCCCTGCCGGCGGGCAAGCCGACGGAACGGCAAATCGGTAACTCCCGACATCGGCGCCAAAATCACCGGCGTCTCGATCCGGGTGTCGCGGCCGAGATCGATCGGGCCGAGCGGTTCTGTGGTCGGCAAACGACACATGCCCATCATTTGGGCAAACTAGCGCCACAGCGCGCCCCGCGCAACGTGGCGCTGCCCCGTTGCCGGGACGGGTTTGGGGTGGTACCCGGGAACCGGAAGGCGGGTCCTGCCGCCCTCCGGTCTCCGATGGGTCAGCGGCGCATTGCCACCGAAATGGTGATCCGCGGGTCCCCCAACCGGAAGGACAGCACGATGCGGATAGGCATCGGTTCTTCCCGTAGCGACGGTGCCCAAAGGCCGGGCACAATGCCCGGTTGCCCGGGGCCCCGTTGCACCGCGGATTTTTCCGCGCGGATCGGGACTTCGCCGTTGGGAAACGCCGGCTTGTATCGGGATAGTTGCCGCTGCTATAAAATTTTCGAAAGCCATCGGGTTTTTGCGACTGGGCGGCGGCTTGTCCGGTTTGGCTGCCCGGGTACATGTTGCTTATCGACCCCTCCGCCCGATCTCGGGAGACCGTCATGAGGCGTTTGGCTGCCGTTCGGCCCGGCCTGCGTGCCGCCGCAATCGTCCTGGCCTCATCGCTGTTATACGGTTGCCCTCCGATGACCCTCCGCACGGTCGTTCTCACCCCGACCAATGAACAGACGGGAACCTCCGGCCCGGCGGGCGCGATTGGATATTGTACCGGACCCGGATCAGTGCCGTCGCCCGCGTTCTCCCCAAGGGCGAACCAGGTGCTGGTGGGCTACGACGACTACTACCGGCCCGGCGCGCAGCCGCTTCCCTGCGATCACCTCCGCGATTCCAATTTCCGGGCGGATGTGATGTTCGATCTGTCGGCATTCGATCAGGTCGCGGTGGCGACCCTTTCATTCGATACGGTCAACTCGGCTTCGCGAAGCAACGGCGAAACGACCAGCACCAACCCGCCGACCTCCTATGCGACGACGCTCGGGGTCGGCACCCAGCCGCCCTCGGCGGATTTCCCCGACACCAACGAAGCAAGCCTGCCGGGCGGACCGACCATCTCGGTCGCCGTCGGCAGCCAGGTGTCGGACTGGGTGACGAAGAAGCAGGCGAATTTTGGCTTCGTGATCTGGGGGCCGCGCGGGCCGGTCGATTCCCGCAATCCGCCGAAGGACAACAACGCGCAGGTCAGCTTCTACCAGAATTTCCGTCTCACGATCGTCTACAACCCGGTCCTCAATCCGCGCGCGCCGCAATAGCATCGCCGGCGACCGGGAAAATCCGGGCGACGATCGAAGCCGGTCAGCTTGCCGGGAACGGGTTGTGCACGGTCAGGCGGCCGGCGAAGCTCCGGCCGTCCTTAAAATCCTCTGTCAGCAGCACCGCGCAGCGCCCCTCCAGGGCCGAGGCGACAATCAGCGCGTCGTAGAAGCTCACGCCGTGTTCCCCGGCGATCGCGAGCGCGCGCTCGTGCGTCGCCGTCGTCAGCGGCAGCGGGTCTGGAAAGGCCGAGCGAATAACGGCCAGAGCGTCCTGAATCTCCGGCCAGGTGCGTCGTAGTTTTCGCCGGGCGACGTTGGCGAACTCGTTCAGAATTTGAACGCTGATCCGGCCGCCTCGACCAACCGCCGCTAGTGCCGCTCGGGATCGTCGGTCTGAAGGCGTTACTGCGTAGACGAAGATATTGGTATCAAGGAACGCCTCACCGTTCATTCGCCTCCTCCCGGTTGAAGCGGAAGCCGGGGGGAAGCGTCCAGTTCAGCGCCTTCAGGCGCTCGACCGCTTGTTCACGGGTGCGGTCGCGGTCCACGCGAAAAGTCCGGTCGCCGGCCAACTCGATTTCGATCTCGTCGCCCTCCTTCAGACCGAGCGCCTCGACGATGGCGGCCGGTAGGCGCACGGCCAGGCTGTTGCCCCATTTGCCCACCTGCATCGCCACACCTCCGGATCGACATCGGGCGATATATATCCGCGCGCGGCGGCTGGTCAATCTCGAACCTCGCCCCTACCGTTAGCCGGCCGCCGGAGGAGGGGGAAATGCCGCGCTTCGCCGCCAACCTGTCGATGATGTTCACCGAGCTGGCCTTTCTCGATCGTTTCGATGCCGCCGCGCGGGCCGGCTTCAAGGCGGTCGAATTCCTGTTCCCCTACGAGCATCCGGCTTCCGAGATTCGCCGCCGGTTGGATGCCAACGGCCTCAGCCAGGCACTGTTCAACATGTCGCCCGGCGACTGGGCCAAAGGTGAGCGCGGCTTGGCCGCGCTCCCGGGGCGTCAATCGGAGTTTGCCGAAGGGATCTCCCGGGCGCTCGACTATGCCGCCGCCCTCGACTGTCCGCTGGTCCACTGCATGGCCGGAATCGTGCCTGCCGGCGTGAGCCATGTCACCGCCGGCGCGGTCTATGCGGCGAATCTCGCGCGCGCCGCCGAGGCGGCCCAGAAGCGCGGCGTCAAGATCGTGGTCGAGCCGATCAATCACCGCGACATGCCGGGCTACTTCCTCAACACCCAGGCGCAGGGCGCCGCATTCGTGGAGGCGATCGGGCGCGCGCGTCTGGGGCTGCAATTCGACGTTTATCATGTGCAGATAACCGAGGGCGACATCACCAGGCGGCTGGAGCAGTTCCTGCCGCTGATCGCGCATGTGCAGATCGCCGACGTGCCGGCGCGCAACGAGCCGGGAACCGGGGAGATCGGCTGGGAGTACGTGTTCCGCCGCCTTGATGAGCTCGGGTACGGCGGCTGGGTCGGCTGCGAGTACCGCCCCGCCGGCGAAACCGACGCCGGGCTCGCATGGCTGCGGCGACTCGCGCACTGAACCAAGGAGATTGATCCCCATGAAGATCGGTTTCATCGGCCTCGGCATCATGGGGCGCCCGATGGCGCTCAATTTGAAGCAGGCGGGCCACGACCTGATCGTGCCCGAGCGCGCCGGCCTGAAGGACGACGTGCGCCACGCCGCGAAGGTGGTCGCCGATGCGCGCGCCGTCGCCGCCGAATCCGAGATCCTGATCCTGATGGTGCCCGACACGCCGGATGTGGAGGCGGTGCTGTTCGGTGCGGGCGGCGCGGCGGACGGGCTTCGGCGCGGCACGCTGGTCGTCGACATGTCCTCGATCAGCCCGATCGCCACCAAGGCGTTCGCCAAGCGGGTGAACGAGAAGGGTTGCGATTATCTCGATGCCCCGGTCTCCGGCGGCGAGGTGGGCGCGCAGCAGGCGACACTCACCATCATGGTGGGCGGGCCGGCGGACGCCTTCGAGCGCGCCAAGCCGTTGTTCGAAAAAATGGGCCGAACCATCACCCATGTCGGCACCGAGAACGGCGCCGGACAGACCTGCAAGGTCGCCAACCAGATCATCGTCGCCCTGAACATCCAGGCGGTGGCCGAGGCGCTGGTCTTCGCGGCCAAGGCGGGTGCCGATCCGGCCAAGGTTCGGCAAGCCATCAGCGGCGGCTTTGCCGCCTCTCGCGTGCTGGAGCTGCACGGCGAGCGGATGATCAAGGGCGCGTTCGAGCCGGGTTTCCGGATTCGGCTGCATCAGAAGGATCTCAATCTCGCGCTCGGCTCGGCCCGCGAACTCGGCGTGGCGCTGCCCAACACCGCCATCGCGCAGCAGATGTTCGCCTCCTGCACCGCTTGGGGCGGGGCGGAGCAGGATCATTCGGCTCTCGTCCAGGCCATCGAGGGTCTGGCGAATTTTTCAATTCGCGGAGAAAAGAAATAGGCGCGGGGAAAGTTATCCACACTTGACGCGTATCGATTGCACAATCCCCATTGTAGAATCCGAGCGCGCAAGCAATACCCTTACGTCCCGGACATCTTTCCGAGACTCCCCGTCGACGCAACGGCGGCGGTTAGGGCGGTGCGTGACAATGTCGATGCGTTTCACCGAAATCGGCCAGCAGCTGCGGGCCTTTCGACTGGAATCGGGGCTGCGGGCGGAGGAGATCGCGGCCCGTCTGGGCGTCTCCCGGGCCGCGCTCTACCGCTATGAAAAGGGCGAGGTGATCAAGCTCGACACCGTCAAGCGGCTGGCCGAGTTGCTGAATTTGTCCCCGCTCACGCTGCTCGGCATCGGCGTCGAGTACTACAGCCGCCCGATCGCCTATTTCGAGCGCCTGCGGCAAACCGAGGAGACGGCCGACCAGGTGCTCGAGGTGCTGGGGCCGCTCTGCTATCTCACCACCACCGATGCCTATGACGCCGTGCTGGCCAATTCGTTCGAGGAGGCGGCCGGGCAGGCCGGCTCGGATCGCGCCGAAGCGCGGCATGTCGCCGACCAGATTTTGGGCACGCTCGGCGCCCGCAAACGGATGTACGCGGCCCGCCGTCCGGGCATTATCTGCATGGTCCCGGTCTCCGCGGTGCGGCGGCTGCTGGAGCACGGGGTCGCGGAAGGCCTGGCGACATCGGCGACCCTGCGCGCGCGGGCGCGGCAGATCGCCGAGGCGGAGGTGCGGCGGATGACCGATCTGATGGAGGCCGAGCCGATCGGCCTGCAATTCGGCTTGATCGAGGGCGCCGAACCGAACTCTCTCTTCACGATCCTGCGGGCCCGGGATCAGGTCTCGCTCGCGATCAATCCCTTCCGCCCGGACGGCAATCCGCGGCGGCCCGGCGGCGTCGCCATGCTGACCTCGGCGGACGAGGCGGTGAAGGCTCATCAGTCGGTGGCCGAGGCGCACCTGGCGGGACGCCTTGAAGGGGGCGGCCGGAGCGGCCCGCCTGCGCGCGATTCTCCGCTCGGAGATGGACGACTGAGACCGGGTGTGCCATCGCCCTGTCGATGCTCCAGCGACCCGCCCCGCGCCTGCCCGCCCATCCCGACCTGCAAATCGAAAAGCAGGAGCGCGTCTGGGACGGCCGATTCCCGCTTGACAGCGTGCGCTTTCGCCATCGCCGTTTCGACGGCGCGATGTCGGGGGCGAAGACGTGGGAGCTGTGGCGGCGCGGACGGGGGGCGGCGCTGCTGCCCTATGACCCGATCCGGGATCAGGTGGTGCTGATCGAGCAGTTTCGATTGCCGGCGCTGGCGGCGGGACTTCCCCCGGTTCTGATCGAGCTGCCGGCCGGGTTCTGCGATGACGGCGAGGACGCCGAGGCGGCGATCCGCCGTGAGGCGGGCGAGGAGATGGGCATCGCCGTCCATCGGCTTCGCAAGGTGAGCGACATCCTGCTGACCCCGGGCGGCGCCGATGAACTCTGCGTCCTGTTCGCCGGCGAGGTGGCGGCGCCGGCGGCGGACGTCGACGGCATCGCCGGCCATGCCGGTCTCGTTGCCGAGAACGAGGACATCCGCCTGCGCGTCTGGCCGGCCGCACGCGCGATCGAGGCGGCGTTGGATGGCCGGATCGTCAACTCGGTTGCCGCCATCGGCCTGCTCTGGCTCGCCGCCCGGCGCGAGCGGCTACGGACGGAGTGGGCGCGATGACCGAGCGGCTGTATCTCGACGATCCCCGCCTGACCGGGATGCGCGCGCGCGTGCTCGCCGCCGGCCCCGAAGGCGTCGTCTTAGACCGCACGGCCTTTTACGCCCGCTCGGGCGGCCAGCCGGGCGATGCCGGAACCCTTCGCTGGCCGGGCGGTTCAATGATGGTGACGGAAGCCGTGAAGAGCGACGGCGAGGCGATCCTGCATGTCGCGCCGGCGGGCGGATCTGCCGGAGGTGGGTTTCGAGGTCGCGGGCGAGATCGACTGGGCGCGCCGACACCGGCTGATGCGCGCGCACACCGCGTTGCATCTGCTGAGCGCGCTATTGCGCGATGCGGCGGTGACGGGCGGATCGGTGGGGCTCGATCGCTCGCGGCTCGATTTCGATCTGCCGAGCGCGCCCGCCAAGGAGGCGCTCGAGGCCGGGCTCAATGCGCTGATCGCGGCAAATCATCCGGTCAACGCCGAGTGGGTGGACGAGGCGGTTCTCGACGCCGACCCCAGCCTGGTGCGGACCCTATCGGTCAAGCCGCCACGCGGGACCGGACGCGTCCGGCTGATCCGCATCGGCGCCGGCGCCGCGACCGGTCGATTTGCAGCCCTGCGGCGGCACCCATGTCGCCTCCACGGCCGAGATCGGGCCGGTGCGGGTGCTGAAGATCGAAAACAAAGGCAAGCAGAATCGCCGTATCGTCATCGCCGCGGCCGATTGAGGGTGAACATGGACAGCACGGTGGTCGCCGCGGCGGACCATGCGGCGCGCAACTGGCGCTTCCCCGGCGGCGGCGATGAGCACAAGGCGATGTTCAGCCGCATGCTGCTCGACACCTTCAACCCCTATCGTCCCGCCGTCATCGACTGGCCGCCGCTCGACGCCGAGGCCCGGGGCCGGCTGATCGCGCTGCCGATCTGGGATATCGCCGTGCAGACCGAGGGCCGGGCAAGGCTGCGCATCCTCTCCTATGCACGGCGCCTCTCCGATCGGCTGCTGCGCGAGGCATTCGAGCTGATGGCGTTCGAGGAGGGGCGCCACAAGGAGGTGCTCTCGCATCTGGTCCGCGCCTACGGGATCGAGTTGCAGCCCGAGCCCGCGTATCTGGAACCGCGCGATCCCGAATGGGGCTTCATGGTCACCGGCTATTCCGAGTGCATCGACAGCTTCTTCGCCTTCGGCCTGTTCGAGCTGGCGCGGCGATCGGGCTTCTTCCCGCCGGCAGCTGGTGGAGACCTTCGAGCCGGTGATCCAGGAGGAGGGGCGGCACATCCTGTTCTTCATGAACTGGGTGCGCTGGCATAAGCGCACGATGCCGCTATGGCGGCGGCCATGGTTCGCACTGAAGACGCTCGCCGTCTGGGCGTTTCTGATCCGCGAGCGGATCGGCCTCGCCCGCGACGTGAGCGCCGGCGAGCAGGAGGACGCGAATTTCACCGTCCAGGGCGCCAGCGCGGTCGGCGGCGCGGTCAACACCGCCGAGCTGATGCGCATCTGCCTGGCCGAGAACGACCGCCGACTGAGCGGCTACGATGCGCGCCTGCGCCGGCCGAACACGGTGCCGCGGCTGGTGCGCTTGGCGCTGCTGTTCATGCGAGGGCGCGGTAAGTAGGTTCCGTGATCGGGAGATTGCGCACAACGCGCATCGGCGAATCGGTTCCCGCATAGGACTGGTAATCCAAGACGTCCGGGTCGGGAGTGAAATGGTTGACGAAGATCACGGCGAGCTTCGCTCGCCGACCTCTCCCGAATCGCGGGAGAGGTCGCGCGTTGCGCGGCGGGTGAGGGTATGCGGGCCTGTGGGGAGGCCAAACGCGAGCCGCGACGTGTCGGCGCATCAGGCGCTGGACTCGGGAACCCAGGCGGCTTGCCGTCCCGCTCTTGCCCGCCGACAATCGGGCGATGCAAAACGCCCCGCTCGCCGGCCTGATCGTGCTCGACTTCGGCCAGATCTTCCAAGGGCCGTATTGCACCCTGCTGATGGCAAAGGCGGGTGCCGACGTGATCAAGATCGAGCCGCCGCACGGCGAGCCGCTGCGACGGCGGGCCGAGCCCGGCAAGTCGGCGATCTTCTCCTTCGCCATGTTGAACGCTAACAAGCGGGGCGCCACGCTCAACCTGAAATCGGCGCGCGGGCGCGAGTTGGTGTTCGCGATGGCGCGGCGTGCCGACGTTCTGCTGGAGAATTTCTCGCCCGGAGTCATGGACGGACTCGGCGTCGGATATGCGGCGCTGGCGGCGGTCAATCCGCGGCTGATCTACGCCACCGGATCGGGTTTCGGCATCACCGGGCCGGATCGCGACAACCTCGCGATGGACTTCACCATCCAGGCGGCGTCGGGGATCATGAGCGTCACCGGCGCCCCCGACGGGCCGCCGATGAAGGCCGCGCCGACCCTGGTGGACATGATGGGCGGCATTCACCTCTACGCCGCCATTATGACCGCGCTGTTCGAGCGCACCGTCACCGGAGCCGGGCGGCTGGTCGAGGTGGCGATGCAGGAGGCGGTCTATCCCTCGCTCGCCTCGCCGATGGAATACTACGTGCGGACCGGGAAGGTGCCGCCGCGCGCCGGCAACCGGCAGGCGGCGCTGAGCAGCGCGCCCTACAACGCCTACCCGGCGCGCGACGGCTGGGTGGCGATCCATGTCGTGACCGAGCAGCATTTCCAAAACTTGCTGAAGGCGATGGGGCGGAGCGATCTCGCCGACGATCCGCGATTCGTGACCAATCCCGCCCGGGTCGCGCATATGGAGGCGACCGATGCGCTGGTGGCCGGCTGGACGCGAACCCTGCCCAAGCAGGACATAGCCGCCGCCTGCAAGCGCCATCGCGTTCCCTGCGCGCCGGTGCGCGACGTCGCCGAGGTGATGGGCGATGCGCATATGCATGAACGCGGCTTCCTCGAACGGGTGAGGCACCGCGAGTTCGGCGACGTGGTATTGCCGACGACGCCGTTGCGCGCTGCATGGAACCACGGTGGCGCCGAGCACGCCGAGCCCGCTGGTCGGCGAGCACAATGACGAGGTCTATGGTGGTTGGCTGGGGCTGTCGGCCGCCGAAATCGCCGGCTTGCGCGCGGAAGGAGTAATCTGATGGCGGGCCCCCTCGAAGGCATTCGACTGATCGAGATAGCCGGCATCGGCCCCGGCCCGATGGCGGCGATGATGCTCGGCGATCTGGGCGCCGACATCATCCGCGTCGATCGGCTGCGGCCGACCGGCAACGAGCGCCTCAACGATCCGCGCTATCTCGTCCATCAGCGCAGCCGGCGCTCCATCGCGATCGATCTGCGCCGGCCCGAGGGGGCCGAGCTGGTGCTGCGGCTGGCCGAACGCGCCGACGGGCTGATGGAACCGTTCCGCCCCGGCGTCGCCGAGCGGCTGGGCATCGGCCCCGATCGCTGCCTCGCCCGCAACCCGCGTTTGGTCTACGGGCGTATCACCGGCTGGGGGCAGGAGGGGCCGCTCGCCAAGGCCGCCGGTCACGACATCAACTACATCGCGCTCGCCGGCGCGCTGGGCGCGATCGGCACGCCGGAGCGTCCCGTCCCGCCGCTCAACCTGATCGGCGATTATGGCGGCGGCGGGATGCTGCTCGCGTTCGGCATGCTCGCCGGCTTGTTGGAGGCGTCGCGGTCGGGCAGCGGGCAGGTGATCGATGCGGCGATGGTGGACGGCACGGCGCTGCTGATGGGCATGGCGTATGGGATGCACGCGGCCGGCACATGGAGCGACCGGCGAGGCGAGAACGCGCTGGACGGCGGCGCGCCGTATTACAACGTGTTCGAGACCGCCGATCGGCAGCATGTGTGCATCGGCTCCATCGAGCCGCAATTCTACGCGCTGCTGCTGCAGAAGCTCGAACTTTCGGCCGCCGAAATGCCGGCGCAGAACGACCGCGCCTTGTGGCCGGCGATGCACGAGCGGTTCGCGGCGCTGTTTCGCCGCCGCACGCGCGCCGAATGGTGCGCGCTGATGGAGGGCACCGATGTGTGCTTCGCCCCGGTGCTGTCGATGACCGAGGCACAGGCGCATCCGCACAACCGCGCGCGCGGTGCCTTCATCGACATCGGCGGCGCGCCGCAGCCGGCCCCGGCGCCGCGCTTTTCGCGCACGCCGCCCGCGGCCCGCGTCGCTCCCGACCGGGGCGAGCACACCGAACAGGTGCTGCGGGAGGCGGGGCTTGGCGACGCCGAACGCGAAGCCCTGCGCGCGGCCGGAGTGGTCCTTTGAAGTGTCGTTGACGGCGCCCGATACATTGCGCAGCGCCGACGACCTGCTCGCCGCCGGTCTGATCTCTCCCGCGCGCCGGGACGCGATCGCCGCGCTGGAGCGGCGCTATGCCGTCGCCATCCCGTCCGCGCTGCTGGGCCTGATCGGCGATGCCGACGATCCGATCGGGCGGCAATTCGTCCCGCATCCGGATGAATTGCGGACCGCCGCGCACGAGCGCACCGATCCGATCGGCGACGAGGCGCTGTCGCCGGTGAAGGGGATCGTGCATCGCTATCCCGATCGCGCGCTGCTGAAGCCGCTGCTGATTTGCCCCGTCTATTGCCGCTTCTGCTTTCGTCGCGAGCATGTGGGCCCGGGAGGCGGCCTGCTGAGCCCGGCGGAGCTGGAGGCGGCCTATGCGTGGCTCGCCGCCCGGCCGGCGATCCGCGAGGTGATTCTCACCGGCGGCGATCCGCTCATGCTCTCGCCCCGGCGGCTGGCCGCCATCGTCACCGCGCTGTCCGCGATCCCGCATGTCGAGGTGATCCGCATCCACAGCCGGGTGCCGATGGCCGATCCGGCGATGATCACACCCGCCCTCGTCGATTCCATGCGGACCGATCGGGCGATGTGGCTGGTGCTGCATGCCAACCATGCGCGCGAACTCACCACGGCGGCGCGCGCCGCGGTGCGCCTCGTGCAAGGGGCCGCGATCCCGGTGCTCGGCCAGTCGGTGCTGCTGCGCGGCGTCAACGACAGCGTCGCGGCGCTGGAGGCGCTGTTTCGGGCCATGATCGGCGCTCGGGTAAAGCCCTATTACCTGCACCAGCTCGATCCGGCGCCCGGGACGGCGCGCTTCCACGTGCCGATTGCCGAGGGAAGGCGGCTGCTCGCGGCGCTTCGCGGCCGGCTGTCGGGTACGGCGCTGCCCACCTATGTGCTCGATATTCCCGGCGGGCACGGCAAGGTGCCGGTCGGCCCGACCTGGCTCGAGGCGGAAGGGGTGCGCGATCCTGCCGGGCGGGTCCACGCGCTTGCCCCGGGGGAGGGGCGCGCGTAGAAGCCCGGCTTCCCCGCCGATTTGAGACGAGCGACCATGAAGCAGCAGGCGAACCTCATCCGCGCCGGACAGGTGATCGAGCACGAGGGCCGGCGCTGGACGGTGCTGAAGCAGCAGATCATCACGCCCGGCAAGGGCGGCGCCTTCATCCAGGTGGAGATGCGCGACCTCAAGAGCGGCAACAAGACCAACGAACGCTGGCGCACCGCCGACACCGTCGAACGGCTGATGACCGACAACAAGGATTACACATACTCCTACACCGAGGGCGACAACATCGTCCTCATGGACCCCGAGAGTTTCGAGCAGGTGCATGTCCCGCTGGCGATTCTGGGGGACGCGGCGCCGTTTCTGCAAGACAACATGAGCCTCACCCTCGATCTGGTGGAGGGCGAACCCGTGGGCGCGCATTTGCCGGCCAGCGTCGTTCTGGAGGTGGTCGAAGCGGACCCGGTGGTGAAGGGACAGACCGCCGCCTCCTCCTACAAGCCGGCGAAACTCTCGAACGGCGTCAAGACCTCGGTTCCGCCCTTCATCGAGAAGGGCGAGCGGGTGGTGGTGCGCACCGACGACGGCAGCTATGTCGAGCGGGCGAAGGGCTGAGGCTTGGCGCCGCGCCTTTCGCCGCATCTGACCGTGATGGCCAACGCCGCCCACAAGGCCGCCAAGCGGTTGCTGCGCGACTTCAGCGAGGTCGAGCAGTTGCAGGTGAGCGTGAAGGGACCGTCCGACTTCGTCAGCCAGGCCGACATTCGCGCCGAGGAGATGCTGCGCGAGGAGCTGAACCGCGCCCGCCCCGGCTATGCCTTCGTCATGGAGGAATCCGGACCCTCGGGCGCCGACAACTGGGCGTGGCGCTGGATCGTCGATCCGCTCGACGGCACCACCAATTTCCTGCACGGCATCCCGCACTGGGCGATCAGCATCGGACTTGAGAAACGGCTGCCGGACGGGGGCAGCGAGGCGCAAGCGGGGCTGATCTACGCGCCGGTGGTCGACGAGATGTTCTGGGCCGACAAGGGCGGCGGCGCCTTCCTGAACGATCGGCGGCTCCGCGTCTCCGCCCGGCGTGAGATGGCCGATGCGCTGTTTGCCACCGGCATCCCCTTCGCCGCCGTGGCGCCCGCCCGTCGGATGGCGTTCTCGCGCACCCTGGCGCCGCTGATGCCGCGCATCGCCGGCATCCGTCGGTTCGGTGCCGCGGCGCTCGATCTCGCCTGGGTGGCTGCGGGGCGATATGACGGATATTGGGAGCTGGGGCTGAAGCCCTGGGACATGGCCGCCGGCCTGCTGGTGGTGCGCGAGGCCGGGGGATACGCCACCACGCCGACGGGCGACGACCCGCGCGAGTCGGGCGACGTGGTGGCCGCCAACCCGCATCTCCATGCGGCACTGCGTGAGGCGGTTGCGGAAGGGATGGCGCCCCGCCCGGTCGAGGCGCGATGACAGAATCGTTTGCACGACGCGACGCTTCGGCGCTTACCTGCGCGTGATGCGTGATATTATGGCCTGTTCCGCTGCGGCGTTGCTCGGCCTGTTCGCCGAGTGGCCGGCGGTCGCGCAGGTGACTTTGGATATGCACGCCTTGGATGCGCTGCCGGCGGAGCCGGCGCACCATGCCCGACCGCTGGCGCGGCGGCCAACGATGCACCGGATTCCGAGGGCGACGGCGTCGCGCCCGCCTGCCGCCACAGTCGCCAAGGAGCCGGGCCAGCCGATGCCGACCGTGGCCGCCGTCGCACCGCCGCCCGCCACGGTGACGCCGTTGCCTGTCCCTGCGCCGGCCCCCGCGCTGGCGCCTCCGCCCGCGTCGGCCGCACCGGCCGCACCGGCAAATCTCGCCGCGGCTCCGCCGCCGCCCGCCGCGACCGCATCGCCTGCGCCATCGGCGCCGGCGCCCCGCTCCTCCGTCCCGGTCGCCACGCTGCCCCCGGCCGCCGCGCCCCCGGCGCCGGCGCCGGCCGCGATTGCGGCGACCGCCACGCCGGCACCGGCGCGGACGCTGAGCGTGCGGTTCGCCGCCGATCAGGCCGCGCTCACCGCGGCCGAGACGGGCGCCGTGACCGGGCTGGCGCACGAAACGCCGAAATCCGACACCACGACCTATGAGATCGCCGCCTACGCGCCGGCATCGGGCGGCGACGCCTCCGCCGCGCGGCGGCTGTCGCTGGCGCGCGCGCTGGCGGTGCGCACGGCCCTGGTGGCGGCCGGAATCCCCGCCGCCAGCATCTACATGCGGGCGCTCGGCGCGCCCACCGCCGCTCAGGCGGGCGCGGCCGAGAGCGCCGTCATCACCGTTCTGGGCGCCAACGGCGCCACCGCGCCGCAGCAGGGCAAGCCACCATGACCCGCCCCACGCTCTATCTCATCCGCATGTTGGTGTTCCTGGTCATCGGTACTCGGGATCGCCGTCTGGTTGTCGGCGCCGTTGCGGCTGATCTTCCTCAGCAACCCGGAGCTGAACGCGCTCATTCTGTTC
Organism: uncultured Pseudomonadota bacterium; assembly: GCA_963762525.1. Lineage (GTDB taxonomy): Bacteria > Pseudomonadota > Alphaproteobacteria > Acetobacterales > Acetobacteraceae > DATFDN01. The sequence goes on from CAVXKT010000003.1 coordinate 246,273, forward strand.
ATCCTGGTGGTCGGGATCGCCTGGACGATGCGCCAGGTCATTCGCCTCGGCCCCGAGGTCGCCTGGGTGGAGGCCTATCAGCGGCCACGCCAGCGCCCGGTCGCGGTGCCGGCGCCCAAGCTCCTGGCGCCGATGGCCAGCATGCTGGCCGCGCGCGACAGCGGCCGTGGCGGGCAGGCGCGCGTCACCCTTTCGACCGCCGCCACCCGCAGCCTGCTCGATTCGATCGGCTCGCGCCTCGACGAGAGCCGCGAGTTGGCGCGCTACATGACCGGGCTGCTGATCTTTCTCGGCCTGCTCGGCACCTTCTGGGGCTTGCTGCGCACCATCGGCGGCGTCTCCGGCGTGATCCAGAACATGACCATCGGATCAAGCGACGTCGGGCAATTGTTCGATCAGCTCAAGGCCGGACTGGCGCAGCCGTTGAGCGGGATGGGAATCGCCTTCTCCGCCAGTCTGTTCGGCCTTTCGGCGGCGCTGGTGCTCGGCTTCCTCGACCTCACCGCCGCGCAGGCGCAGAATCGGTTCTTCAATGAATTGGAGGAGTGGCTGGCCGGCCTCACCCGCCTCTCCTCCGGGGCGCTCGCCGACGGCGAGGGCTCGGTGCCCGTCTATGTGCAGGCGCTGCTGGAGCAGACGGCCGAGAATATGGAGGGGCTGCAGAACCTTCTGGTGCGTGGCGATGATCGCAATGCGCAATCGAGTCAGGCCGTGCTCGCACTCACCGAGCGGATGGCGGCGCTAAGCGACACCATGCGCGCGAGCCAGCAGCTCATGTTGCGCATCGGCGAGGCGCAGGCGGCGCTTGCCCCGGCACTGACGCGGCTTGCCGAATTGCGCGGGGAGGCGGGCATGGACGAGGTCTCGCGCGCGCATCTGCGCAATATCGACCTGCATCTGCAACGGCTGCTCGCCGAGAGCGAGCAGGGCCGGGCGCAGAGCACCGCCGAGCTGCGGAGCGAACTGCGCGTGCTGACGCGAACGCTTGCCGCACGCGCCGAGGAGCGAAGCTGATGGCACTGGGGCCACGCCGGCGCGCCGCCGCCGGGGGCGGCGCGGACGCGTGGCCCGGCTACGTGGACGCGCTTTCCACGCTGCTGATGGTGGTGATCTTCGTGCTGCTGGTGTTTGTGCTGGCGCAGGGATTCCTCTCCTTCGCGCTGAGCGGTCGCAGCAAGGAGCTGGACGCCGTCAGCCGCAAGCTCGCCGATGTCGGCAAGATGCTGTCGCTCGAACAAACCCACTCGCAAAGCCTCGAGAGATCGGTCTCGCAGCTCACCAGCTCACTCACCGCCGCCAGCAACGAGCGGACCGGGCTGAACGCACGAATCGCCGATCTCGGCAAGCAATTGGCCGATCTGAACGCCGCCCGCCAGACGCTGCAGGGCCAGCTTGGCGCCTCCGAGCAGGGACGGCAGACGAGCGAAGCGCAGCTTGCCGATGCGCGGCAGCGGCTGGAGGACATGAAGAAGGAGGCGGCGGCGCTGAACCGCACCGTCACCGCCGACCGCGCGACCATCCAGGCGCGGCTCGATGATCTCGCCAAGATGGCCGAGGAGGCGCGGGCATTGACGGCGCTGCGCGACCAGCTCGAGGGCCAGGCGCAGGAAGCGGCGGCGCGCGCGATGTCCGAAGCCGACCGACGCCGCGCCGTGCAGGCGCAGCTTGAGGAGGAGAAGAAGCTCGGCAGCAGCGCCACGGCGCAGATCGCGTTGCTCAATCAGGAAGTCGATCAGCTCAAGGCGCAGCTCGGGCAGGTGGCGCAAGCGCTCGAGCTGGCCAAAACCACCGGGCAACAGAAGGATCAGCAGATCGCCAATCTGGGCCAGCAGCTCAATGTGGCGCTGGCCGCCAAGGTGCAGGAGCTGCAAACCTATCGCAGCGACTTCTTCGGCACCCTGCGCAAGGTGCTCGCCGACGAGCCGGGCATCGAAGTGGTCGGCGACCGCTTCGTGATGCAGAGCGATGTGCTGTTCGGCGTCGGCAGCGCCGAGCTGTCGGCCGACGGCGCCGTGCAGATGAGCAAGATCGCCGAGACCATGAAGCATATCGCCGCGAAGATTCCGCCCGGGATCATCTGGGTGCTGGACGTGGACGGCTATGCTGACCGCCAGCCCGTGACCGGCGGGCGGTTCACGTCGAACTGGGAGTTGTCGGCGGCGCGCGCGATCAGCGTCGTCGAGTTGCTGGTGCGCGAGGGCGTCCCGTCCGACCATCTCTCGGCCACCGGATTCGGCGAAAACCACCCGCTCGAACTCGACCGACACGCCGGAGGCGTATGCCAAGAACCGCCGGATCGAGCTGCGGCTGACCGACTACAACCGGACCAGAGGCGGCGGCGGCTAAGGCGGCACTCAGCGCACCTGCGGGGCGCCGGTCGTGTTCGTGTTGTTGTTGTTGAGCCCGGGGTTGAAGCGGCCGATATTGCCGAACAGCTGCTGCAGCATCGAGGTCTCGGTCCCCGGGGCGGGGGTGCTGCGGGCGACGATGCTCGCCGGCAGCGCGTCGGCCTGGTTCAGCTTCTGCACATTGCGCAGCACGCCGCCCTGATCGAAGTTGAGCTCGACCACATTCTGGCTCAGCACGCGTTGCGTGCCGGCGACCACGGGACGGGTCATCATCCCGACATAAACCCAGGTGTTCTGGTCGAACGTGCCCTTGGCCGTCGGTGAGCCGAGCAGCGCCGTCGCATCCGCCTGCGTCGTCACCCCGGGGACGAGCTGGCGCATTTGATCGGCATCGATGCGGTCACCGCGCGGCTGCGCCGGCGGCGCGAGCAGCGAGCAGCCGCCGAGCAGCAGGGCGCCGAGAAGGGGGGGTAAGGATCGAGACACCGGGATCATCCTGATTGCGGAAGCGATTCGCGCATTTTGCCGGAGCGCGGCGACGCGCTATGTGAAGCCGTTGTCACGGTGAACCGCGCAAGTCAATCAGGTTTCACCGCCATGATCGCGAAAGAGGGCGGCCACGCTTCGATCCTTCCTCGCGCCGCGCCGTCGCCGCCACGAGCGGGTCGGCTTCGGGCTCTATAACGCCGCCGTGGCCGCGGCGCGCGCGCCGTATCTCTATGCGGTGCTGGGCGCCCCGGACACGCTGGACGGACGCTTTGATCTGGTCGGGCTCCACGTCTTCCTGTTGATCGATCGGCTGCGCGACGCCCCGGACGTGGCGCAGGCGGTATTCGACGCCATGTTCAGCGACATGGACCAGAATTTGCGGGAAATGGGCGTGGGCGACCTGTCGGTGGGCCGCGAGGTGCGCGCGATGTGGGAGGCCCTGCACGGCCGCGCCGCCGTCTATGCGGCGGCGCTGGACGCGGGCGACGCGGCGGCGCTCGCCTCCGCCCTGACCCGCAACGTCTGGCGCGGCGGGGCGGCTCCCGCCGGTGCGGCTGAGGCGCTGGCGCGGCTCGCGCTGGCGCAGCGCGCGCACCTGGCCGGCCAGCCGCTCGCACGCCTGGCGGCGGGCGAGGTCATGTTTCTGCCGCCGGAACCGGCGGCGGCATGAGCGGGTTGTCGCGTCCGCTGGCGGTCGCGCGCATCGGCGCGGCGCCATACGCGACGCTGGTGGAGGCAAATCCGGCGGAGTGCGCGGTCTTGGCCGAGCGGATGCTGATCCCGGCCGTGCTGGCGCTGTCCTGCGCGTTCGTGCTGCGGCGCGAGGGCGACGTGATTCGCGCCGAAGGGCGATTGCGCGCCCGCGTGGTGCGGACCTGCGTGATCACGCTCGACGATTTCGAGACCGATGCGATCGAGGATTTCGCCGTCCTGTTCGTGCCGCAAGGATCGGAGTCGGGCGACATCGATCCCGCCGCCGAGGACGAGATCCCGTATTCGGGCCAGACGATCGACCCGGGCGAGGCGGCGGCCGAGCAGCTTGCGCTCGCGCTCGATCCGTATCCGCGCCGGCCGGGGGCGGAGATGGCCGAGACCGAGACCGAGACCGCGAATCCGTTCGCCAAACTCGGCGAGCGGCTGCGCCCGCATTAGTTCATCGGTGCAGCGACGGATCGAGCATTGCCGGTGACGCTCGCGCCTTCCCGCCCGGGTTGGCATCTGCTACCGGGGCGGCGCACGAACGGAGAGCGCCATGTCCCAGACTTCCCCTCAGACCGGCACGCAAGCCGGAGCGCAGGCGCGCCCGCCGCTCGTGGTGAATATTCAGTACGTGAAGGATTTGTCTTTTGAGGTGCCGGGAGCGCCGCAGGTTTTCACGCAACTGCGCGCGCAGCCGGCCGTCAACATCAATCTGGATGTGCAGGCGCGCCGCATCCAGGAGGGCCAGGACGTCTTCGAGGTGGGGCTGCTGATTCGCGCCGAGGCGCAGGAGACGCCGGCGAGCGGCAACGGCCAGGAGGCACCGCCGGCGGCAACGCCCAACACCGTCTTCGTCGCCGAATTGACCTATGCCGGCGTGTTTACATTGAGCGGCCTGCCGGAGAATGCGGTCGAGCCGGTGCTGCTGGTGGAGTGCCCGCGCATCCTGTTCCCGTTCGCCCGCAATCTGCTCGCCGACGTCACCCGCGAGGGCGGGTTTCCGCCGGTGCTGCTGCAGCCGATCGATTTCGTGGCGCTTTGGCAGGCACGCCGCGCGCAGGGGCAGGGTCAGCCGCAAGGGCAACCGTTGGTGGTGTAATCATGAGATGAAGCTCGCCCGCTTCGATAGGTTCTGCGAACGTCTGCCGGGCGCGACACTGGCAATCCAATGGCGCGGCAGCCACGTTTACAAGGTCGGCGAGAAGATGTTCGCATCCGGCAACGACCGCAACGGCGCCGTCAGCCCGTACTACGTGTTCAAAACGAAGCCCGCTTCCTTCGAAATGCTGCTCGAACAAGGGGTCGCATCGCCTGCGCCCTATCTGCCTCGGGGGCATTGGGTGAGGATAGGCGACCCCGACGTGCTGTCCGAGCACGACCTCACCCTCTATCTCGCGCAGTCCTATCGATCGTGCTGGAAAGCCTTCCGCGGGCCAAACGGAAGAGCCTCGACCCGGGCTGATCGGAGGCGAAGCGGTCGGGCGGCACCCCGCGAGGCATCGCAGTCCGATCCGGCGGGTCGCAGGGTGGCGCCGGATGCCCTCATCGCCGTCCCGCACCCGACGGCGCGGTAAGCCGGCGGCGGCGCGGCAGGCACGCCGGCGCCGCGCCGCTGGCGGGAAGATAACGCACGATCTGGCGCGGTAAGCCTCCGTCATCCCCCGCCCGCCGCCGCGCACAGCGATACAAAAGTGGCATTGCGATGCCGACCGGCTCATCAGCGCCGTCATCAGCCCCATCAGCCGGAAGCCGACGCCCAGATCGGTCGAGGTCGAACCAGATCAGCGTCAGCGCGCCGAGACCGAACCGGCGATAGACCACGAGCGCGATCACCGAGGCGGTAACAGGAGCGGCAGCGTCATCACAGCGGAAACCGCAATGCGCCCCGTCTGAGTGCCGCCGAGGCGCTCCGCGCCGCCTCCTGCAGCAGGCCGCGCACGCTCGCGCGAAGCCAGAAATCGTCGCGCGAGATCGGAGACCGAGATGCGCACCGAGTTGTTCGGCGCGATTTCGCGGGTTGCCAACACCAAGGTGCAGAGGCCGAGAAGACCGGCCGATCGCTCAAGATAGGGATGCGAGTTCCGGCGTGTGATCGCCGATCCGAAAGCCGCCCCGGAATGCCGAGCCCGCCTGAAGGACGAACGCCGGCCATGAATTGCCGCCCCTCGAGCCTCGCCCTCGCGGCGGCGGCCTCCGTATCGACGGGGCGGCCGCCTCGGGCATGATCGCCCACCGCTCGCGATGCGCCTCGATCATGCGCTCGGTCGGGCCGAGGATACGCATTCGGCGATCGACCGCATTCACGCGTTCAGGTCATGCTTCGAACATTGCTCGCGGACATCGTACCCGAATACGAGCTGCGCGCGCCGCTTCCGGGGGCACTCGGTCGAGTGCAGATGGCCGCGGGTCGAGCGATGTCTTGGTTTCGAGCGGCTGATCAGCACCGTGCCCCCGGAAAAGCAGACCTCCGCCAATCTGAACGCCTGGCTCAGCTACGGCGACGACTTCTGAACGAGGCTGACTAGCCGGCCGTGCCCGCCAGCGCCGCCCGTCGTTCCTCGTAAAGCGCCATGCGTCGGGCCGCCGCGGCGGCGATCCCGCCCGCGGCCTGCTCGGCATGGACGGGGAGTTCGGCGGCGCGGTGACAGGCCGCCAGATGTCCCGGGCGCCATGGCGCGAGCGGCGGCGGCTCGGCGCGGCAGCGGTCGATGACGAAAGGGCAGCGGGTGTGAAAGCGGCAGCCGGCCGGCGGGTTCATCGGGCTCGGGATATCGCCTCGCGCGACCTCCCGCTCGCGCACGCGGTGCGGATCGGGGCGCGGAATCGCGGCCAGCAGGGTGCGCGTATAGGGATGGCGCGGATCGGCGAACAGCGTCTCCTTGGCGGCGATCTCGACGATCTGGCCGAGATACATCACCGCCACCCGGTCGGCGACGTGCTTCACCACCGCGAGGTCATGGGCGATGAACAGGTAGGCCAGCCCCAAACGCGCCTGCAAATCCTCGAGCAGGTTGATGACTTGTGCCTGGATCGACACGTCCAGCGCCGAGACCGGTTCGTCGCAGACGATCAACTCCGGCTCCACCGCCAGCGCCCGCGCGATGCCGATGCGCTGGCGCTGGCCGCCGGAGAACTCATGCGGGTAGCGCTGCGCGTGATAGGACGCGAGCCCGACCAGGTCGAGCAGGTCGGCGACCCGGCGCTCGCGCTCGCGGCGGTTGCCGATCCGATGCACGACCAGCGGTTCGGCCAGAATCTGCCCCACGGTCATCCGCGGGTTCAGCGAGGCGAACGGGTCCTGAAACACGATCTGCATTCGCCGCCGCAACTGTCGAAGCGGGGTGCCGGAAAGGCGGGTGATGTCGCGGCCGTCGAAGCGCACCCGGCCCGCGGTCGGCTCGATCAGGCGCAGCACCAGCCGCGCGGTTGTCGACTTGCCGCAGCCCGAACTCGCCCACCAGCGCCAGCGTCTCGCCGCGATCGAGCGCGAACGAAACGCCGTCCACGGCGCGCACGACACCGAGAGTGCCGGCGAAGACCAACCCGCGACGGACCGGATAGTGCTTGGTGAGATCGACGGCTTCCAGCAGCGCCGTCACGAAATCAGCGCCTCGACGGGGGCGCGGATGCACGCCGCGCGATGACCGGGGCCGAGATGGCGTAATTCCGGCTCGGTCTCGGCGCAGGCGGGGGCGGCGAACACGCAGCGGGGATGAAATCGGCAGCCCGCCGGCAGTGCGAACGGCGGCGGCACGGTGCCGTCGATCGCGAGCAGGCGCGCGCGATTTTCCTCGACCCGGGGAATGCTGCCCAGCAGGCCGAGCGTGTAGGGGTGCTGCGGGTCGTCGAACACCGCCGCGCCGGCCGCCTGCTCGGCCACCCGGCCGGCGTACATGACGGCGACCTCATCGGCCATCTCGGCGACCACGCCGAGATCGTGGGTGATCAGGATGATCGCCATGCCGGTTTGCTGCTGCAGCTCATGCAGCAGATCGAGAATTTGCGCCTGCACGGTGACGTCGAGCGCGGTCGTCGGCTCGTCGGCGATCAGGAGATCGGGGGCGCAGGAGAGCGCCATCGCGATCATCACCCGCTGGCGCATTCCGCCCGACATCTGGTGCGGGTATTCGTCGAAGCGCCGCTCGGGTGAGGGAATGCGCACTCGCCCGAGCGCCTCGATCGCGCGCGCCCGCAGCGCTGCCGACGAGGCTTGGCGGTCATGCGCGCGCATCGCCTCGGCGATCTGGTCGCCGACGGTGAATACGGGATTGAGGCTGGTCATCGGCTCCTGGAAGATCATGGCGATGCGCCGGCCGCGAATCCCCCGCATGTCGAACGCTGACAGGCGCAGCAGATCGCGGCCGTCGAACATGATCCGGCCGGCGGCGATCCGTCCCGGCGAGGGGACCAGGCGCATGATCGACAGCGAAAGGATCGACTTGCCGCACCCGGATTCGCCGACGATCCCGAGCGTGCGCCCGCGCTCCACCGAGAGCTCGACGCCATCCACGGCGGCGACCGTCCCCTGATGGGTGTAAAAGACGGTGCGCAGGCCGTCGATGGCGAGGAGCGCGGTCATGGCGGCGGCAAGGGAGACGGCATGGCTGCCCGTGGGATTGCGGCGGCGCGCCGCGAGGTGTCGCGTCTCTGATAGAGGACGACGCGCGTCCCGGGAAGCGCGGGGCGCTCCGAGGGGCGCGCGCTACGCCGTCAGGTCCAGCGTCGGCAGCACCCCCCAAAGCGCATTCAGGCAGCCTCCGTCGAGACCGGCGTCCCGGCTCCGTTCCATGGCGTCGATGGCCGCTTCCACCGAAAACGGCGGGCGGTACGGACGCCCCGCGGTGATCGCGTCAAAGGTGTCGCTGACGGCGATGATCCGCATCTCCAAGGTGATGGCGTCACCGCGCAGCCGCTTCGGATAACCGTTGCCGTCGATGCGCTCATGATGCGCCGCGGCGATCGGCGCGATGTCGCGAAAGACCGATACCCGCGACAGGATTTCCTCGGTCAGCACCGCATGGCGGCGCATCTCATTCCACTCGGCGGGTTCGAGCCGCCCCGGCTTCTCGAGCACGCCGCTGCTGACGCCGAGCTTGCCGATATCGTGCAGTAGCGCCGCGCGGCGCAGCCAACGGCGGCGTTCATCGGACACCCCGAGAGCGGCGGCGATCGCATCGGTGTAGCGCGTCACTCGACGGCTGTGAGCGACGGTGAAGCTGCTTTTTGCATCGACGATATCTGCGAACGCCTCGGCGATGGCGTCCAGCCGATCCTCATCGATCCGGATCACCCGCGCCAGGGGTTCGCACGCGGCGACCCGCTCGTCCAGCCCGTCGGCCGCCAGCCCCGCCCAAACACGATCCTCGGCGCAGGCGACCCGGAATGCCTCCACGACGGAGGGATCGAACCAGGTGCCGGAGCGCCGGCTTACTTCCGCCCGCGCCGCCGCCGGGCCGCCGACAGTATGGAAGACTTCGGCAACCTGGGCCAGCAGAGCAATGCGCGCATTGAGCGGGATCGCGGTCCCCTCGATCCGGAACGGGCGGCCCTTGCCATTCCAGTGCTCATCCAGCGCATAAACGGCAGCCGCCACGGCGTCGCCGAAACCCAGGCGACGTACGATCTCGGCGCCGCGTTCGCAGCGGGCCTGGATCAGTTCGTCCGCCAGCCGATCGCCATTGTGGATCAGGTTGAGAACGCGCTTGATGCGATGAGCCAGCCGCTCTCCCGGCCCGGCGTGCCGCAGCACGTAATTTCCGAGTTGCCACAAACTCTGCGAGTCCACGGTCTTGAAGTCGCGCTTGGTGACCAGGTCGTTGCCGCCGTAGAGTTCCCACAGCCGGGCGGCGTTGCTGGTGCAGCCGGCGTCCTTCAGCAGCAGCGTGTAGTAGAGATCGGCCATTCGATCCGGCTCGGGCGTCAGGATTTGCCCGATATGCACCCCGATCCAGGCGCATCGCAGCAGGTGGCCGGGCGGCTGACCTTCGGTCAGGTCCAGCGCATAGCTGAGCGATCCGATGATTTCAGACAACCGCATCGAATGAAAGTCCGGGCCGGCCATTCGAACCGGCGTCCCGTCAGCTCCGATAGTCCGTCTCGCGCGGCTTTTGAGTTTTCGGCGGGCAGCTCAAATCTCTATACTGCGTCTATAAAAGACAAAGCGCGCCAAGCTCTCGGCCGATACTCGGCGAAGAGTTGGCCAATAAAGCGGCCGGACAATTTATGAGTTTCATTTTTAAGCCCCCGATCATCGGCGATCATCGCGAGGTCCGGCAGGGGCGTCAACGCCGGTCAATCACCCCGAACGCCCGAACCGTGGGTGCCGATCATCGCCAGCACCTCGCGCCGCGTGGTGGGATCATCGCGGAAGCTGCCGAGCATTCGGCTGGTGACCAATGTCGCGCCCGGCTTGTGCACGCCGCGCGTCGTCATGCATTGATGCGTCGCCTCGATCACCACCGCGACGCCGCGCGGCTGCAGAATGTCCTGGATGGTGTTGGCGATCTGCGCCGTCATCTTCTCCTGGATCTGCAGGCGCTTGGCGTAGGCATCGACGAGGCGCGCGAGCTTGCTGATCCCGACCACCCGCCGGTGCGGCAGATAGGCCACGTGGGCGCGCCCGAGGATCGGCGCCATATGGTGCTCGCAGTAGCTCTCGACGCGGATATCACGCAGCACCACGATCTCGTCGTAGCCGTCGGTCTCCTCGAAGGTGCGTTCAAGGAGCGCCACCGGATCGAGGCGATAGCCGGCGAAGAACTCCTCATAGGCGCGCACCACCCGCGCCGGCGTCTCCTGCAGACCCTCCCGCGCCGGATCGTCGCCGGCCCAGCGGAGCAAGGTCCGGACCGCCGCCTCCGCCTGTTCGCGGGAGGGGCGGTCCTCGGGGAAACTATCCAACGGCGGCTCCTGCTCGGCTGGTCAATGCACTTGCCCGCCCTGGTGCGGGCTGTCGAGGCTGAAGGCGGGAATGGCGACGTCGAAATTCTCGCCCGACGCGGGCACGCTCATGTGATAGGCGCCGACCATGAAGCCGGACGGCGTGTCCAGCGGCGTGCCGGAGGTATATTCGAAGCTTTCGCCCGGCTCCAGCACCGGCTGCTCGCCGACCACCCCGGCGCCGTGCACGTGCTGGGTGCGTCCGCGCGCGTCGGTGATACGCCAGGTGCGCCGCATCAGTTGCACCGGCTCGCGGCCGTTGTTCTCGATCTTCACGCGATAGGCCCAGACGAAATGATTTTCCTCCGGTCGCGACTGGTCCTCGAGATAGAACGCCCGCACGGCGATGCGGATTCCGCGCGTCGTCTTGCTGTAATCGGCGGCCATGCTCCGCTTGCCCTTGCTGCCTGCGGAGCGAATCGAAGGCGTCCGCGGCTTCATTGTCCAGTGGCACTCATGCGTCCACCGCATCGAGGCCGCGCGCGAGGTCGCGGGCCAGGTCCTCGACATCCTCGAGCCCGACCGAGAGCCGGATCACGCCGTCGGTGATGCCGAGCCGCGCGCGCTCCTCGGCGCCGATGCGCATGTGCGTCGTGGTCGCCGGATGCGTGACCAGCGACTTGGAATCGCCCAGATTGTTCGACATCGCGATCAGGCGAAGCGCGTTCTGGAAGCGGAAGGCGGCCGGCTTGCCGCCCTTCACCTCGAAGGTGACGACGGTGCCGCCGGCGCGCATTTGCGCCCGCGCCAGCGCCGATTGCGGATGGTCGTCGCGGCCGGGGTAGAGCACGCGCGAAACCTCCGGCCGCGACGCCAGGCGCTCGGCCAGCGCCGCCGCCGCCCGGCAGCCCGCGTCGAGGCGCAAGCCCAGCGTCTCCAGCCCCTTCAGCAGCAGCCAGGCGTTAAAGGGCGAGATCGACGGCCCGGTGTTGCGAACGAAGGGCTGCAACGTCTCCTCGATCCACTTCCGCCGGCCCAGCACGGCGCCGCCGAGCACCCGGCCCTGACCGTCGATGTGCTTGGTGGCCGAATAGACGACGACGTCGGCGCCCATCGGGATCGTCTGTTGCAGCAGCGGCGTGGCGAACACGTTGTCCACCACCACGATCGCGCCGGCGGCATGGGCGAGACCGGCGACGGCGCGCAGATCGACCAATTCCAGCATCGGATTCGACGGCGATTCCAGCAGCACGAGTTGCGCCGGCCGGGCCAGCGCGCGGCGCCACTGGTCGAGATCGGCGCCGTCGACGAATTCGCTCGCGATGCCGAAACGCGGCAGCAGCGTGGAGACGATCCAATGGCACGATCCGAACAGCGCCCGCGAGGCGACGATGCGGTCCCCGGCGTTGAGGTGCGAGGCCAGGGCGCAATGCACGGCGGCCATCCCGCTCGCGGTGGCGCGGCACGCCTCGGCGCCTTCGATCGCGGCGAGCCGGCGTTCCAGCATGGTGACGGTGGGATTGCCGAAGCGGGAATATTGGTAGTGGTCGGCCTCGCCCTTGAAGGTGTCCTCGGCCTGCTCGGCGCTGTCATAGACATAGCCGGAGGTGAGGAACACGGCTTCGGCGGTCTCCCCGTACGCGGTGCGCTCGAGGCCGCCATGGATGAGGGTGGTGGCCGGACGGAAGGCATTGGTCATGCGGGGCCCCATGCGCTGTGGCCCGACCGTCGCGGCGCCGGGTGCAAATCCCGGGCGGGCCACTTTAGCGCGCTTGTTTCACCTCGCCGCAAGCCGGCCGGACAAATCGCGAGGGGCATTCACCGGTCCGATGATTAGGCGGCGGTGATTGCCCCGTCAACCCGGGGCGGCTATACGGGGCGTGCGCGGGTGTAGTTCAATGGCAGAACGGCAGCTTCCCAAGCTGCATACGAGGGTTCGATTCCCTTCACCCGCTCCGACCCGATCATGGCCGGGTTGTGCCCCGACTGGGTTCGCGTCAGAACCTAGGTTCGCGCCAGAAACCGCCATCCGACCGGGAGTTCGCCGTGCCGAGCCGCACTCTCCTCGACCGCTGCCGCGTGGGCGGCGGGCGCAATCTCATCACCGTGCTCGATCTCGGCGAGCAGGCGCTCACCGGCGTATTTCCGCGTGCCCGCGACGAGTCGGTGACGGCGGGGCCGCTGCGACTGGTCTGGTGCCCCGGTTCGGGGCTGCTGCAACTCGCCGATTCCTATGACCCCGGGGAGATGTACGGGGATAGTTACGGCTACCGCTCCGGCCTCAATCGTTCGATGGTCGAGCATCTGACGCAGAAGGTGCGCGAGCTGGAGCGACTAGCGGATCTCGGTGCGGGCGATGCCGTGCTCGACATCGGTTCGAACGACGCAACCTCGTTGAAGGCATACGCGACGCCCTCGCTCACCCGGGTGGGGATCGATCCGACGGCTCGCAAATTCCGCCGGTACTATCCCGACGACATCACCCTGGTTGCGGATTTCTTCTCGGCCGCGGCCTATCGGCGGACCGGCGCGCGGGCGCCGGCGATCGTCACCTCGATCGCCATGTTCTACGACCTTGACGATCCGGTGGCGTTCGCGCGCGAGGTGGAGCAGGTGCTGGCGCCGGCGGGCATCTGGCATTTCGAGCAGAGCTACATGCCCTCGATGCTGCGCATGACCTCCTACGACACGGTCTGCCACGAGCATCTGGAGTATTATTCGTTCGGCGTCGTGCAGCGCATTCTGGCGGAAGCCGGGATGCGGGCGATCGACGTGAAGATGAACAACGTGAACGGCGGCAGCTTCGCGGTGACGGCGGTGCGCGCCGCCGACCCGCGGCGCGGGTCGGAAGCGGTGATCGCCTGGCTGCTCGCGCAAGAGGAGCGGATGGGGCTGGCGACGCCGCGCCCCTATCGCGAGTTCGAGGACCGCGTGTTTCGCCATCGCGCCGATCTGCGCCGACTGCTCGAGGCTTTGGCCGCCGACGGCAAACGGGTGATCGGCTACGGCGCCTCCACGAAGGGCAACGTGGTCCTGCAGTTCTGCGGCATCGACGCCGACCTGGTGTCCTGCATCGCCGAGGTGAACGCCGAGAAATTCGGTGCCTTCACGCCGGGTTCGCTGATTCCGATTGTTTCGGAGGCCGAGGCGCGGGCGATGGAGCCGGATTACTTCCTGGTGCTGCCCTGGCACTTCCGCGACGGCATCATCAAGCGCGAGGCCGAGTTCCTGGCGCGCGGCGGGCGGATGATCTTCCCGTTCCCCGAGATCGAGATTGTATGACGCCGCGTCGCATCTATTACTGGGTGCATCACACCGGCCGCTACGACGGCAATAGCGGAGTGCAGCGGGTAACGCGTTCGTTGGCGACCGCTCTCTCGGCGACGAGCGTTGATCTGGTGCCGGTGCGCTGGTGCGCGGAGCGGGAAGCGATGGTGCGCGCCGAACCGGCGTGGCTTGACGGCCTCGCTCGTCATTCCGGCCCTGCGCTGCCGCCGCCGGATGAGGCCGGCGAGGCGCTGCATCTGACGTCGGCCGATTGCGGCCGGCTTGGGGGAGCATGGCTGCTGGTGCCGGAGGTCCCGCATGTCGATGGCAGTGCGGCGGATGCGCCTTCGCCCGCACTGCCGGTGGTTCTCGATTACGCGCGGTATTACGGGCTTCGCACCGCCGTTGTCTTCTACGACCTGATCCCGTTGCGGTTGCCGGGTTACGAGTCGATGGCGCCGGCTCACGTCAGCTATGCGCTGGCGCTGGCGGCGGCGGATCTGGTGCTTCCGATCTCGGCCAGTTCGGCCGAAGATTTGCTCGGCTGGTGGCGCACGCACGGGCACGATCCGAAGCGCGTCGCCAACGTCCGAACTGTCTCGCTCCCGGCCGAGATGATCGGAATTGATCGCGTGTTCGATGCGCCGCCGACCGCGCCGGCGCCCATCCGCTTCCTCGCTCTGGGCACGGTCGAGCCGCGCAAGAACCAACTTGCGCTCATGCGCGCGTTCAATCGCCTGTGCCGGCGCCGCCCGGAACTTGAGGTTCGGCTGGACGTCGTCGGCTGCATGCGTGCGGATGTCGCGGCCGCGGCGCGGGAGGAGGCCGATCGTTCATCGGGACGAATTCGGCTGCACGGCTACCTGCCGGACGAACAGACACGGGAGTTGATGGCCGGCTGCCACGCCAGCGTATTTATCTCTAGCGGAGAAGGTTTCGGCCTGCCGATCGCGGAAAGCTTGTGGCAGGGGCGCCCGTGCCTTTGTTCTGACCTCGGCTCGATGGCGGAGATCGCCGCGGACGGCGGCTGCCTCACCATCGATCCGAGTGATCCCGATGCCATCGAGCGCGGGCTGGAACGACTGGCGGATGATCCGGCGCTACGCCGGGAACTGACGGAGGTGGCCCGGCGACGGAGACTGCGAACATGGGCGGAGTACGGGCGCGATGTCCTGGCGACGCTCGACGCCGCACCGGCGGTTCCGCGACTGGCGGTGATCGAGGGCACACGGAACGGCGGGGAGGCGTTCGCGGCCGGGATTGAAGGGCATGGCGCCCGGGTTCGTCGCCTGCATTGGCGCCCCGATACGATCGCGCTGCTGCCGGGTTTCCGAGCCGGACCAACGGAAAGCCCGACCATCGGCGGCGGCGATCTGCAGGGCCTCTGGGCGGTGCTGCCGACGACCACGACGGAAGACCCGGCGGAGGCGATGCGGATCGAGGACGAGGCACGCGGCCTCGGGATGAAGTTCGCCATATGGATGGCGCAAGGATCTTGCATCGACGGCAGTCACTCTCACCGCGTTGGCGAGTGCGGATCTGACGCTGTTCGCGACTGCGGCGGAGCGCGAGGCCGCGCTGGCATCGGCACTGCGGCATCTGCCGAGGACCGCGACGTTGCCGAGCCGCTTCCGGGTCGCCGCCGACGCCTCCGGGGTGCTCGCGGCGGTCGCGGCGGAGCGTCCACGGATCACCGTCGCCGGCCTGCCGGTGCCGCCGCGACGGATTTTCTATTGGGCGGGGCTGACCGCCACGCAGCCGTTCAACACCGGCATTCAGCGCGTCACCCGTGCGCTCGGCGCGGCACTGCATCGGATGGGAATCGAATTGATTCCGGTGAAGTGGGATGAGGTGGCGGGGCGGATGGCGTCACTCACCGACGCCGAGGAGAAGCATCTCGCCAAGTGGCGGGGTCCGCCCGCGAGTGCCCGGCCGATCTCGCCATCGGAGCTGAAAGGAGAATGGCTGCTAGTTCCCGAGGTTTCGGTCCCGCCGGAGCCGCCGGGTTCCAACCCGGCGCGCTTGGGACGAAGCCTTGGGATGCGCGTCGCGGCTGTCTTCTATGATCTCATACCCAACAGGATGCCGGAAATCTACGCGCCCGGCACGCTGAAGATTTTTGGCGAGTACTGGAAAGCCTTCGGCGAGATGGACTTGGCTCTCCCGATTTCATGGACAGTAGCCGCCGAGCTTCGGCGATACCTGGCCGACCATGGCTTGCAGGTTCCGCGCATTACACCCTGCCCCCTCGCCGGTGAGCTTCCCGGAACCACGCGACAGAAGAACGCGATTTCTGGTCCCGTGCCGGCGCAGCCGCTTCAGCTTCTCTCCATCGGTACCCTGGAGCCTCGCAAGAACCATGTGCGCCTTCTGCACGCACTTATCGAAGCTCGGCGGTTTACCTCAAACCGCGCGATAGAGCTGACGATTGTGGGCCGGCGCGCCGGTTTCGCCGAACTCGACTCGGAGATCGAGCGTCTGGCGGGCGCAGCCGGCGTGACGTTGCACGATCATGTCTCTGACGAGGAGGTTTTGTCCCTACTTGCTTCAAGCAATGCAACCGTGTTCGCCTCACTGGAAGAAGGTTTCGGATTGCCGGTCCTCGAGAGCCTTTGGCACGGACTGCCCTGCCTCTGCCACAACGGCTCGGCGATGGCCGAGGTTGCGCCCGGGGGCGGCGTGCTCGCCGTAAACATGCTCGACGAGACGGCGATCGCCGAAGGCATGGCACGGCTCGCCACCGAGGACGGGTTGCTCGACCGCTTGGGGCGCGAGGCCGTCGGGCGGCTCATTCGCGACTGGGACGAATATGCACGCGACGTGCTGGCGGCGATGGCGCGCGCCGGCGCCTCTCCCGGATGGCCATTGCCCGCCGTGCTTACCGACGGCAAGCGGCCGCTTCTGAGCTGCGCCATCACCACCTACAATCGCGCACACTGGCTCAAGCACAGCCTGCCGCGTCTGATCGAGGCGGCGCGCCCGTTCGGCGATGCGGTCGAGGTGGTGGTCTGCGACAACGCATCGACCGACAACACGCCCGACATCGTCGGCCGGCATGCCGGCAGGCCGGGATTTCGCTCGCGGCGCAACGCGGTCAATCTCGGGATGCTCGGCAATCTCGGCGCCACTGCGCGGGCCACGAACGGCGCATTCGTATGGCTGATCGGCGACGACGATCTGATGATGGACGGTGCGATCGGTCACGTGCTGGCGGGCCTCGAAGCACACCCGGATGTCGAGATGGCGTACATGAATTACGCCTACACGACATTCGACGCCTCTGAGCAACTGGCCGACCCCGACGAGATCATCCGCACGGCGCGGTCGATCGGCTATGGCGGGCCGAACCGGCGCGTGAACGAGCTACGCGAAGTCGCGGCACTGAACGAAAATCTGTTCACCGCCATCTATGCCTGCGCGTTTCGTCGCGACCATGCTCTGCGGGCATATCAGCAGGATACGCGCGGCGCGCCGTTCTCCTCTCTGCTGACATGCGTCCCGTCATCGGTTTATGCGCTGGCGGCTTTGCAGGACCGGCCGGCCTGGTGGGTAGGTGAGCCGGCGCTGGTGGTGAACATGAACGTATCGTGGCTTCGCTGGGCGCTGCTATGGCATCTCGAGCGGATGCCCGATCTTTTCGACGCCGCCGAAAAGGCGGGAATCGATCCCGCGCGGGTCGATCGCCACCGGCTGAAGCACTGCGCTAACGCCGGTGAATGGACGCGGGTGGCCCTGATAGACGCCGAAGATGCGGTCCGGCAGGGCTTCTCGGTGGCGCGGCTGATCGAACGCTGCAAACATCTGGAAGCGTTTCGTGCGCAGGTGCCGCTGATGCGAAGTGCCTACCGGGCCGCATTGGAAGCGGGCCGTGTCGCCGGCGGCGAAGTCGCTCCGAGCCGTTTGTTTGAGGCGTACGGACTATGATCGAAGGGCGCGGCCGGAGGGCAAGGCGGTGTCGTAACGATACAGCCTAACCGGTGTGCCCTTCCCCGCGGACCAACCGAACGGCCCGGCGCATCGGGGCGGTGATCTTCCATGAGGTTGAGGCACGCAGCGCATCGCGTTCGCGCCGCGCCTCGTCGCGCGCGGCCAGGGCGGCATCGCGCTCGGCGAGTGCGGCGGTGAGCTTCGCAACGGTCTCGTTATCCTGCGCGCATCGCCGTCGGGTTCGACCGCATGCGGGCAACGATGACGTTACCCATCGCGGTCTGCGGGCAGGGCGTTAAATCCGCCTCGAACCCGATCGCCGATAATGCCTGCATGAGATAGCTCGGGCGGAACACCAGCTCATGCCAACCGAACGTGCGAATTGCCCAGATGCCTTCGCCCATCGGGTTTAATCCCCACGGATAGGGCAATGCTTCCAGCAGAGGCTCGCCCGCAAGCACCAACCGCCCGCCCGGCGCCAGCAGCCTGTCCCGGATCAGCCGCAGCAGCGCCAAATGGTCATCGCAGTGGTGAAAAGCAGCGTGAAAAAGAACATGGTCGAACTTCTCGCCCGCCGTTACCTCGGCGGCCTCCAGAAACCCGGAGCGGATCACGCGCACCGGCACACCGGCGCCGTCGGCTCGGTGACGGATGATCCGAATATAGCGCTCCTCGATGTCCAGCGCCGTCACCGCACATCCCATCTGCGCCAGCGGTAATGATAGATTGCCCCATCCCGCGCCCATCTCCAGCACGCGATCGCCGGGTTTCGGCGCGAACACCGAAATGACGAAGCCGACGGAGAGAAGCGCGTTCCCGACCTGCGCCGGATCGCCGGTGTTGTAGGGCCACGGACGGCTCAGGAAGTCATGATTGGTGCCGACGTCGAACGGATGCGCCTCGAAGTCGAGCGAATATTCGCGCCGGGTCAGTCGCCGATATTCTGCGAGGACCGCATCCCGGTAAGCAGCCGATAGCGGATCGGCGACGTCCGGCATCGGCATCTCGAACCAGAACTCGGCGAAATGCGCCGCTGGTCCCTTTGGGCTTTGCGCGATTTCGGCGAGCTTGGCGTCCAGCGCGGCAAGATCGGTAATGCGTTCCCCGGGCAACGCCGCAGGTGGTTTACCGCTCACGCCGCGCGCCCCGAGCCGAACCGATAATCCAGCGTATGGGCGCCGTCACGCGCCAAGAGGTGGAGGCGCGCATCGCCTCGACCCAAGCATTCAAGCGCGATGCTTGTTCGACCGTGCGGGCGAGATCGGCCGAGAGCTGCGCCGCTCGGTTCATCGCGTTTTCCGCGGACAAGCGCGCCGCCGCCGCCTCGTGTCCCGTGCGCGCGGCATCCATTTCGAGCTCGGCCATGCGCGTCTCCGCCAGCTCCTCGCGGCGCAATGCAGCCGCTGAAGCCGCGCGGGCGCGTGCGGCGTCCACAACTGCGACCTCCGCCCGGCGACGCTCGGCGGCTTCCAGCCCGCGCGTCCGTTCCAGATCGGCGACCAGCGCCGCGGATCGCGCCTCCGCCGCCTCGGCCTGCTGGCGAGCCGCCACCGTCGCCTGCTCGCACCCCGGCAACCGGGCCGCCTGCTCCCGCGCGTGCGCATCATCGGCACGTTGCCAATTATCGAGCACGTTTGCCGGCGCCGCCAATCGCGGCAGGAGCCGCTCGGCATCCTCCTCGCGGCAATAGAATCGGTTCACCCCGTCGAACAGCGCGAACCGGTAGCCGCCGGCGAGCACCGCCGGCTCCCATGCCTCATGGGTCGGTCGGCCCTGATCATCGACCGCTTCGATCAGCAGCACGCGCGGCCGATGGCGCACCCAGTCGGCGGAGGCAAGAACGGCACCCTCCCAGCCTTCCACGTCGACCTTCAGGAAATCAATTTCGCCGCCGTCAGGGCCGTGACAATCGATCACGTCACGCAGCGGCAGCACGGGGACGCGCTCGGTCGCTTCCCCGGCTTCGCGTTCTATCGCCAACGCCGAATCAAAGAGTCCCGTGACCGCGTGTGCGCGTCGGGTGAAAATCGGCCCGCCCGCGCTCCTGGCCGATCGCGACGCAGAGATTGACGTCGCGCGGCCGCGCCGCGGTCAATCGGTCGAACAGCGCCCGATCGGGCTCGACGTTTACGCCGCGCCAGCCACGCTCATAGAAGTGCAGCGTGACGCTATCCTCAACCGGATGACACGCGCCGATATCGATGTAAAACCCGCCCTCCCGGTCGGCGAACGCCCGGCGCAGCACTACGTCTTCGCCATTCTGGGCATGCGAAATCATCGTTGGCTGAGGCAACCCGGTCCTCGTGGGCAAGGCGGCCCCCGGTAAGGCCGAACAGTCGCGCCCGCAAGATCGCCACTCCGCCGCCCCCATCGCATCCGCGTGATGGATCGCGCCACCTGCACCGAGTTCGGTCCGAAGCGGTCGCGGAACGGCCGGGTGTCGATCTCTTCAGGGCGACGGGATGGTACCGATTAGAAACCGGGCTCCCGGCGACCCACATCTCCGAGGAGGTAATCCTACCGCCGCGTCTGCGGCGGCGAGTAGGCGGGCGCGTTCCAGCCACGGCCGTTGCCGCCGGACCCGGTATAGCCCGTGACACCGGCGTTCGGCGCGTTACCGCCTTGCGCCTGCAACGAAGCGCCGGCGTTGTTGGCGCTGCTCGAATACATCGGAACCGGCTGATTGCCCGGAAACAACCCGGTGCCTTGTTGCGTTTGCCGGTTCGGCTGCGGGCCGGAAGTCGCCGGTTGCGCCAGCGCCGTTCCGGACATCGTCATGGCCGCGAGCCCCAGCAACCCGATCATTGCCCTGCCCATCTTCGCCTCCATCATCTCAACGCCGTGCGCCACAGTGCGTTGCCTTCAGAGTTCCAGCATCGCATAGGGGCGTCCGCCCGGTTTCTCGATCTGCATCGCGACGTTGTAGACCGCCCGCCCCCCCGGCGTGCGGCCCGCATAATGGCCGCGATGGGCATGTCCGTGCACCACCGCCGAGACCGCAAAGCGGTCGATCGTCTCCGCCAGCCGCGAGCAGCCGAGAAAGGGCAGGATCTCCGCCGGCTCCCCGGCGACGGTCTCGGCGATCGGCGCATAATGCAGCACCACCAGCACCCGTGTTGCGCGCAGCCGGCGCATGGCGTTTTCCAGGCTCAGCGCCTCCTGCATGGTTTCCGCCACGAATTGCTTGATCGCGGGCTCGCCGAACGAGCCCAGCATCCGCGTCCCGAAGCCGCCGGCAAAGCCCTTCACGCCGACGAAGCCGACGCCCGCGATCTCGCAGCTTTGGCCCTGCAGCAGATGCACGCCGGCGCGCCGGACCACCGCGGCGACCTCCTCGGCTTGGCCGCTCTCATGGTCATGATTGCCGAGCACGCCGACCACGGGGATGGTGCAGGCGCGCAGGCTGTCGGCGAGAAGCTCGGCCTCCCGCGGTTTGCCGAGATCGGTGAGATCGCCGCACAACACCAGCACATCGGCGACGCCGGCAACTTCCGCGAACAGGTCGCGGTATGGCGCCACCTGATCCTCCCGCACGTGCAGGTCGCCGAGCGCGGCGACGCGGAGCCGCTCGGCGCTCATTCGCGCGGCTCGCCGCGGCCGCCGATATCGGCGAAGCCCCAGAGACGCACGTCGGGTCGATAATCGATATGCGACAGCATCCGCCCGCGACAGATCTTCATCTGCGGCGGCGGCAAGCTGCGCTGCATGTGCAGCCGCTCCAGCAGCTCGTCGAGCAGCCAGCCGGGCACATGCTCGCGCTCGGTGGGATAGATCCAGCGGAACATCAACAGGTGGCTCAGCAGCGCCTCCCAATGCTGTTCCAGCAGCTCCAGCAGCCGCCGCCAATCGATGCGCGCGTGCTGGCGCAGGATCAGGTGCATGATGTCCGGCCCGTCGAAGCGATGGCGGAGCTGGATGAAGGCCTTGGCGCAGATCAGCTCGGTCGGCGGCACCACGGCGACGCGGGCGCCGAACAGGTCGAGACTCGGGGCGTCTTCGAACCACGCGTCCGTGACCGGCATGGTGCCGGCCGCGCAGGCGAAGATCACGTCGATGAAATGGGCGCCGCGACGGAGCTTGCCGATCCAGCGTTCATCCTCGACCTCCACGCTGCCGCCGCGGTCGCGGAACCGCGCCAGGATGCGCGGGAAGTCGCCCGGCTTGCAGAAGATGTCGAGATCCTTGGTGGGCCGCTCGATCCCGGTATAGGCCGCGAGCGCGTATGTGCCGGCGAGCAGGAACGGGACCCGCTCGGCCGCCAGGTCGGCGAGCGTCTCGGCGTAGAACGCCTCGGCGCCGTAGGGGGCGGTCGGCAGGGCGGCGTTCAGCGCGGGCATCCGAGGCTCGTGCGACATGAGAACGGAAACACCCGGCGACGGCGGCGGTTTCGGCTTTGTCGCGGGCCGGCGGCGGCGTATGGGTCGCCGGTCGAGCCGGAGCAGCGCATGGGCCTGCCGCTGGAGGGCCTGGTCGTCCTGGAGTTCACCCACACGGTAATGGGGCCGTGCTGCGGCGTGGTGCTGGCCGATCTGGGCGCCGACGTGATCCGGGTGGAACCGCCGGGCGGCGACCGCACGCGCCGCCTGCACGGCTTCGCCACCGGCTTCTTCTCCTATTTCAATCGCAACAAGCGCTGCGTCTGCATCGATCTGAAGCGCCCCGAAGGCGCGGCCGTGGCGCGCGATATGCTGCGTCGGGCCGATGTGCTGATCGAGAACTACGCGCCGGGCACGATGGCGCGCCTCGGCCTCGGCTGGGAGCAGGTGCGGCCGGTCAATCCGCGGCTGATCTACTGCGCACTGAAGGGCTTCCTGCCGGGACCCTACGCGCATCGCCCGGCGCTCGACGAGATCGCCCAATTCATGACCGGGCTCGCGTACATGACCGGCCCGCCGGGCCGGCCGCTGCGGGCCGGGGCGTCGGTGATCGACATCCTGGGCGGGGTGATGGGCGACGTCGCCATCCTGGCCGCCTTGCGCGACCGCGACCGCGACGGCAAGGGACGCCGCGTGGTCGGCACGCTGTTCGAAGCCGCCGCCTTTCTGGTGGCGCAGCACATGGCCGGCGAGGCCGCGAGCGGCCGCAAGGCGGCGCCGATGCCGGCGCGCGAGAGCGCCTGGGGCATCTACGAGACGTTCGAGACCGCCGACGGTCGGCAGTTGTTCATTGGCATCACCTCGGATAACCACTGGCGAGCGTTCTGCGCGCATTTCGATCGCCCCGACCTGTCGGCCGATCCGCGTTTCATCACCAATGCCGATCGCGCGCGCAATCGCGTCGCCTTGCGCCCGTACGTGGCGGCGATCGCCCGCTCGCGGGCCGCCGATGCGCTTGCGGAAGCGCTCGACGCCGCCGCCATTCCGTTCTCGCCGGTGAATACTCCATCCGACCTGTTCGACGACCCGCAGCTACTGGCGCATGCGCTTGCCGTGCGGATGCCGAACGGCGCGACCGCGAACCTGCCGCCGCTGCCGCTCGCGATCGACGACATTACGCCGGGTTTACGGCTGCAGCCGCCCGGTCCGGGCGAGCATACCGACGCCGTTCTGGCCGAGTTCGGGTGGCCGGCGGAGCGCATCGCGGCGCTGCGGGGCGAGGGCGTGGTCGGCTGATCATGAGGGTGTGGCTGCTTCCACTGCTCGCGGCGCTGGGCGGCTGCGGCGCGGCGATCGAGCATGCGCCGTAGAGGCGCCGGCAGATGGCCGCGTGCAGCGCGTCCGGGGCTCTCAGCATCAGGTCGAAGCGGCGAACATACACGCTGGCCAGGCGCGCGTCCGCCGCCAGCAAGTCGCATGGCGACGTCATGGCGGCGCGGAAACCGAGATAACGCCGCAGCCACTTCGGCGCCCGCAAATTCGCTGACGACCAGCGTGTCCGGCCAGCCCGCGAGAAAGCGGTCCACCCCAACGCTGGAAGCCTCCTCCATCAGGGCCGACATCAGCGCGCTCGCGTCCAGGTAGGCGCTCATGCCTCCTCGTAAAGCCGGCGCAGCAACTCGACCGAAGAAATGGGCGCCGCTCGGCGTGCCTTGCGCCGCGCACGGAACGCCGCGTATCCGGCCGGAGTGATGCGAGCGGGCGGCGTTGCCGTCATGCGGAGCTCGACTACCGGCTTGCCGCGGCGCGTAATCACCACTTCCTCACCAGCGAGCGCCTTGTCGATCAGGCTCGGCAAAACAATTCTTGGCGTCGGCGACACCGTAGCTGCTCATGGGCGAGTCCCCCTGGCGAGTCCCCTGGATGGCTATCGGTACAGCCATCACCGGAGGTGGATGTCGAGAAGATGTTCGCGGCATTCGCGTAATGAGGCTTCCGGCGCGTTGGCAATGGCTTTGCCGTGCGGCATGGTGGCGTGTTGGCCGCCGGTCTGGCACCAACTCCGAAAGGGGAGGCAGAAATGGCAGTAGCAAGCGTATCGAAAATCACCGCAGCTTCGCCCACCAGCTTCGATGCCGCCGTGCAGGAGGGTCTTTCGCGGGCGAATAGAACCTTGCGCGGCATCACCGGCCTTCACGTGGTCGAGCAAAAGGCGAGCGTGACCGACGGCAAGATCGCGGAATACCGGGTGACGATGGAGGTCACCTTCATTCTGGAGGGCTGAACCCGCGCCGGCATGTGGACGAGAGCGAACGGCTTTCGTCCACGTCAGGCGGCGCCCTCGGGATGCGGCGGCAGGCGATGGTAGCCGCGGGCGAAGTAGATCAGGGTTTCCCGCGCCACCCCCAGCCGCACCGCCTCGACGATGCAGAAGAAGACGTCATGCGTGCCGACTTCCACGGCGCGGTCGATGCGGCAGTCGAAGGCGACCGCGGCATCCTCCAGCACCGGGGCGCCGGTCAGCAGCGCCGCCCAGACGCCGGCCTCGAAGCGCCCTTCGGGGCTGTGCGCGGTGAGGCCCGCGAACACCGCCGACACTTCCTCGTGCGTCGCCGCCAACGTGTTCACGCACAGCACGCCATTGGTCTTCAGGGCGGGATAGGAGTCGTTTGCGCGGTTGGCGCAGACCAGCAACGTCGGCGGCGTGTCGGTGACGCTGCAC
Organism: uncultured Pseudomonadota bacterium; assembly: GCA_963762525.1. GTDB lineage: Bacteria > Pseudomonadota > Alphaproteobacteria > Acetobacterales > Acetobacteraceae > DATFDN01. The sequence continues at coordinate 270,920 of CAVXKT010000003.1, forward strand.
ACCGCCGAGGCGGTAAAGCCGGCCCTTCCGCCCGGACCGTCGGTGGTGATCACGTTCACCGCCGCGCCCAGCCGCGCCATGGCCTCGCGATAGGCTTGCCTGTCCACGGGCACGCCGCTTCTCCAAGTTTTCGGTCGGCATTCTGGCCCGCCGGGGACGGGCGGGAAAGCCGGACTATTCCGCCGTGCGCTTCCCCGGCAGCGCAATGCCGGTGAGTGCCTCGAACACCCGAATGACCGACGAATCATCCTTGGCCGCGTGGCCGGAGGCTGCGGTCGCCAGAAACAACTGATGCGCCGCGCTCGCCAGCGGCAACGGAAAGCTCAGCGCCCGCGCCTGGTCGAGCACGATCCCCAGGTCCTTGACGAAGATGCTGGCGGCCGAGAGCGCCCGGTCGTCGCCGCTCAGGATATGCGGAATCCGGTTCTGCCACATCCAGGAACTTCCCGCCGAGGCGGAGATCACGTCGTAGAGCGTGCGCGGGTCGGCGCCGGCACGGATGCCGAGCGCCAGCGCCTCGGCCGCAACCGCGATATGCACGCCGGCGAGCAATTGGTTGACCATCTTCACCGTGCTGCCGATGCCCGCCCGGTCGCCGAGGCGGAAGACCCGGCCGGCGATGGCGTCGAGCACCGGCGCCGCGCGCTCGAACGCCGCCGGCGCCCCCGAGCCCATCACCGTCATGCTGCCCGCATCGGCCCCGGTCTTGCCGCCGGAAACCGGCGCATCGAGCATCAGCAACCCGGCGCCGTTGAGCCGCGTCTCGGTCTCGCGGGCGGTGTCGGGCGGGGTGGTGACCGAGCAGATCACCACGCTGTCGCGCGGCAGTCTTGGCACGCAGCCTGCGGGTCCGAACAGCACCGCGTCCTGCTGGGCCGCGTTCACCACCAGAATCAGCACCGCCCCCAGATCGGCCGGCAGCTCCGCCGCCGTCGCCACCGCCGCCGCGCCGGCGGCGGTGATCGCCGCGCGCGCCTCGGCGCGAGTGTCGCAGCCGGTCACGTCGTGGCCCTTCCCCACCAGGTTGCGTGCGGCGCCCATGCCCATGTTGCCCAGCCCGATCACGCCGACCTTCATCGCCGCCTCCTACCGCGTCATCTCCAACAAATCCGTCACCACCCGCTCGAGATCGCGCAAGGTGGCGCACACGCGCACCATCTGGCAGTGCGGCGCATAGCGGAACATGTCGGAATCGCCGGTGCCCCAGGAGCTGCGATACTCCGGGTTGAGCCAGATCACCCGCTTGGCACGCGCCGACAGGCGCTGGATGATGTCCACACGCGGCTCGGTGCGGTTGCCGCGCGCATCGCCCAGGATGAGGACGGTGGATTTGCGATCGACGATGCCCGTCCAGCCCTCCTCGAAGTCGCGCAGGCTGTTGCCGTAATTGGAGGAGCCGAAACCGATGATCCCGAGAATACTGGCGATCGCCGCCTCGATCGGTTCGGTTTCAAGAATCTCGCTCACCTCGATCAGGCTGCCGGCGAAGGCGAAGCTGCGAATGTCGGCCAGCGCCTCGTTCAGCGCGTAGAGGAACATCAGCAGGAACTGCGCCATGGCGGCGACCGAGCCGGAGACATCGCACAGCACGATCAGCCGGGGCTTCTCGATCCGGCGTTCCTTCCAGACCGTTACCATCGGGATGCCGCCCCAGCCCATGTTGCGGCGGACGGTGCGGCGGATGTCGAGCTTGCCGCGCAATCGCCTTTTGCGCGGTTTCGCATGGCGGGTCGCGAGCTTCTTCGCGATCGCGCGGACCAGCACGCGCATCCGCTCATAGTCGCGCCGGTCGAGATTGGACAGCCGGCTTGATTTCAGCAGCTCCTCGCGGAACGCCTCGTTGTCGCCGCGCGCGAACAGCAGCAGGTTGCGTTCGACGAAATCGCGCGTCTGCCCGCGCAAGCCCTCGAGGTGTTCGGCCAGCAGCCGGCTGCGCTCGTCCGCCGACGAGGCGATCTCTCGCTCGACGGCGCGCAGTCCCATGCGATCGAGGATGCGCCGGGCGTAGAGGTTTCTCTGCGTGAAGAAGCGGATGTTCTGCACGCCCGCCGCCTCTCCCGCCGCCTCCATGGCGGCGACGATGCCGGCCCGGTCGTTGCCGAGCAGCATCCCGCCCAGCCCGCCTTCGCCGGCGCCGGTCGCCGCGCCCGGCTCGGCATCTCGCGCCGCTGCATCGGCTGCAGCGGCGGCGGCGAAATCGTCGCGCCCGAAATAGAGATCGAAGCATTCCGCGAACGCCGCCTTCTCCTCGGCGGTTTTCGCGAGAACCAGCCCCAGCGTGTCGCGCAGCACCGCGCGATCGGCATAGCCGACCACCTCGACCGCGCGCACCGCGTCGATACTCTCGGCGGCCGAGACGCGCACGCCGGCGCCGCGCGCCGCCTCGAAGAACCGGCGCAGCGGCTCGACCGATTGCAGGCTCACGCCTCCCGTCCGTTCTCGCGGCGGGCCTTGCCGGCAAGCTCGCCAAGCTGCCGCCCGGCGGTCTCGATGTCGGTCTCGAACTTCAGCAGCACGTTCAGCGTGTCGCGCACCATCGCGATGTCCAGCACGTTCGCGTGCAGCAGCACCAGCACGCGCGCCCAGTCGATGGTCTCGCTGACCGACGGCGCCTTCTTGAGATCGAGCCCGCGCAGCGATTGCACGAACGCCACCAATTGCCGGCGCAGATTTTCGGATGCCTCCGGCACCCGGCTGGCGATGATCCGGCGCTCCAGCCCGGCGTCGGGAAAGCCGATATGCAGATGCAGGCATCGCCGCTTCAGCGCGTCACCCAGGTCGCGCATGTTGTTCGACGTGAGAATGACTACCGGCGCCACCTCGGCGCTCACCCGGCCCAACTCCGGAATCGTCACCTGGTAGTCGGACAGGATTTCGAGCAGGAACGCCTCGAACTCCTGATCGGACTTGTCCACCTCGTCGATCAGCAGCACCGATCCGCTCGGCGCTTGCAGCGCCCGCAACAGCGGGCGCGGCTCCAGGAATTCGGCGGAGAAGAACAGATCGCCGAAATCGTGCAGCCGGGCGATCGCCGCATCGAGCGTCGGGGTATCGCCGAGCACCTCGCCCACCTTGTCGCGCAGGATTTGCGTGTAGAGAAGCTGCTTGCCGTACTTCCACTCATACAGCGCCTTGGCCTCGTCCAGCCCCTCGTAGCACTGCATCCGGATCAGCGGCAGGTCGAGCCAGAGGGCGATCGACTTCGCGAGCTCGGTCTTGCCGACGCCGGCCGGACCTTCGACCAGGATCGGCTTTTGCAGCCGATGCGCCAGATAGACCGCGGTGGCGATCTGGCGGCTGGGAATATACCCGACGCCCGCGAGCCCGGCTTCGGCCGCGTCGATGGAGGTCACGCGATGTTCGGCTTGGGAACCCGTGCGCGGGACCCCGGCTGAGTAGGGCATTCCAACGTCTCAATCGTATCCGGTGGGATGGCCTAGCATCATCGGCGCCGCGCGCCAAAGCCCCGACGTCATCGCTGCGATCGGGGCTGCGATGCCTTTCGGCTGACCTACCCCACGATTGCCAGCACGAGGGCCGGACACATCGCCTGGAAATCACCGCTCGCCACATCCAGCACGATCGTCCCGCCCTCGAGTCCCGTACCCGTAGCCGACCTGCATCTCGAATACCACGGTTCCGCCCGCCGGGACCGACAGGCTGTTGTATCGGACATCGTAGGTGCCGCTGAACGCGGCCGATTCGTAATCGCCGAGCCCGAACGGCCAAGCCGCCCCGCCATCGGCGGAAACGGAAAACGTGTTGGCGAATTGCCCGACCTGGAAATCCGGTTCGGTCGGCGGATCTTGCCACCATTGCAGCACGTGTAGAAAGATGTTGCCACCGATAACACCTTGATCGATGGTGAAGAAACCTCCGGATCCGACAAAGATTTCGCAAAACCCGTTAATGACGGCATACGACTCGGCATTCAGGACCACGGGCCGATCCGCGGTGTTCGTCCAAGCGAAAACGTAGCTGGCGGCACCGAATCCTTCCGTGAAGTCGCTGGATGGCGAGCTCCATTCGCCATTGAACTTGACCACGTTGTTCCAGGGCGCGACGGACTCGCCAACAATGTTGATGTCTCCCGACGGGAGGATAAAAGCGGGTGTGTCCAGAACCACAAAGTTGAAATTCAGCTCCGGAGCCAGCAGCCCGGGAGCCCGGGAGGCGAGCAACTCTTTTGCCGCGCGCCAACCTGCAACGGTCGCCTTCAGGCCCGCCATGGTCGACTTGGAGGAAGTCACCAACGCGGCTTTGTGTTCCGGCGATACCTGTCGAAGACGGGCAAGGAGATCGGTATGCGACTGCGCCGCTTCGGTGGAATCTCGGCGGGTTCTGGCCAGCCGAAGTGCAAGATCCTTATCGAGATAGCCCGGCCGCTCCGTCGTTCCGCGAAAGCGGTCCACCGGATTTGGCCCGCGGAGAAGCCGAGCCCCGCGCGCGTTCGCCGCCGCGGACAAGGCGGCTCTGATTGGACCGGATTCGGGATTCGGCATGGAAAGTCGCCTTTGCTCAAGCCCTGATTTGGTCGGACCCGGACGGTGGTGCCTGGAGGATTTTTAGGCGTGTCCTCGATTGGGGGCAAATCGCGAGGCGTCGCGCAGTCGCGGCCGCAACCGATCTGCCGTTCTCGTCAGAAACTCGGTTTCAACCCCGGCTCGGGCCAGTCCAGGACACCGAGCCGCCCGGTCTCCGACAGGGTGATGTAAGCGGTGCGCAGGTCGGGGCCGCCGAAGCAGATATTCGTCGGATGGCTGTCGGGCATCGCCACTTGCCGCACCAGGCGCCCGTCCGGCGCGAACACCGTGATGCAGCCCCGGACCAGGGTGGCCACGCAGATGTAGCCGTTGGCCTGCACCGCCAGGCTGTCGAAGCGCGCGAAGGCGCCGCCCAGCGTGGCCACCAGGCGTCCGCCATGCGGGGAGGGGAAGCCGTGCTTGCGCAGCACGCCCTGTGTCTCGATGTCGAATGCCCAGAGCCGCGCCGCCTCGGTATCGGCGACATAGACGACGCGCTGGTCGGGCGACAGCCCGACGCCGTTGGCGCTCACGATCGGATGCGCGATCTCCGACACGCGCGAGCCGTCCGGCAGCGCGTAGTAGAGACCGCCGTGATCGCGCGTGCGCTCATACCGCTTGCCGAGGTCGGTAAAGTAGAACCCGCCGGTGCTGTCGAACACCAGATCATTCGGCGCCGACAAGCGGTGATCGCCGCAATGGGTGTAGAGGGTGCGTGTCTCGCCGGTGCGCGGATCGATGCGCTGGATCGAGCCGCCGGCGTAGTCGGCGGCCGGCCCTTGCGCCATGAAATGTCCGGGGACGTAGCGGCCGCCGCCGTTGTTGCAGCAATAGAGCGCGCCGTCGGGGCCGATCGCCAATCCGTTCGGCCCGCCGCCGGTGCGCGCCAGCTCCGATACCGCGCCGTCGGTCGCCACCCGCAAGATGCGCGAACCGGCGATGTCGGTGAGCGCCACCGATCCGTCCGCCAACACCGACCGGGCCTTCCGGAAATCCCCCGGTGGTCGCCACAATCCGAACTTCGCTCATGGTTTCCTCCCGTCGCGCGGTGATCGTAGGCGGCGTGGCCGGCGGCGTCACGTGCTTGCGGGTTGAACGCCGTTGGGGTTCGATGGGGCATGGTGATGAGCGTCGGGGAGGTTGTCGTGGGGGAGCGCGAAGGCGGGCTGCTGGCGCGGCTCGGTGCGGGATCGGTGATCTGCGCCGAGGGATATCTGTTCGAGTTCGAGCGGCGCGGCTATCTGCAAGCGGGCGCCTACGTGCCGGAAGTGGTGCTTGAACACCCGGAGCTGGTGGAGCAGCTGCACCGCGAGTTCGTCCGTGCCGGCTCCGACGTCGTGGAGGCCTTCACCTATTACGCGCATCGCGAGAAGCTGCGGCTGATCGGCCGCGAACAGGATCTGGAGCCGATGAACCGGCAGGCGCTGGCGATCGCCAAGCGGGTGGCGGACCAGACCGGCACGCTGCTGGCCGGCAATATCTGCAACACCACCGCCTACATTCCGGATGATAACGCCACCCACGTCGCCTCGCGTCGGATGTTCGACGAGCAGATCGGCTGGGCGACCGACGCCGGGGCGGACTTTGTCGTGGGCGAGACCTATTCGCATCTGGGCGAGGCGCTGATCGGCCTCGCGGCGATCAAGGCCGCCGGGCTGCCGGCGGTGATCACGATGGCGATCCACACCGACGGCACGACGCGCGAGGGCGGCGATCCCGTCGAGGCCTGCGAGCGCCTGCAGGACGCCGGAGCGGATGTGGTCGGGCTGAACTGCGCGCGCGGTCCGCAGACGATGCTGCCGATCGTGCGGCGCATCCGCGAGGCGGTAACGTGCCATGTGGCCGCGCTGCCGGTGCCGTACCGCACGACGCCGGAACATCCGACATTCCAATCCTTGTCCGACGACGCGTGCGGCTGCATCCCCGGCAACCGGCCGTTCCCGGTGGCGCTCGACCCTTTCACCTGCAACCGCTACGAGATCGCCGAGTTCGGGCGTGAATGCGAAGCCCTCGGCATCCGCTACCTTGGCGTCTGCTGCGGCGCCGGCCCGCACCACATCCGCGCGCTCGCCGAGGCGCTGGGGCGCAAGCCGCCGGCCAGCCGCTACTCCCCGGACATGTCGAAGCACTACGTATTCGGCAGCGCCGCCGGATTGCGCGAGCGCAATACGCGCTATGCCGAGGAGTTACGCGGCAAGCCGTAACCCGGGGTTCGACTCGGTTCTCCTTGCGAGCGTGGGCAATAAGCCCTATATTCGCGGACGTAAGCCGTGGGACTGATCCCCGGCCGATGGGAGAACCCCGATAAGCGACGCAACCCCGACATGACGCTGATCGCCCGCCAGCAGCGGCAGCTCATCGACGAGATGGGCATCATGCGTGACGACATGCGGGTGATGAGCGCGATCCTGATGCGGCTGGACGGCACCATTGCCGGCCTCGTCCAGGAGGTGCGGGCGATGCACGGCGTCACGACCGCCTCGCGCGACGGGTGGACGACCTGACGGGCTCGCCGTGAGCCCGGACCGCTTCCGCGCCATCCTCGACGAGCTGCATTGGAGCTTGCGTGCGCTCGCGGAGATGCTGGAGGGCGACGAGCGCAATGTCCGCCGCTGGGCCAGCGGCGAGCTCACCGAACGGCGCCCGTCGCCGAATGGCTGGAGCGCCGCCTCGCGCAGCACCGCGCGGATCCGCCGCCGAAAAACTGGCGCCGACGAGTGGCGTGAGTGCGACGTTCAACCCAGCCTCGCATGATCGAAGATCTACTCATTCGGTCTTTCGAGCCGCCGCGCATTCGGCGCGGGCCGCCAACGCTGGCCGTTCGCGTCGGCATACAGCCGCCGCGCCTCGTGCGTTCACGGCAGGGGTGCGGCTCCACGCTGACGACGCAAAGCAGCAGCGACTTGCGCGGGCTGCGATTGCTCGCCTGGAACCGGGGCCGAAAACCGTCGGGAAAAGCCGTTATAAGCCTTGGTTAAGGCGGACTTACCGTTTGCTGAACTGGAAGCTCCGTCGGGCCTTGGCCTTGCCGTATTTCTTGCGCTCCACCACGCGCGGATCGCGGGTGAGGAAGCCGGCGACCTTCAGGATCGGACGCAACGGCGGCTCGTAGCATGTGAGTGCGCGGCTGATGCCGTGGCGGACGGCGCCGGCCTGGCCCGACAGCCCGCCGCCCTCGACCGTGCAATTGACATCAAACTGGTTGTAGCGATCGACCACCAGGAACGGCTGGGTGATCAGCATCCGCAGCACCGGGCGGGCGAAATACTGCGCCGCCGGCCTGCCGTTGACGGTAATGGCGCCTTTGCCGGGCTTCACCCAGACCCGCGCCACCGCGTTCTTGCGCCGCCCGGTGGCGTAGGAGCGCCCCTGCGCGTCGCGCTTCGGCTCTCGCTGCGGCTGATCGGTGCCGGGCACCGGCTCCCCGGCCGGGGTCACGGCCGCGATCATGTCCTTGAGATCGGCGAGCGAGCGGCCCTGCTGATTTCCGGACATGCGTTACCTCTTGTTCTTCGGGTTCATCGCGGCGATGTCGAGCGGCCGCGGCTGCTGGGCGTCATGGGGGTGTTTGTCGCTCGCATACACGTAAAGGTGCTTCATCTGCCGCCGCTGCAACGGCCCGCGCGTGATCATGCGCTCCACCGCCTTGTGCACTACCCGCTCGGGATAGCGGCTTTCCAGCCGCTCGCGGATGCTCCGGCCCTTGATGCCGCCGGGGTATCCGGTGTGCCAATAAAACACCGACTGCTCGGCCTTGTTTCCGGTCACGCGCACCTTGGCGGCGTTGACGATCACGACATGATCGCCGCAATCGACATGCGGGGTGAATTGCGGCTTATGCTTGCCTCGGAGCCGCATGGCGACGAGGGAGGCGAGGCGCCCGAGCACGAGGCCCTCGGCGTCGATCAGCACCCATTCCTTCGTCACCTCCGCCGGCTTCAGCGAGAGGGTGGTCTTCATGCGCATTCCTCGAAGCAGGCCCGCGGTATCGCCGCAAACCGGCTCGGGGTCAAGGATGGCGCGGGACGATCGCCGAACACTCCGCCGGGCACGTCGGCCCGCCGCGTTCAAGATTTGGCCGTCGCCAGCCTGCGGAGCAGCGCCACTTGTGCCCGGGCACCGGCGACGAGGTAGCCGTGATCCGAGCCGGAGCCGAGGAAGCGCGCACCCATGCCGATATAACGGGCGGCATCCGCCTCGTCGTTAATCCCGCCCATGCCGAGAATTTTGCCGTGCCGGCGACAGGCGGCGGCGACCCGCTCGTAGGCATCGACCAGCTTCGGATGCCCCATCTGACCGGCGATGCCCATGGCCGAGGTCAGATCGAAGCTGCCGATATGCAGCACGTCGACGCCGGGGACCGCGGCGATGGCGTCGGCGTTGGCGATCGCCTCGGGGCTTTCCAGCATCACGACCACCAGGATTTCATCGTTGATCGCTCGCTGCGCCTCGGCCACGTGCGGCGTGTCGTAGCCGTAGATCGCCGCCGGTCCGCCCCAGCTCCGATGCCCCGCCGGCGGATAGCGGAAGGCGTCGACGGCGCCCGCCGCCTGTGCGGGCGTATCGACATGCGGCACCACGATCCCGAGCGCGCCGTTGTCCAGCAAGCGCGTCGCCTCGTCGAGCGCGCCGGCGCAGACGCGCACGATCGGCGCCATTCCGGTGGGCAATGCGGCAATGCAGAGCTGCGTCGCCTCTTGCACGGTGAAGGCGCCGTGCTCCATGTCGATGAACATGTAGTCGTGCCCGGTGGCCGCCGCCAGCATCGGCGCGGCGACGCTGCGCAGATGATGGACGCCGAAGCCGAGCGCGATCTCGCCCGCATACAGCTTGCGCCTGGCGTGATTGCGTGTGATCGCCATGACCGCCCTCCCTTGCGGCGATGATGTCAGATCACCCGCCCGTCGGCGTCAACTCGCGCGCCCCCCACGCCCGCGCGCGGAGGGCGGCATCTGGACGTCGGGCGGAAGTGCCGCGAGATTGCGCCGAACAGGGAGGCGAACATGCGCGGGCTGATGCAATCGCGGCCGTTGCTGATCTCCGGGGCGTTGACGCACGCCGCGCGCCATCATGGCGGCGGCGAGATCGTGGCCCGTGCCGGCGACGGACTTGCTCGCACGAGCTGGGCCGGGATCGAGGCGGATGCAAGGCGGCTGGCGCGCGCTCTGCTGGCGCTTGGCATCCGCCCGGGCGACCGGGTCGGCACGCTCGGTTGGAACGACCACCGGCATCTGCAAATCTACTACGCCGTTCCGGGCATGGGCGCCATCTGCCACACCATCAACCCGCGCCTCGCCGACGACGACATCGCCTACATCGTCGCCGATGCCGCCGACCGCATTCTGTTCATCGACCCGAGCTTCGCCTCGTTGATCGAGCGACTGGCGCCGCGCCTCGGCGCCGATGTGCGGGTGGTGATGATGTGCGACGCCGCCGGAATGGCGGAACTCAACCTGCCGGGCGTGCGCCTGCTTTGCCACGACACGCTGGTTGCCGAAGCCGACGGGGACTACGCTTGGCCGAGCTTCGACGAGGACACGGCGAGCGCGCTCTGCTACACCTCGGGCACCACCGGTCGCCCGAAAGGCGTGCTCTACAGCCATCGCTCCACCATTCTGCACGCCTACGCCATCAACATGGCCGACGTGCTCGCGCTGCGCGCGGTGGACCGCATTCTGCCGGTGGTGCCGATGTTCCACGTGAACGCCTGGGGCATTCCGTATGCCGCTGCGATGGCCGGCGCGGCGCTGGTGATGCCGGGCCGGCATTTGGACGGCGCCAGTCTGGCCGCGCTGATGAACGATGAGCGGGTGACGATGTCGGCCGGCGTGCCGACGGTCTGGCTCGGCCTGCTCGCGCATCTGCGCGCCTCCGGCGAGCGGCTGGCGACGGTGCGGCGCATCATGACCGGCGGCTCGGCCTGTCCGCCGGTGCTGATCGAGGCGTTCGGCGAATACGGCATCGCCGTCGAGCACGGCTGGGGCATGACCGAGCTCAGCCCGGTCGGCACCTATAATCGCCCGAAGCCCGCGCATCAGGGGCTGGACGCGGCGGAAATGCTGCGCCTCGGCCTCAAACAGGGACGCGCCCTGTCCGGGATCGACATGAAGATCGTCGGCGCCGACGGCGCCGAACTGCCATGGGACGGCACCGCATTCGGCGATCTGAAGGTGCGCGGCCCCTGGGTGTGCAGCGGCTATTACAACGAGGCGCCGGGCAGCGCGCTCGACGAAGACGGCTGGTTCGCCACCGGCGACGTGGCGACCATCGACGCCGAGGGCGTGATGGAAATCACCGACCGATCGAAGGATGTGATCAAGTCGGGCGGCGAGTGGATCAGCTCAATCGCACTCGAGAATATCGCCGTCTCCCACCCCGACGTCGCCGAGGCGGCGGTGGTGGCGGCGCGGCACCCGAAATGGGACGAGCGACCGATCCTGATCGTGGTGCCTCGCCCCGGCGCCGTCATCGACCCCGCCTCGGTGCTCGCGCTCTATGCCGGCAAGGTCGCCAAATGGTGGCTGCCCGACGCAGTGGTGGTGGAGTCGGAGATGCCACACACCGCGACGGGCAAAGTCCAAAAGCTCGTGCTGCGCGCCCGCTACCGCGAGCACCTGAGCAAGACGGCTACTTCTTGTTGAGCGCGCCGCGCACGCGGTCCTTCACGTTGCCCCAGCCCTTCTGCGCCTTGCCGGCGTTCTTTTGGCTCGTTCCCTCGGCCTCGGTCTTGGCATCTCCGCCGGCCCGGCCGAGCTTCTCCTTGATCGATCCCGCCGCCTGGCGCACTGCGCCCTTGATTCGGTCTCTGTCCATGCCTCCGGTCCTCCTTCTCTCCCAAAATGGAGTTCCGACGCGGGCGGTTAAGCCACGTCCGCGCAACATTCGGGAATCAAAGCACCGTGTTTTCGGGAAAATGAGGGAACCCGCCCGCTGGCCCCCGGTCGCCGCTTTCAGTTGCCGTTCCCGGGTCGCCGCTTTCCGGGCCGCCGGGTAAGGAATGCGGCCGCGGTTTCACTCGCTGCGCATTGCCGACATCCGCAGCGAAACCCCGTCTTGCGTCTCGGTCGCCTTCGAGGTGCCGCCGCATCTGGCCGGCTCGTATCGGTTCCGGCCGGGTCAGTATCTGACGTTGCGGACCAGTCTGGGCGGCGCCGAGCTGCGCCGCACATATTCGATCTGCACCGCCCCGGCCGAGAATGAGCTGCGGGTGGCGATCAAGCGCCTCGACGGCGGGCTGTTTTCCGAGCGCGTCGGCACGCTCCGGCCCGGAGAGAGGCTGGACGTGATGACCCCCGATGGCCGGTTCGGCATTCCGCCGGCGCCGGGGTCGGACCGCACCCTGGTCGGCTTCGCCGCCGGATCGGGAATTACGCCGATCCTGTCGATCCTCAAGGCGGCGATGGCCGAAGAGCGCGGGCGGTTCTTCCTGTTCTACGGCAACCGCGCCACCGCCGACATCATCTTCCGCGACCAGCTCGAAGACCTGAAGGACCGAAATCTGGCACGGCTTTCGGTGTTCCACGTCCTCTCGCGCGAGCAGCAGGAGATTGCGCTGCTCAACGGTCGGCTGGACGTGGCGAAAGTCGGTCTGCTGATGCGCCGGCTGGTGCCGCCCGGGGTGGCGCACGCGCTGCTCTGCGGGCCGCAGCCGATGATCGAGGGCCTGGCGCCGGCGCTCGCCGGCTGCGGGTTGGCGGCCTCGCAGATCCATGTCGAGCGATTCACCCCCGGCGAGGGCGGCCGCCCGCCGCCGGTGCGCACGCTCCCGCCGGCCGCCCCGGCGGCGCGCGCGACCATCATCGCCGACGGCGTGACGCGCGAGGTGGAGGTCGCCGCCGGCGAGGCGATCCTGGAGGCCGGCATTCGCGCCGGGCTCAATCTGCCCTTCTCCTGCCGCGGCGGCATGTGCTGCACCTGCCGGGCCAAGCTGCTGGCGGGTGAAGCGCGGATGACCACCAACTACTCGCTGGAGCCGCATGAGGTCGCGGCCGGATACGTGCTGACCTGTCAGGCACGGCCGCTCACGGCGAGGGTGACGGTCGATTACGATCAGGTTTGAGGTCGTCGTCCACGCGCGACGCCTGTCGCAGCAGCGCGTCCAGTCGCGCCGCCTGTTGTCGCCAACTGAAATGCGCCGCGACATGGTCACGCGCCGCGTTTCCCAATGCCGACGCGCGGGCGGGCTCGCGGAGCAGAGCGATCGCCGCCTCGGCCTGTTTCGCCGCGCCGTCGCCGACCAGCGGGGCGTGCCCGGCGGGCAGCGTCAGCCCGTTGGCGGCGATCCGGCTCATCACCACCGGGCGGGCGCCGGCCCAGGCTTCCAGCACCTTGTTCTTGATCCCCGAGCCGGCCCGCATCGGCGCCAGCGCCACCATCATGCGGGCGAGCACGTCGCCCATCTCGGCCGGGTCCGCCACCACCTCCACGCCGGGCAGTGCGCCGAGCGCGCGCACCGCGACTACCGGCCGGCGCCCGGCGATCAGCAGCCGCGCCCCGGGCACCGCCGCGCGCACCAGCGGGAACACCGCGCGCGCGGCGAACCGGGCGGCGTCGATATTGGGGTGGTAATCGAGCGAGCCGGTAAATCCGAGAACGGGCGCCGTTGTGGCGGGCAACGGCTCCGGCATGCTCACGCCGTTCGGGACCACGTGCACGAGACCGCCCATCCGTCGCAGCCAGGCGGCATCGGTCTCGCCCACGCACACCGTGGCGGCGAAGGCGCGAAACCCGCGTCGTGCGCAGATGACGGCGGATGCGATCTGGCGCAGCCAGTAGGCGCGCGCCCGCAGTCCCCGGGTGGTGCGGGCGGCGCGCCAGAACTCCAGCGCATTGCAGTCGATAAGATCGAGGACGGCCGGCGGCCGGTCGGAGCCGAACCACACCGCCTCGGCCCCGGCGAACACCAGCGCACGGTCGAAGGGTTGCCGCAAGCCGTCCACGGCCGCGCCGAGGGGCGTGCTGTCGTAGCGCCAAGGGAAGGTCGAGGCCCCCGGCAACGCGACCGCGATCGCCTCCACGTCGTCCGGAACCGGCCCGGGAGGCGCCACCAGCGTCACCCGCCAGTTCGCCGCCAACGCCGCGATCAGATGCGCGGCCCGCAGCGTATGGCCGTCGCGCACGGGCCAGGGCGCGAGCGGCGTGACGACGAGGAGCGAGGGGCGATGGCTCACGGCCTCAGCCGCCTACCCTCACCCGGGGCGCCTGAGGCGCCGGGCCGGGTAAGGGTAGATCAGAACAGCTTGTCCCTGGCCGGATACATCACGATAATGTCGTTCGGGTCGGCCAGGTTCAGCATCGCGCGCGCCTGCTCATCAAGCGCATCGGCGTCGATGTGCTCGGCCTGGAGTGCGCGCACCTGTTGCGCCCGAGCGCCGCGCGCGGCCTCGGCCTCGGCCAGGTCGAGCTTCGCCTGCACCAGCAGCTTCTCGCGCTGCGCATGGGCGACCAGCCCGTGATCGCCGCGCGTCGCGTTCCAGCCGAAATATCCGACCAGCGCCAGGAAGAACACCGGCGCCGCCACCGCCCGCAGCCGGCGCCGGATGGTGCGCATGATCGCCATGCGAATCCCTCGATTCTCGTTCGGGAGCCGAGATTAGCGCAAAATCGTGCGCCCCGCATAGCGTGCCGCCGGCCCCAGCGCCGCCTCGATGCGCATGAGCTGGTTGTACTTGGCCGTCCGCTCGCCGCGCGAGAGGCTGCCGGTCTTGATCTGCCCGCAATTGGTCGCCACCGCCAGATCGGCGATGGTGGCGTCTTCGGTCTCCCCCGAGCGATGGCTCATCACCGCCCGGAAACCCGCCCGGTGCGCCACCTCCACCGCCTCCAGCGTCTCCGACAGCGTGCCGATCTGGTTCACCTTGACCAGGATGGCGTTGCCGACGCCCTCGGCGATGCCGCGCCGCAGCCGCTCCGGGTTGGTCACGAAGATGTCGTCGCCGACCAGTTGTACCCGCCCGCCCAGCGCCGCCGTAAGCGCTTTCCAGCCGTCCCAGTCGTCCTCGGCGCAGCCGTCCTCGATGGAGACGATCGGATAGCGCCCGATCAGTTCCTCCAGGTAGCGGACCATGCCGGCGGCATCGAGGCTCTTGCCCTCGCCTGCCAGCTCGTAGCGCCCGTCGCGGAAAAACTCGCTGGCGGCGCAGTCGAGCGCGAAGGTGATGTCCTCGCCGGGGCGATACCCGGCCTTTTCGGAGGCGCGGGTGAGGAAGCCCAGCGCCTCGTCGGCCGACTTCAGGCCGGGCGCAAAGCCGCCCTCGTCGCCGACATTGGTGTTGTGCCCGGCCTCGTGCAGGGCGGCGCGCAGCCTGGCGAACACTTCCGCGCCCATGCGCACCGCGTCGGCCATCGTGCCGGCGCCCACCGGCTCGATCATGAACTCCTGGATGTCGATCGGATTGTCGGCGTGGCGGCCGCCGTTGATGACGTTCATCATCGGGACGGGCAGGGTGCGCGCAAACGCGCCGCCGACATAGCGCCATAGCGGCTGGTCCAGATCGGCGGCGGAGGCCTTGGCGAGCGCGAGCGAGACCGCCAGGATGGCGTTGGCGCCGAGGCGCGACTTGTCGGGCGTGCCGTCGAGGTCGATCAGGATGTCGTCCAGGCGCACCTGCTCGGCGGCGTCCATGCCGCCGATGGTGTCGAAGATCTCGCCCTCGACATTGGCGACGGCGCGGGCGACGCCCTTGCCGCCATAGCGGGCGGGGTCGCCGTCGCGCAGCTCCAGCGCCTCATGGGCGCCGGTCGAGGCGCCGGAGGGCGCCGCGGCGCGTCCCATGGCGCCGCTCTCCAGCACCACGTCCACCTCGATTGTGGGGTTGCCGCGACTATCGAGGATTTCCCGCGCGATTATGTCGGCGATGGCGCTCATGTGCTTGGGTCCGTTCTTGAGCGGCGAGGCGGGCTGCCTAACACTTCAGGGGCCGCCCCGCCACCGGCCGGCGGGGCGAAGCAAAGGGGGAGGGCGTCATGTGGACACGAGCGGTCGTCGGTATCGGGCTTATCGCACTGGCCGCGAGCGGTCAGGCCGGCGCGGCGACCACGACCTATTACCGCTCGGGCCAGTGGCGGGCCTTCAGCGGCACCGACCCGCAGAACCGGCTGATCTGCGGCATGGCGACCGGCAATCCGGGCGACGGGCGCAGCCTGGAGATCACCAGCGTGATCGGCAACCCCGGCCTCGCCTTCGCCGCCGCCAAACCGACCTGGGAGATACCGCCCAACACGACAATCCCGGTGGTGATCCAGCAGGAAGGCGCGAGCCCGTTCACGGCCGAGGCGACGGGGCAGGGCAACGCGATCACCTGGACCCTGCCGGCGTCGGACGCAGGACCGTTCGGCGGCGAGTTTCGCGCCGGGCAGGAAATGACGATCAGCTTCCCTTCCGGCAGCGAGCCGCCCTGGCGGGTGCTGTTGAAGGGATCGACCGCGGTGGACGACACCTTCCGTCGATGCATCCAGGACTACTCCGCGCGCGCCGCCGCCGCCCGGGGTTCTCCGAATGCGGCCGCCGAGGAGGCTGCCCCGGGGCCGGCGGCACCGACGCAGCCCTTCGCCGGTGCGCCGACGCAGCCTTTCGCCGCACCCGGCGCCCCGCCGCAACCGCCTCCCGCGGCGCCGCCGATTGCCCAGGCGGAGCCGCCGGTGGCCGAAGCGCCCCCGGCGCTGCCGCCGCTGCCGCCCTTACCGCAGCCGACCCAGCCCGGGCGCTGAACGGATCAGTAGGTCGGGTAGGTGCGCGGATAGGTGATCTGCCCGGGCGGCCCGGGCGGCGAGGGCGGGCCCTTCTTGCCGCAGCCGGCCAGGGCGAGGGCGATCAGCGCCGCCGCCAGCAGATTTCTCACAACGCCGATAGCCAATGCGCCGCCCGGGCGGCGACGTTGGCGGGCGCTGTTCCGCCGAAACTCGTGCGCGAGGCCACTGAGGCCTCGACGCTCAGCACGGCGAACACCGCCTCGGTGATCCCCGGCACGACGCCCCGCATCTCCGCCAGCGCGAGGCCGTCCAGGCCGACACCCTTGGCCTCGGCCAGCGCGACCAGCCGCCCGGTGGCGTGATGCGCCTCGCGGAACGGCAGCTTGAGGACGCGCGCCAGCCAGTCGGCGAGGTCGGTCGCCGTCGCGAAACCGGCGCCGGCGACGGCGCGCATGCGCGCCGTGTCGGGGCGGAGATCGCGGACCATGCCGGACATCGCCGCGAGCGACAGCGCCCACGCCTCGGCGGCATCGAACACCGGCTGCTTGTCCTCCTGCAGGTCCTTCGCATAGGCCAGTGGCAGGCCCTTCAGCACCGTCAGCAGCCCGATCAGCGCGCCGGCGATGCGCCCGGTTTTGGCGCGCACCAGCTCGGCCGCGTCGGGATTGCGCTTTTGCGGCATGATCGAGCTGCCGGTGGTGAACGCATCGGAGAGGCGCACGAACCCCCACATGGGGCTTGCCCAATTGACGATCTCCTCCGCCAGGCGCGAGAGGTGCATCGAAGAGATCGCCGCCGCCGCCAGGAATTCGAGCGCGAAGTCACGATCCGACACCGCGTCGAGCGAATTGGCTGCGGGCCGGTCGAAGCCGAGGGCGCGGGCCGTCATCTCGCGGTCGATCGGAAACGAGGTGCCCGCCAGCGCCGCCGCTCCCAGCGGGGACTCGTTCAGCCGCCGCCGGCAATCGGTGAGCCGGCCGCGGTCGCGGTCAAGCATCTCCACGTAAGCTAGCAGATGATGTCCGAACGTGACCGGCTGCGCGGTCTGCAGGTGCGTGAAGCCCGGCATGGGGTCGGCGGCGTGCTCGGCGGCGCGCTCGGCCAGCGCGTGCATCAGGTCGGCGAGTTGCGCCGTCAGCCCGTCGATGGCGTCGCGCACCCAGAGCCGCAGATCGGTCGCCACCTGGTCGTTGCGGCTGCGCGCAGTGTGCAGGCGCTTGCCGGCCTCGCCGATGCGCTCGGCGAGCCGGGCCTCGATATTCATGTGGATGTCTTCCAGCGCCTCGGAGAACGGGAATTGCCCGGCCTCGATCTCCTGGGCGATCACCGCCAGCCCGTCGCGGATCGCCGCCTCGTCGGCGGCAGCGATCACACCGGTCTTGGCGAGCATGGCGGCGTGGGCGAGCGAGCCCCGGATGTCCTGGCGCCACAGCTTGCGATCGAAGCCGATGGAGGCGTTGATCTCCTCCATGACCACCGACGGGACCGGCGGCGAACCGCCCGCCCCACTGTGCGTTGGCCGCCGCGTTACGGCGCTCGTGTGTCTCGCCCAAGGAGGAGAATCCGTGATGACGCTGACCCGTCGGGGCCTGCTGGCGGCCGGGACCGTAGCGACGCTGCTGCCGGCGCGCAAACCGTGCGCGGCCGAGATGGGCACGCTGGCGGCGGTGAGCCCGCACCCCGCCCCCGGGGTGGCGTTCCAGGCGGCCGACGGCACCGCCCGCACGCTCGGCGCGTTCAAGGGGCGGCCGCTGCTGGTCAATCTCTGGGCCACCTGGTGCCCGCCCTGCGTCGCCGAACTGCCCTCACTCTCGGCGCTCGCTCACACGCTGTTCTCCGAGGGCATGGTGGTGCTGCCGATCTCCTCCGATCGCGGCGGCGCCGAGGCGGTGGAGGCCTTCTACACCGCCCATGAGATCCACGACCTGCCGGTGCTTCTCGACCACGACGCCGCGCTGATGCACGCCTTCGGGGCGCGCGGCCTGCCCAGCACCTACGTCATCGACCGCGAGGGCAACATCGTCGGCATGGAGGAGGGTGGCATGGACTGGAACCGGCCCGGCGTCGCCGAAGCGGTGCGCCGGTTGGCGGGGGCGAAACCGGCCTGACCTAACCCGCATCGGCGGGCGTCGCGCATGGCGCTGCGCGGCGGAGGCTCGCGATGGCCGACGGTAGAGCATCGATAAGGTCCTCGGCGATCAGACCGGGCGCGGGCGTTGCCGCCGCGCCGTGGAGGAAGACGCCGGCCCGGGCGGCGTCGAACGGCGCCATGCCTTGCGCCAACAATCCGCCGATGATGCCCGCGAGCACGTCGCCCGATCCCGCGGTGGCGAGTGACGGCGGGGCGTTGGCATTGACGGCGGCGCGCCCGTCCGGCGCGGCGATGATGGTGTCGGCGCCCTTGAGCACGACCGCCGCGCCGGTCCGCGCGGCGGCGGCGCGCGTCGCCGCGAGGCGGTCGACGCCGGACGCGCCAAAGGCGCGGGCGAATTCGCCGGCATGCGGCGTGAGCACGGCGGCACCCGCCAGCGCGTCGGGATGGCCGGCGAAGGCGGTGAAGCAGTCGGCGTCGACGACCACCGCGCGCCCGCCGCCGAGCAGCGCCGGCAGCACACGTCGTGCCTGATCGGGTCCGAGCCCGGGGCCGCAGACGAAGACCCGGCGCCGCTCGTCGGCCAGCAGGGTCGCGAGCGGCGCCTCGGCGACCAATAAGCCGGGCGCCCCCATTCGGTAGAGGTCAGCGCGTCCCGGCGGGGCGGCGATCGTCACCAGGCCGGCGCCGGCCCGCCGCGCCGCCTCGGCGGCGAGCCGCGCCGCCCCGGTCATCTCGGCGCCGCCGAGAACGGTCAGATGGCCGCGGGCGTATTTGTGCCCATCCGGATGCAGCTCGGGTAGCCGCCAGCCCGCGGGGAGATTGAGGACGGTGCGGGGACGCACCGTGTCCAGCACGGCATCCGGCAAGCCGATATCGGCAAGCACCGTCTCGCCGCAATGCGTCCGCCCCGGCAGCAGCAAATGCCCGGGCTTCAGGCGAAAAAAGGTGACGGTGAGCGCCGCGCGGGGAGCGAAGCCGCGCACCTCTCCGGTGGTGCCGTCGATGCCGCTGGGGATGTCGATGGCGACCACGCGGCGCGCGGCGCGCAGCATCTCGGCGACGCGCGGTTCAAGTTCGCGCGCGAGCCCGGCGCCGAACAGCGCGTCGATCACCAACTCGGCTCGCCTCGCCTCGGCCAGCGCGAAATCGACGATCGGCCCGCGCCATGCGCGCGCCGACGTCGCCGCGGCGGAACCGCTTCTCGGTTGCATCCACGCGGCGATGGCGACCGGCCAGCCGCTCGCCGCCAGCCGGCGAGCCGCCGCATAGCCGTCGCCGCCGTTATTGCCGGGGCCGCAGAGGACCAGGGTTCGGCATGGCCGAAAGCGCGCGCGAACGGCGCGGGCCACCGCTCGCCCGGCGTTCTCCATCAGCGCGGCGACGGCGATACCGCGCGCGGCCGCCTGGGCGTCCGCGCGCGCCATCTCGGCCGGGGTCAGCAGCTCGGCGCGGCCGTGCAGGCGACGGAGGTCCAGGGGTGGCGTCATGGCGATGATTCTGGTTGCCTGCGCTCGCCGCCGCAACACGACGGTGCGGGCGGGCGCGGGAGCACTGCATGGGAATCTCGATCAGCGACTGGCAGGTGAGCAACTGGCACTGGGCGTTGGCGGCGCATCTCCTGTGCGCGGTGATCTGGGTCGGCGGGATGTTCTTCGCGCTCCTGGTGTTGAACCCCTCCCTGGCGGCGCTGGAGCCGGCGCCGCGGGTGGCGCTGCATCATCGGGTGTTCCGCAAATTCTTCCTGGTGATCTGGCATGTGATGGTGATCGCGATCATCAGCGGCTACGCCATGGTGATGACCGTCTACCACGGCGATTTCAGGCACCTGCCGTGGAACGTCAACGCCATGCAGGCGATCGGCTGGCTGATGGCGGTGATTTTCCTGATCGTCTTCTTCGGCCCGTACCGGCGCTTTCGCGCCGCCGCCAGCACCGCCCGCGCCGCCGATGCCGGCGAGCGCATCCGCAAGCTGATCAGGGCGAATCTGATCCTGGGGCTGATCGTGGTGGTGATCGCGGCTTTGTAAGACCGCCTAAGGGTCCAGGTCGCCGAGCAGCCGCGCTTCGGCGCCACTCGAACGGACCCGGCTGACGGCGCGCCGATCGAAGCTGGCGAACACCGCCCCTCCAAGACGACGGCCGTCGAACGCGATGCAGCCGTCGGCGAAATCGCAACCGTCGGCCAACGCCGCGATCCCGGCCTCGACCACCGGCCGGTCCGTCTGCACGCCCGCGGCCTCAATCAGGTCGTGAAGTGCGGCGATCGTATCCGGGATCGTCGTCTTGTAACCACGCCTGAGAACCCAAACCAATTCGCAAAGGGCCGGCACCGTTATCGCCACCAGCTCGGCGCCTTTGAGGATCGCGACGGCAAGCCGCTGCTGTTCGGGATCGTCGCCGACAGCCGCGCGCACAAGCACATTCGTGTCCGGGGTGATCCTCATTCGCCCGCCCATCCGCGGGCGGTAATCTCCTCGATCTGCTCGAGCGTGAGCTTGCGCTTTGAGTAATGAGACAGGCAGCCGATGAAATCGTCCCACGAACCGCGCCGCGCCGACCGCAACTCCGCCCGGCCGTCCGGCAGCAGTTCGACCGTGACCTGATCGCCCGGTTCGATGCCGAGGTGTCTCAGGTACCGGTTTTCGCAAAGTGACTTGTCCCTTGGCGGTCACTTTGAGCTTGCCTGTCATGGTCGCGATCCTCTAGTTATCTAATAAGGCGACTTTGCCTTACATTCAACCCGATGCTCGAACAGCCGTTTGCCCCGGGTGACATGGACGTCGATGGATCCCGGTGGCGCGCGTTCAGAAGCCGACGCACATTCTCCTCGATGACGCTCCTCCTCGATGACCGCGCTCACCGCCGCCGAATTCGCCGCGCTGATGGCGCCGCTCGGGCCGTTCGAGCCGGCGCCGCGTCTGGCCGTCGCCGTCTCCGGCGGTGCCGACAGTCTGGCGCTTGCGCTGCTCGTCGGGGCCTGGGTGGGTGCGCGGGGCGGGGCGCTTCTGGGGCTGATCGTCGATCACGGGCTGCGCGCCGGTGCGCCGGCGGAGGCGGCAGCGGCGCGGGAACGGCTGGTCGGCATGGGGATCGCCGCGCGCGTCATGGAGGCGCGGTTGCGGGCGGGCCCGGCGCTGGCGGAACGTGCTCGGGCGGCGCGCTACGAGTTGTTGCGCACCGCCTGCCGAGAGGCCGGACTTTTGCACCTGCTGCTGGGCCAGCACGCCGGCGATCAGGCGGAGACTTATATCATGCGCGCGCTCGCGGGCAGCGGACCGGACGGGCTGGCGTGCATGGCCCCGGTGGTGGAGGAGGCACAGCTTCGGCTGCTCCGCCCGTTGCTGGCGATCCCGCCTGCGCGGCTCCGTGCGACCCTGCTGGCGGCGGGGATCGGCTGGGCGGAGGACCCGTCGAACGCCGATCCGGCGGCGCAGCGCGCGCGGCTGCGGGCGCTGCGGGCCGACCGCGCCGGGGCGGGGCCGGCGACGGCCGCTCTGGTCGAGGCCGCGCGTCGGCGGGGTATCGAGCGCGCGGCTCGCAACCGCGCGACGGCGGCATTTCTCGCCGCGCATGTCGTCTTCCGCCCGGAGGGATTCGCGCTGCTGCCCGCCGGGCCGCTGCCGGCTTCGGCGCTGAGCGCCGTTCTGGCCACGATCGGCGGCGACCGCGCGTCGCCATCACGGCGCGCGCTGGCGGCTTTGGCCGCGGCGCCGCGCCCGGCAACGCTCGGCGGCGTGCGGCTGCTGGCTGCCGGTCGGCTCGGACCGGGGCTGCTCGCAGTCCGCGAGGAGGCCGCGATGGGGCCGGCGGTGGCGGCGCGGGCGGGCGCCGTGTGGGATGGGCGGTTCCGGCTGCCGGCCGACGGCCCGCCGGGCGCGGTCCTGGGTTGCGTCGGCGCCGCGGCGGCGGGGTTGCGTCGGCTCTCGGAGCTGCCGGCTGCGGTGCTGCGGACCCTGCCGGCGCTGCGGTCGGAGGAGCGGGTGCTGGCGATCCCGCATCTCGGCTGGCCGGACCCGGCGAGTGCCGACGTGCTTTGGCCGCTGTTCGCCCCGGCCCGGCCCACCGTCGCGCCCGGCAGCGACGCAATGTTTGCGCCGGCCGTCCCGCCCGCCTAGGATCGAAGATTAAGGGGATGTGCAACTTGCTCGCGCACCCCATGTTCATGATGCCCGAGCGGCGGCCCACCGGCCGAGGCGGGTGAGCGGAGAGCTGGACGAGCGCATGAGCAATTTCGGCCGGAACCTGGCATTGTGGGTCATCATCGCCCTGTTGCTCGTGGTTCTGTTCAACCTGTTCCAGCCCGGCGCGACACGCGGCACGGCGACGCAGGAAGCCTATTCGGATTTCATCTCTCAGGTGAATGGCGGCCAGGTTCGCGACGTAGTGATCCAGGGCCGGACCATCTCCGGCCAGTTGAACGACGGCCGCACCTTCGAGACCTACACGCCGGAGGACCCGACCCTGGTCAGCCGGCTGACCGACAAGGGCGTGCGGGTGATCGCCAAGCCGCGTGACGCCGACGTGAACCCGCTCCTGCACTATCTGCTGTCGTGGTTCCCGATGCTGCTGCTGATCGGCGTCTGGGTGTTCTTCATGCGGCAGATGCAATCGGGCGGCGGGCGCGCGATGGGCTTCGGCAAGTCGCGGGCGCGACTGCTCACCGAGAAGCAGGGGCGCGTCACCTTCGAGGACGTGGCCGGCATCGACGAAGCCAAGAGCGAGTTGCAGGAAATCGTCGAGTTCCTGCGCGATCCGCAGAAGTTCCAGCGCCTCGGCGGCAAGATCCCCAAAGGCGTGCTGCTGGTGGGTCCCCCCGGCACCGGCAAGACGCTGCTCGCGCGCGCCATCGCCGGCGAGGCCAACGTGCCGTTCTTCACCATCTCCGGCTCGGACTTCGTGGAGATGTTCGTGGGCGTCGGCGCCTCCCGCGTGCGCGACATGTTCGAGCAGGGTAAGAAGAACGCGCCCTGCATCATCTTCATCGACGAGATCGACGCCGTCGGGCGCCATCGCGGCGCTGGATTGGGCGGCGGCAACGACGAGCGCGAGCAGACCCTCAACCAGATGCTCGTGGAAATGGACGGCTTCGAGTTCGAACGAGGGCGTCATCCTGATCGCCGCGACCAACCGGCCCGACGTGCTCGACCCGGCACTGCTGCGCCCCGGACGCTTCGATCGTCAGGTGGTGGTGCCGAACCCGGACGTGAACGGACGCGAGAAGATCCTGCGCGTGCACATGCGCAAGGTCCCGCTCGCCTCCGACGTCGATCCGAAGGTGATCGCGCGCGGCACGCCGGGCTTCTCCGGCGCCGATCTTGGCGAACCTGGTCAACGAGGCGGCGTTGCTGGCGGCGCGCATGGGCAAGCGCGTGGTCGCCATGGCGGAGTTCGAGAACGCCAAGGACAAGGTGATGATGGGTGCCGAGCGCCGCTCGCTGGTCATGAGCGAGGCGGAAAAGCGCATGACCGCCTATCACGAATCGGGCCATGCGCTGTGCGCGCTGCACGAGCCCGAATGCGACCCGGTGCACAAGGCGACGATCATCCCGCGCGGGCGCGCTCTGGGTCTGGTCATGAGCCTGCCGGAGGGCGATCGCTACTCCAAGAGCAAGAGCAAGCTCCTGAGCGAGCTGGTGATGGCCATGGGCGGCCGGGCCGCCGAGGAGATCATCTTCGGCCCCGACAAGGTCTCCAACGGCGCCGCCGGCGACATCAAGATGGCGACCGATCAGGCGCGGCGGATGGTCGCCGAGTGGGGGATGAGCGACCGGCTCGGGATGATCGCCTATGGCGACAACAGCCAGGAAGTGTTCCTCGGCCATTCGGTGACGCAGAACAAGAACGTCTCCGAGGCCACCGCGCGCGAGATCGACGCCGAGATCAAGGACATGATCGATCACGCCTACGCCAAGGCGCGGCGGCTGCTGACCGAGAACGTCGAGGAACTGCATCGCCTCGCGCGCGGGTTGCTCGAACATGAGACGCTTTCGGGCGACGAGTTGCGCACGGTGCTGCGCGGCGAGCCGGTGATCCGCAAGGTGGTGGACGAGCCGGCGCCGGAGAACCGCCGCGCCTCGGTCCCGACCACCGCGCGCCCGTCCCCGGCACCCCCGACAGGCGGCCTCGGCCCGGCTCCGCAACCGGGGTGAGCCCTTACCCGGCGCGCTTCGGCGCGCCGGCCTCTCCCGAAGCGGGAGAGGCGAAGAAGGGGCACCCACGAGGCCACCTCTCCCGGCTGCGGGAGAGGTCGGCGCGACCACAGTCGCGCCGGGTGATGACTTCTCCCGCTTGCGGGAGAGGTCAGCGCGAGCACAGTCGCGCCGGGTGAGGGCCGCGCCGGCCTCTCCCTCGATCGCCCTCGCGTCATGGGCATCCTGAACCTGACGCCGGACAGTTTCAGCGACGGCGGCTCGTACCCCGACCCGGCGGCGGCGATTGCTGCCGGGCTCGCGATGCGCGATGCCGGGGCGGACATCGTCGATGTCGGCGGCGAGAGCACGCGCCCGGGCGCCGCGCCGGTGCCGCAAGACGCCGAGCAGGCGCGAATCCTGCCGGTGATCCTCGCTCTCGCCGAAGCGGGCGTGCTGGTGTCCGTCGATACCAGGAACGCCGCAACAATGGCGGCGGCGCTGGATGCCGGAGCGCGGATCGTCAACGACGTCTCGGCGCTGGCGCACGATCCGGAAGCGGCCGAGTTGCTGGCGAGGCGGGATTGCGCGGTGGTGCTCATGCACATGCGCGGCGATCCGGCGACGATGCCGGCGCATGCGATCTATTCCGATGTCGCGGCCGAGGTGACGGCGGAGCTGGGCGCCCGCATCGCCGTCGCCGAGCGGGCGGGGATCGTGCGCGAGCGGCTGATCCTCGATCCAGGCTTCGGCTTCGCCAAACGTGCATCGCACTCGCGGGCGTTGCTGCGGCATCTGCCGGTTCTGGCGTCTCTCGGCTTGCCGATCCTGGTCGGCCTCTCCCGCAAGAGCCTGATCGGCTCGCTGGCGAACGAGCCCGAACCGGCGCGGCGCGACGCCGCATCCATCGCCGCCGGCCTGTTCGCGCTCTCGCGCGGGGCGGCGATCTTGCGTGTTCATAACGTTCTGGCAACCGTTCAGGCAATCCGGGTATGGAATGCTCTCGCCCGGGACTGAAGGCTCTTCCCTCGGCCGAACCGGGGGGAGTAGATGCCCCGGACGGCAATGATACGGAGCGATGATGACCAGCGCGCGGCGGCTTTTCGGCACCGACGGCATTCGCGGCACCGCCAATGCCGACCCGATGACCGCAGAAATGGCGCTGCGGCTGGGTCAGGCGGCGGGGCTCATGTTCACCCGCGGCAGCCATCGTCATCGGGTGGTCATCGGCAAGGATACGCGGCTGTCCGGGTACATGATCGAGCCGGCACTGACTGCGGGCTTCGTCGGCGCCGGCATGGACGTGACCCTGGTCGGGCCGCTGCCGACGCCCGCCATCGCCATGCTGACGAGGAGCCTGCGCGCCGATCTCGGCGTGATGATCTCGGCTTCGCACAACCCGTTCGAGGATAACGGGATCAAGCTGTTCGGCCCCGACGGCTTCAAGCTCTCGGACGAGGCCGAGCGCCAGATCGAGGCGCTGATGGAGGCCGATCGCACCGCCCGTCTGGCCCGCCCACAGCATCTGGGACGCGCGGCGCGGCTCGACGACGCGCCGGGCCGTTATATCGAGGCGGCGAAGGCGACGTTCCCGCGCGGGCTGGTCCTGGACGGGCTTCGAATCGTGGTCGATTGCGCGCACGGCGCCGCCTACAAGGTCGCCCCGACCGTGCTGTTCGAGCTGGGCGCGACGGTGATCCCGGCGGGCGTCGCCCCGGACGGGTTCAACATCAACCACGGCTGCGGTTCGACCGTCCCCGATTTCATTTGCGCCCAAGTGCTGGCGCATGAGGCCGATCTCGGCATCGCCCTCGACGGCGACGCTGATCGGGTGCTGATCTCGGATCAGCGCGGCGAACTGATCGACGGCGACCAGATCCTCGCCCTGATCGCTCGTTCCTGGCAAGCCAGCGCGCGGCTGCGCGGCGGCGGCGTGGTGGCGACGGTGATGTCGAATTTGGGTTTGGAGCGGTTCCTGGGCGGGCTCGGACTGGGGCTCGACCGCAGCAAGGTCGGCGACCGCTACGTGGTGGAGCGGATGCGCGAGCGCGGGCTCAATGTCGGGGGCGAGCAGTCGGGGCATCTGATCCTCTCTGATTTCGCCACCACCGGCGACGGGTTGGTTGCCGCCTTGCAAGTGTTGGCGGTGCTGGTCGAGCAGGGGCGGCCGGCGAGCGAGGTGTGCCGCGTGTTCCCCCGCTTGCCGCAGCTCTTACGGAACGTGCGCTATGCCGGGCCGTCGCCGTTGCGGACGGCGGCGGTGCAGGCCGCCGTGGCATCGGCCGAGGCGCGCCTGGCGGGGACCGGGAGGCTGGTCATTCGCGAGAGCGGCACCGAGCCGCTGGTGCGGGTGATGGCGCAAGCCGAGGACGAGGCGCTGGTCGCTTCGGTGGTCGGCGAGCTGTGCGCGAGCCTCGATCCCGGCGCCGCGCCGCGCGCCGACGCGGCGTGAGAGGGCTCGCCGGCCGCGTCCTCGTTATCGCGGGATCGGACTCCGGGGGCGGCGCGGGCATCCAGGCCGACATCAAGACGATCACCGCGCTGGGCGGCTACGCGGCGACCGCGATCACCGCGTTGACGGCGCAGAATACGCTCGGCGTCCAAGCGGTTTGGCCGGTGCCGCCGGACTTCGTGGCCCGGCAGATCGAGGCGGTGCTCGATGACATCGGCGCCGATGCGATCAAGACCGGGATGCTGGGCGATGCCGCCACCGTTCTTCGGATTGCCGAGACGCTGGCCGCGCGCCCGCCGGTGCCGCTGATCGTCGATCCGGTGATGGTCGCCAAGGGCGGCGCCCGTCTACTGGCCGCCGATGCCCTCCCGGCCCTGAAGCAGTTGCTGCCGATGGCCGCCGTGCTGACGCCGAACCTGCCGGAAGCGGAGGTGTTTTGCGGCACCGTGATCGGCGATTTGGCGGCGATGCGGGGCGCGGCAACCGAACTGCTCACGCTGGGTGCCCGGGCAGTGTTGCTGAAGGGCGGGCATTTGGCGGGCGAGTGGGTGACGGACGTGCTCGCGACCGCCGATGGCGTCGAGGAATTCGCCGCCCCGCGGATCGCCTCGCGGCACACGCACGGCACCGGCTGCACCTTGGCGAGCGCGCTCGCCACCGGGCTTGCCCAAGGGATGACGCTGCGAGAGTCGGTGTTGCGCGCCCGCGCCTATGTGCGCGCGGCCATCAGTGCCGCGCCGGGGTTCGGCGCCGGAAACGGGCCGCTCAATCATGCCGTTGCGGTCGAACCGATGCGGGTGGAGTGAAGCCCTCACCCGGCGCGGCAAGGGCGCGCCGACCTCTCCCGCAAGCGGGAGAGATGAATGCACGCGCGTCCCCTCTGCACCCCTCCCGCTTGCTGGCGAGGGCCCGGGCGCGCGGCGCGCCTCTACACCTCTCCCGCTTGCGGGAGAGGTCGGCTTGCGAAGCAAGCCGGTGAGGGCCGCGCTCCTCCTCGCCCTTCTCGCCGGCTGCGCCGGGCCCCGGATCCTTCGCCCGCCGGAGACTTCCGACCCGCGCGTGCCTCCCTTCGCGCGCGTGCCGTTCCAGCCGATCACGCGCGAGGCGGTGGTCTCGATCGCGCTTCGCGAATGGCGCCTCTTCGGCGCCCCGGTGGACGACGACCCGCCCGGTAGCCGGCCGCCCGCCGCCGTCAAGCCCGAACGTGAGCCGGGACTCTGGCAGCGGGTCGGCGAGTATTGGTGGCTGGGCGTCGATAAGGACAGCAAGGAGGCCGCCTGGACCGGTCGGACCGACGGCCAGGGCGTCATCTTTCCGCCCGACGAGGACGGCGACTACGCATGGTCGGCCGCCTTCATCGGCTACGTCATGCGGATCGCCGGCGCCGGGCCGCGCTTTCCGTATTCGGAGGCGCATTCGACCTATATCGACATCGCCAAGGAGCAGAAGACCGGCCGGGCGTCGGGTTGGTTGCTGACGGCGGAGCGGCCGAGCGAGTTCTGCGCCGGGCCTCGGCGACCTGATCTGCTCGGGGCGCGCCTCGGGCCGCGATCTCACCTATGACGATTTGCCGGCGGGGCACTTCCCCGCACACTGCGATATCGTGGTCGGAATTGCCCCGGGAACGATCGCGGTCATCGGCGGCAATGTCGATGACGCGGTGACGATGAAGCACGTGCCGGTCACGCCGCGAGGGCCGACTGGCGGACGCCCGGGGCATCCTCGATCCCCGCTATCCCTGGATGGTGGTCCTGCGCGTACTTTACCCGGAGGCCACGCCAGCCCCGGTGGCCGACCTCACCCCAGCCCGCCGACAATTCGCGGGCCGATGACGTTGGCGACCGGCAGCGGCAGCCGCTTCCAGGCGGCGATGAACAGCCGGTATTTCGGATTGAGCGGGTTGTGTTCGGGAATCGCTCGCCCGGGCCGCAGCTTGTAGCGGTAGTGGAGCGGCGTCGGCTCGAAGCCCCAATTCCGCTTGAACGCATGGGCGCCGGTGCCGAGCTTGCTGCGTCCGAAATCGAACAGCCGGCAGCCCCGTTCGGCGGCCCGTCGCATCACCTCCCAATACATGAAGTCGTTGCCCGCACGCTGCCGGGCCTGGTCGGTGCCGCCGCCGTAGTAAGGCAAAACCTCGTCGCGAAAATAGAAGTTGAGCACGGCGGCGATCGGTATCTCGCCGTCAACCACGGTCGTGATGTCGCATTGGTCACGGAACAACGCGACCAGAATCTCAGAAGTAGCGCCGGGAGAAGACGGGCGTGCCGAGATTGCGGACGCTCGCCGCATAGATCGCATGCAGGCGCCGGAAGTCATGGCTCGCGTCCGACACCAGGCCGTTTTGGATAGCTTTGCGCACCATCGCCCGCTGTTTGCGCGGGATCGCCTTCATGTTGCGCTCGGTGTCGGCTTCAATGGGCTTGCGGAAGGTCTCGTACAGGGCTTCGCGCTCCACCCACTCGCGGGCCGGGACGGGGTCACGGAAGCGGAATTCGACCGCATCGGCCCGGCACCTGTCCATCCAGGTGCTGGCATAGGCTTCCAGCGCCGCCGCGCTCTCGGCGTCCACGGCGAGCGGCCCGCCATAGACGCAAAACGGTAGCGAGGTCAGGGTGTTGCCGAACAGCAGGCTGCGCACATGAGCGAGCGGGAGCACCCCGGTAATGGCGCCGTCCCGTTCGGCGAAGGCAAAGCAGGTGCGGTGTCCGAAGGCGCTTTCGATCACCGCTCGCCAAGCCGCCAGGTGGAAGAACGTCCCTTCGGGGTGTGCGCGCACGAACCCATCCCAGGCCGCCATGGCCCCCGGCACGAACGGTTTGACGGCGACTTCCATCGCGGCACTCCCAACGGCGGATCGGTGATGGGGTCATTTTAACATCCCGGCAGTCCCGAACGGAAGTGAAACGTTGGCGCCGCGAACCGCGCGCCATCAGCCGGCGTTTGCGACCGTATGGCTCAACAGGAATCATCCTTCGTCGTCATCGCTGCGCTGAGCGCCAATATTCTGATCGCGGTCGCCAAGTTCGCCGCCGCGCTGTTCACCGGCAGCGCGGCCATGCTGAGCGAGGCGGTGCACTCCACCGTCGATAGCGGCAACGAGATCCTGCTGATGATCGGGCTGCATCGAGCCGATAAGGGGCCGGACGAGGCGCATCCCTTCGGTTATGGAATGGAAGTGTATTTCTGGGCCTTTCTGATGGCGGTCCTGATGTTCGGCGCCGGCGCCGGCGTCTCCTTCGTGGACGGCATCGACCAGATTCTTCACCCGGCGGAGATCGGCGAGGTTTGGGTGAGCTACCTCGTTCTCGGCGTCGCCGCGGTGGCCGAGGGCACATCCTGGGCCATCAGCGCCCGCGCCTTCGGCAAACGCCGACGCGGTCATGGCTGGCTGGCCGCAATCCGGCGCAGCAAGGACCCGAGCATGTTCGCCGTTCTGCTGGAGGACAGCGCGGCGCTGGTCGGCCTCGCGGTCGCCGCGTTGGGGATCGGCCTGAGCCAGATCCTGGCGAACCCGATCTGGGACGGTATCGGCTCGGTCGTGATCGCCGTGGTCCTGTTGATCACCGGCCTCACCCTGGCGCGCGAGTGCCATGGTCTGCTGACGGGCGAATTGGCGTTGCCGGAGCTGCGGCGTAGCATCGCCGAGGCGGCGCGGGCGCAGCCGGGCGTGAGCCGGTTGGGCGAGTTGGCGACCCTGCAGGTCGGACCCGAGGCGGTTCTGGTCACGCTGAGCCTCGATTTCGAAAACCGGCTGAGCGCCGGCGAGGTCGAAACGGCGGTCAGCAACCTGGAGCGGCGGCTCAAATCGGACCACGCCGAGATCGCCCGGGTATTCATCGAAGCGCAAAGTCTGGCCTCTCCCGGCCGCACTTGAGCGGTTCCATATCCATATAGCACATTGACAAATCTCGGTTCTTCGCGTTGGCTGTCCACTACGACAGCCGTCGCGACAACAATCCGTACAGTGGGAGGGGTGGGATGAAATCGCTTTCCCCGGCCGCGGTCCGTCACTATCGGGAACATGGCTACTATGCGCCGGTCCGGGCGCTCTCGAACCAGGAGGCCGGGGAGCTTCGACGCCACCTGGAGGCGTATGAGCACGCCTGCGGCGGCCTGTCCGGGCCGCTGCGCCAAAAACCCCATCTGCTGTTCACCTGGCTCAACGACGTGATCCGCCATCCCGCCATCCTGGACGCGGTGGAGGACCTGATCGGGCCGAACATCCTGTGCTGGGGCACCAGCTTCTTCACCAAGGAGGCGCGCGATCCGAGCTACGTCTCCTGGCACCAGGACAGCACCTATTGGGGACTGGAGCCGCCCGACATCGTCACCGCCTGGCTCGCGATCTCGGAGAGCACGGTCGCGAATGGTGCGATGCGCGTCATTCCCGACAGCCACATCGGCGAACAGATGGCCCATCGCGATACGTTCGCGCGCGACAACCTGCTGAGCCGCGGCCAGGAAATCGCGGTCGAGGTGGACGGCGCGAAGGCGGTCGATCTGGTGCTGCAGCCGGGCGAGATGTCACTCCACCACGTGCGGCTTATCCATGGCAGCGAGCCCAACCCCTCGGACCGCCGACGCATCGGCTTCGCCATCCGCTACCTGCCGACCCATGTGCGCCAGACCGTCGGGAGACCGCGACTACGCGACGCTGGTGCGCGGCGCGGACGCCTTCCACAATTTCGAGCCGGAGGAGCGCCCGGACGCGGATCTTTCCCCGGCCGCCCGGGCCTTTCATGCGCGCGCTGACCGGCGCGCAGCAGGACAGGTGTTGATGCGCGACACCGGCCGCGCGATGTATAAAGGCGGGCATGAGGATGCCACGGCAGAATGTCCGCTGGACCGTCGTCGGCGTTGTTGTTCGTCGGGCGGCATGATCAACTACCTCGACCGCTCCGCCATCGCGGTCGCCGCACCCTTTCTCACCAGGCAGCTCTCGCTAACCCCGTCGCAGCTGGGCTGGGTGTTCAGCGCCTTCTTCTTCGGCTACGCGGCGTTCTGCTTTGTCGGCGGCTACTGGTCCGACCGGATCGGCGGTCGCAACGTGTTCGGCGTCGCCTCCGTCGTCTGGTCGCTGTTCTGCGGCCTGACCGCGCTTCGTGTTCAGCTACGCCTCACTGCTGGTCGTGCGCATTATCTTCGGCATGGGCGAGGGGCCGTACGGCTCGGCGACCAACAAGCTGGTCAGCAACTGGTTTCCACGTCGCCAGCACGCGAGCGCGGTGGGCTGGGCGAACGCGGGCACGCCGCTGGGTGGCGCCATTGCCGGACCGATCGTCGGCTTTATCGCACTATGCCCATGGCTGGCGGGTCGCCTTCATCGTGATTGCGATTCATCGGCCTGTGCTGGGTCGATGGCCTGGATGCTGATCGTGACCGAGCGGCCGGAGCAGCACCCGCGCACGAGTCCCGAGGAACTGGCCGAGATTGCCGCTGATCCGGAGGTGCCGAGTGTCGGGGGGAATGTGCACCTAAGCCGGCTGCTCGTCCGTCCAGCCGTGCTATCCACAGCCTTCGCCTTCTTCGGCTACGCCTACATCCTCTATTTCTTCCTGTCCTGGTTCCCGAGCTATCTGACGATGCAGCAGCATCTCAGCATCAAGTCGATGAGCTTCGTGAGCGCGATTCCGTGGCTACTCGGCTTCATCGGGCTCGCCGGTGGCGGGATGGTGTGCGACGCGATCCTGCACCTGACCGGCAATCCGATCCTGTCGCGCAAGATCGTGCTGGTTGGCGGGCTGCTGATCGCCGCCGCCTGCGTGGCGCTGGCGGGCGAAGTCGGCAGCGTCGGCTCGGCGGTCGCGCTGATGAGCGTCTCGGTGCTCTTCATGTATCTGACGGGGAGCACCTACTGGGCGATCATCCTCGACACGATCGAGAAGGCCCGGGTCGGCGGTGTCAGCGGTTTCGTGCACCTGATCGCCAACCTTGCCGGCATCGTAGCGCCGGCGGCGACCGGCTACATGGTACAGGCGAGCGGCTCCTTCACCAGCGCCTTCGTGCTGACGGGCGCAATCGCGGTGATCGGCGCGCTGGCGGTCGTGGTGTTCGTGCGCCCGCCGGCGAATTTGGCCCCGGTGCTGCGCCCCGCCGTGTCGAGCATCTGAACGACCGCCCCGGGTGGGCATCGCCAATTCGGGCGCCTCCCGGCCAGCGGAGGCGCGCGCACCGCCGAGCACAATCCCGAATATCTCCTCCCGGCAGGCATCCGTCTTGAGCCGGGTGCGTCTGCCGTCCACATTGCTTGCCATGGTTGCGGCCTATCTCGATCCGCGCACGAACGAGACCTTCCCGCTCACCGCGCCGCGCTGGCGCGGGCCGAATGGTCCGCTGCTGCTGACGCCGTTGCCTGGGATCGATCGCACCGCGATCGACGGCGCGACGCGGAGCCTGTGGCGATACCGGGCGGCGCTGCCGATGGCCGTGTCCGAGCCGATCACGCTGGGCGAGGGCGGCACGCCGCTGCTCGCGCGCACGCTGCACGGCGCCCCGGCGTTGCTGAAATGCGAATGGATGATGCCGACCGGCAGTTTCAAGGACCGCGGCGCTTCGGTCATGCTGTCGCTGCTGCGTGCAGGGGGGGTGCGCGCGGTGCTCGAGGACAGCTCGGGCAACGGCGGCGCCGCCATCGCCGCCTATGCCGCGGCGGGCGGCATGACGGCGACCATCTTGACCCCCGAGTTGACCGCCGCGGCCAAAACGGTGCAGGCGCGCGCCTACGGCGCCACCGTGGAGCTGGTGCCGGGGACGCGGCAGGATACGGCCGAAGCAGCGATCCGCCGCTCCGAGCAAATCTTTTACGCCAGCCATAATTGGCATCCCTTCTTCCTGCACGGCACCAAGACGCTGGCCTATGAGCTGTGGGAGGATTTGGGCTTCAGCGCCCCCGACAACGTCATTGTCCCCTGCGGGGCGGGATCGAACGTGCTGGGATTGGAGATCGGCTTCTCCGAGTTGCTGCGGGTCGGCGAGATCACGGCGCTGCCGCGGCTGTTTGCGGCGCAGCCGGCGAACTGCGCGCCGATCGCGGCATCCTTCATCGCCGGCGAGCGGGTCGATCCGGAGATTCGGCCGACGATCGCCGAGGGCACCGCGATCGCGCGGCCGATCCGGCTCGCCGAGGTTCTGGGGGCGTTGCGCGAGACCGCCGGCGGGGCGGTGATGCTGTCGGAGCAGGAGATCGCCGGGGCGACGCTCCAGCTTGCGGGGATCGGGGTTTACGTCGAGCCCACCGCGGCCCAGGTCGCGGCGGCCTTCGGCAAGCTGCTGGGCACCGGAACAATCACCCCGGCACAGCGCACGGTCCTGGTGCTCACCGGCAGCGGCCTCAAGGCCACGGGTCGGATCGCCGAGTTGGTGGCGAGGGGGTAGCGGGCGGCCGGGGCGCTATTCCGCCGCCTTGCGTCCCGGCCACTGATCGACCGGGATGCGCGGCAATTCGAACCGGTCGGTGGTGCGGGCGTACCAGCCGCCGCCGTGCATCCGCCCGATGAGGTCGAGGCGCGGCGTGTCCACGTAGCAGCGCGCCTGGTCGAGCACGCAGTCGTCCTGGATGTGCATGGCGACGACCTTGCCCATGATGACCGACCGATCGACGCCGACTTCGACGATCACCAGCCGCTCGCACTCCATCGAGACCGGCGCGGCGGCGATGCGGGGCGGTTTGACGCGGGCGGAGGGCGCCGTCTCCAGGTCCGCCTGCGCCAGTTCGTTCACCTCCTTGCCGAAATCGATCGCGGTGACGTTCATCTGCTCGGCCAGATCGTTGCTGACCAGGTTGACGACGAACTCGCCGGTGCGGCGGATGTTGCCGCCGGTATCCTTGGCATCGCCCGGCGACCGGCCGCCGATGCCGATGCAGACCACCGGCGGATCGCCGGAGACGCAGTTGAAGAACGAGAACGGCGCGGCATTGACCGAGCCGTCCAGATCGCGGGTCGTCACCCACGCGATCGGCCTCGGCACCACGGTCGAGATCAGCAGCTTGTAGATGTTTTCCGCCCGCATGGCGGCGAAATCGAACAGCATCGGTGGTTTCCCCGGCAGAGTGCCGCAGCCTGCAAGTCGGCGCGTGCGGTGTCCAGACGCATGTTCACCGGCGGTTAACCGAAAGCTGCGCAGCCTGGATCGGGTCTTCCCGGGATCGTCATGCGCCTGCTGCGAAATCTGTCCATCAGCCTGAAACTGGCGTTGTCGGCGGGCGTGGCGGTCGCGTTGCTGGCCGCGCTCGCGGCGACGTCGCTGCAGAGCTTCGTGCAACTCGCGGCGTTGCAGGGGCGTGCGAGCAATGCCGCCGCCGCGGTGCAAAGGGTCGCGGAAGCGGAGCGGGCGGGAGTTGAGCTGCGCGTGATCAGCCGCGACATCGCCGGCGAGCAGACCGGCGCCGGGCTGAAGGAGCTGACCGGGCGCGCCGAGGGCGAGGTGCGGATCATCAGGGACGGACTGGATTGGTTGGCTTGGCTGAAGAATGTGCGGCCGCGGTCGGGGAAACCGGAGCCCCTGTCGGTGGCCGGCGGCGCCGTGGACGCTTATGCAAAAGTCATCGAGCAGGAGGCCTCGCTTCGCCGGCAGATTCTTTTCACGCGCGAGCGCGAGTTGATCCGCCCGCGTGCCGACTTCGAGGCGAGCTTGAAGACCTTCGATCAGGAATTGACTTTCGGCGGGGTGCCGAGCGGCGTGGACGCCGTCACCGGCGCCGCCCCGGCGGCGCTCCCGGGGGGAACTCCCGAGACCTTACGCCGAGCGCGCGAGCTGTTCGATGCCTACCAGCTCGCGATGGCGCGCGTGCAGAACGCGGCGCTGCTGTTTTTGGCGACCGGCAACGCCGGCGCCATCAATGCCGTCGCGGATGGCGTCGAAGCAGCCGAGGGTCGGATGAACGAGCTGCTGGCATTGCCGTTGCCGGCGGCCATACAGTCGGATGCGAAGGTTCCGCAGATCCTGGGGCAGGGCATCGCCCGGGCGGCGAAGGAGGTCATCGCGGGCGCCCGACGGGTGAACGGTTTCGTGCACACCGACGTCGAGCAGGCCAGCGCGGTGCTCGCCGACCGGCTGGCATCGGTCGCCGATCTGGAGAGGTCCTCGGCGGAGGACGCACGCGCGAGGGCCGAGGCGGCAGCGGCGGCGGCGGCCAGACGATTGCTGCTGATTGGCGGCGGCATCGCGCTGGTGCTGCTGCTTTCGAGTTGGCTCACCTCGCGCGTCGTCGCTCGGCCGATCGCATCGATGACCCGGGCGGTGCAGAAGCTCGCCGAAGGCGAGGCCGAGGTGTCTTTCGGCCATGGCGGAAGGTGCGACGAGGTGGGCCGTATGGCGGCGGCGCTGGAACGCCTGCGCGGCGTGGTGCGCGACGCCTTTCTGCGCAGCCAGATGATCGAGCAGATCCCGCTGGGCGTGATGACCGCGGCCCGGGCCGACGCCGCGTTTCCGATCACCTACGTCAACCCGGCGGCGCGCGAGCTGATGGGGCTGGTGGCGGCGCAGCTGCCGGCGCCCCCCGATCAGCTGGTCGGCGAGGACGCGGCCGGGCTGCACCCGCAGACCTCGCGCGCCATGTTGGCCGACCCCGAGCGGCTGCCGACGGGTGAGCGCCTGGTGCTCGGTGCCGAGACCCTGGATGTGGTGGTCTCGGCCATCCGCGACCGCACCGGCGCCTATGTCGGGCCGATGATGACCTGGAAACGGGCGACCGGGCAGGCGGGCCTCGTTCACCGATTCGAGGCGACCGTGGGGGCCATTGCCCGCGCCGTCGGCGACCGCGCGGCGGCGATGACCGAGACCGCGGGGGAGATGAACGCCGCCGCCCGTGAGGCGGGCGGCCGGGCGGAGGCGGTGGCGCGGGCCTCCGAGCAAGCCTCTTCCAGCGTTGCCGCCGCCGCCGTCGGGGCCGAGCAACTGGCCGGCTCGATCGCCGAGATCGGGCGCCGGGTCGCCGAATTGGCGCGCATCGCCGGCCGCGCGGTGGAGGAGGCGGAGGCGACCGATCGCTCGGTCGGCGGCTTGAGCGAAGCGGCGCGGCGCATCGGCGATGTGGTGCGCCTGATCGGCGACATCGCCGGGCGGACCAACCTGCTGGCGCTGAACGCGACGATCGAGGCGGCGCGCGCCGGCGATGCGGGCAAGGGCTTTGCGGTGGTGGCGAGCGAGGTCAAGAATCTCGCCAGCCAGACGGCGAGGGCGACCGAGGAGATCGGTGCCCAGATCGCCGCCATGCAGGGTGCCACCGGCCATGCGGTCGAAGCGTTGCGCTCGATCGGCGCCACCATCGGGCGAATGAGCGAGATCGCCACCATGATCGCCGGCGCGGTGGAGGAGCAGAGCGCGGCGACGCGCGAGATTGCGCGCGCCGTCCAGCACGCCGCGGCCGGAACCGCCGAGGTGACGGGGACGATCACGCTGGTGAGCGAGGAGGTCGGGCGTACCGGAGCCGAGGCCGACCACGTGCTGACCACGGCGAGCGAACTGGCGAGCCAGTCGGCGGCGCTCAAGGCGGAGGCGGATGCGTTCCTCGACGCGGTTCAGAAGGCGGCGTGAGACTATGGCGCGGCGGCGCCCAGCAGGTGATTGGCCCAGCTCTCGCGCAGCGCCAGCTTGTTGAGCTTGCCGGTCGCCGTATGCGGCAGCGCATCGACCACCAGCACCGCGTCGGGCAGCCACCAGCGCGCCACCTCGCCCTCGTAGAGCGCCAGGATCGCCTCGGGCTCGACCGTCCGCCCCTCTCTCGGCACCACCAACAGCAACGGCCGCTCCATCCATTTCTCGTGCCGCGCCGCGATCACCGCCGCCTCGGCGACGTCGGGGTGCGAAACGGCGATATTTTCGAGCGCGATCGAGCTGATCCACTCGCCCCCCGACTTGATCACGTCCTTGGTTCGATCCACCAACTCCACGAAGCCTTCGGGATCGATGGTCGCGACGTCGCCGGTGGCGAACCAGCCATCGGCAGCGGCCGCGCCCTCGGCGCCACGGCCGAGATACGCGCGGCAGACCCAAGGCCCGCGCACCAGCAGCGAACCGAACGCCACGCCGTCGCGGGGCAGCTCCCGGCCCTCGGCATCGACGATACGGATCTCGGTGCCGTACACCGGGCGGCCCTGCTTCAGTTGCACGCGCATCGCCTCCTCGCCCCGAAGACCCTCGGTGCGCGGCGTCGGCGCGTTTTGGGTCACCAGCGGGCTGGTCTCGGTCATGCCCCAGGCCTGCGTCACCTCGACGCCGTATTCGGCGAAACCCTCGATCATCGCCCGCGGCACCGCCGAGCCGCCCGAAAATACGCGCTTCAGATAGGGCAGCTTGCCGCCGGTCTCGCGCAGGTAGCCGAGCACCGCGAGCCACACCGTCGGCACCGCGCCGGTGAAGCTGACCCGCTCCTCGTTCAGCAGCCGCACCAGGTTCGCCGGGTCCATGAAGCGGCCGGGCAGGATCAGCGCCGCCCCGGCCATCGGCACGGTATACGGAACCGACCAGGCGGCGGCATGGAACATCGGTGCGCCGGGGAGCATCCGATCGATCGCACGCAGCCCGAAATAGTCGGCGCTGTTCGCAGCCATTGCGTGCAGCACCGCCGAGCGATGGCTGTAGAGCACGCCTTTCGGTCGACCCGTCGTTCCGGAAGTGTAGCACAGTGCGCTCGCGGTGTTCTCGTCGAACGACGGCCACTCATAGTCATCGCTTGCCGCGTCCATCAGCGCCTCGTAGCAGTGCACCGCCATCCCCGGCGGCAGCCTCAGCGCCGGCATCTCGTCGGCGGCGACCATCATCACCACGGTACGCACGCAACCGGATACGGCCGGCGCGATGCTCTCCACCAGTTCGGCAAAGCTGGCATCGGCGAACACCACGCTGTCGGCCGCGTCGGTGATGATGAATTCGATGTCGCGCTGCAATAGCCGCGGGTTCACCGTATGACACACGGCGCCCATGCCCGAGATCGCGTAGAACAGCTCCAGATGCCGATACGTGTTCCACGCCAGGGTGGCGATCCGATCACCCGGCCGCACGCCCAGGCCTTCCAGCACCCGCACGAGCCGCCGCGAGCGCCGCTCCACGTCGGCCCAGGTGCAGCGATGGCGCAGATCGGGTCGCATCACCGACACCACGTCGGTCGCGCCGTGATTGATGGCGGCGTGGCGAATGATCGAGGAGACCAGCAGCGGCGTGGTCTGCATCAGGCCCAGCATTCGAGGCTCCCGTTTGCTCCCGTGGCGAGAAAAGTTATGCTATCAGACCTGTGGGGGCCGGGCTACGGGCGGGAGCGGGGGAGCCCATGGGGATGGATGGCACTCACGAGGGGATCGTGATCGAGGGATGGACGCTCCCGCAAGCGGGCCCTCACCCGCCGCGCACGCGCGCGGCGACCTCTCCCGCCAGCGGGAGAGGTGACTATTCGCCGCTCCGGCTCATCGCCGAAGCCGCCCCGGGTGAGGGAGCAGCCGCGCAGCCGCGAAGCTGCCCCGGATCAGCGGGCAGGCGCTCTCCCGGGTGGTCGCCCGCGGAGGGGGAGGGGTCCAGATGAACCGTGGCGGCTGACGCCGAATTAGCCGGTCCCAGCACCCGCGTCACCACGTCCAGTACCGCTCTGTCGGTGAACGGCTTGCGCAGATACCCGGCGCTGGAGTCCCGGCAGTCCGCCGCGATCGCCGTTTCGGGGAGCGCGGTCATGATCACCACCGGAATGCCGCCGTCCGAGGCGCCTCCCGGGGCGCGCATCATTCCCGGGCCATCCAGCACCGGCATCATCTGGTTCAGCAGAATGAGATCGGGGGCATGTTCGCCCAGTCGTGCCAGGCCGCGCTTGCCGTCGGGGGCCGTGACCACGCGATATCCGGCGTCGCCGAGGATCGTCTCCAGGATCGCGGTTATGGCGAACTCGTCATCGACCACCAGGATGGTGCGCATTGGCTAGCGCCCGCGCCGCCTCGGCGTCACTGCTCCGGCTGCCCCGGCTCCGGCACTGACGCGCGAAGCCCGACAGCAAGCCCTCGGCGCCCGCCGGGGAGTCCTCGATGACAATCCCCTCCCGTTCGATGACGAACCGGCGCAGCGACACATCGAAGGCGCCGTCGCGCAGCTTCAGGATCGAGATCACGCGATTCAATTCCGCGCGGAACTCCACGTACCGCATCAGGATCAGGTTCTCCGCCTTGGCCGAAACGTCGGAGACCGGCGGCCGGATGGCGGAACCGAGGAGGTCGGGGCTTTCGGAGGTATAGAGCGTGGTTGCGCCGCACACCCGCAGCTCGTTGGCGAGCGCCGCGACGAACTGTTCCATCCGCCCGGCTCGACCGCCGCTCGCTGAAAGCCGCCCAGCCCGTCGATGAAGACGCGGCGTTGCCTTGTGATCGCGGACCGCATCGAGAAGCCGGCTTCCGAGCGCATCCAGCAGGTGCTCGGTCGGCGGATGCCACAGGATCTTCACGTCGCCGCTATCGATCAGCCGACGCCAGGGCCATGTTGCGCTCCCGCGCCCTGGCGTGGATCCGGTCGGGCGTCTCGTAGAAGCCGAAGAACAGCCCCCGCTCGGCCGGCGCTCGCCTTGACAGGAAGGCGGTGCCGAGCGTCGTCTTGCCCGGTGCCAGACGGCCCGAGCACCATGGTCGTCGAATTGGCGGGAAGCCCGCCGCCCAGCATCCCGTCAAGTCGCGCGACCCCGGTGCTCACCCGCGCCCGCTCGCCCCGCTCGGCGGCGACGCCAGCAATCGGCCGGCCAGCAGCGTCTCGATGCGCGGATAGACGGTGATGCCGTTCTCATCGATCGCGAACGCATGCCGGCCACGCAGAGGTCGCTGCCCCGGAATTTCCGTACCATCAGGTCGCGTTCGGCGCGCGAGCCGTACTGGCGGTCGCTCAGGTCGATCAGACCATCGACCATGGTTTGTTCCGGCGACACTTCCCCACCGGTGCCGCTGGTCAGCAGGAACATCGTGCAATCGACGATGCCCGCCTGGGTTTGCAGCAGGTGGATGAACTTCTTGAACTCCTGACCCGGGCCGGCCTTCTCCTCGGCCGTAACCAGCCCGTCCAGGATGAGGATGTTGCCTGGCGCGCCCGCACCTCGCGTAACAGCAGCTCGAGCAGCCCCCTCAGCCCTTCCTCCTCCATGGTGCCGTAGCCGCTGGCGTAATAGACCAGATCCGGCACTTTCGCCGGGTCGAAGAAGGTCAGCGAGCCGAGATGCAGCATCATGCGCGCATGGCTCTCGGCCAGCAGCGTGACGTATAGCGCCCGTTGCCCCTGCGCCGCGTGATGATAGCAGATCTGATTGGCGAGGACGGTTTTGCCGGCGCCGGGGGCGCCGCGAATGATATAAAGCCCGCCGCGCAGAAAGCCGCCGCGCAGGACCACGTCCAATCCCGGAACGCCGCTCGGGACGCGGGGGATCGTTTCGGTCATGACGGCTCCGCCCGGAAGCGGCAAAGTCACCGTGAAGGTGGCGCCCGCGCCGGGTTGACTGGCAACGGCGATGTCGCCGCGCATGGCGCGCACGAGGCGGCTCGCGATCCACAGCCCGACGCCGAAACCGCCTTGCGTGCGGCGCGTCACCGCGCGTTCGAAGTGACCGAAGATGCGCTCCTGGTCCTGCGGAGCAATCCCGATCCCCTCGTCGCGCACCGCCAGCAGCGCGGTTCCGGCATCGGCGATGAGCGTCACTACGATCGGCTTGCCCTCGCCGTATTTAATTGCATTTGAAATCAGATTTTCGATCACTTGCTCCAGCGCCATCCGATCCCACGCGCCGACCACGCCCTCCATGACCTCCGCGCGCAGTATCGAGCGGGCATTCGCGGCTTGCTCCCGGCGGGCGTCCACGATATCCCGCACCAGGGCGGAGAGATCGACCTCGGTGATTTCCAGCTGCCCGGTGCCCCGAACTGATCTGGCTGAGGTCCAGCAGCACGGTGACGCGCTGGAGGTAATGATCCATCGACCGCCCGAGGCTCTCCAGCCGCGCCAGGGCGGCCTCCCGGCAGCCGACATCGGCCTTGCGGAGAATGCGCAATGCCGCACTGAGCTGGAGCGTGATCGGGGTCATCGGGTTGCGGAGTTCGTGGGCGACGGCGGCGAGGA
Organism: uncultured Pseudomonadota bacterium; assembly: GCA_963762525.1. Classification (GTDB taxonomy): domain Bacteria; phylum Pseudomonadota; class Alphaproteobacteria; order Acetobacterales; family Acetobacteraceae; genus DATFDN01. The sequence goes on from CAVXKT010000003.1 coordinate 312,877, forward strand.
ATTCGTCCCGCGCCTTGATCCGCTGCCGCAGCTCTTCGACGAGCCCGGTCCTCTTGTTCTCGGATTCCGAGAGCTGCCCGCGAAGGCGCTCCAGTTCCTGCTGGAGACGGCCGCAATCGGAAGGCACACTTTCCTCCCCGCCGTCTTCCCCTAGAGGCAAGCTACTGGCGCCTTTCGCCGCAAAAAAAAGCGACTTGGATGGAATATCCGCACCCACTTCCGAGGTTTCGCCGGTCGAGAGAAGAGGATGGAGCGGGGGCGCCGATCATTCAACCCTCAAAAACGTCGTCACCGGGCGGCCGAGGCGTCCTCCAGCACCATCGCCGCCGCCTTCTCGCCGATCATGATGCTCGGCGCGTTGGTGTTGCCGGCGACGATCGCCGGCATAATCGACGCATCCGCCACCCGCAAGCCGGCCATCCCTTGCACCCGCAGACGCGGGTCGACCACCGCATTCACCTCGCGCCCCATGCGGCAGGTGCCCACCGGATGAAGATTGGAGACCCCGCGCGCGCGGATGTCGGCGAGCAGCGCCGCGTCCGAGTGCGCATCGGCGCCCGGCAAGGTTTCGCCGCTGACGAAAGTCCGGAGCGCCGGTTGCCCGGCGATCCGGCGGGCGAGCCGCATTCCGAACAGCAGCGCCCGGATGTCATAGTCACTGCGGAGGAAGTTGAAGCGGATTTCCGGCGCTTCGGCGGGATCGCGGCTTTTGATCCGCACCGTGCCGCGCCCCTCCGGCCGCAGATGGACGGGGCTCAGGGAGAAGCCTGGGAATTTGTGCGCGACGATCCCGGTTCTGGTGCGCTCCAGCACGCTCCAGGCGAACATGTTCATTTGCAGGTCGGGCCGCTCCAGCCTCGGATCGGTCCGGGTGAAGGCGCCGACATACAGCCCGATGCCGGCCATCGGGCCGCGCCGGAAGAATGCGTATTGGGCGCCCGCCACAGTCTTGCGCCAGGCGGAGGCGTGCAACTCGTTCAGCGTCACGAAGCGCGGGCAGCGAAAGGAGACGTAAGTGTTGAAGTGATCGTGCAGGTTGGCGCCGACGCCCGCCAGCTCATGCACCACGTCGATGCCGTGCTGGGCCAGCAGTTCGCCCGGCCCGATTCCGGAGAGCTGGAGGAGCTGCGGTGAGCCATAGACACCGCCCGATACGATGACCTCGCCGGATGCGCGCGCGGTCCGCAGCCCGGCGGGGCTGCGGTATTCAACGCCGACGGCGCGGTTATTCTCGACCAGGATGCGCGTCGCCTGCGCCTCGGTCTCGATGGCGAGATTGGCGCGCCTGCGGGCCGGGCGCAGATACGCCGCCGCGGCGCTCCAGCGACGGCCATTGGCGGTGGTGGTCTGGTAGTAGCCGGCGCCCTCCTGGTGCGGGCCATTGAAGTCCCGGTTGCGCGGGATGCCCGCCTGAACGGCGGCTTCCAGCATCGCGCGCGCAAGCTCCGGAGGATGGCGCTGATCACTGACCCGGAGTGGTCCGCCGGCGCCGTGGACTCGCTTCGCCCGCGCTCGTTGTCCTCGGACTTGCGGAAGAAGGGCAGGACGGAGTCCCAGTCCCAGCCTTCATTGCCGCGCTGACGCCACTCGTCGTAATCGGCCGCGGTGCCGCGCATGTACACCATCCCGTTGAGCGAGCTGGTGCCGCCCAGCATCTTGCCCCGCGGCTGATAGAGGCGCCGGTTGTTCAGGTTCGGCTCCGGCTCGCTCTCGAAGCGCCAGTTGAGGCGCGGATGGCAGAACAGCTTAGAATAGCCGAGCGGGACGTGAATCCACGGATTGCGATCCCGCCCGCCGGCTTCGAGCAGCAGCACGCGGTAGCGCCCCGACTCCGAAAGCCGGGCGGCGACGGCGCAACCGGCCGATCCGGCGCCGGTCACGATGAAGTCGAACCGGCCGTCGTCGAGCATCGGATCACCGCGGTTGAGTTGCCGCGCAGTGTCGCGTAATGCGGGCCGGCGGAAAAGACCGCGCTCAGTGCGGTGTGAATTTGAAGGCGCAAACGCGGTAATCTTGCGTAATGACAGCCCTTACACCCGACCAGCGGGCATGGCTCGAACGGCACATCGCGCGCGGCGACTTCGCATCGCTCGAGGATGCGATCGGCCGTCTCATCGATGCAAGCATGGCCGATGAAGGCGATGAACTCGACTGGGCAAGGCCCGCCGTCGTCGAAGCAATCGAGGCTGTTTCACGCGGCGAAGTCATCAGCCGCGAAGAACACCAGGCGCGTAATTCCGCTCGGCTCGCCCGACCTAAGGATTGATGGCGCGAGTTGACCGTCATGCTCGCGCTTGGCGCGAGCATCCACGCCTTTGTTGCATGTACGCAAGTCTCTTGGCACCGAAGGCATGGATGGTCGGCCGGAGCCGTCCTCGGGCCGGCTCTGGCCGGTCCCGTGGGCCGACCATGACCGGGGGAGGAGCACCGATGACGGCACGGTAACGATTTCTCCGCATCGTGCATGGCCGCCGACGGATTACGGGAAGGATGCTCTCGGACGGCTAAGCGCCTACAAATCGGCCAGCCGCACCCAGGCCGCGACGCAGGCCGAAGCGATCACGCCTGCCGCGGTCCATCCGGGCTGCAACCCGCCCGCGAACCCGATCTCGTAGGCGAGCCACAGCGCCAGCACGCAAAGCCCGGTGGCGAAGCCGCCGATCAGGCTGGCGCGGCCGCGCTTCAGCTTGCCGGGGGCGTCGGCGGCGAAGGGCGAGGCCATCGCTTTACTCCGCCGCCATCACCGGCCGACCGGCGCGCGGATCGTCGGCGGTGTTGCGCACCCGCTTGAGGTTCGGGATCACGAAGCGCGAATTATAACCGTTGAACAGATGCCCCAAGACCCCGCGCGACAGATCGGAGGTGGCGAAGAACCAGTCGGCGATCGGATAGGTGAGGTTGAAATTCCGCTCCATCATGATCGCCGTGTTGTGGTGCGCGATATGGTGGCGACGCAGCGAATTGACGATCGGGATGTGGCGCACCAGCCGATCGTCCTTCACGTGACAGCAATAATGGAACAGCTCGTAGTTCAGATAGAGCGCCACGTTGGTGATCAGCAGCAGCCATCCGGCATTCGGCGCTCCCGCCGCCATCAGAATCGCCGCCGGCGGGATCGACAGGCCGATGAAGGCCACCAGCGCATAGGGCGGAAAGAAGACGATGCGGAAATCGCGGCTGTTGTCGAATGTCGGCTCGATATCGGTAAAGAACTGGTGGTGCGCCAGGGTGTGGCGCTTGTAGATGCCCATGAAGCCGGAGACGGGCCGGTGCATCACGAAGCGATGGATCCACCACTCGAAGACGTTGGAGATGCAAAAGGCTATCGGAATCATCAGGAACGCCGGCCAAGCCGGGCGATCGATCCGGCTCGCGCAGAACCAGATCGCCGCCACGCCGATGGCGAAGATCAGTGCCACATGCGCCCAACCGTGGTAGGCGGCGGCGATCCGGGTCCGAAAATCGGTCCGAAACGCCTGCTGGCGGCGGCTCATGCGTTGGGCGTCCATGCCCCCCTCCTCAAAAACTCGGCCGAAAACGGCAAAATTTCGCCTATATCTTGCGCTTCGCGTCGCCCGCGTCCACCCCCGGGCCGTCCATTGCGGGAGCGGCGGGCGCCGACTAGGTAATCGTCAGGAACGCGGGCAGCATGGCCCGCCGCGCCCCGGGAAGGCACATCCATGGATATCGGCCTCGGCCGTCTCGCCGACCTCACCCTCGAAAGCCGCTTCACCGATCTCGACCGACCGGTTCTGTTGTCGGGCGTGCAGGCGCTGGTGCGGGTGCTGCTGGAGCAAAAGCGCCTCGACCGCGCTGCCGGGCGGCGGACGGCGGGCCTCATTTCCGGCTATCGCGGCTCGCCGCTCGGCGGGCTCGATCAGGAACTTTGGCGGCGCCAGGCACTGCTGAGCGCCAACGACGTCCGCTTCCAGCCCGGCCTCAATGAAGACCTCGCCGCCACCATGCTGTGGGGCACGCAGCAGATCGACGCCTTTCCCGCCCACAAGACCGACGGCGTGTTCGGCATGTGGTACGCCAAGGGCCCCGGCGTCGATCGCTCGGGCGATGCGCTGCATTGCGCGACCATGCTGGGCACCTCGGCGCTCGGCGGCATCCTGGCGGTCGCCGGCGACGACCACGGCGCGCACTCCTCCACCTATCCCCATCAGACCGAGCCGCTGTTCGCCGGCTGGTTCATCCCCGTGCTCAACCCGGCCTCGGTCGAGGACATCGTCGATTTCGGGCTGGCCGGCATCGCGCTGTCGCGCTTCTCCGGCCTGTGGGTCGCGCTCAAAACCACCGCCGAGACCGCCGAGCAGTCGGAGACGCTCACCATTCCGGAGCTGCGCGCCTTCGCGCTCCCCGACTTCGCCACCCCGCCGCACGGCCTCAACTACGACCCGCGCCTTGCCTTCCCGGCCGACCGGCTGGAGCTGGAGCGGCGGGTGGTCGATGAACGGCTGCCGGCCGTGCTCGCCTGGGCGCGCGCCAATCGCCTGGATCGCCTCGTGTCCGGGGCCGCCGACGCGCCGATCGGCATCGTCACCGTGGGCAAGGCGCACACGGACGCGCTGGCGGCGCTGCGCCGCCTCGGCTTCGCCGAGCACGCGGAGATCGCGCTCTACAAAATCGGCCTTACCTGGCCGCTCGAGTCCGCGGGCTTGCGCGATTTCGCGCGCGGCAAGCGGGCGATCCTGGTGGTCGAGGAGAAGCGCAGCTTCGTTGAAGCGCAGATCCGCGATGCGCTGTATAACTTGCCGGCCGATCAGCGGCCGGAGATCGCCGGCAAGACGGATTGGCGCGGCGAACGCCTGCTCTCGCCGCTGCTCGAGCTGTCACCCGAGTCGGTTGCGGCGGCGCTCGCCCGCTTTCTAACGTCGGCCGGCCTTCCGGTCGCCGAGCCACGCCTTCCGGAGCCGATGAATTGCCCGGCCGGGCTGCTGCGGCGCATCCCGGCATTCTGTGCCGGCTGCCCGCACGGCACCTCGACCAAGCTTCCGGACGGCAGTCTCGCCACCGCCGGGATCGGCTGCCATTTCATGGCGCTCGATCATGGCGACGAGACCCGAACCTTCACCCACATGGGCGGCGAGGGCGCGACCTGGGTCGGCCTCGCGCCGTTTATCGACGTCAAGCACATGTTCGCCAATATCGGCGACGGAACGTACACCCATTCCGGCATCCTCGCGATCCGCCAGGCGGTCGCCGCCAAGGCGTCGATCACCTACAAGATCCTGGTCAACGATGCGGTAGCGATGACCGGCGGCCAGCCCGCCGAGGGCGGCTACGGGGTCGCCCAGATCGCCGCCCAGGTTGCGGCCGAGGGGGCGGGTCGGATCGCCGTGGTCGCCGACGAACCCGAGCGCCTGCCCGCGGCGGAGGCGCTGCCGCGCGGCGCCACGCGGCACACCCGCGAGGCGCTGGACGCCGTGCAACGGCGCCTGCGCGAGTATGAAGGCGTCTCGGTGCTGATCTACGATCAGGTGTGCGCCACCGAGAAGCGGCGCCGGCGCAAGCGCGGCAAGCTCGCCGAGCCGCAGCGGAGCGTGCAGATCAACGCCGACGTTTGCGAGAATTGCGGCGATTGTTCCATCCAGTCGTCCTGCATCGCGATCGAGCCGGAGGAGACGCCGCTCGGCCGCAAGCGGCGCATCAATCCGACCGCCTGCAACGTCGATCTCTCCTGCCTCAAGGGCTTCTGCCCGAGCTTCGTGACCGTTGCCGGCGCGCCGCGCGCGCCCGAGGCCGACCCGCGCTGGGCCGCCCGCGAGGAGGCATTGGCCGCGACGCTGCCGGTGCCGTCGCCGGCCGCACGCGCGCCGTGGCGGGCGCTGTTCGCCGGCATCGGCGGCGGCGGCATCATCACCGCCGGCAAGGTGCTGGCGATGGCCGCCCATCTCGAGGGAAGGGAAGTGCGCACGCTCGATTTCACCGGGCTGGCGCAGAAGAACGGGACCGTGGTCGCGCATGTGCAGATCGGCGAGCCCGATCAGCTCGATGTGGTGCGCATCCCGCTGCGCGAGGCCGAGTTGCTGATCGCGGCCGACCTTGCGGTGGGCGCGGGGCCCGGGGTTCTGGAGCGCTGCGCCGAACATGCCGCGGTGATCGGCAATCTCGACCTCGCCGCCAGCGCCGATTTCAAGTTCGACCCCGATCTGAAGATCGATGCCGGGCTGCACCGGCGCACCATCGAGCGCGCGACCGACGCCGAGGCCAGCCGCTATCTGCACGCCGCACGCATCGCCGAGCGGCTGTTCGGCAATGCGCAGGCGATGAACACGCTGCTGCTCGGCCTGGCGTGGCAGCGTGGCCTGATCCCGGTCGGCGAGGCGGCGATTTTGCGCGCCATCGAGCTGAATGATGCCGCGGTGGCGCTGAACCGGCGCGCCTTCCTCTGGGGCCGGATTTTGGCCGAGAACCCGGAACTCGCCGGCGAAATCGTGCAGCCCGAAGCATCGCCGCCGGCCGATCTCGATGTGCTGATCGCCGACCGCGCGGCGCGGCTCGCCGCCTATCAGAGCCGTCGCACCGCGCGCCGTTATCGCGACTTCGTCGAGGCGGCGCGCGCCGGCGAGGTGGCCGCGCTCGGCGGCGCCGGGCGGTTCGCCCGCGCAGTGGCCGAGAACCTGTTCCGTATCATGGCGTACAAGGACGAATACGAAGTCGCCCGTCTGCACGCCGCGGCGACCTACGGCAGCGCGCCGGTGTTCCATCTGTCGCCGCCGCTGATCTCGCGCCCGGACCCGGCCACCGGGCGGCCGCGCAAGATCGCGCTGTCGGGGCGCGTGGCGCTGCCGCTGTTCCGACTGCTGCGCCACGGCAAGCGCCTGCGCGGCACACCGCTCGACCCGTTCGGCTGGCAGCAGGAGCGGCGGCAGGAGCGGGCGCTGCTCGGTCAATATCGCAGCGACGTGCGCATCGCGCTCTCCGCGCTCAGCCCCCGCACTGCGCCCGACGCGATCGCGCTCGCCGAACTGCCCGACATCATCCGCGGCTTCGGTCCGGTGAAGGCGGAGAACCGCGCCAAGGCGATGGCGCGGCGGGCGGAGTTGCTGGCGCGCTTACGCGCCCCGGCGGGCGAGCCGGCGGCGATCGCGGCGGAATGAGCTTTATTCAAGACGCGATTCTGCGAATACCCCCGATCCGCCGCCTCCATGCGTCCCGCAACACGCTGCTTGCGGAGCGCAACAGTCTGGCGGAGCAGCTGGCGGCGGCAAGCTCGCCCGTGTCGTCTCCCTTCTTTCACTACCATGCGAGCTTCGATGCGCAGGAGATCATGCGGCGGCACGCTGCGCCGGATGTGAAGGCGCGGCCGGGCCTTGTCGTGAATTTCCTCGGCGTGGCCATCGACCCGAAATTCTTCCCGCACATTCTCGAACCGCGCTCCGGGCAGATCGAGGCCATTCCGATTCCGGCCAATTGGCATGCCGATATTGCCGAGTGGGGTGCGGTCTTGCGAGCCGTGGACCTCGCCCGCCACAGCTTCACGATGATCGAGCTCGGCTGCGGCTGGGGATGCTGGATGAACAACTCGGGCGTTGCGGCGCGACGCGCCGGCCTGCGGGTACATTTGATCGGTATCGAAGGCGACGAGGCGCACCTCGCGTTCGCCCGCGAGGCCTGCGAGGCCAACGGATTTAGCGCCGAGCAGGTCACGCTTGAAGCGCGGGATCGCCGCCGCAGCCCCGGGATTCGCGCTGTTCCCTCGCCAGGAGAGCCCCGAATTCGGGTGGGGTTCGGAGCCGATCTTCAATGCCGGCGACGCGCAGCGCCAAACCGCCGTCGCCCGCGGCAGCCACGATGAGTTGCCGATGATCCCGCTGGCCGACCTCGCCGCGGAGCATCCCCGGATCGATCTTCTGCATATCGACATCCAGGGGGGTGAAGCCGACCTGGTCGAGGGTTGCCTCGGCACGCTTGGCGACAAGATAGCCTATCTCGTCATCGGCACCCACTCGCGACCGATCGAGGGAAGACTCTTTGACGCACTCCTGCGAACCGGGTGGCGTCTGGAAATAGAACGCCCGGCTATCCTGTCGGTGGTGGGCGGCACGCCGTCGGTCACGGTCGATGGCGTTCAGGGCTGGCGCAACCCTGCTCTTCTGCCTGAGCTTCCGAGTTGACGGACGAGGTTCGGGGCTGAAGCCGTCGCCGTCGATCGCCGCCCATGCTAGACGGCGTTTCATGCGCAAAACACCGGCCGGGAAGGCGAACGAGGACCGCTACCTGGTGCCCGGGCTCATCCGCGGGCTCGAGGTGATGCAAGCCTTCACCCCCGAACGCCCGCGGCTCACGCTGGGCGAACTCGCCGCCGCGGCGGGGGTCACGCGCTCTGCGGTGTTCCGGATCGCCTACACCCTGAGCGAGCTCGGGTTCCTCCAGCACGAGGGCGCGAGCCGCAGCTACACGCTCGGACCGGCCGTGCTGCGGCTCGGCTATGGCTATCTCGCCTCGCGCGATCTGGTGCCGGTCGCGCTGCCGCATCTCGAGGCGTTGCGCGACGTCACCGGGTTATCGGCGCATCTCGGCGTGCTTGAGGGCGCCGAGGTCGTCTATCTGCTGCGCGTGCCGACGCGGCGGGGATTGGCGAGTATCGTCCATGTCGGCAGCCGGCTGCCGGCGCACGCCACCTCCATGGGCCGGGTCCTGCTCGCCGCACTGAGCGAAACCGAGCTGCGAGCGCGCTATGCCGGCAGGCGCCTGATGGGCGTCGGACCGCGAACGCCGACCACCCTTGCGGCATTGCTGGCGCAGACGCGGCGCGACGACGCGCGCGGCCATGTCGTGCAAATCGGGGAGTTCGAACACGGCATCGCCAGCGTCGCCGCGCCGGTGCGCGACGTCGGCGGCAGCGTCGTGGCGGCGATCAACGTCGCCGGCGCCATCTCCCGCGGCAACGGCGGCGGGACGGCCGCCGCACCGGTGCGCCAGGTGCTCGATGCGGCCGCCGCCATCTCCACGGGGCTCGGCTTCGCCGCCCCGCCCGCGACCGGCAGGGCGGTCTCTTAGCTTCAGGCGCGCTCGAAGCGTACGCGCTCCGCCTCGGCGGTGCCGATCACCGACCATACCACACAGGGCCCGGCGCTGTTGTTGCGAAACCAGTGCGGCCGTCCGGCCGGGTTGAGCACGAGGTCGCGCGGGCCGAGTTCGGTCTCGACGCGTTCGCCGCCGTCCTCCCAGCCCACGGTGAGACCGCCCTCGAGCACGAGCAGCGCATCCTCCTCCGCGCGCGCATAAGGCCGCACGCCCACGCCGGCCGGGATGCTCAGCATCTCCTTGCGGCAGGTGTCGCTCTCGATGCCGCCCGGCCCGACATAGATCTTGCGGGCGAAGCCGGCCGGATCCCACGCGATGCTCTGCTCACCGTGGCGGATCACCGAGCGCGACATCGCCCGCTGCAGCGGGTGGGTGCCGGCCCGATCGAAGCGCAGCGTGTTACCCGGCGCGGCGCCGAAGCTGCGCGCCAGCGCGGGATCGGTGTTCTTCGGGTGATAGAGATATCGCGGCGGCAGCGGCTTGCCGACATCGACACTGATCGACATCAGCACCGGCTCGACGCCGTCGTTGCGGAAACCATGGCCGACATCGCGGGCGTTGAGGATCATGTCCTTCGGGCCGAGGCGCACCTCGACCACTTCGCCGTCGCGCTCCCAGCCGACGGTCAGCACGCCCGCGATGATCAGAAACAATTCCTCGATCTCGTGGGCGTGGCAGGCGGCGTAGTTGCCGACCGGCTTGTGGATCAGGCTGAGCGTGAAGTGCTCGGGCGCCAGGGTTCCCGCCTCGCCGACCTTGGGCGAACCGCCGGCGCCGATATAGCGCATCTGCGCGCGCGCGAGCTCGGGGAAACCGCGATTCCCGGGAAAGGCATCCCAGTCGAACGTCTTGTCGGTGTGACGGACCACCTGCGGTCTGGACGCGACGTCCGGACGCGGTGTGAGGGCCTCGGTGACGCTGTCCATGGGCAGCTCCTTCCGGATGTGATGCTGGACTGACCCGACGGTAGCACCGAAGCTGCGTCAAATTGCATCCACCATTTTGCTGATAAAATGCCACCCGGGCAGACCCGGCAGGCGCGACTACCGTCTCATCACAACGATTGTCGATGCACACGTAACGATCCGGTCCGGCCTCGACACCCGGATTGCGAAGGTAAATGAGGAGGGTCCGCGCTGATGTCGGGATCTCGCTCCGCAACGCCTGCCATCGAGCCGACCGGCCCGGGTGCGTCGCGCCTGCTTCTCGATCGGACGGTCGTCGTGACGGGTGCCGCGCGCGGCGTCGGGCGGGCGATCGCGCGGGCGGCTGCCGAGGCCGGAGCGCGGCTCGTGCTCGCCGATGTGCTGGCGCAAGCCGGGGCGGCGGTCGCGGCCGGCCTGGCGGATGCCGGCTTTCCGGCGCGCTTTCTGCCGCTGGATCTCGCCGAGCCGGCCTCCATCGCCGCAGTCGCGGCCGATATCGCCGGCAGGGAAGGCATTGTGCATGGGCTGGTGAACAATGCCGCCATCGCGACCGCGATCGGCGGGCCCGCCTTCGACGAGATCGATCCCGAGGTCTGGGATCGCGTGATGCGCGTGAATGTTCGCGGCACTTGGCTGCTCACCCGTGCGCTCGCGCCCATGCTTCGCGCCGGCGGCTCCGGGCGCATCGTCAACATCGCCTCGGACACCGCACTTTGGGGTGCTCCGCGACTGCTGGCATATGTCGCGAGCAAGGGAGCGGTTCTGGCGATGACCCGCTCGCTCGCCCGCGAGCTGGGACCGGACGGAGTGGGAGTGACGGCGGTCGCGCCCGGTATCCTCCGCAACGAGGCCACCGCCTATGTGCCCGAGGAGCGGCACCGGCTCTACGAAAACGGCCGCGCCGTCCCCGGGTCGCAAACCGCCGAGGACATCACCGCGACGGTGGTGTTCCTGCTGACCCGAGGCGCGCTCGCGCTGACCGGGCAGACTTTGCCCGTGAATGCGGGATTCGTGTTCGCATGAGGCGCCCCGACATCGCGCTGCGGCAGGAGCGGGCGGCCGGCACCGTGGTTTTGCGCCGCCCCGGTGCCGGGGGCGGCAACCCGCTCGTGCTGCTGCACGGGATCGGCAGCCGCGCGGCAAGCTGGGAACCTTTGTTGGCGATGCTTGATCGGCGCATCGAAGCCATCGCTTGGGATGCGCCGGGCTATGGCAATTCCGCGCCGCTTCCCGAAGCCGCGCCGGCGCCGGCGGATTACGCGGCGCGGCTCGCCGCCGTGCTCGACGAACTCGGGCTGTCCCGGGTCGTGCTGGCCGGGCACTCGCTCGGCGCGCTGTTTGCCGCCTCGTTTGCCGCCTTGCACCCCGACCGCCTGGCGGCGCTTGCGCTGCTCTCCCCCGCTCCGGGCTATGGCGTGCCGCCCGGTGCGCCGCTTCCGCAATCCGCCCGAGCGCGGATCGCCGATCTCCAGCGCCTTGGCCCGGCCGCTTTCGCCGCGGCTCGCGCCCCGCGACTTGTGCATCGCCCCGAAGCGAAGTCCGATATCGTGGCGGCGGTCCGGCAGGCGATGGCGACCATGCGTTCCGAAGGTTATGCGCAAGCCGTGCGGGCGCTTGGCGCGGGCGACCTGCTCGCCGACGCCGCGCGGATCGCCGCGCCGGCGCTGGTCGCGGTCGGCGCCGAGGACACGGTGACGCCGCCGGCGGGCGCGCGGCTCGCCTTCGCCGCTCTCGCGCACGGCTTGCAGCTGGTCGAGGTTCCGAATGTCGGCCACGCGCTGCCGCAAGAAGCTCCCGCCGTGATCGCCAACCTGCTCGAGCGAACTCACCTCCACGCACATCTGACGAACGGATCGCGCGCAATGGACCAGCCAGGACAGCTTGATGCCGGCACCGAGACGGAGACCGCGGGCGAAGCCGTTGCCCGCGCGCTCGCCGATCTGGGCGTCACCACGATGTTCGGCGTGATCTCAATTCACAACATGCCGATCCTTGATGCGGTGGCGCGCCAGGGGCGCATCCGTTTCGTGCCCGCGCGTGGCGAGGCGGGGGCGATGAATATGGCCGACGCCTACGCCCGCGTCTCCCGCCGGCTCGGCGTCGCCCTCACCAGCACCGGCACCGCCGCCGGCAATGCCGCGGGCGCGCAGGTGGAAGCGCTGACCGCGGGCTCCCCGGTTCTGCACATCACCACGCAGGTGGATCGCGCCTTCATCGATCGCGACCGCGCCGCCATCCACGACGTGCGGCGCCAGCCGGAGATGCTGAAGGCGATCAGCAAGGAGTATGTCCGGCTGTGGGAGCCGCGGGCGGCAGCCGATGCGGTGGCGGCGGCGGCGCGCACTGCGCTCACCGCACCCGCGGGTCCGGTCAGCCTCGAGATACCCGTGGATGTGCAGCGCGCCGTTGCTCCGTCCCGGCCCGGCCCGGCAAGCTGCCATGTGGAACCGGCCCTGCCCGACCCTCGGCGGCTCGATGCGCTGGCTGCGATGGTCATGCGGTCCCCGCGGCCGATGCTGTGGCTCGGCGGCGGCGCGCGCGGCGCCTCGGCGTCCGCCGCCGCACTCGCCGATCGCGGCTTCGGGGTGGTGACGAGCACCAACGGTCGCGCCGTGGTGGCGGAGGCTCACCCGCACAGCCTCGGCGCCTTCACCATGACCGAGGACGCGCAGCGCCTCTACGATGATGCCGATCTGATGATCGTGGTGGGCTCGCGGCTGCGCGGCAACGAGACGCGCAACAACACGCTTCGCTTGCCGCGGCTGCTGGCGCAGATCGACGCCGACACGACGCAGGCGGGACGGAACTATCCGACACAGCTGTTCGTCGCCGGCGATGCACGGCTTGCGCTCGAGGGCCTGCTTGCCCGCCTGCCCGCCGCTCTGCCGGTGGACCAAGCCTTCCTGCGGTCCGTCGGCGAGGCGCGGGCAGCCTCCGAGGCGGCGTTGCGGGCGGCCCTCGGACCTTATGGCGCGATCGCCGATGCGCTCGGTGCGCGCGTCGAGCCGGGACGCCATCCCTGGGTGCGCGATGTCACCATCGCCAACAGCACCTTCGGCAATCGCCTCGTGCGCATCGCCGCGCCGCATCTCGGCGTGCATGCGCTCGGCGGCGGCATTGGCCAGGGCATCGCCATGGCGATCGGCGCGGCGCTGGCGGGCGAGCCGGCCAAGACCATCGCCCTGATCGGCGACGGCGGCGCGCAGCTCATGGTCGGCGAGCTCGCGACCGCGGTGGAGACGCGAGCGGATGTCGTCTTCGTGCTGATGAACGATCGGGGCTACGGGGTGATCCGCAATATCCAGGATGCTCAGTACCGGCGGCCGACAAGTCTATGCCAACATCCTGACGCCGGATTTCGCGCTGATCTGCCGCGCCGTCGGGCTGCCCCATGCGAGGGTCGCGTCCGCCGAAGCCTTCGCCCCGGCGCTGGACGCGGCGCTGGGCGCGGCCGGCCCCCGGGTCGTCGAGGTTGACATGACCGCGATCGGTCCTTTTGCCCAACGCTTCGCCGGGCCGCCCGCCGGCGCGGCGGGCGGGTCGTCATGTTGAACGGCCCGCTGCCGAGCGTCGAGCGCCTGACGCTTCGCCTCCGGCGTATCACCTGGGAGGCGCCGGGGGTGCTATCGCTCGACTTCATGCACCCCGAAGCTGGCGAACTGCCGCCGTTCGGCCCCGGCGCGCATATCGATCTTCATCTCGGCGAGGGGCTGGTGCGCCAGTACTCGCTGTGCGGCGATCCGGCGGACCGCACGATCTACCGCGTCGGTGTCCGTGAGGTGGAGGGCGGGCGGGTGTCGCGCATCGTCCACAACGAGCTGCGGCCCGGGGCGCTGATCAGCGTCGGAATACCGCGCAACAATTTCCCGCTCGTCCCCGCGTCGCGCTACTTGTTCATCGCCGGCGGCATCGGCATCACGCCGCTGTTGCCGATGCTGCGCGAAGCCTCCGGCGCCGGCGCGCGCTGGACGCTGCTGTTCTGCACGCGGCGGTCGAGCGAGGCGGCGTTCCTCGACGAGGCGCGCGCGCTCGGCGGCGAGGTGGTGCTGCACGCCTCCGAATCCGGCAACCGGCTCGATGTCGCCGCGCTCGCCGCGCCGCAGCCCGACACCGTGCTCTACTGCTGCGGGCCGGAGCGGCTGATGACGGCGGTGGAGCAGGCGACCGCCGCCTGGCCGGAAGGCACCGTGCACTTCGAGTGGTTCGCACCCCGCGCGCTTGCCGAGGATCAGGCGGCGGGAACGTTCGAGCTGGTGTGTGCGCAATCGGGTGTGGCGTTGGTGGTGCCACCGGAGAAGAGCGTGCTCGAGGCGCTCACCGAGGCCGGGATCGAGGTGCCGCGCTCCTGTGAGCAGGGCGTTTGCGGGACCTGCGAATGCCGGGTGCTGGAGGGCGAGGTCGAGCACCGTGACAGCATCCTCTCGACCGCCGAGCGCGCGGCGAACGAAGTGATGATGACTTGCGTCTCTCGCGCCAAGGGCGCGCGGCTGGTGCTCGACGTCTGAACCCTCAGCAGAGAACGGGAGCAACGGACATGAACGGATATGTCTTTCCTTACTTGAGCCCGCACCAGAGCCGCGAGCGGGAGCCGACCGAGTGGGAAACGGCGCTGGCGCGCGCGATCGAGAATGCCTTCGGCAACGGCGCCTACGAGCTGGATGGACTGGTGGAGGCGCTCAATGCCTCGCGCGTTCGTCCGCGCGCGGGCGGGGCCTGGAGCGTCGAGAATTTCACCGCGACGATGCGCGAGCTGGGAGCCTGAGGCCATGAGCACCACCACCCTGCAACGGCCGGCAACCGTATCTGCTGCCGCTCCCGCGCGCCCCCCGCTCACCGATCAGGAGATCCAGGGCTATCTCCGCACCGGCCTGCGCAATCGCTGGTGGCCGCTGCTGCCCGCCCGCTTCGTCGCCACCGGGGACAAGCCGCTCGGCATCATCCGTCTCGGCGAAAAGCTCGTGCTGTGGCGCGATGCACGGGGCGCGGTGCACGTGCAGACCGATCGTTGCCCGCACCGTTCCGTGCCGCTGTCGCGCGGCACCAACCAGGGCGATCGGCTGCGCTGCATCTATCACGGCGTGGAGGTGGGGCCGGACGGCACGGTGCTGGCGGTCCCCGGCCAGCCGGGTTGCCCGCTCGAAGGCAAGAAGGCGGTGCGGACCTATCCCGCGTGCGAGATCGCCGGCGCGATCTTCGCCTGGTTCGGCGACGCGCTGCACGAGACGGCGGCGGCGTTCGATCCGCCCCCGGAGCTCGCCGGTGAGGAGTACCGCCACTTCCTCTGCTACGCCGACTGGAATGCGCCCTGGCGCTATGTGTACGACAATCTGATGGACCCGATGCACGGGACCTTCCTGCACGCCAACTCGCATACGATGTATCAGGGCGAGACGCAGGCGGTGTTCGCCACCCGCGATACGCCAAAGGGCTTCTTTTTCGAGAAGACCGGCCAGCGCGACGTGAACTTCGACTGGAGCGAACTCGCCGACGACGGCGCGCTTTACGTCCGGCTGGAGATCCCCTATCCGGCGACCGGCGGCCCCGGCGGGAACTTCGGCATCGTCTCGATCGTCACGCCGATCGATGAAACCAATTCGGCGGCGTTCTTCTGGCGGGTGCGCAAGGTGTCGGGCTGGCAGCGCGATGTCTGGCGCTTCCTCTACAAAACGATGCTCGAGCCGCGACACTGGCAGGTGCTGGAGCAGGACCGCGAGATGCTCGACGGCATCGGCCCGGGACTGGAGAAGTTCGAGATGCTGTACCAGCATGACGCCGGGGTGATCCGGCTGCGCCGCTACCTCGCCCGGGAGGCGCGCGCGCAGCTTTCCGAGCTGCGCAATGCCGGCAAGTTCTGACCGGCGGACGGGAGGGAGCGATGGCGTTTTCCGAAATCGACGCCGTGGTGTTCGGGGTCGCCGATGTTGCCGAGGCAAAGCGGTTTCTCGACGATTGGGGAACGCGCCCGATCTCCGCCGAGCCGGGCCGGCTCGTCTATGAGACGAAGGACGGCGGCGAGGTAATCGTGCGCGCCAAGGACGCACCCGACCTGCCACCGCCGATCGAACCCGGCAATACGGTTCGCGAGGTGATCTGGGGCGCCGACAGCGAGCAGGAATTGCAGGAAGTCTCGCGCGCCTGCGCGACGGCGCGGAGATCGCGACCGGTCCGCACGGGTTGGCGTGCACGCGCGATCCGAACGGGCTCGGCCTCGGCTTCCGCGTGAGCCGGCGGCGCAAGGTCGCGGCGGCGCCGACGCCCGCGAACGGGCCCGGCGTGCCGCAGCGGATCGATCGGCGGGGACCGGTTCACCAGCATGTCGAGCCGGTGAAGATTGGCCATGTCGTGCTGTTCGCCGCCGACTTCCCGGCGATGCGCGCCTTCTATACCGAGCGCCTGGGCTTCGTGGTGAGCGACGAATACCCGGGCCACGGGGTGTTCCTGCGCTGCCGCCCGCGCGGCGAGCACCACAACCTGTTCATCCTCAACCGTCCCGGCAAACCCGGCGTGAACCACGTCGCCTTCACCCTCGCCGACATCCACGAGGTGATCGGCGGCGGGTTGGCGATGAGCCGCAAGGGCTGGCGCACCGAGATCGGGCCGGGGCGGCACCCGATCTCGTCGGCCTATTTCTGGTATTTCGAGAACCCGCTCGGGGCGCCGGTGGAATACTACGCCGACGACGATTTCTGCACCGAGGCATGGCGCCCCGGCAGCTTCGAGCGCAAGCCCGAGTTGTTCGCCGAATGGGCCGTCGCCGGCGGCATCGACGGCGCGACCCGGCGGCAAGCGCGCGCCGCCGGAGCGGGCGGCCACGGCTGAGCGCCGCACGGCGGAGGAGAGAACGGGATGCGATCGGAAATCCGGCGGGTCATCGCGATCGAGGCCTATCGACGCCGCATCGGGCGCTGCCCGACCTCGATACAGTCGCTCGGCACCGGCGAGGCGTTCGCCGTCGCCGTGGAGGCGGACGGTTTCACCGACGTCGCATCGGGCATTCGCGCCCGCGGCGAAGCGGCGCGGATCGTCTTGCCGCGGGAAGGCACGGCGATTGACCTCGCCTTCGACGGCGACACCACCTTCCAGGGACATGACCCACAGTCGGGCGAGCGGTTCAGTGGCCGCACCGGCGCCGGCGCCTCGGTGACGGTTTACGAGGATCGGGGCAACGCCTTCTTTCAGTATGCGGTGGTGGACGAAGGCCGATAAGGGGCCGGACGCGGCAGTCCGGGTCATGGATCATGCAACAAAGCCTCGCTCCCGCAGTCCGCAACCCTGAGAGCGCGCCGGGCTATTTCGGCTGGCGCGTGCTGCTGGGCGCCGTCGTCGGGCTGGCGCTGAGCCCCGGACCGGTCGCGCTGCTGCTGCTCGGCGCGATGGCGCCGAGACTTGCCGCCGCGCATCACTGGTCGCTTGGCGCGATCATGGCGAAGTCTCACCTTCCTCAACCTCGCCTCGATCATCGCCGCCCCGGTCGCCGGGAAGATCATCGACCGGATCGGCGCCCGCGCGGTGATGCTGCCCTCGATCGCAATCATGGCGGTGTGCCTGCTGCTGTGGGGATACGCGGCCGATACGCTGGCGCGGCTGTACGCGATCAGCGCGCTCTACGGTTTCGCCACGATCGGCGCGCAGAGCCTGACCTACACGAAGCTGCTGACCGGTTGGTTCGACCGCAACCGCGGCCTGGTGCTCGGCATCGCCTCCGCCGGATTGGGGCTCGGCTATTCCGTTCTGCCGGTCATCATCGTCTTCGGCTTCGCCCGTCTCGGCCCGGCCGGCACCACGGTGCTGCTCGCCGGTCTGCTGATCGTCCTGCCGCTGCTGCTCAATGCGTTTGTGGCCTTCCCCCGAGAGGCCCCGGCCGAGCCGGTGGGCGAGGCCACCGGCGGCTCGACGGGGCTCGCGCTCGGCGCGGCGATGCGAACCGCGCCGTTCTGGATCATGGCCGCCGCGATCTTCCTTATTTCCATCATCGCCACCGGCATCGTGCCGCATTTCACGAGCATGGGCCGTGACCAGCACCTGCGACCCGCCGAGGCGGCGAGCATCGCCTCGTTGTTCGGGCTGGCCACCCTGGGCGGGCGTCTGCTCGTGGGATGGTTGTTCGACCGCCTCTTCGCCCCGCGCGTCTCCTGCGTGATCTTCCTCATCGCCGCCGCCGGTTATGCGCTCGCCTCGGCGGTGATCGCCTTCGGGCTCGGCTGGCAGGTGCTGGCCGCGGGCGCGCTGCTGATGGGCCTCGGCTTCGGCGCCGAGAGCGATCTGATCGGCTATCTCGCGAGCCGCTATTTCGGACACCGTCACTTCGCCGCCATCTACGGCACGCTGCTCGCGATCTTCATCCTCGGTGTCGCTGCGGGGCCGCTGTTCTACGGGCTGCTGCGCGACGCCACCGGCAGTTACCGGCTGGTGCTCGCGCTCTCGGCGGTGCTGGGCGCGGTCGCGGGGCTGCTCATGCTGATGCTGCCCCGCTTCCCGGCGGGCGCGCCGGAACCATCAGCCGATCCCGTGCGCGTCGGTCCGGGAGTCCGCGCGACGCCCGGCCCGACCTCGCGCGGTGCGATGCCGTGACCGATATCGGCCGGCCAATCCGTCAATCGCTCGGCTGCAATTGGCGCGGGCGAACTGAGCCCGCCGGAGAAACGGAAAGAAAGCAACATCATGAGCAAGAGCGCCTCCCGGGAAGGAAACACTCCATCCCTGTTGATTGACGAGAGGATCCGGGAGCTGGGCGACTGGCGGGGCGGGATGCTCTCCCGGCTCCGCGCATTGGTCAAGCAGGCGGACCCCGAGGTGGTCGAGGAGTGGAAGTGGAGGGGGGTTCCGGTGTGGTCTCATGACGGAATCATCTGCACCGGCGAGACCTACAAGAACGTCGTCAAGATGACCTTCGCCAAAGGCGCCGCACTTGCCGACCCGTCGGGCCTCTTCAATTCCAGCCTTGACGGCAACACCAGGCGTGCCATCGACTTCCGCGAGGGCGAGAAGATCGACGAGGAGGCATTGAAGGCGCTGATTCGCGCGGCCGTGACGCTAAACGCGTCGCGTGCCCGCAGCTGATCTGGCCGAAGGGGAAGGTTAGCCCACTGACCTTCTCGCACGGCCGCTTATCGGTTGCGTCGAGCGATCTCGGCGTTGAGCAGCCCTGCGAATCCCAGCCAGCCGATCAGCGGCGCCACGCAGCTCGCCGCCAGCCGATCGACGCGCAGCGCCGCGGCGGTGGTGGCCGACGCCGCGCTCACCATCACTCCGATGACCGCGAGACCGCCGCCGATACGCCGGGCGCCGAAGAATATCGCCATCCAAGCCGGGATTCCCGCCACCGCCACGCTCCAGCCGGCGAGGGCGGCGGCGCGGGCCGGGGCCGGCGGCGCCATCAGCAGCCGTGCTCCGGCCAGTGCCAAAAGCGCGTCCAAGCTGGCCCACGCGCCGCCGATCACCGCGCTCGGGGGGGTGTAGGGCGCCTTGTTCAGCCGCCGGTACCATGCCGCCGCATCGGGGTCGGCGTCCGGCCCCCAGCGCCGCGCCAGCAGCGCCGCCGCGAGCACCGAGCCGCCGGCGATCAGCGTGGCATCGGCGGCGCGCCTCAAGCCCGCTCCAGAGTCGGTTCCAGCGTAATTGCGGCATTCAGCACTTTCGAGACCGGGCAGGTGGCCTTCGCCTCCTCGGCCAGCTGACGGAACCGCGCCTGATCGATCCCCGGGACGCGCGCGCGCAGGGTCAGCGCAACCGTCGAGATCTTGAAGCCCGCGCCCTCGGACTCGATCGTCACCCGCGCCTCGGTGCGCAGGCTTTCGGGCGGATGTCCGGCGCTGCTCAATTGGAACGCCAGCGCCATGCTGAAGCAGCCCGCGTGCGCCGCCGCGATCAGCTCCTCGGGGTTGGTGCCCTGGCCGCTCTCGAAACGCGCGCTGAAGGAGTAGGGCGTGTCGGCGAGCGTGCCGCTTTGCGTGCGCAGCGTCCCGCGCCCCTCCTTGCCGGTTCCCTGCCATTGCGCCGAGCCGGTGCGAACGATGTGTGCCATCTCCTCAATTCTCCCTGCTGGAACCAATCCTTGCGCACGCCGCGGCAAACCGCCGCGGCGTCGCTTATGAGCCGCCGCGCTCCTCGCGCCACAGGCCGAGCTTCTCCTGCACCGGACGGTCGGAGAAGCTGAACAGCACGGCCTCGCTTCCGGCGCGATGTCGGTGATGGTGCCAGCCCGGCACGACGAAGATATCGCGCGGCTTCCAGCGGATCACCGTCTCGCCGACCACGGTCTCGCCCTCGCCCTCGACGGCCACATACACGGTCCCGTCGGTGGCGCGGTAATCCTCGGTATCGAACCCGGCCGGCAGCAATTGCAGGAAGGCGCCGATGGTCGGCATCGCGTGATCGCCGGTCGCCGGATTGACGTAGCGCATCTTGTGGCCATGGCACGCGTCGGGGGCGCCGTTGCGCGCGAGCGCCGCCAACGCCTCGCGCGAACGGGCATAAGGATAGCTGAACATCGGCGAGCTGAGACGCTTCGGGCGCCAGTCCACCGGCAGCATGTTGGCCCCGTACCGCGCCGAGCTGTCGCCGGGCGGGCGTGCTTCGGCCTGGCTCTCGGCATTGGAGGGCTCGGCGAAGCCGGCGCCGAAGAAGCGGATCATCGGGATGTCCAGCCCGTCGAGCCAGACCATCGGCGCCGCCGTCTCGTTGCCGTGGTCGTGCCAGGTCCAGGACGGCGTGATGACGAAGTCGCCGGGTTCCATCATCGTCCGCTCGCCCTCGACGGCGGTATAGGCATGGTGCCCTTCGATGATGAAGCGCAGCGCCGCTTGCGTGTGCCGATGCGCCGGCGCCACCTCGCCCGGCATGATCAGTTGCAGCCCCGAAAACAGGGTGCCCGTGATCGCCGCATCGCCGGCCAGGCCCGGGTTCTTGAGGATCAGCACACGCCGCTCGGCTTCCTTGGCGGTGATGAGATCGGCCGCTTCCATCAGATGCGGACGCACCACGTTGTCATAGTCCCAGTATGCCGGCACCGCCCGCGTCGCCGGGCTGCGGGTTACGAGCTGGTGCAGGCTCTCCCACAGCGGCGCCAGGCCATGAGCGGCGATCCGGTCGTAAAACGCCTGGCGTTCGGCCGCTTGGGGGACGACGGTGTCGTTCATCGGGTGGTCCTCCGGTCTGTCGCCGAGTGTCACGCCGCGCCTTCACTCGAGCAAGGCCCCGGTCCGGAAGCCGGCGTTTCACGTGTCGGCGGGAAAAACGCTGAGCGCTGGTGGGCAATCACTCATTCCGCGGCTACGTCGAGCGATGCCGCCGGGGTGAGCGGCCCCTCGGCGGCGGCGCGCCGAGGCTTGCGTATCATGATGAAATTCGGACTGACCCCGCGGAAAAAGACGGCCTCGGATCGAAGCTCAAATCCAAGCTTGCGGAAAAATCCAAGGTTGCTTTCAAACGGCGTTTCAACGAAGCAGGAGACCCCATTGGCGTCGGCGTGTCGAAGCATCGGCGTAAGCAACCTCACGCCGTATCCCTTGCGCTGAAATCCCGATGCGATTGCGACGAACATCGGATTCCAATGCGGTTCCGCCGGATGGTGGCTGTCGGCGGTTGCGTAACCTTCGAACATTTTCGCGGAAAGGTCGGGAGACAGTGCATCGAGCCGCCTTTTCGTGAGCATTCCGCGAAGTCGGTTGCGAATCCTGTAGTTCAAACTGCGACGACCACTATCCGGCGGAACGCATACGGCGATGCCGATGATGACGCCGCCCAGCTTGCCAACGAAAACATTGCCGAATCGGTAGTAGAAGCTGACCGAGTCGCTGAAGATGATCTTCAGCAACCGCAGGCGCCGGTCGATCTCGGGCGTATAGACGACGGTGCAGGGATCGTTTTGGAACTCTCTGCAAAGAAAGTTGACCGCCTCGGAAATCTCCGCACGGGAAAGCGCCTCTACCTGCATCAACGGGAACCTTCAGTCGCCTGCCGCCATCAACATCGGCTAGCCTGACTTCAGATACAACACCCGCCATCACATTGCCCTGATTGGCGCCGGCGCCGCCCTGTGGCACCTTCGCGCCCGCCGCGAGAGGAGAGACACATGCAGATCGGCGTGGTCGGCTTGGGACGGATGGGGTCCAACATCTCGCGCCGCTTGATGCACGCGGGGCATTCCTGCATCGTCTTCGACCTCAACGCCGAGACCGTTGCCGCGCTGGCCGGCGAGGGAGCGAGCCGGGCGGGTTCGCTGGCCGAGGTGGTCGACAAGCTCGGATCCTCGCCGCGGGCGGTGTGGGTCATGCTGCCGTCGGGCAACGTCACCGAGAACGCCGTGACCGAACTCGGCCGGCACATGCGGGCGGGCGACATCATCATCGACGGCGGCAACAGCTTCTATAAGGACGACGTGCGCCGCGGCCGAGCGCTGGCCGAGAAGGGAATCCGCTATGTCGATTGCGGCACCTCGGGCGGGGTGTGGGGGTTGGAGCGCGGCTACTGCATGATGATCGGCGGCGATGACGATGCGGTGCGCCATCTCGATCCGATCTTCGCCGCGCTTGCGCCGGGGATCGGCGATATTCGCCGCACCGTCGGGCGCGACGATCGCGATCCGCGGGTCGAGCAGGGATACATCCACGCCGGGCCGATCGGCGCCGGCCATTTCGTCAAGATGGTCCACAACGGTATCGAATACGGGCTGATGCAGGCCTATGCCGAGGGCTTCGACATTCTGCGCAACCGCACCCGCGCCGAACTGCCCGAGGGCGAGCGCTACACGCTGAACATGGGCGACATCGCCGAGGTCTGGCGGCGGGGCAGCGTCGTCTCGTCGTGGCTGCTCGACCTGACCTCGGCCGCCTTGGCGGGCGACGAGAAGCTTGAGCAGTTTTCCGGCTTCGTCGAGGACTCGGGCGAGGGGCGCTGGACCATCGAGGCGGCGATCGAGGAGGCGGTGCCCGCCGAGGTGCTGGCGGCGGCGCTGTTCACCCGCTTCCGCTCCCGTCAGGAGCACACCTTCGCCGAGAAGGTGCTCTCGGCGATGCGCTTCGGCTTCGGCGGCCATCTCGAGCACATGCTGAAGCAGACATAGGCGTATGTGTGCGAGGCAGACCGCCGCCGGCACTCCCCGACCTCGATCAAACACAGACCAATGCCGCACTTGCACATTGATACCGATCTCGGCGTAGATGACGCGCTTGCGCTGGTGGTGGCGGAGCGCATGGACATGCCGATCACCGCAGTTTCCACGGTTTTCGGCAATGTATCTGTTCAAAGGGCGACGACGAACGCCCTCATCATCAGACGGCTCCTGAACGCCGCCGATCGATTCCCGATCTTTACGGGGGCAAGCGGCTCGGCGCGCGATTGTGGCGTTGATACCAGCCACATTTACGGCAACGATGGGCTGGGCGGTGCAACCGCCACGCTCTCGCCTGCTCTGTTGGAAGACCTGCCGCTGATCAGTGACCTGCCCCGCATTGGTCAGGCCGCTCCCCACCCCGGATCCGTGACGATCCTGGGGCTCGGGCCAGCCACCAACATTCCGGCGTTGGTCCAATGGTACGGGAGAGCCCGAGTGGCGAGAATTGTGCTGATGTCGGGCGTATTCTGTGACATCGGCAACATCACGAAAGCCGCGGAATTCAATGCCTACGCGGACCCGGAGGCTCTCGGGGAGGCGCTGGCACTGCGCATACCGACGACACTCGTTCCCCTCGATATATGCCGAAAGAATTCAGCTTACTCGTGACACCGTTTTAAGCTGGCACGGCCCCGGCACCGATGATCTGCGGGATCTTTTGATCCGGGCGCACATGTCCTACATGGACGCATATCGCGATTGGGAAGGCCTTGACGGCTGTTTTCCGCACGACTTCGTGGCGGTTTTCGCCGCGACTTCGCCTGAGCTGTTCCACACTCTAACGGGACGGGTCACGGTGATCACGGACGGCGATGCGCGCGGTCGCACGAGGCTGGAACCGGATGCATCATCGCACGTCGAGGTTGCAATGGGCGGCGAGCTGAAGCGGGTTCGCAGGTTCCTCGATTGTCTGTTCGATTCCGAGTTCCGGTGCGCTGCGAGAAATGCGGTCTAGCATGCCGATGGCGGTGGTGATGATGGGCGTCTCCGGCAGCGGCAAGACGACCGTCGCGCGCGGAGTGGCGGGGCGACTCGGCTGGGACGTATTGGAAGGCGACAGCTATCATCCACCTGCCAACGTCGCGAAGATGCACCGGGGCGAGCCGCTGGACGACGCCGACCGGCTGCCCTGGCTGCACGCCATCGCGAGCGCGATCGATGCCGAGTTGTCGGCGGGACGCTCCTGCGTCGTCGCCTGCTCGGCGCTCAAGCGCAGCTATCGCGAAATCCTGATCGGTGCGCGGGCGCATGTGGCGCTGGTCTATCTGCAAGGCGCGCGCAAGCTGCTCGCCGATCGGCTCGCGCATCGGCAGGGCCACTTCATGCCGCCGAGCCTGCTCGACAGCCAACTGGCCACGCTGGAGGAGCCGGGGAAGATGGAGAAGCCGATTACCATCTCGGTCGCGCCGTCGCCGCCCGAGATCGTCGCCGCGGTGCTCGCGGCCATGCGGGAGCGAAAACTGATCTCATGAGCGATGCGATCTATCCCGGACTGCGCGAGCGCGTGGTGTTCATCACCGGCGGCGCCAGCGGTATCGGCGCCGCCGAGGTCGCGCATTTCGCCCGCCAGGGCGCGCGGGTGGCGTTCGTCGATATCGCCGAGGCGCCGGCGCGGGCGCTCTGCGCCGTGCTGGAGAACGCCGGCCACCCGGCTCCGTTCTTCCAGAGCTGCGACATCACCGACATCGCCGCCTTGCGCGCCGCCATCACCGCGGCGGCGGCCCGGCTCGGGCCGATCACCGTGTTGGTGAACAATGCCGCCAACGACCAGCGACACGGCTGGCGGGACATGACGCCCGAATACTGGGACGAGCGAATGGCGGTGAACCTGAAGCATCAGTTCTTCGCCATCCAGGCGGTCGCGCCGATGATGCGCGAGGCCGGCGGCGGGTCGATCATCAATTTCGGCTCGATCTCCTGGCATATGGGGCAGGGCGGAATGCCCGCCTACACCACCGCCAAGGCTGCGATCGAGGGGCTGACTCGCGGCATGGCACGCGACCTCGGCGCCGACGGCATCCGCGTCAATTGCGTGATCCCGGGCTGGATCATGACCGAGCGGCAGATCGAGCTGTGGCTGACGCCGGAGGCGGAGGAGGCGCTGATGAAATCGCAGTTCCTGAAGCGCAAGGTCATGCCCGACGACGTGGCGCGCCTCGTGCTGTGGCTCGCCGCCGAGGACAGCCGGATGTGCTCGGGGCATCTGTGGTTCGTGGACGGCGGGCGGTAAGCCGGTTGGCGAGGCGAACGGGGGCACAACCTCCGGGTTGCCGCCCCGAACGAAGCCCGGGGAGGCTTTTTCGATGCGAGAGCAAGGCCCGGAGTGCGGTGCGATCCGCGCGATGCGAGATATTGCGTGACGGAGAGGATTAAGGAACATCGTCATGGACGCAATTATCGGACCGCCGGAGACCGCGACGGAAGCAATCCGCTTCGGCTTCGGGCAATTCTCGCTCGGCACGGTGCTGGTCGCGGTCAGCGCGAACGGTGTCGCCGCCATCCTGATGGGTGATGAACGTGAACCGCTGCGGCGCGAACTCGCCGACGCGTTCCCGCGCGCCCGCCTCCGCTGCGAAGTCGGGGCTTGAGGAGATGATCGGGCAAGTCATAGCCTTCCTCGATGCCCCGCACAGGGGATTGAACCTGCCGCTCGATATTCGCGGCTCCGAGTTGGAGCAGGGTATCTGGCGGGCGTTGCGCGAGGTTCCGGCGGGCAGCACCGTCACCTACGGCCAGATCGCCAAGGCGTCGCCGCCGGCCACCGCGCAGGATGTCGGCGCCGCCTGCTCCGCCAACGTGCTCGCAGTCGCCATCCCCTGTCATCGCGTGGTCAAGGCGGACGGTTCGATTGCGGGCTACCGATGGGGTGTGCGACGCAAGCGGAAGCTGATCAACCGCGAGGCCCTGGCATGAGCGCCGCCACGAAATCTCGGCCGGCCGAGCCGCGCGCGGGGGCGATTGATTGGTCGGCGGCCTCGGCGGAGCTTGACGCGCGGGGCTGGGCGATTCTGCCGAAGCTGCTTTCCGCGAAGGAGTGCGACACGGTCGCGAGCTGGTATGCACGTGACGACGCCTTCCGCAGTCGGGTCGTCATGGCCCGGCACGGCTTCGGCCGCGGCGAATACCGGTATTTCGCCTATCCGCTGCCCGCCCTGATCGCGGAGCTGCGGACCGACCTCTACCCGCATCTCGCGCCGATCGCGAACCGTTGGCACGACGCGATGGGAATTCAAACCCGCTTTCCCGCCGAGCATGCCGCGTTCATCGAACGCTGCCATGCGGCCGGGCAGAATCGCCCGACGCCGCTGCTGCTCCAGTACGGCAAGGACGATTACAACTGCCTGCACCAGGACCTTTACGGCGAGCATGTGTTTCCGTTGCAGGTGGCGATCCTGCTCAGCGAGCCGGGCCGGGATTTCGAGGGCGGCGAGTTCGTGTTGACCGAGCAGCGTCCGCGCATGCAGACGCGCGCCGCGGTGGTGCCGTTGACGCAGGGCGACGCGGTGGTGTTCGCGGTTAACTTCCGGCCGGTGCGGGGCGCGCGCGGCTTCTATCGCGTCAATCTCCGCCACGGCGTCAGCGCGCTGCGCGCCGGCCATCGCCACACGCTCGGCATCATCTTCCACGATGCGGCGTGATGGCGGCCCGTGAAGTTCGAACCGCTAGACTAGCTCTTGATGAAGGCCAGCAGATCGGGGTTGATCACGTCCGCGTGCGTCGTAAGCATCCCGTGAGGATAGCCCGGGTAGATTTTGAGCGTGCTATTCTTGATCAACTTGGCCTGAAGAGCCGACGCATCCTTGTGGGGGACAACTTGGTCGTCGTCGCCCTGCATGACGAGCGTTGGGACTGTAATTGCTTTCAGGTCTTCCGTCTGGTTGGTCTCCGAGAACGCCTTGATGCCGTCATAATGTGCGTTGGCGCCGCCCATCATACCCTGACGCCACCAGTTGTTGATAACTCCCTGAGAGACTTTCGCCTCAGGCCGATTGAAACCGTAGAACGGACCCGTGGCTACATCGAGAAAGAATTGCGCCCGGTTGGCCGCCAGAGCCTTGCGGAAACCGTCAAATACTTCGATCGGAGTGCCCTCCGGATTCTTCTCGGTCTTGAGCATCAGCGGTGGAACGGCGCTGACCAAAACGGCTTTCGCGACGCGACCCCGGGGCTGACCATATCTCGCAACGTAACGGGCCACTTCGCCGCCGCCGGTCGAATGGCCGATATGGACAGTGTTCTTCAGCTTAAGATGTTCGACTACGGCCGAGGCATCGGCCGCATAATGATCCATGTCGTGACCATCGCCGACTTTAGTCGAACGGCCGTGCCCGCGACGATCATGGGCGATGACGCGGAAGCCCTGAGCGAGGAAGAAGAGCATCTGCGCATCCCAGTCGTCCGAGCTCAGCGGCCAACCGTGATGAAAGACGATAGGCTGAGCGCTCTTCGGCCCCCAATCCTTGAAGAATATCTCGACGCCATCTTGGGTTGTTACGACTGACATGGTGTTGGCTCCTGCCGACTTGGTTGACTGCGGGCACGCTAACTCGATATCATACGTTCATCGCCGTTCCCCCGATGGCGAGGGTGCAGACGAATCCAATGCCAGACGATTCGCGACCCCGCTTCACGCCACGGCAGGGGCAGTATCCCGCTTTCATCCATGCCTACACGCTGGTGATCGGCCGCCCGCCGGCCTAGGCCGACATGCAGCGCTTCTTCCGGGTCAGCGGGCCTGCGGTTCACCAAATGGTCGTCGGGTTGGAAAAAGCCGGACTGATCGCGCGCCAGCCGGGCAGGTCTCGCAGCATCCGGTTGCTCATCGACCGCAAGGCGCTTCCCGAGCTACTACGGGAAGACTACCAGCAACCAGTCAAAACCTCTGTGAACGGGGACTAGCGCGCCGGCATCAGTCCCGGTTGGAAGCCGAGCGCGCCCATGGTCGCGGGATTGAGCTGGCTGTTCGGCTCCAAACCTCGGCTTTGCTGGAAGCGCGCGATCGCCTGCTGCGTCTCCGGCCCCCAGACGCCGTCCATCGGACCTCGATAAAATCCGGTTTCTCGCAGCCTTCCCTGAACCGCGCGCACTTGATCGGGTGCGACGGCGGCGGGCGCGGGCGGCGCCGATCCGGGCTGGCCGGCCGCCACTTGCGGGCTGCCCACCAGCGCATCGACGTTGAGCCCCAGGGTCGCAACCGTCACCTGGTTAAGCTGGCCGGTGACTTGCAGCCCGTGCGTCTGCTGGAAGCGCTGCAAGCCGACGACGCTGTCGGCGCCCCAGACGCCGTCGATCCGCCCGTTGTAGTCGCCCGCTTGACGCAACCGCTCCTGCACCGCCTGCACGCCCGAACGGGAGAGCGGCTGGACATAGGTAAGCTGCGGCGGCAACGGTTGCGCATGGGCGGCGAAACCAATGCCGCTCAACAAGGCGATCAACGGCAGCGTGCGGAGCTGCATGGAATTGCCTCCTGACATCCGGGCGCGGTTGCTTGTTATAACGCTGCCGAGCGGCAACGGTTCGCGCTCAGACGGCCGGCACGCCGGTCGTGGTCGAATACTCGAAATGCAGCGCCTGGCCGGGGCGGGCGACGGGGTGGATGGCGCGCGCGGCCATCGCCGCCTCGCTGAAGCCTTGCAGGATCAATTTGAGCTTGCCCGGATAGTTCACGACGTCGCCGATCGCGAACACGCCGGGGCGGTTGGTGGCGCAGGTCGCGGGATCGACGCGCAGATGATGCAGCTCGAGATCGAGCCCCCAATCGGCGATCGGGCCGAGATCCATCGACAGGCCGAAGAACGCCAGCAGCGCGTCCGCCGGCAGGCGCCTGGTTTGGCCCTTCAGGGTCGCCACCTCGACCGCTTCCAGCAACCCGGAGGCGCCGTGCAGACCGGATAGCTGGTAGGGGATCACTAATTCCAACTCACCCCGCGCCGCCGCCGCCGCCAACTGCGCGGCGCTGTCCGGAGCGGCGCGGAACTTCGGCCGCCGATGGATCACGGCGACGCGCGCGATGTCCTTGAGCGCCAGCGCCCAATCGACCGCCGAATCGCCGCCGCCGGCGATCACCACGCGCTTGCCCCGGAACGCCTCGCGTCGGCGGACATAATATTGCACCGCCCCGCTCGCCTCGTAGTCGGCGAGCCCGGGCAGCGGCGGGCGGTTGGGGCCGAAGGCGCCGGCGCCGGCGGCGATCAGCACGGCGCGCGCATCCACCTCGTCGCCGGCGTCGGTGCCGACCGTGAACGCGCCCGGCTCGCCGGCGAGCCGCACCACGCGCCGGCCGAGCAGCCGCGGCGCGTCAAAGGGCGCGATCTGGCGCTCCAACTGCGCCACCAGCTCGCCGGCGGCGAGAACGGGATGGGCCGGGATGTCGTAGATCGGCTTCTCGGGATAGAGCGCGGCGCATTGGCCGCCGATCTCGCCCAGCGCGTCGATCAGGACGGCGGAGAGCTTGAGCATCCCCAGCTCGAAGACGGCGAACAGGCCGACCGGGCCGGCCCCGATGATGGCGACGTCGGTCGCGATGCGCTGGCTCATGACCCCCAGTACGGCAGCGTCCGCGACCGGGGCAAGCGGGGCAAGCGGGGCGAGTTGGCGTGCCCGTCCGAGCGGCCAAGTCAGGCCGGCATCGAGCGCGGCAGGCGAGACCGCGCCCCCAGGAAGGCGCTGAGCCGGTCGGACCGCGGCTTCAGGTGAATTTGGCCGCATTCATCAAGTATCTTGGGCCACCGAGCTTCGTCCGAAGGGCGGGATCGGCGATGCAGGTCTCACCAGGGAACGACCCGGCCGAGGTAATCGAGATAATGCAGGCCGGCGCTTTGGCGCTTCGCCAATAACACGTTCACCAAATTAGGTACGCTCTCCTCGATGCTGAGGCGCGCGTCCGGTCCCCCCAGCTCGGTGCGGACCCAACCCGGCGCCATCAGCACCATTGCACGCGACGCGCTGGATGGCCGGGCCGCGAAGCTGCGCATGAACATGTTCAGGGCCGCTTTGCTGCCTCGGTAGACCTCTCGCATCCCCGTTACATTGTTGGTGATGCTGCCTTGCCCGGATGACATGACGCCGATCATGCCCGTGGCGGGAACAGAACCCTGAAGGGCTTCGATGACACGCATGGGGCTCAAGGCGTTGGTGACCATGACGCGCATGAACTCGTCGGTGGTCACCTCCCCGACCTTCACGTGCTCGTCCCGCGTGGTGGTCCCGGCGTTCACGAACAGGATGTCGAACATGCGGCCTGACAGGCGGCCTCGAAGCGCCGCTATCTGCTCCGGCTCGTTGACGTCGATGTTTTCGATTTCCAATCGACCTTCAGAGGCCTGCACCAGATCGTGCAACCTGGTCCGCGCTGTTCCAGGCCGGACGGTGCCAACGACGCGCCAACCCTTCTTCAGGAACTCGGCGGCCGTGGCGTGGCCGAGGCCCCGAGAAGCGCCGATGAGCAGGATCGTGGAAGCGGCTTGGTCAGGTGAGGTGGAGAGCACGGGCGCGACATCCTTCGTCGGTTCAGCGGTCGGCTGGAGCTAATCAGGCCGATGGGCGCGCGCCAGACGCATCGGGGCCGACAGAGCCTTTTTCGAAGGGCGGCGCTGACGGCGGTTGCTGCGAAAAGTGCTGCACCGTCCGAGGTCGCCACCTATGGTTGAGGGATGGGCGGTGGACATGCGGCTACGGACCTTTGACCTCCCCAACCTCGCCGCCACCGAACAGTTGGCCGGAGCGGTGGCGCGACATGCGCGGGCGGGGGACGCGATCCTGCTCGCCGGACCGCTCGGCGCCGGCAAGACCGCCTTCGCTCGCGCCTTCCTGCGGGCGCTGAGTGGTCCGGCGCTGGAGGTGCCGAGCCCGAGCTTTACCCTGGTCCAGAGCTACGAGACCCAACTCGGCCGGGTGCATCACTTTGATCTCTGGCGCCTCGACGGCCCGGCGGCGCTAGCGGAACTGGGGTGGGAGGATGCGACGCGCGACATCGTGCTGGTGGAGTGGCCGGATCGGCTCGGCATTCTGCGCCCGGCCGAGGCGCTGGATATTGCGTTGGCCCATGCGGGCGAGGGGCGCCGCGCGCGCCTTGAAGGATGGCCCGATCGGATCGCGGCGATCGCGTGAACCTGTTCACCATCCCCCCGCACGTTCCGTTCCTCGATGCCATCGCCGCGCACTGGCTGGCGGCCGATGATGGTCCACTGGCGGCGGCCGACGGGATCATCCTTTTGCCGACCCGGCGTGCGGCGCGGTCTCTGGTCGAGGCGTTTCTGCGCGTCTCCGGCGGGCGGGCGCTGCTGCTGCCGCGCATCACCGCAATCGGCGCCCTTGACGAGGCGCCGCTCGCCCTCTCCGGCGCCCTCGATCTGCCGCCCGCCGTGGATCCGGTGCGCCGGCTGGCGGCGCTGTCGCGGCTGATCCTCGCCATGGGCGGACGCGACGGCGCCCCGCGCACCGCCGACCGCGCCTGGCGGCTGGCCGAGGAATTGGCGGCGCTGATGGACGAGGCGGAGCGGTCCGAGATCGACCTCGCCGGCCGGCTGCCGGACGCCGCCGATCCCGAGTTCGCGCAGCACTGGAAGCGGACGCTTGAGTTTCTTGAAATTGTTACCGCCGTCTGGCCGGCCTGGCTCGCCGAGCAAGGGGTGATGAACACGGCGGCGCGGCAAGTGGCCTTGCTGGACGCCCAAGCCGCCGCGTGGCGGCTCGACCCGCCCGGACGGGTTCTGATCGCCGGTCCGACAGCGGCGATCCCGGCCGTCGCGCGCCTCGCCGGGGTGGTCGCGCGTCTGCCGGATGGCGCCGTCGTGTTGCCCGGTCTCGACCAGGGGCTCGGCCGACCATTGCGTTGGACGCCGCGCATCCGCAAGCGGGGATGCGGGCGCTGCTGGCAGGCTTCGGCGCGACGGCGGAAGACGTGCGGCCATTTCCGCTGGTGCGACAAGGCGGCGTTCCCGACAGCCGCGCGGTGACGCTGCGGCGCGTCATGTTACCCGGCACCGCGCTGGCCGCCGACTGGACCGAGGGTGGGCGGGCCGACATCGGCGGACTGTCGCGCCTTGAAGCTGCCGATCAGCAGGAGGAGGCGGTCGCCATCGCGCTGATCCTTCGCCACGCGATCGAAACGACGAGGGCGCGCGCCGCCCTCGTCACGCCCGACCGCGCGCTCGCCGCACGGGTCGCAGCGGAGCTGGGGCGTTGGGAGATCGTCGCCGACGACAGCGCCGGTGAACCGCTCGCCGAGACGCCGCCGGCGGTGTTCCTGCGCCTGCTGGTGCGCGCGGTGTCCGAAGAACTGGCCCCGGTGGCGCTGCTTGCGCTGCTGAAGCACCCGCTGGCCGCCGCCGGGCTGGACCCGCTCGGCTTGTCGCACCGGCGCACGGGCGCTGGAATTGACCTGCCTCCGTGGCCCGCGCCCAGACACGCGGCTGGCGCAG
The DNA here is from genome assembly GCA_963762525.1 of uncultured Pseudomonadota bacterium. GTDB lineage: Bacteria > Pseudomonadota > Alphaproteobacteria > Acetobacterales > Acetobacteraceae > DATFDN01. Next base: position 345,375 of record CAVXKT010000003.1, read on the forward strand.
CTCCGCCGCGTAGTCGAGGACAAGCCCGAGTTGCGCGACCTGCTCGCGGCGATTGAGCGGTGCATCGCTCCGGCGCTGCGCTTCGGCGCCACGCTCGCCTCGGCGCCGCAAGAGGCGCTGGCCGGGCTGATCGAGGCCGCCGAGCGGCTGGCCGCGACCGACCGCGAGAGTGGGACGCGGTTGTGGGCGGGCGAGGAGGGGCAGGCGCTCTCGGCGCATCTGCGGGCGGTTCTGGACGCCTTGCCGATGTTTCCCGACCAACCGCGGGCGGTACTGCCGGGCCTGCTCGACGCCGTGCTGGCCGGTGCCCCTGCCGTGCGCAGCCGGCGTGCGCTGCGCGGGCGGGCCGGCGTGGAGCACCCGCGCGTGTTCATCTGGGGGTTGCTCGAAGCGCGGCTGCAGAGCGTCGATGTCGCCGTGCTGGGCGGGTTGGTGGAGGGCGTCTGGCCGCCGGCGCCCGATCCGGGCCCGTGGCTCTCGCGGCCGATGCGCGCCCGCATCGGCCTGCCGTCGCCGGAGGCGGCGATCGGACAGTCGGCGCACGATTTTACCGGCGCGGTGTTCGCCGCGCCGACGGTGGTTCTGTCCTGCCCGCGCCGGCTGGATGGTGCGCCGACCGTGCCGGCACGATGGCTCACCCGGCTCGACATGTTCCTCGCCGGACGGGGCGCCGCGTTGCCACGCCATCCGGCGATCGATTGGGCGCGCGCACTCGATCGGCCCGTCGCGTTGCGCGCGGTGCCGCCGCCCGCGCCACGGCCGGCGCTGCACCGCCGACCGCGCAAGCTGAGCGTGACCGAGATCGAGAAATGGCTGCGCGACCCCTACAGCATCTATGCCAAACACGTGCTGCGCTTGTCGCCGCTGCCGCCGTTGGAGCAGGACACCGAGGCCGCCGATTACGGCAACATCGTCCATCGCGGCCTGGGCCGCTTCTACGAGGAGGCCGGCGCAGGTTGGCCCGAAGATGCAGCGGCGCGGCTGCGCCATCATTTGCTCCTCGCGATGTCCTTCGCGCGGCTGCATCCGGCGCTGGCGAATTGGTGGGCGCCGCGACTGGAGCGTATCGCCGACCGTGTGGCGGAGATTGAATTGGCTCGGCGGGATCCGGCGCCTCGGCAAGTCGCTGCGGAAAAGCAAGGGAGCCTGGAGCTGCACCGGCCCGGCGGCCTGTTTACGCTGGTCGGACGCGCCGACCGGATCGAGCGGCGCGAGGATGGCCTTCTCGCCATTCTCGACTACAAGACCGGAACCCCTCCCAAGGAGAATGCGGTCAGCGCCGGGATGGCTCCGCAATTGCCGCTGGAGGGGGCGATGGCGCTGGCCGGAGGGTTCGGGCCGGAGTTGCAGGGCGAGACCGGCGAGCTCGCCTTTTGGCAGCTCAGCGGCGGCTTCAAGTCGGGCGCGGTCTGCGGGCTGTTCGGGAGCGATCCGGCGCGGATCGGGGCCGAGATCCGCAAGGCGCGGGAGGCGCTGGCGTCGCTGATCGATGCCTTCGACGATCCCGCCCGCGGCTACCTCTCGCAGCCGCATCCCGGCCGCGCGCCGCGCTACCCCGACTATGATCAACTGGCCCGCGTCGCCGAATGGGCGGCGGTGACGGAGGGCGACGAGTGAGCCGGCTCGCGCGCGATCGCGCCAATGCCGCGCAGCGCCAAGGCTCGGACCCGGCGACCTCGGCCTTCGTCGGCGCCTCGGCCGGGTCGGGCAAGACCAAGCTGCTGACCGATCGGTTGCTGCGGCTGATGCTGGGAGGCGCGGCGCCCGAGCGCATCCAGTGCCTGACCTTCACCAAGGCGGCGGCGGCGGAGATGGCGCTGCGCCTGCATCGCACGCTGGGAAACTGGGTGACGCTCGACGACGCCGCCCTCGATGCGGCGCTGCTGGCCTTGTCGGTGACGCCGACCGCGGCGGCGCGGCGGCGCGCGCGCGAGCTGTTCGCGGTTATTCTCGACCTGCCGGGCGGAATGCGGATCGGGACGATCCATGCGTTCTGCCAAAGCCTGCTGCGGCGGTTTCCGCTGGAGGCGGCGCTGTCGCCGCATTTCGCGGTTGCCGATGAGCGCGAGTCCGAAGCGGCGTTGAGCGCGGCGCGCAAGGACATGCTGGCCGGCGCCAACGATGAGGCGACGCGCGCGGCCCTGCACCGTCTGGCCGGATTGATCAGGGCTCGCGACTTCCAGGAGCTGATTGCCGCGCTGCTGGCCGAGCGCGACCGCGTCGGGAACGCGATGGCTCTCGGCGCCGATCTGGCGGCGGCGCAACGGCGGGCGCTCAAGGTCATGCACGCGAGCGCGGACGACATCATCGCGCGCGCGGTCGATTGGCCCGAAGCCGACGCGCTGCGTGCGGCGGCACGGCGCGTCGCCGCAGAGGGGTCGGCCAAATGCAGTGAACGCGCCGGTCGCATTCTCGATTGGCTCGCCGCCGGCGTGGCGGCGCGAAGTGCGAACTGGGAGGGTTGGTGCAAGCTGTTCCTGCGCGGCGACGGCGGCGCCTATTCGGCGAGCAGTTTCGTTAACGAGAAGCTCGCGGCCAGGGAGCCGAAACTAAGCGCGCCGCTATTGGCCGAGGCGGCGCGGGTTCTGGAAGTCGAGGACGCGCAACGCGGCTGCGACATGGCGGCCCTCTCGGCGGCGCTGATGAGGCTCGCCGGCCCGGTGCTGGAGGGCTACACGCGCCGCAAGGACGCGGCGGGCCTGCTCGATTTCGCCGACCTGATCGGGCGCGGGTCGCGCCTGCTGGTCGATCCGGGGGCCGCCTGGGTGCTCTACAAGCTCGATGGCGGGCTCGATCATCTGCTGCTGGACGAGGCGCAGGATACGGCGCCCGCGCAGTGGCGCATCGCGCACGCGCTGACGGCCGAGTTCTTCGCCGGCGGCGGCGCGAGCGAGGCGGCGCGCACCGTCTTCGCCGTCGGCGACCGCAAGCAATCGATCTTCTCCTTCCAGGGCGCCGACGCCGAGGGCTTCGATCGCTCCCGCGACGAGCTTGGCGCCAGGGTCGCGGCGGCGGGCGAGCGTTGGGCGGAGCCGTCACTCCACGTGTCGTTTCGCTCCACGGTTCCCATTCTGGCGCTGGTGGACGCGGTGTTCGCCAATCCGCTTGCGGCCGAGGGCGTGTGCGAACCGGGTCTGCGCCACGAAAGCGACCGCGCCGGGCAGGCGGGGTCGGTTGAATTATGGCCGCTGGCGTCGGGCCCCGATATGCCGCCCGTGCCCGACTGGTCGGTGCCGGACAAGAATCAGGGGTTGCGATCAGCGCCGCAGGTTCTCGCGGAGGATCTTGCCGGTTGGATCGCCGAGCAGACCTCCGGCGCCGTCATGCTGGAAAGCCGTGCCCGCCCGCTGCGACCCGGTGACGTGATGGTGCTGGTGCGGCGCCGCTTCGGCGGCGGCTTCGCCCGCGCCCTGGTCCGGGCGCTGAAAGCACGCGGCGTGCCGGTGGCCGGGCTTGATCGGATGGTGCTGACCGAGCAACCGGCGGTCCGCGATTTGCTGGCGCTCGCCGACGCTCTGTTGCTGCCGCAAGACGATCTGCAATTCGCCTGCTTCTTGACCAGCCCGCTCGGCGACATCAGCGACGACAGCCTGATGGCGCTGGCGCTGGATCGCGCCGGCAGCCTGCGCGACGCCCTGCGCGCCCGCGCTCCCGAACGCCCGGAATGGGCGCGGGCCGAGGCGATGTTCACCTCACTGCTGGCGCGAGTCGATTACGCGAGCCCGCACGCGCTGCTGGCGGAAGCGCTGGGACCGCTCGGCGGGCGCGGGCGGCTGTTCGCGCGGCTTGGCGCCGAGGCCGGCGAGCCCGTTGACGAGCTCCTGAACGCGGCTCTGGCCTACACGCGGCTGCATCCGCCTTCGTTGCAGGGCTTTCTGCATTGGCTGCGCGGCTCCGCGGCCGAGGTGAAACGCGAGCAGGAAGGTGCGGGCGGCATGGTGCGGGTGATGACCGTGCATGGCGCCAAGGGCTTGCAGGCGCCGCTGGTGATCCTGCCCGATACGACGGCGCTGCCGCCGGATGATCGCGGGATCTTTTGGGCGCCCGATCCCGGGTCCGGGGTCGAAGTGCCGCTTTGGGCGCCGCTCAAGGAGATGCGCTGCGCCGAGGCCGAGCGACTGCGCGGCGTCGTGCGGGAGCGGCAGATGCGCGAACACAACCGCCTCCTCTACGTGGCGCTGACCCGCGCCGAGGATCGGCTCGTGATCTGCGGCTGGCAGCCGAAGAAGCTTTCGGAGCGGAGCTGGTATTCGCTGGTTCGGGCCGGTTTCGCCACGCTCGGCGCGGAGCCGGCGCCTTTCGCGCCTGGGCGCGGCGAGATGTTGCGCGACGCCTGCCCGCAGACGGGCGAGCCGGATCGCCGGGAGCGGGCGGACGCGTCGAGCGCGGCGGCGGCGTTGCCCGGCTGGGCGGGCAGGGCGCCGGAGTGGCGATCTTCGCCACCGCCGCCGGAGCCCGTCCGGCCCGAAACACTGGCGCCGAGCCGGCCGGAGGGGATCGATCTCGGGCCGGTTCCGGCGGCCGATTCGCCCCTGCACGGAAGCGACGCGCCGGCGGGATTGCGACGCGGGCGACTGGTCCATGCGCTGTTGCAGCACCTGCCCGACATTGCGCCCGAGCGACGCGAAGCGGCCGCGGACGCATGGCTAAGCCGGCCCGGACATGGCTTGGACGCCGCCGAGGCCGTACGCATTGCCGGGCAGGTAGTGGCGTTGCTCCGCCATCCCGAACTGACGCCGCTGTTCGGCCCCGGGAGCCGCGCCGAGGTGCCGCTCTCCGGCGTGATCGGGGAACGGGTGGTCGGCGGCCTGGTCGATCGGCTGGCGGTGTGCCCGGACCAAATTCTGGTCGCCGACTACAAGAGCAATCGTCGCCCGCCGGCGAAGATCGAGGCGACGCCCGTGCTTTACCTGCGCCAGATGGCCGCCTATCGCGCGGTGCTGCGCGAGATCTTCCCGGATCGGCCGGTCCGCTGCGTGCTGATCTGGACCGAGGCGGCGCGTCCCGACTGGCTGCCCGGCGCGCTGCTGGATGCGCACGGGTTGATCGCGCCCGGCAATGCGACCACGTTCGCTGCAACAAACCTCTGAGGGACAAGCCATGAGCGCCAACAGCAAGCCCGTCACCGACGAGAGCTTCCAGGCCGACGTGCTGAACGCTGCGGGGCCGGTTCTGGTGGATTTCTGGGCGGAGTGGTGCGGCCCCTGCAAGATGATCGGCCCGGCGCTCGAGGAGCTGGCGGACGAGTTCGCCGGCAAGCTCACCGTCGCCAAGGTCAATATCGACGAAAACCCCGCCACCCCCGGCAACTACGCCGTCCGCGGCATCCCGACGCTGATCCTGTTCAAGGACGGCAAGCCGGCGGCGACGCAGGTGGGCGCGCTGCCCAAGAGCCGGCTGAAGGAGTGGATCGCGGGGAACATCTGACCTCGCACGGGAGCGTGGACACATGGCCGACCCGGCCCGGCTGCGGATGACCTCGGACGAGTTCATCGCCTGGGCAATGGAGCAACCCGAGGGGAAGCGGTACGAGCTTGTGGACGGCGAGATCATCGCGATGGCGCCGGAGCGGTCCATTCACGCGACGGACGAAACTGCAGATGTCCGGCGGATGGCGGAGGCGGTCGAGAAGGCGCGGTCTTCCCTGCGTGGTTTATCGCGGACGGAATGGCCGTGCGGGTGGATGCCACGACGACCTACGAGCCGGATGTGTTGCTTCGTTGCGGCGACCGACTTGCCGATGACGGTGTCATCGATCTCCGGATCCGATGATCGTCGTCGAGGTGCGCATCGCCATCGACGCGGGCGATCGACTCCGGCATGAAGCTCGCGGACTACTTCCGCATTCCGTCGGTGCGCCACTACTTGATCGTGCGAGCGGACCGCCGGCTCGGTTATTCATCACGAGCGCGACCCGCCGGCTTCATCACGACGCGCATCATCCGCGACGGCACGATCCGGCTTGATCCGCCCGGGATCGAACTGGCGGACATCTTCGAACCACCGGCCTCCGGGGACATGAGATGAAATTCGCGCTGCTGATCCGCGGCCAATATCCGGGCAGACGCGGACATCCGGGCCGGTCACTTGGATGATCTGGAGATGGTGCGCCGGGCCGAGGCGCTGGGGTTCGACGCTGTTGGGCGGGCGTCGCACTACAGCTCGCATCCCTATCAGATGTTGCAGCAAATCCCGTTTCTCGCCCAATGCGCGGCGATCGCGCCGAAGCTGCATCTGATCACCGGCGTCGTGCTGCTGCCGATGCACAAGCCGCTCGATCTCGCCGAGCAGCTTGCGAGCCTGGACGTGATGAGCGGCGGCAAGCTGATCTTCGGCGCCGGCGTCGGATACCGGGAGGTGGAGTTCAAGGCCTTCGGCACCACGCTGAAGCAGGCCGGGCGACGGTTCGAGGAGAACCTGGAGGCCATCAAGCGGCTTTGGACCGAGGATTTCGTCACACATGTCCGGCTCGCATTTCGAGCTCGACGGGGCGAACTGCACGGTGAAGCCGTTGCAGAAGCCGGTGCCGGTCTGGATCGGTGCCAACGCCGATGTCGGGATCAGGCGCGCGGCGCGCATGGCCGATGCGTGGTTCATCAACCCGCACAACACGATGGCGACGCTTGACCGGCAGATGGAGCTCTATCGGCGCGAGCTGGACCGCTGCGGCAAACCGTTTCCGGCCGATCTTCCGATCATGCGCGAGACCTTCGTCGCCCGCTCGCGCGACGAGGCGATCCGGCTGGCACGACCCGCGTTGGAGGCGAAATACGCCGCCTATCGCGCCTGGGGCCAGGACAAGGTCATGCCCGAGAGCGACAATTTCGGTGTCGCCTTCGAGGAGCTGCTGGACGACCGCTTCCTGCTGGGCTCGCCCGACGAGGTGGCCGAGCAGATCATCGCGCTCCGCCGCCGCTACGGCATCGGCTATCTGTGCGTGAGCGTCCATCTCGCCGGCACGCCCAAGCAGGTGGCGATGGAGCAGATGCAGATCTTGGCCGAGGACGTGTTTCCGAAAGCTGCGGCGGGCGAGCTGATAGACAAGGAATTGGGTTTCACTCGCGGCATCTCGCTGCGCTCGCAGCGGCCCATCCGGCTGTTGTCCGAAGCAACCGGATCAGGTACCATCGGCCGGTGAAACGAGCGCTTTTTCGTGCCGCGCGCTGTGCGGCATGTTGCTGGTGGCTGGCCCCGGCGGCCCATGCCGGCGACTGGCGCGTCCCCGATGTCGCCAGCTTGCCCGATAATGCGTTCGGCCGCACCGTGCGCTCCGGGCAGGACCTGATCGCCCACACGGCCGCGACGATCGGGCCGGATGCACCGGACCCGGCGAAGCGCTATGCCGACAACGGGCTCGAATGCCAAAGCTGCCACCTCGACGCCGGCACGAAGGAGTTCGGCTTGCCGCTCGCCGGCATCTGGGGCGTGTTCCCGCAGTTCATCGGCCGCGAAAACGAGGTGCGGACGTTGGTGGAGCGGATCAACGGCTGCATGGAGCGCAGCATGAACGGCCGCGCGCTGCCTCCCGACAGTCCCGAGATGACGGCGATGCTGACCTATATCCGCTTCATCAGCGCCAATGAGCCGACCGGCGTCGCGGTCGAGGGGCGCGGCGCGCCGGTGATGCCGTTGCCGGACACCGCCAGCGACCCGGAGCGGGGCGCCCGGGTGTATGCGAACGTCTGCGCGGTTTGCCATCAGCCGGATGGGCGCGGGGTGAAACTGTCCGCCGCCGAGGCCCGGGCGCAGCGCCATCGGTATCAAATTCCGCCGCTTTGGGGACCCGACAGCTACAATGACGGCGCCGGCATGGCGCGGCCGATCACCGCGGCGGATTTCATCCGCGCGAACATGCCGCGCGGCGCCGATTACAAGCATCCGGTCCTCGACGCGCAAGACGCTTTCGCGGTCGCCGTGTTCATCGACAGCCGGGAGCGCCCGCATCGCACCGGCAACGAACGCGACTATCCGGATCGCGCGCTGAAGCCGGCGGACGCCACCTATCCGCCCTTTGTCGGCCCGTTCCCGCCCGCGCAGCATCTGACCGGACCGTGGCAGCCCATCCGGCAGTGGGAGAAGGCGAACGCCGGAAACCTGAAGGCGCCTTGAGAAAACAACGGAGGAAACCGCGATGACCGACTCGCCGCGCCGCACCCTCATCGCCCGGTTCGCGGGCGGATTGGCCGCAAGCGTGGCCGGGCTGATGTCCGCTCGCGCGCTCGCGGCACCAACGGCGGGGCGCGAGCCAAGCGCCCCCGGTCCGGACTGGCCGGGCGCGTCCAACATGCGGCACCGCTTGCTGGTGGACGCCTATCAGGTCAATGACGGCTGGCCGCTCGTCTATGCCCACACCTTCCTCGCCACCAACGAGCCGGCGGACTTGGCGGGCGTTGTCGTCGTTCTACGGTCGCAGGCGCTGCCGCTGGCGCTGCAGAGCCCGATGTGGGCGAAGTACCGGATCGGCGAGAGTTCTCAGATCATCGACCCGGAAACCAAGCTGCCGGCAACGAAGAACCCCTTCCTGCGGCCGAAAACCGGCGTGCTGCGGAGCGACGAGGCGTCCGTCGACCGGCTGCTCGCGGCCGGCGCGGTCATGGGGGCGTGCAACGTCGCGCTGCACAGCCAGAGCAAGGCGCTGGCGGGCAGTGCCGGGGTGAGCGCCGACGAGGCCGCCAGGGAATGGGCCGCCAATCTTGTGCCGGGCATCACCCTGCTGCCCTCCGGCGTCTGGGGCGTCGGGCGCGCGCAGCAAGCCGGTTGCGGCTACTGCGCGGGCGGCTGAGCCGGGGAGCGTAGCGACGAAGCAATCTCCCGCGTGCGTGCAGGGATTGCTTTGCTCCGCTCGCAACCGATGAACCAGGAGAGCGGACCAATGGAGGATCATGATCTCGCGGCGCTGTGGGAGGCGCATTGCCGTTGCGAGTTCGAGACCCGCGACGTCGACGCCACGATGGCCACCATGGTGAGCGAGCCTTACGTCAACCACGTCCCGACCATGACCGGCGGCGTCGGACACGATGCACTCAGGCATTTCTACAAATACCACTTCATCGGTGTGAACCCGCCGGATTTCCGGCTTACCTCGATCAGCCGCACTGTCGGCCCAGATCGCATCGTCGACGAGTTCGTGGTGCACTTCACGCACACGACGGAGATCGACTGGATGCTGCCCGGATTCGCACCCACCGGGCGCGCGGTGAACGTCCCGACGGTCGCCATCGTGCAGTTTGAGGGAGACAAGCTGGTTCACGAGCACATCTACTGGGATCAGGCGTCGGTCCTCGTGCAGATCGGCAAACTCGACCCGGCCGGCCTGCCGGTGGCCGGGGCCGAAACGGCACGGAAGGTCATGGACAAGACACTCCCGAGCAACACGCTCATGCGGAATTCGGGGCGAGAAAAGGACGTCTCCCCGGAGGTGCAACGGGCATTGTAGGCTACCCTCCGCTGGCGCAACCGGCCTCGTCCTCCGCCCTACTCCGGGCAGTAATGCTCGTCGGCAATCTGATCGAACGAATAGGGGCATGTCGGCGGAAAGATGCCTTCGGGCAGCCCCGTCTCGCGCTGTGCGGTGAGCCGGGCGAGGTCAAAGGCGGTCTCGATCGCCTCCGGCAGCATCGGCTTGAGGCTGGGGTTGTCTTTCATATGTCCGGCCAAGCGCTTGCGCTGCTCGATCACGGTCAATCGCCAACTGTTGCTGCGCGACCCCGGCTGGAACTGCCACTTCAGCAGATGCGCGAGCAGCACAGCGAGGCGGTTGACCAGCTCGCGCTTTTCGCTCCGCCCCATGCTCTCGATTTCCTCGGCGATGTTGTCGAGGTCGGCCTCGTTCAGCCGCCGCGTGCGCAGGAGGTCGGCTTGTTCGTTCGCCCAACCGTAGAAGTCGGTCTCGTATTTGCTCGCGTTGCCCATCAACCCTCACGCAGCAACCAACCGCGCCGGAATGCGGGGCCGCTTCGATTGCCGCAGCACCAGGAATCCGACCAGGACCAGGTTCGCGATGTTGAATGCGACACCGCTCGCGAAGGCCGGCCCGTAGTACCCGAACGTGTCGTAGAGCCAGCCGGCGAACCAGCTGCCCACCGCCATGCCGCCCATCGACGTGAACAAAACAAGCGGGATGCGCCACGACGCCTCGGATGACGGGAACAGATCGCGGATCGCCACCACGTATGACGGAATGATGCCGGAGAAGCCCAGCCCGTAAGCGGCGGCGACGGCGAACAGCAGCGCCTCGTTGCGGGTCAGCATGAAGGCCAGAATGGTCACGGCCTGACAGGCCGAGCCGGCGAATACCGTGCGCAATCCACCCTGACGGTCGGCCATCGCGCCCCAGAACTGGCGGGCGACGAAGGCGCAGCCCAGCATCACCGACAGCATCGCCGCGCCGCTGGCGGCGCCGATGCCGATGTCGCCGCAAAACGCCACCAGGTGCCCCTGCGGGATCGACATCGGGATGCAGCAGCAGAAGCCGGCGGTGCAAAGGATCGCCTGGACGACGTTGGGTCGCAGCCCGAGCACGCGCCCCGCCTCGCCGCGCGCGCGCGTGCTCGCGGCGCCGGTCCAAGCCGGTTGGGGCGCAGGACGCAGGAACAGAACGGCGAGCGGCAGAATGCCCAGCAACACGATGCCGGCGTAGCCGAGATAGGCGGCGCGCCAGCCGGGGCCGCCGATCAGCCGCTCGAAGATCGCCGGCCAGGCGACGCCGGCGATGTATTGGCCGGACGAGATCAGCGCGATCGCGGTGCCGCGCCGGCGGTCGAACCAGCGGCTGACGTAGGTGACCAGCGGCGGGTAGATCGCTCCCATGCCGAGAAAGCCGATCAGAACGCCGTGGCCGACATAGATGGCCCAGACCTGCCCGGTCGCCGACAGCGCCAGCCCGGCGGCGACCATCGCGGTTCCGATCAATACGCTCGCCCGCACGCCGATGCGGTCGGCGAGCCAACCCATCGCGATGCCGCCGGTTCCGGTGCCGATCCAAGCGAGCGCGCCCGCCAGCGCGAGCACCGAACGCGGCACGCCGAGATCGGCTTCCATGGCCCTCAGTCCGACCACGATCAGCAAGGTCGAACCGTAGGCGATCGAGAGGATGGCCAGGGTGACGGTGGCGGCGACCCAGGAGGCACGGCTCTCGATCGATCGCGTGCGCAAGTCCGGCTCGACCCGATGCGGGCCGAGGTCGTCTGGCATCTGCGGTCTCCATCGAACTCGGGCGGCCTTTATGGACCCGATCGCGGCGTTGTTCCACCCGCGCCGCGGCTCGCCCGATGCCGGCGCGTGTGCTAGCTCGACCGGGCCGTGATCCGCTTTCTGCTCCGCTCGCTGTTGCTGGCCGCGCTCGTCTGTCTGACGGTGCTCATCATCAGCTTCGCGTTGTCGCGGCTGTCGGGCAATCTCGCCATCAACATTGCCGGTCCGGACGCCTCGCCGGAGGCGATCGCCAAGATCACGCATGATCTCGGACTGGATCGCCCGCTGCCGATGCAATTCGCCGCCTGGGCCGGTCGAGCGGCGCAAGGCGATCTCGGCAGCTCCTATCTCTATCACGAGAAGGTCTCGTCGCTGATCGCCTCGCATCTGCCGGTGACGCTCACGCTCGGGATCATCGGCATCGGCATCGCCATCGTCATCGCGGTGCCGCTCGGCATCGTCGCGGCGCTGCGCGAGGGAACGTGGATCGATGTCGGCGTGGGCATGATCGCGCTGGCCGGGCAGGCGATCCCGAGCTTCTGGCTCGGGCTCATGCTGATCCTCTGGTTCGGCGTCGATCTGCACTGGCTGCCGATCGCCGGGCTGGAGACGTGGGACGGCTACATCATGCCGGCCTTCGTGCTGGCCTTCGTGGCCATCCCGGTGATGCTGCGCCTGACCCGCAGCGGCATGGTCGATGCGATGCGCTCCGACTATGTCCGCACCGCCCGCGCCAAGGGGCTGTCGCGCGCGATCATCGTGGTGAAGCACGCCTTCCGCAATGCGGCGATGCCGGTGGTCGCGGTCTCGGCGGTGCAGCTCGGCTTCATCCTCGGCGGCTCGGTGGTGGTGGAGGTCGTGTTCAACGTCCGCGGCGTCGGCTATCTGGCGTGGGAGTCCATCGGCAAGGGCGATTTTCCGGTGATTCAGGCGGTGGTGCTGCTGTTCGCCATCATCTTCGTCGGGCTCACCCTGCTGTCCGATCTTGCCGGCGCGCTGCTCGATCCGCGGCTGCGGGGGCGGTGATGCGCCGGCTGCCGCTCTATACGGGCGCATTGATCGTCGGCTTCGCCGCGCTGGTCGCGATCTTCGGGCCGTTTCTGGCGCCGCACGATCCGTTCACGCAGGACTTGGGGCATCGCTACGTTTCGCCGGCCTGGCTCCCGGGCGGCTCGCCGGCGCATTGGCTGGGCACCGACGGGCTCGGGCGCGACTACCTCTCGCGCCTGATCCTGGGGGCGCGCATCTCGATGCTGATCGGCGTCTCCACGATCGTGCTGTCCGGCCTCATCGGCACCACCCTCGGCGTGCTCGGCGGATATTTTGGCGGCCCCGTCGATGCGGTGGTGATGTTCATCGTCTCCTGCCGGCTGGCGATCCCGCTGATCCTGGTGGCGCTGACGGTGGTGTTCATGGTCGGCAGCTCGCTCAGCGTGGTCGTGCTGACCATCGGGTTGCTGCTGTGGGAGCGGTTCGCGGTGGTCTCGCGCGCCGTCACCCGGCAGGTCTGCGGGCTCGACTACGTGGCGGCGGCGCAAGTCGCCGGATGTTCGCGCGCGCGCATCATCACGGGCGAGGTGCTGCCCAACATCATGCACCATCTGATCGTGATCGCGACCATCGACATGGCGATCGCGATCCTGCTGGAGGCGGCGTTGTCGTTTCTCGGCCTGGGCGTGCCGCCGCCGCTGCCGTCCTGGGGGCTGATGATCGCCGAGGCCAAGGACTACATGTTCTTCAAGCCCTGGGTGATCGAGATTCCCGGCGCCGCGCTGCTGATCCTGGTGCTCGGCATCAACCTGCTCGGCGATGGCTTGCGCGACGCGCTCGGCGCGCGCACCGACCGGTGAACGTGCTGGAGATCGAGGAGCTGCGGGTCGGCTTCGGCCGGCAGGAGGCGGTGCGCGGCATCAGCCTCGCGGTCGCGCGCGGCGAGACGCATTGCCTGGTGGGCGAATCCGGCTGCGGCAAGTCGGTCTCCGCACTCGCCGTCATGGGCCTGCTGCCGCGCGGCAGCCGGCGCACGGCGCGGCGGATCGCCTTCGACGGCAAGGACATCGCGCGTTTGCCCGAGCGCCGTTTGGCGCGGTTGCGGGGCGACCGCATGGGGATGATCTTTCAGGAGCCGATGACCAGCCTCAACCCGGCCTACACCGTCGGCTCGCAGATGACCGAGGTGCTGCGCCGCCATCGTCGTCTCGCGCGCGCCGCCGCCGCCGAGCGCGCCGAGGCGATGCTGATGCGCGTCGGCGTCACCGCCCCGTCGATGCGGCTGGGCCAGTTCCCGCACCAGCTCTCGGGCGGGCTGCGTCAGCGGGTGATGATCGCCATGGCGCTGCTGTGCGAGCCCGATCTGCTGATCGCCGACGAGCCGACGACGGCGCTGGATGTCACCGTGCAGGCGCAAATCCTGCGCCTGCTGGCGGCGTTGCAGCGCGAGATGGGATTGGCGGTGCTGCTGATTACCCATGATCTCGGCGTGGTGGCGCGGGTCGCGCAGCGCGTCTCGGTCATGTATGCGGGCGAGATCGTCGAGCAGGCCACTGCCGCTGCGTTGTTCGCCGCACCGGCGCACCCCTACACGCGCGGTTTGCTCGCCGCCATTCCGGTGCCGGGAAAGGTGCGTCGGGGCGAGCGGCTGGGCAGTATTTCCGGGACCGTGCCGCGCCTGCCCCGAGGCTTCGTCGGATGCCCGTTCCGCGACCGCTGCCCGCACGCGGCGCCCGCCTGCGCCGCCGATGTGGCGTTTCGATCCGAGGGTGCGCACACCTGGCGTTGCATCCTGCCGGCGGGGTGGTGGCGGGAGGCGGCATGACGCCGGCGATCGAAGCGATCGGCCTGTCGCGCGTTTTCGACCAGCGGCAAGGCCTGTTCGGCGTTCCGCGTCGCGTTGTCGCGGTGGACGACATCAGCCTGAGCGTCGCCAACGGACGCGCTATTGGCATCGTGGGTGAGTCCGGCTGCGGCAAATCCACCCTGGCACGCGTGCTGCTCGGGTTGCTCGCGCCAAGTTCCGGGGCGGTGCGGGTCGAAGGCCGCGCGTTGGCGGACATGGACCGGCGGGGGCGGGCGCGGTTGATCCAGCCGGTGTTTCAGGACCCGATGAGTTCGCTCAATCCGCGCCGGCGCGTCGCCGATATCGTGGCGCTGCCGCTGCTGGTGCAGGGCGTGCCGCGGAGCGAGCGGCGGCGGCGAGTGGGCGCGATGCTGGAGCGGGTCGGGCTCGATGCCGACACGGCCTCACGCTACCCGGCGCAGCTTTCCGGCGGGCAGCGCCAGCGCGTCGCCATCGCGCGCGCGCTGATCGTCGAGCCGCGCATCCTGATCTGCGACGAGCCGACCAGCGCGCTCGATGTCTCGGTGCAGGCGCAAATCCTCAATTTGCTGACCGATTTGCGCGCCGCTCTCGACCTGACGCTGATGTTCATCAGCCACAATCTGGCGGTGGTGGAGCACATCGCCGATGAGGTCGCGGTGATGTATCTCGGCCGCATCGTCGAGCACCGGGCGACCGAGGCGATCTTCGGCGAGCCGCACCATCCCTACACCCGCGCTCTGCTGGCTTCCGTGCTGACGCCGGAGCCGGGTTTGGGACTGCCGGATGTGCCGCTGGGCGAGGGCTACCCCGATCCGGCCAATATTCCGGCCGGCTGCCGCTTTCACCCGCGCTGCCCGATCGCGATCGACATCTGCCGCATCCGGCCGCCGGCGCGCACCCGTGTCGAATGCCACCTTGCACCGGAAAACGCCGACACGTAGCGTTCTCGCTAGAGGGAGAAACGGAATGAAGCGACGCACGTTCCTGGGCACGGCGGCGGCAGCCAGTTTGCCGCTGGGGTCGGCGATCGCCGCCAAGAGCGACGACACGCTGCGCATCACCTGGCGCGATGCCATCCCCGACGTCGATCCCTATCGCAACACGCTGCGGACCGGCCTGATCGTCGCGCATGAGGCATGGGACACGCTCGTCTATCGCGATCCGCACACCTTCAAGGTCGTTCCGGCGCTGGCAACCGAGTGGAATTGGAGCGATCCGCAGACCCTGGAATTCACGCTCCGTGACGGCGTGAAATTCCAGAACGGCGACCCGTTCGGCGCCGACGACGTGGTGTACACATTCGAAACGATCCTGCACGATCCCAAGGTCGGCAACCCGAGCAACTTCGCCTTTATCGCCGGGGCGGAGAAGATTTCGGATAAGCAGGTGCGCTTCAAGCTGAAAAGCGTGTTTCCGGCGGCGCTTGAATATTTCGCCATGGTGCTGCCGATCTATCCGAAGGCCTATCGGGAAAAGGTGGGACCGGAGGCGTATTCGAAGCAGCCGATCGGCACCGGACCCTACAAGATCACCCGGGTCAACGGCACCACCTCGATCGATCTCGAGCGATTCGACGACTACTATGCCGGCAGTCCGAAGGGCAGGCCGGCGATCAAATTCCTGAAGATAAACGAAGTTCTGGACGCCGCCGGCGAGCTGACGGCGTTCATCAGCGGCCAGGCGGACTGGATCTGGCAATACAATCCCGACCAGTTTCAAAGCCTCCAAGAACTGCCGGGCAAGACCGCGTTGCGCGCCGGATCGATGCGGATCGGCTATCTGCAACTGGATGCCGCCGGGCGCAGCGGCAAGAACCCGTTCACCCAACAGAAGGTACGGCAGGCGGTGTTTCACGCCATCGACCGCAACGCGATGGCGCGCGATCTGGTGCAGGGCGACAGCCATCCGATCGCCGCGCCCTGCTATCCGACGCAATTCGGCTGCGACCAGCAGGCGGCGGTGAGCTATGCCTACGATCCGGCGAAGGCGAAACAGTTGCTGACGGAGGCGGGGCAACCGGGTTTTTCGACGACGCTGGTGAGCTATCTGCTGCCGGCCTGGAACGCGGCGATGCAGAACTATCTGCGCGCCGTCGGCATCAATGCCGATATTCAGCAGCTTCAGGTCGGCGCGGTGGTGCAGAAGGTGGCGGCCGGTCAGACGCCGATGAACGCCGGGAGTTGGGGAAGCTACTCGATCAACGACGTCTCGGCGATCCTCCCCTATTTCTTCGGCGGCGGCTCAAACGATTATGCCCGCAACCCGCAACTCGAGGAGCTGATCAAGGCGGGTGGTTCGGTCGTCGATGCGCCGGCACGCCAGAAGGACTACGCCGAGGCAATTCATTTGGCGACCGAGGAAGCCTACTGGCTGCCGCTGTTCACCTTCGTGACGTACTACGCGTTCGCCTCCGGGCTGGAGTTCGAGCCCTTTCCCGACGAGCTGCCGCGTTTTTATCTCAGTCGGTGGAAGTGACGAAGAGATCCGAATGCGCTTTTGCGCTCAGCGCCGTCGCGCTCCGGCTTCCGCGAGGTAGCCCTCGAACTCGGCGGCGCGCACGGCGGCGGCGTGGCGGGCGAGCGTCCGCGCGCGGCCCGATTTCGCGATCGCGGCGCGTTGCGGCTCCGGCATCTCCAGCGCGGCGAGCACGTCCTCGGCCGAGCGCGCGAGGATGATGTCGCGTCCGGGTTTGAAAAGCCCGGCCAGGCCCGGCCAGTCGTCGGAGATGATCGGCGTGGCGCAGGCGCCGGCCTCGAACAGGCGAACGCTCGGACTGTGTCCGAGCCGGCGCATGTCGGCGCGCGTCAGGTTCAACGTCCACGCCTGCGCGGCGTAGAAGGCGGCATGTTCGGCGGGCGGCAAGTGCTCGATCCGCTCGATATTGGCGGGCCAGTCGATGCCGGCGGGATAAAGCGGACCAACCAGCGCGAAGCGCAGATCCGGCCGACGTCGCGCGGGCTCGATCAGCAGCCGCGTCGACTGCCGGCTGACGATCGGCGCTGTAGGTGCCGAGATAGCCGAGAGCCCAGCGGCGGCGGAGGTTCATCGGACGGTGGCGCGCGGGATCGACGGCACAGAACAACGGACGCGCCATGCGCGCACCCCACTCTTCTTCCAGCACGCGCAGCACCGGGCCGGCGGTGAAGGAGAGATAGAAACCGAACAGGCTCACCTGGTCGCGGCGCAGATAGGCGGCACCGCCGTCGGCCAGGGCCTGCATCGTGACCGGAGTATCGATGTCATAGAACCCGAACAGATTGCCGACGCGCGGCGCCAGTCGGTCGATGACCGCCGCACCGTCCGGCACGTACGACCCGACGATCACCGCATCGGCGCGCGCAAGATCGGGTCGATCGTCAAGCGCCGCCACCGAATCATAGAATTGCAGATTGCAGTAGTCGGCCGCCGCGAGGTCGCGATTGGCGGCATACCAGGGCTGTTCGCGTTCGAGGAACAGAATCTCGTGTCCGCGCGCCGCCAACGCCGCCAGCAGCGCGCGATAGGTGGTGGCATGGCCATTGCCCCAGGAGGAGCTGAGGCTGAGGCCGAGGAAGGCGAGCTTCATCGCGCGGCGCCGCGCCGGCGTGCGACGGCCTCGCGCAGCAGCCGATCGACGATGCGGGCGCGCTCGGCGTAAGTGTGCCCGGCCAGGATGCGCGCCCGGGCGCGTTCGCCGATCGCGCGGGCGCGGACGGGCGTGAGCGACGCCAGGTGTGCCGCCACGTCCCGCCCGTCGCGAGCCACCAGCACCTCGTCATTCGGTTTTAAGAACAGTTCGATCCCCTCCCAGGCGTCGGTGATCAGGCACGCCCCGGCGCCCGCCGCCTCGAACACCCGGGTTGCCGGGCAGAAGCCCACGCGCGCCATGCTGTCGCGGGCGACATTCAGGACGGCGAGCGCGGAACAGTTGAACCCATTGTGCCGTTCGGTGCCGACATGGCCGATCGCGCGCACATTCGGAGGCATGTCCTTGCCGTCCCATCCGTTGCCGCCGAGCAGGAAGCGTCGGTCCGGCAGCCGTGCCGCGGCACCCAGGAAAAACGCTTCGGTGCGCAACTCGCGGTCGGGCATCCGGTTGGCGAGAAAGGACAGATCGGCCGCCAGTTCGGGCTCGGGCGGGACGGGAAAATGCGTCT
Organism: uncultured Pseudomonadota bacterium; assembly: GCA_963762525.1. Classification (GTDB taxonomy): domain Bacteria; phylum Pseudomonadota; class Alphaproteobacteria; order Acetobacterales; family Acetobacteraceae; genus DATFDN01. The sequence continues at coordinate 363,522 of CAVXKT010000003.1, forward strand.
CGGGATCGAGCGCGTTGTAGATCGGCCGGCAAGCGACGGCGCCGAAGCGACGATAGGCGAGGGTCACGGGTTCGCCGCCGCCATAGGTCAGAACGATGTCAAGATGCGGCAACATGCGGTGCAGCGGGTGCGCCGAGTCGACGCCGAGATCGGCGAGCGTGGCGGGCGCGTCCACGTCCCAGAACACGCGCACCGCATCGGCGCGCGGCGCCGTGCTCAATGCCGCGAGCAGCACGTCGTCGAACACCCCGACGCCGCTCGCCTTCACCATCACGTCGGCCGCTTGCGCCTCCGCCAGCACCGCCCGCAACCCCGCTTCGGTGGCCGGATAGACGACGGAGCGCGCCCAGCCGGGCTGATCGATGTCGCGATGCGCCTGGCGGTCGAAGGCGTCGGGCTCGTAAAAGGTGATGCGCCAGCCGAGCGCCGCCAAGGACCGCAGCAACCCGCGATAATAGGTGGCGGCACCATTCCAGTATGCCGACAACAGGCTCGAACCGTAGAAGGCGAGCCGCATCAGGCGATTTCCCGTTCACGCGCGCCGAGCCGGGCGAGGATCGCCAGCAGCTCCTCGGCCCGATGCGCGCAGGTGTGGCGCGCGGCGATCGTGGCCAATCCGTTCGCGACCAACGACGCGCGCAACGCAGGGTCGGCGGCGAGCGCGCGCATATGCGATTCCATCTCGCTCGGCCGCCTCGCCATCAGGAAATCGCGGCCGATTTCGAACAGCCCCTCGGTGTCGCGCCAGGGGGCGGAGATCAGCGGGATGCCGCAGGCCAGCGCCTCGAACACGCGAATGGTCGGGATGCCGGGCAGGTGCGTGGCATAGAAGCGGCGCGGCACATGCACCGTCATCGCATGGCGGGCGAAGACGCGCGGCGCGTCGGCATTCGCGAGCCAACCGCGATAGCGTACGCCGAACTCGGCGAGCGCGGTGAGCGCGTGCGGCGGGTAGCGGACGCCGAATATGTCGAGCGCCAATCCGGCTTTCCGGGTCGGTGTCAGCAGATAGTCGCGCAACTCCGCGCCGCGCTCTTCGTCGCCCCAGTTGCCGATCCAGACGACGCCGCTGCGTGCCGTATCGTGCGGCGGAGGGCGGAACAGGCGCGTGTCGGCGGCCTCCTGCCAGACGAATGCGCGCTCGCCCCAGCCGTCGCGGCGATACACCTCGGCCAAGGTCGCGCCGAAGGCGAGGATGCCGTCATAGCGGGAGAGATCGAAGGCACGGATCGCCGCCGGGTCGCTGACGGCGCGATGGTGGGTGTCGTGAAACAGCAGCCGGAATCCGCCTTGCGCGCGCGCGCGCCCGATGGCGGCGACCAGGGCGGGGTCGTTCCACTCGTGGACGATCACCGCATCGGCGCCGTCGAGCATCGTATCCAGGTCCGGTCCAATAAACCGGGTGCAGGGCGCGAGTTCGGGGAAGTCGGTTGCGAAGCGGTCGAGCGCCGGTTGGCCGTGGTCCTTCAAGAGATTGCGCCGGCTCCATCCGCCCGCCGGCTCGAAGCTGCGCACGTCATGGCCGAGCGCGTGCAACTCACGCAGCACGCCGCGCAAGAAATGGGCGTTGCCGTTGTTCCAGCAGGAGGCGAGCGAGTGGGTGAAATAGACCAGCCTCATGCAGCAACCAAGGCGGCGTGGCGATGCTGCGCGAAGGTGGCGGCGGCCATGGCGCTCGCCGTGTAACGGCCGGCGCGACGGCGGGCGGCGTCGGACCAGCCGAACGGATTGCGCGCGGTGTCGGCCACCGTCCGGGCGATCGCATCGGCGTCGTCGGGATCGACGAACCGCGCGGCGCCGTCCCACAATTCGCGAAAGGTCGGGATGTCGGAGAGCACCAGCGCGCATCCGGCCTGCGCCGCCTCCAGCACGGCGAGGCCGAACGGCTCGTAGCGAGCGACGGAGACGAACACGCGGGCACCGGCATAAGCAGCGGCGAGCGCGGGTTCGTCGAGCGCGCCGAGCAGACGGAGGTTGCGTGTTTCGAGGGCGGCGCCGTTCGGGCCGACCGGGGGTCCGGCGGCGCGTATCTCGATGTCGAGCCGGCCGGCGGCATCGTCGAGCGCGCGCAAGTTCTTGGCCTCGTCCCACAGCCGCCCGGCGGTGAGGGCGCCGGATCGCGGGAGGGACGGGCAGGGGAGGGGACGGCGGCCGTTGTGGATCGCGCACACGGCGCGCTCAAGGCCGTAGCGTTCGGAAATAGCGGCGGCGAAGGCGCGGGTTGGCGCGATCACGGCGTCGGCCGCTCGCAGGCCCTCGGCGACGAGCGCCGCGCGCCAGGCGAGCGCGGGCGGCATCGCGCCGCCGCGCACGGCGCGCCACCATGTCCCGACACAGGAATGCGCAACCGCAACCACCGGCGCCGGAAACAGCGTGGCCGGGACCAGCGCCGGCGTGTGCAGGTGGATGGAGCCGGCGCCCCACTCTTCGGCGATGGAGGCGACGCCACGCGCCGATTGCGCGACTTGCGCAGGCGTCTCGGCGAGCCAGTCGAGTGCGAGATCGGTAGCGCGCAGCTCGCAGACGGCGGCTGCTTCGGCACACTGCGCGGCCGACGGCGCCGGTCCCATGCCGACGAGCAGCACCTCGGCACCGAGGGCGCGCAGTCCGGCGGCGAGTTCGATCGCATAGCGCCACACGCCGCCGATGGCGTCGGCGGTAAGGAGGATGCGTGTCTGCGCGACCCCTCCCCCCGCCCCCCTCCCGCAAGGGGAGGGGGAGTAAAATAAGCTGCCTCTCACCGTTCCCCCTCCCCTTGCGGGAGGGGGTTGGGGGAGGGGAGCGCTAACACCCGCACGCCGCCTCCAACGCGCGTAGCGGCAGCGGGCGGGATTCCTGGATGTCGCTGAAGATGTCGAACTGCGCGAGGTAGTGCGCGTGCGCCCGTTCCCAGGCCGCCTCGTCGGGCTCGCCGAACAGGCGCCGATAGTCGGGCGAGGCGGGATAGGGATAGAGCGGGACGGGATCGTTCGCCCATACGCCCCGACGCTGCAAGGCTTGCCGCCACTCGGCGATCCGCCCCGCGTCGTCGCCCTCCGACTTGATCAAGTTCGCCTGCACGAACGGCACGGTGCGGCGCGCGCGCACCAGCAGCGCCGTCAGCTCGTCGGTATCGAGCCGGCATTTCTTGTCGAGCGCGGCGCGACCTTCCGGCGTGAGGCTTTCGATCCCGGCCTCGATCGAGACGCAGCCCGCGGCGCCGAGCAGGTCGAGCATGTCGGGCTTCCAAAGATCGATGCGGGTCTGCACGCCGAATTTGATCGCGCGCGCTGCCAGCGCCTCCAGCAGCGGCCGTTGCGGCAGGAAGATCTCGTCGATGAAGTAGATGTACTCGACGCCTTGCGCGATAAGCCCGTCGATTTCCGCGAGCAGGGGCGCCAAAGGCCGCCGCCGGTAACCGTCGCGAAAATCGAGCTTGGCGCAGAAGGAGCAGGCGTAGGGGCAGCCGCGCGAGGCCTCCACTTCGGCGCCCGGACCCGCCGGCTCGGCGTCGAAGCGATGGTGGTGATGGTGATGAGCGCTGATCCACTCCTCGGGCCAGGCAAGTGCCGGCAGATCGGAGAACACCGCCGCGCGGGGATTGCCGTTGACGCGCGTCTCGCCGGCCTCGCGCCACGCGGCGCCGGAGACGCGCGCGGGCGCCCCCCCGGCATCGGCGAGATCGGCGATTGCCTCCTCGCACTCGCCGCGCAGCACCACATCGGCATCGAGCTTGCGCAGCGCCGTGGCCGGCGTGGTCGAGCCGTGCGGGCCGACGGCGACGGTGATCGCATGGCCGCGCAGCCGGTCGAACAACGCCCGCGGCACCGCGAGCTCGGGCTGCGCGCAGCGCCAGAACAGGTAGGTGGGCGCCGTCGTCACCACCACCATGTCGGGCTCGAATGCGAGCGCCCGGTTCGCCAGCGCCTCGGCGTCGAGCCCGAGCAGAGGCGCATCCAGCACCAGCGCCTCATGTCCGCGTGCCCGCAAACGCGCCCGGGCGCATCCGAGCTCGAGCGGCAGATGCGGCGCCCGACAGCCGAAATAGATGCTGTGCTCGAACCGCCACTGCGGGTTGAGCAGCGTCACCCTCATGCCGGAACCGCCTCCCGCACGGAGAAAGCGTGCAGCAGCCGCGCAACGCCCTGCCTCCAGGGCAGCGGCGGCGCCAAATCGAGGGCGGCGCGGGCGCGGCGCGCATCGGCCACGAACCAACGTTGATCGTTCGGCCGCCACGGTGCGAAGCGGCGCGCGATCGGGCGGCCCAGCTCCGCCTCCATATGCGCGAGCAGGCTGCGCAGACTAACCGCGTTTGCCGGGCCGCCGCCGAGGTTGAATGCCCGCCCCGCCACCCGGTCCATGCGACGCCAAGCGGCGATGTAGGCGGAAACGGCATCGTCGATGAACAGAATGTCGCGCACCTGCCGGCCGTCGCCGTAAATCGTCAGTGCCTCGCCCGCGACCGCACGACGGGCGAAATGCGCAACCCAGCCCTGGTCCTCGGTGCCGAGCTGGCGGGGGCCGTAAATGCAGCTCATGCGCAGAACGGCGGTCGGCAGCTCGAAGCTATGCGCGTAATCGAGCACGTACTGGTCGGCGGCGCCCTTGGAGCACCCGTACGGGGTGCGGAACTCCAACGGCCGCGTCTCGTCGATGCCGTGCCGGGCCAGCAGGGCGTCATCGGGCGCATACGCGTCGGCATTCCGGGTCAGCGCCACGTCGTGCAGCCCGCCATAGACCTTGTTGGTGCTGGCGAAGATCAGCGGGCGCGGATGGCGGCGCAGCGCCTCCAGCAGATTTATCGTGCCGAGGAGATTGATTTGCAGATCGGCGATCGGATCATCGAGACTGGTCGTCACCGCTACCTGCGCGGCCAGATGGAACACCGCCGAACTCTCGCGGGCCGCCCGGCCGATGGCCTCGGCATCGCGCATGTCGGCGATCGCGGCGCCGACACGCCTCGGATGGCGCGCCTGCAGCCAGCGAAGATTAGCCTCGGTGCCCGGTCGGGCCAGCGAATTCGAAGACGAGGACATCCTCGCCCTCGCTCGCCAGCCGATCGGCGAGGGCGCTGCCGATGAAGCCGGCGCCGCCGGTGACGAGCAGCGTCATGCCACCAGCCCCCGGCTCTCCAACTCCCGTCGCGCCTCGGTCGCGCGATCGGCGGCCTGCTGTCGGGCGACCCATGCGGCCAGCTCCGGCAAGGTCGCCTGCATCGTGCGCGAGGGCGCATAGCCGAGGCGTGCGCGCGCCAGCGCGATGTCGGCGAAGCAGTGGCGAATGTCGCCCGTGCGAGCCTTGCCGAGTATCTCCGGGCGTATGTCGGCGCGGTTCATGGCCATTGCCAGCCGCTCGGCCACCTGGCTGACGCTCACCGGCGCGCCGCTGCCGATATTGAACACGCCGCCCGCCGCTTCCGGTCGGTCGAGCGCCAGCAGAAAGGCGTCGGCGACATCGCGCACATGCACGAAATCGCGCAGTTGCGCGCCATCCTCGAAGATCTGCGGCGCGCGGCCGTGCAGCAGCCGCGCGGCGAAGATCGCGAGCACCCCGGTATAGGGGTTCGACAAGGCCTGACCGGGTCCATAGACGTTGAACAGCCGCAGCGCCGCCGCTTCCATGCCGTAGGCGGGGGCGACCGTGAGCGCAAGCCGCTCCTGCGCGTATTTCGTGATCGCATAGACCGAGGCGAGGGACGGCCGCTTCCATTCCGGCGTCGGCAGCGGCGACAGCGGCCGGCCGGACGCATCGGCCGGGTCGCGGGCGTCGGCGCCGCGTGTCGCATCCTCCACCATCGCGCCGTCGGCGTCGCGGTAGAGCCCCTCGCCGTAGATGCTCATCGACGACGCGACGACGAGACGGCGGGCGGGTTGGCGGCTGAGCGCCTGCAACAGCACCGCCGTGCCGAGGTCATTGGCGCCCACATAGCGGTCGATCTCGTACATGCTCTGGCCGACGCCGACTTCGGCGGCGAGATGCACCACCGCGTCCACCCCACGCAGGGCTCGCGTGACCGCCTCCGGGTTGCGCACGTCGCCCACCCGCAGATCGACATGGCGCAGCACCTTGGCCGGCTTGCGGCCGGCATGAACCTGCTCGATCATGTCGTCGAGCACGCGGATCTCCGACCCCCGCGCGAGCAGGGCGGCGATGAGATGGCGGCCGATGAACCCGGCGCCGCCGGTAACGAGAATGCGTTCGGCCAAGGGGTCCCTCGCCGCCTGTCACGAAGCCGCGATCGTGCGGCGCGGTAATCCGTTTCCCGAAGATAAACACGCTGCCGGGAAGAATGTTCCTTCGCGCCCCGGCGCTCCGGGTAACAAACCGGTTAGCGGCGCAACGATGCCGGCGGAACCGTGGTACGGTCGCATTCGTTCTCCTATCTTCTTCCGCAGGAGGCGCCGATGTCCGCCCATCCCCCGCCCGTTCCACCGGATCAGCGCAGCGACAAGGGACCGGCCGAGGGCAGTGCCGCGGCGCCGAAGCGCCCGGACGCCGGCAAGCCGACGCTGGACGAGAAGGCCGGGCAGTCCGGCGCCGTGAAGCAGAACACGACCAACACCGGCCACCAGCAGGATCGATGAGCGAGGGCGAGGTCCGCGACACCTCGATCCGGACCTATCGGGCGCGGCGCGACTTCTCGAAAACCGCCGAGCCGCGGCCCGCCGAAGCGACCGCCGGCGCGGCGGCGCCCATCTTCGTGGTGCAGAAGCACAGCGCGCGTCGCGCCGGCCTGCATTGGGACTTCCGCCTCGAGCATGGCGGCGTGCTGTGGAGTTGGGCGGTGCGCCGGGGTCCCTCGCTCGATCCCGGGGAAAAGCGGATGGCCGCGCATGTCGAGGACCACCCGCTCGATTATGCGGGCTTTCAGGGCACCATCCCCGACGGCCAATACGGGGCCGGCAAGGTCGAAACTTGGGACCGCGGCACCTGGGAGCCACTGCACGATGCCGAGGCCGGGATGGCGAAGGGTCATCTCGATTTCGTCCTGCACGGCGCGCGCCTCAACGGGCGCTTTCATCTGGTGCGGCTGAAGCCGAAGCCGGGGAAGCGGTCGCGGCAGGACGATTGGCTGCTGTTCAAGGGCCATGACGAGTTCGAGCGAGCCGGGGCCGATGCCGCGGCGATCGAGGCGACGACGGCCTTGCCGCCGGCTCGCCCCGCCGACGCGCCGCCGGCACACGGCGCGAAGGCCGCGCGGCTCTGGCGCCGCCAGGAGCCGCAGCTCTGCGCCTTGGTTGCGGAGCCGCCCGAGGGCGCGGAGTGGCTGAGCGAGATCAAATTCGACGGCTACCGGCTGCTGGCGTTCGTTGAGGGCGGCAAGACCCGGCTGCTCACACGCAAGGGTCTCGACTGGACCGCCCGGATGCCGGCGGTGGCGCGTGCGGCGGCGGCGCTCGGCGTGAACTCGGCGCTGCTGGACGGCGAATTGGTGGCATTGCGTGGCGACGGCGTCTCCAGCTTTCCCGAGCTGCAAGCGGCGCTGTCCGAGGGCCGGGACGAGACGCTCTTCTTCTTCCTGTTCGATCTTCTGTATCTGGACGGCTGGGATTTAAGGGCGTGCGCGCTGCGGGATCGAAAGCAAATGCTCGCTTCTCTGGATTCCTGGCAGGGGCTGGTCCGCTACAGCGACCACCACGCCGGCGATGCCGGGCGGATGCGTCGCGAGGCCTGCGAACACCGGTTGGAAGGCATCGTCTGCAAGCGCGCCGATGCTCCCTATCGTCCCGGCCGCGGCCAAGGGTGGGTGAAGCTGAAATGCCGGGGCCGCGAGGAATTCGTGGTGCTCGGCTGGACCCCGCCGCGCGGCAGCCGCACCGGGCTGGGCGCCCTCCACCTCGGCTATTACGATGCCGCCGGCGCCTTGCATTATGCCGGCGGCGTGGGCACGGGATTCTCCGAGGACGAACTCGCGCGCTTGCGCGCCCGCCTGGACGCGCTCGAAGGGGCGCGGCCGCCCGGCTTGCAGGTTGCGGGCGACCCGCTGGAAAAGAGCATTCGCTGGGTTCGGCCCGAATTGGTGGCCGAGGTGCAATTCATCGGCTGGTCGGGCGCCGGACGACTGCGCCATGCCGTCTATCTCGGATTGCGCGAGGACAAGGAGGCACGGGAGGTGGTGCGCGAGGTGGCGGATGCGCAGGCAACGCGGCGGCCCTCACCCGGCGCTTCGCGCCGGCTTCTCCCGCAAGCGGGAGAGGCGAAGAGGTCGAGTGAAGGTGACGCCAGCGCGGCGGGTGAGCGCGCGCGCATCGTCACCGCGCGGGCGCCCAAAGCGCGCGCGGAAACCCTGGGCAGCGTGTCGCTCACTCATCCCGATCGCCCATTGTGGCCGGGCATCACCAAGCGCGAACTCGGCGAGTACCTGGCGCGCCATCGCGGATCACGCGCTGCCCGGCTTGGCGCATCGGCCGCTCGCCATCGTGCGCTGCCCCGAGGGGATCAACGGCGAGCACTTCTTCCAGAAGCGCGGCCACGGGCACATGCCGGCGCCGATCCGCGCCGCCGAGGCCGCCGGCTCGCCCTATCTCGCGATCGACGATCTCGACGGGCTGTTCGCCTGTGCGCAGATGTCGGCAATCGAGTTGCACGCCTGGGGTGCCACCGAGGCCGACCCGCTGCATCCGGATCAGATCGTGATGGACCTCGATCCCGGCGAAGGCGTGGCGTTCACCGAGGTGGTGCGGGCGGCGCGCGAATTGCGCGATCGGCTTTCGGCGCTCGGGCTCGAGAGTTTCTGCCGCACGACGGGCGGCAAGGGTCTGCACGTGGTGGCCCCGCTCACGCCCGCCGCCGATTGGGACGAGGTCAAGCCGTTCTGCCACGCGCTGGCGGAGACCATGAGCCAGGAGGCGCCCGATCGCTTCCTGCCGACGCTCAAGAAGGTCGATCGGCGCGGGCGGATTCTGGTGGACTGGCTGCGGAATGGGATGGGCGCGACGGCCATCTCCTCGTTTTGTCCGCGCGCCCGCCCCGGCGCCGCCGTCGCCACCCCGCTCGCCTGGACCGAGGTGACGGACAAGCTCGATCCGGCGGCGTTCACGCTGCGCACCGTTCCGGCGCGGTTGGCGAAGCTGCGGCGCGATCCCTGGGCCGGGTTCGAAGCGGCGCGGCGGCCATTGCCGGAGGTGGCGCGAACGAAATTGCCGGTCGCCAAGGCCGATGGCGACAATCCGAGACCTTCGCGCCGGTCGGTGGTGGTGTTTGCGCCCTCACCCGCCGCGCGGAAACGTCGCGGGTGAGGGTCAGGCGCGCACGACCGGATTGCGCAAGGTCCCGATCCCGGTGATCTCGATCTCGCACACGTCGCCGTGGCGCATGTTCGCGGTTTCGCCTTCGGTGCCCATCCAGACCATGTCGCCGGGATAAAGCGTCAGGTAGCGGGTCATCGCCACCAGGTAATCCACGACGCCGAAAACCATGTCGTTGGTGCGGAACTCGATCAGTTGCTTGCCGTTCAGCCGAACCTTCGTGACCATGTCCGCGAGCTTCGCCTCGGTCTCGATCCACGGCCCCATCGGCTTGAAGCTGTCGGTGTTCTTTGCCCGCCATAGGGTGCGGTCGGATTTCTGCCAGCTCCGCTCGCTCACGTCATTGCCGACCGTATAGCCGAGCACGGCGGAAAGCGCGTTCTCGCGGGTGAGGTTTTTGGCGGTGCGCCCGATCACGACGACCAACTCGCCCTCGTATTGCACCTGCTCGGTGGCGTCGCGCGGAATGACGATCGGCGCCTCCGGGCCGATCAGCGCGTTATTGGCGCGATAGCCGATGTCGGGCTGCGTCGGCAGGTTCGGCGCCTGGCCGATCTTCGCCGCCACCGCCTTCACGTGACCGGCGTAGTTCATCCCGCACGCGTAGAAGGTGGGCGGGATCAGCGGCGCCAGCAGCCGCGCTTCGGCAAGCTTCACGGGTGAGGGCCTGCGTTCCCAGGTGGCGAACGGCGAGCCGCGGACGGGGATCAGCTCATCGCCCTCCACGACGGCATAGGTCGGCGTGCCATTCTGGTCGAAGCGGGCCCAGCGCATCGTGTCCTCCCCGGATGTGTTCCGGTCAGGCTAGCACCCGGCGCCGAGCTCAGGCAGTGGGCGGCTGCACCGGACCCGGCGACGGCACCTCGGCCGGCGGCGGCGAGGGCGAGACGTCCGGGCTCTGCGAGGGCGCCTCGGCAGGCGGACGCTGCGGCTGCTCGGCCGGCGCCGGCTGCGGCGGGGGTTGGGGCGTAGGAACGGGATCGGGCATGGCGTGTGAACGTACGGAGGCGAAAAGGGTTGCCCCCGGGACTATGGCGAGGGAGGCGCGGCGTCGGTCCGTCCGTCGCTCGATGCGGCGACCCTGTCGGGGCCGGCGGCCGATTTCGGGGCTCCCTTGTACGCGATGTAGGCGCCATGGCTGATGCCCACCAACCAAGCGAAACCGCCGCTGAAATCGGGCAGCCCGGAAATGCCCGCCTGGTCGAAATCCCGGGTGAATGACCGCCCCACCAGCACCGCGTAGCCAACGACCAGCAGCGCCGTCACCAGCAATTGCTGCACCTTGCTCAGATCGATGACGCCCGCGTTTGAGACCTCGTCGCCCTGGATGATGTCGAGCCATGAGGCGCGCATCGCATCGGCGCGGGTGACGACCTGGCCGGTGTTGCCGAGCGAGGGTTCGTCGAGCCGCGCTCTGGCCGCATCGACCTGCGTCTTGGCGGGCTGAGTGGCGGCGCGCAATGCGAGGGCCGCCGGTGCGGCGGCGACCGTGGCGCCGGAAATGCCCAGCACGACCAGCAAATTCGTCGGAATGTCGATGTTGAAGGGAGCGGCGATCGGCGCCCCGACATTCCAGAGATTGCACGCGACGGCCGCCGCCAGCGCCGACAGCACGACCCAGCTCCAGCAGACGCCCTGCATGCGCGACAGCGAGTAGGCGTTGCGCCCGCTCATGAGGATGCCGCCCCAGAAGCCGGTTATGGCCTGACCAAAAGCGGCGAATAGACCCAAGACGCCGAGCAGACTGAGCGCGAAGGCGATGCCGCGGACGCGGGCGACCGGCCCGCCGATCAGCGGCACCACCACCAGACCGATAATCAGGATCAGGATCCCGATCCCCAGCACCACCTTGCCCTGCCGGATGGTGGACGGGGTGGCCGCGGTCGCGGCGCCGACAGCGGCGGTAGTGGTGCTCATCAGCGGCCCCTTCGAACTCAAAACAAGTATCAAAATATACCTGATCGGAGAAGAACCGTCAACGAAAATCAGGCCGTGGCTTGCTCCTTCGCTCCCAGCTCCTCCGCCGTTCGGGCGCGCATGATGAACTTCTGCACCTTGCCGGTGACGGTCATCGGGAATTCATCGACGAAGCGGATGTGACGCGGTACCTTGTAGTGGGCGATCTGGTCACGGCAGAAGTCGCGTATTTCCGTCTCGGTCAGCATCATATTCGGGCGCGGCTTGATCCAGGCCGCGATCTCCTCGCCGTAGCGGGGGTCGGGGATGCCGAACACCTGCACATCCTGGATCTTCGGGTGGCGGTATAGAAATTCCTCGATTTCGCGCGGATAGACGTTCTCGCCGCCGCGGATGATCATGTCCTTGATGCGGCCGACGATCTTTACGTAACCGTCATCATCCATCATCGCCAGATCGCCGGTGTGCATCCAGCGCGCCTTGTCGATCGTCTCGGCGGTGCGCGCGCTCGTCCTCCCAATAGCCGAGCATGACCGAATAGCCGCGGGTGCAGAATTCGCCCGAGGCGCCGCGCGGCACGACGCGGCCCTCGGCATCGACGATCTTGATCTCGACATGCGGAAACGCCCGGCCGACCGTGCTCGTCTGACGCTCCAGCGTATCACCGATCAGCGTCTGCGTGCTGACCGGGCTGGTCTCGGTCATGCCATACCCGATGGTGATCTCCGACAGGTGCATCTGCGAGATTGCGCGCTGCATGACCTCGATCGGGCAGGGCGCACCCGCCATCATGCCGGTGCGCAACGCGCTCAGATCGAAGCGCGCGAATTCCGGATGATCCATCTGCGCGATGAACATGGTGGGCACGCCCAGGAGCCCGGTGCAACGCTCCTCGGCGACGGTCTGCAAGGTGGCGAGCGGATCGAAGCCCTCGCCGGGAAACACGATCGCCGCGCCATGGGTGACGCAGGCGAGCACCCCGATCACCATGCCGAAGCAATGATACATCGGCACCGGGATGCACAGCCGATCCTCCGGCGTGAGCCGGAAACCGCGACCACAGAAATAGCCGTTGTTGAGGATGTTGTGGTGGGTGAGCGTCGCCCCTTTGGGCGCACCGGTGGTGCCGGAGGTGAACTGGATGTTGATCGGATCGTCGAATTGCAGCGCGTCCGCGAGTGCGTCCAGTTGCGCGCGTTCCGCATCGGACCCGATGCCCGGAACGGCGGCGAACCCGATCGCGCCGGGGGCCGTGTCGCCGATCTGAATGATGGATTCGAGCCGCGGCAGGCGCGCGGCACGCAGCCGCCCCGGCTGCGAGGTGCGCAACTCGGGTGCGAGGGTCTGGATCATGCCGATATAGTCGCTGCTCTTGAATACGGTCGCCGTCACCAGCGCCCGGCAGCCGGCCTTGTTCAGCGCATACTCGACCTCGGCGAGGCGGTAGGCGGGATTGATGTTGACCAGGATCAGCCCGGCCTTGGCGGTGGCGAATTGCGTGATCACCCACTCGGCATTGTTGGGCGACCAGATGCCGACGCGATCGCCCCGTTCGAGGCCGAGCGCGAGCAGACCGGCGGCGAACGCCTCCACCCGTTCGGCCAACTCGCGCCAGGTCCATCGGATGCCCTGCTGGCGGACGATCAGGCCGGGCCGGCCGCCCCATCGGGCGACGGCGCGATCGAAATTCGCCCCGATCGTCTCGCCGAGCAGCGGGATGTCGGCAGCGCCGTGCGCGTAGCTCGGCGGGATGGGCATGGGTGGTTCCCCGGACGTTTGCGGGAAGGCTACACCGGGCGGAGATCGGTGTCAGGGGAGGGACGTGACTAACTCGGTTGCAACGCTCTCACGGCCCGTGCGATAGGTTCGCTGAAGGAGACCGGTCATGCGCACGCAGCTTCGCCGAATGGGCAATTCATCGGCGGTCATCATTCCCAAGCCCATCCTCACTCAATTGGGGATCGCCGCCGGCGACGATCTCGAATTGGCCGTCGAGGACAACCGCGTGGTGATCGCTCCGGTGCGAAAGCACCCCCGGGCCGGATGGGCGGAGGCGTCGAGAGCCATAGCGGAGGCGGGCGATGATGCGCTCGTGTGGCCCGAGTTCGGCAATGAGGGTGACGAGAAGTCTCGAATGGTGAAGCGGCCGGCGGTGGTTCGGGGCGAGGTGTGGTTGGCGACCCTCGATCCAACCGTCGGCAGCGAAATCAGAAAGACTCGTCCCTGCGTCGTAGTATCTCCACCGGAAATGCATGGTCTTCTGCGCACCGCGATTGTCGTGCCCATGACCACCGGAAGCCGCCCGGCACCTTACCGGCTGCCGGTTCGCTTCCAGGGACAAGATGGATTGGTCTTGTTCGACCAGATTCGTGCCGTGGACAAAGCGCGTCTACTTCAACGGCTCGGAGCGCTGCCCGTGGAAGCCCTGAGCGCGGGGCTCGCGCGCCTTCGCGATGTCTTCGCGGATTGACCGCCGGGTGTTTCCCGATAGGTTTCGCTCGCGCCAGGAGCCCCGACGATGGCCTTCTCCAACCGCCTTCCCGGCCTCGACTTCGACCTCGGCGAGACCGCCGAGATGCTGCGCGACCAGGTGGAGGCGTTCGCCGCCGCCGAGGTGGCGCCGCGCGCCGCCGCCATCGACCGCGACAACGATTTCCCGGCCGAGCTATGGCCGCGCCTGGGCGAGCTTGGATTACTCGGCATCACCGTCGAGGAGCAGTACGGCGGCGCCGGCATGGGCTATCTGGAGCATGTCGTCGCGATGGAGGAGTTGAGCCGCGCCTCGGCGGCGGTCGGGCTCTCCTACGGCGCGCACAGCCAGTTGTGCGTCAATCAGATCCGGCGCAACGCCAACGAGGAGCAGAAGCGCCGCTATCTGCCGAAGCTGATTTCGGGGGCGCATGTGGGGGCGCTGGCGATGAGCGAGCCGGGGGCGGGCTCGGATGTCGTGGGGATGCGCACGCGTGCCGAGAAGCGCGGCGATCGCTATATCCTGAACGGCGGCAAGATGTGGATCACCAACGGCCCGAACGCCGACATTCTGGTAGTCTACGCCAAGACCGATCCCGGCGCCGGGCCGCGCGGCATCACCGCGTTCCTGGTCGAGAAGACATTCTCCGGCTTCTCGACCTCGCCCAAGCTCGACAAGCTCGGGATGCGCGGCTCGAACACCTGCGAGCTGCTGTTTCGCGACTGCGAGGTGCCGGCGGATAACGTCCTCGGCGCCGTCAACGAGGGCGTGCGCGTGCTGATGAGCGGGCTCGATTACGAGCGCGCCGTTTTGGCCGCCGGCCCGCTCGGCATCATGGCGGCGTGCATGGACGTGGTCATGCCGTACGTGCACGAGCGCCGCCAGTTCGGCCAGCCGATCGGCGAGTTCCAGCTCATGCAGGGCAAGATCGCCGACATGTACACCACCATGAACGCGTGCAAGGCTTACGTGTATGCGGTGGCGCGGGCCTGCGATAACGGCCGAGGCGCGCGCAAGGACGCCGCCGGCGCCATCCTCTATGCCGCCGAGAAGGCGACCTGGATGGCGCTGGAGGCGATCCAGGCGCTGGGCGGCAACGGATATATGAACGAGTACCCGACCGGGCGGCTGCTGCGCGACGCCAAGCTCTATGAGATCGGCGCCGGGACGAGCGAAATTCGGCGCATGCTGATCGGACGCGAATTGTTCACGGAGACGGCGTGACACCCTCGCCGGCTGAGCGAAGCTCGCCGGGTGAGGGCGGGGAGGGCCGGTGACGGCGCTACGCTCCATTATCAACACGCGCAGCGAGGAGTTCGCGGACAATGCTCGCGCCATGCGCGCGCTCGTTGATGATCTCCGCGCTAAAGTCGCCGTCGTCGAACAGGGCGGCGGCGAGGCGGCGCGCAAGCGTCACCTCGCGCGCGGCAAGCTGCCGGCGCGCGAGCGGATCGCCGCACTCACCGATCCCGGCGCGCCGTTCCTGGAGCTGAACCAGCTCGCCGCGTGGGGCCTCTACGACGACGAGGTGCCGAGCGCCGGCATCGTCACCGGCATCGGCCGCGTCGCAGGGCGCGAGTGCGTGATCGTGGCGAACGACGCCACCGTGAAGGGCGGGACGTATTTTCCGCTCACCGTGAAGAAGCATCTGCGGGCGCAGGAGGTGGCGCAGGCGAACCGGCTGCCTTGCATCTACCTCGTCGACTCCGGCGGCGCCTTCCTGCCGATGCAGGATGAGATCTTCCCCGACGCGAGGCATTTCGGCCGCATCTTCTTCAACCAGGCGAACCTGTCGGCGCAAGGCATTCCGCAGATCGCCGCCGTGCTCGGCTCCTGCACCGCGGGCGGCGCCTACGTTCCGGCAATGTGCGACGAATCGGTGATCGTGCGCCGCCAGGGCACGATCTTCCTGGCCGGGCCGCCGCTGGTGAAGGCGGCGACCGGCGAGGAGGTCTCGGCCGAAGACCTGGGCGGCGCCGACGTCCACGCCCGCACCTCGGGCGTGGTGGACCATTATGCGCGCGACGACCGCCACGCGCTCGCGATCTGCCGGCGCATCGTCGCCGGGCTGAATGGCGCCAAGCGCCCCGAGCTGGCGCTGCGCGCGCCGACCCCGCCGCGCTACGATCCGGCCGAGCTTGGCGGCGTGGTGCCGGCCGATGTGCGGGCGCCCTACGAAGTGCGCGAGGTCATCGCGCGCATCGTCGATGACAGCGAGCTCGATGAGTTCAAGCGGCTCTACGGGACCACGCTGGTCTGCGGCTTCGCGCATCTCTACGGCTATCCGGTCGGCATCCTCGCCAATAACGGGATCTTGTTTTCGGAATCGGCGCTGAAGGGCACGCACTTCATCGAGCTGTGCAGCCAGCGGCGCATCCCGCTCATCTTCTTGCAAAACATCACCGGCTTCATGGTCGGCCGCAAATACGAGGCGGGCGGCATCGCCAAGGACGGCGCCAAGCTGGTGACGGCGGTCGCGACCACCGCCGTTCCGAAGCTCACCGTCATCATCGGCGGCAGCTACGGCGCCGGAAATTACGGCATGTGCGGGCGCGCCTACGACCCGCGCTTCCTCTGGTTGTGGCCGAATGCGCGTGTCTCGGTGATGGGCGGCGAGCAGGCGGCGAGCGTGCTGGCGACGGTGCGCGGTAACTTCGCCGACGCCGCCGCCGAGGAAGCGTTCAAGGCACCGATCCGCGCCGAATACGAAGCCAAGGGCCGCCCCGAATACGCCACCGCTCGGCTCTGGGATGACGGCATCATCGATCCGGCCGAGACCCGACTGGTGCTCGCGCTGTCGCTGTCGGCGGCACTGAACGCGCCGATCGAGGCGACGCGGTTCGGGGTGTTCCGGATGTGAGGGCGGGCGTTGATCCGGTCATGGAAAGCTCGCACGGGCAAACGCTAGGAGTTGGCATGATCGAACCTGAAAAGCTGGTGGGAACCTGGCGCAGATTCGGGCCTGTCGGACCAGTCTACGAAATCATCAAGGCAGGTCGGCAACTGCCCGATGGCGATCGCATGATGCGCATTCGGGTGATCGAGAGCGGCGAGGAAACAGAATACAAGTTGACCGACATCCTTGACCCCAAGGAGCGCTGATGTTCGCCATCGCGTTCGACCTGGTTGTGGCGGATGCGGCCGCAAATCATCCGCAGACCTGAGCGGATATGTTCCGAACCCTCCTGATCGCCAATCGCGGCGAAATCGCCGTGCGGATCGCGCGCACGGCGCGGCGCATGGGGATCGAGACCATCGCCGTGTTCTCGGAGGCCGATGCGCGGGCGCTGCATGTGGAGACGGCCGACCGCGCCGTTCTGATCGGTCCGGCGCCGGCGCGCGAGAGCTATCTGAATATTCCCCGCATTCTCGATGCCGCAAGCCGCACCGGCGCCGATGCCGTCCATCCCGGCTACGGGTTCCTGTCGGAAAATCCGGACTTCGCCGAGGCGTGCGCGGCAGCCGGGCTGACCTTCGTCGGCCCGCCGGCCGAGGCGATGCGCGCCATGGGCTCCAAGTCGGCCGCCAAGGCACTGATGCGCAAGGCCGGCGTTCCGGTCCTGCCCGGATACGAAGGCGAGGCGCAGGAGCCCGCTCTGCTCGCCGAGCAGGCGGCGCGCATCGGCTACCCGGTGGTCATCAAGGCGGTTGCGGGCGGCGGCGGGCGCGGGATGCGCGTCGTCGCCGAAGCTCAGGATTTCGCCGCCGCACTGGATTCGGCCCGGCGGGAGGCCGCCTCGGCGTTCGGCAACCCCGAGGTGCTGATCGAACGCTATCTCACCCGTCCGCGCCACATCGAAATCCAGGTCTTCGCCGACCGGCACGGCAACGCGCTGCATCTGTTCGAGCGCGACTGCTCCACCCAGCGGCGCCATCAAAAGATCATCGAAGAAGCGCCGGCGCCCGGGCTGGACCCGGGCCGTCGCGCGGCGATGGGCGAGGCCGCCGTCGCCTGCGCGCGCGCCGTGGGATATGTCGGCGCCGGCACGGTGGAGTTCGTCGCCGACGCCGACGGCTTCTGGTTCCTGGAGATGAACACGCGCTTGCAGGTGGAGCATCCGGTAACGGAGGCGATCACCGGGCTCGATCTGGTGGAATGGCAGTTGCGCGTCGCCGCCGGCGAGGCGCTGCCGCCCGCTCCCCGCGCCATCGGCGGCCACGCATTCGAGGCGCGGCTCTACGCCGAAGACCCGGCGCGGGACTTCGCGCCCGCCACCGGGCGGATCGCCCGCCTGCGTCTGCCCGCTTGGGTGCGCGTCGATGCCGGCGTGCGGGCGGGCGACACCGTGGGCGTCCACTACGACGCCATGCTCGCCAAGCTGATCTGCCACGGTCCGACGCGCGCGGAGGCGCTGGCCCGGCTGCGGCGGGCGCTCGCCGAGTCAGAAGTTGCGGGCCTCGCCACCAATCTCGACCTGCTGGCGCGGATCGCGGCACACCCCGAATTCGAAGCCGGCGGCATCGACACCGGCTTCATCGCGCCGCAACGCCGCCGATTTGCTCGCGCCGCAACCGCCGCCGCCGCGCCGAGGTGCTGGCCGTGGCCGCGCTCGGCGTGCTGGCCGCCGAGGCCGAAGCCGGGCGGGCCGAGGCGCGGGCGAGCGCCGATCCGCACTCGCCCTGGCACGCGCGCACCGGCTGGTGGCTGAACGCGGCGCCCGCGCGCACGCTGCGCTTCGCCGCCGAGGAGACCGAGTGCCCGGTGACGGTGCGCCCGGCGGGGGGCGGCGCCTGGCGCATCGAAACCGACCCGGCCACGACGGGTGAGGCCGCCTTCGCGCTCGATGGCGAGCTTCTGATCACGCTGGACGGGTTGCGCAGTCGCGCCGGCTTCGCTCGGATCGGGGAAATAGTGGCGTTGCGTTGGCGGGGCGCCACCTGGCGACTTGCCCTGCCGGTTGCGGAGGGCGCGGCCGAGGACGACGATGTAGCCGGCGGCCGGCTGCTCGCGCCCATTCCCGGGCTCGTGACCTCGGTCGCCGCCGCGCCCGGGCAAACGGTGCGACGGGGCGATATCCTGGTGATACTGGAGGCAATGAAGACCGTGTTCCGCCTGCCGGCTCCGGCCGATGCAGTGGTCGGCGACGTTGCCTGTCGCGCCGGCGAGACGGTGGAAGAGGGCCAGATACTGGTCAGCTTCATCGAGCCGTAACCTTCCGGCGAGTCGGGCGTTGTCGTCGGGCAAATAGAAGGGAGGGGGGAAATGCTGACCGATGCGAAGGCTGCGCCGCTTGAGCGCGACACCATGCGTCAGGTGGTGCGGCGGCTGATCCCGCTGCTGATGATCTGCTATTTCATCGGCTACCTGGACCGGGTGAACGTGAGCTTCGCCTCGCTCACGATGAACCGCGACCTGCACTTCTCGGCCGCCGTTTACGGGTTCGGCGGCGGCGTGTTCTTCCTCGGCTATTTCCTGTTCGAGGTGCCGTCTAATCTGCTGCTGGCGCGGGTCGGCGCCCGGCGCTGGATTGCACGCATCCTCATCACCTGGGGCATCATCGCGAGCTTCGAGGCCGCCGTCCACCCGGCCTGGTCGTTCTATCTGGTGCGCTTCCTGCTCGGGCTGGCGGAGGCCGGCTTCTTCCCCGGCATCATCCTCTATCTCACCTGGTGGTTCCCCAACGTCTATCGCGCCCGGATCGTCGGGCTGTTCATGACCGCGATTCCGATCTCGGTCGTGCTCGGCTCGATCGTCTCCGGCTGGATTCTGAGCTTCGATGGCGCTTGGGGTCTGGCCGGCTGGCAATGGCTGTTCGTCCTGGAAGGCGGCCCGGCGGTCATCCTCGGTCTGGTCGTGATGTTCGCGTTGCCCGACACCCCGGACAATGCGCGCTGGATGGCGCCCGAGGGGCGCGCATGGCTGAACGAGCGGCTGGCGGCGGAACGGGCGCATCGCGAGACGGTGCATCGCTATGCTCTCGGCGAGACGCTGCGCAACCCGCGCGTATGGGGGCTGACGCTGGTCTATTTCGGCCAGAACGTCTCCGGCTACGGGTTGGTGATCTTTCTGCCGCAGATCATCAAACGGTTCGGCGTGAGCGACGTGCAGACCGGACTGATCAATGCCATCCCGTTCGCCTTCGCCGCCGTGGCGATGGTGCTCTGGGGCCTGCACTCCGACCGCACGGGCGAGCGCAGCTGGCACGTCACCATCGCCTGCTTCGTGACCTTCCTCGGCCTCGCGGTGTGCCTCGGGCTCGACAACCCGTATGCGCTGATGGCGGCGATCATCTTCTCGCAGATGGGCCAGAGCTCGATCGCGCCGACCTTCTGGACGTTGCCGACGGCGATGCTGTCGGGCACGGCGGCGGCGGGCGGCATCGCGCTCATCAATGCGGTCGGCAATCTGGGCGGCTTCATCGGCCCCTATGCGATGGGGCTGATCCGCGACGCCACCGGCAACTTTAAGCTCGGCTTGTTCGCCATCGCCTGCGGCGCGCTGATGGCGGGAATCGTGGTGCTGCTGCTCGGCCACGACCGGCGGCTGGAGCGCGTCGCGGTCGCGAAGCCGGCGGAATAGGGCGACCGTGGTTACAGACCGATCTGCAACCGGACCACCCGGCAAACGGCCTCCAAGTCGTCCGATGCAAGCGCTCCCAAGCAACGCTGTAGGCGGCGCTTGCTAGCGGTGGTGATCTGGTCCGCCATCGCCTTTCGTCGGTCGCCATTGAGGGTGATGAAGGCTTCGGCCGGGTAGAGGCGGCTCAGCTGGCTGGAAATGGGTACCGCCTGTACCCGGTTCAGTAACGAGTTGGCGGTGTCGTTGCTCAGCACGACGGCCGGCCTGGTCTTCCGTATCTCTCCTCCGACCGCCGGGTCGAAGGAGACCATCCAGACTTCGCCCCGACGCGGGGGCCGGTCAGCCGCCAAGGCGCCCCGGTTCATCGGCGACATCGCCCACCAGCCCGTCGGCCCAGGCCCGGGCCTCGGCTTCGCGGGCTTCGTCGGCGGCCATCGCAGCGTAGCCGGCGGATAACTCTCGGCCGACCACGTGCGGCCGGGCGAGTTCGTTAAGGAACCGGCTGATACGGCGGCGGCCGATCACGTTATGCAGGCCGTCATAGACGTCGGCATCGACCGTAATGGTCAACTTCTTGAGCATTGCCGGCCTCCTATACGTATTGAAATACGCCGAGGCAACCGGAATGCAACCCCGGCGGCTCAGGCCGAGACCATCCGCCGCAGCGCTGCGCTGCGGGCCCGGGCGGCGGCCATCATGAAGGTCTGGTCGGCGCCGCCCAGGTTGAAGCGGCAGCCGGCGCGAACGTACCGCTCCATGATCTCCTCGGCGTAGATTCCGCCCATGCCCGCGTGCTTGCCGTGCTGGCGACAGGCGGCGATCATCCGCTCATAGGCGTCGATGACGCGGGCATGAGTGTATTCGCCGGGAATTCCCATCTCGAAGCTCAGGTCGTTGGTGCCGATCAGCAGCACGTCGATCCCGGGCACGGCGGCGATCGCGGCGGCGTTCTCGATCGCCGTCGGCGTCTCCAGCATCACGATCGTCAGGTTGGCGGCGTTCATCGCCGCCGCCGCCTCGCCGCTCTTCAGCGTGCCCAGCCCGTAATGCGGGCCGAGGCCGCCGCTGGAGCGATGCCCGACGGGCGGGTACTTCAGCCGCCGCACCACCTCGCGGGCTTCCTCGGCGGTGTCCACATGCGGGATGACGATTCCCAGCACCCCGTTGTCGAGCAGGCGGGTCGCCATCGCATACTCGCCGTTCGGCACCCGCGCGATCGGCGCGATGCCGGCATCCAGCGCCGCCACCGCGATCTGCGCCGCGGCGTCGAGGCCGAGCGTGCCGTGCTCGCAGTCGAGAAACAGCCAGTCGAAGCCGGCCGCCTTGGCCGCCGCCGCGATCTCCACGCTGCGCACCATCTTGACGGTGAAGCCGAGCGCCATGCCGCCGGCTTCAAGCTTCTCGCGCGCCGGGATTGCGAAGTGCGGTCATCGTGCTTCCTCCTCGGGATTGCGCCCGGTTCTCGCCGGGGCCGCATCCGCCCGTTCAAGCACGCGCGCCACGGCGCCGACAACCTCGGCCACCAGGAATGGCTTGCGCAGGAACGCCTGATAGCCGGTGAAGCGGCGGCGCAGCGCCGCCTCGGCGGCGCCGCTCATCATGATGATGGGGGTGGCGGAATGGGCCGCGCGGTCGCGCATGGCTTGGGCCATGCTCGGCCCATCGATGATCGGCATCATGAAATCGAGCATCACCACATCGGGCGCTTCGGTGGCGAGAAGCTCCAGCCCTTGCCGTCCGTTGCCGGCCAGCACCACGCGATGGCCGGCGTCGGTCAGCACCGCCTCCAGGATGTCCAGCACCCCGAATTCGTCATCGACGACGAGGATCGTCGGCATCTTGCTAGCGCGCGCGCCGATCGCCCGGCCCCGTGGCAGTCTCGACTGCCTGCCGGGCGAGGCCGGACATGATCGCTTCGGCACTCGCGAAGGTTTCGGCGAGGTCGATCCCGTCCGCGCGGATGACGAACTCACGCAGCTCCGGGTCGAAATCGCTGTCGCGCAGCTTCAGGACGGAGAACATCCGGTGCAGGCGCGAGCGAAATTCGACGAAGCGCATCAACATGATGTTCTCGGCGAACGAGGAGATGCCGGTGAGCGGGACGCGCACCTCGGGGCTGAACAATTCGGACATCTCGGCGGTGAAGAAGGCGGTGCAGCCCAGGTTGCGCAGCTCGTTGGTGAGCGCGGTGAAGAACGGGCCGGTGCGTTGCGGCGATGGCGCCGCCCGCTCAAATCCGCCGAGGCCATCCACGAACAGCCGGCGCACGCCGCGGCGGCGAACCGCCTCGATGAGCTGGTTGCCGAGAGCGTCCAGGATGCGTTCGGTCGGCGGATGCCAGATCACCTCAAGGCAGCCCTGGTCGATCAGCTCCTTGAGATCGAGCTTCAGCGCGCGCGCTTTGAGCAGCAGACGCGCCGGATTCTCGAAGAAGCCGAAATAGAGACCCGGCTCGGCCCGGCTGGCGAGCTTGAGGAAGTGCAGGCCGAGCGTGGTCTTGCCGCAGCCGGAAGTGCCGACGATGAGGCAGGTCGAGGCGCCCGGCAGGCCGCCCCCGACCATCGCGTCCAGCCGGTCGATCCCGGTCGGCACCCGCTCGGGATGCTGAGGAAAGTCGTCCGTGATTCCGGCGTTGGTGTATAGCCCCTCCAGCCGCGGATAGAGCACGATGCCGTCGTTGGTGATGCGGATGGCGTGGCGGCCGTCGATGTAGTCACTGCCGCGGAATTTCCGCACCTCCAGGAAACGCAGCGCCCTCGCCACCGGCACGGAGCGGGACAGTTCGACTATGCCGTCCACCATGGTGTGCTCGGCGGAGACTGATTCCCTGTTCGTGCTCGCCAGCAGAAACATCGTGCAGTCCCAGGCCGTCGAGACCACTTGCAGCTCGTGGATGAACTTCCTGAACGCGGTGCTGCTGCGCGCCAACTCGTCGATCGCCACCAGCCCGTCCAGCACCAGGATGCGCGCTTGATGCCGTGCCGCCTCGCGCCGGATCAATGCGACCAGGCCGCGCAGGCCCTCGTCCTCCAGGATGCTGAAGGCACTGATGTAATATAGCCGATCGGGCACGCTGGCGGCATCGTAGAAGCTCATGCCGCCCAGTTGCTGCATCATCCGCGCATGATTTTCGGACAGCAGCGTCACATAGAGCGCGTGGTCGCCGTCGCGCAGATTGGCAAAGCAGATCTGATGGCCGAAGATCGTCTTGCCGGTTCCCGGCGTGCCCTGGACGATATAGACGCCGCTGCGGATGAACCCGCCTTGCAGGATTGTGTCGAGCCCGGCGACGCCGCTGCTCAGCCGATCCGGCGGGACGGGCGAGGAAGGTGGGTCATCCTTGGCCATTCGGCTCACTCTCCCGGGGCATCGGTAATGTCAGCGTGAAGATGGAGCCCTCGCCGGGCCGGCTTTCCACTGCGATCTCCCCGCCCATCGCTTGTGCGGTCTGGCGGGCTACCCAGAGGCCGACGCCGAGGCCGCCATGCTCGCGCCGGCCCACCGCGCGTTCGAAGCGCCCGAAGATGCGGGCCTGATCTTCGACCGAGATGCCGATGCCGCGATCCTGCACGCGTAGCCGCACCAGCCCGGCGCCGGCGTCGCGCCCGAGCGAGACCGTAACCGGCCGGCCGGCGCCGTATTTCAGTGCGTTGGAGAGCAGGTTCTCGGCCACCTGCTCGACGCCGATCCGGTCCCATTCACCGACCAGGTCGGCGGCGATCTCCGCCACGATCTCGGTTCGCATCCGGGCGGCGAGCGGAGCCACGGCGGCGAGCGTCTCGCGCAGCACCGCCGAGAGATCAAACCGGCCGGGATCGAGCCGGAGGCCGCCGCCCGAGGTGAAGCGCGACACCTCCAGCAGCAGGTCGGTGCGCCGGAGGTATCGCTGCACGGCTTCATGCAGCCTCAGGAGCTTCTCGGCCATTCCGGCGGGCAGCGGCTCGGGAGCGGCATCCGCCGCCGCCCTCAAGACGTCGGCCAGCATCACGATCGGGGTGAGCGGGTTGCGCAGCTCGTGGGCCACCATGGCGACGAAGTCGTCGCGCGCGCGAACTTCCTCGCGCAGCTCGGCGATCAGCGCGTCCTTGGCCGCGGGGTCATCCGCCGCGGGTGGCGTCGCCCCGGGTATCGTGGGGGGAGTGCTGCTCATTCGACCGCATCTCAGCCTGAACCGAGCATCACGCCCGGGCAAGCGCAAGAGCGATCACGCGATTGAGTGCCGCCAAATCAACCGCATGGTCAGCCTCGTTCGCCACCGCCGCCACTATCCCGTGGCGGCGCAGGATGAAGATTCGCTGTTCCGACGCGCCCGAAGCCCAGGCGGTGTCGGTCGGCAGGTCGGGAAACAGCCGGTCGGTATTGGCGCGGAAGCAGGCGGCGTAGCTGGCGCCGGTGTGGGTCGGCGTGAGCGCATACTCGGCCCAGCCTTCGGGGAGCAGCCGCTCGCCCGCCCACACGCCGTCGTTGAGATAGAGTGCGCCCAGCTTGGCATAGTCGCGCAGGGTGGCGAAGCCGGCCCCCGAGGCGATCATGTTACCGGCGATGTCGGCCGAGTACTGGAAGCTGCGCATCCCCAGCCGATCGGCGAGCAACCCGTACAGCGCCGCCGGATAGGGCAGACCATGCCGCTCGATCTCCGCGCGGATGATCGCGCCGAGCACGTTGATGCCGCTGTTGACGTAGCGAAAGGTCGAGCCCGGCTCGGTCGCGACCATCTGCCGCTGTCCCGCCTCGAAGGCGTCGTCCGCGTCGTGGTACACGGCGCTGTTCTCGTAGCCCCAGCTCACCCGCCCGTTGTCGCTTAGAACCGGCATCGCCAGGCCCGAGCGCATGCGCAGCAGATGGTCGAGCGTGATCCGCTGATGCACGGCGCGCGGGTCGCGCCACAGCGGCGCCCCGGCGGGATCGTGCACCGAGCGCAGCCGGCCGTCGTGGAGCAGCCGGCCGATCTGGGTGCAGGTGATCGCCTTGGTCATCGACCAACTCGGCGTCGGTTGGTCGGCGCCGCCGAAGGCGCTGTATCGCTCGAACAGAACGCGATCGGCAGTGGCGATCAGGATGCCGTAGAGCCCCGGCGAGGCGGCGAACAGCGCCTCGGCGGCGGCGGCGACCGCGGGCAGGGGCGGGGGCGTCTCCACGGCGTCGCCGAGCGGCCAGGCGCGGCCCGCCGCGGCATTTTCACGGGCGATCGGCGCCGGATCGAAGCGCGGCGCGTCGGCGGGACCGAGCAGGATGGTGCCGTAGCCGGGGCGGGCAATCGCATGGCCGACCAACTCGCCCCAGCGCACCGTAACGCACTTGTCGTCGTCGCGCGTTTCAACGCTGATTCGCCCGGCGCGCTGCGCCTTCAGCAGCGCCAGCGCGGCGTCGGGACCCGGATCGAGCCGCGCGTTGAGACCGCCCGGCACGCTGGTCGGTCGCCAGCGGAAATGCCGCTCGGCGGTGGCGCGGTCGAGGCCGGAGACGTACATCATGTCGGCGAACCGCTTGGCGGCGAAATTCACCGTGCGCTGGCGCAGTGCCGGTTCGGTGGCGTCGTAGATCAGTGGCGCCGGCGGGCCCTCTCCGTCGCCGAGCAAGGGCGTGCGGTCGAACAGCGGATCGATGCGATCGGTCGGCGCCTTGGCCATCGGCTATTCCGCGGCGCGGAGCGGCGCCGCGAAGTAGCGGCTGCGCAGACCCTTCTGGTTCTCGTAGATCGAGCCCTGCAAGTCGGCGGGCGGCAGCGGCAGCCGGACCGGCACCGGCGCGAGGCGCGGCGCCAGGGTGGGGCGTCCGCACACCATCAGCGCGTCGAACGCTTCGATGCCGGCGGGGAAGCCCAGCAGCGGCCAGGCGTCGGCGGCGCGGAATTGCAACAGCAGAAGCCGCCGGTCGCGCTCGGAGACGTTGGGCGCCGAGCCGTGCACCGCGCGCACGTGATGGACGCTGATCGCACCCGCCTTGCCGATGAGCTTGACGGCCTTGGCGTAGTCCACGTCGCGCCGTTGCGGGTCCATGGCGCCGCAGAAGCGGCCTTCGGCGTGGTGGTCGAAGACGTCGAGCTTGTGGCTGCCCGGGACCACCATGAGCGGACCGTTCTCGTCGGCCATGTCGTCCATCATCACCCCGACGGCGGCGAGATCGTCGTTGGTGTGCGGATAGAAGGCCCAATCCTGGTGCCACTCCACCGCCGCCCCGAACCCGGCCGACTTCATGTTGAGCTTGGCGGTATCGAAGCGTATATCCGGCCCCCAGAGATCGCGCAGCACGGCGATGATCCGCGGATGGCGCACCAGCGCGGCATAGGCCGGATCGTGCAGATGCGGCGCCTTGATCCGGCGCACGCGCGGGCTTGCCGGGGTGTGGCTGTCCTCGAGATCATAGATCTCGTCATGCGCGCTCACTTCCCGCGCGCGCGCGACCAAACCGTCGGTGACGCGGCGCAGCCGGGCGACCTCTTCGGCATTCAGCACGTCGGGAATGACCAGGGCGCCGATGTCGTAGTATTCCTGGATTTGGGCGCGGGTGAGCATGGACACCTCCGGCAGGACGTCCAAGCTAGCGCGGGCGCGAGGCGGGGTCGAGTTGGTCGAGACGCCCCGGCCGCGAGCAAACCACGTCGGAGGCAACCGCGTGAGCACGACCGCGACCGAACCGCCGCGCTTCGTCGAGGGCTCGACCATGCGCCACGTCGTGGTGATGGCCGGAACCGGTGCCATCGGCCTGATCGCCGTGTTTGCGGTCGATCTGCTGAACCTGTTCTACCTCTCGCTGCTGGGCGAAAAGTCGCTCGCCGCGGCGATCGGCTTCGCCGGCGCCGTCGGTTTCGTGCAGGTCTCGGTTGCCATCGGCATGACGATCGGCATCGGCGCCGTCGTCTCGCGCGAGATCGGTGCGGCCAGACTGGATCAGGCGCGGCGGATCGCGACCGCGGGCCTGGTTTGCATGGTGTTGGCAACCGCCGTGCTGGGCGCGGGCACGGTGGCGCTGCTGAGCCCGGTTCTGGACGGGCTCGGCGCCAAGGGCGAGACCCGCGATTTCGCCGCGCAGTTCCTGCTCATCGTTTCACCGTCGCTGCCGCTGCTGGCCGGCGGCATGGGCTGCGCCGCGCTGCTGCGGTCGGTGGGCGATGCCCGGCACGCGATGAACGTCACCCTGTTCGCGGCTTTGGCCACGGCGGTTCTGGACCCGCTGATGATCTTCGGGCTGCATCTGGGTCTCGCCGGCGCCGCCGTCAGCAACGTGCTCTCGCGCGCCGTGCTGGCCCTGGTCGGCTGGCACGGCGTTACCCGCAAACATCAGCTGCTTGAACTCCGGATGACCGGCGCCTTCGCGCGCGATGTCCGCAAGGTCCTTGCCGTCGCCGGGCCGGCGATCCTGACCAATCTCGCCACCCCCGTGGCGGCGGCTTACGTGACGCGCAGAATGGCGGAGTTCGGCCCGGCCGCCGTGGCCGGCGAGGCCACGATCGATCGGATCACGCCGGTAGCGTTCGGCCTGGTTTACGCCCTGTCGGGCGCGGTCGGTCCGATTCTCGCGCAGAATCGCGGCGCCGCTCGCTTTGATCGGGTGCGCGAAGCGTTGCGCGACAGTCTGCTGTTCGTGGTGGTCACGGTCGCCGTGGCGTGGCTGATCCTCGCGGCGACGCAGAGGTTCATCATCGTCGCCTTTTCCGCCGATGGCGTGACCGCCGACCTCGTGGGTCTGTTCTGCACCTGGCTCGCGGGGAGCTTCCTCTTTACCGGCGCGCTGTTCGTCGCCAACGCCGCTTTCAACAATCTCGGCCATCCGCTGCTCGCCACCTTGTTCAACTGGGGTCGGGCGACGCTCGGGACAATTCCGTTCGTGACCTGGGGCGCCAGGCACGGGCCGACCGGTATTTTGGTGGGTCAGGCGGCCGGCTCGCTGATTTTCGGCCTGGTCGCGATCGCAGCGGCGTTCCGCACCATCGGCCGCATGGCGCGGACCGTCGGAGCACGTCCCCGGGCTCGGCGTCGCGATCCCGGGAAGTTCCGGCAGCGCCGCCCTCGCCGCCGTCACCTCGCGCCGTTCCCGGCCGGCCCATCTGTTCGGGTCCGGGCGCAAGCGGGGATGAGCGGAGATACCGCGTCGGCCAATCACCACCGACTACCCCGGTCTGGCCCCCTCCCGCGTATAAAGCCACTCCCGCACCAGCTCCTCGACGCTGCCGGTGAACTCGCGGCGCGGGCCGCTGGCGAACACGGCGCCGGTGCGCAGCACCGTCACGTGATCGGCGATGTCGAGCGCGCCCTTGATGTTCTGATCGACCAGCAGGATCGCCTTGCCGGCGCCCGCCAGCTCGGCGATCAGGCCATAGATGCGGGCGGCGATGCGCGGTTCGATGCTCGCCGTCGGCTCGTCGATCAGGAACACCGCGGGATCGTTCAAGAGCGCACGCGCGATCTCCAATTGCCGCTGCTGGCCGCCGGAAAGCGTGCCGGCGTTCCGGCGGCGGCGTCTCGGCGAGAACCGGGAAGCGCGCATACGCGGCCTCGATCCCCGCCCGCACCCGCGCCCGCTGGCGACGAAAGCTCCAGGCGCCGAGCCGCAGATTCACCTCGACGCTGAAATGCGGGAAGACGCTGGGGCGCTGCGGCAGATAGACGATGCCGCGGGCGCCCATCCGATACGCCGGCACGCCCGCGAGCGAGGCGCCGGCGGCGCAGCATCTCCCCCGCCTCCGGCGCCAGCAGGCCGAACAGCACCTTCAGCAGCGTCGATTTGCCGGTGCCGTTGGGGCCGAGCACGCAGCGCACCTCGCCCGCGATCACGTCGACGGAGACGCCGTTGAGGATATGCACGCCCGGCAGATAGCCGGCCACCAACCCGCGCGCGGTCAGCGCCGGGGTCATGCCGCCCCCGTATAGGCGCGCACCACGTCCGGGTTGTCGCGCACCGCGTCCACCGTGCCGTCGGCGATCTTCTCGCCGCGCGCCATCACCACCATCCGGCCGACCAGCCGCTGGATCGCCTGCAAGTCGTGATCGACGACGACGAAGGTGCGCCCCCCGGCGTGCAGCGCGCGGACCATCTCGATGATCTCGTCGCGCAGGAACGGGTTCACCCCGGCGAACGGCTCGTCGAGAAACAGGATGGCGGGCTCCAGCATCAGCGCGCGCCCCAGCTCGAGCAGCTTCTGCTGTCCGCCGGACAGGCTGCGCGCGGGCGCGTCGGCGAGCGCGCGCCAGCTTCAGGAATTCGAGATGACGCAAGGCGTCGCGCATCGCGCCGGCGCGCGTCGAGCCCGAACGCGCGAGGCCGGGAACCAGCATGTTCTCGAGTACGCTCATCCGCCCGAACAGCTGCGTCACCTGGAAGGTGCGCCCGACGCCACGGTGGGCGAAGCGGTCGGCGGCCATGCCGTCGGCGCGATGGCCGCGCAGACGCACTTGGCCGAGGGTCGGCGCCAGATGCCCGGTCAGCATGTTGATCGTCGTGGTCTTGCCGGAGCCGTTGGGGCCGATCAGCCCGACCAGCTCGCCCGGATTGACCGCGAAATCGAGCGCGCGGACCGCGTGGATGCCGCCGAAGCGCCGGCCGAGCCCGATCGCCTCGATCAGCGCCGTCACAACACCGGGCCGACGCGGCGCGCACGCTCGCCGGCGCGCAGCCGCCCCGCTTGTGCGAGCAGCGAGGCCAGCAGGCCGTTGCGGGCGAAGCGCATGGTCAGCAGCAGCAGCGCGCCGAACAGCACCAGACGCCATTGCCCGTATGCCCGCAGCGCCTCCACCAGAAACTCCACCACGACCGCGCCCAGCACGGCGGCCTGCAAGCTCTCCGAGCCCCCGATCACCGCCATGGCGACGACCAGCCCCATCTGATCGACCGAGCCGATATCGGGCGTCAGCATGCCGATATAGTGGGCAAAAAAGGCCCCGGCGAGGCCGGCGAAGCCGCTGGCGACAGCGAACACCAGGATGCGGAAGCGCACCACGCGCACGCCGCCGGCCGCCGCCGCCTGCTCATTCTCGCGGATGGCGCGGAAAAACAGCCCCCAGCGCGAGGCGACCATCAGCCCGAGCCCGCCCAGCGTGAAGCCGAGCAGCGCCAGCGCGACGAAGTAATACGGAATGTCCGATCGGCCGTGGAACAGTGTCGCCGCTTGCAGCCCGCCGGCGCCGCCGGTGACTTCGTTCTCGCTGGTGATCACGATCCGCAGCACCTCGGAGAAGGCCATGGTGAAGATCGCGAGATAGGGGCCGCGCATCCGCAGGCAGATGAAGCCGATCGCGGCGCCGACCAGGAGGCAGAGCGCGACCGCCGCCACCGCGGAGAGCGGGATCGGCAATCCCCCGTAACGCACCAGCAGCGCCGAGCCGTAGGCGCCGAGCGCGACGAAGGCCATGTGACCGAACGAGAACTGCCCGGCATAGCCGACCAGCAGCGTCCAGCTCGCCGTGACCATGGCGTAGAACAGCGCCAGAATGCCGACCGTCAGCCAGTACGGATCGACGAGGAACGGATAGAGCCAGCGCGAGCGCGACCAGCGCGCCCCAGACCGAGGCGGATGCGGTGCGACCGAACACCGCGGCTACTCCATCGCCACGTGCACGCGGCCGAACAGGCCGCTCGGCCGGACCAGCAGCACCAGCATCAGAACCACCAGGCTGAACGCCTGCGCATAGCTGAGGCCGCGCGTCGGATCGGGGAACAGCGCCACGAACAGGTTCTCGGAGACGCCGAGAAGCAGCGCCGCGATGATGCTGCCGCCGACCGAGCCCATGCCGCCCAGGACCACGATCGCGAAGGCCTGCGTATCCGGCACCAGCCCCATCGAGGGCGTGAGCGCGTAGATCGGCCCGACCAGCGCCCCCGCCCCGCCCGCGAGCGCGCCGCCGAGGGCGAAGGCGAGCGTGTAGGCGAGGCGATCATTGATGCCGACGATGGCCGCCGATTCGCGCGATTGGCTCACCGCGCCGAGCGCCTGCCCCCAGGCGGAACGGGCGAGAAAGACCAGCAGCGCCAGCAGCATCGCGATCCCCGCACCGGCGGCGATCACCCGGTCCCAGCTCAGGATCAGATCGCCGGCGACGAAGACGCCCGGCCGGAACGAGGGCGGGCGCAGCGGGAACGGGCCGAAGACGATGATGGCGAGATTGCGCAGCAGGATGGAGATGCCGAACGTCACCAGGATGCCGTAATCGCTCTTGCGCTCGGTCGCCGGATTGTAGAGCGGCGTCAGCAGCGTGCGCTCCAGCAGCACCGAGAGCGCGAAGGCGAGCGCCATCGCCACGATCACCGCGAGCAGCGGCGGAGCGTTCAGCAGCGAGATCACGAAGAAGCCGAAATAGCCCCCCATCATGTAGATCTCGCCATGGGCGAAGTTGACGATCTTCAGGATCGAGAAGATCACCGTGAGCCCGGCGGCGATCAGCGCGTAGATGACGCCGATCACCAACCCGTTCGCCGCTTGGACGAGCAGATAGGAGGTCATGCGCGGGGACGCCGTTCCCTCCGCCCGCGCCCCCTCCCCAAGGGGAGGGGGATCAGAGGCGGCACTCTTACTCCCTTCCCCTTGCGGGAGGGGGTTCGGCGGGAGCGGGTCGAACACCCTAAGCCGGCGGCTTGTACAAATACTCCACCGTCGCCAGATTGCGCGGCCAGATGATCGGCGCCGCATCGACCGGCTGCTTCGGCTCGGAATATTGAATGAGGGTGAGCGGCGCGGCCATGAACTGATGGTAGTGCCACGCCGGGTCCTTGTCGGTGGAGAACGCGTATGGCCCCGCACGCCGACCCACTTCGTCGTTTCCAGCGCGTGGATGATCGCCTTGGGATCGGTGTTGCCGGCGTTGTGGATGGCGTCGAACAGCAGCCAGGCGCCGTCATAGCTTTCCATCACCGCGCCCGGCGGCTCGGCGTCGAAACGCTTCTTGAAGGCGGCGAAGAAGGCGCGCGTCTTGTCGTTCCAGGCGGCGCGCGGCAGGCCGACATTCTCGGTGCAGAGCCCGACCCCGGACTGGCCCACATTCTGCCAGAACGTCGGGTCGGTCGCCGAGCCGCCGGAATTGTACATGCCGCACTTGGCGGTCGGGGCGAAGCCGAGCTCCTTCGCCTGGCGGACCAGATCATAGGCGCCGGCTTCCGAAAACTCGGTGTAGAAGAAGTCGAACGGCGGGCTCATGCTCTTGTAGCGCAGGATCTGCGCGGTGAAATCGGTGGCGTTCGGATCGGCATCGACGGCGGAGAACGGGATGCCCTTCGCCTTGAGCTCGGCGCCGATGGTGGTTCTCGCCGCCAGCCCGACATCGTTCTTCTCCGCCAGCAGCGCGGCGTTCTTGAAGCCCGCCGCCACCATCCACTGCCCGATCGCGGTGTCGATCAGCGACACGGTCGGGGCATTGCGGAACACCTCCGGATAGCCCTTGGCGGTGATCTCGTCCGACCACACGTCGCAGGCCATGAACGGAATGCCGTAGCGATGGAACACCTCCATTTCGGCGATCGCGACGGGGCTGTGGAACTCGCCGAAGGCGGCGACGACCTTGTTCTCCTGCACCAGCCGCTCGGCCGCCGCGCGGCCCTCGGCCGGCTGGCCCCTGGAATCGGCGTAGACCACCTGCACCGGGCGGCCGAGGATGCCGCCGCCGGCATTGACCTCCTCGACCGCCATCTGGGCGGCATCCTTCATGAGGATGCCCTGCGCGTAGCCGCCGGGCGGCGACAGCGGGCCGAGCCAGCCGATCACGATCGGGGCACCGGTCGGGCCGGCGGCGCGGGCGAAACGCGGCAGCACCGGCAGCGCCGTCGAGAGCGCGGCGGCGGCCAGCGCCTCCCGGCGGGTGAGCGCCGACGGCAATCGCCCGCGGCGTCGATCACTGGTATCATGCGTCACGGCCTTTTCCTCCCCGCTTTCGGCGCGCCGAGCGCCGGCGTCGCGAGCATAGTGACCGGGAATGCCGATCGACAACCGGTTTCCCGCCGCTTGCGTCCCCGCCGGCCCCGATTAATCTGCCGGAAACACCGCCGGGAGCCCGATCATGCTGACACGCCGCACCCTGATCGCCTCCACCGCCGCCGGTACCGCCGCATGGACGATCCCGGCCGCGCGGGCGCAGACGCCCGCCGGCATCGTCGTCATGGGCAAGCAGATCGACGACATCATCAGCTTCGACCCGGCCGAATCCTATGAGTTCACCGACAACGAGGTGGACGGCAACTGCTATCGCAAGCTGATCGTCCCCGACTACACCGACCCCACCAAAATCGCGCCTGACCTCGCCGAGCACTGGGAGGTCAGCGCCGACGGCATGAGCTTCACCTTCCACCTGACCGACAAGGCACGTTTCGAGTCCGGCAAGCCGCTCACCGCCGCCGATGTCGAGTTCTCGCTGCATCGCATCGTCCAGCTCAACAAGACCCCGGCCTTCATCGTCACCCAGTTCGGCTACACCAGGGACAATGTCGCGCAACTGATCCGCGCCACCGACCCGCGCACCGTGGTCATGCAGTTGCCGACGCAACAGGCGCCGAGCTTCGTGCTCTACTGCCTGTCGGCCAATGTCGGCGCCATCGTGGAGAAGGCGACCGCGCTGGCGCATGCCGAAAACAACGATCTCGGCAATGGCTGGCTGAAGACGCACAGCGCCGGCGCCGGGCCGTTCCGTCTCACCGCCTGGCAGGCCTCCGATCACGTGATCGTCGATGCCAACCCGAATTCGGGCCTGCAAGCCGGGGTCAAGCGGATCGTGCTGCGCCACGTCAAGGACCCGTCCGAACAGCTTCTGCTGTTGCAGAAGGGCGGCATCGACATCGCGCGCAACCTGCTAGTCCGACCAGCTGAAGGCGATCGGCGGAAACCCGAAATTCCGTACCGCAATTCCGCCGGCCAGGCGACTTCGCTCTACATCGCCATGAACCAGTCGATGCCGCAACTCGCGCATGCCGAGGTGCAGCAGGCGATCAAATGGGCGATCGATTACGAGGCGATCGCCAAGAACATCACCCCGCAGACCTGGAACGTGCAACAGGCGTTTCTGCCGCGCGGCATTCCCGGCGCGCTCACCGAGCAGCCGTTCTCGCAGAACACCGGCCGGGCACGCACGCTGATGGCGCAAGCCGGGCTGGCGGACGGGTTCCCGGTCAGCATGGACTTCATCTCCGCCCCGCCGTACGACCAGATAGCGCAGGCGGTGCAGGCCGATCTCGGCAAGATCGGTCTCAAGGTCCAGCTGTTGCCCGGCGAGCAGAAGCAGGTGATCACCAAGACCCGCGCCCGCCAGCACCAGCTGGCGATGCTGTTCTGGGGATCCGATTATTTCGATCCGAACTCTAATGCGCAGGCGTTTTGCGCCAATCCCGACGACTCCGACAACAGCAAGCTCAAGATCCTCGCCTGGCGCAGCCATTTCGCGAACAAGCTGCTCACCACCGAGGTGGAGCTGGCGGCCAAGGAGATCGACACCGAACAGCGGCTCGACCTCTACGCCACCATGCAGCAGCAATTCTGGGACGTGGCGCCGTTCGCCATGGTGTTGCAGCAGGATGCGGTCGCGGTGATGCGCGCCAACGTCACCGGCCTCAAGGTCGGCGCCATGCCCGACTTCACCCGCTACGCCGATATTCGCAAGACTTGAGCGGCGCTCACCCTCCCACGCCCGCGGCGCCGGTTCCGCCCTCTCCCGCGACGCGCGCGAGGGTGCCGAGCGCAGCGAGGCGGGTGAGGGTGCGGGCGCGGGTCGGCGGCTCGCTCGCCACCTTGGCCTCGGTTCCGGTCACGCTGCTCGGACTGATCCTGATCACCTTCCTGATCGGCCGGGTGATGCCGATCGATCCGGTGATCGCCATCGTCGGCGACCATGCGCCGCCCGACGTGATCGCGCGGGTGCGCGTGGAGCTCGGGCTCGACCGGCCGTTGCCGGTGCAATTCGGCATCTATCTGGGCCGGCTGTTGCACGGCAATCTCGGGCGCAGCGTGATGACCACGCACGCAGTCACCACCGACATCGCCACCTATTTTCCGGCGACCTTCGAGCTGGCCACCGCCGCCATCCTGCTCGCCATCATCCTCGGCATTCCCGCCGGCGTGCTCGCCGCCGCCCGGCAGGGCTCGCGGCTCGATCACGCGGTCCGGGTGGTGAGCCTCGCCGGGCAGTCGATCCCGGTGTTCGTGCTCGGCCTGATTTTCCTGCTGGTGTTCTACGCCAAGCTCGGATGGTCGCCTGGCACCGGGCAGCTCGACGTGATGTACGACGGCATGGTGCCGCGCGTCACCGGCATGGTGGTGGTGGACGCCGCGCTCGCGGGCGAATGGGAGGTGTTCCGCGACGCGCTCGCGCATCTGGCGCTGCCGGCGCTGGTGCTGGCCTGGTTCAGCCTCGCCTACATCACGCGGATGACGCGCGCCTTCATGCTCGATGCGCTGGCCGGCGAATACATCGTCACCGCGCGCGCCAAGGGCGCCTCGGCGACGCGCATTCTGTGGCGGCACGCCTTCGCCAATATCGCGGTGCCGCTGGTGACGGTGATCGCGCTCGCCTATGCCGGCCTGCTGGAGGGCGCCGTGCTCACCGAGACGGTGTTCTCCTGGCCCGGCCTCGGGCTCTATCTCACCGTCTCATTGCTCAACGCCGACATGGACGCGGTCCTGGGGGCGACGCTGGTCGTGGGTCTGATCTATGTGATCCTCAATCTGCTCGCCGATCTGTCGTATCGGCTGCTCGACCCGCGCACGCGATGAGCGGCGCCACCCCGCATCGCCTGCCCGCCCGCGCCTGGCTGCTGACCGACGCCCCCGCCTCGCGCCAGCAGGCGGCGTGGGGGCGACGCTACCGGTCGTGGCTGTTGTTTCGCGCCAACACGCTGGCGTTCGCCGGCGCTCGCCGTGGTGTTGTGCTGATCGTGGTCTCGCTCGCCGCGCCGATCCTGAGCGGGTGGAATCCCGACGCGCAGAACCTCGCCGACCGGCTCGCCCCGCCTTCGGCCGCGCACTGGCTCGGCACCGACGAACTCGGGCGCGATCTCTACACCCGCCTGCTCTACGGCGGGCGGATCACGCTCGGCATGGTGGTCGCGGTGGTGGTGATGGTCGCGCCGGTCGGGCTGCTGGTCGGCTGCGTCGCCGGCTATCTCGGCGGCTGGACGGATCGGCTGCTGATGCGCGTGACCGACGTCTTCCTGGCGTTTCCCCGGCTGATCCTGGCGCTGGCCTTCGTCGCCGCCTTGCGGCCGGGGATTTCCAGCGCCGTGTTCGCCATCGCGCTCACCTCCTGGCCGCCCTATGCGCGGCTGGCGCGCGCCGACACGCTGGGGGTGCGCGACGCCGACTTCATCGCCGCCGTGCGCCTGGCCGGCGCCGGCGCGCCGCGCATCGTGCTGCGCCACATCATGCCGCTCGCCGTCTCCTCGGTGATCGTGCGCGTCACGCTCGACATGAGCGCGATCATCCTCACCGCCGCCGGCCTCGGCTTTCTCGGCATGGGCGCGCAGCCGCCGATGCCCGAATGGGGCACCATGATCGCGGCGACGCGCGGCTATATCTTCAGCAATGGTGGGTGCCGACGATCCCGGGGGTCGCCATCTTCGTCGCCGCGCTGGCGTTCAATCTGCTCGGCGACGGCTTGCGCGACGTGCTGGACCCGAAGCAGCGATGACCGCGCCGCTGGTGGAGATGGCCGGATTGCGCATCGGGTTTCCCGGCCCGACCGGCGCGGTATCGGGAGGCGGTGCGCGGGGTCTCGTTGACGCTCGGGCGCGAGAAGCTCGGCATCGTCGGCGAGAGCGGGTCGGGCAAGTCGCTCACCGCGCGGGCGATCCTGCGGCTGCTGCCGCGCGCGGCGCGGATCACCGCGGATCGGCTGGCGTTCGACGGCATCGACGTGCGGGCGCGAGCGAACGCACCATGCGCCGCATCCGCGGCCGCCGCGCCGGGCTGATCCTGCAAGACCCGAAATTCTCGCTGAACCCGGTCATGACCATCGGGATGCAGATCGCCGAGGCATGGCGGCTGCACAAGCGGGGCGGCCGACGCGAGGCGCGCGAGGGCGCGATCAGGTTGCTGGAGCAGGTGCTGATCCGCGATCCCGCGCGCGTGGCGGGGCTCTACCCGCACGAGCTGTCGGGCGGCATGGGCCAGCGGGTGATGATCGCCATGATGCTGGCCCCCGATCCCGAGCTGCTGATCGCCGACGAGCCGACCAGCGCGCTCGACGCCACCGTGCAAGCCGAGATACTGCGACTGATCGAGGAGCTGGTATCGCGACGCGGCATGGGCCTCATCCTCATCAGCCACGATCTGCCGCTGGTTTCGCATTTCTGCGACCGGGTGATGGTGATGTATGCCGGGCGCGTGCTTGGAAGAGTTGCCGGCCGCCGAGCTTGCCCGCGCGCGGCATCCCTATACTCGCGGTCTGCTCGCCTGCCTGCCGTCGCTCGCCCATCCGCGTCCCGCCCTGGCGACGCTTTCGCGCGATCCGGCCTGGCTCGCGGCGTGATCGAGGTCGAGCATTTGCGGGTGCGCTTCGGCGACGCCGAGGCGGTGCGCGGGGTTTCGTTCGCGGTCGCGCGCGGTGCGCCAGCTTCGGCATCGTCGGCGAGAGCGGATCGGGCAAATCGACCGTGCTGCGGGCGCATGTCGGGCCTCAATCCGGACTGGACGGGTCGAGATGCGCATCGCCGGCAAGGCGCTCGGGCCTCGGCGCGGGCGCGACTTCTTCCGCCGCGTGCAGATGATCTTCCAGGACCCGTATGGCTCGCTGCACCCGCGCCAGACCGTCGATCGGGCGTTGTCGGAGCCGCTGCTGGTGCACCGCATCGGCGACATCGACATGCCGGGTGGCTCGCGCGCTCGCCGAGGTGTCGCTGCCGCGCGGAGTCGCGGTTCCGTTACCCGCACCAGCTATCCGGCGGCCAGCGCCAGCGCGTCGCCATTGCGCGGGCGCTGATGGCGGAGCCCGAGGTGCTGCTGCTCGACGAGCCGACCAGCGCGCTCGATGTCTCGGTGCAGGCCGAGGTGCTGAATCTATTGGCGGATTTGCAGCAGCCGCCGCGGGCTCACCTACGTCCTGGTCAGCCACAATCTGCCGGTGGTCGCGCATCTCTGCCCGATGATCGGCGTCATGCAGGGCGGGCGAGATGGTGGAGCAGATCGCCGTCGAAGACCTCCGCGCCGGCCGGACGCGCCACCCCCATACGGCGGCGCTGCGGGCGTTGAGCATGGAGCTGGAGGAGCCGGAGTTGTAATTGTCCAAATCTGGACTATGTTCCACTTCCGGAGGGACAGCCATGCCGCGTGCCGCACGCGTTTCCCGGCCCGCCATTCCAGAAGGCCCGGAGCGCCTCGACGCCTCCCGCTTCGCGCCGGCCAACCGGCGCCGGCTCAGCGCGCCGGCCCTGCGCACCTTTCTCGCCATCGCCGACGAGTGGGAATTGAACGAGCAGCAACGTCGTCTGATCCTGGGCCTGCCCTCGCGCTCCACTTACCATAACTGGGCGCGGACGGCCCGCGATGGCGGCGAGATCACGTTGGATGTGGACGTGTTGCTGCGGTTATCCGCTGTCCTCGGAATCTACCAGGCGCTCCGCATCCTGCACGACACCGAGCGGGAGGCGAAGACATGGATTCGCCTCCCGAATGCCGCGCCGGTGTTCGGCGGCCAGCCGCCGCTGGCGCTGATGACGAACGGCACGCCGGACGGATTGCTGAGCGTCCGCCGCTTTCTGGATGCCGCCCGGGGCGGCCTCTACATGCCGCCGAACGCCGCCGACGCGGGCTTCACGCCCTATTCCGACGCCGACATCGTGCTGGGGTGAATGCGTACGCGGCGGCCCCGTTTCCGTCCCTGCGGCTGATCCCCTCGCGTTTTCCCCCGATCGGGCTGTTCGACTCGGTCGCGACGGCCGCCGATCTGGCGGCGGTGATGGAGTTGGTCGGGTGGACCAACGATCGGCTCGTCGCCGAGCGGCTGAACCGCTTGCCTACGGACGAGTGGGTGTTCGGCCGGCCGAACGCCAGTATCGTAATGGCGGCATTCCTCCACGTCGCGCCCGGAGGAATGCGCTTCAACGGCCCCGAACTCGGGGTATGGTACGCATCCGCGACGCTGATCACGGCGGCGGCGGAAGTCGGGCACCATCTGCGACGCGAGGCGGTCGCCACGGGCCGGCCAAGGATGAGACGGCAGTTCCGGTGCTACGCGGCACGGCTGGCGGGCGCGTATCTGGACGTGCGAGGACAGCGAGGCACACGGCCCGCCATCTACGCGCCAGACGACTACGCGGCATCGCAGGTGTTGGGGGAGGCCGTGCGCGCGTCCGGAGGCGCCGGCATATTGTATGACAGCGTTCGCTATGCGGGCGGGGAAAGCGTCGTCGCTCACCGGCCACGAAACGTGCGTGAGGTGATCCAAACCGACCACTTCGCGATCACCGTTCGTGCCGGCGAGCACCGGATCGATGTGCGCCGGCTGGGCGCGAACTGAGCCGCTCCGTGCCGCCGTTGAAGCCGAACGCGACCGTGCCGCCGGGGCCTGAGCTTGCCGGCGCCTCGGTTTCAGCCGCCCTCATCCGGCTTCAAACTCGGTACGGCAGCCCAATCCGCCAGCGGTAAAACGAGGTGGGCGATCTTCGGGTCCGGATGGGTCCGCAGACGGCGCACAAAGTCTGCATCCGCCACCACCAGGGCACGCGCTCCCATGGCGACCGTGAACGCCACGTAGAGGGTGTCATAGGTCGATTGGTTCACCGCCATCCCGATTTCCAGCGCGACATCGTGGAGGGCCATTTCTCCCGTCGGCGTCGGCTCCATCTGGGCCCGAAGCAGCGACAGGCCTTGCCGGGCTTCATCCGGCGTCCATCGACGGCGATGCACCTGGAGCCATATGACGTTGCAAGCCTCATGCAGCCAGAAATCCGGAACGACAAGTTCCTCTTCTCCGCTGGCCAGCGCTTGCGCAAGATCGCTGTCGGGCTCCTGCAAGACCCATTTGAGGCCGACCGACGCATCGACGACGAGCGTCAAGTCAACGCTTCCCGGGGGCCGCCAGCGACCGCGTCCTCCCCGCCCGCAACTCCGTAAGCAGCTCGGCGGATGGCTCCGATCCGCGCCCGCTGATGCGCCGCCGGAATTCCGCCAGCCTGTCGGCCGCCTTTCGGCGCAGCATTCGCCGTCCCGCCACCTCCAACTCCGGACCCCCGCCGAGGAGGATGGCTCGCAAAAGCTCGCGGTGCTCCGCCTCCGCCGATCGTCCATGCTCGGCGGCTCGAATGCGGAGCTGCTTCACGACTTCTTCCTCAAAATTCCTGACCGTCAGCGTAGCCATCTCGGTCCCCTATGCTGTCAATGCTGCAAAACACAGCATAGGACGTTACGGACCGGCGGTGAAGACCGGCGTCATGTTTTCCGGCAGTGTCCCGGAGGGGAGCTTCGTCATGATCGCAATCGGCACTCAAGCGCTCCGCGCCGCCGTTGAGGCGGAACGCGAGCGCGCCGCCGCGCTGTTCGAGCGGCTGCGCGCCGACGGCGCCGATCCGCCCGGCATCTCGCGCGATCCGTACGGAGCGGGGGAGCAGCGAGCACATGCGACGATCGCCGCGGAAGCGGCGCGGCTCGGGCTGGAGATCAAGCGCGACGCCGCCGCCAATCTTTACATGACTCTGCCCGGCCGCGACCGCGCCTCGCCGGCCGTCCTGGTGGGCTCGCATCTCGAACTCGGTCCCCCATGGCGGCAATTTCGACGGCGCGGCGGGGGTGGTGGCCGGGCTGGTCGCGGTGGCGGCGTTGCAGCGGCTTGGCATCACGCTCGCCGCCGACCTCACCGTGATGGCCATCCGCGCCGAGGAGAGCGTCTGGTTCCAGGTCTCCTATATCGGCAGCCGCGGCGCGCTGGGCACCCTGCCGGCGGGCGCCCTGGCGGCGCGACGCATCGACACCGGCCGCACCCTCGCCGAGCACATCGCCGAATGCGGCGGCGATCCCGCGACCGGCTCGGCGGTCGGAATCTCGATCCCGCCCGGCTGCGGGCTTTCATCGAGCTGCACATCGAGCAGGCGCCCGGGCTGGTGGAGGCGGGCAAGCCGGTCGCGATCTGCACCGGCATCCCCGGCAATTTCCGCTACCCGGATGCGCGCATCGCAGGGCGGGGCGACCATGTGGGCCTGCCCCGCCGGTTTCGCCGCGACGCCGCGATCGCGGGGGCGGAGTTCGCCATGGCGCTGGATGCGCTGTGGGAGGCGCGCGAGGCGCGCGGGATCCCGATGGCCTGCACGCTCGGGCGCTTTCACACCGACCCGGCGGCGCATGGCCTGACCGTCGTGCCGGGCGCCTTCCATTTCAGCCTCGACGTCCGCGCTTACGAGACGGCGGTCCTGGCCGAATTGGAGCGCGAGACCCTGGCCATCGTGGCCGGGATCGAACAGCGCCGGGGCGTGCGCTTTTACCTCGGCGAGCGCGCCGCCGCCGCCCCCGGCCGGGTCGATCCGACAATCCGGGCGGGGCTGGAGCGCGCCGCCGATGCGCTCGGCATTCCGACGCTGGCCCTCGGCAGCCCGGCCTCGCATGACGCCGCGGCGTTCGCCGCCGCCGAAGTGCCGATGGGGATGCTGTTCGTGCGCAACGAGAACGGCAGCCACAATCCCGAGGAGTCGATGACGCTCGACGACTTCCTCGCCGGCGTCGCGGTGCTGAGCCGGTTCCTGGCCGAATTGCCGGGCTGAGCGGGTTACGGCTTCAGATACGCCCAGTTCTGCTGTTGCAGCTCCAGGAGCCGCACCGCGCCGGATGGCACCAGGCGCGCCTGCGGCATCACCTCGATCTTGTGGCCGACCGCCTTTTCGGTAGTTGGCGAGCGAGATGGCGCAGACATCGAACACCATGTCGGGATAGCGCGCGTGCCAATCCGCGATTTCGGCGCCGACCGGCGACATGCCGGCGGCAAACATGGTGACGCCGCGGCCATTGGCGACGATCTCGATCGCCGCCGTGCTGCCCTTGCGCGCGGTAATATCGACGACATTGGCGGCGTTGTGCAGCGCCTCGAGCATCACCTCGCGGGTCGGGCTGTTCGACGTGGATCACCATCCGATGCGCGACCGCGGCGGCGCGGGCGGCGATCGGGGTGGGCAGCAGTACGGCACCGGCCAGAAGCGAGCGACGGAGCGTTGGCATGCGCCATCCTGACCGGGGAGCGCGGTCGTCGGCAAGAGCTTGACCTACCCCATCACCCTTCGTCCGGCGGCGCCCACTCTCCCGTGCGCTCGGTGGTCGGGGCGTAGCCCCGGAACGCCCAGCGCAGCGGCAGCGCGCCGCGCCGTCGCCAGGCGTCCGTAATCCGGACCCGCCACAGGCGCTCGGCGCCGACGAAGCCGCATGCCTCGCCATTCCATTCGATCTCGACCGTCCCCTGCACCTGCAGCAGGGTGCCGGTCGCGAAGTCGACGAACAGCAGCCCCGCACGCGGATCGAGGAGCAGGTTTCCGAGCGTGTTGTAATAGCGGTTGCCGTGGAAGTCGGGGACGGTCAGCGCATCGCCCTCCACGCGCACGAAACCGGGCCGGCCGCCGCGATGGGAGACGTCGAGCCCGCCCGCCTCGCCGCCGCGCCCGCCGCTGCCGGAGGCGACGAAGAACGTATCCGCCCGGCCGATCACCGCCCGCGCCTCCGCGTCCAGGGTGCTCAGCCGTTCGGCCATCGCCGCCCGGATCCGGGCAGGCTCGCCCGCGACCTCGCGCGCCTGGATGTATTGCGGGCAGTTGCCGAAGCTCTGCCGGACGCCGACGGTAAAGCCGGCATCGTCGCGGGCGAGCACGACGCCGTTGGCCCGGTTGCGCCGGCGCGCCGCGAAGTCGATCCCGAGCAATCCGATGCAAGCCCCGGGAAGCAGCCCCCGCGCGGCCGGATCGGCCCGGTCCGGCAGCGCGGCGATGCGCAACGTGCGCGGGTCGGGGCTGGAGACGAAGCCGGGCAGGCCCGGCAGGGCGGTGGCCACCGGCCAGCCGGCCGCATCGGCGCCGGCCGCGAACAGGATGGGGAGATCGGCGAAGAACCGACGGTGCTGGTCGGGCATCCAGTCGCGAATAGGCGCGCCGCGCAGCTGCACGCCGGCCCGTGCCTGCGCCTCGCGCTCGCCGGGATGAAACGGGTCGCGGTCGGTGGCGGGATCGGGCATGGCGGCCTCCGGGCTTCGGTCACGACCAGGTGGGCTTTGCGCATATCGTGGCAAAGCCGCCTAAAGTGAAAGTCAGTCTTCCACTAAGCGGAATGCCGGATGGATCGCCTGGACGAGCTGACGGTGCTTCTGGCCGTCCTGGACGCGGGCAGCCTCGCCGCGGCGGGCCGACGCTTGCGCCGCTCGGCGCCGGCCGTCACGCGCACCCTGGCGGGCTTGGAGGAGCGCGTGGGCGCGCGCCTGGTCGAACGCAACACCCGCCGCCTCGCCGTAACCGAGGCCGGCCGGCGCCTGGCCGAGCTGGCCCGGCCGGTGCTGTCCGGCTACGCCGACGCGGTGCGCGATGCGAGCGAGGCGCCGCTGCGCGGCACCGTGCGCGTCACCGCGCCGGTGGTGTTCGGGCGCAAGCACACGGCGCCGCTGGTTGCCGCCTTCCTCGACGCGCACCCGGCGCTGCGCGTCGATCTGGTGCTGGCGGATCGCAACCTCGATCTGGTCGATGAGGGGTTGGACGCCGCGGTGCGGATCGGCCCGCTCGCCGACTCCGGCCTGGTGGCGCGCCGGGTCGGCGAAGTGCGGCGGGTGCTGGTGGCGAGCCCGGCCTATCTCAGCGCGCGCGGCACCCCGCGCACGCCGCGCGAGCTGGCCGGTCACGACGCCATCTTCGCTTCCGGCCGGCCGGCGGCGGTTGAATGGCGGTTTGCCCGGGGCGCTCGCAATCGGGTGGTTCGCCCGGCGCCGCGGCTGCTCGTCAAT
Organism: uncultured Pseudomonadota bacterium; assembly: GCA_963762525.1. GTDB lineage: Bacteria > Pseudomonadota > Alphaproteobacteria > Acetobacterales > Acetobacteraceae > DATFDN01. Next base: position 407,517 of record CAVXKT010000003.1, read on the forward strand.
GACGTCGAGGCGGCGCTGGTGGCGGCCCGCATGGGCAGCGGCATCGCCATGGCGCTGTCTTACCAGGTCGCGGACGACTTCGCTTCCGGCACGCTGGTGCGGCTGCTGTCCGCTTGCGAGCCGGCGCCGCTTCCGGTGCAGCTCGTCACGCCCGGCGGGCGGCACATGGCCCCGCGCGTGCGCGCGTTCCTCGACTACGCGGCCGACCGGCTCCGCGGATTGGCGGGGATCCGTCCGTAACCCCGCCTACCCGGTGCCGGCCGCCTGCGCGGCCTGCACCGCCTCCTCCAGCTCCTGGAAGCTCGGCATCAGCTGGTTCGGCACCATCTTGCGCCCGGTTTCGACGCTCACCTGCGGCGCATTGCCGTGCAGATGCGCGACCAGCACGGCGCGGATCACCTCGAAATACTTGGCCTCCTCCTCCACCACCGTCTTCAGGCGCGACGCCAGCGGGCCGGCGAGACCGTAGGCGAGCAGCACGCCGAGGAAGGTGCCGGTCAAAGCGCCGCCGATCATCGCCCCCAGAACGGCCGGCGGCTGGTCGATATGCGACATCGTCTTGATGACGCCGAGCACGGCGGCGACGATGCCGAGCGCCGGCAGCGCGTCGGCCATCGATTGCAGCGCGTGCGCGCCGTGCAGCTCCTCGTGCAGCGTCTTGCGCAACTCGCGTGCCAGCACGTCCTCGATCTGGTTCGGATCGTCGGCGTTCATGCCCACCATGCGCATGTAGTCGCAGATCAGGTCGCGCGCGAAGTCGTTGCCGAGCACCTTCGGGAAGCGCCCGAAGGCGGTGCTCTCCTGCGGGTTCTCCACATGCGGTTCGACCGCCATCGGTCCCTTGGTCGCGGCCAGTCGCACCAGCACGAACAGCAGGCTCAGCAGATCGACGTAGTCGGTCTTCTTGTAAGCGGCGCCCTTCAGCACCTTCATCATGCCGCCCAGCGTGTGCTTCACGTCATGGAAGCTGTTGGCCATCAGGAAGCTGCCGACGGCGGCGCCGCCGATGGTGGCCATCTCGAACGGCAGCGCCTCCATCAGCGCGCCGATGCTGCCGCCCTCGACGATGAAGGTGCCGAAGACGCAGACCAGCAGAAAGCCGAAGCCGCCGAGGACCAGCATCGCTCAGCCCGTTGGCTCCCCGGCCGGCTCGGGCGCCGGGTGTTGGCGCAGCACGGTGATGGCGATGCGCCGGTTCGCCGGCGCGAGCGGCTGCGCGGGCAGCAGCAGGTCGTGATCGGCGTGTCCGGTCACATCGCGGATGCGCTGATCCGGCAACCCCGAATCGGCCAGCAGCCGCCGGGCCGCGTTGGCCCGCTCGGCCGAGAGGTCCCAGTTGGTCCGGCCCTGGCCCGGATAGGGCGCGGCGTCGGTGTGGCCCTGGATGGAGACCTGGCCCGGCAAGCGGAGCAGGATCGGCGTAAGCTTGGCGATCAGCAGCCGCGCCGCCTCGTTGGGCACCGCCGAGCCGGTCGGGAACATCACCTGATGCTCCTGATCCAGAAGCTGGATGCGCAGCCCCTCCGGCGTGAGATCGACGGCGAGCTGGCCGGCGAGCGCCGACAGCGCCGGGTCGGCGGCGACCGCCTTGCGGATCTCGTCGGCCGCCTTCTGCAAGCGCGCCTGCTCGGCCTTCGCCTGCTCGGCCGCCTGCTCGGCCTTCGCCTTCTCGGCCGCCAACTTCTCGGCGTCCTGCCGCTCCGTCCTCGTCGGTTCGACGGTTTTCGCGGCGGCGTCGGCCGGGGGCTTCGCCGATCCGGCTTGAGCGATTTCCTTGCCGGCTCCTGCGGGGCGTGCGGATGCTCGCTTGCTCCCGGTGTCGGGCTTGCCGGGCTCGGCCGTCGCGTCGGGGTCGTCGTCGGGATCGAGCGGCACCGGGCGGTGGCCGTCGACCACCTCCACGGCGCCACGGTCGGAGACCATCGCCCCGCTGTCGAAGGCGGTATGTCCGCCGAAGGGCTGGCCGGTGCCGGAGGAGGCGTGGCTCATCAGGTTATTGGGGCTGAAATAGTCGGCGAGGCCCTTGCGCTGATCCTCGGTGGTGGCGTTCAGCAGCCACATCAGCAGAAAGAACGCCATCATCGCGGTCACGAAATCGGCGTAGGCCACCTTCCAGGCGCCGCCGTGATGGCCTTCCCCGGTCGCTCCCTCCTGGCGGCGGATGATCGGGCGGCCGCCCTTCTGTTGTCGTGCCATGCGCCGACACTGGCGCGAGATGCTTGATGGCCGGTTAACGCCGGACGCACGGGGTTGCGGCCGGGCGTGGAAGCAACGATATTTCGTGGCCGCGCCCATGAAAATGCCATCCGAAGCCGAGACGCCGGCCCTCGACGCCATCGACCGCCGCATACTGCTGGAACTCCAGACCGATGGGCGCATGACCAATGTCGAGTTGGCGCGCCGGGCCGGCATCTCGGCGCCGCCCTGCCTTCGGCGCGTGCGCCGGCTCGAGGAGAGCGGCGTGATCCGGGGCTATCACGCCGACACCGACCCGCACCGCCTGGGCTGGCCGATCACCTTCTTCGCCGTGGTCGGGCTGGAGAGCCAGAAGGACATCGTGCTGTCGGGCTTCGAGGCGCTGGTCGCCGATTGGCCGGAGGTGCGCGAGTGCCACATGATCCGCGGCGGCGGCGACTTCCTGCTCAAGCTGGTGGCGCGCGACACCGCGCACGAAAACCAGCTCACCCAGCGCTTGACCGGCTCGCAGCACGTGAGCCGGGTGCAGACCCTGCAAACCATCAACACCAGCCGCGCGCTGGCGGGCGTGCCGCTTTAGTGCGGTTTCGTGCGACCGGGACAGCGAATGCGCCGTCTCCTCGCCCACGGCGCTAGCGCGGGCATGAGCGGAACTCCTGAAACGCGATTGATCTGTTTCATGTGATCCGAGCCTGGGTCTATCATCACCGGTTGGCAGCGCGGCTGACCGCACGCCCAGGTTGCGGATTTCCCTTCCGCGATTTCGACTGTGCCTATTTTCTTAAACCGCCCCATTGCGGTGCTCGGCCTTCGAGCTTTATCGGCCCCGCCGCCATTCTCCCGGTTGACCGCAACCGGACCACGGTTCAATCGGCGAGCACGCCACGAAAACCGTGGTCGCCGCCGTGATCAGTGCTCCATCGGAGTGCGCCACCCGGTTCGATCAACGTCGGCCTTCATTCTCGACTGTATTTCCCGCCCCGGCGCGGCCCGCGCCGGGGGGCGTATCCGTTCGCGATCATTCAGGGAGGAAAAACATGTCGCACGAAAACACGCCGCATAAGGTTTCGTCGATCACCACCGATCCCTCGCTCGCCGACGGCGAGCAGAACGTCATCACCGACCCGCATCTCGGTTTCGATGGCGTGGTCAGCTACGCAATCGACGGCGCCGGCAACGATCGCGCCGATCCCTCGCTCGGCGCCGCCGGCACCGACGAGACGCGACTGGCGCCGGCGAACTTCGCCGCCGGAACCGCCGATACGCCGGTCGGCGGCACCAACCCGCGGGTAATCAGTAATACCATCTTCAACAACGATGCGAACGCCAACGATCCCGGCGGCCGCTCGGCCTATATGTACGCGTTCGGCCAATTCATCGACCACGACATCGACCTCAACCCGGATCAGACGCCGGCCGCCGACGGTTCGAACACGCTCGCGATGACGGTGCCGCAGAACGATCCCGCGCTGCCGCCGGGCAGTCAAATCAGCATCACGCGCGGCCAGATCGATCCGTCGAACGACGACGCCATCAATGCCGTCACCCAATATCTCGATCTATCGCAAGTGTACGGCAGCGATGCCGCGACCGCGGCCAGCCTGCGCAACCCGGACGGCACGCTGAAGACCAGCGGCGGCGACGACCTGCCGATCAGCGACGGGCAGTACCTCGGCGGCGACGTGCGCGCGGCGGAAAATCCCGACCTTACCTCGCTCGATACGCTGTTCGTTCGCGAGCACAACTATCAGGTCGGACAGCTGCGCGCGCAGAATCCCAACCTCACCGGCGACCAGCTCTACGACATGGCCCGCGCCATCACCACCGCCGAGTACCAGAACATCGTCTACTCCGAGTTCCTGCCGGCGCTGCTGGGCAGCAGCACGCTCACCGCCTACCAGGGCTACAACCCTTCGGTCAGCCCGCAGATTTTCGAGGAATTCTCCACCGCCGCCTATCGCTTCGGCCATTCCATCATCTCGCCGACCGAGACCAAGATCGCCAATGACGGCGCGGTGCTGGAACAGCAGGATCTGGTGGCGGCCTCGGCCGAGCCGACCAGCAGCTACGGCATCAACGGCGGCGCCGATGCGCTGCTGCGCAACCTGGCGCAGGACTACTCGCAGCAGGAAGGCGCGACCATCAACAGCGATTTGCGCAACATGCTGAATGCCAATCCGCCCGGCGATCAGGGCGATCTCGCGGCGATCGACATCCTGCGCGAGCGTGATCTCGGCATCGCCACGCTGAACCAGACGCGGACGGCGCTCGGCCTCGCCCCCGATACCTCGTTCAGCCAGATCACCTCCGATCCGACCTTGGCCGCCGAGCTGCAGCAGGTGTACGGCAGCGTCGATCAGGTCGATCTGTTCGTCGGCGGTCTGGCGGAGGACCCGGCGCCGGGGTCGATGGTCGGGCCGACCTTCCAGGCGATCATCGCCCGGCAGTTCGAGAATCTGCGCGACGGCGATCCGCTGTTCTACCTCAACCAGAATTTCAGTCCGGCGCTGAAGACGCAGATCGGAGACACCACGCTCTCCGACCTGATCCTCCGCGACACCGACACCACCGCGATTCAGCCGGATGCCTTCGTCGCCACCGAGCGTCATTCCAGCGACGTCGCCTCACCGAACCCGACGGCGCCGCAACTGGTGATCGGCGTCGACGATGACAACGCGACGATCAGCGGCCAGCCCGGGGTGGACAACACCATCGTCGCCGGCGCGGGTCAGGACCAGACCCTGATCGGTGGCGGCCTCAGCGACACCTTCGAGTTCATCGGTCCCGGTCATGACGACATGATCAGCGACTTCCAGCTCGGAGCCGACAAGCTCGATTTCGAGAACACCATGACGCCCACCGACTTCAGTCAGGTGAACATCACCTCGGCGGCGGATGGCTCGGCGATCGTCCAGGTTGCCGGCAACAGCGTGCAACTGACGGGGGTTCCGACCAGCGCCGTGAACAGCAGCCTGTTCGCCTTCAACCAGCAAAATCCCGCGCTGGCCAGCCAACAGACGATCCCGTCCACAAGCTGAGCCGTCAATTCAGCCGCGCGCGCAGCTCGTCCATCGCCGCGCGCGCGCGTTTGGCCGGCTCGCCTTGGGGTGCGAGGTCGAGGAAGCGAGCGAGGCAGCGCAGCGCCGCCTGGATGCGGCCGAGGCGCTGATGCATCAGCCCGGCCTCGCGCCACAGCCCCGCATGATCGGGCGCGAGGCGCAGCATGTCCTCGGCGCAGGCGACGGCGCCCTCCAGATCGCCGGCGGCGAGACGGCGCGACTTGATGTTGTTTTGCAGCCGCAGCAGCACCGCCCGGGCTCCCATCGGCCGCAGCACGCCGGGGCGCAGCTCGGCCTGCTCGCCCTCGAGGCGCTTGAGCAGTCCCCGCAGATGCCGCGCCTCCAGCGGCGTGCCGCCGTCGAAGACGTCAAGCACGAGCTGGCTGCCGCGACCCTCCAGCGCGATCAGAAAATGCGCCGGGAAATCGACGCCGTGGGCGCCCCACCCGGCGGCACGCGCGGTGTGCAGCCAGAGAATGCCGAGCGCGACCGGCAGGCCCTTCCGCCGCTCGATCACGCGCAGCAGATTGGCGTTGGCGGGGTCGTCGTAGGTGCCGCTGTCGCCGCGATAGCGGTGCTTGCCGACCAGCAGGCCGGCCAACGCCTCGGCGCGGATCGACAACCCGGCGTCGCGTCCGAGCCGGCGCGCCAAATCGACCGCCTCGCGCGCCAGCGCGGTCAGCTCCGCGCGCCCGCCCGGCCAGTCGGCATCGGGCGCATCGACGCGCGCCAGCAACAGCGCGGCCTCGGCAATGTCGATCTCCGGGTCGGGCAGTTGGCCGATAGCGTCGAGTGCGGCCCTGGGATCGCGCGGCGGGGACATCTGCGAGTGCTATTCCGCCCGGCGCCCCCGCGCAACCTACTCGGCCGCCGGCGCCGGCACGTAGAGCGCCTTGCCGGCCTCGGCGAATTCGCGGCTCTTCTGCTCCATCCCTTCCAGGCGCTGCGCTTCGGCACGCAGATCTTGCGTGATCCGCATCGAGCAGAATTTCGGCCCGCACATGGAGCAGAAATGCGCGACCTTGTGCGCCTCCTTGGGCAGCGTCTCGTCGTGAAAGCTGCGCGCGGTGTCGGGATCGAGCGAGAGGTTGAACTGGTCCTCCCAGCGGAACTCGAAGCGGGCACGGCTGATGGCGTCATCGCGCAGCCGCGCCGACGGGTGGCCTTTGGCGAGGTCGGCGGCGTGGGCGGCGATGCGATAGGTGATGACGCCGGTCTTCACGTCGTCGCGGTCGGGCAAGCCGAGATGCTCCTTCGGCGTCACGTAGCAGAGCATCGCGGTGCCGAACCAGCCGATCATGGCGGCGCCGATGGCGCTGGTGATGTGGTCATAGCCGGGGGCGATGTCGGTGGTCAGCGGCCCCAGCGTGTAGAACGGCGCCTCCCCGCACTCGCGGAGCTGCTTGTCCATGTTCTCCTTGACCTTGTGCATCGGCACATGGCCCGGCCCCTCGATCATCACTTGGCAACCCTTCTCCCAAGCGATTTTGGTGAGTTCGCCCAGCGTTTCGAGTTCGGCGAACTGCGCGGCGTCGTTGGCGTCGGCGATGGAGCCCGGCCGCAGCCCGTCGCCCAACGAGAACGAGACGTCGTATTTGCGCATGATCGCGCAAATCTCGTCGAAGCGCTCGTAGAGGAAGCTCTCCTTGTGGTGGGTCAGGCACCAGCGCGCCATGATCGAGCCGCCGCGCGAGACGATGCCGGTGGTGCGCCGCGCGGTCAGCGGCACGTAAGCCAGCCGGACGCCGGCGTGAATGGTGAAGTAGTCCACGCCCTGCTCGGCCTGCTCGATCAGCGTGTCCTTGAACACCTCCCAGGTGAGCTTGTCCGGCTCGCCGCCCACCTTCTCCAGCGCCTGATAGATCGGAACCGTGCCGATCGGCACCGGGGAATTGCGCAGGATCCAGCCGCGGATGTTGTGGATGTTGCGACCGGTCGAGAGGTCCATGACGGTATCGCCGCCCCAGCGGATCGCCCAGACCAGCTTCTCCACCTCCTCGGCGACGCCGGAGGTCACGGCCGAATTGCCGATATTGGCGTTGATCTTCACCAGGAAGTTGCGGCCGATAATCACCGGCTCCAGTTCCGGGTGATTGATGTTGGCCGGGATGATGGCGCGCCCGCGCGCGATCTCGGCGCGGACGAATTCGGGGGTGATGAAGGCGGGGATGGCGGCGCCGAAATCCTCGCCGTCGGCGCGACGCTCCTCCGCTCCCGCGAGCATCTTCTGCCGCCCCAGGTTTTCGCGGTGGGCGACGAAGATCATCTCCTCGGTGACGATGCCGGCGCGGGCGAATTCGTATTGCGTCACCATTTGGCCCGGCGCGGCCGGCGAGCACGGCGTGCTCGGCCGGGCAGGCGGGCGCGAGCTGGTCGGCGCCGACATCGCCGTTGTCCTCGGGCTTGACCGCGCGCGCCGCGATCGGCGGCGAAGCCGCGCCGGTCGATCCACCCGCGCCGGACCGGCGGCAGGCCGGCGGCGAGGTCGATCGGGCACCGACGGATCGGTGTAGGGGCCGGACGTGTCGTAGGCGCGATACGGCTCCTCGCGCGCCGAGGCATCGAGCGCGATCTCGCGAAACGGCACGCGGATGTCCGGGATGCGATTCGGGCGAGGTGAATAGAGCTTGCGCGAGCCCGCGATCGGTCCGGTGGTAACGGTGGACGGATGCAGGCTTCGACTGGACCGTCATGGGCATTCTCCCTCTGGCAGCCGGTGCGGGTGGGGATGTTGCCCATGTGCCCGTCCCTACGCCGGCATGACCCGGATCAGGTGCAAGGGTCTCCGGCCCTGGTGCCGGACTCTCAGCCCCGTTCAGGCGGGACACCCCTCGGTTGAGGGCGAGATTGCGGCGCGGGCGGGAAGGTGTCAAATGCCGTTCAAGCGCTGCAAGTTCGTCAGCACCGGGACCTCATTCCGAGACCCCCGAAACAGCGGGGAGGCCATATGCCCATTCCAACCGAACCGGTCGGCTCGCTGCCGCGGGTGAAGGGCACGCAGATGGCCTCGGAGCGGCCCGACGTGACCTGAGCCGCGCGACCGGGGGCTCGCAAATCCGCCCTGCGGTCTCCGGAGTTCGGTCGGCGCTTGCGATCGGCGACGGCTTGCCGGATGAAGGCGCGGCAAGGACGTGCGCGTTCGCGTTTCCGTGCTTGCTCACGATCCCGGGTAATCATCCCGATAATCTCCGTCAGGGACCGCCGACAGATGAACCTTGCCGAACGCGCGCGCCATCGGGTCGCGTCCCTCTCGAAGCTTGCCGCCGGAACGACGAATGAACCGACTTTGCCGACGATCTTGGCGCTGCTCGCGAGCTTTGCCGCGGTGTGGGCGCTCTATTTCAGCATCGCCGAGGCGCCGGTCGCGATCAAACACGATATGGCGGAAGCCTACGCGTGGGGGCGGGAGTTCCAGTGGGGCTACAACCAGCACCCGCCGTTCTGGGCCTGGATATGCGGTCTGTGGTTCACCCTGTTTCCGCGCACCCAATGGGCCTTCGCCCTGCTGAGCAGCACCAACGCGGCGATCGGACTGTGGGGCGCGTGGAGGCTGATCGGCGACTTCGCCGAAGGGCGAACCCGGGTCGGGGCGTGGACGCTGCTGCTGCTGACGCCCGCTTACACCTTCTACGCCTACAAATACGATGCGAACACGATTTTCCTGTCGATTTGGCCGTGGGCGCTGCATTACTTCGTGAAATCGATGCATGGCCGCCGCATCGGCGACGCCGTCGCGTTCGGCGCCTGCGTCGGCCTCGCCCTGCTGTCGAAATACTATGCGTTGATCCTGATCGCGACCTGCTGCCTCGCCACGCTCCAGCATCCGAGCCGCCGGCAATACCTCGCATCGGCGTCGCCCTATGCCGCCGCCGCCGTGGCGGCGGTGGTCTGCGCGCCGCATGTGCTGTGGCTGCTGCACCATCGGGCGCCGCCGCTGCGCTATCTCGCCGGCATTTCGGGCTGGCCCCTGCATTACGTGGCCGCGCACGCGGCGAAGACCCTGTTGGGCGCGCTGGGCATGAATCTCGGGGTGGTTCTCGCGATCGCGCTGTCGGCCCGGGGCACCTTGCGCGAAGTCCCGATGCGCGACCTGCGCGGCCCGGCGACTGCGCGTCCTCGCCACGCTCGCGCTGGCGCCGCTCCTGCTGACCGTCGCGAGCGCGCTGGCGCTGCGGACCACCAGCACCACGGAAATGACGATCGGAACCTTTCCGCTCCTGCCGCTGCTCGCAATCGAAGTGGTCGGGCTTCGCGATCGCGATCGGCTGTGTCGGACCGGCACCCGGCTGGCCGGCGCGGTGACGCTCGCCGCCCTGGCGCTGTCGCCGGCGATCGCGCTGGCGCGCACCTATTGGACGCACAACGCCATGGACGCGTCGCCGTTTCGGGAGGTGGCGATCGCGGCCACCCGGATTTGGCACCGGCGGACGTCACTGCCGCTGGCCTATGTCGGCGGTTCCGACTGGGACGAGAACGCGACGGCGTTCTACAGCCCCGACCGGCCGCAGGTCTTCGTGCATTTCGATTACGCCCGCAATCTCTGGGTCTCGCCGGAGGCGCTCGCCGAACACGGGCTGCTCTCGGTGTGCGTCAGCGGTGACGCGGTCTGTCTCGACGCCACCGCCGCTTTCGCAACCCCGCAGACGACCCGGACCGAGCTATCCTCGGCGCATGCCTTCTGGGGTCATGTGGCGAAGCCGGTGCGGTTCGTGGTGACGGTCATCCCGCCGCGAGCCCGCTGACCGGCTCGAGGCTTGCCGTCGGAAATCTGACCCGTGCCCGGAGCCCTCCCGACGGGCTCCCCTCCAAGGTGATCTCGCCCGCCATGCGCGCGCACGATGTCGCGCGCGATGGTGAGGCCGAGACCGGTGCCGGCGGCGCCGCTCTCGAACGGGCGGAAGACGCTTTCACGACGGTCCGCCGGAATGCCCGGCCCGTCGTCGTCGATGATGACCTGCACGCTGCTCGGGCCGGACGGCGCGGCGGCCAGCATGACCACGCGACCGCCGTGGCGGCGGGCGTTGTCCACCAGATTGGTGATCGCTCGACGCGCCGCGTTCTCGCGCAATTTCAGCGTCAGCCCCGGCGTCACCTCCAGGCTGACCGCCGCGCCGGCCCGCCGCGCCGCGCCCGCCACCTCCTCCAGCAGCCGCGACAGATCGACCGGCTCGGCCTGCTCGATCCCCTCGCCGCGGGCGAAGCTGAGATAGCCCTCGATCATGCGCTCCATCTCGGCGACATCGGCGGACATCTCGGCGACGTCGGCGGCCAGTTCCGGTTGCTTCGGCAGCATCGCGAGCGCGAGCCGGAGCCGGGTCAGCGGGGTGCGCAGATCGTGCGATACGCCGGCCAGCATTTCGGTGCGCTGGACCAGGAAACGGTGGATCCGCCCCTGCATCCGGTTGAAGGCGGAGGCGGCCTTGCGAACCTCGATCGCGCCCTCGGGCTTGATCGCACCGATATCGTGGCCCATGCCGAACGCCTCGGCGGCGCCGGCGAGCCGGCGAATTGCCCGCACCTGATTGCGCATGAACAGCGCCGCGATGGCGAACAGCAGCAGCGACGAGCCGACCAGCCAGGCCAGGAACAGGAAGAAGGTGCCGAGGTCGACGCGCTTGCGGGGCGCCAGCACGTCCAGCACGCCGTCCGGCAGCTGCACCCGGATCAGCACCGAACCCTTGTCGAACGACCAATCCATCTGAAACGGCAGCTGCAGGCGTTCGGCGAGCGCGGCCCGCAGGTCGTCGTCCATCGGCCCGGCACATTGTGGACACGCACCCCCGTCGGCAGCACGGCACCGGGCTCGAGGTTCATGCGCAAGTCGAATTTATCGCCCGCCAGCTCGATGATCGAAGCCCGGTGACTTCGCGCCCAGTCCTGCTGCATGAGATCGAGGGTGAAGTCGATCTCGCTGGCGACGGCGCCCGACAGGCGGCGATACACCAAGTTCAGATGGCTTCCGTAATACACCTCCAGCGCCACCGCTTGCAGCAGCACCAGCGGGATCAAAATCATCAGCAGGCTGCGGCCGAGCAGCGAGCGCGGCAGCACGCGCTTGATCCAGGCGGCGGGCAGGCGCGGTCTCCGCATCAGCCCGATTCCGCTTCCAACCCGCACCCCCCGCGTCGGCGCGGCGACGGCGGGTGCAGCGCCGCCCGCAGCTTCATCGCCGACGCGCCGGCGATCATGCCCCGCCGCAGGAACAAGTCGATCAGCACCAGGCTGACGTTGAACTTGAAGTCGTCGGTCGTGCGCACCGTCTCCATCACCCGCGCCAGCGGCCACAGCTCGAATCCCGCCACCTCGCCGTCGGCGGCGCGCGGGCGGAAGTCCTCCGGCAGCATCAGATCGTAGCAGTGCAGGCGGTCGCGGCGCAGGCCCTCGAAGCGCTCCATGGCGTAAGCGACGGTGCCGACCCGCACCGCCCGGCGGGCGAGATCGGGCGGGATCGCGGCCTCCTCGGCGGCCTCCTTCACCAGCGTCTCGGCCGGCGTCAGGCCGGCGGGAACGCCGCCGGCGACGATATGGTCGAGCTTGCCCGGATCGAGCGCCTTGTCGGCGGCACGGCGGGCGACCCACAGACGCGGCTCGGCGCCGTCCACCAGACCGTTCACATGCACCCCGACCGCCTCGATCCCGAGCACCGGCAGGGCGCCGCGGTCGACCCGGCCGAGCACCGGCCCGCCGGCGCGGGCGCGCACATCGAAGGGCTCATTGCGCCAGCGCATCAGACCCCGCTCGGCCAACGCGCGGTCGATGGCTTCGAGCCGGCCGCGGATCGCGCAGCACCAGCGCCGCCGCCTCCGCATCGGCGCCCGAAGCGCGGCGCAGCGCCGCCGCCACCTCCGGGGTGACGAAGCCCACCCTTGCCGCCCCGATCAGCAGAGGGAGGCGCGCCCCGGGCAGGACGGCGTTGTTGCAGGCCTCGATGTGGCGCAAAAACCCCGCGATGTCGGTTGTCACCAGTTCCGCCTTCCCAAGCAGCGCCCCCGATGCCACATCCGCGCCCATGGCACCATCCAAGCCCGCCACGGAATCGCGCGCCGGGCTGCACACGATCGCTTCGCTGCTGCCCTATCTCTGGCCGAAGCACGACTGGGGCGCGCGCGCGCGGGTGCTCGCCGCCACCGCCTTTTTGCTGGCCGCCAAGGGCGCCACGGTGCTGGTGCCGATCGTCTATGCGCGCGCCATCGACGCGCTGAGCCCCAAGCACGGGCTCGGCGATGCTGGTGGTCCCGACCGCGCTCATCATCAGCTACGGCATTCTGCGGGTCTGCTCGCAGGGTTTCGGCGAGCTGCGCGACGCCGTGTTCGCCGCCGTGCAGCAGCGGGCGGCGCGGCGGGTGGCGCTGCAAACCTTCGCGCATCTGCACGCCCTGTCGCTCCGCTTCCACCTCGACCGGCAGACCGGCGGGCTGTCGCGCATCATCGATCGCGGCACCCAGGGCATCCAGTCGGTGCTGCGGCTGGCGATCTTCAACATCGTGCCGACGCTGGTCGAGATGTTCACCGTGACCGGGATCCTGTGGGCGCTGTTCGACTGGCGCTTCGCCCTGCTCACCTTCGCCGCGGTCGGCGTCTATCTCGGCTTCACGCTCGGTTTCACCAATCTGCGCGTGCGCATCCGCCGCACCATGAACGACACCGACAACGAGGCCCGCACGAAGACCGTCGACAGCCTGCTGAACTACGAGACCGTCAAATATTTCAACAACGAAGAACTGGAGGCGACCCGCTTCGACGGTGCCTTGGCGCGCTATGAGCGGGCGGCGGTGAAGAGCCAGGTGTCGCTCAACATGCTCAATCTGGGTCAGGCGGGGATCATCGCCGCCGGGCTCGCCGGGATCATGCTGCTCGCCGCCGACGGCGTGGCCCGCGGCGGCATGACGGTCGGCAAATTCGTGCTGGTCAACACTTATCTGATGCAGCTCTACCAGCCGCTCACCTTCCTGGGCTTCGTCTATCGCGAGGTGAAGCAGAGCCTGGTGGACATGGAGCAGATGTTCCGGCTGCTCACCGTCTCCCGCGAGATCGACGACAAGCCGGACGCGCCGGCCCTGACCCCGGGACGCGGGACGGTGCGCTTCGAGGCGGTCCGCTTCGGCTACAATGCCGAGCGTTCGATCCTGCGCGGCGTCGATTTCACCGTCCCCGCCGGCGCCAAGCTCGCCATCGTCGGACCGACGGGGGCCGGCAAGTCCACCATCAGCCGGCTGCTGTTCCGCTTCTACGACGTGACCGGCGGGCGCATCCTGATCGACGATCAGGACATTCGCGACGTCACCCAGGAGAGCCTGCGCCGGGCGATCGGCGTGGTGCCGCAGGACAGCGTGTTGTTCAACGACACGATTTTCTACAACATCGCCTACGGTAAGCCGGACGCAACGCGCGCCGAGATCGAGCGGGCGGCGCGGCTGGCGCAGGTGCACTCCTTCATCGCCAGCCTGCCCGAGGGCTACGAGACCAGGGTGGGCGAGCGTGGCCTCAAGCTCTCGGGCGGCGAGAAGCAGCGCGTCGCCATCGCCCGCACCATCCTGAAGAACCCCCGCATCCTGATCCTGGACGAGGCGACGAGCGCGCTCGACACCGCGACCGAGCAGGACATCCAGGCGGCGCTGCGCGGCCTCGCGCGCGACCGCACCACGCTGGTGATCGCGCATCGGCTGTCCACCGTCGTCGATGCCGACGAGATCATCGTGCTGCGCGACGGCACCGTGGCCGAACGCGGCAGTCACGCCGAGCTGCTGGTGCGCGGCGGCCTCTATGCGCGGATGTGGGCCTTGCAGGCGGCCGGGCAGGACGCAGGACGAGGCGGTTGAACCCGATCGCGCGGTCGCCGCGTCATGAATGACAGCCAAGGAGAGACGCCGATGGCGAACCAGCCCGAACTGCCTGAGATGCCGCCGGAGGAGCTGTCGCGGGCCGGGGCGATCGTTGACAAGGCGATCGAGTACATGGTGGTCCAGAACATCGACGAGCTGTCGATCGCCTCGTCGCTGCTGGGCGGCGCCATGGCGCTGCTGTCGCGCGGCCTGGAGGACGAGGCGATCATCAAAATTCTGGAGAACGCCATCGCCTCGGTGCGCGCCGGCGAGTTGCACGAAATCTCCGGCAACGCGCCGCCGGAGTAGCCCCTTGCTCCCCCCGGCGCGGCACGCGATGGTGCCGCGCCGATGGCCGCTCTGCCCGCCGAATTCGCCCTGATCGCCCGCCATTTCCGCCCGCTTGCCGGCCCCGGGTCGCTGGCGCTCGGCGATGATGCGGCGCTGCTGGCCCCGCCGGCGGGGCGGGAGCTTGTTCTGACCGCCGACGCCATGGTGGAAGGCGTGCATTTCCGCCCCGACGACCCGCCGGAGACGGTGGGACGCAAGCTGCTGCGGGTTAATCTCTCCGATCTCGCCGCCAAGGGCGCGGTGCCGCTCGGCTATCTGATGACGGTCTCGGCGCCGCGGGCGACGCCAGATGCCTTCTTCGCCGGCCTGGCCGCGGGCCTGGCCGCCGATCAGGCGACGTTCGGCCTCTCCCTCTTGGGCGGCGATACGACCTCGACGCCGGGGCCGATCAGCCTCTCGCTCACCGCCATCGGCCATGTCGCGCCGGGTGCGATGGTGCGGCGGGCGGGCGCGCGGGACGGTGACGGCGTGTTCGTGTCTGGCACGATCGGCGACGGCGCGCTGGGCCTGCTCGCGGCGCGCGGCGAACTCGCCGACCCCCAAGGTTATCTGCTGGGCCGCTACCGGCTTCCGCAGCCGCGCTTTCTGCCGATCGCCGGCATCGCCCGCGCCGGCATGGATATCTCCGACGGACTGGTGCAGGACCTCGGTCATCTCTGCCGCGCCGGCGGCGTCGGGGCGATCGTGGAGGCGGCGCTGGTGCCGCTCTCGGCGGCGGCGCGGCTCGCCGGACCGCAGCGGCTTGCCGCCTGCCTCACCGGCGGCGACGATTACGAGCTGCTGCTGGCGGTGCCGCCCGGAACGCGAGGGCGCGCGCCGCCGCGCTCGGACTGACGCGGATCGGGCGTTTCCGCGCCGGCCCGCCGGAGGTGGCGGTCCGCGGCGCCGGACGGCCCGATGGCGCTCGGTCCGGGCGGCTGGAGCCACTTCTGATGCGCCGTCTCGTGCCTCCAGCGCCCCGCGCGACGGAATCCGGTTGATGCGCCTCAACCGCAACGTCTGGCTGCTGTTCTGCTGTCAGGCGCTGATGTTCGCGGTGATGTCGGGGCAGGTGGTGATGGCGGCGCTGGTCGGCCACGAGCTGGCCGCCGACAAGACCTTGGCGACTTTGCCGATGGCGATCCAGATGTCGGCGGTGATGGCGGGCTCGATCCCGGCGGGGTTCGTGTTCACCCGCCTCGGCCGGCGACCGGGTTTCTGGCTGGGCATGGCGCTGGCCTTGTCCGGCAGCTCGATCTACGGGCTGGGCATCTGGTGGCGCAGCTTCCCGATCTACTGCCTGGGCGCACTGCCGGCGGGCATGGGTTTCGGCATCTCGCAGCATCTGCGCTTTGCCGCCGCCGAGGTGGCCGAGCCCGCGGCCCGGCCGCGCGCCATCGCGCTGGTGATGACCGGCGGCGTGGTGGCGGCGATCCTGGGGCCGGAGATCGTCATCCTCACCAACGCGCTGATCCCGGCGCATCCGTTCGCGGGCACCTATCTGTGTCAGCTCGCGCTGCCGCTGCTCGCGGCCATCCTGATCGCGTTCGCCGCGCTGCCGAAGGCGGAGAAGCGGCCGGTCAGCGCCGGTGCCGCTCGGCCGGATTCTCGCCCGCCCGACCTTCATCACCGCGGTGGTCAGCGCCACGGTCGCCTACGGTACCATGAACCTGGTGATGACCTCGACGCCGTTGCAGATGATGCTGTGCGGGTTCGGGGTGGCGCCCTCGGCGCAAGTGATCC
The DNA here is from genome assembly GCA_963762525.1 of uncultured Pseudomonadota bacterium. Lineage (GTDB taxonomy): Bacteria > Pseudomonadota > Alphaproteobacteria > Acetobacterales > Acetobacteraceae > DATFDN01. Next base: position 423,667 of record CAVXKT010000003.1, read on the forward strand.
GCGCGCATTCGGTGGCGATGTATCTGCCGAGCTTCATCACCGGGCGGCTGATCCAGCGCCTCGGCACACATCGGGTCATTATGGCCGGCGCCGCGCTCACCACCGCCTGCGTGGTCATCAATGTCGGGTTTGCGCCGGTCTTCTCGACCTTCGTCGTGGCGCTGATGCTGTTGGGCGTGGGCTGGAACTTCATGTTCATCGGCGGCACCACCTTACTCACCGCCGCGCACTCGACCGAGGAGCGGGTGCGCGTGCAGGTCACCAACGACATCCTGGTGTTCGGCACCACCGCCTGCACCGCCTTCGCCTCCGGCGCCATCGAGATGACCGGCGGCTGGCAGGTTCTGAACTTGTCGGTGATGCCGCCGGTGGTGGTGGCCCTGGCACTGGTCGCCTGGCATTGGGCAACGCGCGCCCGGTCGGCGCCGGCGGAGGTGTAAAGCGGGATCGGACCACCCTACCGGACGCCTGGCGGTGACCGCTATTCACCGTCATCACGATCACCGCAAAGCGCATCTGGCGCGCCTCGGGATCGGTGCGGCTGGCGTGCGGCTCGCCTTTCGCGGCCTCCGCCCGGGCCTCCGCCTGAATGATCCCGCGCTCGGCTACCGTCCCAGCGCCTGCACGATCTGCTCGGTCATCTTCTTGGCGTCGCCGAACAGCATCATCGTGTTGGGGCGGAAGAACAGTTCGTTCTCGACCCCGGCATAGCCCGACGCCATCGAGCGCTTGACGAACAGCACCGTGCCGGCGCGCTCCACTTCCAGAATCGGCATCCCGAAGATCGGCGAGGCGCGGTCGGTCTTCGCGGCCGGGTTGGTGACGTCGTTGGCGCCGATCACATAGGCGACGTCGGCGGTGGCGAATTCGTTGTTGATCGACTCCAGCTCGAACACCTCGTCATAGGGCACGTTGGCCTCGGCCAGCAGCACGTTCATGTGCCCCGGCATCCGCCCGGCGACCGGGTGGATCGCATAGCGCACGTCCACGTTCTCGGCCTTCAGCGTATCGGCCATCTCGCGCAGCGCGTGCTGCGCCTGCGCCACCGCCATGCCGTAACCGGGGACGATGATGACCTTCGAGGCGTTCTTCAGGATGAAGGCGGCGTCGTCGGCATTGCCGGACTTCACGGTGCGGTCCGTCGCCCCGCCGCCGGCGACCGCCGCCGCGCCCTCGGAGCCGAAGCCGCCGAGCAGCACGTTGATGATGCTGCGGTTCATCCCCTTGCACATGACGTAGGACAGGATCGCGCCGGAGGCGCCGACCAGCGAGCCGGTGATGACCAGGGCGAGGTTCTCGATGGTGAAGCCGATGCCGCAGGCCGCCCACCCCGAGTAGCTGTTCAGCATCGAGACGACCACCGGCATGTCGGCGCCGCCGATCGGGATGATGAGCAGGAAGCCGAGCGCGAAGGCGAGGAACGCCAGCACCCAGAACACCGCCTGGCTGCCCCCGGTGACGACGAACACCGCGATCAGCGCGATCGCCAGGATGCCCAGGGCGAGGTTCAGCTGGTGCTGCAACGGAAACGCGATCGGCGCGCCGCTCATCAGCCCCTGCAGCTTCGAGAACGCGATCACCGAACCCGAGAAGGTGACGGCGCCGATGACGAGCCCGATCGACATCTCGATCAGGCTTTCGCTGTAGATTGCGCCGGGCACGCCGATGCCGAACGCCTCCGGCGCATTCAGCGCCGCGGCGGCGACGAACACCGCGGCGAGGCCCACCAGCGAATGGAAGGCGGCGACCAGCTGCGGCAGCGCCGTCATGCGGATGCGGGCCGCGATATAGGCGCCGACGCCGCCGCCGACGATTATCATCGCCACGATCAGGCCGTAGCTGCTCATCCAGAAGCGGTTGCCGATCAGCGTGGCGAGGATGGCGATGACCATGCCGGCGATGCCGAGCATGTTGCCCCGGCGCGACGTCACCGGACTGGACAGGCCGCGCAGCGCGAGCACGAACAGCACGGCCGCGAGCAGGTAGAAGAAGACGGTAAGCTGCGGGGGCATCGACGGCGGTCTCGCTGCTGGGGGTTATTGCTTGCGCCGGAACATCGACAGCATCCTATGTGTGACCAGGAAGCCGCCGACGATGTTGACCGAGGCGAGCAGCACCGACACCGCGCCGAAGCCGCGCGAGACGCCGCTGGCGGCGAGGCCGACGGCGAGCATGGCGCCGACGATAATCACCGAGCTGATCGCGTTGGTGACCGCCATCAGCGGCGAGTGCAGCGCCGGGGTGACGTTCCAGACGACGTAATAGCCGACGAACACGGCCATGACGAAGATCGCGAACAGATAGATGAACGGGACGCCGGCGGCGAACGCGCCGGTGACGGCGACCGGCGCGGCGACCATCGAGCCGGCGTGCTGGGCGAGGGCATTGGCCTGTGCGGCGAGGCGCGCCGCCTCGGCGGCGATCTGGTTGGGGTCCATGCGAGTCTCCGACGGCTCAGGCGGCTTCCGCGCGCGCGGGCAGGAATTGCGGGTGCACGATCGCGCCGCCCCGGGTGAGCAGCACGCCGCGCGCGATCTCGTCGTCCTCGGGCAGGCGCGGCGCGCCCGCCTCCTGGTCCCAGAACGAGGTGAGGAAGGTCATCAGGTTGCGCGCGTAAAGACTACTGGCGGCGACGGCGATGCGGCCCGGCCAATTGTGCCAGCCCAAGACGATGACCCCGTTTCGCGTGACCACGCGTTCCCCGGGCAAGGTCGCGGCGCAGTTGCCGCCGGCATCGGAAGCCAGATCGACGATCACGCTGCCCGCCCGCATCGCGGCGACCATCGGCGCGGTGACGATCACCGGGGCGGCGCGGCCCATCACCAGGGCGGTGCAGATGATGATGTCATTCTTGGCGACGGTCGTCAGCATCAGCTCGGCCTGCTTGCGGCGGAACGCCTCGCTCATGTCGCGCGCATAGGCGCCCGTCTGCGCCGCCGTCTCCTCGTCCTCGACGCCGATGAAGGTGGCGCCGAGCGAGCGTATCTCCTCCTTCGCGGCGGGGCGGACGTCGGTCGCGGAGACGATCGCGCCCAGCCGGCGCGCGGTCGCGATCGCCTGCAAGCCGGCGACGCCGGCGCCGATGACGAACACCCGCGCCGGCGGCACCGTTCCGGCGGCGGTCATCATCATCGCGAAGCCGCGCTCGAAGTTCGCCGCCGCCTCGATCACGGCGCGATAGCCGGCGAGATTGGCCTGGCTGGAGAGCACGTCCATCGCCTGCGCGCGGGTGATGCGCGGCAGCATCTCCATCGCCGCGAGGTCGATCCGCCGCTCGGCCACCACCGAGAGCGATCTCGCGCGCCGACGCCGCTTCGGCGGTGCAGACCAGCAGGGCGCCGGGCGGGATCAGGTCCAGGATGTCGGGATCGGGGAGCCGGACGGCGAAGACGACGCCGGCATCGGCGAGCAGCCCGGCGGCATCGGCGGCGATCTCGGCGCCGGCGGCGGCGAAGTCGGCATCGGTGATCCCGGCATGGGCGCCGGCTCCGGCCTCGACGGCCACCGTCGGCCCGAGCGCGGCGAGCCGCTTCACCGTCTCCGGCGTCGCGGCGACCCGGGTCTCGAACGGGCGACGCTCCTTCAGGACGGCAAGCCGCATCGACCGATTCCCTTTTGTAATCGCCAGTTTAACATGCGCGATGGCCCGGTGGCGTGCAAGCGAACAGTGGGGCGCGAACGGGGCGAGGATGGGGGAAGTCGGGTGTGCCCGAGCGCGGCGGCCAAGCATCAGGCGTGCCTGCGCGCGGCTTTGCCTGCGGCTCGGCTGGGCGCCGCTGCATGAGGTGACGTTGCCGAACGGCCGTCGCGCCGACATCCTGGCGCTGCGCCAAGACGGCGGGTTCGCCTGTATCGAGGTGAAGTCGGGCGTCGCGCGACTTCCTGCTGGACGCGAAGTGGCCGGAGTATGGCGCGTTCTGCGATGCGCTCTACTTCGCCGTGGACGCCGACTTTCCGCCGGCGCTGCTGCCCGAGCAAACCGGCTGGATCGTCGCCGCCGGATTGGAGGCGGAGATCCTGCGCGAGACGCACCCCGTCATCCTCTGCCGCCGGCCCGCCGCCGCGCGCTGCTGCAACGGTTTGCTTGGCTGGCCGCCGGGCGTCTGGCGCGGCCGAAGACCCGGCGGCGATGCGCCGAGCTGCGCGCGGCACTGCGGGGGGACTGAGGTCCGGCTAGCTAATTGGCCGCAGGAGGTCGTCTGCGTCGTCTTTCGACAACCTGCCAGCCGCCTGAGCTCGGTGAACAAAATACTCCTCCGGCAAGCTAGTTTGCGGACGGCTGCCGAGCGAACGCCTTCAGCAAACTCAGCGACGATTTAGCCCACCCGGGCACCGGGCCTTCCAGCTCTGCTTGCTGGAATGCGCTAACGGCGGCTGCCGTATCGCCCGCGCCATGCAACGCGGACCCGAGTGCAGTAAAGGAGGAGGTCTTCAGTGGACCCTCGGGCGCGGAAAACGCTGCCGCCGCGGCCAACTGCGCAGCGCGTTCATAGTCGCTCTTATCTCCGGTGATCTGGGCTAATTTGGTTTGGTTGTCGGCCGCGGCTTTGTACGCTCCGGCGATTGCGGGACTGCTGCCCGGCTGAATAGTCAACTGATCGGGCGGCAATTCGTCGGCTATGAATGTGTGGTAGAACTTTGCCGCCTGCTTGTATGCGTCTTTTGCATCCTGGCTGACGCCCGCCTTTTCCCGCGCATCCCCGAATCTCTGGAAAACTTTGGCTGCCGCCAACGGTATTCTCGCGCAAGCGCTGACGAATTCGCCGTACAAATCATGGTCCAACAATCGGCGCTCGCTGATGATCGGCAGCGCGTTTTGAGCGATCGCGATCGGTGGCGGCTGTCCTTTGCTGCGCCAGTTCGCGATCGTATCACTGAGAGCTTTAGCCACACGCAGATTCGAAAGCCAATCAGGTTGTTCAAAAGGCGGCAGTGGTTTGAAGTTGTCCTGCAACGTATTCTGGTCTCCCGCGCTCAGGAATTTCAGGATCTTGGTGTCATCATCGTCCGGCACTGACCCGAGAACGCGATCCCGAGCGCACGAGAGTGGCAATATCCAAGTCACTCCCATTCTGCTTTGGTCAGGCGGGTATTCGGAGCCGTTGATGGCTATTCCGTCTACGAGGCCAATATCCGTTAAAACGGCCGACCCGCTATCGCCATGGAACGTATCGGTGGCAAGTAAGTGCACGCATTTCAGGTTTTCGTCGGTGTTGGTCTGCCCGGTTCTGATCATTGGTTCGGTCGATCTACCCGATCCGATCAAGTAATGTTGCCCGTCGTCGATCTCCTCAAATTGTAATTCCAGGGCGCGGGCTTTGGATGGCAGCGAATTCCCTCTTTACTACAGCCAGAATTGCCAAGTCGGGATCGGGGGGAGTGGCCGCGAGCACTACCTCAGCTTCGTAACGGGTCTTGGCGCCCGAAAAGGCGACCCAAGCCTTGTGAACTCCGCGAAGAACGTGCGCTGCAGTAACGACGAGCCCTGCCTTTTTGTCGATGAGGAAACCTGATCCCTCCGCCTCGGCTGCGTCACCCGAAAGGAAGATCCGGACCGCCGATGGGAGGACAACTTGCCTGACTTGCGCCGGCTTGACTTCCGGGAAGTCGTATCGCGTCGCGTTCGCCCCGGTTAACGGCGTGCATATCGAAATTGCGATGCCGAGAACGATCCCACCCGCCGGGGCATGCAGGCGCTTCATTCCGCCGGCTAGCCTTTATACGTGACAGTGATTGATTGGATCTCTGCGCTGGTCGCGCCCCCGCCGAACGAGGCTTCGAATGGCGGGAATTTGACCGCGAGCTTACCGTTTCCTTCTCGCGCAATCGCGAAGCGAACGGAGACGACCAGATCGTCGGCCAGCAAAGGCGGATTACCAGTCTCCGCTGCCATGATCGCGTGGGCGCCGGCCAAAATCGAGTCGGTCAATGCGTTCGCCAACTGGACGGCGCCAATATTCGATGGAGAGCCGGGAGGAGGCGGCTTCAAAGTAAAAATCACCTTCGACGCATATTCGTTGTTACCTGCGCCACCAAGCTCGACGACCCATAAACTGATCTTTCCATTTACATCGCGTTTCATCGATGTGTTTACTTCCAGAACAGCTTTTTGGAGCTGCGGCAGGTGCTGGGTTTCAGCAGTATCCGCCACCCTGAGCAACGCGACATCCACCTCTCGCACGAGATCAGCAAGCGGTAAGCTGCTGCCCGCCGCAACGGACTCCGCGGAGCTCGCAAATGGCCAAAAGAAGAGCAAAATAAAGGGGAGAAGTTGCTTCAGAGGGAACATTTCCGTACAGACCTCCCCTTTTTACGGTCGCGGTCTGGAGCCGCAATCAAGTCGATGGTAACTACATGGGCCAAACTCCGGTCTGTCAAGCGTGAGTGGATGAGTTCGCGACACTTTCTGCTGATGGTAACATGGTGTCGGATATCAGACGCAGGCCGATACCGAGGCGGAGTCCGCAATCGGGTCCGACGATGAACGGGCCGTTTGCGCCCGGCGCTTGGCGTGATCCCGCCCTGATTGTTGGGCCGGCTCCGGCGGCGTCGAGCAGTTCGCGAAAGGCGGTTTGGCGGCGTTGGTCCGGGCAGGCCCGGTTTCCGCGGGCGAGGCGGCCGAGGCGGGGCCAATCATCCGACCGGGGGCCGGCGCGGCCGATCGGCATGCTTGATCGGGCGGACGGCAAAGCGGAGTCCTCTTTGCGTACGCGCTTTTGCGGGCGGAAGCGGAGTTGTGTACGCGTTGCTGCGATGCACAATGGGAGTTGTGTACACGTTGTTGCGGCGCACAATCGATGTTGTGTACGCGGTTTCGGGGTCGTGGCGCCGGTTGTGTACGCGCTTGCCCCGGGCCGCAGCCCGACACCCAACCCTGCGCCTTGCGGGCGGCGCAAGAACCCGAACCTTACCGAATCCTGGCACGTTTTTTGTCGGCTCACGGTTTTGCGAGGTTGACCCGCCACGTGCCGGTGGCTTAAGCCGGAACCGACCAGGAGTCCCCCGACCCGCATGAGCCTTGCCGTGGCCGATGAATGCCCCGACCTGGACGTGGCGCGTGCCGTGCTCGCCACCGAGGCGGCGGGGCTGCGCGCGCTGGCCGCCGGGCTTGATGGGGCCTTCGAGCGCGCGGTGGCGGTGCTGGCCGGCGCGTCGGGGCGGGTCGTGGTCTCCGGGATGGGCAAGTCGGGCCATGTCGCGCGCAAGGTCGCAGCGACCCTCGCCTCCACCGGCACCCCGGCGCTGTTCGTCCATCCGGCCGAGGCCTCGCACGGCGATCTCGGCATGATCGTGGCCGGCGACGCCATCCTCGCGCTCTCCAATTCGGGCGAGACGCCGGAACTCGCCGCCGTCATCGCCCATGCAAGCCGCTTCGCCTTGCCGCTCGTCGCCGTCACCGGGCGCCCCGGCTCGGCGCTGGCGGTCGCGGCCGATGTCGTGCTGCTGCTGCCCCGGGCCGGCGAGGCCTGCCCGATGGGGCTCGCGCCGACCACCAGCACACTGATGCAGATGGCGCTCGGCGACGCGCTGGCGGTGGCGCTGCTGACCCGGCGCGGCTTCACCGTCGCCGATTTCAGCCAATTCCACCCCGGCGGCCGGCTGGGCGCGCGGCTGCGGCGCGTCCGCGAGCTGATGCACGCCGGCGAGGAGATGCCGCTGGCGGCGCGCGGTCTGCCGATGCCGGACGCCTTGCTCCGCATCACCGAGAAGCGGTTCGGCTGCCTGGGCGTGACCGAGCCGGACGGGCGGCTGGCCGGGATCGTGACCGACGGCGACCTGCGCCGTCACATGGGCCCCGATCTGTTGGCGCGGCGGGTCGAGGAGATCATGACGACGGCGCCCCGGACCATCCCGCCCGATGCGCTCGCCGCCGAGGCGCTGCACGCGATGACCGCCCGCGAGCGGCCGATTACCGCGCTGTTCGTGGTCGATCCGGCCCGCCGTCCGGTCGGCATTCTGCATATCCATGACCTGCTGCGGGCGGGGGTGGCATGAGCGTCGCGCCGAGCCTCCGCCAGCGAAGCGGCGAGCGGATGCTTGCCGCAGGCGGCCGACCGCGGCACCTGCCCTCGTCGGGAAGGCTGGCGCGTCGACGGCTGCGGATCAGGGCGATGAAGCTTGCCCTGCCGGCGCTGGCGCTGGCGCTGCTCGCGACTTTGGCGCTCTGGCCGGAGCTGCAACGCGAGGCCGGGCAGGCGCGGGCGGCGGCGCGGGCACTGACCACGGTGCAGGGGGCCACCGTGACCGGCGCCCGCTATCGCAGCGTCGATGAGCACGGGCGGCCCTATACGCTGACCGCCGCGACCGCGCGCCAGATCGGCCGCGACCGGGTGAACCTGACCGACCCCAAGGGCGACATCACCCTGCAGAACGGCAGCTGGATGATGATCCAGTCGCAGCAGGGCGTGTATCGGAAGACCGAGAATGCGCTCGATTTGTCGCGCGACGTCACTGTCTATCGCGATGACGGCACCACGATGACCACGGCCAGCGCCGCGCTCGACCTCAAAAATGGCGCCGCCGCCGGTGCCGAGCCGGTGCATGCCGAGGGGCCGTTCGGCAAACTCGATGCCGCCGGCGGCTTTACCGCGACCGACAAGGGCGAGCAGATCCTGTTTGCCGGTCCCGCCCGGCTGCGATTGAACGGCGCCAACGGCCCATGAGCATCCGTCTTCGGCCGGCGATGGTGGCGTTGCTGCTGGGCTGCGCCGGGGCGATGCCGGCGGCCGCGCAGGGCATCGATCTGTCGCATGGCGGGCCGGTCTCGATCACCTCGCGCGACGGCATCGAATGGCTGCAGCAGCGTCATGAGATCATCGCCAATGGCGACGCCCGCGCGGTGCGCCAGAACGTCACCGTCACCGCCGACCGGCTGATCGCCTTCTATCGCAAGAAGCCGGGCGCCCCGGGGCGACGGCGGCAGCGGCGAAGGCGCCCGGGCCGGCGCACGGGCCGGCGCACCCGGGCCGGGGATGCTCGACCCGTCCGACGCCGACGAAGGCGGCAACGAGGTCTATCGGCTGGAGGCGCTCGGTCACGTCGTCATTGCCACCCCGACGGATCGCGCCGAGGGCGATAAGGCGGTCTATGACCTGGACGCAGCCGTGATGGTGATGACCGGCGGCCGGCTTCGCCTGACCACCCCGACCCAGGTGCTGACCGCGCGCGACGACCTGGAATACTGGTCGGCCAAGCATATGGCGGTGGCGCGCGGCGATGCCGTGGTGCTGACCAAGGACCGCCGGCGGATCGCCGCCGACGTGCTGGTGGCCTACACCACACCCGACGAGGCCGCCGGGCCGCGGCCGGTCGCCGCGACCAAGCCGCCGGGCGGGGGGTCGGCGCCGACCCCCGACGACCCGTTGGCCGGCGGCGGCAAGCTGCAGCGGGTCGAGGCGTTCGGGCATGTGGTCGTCAGCACTCCGACCGATATCGTAACGGGCGGCCGTGGCGTGTATGTTCCCGATACCGGCATCGCGGTGCTGGTGGACCAGGTGCGGATTACGCGCGGACAGAACCAGCTCGAGGGATCGGAGGCCGAGGTGAACCTGAAGACCGGCGTTTCGCGGCTGCTGGCCAAGCGGCGCGGGCGCGTCGAGGGCCTGATCGTGCCGAATGAGGCGCAGCCGGCCCCGGCCGGGGCCGCGCCGGCGAGCGCCAAGCGATGAGCGGAGCCCGCCCCGGCCTGCGCGTGGTCTCGGGCGCCGGCGGTCTGGTCGCGACCGGCCTCGGCAAGACGTATAACCGGCGCCCGGTGGTGCGGAACGTGACCCTGACGCTGCATCGGGGCGAGGCGGTCGGATTGCTCGGTCCGAACGGTGCGGGCAAGACCACCACCTTCTACATGATCGTCGGCCTGGTCCGCCCCGAAACCGGTTCCATCAGTCTCGACGGCTCGGAGATCACCCGGCTGCCGATGTATCGGCGCGCCCGGCTGGGGGTGGGGTATCTGCCGCAGGAGGCGAGCGTGTTCCGCGGCCTCAATGTGGAGCGCAACATCATGGCGGCGCTCGAGGTGGTGGAGCCGGAGCGGGATCGGCGCGACCAGATGCTGGACGAGCTGCTGGCCGAGTTCGGTATCGGTCATCTGCGCCGCACCCCGGCGCTGGCGCTTTCGGGGGGCGAGCGAAGGCGGGTGGAGATCGCCCGCGCCCTGGCGACGCAGCCGGCCTATATCCTGCTGGACGAGCCGCTGGCGGGGATCGACCCGATCGCCGTCGGCGAAATCCGCGACCTGGTCTCGCACCTCAAGCATCGCGGCATCGGGGTTCTCATCACCGACCATAACGTTCGGGAAACGCTGGAGATTATCGACCGCGCCTACATCATGCACGACGGCCAGGTGCTGATGGAGGGCCGCCCGAACGAGGTGGTGGCGCATGAGGGCGTGCGCCGGGTCTATCTCGGCGAGCGGTTCAGCCTCTAGGTCCAGCCGCCATGGCGATCGGCCCGCGTCTCGACCTGCGCCAGAGCCAAAGCCTGGTGATGACGCCGCAGCTTCGCCAGGCGATCAAGCTGCTGCAATACACCAATCAGGAAGTGATCGCGTTCATCGAGCAGGAGCTCGAGCGCAATCCGCTGCTGGAGCGCGATCAGGCGGAGGACGCGCCGTCGCCCGAGCTGGCGGCGCCCGACCAGCGCCACGACGGCGCCGCGATCGGCGATTTCGCCGAGCTCGCGCGGTCCGATACCCTGCCGGAGGCACGATCGGAGCCGCTCGACGCCGAACATGCCGAGCCCTACGACCCGGGCGGCCCCTCGGACGGGATGGCCTTCGACCGCCGCGGCGGCGCGCCGGACTTCACCGACGACGAGCGCGGGGTCGATGCCTTCGCCGAGCCGAGCCGGAGCTTGCGCGAGCATTTGAGCGAACAGCTTCGTTTAGGCTTTGACGATCCGGTGGAGCGGATGATCGGCGCCCATCTGATCGCCCTGTTATGTCCCGCCGGGCGGCTGACCGCAGCGCCGGAGGCGATCGCCGCCGCCATGGGGGTGACGGTGCAGCGGGTGGAGGCGGTGCGCGGGCGCATGCTGCGTTTCGATCCGACCGGCCTGTTCGCCCGCGACCTGAAGGAGTGTCTGGCGGCTCAGCTGGCCGAGCGCAATCGGCTCGATCCGGCGATGGCGGCGCTGCTCGACAATCTGGACCTGCTGGCGCGGCGCGATCTGCGCCGGTTGATGGCGGTGTGCGGGGTGGATTTCGAGGACATCACCGAGATGATCGCCGAGATTCGAGCCCTCGACCCCAAGCCCGGCGCGAGCTGGGACAACGAACCGGTCCGCGCCGTGGTACCCGACGTGCTGATGCGCGCCAACCCCGACGGCGGGTGGACGCTGGAGCTTAATCCCGAGACCTTGCCGCGGGTGCTGGTTAACCAGCGCTTTCTCGCCCGCATCGCGCCGCGTGCCGACAAGGCGGCGAAGGGGTTCCTCTCGGAGCACCTCGCCAGCGCCAACTGGCTGGTCAAGTCGCTGCAACAGCGCACGCAGACCATCCTCAGGGTGGCGACCGAGATCATGCGCCAGCAGGAGGGTTTCTTGCGTCATGGCATCGAGCATCTGCGGCCGTTAATCCTGCGCGACATCGCCATGGAGGTGGAGCTGCACGAGAGCACGGTCAGCCGCGTGACCTCGAACAAATACATCGCCACGCCGCGGGGGTTGTTCGAGCTGAAATACTTCTTCACCACGGCGATTGCCCGTACCGACGGCGGGGTGGCGCACAGCGCCGAGGCGGTCCGCCACCGCATCCGCGCCTTGATCCTGGCCGAGCATCCCGAAAAGGTGCTGTCGGATGACGCGATCGTTGAGGCGCTGCGGGCCGAGGACGTGGACATCGCGCGCCGGACCGTGGCCAAATACCGCGAGGCGCTGCGCATCCCGAACTCGACGCAGCGCAAGCGAGAGAAGGCGGTGCCGGCCTGAGCCCGACCCGCCCCCGCTCGGCAGGGTCGTCTCGGGAGAATTTTGATGGAAATCAATGTCTCCGGTAAGCAGGTTGATCTATCCGATGCGCTACGAGAACGAGTGGCCATGCATCTGGAGGGTATCGCGCGCAAATATTTCGATCGCGCACTGGAAGCCAAGGTGACGTTCGGCCGAGCGCGCAGCTTCTTCACCTGCGACATCAACCTGCACGCCGGTCGTGGCCTGCAGCTGCGAGGGGAAGGGGAGGCGGCGGACGCGCCGACCGCCTTCGACGACGCCGCCGAGCACATTGCCAAACGCCTGCGCCGCTACCGAAGGCGGGTGAACGACCACGCCCGCGACCTCGCCAACCGCGAGCGCCCGGAGGCGGCGCGGCAATACGTGCTCCGTCAAGCCGATGACAAGGTCATCGACGGCACGATGGCCCCCGGCATCGACGCCTATGCCACGGTGATTGCGGAGCAACCGGCCGAAATCAGCCGGCTGTCGGTGGGCGAGGCGGTCATGCGGATGGATTTGGCCGACCAGCCGATGCTGATGTTCCGCAACAGCGCCAGCGGCGAGCTGAACGTGGTCTATCGGCGCAGCGACGGCAATATCGGCTGGATCGATCCGGGGGAGCGGCCGGGCTAGAGCGTCGGCGCGCCGTTTGGGCTCGGGGAGCTGGCCTTAGCCAAGAAGAACATGATCGCGGAATGAGATTAGGGGGCCGGCTCCTCCTCGGCCAATGCACGCTCTGGCGTCACCGGCTCGAGTTGCCAGGGAACGCCGACCACGGCGATGTCCGGCCCGCCGGTGCGCAGCAGCAGCTTGCGCAGGCGCCGTTCGCGATGCGTGTGCAGCAGCATCTCCCACCAGCGCCCTTCGACCAGCTGCGGCAATACCACCGCGACTGCCCGGCCGGGCCGGTGGCGCCGGAAATCGGCGATGATCCGCAGCAGCGGGCCGCTCACACTGCGGTAGGGGGAGTGCTCGATCCGCAACGGCGGGACCGGCAGGCCGGCCTCCCGCGCCGGCTGCTCGACACAGCGCTCCCATTCGCGGCGGATCCGGCTCGTGTGCTCCCCGGCATCCGGCCCCTCCAGATCGATACAATGCAGCGCCGTGATGTGCGGCGACAGGCGGAACGCGAAGGCCACGGCCTTGCGGCTGACCCGATCCCAGCGGGCGAGAGGGATGATGACCAGCGGCGGGGCGTGATCGCTCAGGGCGATTCGGCCGCCGACGCCGCTCAGCAATTGACGGTCGAGGCCGGCATAGTAGCGGTTGACAAGTCGCAGCAGGAACAGCGTCAGCGGGATCACCACGACGGTGAGCCAAGCGCCGGCGGCGAACTTCGAGATCAGGATGACCGCCAACGCGGTGCCGGTCGCCATTGCGCCGAAGGCGTTGATGGCGAGGCGAGCTCGGTCCGCGTGCCGCTTGGCTTCGCGACGCCAATGCGCCGCCATGCCGGCCTGCGACAGGGTGAAGGACAGAAAGGCGCCGACCGCAAATAGCGGGATCAGGCGATCGGTGATGCCGCCGAAGGCGGCCAGCAGCAGTCCGGCGCCGACGGCGAGGAACGCGATTCCGGCAGTATAGACCAGCCGCCGGCCGGGCACGGCGAACGCCTTCGGCAGGTAGCCGTCATGCGCCACCTGCCGGCAAAGGCGGGGGAAGCCGACGAAGCTCGTATTGGCGGACAGGCACAGAACGGCGAGCACGCCGGCCATGGCGACGTCATAGAACCAGTCTCGCCCGTGGACGGCGGCGATGAGCTGCGACAGCACGCTCTGATAGCCGGGCTTGTTCTGGTCCATGGCCATGACGCCGTAGACGCGGCTGAGATGGGCGACACCCAGCAGCAGCAAGCCCAGCACGACGACGATCGCCGCCAAGGTGGCATGGGCGTGCCGGGCACGAGGCTCCCTGAACGCGCCGACGCCGTTGCTGACCGCCTCGACGCCGGTCATCGCCGCGCATCCGGCCGCGAAGGCGCGCAGCACCAGCCACAGCGTGATCGCCTCGGTGCCACTCGGAGGTGCGGGCGGCGCGACCACGGGCGAAACCGCGCCGGCCCGGGTCCATGCCGCCAGAGTGCCGGCGATCAGGATGAACGCGAGGCTGGCGATGAAGAGATAGGTGGGGCCGGCAAATACGACGCCGCTCTCGCGCGTGCCGCGCAGGTTAACGAGAGTGATCAACCCCAGCACACCGAGGCAGAGCGGCAGCGTGGCGGCGTGCAGCGATGGCAGCGCCGAGGTGAGAGCGCCGATGCCGGCAGAGATGCCGACGGCGACGTTCAGCATGTAATCCACCATCAGGGCGGCGGCGGCCAGCAAGCCGGCGGTGGTGCCAAGATTCTCCCTGGCGACGGTGTAGGAGCCGCCGTTGCCCGGATAGGCGGTGATGGTCTGCCAATAAGAGAAGAACAGGATGGCCAGCAGCACCAGGATCACCCCGGTGATCGGGCCGATGACGCCGAGCCCGGCGGCGCCCGCCGGGGCGAGGACGGTGAGCGCGGCCTCCGGCCCGTAGGCGGCGGAACTCAGCCCGTCGAGGCCCATCGCGGGCAGGCCCGCGAACGCGCCCAGCTTGCCGCCCTCGGCCTCCCGGTTCGCCAGCGGCCGGCCGAGCAGGAGCCTGCGCAACGACCACCGCCGAGGTGGGGCGGCGGACATCACGGCCCCGGCTTGCGCGCGATATTGAGAGCCATTCGGTCCGCAGCAGGCGGTAGCGAGGCTCGAGCTTCGGCCGCAGGCGGAATGTCTCCTCGATGAACCCCGTGTCCGCCAAGCGATCGGCGAAGTCCAACGCGCAGTAGCCGGGCAACGCGCGTCGCGGCGGCCGGCCGGCCGAGATGAACGCCGGAAGCCTTCGAGGGGTGAACTGGCCGGGGTCGTGCCAAGCGGCCGCCAGCGGCCGGCGCACGATGCGCCAGCCGAGCGAGGTCCGCTTGGCGGACGCTGCGGGATCGGTTCCCGATTGCGCCATTCGCCCGCAGTTATCAGGCGTTGTCGCGCCCGGCAATCTGGCCTATCAGCGCCATTCTCGCCGAAGCAGGACGCGCCTGAGACCAGAGACCGCCATTATCCAGCCGCTGCCCGGCATCGGCGACCTGGTCTGGCACTTGCCGCACATACGGGCGCTGGCGGCGCATTTCGGCGGTGCGGTGACGCTGGTCGCCAAGCCGCGCTCGGCCGCCGACCAGATTTTCGCCGCCGAGACCACAGTGGCGGAGGTGCTGTGGACCGACCGCCGCTCCGAGGGGCGACCGGGCGCCCATGACGGCGCCATCGGCTTTTTCCGGCTCGTAGCGGCCCTGCGGGCGAGGCGGTTTCGCCGCGTCATAATTCTCCATCACAGCCGCACGCTGGCGATGGCCTGTTTCCTTGCCGGCATCCCCGCGCGATATGGCTACGGCTACACGCTGCAGCGCCCTTTCCTCAATCGCCCGCCTTTCTTGAGGTCATCGGCGCTGAGGCTGCATCCGTTCGAGCAGGCGACCGCCTGGCTCCGCGAGGCCGCCATTCCGATGGCCGAGGAGGAGCCGCGCTTGCCGGTCTCACCGCTGGCGCGCCGGGCAATACGGGCACGCTTAGGCAACCGGCCCTTCGTGGTGCTGGGGATCGGCAGCTCCGAGCCCTACAAGCAATGGGGAGCGGCGAATTTCCGGGCGCTGGCGGAGGCGCTCACGCGCGCCGGCTGGTCGCGCCTGGTGTTGGCGGGCGGGCCGGCGGAGCAGGCGCTCGCGGCCGAGATCACCGATGCCGACCTTGTGCCCGCGATCGGCTGGCCGCTCCGCGAGATCGCGGCACTTTGCGCCGAGGCGGCGTTCTATGTGGGCAATGACACCGGCGTGATGAATCTCGCCGCCGCCGTCGGAACAAGCAGCTACGGCTTGTTCGGCGCCGTCCCGCCGTTCCGCCACGCCAGCCGGATTATACCCGTGCTGCCGCCGGATGGAGAGCCCGACAAGCGGCACGGCATGGCGCGGATCACGCCGGCGGCGGTGCTGGCCGCCATTCAAGCGGATCGGGGCGAGTGCGGCTGAGCGTTCGTTCGCCCGTGCGCGGCGTTTAGTTCGCTTTAGCCTTCCCTCATGGCCCTCCACCGCGCGACGCTTTCCGGAGACCAGTGCTCCTCGCGCTTGTAGTACTCCGGGACTGCCGGCGTGCCCGCGGGAAGCATCACCCAGGGCTGCTTGGAGGCCGTAAAAATGTGAATATCGGGCGGCAGATGTTCCGGCTGATCCAGGGTCCCCACCCGAACGAACCGCACCCGGTCGCCGGCCCCGCCATAGTTGCTCCAGACCGCGATCCGGCATTTCGGACAGCGCGCGATTCGTTGCCCCTTGCCGCTCGCCGACGGCGTTTCGATGACGATCGGCTGGTCCGCCAGCAGCGTGACGCGATCCGCCTCGATCATCGCGTTCAGGGCGAAAGAGGCGCCGGATTCGCGCTGGCACCAGCGGCAGTGGCAACAATGAACAAACAGCGGGCGGATTTCCATCCGGTAACGGACCGTCCGGCAGTCGCAGCCACCTTCGATTGGAAAAATGTTGTGCGCGGTCATCGGACCCCTCGAGGTCAAAAGTGGATCTCGTATTCAGCTTGCCAGCGCAGCGTCGTCAAAGGTACGGCGCGGGTGAGGCCGAAGAGCAGGCCGCCGTTCCACTCCAACGTGCCCGGGCCGAGGTTGAAGATTTTGCCGAACAGTTGCGGCCCGACGCGCTGGTCCTGGTCGCTCCATTTGTCGAAACGACCGAAGCGGCCCGGGGCGCCGTAGTACTGCAGCCCGGGCTCGACGGCGATGCTGCGGCCGAGGCGAAAGGTCCAGGCGTCGATGCGGGTCTCAAAGGCATAAAGGAAGAACAACCCGCTGGCGGCATTCGCGCCGAGATCCTTCTCGACGAAAGGTTCACGGTGTTGCTGGTGCCCAAGAAGTCCTTGCGGAACACCGGTCCGAAGGTGGTTTCGTTCGGGTTGCCCTTTTGCAACGCCTGGCCGTATTCGATAAAAAAGCCCGAAGTCCAGCCAATATTCGCCGCGCTCGGTGAACTGAAACAGGTTCTCCGAGGTGATCTGGTCGAAATAGGTCGCTTGGCGTCGCCCCGGGGCGCGGTTGAATTCCAGTTCCAGCTCGGTCTGCCACCATGGCGTGACGCCGTATTCGAGCTCGAACGTGCTGCTGAATTCACCGCTCTTGGACGCGTTCGCATCGAAACCGCGATCGCCGACGCTCTCGACCGCCAGTTCACCGAAATTCACCTCCGGCAACCAAACCTTGAAGTCCGCCCGCACCGGGGACGACGGCAGCAACCCCGCCGACAGGAGGGCGGCGAAGGCGATGACGGCTCTTCCGTTCATATCCCCTCTCGGAATTCGAATAAGACGCATTCGCAGTAGGCAAACCGACCCTTCCGTTGCGGGCTCTCGTGGCCTCCAGCGTTAGATGCGGGAGATTTGCCGCCCCGCCGACCGCCGCTTGCGCGCTGCCGACGGGCTCTCGCGGAACACCATCATCAGCGAGCCGATGACGATCAGGGTCGCGACATAGAAGACGAGCTGGATGCCGGCCGGCCGAGCCGTATAGCCGGTCAGGATATGAAGCAGCTGGCCGGGCAGGCTCCGCTCGCTGAGCAGGAAGGACGTGTCCCAGAGATCGTTGCCGAGCGACGGCAGCACGCCGGCGGCCCCGAGGAACGCGGCACCCTGCGCGGCCATGCCGGCGGCAAGCAGCAGGATCAGCCAGCCGGTCACGGCGAACAGGTAGCGCAGCGGGATGGTCAGCAGGCCGAAGTAGAGCGCGGTCCCGACGGCGACCCCCGCCGCCACGCCGCAGGCCCCGCCGACGATCATGCCGGCAAAGCCGCCGCCGGCGCCGCCGGCGGCGATGCCGTAGAGGAACAGGACGACCTCGGACCCCTCGCGCAAGACCGCGATGCCGCAGACGAGCGCCAACGCGTAGAGTGGTCGCGTCCCCGCCAGCACATCCTTGCCGATCCGCGTGGCGTCGAGCGCCAGCTCGCGGCCATGACGGCTCATCCATACATTGTGCCAGCCCAGCATGCAGACCGCCGCGAACAGGATCGCGGCGTTGAACAGCTCCTGACCGACCCCCTGCACCGCCGCGGCGATCTCGCCGGCGAAGGCGGCCACGACGACCGCGCCCAGCACGCCGGCGATGCAGCCGCCGGAAACCCAAAGCCCCCGGCGCGGTACGCCGCGGCTCGCCGCCATCACGATGCCGACCACGAGTCCGGCCTCGAGGACTTCGCGGAAAACGATGATCAGGGTCGCGAGCACGGTGCCGTTTTCCGCTATTTCACGACCAGATGGCCGCGCGTGTCGGGGTGGAAATCGTCGAAGAACTCGTAGCGCCCCGGATCGAGCGGGCCGACGAACACGGTAATCTCACGGCCGGCCTGGACCACTTTCTCGCGGTGAAAGTCGACGCTCTCGAATTCCGAGGTGGTTGATCCGCTGTTCTTGACGGTCAGCTTCAGCTTTTGACCGGCCGGCACCGAGATCTGGCTTGGGATGAATTGATGATCCCGGATGGTGATGAGGATGTCCGGGTCGGCCGCGGAAGCGGGCAGGGCCAGCATCAGCACCAGCATCCCCGAGGCGATGCCCTTCGTCGGAAAGATCATTGCGATCCCAATTCCCCATGGTTACGGGCGCCGGCCCAGCTGCGATTGATAATGGTTCTCATTCCGGAGTCAAGTGCGGCTGCCGGCGAACGCACCAACTGGTGATCTCGTTGCGTGCGGGCCGCCTGTCTATCAGCCGCCGGAGCGAGACCGTATAACCCCTGGATGGGCGCATCCGTGCTGGGCAGCTACGATCCAACCGGGTTTTACTGCGAGATGCTGCACGGCATCGGCAATCAGCCGGTCCGCGATCGCCTCGCGGCGCTGTCGATCGGCGAGTTGCAGCTTCGGGCGGCAAGGGCGTCGGCCGGGCTGTTCGACCAGGGTGTGACCTTCACCGTCTATTCGGACAAGGAGGCGATTGACCGCATCCTGCCCTTCGACGTGATCCCGCGCGTGTTGTCGGCGACTGAGTGGCGGGTGATCGAGAGCGGGGTCATCCAGCGTGTGACCGCGCTGAATTTGCTGCTGGACGACCTTTATCATGATCGGAAGCTGCTTCGAGACGGCGTTGTTCCGGGCGAGCTGCTGCTCGGCAATGCCAACTACCGGGCCGCCATGGAGGGGCTCGATCTGCCGCACCGAACCTACGTGAATGTTTGCGGCATCGATATCGTGCGCGACGACGCGGGCAATTTCCTGGTGCTGGAGGACAATGCACGAACGCCGTCCGGGGTCGGCTACGTGATCGAGAACCGGCACATGATGCTGCGCGGGTTTCCCGACCTGCTCAACGGCATCGGCTTGCGTCCGGTCGAGAATTACGGCCTGCAACTCGCCGCCGCCCTGCGCGAGATGGACCCGCGCGGGCGCGACGACCCGAGCGTCGTCCTGCTGTCGCCCGGCACCTATAACTCGGCGTTCTTTGAGCACGTGTTCCTTGCCCGCGAGATGGGCGTGCCGTTAGTTGAAGGCCGCGATCTCACGGTCGTGGACGACCGCGTGTTCATGCGCACCACCGGGGGAAGCTCGCGCATTGACGTGATCTACCGGCGCATTAATGACGACTTCCTCGATCCCGAGGCCTTCCGTGCCGATAGCGCGCTCGGCGTGCCCGGTTTGATGCGCGCATACCGGGCCGGGAACCTCTCGCTCGCCAACGCCGTCGGGACCGGGGTCGCCGACGACAAGGCGGTCTATGCCTACATGCCCCGCATCATCCGCTACTATCTGGGCGAGGACGCGATCCTGCCGAATGTGGAGACCCATATCTGCCGCGAACCGGCGGCGCTGGGTTACACGCTCGACCATTTGGACGAGCTGGTGGTGAAGCCGGTGGGCGAAGCGGGCGGATATGGTATCACCATCGGCCCCCGGGCGAGCCGACGCGAGCTTGCCGACTGCAGGGCGCAGCTTCTCGCCGATCCCGCCAGCTATATCAGCCAGCGTTGTGTGCGCCTGTCGGTCTCGCCCACCCTCGTCGAAGGGCGCGTCGAGCCGCGGCACGTCGATCTGCGGCCGTTCGCAATCACCGGGGCGAGCACCTGGGTGCTGCCGGGGGGATTGACCCGGGTGGCGTTGCGACAAGGTTCGCTGGTCGTGAACTCCTCGCAGGGCGGCGGCTCGAAGGATACCTGGGTCCTTGAGTGAGGTCCTCCTCGCCCGCTATGCGGAGTGCATCTTCTGGCTCGCTCGTTATGTCGAGCGCACCGAGAATCTGGCGCGCATCCTCGACGTCAATGAGACCTTCACCCGCGATGCGAGGGGCAATCAGAACTGGCAATCCATCGTGCATCTGCATGCCGACGAGAAGACCTTCTACGCGCGCCATGAGGAGGCGACGGCCGAGGCGGTGCTGCGCTTCTATGTCACCGATGCCGACAACCCGAGCTCGATCGTGAGCGCGATCCGCAACGCCCGCGAGAACGCGCGTGCGTTGCGACCGTTGATCTCGAGCGAGATGTGGCTGCAGCTCAACGTATTCCAGAACCGGCTTTGTGCGATCCGGGATGCCGACTTCTCGCCGGGGCGGCTGACGGACTTGTTCAAGGAGATCAAGGAGGCGTGCCAGACCCATACGGGAATCACCGAGGGCACGTTCTATCGTGACCAGGGATGGTGCTTCTATCAGCTTGGCCGCTACATCGAGCGGGCTGATCAGACCACCCGCCTGCTCGACATGAAATACCACCTGCTGCTGCCGCATGGCGCCGATGACATAGGCTCGCCGATCGATGTCGGGCAGTGGGACGCGCTGCTGCGCTCGGCCGCCGGATACCATGCCTATCGCCGCCGTCATCCGCGCGGCATCACCCCGGGCCGCGTCGCAGGGTTCCTGCTGCTCAGCCGCAGCTTCCCGCGCGCGGTGTTCCTATGCGTGCGCGAGTTGGAGTCGTTGCTGACAGATCTTCAGCGCCGCCACGGGCTGCGCGGCGGAACCGGGGCCGCCGAGGAGCTCGACCGCTTGCGGATTCTGCTCGCGACATCGACGATTGACGAGATACTCCGCCAGGGCCTGCACGAGTTCCTCGATACCATTCAATTCCAGCTCATCGCCATCACGCGCGACCTGTCGGCCTGCTTCTTCGGCATCGGATCGCCGCCGGCGCAAGGCCAGTCGCAGAGCCAATCGCAGACCGGACCGGCGGGCGGATGGCAAAGTCAGTCGCAGAGCCAAACGACGGTGCGGTGATGGCAATCCTGACGGTTCATCACGTCACCACCTATCGCTATCGGCAGCCGGTCGCGTTCGGCGAGCACCGGATGATGTTCCGCCCGCGCGACAGCCACGATCAGCGGCTGCTCGAGGCGCGGCTGGAGATCAGCCCGCAGCCGGCGAATTCTGCGCTGGCTGCACGACGTATTCGGCAATTGCGTCGCCGTCGCTCGCTTTTCGGGTCGCGCCCGGGAGCTGCGGTTCGACAGCACGATCCGCCTCGACCACAGTTTCGAAACCGCGCTCGAGTTCGAGCTCGCCGATCACGCGCGGACCTATCCCTTCGCCTATGGCGCCGAGGAGATGCCGGATTTGCTGCGTTCGATCGAGCGGCAGGCGCTCGACCCCGAGCACGAGGTGGACGGCTGGGCGCGGCAATTCCTGCCCCGCACCGGGCCGGCCCGCACTCTCGACCTGCTGACCGCGATCACGCTGGCGATCAAGCAGGGCTTCACCTACGTCGGGCGCCAGGAGCAGGGAATCCAGGATCCGCTCCGGACGCTGAAGCTGCGCAGCGGCAGTTGCCGCGATTTCGCGCTGCTGATGATGGAGGCGGTCCGTTCGCTCGGCTTCGCGGCACGCTTCGTTTCGGGCTATCTCTACAGCCCCGGCGGCAAGAGCCATGAAGGGGGCGGCGCGACCCACGCCTGGGTTCAGGTTTATCTGCCGGGGGCCGGATGGATCGAGTTCGATCCGACCAACGGCATCGTCGGCAATCGTGACCTGATTCGGGTGGCGGTGGCGCGCGACCCGCGTCAGGCAATTCCGTTATCGGGGACCTGGACCGGGTTTCCGGCCGATTGTTTGGGGATGACCGTGGAGGTGACGGTCAGCGAACGCGATCCCGCGGGCGAGTCGCCGCCGGTCGGCCGGCGTCGGGCGGCGCAGCTTTAGGAGTTCTCGATGGAAATCCGCGCCGGATACGAGATCATCTACGATTGTCCGCAGCCCACTCCGATGCTGCTGATGCTGCGCATCCATCCATCGCGCACCGCCGATCTCCGAACGCCCGACCGGATCGCCTTCGACCCGCCGATCGCTTCGACCGAGTACCGGGACGGTTTCGGCAATCTTTGCACGCGCATCGTCGCACCCGAGGGGCGGCTCGCCATCGCCAATGATTTCGTGCGTCGCCGATTCCGGGCAACCCGATGTCAGCGCACCGGACGCCGTGCAGCATCCGGTAGAAGAGCTGCCCGATGAGGCGCTCATGTTCCTGCTCGGCAGCCGCTATTGCGAGACCGACCTGCTGTCCGACACCGCCTGGTCGCTGTTCGGCTCGGTGCCACCCGGCTGGGCGCGCGTGCAGGCGATCTGCGATTACGTGCATCGGCGCATCACCTTCGGCTACGAGCACGCGCGACCGACGAAGACCGCGCACGAGGCCTATATGGAAGAGCGCGGCGTCTGTCGCGACTTCGCCCACCTGGCGATCACTTTCTGCCGCTGCATGAACATTCCCGCCCGCTACTGCACGGGCTATCTGGGCGATATCGGTATTCCGCCGGTGGACGCGCCGATGGATTTCAGCGGCTGGTTCGACGTCTATCTCGGCGGCGGCTGGCATACCTTCGATGCGCGGCACAATCGCCCGCGCATCGGGCGCGTCCTGATGGCACGCGGGCGCGACGCCACCGATGTGGCGTTGTCCACCGCGTTTGGCCGCGCGGCGCTGGCAAGCTTCAGAGTGGTGACGGAGGAGATCGTTCGGTAGGCAAGTCGCCCGCCGCATTTGCTCGCCATGCCACGGATTCACGTTCTCGGCGCTTCCGGCTCCGGCACCACCACGCTCGGCGCGGCGGTGGCGCAACAGCTGCGAGTCCAACACGAAGATGCGGATGCCTTCTTTTGGGTGCCGAGCGATCCCCCGTTCACGACCCCGAGGCCGCCGGAGCAGCGGTTGGCCCTGTTGCGCGAGCGCCTGCCGGTCGCGGGCGATTGGATCTTCTCGGGATCGGCGATCAAATGGGCGGTGCCGCTGGAGCCGTTCTACGATCTCATCGTGTTTTTGCGGCTCGATCGAAGCTTACGGATGGAGCGGCTGCGGCGGCGGGAGGAGGCGCGATACGGCGCGCGCATCAGGGCGGGCGGCGACATGATGGAGGCCAGTGCCGCATTCCTCGAATGGGCGGCCGCCTACGATACCGCAGGGCCATTGCAGCGCAGCCTGGCCGCGCATACGGCGTGGTTGGCTGCGCAACAGGCTCGGCTCCTTCGCCTGGACTTCGCCGCCCCCGTTGAGGACCTGACGGCGGCCGTGCTGACTCGGTTGGGCTATTAGGAGCCGCCATGGCGACGAGCGACACGGCCGAAGCATAGCCGCGCCGACCCCGCCGGCTCAGGCGCGCATCCGGGATATCTCCAGCAGGACGCCGGCTTCCATCTCCTTCTCGTCCAGCCGGTGCTTCACCAGGTCGCCGATGCTGACGATGCCGACCAGGGCCCCCTTGTCCACGACCGGGATGTGCCGGACTTTGTTCATGGTCATCACGGCCAGGACGGAATCGATCCGGTCCGAGGGCAGGCAGGTGATCACGCCTTTCGTCATCAGTTCTTCGACGCGGTGGTCGAGCGCGTTCTTCCATTCGCGGTCCAAGAGCTTGATCACGTCGCGCTCGCTGAAAATCCCGACGAGCTTCTGCCACCTGTCCTGGACAACGACCGCGCCGATCCGCAACTCCGCAAGCCTTCCGACGGCGGTTCGGACGTTGTCGGAGGGGAGGACCGTGGCAACTTTCCGTCCCTTGATGCGTAGTACGTCGTCGATGAACATCATCGCCCCCTGTTGTTCGGGTTAAAATTGTATGCTCGCGCGAAGCTTCGGCAAGCGCGACCACGACGTAACGAATGCAGTTGCGTCATTCCGGATGATCTGAACATTTACCCCTACCCTTACCCCTTCGCCGCGAAGCGCACCGCCTCCTCGGCGGCGCGGAACAGGGCGCGGGCTTTTTGGATGCACTCCTCGTGCTCGGCCTCTGGGTTGGAGTCGGCGACGATCCCGGCCCCGGCCTGGACGTACATGGTGCCGTCCTTCACCAGCGCCGTGCGCAGGCCGATGCAGGTATCCATGCTGGCGTCGGCGGCGAAATATCCGATGCAGCCGGCGTAGATGCCGCGGCGTGAATTCTCCAGCTCCTCGATGATCTCCATCGCCCGCACCTTTGGTGCGCCCGAGAGCGTGCCGGCCGGAAAGGCGGCGATCAGCGCGTCCAGCGCGTCGAGGCCGCGGCGTAGCCGGCCTTCGACATTGGAGCTGATATGCATGACGTGGCTGAAGCGCTCGATGACGAAGCTCTCGGTCACCCGGACGCTGCCGATATCGGCGACGCGGCCGACATCGTTGCGGCCGAGGTCGAGCAGCATCAGGTGCTCGGCGCGCTCCTTCGGATCGGCCAGCAGCTCCGCCTCCATCGCCTGATCCTCCTCATGCGTCGCGCCGCGACGACGCGTTCCGGCGAGCGGGCGCAAGGTCACGATGCCATCGCGCAGGCGCACCAGGATCTCGGGCGACGAGCCGACCACGGCAAAGCCGCCGAAATCGAGAAAGAACAGGAAGGGGGCCGGATTGATCCGTCGCAGCGCCCGATACAGCGCGAACGGCGGCAGCGCGAACGGCGCCGAGAAGCATTGGCTCAGAACGATTTGGAAGGCGTCGCCGGCGGCAATGTATTCCTTCGCCCGCACGACAAGCTCCAAAAACTCCGCTCGTTCGAAATTGGAGGCCGGCGCCGGGGGGGCCGGCAGTGCGACCGGCGGCGCCGGATGCGGCAGCGGGCGCTCCAGCGCCGCCTCCGCCGCGGCGAGCCGCGCCTCGGCCGCATACCATGCAGCCGCCGCAGAAACCCCTTCCGCCGGATGCACCGGCGCGGCTAAGGTCAACTCGTCGTTGACGTTGTCGAAGATCGCGAACAGCGTCGGACGGATCAGCAGCGCGTCGGGAATGCCGACCATATCGGCCGTGCGCGCCGGCAGCTGCTCCATCAGCCGCACCATGTCGTAACCGAGATAGCCGACCAGCCCGCCGGACATCGGCGGCAGTCCCGGCGGCACCTCCATCCGCGATTCGGCGATAGTGGCGCGCAGGCTCTCCAAGGGGGCGCGCCGGTCGGGCGCGAAGGCATGCGGGGCGCTGCGGGCATGGCGGTTCACCTCCGCCCTTCCGTTACGGCAGCGCCAGATCAAATCGGGCTCCATGCCGATGATCGAGTAGCGACCGCGCGCCGCGCCTCCCTCCACGCTCTCGAGCAGGAAGGCATTGGGTCGACCATGCGCGAGCTTGAGGAAGGCGGCGACCGGTGTCTCCAGGTCGGCGACGCTCCGGCGCCAGACCAGCGTTCCGCGCCCCTGCTCATAGTCGGCACGGAAGGCGGCGAAAGCGGGAGGCGGCAGAGCGTTCATGACGACCTATTGCTGCACAAAGCTGTCGAAGACTTCGTGATTGATGCGCGGCTCGGCGCGCGCGCGCAACGCATCGGCGAAGCCCTGCGCCAGATCGGTGGCGGTCGAGCGGGTCAGCACTTCGCGCACCGCGTCATAGCGCGCCGGATCGGATTTCGGGTCCGGCGTCTCGATCTTTGCCGGCACCGCGACGATGAACGCCTCCGGCGTTTCCACCATCGCCGGCTCGTGCGGCTTCAGGCCGAACAGCACCCGTTGCAACTGCGCGGGCATCGCGTCCGATGTCGCATCCCGCGTGACCATGGTGGTCGTGCGCACCGTCCTTCCGGCTTTTGCCGCCGCATCCTCGAGGCTTTCGCCGCCCTTGATCGCCGCAAGCATCGCCGCCGCCGCCTGCTCCTGCGTCTTCTTCCGCGCGTCCAGCGTCCAATCCTCGGCGACCTGCGACTTCACGGCGTCGAACGGCTTCTCGGTCGCGGGTATGATCTGCTCCACCTGGACGGCGTAGAAGGCCGATCCGGCGGCTCCCGGCACTTCGGTGAGCTCCGACGGTGGACCGGGCGGGTGGCTGAAGGCCGCCGCGATCAGCGCCTTGCGCAGATCGGGCGATCCGGGGATCGGCGCTTGCTGGCCCTCCGGCGTGTCGCCCGCCGCGTCCAGCGTGCCGGCGACGCCCACCAGCCCGAGATCGGACGGCAGCTTGTCGAGGCCGGTGCCGGTTCCGAGCACGTCGTCAATCTTGCCCACGCGGTCGTACAGCATCGCCGATGCCTGCTCGGTTTGCACCTGCCGGCGCACCTCGTCCTTGACCTGGGCGAAACTCCGCTCGCTCGCGGGGGTGGCGGCGGTGACGTCGAGAACCGCCCAGCCGAGCGCCGCCTGCACCGGTCCCGTCACCTGCCCCGGATTGCCGGCGAAGGCGGACTTGGCGAGTGCGGCATCCGGGATCTGGGGCTCGGTCGCCTTGTCGAGCGCGGATGCGGAGCCGCCGGCGGCCTCGGCCGCCTTCTGCACCGTCGCCCAGTCGGCGCCGCCCCGCCATTGCGCCGCTAACGCCTCCGCCTTGGTCTGGTCGGGCACGATGGCGATCTCCACGGTGCGCGTCGCAGGCGTGGAGAACTGCGCCTTGTGGGCGTCGTACCAGGATTGCGACGCCGATTCCGGCACGTCGATGCCGTTGGCGATCGTCTCCGCCGACAGCACGACCGCGCGAATGCGTCGAAATTCGGGGACGCGGAACGCGTCGGGATGGTTCGCGTACCAGCGTTGCAGCTCGGCATCGGTCGGCGCCGGCGGTTCGGGCGCGGCGGCGAAGGGCAGCTCGATCATCGACGCCGATCGCTTCTCGGTCTCGAAGTCGAACACCGCACGCACCAGCGCCGCCGGTGGCGCGGCACCGGCGCCGATCGCGTCCACCACCTGTGCGCGGGCGAGGTCGCCGCGCACGATCGAAAGAAACTCGTTCTCGGTGAGATTGTTGCTGCGCAGCACGGAATCGAGGCGAGTGCGGTCGAACTGACCCGACTTGTCGAGGAAGGCCGGCATGGCGAACACCGTCTGTTGCAGCGCCGCGTCCGGAACCACGACGCGCAGCCGCGCCTCCTCGTTGCTCATCGCCACCTGTCCGATCATCTGCTGCAACGCTCGGTCGGCGACCTCGGTACGCGCCGCCGGGGTCATGTCCTGCCCGGGCGGCAGCTTGCGCTGGGCCCGCGGCGAGTTCACGCTGGAACACCGACTGGAATTGCTGCGGCCCGATGGTCTGGCCGTCGATCTTGGCGAGCCAGGTGGGATGGCCGATCAGGCGCACCACGTCGCCGATGCCCCAGACCACGAAAGACAGCACCATGATGCCGAAGAACAGCCGGACCGGCCAGGTTTCGAGGTAGCGTCGAAACGAAGTAATCATCGAAGATCACGGAGATAATCAACCACCGCCCGCGCATCCTCGGGTGAAAACCGATACGGCGGCATCGGCGGCTTGGTGCGCGAGCCATCGGGCCGCTGGCCGGTTTGCAGGAAGCTGGCGAGCTGCTCGGCGGAGTAGCCGGCCGGCAGGCCGGCCAGGCGGGGGGCGAAGGTGGCCCACGGCATCGGATGCTGCGGCGCGAAGTCGATGGCCGCCCCGTGCAGCCATTGCGAGCGGATGAACGCGCCCTGCGGGTCGCGCGGAGTGTGGCAGTCGGCGCACATGCTGGTGCTGGTGACGATATATTCGCCCCGGCTCGGGTTCCACCGCGGCGGCGAGCATCGGGAATGCGAGGACGGTTAACAGCGCGAGGATGGGACGCATCAACGATTCCGTATATCAGCCGGGTCGCAGGATAGAACGGGCGGCGCCGAGATCGCCAGCGCCGGGCGGTGACAGAGGCCCGGTTTTTGGGCATTTGAGGCTACGGGGAGGAGCGGGGGCGGATGCGTCAACTCGTTGTCGGCAATTGGAAGATGAACCTGCTGCGGACGGAGGCGCTCGATCTCGCATCCGAACTGCGGCGCGGGATCGCCGATGTGGCGGCCGAGATCGTGATCTGCCCGCCGGCGATCACCTTGCCGGTGGTGGCGCGAACCTTGGATGGCAGCGGCATCGGGATCGGCGGCCAGGACTGCCATCAGCAGAAGGCGGGGGCGCACACCGGCGATGTCTCGGCGCCGATGCTGCGCGATGCCGGCGCGCAATGGGTGATTCTCGGCCATTCCGAGCGCCGCCAGGATCACGGTGAGACCGACGAGTTGGTGCGCGAGAAGGTGCTTGCCGCCGCCGCCGCCGGGCTCACGCCGATCATTTGCGTGGGCGAGACCGCCGATCAGCGGCGCGGCGGGCAGGAGACGGAGGCGGTCGGCTGGCAGCTCTCGGGAAGCCTGCCGCAGGGGTTCGGGAACACGATCCCCGGCGTGATCGCTTATGAGCCGGTGTGGGCGATCGGCTCGGGGCATACGCCGACGGAGGATGAGGTGGGCGCCATGCACGCCTTCATCCGCGAGGAGTTGCTGCGCCAGTTCCCCGATGCCGGCGGCGGCATCCGGCTGCTTTATGGCGGGTCGGTGAAGCCGGCCAACGCCGCGTCGCTGCTGGCGGTTGCCGAGGTCGGCGGTGCACTGGTCGGCGGTGCCAGCCTGGTCGCTGCCGACTTCCTCGCCATTGCCCGAGCCGGCCGGGGCGGCTAAACGCTGCCGCAAGAGAAAGACCCGATGTACGATATCCTGATCGCCATCCACGTTTTCGTCACCATCGCGCTGATCGGCGTGGTGCTGATCCAGCGCAGCGAGGGCGGCGGCTTGGGGATCGGCAGTTCGCAGGGTATGGGCGCGTTCATGGGCGGGCGCGGGACGGCCAATCTGCTGACCCGAGCGACCGCCGTGCTGGCCGCCGTGTTCATGGGGCTGTCGCTCGGGATGGCGTTGATGAACCGCAACACCTCCGGCGCCGGCGGCGTCTCGATCCTGAACACGCCGATGCCGACGACCAATAATCCCGGCGCACCCGGACAGGTGGGGACGGTTCCGGCGCCGCCGCAGCCGAACGCGCCGGCGCCTCCGCGTGCGACTCCGGGGCCGGGCGGTCCGTCGCCGGGCGCCGACGTGCCGCATTGATCGACGGGCGCCGATCGCCCGGCGGGCTTTTCCTTGCGCGCCGGCGGGGGGTGTGCGATCAGCCCCGGTAACGGTGGTTTCACACCCGAACAGGGAGACGTCCAAGGGTGCCCGACCTCATCCTGGAGACGACCGGGCTCACCCGCGAGTTCAGCGGCTTCGTCGCCGTCGATGAGGTGTCGCTGCAAGTTCGCGCGGGTACCATCCACGCCCTGATCGGCCCCAACGGCGCCGGCAAGACCACCTGCTTCAACCTGCTCACCAAGTTCCTGCCGCCGACGCGCGGGCGCATCGCTTTCAAGGGCCGCGACATCACCCGCCTGAAGCCGGCGCAGATCGCCCGCCTCGGCCTCGCCCGCAGCTTCCAGATTTCCGCCGTGTTCCCGAAGCTGACCGCGCTCGAGAACGTCCGCCTGGCTTTGCAGCGGGCGCGAAGCAGCTCGTTCGACTTCTGGCGGTCGGAGAAGTCTCTGCGCCGGCTCGATGACAGAGCGCACGATTTGCTCGCCGACGTGGGTCTCACCGGCTTCGACGACATCAACGCCGGGCTGCTCGCCTACGGCCAGAAGCGCGCGCTGGAGATCGCGACCACCTTGGCGCTCGATCCCGAGATGCTGTTGCTGGACGAGCCGACCGCCGGCATGGCGCATGGTGATGTCGATCGCGTCGTCGAACTGATCCGCCGCATCCGCAAGGGCCGCACCATTCTGATGGTGGAGCACAACCTCTCGGTTGTGCAGGGCTTGTGCGACACCATCACCGTGCTGACCCGCGGACGCGTTCTGGCCGAGGGCGATTATGCGGCGGTGTCGCGCGATCCCGAAGTGATTGCCGCCTATCTCGGCACCGACGCCCCCGAAGTGGTCCATGCTTGAGATCCGCGACCTCAACGCCTGGTACGGCGAGAGCCACGTGCTGCACGGCGTGCGGCTCGACGTGAACGAAGGCGAGGTGGTGACGCTGCTCGGGCGCAACGGCGTCGGCAAGACCACCACCATGAAGGCGATCATGGGGCTGGTGCCGCGGCGGGAGGGCAGGGTTACCTACCGAGGACGCGAGTTGATCGGCGCGTCATCGGAGCAGATCGCGCGCGCCGGCATTGCATTGTGCCCGGAGGAGCGGGGCATCTTCGGCTCGCTCACCGTCACCGAGAACCTGATGCTGCCGCCGGTGGTCGCGTCGGGCGGGCTCGATGTCGCCACCATCTATCAGCTGTTCCCCAATCTCAAGGAACGCGCGCGCACCGCGCAGGGGACCAAGCTCTCCGGCGGCGAGCAGCAGATGCTGGCGATCGCCCGCATCCTGCGCACCGGCGCCAAGCTGCTGCTGCTCGACGAGCCGACCGAGGGGCTGGCGCCGGTGATCGTCCAGCAGATCGGCCGCACCATCCGCGAGATCAAGCAACGCGGCTTCACGGTGTTGCTGGTGGAGCAGAATTTCCGCTTCGCGCAGACGGTCGCCGACCGGCACTACGTGATGGAGCACGGCCGCGTGGTGGACATGATCCCGAACGAGCGGCTGGAGGCCAGCATGGACAAGGTGCATGAATATCTTGGTGTTTGAGTGCGTGGATGCTCGCGCCAAGCGCGAGCATGACGGTGGAAAGTCCCCGGGAGCGGCACCGGCATGATGATGATCCTCGGCGTGCCCGCACCGCTGCTGTTCGGCCAGCTCCTGCTCGGTCTGATCAACGGCGCCTTCTACGCCATGCTGGCGCTCGGCCTTTCGGTCATCTTCGGGATGCTCAACATCATCAACTTCGCGCACGGCGCGCTGTTCATGATGGGCGCCTTCGCCTCCTGGATGCTGCTGCACTATGCCGGCATCGGATATTTCCCGTCGCTGATCCTGTCGCCGATCATCATCGGCGCGCTCGGCATCCTTATGGAGAAGACGCTGATCTCGCAGCTCTACAAGCTGGACCACCTATACGGGCTGCTGCTGACCTTCGGCCTGGCGCTGGTGATCGAGGGGCTGTTTCGCAACTACTACGGCAGCTCGGGAATGCCGTACGACATCCCGAATGTGTTGCAGGGCGCCGTCAATCTCGGTTTCATGTTCCTGCCGATCTATCGCGGCTGGGTGGTGGTGGCGGCCTTGGTGGTGTGCATCGCCACCTGGTTGGTGATCGAGAAGACGTTCCTCGGCGCGCGGCTGCGGGCGGCTACCGAAAATCCGGCGTTGGTGCGCGCCATGGGCATCAACGTGCCGCGCCTGATCACGCTCACCTATGGCGGCGGCGTCGCGCTCGCCGCCTTCGCCGGCACGCTGGCGGCGCCGATCTATTCGGTCAACCCCGACATGGGCGACAACTTTATCAACACGGTGTTCGCCATCGTCATCATCGGCGGCATGGGCTCCATCCTGGGCTCGATCGTCACCGGCTTCGCGCTGGGCGTGATCGAGGGCTTGACCAAGGTCTTCTACCCGCAGGCTTCGGCCACCGTCATCTTCCTGGTCATGATCATCGTGCTGCTGGCGATGCCGCGCGGCCTGTTTGGAAAGACCGCCTGATGTCCGTAACCGTTGATGATCATGCCATTCCCGCCCGCCGGACCCGCGCGCGGCTGATCGCCGGCTTCACCCGCTCGCAGGCGGTGGCGTTCGTGGCCATGCTGATCCTCATATGCGTGCTGCCGTATGTGCTCTACCCGGTGTTTCTGATGCGCGTGCTGATGGCGGCGCTGTTCGCCTGCGCCTTCAACCTGATGATCGGGTATGTCGGCCTGCTCTCGTTCGGCCATGCCGCGTTTTACGGCATGGGCGCCTACGTCGCCGCCTGGACGGCCAAGCATTGGGGCATCGACTCCATGCTGGCGATCGTGCTCGGCGGCGGCACCGGCGCGCTGCTCGGGTTGTTCCTCGGCTTTCTGGCAATTCGCCGGTCCGGCATCTACTTCGCCATGATCACGCTGGCGCTGGCGCAGCTGGTCTATTTCTTCTGCCTGGAGGCTCCATTCACCGGCGGCGAGGATGGCATTCAACAAGTGCCCCGCGGCCACGCCTTCGGGTTGCTATCGCTCGGCAGCGACATGCACATGTACTGGCTGACGGCGGGGATCTTCGTCGCCGGTTTCCTGATGCTCCATCGCGTCATCCACTCGCCTTTCGGTCAGGTTCTCAAGGCGATCCGCGAGAACGAGCCGCGCGCCATCTCGCTTGGCTATCGCACCAACGATTACAAGCTGGTCGCCTTCGTCATCTCCACGACGTTGTCGGGCATCGCCGGCGCCACCACGGCCATCGTGTTCGGTATCGCGACGCTGGACGGTGTGCACTACTCGCGCTCGGGCGAGGTGGTTCTGACGACGCTGTTGGGCGGGCTGGGAACGGTGTTCGGCCCCGTGGTCGGAGCCATCGCGACGACGTCGATGGAGAATTACCTGGCGCAATTCGGCTCTTGGGTCACGGTGACGCAGGGCGCTATTTTCGTCGTCTGCGTGCTGGCCTTCCGCCGCGGAGTAGTGGGCGAGATCGCGGCGCTGCTGAAGCTGTCGCTATAGGGCGGTAGCTCACGACGAGATGACCTGCAGACCCGCGGTGGCGCCGGCAAAGGTTATCGTCGTCCCGTCGGCGAGCGTGACGGTATTGCCGCCGGAGGCCAAGGCGGCGGAGACGGATCGGGCGGCAGCTCCGGCCGCGCCATAGAGCGCATCGAAGCCGGTGAGGGCGAGGATGTCGCCGGCCCGGGCGCCGTAGATGACGTCCTGCCCGGCCGAGGCATTGGTGGTGCTGGCGGCGATCAGCCTGGAGCTGATGACATAAAAGACGTCGTTGCCCGCGCCGCCCGCCAACGTGTCGGCGCCATTGCCGGCGACCAGGATGTCGGTGCCCGAACCGGCGGCCATGAAATCGTTGCCGCCGGTGAAGCTGGCCCAGTACTGATCGTTGGTGGGGGAGGCGGCGCCGAACAGCGTCTCATTGCCGGCGCCGGCCACCATCATCACACCGGCCCCGGGGCCCTGATTCTGGTTGACCATGACGTTGTTGGAAGCGCCCACCAGCGTGGCGGCGCCGGGGCCGGTGAGCAGGTCCAGCGCCGTTCCCGCCGTCGAACCGGCGTAAAAAAATACCGCGCCGGCATTGTTGATGGTGGTCGAACCGGAGCCGGCGGCGGCGAAAATGGTGTCGGCACCCTCCGATACGTTGATCGTGTGCGCGTCGCCGATCAGCGTTACTTCGGCGATGCCGCTCAGGTTGATCACCGGCTGGCTGCCGGGATCGGTAATGGTCGCGACCGCCGGCGCGACGGTGAAGCCGAGGACGTCCATTTCGGTGACGTCGGTCGGGGTGATCTGCTCGATCGTGTCGGGCACGCTATAGCCGAAGGAGTCGCCCTTCACCGAGCTTGCCCAATCGCCGGGGTCGACGACGGTGTCAAAGGGATCGAGAGCGGTCACGCCGCCGTCGATCGAGAAATACGCCGCCTGCGCATCGTTGGTCGCGTTTACGCCCGGAGCGAGGTAGCGGAATAGATCAAGCGGCGTGCCGGAAGAGGGGAGGTTGGTCACGCGACCCAGGGCATGCGTGATCTCGTGCTCGGCCGTGCCGATGAAATCAAACTCCCCTGGAACCGCCCGGTTGGCCGGATCGAAGCTGAAGGGGAGCGCGGTGCCGAACCCGACGCTGCCGTCAATTCCGCCTGCGGAGGAGGGCAGGATTCCCCAGGCCTTCTCCAGCGCCGTGCTCACCAGCATGTTGCCGGGGAACGGATCGACAGCCGGCAGGTTGGCGACCGACTCCGCGTCGGCATCGGTGCTGGCGCTGGCGGCGAGCTCGCTCCGCACCGTGGCGTAGGAGAGGAAATTCTCGTACGGCGCGCCGCTGGCGAGGGCGTTCGAGGGAATGGCGAGTCCGTCATCCTCCCCCCAGCCCACCTGGATCGTGACGGTGATCGGGTTGGTAATCAGGCTGTCGAGGTAGCTCGCCGCTGCCGCGAGCCCGGTCAGGAAGCCGTCCGGGGCGGCGGCAACGCTCGGGTCATAGACGAATTCGAGTTGCATGGGCTTTCCCGGAATTGCAATTCCTTGCGGGCGGTTATCGACAAACCCGCCGCCTGCGGCAAGCCGAGTTGTGACAGTGCTAGGCGTCGCTGAGCAGCAGCGATAGTTGCCGCGTCAGCGCGCCGTCGCGGCGTTGCAGTTCGAGCACGACGGTGAAGTGGTTGGCGCCGGGGATGGCGAGCAGCGGCCCCGGCGCGTGGGCCGCGGCGCGGCGGGCGTGCAGGTTGCGCAAGTCGGCGACCAGCGGCGGCAATTCCGCCGTGCCGTAAGCGATCGCCAGCGGCTTGGGCACTACCGGCAGGCGCAGCGGCGACACCGCGATCTCGGCGTCGGTCAGCCGCAGGCGTTCGTTCAGGTAGGTGTCGCGGATCGGCCCCAGTTCGAACAGACCGGAAATGGAAAGCCCGGCCGCCACCAGCGGATGGCCGAGCGCCATCGCCGTCAGGTGTCCGCCGGCGGACCAGCCGGACAGCACCACCGGGCCGGCGAGGCCGTGCCCGGGACCCTCGGCGGCCAGCCAGTCGAGCGCCGCATGAATCTCGGCCACGATCTCCGTCAGCGTCGCTTCCGGCGCCAGCGTGTAGCCGGGGAGGGCGCATGACCAGCCGAGCGAATACGGACCTTCGATCAGACAGGCGAACTGCTCGCGCGAATTGTATTGCCAATAGCCACCGTGGATGAACAACAGGCAGGGTGCCGCGGAATCGCGCGCCGGGAAAAGGTCGATGCGCTGGCGGACGCCCCGACCGTAAGCGAGATCAAGCTTTTGCGGATGCGCGGCGCGGAATGCCGCCGATTGTTGCTCGCGACGTTCATTGAGCGCCGGGCTGTCGGCGACTGCGGCGGAGTTGTTGTACGCCGCATCGCGTTCGGCGCGGCTCATCGTTCCCCAGTCCATGCCTTCCCCCGCTTCGCGTCTTGTGGAGTATAGAGGCGGGAGGTGCCGCCATGGCAGAGCCGCGAAGCCTCGATCCGAGCGATGAGTCGTTGCTGCTGGCGACCATTGATCGCTGGCTGGAGCGCGACGTGCGCCCTGTGGTGAAGGAGTATGATCACGCCGATCGTTGGCCGGCGGAGATCGTTGAGCAGATGCGCGAATTCGGCCTGTTCGGTGCCACCGTCGGACAGCGCTGGGGCGGCCTCGGGCTGCCGGCCGCGACCTACGCGCAGATCGTGATGCGGATCGCCGCCGTCTGGATGGCGATCACCGGCATCTTCAACTCGCATCTGATGCTGGCGCTGGCGATCGAGCGGTTCGGGACCGCCGACCAGCAGGACCGCTGGCTGCCGCGCCTCGCATCCGGCGAGTTGCGCGGCGGTCTGGCGCTGACCGAGCCCGATGCGGGGACGGATCTGCAGGCAATTCGCATGACCGCCCGCCGCGACGGGGCGGACTACGTCATCAACGGCACCAAGACGTGGATCTCCAACGGCATCATGGGATCGGTATTCGCGTTGCTGGTGAAAACCAATCCGGCTGCGGAGCCGCGCCATGCGGGGATGAGCCTGTTCATCGCCCCGTCGGGGCCGGGATTTCGCGTCGGCCGCAAGCTGGAAAAGCTCGGATATAAGTCGATCAATTCAGCCGAGCTGATCTTCGAGGATTACCGGATTCCGGCCGACCACCTGATCGGCGGCGTGGAGGGGCTGGGATTCCAGCAAGCCACCGGCGGGCTTGAACTCGGGCGCATCAACGTCGCCGCGCGGGGGGTCGGGATCGCCGAGGGCGCGCTGGCGCTGGCGACCGAATATGCTCAGCTGCGCCGGACCTTCGGCAAGCCGATCTGCGAGCATCAGGCGATTCAGCTCAAGCTCGGAGAAATGGCGACCCGCGCGCGGGCGGCGCGGCTGCTGACGCTGGATGCCGCGGCCGCCTTCGATCGCGGCGAACGATGCGATTTGCAGGCGGGGATGGCGAAATACTTCGCCTCCGAGGCGGCGCTGGAGAACAGCACGGAGTCGCTGCGCATCCATGGCGCCTACGGGTATTCGACCGAATTCGATATCGAGCGGCTATATCGCGACGCGCCGCTCACCTGCATCGGCGAGGGGACGAACGAAATGCAACGCATTATCATCGCGCGGCAATGGATCAAACGGAACCCGGTCGGATGAGGTCGTCATGACGCCGCTGCATGGTGTACGCATTCTCTCGGTCGAACAGTTCGGTGCCGCGCCGTACGGGACGATGTGCCTCGCCGCTCTCGGCGCCGAGGTGATCCGCATCGAGAATCCGAATGGCCTCGATCCCGCCCGCGGCTCCGGCCCGCACCATCTGGGCGAGGCCGACAGCGAGTATTTTCAAAGCTTCAACATCGGCAAACGGAGCGTCACGCTGGACCTCAAGGCGGCGGCGGATCGGGCGGCGTTCGCTCGCCTCGTTGCCGGAGCCGATGGCGTGGTGAACAATCTGCGCGGCGATCAACCGGCCAAGCTCGGGCTCGATTACGCGGGTCTTCGCGGGAGCAACCGGGCGATCGTCTGTCTGCACGTCTCGGCCTACGGGCGCGACAACGCGCGCGCGTCCTGGCCCGGCTACGACTATCTTATGCAGGCCGAGGCCGGGCTGATGAGCCTGACCGGGGAGCCCGACGGGCCGCCGGCGCGGTTCGGCCCTTCGGTGATCGACTTCATGACCGGCATGACCGGGATGGTGGGCCTTCTTTCCTGCATCATGCGGGCGCGGCAAACCGGGCAGGGCTGCGATGTTGACGTCTCCCTCTTCGACGTGGCGCTGCATCAGCTCAGCTATACGGCGGCGTGGTTCCTCAACCACGGCGAGGAGAGCTCGCGGCTGCAGCGGAGCGCGCATTTCTCACTGGCGCCGGTGCAGACCTTCCCGACAGCCGACGGCTGGCTCTTCGTCATGTGCATGACGCAGAAATTCTGGAAGGCGCTGATCGGCGCCCTCGGACGCGACGAACTCGGCGCCGACCCGCGGTTCGCCTCGATGGCGGCGCGGCGGCGCAACCGCGAGGCGCTCAGCGATGTTCTGGACGCGGAGTTTCGTCGGCGAACGACGCGCGCCTGGCTCAATCTTTTGTCCGGATTGGTGCCGGTGGGACCGGTGAACGATCTGGCGGCGGCGCTCGGCAATCCATTCGTGGCGGAGACGGATATGGTGCGTGCGGCGCCGCACCCGCTGAAGCCCGATCTGCGACTGCTGGCGAGTCCGCTCAAGATCGATGGCGAGCGACCCGATGCTCCGGTGTGTTCGCCGCCCGGCGCCGATAACGCCGAATATGTTGCGTAGATCACTGCCGAATCATCGCTTTCTCGCGTCATGCTCGCGCTTGTCCTGACCGCCACATTTGACCTGAAGGTTCTCCAGCTTCGCCCTTCAGCTCATCCGCCGGCCAGAGCCCAATCCTTGAGCGGCCAGAACAGCCCGCTTTCCTCGCGCAGCAGCCGCCCGATTTCCATCGCCGGACAAGCGGGGCAGAACAGGTGGCCTTGCGCCTCGTCGAGACCCTCGCGCATCAGCAGCGATAATTGCCGCGTCGTCTCCACGCCCTCGGCGGTGGTCCTGAGGTTGAGACTGCTGCACAGGCCGGTCACGGCGCGTACGATCGCCGTGCAGTCGGGACGGGTGCCCAGACCGGCGGTGAACGAGCGATCGATCTTCACGCGATCGAACGGCACCCGGACCAACGAGCTCTAGCGATGAATAGCCGGTGCCGAAATCATCGAGCGCGAGCGAGACCCCCATCGCCTTCAGCCGGTCCAGCGTCTCCCTGACCTCCTCGGTATCCTGGAGGACCACCAACTCGGTCACCTCCAATTCCAGCCGCGCCGGGCTCGAGGCCGGAGGCGAGGAGGGCGGACCGGACCTCCTCGACCAGCTCGCGTCGGCGGAGCTGGACGGGAGAAATGTTCACCGCGACCTTCAACCCGTCGGGCCAGCCGACCGCTTCGGCACAGGCGCGTCGCAGCGCCCATTCGCCGATCGGGCCGATCAGGCCGGTCTGCTCGGCGAGTTGGATGAACTCGTGAGCGCCGACCAGGCCGCGGATCGGATGTCGCCAACGCAGCAGCGCCTCGCAACCGGCGTAGCATCGACGCCCCAGATCCACCAGCGGCTGAAAGAACAGCTCGAACTCTTCGGCGGCCACCGCCCGGCGCAGCTCCAGCTCCAGCCGGCTCCGCGTCGCCAATTCCCGCTCGATGGCCGGCTCGAAGCGGCTCCAGCCGCCAGGCGCCGTGCTTTTGCTCCGGTAGAGCGCGAGATCGGCGGCGCGCAGCAGGGTGTCGGGCACGTCGCCGTCGCGCGGGGCGGTGGCGACACCGAGACTTGCGCGGACCACGATCTCGCGCCCCTCCACCACGAACGGCCGCGCCAGCCGGCGCACGATCCGATCGGCCAGGGCCAGCACCCCGGCGGGCTGGCGGGCGGAGTGCTGAATGATGGCGAATTCGTCGCCACCCAGCCGCGCCACCGTGTCGTCTTCGCGCACGCAGGCGGCGAGCCTCGCGCCCACTTGCTGAAGCAGGGCGTCGCCGATCGGATGGCCGTAAGTGTCGTTGACCTCCTTGAAGCGGTCGAGATCGAGACACACCAAGCCGAACCGGCGCCCGGTGCCGACCTCCTGTTCCAGGCGGGTCTGGAACATGACTCGATTTGCCAGTCCGGTGAGGGCATCGTGATGCGCCAGGTGGGCGATGCGCGCTTCCGCGTGGCGGCGCTCGGTAATGTCACGGGCGATAACCAGGATCAGCTCCTCGCCGTCCACCTTGAGAACCGTGGCGGAGACCGATAGCTCCAGCGTCTCTCCCGTCGGGGTGCGCATCGAATGCGACAGGTCACGGACTTGCCCATCGCGGCGCAGCGTCTGCACCATCGGGGCACGGCCGAGCGGGCCTTGCCACAGCCGCAGTTCGGTGGTGGTCCGTCCGATCACGCTCTCCCGTGTTCCGCCCGTGAGGCGAAGGAACGCCGTCATTGACATCGATCAACCGGCCTTCATCGAGGGTGCCGATCGCCATCACGTCGGGACTGTTTCGAAACACGGTGGTGAACAGCCGTTCCGAACGTTGGAGGCCTTCCTCGGCGCGCTTGCGGTCGCTGACGTCGTGATAGATGCCGAGCAGGGCCGGCTCGCTCATCCCAAAGGATGTTTCCCGCCAGGCACTCCATCCAAACCGCGGTGCCATCGGGACGCAGCAGGCGGAATTCATAGTGGGAGGTAAGCCTCCTCGCCGCGCATTCGAGCGGCGATGCGCGCCTGCACCAGAACCCAATCGTCGGGATGGACGTACGCGCCCATGACGTGCCGCGCGAGCGCCTCGGCCGGCGATGCGTAGCCGTTCAGCCGCGCATAAGCCGGATTGACGAAGAGGCACCGCCCGTCGCGGTGCACCACGATCGCATTCAGCGATTTGTCGAGAATGTCGGCGAGTTGGCGGCCGTTCCCGTGTCGGCGTTTCGGCGAAGTCTTCGGACGGCATCGCGGGTTCCGGACGGCTTCCGTCGCTCGCCAACCAGGTCGTCGCGCGACCCGCCCAGAGTGCTCCGGGGTGGGTAACAATTCAGTGAAGAACGGGAAGAAAAGTGGCTCAGGCGGCCCGATCGGGGCGGGTCTCGTGGCGCCGGAAGCTGTCCTCGATATGCGCCGCCAGCACCTCGGCGGCCTTGCTGCGGGTGGCTCGGCAGGTGATGAGCTGGATACCGAATTGCGGCAAACGCGGCAGGCCTTCCTCGGGGCGCACCGCCCGCAAACCCTCCGGCAACCACGACATCGTGGAGACCGTCACCGCCAAACCGGCAAGGACCGGCACCTGGGTGCCGATCTGCGAGGCGGAGGTATAGGCGATGCGGTAGCGCCTGCCGGCCTTCTCCAAGGCCGCGATAGCCGCGCCCGCCCACTCGCAATCGTGGCCGGTGGCGGCGCGATAGCGGTCGCGGTCGGCGAGCGCGAGCGGCAACGGGTCCTGCCGATGCGGCGCGTGGCGGACCGAGGTTACCCACACCAGCGGTCCGCGCCAGAGCGGCACCGTCGCCAAGCCGGCGGTTTCGTGGCCTTCGGAGACCAGCGCCATGTCCAGCTCGCTCGCCTTCAGGCGCCGAACCAGCTCGTCCGATGGCAGGCACATCACGTCCACCTGCACCGCCGGATGGGTCTCGGCGAAGCGGGCGAGGATGGGCGGCAGATGGCTGAGCGCATAGTCGTCCGGCGTGCCGAGACGCAGCGTGCCGGTGAGCTTCGGACCGCGGAATGTCGTCAGCACCTCATCGCTCAGCGCGAGGATATGACGGGCGCGGGTGAGCAAATACTGACCGTGCGGAGTGAGTTCGACGGCCCCGCCTTTGCCGCGGGCAAGAACCGGATGGCCGAGCGCCGTCTCCAGCCGCTTAACCTGCATCGAGACCGCCGATTGCGTGCGCCCGACCAGCGCGGCGGCACGGGTGAAGCTGCGGCCCTCGGCGATCAGCACGAAGGCGCGGAGCGCGTCCGGATCGAGCGGCGGAGGCACGTTCATGGTTATCAATATAGGTGATGGCGGATATCAGATCAATTCGTTTTGCTGATTACGGTCGGCTCTCCACGTAGATCCCATCCGAGACCGAGAGCGAGAGGAGGTCGCGATGTCGGATCGTGTAATGCTTCCGTTTCAGGTCCCCGCCGCCCCGGCGCGTCCGTACGCGGCGCCGACGCCGAGGCGACGCGGATCGCCGCGTCCGCTCGGCGCGTCGCTGGCCGGCTGGCTCGCCGAGGCTTGGCGGCGGCACCGCTCCCGCCAGCGGTTGGCCGAGATGGACGGGCGGATGCTCCGCGATATCGGGGTGACTTTTGCCGAGGCGGAGAACGAGGCGAATAAGCCGTTCTGGCGAGATTGAGAACCGGCTCGCGCCATTGCGAACTTCCGGCGGCTGCAATGGCGCGACGGCTCTCCCAAATCGCGTTTGATGGAACATGCCATACTGCGCCCCGGCGAGACCTGTTGGCACATCGCGCGGGCGAAGCGGATGGCGGTCATCATCGACGGCTCGGCGTACTTCGCGCATCTGCAACAGGCAATTCTGTCGGCGCGCCACTCGATCCTGATGGTGGGCTGGGACTTCGACGCGCCGCATCCTGCTGAAGCACGACGGCCAATGCGATGACGTGCCCGACCGATTGGGCGCGCTACTGACCTATGCGGTGCGCCGCACGCCGCGGGCTGCGGTCTATTTCCTGCGCTGGGACTTGGCATTCCTGAAGAGGCCGTTCCGGGGCGTGACGCCGCTGTTCCTGATAAATCTGCTCGCTCTGCGGCGGCTTCACTTCAAACTCGACCGCCATCATCCGGTCGACGCTGCCATCACCAGAAGATCGTGGTGATCGACAATTCGGTGGCGTTTTGCGGCGGCATCGAGTGATCATCCGGTCAAACGTGGACGTGGCGATCGCGCGCACCGAGCCCGCCTACGGCGCGCAACCCGAGGCGCGCGAGATCGAAGCGTTGTACCTCGCGGCGATCGCGGCGGCGCGGCGCACGATCTATCTCGAGAGCCAATATTTCAGCGGCCACCGCATCGCTGATGCGCTCACCGCTCGGCTGCGCGAACCCGACGGGCCGGAGATCGTGATCGTCAACCCGCGGCGCGCCGAGGGCTGGCTGGAGCAGAAGGTGATGGGCGCCGCTCGCGCGGTGCTGCTGCAGCGGCTGCGCGCCGCCGACGCGCATCGGCGGCTGCGCTTCTGCACTCTGGTCACCGAGCGGCGCGGCGACATCTATGTTCACGCCAAGGTGCTGGTGGTGGACGACCGGCTGCTGCGGGTGGGCTCGTCGAACATCAAC
Organism: uncultured Pseudomonadota bacterium; assembly: GCA_963762525.1. Taxonomy (GTDB): domain Bacteria; phylum Pseudomonadota; class Alphaproteobacteria; order Acetobacterales; family Acetobacteraceae; genus DATFDN01. The sequence goes on from CAVXKT010000003.1 coordinate 465,662, forward strand.
AATCGCTCGATGGGCATTGATACCGAGTGCGACCTGGCGGTGGAGGTGCCGCCGGGGAAGCCGGGAATGCGTGCGCAGATTCTGCGAGTGCGCGACAGCCTGTTGGCCGAGCATCTCGGCGTGGGCGCCGACAAGCTGGCGGCCACGCTGCGCGAGACCGGCGGTTCCATCGTCGCCGTCGTGGACCGGCTGATGCGCCCGGACGGCAGAAGCCTGAAGCAGTTCGAGCCGCGGGAGCTGTCGGCCGCCGAGCGGGCGCTGGCGGAGAGCCACCTGCTCGACCCGGATCGGCCGGAAGCGTTCGATCCGGCATTCCTGAACGAGCGGCGGTTGGTGACACCGGGGCGGGCGGCGGCGGTGCTGCTGATCGGGGGTGCGGTGCTGGCGGGAGCGCGGGGCGGGCGGGAAAAACGGCGCCCGACCGCCCCCTGACACTACGCCATTGATCGCCTATCCTCCGGGCTCTTCCGGACGGAGGCCCGTCATGCTCAATCCCGCAAGCCCGCTGCCGCTCAAGGACCCGACGCTGCTGCGTCAGGCAAATTGCATCGATGCCAAATGGGTGCAGGCCGATAGCGGCCGAACGCTCACGGTGAATAATCCCGCGACCGGCGAGGCGGTGGGCGAGGTTCCGGCGATGGGCGCGGCGGAGGCGCGCCGCGCCATCGAAGCGGCGGCGCGGGCCTATCCGGATTGGCGTGCGATGCTCGCCAAGGAGCGCGGTGCGATCCTCCGCAAGCTGTCCGATCTGATGCTGGCGAACGCCGACGATCTTGCGGTGGTGATGACCGCCGAGCAGGGCAAACCGCTGACCGAAAGCAAGGGCGAGATCGCCTATGCGGCGAGCTTCATCGACTGGTTCGCCGAGGAGGGAAAGCGGGTTTATGGCGACACCATCCCGCAGAACGCCAAGGGGCGGCGTATAATCGTGCAGAAGGAGCCGGTGGGCGTCTTCGCCGCCATTACGCCCTGGAATTTTCCCGCCGCGATGATTACCCGCAAGGCCGGGCCGGGCTGGGCGGCTGGATGCACCGGTGTCATTCGCCCGGCAAGTCAGACCCCGTTCTCGGCGCTGGCGCTGGCCGTTCTGGCCGAGCGCGCGGGAATGCCGCCGGGCGTGTGCAACGTGATTACCGGACCATCCGGGGAGATCGGCGCTGAGCTGACCGGGAACCCGACAGTGCGCAAGCTGTCGTTCACCGGCTCCACCGAGGTCGGCGCCAAGCTGCTCGCGCAATGCGCACCGACCATCAAGAAGACCAGCATGGAGCTGGGCGGCAATGCGCCGTTCATCGTCTTCGATGACGCCGATCTCGACGCCGCCGTGCAGGGCGCGATGGCGAGCAAGTATCGCAATACCGGCCAGACCTGCGTCTGCTCCAACCGGATTCTGGTGCAGGAGGGCGTGTACGAAGCGTTCGCGCAAAAGTTCAAGACGGCGATCGAGGCGATGAAGGTCGGGAACGGCATGGAGCCGGGGGTCGTGCAGGGGCCGCTCATCAACGCCGATGGCGTGGCGAAGGTGGAGGCGCACATCGCCGACGCGCTGAAGCGCGGCGCCAAGGTGCTGACCGGCGGCAAGCGTCATCAGTTGGGCGGCAATTTCTACGAGCCGACATTGCTCGCCGAAGTGCCGCCGGATGCGGTGATCTTCCATGAGGAGACGTTCGGGCCGGTGGCGCCGCTATTCCGCTTCAAGACCGAGGAGGAGGCGATCCGGCTCGCCAACGACACCGAGTTCGGTTTGGCGGCATATTTCTACGCCCGCGACGTCGGCCGCATCTTCCGGGTCGCGGAGGCGCTCGAAGCGGGGCTGATCGGCATCAACGAAGGCATCATCTCTACCGCGGAGGCGCCGTTCGGCGGGATGAAGTATTCGGGCCTCGGACGCGAGGGATCGAAATACGGGATCGAGGAGTATCTGGAAGTGAAGTATCTGGCGATCGGCGGCATCGGAAGTTAGACGAGGCGGCCACGCGAGGGCGGGCAGGACGCAAATGACCCCACGTCGCGGGCGCCCGGCCTGATCCCATCCGAAAGGACCGAGAATGCCGATCATTGATCCCGCCGCCGCGCCGCCCGTCGAAGGGTCGGACTATCCATCTCCCTTCGATGCCCGTTGTCGGCATCGGATGCGCCAGCAACTCGGGGACTTCGCGGGCCTGAGTCAGTTCGGGGTTAATTTGTTGACCCTACCGCCGGGCAGCTGGTCGAAGTCAGCGCCACTGGCACAGCGCCGAGGATGAGTTCGTCTGGGTGCTGGAGGGCGAGGTCATGCTAGTGACGGAATCGGGGGAGACGCCGCTCCGCGAGGGCGACTGCGCCGGGTTTGCCGCCGGTGTCGCCGACGGGCATCACCTGCAGAACCGTTCCCACCGACCGGCGCGACTGCTCGAAATCGGCTCGCGCCGTCCCGACACGGATTGGGGCGAGTATCCGGGGATCGACCTTCGCTGGAGCCCCACCCGAGGCTACATCCACCGCGACGGAACCGGTTACAAGCCGCGGTGATTGGCTCCCCCCGCCGGCACGGCAATCCGAGGAACGTCGTGGAAACCGCGCCGCTTGCGGCGGGCACGATTCATTCAACGCGGATCTCGTGCAGCACCCCCGGATCAATCGTGATCCCGCCGCCGGAGAACGGCCGATCATTGACCATCAGCAGCACCAGGCAGGCGGCGATCGCGGTCGAGAAGGTGAACAGGTTGATGGCGACGGTGGCGGGCCGTTCGAGGTGAACCATGCCGATGGTCAGCAGCATCAAAGCGTCGAGAAGGCCGATGATGACCCACTGGATCGGGGCGATGACCTCGCGACTGAGCACGATCCGGTCCCGTCGCGCCTCCAGGACGTGTTCGAGCGCCGTCATCGCATGCCGCTGCACGAGTTCCTGACCCGAACCGTGGGGCGCAAAGGTGATCAGCGCTGTCATCGCCTCCGGCAGTCCGGGCGGAGATTGGCGCCAGACCGCGCGCGCCTCGGCCATTTCCGGCCATTCCTCCACCTCGACGAAGTGCAGGTATTTGCTGAGCCCGTTGCGTATCGCCGTCCGCACCTCGGTGGGCAGGTTGTCGGCGAGCACAAGCGCGTCGCGGGCTGCGCTCCCCTCGCGAGCGATGAGGTTGCGTAGCGCTCTCGCGCATTCGCCCACACGTGGGAGGCAAGGAACAGAAGCAACAGACCGAGGATGACCCCGAGCGGGGTCAGCATGGCCGGCGTCGTCGCCTTCACATGCAGCGCGATGCGTCGCTCCGCAATCATGGCGACGGCGATAAAGATCAGCGCCGCCAATGCGTAGTTGAGCGCAAGCACGAGCAGCACGATCACCAAGGTCGGCTGCGATTCGACCCAGAGAATCATGGCTCGGCACCCGATCCCCGTCCAGTCACCGCCTATGCCGGCAATACCTCGTCGAGCGACCACTGCTCCGCCGACGCCCCGGCCAGCGCCTGGATGCGTTCCTCGTCGCCCGCTAGTTCGGCGGCCGGACCGGACCAGACCGTCTGGCCGTGGTCCAGCACGTAGGCTTGATCCGTTACCTCCAGGCTGGCGCGGACGTTCTGCTCCACCAACAGCACCGACATTCCCTCCGCGCGCATTTGCGACACCACCCGGAACACCTCGCGCACGATCAGCGGCGCCAGACCCTGCGAGGGCTCGTCGAGGATCAGCAGCTTCGGGTTCAGCAGCAGCGCGCGGCCGATCGACAGCATCTCCTGCTCGCCGCCCGAAAGCTGGCGGCCAAGATTGTGTCGACGTTCCTGCAGCCGCGGGAACAGCTCATAGACGCGCGCGATGGTCCACGGCCCCGGGCGCTCCAGCGGCACGCGCAGATTGTCGTGGACCGTGAGGTTGGGGAAGATTTTGCGCCCCTCCGGCACATATCCGACGCCCAGCGCCGCGATCCGATATGGCGGCAGCCGGGTGGCGTCGCGGCCGAACACGATGACGCGGCCGCTGCGCGCCGGGGTCAGGCCGACCAGGCTGCGCAAGGTGGTGGTCTTGCCGGCGCCGTTGCGCCCGAGCAGAGTCGTCACCTGGCCCTCCGCCACCTCCAGCCCGACATCGTGGAGGATGTGGCTCTTGCCGTAGTAGGTGTTCAGCCCCTCGGCACTGAGCGCGCTCATTCCGCCTTCCCCAGATAGGCTTCCTGCACCGCCGGATTGGCGGCGATCGCCTCGGGAGTGCCCTCGGCCAGCAGCCGTCCCTGGTCGAGCACCATGATCCGATCGGCGAGGTTGAATACCACCCGCATGTCGTGCTCGATCAGCACCACCGTATAGCCGCTTTGCTGGTGCAGTTGGCGGATCAGGCGGGCGATCTGGTAGGTCTCCTGCTCGCCCATGCCGGCCGTCGGCTCGTCCAGCAGCAGGACGCGCGGGCGCAGCGCCAGCGCCATCGCGATCTCGGCGGCGCGCTGATCGCCGTGCGACAGTTCGCCCACCAGCCGGTCGGCCACGGCGGTAAGGCCGGCCGCGGTCAGCAGCTCATCGATGCGGTCGCGCACGCGGCTCGCTTCGGCGCGGCCGATCCACGGCCGCATTCGGAATCCGGTCGCCACCTCGACCGCGATGCGCACGTTCTCGCGCACCGTCAGTTCCGGGAAGATCTCCGTCACCTGGAATGTGCGCGCCAGGCCGAGCGCGACCCGCCTGGTGGCGTTGACGCGGGTGATGTCGCGGCCTTCCAGCAGGATGCGCCCGGCACTGGGCGGGAAGAAGCCGGTGACGAGATTGAAGAACGTGGTCTTGCCGGCGCCGTTCGGGCCGATGATGGCGCGCAGCTCGCCGGGCTCGACCGTGAGCGAGACGTTATCGACCGCGACCAGGCTGCCGAACGTCTTGGTCGCCTGTTGCACCTCAAGCAGGCTCATCCGGGAAGCCGCCGCAGGTAGCCGAGCAGGCCGCGCGGGAAGAACAGCACCACGACGACGAAGATCAGGCCGATGAAGCTCATCCAGTTCACCGTCTCCGACGAGATGTAGTCCTGCAACGCGACGAACATCGCCGCCCCGAGCAGCGGTCCCCAGAAGCTGCGCATCCCGCCCATCACCGCCATGATGACGATGTCGCCCGAGATGATGTAGTTGAGCGTCGTCGGGTCGGCGAAGTTGTTCACCAGCGCATAGAGCGCGCCGGCGACCGAGGTGAACAAGGTGGAGATGGTGAACGACGCCCAGACATGCGCTTCCACCGGGATGCCGAGGAAGCGTGCGCGACGCTGATTCTCGCGAATGGCGATCAAGGTGCGCCCGAAGGGTGAGCGCAGCAGCAGCGCCATCAACCCGACGCAGACCGCGAACACCGCCAGCACGAAGTAATAGAACAGGTTGGTGTTGTTCTGGATGTCGATCATCAGCGAGCCGATTACTATCGGCGCCCGCTGAAAGCCGCGCAATCCGTCATAGCCGCCGGTGAAGCTGTTCCAGCTATAGGCGACGTAGTAGCAGATCTGGCCGAAGGCGATCGTCAGCATGGCAAAATAGACACCCTTGCGGCGCACGATCAGCGCCCCGAACAGTGCCCCGCCGACGGTGCCCGCCAGGGTGCCGATCAGGATCGCCAGCGGAGTGCTGTGCGCGAGATATTTCAGGGTCATGCCGCAGCCGTAGGCGCCGAGGCCGAAATACGCGGCGTGCCCGAACGACATCACGCCGGTGAACCCGAGCAGGAAATTGAGCCCCATCGCCGCCAGGCCGAAGACGAGAATGCGCCCGGCGAGCGAAGTGTAGCCGCCGACCGCCGGCAGCCAGAGCGGCACCGTCAGCAGCACCAGCCAAATCAGCGCGAATGAGGCGTGATTGCTCCAATTCGGCCGGCGCCGGAAGGTCTCGCCGATGGTGGTGCTCACGCCATCATTCCTTCCTCGCCCAACAAGCCGCGCGGGCGGATCAGCAGCACCAGGATCATGATCACGTAGATCACCACCTCGCTGCCCGCCGGGTAGAAGACGGTGGTGACGGCGGCGGCGACGCCGATGATGAGCCCGCCCAGCAGGGTGCCGATCAGGCTGCCGACGCCGCCCACGATGATGGCGATGAAGGCCGGCAGCAGCAGGTCGTCGCCCATGTTCGGATTGAGCCCTATCTGGCCCCCGGCGAGCACCCCGGCGAGGCCGGCGAGGAAGATGCCGACGCCGAAATTCAATGAGCGCAGTAGCCGCACGTTGATGCCGAGCGCGGCCACCGTCTCCAGGTCGAGCGTGCCGGCACGGATGCGCATCCCCATGCGTGAGAAGCGGAGAAACACGAACAATGCCGCCACCGCTATCGCGACGATGCCGATGATGAACAGCCGATAGCCGGTGAGGAAGAAGAATTGGGTGCTGATCGGCTGGTTGATGGAGGCGGGCGGGGTCAGCGGCAGGCCGGTCGGCCCCCAGACCGTGCGGCACACATCCTGGATAATGAAGGCGAGGCCGAAAGTGAGCAGCAGGCTGTAGACCGGGTCGCGCGGATAGAGCGGGCGGATGATGGTGCGCTCAAGGATCAGCCCGATCGCCCCGACCACGAACGGCGAGATCACCAGCGCCGCCCAGAAACCCACATGCGGGATCAGCACGAAGGCGATGTAGCCGCCAAGGGCGAGGAAATTGCCGTGCGCGAAATTGATGACGCCGCTGAGATTGAGGATCATCGCCAGCCCGAGGGCCATCAGCACATAGAACAGCCCGACGATGATGCCGTTGAAGACGTTGAAGAGAACCAGAGTTAGCAAGAGTCACCTCGACCGGGTTGGCGCCATGGTCGATCGCGGCGGACTTCCCTCATGCTCGCGCTTGTCGCGCCCATCCACGCCTTTCCAGCGGCCGGTTGAAGGCGCGGATGCTCGGCATTCGCCGAGCATGAAGGGAGGACAGCGCAGCCGGTCGGCCATGGCGGCGGCGACGGATACAGGTCGCGCTAAGCCGTCGGCCAGGTGAGGTGACAACCGGTTTCCGCCACCGACATGTCCGCCTTCTCGCCGGGGACGATGTCCTGGACCGTGACCAGGTTGGCCGGATTGCCGCCCTCGGCGGGATGCGGGGTGCCGACGAAGATGTTCGACATCAGCTGATGGTCGCCGGCGCGGAACACCACCGTTCCGTTCTGACACTTCACGTCGTCCGGCAGCGGTTCGTCTTCGAGCGCCTTGGCCATCTTGACCGCGTCCAGGCTCTTCGCCTTCTCGGCGGCGATCTTGGTGGCGTGAATGGCGCACCAGCCGAACCAGTTGCGTGCTGAGGCGGCCGGCTTGTTGTAGGTCTTCATGATCGCCTGGTTGAACTTCACGGCGGATGGCGGCGAGCCCGGCTGATTCCACCACCACTCATAGGTCCACCAGCCGGTCAGCGCTGTCGGCGGCACCGACAGCATCGATTCCAACTCATACAAGGCGCCCCCAAGCGCCATATCCTTGGTCATGCCGAACTGCACGAATTGGTTCATGCAGTTAATCTGCGATAGCCCGCCCATGTTGTTGAGCAGCACGTTGGGCTTGTAGGCGCGCGCCTTGATCAGGCTGGCGGAGAAATCGGTGGTGGAGAGCGGCAGCATGTCGCCCTGGTACTCGCCGCCGACATCCTTCAGATTTTTGACGAACGCTGCTTGCAAGGTCTGCCCGTAGGCATAGTCCGGCGTGATGAAGTACCACCGTTTGCCGAACTTCTTGATGAGATCGGCGGAAACCGCATTCGCGTCCATGCTGGTGGTGTTACAGACGCGGAACACGTTCCACTTGCAATCCTTGCCGGTGATGGGGTCGGTGTGTCCCCCCGGCACGATCTGGAAAATTTTGTGCTCGCTGGTGACCTGGCTCAGCGCGTAAGCGATGCCGGAGTTCACGTCTCCGTAAATCGCGTTCACCTTGTCCCGGTTGATGAGCTTGAGCGCCTTTTGCACCCCGGTGCCGACGTCGTTGGCGGAATCCTCGACCAGCAACTGCACTTGGCGGCCGAGAATGCCGCCGTTCTTGTTGATGTCGTCCACCGCCAGCTTGGCACCATCCACCTCCGACTGCGCAAGCGCGGAATAGACGCCGGTCAGCGGGTCGATGAAGCCGAGCTTGACCGGTTCCTCGCCGCGCGCCTTGATCAGCGGCGGACTGGCCAGCGCGATCGCGCCCAACCCGGCCTTGAACAACGTACGCCGGCCGAGCCCGGGCGCATGAGCCTCTTGCATCAAGCGTCTCCCATCCTTTTCGCGTGCAGCGTTCATACGCACGCCGCCTATTTACCAAATCGAAACTTATCGGCTTCCGCACGCCGCGCGGGTCACATTGCCGAGACCCGCCATCCTTAGCCGCGGAATCCGTTTACCTCAATCCCGCCGGAGGCGTTTCCCCGCCATGCTGATCCGCCTCCTCGCCGCCCTGCCGTTCCTCGGCATCCTGGTCGGGGCCATCTTCTTCAATCGGGTCGATCCGCTGATCGCCGGGCTGCCGCTGATGCTGGCTTGGATGGTGATGTGGGTGGTCCTGACCAGCCTCATCATGGGCCTGATCTACCTGCTCGACCCGGAGAACCGAAAGCCGATCGACGATGCCGGCAAACGGAGCGCGTCGCGGTGAGCGCCGGGGCAGCGCTCGCCATCATCGTCTTCACGGCGGCGCTCGCGCTCGGGCTCGGCCTGCGGGCGCGGCACGGCAAGGTCATGAACCTCGAGCAGTGGACGGTCGGGGGCCGCCACTTCGGTTCCATCTTCGTGTTCCTGCTACTGGCAGGCGAGATCTACACCACCTTCACATTCCTGGGCGGCAGCGGCTATGCCTACGGCAAGGGCGGACCGGCCTACTACATCCTTTGTTATGGCTGTCTTGCCTACGTGATGTCGTATTGGCTGCTGCCGCCGATCTGGCGCTACGCCAAGACGCAGCGTTTGATCTCGCAGCCGGATTTCTTCGTCGCCAAATACGATAGCCCGGCGCTCGGGATTCTCGTCTCGATCGTCGGCATCGTCGCGCTGGTTCCCTATCTGGTGCTGCAATTCAAGGGGCTCGGCATCATCGTCTCCACCGCCTCCTACGGGCTCATCTCGCCGGACGTGGCGATCTGGATCGGGGCGGCGGTGGTGACGGCGTATGTCTCGGTGTCCGGGGTGCACGGCTCGGCCTGGACCTCGGTGCTCAAGGACATCACCATCCTGGCGGTGGTGCTGTTCCTGGGCATCTATCTGCCGATCCGTCTCTACGGCGGCTTCGACCACATGTTCGACGCCATCCAAACGGCGAAGCCGGGCTTCCTGGCGCTGCCGGAAAAGGGGCAGAGCCTGGCCTGGTTCGATTCCACCGTCGTTCTGACGGCGCTCGGCTTCTTCATGTGGCCGCACTCCTTCGGCGCGCTCTACACGGCGCGGAACGAGCGGGTGTTTCGCCACAACGCGATTCTGCTGCCGCTTTATCAGCTCATCCTTTTGTTCGTGTTCTTCGTGGGCTTCGCGGCGATCCTGCAGGTGCCGGGCCTGAAGGGAGCGGATATCGACCTGGCCTTGTTCAAGCTTTCGATCAAGACCTTCAATCCGTGGGTCGTCGGCATCATCGGCGGTGCCGGCGTGCTGACCGCGCTGGTCCCGGGCTCGCTGATTCTGCTCGCCGCTTCGACGCTGCTGTCGAAGAATATTTACGCAGTGTTTCGCAGCACGCCCGACGCGGCGCATGTCTCGCGCGTCGCCCGGCTGCTGGTTCCCGTCGTCGCCCTGGTCGCCGTGTCCTTCACCCTGCGCGGCGGCAGCACGATCGTCGCCCTGCTGCTGATGGGCTACAGCTTCGTCACCCAATTCTTCCCCTCGCTGCTGATGAGCTTGCGCGCCCACAATCCGGTCACGAAGGAAGGCGCCTTTGTCGGCATCTGCGTGGGCGTTATCACGGTGGCGGTCATCAGCTCGCTCGACACGTCGCTCGCCAAGATCGCGCCCGCGGCGCCGCAGGCGTTCCAGGACCTCAATATCGGCATCGTCGCCCTCGGTCTCAACATCGTCGCCACGGCGGTGGTCTCGGCACTGACCCGTCGCGTTCCTTCGGCGCGTCCCGCCTGATAGTATCCCTTCAGGGGAGGGACGAAGATGGCGGGCTTAAGGATGCTGGTCGAAGGCGAGGCGCCGGTCTGGGCGCCGCTCGTGCTCAACCCGATGATGGCGCGTCTCGCTGCCGCCGCCGGCTTCCCGGCGCTTTATCTGGGCGGCGGTTCGATGGGCTATCTCACCGGCTTCACCGAAGCCAACCTGACGCTCACCGAGATGGTGCGTCACGGCCTCGACATCCGCGCCGCCTGCGATCTGCCGCTGATCCTGGATGCCGCCGGCGGCTGGGGCGATCCGATGCATCTGCGCCGGACCGTTCGGCTCGCCGAGGCCGCCGGGTTCGCCGCCATCGAGATCGAGGACCAATTGCTGCCCAAGCGCGCGCATCACCATATTGGTCGCGAGCACAATATCGACGCCGCGCTGATGGTGGCGAAGGTGGAGGAGAGCGTCGCCGCCCGCCGGTCCGATGATCTGATGGTGATCGCGCGCACCAATGCCGTGCGCAACGCCGGCATGGATGAGGCGCTGCGTCGCGCCGAGGCGATGAAGCGGGCCGGCGCCGACATCCTGTTCGTGCTGGCGCGCACGCCCGAGGAATGGCGCCTGATCGGCGAAAGCTTGCCGCCGCCGCTTATGTACATGGTCTCCAACGCCGGTCGCGCTGCAATGGCGATGCCGCCCGAAGAGCTGTACCGCTTGGGCTATCGGCTGTTCGTCGATCCGGTGATGCCGCTGCTGGCGATGCATCGGGTGCTTCGGCAGAGCTACGGCGCCCTGGCCGCGGGCCGGGCCGATCCGCTGATTGGCAACGAGGGCGCGGCTGAGCAGCAGACGATGCACCATACCATCGATTTGGAGACGCTGCTCGCGATCGAGCGGCGAACCACGGAGCGCTAGCCGGCGACCCCGGCGGGCAGCACCACCACCTGGCCGTGGCGGACGCCGCGCTCGGCGATCACGTGTTCGGCGAAATGGCGCACCGCGCCGGCCGCGCCTTTGAGCACCGTCACCTCCATGCAGCTGTCGTGGTCCAGATGCACGTGCAGCGTCGAGACCGAGAGGTCGTGGTGGTCATGGAAGGTATGCGCCAGCCGCTTCGACAGCTCGCGGGTAGCGTGATCGTAGACATAGACCAGCGCCGCGACGCAGGGCTGATCCGGAACTATCTCCGCCGCCGCCAGCTGCGCGCCGGCGCGCGCCAAGTCGCGGATCGCCTCCGAGCGGTTCTGGTAGCCGCGGGCGGCGATCAGCCGGTCCAGCTCGGCCATCAGCGCGTCGTCGATGGTGATGGTGACTCGCTGCACCGCCTTCTCCCTTGCCAGCCGGCCCGGCAACCGTATGATGTTTTCACCCGGACATCATACCCCGTGGGGTGCCATGCATCGATCGGTAGTCCCCGCCCACCGGCCTGTCACGCGGCGAGGCGTGCTGCGCGCCGCCGGCGCCGGGCTGGCGGCACCGGCGCTGCTGCGCTCCGGCCGGGCCCAAGCCGCGCCGGCGATCCGGATCACTTGTTACGATGGTTTCGTCCCGCCGGCATTCAAGCAGGCATTCGAGGCCGAGACCGGGATCGAGGTGCAGATCCGCCTCGTCGACAGCCAGGCGCCGGAGCTCAACCTGCTGGTCGCCGAACGTCCGCGGCCGCTCACCGACATATGCGTCGTCACCAGCAACCGCCTGCACCAGTTCGTCGAGGCGGCGGTCATCGAGCCGCTGGATTTGTCGCGCCTGAAGAATTGGCGCCGCATCACCCGCCTCTACAGCGAGGCCGCCTGGAACAGCGTGAACGGCGCGCGGATGGGCGTCCCGCTGGTCGTGGGCACCGAGGTGCTGGTCTACAACACGCAGAGGGTAACGCCCGCGCCGGATAGTTGGGGCGCAATGTTCGATTCGCGCTTCAAACGCCGTCTCACTTACGTCATCGAAGACTTCTTGCAATGCACGATGCTCTATCAGGGTGACGACGGCAGCTTCGCCGCCTATGTCGGCCGGCCCGATGCGGCGGCGGCGGCGGTCGATGCAGCGCGCGACCGGCTGATCCGCGACAAGGGCCAGGTGCTGAAATTTTACGAAAACGGCAGCGAGTTGCAGCAACTCCTCCTCGGCGAGGACGTGATCCTCGCCCAGACCTATGCCGGGGTCGTCGCCAAGATGATCCTCGCCGGCCAGCCGATCCGACCGGTGATCCCGCGCGAAGGTAGTCTGGCCTTCGTGTATAACTTCTCGGTGGTTCGGGGTGGTCCCAACCGCGACAACGCGTACCGGTTCCTCGATGCCATGCTCGCTTGGCCGGGAATTGGCGCCGCACTCAGCCGCTCGGCCGGTTACGCCTCGACTTTCACCGACGCCGGCTCGGACCTGACCGAGCGCGAAAGGCGGGCTTTCGAACTTACCCCGGATCAACTCGAGCGCATCCGCTTCCTGAGCTACGAGGGCCAGGCACTCAGTTCGAAGCTGATCGATCATGCCGTGCGGGAGGTGCAGGCTGCCTAGTCTCCCGGGTGTACGCAGTCGCCTCGTCCCGCTGTTGCTGGTGGGGGTGCCGCTGTTGTGGATCGCCGTCGCCAATATCGGGCCGCTGATCGAAATGGCGCGCATCAGCCTGCTCGACGCGTATCCGGCGCCGCCCGGACACGTCGCCCGCTACAGCCCGGGCAATTACGCGGCATTCGTGGGCAGCGCCGGCTATCGCGAAGCGTTCCTGCGCAGCTTTCGTTTCGCGGCAGGCACTACCATATTGCTGCTGCTCCTGAGCTATCCCCTGGCGTACCACTTGGCGCTGCACGTTCCGCCGGCGCGACGCGGGCGTCTGCTGCTGCTGCTCATCGCGCCATTCTGGACCGGCGAAATCGTGCGCCTCTTCGGGATTATCCTGCTACTCGCGAATCATGGCGCCATCAACATCATCCTCCGCCGGCTCGGCTTGATCGAGACGCCGTTGCCGCTGCTCTACAACGGCTTCTCGGTCGGCTTCGGCATGGTCTACACGATGTCATTGTCGATGTTGCTGCCGCTCTACGCCGCCCTCGATCGGCTGCCGCGCAGCCTCCTCGATGCCGCCGCAGACCTCGGCGCGGGGCCGGCGCGGCGCCTGCTGCGCGTGACCCTGCCGCTGAGCGCGGGTGGCGTTCTGGCGGGCTGCCTCCTGGTGTTCCTCCTGAGCCTCGGCGTCTTCGTCGAACCGACCTTGCTGGGCGGGGCGAGCGGGGAACTGTTCGCCGTCACCATCGGCGGCATGTTCTCGGATGCGGCCGGGGACTGGCCGCTCGGCGCAGCGTTTAGCTTCATTCTGCTGCTCACCGCTGCGGCGCTCTCGGCGCTGGCGCTCGCTTGCGTCGGGCATTCCGCGAGCCGTCCGGCGGCGACGTGACACCCGGCTCCTCGCGACAGTGGCGTGCGCTCGCGGGTTTATTCTACTGGTTGTTCGTGGCCTATCTCGCCTTGCCGCTCGGCCTGATCGCGCTGCTGAGCCTCAAGCAGGCGCCGCTCGTCGGCTTTCCGGTGGGGACGCCGACAGCGCACTGGTACGCCGTGTTGCTCTCCGACGGCGCGATGCTGCGCGCCTTCGCCTATTCGCTGCTGGTCGCGATCGCCTCGACGACGGTTGCCGTCGTCGCCGGCGTGTGGACGGCGCTGGCGATTGCGCACCTCCGCCGGGTTTGGCTGCGCGCCGCGCTTTTGGGTGGCGCGATGGTGCCGCTGGTCACCCCGGGCATCGTCCACGCGATCGCGCTGCGCATGGCGATCCGCGTGGTATCGCTCGATCCCGGCCCGCTTGCCGTGATGCTCGGCCATGCCATCCATGCAGCGCCCTACGTGGTCCTCCTGGTCACGGCCCGGCTCGGCATGATGCCGCCGCGTCTGATCGAGGCGGCGCGCGACCTCGGCGCCGGCGCCGGCGTGTGCTTTTGGCTGGTGACGCTGCCCTGGCTGCGCCCGGCAATCGCGGGGGGCGCGCTGCTGGCCGCGCTCAGCAGCTTCGGCGATTTCCTGCGCTCGTTCTTCCTCAGCGGCTACCAGGCGACGTTGCCGATGCTGATCTACGGCCGCATCCGCTCCGGGCTCACCCCGGAGATCAACGCGGCGGCGACGCTCGTGCTGCTGGTGACCGCATTCTGCGGCCTCGCCGCCGAGCGGCAGACCCGCCGGGCACGCCGGCGATGAGCGCGGCGGTCGCGCGGCTGGAGGGAATCGGCTATTCCTTCGGCGGGCTGCGCGTGCTCGACGAGTTCACCCTGGATCTGCCGGCGGCGAGTTTCGTCACGCTGCTCGGCCCTTCCGGCTCCGGCAAGACCACAATTCTACGGCTGCTTGGCGGGTTCATCCTTCCCGATGCCGGGCGCGTCTGGCTGCGCGGGCGGACCGGGCTTCAAGACGTGACGCGGCTGCCGCCCGATCGGCGCCACGTCAACATGGTGTTTCAAGACTATGCGCTGTTTCCGCACCTGTCGGTCGCCGGCAATATCGCCTTCGGGCTGCGCCGTCATGGCCTGGCGCGCTCCGAGCTCCGCGCGACGGTGTCGCGCCTGCTTGCGCTGGTGCGACTTGAGGGGCTGGGCGATCGCACACCGGACCGCCTGTCCGGCGGCCAGCGCCAGCGCGTCGCGCTCGCGCGCGCGCTCGCCCGCGACCCGCCGCTGCTGCTGCTCGATGAACCGCTGGGCGCGCTCGATGCGCCGCTGCGCGCCGAGATGCAGGCCGAGCTGCGCCAGTTGCAGCGCCGCACCGGCAAAACGTTCCTGCTGGTAACGCACGACCAGGCCGAGGCGATGGCGGTGTCCGACCTGATCGCCGTCATCAACCGCGGGCGGATCGAGCAGGCCGGCACGCCGGAGGCGCTCTATGCACGGCCGGCCTCTCGCTTCGTTGCTGGATTCCTCGGCGAAAACAATATCCTTCGGTGCCGGGTGGAGCGCGCCGATGCGGTTGCGGCGATGCTTGTCTGGCAGACGCTGCGCTTCGCCGTCGCGAATGCGCGCGGTCTGCGATCGGGCGACGTGATCGAGGTCGTGGCGCGCCCGGAAAGTGTTTGCTGCAATCCACCGGAGGTCGGACGCGGCGGTGTGATCGGTCGTGTGCGAAGCCGGTCATTCCGCGGCAGCTCGATCCTGTTGCGGATCGAAGTCCCCGGCGGTGAAAGCGTCATTGCCGCAACGGCATCAGCGGCCGGGTATTCCATCGACGACCAAATTCGCGTCAGCGTCGATGGCGAAAACATCAGCATGCTCGACCTTGAGGCTCGTCAAAACGGTCACGAGTTATTGAGTTTCTCGACTGTCCTCGGCGCCTAAGGTGTCTATTCCGGCTCGTGTTGCTGGAGCCGGTGCGCGATGCGGCCCGCTGGATGCAGCACGAGGAGCGATGCGATGTCGGATGCAGACCCTGCGTCGGCGGCAACGCCTTACGGTCGCAAGACGCAGCGCGAGCCGAACCTCAAGGAAGTGCATATTTTATGGGTTACGGCCGGGCTGGGGTGCGACGGCGATTCGGTGTCGATCACCGCCGCCAGCCAGCCCAGCATCGAGGATGTCATGCTCGGTGCAATTCCCGGATTGCCGAAAGTGCATTTGCACAATCCGGTGCTGGCGTACGAAACCGGTGAGGCGTTCCTGACTGCCTTTCATCGGGCGGCGCGCGGCGAGCTTGATAATTTCGTGCTGGTCGTCGAGGGGTCGATTCCCAACGAGCATCTCAGCGGTCAGGGCTATTGGGCGGCGTTGGGTACCGACGCGAAGACCGGGCAGCCGATCCGCACCACGGAATGGCTAAGCCGTCTTGCCCCTCATGCACTTGCCATCGTGGGTGCCGGAACCTGCGCGACCTATGGCGGGATTCATGCGATGGAAGGCAATCCGACCGGCTGCATGGGGCTTGCCGATTTCTTCGGCTGGGACTGGAAATCGAAGATCGGGCTGCCGATCGTCAACGTTCCGGGCTGCCCCGTCCAGCCCGACAACTTCATGGAGACGCTGCTCTACTTGTTGCGCCAATTGGCGGGTGTGGCGCCGATGATCCCGCTGGATCAGGCGTTGCGCCCGAAATGGCTGTTCAGCAACACCGTCCACAACGGCTGCGACCGCGCCGCCTATTACGAGCAGGCGGATTTCACGAAGGAGTACGGCTCGCCGAAGTGCCTCGTGAAGATCGGCTGCTGGGGGCCGGTGGTGCAATGCAATGTGCCGAAGCGCGGCTGGATGGCCGGCATCGGCGGCTGCCCGAACGTGGGCGGCATTTGCATCGGCTGCACGATGCCGGGGTTTCCCGACAAGTTCATGCCATTTATGGACGAGCCCCCCGGCGCGGTACTGTCGTCGGGCATGATCCGGCCGTACGGCGCGATTATTCGCAACCTGCGCAAGATCACCAACTCGACGCTGAACAAGGAGCCCAGGTGGCGCCACAATCGGGCGGAGCTGACCACCGGCTATCACGGCATCTGAGCGGCGTCACGCGCAACGGGAAAGGTCGAACGAGATGGTTGAAATCGCGCGTGACGTCGATGTTCGGGTCGGCGGCGGAGCCGAGCAGGCGGCACCGAACCTGGTGGAGATGAACTGGGACCCGATCACGCGGATCGTCGGCAGCCTCGGCATCTACACCAAGATCGACTTCCAGAACCGGCGCGTCGCCGAGTGCCACAGCACGTCGTCGATCTTTCGCGGATACAGCGTCTTCATGCGCGGCAAAGACCCGCGCGATTCGCATTTCATCACCAGCCGCATCTGCGGCATTTGCGGCGATAACCATGCGACCTGTTCGGTCTACGCGCAGAACATGGCGTACGGCATCCGGCCGCCGCCGATCGCCGAATGGATCATCAATCTCGGCGAGGCGGCCGAGTACATGTTCGATCATAACATCTACCAGGACAACCTGGTGGGGGTCGATTTTTGCGAAAAGATGGTGAAGGAGACCAACCCGAGCGTGTGGGAGAAGGCGCAGCGCGCCGAGGCGCCGCACGCTGCCGACCACGGCTATCGCACCATCGCCGATATTATGGTCGCGTTAAATCCGTTCACCGGCGAATTCTACCGCGAGACGTTGCAGGTCAGCCGCTACACGCGCGAGATGTTTTGTCTGATGGAGGGTCGGCACGTCCATCCCTCGACCCTCTATCCGGGCGGCGTGGGGACGGTGCCTACGGTTCAGCTCTTTACCGACTATCTCACGCGATTGATGAAGTACGTCGAATTCATGAAGCGGGTGGTGCCGCTGCATGACGATCTGTTCGACTTCTTCTACGACGCGCTGCCGGGCTACGAGGAGGTGGGACGGCGGCGGGTTCTGCTGGGCTGCTGGGGTTCCTTCCAGGACCCGGACGTGTGCGACTACCAGTATCGCAGCATGACCAAATGGGGCCGTGGCATGTTCGTCACCCCCGGCGTGGTGGTGGACGGCGAGCTGTTGACCACCGATCTGGTGGACATCAATCTGCAAATGCGCATCCTGCTCGGCCATTCGTACTATGACGGCTGGGAGAATCGCGAGAAGTTCGTGCACGCCGACCCGCTCGGCAATCCGGTCCACCAGGACCATCCGTGGAATCAGACCACCACGCCGCGGCCACAGAAGCGGGATTTCAACGGCAACTACTCGTGGGTGATGTCGCCGCGCTGGCTCGACAAGCGCAGCAACGACCATCTGGCGCTGGATACGGGTGGCGGGCCGATCGCGCGGTTGTGGGCGACCGCGCTCGCCGGCCTGGTCGATATCGGCTACGTCAAGGCGACCGGACACAGCGTCAAGCTGTACTTGCCGAAGACGGCGCTCAAGCCGGAGATGGAATTGGAGTGGAAAATCCCGAAATGGAGCAACGCCCTCGAGCGTGACCGCGCGCGCACCTATTTTCAGGCCTACGCGGCGGCCTGCGCGCTGCACTTCGTTGAGAAGGCGCTCGCCGAGGTGCAGGCCGGGCGGACGCAAACCTGGACCGACTTCAAGGTGCCCGACGAAGCGATCGGCTGCGGCTTCCATGAGGCGGTGCGTGGGGTGCTGTCGCATCATCTGGTGATCCGCGACGGCAAGATCGCCAATTATCACCCGTACCCGCCGACGCCGTGGAACGCCAATCCGCGCGATAAATTCGGCACCCCCGGCCCCTATGAGGACGCGGTGCAGAATACGCCGATCTTCGAGGAGAACGGGCCCGAGAATTTTAAGGGCATCGATATCATGCGGGCGGTGCGCAGCTTCGATCCGTGTCTGCCCTGTGGCGTGCATATGTTCGTGGGCAACGGCAAGACGGTCGAGAAGGTGCACTCGCCGACGTTCGGCGCCGCGCACGCCCACCGCCCGGCGGAGCCATGACCGACGAGACGATCGAGCCGTCGCTGCGCCGCATCGAGGAGCTGATCGCGAGGCTCGAAGTCGCTGCCCGATCCGGCCGCGCGTGAGCCGGCGCGCGCGCTTTTGGAGGTGGTGTTGGAGCTGCACGCTCTGGCATTGGCGCGCATGACGGCGACGATCGCCGCCGAAGCCGGCGCGCTCCTTGGTCGTCTCGCCGAGGACGAAACGGTGCGGGCCGTTCTGCTGCTGCACGGGCTGCACCCGGAGACGGTCGAGATGCGAGTTCGGCGGGCGTTGGAGGACTTGCGTCCTCGCATTGCCGCAAGCGGGCTCGACCTCCGACTGGTGGAGAGCAATTCCACCCGGGCGCATGTGTGCGTCCGTTGGACCGACGAGGGGCCGGGGATCGACGAGGGGCCGGCGCGCATCGACACGGCGGCGCTCCGAGGTGAGATCGAGGCGGCGGTGGTCGAGGCGGCGCCCGATCTTGAGACGCTCGAGATCGAGAGGCTGATCCGGCTTTGGCCGGGTAGTCCGATGGTCGCCGTGGCATCGGCGCATAACCGGGTGGCGCATAACTGGGTCAGGCAACTCCAGCGAATTCGCGTCCCCCTCGGTGGAACGCTGTGAGGTTTGCAAGGCCGCGATCCCGCCGGAGCACGCGCATCTGATCGACATCGTCGGCCGGCGCCTGCTTTGTGCGTGCCGCGCCTGCGCGGCCACGGCGAGCCGGACCGAGGGGCGGCTGCGGGCGGCGCCGCGACGGATCACGGCCTTGGCCGATTTCCACATGTCCGACTCCGACTGGGAGTCGCTGCAAATCCCGATCGACATCGCGTTCATCTTCCACAGCACTTCGGAAGGGCGTCCCGTCGCGCTCTATCCGGGGCCGGCGGGAGCGACCGAGTCTCTGCTGCACCTGGAGGGATGGTCGTCTCTCGCGGCCGCCAATCCGGTGCTGCTTGCGCTGAGTCCGGATGTAGAGGCGCTGCTGATCAATCGGCGACATGGCCTCCGCGAATATTACCGGGCGCCGATCGATCGCTGCTATGCGCTGGTTGGCACGATCCGGCGCCAATGGCGCGGACTTTCCGGCGACACCGAGGTTTGGCAGGCGATCGAGGGTTTTTTCGCCCGGCTTCGGCTGGAGGCAGCGCGGTGATCGATCTGGGTTTCACGGTCGCCGATATGCGCACCGAGCGTCACGCGGCGGCGCCTCTGCTGATCTGTGCGCTGCACGTCGTCAACGAGACGAAGGCGATCCCGATTCGAAACGTGATGCTGCACTGTCAGATCCGGATCGAGCCGACGCGGCGCCGCTACCGGTCGGGCGAGCACGAGCGTCTGATCGAGCTGTTCGGCCTCAAGGATCGCTGGGGCGAGACGTTGCGCAGCTTTCTGTGGACGCACACCGACGTGTCGATCCCGGCATTCGAGGGCGAATGCACGATCGATATGCCGGTGCCGTGCAGCTATGATTTCAACATTGCCGCGACCACGTATTTTGACGGGCTGGAGGACGGCGAGGTGCCGCTATCGCTACTGTTCAGCGGCTCGGTCTTCTATGCCGACCCGGAAGGCCGATTGCAGATCGAACAGATTGCCTGGAACAAGGAAGCCGGCTATCGGCTGCCCGTCGCAACCTGGCGGGCGATGATGGAGGTCTATTACCCGAACGGGCTGTTTCTGTGTCTCGGCCGCGACGTGTTCGAGCAGCTTCAGCGATTCAAGCGCGAGGGTGGTTATCCGACCCTGGATCTGGCGGTCGCCGCGTTGCTGAACACGCGGAATCCACCGTCATGAACCTCGATCATGCGCGGGCGATTGTCGATGCGGTGCTTTACGAGGGCTATATCCTCTATCCCTATCGGCCGTCTTCGGTGAAGAACCGGCAGCGCTGGACGTTCGGCGGCGTATTTCCCGCAGGATACGCGGCCTTCGGTGATCCGTGCGCCATGCAGACTGAGTGCCTGCTGCGCGGGGACGCGGCGACGGCGTTGGAATTGCGGGTGCGGTTTCTGCACCTGGTGGCGCGCGACATCGGCGCGCTGCCCGAGAGGCTGGCCGAGCTTCCGCTAACCGATCCGGTGTTCACGCCTGTTGCGTCCTTGGAAGTGGCGGGCCAGCGCTTCCTGGCATGGGAGGAGGCGGTCGAGCGCGAAGTCAGCGCGACCGCGACGATCGGCCGGATAGCGGAGGGCATCACCGTTCCATTCGTCTTTTCGGGCAGTCGGGAGATCGAGCCGGTTCGAGACGCCGACGGCATCTGCGGCCTGGTGCTCCGTACCGCTCGAGAGCTGCGGGGGCGCGTAATGATCACTGCGTTGGCGGTGGCTCCGGGCGCGTATCGGCTGACCATTCGGATCGAGAACGTCACCCCGCTGGATGTCGCGGACAGGGCTAGCCGCGAATTGGCGCAACGCCGGGCCTTCGCCTCCACCCACACCTTGCTCGGGATCGCAACGGGGCGTTCGTCTCGATGATGGACCCGCCGGACGATCTGCGTGAGGCCGCCGCGCGCTGCGAGAACCAGGGTACTTGGCCGGTGCTGATCGGCAAGCCGGGGACGGTCGAGACGATGTTGTCGTCGCCGATCATCCTCTACGACTTTCCCGAAATCGCACCGGAAAGCTCCGGCGATCTGTTCGATTCGACCGAGATCGACGAAATTCTGATCCTGCGCACCCTCAGCATGACCGAGAACGAAAAGCGCGAGATGGCGGCGACCGATCCGCGGGCACGGGCGCTCCTGGACCGCGTCAACGGTCTTTCCCCGAACAGCTGCACCGGTTGCACGGCACGCTTCGAAATCCGCGCGCACCGTCGACGGCCGGGAGCGAAGCGCTGCAGGTGGGCGATCGCGTGCGGCTGCGTCCGAAACCGGGCGGAGATGTGTTTGACATCGTGCTCAAGGACCAGGTCGCGATCGTGGAAGCGATCGAGCGCGACTTCGAGAACCGGGTGCATGTCGCGGTCACGTTGCTCGATGATCCCGGCCGCGATCTTGGAATGCAGAGAATGCCCGGACACCGCTTCTTCTTCACGCCGAGCGAACTTGAACCTTTGACGGGCCTCGGCCGATGAGCGGAATCCTGGTCGCCGGCATCGGGAATGTATTCATGGGTGATGACGGGTTTGGCGTCGAGGTCGTCGCCCGCCTTGCCGAACGCGGTGCGCCGGCGGGCGTCAAGGTGGTCGATTTCGGCATTCGCGGGATCGATCTCACCTACGCACTGATGGACGGATACGGCGCAGCGGTGATGATCGACGCCATGCAGCGCGGCGAAGCTCCCGGCACGGTGTCGGTGATCGAGCCGGAGCCGGTGTCCGCCGACGAAGACGCCGATCCCATCTTTTCGCCGCACGATCTCGATCCGGCGAAGGTCTTGCGGCTGGCCCGGATGCTGGGCGCAGGCTGTCCGCGCCTGCTCGTGGTCGCGTGCGAACCGCTGACCTTCGGCGACGAGGACGGGGTCATGGGCCTGAGCGCACCGGTCGCCGCGGCGATCGGTCCCGCCGTTGACGCTGTCGAGGCGTTGATCCGGCGCCTGCTGCACGAGCAGGAGAACATGGAAGAGAGGAGCGATCCATGAGCGGGTTCTGGAAGGTCGTCATCGGCGCGCTGGTACTCGCGGTGGTTGCCGCCAACGCAAAGGACGTCGCCCGCTACATCAAGATCAGCACGATGTGAACGACGCGATCAGGCCGGGATTTTCGGACACCGGCGCGCTCATTCGGGTGCACGGGATGGTGCAGGGCGTAGGTTTCCGGCCTGCCGTGTGGCACCTTGCGCGACGCCATGGATTGCGCGGCAGCGTGAGCAACGACGGTGAGGGCGTTAGCGTGCAGGTGTGTGGGCCCTATCGGGCCATCGAGGCGTTCGTGGACGAGCTTGCCCGAAGCCCGCCGCCGCTGGCGCGGATCGACCGTATCGATTGCACCCCGGCCGCGTGCCTTGCCGATACCGATTTTCGCATCGTTGCGAGCCAAGCTTGCGGCGCCCATACCGCCGTCGTGCCCGACGCGGCCACCTGCGAAGAGTGCCGGCGCGAAGTCGGCGACCCGGGGGCGCGGCGCCATCACTATCCATTCACCAACTGCACGCATTGCGGGCCGCGGCTCTCCATCATCGAGGCCATCCCGTACGACCGCGCCAATACCACCATGCGTGCGTTCGGATTGTGCGCTGCCTGCCGGGCTGAGTACGAGGATCCCTCGGATCGGCGCTTTCACGCGCAGCCGATCGCCTGCCCGGAATGCGGTCCGCGCGTATGGCTTTCGTGCGGCGGAGAGCCCATCGAGAAGACGCGCCGGCTGTTGCTGACCGGGCAGATCGTCGCCATTAAGGGGCTCGGCGGCTTTCAGCTTGCTTGCGACGCCACCGACGAGAGCGCGGTCGGACGCTTGCGTGACGCGAAGCACCGGCGCGGCAAGCCGTTGGCGCTGATGGCGCGCGATGTCGGCGCGCTGCGGCGTTATTGCGTGGTGACGCCAGAGGATGAGGCGGCGCTGCGGAGCCCGGCGGCGCCGATCGTGCTGCTTGAGCGGCTGCCGAGCGCGGGGCTGGCGGAGAGCGTGGCGCCGGGGTTGCGCACGTTCGGCTGCATGTTGCCGAACACGCCGCTGCACCATTTGCTTCTGGCCGACATCGACCGGCCGATCGTGCTGACCAGCGGCAATCGCGCGAGCGAGCCGCAATGTATCGACAACGCCGACGCCTACACCCGCCTGAGCGGGATCGCCGACCATTTGCTGCTGCACGATCGCGACATCACCTGCCGCGTCGATGATTCCGTGGTGCGCCGGATGGGCGGCGCGATCCGGGTTATACGCCGCGCCCGCGGCTATGCGCCGGCGCCCCTCACCTTGCCCCCCGGCTTCGAGGGCGCGTCGGTGCTGGCGATGGGCGGCGAGCAGAAGAATTGCTTCTGCCTCCTGCGAGAGGGTCAGGTGATCCTGTCGCATCACATCGGCGATCTGGACAACGCGCGCACGCTCGCCGACTACACCGGCGCCATCAATCGATATCTCGCGCTGTTCGAGCACGAGCCGCGCGTCATCGCGATCGATCCGCATCCCGAATACCTGTCCTCGAAATTGGGGATCGAGCGGGAGGGGATCCTGGTGGAGGTGCAGCATCATCACGCCCATGTCGCGTCCTGCATGGCGGAGAACGGGGTGACGCCTGATCTACCGGTCCTCGGCGTCGCCCTGGACGGGCTCGGATATGGCGCTGGCGGCACGCTGTGGGGCGGCGAATTTCTGCTTGCCGACTATCGCCGTTTCCGGCGGCTGGCTTGGTTCAAGCCGGTTGCCATGCCGGGCGGCGCGCGGGCGATCGCCGAGCCTTGGCGCAACACCTATGCTCAACTGGCGGCCGCAATGGGCCGGGATCGGTTCGCATCGCGCTACGGCGGCACCCGGCTGTTGCGCTTCCTCGCCAACAAGCCCCTTGCCGTGCTGGACGGGATGATCGCGCGCGGGGTCAATGCGCCGTTGGCGAGCTCCTGCGGTCGGCTGTTCGACGCGGTTGCGGCGGCGGCCGGCGTCTGCCGTGAGCACGCGCTCTACGAGGGCCAGGCGGCGGCCGAATTCGAGGCGCTGGCCGCGAGCGAAACCGATAGCCCGTACCGTTTCGACTTGGCGGCGGAGGCGGGATTTCTGGTGGTCGAGCCGCGGCCGATGTGGCGGGCGCTGCTCGATGACATCGTCGAGGAGACGCCGGTCCCGATCCTGTCGGCCCGCTTTCACGCGGGTTTGGCTTCGGCGATCGAGACCGTGGTCGTTGCCTTGCGTGAACATGGCCCCGCGGCGGCGACCAACGTGGTCGCTCTCACCGGGGGCGTGTTTCAGAACCGCCTTTTGCTGGAACAGGTGAGCGAGCGTCTGGCGGCGCATGGCCTGACGGTTCTGACGCACCGCCTGGTTCCGGCAAATGACGGCGGCCTGGCGCTCGGTCAGGCGGTTGTCGCGGCGGCGCGAACGCTGGCATGATCGGCAACGGATGAACAGGTGAGGCCATGTGTCTTGGGATTCCGGGCCGGATTGTTGCCATCATCGACGCCGCCGAAGCGTTAGCGATGGTGCAGGTGGGCGGGGTGCGCCGGCCTGTGAATATCGGTTTCATCGTCGCCGACGATCACCCCACCGAGGCGTGCGTAGGCGAATGGGTGCTGGTGCATGTGGGGTTCGCGATGAGCCGGCTCGACGAGGCGGAAGCGGCGCGGACGCTCGCGTTGCTGCGGGAGCTCGACGAGATGGCGGGCGAGGAGGATGCGATGCGCCTCTCCGCGGAGGCCTGAGATGTCGGATCAGCCGCTGCGTGGACTTTATCCGTTCCTGCATGGGGTGCCGGCGGAGCCCGGCCGGCTGCGTCCGGCATTGCTGGAGTCGATCCGGCAGAAGGCGGGCGACAGCGTCGAGGCCAAGCAGCGTTTCTTCGCCGAGAACGGCCCGGCCGTCGTCGCCGCCGCCGAGGCGATCGCTCAGGTCTACCGCAACGACGGTCGGCTGTTCAGCATGGGAAACGGCGGGTCAAGCTGCGATGCCGCGCATTTCGCCGTCGAGTTCCTGCATCCCGTCACCACCGGTCGCCCGGCGCTGACCGCGATCAATCTGGCGGCCGACATGGCGATGGTCACGGCGGTGGGCAACGATGTCGGCTTCGGCCATATCTTCGTCCGCCAGGTGATTGCGCTGATGGGGCCGCGGGACGGGCTGGTGGGCTTCTCCACTAGCGGCAACTCGGAGAACCTGCTCGCGGCGTTCGCCAAGGCGAAGGAGCTGGGCGCCGCCACCATCGGCTTTGCCGGCTACGACGGCGGCAAGATGGCGCTTAGCGCCGACCTCGATCACTGCCTGGTGGTGCGGAGCGACAGCATTCACCGGATCCAGGAAACTCACGTCGCGATCTATCACATCTTGTGGGACCTCGTGCACACGCTGCTGGCTGCCGATCGGGGCGGCATGGCGGAGGTGCGCTCTTGAAATACGTCGATGAGTTCCGCGACCCCGATAAGGCGCGCGCGCTATCGGCCGACATAAGCCGCCTCGTCACCCGCATTCCGCGCGCCCGGCACCGGCCCTTGCAGATCATGGAGGTGTGCGGCGGCCACACGCACACGATCTTCCGGTACGGCATCCAGCAGATGCTGCCGGAGGAGGTGGAGTTCGTGCACGGGCCGGGCTGTCCGGTCTGCGTGCTGCCGATGGGGCGGGTGGATAATTGCGTGACGCTGGCGGAGCGCCCGGAGGTGATCTTCACCACCTTCGGCGACGCCATGCGCGTCCCCGGTTCGCGCAAGAGTTTGCTGAAGGCGAAGGCCGACGGGGCCGATGTGCGGATGGTCTATTCGCCGTTGGACGCGCTGGCACTGGCGCAGCGCCATCCCGAACGCGAGGTGATCTTCTTCGGCCTCGGCTTCGAGACCACGATGCCCAGCACCGCGATGACGTTGATCCAGGCGAAGGCCAAGGGGGTGCGGAACTTCTCGCTGTTCTGCAACCACATCACCATAATCCCGACCATCAAGGCGATGCTTGATTCGCCGGAGATGAGCCTCGATGGATTCCTCGGGCCCGGGCATGTCAGCATGGTCATCGGTACGCGGCCCTATGGCTTTATCGCCGGCCACTACCGCAAGCCGATCACCATCGCCGGCTTCGAGCCGCTGGACGTGCTGCAATCGACATGGATGGTGCTTCGCCAACTCGCCGAGGGCCGCTGCGAGGTGGAGAACCAGTATGGCAGGGTCGTGCCGGCGAACGGCAACCCGGCGGCGCTCGCGGCGATCGGCGAGGTGTATGAGCTGCGCGAGTTCTTCGAATGGCGGGGCCTCGGCTCCATCGATCATTCCGGCGTGCGGATTCGCGCCGATTACGCGGCGTTCGACGCCGAGCGGAGATTTGCCGTGCCCGCCATCAGGATTGCCGACCCGAAATCCTGCCAATGCGGCGAGGTGCTGAAGGGCGTCATCAAACCGCACGAATGCAAGGTGTTCGGCAATGCTTGCACCCCGGAGACCCCGCTCGGGTCGCTGATGGTGTCCACCGAAGGCGCTTGCGCGGCCTATTACAATTACGGACGCCTGGCTGCACCATCGAAACAGGGTGTGCTCGCATGAGCGCGCGCCTGCGCGATTCGCATATCAACCTCTCGCACGGCAGCGGCGGCAAGGCGATGCGCGCGCTGATCGAAGACGTGTTCCTGGGCGCGTTCGGCAACGAATTGCTGGACAGGCTGGAAGATCAGGCGGTCGTCGGCTTGGCGGAGCTTGCGGCCGGAGGCGATCGGCTGGCGTTCACCACGGACAGCTATGTGGTCGATCCGCTGTTCTTCCCTGGTGGCGATATCGGCAAGCTCGCCGTCTGCGGCACCGTGAACGATCTGGCGGTGAGCGGGGCGAGGCCGCTGCTACTGTCCTGCGCGATGGTCCTGGAGGAGGGGCTATCGGTCGAGCTGCTGCGTCGCGTCTGCGCCAGCATGGCCGCCGCCGCCGACCGGGCCGGCGTCCGCATCGTCACCGGTGATACCAAGGTGGTCGAGCGCGGGGCGGCGGACAAGCTGTTCATCAACACCTCGGGGATCGGTGTAATCGCCCCGGATGTGTCGTTGTCGGCGGCGAGCGCGCGCCCGGGCGATGTGGTGATCACGAGCGGCGTGCTGGGCGACCATGGAACGGCGATCCTGATCGCGCGCAACCAGCTCGCGCTGGAGGCGGACATCGAGAGCGACTGCCAACCGTTGCATGGGCTGATCGGGGCGATGCTGGCGCATCGCCCCGCCATTCGCTGCCTGCGCGATGCGACGCGCGGCGGGGCGGCGACCGTGCTGAACGAGTTCGCGCGCAGCTCCAAGGTGGGGATCCGTATCCGGGAGCGCGACCTGCCGCTCCGGGAGCAGGTCAAGGGCGCCTGCGAAATCCTCGGCCTCGATCCGCTCTATCTCGCCAATGAGGGCAAGTTGATCGCCGTGATCGCGCCGGAGGATGCCGCGCGCGTGCTCGCCGCGATGCGGGCGCACGAGGCTGGCCGCGAGGCGGTGATCATCGGCGAGGTGGTGGCGGACAGCCGGATATCGTCACCATGCAGACCTCGTTTGGCGGCGAGCGCATCGTCGACATGCTCGTCGGCGAGCAACTGCCGCGGATCTGCTAGCGATGCACGAACTCAGCATCGCCAATGCGATCGTCGAAGCCTGCGCCGAGCGGGCGGCCGGGTCGCGGGTGCTCCGCGTGCGGCTGGAGATCGGGGCGCTGGCGGCGGTGCAGCAGGATGCGGTGCGCTTCTGCTTCGATGCCTGCGCCAAGGACACCGTGGTCGAAGGCGCGCATGCTGGAAATTCGTCGAGATTACCGGCCGGGCGGTGTGCAGCGCATGCGGCGCCGAGACGGAACTACATTCCCCCTTCGGAAGCTGCGCCTGCGGCGGCGCCGATCTGCGCATCATCGCCGGCGAGGAGTTGCGGGTCAAGGAAATGGAGCTCGTGTGATGTGTGCCACCTGCGGATGCTCGACCGGGAGCGAGCCGGTCTATAGCGAGTTACGGGTCGGGGAGCATGGCCATCACCATCCGCACGATCACGCTCATGGCCATCTGCACGATCATGACCACGATCATCCGCACGATCACCACCATCATGATCACCCGCACGATCACGGGCGGACCGTCGCCATCGAACAAGCGGTTCTCGCCAAAAACCAGGTGGCGGCGGAGCGCAATCGCGGCTGGCTGGCCGGGCGCGAGGTGTTGGCCGTCAATCTCATGAGCGCGCCCGGCGCCGGCAAGACCGCGATCCTTGAGCGCACCATCCGCGATCTGCGGGACGAAGCGCCGATCTCCGTGCTCGAGGGCGATCAGGCGACGATCAACGACGCCGAGCGCATCCGTGCGGCCGGCGCGCCGGTCGTGCAGATCAACACCGGCACGGGCTGCCATCTGGAAGCCGAGATGGTGGCGCGCGGGATGCGCCAACTCGCCCCCGAGCGCGGCGCGATGCTGCTGATCGAGAACGTCGGCAATCTCGTCTGCCCGGCTCTGTTCGACTTGGGCGAGCAGGCGAAAGTGGTGATCCTGTCCGTGACCGAAGGCGAGGACAAGCCGATCAAATATCCGCACATCTTCCGCGCCTGCGAGGTGATGCTGCTCAACAAGATCGACCTGCTGGCGCATCTTCGCTTCGATGTCGACCGCTGCATTGCTTACGCGCGCCAGGTAAATCCGGGGATTCGGGTCTTACAGGTATCGGCCGAGAGCGGGCAGGGGATGGAGGCCTGGTACGAGTGGCTCCGCGCCCGACTGCAAGCGGCGACGCAAGACCGCCGCTGACCGATCTCAACCGATCGTGGTGCCGCCGTCGATCACGATCGTCTGGCCAGTAACGAAACTCCCCGCCTTCGCCGCCAGAAACACGGCGGCCCCGGCGATCTCGTCGGGTTCGCCGATGCGCCGCAGCGGCGTGATCGCACTGCGGGCGCGCTCCCGCTCGGGATCCTCCCACAGTGCACGGGCAAAATCGGTGCGCACCAGCCCCGGCGCGATGGCGTTGGCGCGAATATTTCTCGGTCCCCACTCCACCGCGATGTTGCGCGCCAACTGCATGTCGGCTGCCTTGGAGATGGCATAGAGGCCGAGCTGCGACGAACCGCGCAGGCCGCCGACCGACGAGATGATGATGATCGCGCCGCCGCCACGCTCCGCCATTCCCGGCAGCACCATGTTACACAGCCAGAAATTGCTGCGCACATTGGCGCCCATCACCCGCTCATAGACTTCGTCCGAGGCTCCGCCAGCCGGCCCGAAATAGGGGTTCACCGCGGCGTTGCAGACCAGGATGTCGAGACCGCCCCACAATGCAGCGGTCCGTGCGACCAGGTTTTGCAACTCCTCCTTGCGCCCGATATGGCAGGGAATGACGGCCGCTTCGCCTCCGCGCTCGCGAATGCCGACGGCCACCGCCTCGCAGGCATCCGCCTTGCGGCTGGAAATCACCACGCGAGCGCCGTGCTCGGCAAGTCGTTCGGCGATCGCGCGCCCGATCCCCTTCGATGAACCGGTAACGACCGCGACCTTACCGGTCAGATCGAACAGCGACATGGGCCCTCCTCGGCTGGCTCAGCGGCGTTACCGCCGGCGGTAGCGGCCATCACGGCCGCCACGGAATTTCGGTCGGCGCCGGGGCGGTCGGATCGACGCGCATCCAGGTGCCGTTCTGTACGCTAAGGCCGGTCAGCGCCATGATGAAGCCCCAGTGGCTCACCACCAGAGTATCCGCCCAGTCCGCCAGCGCCGCCATCTCGGCGCGGAAGCGGCCGGCGCGGTTGACCACGGCGCTCGCCGGCTCCGGCATGGCCGGCCACCAAACCTCCTCAATCGCGGTGAAATCGATCTCCGGCCAGGTGAACGCCAGCTCTGTCCGCGGTGTGCCGATGTCGCAGGCGAAGGCGCCCCGCTCGCCGACCAACGGATTGACGATCACCGCGAGATCGAGGGCGCGCGCTATCGGCGCGGCGGTCTGCAGGGCCCGGGTAAAAGGGGAGGTGATGATCCGCCGAATGGGCTCCCCGGCGAGTGCCACTGCCGCCTGCTCGGCTTGGGCATGCCCGAGCGGGGTCAGCCGGGCATCGACGATGCCGGGGTCCTTCCGGGTGGCGGTGAAGTGGAGGTTGAATTCGCTCTGGCCGTGGCGCAGCAGGATCATTGGCCCCGGATACAGAAGAGGCGTCCGCCGGGCAATCGACGGAAAAAATTGTCACCCGGTCCCCGCGCTCCTATCTGTGATCGCACAAGGAGAAGCGTGAATGGACTTCGGCAGCGGTTTCCCGGTCGATCTGATCCTGTTCGGCATGATTGCCGCCTTTTTGGTGCTGCGGCTGAGGAGCATTCTGGGTCGGCGCACCGGCTTCGAACGGCCGCAACCTCCGGTCCAGTCGCCCGCACCGCGCCCAGGCCAGATCATTGAGGGTCACGCGGAGCCGCCGGCCGCGCCGGCTCGTCCGCTTCCCGACCCCGCCAGCGCCACCGGCGAGACGTTGGCGCGGATGCGCGACATCGATCGCGGCTTCGATCCGGCACGCTTTCTCGAGGGCGCCGAGGGCGCCTTCCGTATGATCGTGGCCGCCTTCGCGGCGGGCGATCGGACGCAGTTGCGCAAGCTCGTGGCCGACGACGTCTACCGCCCTTTCGAGGAGGCGATCGCAGCGAGAGAGCACGCGGGGCATAGGCAGGTGAGCGAGATTCGCGCCATTCATGGCGCCACGATCGAAGCCGCCGAGCTCGGAGGGACGCGGGCCCGGCTGTCCGTTCGCTTTGTCTCCGACCAGATCAGCCTGCTCAGGGATCAGGCGGGTTCACCCGTGTCCGGCACCGAGGCCGTTACCGAGTTGGTGGATGTCTGGACCTTCGAGCGCGACCTTACGTCGCGCGATCCGGCATGGCGTCTGGTCGCCGTCCGCGGCGGCTGACGCTAGCGCACCGCTGCCGCCAATTCCGCCTTGGTCATTCGCGACCGTCCCCGAATTCCCTTGCGCCTCGCCGCTGCATAAAGCGCCTTGCGGGTCGTGCCCTCGGACTCGGCCCGGGCGGTGCGGCCGTCGCGCTCATTGCGCTTGGTTTTCCGAAGGCGCTTGCGGTTTTCCGCCGGCGTTTGTCGATTGGATGCGCCGGCCTCCGACAGCGCGATAGCGACCGCCTGCTTCGGGTTGCGGACCTTGCCGCCGGCGCTCTTCAGTTCGCCATGCTTGAACTCGTGCATGACCCGCTCGACGGTGTCGCGCTGCGCGGGGGTCTCGTGCGCTTGGCCATGGTCAAGTCCCCTCATCGACGCTCCTTCCGGACCCCGAAACTTAGGGGGACCGCAGAGTCGAGCGTCAAGCCGCCTTCTGCGCTTGCTGATTGACCGATCTGTTGGCGATCTGGTTGAGCAGCTCGTCGGCTTTCTTCTCCTCCGCCAGCGTCTCCTCCAGCAAGCGCACCGCGTCCGTTCATTCCGCAAACCTTGGCCCACGCGACCATGGTGCCGTAGCGGGCCATCTCGTAATGCTCGACCGCCTGTGCGTTGGCCAGAATGCCGGCGTCGCGGACCGGCCCGGCCTCGAACTCCTCGACCACCTCCTCGCCCTCCTCCACGATGCCGTTCAGGGCCTCGCAGGTCTGGCCGCGCGCGCGCTTGCCGATTTTCTCGAACACCTGCTGGAGCCGCTCCACCTGATGCTGGGTCTCCTCGCGGTGATGGATCAGCGCCTGCTTCAACTCCTCGCTTTGCGCGGCCTTCGCCATCTTCGGCAGCGCCTTCAGGATTTGCCGCTCGGCGTAGTACATGTCCTGAAGAAAACTCAGGAACAACTCGTTGATGCTGTTCTTCATGGGTTTGTTCGCTCCTCGAAGGTTTGCGCCGGCGGATGCCGCCGTTTGATCGGGCATCCGGCAATAAGTTTAACCGTCTCCCGCTCACGAAGTTCGGAGGCGGCCGTGCAATTCCTTGTGCGCGCAGGCAAGATTTTTCTCGCGTCAAGGGCGGAGAAACGGCCCCGGCCCGC
Source organism: uncultured Pseudomonadota bacterium (assembly GCA_963762525.1). GTDB lineage: Bacteria > Pseudomonadota > Alphaproteobacteria > Acetobacterales > Acetobacteraceae > DATFDN01. The sequence continues at coordinate 497,480 of CAVXKT010000003.1, forward strand.
TCGCGTTGAGCCCGCATCGGGAGGACCGTCTGCAGAGGCCGTCCTTTGTGACCATCCCTCGGGAACACCCGCATGGCCGACACCGTCGCCGATTTCGTCTGGCAACGCCTGCACGAATGGGGAGTTCGTCGCATCTTCGGCTATCCCGGCGACGGCATCAATGGCTTGGTAGGTGCGCTGAATCGCAACAAGGATAAGTTCGAATTCGTGCAGGTCCGGCACGAGGAGATGGCGGCGTTCATGGCGTCGGCCCATGCCAAATTTACGGGGGAGGTCGGGCGTGTGCATGGCGACCTCCGGTCCCGGCGCCATCCACCTTCTGAACGGTCTCTACGACGCACGGCTGGACCATCAGCCGGTGCTCGCGATTGTCGGTCAGCAGGATCGCAACTCCCTGGGCGGACATTACCAGCAGGAGACCGATCTGGAGGTGCTGTTCAAGGACGTGGCCGGCGCTTTCGTGCAGCAGGCCAGCACGCCGGCGCAGGTCCGGCATCTGATCGATCGCGCGATGCGCATCGCCAAGTCCGACCGCCAGGTGACATGCATCATTTTACCCAAAGACTTGCAGGAGCTGAAGGCGGTGGCGCAGCCGCCCGATACGCATGGCACTATCCATTCCGGTATCGGGGCTCCCGATCCGCATCCGCTGCCGACCAACGCGGAACTGCGTCGCGCCGCCGAGGTGCTGAATGCCGGCAAGAAAGTTGCCATGCTGGTCGGTGCCGGCACGCTGCATTGCACCGATGAGGTGATCGAGGTCGCCGACAAGCTCGGCGCCGGAATCGCCAAGGCGTTGCTCGGCAAGGCCGCGGTTCCCGACGACCTGCCGTTCGTCACCGGCTCGATCGGACTGCTCGGCACCAAGCCGAGCTACGACATGATGATGGGGTGTGACACCCTGCTGATGGTCGGGTCAGGCTTCCCGCTATTCGGAGTTCCTTCCCAGGGAAGGCAACGCGCGGGGCGTGCAGATCGATCGCTCGGCCGGGATGTTGAGCCTGAGGTATCCGATGGAGGTGTGCGCTCCTTGGTGAATCGCAGCAGACTTTGCGCGCGCTGCTGCCGTTGCTCGACCGAAAGCCGACCGATCCTGGCGCCAGAAGATCGAGAAAGACGTAAATGAGTGGTGGGACGTGCTGAAATCGCGCGCCATGCATTCGGCCGACCCGATCAACCCGCAGCGCGTATTCTGGGAGTTCTCGCCGAAGATCCCCGAACGCGCGATCCTCACCAGTGATTCGCGGGTCAGCCGCCAACTGGTATGCGCGCGACCTCAAAATGCGGCGCGGCATGATGGGCTCTCTCTCGGGCGGGCTCGCCAGCATGGGGGCCGGCGTGCCGTACGCAATGGCCGCCAAATTCGCCTACCCCGACCGGCCGGTGATCGGATTGGTGGGTGACGGGGCGATGCAGATGAACGGCATGAACGAGATGATCACGGTCGCCAAATACTGGAAGCGATGGAGCAACCCGCATTTCGTCATCATGGTGCTGAACAACCGCGACCTCAATCAGGTGACATGGGAGATGCGCGCCCAGGACGGCGATCCGAAGTTCGAGGCTTCGCAGCAGATTCCGGACGTTTCATACGCGCGCTACGCTGACCTTCTCGGGCTGAAGGGCATCTTCTGCGACAATCCCGAGAAGGTCGCGAGTTCCTGGGATGAGGCGCTGGCCGCCGACCGGCCAGTAATCCTCGAGTTCTACACTGATCCCAACGTGCCGCCTTTGCCGCCGCATATTACCTTGAAGCAGGCCAAGGCGTTCGCAACCTCGCTGCCGCAGGACCCGGAACTCGGCTCGGTCATCAAGGACACCGCTAAAGAGGTGCTCGCGTCGCTGATGCCCGGCCGGGCTTAGGCCGACAATGACCCGATCCGAAGCACCTATCGGACCCGTTCAGGCGCGCGCCTACACGATTCCGACCGACCAGCCGGAACAGGACGGCACCGCGGACTGGGATAGCACCACGCTCATCGTCGCCACCGTCGAGGCCGCCGGTTACGAAGGCATCGGATACACCTACGCCGGCAAAGGCAACGCCGGGCTGATCAGCGGCAAGCTGGCGAAGGCGCTGAAGGGCAGGGATGCGTTCGATATTCCCGGCTGCGTCGCCACCATGGAGCGCGAGGTGCGCAACATGGGTCGGCGCGGCCTGGCGGCGACCGCGATTTCGGCCGTGGACGTGGCGCTCTGGGATCTGAAAGCGAAGCTCCTCGATTTGCCGCTGGTGCGTCTACTGGGCGCGGCGCGCCCGCACGTGCCGATCTACGGCAGCGGAGGCTTCACCAATTACACCGACGCGCGCCTGGCCGAGCAGTTCGGCGGCTGGGTGGCTGCGGACGGCTGCCGCTGGGTGAAGATGAAGGTGGGCCGTCGATCCGCGCCGCGACCGCGAGCGGGTGAAGGCGGCGCGCGCGGCGATCGGCGACGCAGGGCTGTTCGTGGACGGCAATGGCGCCTTCGCGGTCAAGCGCGCTCTGGCGTTTGCCGACCATGTGCTGATCCATGATGTCCGCTGGTTCGAAGAGCCGGTGTCATCGGAGGACGTCGCCGGCCTGCGCTTGCTGCGCGAGCGCATTCCGGCGCCGATGGAGTTGGCGGCAGGCGAATACATCTACGTGCCGATGGATGCGCTGACGATGCTGGCCGCCAACTGCGTGGACGTGTTGCAGGCCGACGCCACCCGCTGCGGCGGCGTCAGCGGATTCCTCGCGGTCGGGCAGATGGCGGCGGCGCACCAGCTTGATCTATCGGGCCATTGCGGGCCGTCCGTGCACCTGCACGTGGGCTGCGCGGTGCCGCGTTTGCGGCATCTCGAGTGGTTTCATGATCACGTGCGGATCGAGCACATGCTTTTCGATGGCGCTCCCACGCCGGAGCGGGGCGTCATCGCGCCCGACCTGTCGCGTCCGGGCCTCGGCATCGCGCTGAAACGCCAGGATGCCGAAAGTTACGCCGACGGCTAAGACGCAAAGAAAGCGAGGAAACATGGCGGGCACAACGGGAGAAGGCGCCGGCCTGGCGGCGTTGGCGGTGTTGTCGGCGGGCGTGCTGGGCGTGCTGGGGGCGACAAGCGGGCATTGACGCGAGGGCTGTGCTCCTCAGCCCCTGCCGTTGGCTATCTCGCGCCAGCCGGTTTTCGCTCCGGCCGGAGCGTCTCCGGGAACTCGCCGTATGCGGGCTCCCGTTGCGCGTGGTCGCGGACCGCGACCGGGCGAGCGGCGTCGAACATCAGCTCCGCGCTGCTGTCGCTGTCGGTGCTCACCGATAGCGGGGTGGAGCACTATCGCGGCATGTTCCACAACAAGGCGATGTTCATCCCCCTCGCGGTCTCCGCCGCGACGTTGGCCGCCAGCCTGCACGGGGTGCAGGCGAAGAGCGGCGAGGCGCACCCGGTTCGCCATGCGGTGGCCGCCACCGCCGCCGCAACCGGCGTGGTCGGCGGCGGCTTTCATCTCTACAACGTCATGAAGCGCGAGGGCGGGTTTTCCTGGTTCAACCTGTTCTACGGCGCGCCCTTGGGGGCGCCCTACGCGCTGATCCTGGCCGGGGTGATGGGCACGGCGGCCGAACATGCGCGCAGTTCCCGCCTTCGCAACAGACTGCGCTTGTTCGGGCTTCCCGCGGGTCGGACGCTAGCCGCCCTGACCTCGGCGGGGATCGTCGGCACGGTCGCGGAAGCGGCGTTGCTGCACCTGCGTGGAGCCTTCCACGACCCGTTCATGTTTCTGCCGGTAACGGTGCCTCCGGTCGCGGCGGGACTGATCGCCAAGGCGGGGCATTGAGGCCGGTCTGGACGAAACGCCGAGATGGTCGCGCTTCACCCGGCTGTGGCTATGGATCACCGCCGCGCTCGGGTTCGCCGGCTCGGGATTCCACATATACGGCGTCGTCGCGGAACATGGGCGGCTGGCGCAACTGGAGCCAGAACGTGCTGAACGGCCCGCCGATCCCCGCTCCACCCAGCTTCACCGCACTCGCTCTCTCGGGGCTCGCGGCGCTGGGACTAATGGAGGAGCGGCACTGATGGGAACGCGGCGTTTCCCCGGTTACAGCACGCTCGCGAAGCGCGACACGCCATCGTGGAACGACGCCACCCGCAAGGCGGTGGGCAAGCGAGTGAACGACCCGCCGCCGCGACGATTCTTCACCGGGGAGGAGTGGCCGATCCTGATCGCTTTGTGCGACCGCATCGTCCCGCAGACGGCGACGCCGAGAGTGCCGATCGAAAACTTCATCGACCAGAAGATGGCCGAGGACCACGGCGACGGCTATCGTGAGGCCGATCTTCCGCCGATGCAGGAGATGTGGCGGCGTGGCCTCGCCGCGCTCGACGCCGAGGCGTGGCTGCGCTTCAGGGAGGGGTTCGCCTCCCTCTCCGGCGGTCGGCAGGACGATCTGCTTCACGCCATCCAACAAGGCGATGTCCGAGCGCCCGCATGGGCCGGCGTGCCGGCCAAATCCTTCTTCAAGACGCGCGTGCTGCACGACATTCCGACGATGTATTATGGGCAGCCGCAAGGCTGGGACGAGATGGGCTTCGGCGGCCCGGCCTCGCCGCGCGGCTATGTCCGCATGGGGTTCGATCGCTACGACCCCTGGGATGCGGTCGAGCGCAAATCGGGGGACAAGAGCAATGCCTGAGGTCGTCCCCGACGGCCCGCGCGGCGGGAATGGCCGCGCGCCCGACGTCATGCGCCCCGGCGCCTGGGTATCGATGAAGGAATATCGTGAGAACGAGGAGGTCGATTTCGCCATCGTCGGCAGCGGCTTCGGCGGCGGGACCTTGGCCGCGCGGCTGGCGGAGGGCGGTTTCTCGGTCGTGGCCTTCGACGCCGGCCCATGGTTTCGCCCGCTCGAAGAGTTCGCCTCCGACGAGCTGGAGCAGATGAAGCTCTATTGGCTGGACAAGCGCGTCGTCAATGAGGGTCCGCTCAAGCTTGGTCGACGCAACAGCGGCAAGGCGGTGGGCGGAAGCAGCGTTCACTTCATGATGGTCTCGCTGCGCTTTCGCCCCGAGTGGTTCAAGTCCCGCAGCAAAGCTCGGCTACGGCGTCGATTGGCCGCTCGATTGGCGGGAGATGTGGCGCTACTACGACGAAGTCGAAGAGGCGCTGAAGATCTCGGGGCCGCTCCGCTATCCGTGGGGACCGTCGCGCGGGCGCTATCCATATCGCGCACACGAGGTGAACGCGGCGGGCCTCGTTCTGGCGCGGGGCTGCGAGAAGCTTGGGATAGATTGGGTGCCCACGCCGCTTGCCACCGTCTCCGCTCCGCGCGGCCTCTCGCCCCCCTGCGTGTACCGCGGCTTCTGCGGCATCGGCTGCGCGACCAATGCCAAGCAGAGCGCACTCAACGTGTGGCTGCCTCGTGCGCTGGCGGCGGGCGCGGAGGTGCGCGATTTGGCGATGGTCGGGCGGATCGAGGTCAGTCCGCAGGGTCGCGCGACCGGCGTGAATTACTATCGCGAGGGAAGGTGGCGTTTTCAGAAAGCGAAGAACGTGGTCGTCGCCGGCTACGCGATCGAGAGTCCACGCCTGCTGCTGAACTCCGCCTGCGCGCAGTTTCCGGATGGCTTGGCCAACCGCAACGGACTGGTCGGCAAGTATTTCATGACTCAGTCCAACGACGCGGTCTGGGGCGTGATGGACGAGGAGATACGGCTGGTACAAGGGACCACCCTCGATGGCACTCACCGAGCACTGGAACTACACCGACGAGGGGAAGGACTTCTTCGGCGGCTATGCGTATATGAGCCAGGGGCCACTGCCGATCGAGTGGGTGGAAGCGATAGCGGGCGAGCGCGGCCTGTGGGGCCAGGAATTGAAGAATGCGATGTCGAACTACATCCATCAGGCGGGTCTGAAGATCGTCGGGGAAGTGATGCCCCGCGAGGAGAACCGGGTGAGCCTCGCCGACGAGAAGGACCAGTACGGCCTACCGGTCGCAAAGGTCACGTTCTCCTATGACGAGAACGATAACCGCCTTCGCCGGCACGCCATCCGTCAAATGCGCCAGGCGATGCAGGTGGTCGGCGCGACCGATCTCTTCGACACATCGAGCACGGCGCACTTGAACGGCGGCTGTCGAATGGGCGACGATCCGAGGACCAGCGTGGTCAATGCCGACGGCCGCTCCTGGGATGTTCCCAATCTGTGGGTCTGCGACGGCTCGCTGTTCCCGACCATCGGCGGGGTCAATCCGTCGCTGACTATTCAGGCGCTGGCGCTGCGCATCGGTGATCGCATCAAGGCCCTGTCGGCGAGGGGAGAGTTGGGCGGGTAGGCCGCCTACACCTCGGTGTCCAGCGCGTAGCCGGCGGCGCGGACGGTGCGGATCAGGTCGGGCTCGCCCGGCGCATTGATCGCCAGACGCAGGCGGCGGATATGCACATCGACGGTGCGCGCCTCCACATGGATGTCGCGGCCCCACACCGCCTCCAGCAATTCGTCGCGTGCGAACACTCGGCGCGGGTGGCGCAGGAAGAACTCCAGCAGCCGGAACTCGGTGGGGCCGAGTTGCAGGCTCCGATCGCCGCGGTTCGCGCGGTGCGCCGCCAGATCCATCGTGAGGCCGGCGAATTCGAGCCGTCCCTTCACCGGCGCTGCCCCGGAACGACGCAGCAGGGCGCGGATGCGCGCCACCAGCGCGTCCATCCCGAACGGCTTAGTGATGTAGTCGTCAGCGCCGGTGTCCAGCCCGCGCACCGAATCCTGCTCGCCGGTGCGCGCTGTCAGCATGATGACCGGCAGCGCCCGCGTGGCCGGTCGGCGCCGAATCTGGCGGCAGACTTCAAGCCCGGAGACCGCCGGCAGCATCCAATCGAGCAGCACCAGATCGGGCTGCGCCTCGGCGATGCGGGTCAACGCCTCCGGCCCGTCCGCCGCCTCGTCGACCCGGAACCCATGCTTCTCCAGATTGTACCGCAGCAGGGTGGCCAGCGAGGCCTCGTCCTCCACCACCAGGATCAGCGGCGAACTCATTCCGGCGGGCGCACCACCGCGTAGGCGGAGGTATTGCCCTTCGGGCGCGCGTCGGGCAGGCTTTCGCCCTTCACCGCATAATAGACGGTCTCGGCGATGTTGGTCGCATGATCGCCGATCCGCTCCAGGTTCTTGGCGATGAAGAGCAAGTGCGTGCAGGGTGTGATATTGCGGGCGTCCTCCATCATGTAGGTGAGGATTTCGCGGAAAATGGCCGTGTAGAGATCGTCCACCACCTGATCCGACCGCCACACCTCCTCGGCCTTCTCCGGATCGCGGTCCGACAGCGCATCGATCACGTTCTTCAATTCCTGCTGTACCAGCCGCGCCATGTTGCCGAGCGGTGCCAGCGAATAGGGTAGCGCATATTGCGCCAGCACGATCGCGCGTTTGGCGACGTTGGCCGCGTAATCGCCCATCCGCTCGAGCGCGCTGGTGACCTTCAGCCCGGCGACGATCAGGCGAAGATCGCTCGCCATCGGCTGACGAAGCGCCAGCAACTGAATCACCAATTGTTCAACATCGCGCTCAAGCGCATCGACGCGCGGATCGATGTCCACCGCCCGGGCGGCGGATTCGGTGTCACGATTGAGGATTGCTTCGGTCGCCAGCGCCATCTGGTTCTCGACGATGCCGCCCATCTCGATGATGAGATCGCGAAGCCGATCGAGCTGCTGATCGAAGCTTCTGACCACGTGGCGGGGCGCATCCGACATCCCGATTTTCCTCAGCCGAAGCGACCGGTAATGTAATCCTGCGTCCGACGCTCTCGCGGGGCGGTGAACATCCGCCCCGCCGGCGCTACCTCGATCAGCTCGCCCAGGAACAGGAATGCGACTTGATCGGCCACCCGCGCAGCCTGCTGCATGTTGTGCGTCACCAGAACGATGGTGAATTCACTCTTCAAGCGTATCGAACAACTCTTCGATTTTGGCGGTGCTGATGGGATCGAGCGCGCTGGTGGGCTCGTCGAACAGCAGCACTTCGGGGCGAATGGCGATGGTGCGCGCGATCACCAGCCGCTGTTGCTGGCCCCCCGAAAGCGCCAGCGCCGAGCCGTTCAGCCGGTCCTTCACCTCGTCCCACAGCGCCGCCCGGCTCAGCGCCCACTCCACGCGCTCGGCCATTTCGGCGCGGCTCGGTCGCTCGTGCAGGCGCACGCCGAAGGCAATGTTCTCGGCCACCGACATCGGAAAGGGCGTCGGCTTCTGGAACACCATGCCGATACGCGATCGCAGCTCGGTCACGTCGATGTCTGGCGCGATCAGGTTCTGCCCGTCCATTACCACCTCGCCGGTGGCGCGCTGGCCGGGATAGAGATCGTACATCCGATTCAGCACCCGCAACAGCGTCGATTTACCGCAGCCCGATGGCCCGATGAGACCGGTGATCTGCCGGTCCGGCAAGTCGAGATCAATCGATTTCAAGGCGCGGCGGTCGCCGTAGAAGAAGTCAAGCGAACGGATGCGGATGCGCGGCTCGCGTTCCGATTCCCTGCTCTGCTTCGCCGATGCCGTGCGGCTATCGTCGGCCACGCTTTGCAAATCCCGCCCCCTTCGCGCCACTCATAACTAGGCCGAGGCGACGACGGATAGATGTCGGTCCGATGAAGCTTTTATGATGGTAGATCGTCATCAAACCCGGTTCGCCCGTGCTAGCACCGCTTCGAACAGCACCTGACAGCCGGCCTCCGCCTCCTCCGGCTTCATGTCCTCTTCCTCGTTATGCGAGAGCCCGTCCTTGCAGGGGGTGAAGATCATCGCCGTCGGCACGTGGCGCGCCACGTACACCGCGTCATGCCCGGCGCCGGACACGATCCGGCGCGCCGGGTAGCCGAGCCGTGCGGCGGCCGCCTCCACCAGGCCGACGCAGCCGGCATCGAATTGCACTGCCGGGATGCGAAACAGCCGCTCCACCTGCACCGCGACGCCGCAATCGCGGGCGATGAAGCCCGCCTCGCGAGGAAACTGCGCGTCCAGCCGCTCGATCTCGCCGTCCTCGGGATGGCGGAACTCCACCGAAAAGCGCACCTCGCCCGGGATCACGTTGCGACTGTTCGGCAAGACCAGCATCTGCCCGACCGTACCACGCCCCGCCTCGCCGCGGGCGCGCATCATCCGGTCCACCAGATCGACGATCCGGGCGGCGCAGACCAGGGCATCGCGGCGCGCCTCCGGCGGCGTCGTCCCGGCATGGCTCTCTCGCCCGGTCGTCACCACATCGAACCAGACTTGCGCCTGCGCCCCGGTGACGATGCCGATCGCCCGGCCCTCGCGCTCCAGGATCGGACCTTGCTCGATATGCAGCTCGAAATAGGCATCGGCCGGGAAGGCAGCGGCCGGCACTTCGCCGCGATAGCCGATCCGATCGAGCGACTCCCCCGCCGTCACGCCGTCGGTATCGATGAGCGCCTCGATCATCTCCTGCTTGTAAGCCCCGGTCCAGACGCCCGAGCCCATCAGGCTGTGACCGAAGCGGCTGCCTTCCTCGTCGGTCCAGTTCACCAGCTCGATCGGCGCCTCGGTGACGATCCCCAGATCGTTCAGCGTCCGGATCACCTCCAGTCCGCCGAGCACGCCCAGCGCGCCGTCGAATTTGCCGCCCGAGGGCTGGCTGTCCAGGTGGCTGCCCAGCAGCACCGGCAAACGCTGCGGATCGCTGCCGGGGCGGCGGGCGAACATGTTGCCGATCGCATCGACACGCACCGCGAGCCCCGATTGCTCGCACAGGGCGCGGAAGCGGTCGCGGCCGCGCCGGTCCACCTCCGACAGGGCCAGACGCCGCACCCCGCCCTTGGGCGTGGCGCCGATCTCGGCCATGGCCATCAGGCTGTCCCACAGCCGCCGTGCATCTATGCGCTGATTGGTCTGCGTCGCCATCGCCCTTCTCCGAGTTCCGGGCCATCTTGCCGGCGGCGCGCCGGGCTGCAAGCGTGCGCGCCATGAAGCCAGCGATGCCGAGTTCGATCCCTCGCCGCCGTCATGGTGGCCCTGCTGCCGGTCCTGTCGGCCTGCAAGCTGATCGACCAACGCACCTTCGCGCCGGCGCCGGAGGCGGAGACAGTGTCCGCCGCGCCGGCGATGGAGGCGCGCAAGCCGCTCTTGACGGTGCAGCCGGGAACGCAACTCGGAAGCTACGACAATCTGCTGCACTATGCCGTGAGCCGGGCGGAGGCACGCGATCCGGCGGTTCAGTTCGACGTGGTGAGTGTGGTGCCGAGCCGAGGCGACGCCGCCGATCAGATCCAGGCCGCCGACGCGGCGCGTGCCGGCGCAGCCGACGTGGCGCAGGGCGCTGATCGGGACCGGGATAGGCGCGGAGCGCATCCACTTGGGCGCGCGCGCCGATCCGGCGGCCACGGCGGCGCTGGTGCAGGTTTACGTGCGGTGAACGACTCTTACTGCGCCGCGTTTCGGCGTATCCGGCCGTTCTTGATCCTCGTCCTGATGCGCCGTCTCGGTCGCGTGGCGATCCGAGGTCGGCATGCCCTTGGGCGAGGCGTTCCGATCCTGGGTGGGGGGACGCCGCTTATCCGGCTCGCCCGGACCGGTAATGCCCGTATGCGCGGGCGGATCGCTGGCGGGAAAGCTGTCCGTGGAGGCGCGATCCACCTCCTTGTCCTTGCGCCCGATATGCGGGTCACGGTGCTCTGACATCTCGGTGGCCATCTCCTGCGGTTGACGATGCAACGCCGGGCTCGCGCGGCGGTTCAGACCAGAGCACATCGAAAGCCGGGAGGAACCCGCCATATGGCCAAAACGGTCGTCGTCTCGGGCGCCAGCGCGGGCGTCGGCAGGGCCACGGCGCGCGCCTTCGCCGACGCCGGCTGCGACGTTGCGGTGCTGGCCCGCGATGGCGGGCGACTGAACGCCGCGGTTGCGGAAATCGAAGCGCGCGGCCAGCGCGGCCTGGCGGTGCCCACCGACGTCGCCGATCCCGATGCGGTTGAACGCGCCGCCGAGCAGGTGGAGAGCACGCTGGGTCCGATCGACGTCTGGGTCAACGTCGCCATGGTGACGATCTTCGCGCCGGTGCACGAGATCAAACCCGAGGAGTTCCGCCGTTCCACCGAGGTGACCTATCTCGGTACGGTGTATGGCACGATGGCGGCGCTGCGGCGGATGCGCGCGCGGCGCGCCGGTTCGATCGTGCAGATCGGCTCGGCGCTCGCCTATCGCGCGATTCCGCTGCAATCGGCCTATTGCGGCGGCAAATATGCCATTCGCGGTTTCACCGACAGCCTGCGGGCGGAGCTGCTGCATGACAATATTCCCATCAACGTCTGCATGGTACAGTTGCCGGCTGTGAACACGCCGCAGTTCGACTGGGCGCTCAATCGGATGGGCAAGAAGGCGATGCCTGTACCGCCGATCTATCAGCCCGAACTGCCGGCACGTGCGGCGGTGTTCGCCGCCTTCAGCAAGCGGCGCGAGATCTGGCTGGGCGGTCCGACCTGGCTCGCGATCCTTGCCAACCGCGTCGCGCCTTGGGCGATCGACCATTATCTGGCTCGCACCGGCTATCAGAGCCAGCTCCGCGATATTCCGAGCCCGCCCGATGCGCCCTTCAACCTGTTCGAGACCGTCCCCGGCCATCAGGCAGCGCATGGCAGTTTCGATGACCAGGCGAAGACAACGGCCGTGAGTCTCTGGTTGCAGGAGAACCGCGACATGCTCGCAGCCGGCGCGGCCGGGCTGGGTGCGTTGTGCCTGCTCGCGCTTCGAGGCTGGTCGCGAAAGTAGCCGAGTTTCCCGCGCCGGGAAGGGGAAAGGGCGCCCGGAGCGCGCCGAGATGCTGCGGCCATACATGAAGTCCGTGCGATTCACCTCGCAGCCCGGCGCAACGTAGAACGCGGTTGACGCGCCAAGATCGCGCACCGACAGGTTCGCGAAAATCATCTTGGTCATCCACTTTCTCTTTCACTGACGCCGCAGGCGCGTGGTCGACGAGACGATCGGCCGGCATGTGGAAAACGAGGCACCGCTGCTATCGGTTCTGAGCCCCGCCGAACAGGAGAAGCTGAACGCGCTGCTCAGGAAGCTGATCGCCGGGCTTTAATGGAACTATGCGCTCGGATATGCGCTGCCGTCCTCCGCGCGCGCCGGATGTCCTACATAGCGGCCGTGCCCGGGAATGGCGATGGCTTCGAAATGGTCGGCCAGTCGGTGCAGCGCGTCGCGCAGCCCGGGGCCGTGAACCGCCGGGCCGTGTCCGGTGACCGCGATGTCGGGCTCCAGCGCGGCCAAAAGCTGCACTGAACGGCGCGCCTTCTCCCAATCAGGGGTGAAATACATCGGCGGCCCATGCAGCTCCGCGGGCTGGTTGATCGCTGTCTGCGCGTAGGCCGATTTCGGGCCGCGTGGTGATGAAGGCATCACCGGCCAGCAGCACGCGATCCTGCTCGCGCCAGAACGACACGTGTCCCGCCGAGTGCCCCGGCGTGTGCAGCCATCGCCAGCCGGGCAGATGCGGCAGGCTGCCGTCCTCCGGCAACTCGCGAAGCCGTCCGCCCAAATCGATCGGCCCTTTCGGAAACAGCGGCGACAGCAGCGACATCAGCCCGCCGCCCACAAGCGGATCGGGAGGCGGATAGGAGGCTTGGCCATCGAGATAAGGTCGCTCCAATCGGTGCGCGTAAATCGGTGCGTCCCACCGCTCGGCCAAGTCCTTCACGTTTCCGATGTGATCGAAATGCCCGTGGGTAAGAATGATGGCGGCCGGACGAGCTCCGGGTCCGAAGCGTTCGGCCGCCGCCGAGGAGATCAACGGACCTGTGCCCGGCACCCCGGTATCGATCAGCACCCAATTTCGATCGCCGCCGCCGGGCGAGCCGATGAATGCCACGTTGACGAGCAGCAGTCGCCGGTAAGCGATACCCCCGGTCACCTCCAGCGTGCGCCCGTGTTCGGCGGCGTGTCCGGTCACCGCCTCGGTTTCAAGAGGTACCTGTTGAGCCACGTCATTGCCTCCCCTGATTGCATCGGTGGTTTGGTGCCGATGCAAACTCACTGCGCCGCCGCCGACTATGCCTTGCGCAGGTCCGCTTGGCGACCGCCGGCTCGACCGCCCTCGGGTTGTCCCCGCTGCCGTTCACCCCGGTCGCGCCATCCGCCACCAGGCCGGCATCGGCGCGGCGGCGGGCGTCGTGCGCCGCCGTTCGTCCGATCAACGATGACACTCCGGTGATGACCGCCGAGCGGGATGCCCCTCCGCATATGGGTTGGAATTCTACGTCTGTTCTCCGGTTCATAAGGGGCCAACGTTGATGGGTGCGCAGGGTTCCGTCTTGACCTGAGCCCCAACTGCTCGCGCAAAACACCGATGATCTGCTCCTCGGTGAACCTGCTCCGTCGCATCGGTCCGCCTCCTACTCAGGTCGGTGCGCGAATAACGAGGTGAGAGGCTTCGGAGGGATCAGTCCCGCGCGAGCGGGGCCGCCGTGTGCGCCTGCAACTCCTCGAAGCCGAGGCCGGGAATGATGTCGCGCACCACGAAGCCCCGCGGCGTGACCTCGAGCACGGCGAGGTTGGTGTACACGCGCCGCACCGTCCCCTTCGCGGTTAGCGGATAGTCGCAGCGCCGTTTAAGCCGCGCCGCGCCGCTCTTGGTGGTGTGCTCCATGATCACCCACAGTCGGCGGGCGCCGACCGCGAGGTCCATGGCGCCGCCGATCTGCTTGATCGTCTCTCCGGCCGCATGCCCGTAATTGGCGAGGTCGCCAGTTTCGGAAACCTCGAAGGCACCGAGCACCGACAGATCGAGATGACCACCGCGGGCGATGGCGAAGCTGTCGGCATGGTGGACAAGGCTCGCGCCGGTGCGCAACGTGATGTGCTCCACGCCGGCATTGACCAGAAAGGGATTGATGCGGTCCGGGGCCGGCGCCGGACCGGCGCCGATGACGCCGTTCTCGGAGTGGAAGATCACCTCGCGGTCGGGCGACACGTGCTCAGCGATGGCGGTCGGCATGCCGATACCGAGATTGACCACCCAGCCCTCGGGAATGTCGCGCGCGGCGCGCTTTGCCATCCCGGCGCGGTCGAGCGGGGTCCATGACGATGCCATGCGGATTCTCCTCAGCCCGCCTCGGGGACGTGAACGACGCGGGCGACGAATAGACCCGGCGTGTGCACTTGCTCGGGCGCGATGTCGCCCAGTTCGACCCGATGCAGCGCTTGCGCCACCGTCAACTCGGCGGCCGTCGCCATGACCGGATTATGGTTGCGCTGCGCGTCCTTGAACGTGAGGTTGCCCCAGCGGTCCGCCTGCCAGGCGTCGATCAGCGCCACATCGCCGCGAATCGGATGTTCGAGCAGGCATCGCTTGCCGCCGATCTCGCGCAGCTCGCGACCCTCCGCAAGCTCGGTGTCGGCGCCGGTCGGCGTATAAAATCCCTCGATCCCGGCACCGCCGGCACGGATGCGCTCTGCCAGCGTCCCTTGCGGCACGATCTCCAGCTCCAGCTTGCCGTCGAGCACCAACCTTCCGGTATCGCTGTTCGGGCGCACGAAGCTGCACACCAGCTTGCGCACGCGCCCTGCCGTCATCAGGCGCACCGTCGGGCTGCCGTCGCGGCCGCCGGCGTTGCAGACCAGCGTGAGGTCGCGTACGCCCCGTTCGATCAGCCCCTCGATCAGCGCCGTCGGCGTCCCCGGACCGAAGCCGCCGATCAGGACGGTCGCTCCGTCGCCGATGCCGTCGAGCGCCTCGGCGACCGTGCGGACGAATTTGTCGATCATGGGCCTCTCTTCCCGGTTCGTCCGACCCTAGCGCCGGCCCGCGTTCCCAGCCAAGAAGCCGCCCATGCAAAAGGCCCCGCAATTGCTTGAACTGGTCTTCGTCGAGGTCCCCGAGGCGGCTTTGGAGGCCTATGAGGCGGCGCTGGCTTCGGTCTGCGCGAGCGTCGGGTTGTTTCGCGACGAAGCTGCGATCTGGCGGGTCGAGGGCGTGAAGGAGGTCGGTTCCGAGGAGCCGCGACTGGCGGCGGCCCTCGCGCTCGCAGCCGTGGCGAGCGGCGTCGAAGCGCAGCCGCAACGCGCGCCGATTTCGGCCGAGGGCTGGCTCGCGCGCAGCTACGCGAGCTTCCCCGAACAGCGCATCGGAGATCGCTTCGCGGTGCGCGGAACGCATCTGACCGGGCGGCGGGCTTCGGGGCGGATCACGCTGATCCTGGATGCCGGGCTCGCCTTCGGTTCGGGCGAGCACGGCTCGACGCGCGGCTGTCTGCTGGCGCTCGAACGGCTATCACCGAGCCGCCCGCGGCGCATCCTCGATCTCGGCACCGGCTCCGGGATTCTGGCGATCGCGGCCGCGCGGCTGTGGCATGTGCCGGTGCGTGCCACCGACATCGAGCCTGGCGCCGTCCGCCTCGCCCGTCGCAATGCCGCCGCGAACGGGGTCGGAGGGTTGGTGAGCGCCCGGGTTGCGGATGGCTGGCGAAGTCGGTTCGTGCGCGCGGGCGCGCCTTATGATCTGGTTCTGGCCAACATCCTTGCCCGCCCGCTGGAGCTGATGGCGGGCGACCTGGCGACGCATCTCGCACCCGGCGGCACAGCCATCTTGTCGGGGCTGCTTGCGACGCAGGCGCGATGCGTGCTGGCGGCACATCGCCGGGTTGGACTGGTGCTGGCGCACAGCGTCATCGAGGGGAGATGGACGACGCTGGTGGTGCGTCGGTGAGCGGAGTGCGGGCGACGGCGCAGGCGTGGTCCTGCAATTCCTCGCCGCTTCCCGGATTTCCGGTCGCCGCGTCGGCGCGTCCCGCGAGCAGCACGAAAGCCCGTTCGCGGTTCTTCATCACCGGCGCGACGACGAGGGTGAGCGCGCCCGGATCGGCCGCTGCACCCGGGATTTCGGCCGCGAGCTGGAACGGTGTGGCGCCCGGCCGGTCCAGCGTGAGACACCCGGCGCGCCAAATACGGGTGATCGGCAAGCGCCACGGGAAACGGCGTCCAGGCGTCGGCCAGCGCGGAGGCGTGTTCGCGCAATGCGGCGCGGACGTCCGGACGCAGGCAATCGACATGGATGTGCAGTTCGTTCTGGCTGCGGCCAGGCCGCGAGTTGACGCGAGCGACAGCGCATCGGGCGGCAGATTGCGGCCGGTCAGCGCGCGCACGAACGGAACCGCCTGCCACGCCCGCTCGAAGTAGTTCGGCGCCGCCGGGCTTTGCAGCGCCGGGTCCTCGATCCCGGTTACCCGCGCCGTCGGCAGCAACAGCAGTTGAGCGACGCCCACGCGGTCCTTGAGCAGCACGACGCCGCCGGCTCTCGTCCACGAACAGGCAGGGGAGCGGTACGCCGAACCGCTCCTGATGCGGCACGCAGCGGTCATGCACCAGGCGCCACAGCGTCATCCGGGTCTGCCCGGGCGGGCGCGGCAGGCGGCCGAACAGTGCGCCCGCGAAGAGCAGCGAAACCGGCGGTCCGCCCGCTATGATGGCCCGCTTATCGCCGCGCCTTGCGGGCCGCGTAGCGCGCATCGCGGGCGGCCTTCTGCTCTGCCGCCAGCGCCCGCTGCCGCGCCGCCTCTTCGGCCGCACGCACCGCCTCTGCGGTTTTGCGGGCGGCTTCCTCGGCGGCGCGTCCGGCGTGCCTCCGCCTCCTTCGCCGCCTTCCGTTCGGCGATGCGGGCCATCCGCGCCTCCTCGTCGCTCGCAGCCGCGCCTGGCGTTCGATCACCGCCGGATCGTCCGGCCCGGGTTGCGCGCGGAACCGCTCCAGCGCGGCCTTCCGCGCCGCGGCGGCGGCGGTCAGCCGGTCGTTGAAGCTGTCTTTCGGTCTGCAGCCATTGGCAACTTTCTCGCCTCTGTCGGGACCAGATACCCGGTCTCGTCCGACGCGGCTACGCCGCCAGCCTCCCGATCACGTCGGCGAGCTTCGGGACCCGGCCGCCCGGCCCGAGCACCGCCAATGTCGGAGTGGCGCGGAAATGCCGGCGCGGCGGCCCGCTGCACCGCCTCGAGCATCGACCGCGTTGATCCGCGCCACCGTCTCCGCGACCGGAATCACGCGCCCGAATACCTGAAGCTGGCGCGCGAGCTGCTCGCAGCGGCTGCCGGTGCTTTCGAGCGACATCAGCAATCCGGCCTTCGCCTGTGCGCGGGCGCGCGTCAGCTCGGCCGCGGTGATTTCAGTCTGCACCTTGCGCAACCTCCTCCAAGGTCACGGGAATCAGCTCCGCCGCCTCGCTCTCGCCGGTCCCGGCGTAGATCCCGAGCAGGCCCGAATCGTTGAACGGCGCGGTGAAGGAGTAGATCGAATAGACCAGTCCCGCGCTTCTCCCGCATCTCCTGGAACAGGCGCGAGGACATGCCGCCGCCGAGCAGAGTGGTGAGCAGCAGCGTTGGATAGAAATCGGCGTCATCATAGGCGACCGAAGGAAAGCCCAGGATGATGTGCACCTGGTCGAGGTCGCGTTCCTCGCGGAACTCGCCGCCCCATAGCGGCCGGCGGAGGCGCCCGGGCGGCGAGCGAGGAGGCGAGGTCGGCGAAGTGGCGCGCGCACCAGATCGACGATCTGCTCGTGCTCCAGCGCGCCGGCCGCCGCAACGACCACGTTCGTCGGCCGGGTAGTGACGGCGCATGTAGCCCATCAGCGAGGCCCGCGACATGCTGCGCACGGTGTCTTCGCTGCCCAGCACGGGCCGGCCGATCGGTTGGCCGGGGAAGGCCTGCTCCTGAAAGCGGTCGAAGATGATGTCGTCCGGCGTGTCGTTGGCCTGGCCGATCTCCTGCAGGATGACGCCGCGCTCGCGCTCCAGTTCTTCGGGGTCGAACGATGGAGTGGGTCAGGATGTCGCCGATGATGTCGGCGGCGAGCGCCGTATCCTCCTTCAGAACCTTGGCGTAATAGGCAGTCTGCTCGCGCGCCGTATAGGCGTTCAGATGGCCGCCCACATTGTCCATCTCCTCGGCGATCTCGGCGGCGCTGCGCCGCTCGGTGCCCTTGAAGGCCATGTGCTCGAGGAAGTGCGAGACGCCGTTCTCGGCCGCAGTCTCGTGGCGCGAGCCCGTGCGCGACATAGGCGCCGAAGGAGACGGTCTCGACGCGCGCCATGCGCTCGGTCACGACGGTCAGGCCGGAGGGCAGGCGGGTCAGGTGGACGGTCTCGGGAGCGTCGGGCACGTTGGGTCCTTTCCGGGGGTGCGATGAATATAGGGGCGGGCGGCGAGACGGCGAGGGCACGATTGGCTCGCAATGCGAGGCCGACCGCCACATGAAGCTGGCCCGGAGCTTCGATGATGTGCACAACGGGAGATCGCATCGACGCCGAGTTGGCCGAGCTGCGGTCGAAGGTCGGCGGGCTTGGTGACGTAAAGCTGGACCTGATTTTCTCTCCGCTGTTGCCCTCCTAAACGTTCCGGCGGGCGAATGCTCGAATCAGGCTCTGAACCGCGCGGAGATCGTTCGGCGCCACACTGAACCGCTCCTCGCGACTCTCCAGATCGGCGAGGCGCGGCGGCAGGGCGGGGCGATGCCCGGTCGCCCGCTGCACCGCGTCGGGGAATTTGGCCGGATGCGCCGTTGCCATCGCGACATCGGGATGCCATCGACCGGCAGCGCTCGCGCCGCCGCGATACCGATCGCGCCGTGCGGGTCGGCGAGATAGCGGCAAGCCGCCCATAGTCGGGCGATCTCCGCCTCCGTTCCCGCATCATCCAGCCGAAAGCCCGCAAACAGCTCGCGCGCGCGATCGCCAGGCGGCTTCGGGAACCGCCATGCGTCCGGTTTCGCGGAACTCCCGCATCGCCGCCGCCGTCGCCGTCGCGTCGCGGTCGAGCAGCTCGAACAGCAGGCGCTCGAAATTGGAGCTGACGACTGGATGTCCATGCTGGGCGACAGGCTGGGCTCGATGTCGCGCACCGACATGTCGTTGGCGTCGAGAAAACGGGTCAGGATGTCGTTGCGGTTGGACGCCACCAGCAGGCGGGCTAGCGGCAGCCCCATTCGCCCCGCCGCCCATGCGGCGAAGACGTTGCCGAAATTGCCGGTCGGCACGCTGAACGCCACCGCTCGATCGGGCGCGCCGAGCGCCAGCGCCGCCGCCGCGTAGTAAGGGATCTGCGCCGCGATCCGCGCCCAGTTGATGGAGTTGACCGCCGACAGGCGCAGCTCGGCGCGAAAATCGGCGTCGGCGAACATCGCCTTCACCAGATCCTGGCAGTCGTCGAACGTGCCCTCGACGGCGATATTGGCGACATTGGCGGCGTGAACGGTCGTCATCTGTCGGCGCTGGACCTCGCTCGTGCGCCCGCGCGGATGCAGGATCACGATGTTCACCCGGTCGCGGTCCGCGAACGCCTCGATCGCCGCCGAACCGGTGTCGCCCGAGGTGGCGCCGATGATCGTCACCTGCGCCGCGCGCTCGGCCAGTATGCGGTCGAACAGCCGGCCGAGCACTTGCATCGCCATGTCCTTGAAGGCGAGCGTCGGCCCGTGGAACAGCTCCTGGACGAAGAGCGAGGTCTCGAGCTGGACCAGCGGCACGACTGCCGGATGCCCGAACGCCGCATAGGCGTCCTCGCAAATCGCCTCCACCCCCGCGCTCGGCATGGCGTCGCCCATGAAGAGAGCGAGCAACCGGGCCGCGAGGGCGGGGTAGGGGAGGCTACGCAGCCGCCGCCATTCCTCCGCCGACAGCGCCGGCCAGGTCTCGGGAACGTAGAGGCCGCCGTCTTCGGCGAGGCCCGCCAGCAGCACGCCGGCAAAGTCGCGCCGGGGCGCCTGCCCGCGGGTCGAGACATAACGCATCGCGCTACCTACAGGCAGGCGGGCGCGAGCGCCACCCGCGAGTCTTGTCTTTCAACGCATCCGCTGGATCATCGAGCGGTTCATGGCAATGATGGCGCCGCTCTGCTCCAGCTTGGCGGCGTTGGTCTTGTGGGCCGGATCATCGGCGAGGGCGCTTCGGTATTGCTCGTAGGCGGCAAGCGAGCGGAAGTCGATCAGGCCGAACGCTTCGTTGGTCGGACCCGCGAAGTCGGTGGGCAGGAAATAGCCGAGCGTCTCGCCGCCGCTGCGGCGGATCGGATCAAGTTCCGCCGCGACATAGGACTTTAAAATCAGCAAGCTTGTTCGGATCGATCGTGTAGCGGATGCAGAGCGTGAGCATGCTGTTCTTCTCCGGGGAGGTAACGCCCGCAAGCTGGCGCCCTCGGTGCCACATGTCAGCCGCGAATGCTTCGGCCGCGGCCGAAATGCTTGCACGTCAGGTGGTTGTAGCGTGTCCTCTTGCCCCGGTTTATCGGCTCACCACCCGCAACCCCCGCCGGCGAGCGCGCGGATCGGCGGGAAGCTCGAGCGGCAGCAGCGGCGGCGCGTCCGCGGTCTCGGGCTCTTCGGGCGCCGGGATGTCGTAGCCGCCCAGGTAGTTGGCCGCGAGGTGGCGGAAGGCGTAGTCGAGCACGGAGGAGGCGCGGGTGACGGCCGGATCGCCTTCCACCACGCCGGCGGGGCCGAAGCGCGTGAGGGTGAACGCCTCGACGAACTCCGAGAGCGGGACCCCGTGCTGCAACCCGAGACTGACCGCGGCGCCGAACGCCTCCATCAGCCCGCGCAGCGCCGCCCCGTCCTTGGGCAGCGTGATCGAGATTTCCCCGGGCGTCCCGTCGGCATATTCGCCGCTGCGCAGGAACACCCGATGCCCGCCGACGGTGGCGCGCTGCGTATAGCCCGTGTGCCGGGTGGGTAGCTCGCGGCGGACGGGCGGCGCGGGGGCACCGGTGCCGGCCGGTAGCTCCGGGCGCGGCGGCATCTCGTCGAAAAGCGGCGCGAGGGCGTCGTGCATGGCGCGGCCAGCGGCGGCGTCGCCGCGCGGGGAAGACGTCGCGGCCGGCAAGCCCGGCGGCCAGCGCCGCCTCGGCCGTGAGATTGACCGCCGCCAGCCAGGCGCGGGCGGCGCGCGTCAGTCCGCCGCCTTCGGCCAATGGCGAGAACGTGGGCGCGATGCCGCCGGTCTCCACCCCGAGCAGCGCCTCGGCCGGCCCCGGCGCGAACACCGCGATGGCCGCCCGTCCGTCGCCGATGCGCCCGGCCTGCGCGCGCAGCAGCATGGCGATCCGGCACGCCGCCTCGCGCGCCGGCGGCGTCGCGTAGTCGAGCCCGAGCCCGGCCAGCATTCCGGCAAGATCGGCGATCCCGATGACCACTCGGCGATCGGGGGCAAGCGCCTCCAGTGCCAGCAGCGCCGCCCCGGCGGCGCAGCTGAAACTCGGGCTCGTCGAACCCGTGCATCGGGTCGAGGAAGGTCGGCAGATTGAGAACGAAGCGCGGATCATCGTCTGCGCACCCCCGCCACACGGCGGCGGCCGGAGCTGCGCGGCGGTGCAGCAGCATGGCGTGAAGTCGCTCGGCCAGCGACGGATCGAGCCCGGCGGCCGGGCGTATCCAGCTCTCCGCCGCTTCGGCCAATGACACCGGGCCGGCGCCCGGCAGCATCGCCGCGAGTGCGCCGGCGGCCGAATCCTCCCAGGCCGCCGGCAGGCTGACCAGCCGGGGCGGCGCATCGGCGTCCGCTCCCGCCGCGACCCGCCGCATCCGCACGCCCTGCCACACCCGGTTCGTTCGCATCAGGGCAAACTAGCAGCCCGCAAGCCCAAGGTATAGCGGAGAACCGGCCAATCAGGTACTAAATGCGGGCGTCAGGTCTGTCTCAGGATCATCTCCGACGCCTTCTCGCCGATCATGATGGTGGCGGCGTTGGTGTTGCCGGAGATCACGGTGGGCATCACCGAGGCATCGGCGACCCGCAGCCCCTCGATCCCGTGCACGCGCAGCTCCGGATCGACGACGGCGCGGGGGTGGGTGCCCATCGTGCAGGTGCTCGTCTGATGGTATGTGGTGCCGCTGGTGCGCCGCACATGCGCGAGCCATTCCTCGTCGGTCTGCACGTCCTTGCCGGGCAGGTATTCCTCGGTCAGCACGCGACGCATCGCATCCGTCTGAAAAACCTGCCGCAAGATACGCATTCCGGCGACCATCGTGTCGCGGTCGCCTTGCGTGGCCAGGTAGTTCGGTTGCAGCGCCGGCGGCTTCGCGGGGTCGGGCGAGGTGATGCGCAGCCAGCCGCGGCTTTCCGGCCGGCAGGGGATCGTCACCGCCTGGCATCCCGGCCAAGCATGCATTTTCTCGCCCACCTTTTCCATGCTGCCGGCGAGGAATTGATATTGGATGTCCGGGCTCTCCAGCTCCGGGCGGGTCTTGATGAACATCCCGATCGGTCCGGCCCCGGTCATCAGCGGGCCGCCGCGCGCGAGCACGTATTGAATGCCGGCGCGGGCCTGCAGCATGCGGTTGCCGGCGACCTCGTTATAGGTGTTGGGGCGCGCGCAACGATACAGTAGCCGGCCGCCGACATGATCTTGGAGATTCTCGCCGACGCCGGGCAATTCATGGACAATGTCGATGCCGAGATCGCGCAACAGCTCGCCCGGTCCGATACCGGACAGCTGAAGCAATTGCGGGGAATTGATGGAGCCGCCCGCCAGCACCACCTCGCGCCGCGCCCGAGCCCGGCGGACTTGGCCGGCTTGCGAAAATTCGACCCCGACCGCGCGCCTGCCCTCGAACAGCACGCGATGGGCCAGCGCGTTGATCTCAATTTTCAGATTCGCCCGTCGCCGGGCCGGGTGCAGATAGGCGACCGCCGCGCTGCACCGGCGCATTCCCTTGACGGTGAGCTGCAACGGCCCGACGCCCTCCTGTTCCGCACCGTTGAAATCGGGGTTAAATTTGTAGCCGAGTTCCCGCGCGCCGGCCACGAACGCATCGTTCAGCTCGTGCTTCGAGCGCAGATCGGAGACGAACAGCGGTCCGTCGGCGCCGTGATAATCATTGGCACCTCGCTCCTGATGCTCGGAGCGGCGGAAATAGGGGAGCACGTCGTCATAGGACCAGCCGGTGCAGCCCATCTGCCGCCATAGATCAAAGTCCTGCCGCTGGCCACGAATGTAGATCAGGCCGTTGATCGACGACGACCCGCCCAAGACCTTGCCGCGCGGCCAAGGCACGCGCCGTCCGTCGAGGCCGGGGACCGGCTCGGTCTGGAATTGCCAAGTGATCCTCGGGTGAAGGATGTTGCGGAAGAAGCCGGCCGGGATATGAATCCAGATATTGCGATCCTTGCCGCCGGCCTCCAGGAGAAGCACCCGGTTGTTCGACCCCGCCGACAGCCGGTTGGCCAAAACGCAGCCGGCCGAGCCGGCGCCGACGATGATGAAGTCGTAATCCGCCTGGTCCGGCATCGACGCCCCCCGCTTTCTCGGGGAAGTCTAACTCCGGCTCCGCTGCTCGGCTAGTCTCTCGGATGGGGAAGCGTGCCGCCCCCACGCTGCCGGCGACAGCACGCGACGCGATGCGCGAGGCGAGCCCGTCTATCTCGGCGCGCAAGCGACGGCCCGGGAAATGGCGCGGCTGGCCGGCCCTGCAGCGGGGCCGGTCGGCGTAATGGCGTTCGCCGACGCCCGGGCCGACCAGGGACCGGCTCCGCGCTCGCATCTGTTGCCAACTGCGCCGGCCGGTCCTTCAATTCGGGTCGAACCGCGTCGGAGACACCATCATGAAGCCGGAAGACGTCCGGAAACACCCGCCCCGCATCCTCTCCGAAGCGCAGCGTGCGCGCTACTTCGCCGACGGCTTCCTCGTGCTCCCCGACTACGTGCAGCCGGCCTGGCTCGCCCGCTTGCAAGCCGCCACCGCCGAGCTGTTGGAGCGCAGCCGCGAAGTCAGCCGCTCCAATCACGTGTTCGTCCTGGAGGAGGGCCACAGCGCCGCGCATCCGCGCCTGCATCGCGTCACCAGCCCACAGGACCAGCATCCCGATATTTGGGCGTTCTTCACCGATCCGGTGATGACCGATCTGGCGGCGGACGTGGTGGGGCCGGACGTGAAGTTTCATCATGCCAAGCTCAACGTGAAGTCGGAACAAGGCACGCGCGGCTTCAAATGGCACCAGGACATCCCCGGCTGGCCGCACACCGACTACAGCCCGGTCACGATCGGCGTCTATCTCGACGGCTGCGCGCCCGACCAGGGTCCGCTGACCTGCGTGCGCGGCAGCCATCTCGGCAAGCTGCACAGCATGTATGACGAGGCCGGCAATTTCGTGGTCCATATTCGCGAATCCGAAATTCCTGATTTCCCGCCGGAGATGATCGAGCCGGCGCTCGGCGATCCCGGTACGACGCTGCTGCTCAACTGCCGCACCATTCATGGCTCGATGGAGAACCGCGCCGACCGGGCGCGGCCGCTGCTGCTGCCGGTCTATTCCTCGGCCGATTCCTTCGCGTACACCGCCAGCCCGATCACCAGTCCGCACATGGGCGACATCGTGCGCGGTCGGCCGGCGCGCTTAGCCAGCTTTGATACCAGCCCCTGCGAGCTGCCGCCCGACTTCCGCGCCGGTTACAACCCGCCCTGGCTCGCCCAGAAGGACGAGGAGCAGCGCGCACGGATGTGACACGTTGCGCCCCGGCTCGCCAGGTTGCAAAAGGCTAGCCGCAACGCCGGCCGAACGAGCCGGGTGCGAACAGGAGAAGGGCATGATCGGACGACGAGGCATCCTGGCCGGCGCGGCGGCGGCGGTTGCAGGCGCACAACTGGGCAAGGCGCGTGCGGCGCCGGCGCTGAAGATCGGCAATACCATGCCCTATAGCGGCCCGGTATCCTCCTACGCGCCGATCGGCAAGACCGAGTCCGCCTACTTCAAGCTGCTCAACACCAAAGGCGGCGTTGGTGGACGCAGCATCGATTTCATCTCGCTCGACGACGGTTACAGCCCGCCGCGCACCCTCGAGGACGCGCGTCGGCTGGTCGAGGAGGAGCAGGTCGATTTCCTGTTCAACACGCTCGGCACGCCGACCAACTCGGCGATCGAGCGCTACCTGAATCAGCGCAAGGTCCCGCAGCTATTCGTCGCCACCGGGGCCGACAAATGGGGCGACTACAAGCAGTACCCTTGGACGATCGGCTTACAGCCGAGCTACCGGAC
Source organism: uncultured Pseudomonadota bacterium (assembly GCA_963762525.1). Taxonomy (GTDB): domain Bacteria; phylum Pseudomonadota; class Alphaproteobacteria; order Acetobacterales; family Acetobacteraceae; genus DATFDN01. Next base: position 522,456 of record CAVXKT010000003.1, read on the forward strand.
CGAGGCGCAGATCTACGGCAAATACATCCTCAAAAATAAGCCGGATGCGAAGGTGGCGATCCTTTATCAGAACGACGACTTCGGCAAGGACTACATTGCCGGCCTGCGCGACATTTTCGGCAAGGACTGGGACAAGCGGGTAATCAAGAGCATTTCCTACGAAGTCACCGACCCGACGGTGGATTCCCAAGTCAGCAGCCTGCAGTCATCCGGTGCCGACACGCTGGTCTGCGCCACCGCCCCCAAACAGGCGGCGCAGACGATCCGCAAGATGCGCGACCTCACCTGGACACCTTTGGTCTTCATGACCAACGTTTCCATCTCGGTGGGCGCGGTGATGCAGCCGGCGGGTGCCACCGGCGCGCAGGGTATCGTCACCAGCGGCTATTTGAAGGACGCGACCGATCCGGCGTGGAAGGATGATGCCGGCATGAACGAGTGGCGCGCATTCATGGCGAGCCGGATGCCGGGCGCGGAACTGTCGGACAACAATTACGTCTATGGCTATCTCGCGTCGCGGGTCATGCACCATGTTCTCGGTAAATGCGGCGGCGATTTCTCGCGTCCGAACGTGATGAAGCAGGCGACCTCGATCGACGCGCTGGAGGTGCCGGTGCTCCTGCCGGGCATCAAGGTCGCCACCAGCTCGACCAACTACCACCCGATACAGGCCATGCAGTTGCAGAAATGGGATGGCGCGAAATGGGTGCGCTTCGGCGAGGTGATCGAGGGCGTCTCGACCTGAGAGGAGGCGGACGATGATCACCCGGCGTTCGGCTCTCGGCGGAATCATCGAGGGCTGAATCGCGCGTGGCCGAACTCGTCGCCGCGCGCGCGATCGGGGCGGTGAGGCCGCCCGGGCGGCTCTCGCCGGCGTTCTTTGTTTCTCTGCTGGTCCATGTGCTGCTGCTGGCGGCACTGCTGATGGCTCGGCGGCCGAACGAGGCGCCGCAATGGCTGCCGCCGCCTTCCTTCGACATGGTGTTCGAAGGCGGCGGCCAGCCGAGTGTCGCCGCGCCCGGCCCGACCGCCCCCTCGCCCGGCACTGCCGGAAGTCTGCCGGCTCCGGCTGCTTCCGCGCTTTCACCCGGCGTCGCCGAAAGTCCGGCCCCGCCGACCTCTCCCGCACGTGGGAGAGGTGAAAGCTCCTCCGCCACGTCTGCGCCCACGCAGGCGCCTGCCGCGCCGACCACCTTCCTGCCACCCCGCGCCGAAAGGGGCATCGCCCCATCCTTCACCTCTCCCGCCCAGCGGGAGAGGTCGCCGCGCTCCAGCGCGGCGGGTGAGGGCCGCTTCCCCGCCCCCATGACCTTCTCCCTCGGCATCCCCGCCGTCCCCCGTTCGCGCGGTCTCGACCTCTACTTCGGCAGCGGCGTGGGCGGCGGTGACGAGACCCGGGTCATGGGGATCAGCGTCGGCAAGGGGGTCGGGCCCGATTGGGCGAACCGCTTCGCCGCCTGGTGGGTACGCCACCGCTACTACCCGCCCGAGGCCGGCGAGAACGGTCAACAGGGCGATGTGGTGGTCGATTTCACCGTGCGGAGCGACGGGTTCGTGCAGGGCTTGCTGCTCTCCGCCCGCTCCGGCTCGCCCTTTCTCGATTTGGCGACGCTGGCGATCCTGCGCGACGCCCATCTGCCTCCGCTTCCCGCCGCGGCCGGGCCGGCCGCCCCGGTGCGGCTGACCGTTCGCTACCGGATCGTTCACTGAATCCTGGCGCGCACGTGAGTTGTCGCGGGCAGACCAAGCGCAACATCTTGACGCGCTCGGAGGACCCATGCCCACAATCCCGAAATCGCGCGTCCGCGAAGGTGCGCCCTTTCCGCTCGGCGCGACGTGGGACGGGCTCGGCGTCAACTTCGCGCTGTTCTCGGCGCACGCGATCAAGGTCGAGCTGTGCCTGTTCGATGACGCCGGCGAGACCGAGCTGGAGCGGATCGAGCTTCCCGAGTACACGAACGAGATCTTCCACGGCTACCTGCCCGATGCCCGGCCGGGTACCATCTACGCCTATCGCGTTCACGGGCCCTACGAACCGGCTGCGGGGCATCGCTTCAATCCCCACAAGCTGCTCCTCGATCCGTACGCCAAGGCGCATGTGGGTGTGCTGCGTCGGAACGACGCCTGCTTCGGCTACACGATCGGCTGCGACGATCTTAGCTTCGACGAGCGGGACAGTGCCCCGTTCGTGCCGAAATGCCGGGTGATCGATCCCGCTTTCACCTGGGGGCGCGAGCGCCGGCCGGAGGTCGCGCGCGATCAAACCATCCTCTACGAGCTGCATGTGCGCGGGTACACCAAGCTGCATCCGGCGGTGCCGCCGGAGCTGCGCGGCACGTACGCGGGCCTCGGGCAGCGTGACGTTGTGGACTACATCCGCTCGCTCGGTGTCACCTCGGTGGAATTGCTGCCGGTCCACACCTTCGTCAGCGACAGCTATCTGCTGGATAAGGGGCTGACCAATTACTGGGGCTACAACTCAATCGGCTTCTTCGCCCCCGACCCGCGCTATGCGGCGGTCCCGGACTTCGTCTTCTCGGAGTTCAAGGAGATGGTGGCCAGGCTGCACGACGCCGGCCTCGAAGTGATTCTCGATGTCGTCTACAACCACACCGCCGAGGGCAACGAGCGCGGACCGACCCTATCCTTCCGCGGCATCGACAATCTGGCCTATTACCGGCTCACCGCCGGGCAGCCCCGCTATTACGTGAACGACACCGGAACCGGGAATACGCTCAATCTCGACCATCCGCGGGTCTTGCAGATGGTGACGGATTCGCTCCGTTACTGGGTGACTGAGATGCGCGTGGACGGGTTCCGCTTCGATCTCGGCACCATTCTCGGCCGCGAGGCGAGCGGGTTCGATCAGAGCAACGGCTTTCTCGTCTCCTGCGTGCAGGATCCGGTGCTGTCGCAGGTCAAGCTGATCGCCGAGCCCTGGGACATCGGGCCGGGCGGCTACCAGGTGGGTGGTTTCCCGCCCGGCTGGGCCGAATGGAACGACAAGTTCCGCGACACCGTGCGCGGCTTCTGGAAGGGCGACGCCGGCAAGCTGCCCGATTTGGCGACCCGTCTCACCGCCTCGGCCGATGCGTTCGACACGCGCGGGCGCAAGCCCTGGGCAAGCGTGAATTTCATCACCGCGCATGACGGCTTCACACTGAACGACTTGGTTTCCTACGATCATAAGCACAACGAGGCGAACGGCGAAAACAACCGGGATGGCACCGACAACAATCATTCCTGGAATCACGGCGTCGAGGGGCCGACCGAGGACCCCGAGATTCTCGATCTGCGCGACCGCCAGCGGCGCAACCTGCTGGCGACGCTGCTGCTCGCGCAGGGTACGCCGATGCTGCTGGCCGGCGACGAGTTCGGCCGCACGCAGGGCGGCAACAACAACGCCTATTGCCAAGACAATGAGATCAGTTGGGTCAACTGGGAGATCGACGAATACGACCGTCTGCTGATCGACTTCGTCCGCCGCCTGACCGGCGTTCGCCGGGCCTTCCCGATCCTGCATCGGAACCGGTTCCTCACCGGCGAATACAATCCCGAATTGGAGGTAAGCGACGTGCGCTGGCTGACCCCGGACGCGACCGACATGGGGCCGCCGCATTGGGCCGACGCCAGCGCGCGGTGCCTGGGTATTTTGCTCGACGGCCGCGCTCGGGCGAGCGGGATCCAACGCCGGTCGATGGACGCGACGGCGCTGCTGGTGCTGAACGCCCATCATGACGTTGTCCGCTTTACGATCCCGGAGGTCGCCGGCGGCGCGCGCTGGCGACGGCTGATCGACACCAACGTGCCCGATGCCGCCGGTAGAACCGAGATGCAAAGCGGCGACGTCTATGAGGTGACGGGTCGCTCCGTGCTGATGCTGGCGCTGGAACCGCATGATGCACAGTCGGTGGCGCTCCGCCGAGCGCGCCAGGCGCTGGCCCAAGTGGCCGAGACGCCGGCGCAGGTGCCGGAGTCCGGTGCGGTCGCGGAGGAGGTTGCGCGTTAGCGTCCGAACCGGCGCCGTCCGGCAACGTTCCGCTCGCCATGAGCGGGTTCGACGCGATCATCGGCCAGGGCACGCCGATGCAGATCGCCTGGTGGCAGATGGCCATCCGAGGGATCATCATCTTCTTTTACGGCATCGTGCTGCTGCGCGTCGCCGGGCGGCGCGCCTTCGGGCGCCAGTCGGCGCTTGACATCGTGCTGACGGTGCTGATCGGCTCCAATCTCAGCCGCGCCATGACCGGCGGGTCGCCCTTCCTGCCGACGATCGCGGGTTCGGCGGTTCTGGTACTGCTGTATTGGATCGGCATCCACCTCACGCAGCGGTGGGATTTCGCCGGGTTTCTGGTGAAGGGCGAGTTCGCCGTCCTTCTGCGTGACGGCACGCTCGATCACGCCGCGCTGCGCCGGGCGGGAGTGAGCGAGCGCGATTTGCGCGAGGCGATCCGGTCCGAGGGCGCGGCGGACCCGAGCGAGGTCCATCTGGCGACGCTGGAACGCAGCGGCCATGTCAGCGTGGTGAAGAAGAAGTAGCCGGTTTGCCGCCGCGGGCTGTCAGCGCCTATGCTTGCCGGACAACCACGGGCGCACATCATGGGCGATCGATACCTGCGCAGCGGCATCTTCCTGGCCCCCTTCCACGCGCTTGAGGAAAACCCGACGCTGGCGATCCGGCGCGACATGGAGCTGGTCGAACATCTCGACCGGCTCGGATATAACGAGGCCTGGATCGGCGAGCATCATTCGGGCGGCTTCGAAATCATCGCCTCCCCCGAGGTGTTCATCGCCGGCGCCGCCGAGCGCACGCGCCACATCCGCCTCGGCACCGGCGTCGCCTCGCTGCCTTACCACAACCCGTTCATCCTCGCCGACCGCATGGTGCAGCTCGATCATCAGACGGGCGGACGGGCGATGTTCGGCGTCGGTCCCGGAGCGCTGGTGCACGACGCGCTTAAGATCGGCGTGCCCGTCTCCGAGCAGCGGCGAATGATGAACGAGAGCCTTGACGTGATCGTGCGCCTGCTGCGCGGCGAGACGGTGACACACCGCACCGACTGGTTCGATTTGAATGAGGCGCGGCTGCAACTTCGCTGCTACACCCGCCCGACGATGGAGCTGGCGGTGGCGGCGTCGCGCTCGCCGGCCGGCGCGCTCGCCTCCGGCCGCCACGGCATCGGCATGCTGTCGATCGGCGGCACCTCTCCCGAGGCCATGGTGCAGCACGCGAACAATTGGCGTCTCTACGAGGAGCAGGCGCGCGCGCACGGCAAGACGGCGGATCGACGCAACTGGCGGCTGGTGGCGCTGTTTCACGTCGCCGAGACGCGCGAGAAGGCGCGCGAGAACGTCCGCTTCGGCATCGAGAAGTTCGCGCAGTATTTCCGCGACGTGGCGACCTTTCCGATCGTGCCGCCGGGGATCGGGGACGCCCATGCGTGGATGATCGAAAACCAGGCCGCTTGCATCGGCACGCCGGACGACGCCATCGCCTATATCGAGACGCTGCACCGTGGCTCGGGCGGCTTCGGCGTCATCACCGAGTTGGCGCACAACTGGGCGGATCGGCAAGCGACGTGGCGCCATTACGAACTGATGGCGCGCTATGTCCACCCGCATTTCCAGAATTCTCGCGGCCCGCGCGTGGAGAGCTACGACTTTGCGCGCACCGCGGCGACGACTTCCGCGCTCGCAGTCAGGCGGCGGTGCAGGCGGAGATCGACCGCGCCAAACGCGCGGCCGAGTAGCCTCAGGCTGTCGCGGGGCCGCGTAATCGGTACCGCTGGATCTTTCCTGTCGCGGTCTTCGGCAGGCTTTCCATGACCTCGATCCAGCGCGGGTATTTCCACACGCCGATCAGTTGCTGCACGTGCGTTTTGAGTGCGTCGATGTCCGGCAAGGTTGCAATCGCGCCGCCGCGTCCCTCGCGCACGTGCCGGTCCACGAACCAGCCGACTGCGTTGCCGTCCTGATCGCCCATGACCGCTCCGGTGCAGCATTGGACGCACGGCCCCGCTTTCTCTAGCCTCTCGCCACGAAGGGGGGAGATTATGAGCGTCGAACTGGCCGAAGAACACCGGATGTTGCGGGATCTGGTCGCGAAGTTCGTCGATCGCGAGCTGATGCCGTTGGAAAAATCGGTGCTGGCGCGGGAGGCTCGGGGCGAGAAATACGGACTGACGGCGGACGAAGAGGCGCCGCTGCTCGCCCGCTGCCGCGAACTCGGTTTGTGGGCGCTCGACGTAGCGGAGGAATGGGGCGGGGCCAACCTGCCGGCGGTTGCGCTGATGGCGATCAACGAGGAATTGGGCCGGACCGTGGTTCCCTTCACCTTCCCGCCCGACAGCCCCAATTTGCACATGCTGATGGCGGTCGCCGATGAGCGGCAGCGCGAGCTTTATCTGAAGCCCTACGCCGAGGGCGTCGCGCACTCCGCGATCGCCATCTCCGAGCCCGGCGCCGGCGGCGATCCGGCGGCGATGCGCACGCGCGCGGTGAAGGACGACGGCGACTGGGTCATCAACGGGCGCAAGATCTGGGTGAGCCGCGTGCCGGAGGCGGATTTCGTGATCGTCATGGCGCGCACCGGCGAGGGCCAGCGCCATGAGGGCATCAGCGCCTTCATCGTCGAGCGCGCGACCCCCGGCTTCATCATCGAGCGCGAGATCGCCATGATCGGCGGACACCGGACCTATGAGCTCGTGTTCGAGGATTGCCGGGTGCCGGAGAGCCAGGTGCTCGGCCAACTTGGACGCGGCTTCGCGCCGATGCAGCTCCGCCTCACCGTGCGCCGGCTGCAGATCGGCGCATGGTGCACCGGGATCGCGCGGCGGGCGTTGGAGATGATGTGCGAGCAGGCGCGCGATCGCAGCACCTTCGGCGTTCGCCTCGCCGATCGCCAGGCCATCCAGTGGTGGGTGGCCGACGCCGCGACACGAATCCACGCCTGCCGGCTGATGGTGATGGACGCCGCCGCCAAACAGGATGCCGGCCGGGATGTCCGTACCGAGGCGAGCATGCTGAAGGTGTTCGCAACCGAGATGGCCGGCGAGGTGGTGGACCATGCCATGCAGACCTTCGGCGCCATGGGCATGACCAAGGAATTGCCGTTGCAACTGTTGGCCGGTCAGGTGCGCCTGATGCGCATCTACGAGGGGCCGACCGAGGTGCATCGGATGGCAATCGCGCGCCGGCTGCTGGATCGCCGGGCGTGAAGGCGACACTGTCCGACCATCCGCTCGAAAGCTTCTTTTGGCCGCGCGCCGTCGCCGTGCTCGGCGCCTCGCCCGATCCGCACCGGATTCGCGGCCTGCTGCTGCGCCATTTGCGTGCCAACGGTTTCGACGGCCGCATCGTCCCGGTCAATCCGAGCTACACCGAGATCGACGGGCTTCCCTGTTATCCCTCGCTCGACGCCGCCGGCGCCGGGATCGATGTCGCCGTGGTGGCCATCCCGGCAAACGCCGTCGTCGCCGCCGCCGAAGACTGCGCGCGCGCCGGCGTTAAGCACATGATCGTCATCTCCTCGGGCTTTGCCGAGGAAGGCGGCGAAGCATCGTACATGCAGACGCGGCTGCTCGCGGTGGCGCGCCGAACCGGGCTACGCATCGCCGGACCCAATTGCGAGGGCTACTGGAACGCGCTCGGTCGCGTCAGCACCACGTTCAGCCCGACCGTCGAAGCGAAGCCGGACCGGGAGCCGGTGCTGATCTCGGAGCGGCGGATCGGCGTCATCGCCCAATCGGGCGGTATCGGCTTCTCGCTGTTCAATCGCGGTCAAGCCGCGGGCCTCGGGTTCAGCTATGTAATCTCCACCGGCAACGAATCCGACCTCACCGCCGCCGACTTCCTCGACTACATGGCTCGCGACGATCGCACGCACGCGGTGATGCTGTTCTGCGAGACCGTCCGCGACGGGGCGAAATTCGTGGCCGCGGCCGAGGAGGCGCGCCGGCGCGGCAAGCCGATCGTCGCCATCAAGATCGGCCGCTCGGAGGCCGGGAGCCGTGCCGCCGCCTCGCACACCGCCGCCCTGTCCGGCGCCGATACCACCTATCGCGCGGTGTTTGCGAAATGCGGGATCCTCGAAGCCGAAGACCCGGATGAGGCGGTGGCGATCGCCGGCATGCTGCTGACGAGCAAGCCCCCCGTCGGGCGTCGGGTCGGAATCATCACCGTCTCCGGCGGCGGCGGTGCCTGGGCCGCCGACATGCTCGACCGCCCACAATCTGACCGTGCCCGCGCTCTCGGCGGGCTTGCAGGATGCCATCCGCGCGCTGATCCCCTCCTATGCGTCGGCACAGAATCCGGTCGACGTCACCGCGCAAGGCGCGAATACCGGCCCGGTGGCGGTGCGCACATTGGAGATGCTGGAAGCCTCCGACGAGGTGGATAGCATCGTTCTGGTCAGCTCGCTCGCCAGCGAGACCCGGGTGATGCTCGATCCCGACACCGTTCGCCCGCTGCTGGCGCAAGCAAGGAAGCCGGTAGCAGTGTGGAGCTACGCGCTGCCGTCCGACTACGGGCGCCGGCAGTCGGCCGCCTGCGGGTTGTTCCTCCACACCGATTTGCGCGCGCTGGGAATCGCGATGGATCGGCTGGCCACGCACGGCGAGAATTTGACCCGCGAAGCGGCGCCTGCGCGCACGGTTGCGGCGAAAATCGAAATCCCGCGGGACGCCCGGCCGCTGTCGGAGCATCGCGCCAAGGCATTGCTCGCGCCTTACGGCCTGCCCCCTTCATTCGGAGAGCTTGGCGACGACGGCGGCCGAGGCGGCGGCGGCGGCCGAGGCGCTCGGCTTCCCGGTGGCGCTTAAAATCCAGTCGCCCGATATTCCACACAAGACCGAGGCCGGGGGCGTACGCCTCGAACCTGCGCGACCGCGCCGGCGTGGAAATGGCGTTCGCCGCCATCCTGGACGCCGCGCGTCGGCACGCGCCGGAGGCGGCGATCGAGGGCGTTCTGGTGCAGCGCATGGCTCCCGAGGGCTTCGAACTGGCGATCGGGATGGTCAACGATGCGACCTTCGGCCCGGTCATGATGGTGGGCGCCGGCGGGACCACCATCGAGCTGTTCGGCGACGTCGCGCACCGGCCGGCGCCGCTGAGCGAGAGCGAGGCCGCGGCGATGATCCGCAGCCTGCGCGCGGCGCGGCTGCTGACCGGGTTCCGCGGTGCCGCACCGGTGGACATCGCACCGGTGGCGGCGCTGATCGCGCGGCTGTCGGAGGCGGCGATCGCGCATCGCGACCGGATCGCCGAGATGGAGCTGAACCCGGTCATCGTGCACGCGGACGGGTCGGGGTTGACGGTCGCCGACGCGCTGATAACGTTGCGCTCGCCACACGGAGACTGAGACTGAGCGCAGCCCGGACCGATCCGACCGACACGGCCGACTTGCTGCGCGCCTGTGCCGGTAAGGATGCGGGCGCATTCCGCAGGCTCTACGATCTATGGTCGCCGCGCCTTCACGGCACCGCCCTTCGCATCACCCGCCAGCCGTCGCTCGCGGCCGACGCGACGCACGATGCCTTCGTGCAGATTTGGCAGCAGGCGGCACGCTTCGACCCGGCGCGCGGCAGCGCCGAGTCCTGGCTGGTCAGCCTGGTCCGCTATCGTGCGCTCGACATCGCCCGCCGGCGCGCCCGGGAGGTCGGCGGCTACGAGCCGCCCGAACAAGCCGATGAAAGCCCGGACGCCCTGGCTCGACTGATGGAAAGCGCTGAGGGTGCGGCCTTGCGGGTCTGCCTGGATCGGCTGGATGAGGAGCGTCGTCAGGTGATCCGTCTCGCCTTCGTGGACGGGCTTTCGCATTCCGATCTGGCCGGGCGGCTGGGCCAGCCGCTGGGCACCATAAAGTCTTGGATCAGGCGCGCGCTGGCGGCGCTGCGCGGATGCCTCGAACCGTGAGCGAGTCGGCCGAGGACACGCGACCTCGCGGCGGCCGAATACGCCCTGGGCGTCGGCGATCCGGCGGAGCGCGAAGCGGCGCGGCGGCGATTCGAAGTGGATCCGAGCTTTCGCCGCGCCGTCGAGAGCTGGCAGGGACGGCTCATGCCGCTGTCGCGGGTGGTCGCCGATGTTATCCCGCCGCCCGAATTGTGGAACCGCATCGCCGCCAGCACCTCTCCGGCCCTGATGATGCCGCCGCCACCGCATCGGGCGCTGCGGGCTTGGCAGGCGAGCACCGCGGTGGCACTGGCGCTGGCCGCGGGCCTCGCCGCATTCATCATCTGGCGCGGCCCCGCGCCGACCCGGCTGGCGCTGTTGACCCCGACCGGCGGCCAGCCCTCGCTGGTGGCGGTGCAGCAGGGCGGCACTCTGCTGATCCGCCCGGCGGCGGCGCTGCCAGTGCCGAGCGGGCGCGATCTGGAACTGTGGGCGCTGCCGAGCGGCGCGGTGCGGCCCCGCTCGCTTGGGGTGTTGCCCGCCTCCGGCCGCCGTCTGGGCGCGACTCTCGCCCCCGGAACCCGAATCCTGGTCAGCCTGGAGCCGACGGGCGGCTCACCCACCGGTCTGCCCACCGGGCCGGTGGTCTATGCGGGCCAACTGCAACGGTTCAATCCCTGAGCAATCATCCCCTGAGCAATCATCGCTGTCCCGCGTCGGCGACGGGTCCGGGTGGCATCAATCAGAGCTTGCAAACCGCGACCCGGTAACGCACATGAAACGCATCTGACGCCGGCCGAATGGCCGTAACCGCGGGCGCGCGGGCACCCTGCCGAGGCGGGTCGGGGGTCCGAGGCGCCCGTCGTGGTATGAGGATCCCTGTCCAATGGCCGGCAACGACCTCGCACGCATCCGCAACATCGGCATTACCGCGCATATTGATGCCGGCAAGACCACCACAACCGAGCGTATCTTGTATTACACCGGCGTCTCGCACCGGATCGGCGAGGTCCATGAGGGGAACACCACGACCGACTACATGGAGCAGGAGCGCGAGCGCGGCATCACCATCACCTCGGCGGCGGTGACGTGCGAGTGGAAGGACCACCGCATCAACATCATCGACACGCCCGGCCACATCGACTTCAACATCGAGGTGAACCGCAGCCTGCGCGTGCTCGACGGCGCGGTGTTCATCATCGAGGGCGTGGCCGGCGTGCAGCCGCAGTCGGAGACCAATTGGCGTCTGGCCGACCGCTACAACGTGCCGCGCGTCATCTTCATCAACAAGCTCGATCGCACCGGCGCCGATTTCTATCGCGCCTTCGCGACGCTGAAGGAGCGGCTCGACATCGTGGCGCTGCCCCTGCAGCTGCCGATCGGCGTCGAGGATAAGTTCGTGGGCGTCGTCGATCTGGTGGAGATGAAGGCGATCGTGTGGGAAGGCGGCGAGCTGGGCGCCAGGTACCATGACGAGCCGATCCCCGCCGACATGTCCGAAGCCGCGCGCGAGCACCGCCAGACCCTGCTCGACACCGCGCTGTCGGTCGATGACGCGGCGATGGAGGAGTATTTCGACAAGGGCGACGTTTCGGTGGCGACGCTGAAGCGCTGCATCAAAGCCGGCAGCATTGCCGGCGCCTTCCGTCCCGTGCTTTGCGGAACCGCATTCAAGAACAAGGGCGTGCAGCCGCTGCTTGACGCGGTGATCGACTATCTGCCGAGCCCGATCGACGTGCCCGGCATCGCCGTCGCCGCCGAGGAGGACGAGGACGAGACCATCGAGCGCCGCCGCATCAAGGCCGACCCGAACGCGCCATTTGCCGGCCTGGCGTTCAAGATCATCAACGACAAATACGGCACCCTGACCTTCGTGCGCGTCTATGCCGGAACGCTGCGCTCCGGCGACACCGTGCAGAACACCACCCGGCGGCATCGCGAACGTATCGGGCGGATGTTCCAGATGCACGCCGACAAGCGCGCCGAGATCAAGGAGGTTCATGCCGGCGACATCGCCGCCTTCGTCGGCCTCAAGGATACCGGGACCGGCGATACCCTGGCCTCGGCGGACGATCCGGTGGTGTTGGAGCGCATGGCCTTTCCGGTACCGGTCATCGACATCTCGGTCGAGCCGCGTACCAAGGAAGCGGTCGAGAAGATGACGCTCGGCCTGCAGAAGCTGGCCGGCGAGGACCCCAGCCTGCGGCTGCGCACCGACCAGGAGACCGGGCAGACCATCCTGTCCGGCATGGGCGAGCTGCACCTGGAGATCATCATCGACCGGCTGAAGCGCGAATACAGCGTCGATGCCAATGTCGGCGCCCCACAGGTCGCGTATCGCGAAACGATCTCACGCCCGCACACCGAGACCTATACGCACAAGAAGCAGACTGGCGGCTCGGGTCAGTATGCCGAGGTGAAGATCGCCTTCGAGCCGCTGGAGCGTAACGGCGGCGTGGTGTTCGAGAACGACGTGGTCGGCGGCGCGGTGCCGCGCGAATACGTCCCCGCCGTCGAGAAGGGGATCCGGGTGCAGGCCGATACCGGCGTGCTGGCGGGCTTTCCCACCGTGGATTTCAAATACACGCTGCTCGATGGCAAATATCACGACGTGGACAGCTCGGCGTTGGCCTTCGAGATCGCCGCCAAGGCGTGCTTTCGCGACGGCATGAAGAGGGCCGGCCCGATCATCCTCGAGCCGGTGATGGACGTCGAAGTGACCACGCCGCAGGACCATGTGGGCGATGTGGTGGGGGACCTGAACCGCCGCCGCGGCATGATCCAGAATCAGGAGAGTTCCGGTTCGACCATCATCGTCCGGGCGCATGTTCCCCTGAAGGAGATGTTCGGTTACATTTCGGATCTGCGGAGCATGACCAAGGGGCGGGCGTCCTTCACCATGCAGTTTCACCATTACGACCCGGTGCCGCGCAACATCGCGGACGAGATCATGGCCAAGAGCGCCTGATGGCGATCCGCTGATGTCCTCGCCCCGGCTGCACTGGATGCGGGGGCGGAGCGAACAGGGACCGGGGTTCGTCCGGACTCTGGAATGGATCGGGCTGGACGATGCCGGCAGGGCCATCGCCCGGGTCGTGCGCCTGAAGGGACCGCTCCGGGCCAACTGGCGGCAGTATCGCGCGGTGGCGCTGGACGAGGAGGCGAAGGTCGTGGAATTGCGCCCGCCGCCGCCGGACGGCGGCGGTTGGCTCGCCTGCGTCGGTGCGCGTGTGGTCGGTCGCGCCGCGCTGCCGCTGCAAGCGGTCCGCACCGCGGAGGCGGCGCTGGGCGGAGGGGATTAGGATGGACACGCAGCCCGAAAAACCGCCGGAAAAGCCCGTGAACACGCCGCCCGCCGCCGTCAAGCCGAAGGAAATCGGCGGTCCTGCCGGCCCCGAGCCCACCCGCTACGGCGACTGGGAACGCAAGGGCCGCTGCGTCGATTTTTAGCAGCGGCACCCTCGGCGGGCGTTGTGCGAACCGCTGGAAATCAGGCGCGACAAGGCACACAATAGGCCGATGGAGCGCGATCAAACCGAAGCCCCGGCCCATTGGGCGGAACAACCGAACCGCAGCGACGAGGAACTCGCGCGTGGCGAGCGCGTGCCCGCGAGCGTGACCCACGACGAAATGCTCCGCGCCATAGCGGAACTCGAAGCCGAACTCGCCGATGAGGCCGAGGCGCCCGACCCGGAATCATCGGGTCATTGATCGACTACTCGCCCACCGCCCGCCAGCGCCGCCGTCAGCGTGTTTTCCAGCAGGCAGGCGATCGTCATCGGGCCGACGCCGCCGGGGACCGGGGTGATCGCGCCGGCGACCTCCAGCGCCTCGGCGAAGGCGACGTCGCCCGCCAGCCGGCCGTCCTCGCCGCGATTGATGCCGACGTCGATGACGGTCGCGCCCGGCTTGATCCAATCGCCGCGCACCAGGCCGGCCCGGCCGACGGCCGCCACCAGGATGTCGGCCCGCCGGCATTCTTCCGCCAGCTCGCGGGTGTGGCTGTGTGCTACCGTCACCGTGGCGTCGGCGGCCAGCAGCAGCGCCGCCATCGGCCGGCCGACGATCCCCGAGCGGCCAAGCACCAGCGCCCGCGCGCCCCGCATCGCGACGCCGGCATGCTCCAGCAACTTCATCACCCCGCGCGGGGTGCAGGGCACGAGACCCGGCCGCCCCTCGGCCAGCCGGCCCACGTTCAGCGGGTGGAACCCGTCCACGTCCTTGTCCGGGTCGATGGACGCGATCACCGCGTGCGGATCGATATGCGCCGGCAACGGCAGTTGCACCAGGATGGCGTCAACATCCGGATCGACGTTGAGCCGATTGATTTCGACCAGCAGTGTCGCTTGCGGCGTGTCGGCGGGCAGGCGCAGCGTGCGCGTCTCAATGCCGGCGCCGGCGGCGGCGCGGTCCTTGGCGCGGACATAGACGGCACTTGCCGGATTATCGCCCACCAGCACCACGGCGAGACCGGGTCGCATGCCGGCGCGGGCGACGCCTTCCGCCACCTTGGCCCGCAGCGCGGCGGCGACCGGCCGCCCGTCAAGAATGCGCGCGTTCACGAAGCCCGGGTCAAAATCCGACACGGCTGACCACGCTCCATTCGATTTCGCCGAGCAGCATCCGCAAAGCCTGCAGCAATAGAATCAAAATGATCGGGCTGATGTCGATGCCCCCCAGGTTGGGCAGGAAGTTGCGAATCGGCCGCAGTGCCGGGTCGGTCGCGCGATCCAGGAAATCCCCGATCGTCCAGACCAGCCGGTTGCGCGTATCGACCACGCCGAAGCTGGCGAGCATCGAAAACACCGCGGCGGCGATCACCACCCAGATATAGATGTCGATAGCGCGATCGATGAGCCAGAAGAAGGCGATCATGGACGAGGGGGCACCGTGATTTCGCCCGCCTCATACCGGCGGGCGAAGGCGGCGGCAACCACAACCGGGCCGGGTCGTGTCCCGTGCCGAACCCCTGGACCTTAGGCGAGGGCCGCCATACCGTCATTCTCCAGTGCGGCGATGGCGCGGGAGAGCCAGTTGTCGGACGCAGCGGCTGGGCCAACCGTCGACCGTTGCGCCCTCAGTGCCGATTGCACCGCATCGTGACGGAGTGCGGCGGGCAGGATGTGGAATGCTGCGATGCCGGTCATCCGGCCGGAAAATGCCGGGGAGAGGGGGAACGAACATGACATTCCGCGATCGACTATCAGCGGGCGCGGCTCGTTCGGCGATGATGGGGGCCGGGTTCGCCGCCGCCGCATGCCTGGCGCCCGTCGCGGCGCAAGCGCAAAAATCGCCGCTGTCGAACGAGCGATCGCCCAATCCAAGCGCGTCCGGCGGCTCGATCCCGGCGGCGCAGGATTTCGCCCATGCCGCCGCCGACAACGCCGATTGGGTACTGCCGGCAAAAAGTTACAGCGGCAACCGCTACGTCACCTCCACGCAGATCACGCCACAAAACGTCTCCGGGCTGAAACCCGCCTGGACGTTCAAAATGAGCGACGACGGACCTGTGGAGACGGCGCCGATCCTCTGGCACGGCACGATGTACGTCACCTCGGCGCACGATCACGTCTACGCGCTCGATGCCACCACCGGCCAGCAGAAATGGGAGTTCGCCGACGATCCGCATGTGATCGCCTTCGCCGCCAACCGCGGCGTCGCGCTGATGGACGGGAACGTCTATATCGGCACGCTCGACGGGCATCTGATCGCGCTGGACGCCGAGACCGGCAAGAAGGTCTGGGATGTCGTCGGCGTGCATGACACCAAGAACTCGTTCTATACCATGGCACCGGTGCCCTATCGTGGCGCGTCCGGGCAGGACATGCTTTTGCTCGGCGTCTCTGACGGCGACTGGGGCGGGGTCGGCAACATCAGCGCGTTCGACCCCAAGGACGGGCATCGCCTTTGGCAGTGGGAGACCGTGCCCGGTCCGGGCCAGCCGGGCAACGACACCTGGTCGGGCGACAGCTGGAAGCGCGGCGGCGCGGCGGTCTGGAGCGGGCTGGCGATCGACCCGGCCTCGCAGACGCTTTTCCTGTCACTGGGCAACCCGCAGCCCGACTTCCTCGGAAGTGTGCGCACGGGCGCCAATCTCTTCAGCAACTCGATGGTGGCGCTCGACATCTCCGGTGGTGCGCCGAAGATGAAGTGGTATTACCAATTCATCCCGCACGACACCCATGACTGGGACCCGGCGATGCCGCCGGTGCTGTTCCAGGGCAAGGTGGACGGTCAGCCGCGCAACCTGGTGGCCGCCGGTGACAAGGGCGGCAATTTCTGGATCCTCGACGCGGATAGGGGCAAGCTGGTCAGTCAGACCGTGGTCAGCTTCCAGCATGGTCAGGACACCGAGCCGTCGGCGACCGGCAACGTGGCGTGTCCGAACACCAACGGCGGCGTCGAGTTCAACGGCGGCAGCTACGACCCCGGCACCAACAGCTTCCTGGTGCCCAGCGTGGACGAGTGCGGCTTCTGGAAGTCCACCCAGCAGGCCGTGTACATCTCCGGCCAGTTCTTCCTGGGCGGCATCTTCCCCACGTTCGTCGGCCCCAACACCGGCGAGATGAACGCGATCGACGTCTCCACCGGCGTGTTCGCCTGGCGTCATCACTTCGATTTGCCGGCCGCCGGCGGGGCGCTGGCGACCGCGGCCGGGGTGGTGTTCACCGGCCAGTTGGACGGGATGTTCGACGCCTTCGACAGCAAGACCGGCAAGATGCTGTGGCAGGCCGACACCGGATCCTCGATCATCGCCCCGCCGATGTCCTATGAGCTGGGCGGCAAGCAGTACGTCGCGGTGGGGTCCGGGCCGCCCGGGAACCAGAAGGTGCCGGAGCTGAAGACCACGACGCACGGCGCCGTCATCACCGCCTACACCCTTCCGTAGCGACGGGGGAATGCGTCGTCTCACGCCTTGCGGCAAGCCGGCCAGGGCGACCTGGCTGGCCTGCTGCCTTGCCGTGTTGCCTGCCGCCGGCAGGGCGGCCCCTCCAGCCGACCCGCACGCGGTCGCGGTCGCGGCCCTGGGCGACGTTGAGACCGCGATCGATGCGGTGGTGGGGGCCGAAGACAGCTATTCCACCGACCCCGCCTTCTTCAAAGCCGCCGCCGGTCGCGCGATCGAGGCGCTAAAGGTCGCGGTCGGACGGATCGAGAGCCTGCTCGGCGACGCCGGCGAGCAGCCCTGGGTGAACCCGATGCGCGGTGCCGAGGTCAACCTGCTCGCCGCCTCCGCGCGGCTGCGCTCCGCGAAGGCGGCGCGCGAGCTGAGCGACTTCCAGGTGCTTGCCTCGCAGGCGCTGATCAGCATGAAGGCGGCGCAGGGCCGCGCCACCGAACTCGGCGTGTTCGGCGGCATGGAGGGCGCGCTCGCCACCACGGTGCTCGGCATTCCCAAGGGCGGGCAGGAGGTCGATGGCTGCGCGCCGCCGCGCGCCGCTCCGGCCTGGGGAACGCATTCGGGCTATGTCGCCTGGGTGACGGTGCCGCAAGCCGACGGCATGTACCGCCTGGAGCAGAGCCAGGGCGGCACCGACGTGACCGTGCAGGGTGGACTGATCGTGTTGCACACGCCAGCCGCGGCGACCGTGGCCAGGCTATGCGCTGCCGCGACAACCCCGTCCCCCCACGCCTCCATGCCCGCACCATCGTCGTCCACACCGGCCGCGACGCCCACACCGTCAGCCACCGCCCCGCAAAGTCGGCCGGCGCTGTTCACCGAGGCCCAGGCAAAAGCGGGCGAACCGATCTACGCCCGTGCCTGCGCCGCGTGCCACGGCGCCAACCTGCACGGCGTATCCGCGCCCTCGGTCGCCGGGACCGACTTCCTGAAGACGGCGCAGGGCAACGACTGGAGTTCTGGGGGTGATCCGTTATCTGGTGGTCACCCTGATGCCGAAGAACGCCGCCGGCTCGCTCTCCCCGGCGCAATACGCCGATGTCATGGCCTATCTCCTGGCGTCCAACTGCTTCCCCGCCGGCGGCACACCGTTCCCGGAGCAAGACCAGCCATCGTTCGCCCGGGTAAAGTTACAGCCTCAGCCGCATAACGGAGAGAATGCGCTGGGGGTCTGCCCGGTGCCGTAACCGCCGCGCCGGCCGTCAGTCAGGGAAATATGTTGCTGGAAACCCCCAGGTGCCTGACATGATTCTGGTCACTAATAACGAAGGTTATCCCGGCGCCGACGCCACGGCTTCGATGCTGGCCGCCGGGAATCCGGTGCTCGACGCCATCGAAGCGGGCGTGCGCCTGGTCGAGCAGGACGAGCGCGTGCGCACCGTGGGCCGCGGCGGTTGGGCGAACATCCTGGGCGAAGTGGAGCTCGACGCCGCCGTCATGGACGGCACCACCCTGCGCACCGGCGCAGTCGGCGCACTCAAGGGCTTTTTGCACCCCGTCAGCATCGCCCGGGCGATCATGGAACGGTTGCCGCACGAGTTTCTGGCCGGCGAGGGCGCCGCGCGGCTGGCCCGCGAGATCGGCGCCGAGCCGGCCGACAACCTCCTGCCGCACGCCCGCGCGGCCTGGCAGGAATGGTTCGCGGCGAACGTCCGCGGCAAGGATCGCGAGGCCTGGCCGGACGCGCCGCTGATCGATCGCGTCAACAAGGAGGTGATGCCGGAAGGTCCGGCGGGTACCACGGTGTTCATCGCGCGCGGCGCCGACGGGCGCATTGCGTCCGGGACCAGCACCTCCGGTTGGCAATGGAAGTACCCGGGCCGCCTCGGCGACACCCCGATCATCGGCGCCGGATCCTACGCCGACACCCGCTACGGCGCCTGCGCCTGCACCGGCGTCGGCGAAATGGCGATCCGCTGCGGGACGGCGCGCTCGGTGGTGCTGTACATGAAGATGGGGATGTCGGTGCACGACGCGGTGGAGGCGGCGGTTGACGACATGCGCGCGCTCCGGGGCGGGCTGATCGCCCGCATCACCATCCATGCGATCGACGCCGCGCGATCACCACCGCGTCGTCGCCGTCAACGGCAGCGATGCGAACCGCTATTGGCTCTGGCGGGAAGGAGATGCGGGCGCGAGCAGCCGGGCTTGCGACGTCGTTCACTTGTAATTTCCAACCCCTCCCATTTCCGGCCGGCGCGGCCTGCTTCTATGATCGCCTCGTGTCATCCACCACCGCACTCCTCGACGTCGCCGGCCTGACCGTTCGCTTTCCGACCGAGCGGGGGAAGTTCACCGCGGTCTCGGCGCTCGATCTTACGGTCGCCGATGGGGAAACGGTGGCGGTGGTGGGCGAGTCCGGATCGGGCAAGTCGGTGACGGCGCTCGCCGTGACCCGGCTGATCGACTTCGCCGGCGGCCGGATCGAGGGCGGCGCGGTTCGCTTCCGCGATCGCCAGGGGCAAATGCGCGATCTTGCGCGCGAGGGGCAGGAGGCGATGCGCCGGCTGCGCGGGCCGGAAATCGCGATGGTGTTCCAGGAACCGATGACCAGTCTCAACCCCGTCCTGCGCATCGGCGATCAGATCGCCGAGGCGGTGATGCTGCACCAGGGCCTCGGCCGCGCCGCCGCCATGGCCGAGGCGGGGCGGACGCTCGAGCTGGTGCGCATTCCCGACCCGGGGCGCCAGCTCGGCCGCTACCCGTTCCAGCTCTCCGGCGGGATGCGCCAGCGGGTGATGATCGCCATCGCGCTCTCCTGCCGCCCGCGCCTGCTGATCGCCGACGAACCGACGACGGCGCTGGATGTGACCGTGCAGGCGCAAGTCCTGCGGCTGATGCGGGGATTGCAGCAGGAGCTGGGCATGGCGCTGCTGTTCATCACTCACGATATGGGCGTGGTCGCCGAGATCGCCGATCGGGTGGTGGTGATGCGCCGGGGGGAGAAGGTCGAGGAAGGCGACGTCAACAGGATCTTCGCTCGCCCCGAGCACCCCTACACGCGGGCGCTGCTGGCCGCCGTTCCGACCCTGGGCAGCCTGGCCGACAGCCCGCTTCCGGCACCGTTCCGCGAGCCGAGCGGCCCGGAACCGCGCCCGCAAGCCACCATCCGGGAAGACGGGCCGCCGGTGCTCGAAGTGCGCGACCTCGTGACGCGATTTGCCGTGGGCGGCGGATGGTTCGGGCGCCCCGCCGGTCGCATTCACGCCGTCGAGCATGTGAGCCTTCGCATCCGCCCCGGCGAGACGCTCGGCCTTGTTGGCGAGTTGGGATGCGGGAAATCCACGACGGGACGCAGCATCATTCGGTTGGAGCAGCCGGAGGGCGGGCAAATTCTTGTCGACGGCCGCGACCTGACCCGGCTCGACCGGCAGAACGAGGCCAGGCTCCGTCGGTTCGTCCAGTACGTGTTCCAGGACCCGTTTGCCTCGCTCGATCCGCGACTGACCATCGGCTTCTCGGTCGCCGAGCCGATCACCACCAACCGGCTGGCGCACGGGGCGGCAATCCAGCGGCGGGTGAGCGCATTGCTCGAACAGGTAGGGTTGCCGCCCGAGCACAGCGGCCGTTATCCGCACGAGCTTTCCGGCGGCCAGCGCCAGCGCGTGTGCATCGCCCGTGCGCTCGCCAGCGAGCCCAGGCTGATCATCGCCGACGAGGCGGTGGCCGCGCTCGACGTCTCGATCCGCGCCCAGGTCGTGAATCTGCTGATGGCGCTGCAGGCCAGCCACGGTCTCGCCTATCTGTTCATCTCTCACGATATGGCGGTGGTGGAGCGCGTCGCGCATCGGGTGGCGGTGATGTATCTCGGCCAGATCGTCGAGATCGGGCCGCGCCAGGCGGTAATGGGCGACCCGCAGCACGCCTATACCCGTCGTCTGCTCGCCGCCGTTCCGGTGGCCGATCCGCGTCGGCGCGGTCACGACCGGGGGCTCGACGACAGTGAGGTGCCCGTCACCCTTGCGTCGTCTGGACGATCCCCCCACCGTCGCCCCGCTCGTCGAGGTCGGTCCTGATCATTTCGTCGCGCGCCATCAGGTGGGCGGCGCTTTCTGACTGAGGAGCTTCGCAGGAGTACGCCATGCCGCACACCGAAATCTCTCGCCGCACGCTGCTCGGTTCCACCGCCGTCGCCGGCGCGCTGGCCTTCTCCCGCTTGGCGCACGCGCAGTCTCGGTCCGGGCAAATGACCGTGGGCGTGCCCGCGAACCTGATCACGCTCGATCCCGCCAACGCCAACGACACACTGTCGCAATCGGCGGCACGGCTGATGCTGGAGGGCCTGCTCGGCTTCGACAAGAACATGAAGGTCATCCCGCTGCTCGCCGAGAGCTACGAGGCGGACGAGGATGCGATGACCTTCACCTTCCATCTGCGCAAGGGCATCACCTTCCAGGACGGCACGCCCTTCGACGCGCAGGCGGTGAAGGTGAACCTGGAGCGGGTCGCCAACCCGGCCAACCATCTCAAGCGGCAGAGCCTGCTGGCTCCGCTCGATCATGTGGAGGTGGTGGACCAATACACTGCGAAATGCGTGCTGAAGGATCCGTTCGGCGCGTTTATGCCGACCATCGCGCACCCGGCGCTGCAATTGCTGAGCCCCGCCGCGATCGAGAAATACGGCGCCCAGATCGGCCGCAATCCGGTCGGCACCGGCCCGTTCCGTTTCGTAAGCTGGTCTCCCGATACGCTGAAGGTGGAGGCGAATCCGCATTACTGGCAGTCCGGCATCCCGAGCCTGAAGGGCGTGACGGTGCGCAGCAACCCCGAGGACGGAGCGCGCATCGCCATGCTGCAAGCCGGCGAGGCGCAATTCATCTATCCGGTGCCGCCGCCGATGGTGAAGCTGGTGCAGAACAGCTCCCGGCTGGCGCTGATCGACGATCCGTCGATCATCGTCAACTACATCGCGATGAACGTGAACAAGAAGCCGTATGACGATCCGCGCGTGCGGCAGGCGCTCAATCACGCCATCAATAAGGAGGCGTATATCAAGGTGGTGTTCAACGGCTACGCCCAGCAGTTGTTGTCGCCCGAGCCGCCGTTGGTGACGTTCTACGCCGAGCAGGGCAAATACGACTACGACCCGAAGAAGGCGAAGCAACTGCTCACCGAGGCCGGGCACGGCAGCGGCTTTTCCACCACTCTCTGGGCATCCAACGCCACGCAATCGATCCAGGCGATGCAATTCATCCAGCAGCAGCTCGGGGCGATCGGCATCAAGGTGGCGGTTACGCCGCTGGAGGCCGGCGTGCTCGAACTCGAAGATCTGGTCGGTGGACAAGCCGGAGAACTCGGAGCTGGAGCTCTATTACGGCGGCTGGTCCTCCTCGACCGGCGACGCCGATTGGGCGTTGCGGCCGCTGTTCTGGAGCAAGGGTTTTCCGCCGCATCTCTATAATGTCGGGTATTACAGCAATCCGGACGTGGACAAGGATCTGGAGGACGCGCTGAAGACCGCCGAGCCGGGGAAGCGCAAGCAGCTCTATGCCGATGCGCAGGCGCGCATCTTCAAGGACGCGCCCTGGGTGTTCCTTGCGGTGCAAAACGTGCTCGCCGGCCGCGACAAGACGCTCTCCGACGCCTGGCGATTGCCGGACGGCGGCCTGCTGATCGACGACGCCAAGCTCGCCTGATCGGCGACGGGGCGGAGCCGGACATGGCGGCGTTTCTGGCACGGCGGTTGGGGGGCGCCATCCCCGTTCTGCTCTGCGTCTCGCTGTTCGCGTTCGGGTTCGTCCGCCTGTTGCCCGGCGATCCGGCGCGGCTGTTGGCCGGGCCGGACGCCACCCAGCACGACGTCGAACTGGTGCGCCAAGCGCTCGGCCTCGACCGGCCGCTGTGGCGACAATACGCGACCTATATCGGGCAGACGGGGCAAGGCGAGCTGGGCCGCTCGTCGCGCACCGGCCAGCCGGTCGCCCGCGTGATTGGCGAGCGGTTCATGCCGACGCTGTGGCTGACCGTAGTGGCGATGATCTGGTCCACCATCCTCGGCGTCATCCTTGGCGTGATCTCCGGGGTTCGGCGCGGGCGGTGGCAGGACCAGGCGAGCATGGTCCTCGCCGTCTCCGGCATTTCGTTTCCGGCGTTCTGGCTCGGCCTGCTGCTGATCGACCTGTTCGCCGTCCGGCTGCACTGGTTGCCCACCGGCGGCGAGGAGGGCTGGCGCAGCTTCGTACTGCCCGGCTTCACGCTCGGCGTGGCGGTCGCCGCGGTGATGGCGCGCTTCACCCGCTCGGCCTTCGTCGAGGTGGCATCGGAGGATTATGTGCGCACCGCGCGCATGAAGGGCGTTCCGGAGCGGCGAGTGGTATGGACGCACACGCTGCGCAACGCGCTGATCCCGGTAATCACCATGACCGGGCTGCAGTTCGGTTTCCTGCTCGGCGGATCGATCGTCATCGAGACGGTGTTCGCCTGGCCCGGCCTCGGGCGGCTGCTGGTCGACAGCGTAAGCTATCGCGACTATCCGGTGATTCAGGCCGAAATCCTGCTGTTCTCCTTCGAGTTCGTGCTGATCAATCTGGCGGTCGATGTCCTGTACGCGGTGGTCAACCCGGAGATTCGGCTGCGATGAGCACGACGACGCTCGATGCCGGCGCAATTCGCTCTCCGCTCGGCGAGTTCTGGCGCCGTTTCCGCCGCAAACGGATCGCACTGGCGGCGGGTGTGATCATTCTGCTGATCGTGCTGGCGTCGGTGTTCGCGCCTTGGCTCGCGCCCTACGAGCCGGCCGCACCCGACTACGAAAATCTGCTCGCCGGGCCGTCGGCGGCGCACTGGTTCGGCACCGACGCCTACGGCCGCGACATCTTCAGCCGGGTGCTGTGGGGCGGGCGCATCTCGCTCTCGGTCGGGTTCATATCCGTCGCCCTGGGCGGATTCACGGGCGTCGTGCTGGGACTGATCAGCGGCTATCGCGGCGGCTGGGCGGACAGCCTGATCATGCGCCTCTGCGACGTGCTGCTGGCGTTTCCCGGCATCCTGCTCGCGATCGGCGTCGTGGCGGTGCTCGGACCCGGCGTGGTGAACGTGGTCTATGCGGTCGCCGTGTTCAGCGTTCCGGTCTTCGCGCGGCTGGTGCGCGGCAGCACCTTGGCGCTGAAACAGACCGTCTATGTGCAGGCGGCGCGCAGCATCGGCGTGCGCAGCCTGCCGCTGGTGCTGCGTCATGTGCTGCCGGGCACCCTGCCGGCGGTGATCGTCTATGTGTCGTTGCGCATCGGCACGGCGATCCTGACCGCCGCCAGTCTCAGCTTCATCGGCCTCGGCGCGCAGCCGCCGAGCCCGGAATGGGGCGCGATGCTTGCCGACGGCCGCGGCTATCTGGGCGTCGCCGACCAGCTCACGATTTTCCCCGGGGTGGCGATCTTCGTGACCGTGCTCGCCTTCAACCTGTTCGGCGACGGGCTGCGCGACGCGCTCGACCAGAAGCTGCGATGAGGTAACAAGGGCGGGTGGCCCGGGTTCAGCTCAGCGTGGCATCCGGCATCAACGAGAACTGTTGATCGGGCCGCATGTAGGCCCCGGTCAGCCGTTTCGAATACGCCGCCAGATTATGCTCCACCACCAGCGCGATCCAGGGGACGTCCTTCCACGCCTGCGCCTGCGCCTTCGCATAGGCGGCGGCGCGGACCTTCGGATCAACCGTGCTCAACCCGGCCGCGATGGCCGCATCGGTCGCCGGATCACTGTACCAGGCCAGGTTCGCCAGCACCGGAGGGAACGATTTGGTGTCGAGGATCGGCCGCATTGCCCAATCGGCATCCCCGGTCGAGGACGACCACGCCCCGTAGAGCATCACGATGGTCGCATCCTCCGGCTTCTGCACGTTGAACTCCTTCGCGGTCAGCACGCCGGCCTCCAGCGCCTCGATCCTCACCCGCACGCCGACCGCCGCAAGTTGCTGCTGGACGAATTGCATCCCGCGCTGCACGAGGGTCGTCACGCCGCCGGTCAGCACCGAGTCGAACCCGTTCGGATAGCCGGCTTCAGCCAGCAGCGCCTTTGCTTTGGCCGGGTCGTAAGGCCAAGTGCCCTGCCTGACATAGAAATCCAGCAGCGGCGGCATCGGCGAATCCATCGGGTCGGCGTAGCCGCTGTAGACCACCCTGATGAAGGCCTGCTTGTCGATCGCGTAGTTCAGCGCCTGGCGCACGCGTCGGTCGTTGAACGGCTTGCGCATGTTGTTGAGCGCCACGAACCTCGTCAGGATGGATGGCTTGTTGAACACATCGATCGTCGGGCTGTTGTCGAGACCTTTGATCATCTGGGGCGGCACTGGATAGATGAACTGCGCCTCGCCGGCCTTCAGCATGGCAACGCGCACGCCGTCCTCCGGCGCGCCGCGGTATGTCACCGAGTTGATCTTCGGCAGGCCCGGTTTCCAGTATGCGGGTTCCGTTCCATCTTCAGCGTGTCGGGTGTCCAACTCACGAAGCGGAACGGCCCGGTGCCGGAAGGGTGGCGGGTCATGTCCGCGCCGAAATCGGCCACCGATTTCGGGCTGACGATCATCGCGCCGGGATGGGCGATGTCGTTGACAAAGGCGCCGAACGGGTATTTCAGCGCCACTCTTACCGTGTGCTCATCGACCACCTCGGTGCGGTCCACCATGGCGAACAGGCTCTGTCGCTTCAGGTGGTTGGCGGGGTTGCCGGCGCGGTCGTAGCTGAACTTCACCGCCGCGGCATTGAACGCTGTGCCGTCGTGGAAGCGGACGCCCCGACGCAAGTGAAAGGTGAACTGCGTGGCATCCTCAGTGGCCTCGTAGGACTCGGCCAGCGCCGGCACGAGGTGCATGTCCTGATCAAGGATATAGAGCCCCTCGAACATCAGCCGCGCGGCGGATTGCGAGAGGTTGTCGTTCAGGTTGGCGGGGTCGAGGCCGGTCAGGTTGTCGGGCACGCCGACCACCAGATCGCCGCCGGCCGTGCCGCCGGCGGCTCGCGCCGTTACCGGCGCCAGGCCGAGCCCGGCCATCAGAAGCCGTCGAGAGAGCAGAAGTGGCATGGTCTTTCTTCCCCCCTTTGTCCCGGCGCCGTCCCGGGCTTGCGTTGCCTGGTCTCGCGATCTTCATCATCCTGCTCGCCTTCAGCATCTTCGGCGAGGGCTGCGCGATGCGCTCGACCGGAAGCTGCGATGGGCGCAAACTGCGGCGGGTTGAACAGCGGGGCGCGTGATGCGGAACACCGAGGAAATCTGGCGGCGTGTGGACGCGAAGAAGGACGCGTTCATCGCCCTGGCCGACACGATCTGGGGAATGCCGGAGCTGAACTTCACCGAATTCCGCTCCGCCGCCGAGCATCGGCGGATGCTGGAGGCCGAGGGCTTTCGCGTCACCTCGAACGTCGCCGACATCCCGACCGCGCTGATCGGCGAGGCCGGCGAGGGCGGCCCGGTGATCGCCATCCTCGGCGAGTATGACGCGCTTCCGGGGCTGAGCCAGGAGGCGGGCATCGCCGAGCCGCGACCCGTCGCGGGGCAGAACGGCAACGGCCATGGCTGCGGGCACAATCTGCTCGGCTCCGGCGCCCTGCTCGCGGCGACCGCGGTCAAGGACTATCTGGCCGCCAACGGGCTTGCCGGGCGCGTGCGCTACTACGGCTGTCCGGCCGAGGAGGGCGGGGCGGCGAAGGTGTTCATGGTTCGCGACGGCGCCTTCGATGATGTCGATGTCGCGATCTCCTGGCATCCGGCACCGCTTTGCGGCGTCAACGCCTCGCCGTCGCTCGCCAACAAGGTGATCGATTTCAGCTTCACCGGGCGCGCTTCGCACGCCGCCGCGGCGCCGCATCTCGGACGCAGCGCGCTCGACGCGGTGGAGTTGATGAATGTCGGCGTCAACTACATGCGCGAGCACATGCCGCCCGATGCGCGCATCCACTACGCGATGCTCGATGCCGGCGGGATCGCGCCCAATGTGGTGCAGGCGCACGCCAAGGTTCGCTACCTGATCCGTGCGATCGATAACGACGCCTTGGGCCGGCTGGTCGAGCGCGTGAGGAAGATCGCCCGCGGCGCGGCGCTGATGACCGAAACCGGCGTCGATAGCCTGGTGATCAGCGGCATGTCGAACATGGTCGAGAATGCGCCGCTGGCCAAGGCGATGCAGGACAACTTCATGCGGCTGGGCCCGCCGGCTTTCGACGAGACCGATCGCGCCTTTGCCGAGGAGATTCGCGCGACCTTGCGCGCCGAGGACATCGCCGCCGCGTTCCGTCGCTACGGCCTCCCGGTCGAGACCGACAAGCCGCTCTGCGACTTCATCGTGCCGCTGGGATCAAACGGGGGCGCGACGATGGTGGGATCGACCGATCTCGGCGACGTCAGTTGGGCCGTGCCGACGGTCTATGCGCGCGGGGCGACCTACGCGATCGGCACGCCGGGACACTCCTGGCAGCTCACGACGCAAGGCAAGACGGCGGCGGCGCACAAGGGCATGGTGCATACCGCCAAGGTGATGGCGGGGACGGCAATCGACGTGCTTGCCGATCCGATGCTGCTGGAGCGCGCCAAGGCCGACCACGCGCAGCGAACCGGCGGCCGGCCTTATGAATGCCCGCTGCCGAAGGACCTTCCGGTGCCGCTGACGGCGATGAGCTGACTAGGCGGCGGGCTTCATCCGATATCGCCGCTCATGCGCACCCGCACGCGTCGCGCGTCGCCGGGCAGATAGGACAGCGGGATGTCCTCCAGCTCGACCAGCTTCAGCGTCTGCGGTAAGGCGCCGGCCTCCACCGCGCGCTGCTCCGCCCGGGCACGGGCCTCGGCGATCGCGGCCTCGCGGCTCAGGCCGGAGAATATCTGATCGACCTCGCCGCTGGCCTGCGAGATGGCGGCGCCCACGGCATTGGCCACCGCATGATGCGCGACCCGGATTACCTCGGAGCAGCCCTCGACGCGATCGGGGATGAGGAAGCTGCCGCCGCCCACCGCCAGCAGCGGAACGTCGGCGGCCTCGACCTTCATCCGATCGACCGCCTCGGCGACCATCGCGCCCATGCGCCGCGAGGTGTTCTCGACGAGACCGGCGGATAGATGCGCGACCCTGGTGCGGTCGCCGAGATCCACGCGCCCCGCCGCCACCGCAATGTCGGTCGCGGTCAGGGTATCGCCGCCGAACACGAGGGCCTTTTGCAGCAGGCGAAAACCCACGCTGGTCGGGCCGATGCGGCTTCCGTCATCGGTGATTTCGCTGCCGCCACCGAGGCCGATGGACAGCAGATCGGGCATCCGGAACAGCGTCCGCACGCCGCCCACCTCCACCACGGCGTTCGCCTCGCGCGGGAAGCCGGACTTCAGATAGCCGACGTCCGTGGTGGTGCCGCCGACATCGACCACCACGCCGTCGTCCAGTCGCGAGAGGAAGGCGGCACCGCGCATGCTGTTGGTCGGGCCGGAGGCGAAGCAGTAGACCGGAAAGCGCCGCGCCTGTTCGGCGCGCATGATGGTGCCGTCGTTCTGCGTCAGATAAAGCGGCGCGTCGATCCCGCTCCCGCGCAGCGCCTCGGTGAAGGCATCCGTGATCCGGCGGGCCAGTGTCTGCAAACCACTGTTCAGCAGCGTGACGTTCTCGCGCTCCAGCAACCCGATCCGCCCGAGCTCGTGCGACAGCGTGATGTCGGCGCCGGGGATCTCCTCCTCGATGATGCGCGCGGCCGCCTGCTCGCACTCGGCGGTGAGCGGCGAGAAGATGCTGGTGACGCCGACCGCGGTGATGCCGGCATCCGCCATGCAACGCGCCGCGTCGCGGATGGCCGCGTGGTCGAGCGGCACGATCTGGCGGCCGTCATATTCATGACCGCCGCGCACCATGCGCACCACTCCGCGGACGATCGCGGCCAGATCCTCCGGCCAATCGATGAAGGGCGGCAGGCTGGCGCTGGCCGGCAAGCCGATGCGCAGCGCACCGACGCGTTGCAGCGCCCGGCGTTCGATCACCGCATTGGTGAAATGCGTGGTGCCGATCACGACCGCATCCAGGGTTTGCGTCGTCGCGGGATCGAGGTCGGCCAGCAGCAGATCCAAGGCCGTGCGGATGCCGTCCAGCACGTCCTCGGTCGTGGGAGTTTTCACCGCCCGCCGAATTTGCCCGCCGTCGATCAGCACCGCATCCGTGTTGGTCCCGCCGACATCGATGCCGATGCGCGTCATGGTGCGTCGCCGAAGGCGCTGACGTAATCGATGTCGTGGCCGAAAGCGCGCGGGCCGACGTTCTCAAGTCCCTTCTCGGTCCGCAGGATCGG
The DNA here is from genome assembly GCA_963762525.1 of uncultured Pseudomonadota bacterium. Taxonomy (GTDB): domain Bacteria; phylum Pseudomonadota; class Alphaproteobacteria; order Acetobacterales; family Acetobacteraceae; genus DATFDN01. The sequence continues at coordinate 551,499 of CAVXKT010000003.1, forward strand.
CGGCGCCGGCAGCGCTATCGATGGTGGCGCGCTGGCCGTAGCGCAGGCTCTCGGTTCCGATCGCCTCGCCGGAGATACTGTCCAGCAGGCAGATCAGGTCGGGCGTCGTGACCACCACGCGATCATCGCGCCAGGCGACGGAGAACTCGTTCTGGAACGCCACCCTCAAACGGGCGCCGCGATCCTCATCCAACCCGTCGAGGTGCACGACGCCGCGCAGGAAGCCCTCGGTGGTGCGGCGCTGCACGTCGACGACCTTGCCGCGGAACAGCAGCTTGCCCTCGCCGGCGGTGATGGTGGCGGCGACCGGGTCGTGATGCAGCCGACGCGCGCGCCGCACCTCGCGGCCGAGCGCGATGGCCCGGCTGGTGGTGTGGAGGATGCCGTGCTGCTTCACCTCCGCGCCGGTGCGCGGCGCCTTGCAGGTGGCGGCGATCGACCCGACTTCGGTGCATGCCTTGCGGCTGATCCGCTCCATCCATTTCCAGCTCGCGGCGCGGGCGAGGATCACCTCGTTGTCGCGGATGTCGGCGAGCGTCAACGGAAACATCGGCAACTCGGCGATCGCGAAGCTGGTCATCTGCGCCTCGGGGAAGGCGCGCCCCATGGCGTCGGCGTCCACCACCGGCAGTCCGGTCCGCGCCGCCACCAATAGCGGCTGGAAGGCGTTGCCGCCGCCGATCTCCACCGACATCACGGCGCGGAACCGTCGGCCGAGATAGGCCTCCATCATCCGTACCGGCCTGGTCGCGAAATCCGGGTCGGCGAGCCGCTCCTGGCCGACCAGCGGTGCGCCCATGTTGGAGACCACCGCCACCAGGTCGTCATCGGCCAGCGCCGCCGGGTCCATCAGCGTGATCCGCGTGCCTTCGGTGTAAAGCGCGCGCATGTTGAGATACGACAAGTAGGGCGAGCCGCCGCCGCCGGTGCCGAGGATCCAGGCGCCGGTCGCCAGCGGCTCCAACTCGTCGCGCTCGATGATACGGAACATGCGGTAGCTGTAGGTCGGCAGCGGCGGCACCTCAAGCGGCGCACCCCCGACGGCTAATCTCGACGCCGGCGCCGCCCGGCGCTAGGAATGCGTGCGATCCGGAGGACGTCATGGCCAAGCGCGCCGCCTTCGTGACCATTGGCCAGTCGCCGCGGTCCGATCTGGTTCCCGAGTTGCTGACGAACGTTCGCACGCCTCTCGCCGCGAGCGAGTTCGGCGTCCTGGACGCGATGTCCGATGCCGAGATAGCCTCGATCGCCCCCGGGCCCGGCGAGGGTTGCCTGGTTTCCTGCCTGCGTGACGGCCGAGAGGTCATTCTCGCGAAGCCCGCGATCGAAGAACGCTTGCGGGTGCTGTTGGCAGCTCTTGATCGCGAGCGCTTCGATTTGATCGTGCTGCTTTGCACCGGGGCGTTCGGCGCCTTTCGGCTGCGAACGCCGTTCATCGAGCCGCAACATTCCGTCGATCATTTTGTCCGGGGTCTGGCTTACGGCGTCGAACGGATCGGCGTGCTGCTTCCGAACGAGCAGCAGATCGGGACGTTTCACGGGATTCCGGGCCTGCATCCGAGCTTTGCCGCCGCCTCTCCGTACATCGCCGACGGCGGCGCCGGGCTGCGTTCCGCGGGCGCCGCGTTGGCGGACACCGGTCTGATCGTCATGCACTGCATGGGTTTTTCGGAAGCCATGCGCCGGCATGTCATGCAAGCAGCGCAATGCCCGGTGCTGCTCTCCCGTCGGCTGGTCGCGCTGGCGATCGATCTGCGCCTGACCGGGGATTTGGCGGCGTAACAGCGGAGACGGGGACGATGCGCCGAAGAGATTTTCTGCTGACCGGCGGCGCCGCGATGGCAGGCTTGCAGCCGCTGGCGGCGAGGGCCTTCATCCGCGAAGGCGAGAGAAAGGTTCTGGTGTTTTCCGGCAATCAGCCGGTTCCGGTTCTCGATCCGCACGTCAAATACGACTACTCGACGCGAATGATGCAGCAGTCGATCTACGATGCGTTGGCGAAATATACGGACAACCCCGCGCGCGTCATCCCGTGGCTGGCCCGAACCTGGGAGACCAGCGCCGACGGGCTCACCTGGACCTTCCATCTTGTCGAGAACGCGAAGTTCCACAACGGCGATCCGGTCGATGCCGAAGCCGTCCGCTACTCCTTCCAGCGCGGCCTGAGGCTCAACAAGGGCGTGGCGTGGATGCTGAAGGACGACCTCGATCCCGCGAACATCGTCGCCGTTGATCATCGCACCGTGCGGATGACATTGCGCCGGGACTTCCCCGGATTTTTGTCCTTCGTCCCGTGGTGGTTCATCGTCAATCCGAAGCAGGTGCAGGCGCACCAGGCGAACGACGACGACGGCCAGCAGTGGCTCACCGTGAACGAGGCGGGCTCCGGCCCGTTCGCCATTCGTCGCTGGGACCCGCAGGGCGTTATGGATCTCGCCGCAGTCGGCGACTATTGGAGAGGTTGGCCCGAGGGCGACGACAAGCGGCTCGCCGGCGTGATTTATCGGGTGATCCGCGAGCCGGCCCCGCGCAAGGCGGCGTTGCAGCGCGGCGAGGTCGACATGGTAACCGACATGACGCCGCAGGACTACGATCAGCTTGCCAAAGCTGCGGGCATCAAGGTCAGCAGCAATCCCGGCATGACGCCGTTCACGATCATGCTGAACACTCAGCACGGGCCGACGGCGGATCTCAATTTTCGCAAGGCGCTGGCCTACGCCACCGACTATAATGCGTTCCTGCAAATCGAGAACGGCGCCGCACGTCTGCTCGATAGCCCGTTTCCCGACGGACTGGTGGGCCACATCAACGTCTCCGACATGCCGCGTCAGGATCTCGCCAAGGCGCGCGACTATCTGGCTAAGACCGCCTGGCCGAAAGGCGGCGTGCAGCTCGAATACGCCTACGTCGCCGGGTTGGAGGTCGAGCGACAGGTCGGGTTGGCGATGCTGGAGGCGCTGCAGAAGCTCGATATCTCGGTCAACGTCACGGCGGTGCCCTGGCCGACCCTGGTCGCACGCGGCCTGAAGGCGGAGACGGCGCCGGCGATGATCGCCGTCTATGTGACGCCGATCAGCACCGATCCCGACGTGGTCGCCTCTCAGTATGCGTCGTCATCCGCGGGCAGCTACTGGGGGATGCATCACCTGGACGACAAGGTGCTGGACGGGATGATCGCGGCGGCCCGGATCGAGACCGATCGGAGCAAGCGCATGGCCCTCTACGCCACCATCCAGAATCGGATCGTCGCTGATCAACCGGCGATCTTCGGCATGGTGGAGGACCGCCGCTGGGCGATGCACGACGATGTGCGTGGCTTCGTGTTCTGCCCGGTGCGGCTGACCGGCGAGGTGGATTTCTATCCGATGTGGATCGAGGCGAGCTGATCGAGCGATGCTGTGCCTGTTGCTCCGGCGGCTCGGGCTGGTTTTGCTGATGCTGGGCGGCTTGGTGGTGATCACGTTCGCCATCACCAATGTCGCCCCCACCGACCCGGCGGCGCTGGCCGCGGGTCCCGACGCCACGCCCGACATGATCGCCACCATCCGGCACGAATACGGTCTGGACCGGCCGTTGCCGATCCAGTTTCTGCGCTACGTGGCCGATCTGGGACGCGGGCGGCTCGGCCACTCGGTCGTGTCCGGCCATGATGTGATCACCGATCTCGCGCAGTTCCTGCCGGCGAGTCTGGAGCTGGTTCTGCTCGCGATGCTGTTCGCGGTCGGGGTTGGCGTGCCGATGGGCATCTTGGCGGCGCTTCGGCGCAACCGCCCGCTCGATCACTTGGTGCGCATTCTCGCCGTCTCCGGCATGGCGCTGCCGGAGTTTTGGGTGGGGCTGCTGCTGTTGCTGGTGTTCTCCGGCTGGTTCGGCTGGCTGCCGACCGGTGGGCAGCTTTCGGTGGCGACTGCGCCGCCCCCGCCGATGACCGGAATGGTGATGATCGACGCGCTGCTGGAGGGCCGCTTCGCGGTGTTCGCCGAAGCCTTCCGACACGCGGTTCTGCCCGCCTTCGTGTTGTCGTTGCCGGCGCTCGCCGCGGTGATGCGGGTCAACCGCGCCGAGATGATCGAGACCCTGCAATCCGACTACATCACCGCCGCCCGCGCGCACGGCATCGCCCCGGCGCGGATCGTCGGCATGTTGGCGCTGAAGAATGCGATGCTGCCGACGCTGGCGCTGATCGGACTCCGGTTCGGCTGGATGCTCGGCGGCACCGTCTTGGTGGAGACGGTGTTCGACTGGCCCGGCATCGGCCTCTATGCGGTCAATTCGGCGGTCGCGGGCGACTTCAAGCCGGTGATGGGCGCCACGCTGGTGATCGGGCTCTTGTTCATGCTGGCGAATTTGCTGGTTGACCTCGCTTACGGCTGGCTCGACCCGCGCGTGCGCGCCGCGCCGCCATGAGCGACGTCGCACTGCGTTCGCCGGCCGCGGCGCCGGCTCGCCCGGAGCGAATCCGATTGCTGGTTCGGATGTTTGCCCGCAATCCCTCGACGCTGTTCGGGCTCTGCCTGGTGACGGCGTTCCTGGTGCTGGCGGCCTTCGGATGGGCGATCGTGCCCGATCCCGGTGACGCGACCGGGGCGATGCATCTCGCGAGCAAGCTGCTGGCGCCGTCGGCAACGCACTGGTTCGGCACCGACGAGATGGGTGACGACATCTTCACCCGGGTGGTGATGGGAACCCGCACCAGCCTGTGGGTCGGGCTTACCATCACCGTCACGGCGGCGGCGATCGGGGCGCCGCTCGGCGTCGCCGCCGGCTATTTCGGCGGCCGGGCGCGGGCGCTCATCATGCGGCTCACCGATGTTTTTCTCTGCGTACCCGGTCTGGTGCTCGCGTTGGCTATCGTCGCCGCGCTGGGTCCCGGCATTCTGCACGGGGTGGTAGCGCTGGCGGTCGTCTGGTGGCCCGGCTATGTGCGGCTGATCGAGGCCAAGGCGCTCACGCTGCGGACCGAGCCCTTCGTCGAGGCGGCGCGAACCATGGGCGCCTCCCGGGCCCGCATTCTCGCCACGCATGTTCTGCCCAATTGCGTCTCGCCGCTGGTCATCAAGGCGAGCATGGATATGGGACTGGCTATCCTCGCCGCCGCCAGCCTCGGCTTCATCGGCCTCGGCGCCAAGCCGCCGGCGCCGGAATGGGGCGCGATGATCGCGACGGCGCGCAGCTACATGCCCGATTACTGGTGGTATCTCCGTGTTCCCCGGCCTGTTCATTTTCCTCACCGTGCTCGGCTTCAATCTCCTTGGCGACGGCGTTCGCGACATGCTCGATCCGCGGAGCGCGCGCGGATGAGCCTGCTGGAAATCAGCCGGTACGGCCTCGCGTTCGACGGCTTCGAGGGCACGGCGGTGGTCCTCGACGACATCGATCTCACCGTCGATACCGGCGACTCGGTGGGCATCGTCGGCGAGACCGGGTGCGGCAAGTCGGTCCTGGCGCGGAGCATCTTGCGGCTGAATCCGTCGCCGCCGGCAAGGGTCCTGGGTGGGGCTATCCGCTTCGACGGAAGCGACGTCCTGCGCATGACCCCGCGCGCCCTCAACGAGCTGCGACGTCAAGGCGTCGGCATGGTGTTTCAGGACCCGGCGACTTACCTCAACCCCGTGTTTACCATCGGCCAGCAGCTTTATCAGGTGTTGCATGCGCATGACCGCGGCCGCCGGATGGCCGCCCGGGGCGAGTATCGCGCGCGCAGCATCGCGCTGCTCGAACAGGTGCGGCTGCCGGAGCCGGAACGGCAGCTCGCGCTCTATCCGCATGCGCTCTCGGGGGGTATGCGTCAGCGGGTGCTGATCGCCATGGCGCTGGCGGGGGAGCCCCGACTGCTGATCGCCGATGAGCCCACCACGGCGCTCGATGTAACAATTCAGCGTCAAATTCTGTCGCTGATCGCCGAGTTGGTCGCCCGGATGCGGCTCGCTCTGCTGCTGATCAGCCACGATCTTGGCGTGATCGCCGCCGTGTGCCGGCGGGTTCTGGTCATGTATGCCGGGCGCATCGTCGAGGACGCAACCGTCGAACGGTTGTTTGCGGCGCCCCGCCATCCCTATACCCGGGGCCTGCTCGCCTCGGTTCCGGACATGGAGCGCCCCGACTATCACCCGCCCGGCATTCCGGGCAGCATCCCGAACCTGCGGGCCCCGCCTGCAGGCTGCCGCTTTCACCCCCGTTGCACGCTGGCGCTGCCGATTTGCCGGGAAAAGCGTCCGCAACTCGCTGCGGTCGCCGCGGGGCATCGCGTCGCCTGCTACGCGAGCGCGGCATGAGCGCGCTGCTGGCGGCGGAAATGCTGGTCTGTTCGTTCGCCGGGGTGCGCGCCGTCGACGGCGTCGATCTGGAATTGCATCCGGGGGAAGCGTTGGGGCTGGTCGGCGAATCCGGCTGCGGCAAGTCGACGCTGCTCAGGCTTCTGCTGCGATTGCAGGATGCGGATTCCGGCCGCATTCGCTTTGTCGGCGCGGATATCACGCGAGGCGGCGGCCGCGAGCTGGCGCCGCTGCGTCGCAGCGTGCAAGTGGTGTTTCAGAACCCGCACGCTTCGCTCGATCCGCGCTTCAACGTTTTTGCGTCGATCGCCGAGCCGCTGCGCATCCGGGGCGAATCGGCGCCGCGCGATCTGCCGCGCCGGGCGGGAGCACTGCTCAACGATGTCGGGCTGCCGGCGGAGTTCCTCCGCCGATATCCGCATGAGCTGTCGGGCGGGCAGAAGCAGCGCGTGTGCATCGCCCGCGCGTTGGCGCCTTCGCCGCGCGCGCTGCTCCTCGACGAGCCGACCTCGGCACTCGACGTCTCGGTGCAGGCGCAGATCATCGCCTTGCTCGGGAATCTGCGGCGCCGCCACGAGCTCGCGTATCTGTTCGTCTCCCACAACCTTGCCGTTGTCCGCCAGCTTTGCGAGAGAGTGGCGGTCATGCATCGCGGCCGGCTGGTCGAGCAAGGTCCGACCGATCGGGTATTCGCCCGGCCCGAGCATCCCTACACGCAATCGCTGCTTAACGCCGTGTTGCCGCCGCGGCCGGCGGGAGATCGAATTTGAAGAACTTCGCCCCATTGCGTCTGCATGTTCCGGAGCCGTCATCGCGGCCTGGACGGGAAGCCGACTTCAGCTGGATCAAGGTGCCGGAGGCCGGGGCCATGCCGCGGCCGGATGTCGCCGAGGAGCCGCGGGCGATGCGTGACTTCGCCTACGGTCTCATCCGCGTGCTCGACGCGCACGGTGCGGCCGTCGGTGAATGGGACCCCGGACTGCCGCCGGAGACGTTGCGGCGCGGCCTGCGCGCGATGATGCTGACGCGTGCTTACGACGAGCGCATGTTTCGGGCGCAGCGCCAAGGCAAGACGTCGTTCTACATGCGCTGCACCGGCGAGGAGGCGATCGGGGTGGCGCAGGCGATGGCGCTGGACGGTCGCGACATGATCTTTCCGACTTATCGCCAGCAGGGGATCCTCATCACGAGGGGCTGGCCGCTGGTGGAGATGATGAACCAGGTGTTCTCGAACACCCGGGATCGGCTGAAGGGTCGGCAAATGCCGATCATGTATTCCAGCAGGGAGGCGGGGTTCTTCTCGATCGCCGGCAATCTGGCGACGCAATTCCCGCAAGCCGTCGGCTGGGCGATGGCGTCGGCCATCAAGCACGACGACCGGATCGCCGCCGGGTGGATCGGCGAGGGCGCCACCGCGGAGGGCGATTTCCACCATGCGCTAACCTTCGCCAGCGTCTATCGGGCGCCGGTGATCCTGAACATCGTCAACAACCAGTATGCCATCTCGTCGTTCCAGGGGATCGCCGGCGGCGAGCACACGACGTTTGCGGCGCGCGCCATCGGCTACGGCCTGCCCGCCCTGCGCGTGGACGGCAACGACTTTCCGGCGGTTTATGCGGTCACGCGCTGGGCGGCCGAGCGGGCGCGTTCGAATCTCGGGCCGACGGTGATCGAATTATTCTCCTACCGCGCCGCGGCGCATTCCACGAGCGACGACCCGAGCAAATATCGTCCCGCCGACGAGGCGAGGCATTGGCCGCTTGGTGATCCGATCGCACGCTTGCAGGAGCATCTGCAAGCGATCGGCGAATGGTCGGCGGAACGGCACCAGCAGTTGGCGGCCGAGGTGGAGAGCGAGGTGCGCGACGCCCAGCGCGAGGCCGAGGGGCACGGCACGCTGGGAACCGGCGAACGCCACAGCCCGGCCACGATGTTCGACGACGTGTTCAAGGACATGCCGTGGCATCTTCGCCGCCAGCGCCAGGAGCTCGGGTTCTGATCATGGCGCGGATGAACATGGTCCAGGCGCTCAACTCGGCGATGGACGTGATGCTGGCGCGCGACGACAATGTGGTCGTCTTCGGCGAAGACGTCGGATATTTCGGCGGTGTCTTCCGCTGCACCGAGGGTCTGCAACGCAAATACGGCCCCGAGCGCGCCTTCGACACGCCGATTGCCGAGGCCGGCATCCTGGCCACCGCCGTGGGCATGGGCGTCTATGGCCTGCGTCCGGTGGTGGAGATTCAGTTCGCCGACTACATCTATCCGGCCACCGACCAGCTCGTCTCGACCGCGGCGCGACTGCGCTACCGCTCGGCGGGCGAGTTCACCGCGCCCATTACCGTCCGCGCCCCTTGCGGCGGCGGCATCTTCGGCGGGCAGACGCATAGCCAAAGCCCGGAAGCGATCTTCACCCATGTTTGCGGGCTGAAGACCGTGATTCCGTCCAATCCCTACGACGCCAAGGGCCTGCTGATCAGTGCCATCGAGGACGACGATCCGGTCATCTTCCTCGAACCCAAGCGCCTCTATAACGGGCCGTTCGACGGCCATCACGAGCGTCCGGTGAGGCCTTGGACCGAGCATCACGCGGGCGAGGTGCCGGACGGTCACTACAGGGTCCCGCTCGGCACCGCCGCGGTCGCGCGCCCGGGCGCAGCGGTGACTGTTCTCGCCTATGGTACGATGGTGCATGTGGCGCTGGCGGCGGCGGAAGAGTGCGGCGTCAACTCGGAGATCATCGACCTGCGAACGCTGGTTCCGGTCGATATCGATGCGATCACGAGGTCCGTGGCCAAGACCGGCCGCTGCGTGATCGTCCACGAGGCCACCCGCACCAGCGGCTTCGGCGCCGAACTGGCAGCTCTCGTGCAAGAGAACTGTTTCTACAGCCTGGAAGCGCCGATCATTCGGGTAACCGGCTGGGACACACCCTATCCGCATGCTCTTGAGTGGGACTATTTCCCCGGTCCGGCGCAAGTCGCGGAAGGATTGCGGAAGGCGTTGGACTGCTGAGATGGGCCGCTTCGTGTTCAAGCTGCCCGATGTCGGCGAGGGTGTCGCCGAGGCGGAAATCGTCGCCTGGCACATCGATGTCGGCGGCACGATCGCCGAGGACGATCCGTTGGTGGACGTGATGACCGACAAGGCGACGGTGGAGATCCCCTCGCCGCGCGCGGGGCGGGTGCTCGCGATCAACGGCGCGCCCGGCGACAAGGTGCGTGTCGGCGCCGAGCTTCTGGTTCTTGATGCCGACGGCGAGGAGGCGATGACCCCGCCGGCGCCGGAGCCGGAGCTGAACCCGGAGCCCGTCGCCGTGCCGGCGCCCCCCGCTGTTGCCACGCCGCCCCCGTCGTCGTCGGCACCGCCGAGTCGGGCCGCCGCAAGGCCACTTGCATCTCCCGCGATTCGAAAGCGTGCGTACGAACGCGGACTCAACCTGCAATTCGTCACCGGGACCGGGCCTGGCGGGCGAATTGTTCACGCCGATCTCGATGCGTATCCGACATCAAGCGGCGAGACGAAGAAGGCGAAACGAATCGCGGGCGAGGATATCGAGGAAATCAAGCTTATCGGATTGCGCCGCGTGATCGCCGAGCGGATGCAGCAATCGAAGCGCCGCATCCCGCACTACGCCTATGTCGAGGAACTCGACGTCACCGCCGTTGAGGAGCTGCGCGCTCACCTCAATATCAGTCATTCCGATCGGCCGCGGCTTACCGTTCTGCCATTCCTGATCGCTGCGCTGGTTCGTGCCATCCCGCGCTTTCCGCAGATCAATGCGCTGTTCGATGACGAGGCTGGAGTCGTGCGCCGACACGCTGGCGTGCATGTGGGCATTGCGACGCAAACCGATAACGGGCTGATGGTGCCGGTGCTTCGTCATGCCGAAGCGATGGGATTATGGGAGGCCGCGGCCGAGATCGCGCGCCTTGCCCTGACCGCACGGGAAGGCAAGGCGGCGCGCGGCGAGCTGAGCGGCTCCACCATCACCATCACCAGCCTCGGCGCGCTCGGCGGCATCGTCTCCACGCCGGTGATCAACTTCCCGGAGGTGGCGATCATCGGCGTCAACCGCATCGTCGAGCGGCCGGTGGTGCGCGAGGGGCGGATCGTCGTGCGCAAGATGATGAATCTGTCGAGTTCCTTTGATCATCGGGTGGTGGACGGCTGGGATGCGGCGCGGTTCGTTCAGGTGCTGAAGGCGATGCTCGAGCAGCCGGCGACGCTGTTTATCGACTGAGGAGGCGGCATGATCCGCGCCAAGGTGCTGGTGGTAGGCGGCGGCCCGGGCGGCTATGTGGCGGCGATCCGCGCCGGTCAACTCGGGTTGGAGACGGTGGTCGTGGAGGCCGACAGGCTCGGCGGCACTTGTCTGATCCGCGGCTGCATTCCGTCGAAGGCGCTGATTCACGCGGCGGCAAAATTCGACGACATGCGGCGCGCCGCGGCGGGCGACGGCATCGGCATTATCGTGCCCCGGGCGCCATCGATCGATCTCGCGCAAACCATGCGCTGGAAGGACGGCATCGTCGATCGGCTGAGCACGGGTGTGGGCGTTCTGCTGCACAGGGCGAAGGTGCGGGTGCTGAAGGGCTGGGCGACGTTTTCCGACGCCAAGACCTGCACCGTCCAAACCGAATCCGCTACCGAGACGGTGCGCGCCGAGCATGTGATCCTGGCGAACGGCTCCGGACCCGCCGCGCTGCCGGGGCTGGAGCTCGACGATGCGGTGATCTCATCGACCGAAGCATTGGCCCTGGATCGGGTGCCCCGACGCGCTCTCGTGATCGGCGCGGGCTATATCGGGCTCGAGCTGGGGACAGCGTTGCGCAAGCTGGGCGCGGAGGTCACGGTCGTCGAAGCGCGCGAGCGCATCCTGCCGAATTGGGACGAGGAGCTGACCAGCCCGGTGAAGCGCCGGCTGGAGGGCGCCGGCGTGACAGTGCTTTTGGGAGAGCGCTGTGTGGTTACGAAGCGTACGCCCGGCGAGGCGAGCGTTCGGATCGGCGACAGAGCGAACATCGCGGTTGACAAGGTGCTGGTGACGGTGGGTCGAAAGCCGCGGACGCAAGGTTGGGGCTTGGAGACGATGGCCGTCGATATGGACGGGCCGTTCGTGCGCGTGGACGAACGCTGCCGAACCTCGATGCGCGATGTGTGGGCGATCGGCGATCTCGTCGGCAATCCGATGCTCGCGCACAAGGCGTCGGCGCAGGGCGAGATGGTGGCCGAGCTGATCGCCGGCGCCCGCCGGCGCTTCGATCCGGTCGCCATCCCGGAAGTCTGCTTCACCGATCCCGAGATCGTCAGCGTGGGCCTTGGTCCGGCGGAGGCTGTCGGTGAGGGCGACCTCATTGTGGCGCAGTTCCCCTTCTCCGCCAACGGACGTGCACTCGGGATGGAGGCGGGAGAGGATGGCGGGTTCGTCCGCGTTGTCGCTCGTCGCGACGATCACCGTCTGCTCGGGGTGCAGGCGGTGGGCGCTCATGTCAGCGAGCTGGCGGGCGAATTCACGCTGGCGCTGGAAATGGGGGCGCTGCTCGAGGACGTGGCCGGCACGATCCACGCCCACCCGACCCTGACCGAGGCATTCCGCGAGTGTGTCTCGCGGGGGCTCGGGCGGGCGATTCATATCTGAGGTTCTGCGGGATCGATGGAGAGGCTCAGCAACAACTCGGCAACCGGATGCACCGCGTTCGGTTCCAGCTGACGCAGGCAGGCGAGGTCGCGGGGGCAGTCCTCGGGCCGGGCGAGATAGCACGGACTGCAACTCATGCTCCGTCGCAGTGCGACGGCTGCCGGGCCGAGGGGCGACCACTCGAGGGCATCCACTGTCCCGGAGTGGATACCGAGCGTCGGAACGCCGAGGGCGGCGGCGATGTGCTTGGGGCCGCTGTCGTTGCCGATGTAGAGTGCCGCTGCGCCGAGCAGGGCGGGGATGTCCGCGAGCCGTGTTTGGCCGATCAGGGAGCGGACCGCTCCGATGTTGCGGATAGCGGACAGGATCGCCTCGCCGAGATGCACCTCGTCCGGGCCGCCGATCAGAACCACGTTGCGGTCGGCGCCGTGGGTCAGCATGTCGATCAGCGCGGCAAAATTCTCAGCAGGCCAGAGCTTCATCACCGTCCCGCCACCCGGATGGACGACCACGACCGGCTTCTCAAGCAACTCGCGCAGCTCGGGAGCGAGCAAGCCCGGGTCGCGCGCGGCGATCGCTGCCGCTTGCCCGGCCGCGCCCGCGTCGCCCGCGGCGCCGACCGCCTGCGACGAGGCGCAGGAGATCGAAGCTTACATGGGCGCGCTTGGGCTGCAGGCTGCGGTCGCCTTCCCATTCGATCGCGATATCAAGATACGGGAAAGCGCCCATGTGATCGTAGCCGGCGAGCAACCGGGCGCCGGTACGGCGGAGCATCGCACGCGTGTCCGGCTGCTTGCGCAGATCAATAGCGAGATCGTAGCGGCAGGCGGCGAGGCGACGGGCGAGAGCGGCGAGCTGTTCCTCGCTCAATTCGATTACGCCGAGCTGTGATCGGGAGTGGAAGAACTGGAATTCGATGCAGCGATCGAAGAGAAAGCTATCGGCCGCGATCGCGCAGGTGCCGGGGCTGGCCAGCAGATCGAATGATCCGGAGGGGAACAGCGCCTTCAATCGGCGCACGGCCGGCAACGCCGTGATGAAGTCCCCGATATGGTCGAGCTTTACAATGAGGATGCGCTTGATGTCCGCGTTGCGGAACAGGGGGCCGGGAATGATCGCCTGAACCGGCTCGTCGTCGGGGCGAAGTTCGTCGGTATGGCGGAAGAGGCGCGGGCTGAGGAACGGATCGCCGGCGGCGAACGTGGTGCTCCATTTGCGGGCAAAATCCCCCGCTTCACGCTCTTCCGACAACTGGCTGCGGCTGGCGAATTCATGGTGGATCAGCGTCGAATGCGGCGTGTAGATGTTGGCGAGTCCGGCCCGGTGGGCGCGCAGGCAGAAATCAACGTCGTTGTTGACGACGGTGTGGCTCTCATCGAACCGGCCGAGCGCCTCGAAGGTCTCGCGGCGGACCAACAGACAGGCGCCGGTGACGGCGATGACGTTGCGCTGCGTGAGCGCCAGGCCGAAATAGCCCGGCTCGGTCTCCGCGACAAAGCGGAAGGCGTGGCGGGCGATTCCGGGCTCGGCGAGGAACATGCCGCCGTGCTGAACCGTGCGGTCGGGATAGAGCAGGCGTGCGCCGACCACGCCGACCTCGGGCCGGCTCGCGTGCTCCAGCATCGCGTCCAGCCAGTCGGGCTCGATTATTTCGGTGTCGTCATTGAGGAAAAGCAGGAAGTCGGCTCTCGCCTCCCGCGCCGCGAGGTTGTTGAAGCGCGACCAGTTAAATGCGCCCGGAATGTTGACCACGCGATCGGCTTGCGCGGTGACGAACGCCTTCAACTCGGGCTGGTCGTCGGGCACGTTGTCGATCACCACGATCTCGAAATCTCGATAGCCGGTCTTCGCGCGCAGGGTTTCGATGCAGCGCCGGATGTGGCCGTGCGCGCCGCAGGTAGGTATGATGATGCATACTTGGCCCGCATGATCGGCGTGACGCTTGAACCGCCAGATGCCGGGCGCGCATCCTTCCAGTATCGTCGCTTGCACGCCGCGCCGCGTCGCGGCCCGGGCCAGGGCGCCGCGCTCGCGACCGGGATCGTCAAGCGCCGCCGCACCGCGCTGACAGAGCAGCTTCGGGATGTGCTCGATTCGGCGCGCCGTCTCGGCCAGTTGCAGCAGAGCATCGTATTCGCCGAGTGCCGCCAGATCGCGCAGCGTAATCGCGCACCGGGCGAGCGTCCCCGGGGAGACGAACCAGGGGCGACCGATATAGTTGGTGGACAGCAGCAGATCGGGCGCGAAATCGGGCTTGAAGAAAGCCTCGCGTTCGCCGCTCGCAGGGCTGATACGTTGCTCGTCGGCGTAGATCAGATCGGCGTCGGGGTGCTGCGCGCCGGCGAGGGCGGCTTCGAGCAGCGCGTCGGCGCCAAGCTCGTCGCCGGATGAGAGAACTCCGAGCCATTCCGCCTGCTCGGCCACGTCAACGAGCCGCTGATCGTGGTGCTTGCCGACGGGATGCAGCACGCGCACTCTGGCGGTAAGTTCGGCGGCTCGGAGCGCCTCAATTGCGGCCGCTTTCTCTTGCTTGCCGCCGACCAGGATGCTCGCGCTCCAACTCCCGTAGGCTTGGCGGTCGAGAGCGCCCAGCGTCGTCGCAAGCGAGGCGTCGGGCCGATAGCGAATCAACAGGTGAAAGCGCGGATGATAGCCCGCATGGTCGAGCACGCGGGTGAGCAGGTCGGCCTCGGCGGCCGGAACGCGGGTCCGAATCGAGAGCTGATTATCGGTCTCCGTCTTGCGAACCGTAACGGCAAAGCGCCGGGTCAGTGTCTTGCCGTTCACCGCACGGACGATGAGGGCGACCTCGTGCGGGCCGTCCTTCAGGGCGCGCGGCGGACAGTGAAAGGCGAAGCCGCTGCGCAGTGATTGGGTCCATTCGGGATAGGCGGCGCCGACATCCTGGCGCACCAGCCCGATATGCGCCGCACCGATCCGAGCATCATCGAGATGCACCTCGACCCCAGCGATGCCCGAGCGCGTCAGCGCCCAGCCCTCGATCGTCATTCGCCCGGCGATCATTCCGATGACGGCGCCATCGACAACCGTCGGCAGGTCGAGCTGAAACTTGAACTCGTCGTCTTCGGCCTCCGCGCTCGGCGCCGGAAGATCGAATGTCGCCGGAATTTCGCTCGTTTCGACCCACCGCTCATCGGTTGCGGTGTCGTCCATCCCGTTGCGGATCGTGAGGCGCAGTTGATGCGGGCCGGCATCGATCGCGCCCAGATGGTGCCGCAGTCGGAATCCGGACAGTCGCGCGAACGGAATTCGCGGAAAGCCCTCGCCTACGTCGGGGCGCGGCAGGCCGATCTCGGCGATGCCGGCAGGCACGCCGTCGAGCGCGATCGCGACCTCGGCGATGCCGGCGGCGCAGACGGCCCAGCCCTCGATCCGGAGCTCGCCGGCGTCCGAGAGGCGGGCAAAGTCGCAGTGAGAGAGGATCCGGCGGCGGGGATCGGGCGCGGCCGGAGGCACCGGGGCCGGAGGCGCCGGAGCCGCGAGCCTTTCCAACCGCCGGACCACCTCATGGGTGACGCCGTCGCGGCTAATTGCGCGCACCGTGATCCGGTCCACGTGATCGGGGAGAGCGGCCGGCGCGTCCAAGGCGAATCCCGACGTCGCGGCGTTCGGATACATCGGCAGGATGGCGGCGACATCCGGTCGTGGGCAATTGACGCGGGGCGGGCCGATGCGTGCGCCCTCGGCGCCGATCGCGACCGCAAGCACGGGGGTGAGCGACACCACCCAGCCATGAACGCGCAGGCGGCCGTTATGGTCGCACGTGGCGCGTTCGACGTGCAGGAACGTCGGCGGCCGGCTTCCGTCGGCACCCTCCATCGCCTGCGCGGGGCCGCGGACGACTCGGGCCAGCCGGCCGTCCGCCGAATGCGCCTCCAGCGTGAAGCTTTCGGCCCTCTCGGCGCCGTCGTCGGCGCGCGCCACAAGCGTGAAGACGCAGTTTTCGATCGGGCTGTCGGCGGGACGGGAGAGGTGGAGGTGAAACACCGCAGCCCGGGGTCCATCGTCGGACAGCTTCGCATTGGTCGCGGGGCGGCCGAAACCGAAGAGCGCGATCGTCTCGCCGTCGGCCAGCAGCCCGATCTCCTCGGCCGGGGCGCGGCTCAGCACGCGGCCGCGGATCAGCCAATCGCAACGGCCGCCGATGACATGGCCGGGAATTTCGGGGTCGATCTCAATGACCGGCAGCTCCGAGCCGGCCGACGCCGCGGCTGCCGGCTCGGCGATCAGGTCCGCATCGGCGGAAGGCACGCGATCGCCGGCTAAATACGGAACGGCAACCGGCCTTCGCGGTAGCCGTCCTGATCAAAATGCGCTTGCGCCGAAGCGAAATCGCCGCGCCGGACGCTTTCGGCGACGTCCGAATATTCGGCAAGATACCATTCAGGATCGACGGTGATGGGGAACGGCTCGCGACCCTCGAAATAGCCGTCATCGACAAAGTGGCGGCGGGGGGAGCGGATCTCGCCGGACTTCACCGCGCGATCGATGTCTTCGTATTTGCGCGAATACCATTTCTCGTCGATCTCCACCGAGACGAGCAACAGTCTCAGAAGAGAGAGGAAATCCTCGTAGGAGGCGGTGACCTGGACCTGGCCCTTGACGGTGGAGATATCGACGAACTGCTTCAATGCTTCGAACGGCGGCAGGTACTTCATCGAATCCTCTTTCGAAGAATGCGCGTTCCAACGGCTGGCGACAACGGGCGGTGCATCATACCGGCGTCAGTTCGAGGTTGGAACACCAATCATGAGGTTTCCGCTTTGTTGTGGGCGGCACACGGATTATGACGCCCCGACCGGATTCGGTGGATAAGCTGAGCGGGATCATCGCCGATCCGCCTCTCCTCATCGGCGCCTTGTGGGGCAATGTGCGCGTATGCTCAAGAGTTTCATTGATCGGATCGGGGTCGATCGGGTCGCCGGATGGGTGGTTGACACGGAGCGTGTCGAGAAGCCACTGAGCGTGCGGATCGTCGTCGATGGCGCGGAGTTGGCGCGCGGCGACGCCGATCATTTTAGGAACGACCTGAACTCATTGTTCGGCAATGGACGCCATGGGTTCGAATTCCGATTCGATCCGCCGCTGTCGGCGCGTCGGTCGCATTACTTCTCAATCCAGGCCGAGGACGGCCGGCACCTTTTAAAGGAAGCTGTGGTTGTCGGCGCGACCCAAGGCGGCGGAATCGGAGGCGGGATTGCGCCGATCCTGTTGTCATCAACCGGCCGGTCGGGGACGACGATCCTGATGAAGCGGCTGGGAGAAGATCCCGCGATCATCGTCGCGGGAGATTACCCCTATGAGTTCAAGCTGATGACCTATTACACGCACGCGCTGAAGGTGCTCACGGCTCCGCCGTCGAGCGATGCGCCGGTCAGCCCGAACACGATGCACGAAGCGCCGCACTCGGTGGGGAGTCAATCCGTTTTTCGATCCGGCCTATCTCGGACCGCTCGGGCGCAACGACCGGTTCCGCGACCTGCTGGGCCGGCGGGCTCTGGGGCGGTTCGCCGGCACCTTCGCCGGGCTGACGCAGGATTTCTATGAAGAGGTCGGGCGCGGGCAAGCCAAGGTCAACCCGGCGTATTTCATCGAGAAATGCGACGTCCTGACGTATAGCCGCGACTACGCGCGGCTGCAATTCGGCGGCCTGAAAGAGATCGTGCTCGTGCGGGACTTGCGCGACGTGTATTGCTCCTCACGCGCATTCTGGTCGGTGGGGGAGGGGTTCATCCAGCATCTGATGGAGGCGAAGGAACTGCTGGTTCGGATCAAGCGGGAGGCGCGCGCCGAGGATACGTTGATTGTGCGATATGAGGATTTCATCATGGAACCGGAGAGGTCGCTCGCGGAAATTTCGCGGTTTTTGGAATTGGGGCGGCCGTTGTCGCTGAGTGTCAGTGAACATAAGGATCTATTCGAAAGGCACGGAACCAGCGCTGATGCAAAAGCCTCGATTGGAAGATGGAGAACGGATTTATCCGTTGCGGAACAGGCCGGGCTTACCGACAGGTTGCGGAGCTTTATCGAAACGTTCGAATACCCGGCGGATGCCGACGATGAAGACACGCGCAAAGTCACGGAATAGTATCCGCCATCAATGAAAGGCGGGTCGCTGAACGCCATGATCGCGCGGAGCGCAGCGACGCGGCGATACCGGCACGCCTGCACGTGTCCAATTGTACACATTCGACAATTCCAGGGAGAATGCGGATAGCGTCAGAAGGCCACCGACAGTCCAAGCTTGCGAGTGTCCGATGCTCCCCTAACCTCAAAGGGCGAGCGAAGCGGCGGAGTTCTGAGGATCACATCCGGACTGTGGGTTTTGTCGTACTCGAAATCGGCCCTGAGTTCTCCGCCGGTCTGACTTAGAAACTTGGTTTTTCCTCCAAACGTCAGGGTGCAGGCTTGTCCCCACTCCTGCGCTGGCGCGATGACGGTGGTGATGATGAAGGAGACCCTGCCTGTGGGCAGACCGGGTATGCTCCAAGTGATTTCGTCGGACGCTGTCCATTGGAAACGACGACCCCAAAATCCCTCCACACCATGCCAGTTCGGCCCTGCCCCCTCTCCGGGAGCATTTAACCGAACGATAACGCGCGAAGCTTCCGGCCCACCATCAATCCGAAACATTGTTTGAGGCTCCCCGGGGCGGCGCCCGTCAATCCTGAAGCCACTCTCCAATCGCGCTGCGATCTCCTGGAGCAGGACAGGATGAGAAGGAGACAATTTTCGAAGGAACAAATGGGCTTCTTGCAGATCGAGCGGCAAGTCGGCAAGCTTCGTAATGGTCCGAGGCCCTCCGGCCGAGAAATCCACGTACACCGGGCCTTCCTCGAGATCGCGGCGAAATTTGCAATTCCCGAGGATAGAGTGAAAAAAGGTTTCATCTGGAAGGGCCGAGTATTGAAAGGACTTCACGAGGTGTAAGTCGTCCGAAATGCATTTCAGGATCAGATCAACGGATGCCGATGTAAGCGCCCAAAACTGTGATCCGTAATATACGTCGACTGGCTTTTTCCCGATGCGCCGTAAGACCGCTATTTCGGCCATCTTGTGCTCGAGCTTTTCCGATACGCTCCTGGGAGCCATCTCGTCAATAACGGGGCCTCCCCGAACGGTAGTGGCAGGGTCGTCGTAGCAGAAGAAATGACTGTACCTTTTGTGGTAACGTGAATTCACCGTCTGCAGGCAAAGGGTTATCTGGTCCGACTCCGTCCCGAGTCGCGAACCCAGTTGCGCGGCCGGCATGACCGGAAAGCTATCATCGGAGATGAGCAGGAACTTGTCGTATGCGTTTGCCTTCCTTGCGGCGGTTATTAGTTCCAACTCTGCTTCGATCATGGAGTATCCGCCCCAGAAAACCTCGACCGAATTTTCCACAAAGGTGCAGCAAGATGCCATTTCTCCGAGCGAGCTTCGATAGGCGCCCGGGTCGGCCTTCTTGTCTACGTGAACAAAGACGTCCAACCCGGCGGTTTTCAGAACAGGAAGCGAGCGCGCCAGCACCGGAGCGGCGGAGTAACCAAGCACGAGGCACGCGATTCTCATCGAACAACCGTCAAAAGGGAGGTAAATCGCATCAGGCGTCTCATGTTCCGGCCATTCGAAATTGTTTTGAGACGGGGCTTACAGCCCTGCAGATAACGTTACGTCAACTCGCATCAGTCAGCTGCGGTGGAACACGAGACCGGTTTTCGCAAAGTAGTTCCAGGTTTGCTCGGTTGTCGCTACTCCCCTAATCACGTCGAGGTCGTCGGACAAAGTATACCCGCGTCGGCCGACAAGATCGATCCAGTACTCCGCCGGCCTGCAGTTCACATGGTGATACCCCTGCTGGCCGGGAATGGCGTGCGTCATGGCTATCGTTCTGCCATTGGCCAGCGTATCGATATAGAATTCGACGCGACTTTCATCAATATGCTCCGCCACCTCGCAGGACCAGACGAGGTCTACCGGCATCGTATACGGCCCGGAAAGCAGGTCGTGCCTTGCGATCGGGATGACGCTTCGTCTAACGTTGATGTCCAGGCCCTCGATTCCATGGGCATATAATCCGAGCTTATGGAAAAAGAGCACTGCATGCCCTTCGCCGCAGCCGACATCGAGAACCGACCTGACGCCGTATCTATCGGCCAGGTAGCTCCACAATCGTGGACAAAAGGTGTGAATGTCGCCGTGCCGCATGTTTCCACCGAGGTCCGGCCGTTTCTCGTCGACAACATGTCCCATAGGGTCTCCCGTGCGGTTCCGCTTCCGTACTTCAAGAGCCGGCGCTCGCCCAAATCCGCCAGCGTATTCGGCAATCTACGATCCACACCGCACGCCAATAGCGGGGCCACCAAGCGGACGCACGGCTTTTCGATCAAACGCGGGCTCGTCTGGTTGGCCCTCCTTGCAAGCGTTGCGATCCCGGGCCCGAGCCGGGCGCAAACACCCCCGCCTCTGCCGCGCGTGCTAATCGGGCCGCCCACCGACAGCCAAGCGGCACAGCTATTCGCTAATCCACGGTCATGGGCGGGGGTGCGCGCCGAGGTCGACGGAATCATTCGTGCCGACCACGGCTTTGGCGCTCTCTCCGACGCCCAATTGAAGCACCGGTTCAGTGTCCTTACCGAATTCCATAAAAAGCTTGAACTCGAAGTCGGGGCGGTCAAGGAGTGGTCCAGCACCGGCTCGCGCACCTTCGACATTGAAAGGCCGATGTGGGAGAGAGCTCCGCCGCTTGGGCGCTGAAATCAGCTCGATCGCAATGGATGAACCGCTCCTCGCGACGAGGAGGCTCGGTGGCGAGCCGGATTCTGTACGCCGTGAACGAAACCGCTCAATTTGTGGAGCTCGTAAGGAAGCATTTCCCCGATCTGCTGGTGGGAGACATTGAACCTTACCCGTCGCTCTCCTTTTACGACCACCTCCGGTGGGTCGAAGCCCTGAATAAACGCCTTGAATTCCTGGGCGTCCGCAAGTTGGATTTCTACCGCATTGATCCAAACTGGGCGGCTTTCCCCGTGCAACACGGTTCCTGGCGTAATGTCGCTGAACTCGCCGACAAATGCCGCGCCGCCGGCGTGCCGTTCAGCCTGATTTACTGGGCTTCGCCGGCGCCATCCGAGATGAAGCAGGGCAAGGCGAACCGCGACACCTGGCACAGGGAACTGATGGAGGAGGCCCGGGCCTTCCGGGCGGTGGGCGGGCGGGCCGATCAGGTGGTGGTCCAGAGCTGGATCGGCCAACCGGATGCCGCGCTGCCGGAGACCGATCCGGCCACGTTCAGCGGGTCGGTGAAGGAGCTGCTGGCGTATCTGCGCGGCGGGCCGTAGCGTGGCCGGACCTTCCGCCACGACCAGAGCACCTTGTCCGGATGGAGCGGAGCTTCGCGACCCGGCCCAAAGCCGGGCGGATGATCGGGCGGTAACCGAAAGACCACGCGTGAACCACCCGCTCGATGAAGTGCTGGACCTGTTCGCCTCCCCCTTTGTGGATGGCGCGTTGTTCGCCGCCCGACTCGGCGGCGAGAAGCATGACCGGGAAGCGGTTGCGCGTTACCTCGCGCTTCCGGTCGCTTCGCGGCCCGAGGTCGCGTGGTATTTCGATCCCGCCTGGTATCTGCTGCGCTGGCCCGACATCGCCGAAGTCGAGGCCGATCCGCTGGTGCATTTCCTCGGCTGGGGCGCCGAGGAGGGACGCTCGCCGCATCCGCTGATCGAGCCGCGCTTCATGCGCGAATCCGACCCCGATCTGCTGCCCCGGCCGCTCACCGCGCTCGCGCTGCTGGACGCGCTCGACAACGACCGCGTCGACCCCTCGCCGCGCTTTTCGCGCGCCTTCTACCGCGCCCAGCTCGACGCCGCCGAGGCTCCGGACTCCGGATTGCTGCGCCACTTCCTCAAACACGGGCTGGCGGCCGGCCTGCGTCCGGCGCCGGGAATCGATCCGCTCGGCGCCTGGCGCACCGCCCATGTTCGCAGCCTCGACATCCGCGCCGGGCTCCGCCACCTCGCGCTGATGCCCCGAGGCGCCGCCGACGCCGCCGCCGAGCCCCCTGGGGAGAGCGAAGCGAAGGCGCTGTTCATGGCCGATGCCCGGGCGCTGCTGCCGGGGCTTGGCCGCGCCGGGCTCGATTTCGATCCCGGGGACGCCCCGGCACTCAGCGTGATCATGGTGGCGCATGACCGCTTCGCCCTGACCATGGCCGCGCTCGCGAGCCTGCGCGCCAATTGCGCCTTGCCGATCGAGCTGATCGTGGTCGACTCCGGGTCAGCAGACGAGACGCGGCAGATTGGACGCTATCTGCGCGGCGCCCGCATTCTGCGCTTCGAGGACAACATCGGGTTCCTGCGCGGCTGCAACGCGGCACTGCATATGGCTACGGCGCCGGTGCTGCTCTACCTCAACAACGATGTGGAGCTTGCGCCCGGTGCCGTTGCCGCGGCGCTTGCGCGGCTCGGCACCGATCCGACGATCGGCGTCGTGGGGGCGAAGCTCGTGCGAACGCACGGGCTGCTCCAGGAGGCGGGATGCATCGTCTGGCGCGACGGCACGACTGCGGGATATCTGCGTGATGCCTCGCCGCTGGCGCCGGAGGCGAATTTCGTCCGCGAGGTGGATTTCTGCTCCGCCGCCTTCCTGCTGACGCGCACCGCGCTGGCGCGCGAGCTGGGCGGGTTCGACGAGGACTTTGCGCCCGCCTATTACGAGGATGCTGATTTCTGCCTGCGCACCGCCGGCGCCGGGCGACGCGTCATCTACGACCCGGCCATTCTGGTGCGGCATCTGGAATACGGAAGCTCCGCCGGAGCGGCCGCCGCGGCGGCGCAGATGGCGACGCAGCGCGAGGTGTTCTGCCGCAAGCACCTCTCGCGCTTGCGCTTACGCTACACGGCCGACGCGCGCGCGCCGCTGTTCGCCCGCACCGCGGCGCCGGGACGCGGACGCGTTCTGTTCATCGAGGACCAGGTGCCGTTGCGGCGGTTGGGCCAGGGCTTCGTGCGATCGAACGACATCGTCGCCGCGCTGGCGGCGATGGGCTACCACGTCACCGTCTATCCGCTGCATCCGTCCGGCTTCGATGCGGCGGCGATATACGCCGACATGGCGGAGACGGTGGAGGTGATGCACGACCGCCGGCTCGTCGATCTGGAGACGTTCCTGAGGGCGCGGCGCGGCTATTACGACACGATCTGGATTTGCCGGACGCACAACCTCGATCAGGTCAAGCCGATCCTGGAGCAGGTCGGCACCGACCTCACCGGGGGCGCCCGCATCGTGCTCGACACCGAGGCGATCGCGGCGCTGCGCGCGGCGGAGCGGCGCCGCATGGCGGGGGGCGGGGATTTCGATGTGGGAGCGGCGATCCGCGCCGAGTTCACCAACGCCTGGTTCTGCCAGTGCATTGTCGCGGTGAGCGAAGCCGAAGCCGAACGGTTGCGCACTCTCGGCTTCGCCGACGTGGCGGTGCTCGGACATTCGCGCGCGCCGACGCCGACGCCACGTCCGTTCGACGCGCGATCGGGGATGCTGTTCGTAGGCGCCATCCCGGAGCCGGATTGCCCCAACCTGGACGCGCTGCTGTGGTTCGCCGAGCACGCGCTGCCCCTGATCGAGGCCGAGCTCGGCCATGAACTCGGCTGACGGTTGCGGGTTTCGTCGGGTCGGATGTGGATTTGTCGCGCTTGGCCGCGCATCCGCGCATCAGCCTCCGCGGTTCGGTTGCGGACTTGGCACCGCTCTACGACCGGAGCCGGGTGTTCGTGGCGCCGACGCGCTATGCGGCCGGACTGCCGTACAAGGTGCACGAGGCGGCGGCGATGGGGCTGCCGGTGGTGGCGAGCGAGTTGCTGCGGGTGCAACTGGGTTGGGAGGACGGGCGCGACCTGATCGCGCCGGCGGCGGGCGATGCGGAGGGGTTCGCGCGCGCCGTGGTGGCGCTGTGCCGCAATCGCCAAATGTGGGAAGCGGCTCGGGAGTCGGCGCTGAGGCGGGTTACGGAGGAGGGCGGAGAGGCCGCCTTCACCGCGGCGCTCGGGCGCATCATGGATGCCGTGCCGACCTGACCCGCGGCGCCGGCGAAGCTTGGCCCCGCCGTCGGTGCGCCCTTATAAAGATAACCTTCACAAATAGACAGCCTTCGAAACCAGCCTTGGATGCCATGGACGCCGAAATCGACTATACCGACGCGCGCAACCGCATGGTCGACGGTCAGATCCGGCCGAATCGCGTCACCGACCCGCGCATCTTGTCGGCGATGCGCGAATTGCCGCGCGAGCGCTTCCTGCCGGTGCGGCTGCGCGCGCTCGCCTATGTGGACGAGGACGTGCCGCTCGGCGGCGGGCGCGTGCTGATCGAGCCGATGGTCATTGCGCGTCTCGTGCAGCTCACTGCCCCGGCGCCGACCGATCGGGCGTTGGTGGTGGGCGCGGGTGTCGGCTACGGGGCGGCACTTCTGGCCCGGTGCGGGGCGCGGGTGATGGCGCTGGAGGAGGATCGTGGACTCGCCGCCGCTGCCGAGCGCAATCTGGCCGAGCTGGCGCCCGGCGTGAGCGTCGTCGTTGGTCCGCTCGCCGCCGGCTGGCCGGCCGGCGCACCTTACGACATCGTCCTGATCGAGGGCGCCGTCCGTGAAATTCCGCCCGCGCTCGCACGGCAACTGCGCAGCGATGCCGGCCGACTGGTGACGGTGCGCGCGGCCGTGGGTTCGATGGGCGCCGCCGTGCTGGCGGAGCCGAGCGGCGCCGGGCTGCGGGCGCAGCCGATGTTCGACTGCGCAACGCCGCCCCTGCCGTCGCTGCTCGGGAAACCGGCTTTCACGTTCTGAACGGGGTTATCGGCCGAGCGACGGGATCCACATACTGCCGGTGCGTGGACGTTCCGCTCCGCGGATCGCTGCCGCCGCGGCGTCCAGATCGGCGTTGCCGTCCAGTCCGGTCAGGATGGCGCGGGCAGAACCCTCGGCATCGAACAGATAAACGCCCGTCGAATGCGTCACCACCGGCCCGTCGGCTCCCGCGACGACCGAATAGGCGACCCTGTAGCGCCGCGCGAGCGTGGCCAGCATGTCCGGCGACGGCACGCAGCCCGACGAAAGCCGGGCCAAACGGGGCAGTGAACCGGCGCAGGGCCTCCACGGTGTCACGCGTCGGATCGACGCTGATGAACAGCACGCGAAAGCCGCCGCGCGTTCGGTCGAGCAGCGCCGCCAAGCTGGCGAGGGTGGTCGGGCAGATATCCGGGCAGGAGGTATAGCCGAAATAGACCAGCACCGGCGAGCCGCGGAATGCCCGGGCATCGGACATTGACCCGGTGTCGGCGCGGACCGCGGAGAATGCCAGGTCGGGCAGGCTCCCGGCCACGTCTTCGACGCCGGCGCGCGCGCCGGGTGCGGCAAGCAGGACGAGGGCGGACATGAGCCAGCGGCGACGGGGCAGAGGACGCATCGGAGCATCTTGAATGCGACCGCTCTCGCGCGCTCATCACTTGCGCGGGCGCCATCGGCCGCGCAGGCTCGGGGCGTGCGCAGGTCGATCGTAGAGCTTGCCGGATACGCGCTGCTCGGCGCGGGCGGAGTGGCGCTGTGGTGGCTCTGCCGCGTCCATCCCGCCTCCCTGCCGCCGGTCGCGCCGTGGGAGTTCTCCTGGCCCGAGTATCTCGCAGCCGGGTTCGCAATTTGGTGGTACGGCGCGGGGACTTCAGCGCACGCCGGCGCCGGATCGTCCCCGCGCGTCGCGAACCGGCCTCTATCTCGCCGGGGTCGCGGTGATCTACGCGGTCCTGCAGACCCGCTTCCTCTACCTCGCCGAGCATATGTTCTTCCTGCATCGGGTCCAGCATCTGGTGATGCATCATCTGGGGCCGTTTCTGATCGCACTGGCCTGGCCCGGCGAGACGCTGCTGCGCGGCATGCCCGGACCGGTGCGCCGGCTGGTGCTCAGCCGCCCGGCGCGCCGGATCGGCCGGGCGATCCAGCGCCCGCTGCCGGGGGCGGCGGTGTTCGCCGGCCTGGTGTTTCTCTGGCTTTATCCGCCGCTGCATTTCCGCGCCATGCTCGATGCGCGGCTGTACGGATTGA
>CAVXKT010000003.1:582500-925712 GCA_963762525.1 uncultured Pseudomonadota bacterium
CAGCCAGACGGCGGGTGCTAAGGTCCGTCGTCGAGAGGGAAACAGCCCAGACCACCAGCTAAGGTCCCGAAATCGCGGCTAAGTGGGAAAGGATGTGGGAATTCCAAAACAACCAGGAGGTTGGCTTAGAAGCAGCCATCCTTTAAAGAAAGCGTAATAGCTCACTGGTCTAATCAAGAAATCCCGCGCCGAAAATGTAACGGGGCTCAAGCCGCGTACCGAAGCTGTGGAATCAGTTGTCAGTTGTCAGTTTTCAGTTGGTCAGACGGGAAGTGGACGTGATGGCCGGCGATGTATGGGCGTTGAAGGTGTTTCAGCGCGCTTATCGGCTGTCGCTGGAGGTGCATCGGGTCAGCCTCGGCTGGCCGATTGTCGAGCAGCACGGCGGTAGCAGCACGGCGGTATCGGCGATCAGTTGCGGCGGGCATCGAAGTCGGTCTGTGCGCTCCTGGTGGAGGGCGCGGGCCGGCAACCCGGGTCGGACGCGGAGTTCCGGCGCTATGGGACGATGGCGATCGGCTCGGCGGACGAGGCGCGGTTGTGGTGCGTCTATGCCGCCGACCTGGCGCTGACGCCCGCCGAGACGGCATCCGCATGGCGCGAAGAGCTCGTGGAGATCGCGCGCATGCTGCAAGGTCTGCGCAGCCACTTGTCTGGACACTGAAAACTGACAACTGACAACTGATTGGTAGCGGAGCGTTGCCTAGGCCGGTGAAGCCGTGCGCGCGAGCGGCGGTGGAGGTATGGCAAGTGCGCATGCTGACATGAGTAGCGACAAACGGAGTGCGAAACTCCGTCGCCGAAAGTCCAAGGGTTCCTGCGCAAGGTTAATCCGCGCAGGGTGAGCCGGCCCCTAAGGCGAGGGCGAGAGCCGTAGTCGATGGGAACCAGGTCAACATTCCTGGGCCTGCTGGAAGTGACGCCCGCCGATCTCGTGTTCCGGCTTAACGGATTGCCGGGGCTGGGAGGGCGGTCCGGGAAACAGCTCCGGCATAGAGACCGTACCCGAAACCGACACAGGTGGACTGGTAGAGCATACCCAGGCGCTTGAGAGAACGATGCCGAAGGAACTAGGCAAATTGCTCGCGTAACTTCGGGATAAGCGAGACCCGCCGGCGGGCAACCGGGGGCGGGTGGCACAGAAGAGGGGGTAGCGACTGTTTAGTAAAAACACAGGGCTCTGCGAAGTCGCGAGACGACGTATAGGGTCTGACGCCTGCCCGGTGCCGGAAGGTTAAGGGGAGGGGTGCAAGCTCCGAACCGAAGCCCCGGTAAACGGCGGCCGTAACTATAACGGTCCTAAGGTAGCGAAATTCCTTGTCGGGTAAGTTCCGACCTGCACGAATGGCGTAACGACTTCCCCGCTGTCTCCGGCATCGGCTCAGCGAAATTGAATTCCCCGTGAAGATGCGGGGTTCCCGCGGTCAGACGGAAAGACCCTATGAACCTTTACTGCAGCTTTGCAGTGGCATCAGAAGGGCTCTGTGTAGGATAGGTGGGAGGCATCGAAGCCGGGGCGCCAGCCTTGGTGGAGCCGACCTTGAAATACCACCCTGAGCCCTTTTGCTGTCTCACCGCGACCGGTCAGCCCGGTCCGGGACCCTGCATGGCGGGCAGTTTGACTGGGGCGGTCGCCTCCCAAAAGGTAACGGAGGCGCGCGATGGTGGGCTCAGGCCGGTCGGACATCGGTCGCTGCGTGCAATGGCATAAGCCCGCCTGACTGCGAGAGCGACGGCTCGAGCAGAGACGAAAGTCGGCCATAGTGATCCGGTGGTCCCGGGTGGAAGGGCCATCGCTCAACGGATAAAAGGTACTCTAGGGATAACAGGCTGATCTCCCCCAAGAGTCCACATCGACGGGGAGGTTTGGCACCTCGATGTCGGCTCATCACATCCCGGGGCTGGAGCAGGTCCCAAGGGTTCGGCTGTTCGCCGATTAAAGTGGTACGTGAGCTGGGTTTAGAACGTCGTGAGACAGTTCGGTCCCTATCTGCCGCGGGTGCAGGAGACTTGCGAGGCGCCGTCCCCAGTACCGAGAGGACCGGGACGGACGCACCTCTGGTGCACCGGTTGTCGCGCCAGCGGCACCGCCGGGTAGCTATGTGCGGACGGGATAACCGCTGAAAGCATCTAAGCGGGAAACCCTCCTCAAAACCAGGTCTCCACGGGGGCCACCCCGAGAGGGCCGTGACAGACCATCACGTCGATAGGCCGGAGGTGCAGGCGCGGTAACGCGCACAGCCGACCGGTCCTAATCGCCCGAAAGCCCCAACCACAACGCCCGCCCATGCACGGCAATCATCCCCCGGATCAAGTCCGGGGGCAGGCTCCCGGTCAGTTGTCAGTGACCAGGAATCAGTGGCCAGGGATCAGTGACCCCGACCTCTCCCCACACCGACGCACCAAAACCTGCCGTCCCGGCCCCTGATCACTGGTCACCGACCACTGATCCCCGGCCCGGGCCGGACGACCTGGTGGCCACGGCGGGGAGCCCGCACCCGATCCCATCCCGAACTCGGCCGTGAAAACCCCCAGCGCCCATGGTACTGCGGCTCAAGCCGCGGGAGAGTAGGTCGCCGCCAGGTCCTCCCGCCCGTCCACCCCCCGATCAAGTTCGGGGGCAGGCCACATCACCCGCGCGGGGTGGAGCAGCCCGGTAGCTCGTCAGGCTCATAACCGTCGAGAGACCCGGCGAGCGGCGCGAGACGATGGTCGAACAACGCCCCCGGACTTGATCCGGGGACCCACCAACATCACCCACGCGGGGTGGAGCAGCCCGGTAGCTCGTCAGGCTCATAACCTGAAGGCCGCAGGTTCAAATCCTGCCCCCGCAACCAGCTCTACCGAACGCACGAACGCCGGCACCCCGATGGGAATATCACTGGCCGCGCTCGACGGCATCGGCGAGTGCCGCCAGGGTATTGAAGCGATAATCCCAGCGCACGCCGGCGGGCGCAGGGACTGTTGCCCCCCAACCGGGGGCGCCGGCGCGACGATCGATCCAGGCCGAGGCAAGGCCTGCGGCATTGGCAGGGGCATGGTCGTGAAACAGGCTCTGCGCGACGTGCAGCAGGTGCGCGCGCGATATGCCGCGCTCGGCAAGACGATCGATCATGAAGTCGAAATTGCGCCGGTCGGGCTTGTATGAACCGACGTCCTGGGCGGTGAACACGGCATCGAAGGCAACGCCGAGGCGGGGCAGGGTGCGCGCGAAGCTGGCGCGATCGACATTGGACAGGATCACCAACCGGCATCGCCGCTGGAGCCGGCGCAGCGCCTCCGGCGTATCGGCAAAGGCGGGCCAATCGCCGATGCTGGCGCCGAAGCTTCGCGCCGCCTCGGCATCCGGGGGAATGTTCCACTGAGCCGCCAGACGGCGGTGCACCTCTGCGAGCACATCGGAGTAGAGCAGGGCGGGCGTCGCCGCCTGTAGCTCAAATTCAATACGAGCAAACTCGGCCAAGCCGGCTTCGCGGTCGAGCGGTATGGTGCGGAGCGAGCGCAGTGGTTGCAGCGCCGCCCAGATGCCGCTCTCCCAGTTGATCAGCGTCCCGTAGCAATCGAAGGAAAGTGCGGCGAAATCGGCGAGCCTCATTTCCATCCCCCCTGCGCCGCCACGCCTGAGAGCCAGGCGCGCACCCCGGCCGCATCGCCGAAAACCTCGGCGACCAGCAAACCGGCGCCGCCCATCGCATCGGCGGCGCGGATGGCGTCATGGTCGGTGACGTCGTCGCCG
Organism: uncultured Pseudomonadota bacterium; assembly: GCA_963762525.1. Lineage (GTDB taxonomy): Bacteria > Pseudomonadota > Alphaproteobacteria > Acetobacterales > Acetobacteraceae > DATFDN01. The sequence continues at coordinate 586,237 of CAVXKT010000003.1, forward strand.
ATGAAAACCGGCAGCCGCCCGGTGAAGGGCGGACGTGCCATCAGTGCGGCGACTGCCTTGCCCTTATCGGCGCCGCGCGGGCGCACCTCCCAGGCCATGTTGCCGTCCAGCAGCTCGAACCCGGGCGACGTCGCCAACAAGCCGCGCAGCAGCGTGCCGAATTCCGGCCCGGCCGTCGGTGCACCGCGATAGTGCAGCACGAAGCCGCGCGCCTTGCGCTCCACCCGCGCGCCCGGATGCGCCGCCGCCGCCCGCTCGGCCGCGCCAATCCATGCCTCCGGAGGCGCTGGCAATTCCGGGCGCTCGACGGCCGCACCGGGGGTGTGGCGAATGGCGCCGCCGTGCTCGCCGGCCACCGCCTGCGGCGCGTCGCCGAGCAGCGCGTCCACCGGTCCGATCGCGCGCCCGCTGATGACGCCGAGCGCGCCGCCGAGCGCGGGCTTGAGCGTGCGCAGGTCGGCCAGCAAGGTGTCCGGCACCACAACCGTCTCGGGGGTCGGCGCGAAATCGAGCAAGGTGCCGTCAATATCCAACAGCAGCGCCGATTGGGCGAAGGGCGGCAGCTTGCTCAGGGCCGGCATCGGAGCACCCGCACGTCATAAACCGGACTTTGCAGCATTCCCAGCCACGGCTCGTCGGCCAGCATCCAGCCGCGGAACCCCGCCTCTTCCGGGTTGGTGTTGGTGATGGCGAGAAGGGCGGCCGCGTCTTCCGGCTGGTCCGGCGGGCGAATCCGGCAGGACTGCAGCGCAATGGTCATCGCCCCGACCTCCACCGACTGGCCGACCCGCAGCGTGAGCGTTCGGCTGACCGCGTCCACCTTGTCCAGAACCTCCAACTCCGCCGCGCTGCGCGGCAACCAGCCTTCGATCGCGTCGGGGGCGGGTGGGGGCGGCGCCGGCTGTGCAAAGCCGAGGACGGGCGCGAAGCAGAGTGTCGCAACCAGCAACCGCCCGCTCATCGCTTCGGGCTCTCCAGCCCGGCCACCATCGCCGAAAGGATGCGGCGCAATGCCGCCTCGTCCACGCCCATAAGAATAGCGTCCTCGAAGGCGTCCTGTAGCGCCTGCGCCAGCTCGGCGTGGTTCTCCGACAGCATCTTGAGCTTCTCGCGGCAGGCGACCGGTGCGCCGTCGGAGCCGGGCCAAACATCGGGCGGCGGGGGGATCACTTGGGCGCCGCCGGCGCATTCGGCACCGCCGGAGCGCTCTGCCCGGCCTGCCGGACGACGATCCGCCCATCGCGCTCACCATGTTCGTGGCGCTGAAGATGAACTTGCCGAGCAGGTCCTGCAAGCTGACGGCGCCTTGGGTGGCGGTGAAGGCCTCGCCCGCCTTCAACATCTGATCGCTGCCGCCGGCGGAGATGGCGAGGTAAATGCCGCCGAGCAGGCTTTCGCTGGCGACCGAGACCCCGCTGTCCTTCGGCAGCTCGACGCCGTCGCGAATATCGAGGGTGACGCGCGCCAGATAGGTCTTGGGGTCGATGGCCTCGGCCTGCACGCTGCCCACCTTCACGCCGGCGAGCCGGACATCGGCGCCGACATTAAGGCCGGCGATGTTGTCGAAGTTGGCGACCAGCTGGTAGCTCGCGCCCGACGGGCCGGTGCCGGAATGGGCGATGGCGTAGCCGAGAAAGCCCACCGCGACGATCAGCACGAGGATGCCGGTTAGCACTTCGATCGCATTGCGCCGGCGCATCAGGCGCCCGGGGTCCAGGCTTCATAGTCTCCGGTCGCCGCCGCGCGCTGGCCGCCCTGATAGTCATGGCCGGGCGGGCGATAGCTCTCGGCGGTTCCGGTCGCGTTCGGGACGTGCCGCTTCTGCCAGGGTTGGCGAGAGGAGTCCGGCAGCGGTGCGTCGGTGGTGTAGTGCAGCCAGGCGTGCCACTCCGGCGGCACCTTGCTCGCCTCCGGCGCGCCCGCATACATCACCCAGCGCCGCCCGCGCAGGCCGCGACGCGGCCGCCGCTCCTCATAATAGCGATTGCCGTCCGCGTCGCGGCCGGCCGAACGCCCTTTCAGCATGGTGAACAGCCAGGTCCCGATGTGCATGCGCGGCATATACGGAGCCGCAGGCCCGCGGTCCACCGGCGGGCCCCGATTGCAGGTTCAGGCAGCGCACGAGCTTCGGCAACATGCAGTGCCCGATCGCCCGCAGCCTGGAGCGCGTGGGCGAGTGGTGGAGCATCCTGATCCTGCGCGATGCCCTGTACGGACTGACTCGCTTCGACGAGTTCCATAAGAGCCTCGGCGTTGCGCCCAACATCCTGACGCGCAGGTTGGGCGGGCTCGTTGGCGCGGGATTGCTGGAGCGGCGACGCTACAGCGAGCGGCCGCCGCGGGACGAGCACGCGCTGACCCCGCGCGGGCGCGATTTCCGACCCGTGCTGCTGACACTGCTGGCCCGGGGCAACCGAAGGCGCCAGCGTGCAGATCGCCGATGTCGCGACCGGCGCCATCGCCGAGCCGGAGGTCGTCGATCGCGTATCGGGCGGCCCGATCGCGGGCGGCGCGTTCGCGCCCGTTCCGGGTCCCGCCGCCGATGAGCGGACGCGGAGCCGTCTCGGGCGTGCGTCGGGGCGGCCGGGCCGGGGCCAGACGGGCCGGGACCAGACATGAGCCAGCATGTTCTTGAGCGTGATGCGGAAGGCGCTTCCCGCGCGCGCCAACGATTGCCGGGCCATCGCGCGAGGCGGAGATTGGCCGTCGTGATGGTCGGCTTGGCCGTCGCAACTTTTAAGGAGAACCAGCTTGCCGGGATGCGGCCCGGCATGGCCGCGCGTGTGAGCGCGGACGCGGTGCCGAGCGAGTGTTCGCGGCCAAGTCGCCGGCGTGGCGCCGGCGACGGGCGCCCAATTCAGTGTCATTCCGCCCGAGAACGCAACCGGCAACTTCACCAAAATCGTCCAGCGCGTGCCGGTGCGCATCCTGCTTGATGGCGATGCGGCCAGGTTGGGCGCGTTGCGGCCGGGTCTGCCGGTCACGGCCGAGGTGGACGAGCTTCCAGAGGCGTCGCCGCGGTGAGCGCCGCCGCAGGGACGGTCGCTGCACTGCTCCCGGGCGATCCGGCCGCGCTGTCGCCGGGGCGGAAGGCGTTCGCCTTCGGGACCATGTGCGTGGGCTTCTTGATCGCCCTGCTTGGCCCGGGCCGACTGGCCCGATATCGCGCTGATGTTCGGCCTCGCGCGGCGGCGGCAACCTTCGGATCGTTGCCAATCTCCGGCCTCACGGCAGAATGAGCTATGCGACAAGCTTATCGCTTTCTTGCGCATGGAAACCTGGATTAGCCTGCCGGCATAACAATCAGAAAGCATCGGGGGAGATGGCGATGCGGCATCCGGCACCACGTGCGTGGTTGGCGCGGGGCATCACGCTCGGGCTCGCTTTGCTGGTCGCTGCTTGCGTCAGCTTCTCCAGGCCCGGGCGCGTCACCGATGAGGCGAGTGTCGGCGGCCGCAGCGCGGCGTCGTTGCCGGTCGCCGATGAGGACTACTTCCGCGGCATGGATGGCGGGCTGGCGTTGACGCCCGCCGAGATCAGGGGCCGGAACACCTGGCTGATCTGGACCGCCGGCAACGATCGCTTCTGGGACCACGTGACCGGCTATACGTTCGGCACGTTCGACCTGCTGAAGACCCTCTCCTCCTATCCGGGATTGAAGTTCAGCCGCGACAATCGCTGGAACTATCTCGGACTTGTCAATGAGCCCTGCTTCGACAAACCTACCGGCCCGAATCCGCAGCGCTTCGGCCTCTGGCTCGACACGAGGCGCAGCGACTGTTCGCCGGACCCGTTCGAGAACGAACGCAAATATCCGGGCGTCGGCATCGGCGCCCGTGGCAAGAACGGATTTCCGGTGGGCTCCACCTACGGTTATGCCACCGGGGTGATCGGCCTCAGGCTGTTTCCGAATCCCGATTTCGATGCCGCGGCGGCGCGAAGATGGGACCCGGTTCGCTACTACACCGACCCGAGCTACTACAATTCGAAGGATCTGGTCCGGCCGTATCGTGTCGGCATGTCCTGCGCCTTCTGCCATGTCGGGCCGAACCCCGATCATCCGCCGGCCGATCCCGAGCATCCGCGCTGGGAGAATTTGAGCTCCCTGGTCGGCGCGCAATATTTCTGGGTCGATCGCATCTTCGCGTGGAACGCCGATCCGTCGGCCTATCTTTTTCAGGTGCTGCACACTTCCCGTCCCGGCACGCTCGATACCTCCCTCGTCGCAACCGACTACATCAACAACCCCCGCACCATGAATGCGATCTACAATGTGGGGCCGCGGCTGGAGGCGGCGTTACGTTGGGGCCGTGAGACGCTCGCCGGCGGCGCGCTGAACAACAAGCAGTTCAACGACTACTTTGCTTCCGGACCGTTTACGCAGGTTCTTCCAGCCGCCGGCGACGGTATGGACGCCGCATGTGCTGAAGGACGGATCGGATGCGGTCGGCACGTTGGGGGCGCTCAACCGGGTCTACGTGAATATCGGACTTTTCGGCGAGGAGTGGGTGCGCCATTTCACGCCGATCCTGGGCGGCACGAAGCAAACTCCGATCACGATCGCCGATCTGGGCGCAAACTCGGCCTACTGGAACGCCACCGAGGCGCGCACGCCCGACATGGCGCTGTTTCTGATCAAGGGATCGTATCCGCACAAGCTGCGGGACGCCCCGGGCGGGGCGGCGTATCTCGACACGGACGCGGCGACGCTCCGGCGCGGCAAGATCGCGTTTGCCGAGAACTGCGCGCGCTGCCACTCGAGCAAGGCACCACTGCCGCCCGCGGGCGCCGACCCGGGCGCCTGCATCGGGCCCGGCTATCTCGCTTGCTGGAATCGCTACTGGGATTGGACCGAGTCCGAGGACTTTAAGGGCCGGATGCGTCCGATCGTGCTCGCCGACGACTTCCTCGACGGCAACTATCTCTCCAACGACATGCGAATCCCGGTGACGCTGCTGCAAACGAACGCTTGCAGTCCGCTGGCCACCAACTCCATTCGCGACATGATCTGGGACAATTTCTCGTCCGAGAGCTACAAGCAATTACCCTCCCCGGGCAGCATCACGGTCTATGACCCGTTCACCGGCAGCCCGCTTCAGGTCGCGATTCCGGGTGGCGGCGTCGGATACACCCGCGTCCCGACTCTGGTCAGCGTCTGGGCCACCGCGCCCTTCCTGCTCAATAACAGCGTCGGCGCGTTCAACCCGAGCCCGTCGGTGCCGGCCCGCATGGCCTCGTTCGACGACTCGATCTCGCAAATGCTGTGGCCGGAACGTCGCGCAAGGGACCCGATGCTGGGCGAACGAATCCCCGGTGTCATCGATCGCACGACGGCCACCAGCTATCTGAGCATCCCGGCCGGATATCTGCCCGATTTCGTCCGCAAGTCGGAGGCGATTACGCGCTCTATCGTGCCGTCGCTGTTCGATGCCGGGGGCGGCTTGCGGATCGGGCCGATTCCGAAGGGAACGCCGGTCGATCTGGTGGCGAATCTGCGGCTCGCGTCAGAAACCGATGATCCGAAGCTGCGCGCCGCCCACGACGCGAAAATTCTCGGCCTGCTGATACGGCTGATCGGCGACCTTAAGGCGCTGCCGGCCGATGCGACCGACGAGCAGGCGAGGCGGGTATTCGCGAACCTCGCGCGGCCACTGTTCGAGCTCAGCAAATGCCCGGACTACGTGGTCAATCGCGGCCATTATTTCGGCACGCAGTTGGGCGACGCCGATAAGCGCGCGCTGATCGCGTTCCTCAAGACGTTCTGAGCATGACGGCGGCGAGCAAGCTCTCGCGTCGGCGCGTTTACCGCTACCGGCGCGGCGTTGGCGGCCGGGCTGGGCGGCTGCGCTCATGGTCCCGAACCGACGTCGGAAGACGTGTCGGGCATTCCGGTGTCGGCATCGGCGCCGGTGGAATACGTGGTCATCGGGTCGGGCGCCGGCGGCGGTCCGCTGGCGGCGAACCTGGCGCGCGCCGGGCACAAGGTCGTGCTGATGGAAGCCGGCGGCGCCGACGGCGGCGCGGACTATGAAATTCCGGCCTTCCATCCGCTCGCGACCGAGGACCCGGCACTCTCCTGGGCTTATTACGTGCGCCACTACGCCGATCAGGCGCAGCAGGAGCGCGATCCCAAATTCGTCGCTGACCAGGACGGCATCTACTATCCGCGCGCCGGCACGCTCGGTGGCTGCACCGCCCATCACGCGATGATCACCGTCACCGCCGATGCGGCCGACTGGGACGGCATCGCCGAGCTGACCGGCGATGCGTCCTGGCGGGCCGCAAATATGCGCGGATATTTTCAGCGACTGGAACGCTGCCGGTATCGCCGCCCGCTCCTCGACGCGCCGGCGCGTCATGGATACGGCGGCTGGTTGACGACGCAAGTCAACGACCCCTTGCTGCTGGCGCGCGACGGCCAGCTTCGGCAGATGGTTGTCGGCGCCGTCGAGGGGGCCGGGCTGCCGGCGCTATTCGGGCCGCTGCTTGCCTCAGGGCTCGATCCGAATGACTGGCGCGCCGAGCTCGGCGGACGCTCCGGCCTCTACAACATTCCGGTCGGCGTCGACGGCGTCCGTCGTGCGGGGGTGCGCGAATACATTCAGGCGACGGCGCGGGCGCTGCCGAACAATCTGCTGGTCAAGACGCACGCTCTCGCCACGCGGATTCTGTTCGAGGGACGCCGCGCCGTCGGCGTCGAGTATCTCGACGGCGCCCATCTCTACCGCGCCGACCCGAACGCCCCGCCGTTCGGCCCCGAACCGACGCCGCGCCGGCACTTGCGCGCGACGCGCGAGGTGATCCTCGCCGCCGGGGCATTCAACAGCCCGCAACTGCTGATGCTGTCGGGCATCGGCCCGCGGGATGAGTTGGCGCGCTTCGGCATTCCGAGCGTTGTCGATCTTGCGGGCGTCGGACGCAACCTTCAGGACCGCTACGAGGCGACGGTGGTGACTCGGATGCGCGCCGATTTTCGGCTGTTGGCGGCATGCGGCTTCGGCCTTCCCGTCGCCGGAAGGCAAGCTGATCCGTGTTACGCCGAATGGCTGCGCGGCGGCGGTCCCTACGCCACCAACGGCACCGTTCTCGGGCTGATCCGTCGCTCCGCTCCCACCCGCGCGCAGTCGGACCTGTTCCTGTTCGGCATCCCCGGATTTTTCCGCGGCTACTATCCGGGATACTCGCGGGCGATCCGCGACAAGGATTTCTTCACCTGGGCGATCCTCAAGGCGCACACGCGCAACACCGCCGGCACCGTAATGCTGCGCTCGGCCGACCCGCGCGATCCGCCGGAGATCAATTTTCACTATTTCGCCGAGGGCAACGATACCGGGGGCGAGGATCTGGAATCGGTGGTCGCCGGCATCGCGCTGGCCCGGCGGATGAACGCCCCGGCCCATCGCGCCGGCGGTCCGGCGGCCGAGGAGGTCATTCCCGGTCCCGCCATCGCGTCCGCCGATGCGGTTGCCCGCTTCGTCGCCGATCAGGCCTGGGGACACCATGCCTCCTGCGCCTGTCGGATCGGCCCGCCGGGCGATCCGGGGGCGGTGGTGGACACTCGGTTCAGGGTGCACGGGGTTCAAGGATTGCGGGTGGTGGACGCCTCGGTGTTCCCGCGCATCCCCGGTTTCTTCATCGTCACGCCGATTTACATGATCAGCGAAAAGGCGAGCGAGGTGATCCTCGCGGATGCGGCCGCTGGCTGAGGGGTGTCGCATGGTCGGAGCGGCGGGATTCGAACCCACGACCCCCAGTCCCCCAGACTGATGCGCTACCAGACTGCGCTACGCTCCGACCCGGCCTTCCTAGCAGCGCCGGCGGCGAGCGGCAATCGCCTCAGCCGAGCAGGGCGCGCAGCGCTTCCAGCCCGCGCAGCGTCTCCGACAGCACCGCCCGCAACCGCTCCGCCTCGGTCTCGTTGCGCGCCGCGCGCGTTGGCGGGCGGGGCGGATCGGGCGACACCAGCCCGGGCAGCGTCTCCGGCGGGCGCGGGATCGGGCGCGCGCGTTCCGCGGCGGCGGCCTCCCTCTCCTCGGGCGCCGCCGGCGGAATATCGTCCGACAGCCGCCCGCCGCCCTCGCGCAGCAGCCGCTGCACGCCCTTAATCGTGTAACCCTGGATATAGAGCAAATCCGACACCCGGCGCAGCAGCGCAATGTCGTCGGGCCGGTAGTAGCGTCGGCCGCCGCCGCGTTTCAGCGGCTTCACCTGGGAAAACTTGGTCTCCCAGAAGCGCAACACATGCTGTGGGATGTGCAGCTCGTCGGCCACTTCGCTGATGGTGCGAAAGGCGTTCGGCGCCTTGCGCGGACGCGACCGGCCGGCCTCGGCCTGCTCGAACTCGCTCATTCGTCCTCGAGCGCCGCGCCGTCGCCGGCCGGCATCCCGTTGATGCGCGCCTTCAGGACCTGGCTCGGCCGGAACACCAGGACCCGGCGCGGCAGGATGGGAACCTCCTGCCCGGTCTTCGGGTTGCGGCCCACACGACGCCCCTTCTGGCGCACCGAAAAGGTTCCGAAGCCGCTGATCTTAACGGATTCGCCTTCGGAAAGGGAGGAGACCAGCCGCTCCAGCACCGCCTCCAGCAGATCGGCCGATTTGTTCCGGGACAAGCCGACCTCGGTGTAGATCGTCTCGGCGAGGTGGGCGCGGGTGACGGTGTTCATTGCCGAACCCTAGAGAACCGCGTCGTCCCGGTCAAGGAAAGCCGCACCATCAGGCATTTGCGCCGAATATCGCCGAAATCATCGCCTGCGCCGCCGCCCCCCGGCCGGAGTTCGCGCTTGCCGCCGCCGGCGCGGCAGTCCATCTGCGCCCGACGCGCGCAGCTTTCCGCAAACGGGTTCACCCATGAACGCCATCCGAGCATTCCTCGCCGACGTCTGGCGGCTGTCGCGGCCGTATTTCCGCTCCGAGGAGAAATGGTCGGCCTGGACCCTGCTGTTCGCCATCATGGCGTTGAACCTGTCGATGGTCGGGCTGAACGTCATTCTGAATTTCTGGAACCGGCTGTTCTTCAACTCGCTGCAGACAAAGAACTACCAGGCGTTTCTGGAATTGCTGTTCACCTGGCGGCGCACCCCGGGCGGCTTCATCATGCCCGGCTTTTGCGGCGTGGTGGCGGTCTATATAATCGTCTCGATCTATGCGACGTATCTGAACCAGTGGCTGCAAATCCGCTGGCGGCGCTGGCTCACCCGCCGCTTCCTCGATGAGTGGCTGGCCGATCGCGCCTATTACCGCATCAGCTTGGCCGGCGAGCAGGGCGGCATCGGCACGGACAACCCCGACCAGCGCATCGCCGAGGACATCCGCGATTTCGTCAACACGACGCTTTCGCTCGGCGTCGATTTCCTCTCCACCGTCGTGAGCTTCGTGAGCTTCGTCGGCATCCTCTGGGGCTTATCGGGAGAGATCTCGGTGCTCGGCGTCACCATTCCCGGCTACATGGTCTGGGTGGCGCTCATCTACGCCGTGCTCGGAACCGGGCTCACCCACCTGGTGGGTAAGCCGCTGGTCGCGCTGCGCTTCCTCCAACAGCGGGTGGAGGCGAATTTCCGTTACGCGCTGGTGCGCCTGCGCGAGAACGTGGAGGGAGTGGCACTCTATGGCGGAGAGGGCGAGGAGAAGGGCAATCTCCTGGTCCGCTTCCGTGACGTGATAACCAATTGGTGGGGCATCATGATCCGCATCAAGCGCCTGAATGCGCTGGTTGCGGGCTACAGCCAGATCGCCATCATCTTCCCTTATGTGGTCGCCGCGCCGCGGTACTTCAGCGGCCAGATCGAGCTCGGCGGGCTGACCCAGACCGCCGGCGCCTTCGGGCGTGTGCAGGAAGCGCTGTCGTGGTTTGTGAATGCGTACGCCTTGCTGGCGCAGTGGACCGCGGTGGTCGAGCGTCTCACCGGCTTCCACCGTGCCGTGGTGCTGGCGCGCGCCGCCGCCGGCGAGGGCGTGGTGGTCGCCCCGGCCACGGGCGATGCCATTCGCATCGACGATCTCACCCTGGCGCTGCCGGACGGCACCCGGCTGCTCGATCACGCCGATCTGCGCTTCCGCGCGGGCGAATCAGTGGTGCTGACGGGCCGATCGGGATCGGGCAAGTCCACGTTCTTTCGCGCCGCGGCCGGCATCTGGCCGTTCGGGCGCGGCCGGGTCGAGCGGCCGCTCGAACGCTGCCTGTTTCTGCCGCAGCGGCCCTACATCCCGCTCGGCACGCTGCGCCACGTCATGACCTACCCGGCGGCCGCCCGAGACGGTGCCGGGCGAGCAAGTGGCGCAAGCCTTGGCGGATACGGGTCTGCCCGGGCTCGTGCCGCTGATCGATGAGGATGCGAACTGGGCGCAGCGCCTCTCGGGCGGCGAGCAACAGCGGGTGGCGGTGGCGCGCGCCTTGCTGGCCCGGCCCGACTGGCTGTTCCTCGACGAGGCGACCGCGAGCCTCGATCCCGAGGCCGAGGCCGACCTTTACCGGTTGTTGAAGGCGCGACTGCCGGCGACGACCATCATCTCGATCGCGCACCGGCCGGCGGTGGCGGCCTTCCATGATCGCCGACTGGTGTTGGAGCGCGGCCCGGGACAGCCGGCCGGCTGGAGGCGCAAGCCGAACCGGCGCCGGCGGCCGGGGAGTGACCACCGACCGCCCGCAGTTTCCCGCCAGGCCTGAGACACCTCAGTCCGCCGCCTCGGCCTCCGACGCCGCCCCGCCGCCGAGGCCGGTCGCGTGCGCCTCCAGGCGGATCAGCATCGATTGCAGCGCCGCCCACTCGGTTCGGCTCAAGCCCTTCGCCAGCTCCGCCTCGATCTCACGCGCCAGCGCAATCGCGCCGCGATGGACCCCGGCACCCTTGCGGGTGAGCCGCAGCAGGCGCCCGCGCCCATCCTGCGGATCCTGGCTCTGCTTGATCAGCCCGCGTGCAACCAGGCTGGCCGCGGCCCGGCTGACCTTCACCTTGTCCATCGACGCTTGCGCACCGACTGCACTCGGCGACAGCACCCCGGCGCGGCCGACCACCGTCAGCACCCGCCATTCGGAGATCGCGAGCTTGTAGTTGTCCGCCAACCGACGCGCCATCAGCCGGCTCACGCTGGAGGCGGCCACCGCCAGGCGGTACGGCAGGTAGTCGTCGAGCTCGAAATTTTCGCCCTCGACTTCAGTTTCGGATACCAAACTAACACTTCTTGTTTTCATAGGAACCATTCCGTTTTGCACGGGCCTCTAGCGGCAGCACGCAATGATTTGCGTGCATGCAAACGATCCTCTATCCCGGTTTGCGCCGACTGCGAAACAGCTTCGTATGTACAGTTTCTGTCGATCAGCATTGATTCGCGGCCATTTGTTGAGGAATTTACGATCGATTGACAGAGGCCGGCCCGACGGTCGCCAGATGCGATCGGAGATGGCGGAGAATTTCGATGCGGCTATCCACCTATTTCCGCTCGTCGGCCGCCTGGCGTGTTCGCATCGCTTTGGCGCTCAAGCGAATCGACTTCTCGCCCGATTATGTCCATCTGCTGAAGGACGGCGGCGAGCAGAACCTGCCCGCCTATCGGGCGCGCAACCCGACCGGCCTCGTGCCGACCCTGGAGACCGACGACCGAGTGCCGCTCGGTCAATCGCTGGCAATCATGGAATGGCTTGAGGAGACGCATCCCCGACCGGCGCTGTTGCCGTCGGACCCGATCGGCCGCGCCCGCGTGCGCGCGTTCGCGCTCACCATCGCCTGCGATATTCACCCGCTGAACAATCTGCGCGTCCTGCGCTATCTGAAGAGCCCCCTCGGCCATGACCAGGCTGCGCGCGACGCCTGGTACGCGCACTGGATCGCCGAAGGACTGACGGCGTTGGAAGCCATGCTGCGCGGGCAGGCGGGGCCATTCTGCTTCGGCGTCGAGCCCGGGCTGGCCGATATCTGCCTGGTGCCGCAGATGGCCAATGCGAGGCGCCTGCAATGCCCGCTTGACGCCTACCCGGCTCTCCTGCGCGCGGAAGCGGCGGCGTTGGCATTGCCGGCGTTTCGCGATACCGCGCCGGAAAATCAGCCCGACGCATCCTGACGGAGGAGTTTTATGACCGAGGCCCCGGCCACGCAATCCGGTTTCGGCAACGAGTTCGCCACCGAGGCGGTGGCGGGGGCGCTGCCGGTCGGGCAGAACTCGCCGCAGCGTCATTCGCTCGGGCTCTATGCGGAGCAGCTATCGGGTACGCCTTTTACCGTACCGCGGGCGGCGGCTCGGCGAACCTGGTTGTATCGGATACGACCCTCGGCCGAGCATCCCCCTTACCGACCGATCGAGGCGGGAATGTTCGCGGGCGAGCCCGCCATGCCGACGCCCAATCGCCTGCGCTGGAATCCGCCGCCCATCCCCGAAGCGCCCACCGATTTCATCGCCGGGCTGGCGACCCTCGCGGCGAATTCGGGCGTTTCGGTGCATCTCTACGCCGCCAACCGCGACATGCGCCGCGTCTTCTGGTCGGCCGACGGCGAGATGCTGATCGTGCCGCAACAGGGCAGGCTGTCGCTCGCGACCGAACTGGGCCGGCTGGAGGTGGCGCCGGGCGAGATTGCGGTGGTGCCGCGCGGTGTGCGGATGCGGGTGGCGTTGCCGGACGGCGCCGGCCGGGGCTACGTCTGCGAGAATCACGGCCAGACGCTGCGGCTGCCTGATCTCGGCCCGATCGGCGCCAACGGCCTCGCCAATCCCCGCGACTTCCGGGCCCCGGTCGCCTGGTACGAGGACGCGGCCGAGCGAACCGAGGTGGTGCAGAAATTCGAGGGCACGCTGTGGACGACGGAACTCGACCGCTCGCCATTCGACGTCGTGGCCTGGCACGGCAACCTGACCCCGTACAAATACGACCTCGCGAGTTTCATGGCCGTGAATACGGTGAGTTTCGATCATTGCGATCCGTCGATCTTCACCGTGCTCACCTCGCCCACCGACAGCCCGGGGACGGCCAACGTCGATTTCGTGATCTTCCCTCCGCGTTGGGCGGTTGCCGAGCACACGTTCCGTCCGCCCTGGTTCCACCGCAACGTCATGAACGAATTCATGGGGCTGATCGGCGGCGCCTACGAGTTGAAATCGGAAGGCTTCCTGCCCGGCGGCGCCAGCTTGCATCCCTCGATGAGCGCTCACGGTCCCGATGCCGCCGTCACCGAGGCGGCGATGGCGGCCGATCTCAAGCCGGCGAAGATCGAGGGCGCATTGGCGTTCATGTTCGAAACGCGTCAGGTGCTGCGTCCCACGCGTTGGGCGCTCGAGACGCCGAGTTTGCAATGCGACTACGATGCCTGCTGGAACGGGCTGAGGCGTCACTTTTCGGCCGAAGCCTTACGATGAAGCCGGGTTCCAGCGTCGCCGGAGAACTGGCGCAGCGCCTTCGTCGGCTAGGAGGAGTGCGATGAACATCGCATTGAACCACACCATCGTGCCGGCGCGGGACAAGGTGGCCTCCGCCCGCTGGCTGGCCGACCTGTTCGGCCTGGAGGTTGGCGACACAAGCCCATTCAGCCCGCCCGGCCGGTTTGCGGTCCTCAGGGTGGGCGAGATCAATCTCGATTTCGACGATGTTCAAGCCTTCGAGCCGCACCACTACGCCTTCCTGGTCGATGACGAGGCATTTGATCGCATCCTTGAGCGAGTGAAGGCGCTCGGCCTGACCTACGCCGCGGACCCCGTCTATCGAAAACCTGGCGAAATCAGCCACCATGCGGGTGGCCGGGGCTTCTACTTTCGTGACCCGAACGGTCACAATCTCGAGCTCCTGACCCGCACCGGGGAGGAAGGCTGATACCCGAAATTACGGAGACGGCGCGCATCGCCAAGGAGGTCGGACGGCTCTGGCGCGAGATCGGTCGGTTCGGCGCGGTCGGCGCGTGGCATCCGATGCTCGCACGGGTGGACTCCGAGGGTGAGCGACCCAGCGCGCTCCGCACCGCGTACGGCAATGACGGCAGCATCCAGGTCGAGCGGCTTCTGGAAGCGGCCCCGGACCGTCGTGCCTACCGGTACGAGATGGTTTCAACCGGCATGCCGGTGGAAAACTACGTGGCCGAGCTTCGGGCCGAGGACGCCGGCGACGGCACCACCGAAGTTTCGTGGCACGCCGAATTCGGCGTGACGTCCGATGATGAAGCCGGGGTTGTCGCGGGCGTCCGGGCCTTTCTCCGCGCCGGACTGGACGGTCTCGCGTCGCACAACGGCAAGGTCTGACGTTCTCCCGAAGCGTCGGCGTCAGCGAGGTATGTTCACGGCCGGCACCGTGCTGGACACAGACAAACCTACCCCAATCGCGATTCTGCGCGTCGCGAGGCTACGGCGGGCGATCGAAGCGGAAGCGGAGGCGGCGCGCTGAGGCGGATCAGAGCGTAATCAGCTGCCCGCCGCCGGCCTCGGCGAGGAACGTCGCCACGCCGGCCACCTCGACCTCGGGCAGCAACGCTTCCGGGGCCACATCGGCGAGGCGCAATCCGGCCTCGCAGGCGATCATGCGCACGCCCAGCTCGACCGCCGCCGCGCGCAATTCCGCCAGTCCGGCAACGCCCGCACGCCGCACCATCGCGTCTCGCGGCGCATCCTCGATGCCGGCGCACAGCGCGCGCGTGCCCTCGTTGGTCGCAAACAGCAGGACCGGGCGGCCCAGCGCGGCGGCACCGGCGGCCAGCAGGAAAGCATAATGAGCGCGCTCGTGGCCGGCGGACATCAGCAGGATGCCGAGCGTCTGCATCAGGATGCGCAAACCGAGTCCGATATCGCCGCGTGCGCGGACAGATCGGTGATCTGCGCCTCGGGGCCGCAAAGCCGGCATGCAGGGTCACGTGGCAAACGGACCGTGCGAAAGCGGCTCGCCAAGGCGTCCCAGATCAGCAGACGGCCGGACAGGCTCTCGCCAATGCCGAGAATCTCCTTCAGGACCTCGGTCGCTTGCAGCGTGCCCATCACGCCGGTGACCGCGCCCAATACCCCGGCCTCGCTGCACGACGGCACCAAACCTTCCGGCGGCGGCTCGGGGTACAGGCACCGGTAGCACGGCCCGCCGCCCGGCGCGTGCGGCTTGAAGACCGACATCTGGCCCTCGAAGCGCAGAACCGCAGCCGAGACCAGGGGCCGTCGCGCCAGGACACAGGCATCCGCTACCAGGAAACGGGTCGCGAAGTTGTCGGTGCCGTCGCAGACGAGATCGTAGCCGCCGATCAGCTCGAGCGCATTCTTTGCGTCGAGGCGCAGGGCGTGCGCGCGAACCTCCACCCGGGGATTGATGGCGCGCACCGCCTTCGCCGCCGATTCGACCTTCGGCGCGCCCAGGCTTGCGGTATTGTGCGCGATCTGGCGCTGCAAATTCGAAAGTTCCACCCGATCATCGTCCACGATCCCGATCGTCCCGATGCCCGCGGCCGCAAGATAGAGCGCCAGCGGGCTGCCCAGGCCACCGGCGCCGACGAGGAGAACACGGGCGGCCTTGAGGCGCGCCTGACCGATCCCGCCCACCTCGCGCAACAGGATGTGGCGCGAGTAGCGTCGGACTTCATCTTCGGTGAAGTCGAGATCCATGCTGCAGGCTACGCCTCCGAGGCGCCGAAGGAAACGGTGCCAAAGAAAATGGCGGCCCCCGAAGGAGCCGCCAAGTTTAGGGAGGAAACGTCGAACACAACGAACCGAATAGGTCCGCTGTCTTCGCGCATATGGCATGATGCGTGGCCGGCGCAACCCCTCGCGCCCAATTATTTGGCGACTGGGCCCGGGGGGCCTCCCGGGGTGCCGGGCGGGTGGATCACCGGCATCGTGCCGGGCCGGGTCGGGGTCTTCTGCATTCCCGGATCAACCGGCGGCGGGCGAAGCACGCCGTCGGTGCGCGAGAGTTGTGAACTGATTGTTCCCGGCGCGCTGCGGTCCGCGTTCGGTTGGTCCGCGGTGACGGACGGTGACGAAGGGGGCGGGGTGGCCGCCCTGGCCGGTCCCGCGCCGGCCAGCGCGACAAGGTAGGCGAGCACGGCGAACGAGCGTGTCATCGATGCGCTCCTTTTTACCGGACCGACTCGGAACGAGCGCCCCGGCGGGCGGGTTGCCTATTGGCGCAGTGTCGCGCGGGCCTCGGCGATGCGCGGCATGCGAACGGCGCGGTCGGCGCCGTCGAAGAACGCCGAGACGGCCTCGCGCACTGCGCCGGCTAGCTCGCCCAATCCCTCAATGTGCCCCACGCGCTCGGCCGCGCCCAGAGCCAGTGCACGCCGCGTCGCCAGCCAGCGCGCGGGATCCTCGTTATGCACAGCCATGTGGGTCAGCAAATGGGCGACGACGGTTTCGAGCGCCAACAGGCGCGCCGACATTTCTTCGAGGTCTGGAGACAATCCGAATCCTCCCTCCTCCGAACCGCGCGGAAATTAGTCCCCGTCGCCGAGAGCAACCAACCTTCGCATTGTCACCGTTCCGTGAAATTAGCCGCGAACTTGCCGCCGATTGCGCGTGAGCCGGAGCGTGCGTATCACTCCCCTCGGTCAGCGGGGCGGACGAACCATGAGCGACGGCGGCGCGATTCGGATTCTGGCGATGTCCGGCAGCCTGCGGGCGGGGTCCTACAACAGTGCGGCGCTGCGCGTGATGAAGGAAATCGCGCCCGCTGGCATGGCGATCGACATCTTCGATCTCTCGCCGATCCAGCTCTACAACGAGGATGTCAAGGTGAAGGGCTTTCCGCCGCCTGTGGAAGATCTGCGCCGGCGGGTCAAGGCCGCCGACGGCATTCTGTTTGCGACGCCGGAATACAACTATTCGGTCTCCGGCGTGCTGAAGAACACGATCGACTGGGTCTCTCGCCCGCCCGAGCAGCCCTTCGAGGGCAAGCCGATCGGCGTCATCGGCGCCAGCATCGGTACGTTCGGGACCGGGCGCGCGCAGTACCATCTGCGGCAGATGTTCGTGTTCATGAACGGCTACGTGATGAACCGGCCGGAGGTGATGATCCCGCAAGCGCAGAACAAATTCGACGCCTCCGGCGCGCTGACGGACCAGCCCACGCGCGACATCCTGACCGCCTTCGTGACCGCGTTCCAGGCCTGGGTGAGGCGCGTGCGGGCCGGGTAGCCTCGTCGGCGGGCGGGACTCGCGGGGTCTTATATAATTCAGGAGCCGATCTCCAACTCTGCGGGAACGGACCCTGCGCCACTTCCGATCGCGGTCTTGGTTTCGGAGATGCTTGCATTCGCCAGTAGAGCCGGCCGGGCAAAAGGGGGTCTCATGCAACGGCGGAACGCAACCGTTCTTTTGGCGTCGGCACTTCCGGGCGGTGTCGTGGCTTCGGTACCGGCCTTTACGAAACGGCGGCGAGCGGAAGACGTGAGGTGCAGATGAGTGACAAGCCGAAGGTGTCTCGCCAGGCGCCCGCCGACATCCGTCGACAGTTGCGTCGGGAAACCGGCTTTGTCTGTGCCCATCCAGAGTGCAGTGAGCCGTATCTAGAATACCACCACTTCGATCCGCCCTGGAAGGTGAGGCACCATCATGAGGCCGCGGGGATGATTGCGCTGTGTCCGGGGCACCACAGGCGCGCGGATAGCTGGTCAGCCAGCGAGCTGCGGGCTTGGAAAGGACGCGGTCCGAAGTCGGCCTCGGTTCGACATAAGGTCGAATGGACCCGGGACAATACCGTTTTTATCGTTGGCGGAAATCTGGCCGCAGGCTGCCCTGTCGTGCTGAAGATCGGGGGCAACCAGGTAATCTGGGTTACAGAGGATGAGAGAGGGCGATCGTTGTTTAACTTCTCCATTCGGGGCTCGGAGGAGCAGGAGGCGTTCGCGATGCGCGATAATGATTGGATCGCCCGTCCCGGATGGGAGGATATAGAGATCGGGGCAGAGGGCCGATCGCTGAATTTTTCTGCGGGGCGGCTCGGCACTCGATTGCATCTGAATTTCTGCGAGGAGACGATCGGCGACCTGTTGGAGCGCTTTCATCAGCGCACGCCGAGAGTGGCCGGCATTTTGGGATTCAATTCGCTCTCGGACACGACTCTCGTGTGCACGGTGACAGGAAGGCTTCCGTGGCCAAATGAGTTGCTCATGACCGATTCGGTCAGTAAATTTAGGGGACTTACCGTCGGGGGCAATTTGCTGGGCCGCTCGGGAACAGCACTGTCCCTGGGCCAACGCTCCGGTATTGGGTGAACCTTGTAGCGTCCACGCGCTCACCCCGTTCTTGCGGCCCCGCAAAGGGATTTGCAACCCGGCACGCCCAGCGGGAACGCCAGCCCGTGCAGGGCGTTCTCGCCCACTACGGCACCGTTGAGGTCGACGAGCTTGCTCACAAAATGAGCCTACACTTCGAGATCAGTTCGTTTCAGAACCAGATCGGCACCCGACCAGCCACACACCATCATGATCGAGAACGACGAGCTTCAGAAAGTCACGCCGGGCGCTGCATCCGGCGGCATCGCTCGGATTACCTGGAAGCGTTTGAAATAGGTGTGCCGTAATTCCGGGTTGCCGCTCGGTGACCGCTACAGCATTCGTTGCAGGATGATCTTCTGCACGTCCGAGGTGCCCTCGTAAATCTGGCAGACGCGCACATCACGGTAGATGCGCTCGACCGGGTAGTCGGCGAGGAAACCGTAACCGCCGAGGGTCTGGATGGCGGCGGTGCAGATCGCCTCGGCGGCCTCGGAAGCGAACAGCTTGGCCATCGCCGCCGCCTCCAGCGCCGGCTTGTTCTCGGCCTTGAGGCGGGCCGCGTGCATCGTCAATTGCCGCGCCGCCGACAGGCGGGTCTTGGCGTCCACCAGCCGGAAGGCAACGGCCTGATGCTCGATGATGGGTTTGCCGAAGGCCTGGCGATCGCGCGCGTAGTTGATCGCGAAATCGAGGGCGGCGCGGGCCAGCCCGACGCTTTGCGCGGCGATGCCGATGCGGCCCGATTCGAGGGTGGAGAGGGCGATGCGATAGCCCTGTCCCGGCTCGCCGACCAGCGCATCGGCGGGCAATTCCATGTCCTCGAAGGCGAGCGCGCAGGTGTCGGAGGCCTTCTGCCCAAGCTTCTCCTCGACCCGGACCACCTGATAGCCCGGCGTCGACTTGTCGGCGACGAAGCAGGAGAGGCCGCGCTTGCCGGCATCGGCGTCGGTGACGGCGAAGAAGACGATGCTGCCGGGAAGGTTGGCGTTGCTGATGAATTGCTTGCTGCCATTGATCACCCAGCGATCGCCGCGCCGAACGGCGCGGGTGCGCAGATTGGATGCGTCCGATCCGGCCTGCGGTTCGGTCAGTCCGAAGCTGCCGACATGGCGCCCGGTGGCGAGCGGACGTAGCCAGCGGTCCTTCTGCGCGGCGGTCCCGAACTGGTTCAGCACCTCGCAGGTGGGCGAGTTGTGGACGGAGACCAGCGTCGAGACCGACCCGTCGCCGGCGGCGACTTCCTCGACCAGTGCAGCGTAGGTGACGGGATCGAGATCGGAGCCGTCCCACTCGGCCGGGGTGGTGGCGCCTAGGATGCCAAGCTCGCCCAGCTCGGCGATGATGTCGGGCTCGATGCGCCCGGCCTTCTCCCGCGCCGCCGCCGTCGGCGCCAACCGCTCAGCCCCGAACTTGCGGGCCATGTCGAGGACCATGGGATCGGGGTTGGTCATGGATGGCTCCCGTCAGTCAGAGCCGCGATATTATCGGGCGGCGATGGGGGCGACAAACCCCGTTGGGATTTCGGCACTCGTGGTAGTTACACGTCGCGAGTTTGGAGCTCATAATGATATCTGGCGTCGATCCCAAGTCCTCGATAGCCGGGGGGCGGCCGCGCGGCATGTTCGATGGCGATGAACCGCGAACCCTGATGCCCGAGCTCGTCCTGACCGACACGCCGCAAGCCCGGGATCGCGAGGCGATCGTGGCCGGGTTGGTGGCATATAACCGCGTCAATCGCATCGCCAACGATTGGCGACCGATCGCCGTTCTGATTAAGGAGGGCGACCGCACCATCGGGGGCCTGAGCGGCTGGACGATGTGGGGATGGATGTTCGTGGAATTGCTGTTCATCCCCGGCATTCATCGCGGGCGAGGGCTCGGCACGCGCATCCTGGCGCAAGCCGAGGAGGAGGCGTGGCGGCGCGGTTGCCACAGCGCGCTGCTCGACACGCATACCTGGCAGGCGCGGCCGTTCTACGAAAAGCAGGGCTGGGAGGTCTTCGGCGAGCTGGCCGATTACCCGACCGGGCAGACGCGGTTCTATCTGCGCAAGCGGCTCGGCCTTCACCCGGCGCGGTGAGCAGGCTCGACCGGCACCAAATCGGCGACGCGCAGGCACGTTTTCGGCATCACCCACACCCCTCAAGCCGCGGGCGCGGCGTCGAGGACGGCGAAGCCGGGGCTGGTGGTGCCGTTCCACTCCTCGGCGCGCAGATGTCCCGCCAGATGCAATAGCGGGCCACGCGTCAGCAGCGCCTCGCACAAGGCCCCCTCGCGGGCGCGGAACAGCATCGCTTTCAGGCGCACTCCGCCGCCTTCGCCTTCCAAAAAGGCTCGGATCGTCGTGCCCTCCCGGCCGACGCGGTCGGCACGCATCACCCGGGCGTGACGCAGCACGAACACCGGCTCCTCATTACCGGCGCCGAATGGCGCCAGCCGAGCGATATGGGCGGCCAGGTCCAAGGTCGCGCCCGGCACCGCAAGCGTTCCCTCGATTCCCAAATCGGCCGCTTCCGGCAGCTCCGCCGCGTGCGCGAGGCGTTCGTTGAGGAAATCGTGGAACGCGGCGATCCGCGTGCCGGGGAGCGAAAAGCCGGCCGCCATCGCATGACCGCCGCCGGTTGCGAGCAAGCCGGAGCGCCGCGCGGCGATGACCGCGGCGCCCAGATCGACCCCGGACACCGATCGCCCCGATCCCTTGGCCATTCCTTCGGCGAGCCCGGCGACACAGGCGGGGCGGTTAAAGCGTGCCTTGATCCGCCCGGCGATGATACCGACCACGCCGGGGTGCCACGCCTCGCCATGCACCAGCAGGGCGGCATGTCCGGCATCCGCTTGCGCCTGCGCTTGCATGAACGCAGCCTCCAGGATGTCGGCCTCGACCTCCTGGCGCTGTCGGTTCACCTCGTCGAGGCGCCGGGCGAGTTCGGCCGCCTCCTCGGTGTCCTCGGTCAGCAGCAGTTGCAGCCCCAGGCTGGAGTCGCTGATCCGCCCGGCGGCATTGATGCGCGGCCCCAGGCCGAAGCCGCAGGTCATCGCAGTGAGTTGCTCCTTCGCTTGCGTGACCGCGAGCAGCGCGGCAATTCCCGGCCGCTCTCGCCGCGCCATGACCTTGAGGCCCTGACACACCAGCGCCCGGTTGAGCCCGGTCAGCGGCATCACGTCGCACACCGTCGCCAGCGCCACCAGATCGAGCAGTCCCATCAGATCCGGCTCCGGCGTGGCGGCGAAGAAGCCGCGCCGGCGCAGCGTCCGCGTCGTCGCCACCACGGCCAGGAACGTGACCGCGGCGGCGCACAGCGATCGCAGACCCGACGTATCGTCGGGTCGGTTTGGATTGACGGTGGCGAGCACGGGCGGAATGGCGTCGGAGGTGTGGTGATCGAGCACGATCACGTCAGCACCCGCGACGCTCAGGATATCGCCGGCCGCGGTGCCGCAATCGACGCACACGATCAGGCTCGCGCGCGCCTCCACCAGCGCCTGCAGGGCGGCGGCATTGGGGCCATAGCCTTCGGTGAGGCGATTGGGGACGTAGGAATGCACGGCGCAGCCGAGGCCGCGCAAAAAGCTCACCATCACTGCGCCGGCGCAGGCGCCGTCCACATCGTAGTCGCCGAACACGCCCACCGTCTCGGCACCGAGCACCGCCTCGGCCAATCGCGCGGCGGCGGCGTCCATGTCGGTGAGGAGAGACGGGTCGGGCAACAGCGCGCGCAGGGTCGGTTCCAGGAAATTCGCGCAGCCGTCGATGTCGATACCGCGCGCGGCGAGCAGGCGAGCGACGATCTTCCGGCAACCCGACGCGCTGCGCGATGCCGAACGCCATCCGGTCCTCGCCCATCCGCCACACCCAGCGCCGCCCCGACAGGCTGCGGGTAACGCCCAGGGCCGCCGGGAAATCGGCCGCGATCAGGTCGGCACCCACGTCTTGGTCGCGAAGTTATGATGCGCTTCGATGAAGCGTAGCGTGCCCGACTTGCTGCGCATGACCACCGAGTGGGTGACGGCGCCGGCGCCGAAGCGGCGGACGCCGCGCAGCATCGCCCCCGAGGTGACGCCGGTGGCGGCGAACATCACGTCGCCGCGGGCCATCTCGGTCACCGTGTATTTGTGGTTCGGATCGGCGACCCCCATGGTCTTCGCGCGCGCGATCTGTTCCTCGTTCTCGTAAAGCAGCCTTCCTTGCATCTGGCCGCCCGTGCAACGCAGGGCGGCGGCGGCGAGTACGCCCTCGGGCGCGCCGCCCGAGCCCATGTAGATGTCGATCTCCGCATCCGGCATCGCGGTGGCGATCACTCCGGCCACGTCGCCGTCGCTGATGAGCAGGACGCGGGCACCGACGGCGCGGCACTGCGCGATTTTTCCCTTATGGCGATCGCGGTCGAGGATGCAGGCGACGAGGTCGGAAATGTCGCGGCGCTTGGCGCGCGCAAGTTCGCGCAAATTCTCGGATACGGGCGCGTCGAGGTCCACGACATGATCGGGCAAGCCGCCGCCGACCGCGATCTTGTCCATGTAGATGTCGGGCGCGTGCAGGAAGCCGCCCTTCTCGGCCATGGCGACCGTGGCGATGGCGTTCGGTCCGCCCTTGGCGGTGAGCGTCGTGCCCTCCAGCGGATCGACGGCGATGTCCATCTCCGGCCCGCCCTGGCCGACCTTCTCGCCGATGAAAAGCATCGGCGCCTCGTCCATCTCGCCCTCGCCGATGACCACCGTGCCGGCAATGCCGACCTGGTCGAAGGCCTTACGCATCGCCTCCACGGCGGCGCCGTCGGCCTCGTTCTTCTGTCCGAGCCCGATCCAACGCGAAGCGGCCAGCGCCGCCGATTCGGTGACCCGAACGAGCTCAAGAGCCAGATTGCGATCCGTCACCTCCCCGGGGCGGCGCGGGGTGTCCATGGCGATATCCTCCGAGTCGAACGGGATTTTCCTACCATGGCCGGCCGGGGGGCAAGGAATACCGGAAGCCGCACCAGTCCAAAACGGGCGCTTGGGGTCAGCCCTCCAGCCCGCGCAGGAACTTGAGCAATGCCGCGTTCACCTCCGCCGGGCGTTCCTGCTGGATCCAATGTCCGGCGCCCTCGATCAGCACGGTGCCGCGCAGATCGGGGACGTGCGCAGCCATCGTCTCCACGGCCCCGGCGCCGATCGGCGAGCGCAGGACGGGATCAGCGGTCCCGGCGATGAACAGCGCCGGGAGCGAAACCGTGGCCCCGTGCAGGCAGGCGAGCAGTTCCCAATTGCGGTCGATATTACGGTAATAGTTCAGCCCGCCGCGAAAGCCGGAGCGGCGGAATGCCGCGGTCATCACCTCGAGGTCGGCGTCGGTCAGCCACGCCGGCAGGATCGGCGGGTCGATGGTGCGGGTCAGGAACCCGCCGCCCGGAGGAATGCCGAGCGACATGCCCTCGCGCCGCGGCGCATCGCCCGAGCCGGTGTAGAGGAGGCGCCGCAAGGTCGCGGCCGGGTCGCGCTCGAACTCGGACTCGGCGACGCCGGGCTCCTGAAAGTAGAACCAGTAGAAACGATCGAGCCCGGCCCGATGCAGAGCTTCCAGCGGCGCTACCGGGCCGCGCGGGCGAAACGGCACGCTGAGCGCGGCGACGGCGCTGAACAGGTCGGGGCGCAACAGCGCCGCCGTCCAGGCGATGCTGGCGCCCCAGTCATGGCCGACGATCGCCGCCCGGCTCTCGCCCAGCTCGGCAACCAGCGCCACCAGATCGCCCACCAGGTGCAGCACGGTGTAGGCACCGATCTCGGCCGGGGCGTCGCTATGGCCGAAGCCGCGCAGGTCGGGGGCGGCGACCCGGAAACCGGCAGCGGCGAGGGCGGGAATTTGGTGGCGCCAGGAATGGGACAGCTCCGGCCAGCCATGGCACAGTAGAACCAGCGGCCCCTCGCCCTGCAGAGCCACGCGCAGGCGAACGCCGTTCACGGTCATTTTCTGGTGTCGCAAGCCGCTCGTCATCGCCACCCCTCCGCACCGGCAACGCACCCGCCGGCCGAGACTCAGGCGGCGGGAACATCGGGCACTCCAGTTTGCCCGTATGGTATCTCTCCCGCCACCCGGTCAATTTCCGGCGTGCTGGCGCCGGCGGGGCGGTTACGCTAGACAAGCGTCAAACAAGCATGATCGCGGCGTCCGCGATCGAACGGGGGCTGACGGGATGAGGCGTCGCGATTTTCTGCGCAGCAGCGCCGTCCTGGCGGCCTCCGGCAGCTTGGCGCTGCCGCACATCGCTCGCGGGGCCGAAAATCGTGTTCTGCGCTTCGTCCCGCAAGCCAATCTGGCCAATCTCGATCCGATCTGGACCACGCTCTATGTGGTTCGCAACGCCAGCTTGCTCTTTTTCGACACGCTCTACGGCGTCGACAGCAATTTCACGCCGCGCGCGCAGATGGCGGAGGGCCACGAGGTTTCGGCCGATGGTCTTACCTATACCTTCACGCTCCGGCCGGGGTTGAAATGGCACGATAACGAGAAGGTGCGCGCCCGTGACTGCACGGCGAGCCTCAGTCGCTGGATGGTGCGCGACAATATGGGGCAGATGATCAGGGCGCGGCTGGCGGAGATCGCGCCGATCGACGATCGCCGCTTCCGCATCAGGTTGAACCGGCCGTTCCCCAAGCTGATCTACGCCTTGGGCAAACTGGGAACGCCGATCGCCTTCATGATGCCGGAACGCATCGCCGATACCGATCCGTTCAAGCCCATTACCGACTATATCGGTTCCGGCCCCTTCCGCTTCCGCCGCGACCAATGGGTGCCCGGCGCCTCGGCCGCCTTCGATCGCTTCGAGGAATACGTGCCGCGTCAGGAGGCGCCGAGCTGGCTCGCCGGCGGCACTGTCGTGCATTTCGATCGCGTGGAGTGGCGCATCATCCCCGACGCCGCCACCGCATCGGCGGCATTGCAGAACAACGAGATCGACTGGTGGGAAACGGCGAGCGCCGATCTGGCGCCGATCCTGCGCGCCAACCCCGCGCTGAACCTCGATGTCGCCGATCCGCTGGGCAATATCGGCGATTTCCGCATGAACCATCTCTATCCGCCGTTCAATGACCAACGGGTACGGCTGGCGGCGCTGATCGGCGCGAACCAGGCCGACTACATGCAGGCGATCACGGGCACCGATCCTGAGCTGTGGAAGACCTCGGCCAGCTTTCTCACCCCCGGCACGCCGCTCTACACCGAGGCGGGAGGCGACGATCTCAAGCGACACGACATCGAAGCCGCGCGTAAGCTGATCGCCGACGCCGGACATCGGGGAACCAAGGTCAACATGATCGTCGGCACCGACGTGCCGATCGCCAAAGCGCAAGGCGACGTGACCGCCGACATGCTGACCAAGATCGGACTCAACGTCGATTACGTGAACACCGACTGGGGCACGGTTGGCGCGCGGAGGGCGCAGAAGAAGCCGCCCGCCGAGGGCGGGTGGAACATCTTCTTCACCTGGCACGCTGGTGTCGATTGCACCACGCCGGGCGCCAACCCGGCGTTCTTCGCCAATGGCGACAAGGCGTGGTTCGGCTGGCCGACATCGCCCGAGGTGCAGGGCACGATCGACGCCTGGTTCGACGCCCCCGATCTCGCCGCGGAGCAAAAGGTGGCGCGCGACTTCAACAAGGCGTCGATGGATTTCGTGACCTTCGTGCCGACCGGGTTCTTCAAGGGCTACCAGGGCTGGCGCAAGTCGCTGTCGGGCGTGCAGGCCGCGCCCTTCCCCGTCGTCTGGGGGGTGGAGAAGAAGAGCTGATGCTCGGTTACGTCTCCCGCCGCATCGCCGCCACCATCCCGGTGATGCTGTTCGTCGCTTTCTTCATCTTCAGCCTGCTCTATCTGGCACCCGGCGATCCGGCGGCGATCATCGCCGGCGACCAGGCGAGCCCGGCCGACATCATCCGCATCCGCGCCTCGCTGGGGCTCGACCGGCCGTTCGTGGTGCGCTTCGGCGATTGGCTGTGGCAAGTGCTGCACGGCAATTTGGGACTGTCGATCTTCACCAACCTGCCGGTCAGCCAGATGATCGGCCAGCGCATCGAGCCCACCCTGTCGCTGATGATCCTGACCACAATCATCGCGGTGGTGATCGCCGTGCCGCTCGGCGTGCTGGCGGCGTGGAAGCAGGGCTCGCTGCTGGATCGCACGGTGATGGGTCTCGCCGTGCTCGGCTTCTCGGTCCCGGTGTTCGTGGTCGGCTACGTGCTCGCCTATCTGTTCGCGCTGAAGGCCGGCTGGCTGCCGGTGCAGGGCTTCACGCCGATCGCGCGCGGGCTGTGGCCGTTCCTGCGCACGCTGATCCTGCCTGCGGTGGCGCTCGGGCTGATCTATGTCGCTCTGATCGCGCGCATCACGCGGGCGACGATGCTGGAGGTGCTGAGCCAGGACTATGTGCGCACGGCGCGCGCCAAGGGCGTCGGCAGCCGCCAGGTGCTGTTCGTTCACGCGCTGAAGAACGCCGCCGTGCCGATCGTGACCGTGATCGGAAACGGCGTCGCCCTGCTGATCGGCGGCGCGGTGGTGACCGAGACGGTGTTCGCCATTCCGGGGCTCGGGCGGCTGACCGTGGATGCGATTCTGCGGCGCGACTACCCCGTTATTCAGGGCGTCGTGCTGCTGTTCAGCATCACCTACGTGCTGGTGAATTTGGCGGTCGATCTTCTTTACACCGTGTTCGATCCGAGGATCCGCTATTGAGCAGCACCGCCTCACTGCCGGAGATCCTGCCGCCGCTGGTCCGGCGCGGCCGGCTGTGGGGAGCGGCCCGCCGCCACCCCACGATCGCGGCCGGCAGCGCGCTAATCGGGATCATGATCCTGATCGCGATCTTCGCGCCCTGGCTGAGCAGCTACGATCCGACCGCCATCGCGCCGGCGCAGCGCATCCGCGACCCCTCGGCGGTGCATTGGTTCGGTACCGACATGCTGGGCCGCGACATCTACTCCCGCACCCTCTATGGCGCGCGCATCTCACTGACGGTGGGCTTTTCGGTGGCGATCCTGGCCTCTGCCGCCGGCACGCTGGTCGGCGTCGTGGCCGGCTTCGTACGCGCGCTCGACGGCATTCTGATGCGGGTGATGGACGGGATGATGTCGGTGCCGCCGATCCTGCTCGCCATCGCGTTGATGGCGCTGACCCGGGCCTCGGTGCAGAATGTCATCATCTCCATCTCGATCACCGAATTTCCGCGCGTGGCGCGCCTGGTGCGCGGTATCGTGCTGAGCCTGCGCGAGCAGCCCTTCGTGGAGGCGGCGCTGGCGGCGGGCACCCGGCTGCCGGTCATCATCTGGCGCCACATCCTGCCCAACACCTTCGCCGCGCTGATGGTGCAGGCGACCTTCATCTGCGCCTCGGCGATGATTACCGAGGCCATTCTTTCCTTCATCGGTGCCGGCACGCCGCCGACCGTGCCGAGCTGGGGCAACATCATGGCCGAGGGCCGCGCGCTCTGGCAGATCAAGCCGTTTATCGTGTTCTTCCCGGCGGTGTTTCTCTCGGTCACGGTTCTCGCCGTGAACTTGGTCGGCGACGGAATGCGCGACGCGCTCGATCCGCGGCTGGCCAAGCGGCTCTGAACAATGGCGCTGCTTGAAGTCACCGGTCTGCGAACGCACTTCGGCACTCCCGACGGCGTGGTGCGTGCCGTCGATGGGGTGTCGTTCAGCGTCGAACCCGGCGAGACGGTGGCGATCGTGGGCGAATCCGGGTGCGGCAAGTCCGTCACCTCGCTGTCGATCCTGCGCCTGATCCCGGAGCCGCCGGGGCGCGTCGCCGGATCGGTCCGCTTCGCGGGGCGCGAGCTGCTGACGCTGCCGGAAGCGGAGATGCGCCGCATCCGCGGCAACGAGATCTCGATGATCTTCCAGGAGCCGATGACCAGCCTCAATCCGGTTCTGAACATCGGCCGGCAGATCGGTGAGACGGTGCGGCTGCATCAGCGCGTGTCGGCGCGCGCCGCGGAGGCGAAGGCTGTCGAGATGCTGTCGATCGTCGGCATCCCGGAAGCCGCGCGGCGGGTGCGCGAATATCCGCATCAGCTCTCGGGCGGGATGCGCCAGCGGGTGATGATCGCGATGGCGCTCGCCTGCAACCCGAAGCTGCTGATCGCCGATGAGCCGACCACGGCGCTCGACGTCACCATCCAGGCGCAGATCCTCGACTTGATGCGCGATCTGAAGCCACGACTGGGCTCGGCGATCATGCTGATCACGCATGATCTGGGCGTGGTCGCCGAGATGGCGCAGCGGGTGGTGGTGATGTACGCCGGCCGCAAGATCGAGGAGGGCGCGGTTGATGCGATCTTCGCCCGCCCGCTGCATCCCTACACGCAAGGACTGCTCGGCGCCGTGCCCAAGCTCGGCAGTTCGGTGGCGGGGGAGGGCAGGGGGCGGCTGACCGAGATCGCCGGGCTGGTGCCGTCGCTTCGCACCCCCATCGTCGGCTGCGCCTTCGCCGGACGATGTCCGAAGGTGAGCGAGATTTGCCGGGTGGTGAGCCCGGAGATGGCGGAGCGGGCTCCGGGCCACGCGGCGGCATGTCACCACGCCGGCCCTCACCCGGCTCGCTTGCGCGAGCCGACCTCTCCCGCGAGCGGGAGAGGTGATACAACGGAGATGCGCGTAATCTCACCTCTCCCGCTCGCGGGAGAGGTCGCCGCGCCGCTTCGGCGCGGCGGGTGAGGGGCGCGTGACCCTGCTCGCCGTCTCCGACCTCACGAAGCACTTCCCCGTCCGCGCCGGCCTGTTCGGCCGCTCGGCCGGAATTGTCCACGCCGTTGATGGCGTGAGCTTCGACATCTCGCGCGGCGAGACGCTGTCGCTGGTGGGCGAATCCGGCTGCGGTAAATCGACCGTCGGGCGAGCGGTGCTCCGGTTGCTCGCGCCCACCTCGGGCGAGGTCCGGCTGGACGGAGCGCGCATCGACAAGCTGTCGGCGCGGCGGCTGCGCCCGCTCCGGCGGCGCATGCAGGTGGTGTTCCAGGATCCGTTCAGCAGCCTCAATCCGCGGATGCGGGTGCGCGACATTCTGGCCGAGCCGATCACCAATTTCGGTCTGGCGAGCGGACGTGCGCTTGAGGACCGAATCGCGGCTTTGCTCGAAAAGGTGCGCCTGCCGCGCGACGCCGCCGGGCGATTTCCGCACGAATTCTCAGGCGGCCAGCGCCAGCGCATCGGCATCGCCCGCGCGCTCGCGCCCGGCGCCGACCTGATCGTCTGCGACGAGGCGGTCTCGGCATTGGATGTGTCCGTGAAGGCGCAGATCATAAATCTGCTCGCCGACTTGCAGGACGAGTTGGGCCTGGCGCTGCTGTTCATCAGCCATGATCTCGCGATCGTCGAGCACCTGACGCACCGCGTGGCGGTGATGTATCTCGGCAAGATCGTGGAGCTCACCGACCGGCGCACGCTGTTCACCCGCCCACACCATCCCTATACGCGCGCGCTCCTTTCCGCCGTTCCCGTCCCCGATCCGGGCGCGGCGCGGGCGCGGATCATTCTGCGCGGCGACGTCCCGAGCCCGATCAACCCGCCCGCGGGCTGCCGTTTCCACACCCGCTGCCCGTTCGTGTTCGACCGCTGCCGTACCGAGGAACCGCGCCTGCGTGCGGTCGCGCCGGGACAGA
This sequence comes from uncultured Pseudomonadota bacterium, assembly GCA_963762525.1. Taxonomy (GTDB): domain Bacteria; phylum Pseudomonadota; class Alphaproteobacteria; order Acetobacterales; family Acetobacteraceae; genus DATFDN01. Next base: position 616,034 of record CAVXKT010000003.1, read on the forward strand.
TGTCGGCGTGCCATCTGGATTAGCCGCGACCCGGACGGAGGGCGGGCTGTCGAGCGAGCCGCCGGACTAGCGTTTCGCTCCGCCCATTCCAGCCAGGGCTTTCTGGTCCATGTTGTCGCGCATCAGCATGGAGAAGCTCGGGATCTTCTCGAAGCCCAGCCCCCGGGGGAGCCCGGTCTCGGGGTCGGCGTGAACCTTGCCGTAGCTTTCGCTGGAAATCTTCTCCCATTTCCCGGCGGGCGTCTTGACCTCCAGAGTAACGACCGTCGACTTGAAGACCATTCTCACGATCGCCTCCTTTGGTTTGGACGGCTTGGACAGGCTCGGGCAACCGGCCATTACCCGCCACCCGTTCGCCAACGCCCAGGTGGTCAGTTCATCTCTGTCCATGCAGCTTATTCCTTCCATCAGGCGCGTGAGGCGGCGAGCAACGCCGCGGCGAGTGTCGCGCACCAGGCGAGGAATGCCACCCAGAAGAAGCCGTGCGCGATAACGTGCAGGAAGTTCAGACCGTAAGCGGATTGCAATTCCAGGTTGGCGGCGGCGTACATTCCCAGCGGGAACACCACCGACCAGGCCGAGATGGCGTATCCCGGACTGCGGCGGCGGATCAGGTATTTCCACGCGAACAGCACGATCAGGATCGGAATCCAGAACGTTGCGTCGGCCCAGAACGCGATCAGCACCGGCGACAGCAGATCGCGCAAGGCGAACGCGCCGATCATCAGGCCGGGGATCGCCATCAGCTTGCCGCCGGCGAGAACGGTAATCGCGGCCGCGCCCTCGTTGATCCACCACGGGCCGGTCATGTCCCCTGGCGGCATCGGCACGAAGGCGAAGCGGTAGAGCACGATCGCGCTCAGCAGCAAATAGAGGACGGCGCCCGAGAGCACCCAGGCGTAGCAGACGAAGGCGAGGCCGGGCGGGCCCCCGTGGGACTTCAGCACGTCGGCGCCCACCGAGGCGAGGGATTGCGTCGCCACCACCAGCAGCAGCCACTGGCCGGAAAGCCCCTGTTCAAGCGACGGCTTCGCCCGGCCCTCGGTCACGCCGGCGATGAAGCCGAATGTCACGATCCACCACAACGCGACAGCCAGCGCGAACAGCGCCAGCGCCAAGGTATCGGAGAGGTGGAAGCCGCCGAATTGGCTGCCCAGGATCGCGGTGCCGGCAACCACGGTCAAAAATCCCGGCCCGTTCTCATGGCTGGCGAGAGCGCGCGGGATGGCGCGCGGCTCGCGCCATGCGCGCACCAAGCCGGCCGCCCACAGGATCAGCCAGAGCCCCATGTTGATGGCGAACAGCGCCCATCCGATCCAGCCCCAACCCAACCGGAGCGCGTCCAGAGACACGATGCCGGTGGCCATCGTCATGGCGAAGGCGGGCGGAAAGAGGCTGAAGAAGCGTTGCAACTTCGGCTCGGCGGGCGGCGATGCCGGGGAGGTCATGAGGAACCGGTCAGGGGCAGAGGGAAGGAGTTCGGCGCCATGGCAGAACGGCGGCCGCGGGGCGGCGTTGCTCCGACCGGCCGGGCGCGGATGACAGGGCGGCGCGGCTGCGCTAAGGGCTTCCGCCGCTCTGTTTCAGGACCATCTTGGCTTCATGCCCTCCAGCAACGACATTCGTGCGTCATTTCTCGATTTCTTCGCCCGCCACGGGCATCGGGTGGTCGCAAGCTCGCCCCTGGTGCCGCGCAACGACCCCACCCTGTTGTTCACCAATGCCGGTATGGTGCAGTTCAAGAACGTGCTCACCGGGCAGGAGCGGCGATCCTATAACCGCGCCGTCACGGCGCAAAAATGCGTCCGAGCCGGCGGCAAGCACAACGACCTCGATAACGTGGGCTACACCGCCCGTCACCACACCTTCTTCGAAATGCTCGGCAATTTCAGCTTCGGCGACTACTTCAAGGAGCAGGCGATCGCCTATGCGTGGGAGCTGGTGACGCGCGAGTTCGGCTTGCCGGCCGAGCGGTTGCTGGTCACGGTTTTCGCTGAGGACGAGGACGCCGCCGGCTTCTGGCGCAAGGTGGCGGGCTTGCCGGGCGATCGCATCCTGCGCATCCCGACCGCCGACAATTTCTGGCGCATGGGCGACACCGGCCCTTGCGGTCCGTGCTCGGAAATCTTCTACGATCATGGCCCGTCCGTTGCCGGCGGCCCGCCGGGCAGCGCCGAGGAGGAGGGCGATCGCTTCGTCGAAATCTGGAACCTCGTGTTCATGCAATACGAGGAGGGCCCGCCGGGCACGCGCGTGCCCTTGCCGCGACCCTCGATCGACACCGGCATGGGGCTGGAGCGGATCGCGGCGATCCTGCAGGGCAAGCACGACAACTACGACACCGACACTTTCCGCGCGCTGATCCTGGCCAGCGCCGAGGCGACCGGTCAGGCGCCGGACGGGCCGTTCCGCGTCGGACATCGGGTGATCGCCGATCATCTGCGCAGCACCTCGTTTCTGATCGCCGACGGCGTGCTGCCATCCAACGAGGGGCGCGGCTACGTGCTGCGCCGGATCATGCGCCGGGCGATGCGCCACGCCCACATGATGGGCGCGCGCGAGCCGGTGATGTGGCGGCTAGTGCCGGCGCTGGTGCGCCAGATGGGCGTGGCCTACCCCGAATTGGGCCGCGCCGAGGCCCTGATCGAGGAGACGCTGCTTCTGGAGGAGACACGCTTCAAGGCGATGCTGGAGCGCGGGCTTGGTTTGCTCGCCGAGGAGACGGCGCGCCTCGGCGATCGCCAACCGTTGCCCGGCGCCGTCGCGTTTCGCCTGCACGACACCTACGGCTTTCCGCTTGATCTCACGCAGGACGCGCTGCGTGAGCAGGGCCGCACGGTGGATCTCGCCGGCTTCGAACGGGCGATGGCGGAGCAGCGCGCCCGCGCCCGCGCCGCCTGGGCCGGGTCGGGCGAGGCCGCGACCGAGCAGGTGTTCTTTGAAATCAAGGAACAGGTCGGGGCGAGCGAGTTCCTGGGCTACGGCACCGAGAGCGCCGAGGGCGAAATCGTGGCCCTGGTCGCGTCAGGCGCGCGGGTGACTGAGGCGGGGGCCGGGCAGGAGGTCGCGGTCATTCTCAACCAGACGCCCTTTTACGGCGAGAGCGGCGGCCAAGTCGGCGATACCGGCGTCATTTCCGCCCCCGGAATGCGGATCGCGGTCAGCGACACCCAGCGCAAACTCGGCGATCTGCTGGTGCATCTCGGCGTGGTGGCGGAGGGAGTGGCGCGCGTCGGCACGCCGGTTCTGGCGGAGGTGGACCATGCCCGCCGCACCGCCATTCGCGCGCATCACTCGGCGACGCATCTGCTGCACGAGGCGCTGCGGCGCGAGCTGGGCACGCACGTGACGCAGAAGGGCAGCCTGAACGCCCCCGACCGGCTGCGCTTCGACGTCAGCCAGCCGCGCCCGATCACGGCCGAGGAGCTGGCGCGGGTGGAGGCGGAGGTGAACCGCCGGATTCGCGAGAACAGCGAGGTGACCACGCGGCTGATGACGCCGGAGGCGGCGGTCGAGATGGGCGCGATGGCGCTGTTCGGCGAGAAATACGGCGAGGAGGTGCGCGTCGTCGCGATGGGCGAGGGCGAGGGCAACAAGCCGGCGTTCTCCATCGAGCTGTGCGGCGGCACCCATGTCCGCCGAACCGGCGACATAGGCTATTTCCGCGTGGTCGCCGAAGGCGCGGTCAGCGCCGGCGTGCGCCGGATCGAGGCGGTAGCGGGCGAAGCCGCCGAGGCGGTGGTGGCGGCGAACGAGCGCGTGCTGGCGGAGATCGCCGCGGTGCTGCGCACCAGCCCGCTCGATGCGGCCGAGCGGGTAGCGGCGGTGATGGAGGAGCGGCGCCGGATGGAGCGTCAGCTGGCGGAGGCGCAGCGCAAGCTCGCGACCGGCGGCGGCGCGGCTGAGGTCGAGGAGGTGAACGGCGTGCGCCTGGCCGCGCGCAATCTTGGCGAGGTGCCGGCGCGCGAGCTCAAGGCCCTGGCCGACGCCATCGGCAAGCAGCTCGGCAGCGGGATCGTGGCGCTGGTCTCCACCGCCGACGGCAAGGCGAGCATCGTCGTCGGCGTCTCGCCCGATCTGGCCCCGCGCTTCGACGCCGTGCAACTGGTGCGCGCGGCCTCGGCCGCAGTCGGCGGCAAGGGCGGCGGCGGCCGCGCGGACCTCGCGCAGGCCGGCGGGCCGGAGGGCAAGCGGGCGGACGCGGCGCTTGCCGCGGTGCGGGAGCTGCTCGCGGCCTGAGCGTCACATCAGGAACACGCCCTTGCCGGTCGTCTGGGAATCGAACAGCCGGTACGCCTCCTCGGCCTGATCGAGCCGCCACTGGTGGGTGAACAGCCGATCGACCGGAATCTTGCGCTCGGCGATGAAGCGCGCGCACTCGGCCTGGCCGGTGACCGAGAATGTCCATGATCCGATCATGGTGAGCTGCTTGCGCAGCACGTCGGGGCTGACGTCGATGGTTACATCGTGGCGCTCGCCGACGAAGCACATCGTCCCCCACACCTTGACGCAGCGGATCGCTGCGATCCGGCCCTCGGGTGAGCTGGAGGTGTCGAGCGACAGATCGGCTCCGCGTCCATGCGTCAGATCCTTGATAGCGCCCACCGGATCGTTGGAGCGCGGGTTCACCGTCTCGTCGGCGCCGAACTCCTGCGCCCGCTCCAGCCGCTCGGGGCCGACATCGAGCGCGATGACCCGGGCGCCCATCGCCTTGGCGAGCTGCGTCGCCGACAGCCCGACCGGCCCCTGGCCGAAAATCGCGATCGTGTCCTGACCCGACAGGTTCATCCGCCGCAGCGCACCCCACGCAGTGCCGGTGCCGCAGGAGATCGCGGCGCCGGTCTCAAACGAGAGCGATTCATCGAGCGCCACCAGCGTGTTCGCCGGCACCTTCAGATACGGCGCATGGCCGCCATTGGCGTTGTTGCCGTAAACCTTGACCGGCACTTCCTGGCAGAGCTGCGACCATCCCGAGCGGCAGTGGTTGCAGTGGTTGCAACCCTGATAGTGATGCACCATCACGCGTGCGCCGATCGGCCCATCCTGCTCGCTCACGCCGGCGCCGCGCGCGGCGACGATGCCGCAGGGCTCATGTCCGACGATCACCGGATCGGGGTTGGCCGGCAGCCCGCCGATCGCCTCCTTGGCGCCCTTGGGGCGACGGTACTGGTGCAGGTCACTGCCGCACATGCCCGACGCCTTCATCTCGATCACCACTTCGCCGGCGCCGGGCGACGGGTCGGGAAATTGCATCAGCTCCAGCTCGCGCCCGCCGGTGAACACCACACCGCGCATGTTGCTCCTCCCTGGTTCAATCCGCTGAGCTTACGGCGCCTCGGCGGTGCGGAACAGCAGCGGAAAGGCGCTGTGGACATGCGGGGCGGTGACGGACGGCGCGCCGGGATGAAGATGCGACCGGCTCAGCTCGGACAAGCGGGTGACGCCGGTCAGCGCCATCGCCACCGCCACCTCCTGCTCCAAAATCTCCAGCATTCGGCGGACCCCCGCGGCCCCCTCGGCGGCGAGCGCATAGCAGTAGAGCCGGCCGAGCGCGACCGCATCGGCGCCAAGCGCGATCGCCTTCACCACGTCGGTGCCGCGGCAGAAGCCGCCGTCGATAACCACGCGCGCCCGCCCGCGCACCGCGTCGAGCACTTCCGGCAAGATGTCCATGGCGCCGCGCCCGTGATCGAGCTGACGGCCGCCGTGATTGGAGATGTAAACCACGTCGACACCGTGTTCGCACGCGATCGCCGCATCCTCGGCGGTGGCGATGCCCTTCAGGATCAGTGGAATGGCATGCCGAGACTTGAAGTGTACGACGTTGCGCCACGAGAAGCCGGCCTGAAACTCGTGCCCGGTCGCAGCCGAGCGCCAAGGCTTGATGAAGCGGGCGGCGATGTCGCGCTCACGGCGGGAGTAGGCGGCGGTATCGACGGTGATGCAGAAAGCGTCGTAACCGGAATCGATCGCCCGGCGGGCGATGTCGTCGGTCCACGCATCATCGCCGCGCACGTAGAGTTGGAAGATTTTGGGCCCGGGCGCGGCGGCCGCGCTCTCCTCCAGTCCCGGCTTGGTTACGGAACTAACGATGACGGGAACGCCGAACGCCGACGCACCGCGCCCGGCCTCGGCGGCACCGTCCGGGTGAAAGGACTCGAGCGAACCCACCGGGGCCAGCATCACCGGGATTCGCAGCCGCATTCCGAGCAGCGTGGCACCTGTATCGACGCGGGCGACATCGCAACAGACGCGCGGGCGTAGCGCGACCTGATCAAGCGCCAGGCGATTGCGGCGCATCGTGGTCTCGGTCTCGGTGGCACCGACCAGATAGCCCCAGATGTGATCGCTCAGCTTGGCCCGCGCTGCCGGAATGAACTCGTGCAGCGTCTGGTAGTCGCCGGCGAGCTCGGTCAGATGGGGCGCGTCGGGCATCGCAACACCTCCGGCCGTTCAGCGTCCGCCGAAGCCGAGGAATCCGGCGCGCGGGACCGGCGCCCCGCCGTCGCCGGCGAACAGGGTGGGCAAGCTCGGCTGGCCGGGCGCAACAGCGTTCGCGCGCGTCAGGCCGGCTTGCGGGCGCTCCCGGGTGGCGCGATGAGCCGTCCCCGGGTTCGATGACGTCGGCTGCGCCGCCGCCTTCACGACCGGCACCGGCGAGGGGGTGCGCATCGACAATAACAGGAAGCAGATGTCGTTGCGGCCAAGGTCGATCGCCAGATCGAGGGGGGCCAACCCCAATTCGTTGGTTGCCGACAGATCGGCGCCGCGCCCGAGCGCATCGCGCACCGCGACCATGTCGCCGCGATTGATGGCGTCGAACAGCTCATCGGTCGGGCTCATCATCGACGGGATGCGCGTCGGCGGGGCAATCGCACTCTGCTTCGGCGCCACCCCGGGGAGCGCCGCCGGCGCCTTGCGGGGCGCCTTGACGCTGTTGTCGAGCGCCTCCTTGCTGAAGCTGGGCGGGGTCCCGCCCTGCAATCCGATCCCCTGCCCGGGGTCGCCGATTCCCTGCGCGTGCGCCGACCCGGCACCGGCGCAAAGCAACACCCCGATCGCGAGCCCTCGGAGGGTCGCGCGAAAACTCCCAGCCGTCATGTGGTCCCCGCTCCTAGCCCGGATTCAGCATCCAGAATCCGGCGTCCAGGTACAAAATATAGCCGGTCCAAAGCAGTGAGGGAACCATCAGCGAAGCGGCGCCCCGATGCAGGGCGGCAAAGACCCGGACCACCAGGAGCAGCAGACCGAGCACGACGACGCCCGCTGTCAACGCCAGCAATGGGCTGCGGACGCCGAAGAAGAACGCGGCGCGGGCCGCGGTGGCGGCGAGCGCCCAGCCCCAGAGCCGCAAGGCGGCGGTGGTACGCGCCGGACGCTCGATGCCGCGCCGCCAAGCGAGCCATCCGCCAAGCCCGCAACACAGATAGAGAAACGCCCAGATCGGGCCGAAGAGGCTGTCGGGCACGGCGCCGAACGGTCGATGGAGCGAAATGTACCAGAGCCGCGCGGCGCCGGAGGCGATGGCGCCATCGGCCACTCCCACCAGCAGCGCCAAGCCGACGAATCCCACCAGCGCTACGCCGGGAGACACCGGTTGCGAAGCGCCCGGCGCCGAGCCCCACTCGTTTGGATCACCTATCTGGAAGACACATCTCCTGTTTTCCGGAAGGAGTGATCATTGGGTAACACCCGGCGGACCGATCGGTTTGCGCTACGCTCCCTCACGCCGCCAAGCCAGCAGCAACAGCCCAAGCAGCAGGGGCAGCGCAACCCCGGCCGGCAGCAATGGGAAGGAACTGACGCCGGTGACGACGTAGGCGCCGCGTCGCTGCAAGCCCATCCAGCCGGCCCCGGCCGCGGCGCGGTCCGGCTCGGTGCGACGCAAATCCGGCACCGTGGGCGGAACTGCGTCGCCCAGCCAATGCACGCCGCCGCCGGAGGCGCGGGCGAGCGGGCCGAGATGCTCGGCGGTGGCGCGCAAATCCTCCATTTCCAGCGGATTGGCGGTGCCGGCGGCGGCGCGAACCGTGCGCGCGCCATCGCTCACCTGCCAAACGCCGGGCGAGGTCGCTTGCGTCTCCCCCAGCGCGCGGCCGGGTCCGGCAGCGGCGAGCGGCAGTTTGGCGGTCTTGCCGTCGGGCGACGTGACCGTGACCGGCGGCGGCGGCGCCGAATCGGTAGAGCGGCGCTCGACATGCAATACGCCGTCGGCAACTCGCGCGGTCAGCGCGTCCGCCTCCAACTCCGGCTCCTTCATCAGCCAGTGCGCAACTCGACGCAGCAATTCGCCCTGCGGACCGCCGCCCTCATGACCGCGCGCCCAGAGCCAAATCTGGTCCGACAGCAGCAGCGCTACCCGGCCCTTGCCCTCCCGGTCCAGCACCAGCAGCGGCGTGCCGTCAGGAGCGGACATCAGTGTCTGCCCGCGCACATCGGCCGGATCGATGCGCCGGTACCACTGGCCCCAACTCGGCGCGGCGGCGGCGTCGGGGGGATTGGCGCCGGCAAGCCCCTCGGTTACCGGATGGCGCTCGCCGAGCGCGGTCAGGCGCGGGCGGAAGGCGCCGTCCACCACCGCGCCGGCCGGTGCCGGTACGGCCGGCAACACCGCCGCGAGGGGCGTGCTCGCCAAGGTCGCCGCGCCCGCGAATTCCGGCCCCACCGACAGCAGCAACGCGCCGCCGCCCTGCACGTAGCGGGCGATGTTGGAGAGATAAGGAAGCGGCAACAGCCCGCGGTTCTGGAAGCGATCGAGGATAATGAGGTCGAACTGGTCGATCTTATCCTGAAACAGCTCCCGCACCGGAAAGGCGATCAGCGAGAGTTCGTTGAGCGGCGTCAGGTCATCTTTTTCCGGCGGCCGCAGGATGGTGAAATGCACCAGATCGACGGCCGGATCGGCCTTCAGCAGCCGCCGCCAAGTGCGTTCCCCCGGATGCGGCTCGCCGGAGATCAGCAGCACGCGCAGCCGGTCGCGAACTCCATTGATTTGCACGACGGCGGTGTTGTTAAGCGTCGAGACCTCACCGGGCAGCGTGTCGGCCGCCAGCTGAACCACGATCGGCCCGGCCCGCGGGATCGGAACCTCGATCGCGGCGGGGCTGTCCACCGGCACCTCCCTAATCTCCGCCGGCTCGCCGTCGCGGCGGATCGTCAGGCGGGCCGTGGCGGCGGGGCGGCGAACGCCGCGATCGTCCACTTCCACGCGCAACGTCACCGGCTTGCCGACGATGCCGTATCCGGGCGCCTCCAGGATGCGCAGCGTGCGATCGATCTGCTCGCCCTTGGCGGGGATCAGCACGTTCAGTGGGCCGCCGGCGGGGGGCGCGGCGGGAATATCATGGACCTGACCGTCGGTGATTGCGATCGTGCCGGCGAAGCGGGCGGGCGGGATGTCGGCCACGGCCCGGCCCAGTGCGGTGAACAATTGCGTCCCCGACCCGCCGCCTTCAGGAACCGTCACGGTCCGGAGTTGCAGATCCGGCGCCTTGCCGGCGGCGTCTTCGACCGCACGGCGAGCCGCCTCGGCGAGCTTGGCGCGTTCACCGATATTCATCGAGGCGGTTTGGTCCACGACCAGCACCCCGATATCGGGTAGGCCCGCGCGCGTCTCCTCGGTGAGCCGCGGTCCGGCAAGCCATAGCAGCAGCGCGGCGAAGGCGGCGGCGCGCAGCACCGTCCCGCGCGCCCGCCGCGCCGCACCCGCCGCCAGCAGCAGCGCAGCGAACGCGGTCAACGCCCACAGCAACGCCGGCGGCACCGACGGGTCGAAGCGGAGCGCGGCGATGGCGTTGATCGGGTGCATCTATTGGCCCAACCGCTGCAGGATGGCGGGAACGTGGACCTGATCGCCCTTGTAGTTGCCGGTCAGTGCATAGACGACGAGATTGACTCCGAAGCGGTAGGCGAGCAGCCGCTGGCGCTCGCCGCCCGGGATGGTGGCCCGGGGATGATGGCCGTCCGCGTCCACCGCCCAGGCCCCGGCCCAGTCGTTGCCGCCGATAACGACCTCGCTCACCCCGTCATTCGTGCGGTCCTCGTCGCGCTGCACCCAGACCGTGCCGCCGGTATAGCGGCCAGGGTAGTCGCGTAGCAGGTAAAAGGCACGCGCCAGCACGTGATCCACAGTCAGCGGCGCCAGCGGCGGGATGGCGAGGCCGCGCGAAATCCGCCGCAGCGCCGCATCGGCGCCGGGTGCGAAGCCTTCGCCGGAGCCCGAATCGGCAGTGTCGATCAGCAAGATGCCGCCGCGCGCCATGAAGTCATTGAGCGCCCGTGCCTGGTCGGCAGCGAGCGCCTCTGCCGCCCCGGTGATCGGCCAGTAGAGCAGCGGATAAAAGCTGAGATCAGTGCTACCGGGCGTGACCCCGTCCGGCTCGGTCAACGTCACCGCGGTGCGTTCGTTGACGAAGATCGACAGCCCCTCCAGCCCTTGGCGGGACAGCGTGTCGGTCTGCTGATCGCCGGTCAGCACGTAACCGAGCCGTGTCGCCAGTGCCGGATTGGGCGCAGTCTCCAACTCGTCGGCGGCTCGGGCACCGCCGCCGGCCAACAGCGCACCGGCCAGCAACGCCGCCGCCAATCGTCGCCGGCGCGGTGGACGCAGCAGCCCCCGCAGCAGCAGTGCGATCAGCAGGTCGAGCCCGAGCAGCCCGATGGCGGCGGCAATCAGCGGCGGGCCGAGCGCGCGTACCGGCGCCGTCCCGGCCAGCGGCACCTCCCGCGCTCCGGCGATGAGAGGAGCCGGCTCCGGAATGGGGAGCGCGTTCGACAAATTGAGGGCGCGTCGTCCGGACTCCGGCCCGTAGAGGCCGGGCGGATGGCGGGGCGAGACCACCGTATTCGAAAAGGCTTCCTCCGACAATGGCGCGGCGGCGGCGGACGGACGCCCGAGCAGGCCATAGCCGTCGAGCGTCTGCTTCGGCGCCAGCAGGGCGGTGCCGCTGGGCGGCGCGGTCACACCGGCCGACACCGCGACCAGCCGGCGCAGCATGTCCACAAACAGGCCCGACAGCGGCAGATTCGACCAGTCGGCGTCCGCGGTGACATGGAACAAAACCACCCGCCCGCGTCCCCGCGCCGCTTCCGTCACCAGCGGCGTGCCGTCGGCGAGCCGCGCCCAGGTGTGCGCGGCGAGCGCCGCCGAGGGCTCGGCCAGCACCTGACGGGTGATCCGCACATCGGCCGGTACGCTCAGTCCGCCAAAGGGTGAGTTGGCCGGGAACGGGGCGAGCCCGGCCGGGCGGCTCCACGACATCGCCCCGCCAAGCTCACGGTCCCCGCCGAGCAGGGTCACCGGCAGCAGCGGATCGGCTTCCGGCGTCGCCGCCGCCTCCGCCAGGTGCGGACCGGCGAAACGGATCAGCACGCCGCCGGCTTCCACCCAGCGGGTCAGCGCCGCACGCGTGGCCGAATCCCCCGGCAGCTCGTCCGGGATGACCAACACGGAGACGTCGCGGGTGAGCAGCGTGGCGAGATCCGCCTCGCGCAGTTCGGCGAATGGGGCGAGAGCGCGGCGGACGTAATAGAGCTGACCGACAAAGGGCGCGTCCGCCTGTCCCTGGTCGCCGGCGAGCACGAGGCCCACGGGCCGGCGGCGCAAGCCCTCGTCCAGCAGCGCTACCGACCCGGCCGAGGGCGCTCCTTCCAGAACCAGTCGCGCCATGCGGTTGCGCAGCTCGGGCGGGGAAGTGATCTCGGCCTCGCCGGCCGCGGCGCCCGCCGGAATAGCGATGTCGGCACGCGCCAGAGTGCGCCCGTCACCGGTCTGGCCCAGCACCGCGACCCGCGCGGCGGTCGGTTGAGGCGGTTGCACCACCCGCGCGAGCAGCCGGTCCCCGGCGGGCGGGGCCAGCAGCATCCGCGGCGGGGCAAGCGCGCAACACACCTCGTCCACCGCACCGAAATCGCGCAGAGACCGCGCGAAGTCGGCGAACCCGGCGCCGTCGGTCAGTCCGTCCGCCACATACACTGCGCCGCCGAAGACGCCGCGCAGCGAACCGAGCGCCGACGCCGCACCGACACGGTCCGCCGGCCAGGGAAGCGGACGCAGAGTCGCCAGCCGTGAGCGCAGATCCTCGGGCGCCATGAGCGGCGTGGCGGCGGGCCGGTTGGCGGCCTCGTCATCGGCGGTGGCGAGCAGCGCCACCTGCCTGTGCGCGCGGGCGGCACGATCCAGCGCCAGATTGGCCGCCTGCATCCGCCGCGGCCAGTCGGCGGCGGAGGCCCAGCCGTTGTCGAGGACCAGGAGCAGCGGCCCGCGGCCGGGCAGGACCGAGCCCGAGTCGAGGACCGGCCCCGCCAAGCCGATGATCACCAAGGCGGCGGCGAGGATCCGCAGCGCCAACAACCAGGGCGGGGTGCGGGCCGGCGTCTCCTCGCGCGGCTCAAGCCCGGCGAGCAGGCGGATCGCGGGGAAGCTCTGCAGGCGCGGCGCCGGCGGCGTGACGCGCAGCAGCCACCACAGCAGCGGCAGCGCGGTGAGCGCCAGCAAGACCCAGGGTGCGGTCAGGCTCATCGGGCCGACAGTGCCGAATAGAGCGTCAGCAGCGCGGTTTCGGGCGGGTGATCGGTGCGGTGCATCCCGAAGCCGAACCCGATGGCGCGACAGCTGGCGAGCAGCGTGTCCTGCAGCGCCCGCAGCCGCGCTCCGTAGGCTTCGCGCAAGCCTTCCACTCGCGGCACCAGGAGCGGGGATTCACGCTCCAGACCGGTGAAGCGGTACTCGGCCTTCGTACGGCAATATCGTCTCGGCGGGATCGAGCACTTGCAGCAGGTATCCGGAAGCGGGCAGCGCGGCAAGCCGAGATATCAGTGACTGCCATTCCGCAACATCGGTCAGGAAGTCGCTGATCAGAACGATTTTTGCGTGCCGCGGCAGCGGCAACTCCGGGGGCAGGCCCCCGGCACCGTCGGTGCTCAGCATGGTGGCGAGCGCATTGAGGCCGGCGCGGCCTGAGACCGCGCGGAAGGGCCGGGCGATCAGCGCCGCCCGCTCGCCGCCGCGTAGCAGCAGAGCCGCCAGCGCCAAGATCAGAAGCTCCGCCCGATCGCGCTTGGTCGCCGTCGCCGCCTCCGAGCGCCAGTCCATGCTGGGCGAGGCATCGCGCCAGATGCAGACGGTCTGCGCCGCCTCCCACTCGGTCTCCCGCACGAACCAACCGTCGGGCGGCGTGCGACCGGATCGGGCGGAGCGGCGCCAGTCGATGCGGGCCGACGGATCGCCGGGCGCGAAGCGGCGAAACTGCCAGAAGCTGTCGCCGCGCCCGGATCGGCGCCGCCCATGCACGCCCTGGGCGACGGTCGCCGCGACCCGTTCGGCGGCCACCAGCAACGCCGGCAGCCGCGCGGCCAATGCCTCGGCATGGCGGGCGCGGGCGCGGGCGCGCCACCTCAACCAAGGCGCTCAACCAGCTTGTCGATCACCGCCTCCAACTCCAGCCCGTCGGCGCGGGCGGCGAAGCTCAGCGCCATGCGGTGGCGCAGGACCGGGCGGGCGAGGGCGGCCACGTCGTCGATGCTGGGCGACAACCGCCCGTCCAGCAGCGCGCGCGCGCGCGCTGCCAGCATCAGCGCCTGCGCCGCACGCGGCCCCGGCCCCCAAGCAACCGCCCGGCGCACCGTCTCGTCAACGGCGGTCTCCGGCCGGCCGCCGCGCACCAGCGCCAGAATCGCGTCCAGCACCGTCTCGCCGACCGGAACCCGCCGGATCAGCGCCTGTGCCGCCATCAGCTCGGCCGGCGTCATGGCCGGCTCGGCATGCGCCTCCTCGGCGCCGGTGGTGGCGAGCAGCATCACCCGCTCGTCCGCCGCCTCGGGATAGCTGATGTCGATCTGCATCAGGAAGCGGTCTAGCTGCGCTTCCGGCAGCGGATAGGTGCCCTCCTGCTCCAGCGGGTTCTGCGTCGCCAGCACGTGAAAGGGCGTCGGCAGGGCGTGCTCGTGACCGCCGGCGGTGACGCGCCGCTCCTGCATTGACTGCAACAGCGCCGACTGGGTGCGCGGGCTGGCGCGGTTGATCTCGTCGGCCATCAGCAATTGGCAGAAGACCGGGCCGGGGATGAAGCGGAAGCTGCGTCGGCCGATATCGGATTCCTCCAGCACCTCGCTCCCGATGATGTCGGCCGGCATCAGGTCGGGGGTGAACTGCACGCGCTTGACGGACTGGCCGGTGACGATGCCGAGCGTCTCCACCAGCCGCGTTTTGCCTAATCCGGGCACGCCCACCAGCAGCGCGTGACCGCCGCCGAGCAGGGTGATCAGCGCCTGGTCCACAACGTCTCGCTGGCCGAAGATCACCCGCCCGACAGCCGCGCGTACGCGCCCGATGCGGGCGCCCAGCGCCTCGATGTCCGCCAGCGCAACCTCGGTCGCGGCGCCCGTCATGCCGTTCTCCATGTCTTCAATCTTGAATGCGTATCCTGCCGCACTTCTCTGATGGGGGGGAGGCTACCATATGCCACCCGGCAACGGCCGCTGCATCAACCGGGGGACGGAGACGTGAACAACGCCAGTTCTGCATCGCCGTCGGAGGTCGGACACGGCGAGACCGCCCGCGGGGTTGCCGGTCTGCCGGGGGGGCTGCCGAACCCACGCGCGCGCTTCCGACGCCCACCGGTCGATTGCGGCGATCTACCCTTTCTGATCAAACGCGACGGCACTTGGCTCTATCGAGGGACGCCGATCGGCCGCAAGGAACTGGTCTGTCTGTTCGCCAGCGTGCTGAAGCGCGAGCACGACGGCTCGTTTTGGCTGGAGACGCCGGCCGAGCGCGGGCGCATCGAGGTGGAGGACGCCCCATTCGTCGCCGTTGAACTGGATTGGACCGGCGACGGACGCGCCCAGTTGCTGTCTTTCCGGACCAACATCGATCAGGTCATCACCGCCGGGCCGGAACATCCGATCCGCGTCGCACGCGATATCCTGAGCTGCGAGCGCACGCCCTATATCCGGGTCCGCCCGGGGGTCGGGACGCCCGCGGTCGAGGCGCGGATCAGCCGCGCCGTCTATTACGAGCTGGTGGCGCTCGGTGAGCCGCGCTGGGTGGGCGGGCGGCGGATGCTGGGCGTCTGGAGCCGCGATATGTTCTTCCCGCTGGGCGAGCTGCCGCCGGGCGAGGAATAGGTCGGCGTGCAGGCAACCGAGCTGCGTCGCCGTCTTTCCGGCGCCGTTCTGGGCGAACATCAAGTGGGCGGGGTGGTGCACGGCGCCGAGTTGCTGCGCGCGAGCGCACGCCCGCCAACCGCCGCCGCCGTCCTGGTCGCGTTCGTCACCGGCAATCATCCCGGGGTATTGCTGACGAAGCGCAACGAGCGCCTCCGCCGGCACGCCGGACAGATTAGCTTCCCCGGCGGAAGGATCGATCCCGAGGACAAGGACGTCGTCTCGGCGGCGTTGCGAGAAGCGCGCGAGGAGGTGGCGCTCGACCCCGGGCAAGTCGAGGTGCTGGGCCGGATCGGCGATTTCCTGACCGGGACCGGGTTTCGGATCACGCCGGTGCTCGGCCTGATCCCGCCGGCGCTGCCCTTGGTGGCGGACCCGCGCGAGGTCGAGGCCGTATTCGAGTTCCCGGTCGAGGTGCTGCTCGATCCCCGCGCACCGCGCCGCGAGCGCCAGGAGCGTAACGGCATCGCCCGCGACGTGTGGGTCTGGCCCCATGCGGAGCATTACATTTGGGGCGCCACCGCTGCGATCCTGGTGCATGTGGCGGAGACCTTGCGACGCGCGCCGTGATCGCGGCGTTTCCCGCAGCGCCGGGGCTTGCCGCCGTATTGGCGGCGCTGCCCGGCTCCCGTGTGGTCGGCGGTGCGGTGCGCGATGTGCTGGCCGGCCGCGAGGTCGCCGACATCGACATCGCGACGCCGCTGCATCCCGACTTGGTGATCGCGCGTCTGACCGGCGCGGGCTTGCGCGCGGTCCCGACCGGCCTCGCGCACGGCACGGTAACAGCGCTGGCGGAGGGGCGCGGATACGAGGTGACGACCTTGCGCCGCGACGTGGCGACCGATGGGCGCCGTGCGGTCGTGGCGTTCACCGACGACTGGCGAGCGGACGCGGCGCGGCGCGACTTCACCATCAACGCGCTGTCGATGACCGCCGACGGCGAGGTGTTCGACTATTTCGGCGGCGTCGCCGATTTGCACGCCGGGCGGGTGCGCTTCGTCGGCGAGGCGGCGCGACGCATCGCCGAGGACTATCTGCGCATCCTGCGCTTCTTTCGCTTCCACGCCCGCTATGGGCGCGGCTCGCCGGACGGCGAGGCGATGTCGGCGATCCGCGAAGGTGTTGCGGGATTGGCGCATTTGTCGCCGGAGCGGGTGTGGAGCGAGCTTCGCCGCATCCTGATGGCGCCCGATCCGCGCGGCGCAGTCGAACTGATGGCGGAGCTTGGAGTATTGGGCGCGGTTCTGCCCGAGGGCGCCGACCCCGGGCCGCTCGTGCGCCTGGTCGGGGCCGGCGCGCCGCCCGATCCGCTGCTGCGGTTGGCCGCACTTCTCGCGGGCGACATCGAAGCTGTGGCCGACCGGCTGCGCCTGTCCGGCGCCGAGCGCGAGCGCCTGCTGGGGCTGCGCGGCCCCGCCCCGCGGGCCGAGGATGACGACGCGACGCTGCGTCGGCTGCTGGCCGACACGCCGGCTGAGGTGCTGATCGACCGCGTCTGGCTTGCAGGACGTTCTGAAGTGCTGCGCGCGCGGCTTGCCGCGCTGCCGCGCCCGGTGTTCCCGCTGGCGGGGCGCGACGTGCTGGCGCTCGGCGTCACGCCCGGCCCGCAAGTCGGGGCGCTGCTGACGGAAGTGCGACGGTGCTGGATGGCGGGCGGGTGCGTCGCCGACGCGGGGGCGTGCCGGGATTGGCTGCGACGGAAGATTGACGCCGGGGCTCCCAAGAAGGTTCCCCCTCCCGTCGCGGGTGGGGGTTAGGGGAGGGTGCGGGCTGCACCCGCTTTCGAGGTTTGCCGTACCAAGCTAGGAATTCGGGGAATGCAGGCGAACTCATCCGCGACCCCTCCCCCTGACCCCCTCCCGCAAGGCATGCCCTCGGGCCGCCCTTTGGCCGAAGCCGCGGGGGAGCGGGGATTTCGCTCTGATTCGATCCTGGAGCGGATGACCCGCGCGCCCGACGCCGAGAGCACGCGGGCGTTGCTGGCGCGGCTGTGGCGCGAGCACGTACGCCATCACAAGACGCGGCTGCTGGTGATCCTGGCCCTGACCGGACTGATGGCCGGCACCACGGCGCTCTATCCGCTGGTGATCGACCACGCGTTCACCATGTTCGCCAATCGCGATCAGCGTATCCTGTATCAGATTCCGGCGCTGGTCATCCTGGTCTCGTCGGTGAAGGCGGCGGCCCAGTATTTCCAGAATGTGGAGGTGCAGCGGGTCGTCCTGCTGGTGATACGCGGACTTCAGGGGCGCCTGTTCGCCCATCTCGCGTACGCCGATCTCGCGCGCATCGAGCGCGAAGCACCGGCGCAACTCGCCGCCCGCTTCACCACCGATGCGGCGGTGATCCGTGATTCGCTCACGCGCGCGGTCAACGGCGTCGCCGATGCGGTAACGGTCATCGGCCTGATCGCGTCGATGCTGTGGCTGGATTGGCTGCTGAGCCTGATCGCCGCCGCGCTCTATCCGCTGGCTGCAATCCCGATCCAGCGCATCGGCCGGCGTGTGCGACGCGCTTCAGGCGGAATGCAGGAGCGAATGGGCGAGGCGTCGGCGCTGCTGAACGAGAGCTTCGCGCAGGCGCGCACCGTGCGCACCTATCGGTTGGAACCGATGGAAACGCAACGCGCCGAAGCGGCCTTTGCTGCGCTTTATCGGGCGTTGTTGCGCATGAGCAAAGGGCGCGCCCGGGTTGATCCGGTCCTTGAGGTGCTGGGTGGCGGTGCCGTCGCGCTGGTGATCGGGTTTGCCGGCTGGCGGGCCGCCACCGGCGCGCAGACGATCGGCAATTTCACCGGATTCGTCGCCGCGCTGCTGATCGCCTCGCGGCCGTTGCGCGCACTGGGCTCGCTGAACGCAGCATTACAGGAAGGGCTGGCTGGGCTCTCGCGGGTATTCGGGGTGATGGACGACCGCCCGCGCGTGACCGAGGCCACCGGCGCGGTGCCGCTTGCCGCCGGCGTGCCGGGCAGCATGGGGCGGGTGGCGTTCGACGACGTGCGCTTCGTCTATCCGGACGGGCGGACCGGCCTCGATGGTCTGAGCTTCGAGGCGGCGCCGGGTGCGACGGTGGCCCTGGTCGGACCGTCAGGCGCCGGCAAGTCCACCGCGCTCGCGCTAATCCCGCGGCTGCACGACGTCTCCCGGGGTGCGGTGCGGCTGGACGGCGTCGACGTGCGCGGCGTCACGCTTGCCAGTTTGCGCGACGCCATCGCCTATGTGAGCCAGGACACGCTGCTGTTTGACGACACCATCGCCGCCAATATCCGCATGGGCCGGATGGATGCGACCGAGGCCGAGGTGGAGGCGGCGGCCGAGGCGGCAGCCGGCGGCTTCATCGCCGACTTGCCCGAGGGATTCGCGACCAGGGTCGGCCCCGGCGGGCAACGCCTCTCCGGCGGGCAACGTCAACGCGTGGCGCTGGCGCGGGCGTTGCTTCGCGATCCGCGCGTGCTGCTGCTCGACGAGGCGACCAGCGCTCTCGACGCCGAAAGCGAGGCGGCGGTGCAGGCGGCGTTGGCACGCCTGCGCAAGGGCCGCACGACGATCATCGTCGCGCACCGATTGTCCACGGTGCGCGACGCCGATCTGGTGGTAGCCATGGCCGACGGGCGCGCCGTGGAACAGGGCACCCACGCCGCGTTGCTCGACCGCGAAGGGCTTTACGCGCGCCTGGTCGGGAGCCAGATGCTCGCGCGCTGAAGCCTACGGCTTCATCACCACCTTGATGCAGCCGTCCTGCTTGTCGCGAAAGGTCTTGTACAACCTCGGCCCGTCCTCCAGCTTCGCCTGATGGGTGATGATGACGGTCGGATCGATCTCGCCATTGCGGATGTGCTCCAGCAGCTTCGGCATGTAGTGCTGCACCGGCGTCTGCGCCATTCGCATGGTCAGCCCGCGATTAATCGCGCTCCCCATCGGTATCTTGTCGACCAGCCCGCCATAGACGCCGACCAGCGAGACCGTTCCGAAGTTGCGGCAACAATGGATGGCCTGGCGCAGCACGTGCGGGCGGTCGGTTCCCATGAAGGTCGCGACCTTCACCCGGTCCAGCATCGAATCGAGGCTGGCGGTGGCGTCGGCTTCGGTGCCGACGGCGTCGATACAGGCATCGGCGCCGCGTCCCTTCGTGATCTCCTGAATACGGTCGTAGATGTCCTCCTTTCTGAAATCCAGCGTCTCCGCGCCGGCGCTGCGCGCCAGGGACATGCGTTCGGGCACGGTGTCGATTGCGATCACGCGGCCGGCGCCGAGCAGGAAGGCGCTGCGAATGGCGAACTGCCCGACCGGGCCGCAGCCCCAGATGGCGATCGTGTCGCCCTTCTGAATGTTGCAGAAATCGGCGGCCATGAAGCCGGTGGGAAAGATGTCCGACAGGAACAGCACCTGATCGTCGGACAGCCCCTCCGGCACTTTGAGAGCACCGACATCGGCGTAGGGGACGCGCAGATATTCCGCCTGCCCGCCGGCATAGCCGCCGAGCATATGCGAATAGCCGAACAGCCCGGCCGGCGAATGGCCCCAGAACTTTTCCGCCGTTACGTGATTGGGGTTGGTGCGCTCGCAGCCGGAAAAGAAGCCGCGCGCACAAAAGAAACATTCGCCGCAGGCGATGGTGAACGGGATTACGACACGATCCCCGACCTTCAATCGGGAGATTCCGGAGCCGACCTCCACCACCTCGCCCATGGTTTCGTGGCCGAGCACGTCGCCGCTTTGCATGGTCGGGATCATGCCGTCGTAGATGTGGAGGTCGGAGCCGCAGATCGCGCAGGCGGTCACTTTGATGATGGCGTCGCGGGGGTGCTCGATCTTCGGATCGGGCACGGTATCGCAGCGAATATCTCCCTTGCCGTGCCAGCAGAGTGCCTTCATGTCCAGATTCCCGCTCGATGTCGCGCGTTGAACGACGCGAGCGTCTCCCGGTTGCGGCTGGTGGATCACTCGGTCAGCTGCAACCCTGCGGCGTCCGCCTTGATCGCCCGCCTCACGGAGCGGCATGCGCGATCTGCGCCAGGACGCGCTGGAAGGGCGCCGCGGACACGCGGAAGTCGCCCCTGAACGGATTACTGAGCGCGACGATCAGGATCAGCACCAGCGCGCCGGAGACGGCGAGCGCGGACGACATGCCAAAATGCATCGCCAAACTTTCCACCCCGAGAAAGGAGGCGAAGCCGATGGTGAGACCGCCGCCCAGCAGCAGCACCACCCAGACGATGGCGGGAATGGTGGTTCCCGCCGCCAGCATCCGCTCCTGTCGCGCATCCTGCAGTCGTGTCAGCGATTGCAGCAACTGCGCTTGCAGATTTCCCTCTGCGATGGTCGAGGGCCGAAGGCCAACCGACTTGAGATTGAGTGCGTCGAGATAGTCCCCGGCGCCGTCTGAGGGCCGGCCCGCCGCCTGCGCCGGCCACTCCACCGTTACCACGACCCTGGCGTAATCGGTGATGTCGCTCCTGAACGCGGAGCGCTCGGGTTCGGGAAGACCCGAGGCAGTATCGGCGATGTCGCGCACCAGCCCGGCTTCCGCGGAGCTTGCCGCCTGCGCCCGGTTGAAACCCTCCCAGGCGAGCATGGCGACGAAGGCGAGGAGGACGGCATAAGTTACGCCGATGATCGAGAGCATCGCCGCGGCGACGTCGTTGTGCCGACGGCGGAACTCGAACGACACGACCCGCCGCACCGACAGCTCCACCACGACCGCCAGGACGATGCCCAGGAGCGCGATGGTGAGCCCGACCCACCAGACCGGGTACTGGTACGCCGCGTCCGGGTGCATGACAAACCGCATTCGGGCTAACGCCGCAGCTCCATCTGGATCGGTCCCTCGCGCCGCCCGTGCGTGAACTGGTCCACCGCCGGGTTGCCGCTCTCCATCAGCGCCGTTGCCGCTCCGGTCCAGATGATACGCCCGTCAGCGAGCATCGCCGCCTGATCGCCGATGCGCCGCGCGCTCGGAATGTCGTGAGTGATGGCGATGGCGGTCCCGCCCAGATGGCGGACGCAATCGACGATCAGCGCGTCGATTACCGCGCCCATGATCGGGTCGAGGCCGGTCGTCGGCTCATCGAAAAACATGATGTCGGGGCGCGCGGCAATGGCGCGGGCGAGCGCCACGCGCTTTTGCATCCCGCCCGACAGTTCGGCCGGGTAGAGGTCGCCGACGCTCTTGGCTAATCCGACTTGCGCCAGGAATTCGGTGGCGCGCCCGCGCGCTTGCCGGCGACTGACTTGCCGGCGCGCGAGCAGGCCGAAGGCGACGTTCTCCCAGACCGGCAGGCTGTCGAAGAGCGCGCCGTTCTGGAACAGCATCCCGATCCCGGTGCGAACCCGTGCCCGATCAGACGAGCTCATCGCCAGGAGATCCCGCCCGTCGATCTCGATCCGCCCGGCATCGGGTTCGAGCAGCCCGAGGATGCATTTCACCAGCACCGATTTGCCGCTGCCGGAGCCGCCGATCACGACCATGGTGCTGCCGGCGGCGACATCCAGGTCGACGCCATCGAGAACGCGCTTGTCGCCGAAGCTCTTGCGAAGGCCGCGAACCCTGATCTTGGCCTCGGACATCAGGTGAAGAACAGCTCGGTCAGCACGTAGTCGAAGGCCAGGATGAGGATCGAGGCGCCGACCACGGCGGCGGTGGTGGCCGCGCCCACGCCCTCGGCGCCGCCGCGGCTGTTGATATCCCTGATAGCAGCCCATGAGTGCGATCAGAAAGCCGAACACCGCCGCCTTCACCAGCCCGGAGACGACATCGATGGTCTGCATGAAGTTGAACGTATTGTGCAGATAGGCGGCCGGCCCGAAGCCGAGTTTCAGCGTGCCGACGATGAAGCCGCCCATCACGCCCAGGATGTCGGCCACCACGACCAATGCCGGCAACGCGATCACCCCCGCCAACAGTCGCGGCGTCACCAGATATTTCATCGGGTTGGTTGAGAGTGTCGTCAGTGCGTCGATTTGATCGGTGACGCGCATCGTCCCGATCTCGGCCGCCATCGCGGCACCGATCCGTCCGGCCACCATCAGTCCGGCCAGCACCGGTCCCAGCTCACGTGTGATCGACAGCACCACGACATTGGCGGTCGCGCTCTGCGCCGAGAAACGGGAAAAGCCGAGATAGGATTGCAGCGCCAGCACCATGCCGGTGAAGATCGCCGTCAGCGCCACCACCGGCAGGCTGAAATAGCCGATCTCCAGCAGCGCGCGGGCGAACATGCGCGGATAAAAGGGCGGGCGCAGCAGGTGCGAGACGCCCGACAACGCGAACATCGCCAACGAGCCGGCGCCCCGCACCGCCCCGATCGCGCCGCGCCCCAGCGCGGCCAGCAGGTCGAGCGGGTTCACGAATAGACGCGGTGAAAGCGCCGGCCGAGCGAGGTGAGGATTTCGTAGCCGTTTGTCCCGGCCGCCGCGGCCACCTCATCGGGGCCGCCGTCGCCGATCAGCTCAAGCCAGTCGCCCGGCGCCAGCGCAGGATGCTCGGTCGCGTCATAGGTGGTGAGGTCCATGGACACACGCCCTACCAGCGGCAGCGGCCGGCCGTCAAAGCGGGCGGTGCCGCGGTTCGATTGGCTGCGCAGCCAGCCATCGGCGTAGCCGATGGCTGCGGTGGCGATGCGGGAGGGCCGGGTGGCGTGCCAAGTGGCGTTGTAGCCGACGCTCGCGCCGGCTTCGATGTCGCGCACGGCGAGCACGCGCGCCCGCAGCCGCACGACGCTCCGCATCGGATTGGGGCGTCCCGGCGTCGGGTTGATGCCGTAGAGCGCCGCCCCCGGCCGGGCAAGATCAGAGCCGAAGCCGGGCAGAAAGATGCCGGCGGAGTTGGCGAGACTGCGCGGCGCCGGCGGCAGCTTGGCGCACCCGGCCTCGAAGCGGCGCCGTTGCAATTCATTGAGCGGATTTGCGGGTTCGTCGGCGGCGACGAGGTGGGTCATCACGTAGAGGACGCGAATGCCCGCGAGGCGGGAGGAAATCGCGTCCAGCTCGTGCGCGGCGAGGCCGAGCCGCGACATGCCGGTGTCGATGTGCAGGATCGCCGGCAGCTTCCGCCCCGCCGCGCCCGCCGCCGCGTTCCAGGCGTCGATCTCGCCCGGCGAGCCGAGGACGGGCACAAGATCGCGCGCCGCGTACTCGGTCTCGGCACCCGGCAGCAGCCCGTTCAACACACCCAGCAACGCGTCGGGCACCAAATCGCGGATCGTCAGCGCCTCGCCGGGCAGCGCAGTAAAGAAGTGTCGGCATCCGGCATCGCGCAGCGCCGGCACGACCCGGGCGGCCCCCAATCCGTATGCGTCGGCCTTTACCACGGCGGCGACCGAAGCGCCGTGAAGCGAGGCGAGCAGGCGCCAGTTGGCGACGACGGCGGCGAGGTCGATCCCGAGCGTCGCGCCGGCTTCAGCCGAACTCGCCATGTGTCTGATCCAGATCGGCAAAGCGCGTGAACTCGGCCTCGAAGAACAGATCGACCTTCCCGGTCGGACCGTGGCGCTGCTTGGCGATGATCAGCTCCGCCTTGTTGTGCACCGCCTCCATGTCACGCTTCCACTTGTCCATTTGCGCGTGGAACTTGTCCTCGGTGTCAAACGCCATCTGCTTGGGCTCGCGCGCCTTCAAGTAATACTCGTCGCGATAGATGAACATCACGCAATCGGCATCCTGCTCGATGGTGCCCGACTCGCGCAAATCCGCGAGCTGCGGCCGCTTGTCCTCCCGAGCCTCCACCGCGCGCGAGAGCTGCGACAGCGCCAGCATGGGCACCTCCAGTTCCTTGGCGATCGCCTTCAGCCCCTGGGTGATCTGACTGATCTCCAGCACCCGGTTCTCGGGCTTGGTGCCGGCGGCCGGGCGCATGAGCTGGAGATAGTCCACTACCACCAGCGCGAGCCCCTTGGTACGCTTCAACCGCCGGCAGCGCGTGCGCAGCGCCGAGAGGGTCAGCGCCGGGGTGTCGTCGATCTGAATCGGCAGGCCGGCGACTTCGCGCGAGACCTGCACGAAGCGATCGAAGTCCTTCTGACCGATGTCGCCGCGGCGGATGCGGTCGCCGGAGATGCGCGCTTCCTCCGACAGCAGGCGGGTCGCGAGCTGTTCGGCGCTCATCTCGAGCGAGAAAATGGCGACGCATCGCTTCGGCATCGCACTCGGGTCCATTGCGCGTGTCTCGGCCAGCAGCGCCTTGGCGGCGCCGAAGGCGATCTTGGTTGCGAGGGCGCTTTTGCCCATGCCCGGCCGGCCGGCGAGGATCAGGAGGTCGGAGGCGTGCATCCCGCCCGACCGGGCATCGATGTCGCGCAATCCCGTGGTCAGGCCGGAGACGCCGCCCTGGCGATGGAAGGCGCGCTCGGCGCCCTGAATGGCCGCGACCAACGCCCGCTCGAACGGGATCGGCCCACCGTCGCCGCCGCCCTCGCTCGCCAGCTCGAACAGACTTTGCTCGGCGGCCTCGATCTGGCCGGCGCCGTCCAGTTCCGGCTCCGCGCCGAAGGCGTTGTTGACCACCGTCTCGCCGATGTCGATCAACTGCCGCCGCAGCCACGCATCGTGTACGGCGCGGCCGTATTCGCCGGCGTTGATGATGCCGACCATCGCCGACAGAAGTTGCGCGAGGTAGGCGGTGCCGCCGACCTCGGCCAAAGTGCCGGAGTGTTCGAACTCCGCCTTCAGCGTCACCGCGTCGGCGAGCTTTCCGGCCTCGATCCGGCGCGCAATGGCCTGGAAGATGCGGCCATGGATCGGATCGACGAAATGCTCGGGGGCGAGGAACTCGGCTACCCGCTCATAGGCTCTGTTGTTGGCGAGCAGGGCGCCCAGCAGCGCCTGCTCGGCCTGCAGGTTGGACGGCGGCAGTCGCTGCGATAATCCGAGGAGAGGCGAATCGGCGATGTCCACACCCCCGTTTTAGCCGCCGCCGCCGCAGCGCGCCCGGTTTGTTGCGGTGGACCGATGTGGATAACGGGGGTGAACCGATGCTCAGGGCGATCGGCGAAGCTCCGGCGACGGTCCGAGCGCGAAGCCGCCGGCCATGCGCCGCTCGGCTTCGGGGATGTAGTCGCGGGTGAGCGGCACCGCGGTCTGATCGTGCGCGATCTGAATCTGGAAGATCATCATGTTTTCGCGCCGGAAGGAAAGCTCCGCTCCCGCCAGATAGAACTCGAACATCCGGCAGAATCGCTCGTCGTACAGCGTTGTGATGGCGTCGCGGTTGGCGGCGAAGCGGCGGCGCCAGTGACGCAGCGTCTCGGCGTAGTGCAGGCGCAGGATTTCGATATCGGTGGTGAGCAGCCGTGCGCGTTCGATCCCCGGCAGCACCTCCGACAGTGCCGGGCAATAGCCGCCGGGGAAGATGTATTTGTCGAGCCAGGGATTGGTGCTGCCCGGCCCCTCGTTGCGGCCGATCGCGTGCAGCAACGCCACGCCATCCGGCTTCAGGCAGCGTGCGAGGGTGGTGAAGAACTCGCCGTAATGGACCACGCCCACATGTTCGAACATCCCGACCGAAACTATGCGGTCGAAGGGTTCGTTGACGGCGCGGTAGTCCATCAGCTCGAAGCGGACGCGATCGGCGAGGCCCTCGGCTTGGGCGCGGGCGCGCGATTCGGCGAGCTGCTCGGCGGACAGGGTGACGCCGAGCACGCGCGCGCCGTGCTCGCGCGCCAGCGTCAGGGCCATCCCGCCCCAGCCCGAGCCGATGTCGAGCACGCGCAGATCGGGGCGGTTGAGGCAGAGCTTGGCGGCGATGTGGCGCTTCTTTGCCGTCTGCCCCTCCTCCAGCGTCTCGTCGCCGCGCGGGAAGTAGGCGCAGGAATATTGCCGGTCGCGATCAAGGAACAGGCTGTAGAGGCGGCCGCTCAGGTCGTAGTGGTGGGCGGCGTTGCGGCGGGCGCGCGGCGCCGGGTTGTGCTGATCGAAGCGGCGCCTGACGGTGGCGATGGCCGAACGAAGCCGCGCCATCGGATGGCCGTGCGCGTTCGCCATCAGGTTCAGCATCAACAGATCGAGCAGTTGATAGATGTCGCAGCCGTCGGGCGCGAGCCCGCCCTCCATGTAGAGCTCGCCCGCCCGCAGCGCGGGATTCAGCACCAGACCGCGAATGGAAGCGGCATCGCGCAGCGCCATCCCCGCCTTAGGCCCCGAGCCCGGCAAGCCGCCATAGGACGAGGTTGCGCCGCCCGGCCAGCGGACGGTGAGCCGCCCGAGAGTGATGAAGCGCTTCAGAACCGCATCCAAGGCAGCCCGCATGCTGATCTCCCTCCGGCGCGCGCTTGATCGACCCGAGTTTGGCCAACCGTCAGCCGGGCGTCAAAACGCGCGATCGCGACCGAAGGGAGAAGTCCCGGGGGCGAGCCGGGTTGCCTATCCTCCCGCTTCCCGCATCAAACCGTGCCACTTGTCGAGCAGCGGCAGGATTTGGTCGGACGCCGCCGAGGGCAGGTTGGCGACCACGCGCGCCACGCCCGCGTCGCGCAGCCGCTTCAGCGCGTCGGCATCGGCCGGGGCGGCGAAGACGCTGACCGGCAGGCCAGCGGTATCACGGCCGGCCTCCTTCGCCATCCGGCGGAACTCCGGCAGCAGCTCCCCCATATCGCCGCCGCGCCCGGCGATCGGAATCCAGCCGTCGGCATAGCGGATGGCACGCCGCGCGGCCTGCGGGAAGGCGCCGCCGACGATGACCGGGGGATGTGGCGTCTGCACCGGCTTCGGCCAGGCCATCATCGGCGGGAAACGCACCGTTTCCCCGTGATACTCGGGCTTCGGCTTGGTCCAGATCTCCTTCATCGCCTCGATCTGCTCGCGCAGATGCTTGAAGCGCGTGCCGAAGTCGGTCCCGTGATCCTCCATCTCCTCCGCGTTCCAGCCGCCGCCGACGCCGAACAGGAAGCGCCCGTTCGAGATGTGATCAATCGAGGCCACCAGCTTCGCGGTCTGGATCGTGTCGCGCTGGATCACCAGACAAACGCCGGTACCGAGCTTCAGCCGGGTTGTGGCCGCCGCGGCCGCGCTCAGCACCACGAAAGGGTCCATCACGTCATAGTATTGCTTCGGCAGGTCGGCCCCGCCCGGCCAGGGCGAGCGGCGGGAGAGCGGAATGTGCGAGTGCTCGGGCGCCCACAGCGATTCGAAGCCGCGCTCCTCCAGCGCTTTGGCGAGCGCGACCGGCTGGATCGAGTAGTCGGTGGTGAAGATCGCAGCGCCGAAATCCATGCTGTCCTCCCTCTGTCGTACCCTTAACTCAGGGCAGTTTCACCAGCAAATCGGTGCCGTCGATGCGAACCTCGAATACCGGCAAGTCCTGCTCGGCGGGGGCGCAGACGGCCTTGCCGGTGCGGACGTCGAAGCGAGCGGCGTGAAGCGGGCACTCGATCTCGCCATCCTCAAGCCACCCGTCCGAAAGCTGGGCGTATTCGTGCGTGCAGACATTGTCGGTGGCGCGGAACTCGCCGCCCGGCAGGTGATACAGCGCGATCTCGCGCCCCTCGGCGCGCACCGCGATGACGCCGTTCTCCGGCACCTCCGAGGTCGCCGCCACCCGCACCCAGTTCTCCGCCATTCCCGTGCTCCGCCGTCTCGCGCGCCGGACAATGCCAGTGTGGCGACGCCGGGCCAAGGCGGGACTTGTTCATCGGGGCGGCGAGGGGCAAGCATCGGCCGATGAGCGGCACGCACATTATCATCGGCGCCGGGCAGGCCGGCGCATGGGCGGCGGTGTCCATGCGCCGGGCCGGTTTCGCGGGGCCCATCCTGGTGATCGGCGAGGAGCCGTGGCGTCCCTACGAACGCCCGCCGCTGTCGAAGGCGATGCTGACCGCCGAATCCGAACCGGCGGTCGCCTATTTTCACGATTCCGCCAAATACGACGAGCAGCGCATCGAGTTCATGCTGGCGACGCCGGTCCTGTTCCTGGATGCGGCGAGCCGGCGCGTTGAGCTGGGCGACGGGCGGACGTTGACCTTCGATCGGTTGCTGCTCGCGACCGGCGGGCGAGCGCGCCGGCTCGGCGTGCCCGGTGGCGAGCGGGCGCTGGTGCTGCGCACGCTCGATCATGCGCGCACGCTCCGCGCTCGGCTGGCGAACGCGCGGCGTGTCGTTTGCATCGGAGCCGGGGTGATCGGGCTGGAGATCGCTTCTTCGGCGCGCGCTCGCGGTGCCGCCGTCACCGTGCTGGAAGCCGCGCCGAGGCCGATGGGCCGCTCGGTCTCGGCCGAGGGGGCGCGCTTCGTGGCCGAGCTGCACGCCGAAGCGGGGGTTGATCTGCGCTGCGGGGTGGTGGTGGAGGCGATCGAGGGCACGCCGGGAGGCGAGCGCGTGTTGTGCCGTGATGGCGCCGCGTTCGAGGCCGATCTGATCATCGCCGGTATCGGCATGGAGCGCCATCTCGCGCTGGCCGAGCAGGCGGGGTTGGCAATAGAGGGCGGGGTGGTGGTGGATGAGAAGGGAGAAACCAGCGCGGCCGGCATCTACGCGGCCGGCGACATCGCCGCCTTCCCGCATCCGCTGTTCGGCCGGGTGCTGTTGGAATCGTGGCGTCACGCGATGAACCACGGCATCGCCGTCGGCCGCGCCATGGCCGGAGAATCGGTCGCTTACGACGACGTGCCCTGGTTCTGGACCGACCAGCACGGCGTCAATCTGCAGGTGGCCGGGCTGCCGGCGCGGGCGGTGCGAACGGTGCGGCGTCGGGGCGCGCGCTTCACGGCCGTGCATCTGGACGAGGACGGAGCGGTGATCGGGGTGACGGCCGCCGACGCCCCGCGCGACATCCGCGCCGGAACCGTGCTCATCAAGGCGCGGGCGCAGCCGGATCCGGACAAGCTGGCCGATCCCGCGGTGCCGTTGCAAAGCCTGGCGCGATGATGGATTGATGCACAAACGCAACCCGTTCAGGAGTTCGCGCATGACCCCGATTACCCGCCGCGCCGCACTGGCCGGATTGGCGGCCGCGCCCGTCGCGCGCCCCAACATTCTGCGCGCACAAGCGCAACCGGTCCGGATCGGATTGCTGAGCGACATGGGGGGCCCGTACCGGGACGTGGGCGGGCCGGGGATTCGGGTGGCAACCGAATTGGCGGTGCAGGATGTCGGCGGTTCCGTTCTCGGCCGGCCGATCGAAATTCTGCAGCGCGACGACCAGAACAAGCCGAATGTGGCCGCCGCGTTGGCGCGCGAACTGGTGGACAAGAGCGGCGTCAGCGTGCTGTGCGACGGTGCCGCCACCTCCTCCGGCCTCGCCATTCAGACGGTTTCCAAGGAAAAGCAGGTCCCGTATCTGATCACCGGGCCGGCGGCGACCGACTTCACGCAGAAGCTGTGCACGCCGTACGGGTTCCATTTCTGCTATGACACCTACGCGCTGGCGAAGGGGACCGGCGGCGAGCTGACCAGGAAAGGCGGCGACACCTGGTTCTTCATCACCGTCGATTACGAATTCGGGTATTCGCTGCAGGCGCAAACCGAAAAATTCGTGCGCGCCGCCGGCGGCAAGGTATTGGGCAGCGTGCGCGCGCCGCTCGGCACGGCCGACTTCTCCAGCTACCTGGTGCAGGCGCGCGCGTCGGGGGCCAAAGTCATCGGTTTGGCGAACGCCGGCAATGATTTGCAGAACTGCCTGAAGCAGGCGGCGGAGTTCGGGATCGTCAAGGGCGGGCAGCGACTGGCGACGTTGCTGATGTTCATCACCAACGTCGCCGCGCTGGGACAGGATATCTGTCAGGGCCTGGTGCTGACCAACTCCTTCTACTGGAATCAGACCGACCAGACGCGGGCCTGGACGAAGCGCTATGTCGCGAAGATGAGCCCGCCCTCGCCGCCCACCATGCTGCACGCCGGCCAGTACGCGGCGACCTTGCACTGGCTGAAGGCGGTTGAAGCGGCCAAGAGCATCGAGGGCACGCCGGTGGCGGCGAAGATGCACGAGATGAAGGTGAACGACTTTTACCACCAGGACGTGCAGATCGAGCCGAACGGACGGGTGGCGGAGAAGATGTACGTCTGGCAGGTGAAGCCGCCCACCACCTCCGGCCCGCAATGGGATTTCTACCAGCCGATCGCGACCATGTCGGCCGAGGAGGCGACCATGCCGATGGCGGAGACCGGCTGTCCGCTGGTGCGTTCCTAGCCTGGAACTTCCGGCGAGGAAGGGTCGGGAGTATCGTCGCCTGACTTGCCGGGAGACGTCATATGCCGACAACCACCATCGGCCGCCGCTCCGCCCTCAAGCTGGGCGCGGCAGCCAGCGCGCTGCCGCTGGTGCATATCCGCACCGCGGGCGCGGCGGGAACCCTGAAGGTCGCGTTCTGGGACCACTGGGTGCCAGCGGGCAACGGCATCATGCAACAACAGGTCGATGTCTGGGCCGAGAAGAACAAGGTCCGGGTGGAAGCCGACTTCATCAATGGCAGCAAGATGCTGCTTACCGAGGTCGCGGAGGCCCGGGCCAGGGCGGGTCACGACATATATACGTTTCTTGATTGGGAGGTACACAACAACCGCGAATCCCTTGCGCCCATCGACGATGTGATGCAGCGGCTCATCGGCCGGTATGGCCCGGTGGATGCCACCGCCGAGTACCTCGCCAAAGTGAAGGGTCATTGGGTCGCGGTCCCCACCAGCACGGGCACTCAGACCAAGCCGCCCTGCGCGCGGATCAGCTGGATGAAGGCGCACGGGTTCGATCCGGTGACGGCCTACCCGGCTAAGCCGGTGCATACCGCAATGCAGGATGCGTGGACCTATGATCTGATGCTGAAGCTCGCGGAGCAAGCCGCCAGGGACGACATGACGTTCGCCATGGGATTCGGGGGCAGCAACAACACGGATGGCACGGATCAGATCGGCGCCATGTTCAAAGCCTTCGGGGCTCATCTGGTGGATGCCGACAACGTCATCCTGATGAACTCCGAGCCGGTGCAGCAGGCGTTGGAGTATTCGCGGAAGCTTGTGAGTTCCCTGCCGCGCGAGGGCCAGAGCTTCGATAATGCCTCGAACAATCGTGCTCTCATTTCCGGCAAAAGTGCCTTGATCTTCAACCCGCCGTCCGCCTGGGCGGTGGCCAAGCGGGACGCGCCGCAAATTGCTGCCGATTGCTGGACGTTCTCGGCGCCGGTCGGGCCGAAGGGGCGCTTCACGCCGATGTCGACGTATTTCTGGGGAGTATGGGCTTTCAGCCAAAACAAAACCGCCGCCAAGGAGCTGATCGAGTACCTGATGCAGAAGGAGCAGGTCGAGGCGCGGGACAACGTGGTGTATGGCTACGACATCCCGCCCTTTGCGGGAATGCTCGACTTCAAGATCTGGGAACAGGTCGAGCCGCCGCCGGGCACGGTGTACAACTACCCGATCCGGCCATGGCATAAGGCGGAGCCGAGCCTGACCGGGTCGGAAGCGTCGCCCGAGGTGGCCGTGCAGATTTACCAAAGCGGGCTACATAACGGGATGCTGGCACGGCTGCACTCGGGCCAGCCAGTCAAAGAGGTGACGGCCTGGGCGACCGACCAATTGCAAACCTTCCTGGTGTAGCTCGACGAGCGACGCTCGCGCCCATCCGGCGCGATCCGCTCAGTCCGGGCGCGGCGCCTCGTGCTCCATGGACCGGGCAGCGGTTGCCGGCTCTTGCCCGTGATGTCCTCCGCCTCTATATGCGCGCCTCGGCCGGAGTGTAGCTCAGCCTGGTAGAGCACTGTGTTCGGGACGCAGGGGCCGGAGGTTCGAATCCTCTCACTCCGACCAGCGCCGAGTACGTCATCGCTACCGCCTCTCGGCTACGTGGCGTGGCAATCCCGGGCGCGCCCGGTTGTGGGACCGATGGCGCCGCCGGGGCTATTGGATGCGCGCCAGCGCCGCGGCGAGACGCGCGAGTTCGGCGCGCGCCGCGCTCAGTCGCTCGTTCGTCTCCTCCACCACCTCGGGCGGTGCGCGGCGGGTGAACTCAACATTGGCGAGCTTGCGCGTGAGGCGCTCGATTTCCTGCGACGTCTTGGCGTGCTCACGCGCGAGGCGCGCGCGCTCGGCGTCGAGGTCGATCAGGCCCCGAAGCGGGATCACCAGCGTCGCCTCGTCCAGCACCGCTTGTGCCGAGCCCCTCGGCATCTCGCCTGTCAGGACGGAGACCTCGGACGCCCGGGCGAGACGGCGGATCGCCTCGATCCAGCGCTCGGCGCGCGCCATGCTGGCGGGTGCGGCATCGCGCAACAAAATCGGCGCCAGCGTCGCCGGCGGCACGTTCATCTCGCTCCGCACCGCTCGCACTTCCCCGATAAACCGCGTCAGCCAGTCCAGTTCGGCGCGCGCCGTCTCGGCCTCGGCGACTTCGACCGCTACCGGCCATGGTGCTCGGATCAAGGTAAAATGGGCGCCATAACCGAAGCGGTCCCACAATTCCTCGGTGACGAACGGGATCGCCGGATGCAGCAACCGCAGCAGGGTACCGAAGACATGGGCGGCGGCGCCGCGTACTTCGCGCGCCGCCCCGGTCTCACCCTCGGCCAGCACGGGCTTGGCGAGCTCCAGGAACCAGTCGCAAAACTCGTTCCAGGTAAAGCGATAAAGCGCGCCGGCGTATTCGTCGATCCGATACGCTTCGAGGGCGGCGGTCGCCTCCGCGGTGGCGCGATTGGCGGCGTCGAGGATCCAGCGCGCGAGCGGCAGCCGCGCCGTCGCCGGATTGAACGCGGGATCGGGACGGATCGCGTTCATCTCGCAGAAACGAGCCGCGTTCCACAGCTTGGTGACGAAGCCGCGATACAACTCGACGCGGCTGGTTCCGAGCTTGACGTCCCGGCCCGGGCCGGTGAGCGCGCAAATGGCGAAGCGCAGCGCGTCGGCACCGTAGCGATCGATCAGCTCCAGCGGATCGATGCTGTTGCCCTTGGACTTCGACATCTTCTGGCCGCGCTCGTCGCGCACCAGGCCGTGAATATAGACGGTATGGAACGGCACATCGTCCATGAAATGCAGCCCGAGCATCATCATTCGCGCGACCCAGAAAAAGATGATGTCGAAGCCGGTCACCAGCACGTCAGTCGGATAGTAGCGCGCCAACTCCGGCGTTTGCCCGGGCCAGCCGAGGGTCGAGAACGGCCAGAGGCCGGAGCTGAACCAGGTGTCCAGCACGTCCTCGTCCTGCTTCAGTGCCGCATCTTCGCCGTAGCGCAGCCCGCGCCGCTTCGCGCGCCTCGGTCTCGGAGCTGGCGACGAAGATCGCGCCATCGGGACCGTACCAGGCCGGAATCCGATGCCCCCACCAGAGCTGGCGGCTGATGCACCAGGGTTGGATGTCGCGCAGCCAGGCGAAGAACGTGTTCTCCCAAGCCTTCGGCACGAACTCGGTCCGCCCCTGTTCGACCGCTTCGATCGCCGGCTTGGCAAGAACGCCGGCGTTGCAGAACCACTGCGTGGTCAGGCGCGGCTCGATCGGCACGCCCGAGCGATCGCCGTGCGGCACCTGATGGACGTGCGGTTCGGCCTTCTCGAGCAGCCCCAGCCGCTCAAGCTCGGCCACGATGGCCGCGCGCGCATCCCGGCGATCCTGCCCGTCGAGCGTGCGCAGGAACCCGGGATGGGCGACATCCGGAACCGCCGCGATCACGTCGGCGATTTCCGACAGCATCACGCGTCCCTCGGCATCCAGCACCGAGGGCATCGGCAGATCATGCCGCCTCCCCACCGCAAAATCATTGAAGTCGTGCGCCGGCGTGATCTTCACCGCGCCCGAGCCCTTCTCCGGATCGGAGTACTCGTCGCCGATGATGGGAATGCGGCGCCCGACCAGCGGCAAGAGGGCTTCCCGCCCGATCAGATCGCGCCATCGCGCGTTGGCGGGATGCACAGCGATCGCGGTGTCGGCCAGCATCGTCTCCGGCCGGGTGGTGGCGACGGTGACGAAGCGCCCGGCCGCGTCGGCGATTGGATAGCGGATATGCCAGAGATGCCCGCGAACCTCCTCGTTCTCCACTTCGAGGTCGGAGACGGCGGACTGAAACTGCGGGTCCCAGTTGACGAGTCGCCGATCGCGGTAGATCAGCCCCTGCTCATACAGGGTGACGAAAACCTCTCGCACGGCTGCCGACAGACCTTCGTCCATGGTGAACCGCTCGCGTGGCCAGTCGAGGGAGGCGCCGAGACGGCGGAGCTGGCGGGTGATCGTCCCGCCCAACTCGGCCTTCCATTGCCAGACGCGATCCAGGAACGCCTCGCGCCCGATCGCCTGCCGGCTGGTCTGATGTTCGGCGAGCAGCCGTTCAACCACCATCTGCGTCGCGATGCCCGCATGATCGCTGCCCGGCTGCCATAGCGTGTCGCGGCCCTGCATTCGCCGCCAGCGCACCAACACGTCCTGCACGGTGAAGGTGACCGCATGTCCGACGTGCAGATTGCCGGTGACGTTCGGCGGCGGGATCATGATGGTGAACGGCGCCGCCGGCGAGTGCGGGTCGGCGGCGAACGCGCCACTGCGTTCCCAGCCCTCATAAATGCGCGATTCGATCGCCTGCGGGGCGTAGGTCTTGTCCAGCATCGCCGAGTTGAACGCCGCGCCGGCGCTCGGGGGTCAAGCCCGGGTGTGGCCCATGACCCGCTCGATCTCGGCCCGCACGACCCGCTCGACCAGCGGCGGGAGGTGCGTAGTCCAGCCATTCCTTCAGCAGCGGCCGCAGCTCGGCGCGGACCAAGTCCTCGATCGTCGGACCGCCGCGATTGACCTGCGTTGTCCGCTCGCTGGTCAGTGCGGCGACCAGCCCGGCGACCGACGCGGCGGCGGCGCGCGCCGCCTCCGGGGCCAGAAGTTCCGGGCGCGGAAGTTCATGGCGGTCGTTCGCGGCTACCGGCCGCCGGCTCGGAAGGGGCGGCGGGCGGCTCGTTCACCATCATCGACGAATCCAGGATCAGCACGTCCTCATCCGTCGGCGGCTCCTTCGGGGTGCCGGCGGCACGTGACTGTCCGGCGTTCCTCCTCGTTCAGGATGCGGCGGATCGAAGCCAGGATGTCCTCCATCGACGGTTCGGCGCCGGCGGCTTCCGCCGCGGGCTTCGGCTCGTTCATCGCCGGCTCCTTCGGCCGGCGTCGCGACCGTAAAGCTGCGATTCGTCCGGGCCCGCTGAGGCCGAACCATTTGTTCTTCACCGCCTGATAATAGGCGGTGTCGTCGTAATATGTCACCGGCAAAGCGAGGTCGCGCGCCGTCAGCCGCCCGATGGCGGAGGCGACGCCGTAAGAGGCGGTGACGATGCTGGCGAGGTTCTGTACCAGGGTGAGGCGGGCGTTCAGCAGCGTCTGCTGCTGAACCAGCACGTCAAGCGTGGTCGCGGTTCCGACCAGCGCCTGCCGCTCCTCGCCCTCCAGCGCCACTTGGTTTGCCTGCACGGCGGCGCGGCTGCTGTCCGCCGAGGCCAGCGCCGCCTGCAACGTCTGCCACGCCTGCACCGCGTTCTGCACCGCCGTGCGGCGAGCATCGGCGACCAGCCGATCATCCTGGGTGACGGTCTCGCGCGCCTGGCGCACGGCGGC
This sequence comes from uncultured Pseudomonadota bacterium, assembly GCA_963762525.1. Taxonomy (GTDB): domain Bacteria; phylum Pseudomonadota; class Alphaproteobacteria; order Acetobacterales; family Acetobacteraceae; genus DATFDN01. The sequence continues at coordinate 651,698 of CAVXKT010000003.1, forward strand.
ATATTCGCTGCCGCCCTGATACAGCGGCACCGATAAGTTCGCCAGCACCTGATAGCCGTTCGAGGTCGAGGTTGCGCGCCGAGGCGTTGTTGGACTGAAAGCCTGGCTCTGAAGGCTCAACTGCGGCAGCAGCGCGCCGAAGGCGACATCGACGGCATTCCGCGAGCCGGCCAGATTGAAAAGCGCCGCGATCACCGACGGGTTGTTGTCGCCGGCCATCGCCGCCGCCTGCTGCTCGTTGCGCACCGGCAGCTTGAGCGGCTGCGGCTCCGCCAGATCCGCCGGCGGCGCGCTGCCGATGGCGCGGATATAGGCGGCCTCGGCGGTCAGCAGGCTTCCCTCGCGCGGTGAGTTCCGTCGCTCGGGCGCTGGCCAGCGCCGCCTGCGCCTGCGCGACATCGGTCTGGGTGATCTCGCCGACCCGGAAACGGTCCCGGGTGGCCTGAAGCTGCTGGTCCAGCACCTGCGCGTTGTTGCGCTCGATCTGGTCAATCTGCCGCGCCTGAATGACGCCGACATAGGCGTTGACGGCGTCGTTGAACGCCGTCTCCTCCTGCGCGATCAGGTTGGCCCGCGCGGCGTAAGACCGCATTATTCGCCCGATGCACCGTAGCATTGACGCGCCCGCCGGTATAGAGCGGTTGGGTAAGGGTCGACTGCGCCGGTCACGATGTCGCGGTCGGTCGGTAGCTTTTCCCATTCGCCCGGCGAGGAATTCGCGCGTGAGGCCATTGCCGTAGCCCGCGGTGCCGGCGACCACGACCGTCGGCCGCCAGCCGGATAGCGCCTGCGGCACCCCCTCGTCGGTTGCGCGCAGCTGCGCCCGTTGAGCGAGCAGGGCGGGATTGTAGGCGTAGGTCGCGACCAGCGCCTGCGCCAGCGTGCGCGGCGAGGTCGGGCCGGGGCGGGTCGCCGCGGCGGGGTTGCGCTCGACGCTGCGCGCCTTCCCGCGCGCGGGGGGCTGGGCCAGTGCCGGCGTGGCGAGCAACGACGAGGCGCCAAGCAGCAACCGGGAGCGCAGGCGCATCGCAGAACCTCCGACGGGACGGAGGTGATCTGCCACAGGCCCGGGTCGGCGCCAAGTCTTGAAGCGAGGGCGGGCCGGCAGCGATCGCCGCCGGCCCGTCTACGCCGTCTCGGGTTTCACCTGCGTTGGCGCGTGACTTGGGTATGCCGGTGACCGGATTTTTCGGCCCCTGCACCGGTGTCGCCACGCCCTGGTTGGTGCCTTGCGCGGTCGCCCGTTGTCCTGCTGCGCCTCCCGGGTCTGGGCGGGCAATCCGGGAACAACGGAGGAGCGCGGCGCCGCGTAGCCGGGCGAGCCGGTCGGGGCGGCCATGGAGGTGGTGGTCGAGTTGCCGGTCGCGGCGAAGGCGCCACCGCTCGAAAATACCAGAGCGGCGGCGGTCGCGAGCAATACGGAATTCATCATGTGCTCCTTTGCGTGATGGCGCGGATCGCGACCACCAAACAACCGATGCAGCACCCGCCACCGATAGGCCAAGCACCGTACGGTCCGGCGGGTTCGACGTTAAAGGCTCGTGAGTGCCGCCGCGATCCGAACCCGGCGGCGAGCGTACCGCCGGCCCGCCGGGGCGTGCTTAGCGCGCCGTCTGGGTGTGTCCGGTAATCGGGTTATTCGGCCCCTGGACCGGAGTTGCCACTCCCTGATCGGTTCCTTGCGCGGTCTGCGCGTTATCCTGCTGCGCTTCCTTGGTCTGCGCCGGCAGGCCGGGGACCGCCCCGGAACGCGGCGCGGCGTAGCCCGGCGAGCCGGTGGGTGCGCCCATCGAGGTGGTGGTCTGGTTGCCGACGGCGGGGTTGCCGCCGCCCCGGCGCCCTGCGCCAGCGCGGCGCCGCCCGACAGCGCCAGAGCGGCGGCGGCGGCGAGTAGGATGGATTTCATCGATGTGCTCCTCTGCGTCATGTCGTGCGGGCCGCGACCCGGCCCGCGCCACGCGACGCCAACGCCCCCGGAGGTCGGAAGGTTCCTTTTTCGTAAGGGCGAACATGGATTGCTTTTGCGCGGCTCGCGAATTGGTGCAGATAGACCGATGCGCCTCCCGCTCGGCCTCCTTGCGCTTGCACTCCTCGCCCCGTTGTGGCCCGCGCCGCCTCGCCGTTCGCGTTATGCGAGCGGGCGGTCGCCGAGGCCGAGGCGACGCGCACGCTCTCCCGTCGGGCTGCTGCCCGCCCTGGCCCTGGTCGAGAGCGGCCGGGCGGATGCGAACGCCAAGCTGCGGCCCTGGCCATGGACGATCGATGTGGACGGAAGGGGCTACTTCTTCCCGACCAAGGGGCAGGCGGTGTCCGCCGTTCGTGCGCTGCAGGCGGGCGGGGTGCGCTCGATCGATGTCGGCTGTCTGCAGGTGAACCTGTTGCACCACCCGGACGCCTTCGCCAGCCTGGACCGGGCCTTCGATCCCGCCGCCAACACGCGCTACGCCGCCCGTTTCCTCTTGGCCCTGCACGCGCGCGACAGCGATTGGGCGCATGCCATCGCCGCCTATCATTCGGAGACGCCGAAGCTCGGCGCCGCATACAGGGCGCGCGTGCTGGCCATCTGGCATCCGGAAGGCGCGGATTCGCGCGTGTCCCGTCCGATCCACGGCGGGCGGCCTATGCCGATTTCCTGCCCACATCGGCCCGCTACGCCGCCTTCGCCGGGTGCCATTGCGTCAGCGTCCCGGGCGGGCGGCCGGCTTGCAGTTGCGAGTAAAGCGGGATGATTTCCGGTCGTATCAACAACGGATCACCACTCTTTCCGCCCCCCTCTCCGTTCGGCCCAACCCCGCTTCCCGCGCTTTCCGGGTAGTCGGATTTTGGCCTTGACTGCGCGCACCCGGCGTCTCCGCCGCGTTGCGCGCCGACCGCTCCGCAAACAAGCGAGAGAGGTGAAGCGTCGAGTTACCTCTCCCGCGCTGGGGAGAGCTCGGCGTCCGCAGGGTGCCAGCTTCCCGAGGGCATGAAGCTTTTTCGGGGCGCATTGTTGCGGGCAGTTGGGTGCGCGCTATCGCGGGACCTGCAAGCACGCTTGCGCGCCCGATCCGGGGTCGGTGCGCGGACGGCGCCGGGCGGGGGTGGCGGGCGCCGAAGATGGCGGCGAGTTTTTTAATCGCACCTGAAAGCAGCCCGCCGGCCCTGGGGCAGCAACCGCCACCACGACCAAGTCAGACAAGGAGATGACTTCGGCGGATCCGTCATCTCCGCGCATCGCCGCTGGTTGCAATTCATCTCATCCCGCCCCGGGCTCCTCCGGCGGCCATCGTCGCGGCCGCAGACCGGCATGAAACCAGGAGATCATGGCGTAGATGTCGTAGATCGGGAGCCCCAGCGCGGCCCGCAACGCGGCGGCATAAGGCGGCATGTTGGTGCATTCCAGCACCACCGCGCCAAGGTCCGCATGGCGGGCCAACAGGTCGCGCCCGGCATCGAGGATGTCCTGCTCGGCGCGCGCCACGTCCAGGTTCGGTCGCTCGGCGCGGATCAGCACCGGGAAGAATTCGCATCCGCCCTCGGTGCCCGCGACGGCGTGTCCGCCGGTGCGCCGGCGGCTTGCAGATGGGTTGCCGTGAGCGTCGCCGCGGAGACCGTCAGAATGCCGACCCGCTTGTCCGGGCGGCAGCGTCGCCTGAACCAGCGGAATCTGGATGAACGACGAGGTGGCGACCGGCACGCCGACATGCGCGGCCAACTCGCGCTGAAACAGCGACAAGAAGCCGCAGTTGGTGGTGATCGCCTCCGCGCCCAGCTCCACCAGCTCGGCCGCCGCGTCGAGAAACGCGGGCAGCAATCCGCGCGCACCCTCCATCACCACCCGCTCGGGCGTCGCCCCGCGCACCACCCGGTACAGCACCGGGAACGGCCAGGTGGTGGCATTGCCCATGTCGCCGGGGATGCGCGGAAAGCGGGCGTCCAGCATCAGGATGCCGAGCGGCGCCCCGTAGACGGCCTTGCCGCCGGCGGCGAGGCGTGCGGGATCCTCGGGCGTGCGGTCGGTCATGGGTGCTGCTCCCGGATGCCGGCAGCATAATCGCGGTGATCGCGGACTTGCACCCGGCGCCGGCGGCTCGTTAGGGTGCCCTCGGAGCACGGGAACGCAGCATGAACGATCTGTTCGGCCCGGCGCGGGGGAAGCCTCCGGGGCGGGAGGCGGACGGCTACTCCGCCAAGGACATCGAGGTTCTGGAGGGGTTGGAGCCGGTGCGCCGGCGGCCCGGCATGTATATCGGCGGCACCGACGAGGCGGCGCTGCATCATCTCGCGGCCGAGACCTCGACAACGCCATGGACGAGGCGGTCGCCGGCCACGCCAGCTTCATCGAGGTGGCGCTGGAGGCCGGAGACCGGCTGACCGTGCGCGACAACGGCCGCGGCATCCCGGTCGATCCGCATCCCAAGTTCAAGCATCTCAGCGCGCTCGAGGTGATCCTCACCACCCTGCATTCGGGCGGCAAGTTCGGTGGCAAAGTGTATGCCACCGCGGGCGGGCTGCACGGCGTCGGCGCCTCGGTCGTGAACGCCTTATCAGAAGCGATGGAGGTCGAGGTCGCGCGCGACCGCACCCTCTGGCGGCAATCCTACGCGCGCGGCAAGCCGCTGACCAAGCTTCTGAATGCGGGACCGGTGCAGAATCGCCGCGGCACCACGATCCGCTTCAAGCCGGACCGGCAGATCTTCGGTGCGCTGGCGTTCAGCCCGGCGCGGCTCTATCGGCTGTGCCGCTCGAAGGCCTACCTGTTCCGCGGCGTGGAAATCCGCTGGTCCTGCGACCCGGCGCTGCTCAAGGGCATGAAGGAGGAGGTTCCGGCCGAAGCCGTGCTGCACTTTCCCGGCGGCTTGCGCGACAGCCTGGAGGCGGAGATCGGTGAAGCGTCGCGGGTTCTGGCGACCCCCTGGGCGGGCGAAGCGGACCTGCCCGCCGCCGCCGACGGGCGCAGCGGCGGACGCATCGAGTGGGCGATGGCGTGGCTGGAGAGCGACGAAGGCTTCCTGCACACCTACTGCAACACCGTCCCGACCCCGCTCGGCGGGACGCACGAGGCGGGACTGAGGGCGGCCCTGCTGAAGGGCCTGCGGGCCTGGGGCGAGCACCGCAACAACAAGCGCGCCGCCGCCGTCACCGCCGAGGATCTGCTCGCCCCGATGGCGGCCAAGCTCTCGGTGTTCCTCCGCGACCCGCAGTTCCAAGGCCAGACCAAGGAAAAGCTGACCAGCCCCGAGGCGGCGCGTCTGGTCGAGGCGGCGTTGCGCGACCGCTTCGATCACTGGTTGGCGGGCGATCCCGCGCAAGCCGATAATCTGCTCGCTTTCGTCATCGAGCGCGCCGAGGAACGGCTGCGTCGGAAGGAAAGCCGCGACACCGCCCGCAAGACACCTACGCGGCGGCTGCGCCTGCCCGGCAAGCTCACCGACTGCACGCGCGAGAACGCGGCCGAGACCGAGATTTTTCTGGTCGAGGGCGACTCGGCCGGCGGCTCGGCCAAGCAGGCGCGCAACCGCGAGACGCAGGCCGTGCTGCCGCTGCGCGGCAAGATCCTGAACGTCGCCTCGGCCTCGGCCGACAAGCTGCGCCAGAACCAGGAGCTGAAGGACCTGATCGAGGCGCTGGGTTGCGGCGTCGGCGACCGCTTCGACCGCGCCCGGCTGCGCTACGGGCGGGTCATCATCATGACCGACGCCGACGTGGACGGCGCCCACATCGCCAGCCTGCTGATGACGTTCTTCTACCGCGAGCTGCCGGAGCTGGTGCGGCACGGGCACATCTATCTGGCCCGGCCGCCGCTCTATCGCCTGACGCAAGGGGCGAAGTCGGTTTACGCCATGGACGACGCCGACCGGGAGCGAAGAAGCCGAAGGCCGAGTTCAAGCCGGGCGCAAAGGTCGAGGTGAGCCGCTTCAAGGGCCTGGGCGAGATGCCGCCGTCGCAGTTGAAGGAGACCACGATGGACCCGGCGCGGCGCACGCTGCTGAAGGTGCTGGCGCCCGCCGGACGAGCGCGGCGCGCACAGACGAAGTGGTCGAAAGCCTGATGGGCCGCCGGCCCGAGCTGCGGTTCCGGTTCATCCAGGAACGGGCGCGGACGGTGACGGAGGTGGATGTGTAGAGAGTCAACGCCAGGCCGCACTTAAGCGGGCTCGAACGACCGCATCCGCGTTTCTGCACTGAAGGTTGCCCGCGCAAAGCCGTTTATGCTCGGCATGCCCACATTACTCTCATGCAGGCCAACGGAATGACCAGTGCCTGCCAGCGAATTGGATAGAGGGGAGGATGCGATTCCCAGCTGCCAATGCCTGGAAAGTTCAGGACGGAACCGATGCTTCCCATTAAAAATTCTTGTGAACAGGGTTGACGCGAGTAGTTTCCGTAGATGGAAAAGCCTAGGCCGTGTGGACGGATAACGCCAAGAACAGGGTAGTGGGATTCCCGAATCGGTTTTTGTTCGAATTACTGCGTGACCGGCAACAAGGAGCCGGTCATGCTGACGGCGATGACGGAGGACGATTGGGCGGTGGTGCTGGAGGTGTTCGACGCGGCGCAGTCGCGTCGGGGCGAGCCCGGGCATGACGACCGCAAGTTCCTGGAGGCGCTGCATTTCTTTACGGTCCACAATATCACCTGGCGGGCGCTGCCGGCCGAGTTCGGCAACTGGAACAGCGTCTGGAAGCGGTTCTGGCGGCTGAGCCGCAGCGGCGTGTTCGAGGCGTTCTTTCAACTTCTGGCGGAGAACAGCGGGACGGCGCATCTGGTGCAGATGTTCGACAGCACCGTGATTCGGGCGCATGTCTCGGCAGCCGGCGCAAAAGGGGGCAGCAAAATCAGGCGCTCGGCCGCTCGCGCGGCGGATTTTCAACGAAGATCCACCTCAAGACGGACTTCGACGGTCTGCCGATCGCCGTCCACCTGACCGGCGGCGAGACCAGCGACTGCACCCAGCTTGAGACGTCGCTGGACATCGGTCCCGATATCAAGCCGCGCGCGGCGATCACCGACAAGGGCTACGATTCGGCTGCCAATCGCGCCGCTTGTCGTCAACGCGGCATTGCACCGGTGATCCCGGCTCGCGAAAATGCCAAGCACCGACCTGCGTTTTTCCCCAAGCACCTCTACAAAGCGCGGGCGCGGATCGAGCAGGCCATGGGCAAACTGAAACGCTTTAAGCGGGTCGCGCTACGCTGCGAGAAGACCGCCGAAAGCTATGCTGCCCTGGTCAGCTTCGCTTGCGGGTTAATCTTGATCAAATCCGTCCACACTGCCTAATCTGCGGTGTGGCGCCGGCTCACTACACAGCCGATACTTAAGAAGATGCTTTGGTGACAAGTCAGTGATAGCGTGAGGCCGCTGCCCAAGGGCTTGTATCAGCTCGGTAGGGGAGAGATTGTCATGTCCGTATCGCCCGGGAACCTGGATAGCCTTTTGAACGAAACCTTTCCGGACGCCGACTTCACCTCGGTGTCTGCTCAGTCCGTGACCGGGGTAGCCTACAACCCGAGTACACGCTAAATACACATATTCGACAGTGACGTTAGATACGACCGGTGTGCCGGCTCCGGGCACCGAAGCAGATGAAGTATTGATCGTAACAGGCGTCAATGATACTGATAACACCCTTACCTTTTCAGTGTCTCTTCAGACTGGGCAGAACGTTGGTAGCAAACGCGGCACGTCGGCGGATACAGTTCAGATGATCTTATGCTGTCTGGTGGTCCCGATACCGATAGTGGTTTCGCTGCCGAACTCGGAGCGCCGCTTAGCAAGCAACCTTAACAATCTCGTTGGCGTACTGTCTTCTTCGCCAATCCCGGCGGGAACCAGTATTACGTTCTCCTCGTCCGGGAGTTCGAATTTGACGCCGCCGACTACCACGACGCCCCCCCACGGTCCCGTTGCCCCCAAACGACGGAATGAGCCCGACCTCGCTCAGCGCCAGCGATCAGACGACTATCAATCTGGCGAATTCATTTGGCCAGCAGGTTGGAGCGGCATCGATGACATTCATCGACGGCGAACACATTGGTGCTGATTTCAACAATCTCGGCGGGGCGGCAGCGGCTGGGCAGGATGTCGGGCCGTTCAACAATCAACTATTCTCGGACCTGAAAGCATTCCTCAACGATTGGAGCGCAGCGCAGCCCGGCCTCACGACCGGAGTTAGTACACTGGGCGGTCCGCCGGTGGTCATGCCGGCACAGTTTGTGTTGAACCTCGTCAGTGATGGCCTCAACACAATCGTTAATGGTGCGGGACCGGTGGATCAGGCGTTCGGTGGCGCGGTGAATCAGTTCTTCAGCATAGATCAATCGTTCTTGCTTACGCACACGGCTTAGGCGCGCACGACGGCGCCGTGCTGGAGCCTCCCTGCGAGTTTAATCGCGCCGCTCGCTGGAACGGAAGGTGAAGCGGGAGTTCAAGCCGGGCGCCAAGGTCGAGGTCAGCCGCTTCAAGGGCCCGGGCGAGATGCCGCCTTCGCAGTTGAAGGAGACCACGATGGACCGGCGCCGCGCACCCTGCTGAAAGTGCTGGCGGCCCCGGAGGAGCGCGCGCGCACCAGCGAATGGTTGAAAGCCTGATGGGCCGCGCCCCGAGCTGCGCTTTCAGTTCATCCAGGAACGCGAGCGCAGTGGCGGGGGTCGACGTGTAGGGTGGTGTTGGGGGGAATGCGGCGATGAACCGGCGGGCGTTGATGAAGCGGGGGGCGGTTTCTCTGCTGTAGCTGGCCCGGCCGCTCCGGGCATCGGCTGCCGGCAAGCTACACCGCGTTCGCCCGAGCGATCCAGAGTGGCCGAAAACGACAGTCTGGGACAAGCTGAACCAAGCCGTCGGCGGGCGACTGATCAAGGTGGCATCGCCGCTCGACGTCTGCGGGAGCGCACCCGATGGCACGGCCTGCCGGGAGTTATTCAAGGAGCTGACCAACCCGTATTACATCCGCGATCAGGCCGGGCTGACGCAGACCTCGGGCTGGGTCGATGCCTGGAACTCGTTGCCGAGCGCCTATGCGATCGCAGCCCGGACCACCGAAGATGTGGTGGCAGGTGTCGATTTCGCCCGCGAAAATAATCTGCGGCTCGTCATCAAGGGCGGCGGTCACAGCTACCAGGGCACTTCCGACGCGCCGGACTCGCTGCTCTTCTGGATGCGCAACATGGACGTCATCACCCCGCACGAGGCGTTCGTGGCTCGGGGATGCGCCGGCGTGCAGGCGCCGCAATCGGCCGTTACGGTCGAGGCGGGCGCGATCTGGATGCACACCTACAACGCGGTGACGACCGGGACGGGGCGCTACGTCCAGGGCGGCGGTTGCGCGACCGTCGGCGTCGCCGGGCTGATCCAGAGCGGCGGCTTCGGAAGTTTCTCCAAGAACTACGGCACCGCCGCGTCGGGCCTGCTAGAGGCGGAAATCGTCACCGCCGACGGAGTCGCGCGGATCGCCAACGCCTGCACCCATCCCGATCTTTTCTGGGCCATCAAGGGCGGCGGCGGCGGCAATTGGGGAGTGATCACCCGGCTGACGCTGCGCACGCACGCGCTGCCGGATTACTTCGGCGCAGCGTTCGGGAGCATCCGGGCCTCGTCCGATGCCGCCTTTCGTCGGCTGATCGCGCTGTTCATGGGCTTCTATGCGGACCAATTGTTCAATCGGCACTGGGGCGAGAGCGTCACCTTCCAGCCGGACAACGCATTGGACATCCATATGGTGTTCCAGGGCTTGGCTCAGCGGCAGGCAATCGCCGCCTGGCGGCCGTTCCTGGACGCGGTGCGCGCCGCGCCGCGCGATTTCCGCATCACATCGGAACTCCGTATCGTCGCCGTGCCCGCACGGCATTTCTGGGACCCCGCGTATATGAAAAAAGTGATGCCCGGATTGTTCGTCTCGGACGACCGTCCGGGCGCCCCGGCCGACAACGTGCTTTACGGCGGCGACCGGCACGAGGCGGGGCAGTTCATGTCCGGCTATGGTTCCGCCTGGTTGCCGGTGGAATTGCTGAACAAGGACCGGCAAGGCTGGCTGGCGGACGCGCTGTTCGCGGCCACGCGGCATTGGCGGATGGCGCTGCACTTCAACAAGGGGCTCGCCGGCGCGCCGGCCGAGGCGGTGCGGGCGGCGCGGGATACGGCCACGAATCCGGCTGTTTTGGACGCCTTCGCGCTGGCGATCTGTGGCGCCAATATGCCGGCTGCCTTCCCGGGTATTCCCGGCCACGAACCCGACCTGACCGCAGCGCGCCAACGCGCCGGCGCCGTGGAGAACGCGATGCGCGAGCTGGAGAAGCTGGTGCCGGATGCCGGATCGTACGTGTCCGAAAGCGACTTCTTTAACAAGGACTGGCGACGCGCGTTCTGGGGCGCGAATTATCCTCGGCTCGCCGCGGTGAAGCGGAAATACGACCCCGACGGCCTGTTCTTCGTCCACCACGGCCCGGGCAGCGAGGAGTGGAGCGATGACGGGTTTACGCGCGTGGGATAGGTCGTGCCCCTCGCGGTGCCCCGGGGTCGGATCGTCTCCCTCTCCGCCCCTCGGGGCGGAGAGGGGCGGGGTGAGGTGGGGGACGCCACGATGCCCCTGGCCGCTTGTTGCGTTTTCCCCAACTCTCCCCGGCCCTCTCGGTCCGCTTTTCTAGAGTCGGCTCGGATCCTCGATCCTTCCCAGCTGCCGACGGCCGTGCGCCAATTCCGTCACTACGCCGTGCAAGGTTCGTAACTCCTGCTCCGTCACCTCGCCGCGCTCGAAGAAGTGGCGCAGATTGCGGACCATGCCGGGGCGCTTCGGGAGGTTGCGCAGGAAGCCGCAATCGTCGAGCTCCGCGGTGAGGTGGGCGAGGAAGTTCTCCAGCTCCGTCTTGGTGGCGATGCGGGTCTCGTTGGTCATCAGCGCGCGTAGCGGGGTCGGCTCGTCTTCCATCCACCACTCGTAGGCGAGCACCATCACCGCTTGCGCCAGATTGAGTGATAGAAAGGCGGGGTTCAGCGGAAATCGCACCAGCGCGTCGGCCTGCGCCAGGTCGTCATTGTCGAGCCCGGCGCGTTCGGGACCGAACAGGAGCCCGGCGCGGAGCCGTCGGGCGGCGATGGCGCGCAGCTCGACGGCGGCGCCGCGCGCGGTCAGCACGGGTTTGATGACGTGGCGCGGGCGCGGGCAGGTGGCGAGCACGCGGTGCAGATCGGACACCGCATCGGCGACCGTCGCATGCACGGTGACGCAATCGAGGATGCGGTGCGCGCCCGACGAATTGCGCCACGCCTTCGGCTGCGGCCAGCCGTCGCGCGGCGCCACCAGGCGCAGGTGAAACAGCCCGCCATTGGCCATCGCTCGCGCGCAGGCGCCGATGTTGTCGGCAAGCTGCGGGCGGACCAGGATCACGGCGGGCGAGTGCTCGATCGGCGCGAGATCGGCGCCGCCGTCGCGGCCGGTCACTCGCGGTTTCCAACTTCGGCCCGGCCAGCAGTGTCTGAGGGTCTTGCGGTCCTCGGTAAGCCTCTCCACCACTGCCCGCCGCCAAGTTCGTTGAACCATCCGGATGATCCGTCAGGAATCACGCGCCCTTGCCTCCAGCTCTCTCCGTATTTCGTCCGCCCTTGGATAGTCACCACGGCGCCGAGCTTCGGCGCGCTCTGCGATAGCGCGTCGATCGTCGGGATCCCTCTCGTCGCCACGAAACCATGCGGCCGGGTCCTTACCCAGCAACCCGAGCACATCTCCGCCGGCACGCAATCCCGCTGCCGCCGCCGCATCGCCCGCCAGTGCCGCGTCTGCCAGCGCGTGCAGCGCCGATACCGCGAGCGGTGTGTTGAGATCGTCGCACAGCGCCGCCAGCACCGACTCCGGCATCCTCTGAGACAGCGTGGCTTCGGGATGGCGTTCGAGCGCGCGGTACAGCCGATCCAGCTCGCGCCTCGCCTCCGCCAATCCCGCATCGGTGAAGTCCAGCTCGCTGCGATAATGCGTCTTCAGCAGCAGCAGCCGGATCGCCTCGCCCGGAATCCAATCCAGCAGCTCGCGGACGGTGAAGAAATTGCCGAGGCTTTTCGCCATCTTCTCGCCGTTCACCCGCAGCATCCCGTTATGCATCCAGATACGGGCGAAACCGCTGCCGGGCAGGGCGCAGAGGCTCTGCGCGCGCTCGTTCTCGTGATGCGGGAAGATCAGGTCGCGGCCGCCGCCGTGGATGTCGAAATCGGCGCCGAGATAACGGAGTGCCATGGCGCTGCACTCGATGTGCCAGCCCGGCCGACCGCGCCCCCACGGGCTTTCCCAGCCCGGCAGTTCGGGCGGCGACGGCTTCCACAGCACGAAGTCGCCCGGATCGCGCTTGTAGGGCGCCGGGTCGATGCGGGCGCCGGCCAGCAACTCGTCCGGGCTGAGACCCGACAAGCGGCCGTATTCGGCGAAGCTGGCGACGGCGAACAGCACGTGCCCCGCGGCCGCGTAGGCGTGCCCCCGCGCGATCAGATCTTCAATCATCGCCACCATCTCGGCGATATGTCCGGTGGCGCGCGGCTCCTCATCGGGGGGCAGAACGCCGAGCGCCGCCATGTCGGCATGGAAATCGGCGGTGGTGCGGGCGGTGATCGCCGCGATCGGTTCGCCGGTTTCGAGCGAGCGCGCGTTTATCTTGTCCTCGATATCGGTGATGTTGCGAACGTAGGTCACGCGCGGATAGAGCCGGCGGAGCAGGCGCGCCAGCACGTCGAACACCACCTCGGGGCGCGCATTGCCGACATGCGCGCGGTCATAGACGGTCGGCCCGCAGACATAGACCCGCACATGCTCGGGATCGAGCGGCGCGAACCGCTCGCGTCGGCGGCTCAGGCTGTTGTGCAGGTGCAGATCGGGCATGGGCCGCGGAGATACGCCGGTTGACAGCCTGGCGCCATATCGGTAGCGGATGCGGCGCGAAATTGCGAATGCCTCGCAATTGCTGATCGGAAGGGAGCGAATGGCGGGATGGGCGCGGCCGTGAACGATACCTCCTTGCGCCGCCGTCCCGGCGTTATCGCGCGCTTCCTCGCCGTGGTCGGGCCGGGCATCGTCGTCATGCTGGCCGACACCGATGTCGGCAGCGTCATCACCGCCGGGCAGTCGGGCGTGCAGTGGGGTTATCGGCTGCTGCTGCTGCAACTGGTCCTGATCCCGATTCTGTTCATGGTGCAGGAGCTGACGGTGCGGCTCGGCATCTTCACCGGACGTGGCCATGGCGAGCTGATCCGTGACACGTTCGGCCGCTTCTGGGCCTGGGTCTCCGTCAGCGGTCTTGGCGTCGCGACGATCGGGGCACTCATCACCGAGTTTTCCGGCGTGGCCGGGGTGGGGGAGCTATACGGCGTGCCGCGCACCGCGACGCTGCCGATCGCCGCGGTCGCGCTGCTTGCCGTGGTGCTGACGGGATCGTACCGGCGGGTCGAGCGCGCCGCGATCGCGGTCGGCTTGTTCGAGTTCGCGTTCTTCTTCGTCGCTTGGGCCGCGCATCCGGATCCGAGCGCGATCGCCGCCGGAATGGTCGCGATACCCTTCGCGAACAAGCAATACGTCTATCTGGCGGCGGCCAATATCGGCGCCGTCATCATGCCGTGGATGATCTTCTACCAACAATCGGCGGTAGCCGATAAGCGGCTGCGGCCGGAGCATTTCGGCGCCGCGCGCTGGGATACAGCGATCGGCGCCGTGGTGACGCAGTTGGTGATGGCGGCGATCCTGATCGCCTGCGCGGCGACCATCGCCCGCACCGAGCCGAATGCCACGCTGGCCTCGGTCGGCGAGATGGCGCAGGCGCTGACCCCGTTCCTCGGCCCGACCACCGGCAATGCGGTGTTCGGCGCCGGCGTGCTCGGCGCCGGCATGGTGGCGGCGATCGTCGCCTCGCTCGCCTTCGCCTGGGGATTGGGCGAGGTCACGGGCTATCGCCACTCGCTCGAGCACCGACCGCTGCAGGCGCGCTGGTTTTACGGCGTGTACGCGGCCTCGGTCATCGGCGGCTGCGTGGTCGTCGGGCTGTGGCCCGACCTCGTTTCGCTCAATGTCGGCGTGCAGGTGATGAACGCGCTGCTGCTGCCGCTGGTTTTGGGTTTCCTGGTCGCGCTGGCACGCCGCGCGCTGCCGGCGGCGCACCGGCTGCGCGGCGTCTATCTCTGGGTGGTGGTGGCGGTCGCCGGCCTCACCTGCGCGCTCGGCGTGTTCGGCGGCTTCTCGGGCGTCGGGCTTCTGGGCTAGGATCGGCGAATGCGCTCCTTCGAGATCCGCCCCATCGCCGGCGCGATCGGCGCCGAACTTGCGGGCATCGACCTTGCCGGCGAGCTGGCCGAGGACACCGTGAGGGCGATCCGTGGCGCGCTGCTTGCACATCTGGTCATCTTTTTCCGCGATCAGACGCTCCCGCCGGACCGTTTCCTCGCCTTCGCGCGCCGCTTCGGCGAGCCGATCGAATATCCGTTCGTGAAGGGGATCGACGGCTTTCCGGAGGTGATCCGGGTCGCCAAGCTGGAGCACGAACGGGTCAATTTCGGTGGCATCTGGCACTCCGACACCACCTATCTGGAAAAGCCGCCGATGGGCTCGATGCTGGTCGCGCGCGAGCTGCCGCCCCATGGCGGCGATACGCTGTTCGCCAACCAGTATCTCGCCTGGGAGAGGCTGTCGGAGGGCATGAAGGCGCTGCTGCTGCCGTTGCGCGCCGTCGCCTCCTCGGCCAAGGCTGATGTCAGCAAGACCCGCGAGGACCGGGTGAAGTCCGACGGTACCGCGCGCGCGCCGCTGGAGGCGGTGCATCCGGTGGTGCGCACCCATCCCGAGACCGGACGCCGCGCGCTCTATGTCAATGTAGCGCACACGGCGCGCTTCGAGGGCATGACGGAGGCGGAGAGCGCGCCGCTGCTGAAATATCTATTCCGCCACCAGGTGCGCGCGGAGTTCACCGGCCGCTTCCGCTGGAGCCCGGGCGCGCTCGCCTTCTGGGATAATCGCTGCGCTCAGCACAATCCGGTCAACGACTATCACGGCTATAGGCGGATCATGCACCGGATCACGCTGGCCGGCGACGTGCCGGCCTGACGAACTACCCGGCGATGAAGGCCTCGGTGAGCGCGCGCGCCTCATGGTCGTCGAGCTGCGCCGGCGGGCTCTTCATCAGATAGGCGCTGGGGCCGGGCAATACCCCGCCGATGCCGCGATCGAGCGCGAGCTTCGCGAGCCGTACCGCGTCGATCACGACGCCGGCGGAATTCGGGCTGTCCCAGACTTCGAGCTTCAGCTCACAGGCGAGCGGGACGTTGCCGAAACCGGTGCCCTCCAGACGAATATAGGCGAACTTGCGATCGTTCAGCCATTCCACGTAATCGCTCGGGCCGACATGGACGGCACTCTGCGGGCAGCGCTTCCGCCAATTGGCTCGTGACGGCGCGGGTTTTCGACAGCTTCTTCAATTCCAGCCGGTCGCGTTCCAGCATGTTCAGAAAGTCGGTGTTGCCGCCGAAATTGAGCTGATAGGTACCGATCGACGCGCACACCGCGCTCGCGGAACAGATGCGCCAGCATCCGGTGCACGATCGTGGCGCCGACCTGGCTCTTCACGTCGTCACCGATCAGCGGCAGCTTGCGGGCGGCGAAGCGCGCCGCCCGGGCGGGGTCGGAGGCGATGAAGACGGGGATGCAGTTGACCAGGGCGCAGCCCGCCTGCAACGCCGCCTCGGCGTAGTAGCGCGCCGCGTGTTCCGAACCGACCGGCAGGAAGCAGACCAGCACGTCGGTCTCCGTGCGGCGCAGGACGGCGGCGGCATCGACGACTTGGGCATCGGACTCGATCAGCATTGCTTGCAGGTATCGTCCGATGCCGTCGAGCGTCGGGCCGCGATGAACGCGAACGCCGGTGTGCGGCACGCGCGCGAAGATATGCGTGTTGTTGGGCGAAGCGCCGATCGCCTCGGCGAGATCGCGCCCGACCTTGGCCGCGGTGATGTCGAAGGCGGCCGAGAATTCCACGTCGCGCACGTGGTAGCCGCCGAGCACGACATGCATCAGGCCGGGCACGCGCTCGGCCGGCTCGGCGTCGGCATAAAAGGTCACGCCCTGCACCAACGAGGCCGCGCAATTGCCGACCCCGGCGACCGCTACCCGCAGCTTCGCCATTTCCGCACTCCGCTCTCCGCCGGGCGGAAAACGCTGCACCGTCGGAAGGGTTGCGGTCGGTTCCGTCCGATCAGAGCGGGATTGCAACCAACGTGTCGAAGCGCTGGCTGTCGCAGATGACCAGCCGCTCGGCAAATCGCAAGCCGCCCGGCTCCTCGCGCACGCGGTCGAGATACCGCCCGGCGGCGAACAGATCCATCCGCCCGTCGCGCATGGTGCGGATCACCAGGAACGGCGTCTCGGCCGCGATCTCGGCGGCGGCTTCGCGGATCAGCGGCAAGCCGATGATGTGGCGATACATCTGCCGTTCGTAGATGTTCGCCTTGCGCAGCGCCATCACGCGATCGTCCAGCATCGCCCGGCTGTCGGCATAGACGAGGCCGGCCGGATAGCCTTGTCTCATGTTCTCGGCCGTCGTGATCTTGTAGAGGCACTGCTCAGTGAAGAAGCCGGGCCAGTTCTCCAGCCGGTCGGCGTCGATCTCCGCCGCATAGCGGGCATTCAGGTTCATCAGTCGGGGCAGGGCCTCGTCCATCGATCAGACCCCCATCAGCTCGCGCCACACTTTCCAGAAACCCCGGATGGCCGTCTCGCTAGCCCGGCTCTCCTGGCTCTCCACTGTCTTGCCGCCCATCTCCAGGATGCCGACCTGTTCGGCCGCCGCCGCCGCGCCGCGCTCGACGAAGCCGCCGATGCAGCCGTCTTCGAGTGACACGTAGCCGGCCGGTCCGGTGAGATTGAGCTGGCGCAGCCGGCTGCGGCGGAACTCGGCCGAGTCGTCTTCATAGCCGAGATAGGTCCAGTGCAGATCGGTCTCGCCGGTGCCGCGCGGCAGCCATTGGCGAATCGCCAGCGAATTGCGGGTGCGCTGGAAAACGAAGTTCGGAAACACCGAGATGATTTGCTGCTGGATGCCGTCGCCGTGCTCGTCCTTGGCGTCCAGCATTCGCGGATCGGAGAGGCGCAGCTCGTCATCGACCGAGCGCATGCCCTGATACGCATTATCGGGCGCGTCGTCGGGGGCGAAGGTTTCCGAGGCGTGGCAGGCGCCATTGGGGCTGACCTTGACGCCGCCGCGCAGGCTGAGGCGGGTGATCTTGAAGGTGGCGAAAAAGACGTGCAGCAGGCTGGCATGGTAGGTGTCGCGCACGTTTTCGGAATAGAGCTTCCAGTTGTTCGGCAGCACTTCGGTGAACCGGCCGATGATCTCCAGCTTGCGGCTGGTGACGAGGCGAAGGCTCGCCAGGATTTCGGGGCCGAGAAAGCTCTCGATGTCGGGTGTCGCGTCCGACATTGTCGCGAACACGAGGCCATTCAGGACGGTGGTGCGCAGCTTGCGCGGCCCGTGCGCCTCCATCCGGAAGTCCGGGTCCATGCCGCCCTTGCCGTTGACGCCGCGCTGGAAGGCGACCGAGCGCAGATTGCCGCAAAGGTCATAGCGCCAGGAATGATAGACGCAGGTGAAGTCCTTCGCCCCCTTGCCGGCGTCGTCGAGGCAGATCAGCGAGCCGCGATGGGCGCAGCGGTTCTCGAAAGCGGCGATCTCACCGCTTTCGGTGCGCGCGACCACGACCGGCATGGCGCCGACGAAACTGGTGCGCCAGTCGCCCGGCTCGGCGATCTCCGACGCGAGGCAAAGATAATTCCATACCGGCCCCTGGAACACGCGCGCCTGCTCGGCGGCGAGAATGGCCGGATCCTGGTACGCCCAAAAGGGAATGCGGGTGAGCCCGTCCGGCCAATGCCGGGCGGTTTCGACACCAAGCGACATATCGGGCATGAGTGTAGTCCCTCCCGGTCGCAGTTTCCGCATACGCCCGGCCGGACTGCAAGGCCCTCACCCGCCCGCGCTACGCGCGGGCTATCTCTCCGCCAGCGGGAGAGGTGACGGTTGCGCGCGGTTCCACCTCGCCCCGTGAGCGGGAGAGGTCCCCCGCGAAACGGGCGGCTGAGGGTGCGATCCGCCGGGCATCTCGTGCTGGCCGTGTGATCCGCGCTACCCCACCTCCACCACGGCATCCACGGCGAATGCGCCTTCGCCCTCGGGCATCGCCAGCACGGGGTTGAGGTCCACCGACCGGAGCGCCGGCCCGGCGGCGGCTGCGAAGACCGAAAGGCGCGCCAGCATCTCGGCGAGAGCGCCCACATCGGCGGGCTTGCGTCCGCGCGCGCCCAAGAGCAGCGGCGCGCCCCTGATCGAGCGGATCATTTGCTCGGCCACATCCGCCCCGAACGGGCAGCGGCGGAACACTACGTCCTTCATCACTTCGACGAAGATGCCGCCGAGGCCGAACATCGCCATCGGGCCGAATACCGGGTCGCGGTGGATGCCCAGGATGCACTCGACGCCGCCATTGAGCTGCTTGGCGACCAGCACGCCCTCGATCCTCGCCTCCGGTACCGCCGCTTGCGCGCGCTTCATCAGGGTCGCGAATCCGGCACGCACCGCCGCCGGATCGGCCACGTCGAGCAGCACCCCGCCGATCTCCGATTTGTGCAGGACGTCAGGCGAGAGGATTTTCATCACCACCGGAAAGCCGAAGCGCTCGGCCGCCGCAACCGCTTCATCGTGGCTCGCACAGGCCGCCTCTGGCGCGGACGCGATGCCCGCCGCACTTAGCAGGCGCTTTGCCTCGACCTCGCTCGGCGTGGCGGCGGGCAGGGCAGGGGAGGAGACCCGGGGCGGCGGTCGCAGCGCGGGCGCGGCGAAAGCCTCGCCGAAGCGGCCCATGGCGGCGATCGCGTGCACCGCGCGGGTCGGGTCCTCGTGACAGATCCAGCCATCCGCTTCCAGGCGGCGGATATCCTCGTCGGGCGCGATCACCGACAGCACGTAGAGCCGGTCGGGATGCGCCGCGCGCACGCCGTTCAGCTTCTCCAGCATCGCCGGCCAGCGTGCGGTGGCGGCGACCATGGTGAAGAAGCCAAGGATGGAGGTGTAGCCGCCGTCGCGGACCAGCGCCTCCATGAACGGAGTGAGGAGGCTCAGGTCGTTGCCTACCTGGGCCGTAGCATCAACCGGATTGCGCGGCGCACAGAAGGAGACGAGCTCCTTCAGCCGCGCCTGCGCTTCAGCCGGCATCTCGGGCATCGCCAGGCCCATCTGCTCGGCCGCGTCACTCACCAGCACGCCGGCGCCACCCGAGAGCGTGATCATGCCGAGCGTGTTGCGCACGGGGTAGATGCGCCGGGTCGCGGTCTGCGCAATGTCGAGCATCTCCTCGCTGGTGCGCGCGCGCACGACGCCGAATTCCGCCATCACCGCCTCCGTCACCGCATCATCGCCGGCGATCGAAGCGGTGTGGCTGCGCGCCGCCCGGGTGCCGAGCGCGCTGCGCCCGACCTTCATCATCACGATCGGCTTGCGCGCGGCGCGCGCGATCTCGAAGGCGGCGATCAGGCCGGGCGCCTCGCGGATGCCCTCGGCATAGACGGCAATCACGTCCACTTCCGGGTTCTCGGCCAGCCAGCCGATGCACTCGCCCACCGTCACGTCGGCCTCATTGCCGGTCATGATGCAGACCGAAGCGCCGATGCCGCGGTTGCGGGCGATGGAGTAAAGATGCGTGCCGTAGGCGCCGGACTGCGAGGCGATGCCGATCCGCCCCGGCAACGGCCAACCGCTGTCGAACGAGGAGGAGAAGGTTGCGTAGTATCCGGTGCGGCCGTCGAACACGCCGAGACAGTTCGGACCCAAGATGCGCATCGCGTTCGCGCGCGCGGCATCGACCATCCGCGACTGCGCCGCCTCGCCCGCCGCGTCGACCTCGGCGAAGCCGGCGGTGAACACGAGCGCGGCCTTGGTGCCGCGCCGACCGAGTTCCTCAACCGCTTGGACCGCGATCGCGGCGGGCACGGCGACGATCGCGACATCCGGCGTCTCCGGCAGATCGGATACCGACTTGTAAGCGCGCAATCCCTGCACCTCCGCCCGGTTGGGATTGACCGGGTAGATGGCGCCCTTGAACCCGGCCGCCTTCATGTAGGCGATCGGCCGGCCGCCGATGCGCGTCGGGTCGTTGGAGGCGCCGAGCATGGCGATCGAGCGCGGCGCGAGCAGCGGCGTGAGGCCCGAAAAGCGGGTTTCGGTCGGCATGGTGCGTTTCCCCGGCAAGGCGGGGATGGTGGCGAGGCCGCACGCCGCACGCAACCCGTCGGGATCTCGACAAATCCGCCGGCGCGAGGCAAGCGACCGCATGACCATCGGCGCGATCCTTCGTCACCTGGTATTTGCCGCCGGGCTTGCGTGCCTCTCCGCGCTGATCGTGCGAGGGATGATCAGCGCGCGGGTGATGGATCAGCCGAATTCGCGCAAATCGCACGAGCGGCCCATTCCGAAGGGCGGCGGCGTCGGCATCGTGGTCGCCTTCATGAGCGGACTATGGGCTCTGTACGTCTTCGCCGAATTCGCACGTCTCGCCCAACCCTACTTCCTCGGGGTGATCGCCGCCTCCTTCGCGATCGCCGTCGTGGCCTTTCTCGACGACATGGCGGACTGGCCGTTTGCGGTGAAGCTCGCGGCGCAATTGCTGGCGGCGCTCGCCGCCGTCGGCACCGGCGTCTATGTCCGTGACTATCGAATTCCCGTGCTCGGAGCCTATTTCGTCGGCTGGTTCGGCGGTCCGGCGACGCTCGCCTGGATTCTGTTCGTCACCAACGCCATGAATTTCATCGACGGCCTGGACGGGCTGGCCGGCGGCGTGGCGCTGATCGCCGCCTGCTTCCTCGCCGGCATCGCCGGCGCGCACGGCGCCTGGTTCGCCTACTTCGCAGCCTTATTGCTGGCGGCCGGGCTGCTCGGCTTTCTGCCGTTCAATTTTCCACGCGCGCGGATCTTCATGGGCGACGTGGGCAGCCAGTTCTGCGGCTTCGTGCTGGCGATGTTGGGCGTGATCGCCAGCCGCTTCGACGGCGTCGAGCTGCCGCTGCTTCTGATGCCGATGCTGCTGTCCGGAGTGCTGCTCGACGTGGCGTTCACCCTGGCGCGGCGCGCTTGGGCGGGCGAGCGCCTGACCCGCGCGCATCGCGGGCATCTCTATCAAATCGCGCATCGGGCCGGCGTGCCGGCGAGCCGGATCGCGCTGGCTCATTGGGGCTTTGCGATTTTCGGCGGCGGCTGCTGCCTGCTGTTCATCGCCGTGCCTTCGGCGTGGAAGCCCATGGTCCCGGCGATCACCTTGCTGCCGCAAGCGCCATGGATCGGCTACGTGCGCGCTCGATCGCGGGCGGCCGGGCTCACGCGATGGTGACGGGTCAGACGCCGCTTGTGGGCGCTGCCGCCTTGCGGCCGGGCGGCGGAGCCTCGGCCGGAATGCCGCCCTTGCGTGCGCTGCCCGCCGCCTCGGACATGATGGAGCGAAGATCGCGCAGAAACCCGGCGCCCTTCAGGGTGCGCTGGACCAGCACGCTCCGCCGGTCGAGCGGATCAACTTTGCGTCGGGCAAGGTCCAATTCGCCGAGCCGATCGAGCGCCCGGGTGATCGCCGGCTTGGAGACGTGCAATTCCGCCGCCAGGCCGCGGACGGTGTGCGCGCCGTCCTCCAGATAGCAGGTGAGGAAGACGCCAAGTTGGCGGGCCGAGAGGTCGGGCCCGTCGCGGCGCACCAGCGCCACGATCGTCTCACGCATGATCCCGATGAGCTGGTCGGGAGCGGGGCTGGCTGCCATGGTTAGTCCTCGCGCAGTTCAGGCCCGATGCCGGATGGAAATCATCCGCCGTTCGGCAATCTTCATTTACTCTTAAAAAGAGGTTTCGTTGCAGTCCCCTCGCGACAATGTTACCCGGCTGTTCCGGTCCGGTTCGGAATCGACAGCCGCTCCGTAACGGCTGCGAACAGCGCGCCGATCGCTTGTGCCTCCCCACCCTCGGGCCGCCCCGGCTCGGTCTGGTCGTTCCAAGCATAGAGGTCGAGATGCGCCCATGCTATTGCGCCCGGGACGAAGCGGCGCAGGAACAACGCCGCGATGATGGCGCCGGCGAACGGCTTGGCGGACACATTGTTGAGGTCCGCCGTCGCACCGCGCAGCCAGGGATCATAACCGTCCCACAGCGGCAGCCGCCATAGCGGGTCGTGGCACGAAGCGCCGGCGCGGAGGATCGTCTCCGCCCATGCGTCATGATTGCAAAAAAGCGCCGGCAGCTCCGGCCCCAGCGCCACTCGCGCCGCGCCCGTGAGCGTCGCGCAATCGACCAGCAACGCGGGCTGCTCCGCTGCCGCCTCGGCCAGCAGATCGCAGAGCACCAGCCGGCCCTCGGCGTCAGTATTGCCGACCTCGACCGTCACGCCGGCGCGGGTGCGGATCACATCGAGCGGCCGCATGGCGTTGCCGGAGACGGAATTCTCCACGCAGCCGATGCGCACCGCCAGACGAAGCGGCAGGTCGGCCTCCATCACCATGCGGGCCAGCCCGAGGATGTTAGCCGCGCCCCCCATGTCCTTCTTCATGCGCAGCATCGCCGCCGACGGCTTGAGATCGTAGCCGCCGGTGTCGAAACACACGCCCTTGCCGCACAGCGACAGGAGCGGCGAGCCGGCGTGCGCGCGGCTTCCCGCCCAGCGGAAGCCGGCGACGCGCGGGGCGCGCGCCGAACCGCGTCCCGACGGCGGCGATCGCCGGATATTCGCGCTCGAGTTCCTCGCCCGCCGCGATGGTGGCGCCGGCGCCGAAACGTTCGCCGAGGGCGGCGGCAAAGTTCGCCAGCTCGGCCGGCCCGAGATCGTTGGCCGGCGTGTTGATGAGATCGCGCACCATCCAGGCGGCCCGCGCCCGCGACAGCGCACCCGCGTGCGCCGCCGGCGTCACCAGCCGCGCCGGCGCGCGGCCGGCGGCCTTGTACTCGCTGAAACGATAGGCTCCGAGGCAGAAGCCGAGGGTCGCGCCGGCAGGATCGAAATCGCCGGGTTCGAGCCGCCAGACGGAGTTTTCGGGCAGCCGCATGGCCAGCCCGCCAAAGGCGCGCGGCGAGCGGTCCTCGGCCAGGCCGAGCACCGCCCCGGCAACGCCGTCCGGCCCGGGAACCAAATGCAACTCTCCCGCTCCACCAGTGAACCCAGCATCGCGCAGGAAAGCCGATTGTGCCCGCGTCAGTGCCTCCATCAGCGCGGTAAGCCCGGTCGGCCGGATGGCGTAAAGCGGACGCGCGGGTTCGGTCTCGCCGGCGGCGCAGTCGAGCGGTTGGTCGGGCATTGCAGGGTTCCTCAGTCTCTGGCGGCCGGCTCGGCCGATGATCCGGGCACGCCGACGCTCATGCGCCCGGCCGGGAACCTTCGCCACTCGTAAAGTGCGTCCGGCTCCCCGCTCCTCGTTCCGGCTTCCATCGGTCTCCTTTGCGCGATGGAAGCCGCTTGCGACGTAGAATCGGATTGCTGTCGTGTTTTTCTTGAAGACCCGAGCTTCCGCTCGACCATGGAACGCCGCTACGCCTGCCGGAGGCGAGGGGCTACCCCAAGCTCCCCGCCAGCAGCGCCGTGACCCGGCGCGCGAAGCCGGCCGGATCGCGGGGCGGTTCGCCCTCCTGGACGCGCGCGAGGTCGAGCAGGGTGCCCGCGGCCTCACCGATCAGGTCCTTGTCGTCCAGCCGCCGGCTAAGGGCTTCGATCACCCCGTGCCGCGGATTGACTTCAAGAACCGGCCGCCCGGGCGGCCCGGCACGGCCGGACCGGCGCAGCAGGCGCTGCATCTGCAAATCCGGCCCCTTGTCGGCCGCCGACAGCATCACGGCGCTCTCGGCGAGCCGCGCCGTCGCCCGCACGTCGGAGACGTGCTCGACCAGCGCCGCCTTCATGGCCGCGGTCAGCGGCGAGATGTCGGGCAGGTCGGCCCCCTTCTCGAACTCGGCCGCCGAACGGGTCAGGCTGCGCAACGGCTTGCCCTCGTACGTGCCCAGCCGGTCCGGCCAAAAAACGTCGATCGAATCAGCCATCAGCAGCACCTCGATTCCGCGTGCGCGCGGACCCTCAAGCTGCGCGGAGGCGCCAAGCGCCTCGGCATCGTCGCCGGCGAGATAGTAAATCGCCTCTTGCCCCGGCTGCATCCGGGCGACGTAATCAGCAAGGGAGGTCCAACCCGCTTGCGCCGAGGAGCGAAAACGCAAGAGCGCCGCGACCTCGGTGCGGCTCTCGGGATCGTCGTACACGCCCTCCTTCATCACGGCGCCGAACAGCTCCCAGAACTTGGCGTAGTTCCCGCCGTCCTTGGCGCGGGTCTTCAGCTCCGACAGCACCCGCCCGACCAGCGCCTTGCGGATGCGCGCGAGTACCGGAGTGGTTTGCAGCATCTCGCGCGAGACGTTGAGCGGCAGGTCTTCGGTGTCCACCACGCCCTCGACGAAGCGCAGCCACGGCGGCAGCAGTTCGGCATGGTCGGTGATGAACATCCGCCGGACATGCAGCCGCACGCGGGATTCGCGCTCGCGCTCCAGGAAATCGAACGGCCGCGCACCGGGGATGAACAGCAGCGCGAAAAACTCGAGCATCCCCTCGGCGCGCCAGTGCAGCGTCGCCCAGGGCGAGTTGAAGATATGCCCGAGATGGCGGTAAAATTCAGTGTAGGATGGCTCGGACAGATCGCCGCGCGGCTTGCGCCACAGCGCGGTCCCTTCATTGGCCGGCAAATCCTTACCGTCGCGGGCGAGCGTGATCGGCACGGTGACGTGGTCGGCCCAGCGACGGACCACCGCTTCCAGCCGCGTCGGGTCCAGATATTCCTCGGCGTCGGCGCGAAAATGCAACAGCACGTCGGTGCCGGCGCGGTTGCGCTTGGCCGGCGCCACGGTAAAGGCGCCGCTGCCGTCGGAGGCCCAGGTGAAGGCGTCCTCGGCGCCGGCCTTGCGCGAAGTGACCTCGACCCGCTCGGCCACCATGAAAGCGGAGTAGAAGCCGACGCCGAACTGCCCGATCAAGCCCGGCCGATCCTCGGGCCTGGCATCGGCGAGCTTCTCGCCCACCTCCCTGGTCCCGGAGCGGGCGATGGTCCCCAGATCGTCGATCAGCTCCTGGCGGGTCATGCCGATGCCGTCGTCGGCGATCAGCAGGGTGCGCGCGCCCTTGTCGGGGACGAGGCGAATCCTGGCGTCGGCGGGCGGGGCGATTGCCGGCTCGGTCAGCGCTTCGAAGCGGCGGCGGTCCATCGCATCGGCGGCGTTGGCGACCAGCTCGCGCAGAAAAATCTCGCGATCGGAATAGAGCGAGTGCACGACCAGATCGAGCAGACGCCCGACCTCGGCGCCAAAGTTAAGGGTCTCGGTGGTGTTCTGCGCGCCGTCCATGCTCACTCCTCCGTGCGCCCGGCGATATGCGCGCGGGAGCGGCGGGATTTAACACGGCGGTTCCGTCCAGGCGTCGGGAAGTGCGTAAATGGGGCGGTCAATTCCTCAGCCCCGCAACTCGGGGATGATCCACAGCGGCCGTTCGCCGCGCGACACCCGCTGCACGTTGTCGAACGCGTTGCGGAACCGCGTGTATTGATTGTCCGCCGTCGGCCCGGCGAAATGCGGCGTCAAAATCACGTTGTCCAACCCGAACAGCCGATTGTCCACCTCCGGCGGCTCGCGTTCGAACACGTCGAGCCCGGCGCCGGCGATCCGGCCGTCGCGCAAGGCCCCGATCAGGGCCGCCTCATCCACCACCGGTCCGCGGCAGGTGTTGATCAGGTAGGCACTCGGCTGCATCAGCCGCAGCTCGGCTTGCCCGAACATCCCGCGCGTCCGCGGCGTCAGCGGCACGTGCAGCGAGACGATGTCGGAGGTTCGCAGCAGTTCGGACATTAGCCGGAAGCGCACGCCGAGCGCGTCCGCCTGGTCCTCGGTCAGCCGGGCGGTATCATAATATTGCACCTGCATACCGAACGCGCGCGCGAGCCGCGCCACCTTCTTGCCGATCGTTCCCAGGCCGATGATGCCGAGGGTGCGGCCGTGCAGCTCGAACAGCTGCACGCCGGCGACGTCGTTGCCGCGCCAGCGACCCGAGGCGACCATCCCGTGCTGCCACGTCAGCCGCCGGCACACCGCGAGCATCAGCAGCAACGCGTGCTCGGCCACCGCCACCGAATTGGCGCCGCCGTTGTTGCACACCGGCACGCCGGCGCGCCGCGCCGCCTCGATGTCGATGCGGTCGTAGCCGGCGCTCAGGAGTTGCAGCAGCTTGAGCTTGGGCGCGGCGCCGAAGAAGGCGTCATCGGTGGCGAACTCGCCGAGGCCCACCAGATACTCGGTATCGGCCAGCGCGGCACGGAATTCGCCCGCGTTAGCCCGCGCGCTGATCACCTCGAAGCCGGCGGGCGCCAGTTCGCGCATCACCTCCATCGCGTTCAGCGGGTTCTCCACCACCAGCACCTTCCCCATCATCGTTCCCCGGTTTTCACGTCCGTAGCGTATCTGCTCGCATCGGCGGGGCCAAATCTGGCATCACGGGAACGATGCGCGTCTCACCCCGTCTGCCGCTGCTGCTCGGCTTCCTCACCGCCGTCGGGCCGGCCTCCACCGACATGTACCTGCCCGCCTTCCCGGCGATCGAGGCGTCGCTTCACATTCCGCCCGGCTCGGCGCAATATTCGCTGGCGACCTGGTTTGCCGGATTGGCGGTCGGGCAGATCACCCAGGGAACCTTGAGCGATCGGCTGGGGCGGCGTCTGCCCCTGCTTCTCGCCACGGCGACCTACACGCTGACCTGCATCGCCTGCGCCCTGGCGCCATCGATCTGGCTGCTCTCGGGGTTCCGGTTCGTCTCGGCGGTTGCGGCGTCGGCCAGCATGGTGGTTCCGCGCGCGGTGGTGCGTGATCTCGCCGACGGGCACGCGGCAGCGGTGATGATGGCGCAACTGATCCTGGTGATGGGAGCGGCGCCGATCCTGGCGCCGATGATCGGCGGCGCCATTCTCATGTTCGCTTCCTGGCGCTGGATCTTCTGGGTCATGACCGTCTATGGCGCCATCGCCAGCGCGCTGGTGTGGGCGGGGCTGCCCGATACGCTGGCGCCCGAGTCGCGCGCCAGCCATGGCGCCGCCGAGCAGCTGCGCCGCTACGGGGTCATCCTCCGTGAGCGCAGCTTTCTCAGTCACGCCATGCTCGGCGGCTGCGCGACCTTCGCCTTCTTCGCCTATCTCGGCGGCTCGGCACCGGTGTTCATCGACGGGTTCGGCTTCACCCCACTCGCCTATGGCGCGCTGTTCGGCGTCTGCGCCGCCGGGCTGATCGCCTGCTCGCAGCTCAACGCCAGGCTGCTGCGCCGTGTCGGGCCGATGCGGCTGCTGCGCATGGTGACGCTGGTCGATCTCGCGGCGACGGGCTCGCTGCTCGCCGCGGCGCTGATCGGGCTGCATAGCGTGGCGGCCATTCTGGTGCCGCTGTTCGTCTTCGTGAGCTGCCAGGGCCTGATTTACCCCAATATCACGGTCGGCGCGCTGTCGCATCACGGTGCGCATGCCGGCGCCGCCTCGGCGCTGATGGGCACCGGTCAGTTCCTGCTCGGCGCCATTGCCGGGCTGGCGGTGGGTATCCTGACCGACGGCACGCCCCGCGGGATGGCGGCGCTTATGCTGGCTGGCGTGCTCGGCATGGTCGTTGCCGATCGCGCCCGTCCGCCGTAGTGAAACAACTTCGCCGGGGAGGGAAAAACAGTGATACGGACACTCGTCGCCGCGCTCCTGCTCGCCGCTTGCGTCGCTCTGCAATCGCGGGCGGAAATCCCCGGAAACACCGTGACCATCGGCATGTTGACGGATCTGAACGCCGGCAACGCGGATGCGACGGGCCGCGGATCGGTGCTCGCGGCGCGGCTTGCCGCCGAGGACGCGGCGAAGTTCATGCCGGGCGTTAAAGTCGATGTGATCGAGGCCGACCACAAGAACAACCCGGAGGTCGCTTCCACCATTGCCCGCGAGTGGACGACCAGCCGCGGGGTGAACGTGATCGCCGACGTGCCGTTCTCCTCCGCGGGCTTGGCGGTCAATCAAGTCGTCCGCGGGGCCCCGCGCACGCTGTTCATCGCCTCCGGCACCGGAACCAGCGATCTGACCGGCAAGTTCTGCTCGCCGAACACGATTCAATGGACCTATGACACCTGGTCCACCGGCAACGTCGTCGCGCGCGCGCTCGTGCAGCGCGGCGAGAAATCCTGGTTCTTCATCACCGCCGATTATGCGTTCGGCGCGGCCTTGCAGCGCGACACTTCGGCGGCGATCATCGCCGCCGGCGGGACGGTTGTCGGCAGCATCAAGAACCCGCCCTTCTCCGCGGATTTTTCCTCCTACCTGATTGCCGCGCAGAACAGTCCGGCGCAGGTGGTCGGACTGGCCAATGCCGCCGCCGACCTGATCAACCTCATCAAGCAGGCGCACGAATTCGGGGTGAGTAAGCATCTGGCGGCGCTGCTGATGCTGATCACCGATGTGCATTCGCTCGGGCTGAAGACCGCGCAGGGGCTCTACCTCGCTTCCCCGTTCTATTGGGATCTCAATCCCCGCACCCGCGCATTTTCCGCTCGCTTCAGCGAGCGCATGGGCGGCCATGAGCCCTCGATGCTTCAGGCCGGCGTCTATTCCGGCGTGCTCGATTATCTGAAGGCGGTGAAGGCGACCGGCACCACCGAGGCATCCGCGGTGATGGCGGAAATGCAGAGCACGCCGGCCGATGACGACGCCTTCGGCAAGACGATCGTCCGCAAGGACGGCCGGGCGATCCACGATTTCTACCTGTTCCAGGTGAAGGCGCCCGCCGAGTTCGACGGGCCATGGGACGTCTACAAGCTGGTGTCCACGGTGCCCGGCGATCAGGCCTTCAGACCCGCCTCGGAGGGCGGCTGTCCGCTCGTGAAGTGAGCCGTCACGGGCCGCCTCGCGTCAGCTCAGGTGCTGCGCCAGGTGCTTGTTCATCTCGAACATGGTCACCTTGTCCTTGCCGAACACCTTGCGCAGCTTGTCGTCGGCCAGGATTTCGCGGCGGTTTTCCGGGTTCTGCAGGTTGTGCGCCTTGATGTAGTCCCACACCTTGCTCACCACCTCGCCGCGCGCCCGGTGCTCCGATCCGATCACCGCCGCGAGCTCCTTCGAGGGCTGCAGCGGCTTCAGCAGCGGGCTTTCCTTGCCGCCTTTGGCTTTGGGGGACGCCTTTTTCGCCGTAGGTTTCGTCGCCATCGGGTCACTCCTGATCATTCACGATTTGCTTGAGATCGCGGGCAACCGCTGCCTAGTCGAACATGCCGTTGCGAATCAACCGCGTTGCCGATCGCGCCCGCGCGCCCATAATAGGGACATGACGCTCATCATCGGTATCCCGGCCTGCGAGCGGACGCGCAACGGGCTTCTGTGGCACGAGACGCCGGCGCGCTACGCCGCCGCCGTCGAAGGTGGGGTCGGCGCGCTGCCGATCATGATCCCGCCCTCGGGCGAGGCGCAATCGGCAATTCTGGATCGGCTGGACGGACTTCTGTTGCCCGGCAGCCCCACCAACGTCCACCCGGATCATTACGCTGGCGGCGATAGCCTCACCCCCGAGATGCACGACCCGGCGCGCGACGCCACCACCTTGCCGCTGATCCGAGCCGCCATCGCCCGCGGGCTGCCGCTGCTGGCGATTTGCCGCGGCATTCAGGAACTGAACGTCGCCCTTGGCGGCAGCCTGCACCAGACCGTTCACGCGCTGCCCGACCGGCTGGATCATCGCGGCGGGGAGGGACCGATCGAACGCCGCTACGGCCCCAAGCACGTCATTCGCCTTACCGGCCAGCTCCGCCGTATTCTGGGAACGGCCGACATCCAGGTGAACTCCCTGCATGGCCAGGCGATCGACCGACTTGCCCCCGGCATGACCGTCGAGGCGCTGGCGCCCGACGGCACGATCGAAGCGGTGCGGGTCGCCGGCGCGCCGGGTTTTGCCTTCGGCGTGCAATGGCATCCGGAGTGGAATTACCGGGACGATCCGTCCAGTCTGGCGCTGTTCCGCGCCTTCGGCGAGGCGTGCCGGGCTTATCAGCAAGGATTGCGAAAGGCGGCCTAGCATGGACCTCCAGCTTGCGGGGAAGCGCGCCCTGATTACGGGGGGCTCGAAGGGGATCGGTCGCGCCTCGGCGACGATTTTGGCCGAGGAGGGCTGCCACATTACCCTGGTTGCGCGCGACGCGACGACCTTGGAAGAGGCTGCTGGTGGCATCCGTGCGCGCCGACAGGTCACGGTGCGCACCATTGCCGCCGACCTCGCATCGGATGCCGCCGTGCGGCGGGTCGCCGAACAGGCCGGCGAGGTCGACATCCTGGTGAACAACGCCGGCGCCATCCCGCCGGGCGATCTCGCGAGCGTGGGCGACGAGACGCTGCGGCGAGCATGGGATCTCAAGGTGTTCGGCTTCATTTCCTTCTGTCGCGCCGTCTATCCGCGCATGGTCGCGCGCGGCGCCGGCGTGATCGTCAACGTCATCGGCGCCGCCGGCGAGAAATTCCCGCCCGGATATATCGCCGGCGCCGCCGGCAACGCCGCGCTGATGGGATTTACCCGTGCTCTCGGCCGACAGGCGCCCGCCGACGGGCTGCGGGTGGTCGCGATCAACCCCGGGCCGGTGGCGACCGACCGGCTCATAATGCTGCAACGTGACCGCGCGGCGAAGACGCTGGGCGATGCCGAGCGCTGGCGGGAGTTGCTTTCGGGGATGCCTTTCGGCCGCGCTGCCACGCCGGAGGAAATCGGCCACGCGGTCGCCTTCCTCGCCAGCCCGCTCTCCGGCTACACCTCGGGCACCATTCTCACCATCGACGGCGGCGCGGGCTAGTCGCCTGCCGACCGCAATCACCGGGCGTCGTCCGAGCCATCTGGCCTCCCGGCCGTGGTCATTGCATGCTGGTGTCGGCTGTAATTCGGGGGGAAGCGGAATGAAACCGAAACTTGTGCTTGCAGGCGCTTGCCTTGCGCTCGCGTTGCCGATCGCAGCCCGAGCCGCGCCGCCGGGCTTCGTGCATCAGGGCAATGTCACCCTCTGCACCGACCCCACCTATGCGCCGATGGAATTCTACGAGCATCCCGGCGAGCGGGAGCCCGTGGGGTTTGATATCGACCTCGCCCGCGCGCTCGCGAAGCGGTGGAATGCCGACTTGCGCATCATCAGCATGGGGTTCACCGGCCTGCTGCCGGGGGTGCAGGCGGGGCGCTGCGACTTCGTGATGAGCGGCACCTTCATCACCCCGGAGCGGATCCAGAACTTCAGCGGCGTGCCGTATCTGGTCTCGTCGATGGTCCTGCTGGTGCGCGCAGGCACCACCGCCATCACAAAACCCGAGGACCTCTCCGGCAAGGTGCTCGCCGTCCAGGCCGGCACGCAATACGAAAAGCGCGCGCACGCGCTGAGCGACGAGCTGGTCAAGCAAGGCAAGCCGCCGGTCACCATCCAGGCCTATCCCGGCGGGTCCGATGCGATCCAGCAACTGACCACCGGCCGGGCCATCGCGGCGATCACCCAGGACACCGAGGCCGCCTGGCGCTCGGTCGCACAGCCGGGCGTGTTCGCCGTCGCCTACACCTATCCGGCCACCGACGAGTTCGGCGCCTATTTTGCCAAGGAACCGGCCGACGTGGCGATCGTTCGCGACGACATCGCCGGGTTGCGCGCCGACGGCACGGAAAAGTCGATCGCCGCCAAGTGGCACCTGCCGCCCGGCGACGCCGAGGCCCCGCTCACCGAGCCCAAGATGTGACCTTCGATCTGCGCCTGTTCTTCGGCGCCCTCATCTCCCGGGCGTTTTTCGAGGGCGCCGTCGTGACCGTTGTGCTGACCATCCTGTCGCACGCGGTGGGAATCGCCGGCGGACTGGGGATCGCCGTCATGTCGGGCGCCGGCGCCCGCGTGCTGCGCGGGTTCGCGGTGTTCTATGTCTGGCTGTTTCGCGGCGCCCCCGTTCTGCTGCTGCTGCTGTTCGTCTGGAACGCGCTGCCGCAGCTCATTCCCGCCTTCCGGCAGAGCTGGTTCACGCCCTTCCTCGCCGCGCTGCTGGCGCTCGGTCTCAACGAGACCGCCTATCAGGCGGAGATCAGCCGCGCCGCCCTGCTTTCGGTCCCGCGCGGGCAGCGCGATGCCGCCGCCGCGCTCGGCCTCACCCGGGTCAAGGCGTTCTGGCTCGTGGTCATGCCGCAGGCGCTGCAAGTCGCAATTCCGCCGACCGTGAACGAATTCATCACCCTGCTGAAGACGACCTCGCTCGCCTCGGTGATTTCGCTTCAGGAATTGCTGGCGGTGACGACTCGGGCCACCAGCGTCAGCTTCCGCTATACCGAGTATTACGCAGTCGCACTTGTCTATTATCTCGCCATCGTCTCCGCATTGATGGTGCTGCAGAGCCGGGTCGAGCGCCGGTTGGGCAGCGCAGCCGCAAGATCAACACGGGATGGACCCGGGGCCGTTCGAGCCTCCGTGCGTGGACCGAAGCCGCTCCCGCGATAGCGCGAAGTCATTTCACCCGATCATTGATGCAGGCGTCCGGTCGCTGTGTGGGACCGCGCTTGTCGGTGGGGACCTTGCAGTTGTCGGTTCGCTGCTCGTCCTTCCACTTTGCGCCGAGACGTTCCTTGGCGGTCAGCACGCGTGTCGGGACCGAGGGTATGTTTCCTTCAATTCGTTCGGGCGCCGACGCTTCGCCGGCCCGGGCGAGCGCCGCACTCGTGGTGACGCCGGCGAGGAAGAATAGTCGTCGCGTGAGCCCGGCGGACGCATGGCGCATGGAAACCTCGCAAGCCCCGGATCCCAGTTATGGGTGAGAGAGTTCTAATGCGTTTGCCATGGGACGGAAACGCGGGATTGCGGTTGCCAGCGGTCCCGGACCGTTCTTTGCTGAACGCGCGATGACAAGATGGAGGAAACGCGTGATTCATGGATGCCAACCGGGCTCTGCCCGGCGGATCGGCGCGGCGATGGCGCTGAGCCTGCCGCTGCTGCTCGCCGCGTTCTCCGGCCGCGCAGAGACGGTGCGGGCGACGGTTGCCGAATACAGCAACGCGACCGGACCCTATTTCGAGCAGATGGCGCAGGAGTTTCATGAGGCGAACCCCGGGATCGACGTCAAAATCGAGGTGGTGAACTGGAATTCGCTGCTGCAGAAGCTGCAGACCGACATCTCGGGCGGAACAAATTCCGACCTGTCGATCATCGGCACGCGATGGCTGCTGGACTTCGTCAAGGATGGGGTCGCGGAGCCGCTGGACGGCTATATGACGCCGGCGTTCCGCGACCGGTTCGTGCCGATCTTCCTGCAGCCGGGCACGATCGACGGCAAGGTCTATGGATTGCCGATCGCCGCCTCGGCGCGAGCGATGTTCTACAACAAGGACATGCTGACCAAGGCGGGGTTCGCGGACGGGCCGCGGACCTGGGAAGACGTCGTTGCCGCGGCGAAGCAGATCAAGGCCGCCGGCGCCGAGGGCTTCGGACTGCAAGGCAAGGAGATCGAGACCGATGTCTATTGGTATTATGCGCTGTGGAGCTACGGCGGCGAGCTGATCGGCAAGGACGGCAAGCCCGGTTTCGCCGGCCCCGCCGGGGTGCGGGCGCTCGATCTTTATAAGTCGATGATCGAGCAGGGTCTGACCGAGCCGGGTGTAACGGGCTATAATCGAGAGGACCTGCAGAACCTGTTCAAGCAGGGCCGCCTGGGGATGGTGATCACGGCGCCGTTCCTGATCAACCAGATCGCCAAGGAAGCGCCGAACCTGCAATACGGCATCGTGCCGGTGCCGAGGGGGACGACGCAATCGACCTATGCGGTCACCAATTCGGTGGTGATGTTCAAGAACTCGAAGGTCAAGCCCGCAGCTTTCAAGTTTCTCGATTTCCTGTTCACCAAACAGCCGCGGGTCGCGTTCAACAAGAACGAGGGTTTCCTGCCCACCACCAAGGCGGTCGCAGAGGACCCCTATTTTGCCGACAACCAGCGGCTGAAGGTGTTCGTGGACCTGATGCCGCAGGCGCATTTCGCGCCGGTGATCAGCGGCTGGGAGGACGTCGCGAAGGACGTGATCGACGCCCTGCAATCGGTCTATCTCGGCAATGCGCAGCCGGGGCCGGCGTTGCAGCGGGCGGCGACCAAGGCGGATCAGGCCCTCGGCAGGTGATCCGCAATACCGCGACCGAGCGACGTCTCGCCCGGGGTATTGCCGCTTCGCGTTCCCCGCGCGCGCGGATCTCGGTGCGCGATTTGCCGCGCCGCTACCCGGCTCTGCTCCTGATCGGGCCGAGCCTGCTGCTGGCCGCGGCGATCATCATTTACCCGTTCATCGTGATCGTGCGGCTTTCGGTCTCTAATGTCTCGCCGTTCGGACAGATGCGGGGGTTTGCCGGCTGGTCCAATTACGCGGCCTTGTTGGCTGACCCGATCTTCTACGGGGCGCTCTGGCGCACTCTGGTTTGGACGACGGTCGTGGTGGGCGGCACCGTCCTGATCGCTATGCCCGTCGCCTTGGTGTTGCAGCAGGAGTTCCATGGCCGCGCCCTCGCCCGCACCATCATCATGCTTCCCTGGGCGCTCTCGCTGGCGATGGCGGCGATCCTTTGGCAGTGGTCGTTTAACGCCGATTACGGGATGATCAACGCCGCCCTGCGCGACTTGCGATTGATCCCGCAGCCCGTGCAGTGGCTGGCGCGCGCCGGCACCGCCTTCCCGGTTGAGATCGGCGTCGGCATCCTGGTCTCGATCCCGTTCACGTCCACCATCTTCCAAGGCGGGCTGTCATCGATTCCGACCGAGATGTATGAGGCGGCACGGATTGACGGTGCCTCCGGCATCCAGCAGTTCCGGTTTCTGACCTTGCCGCTGTTGCAGCCATTCATCAGCATCGCCGTGGCGCTGAACGTGATCTATGTCTTCAACTCGTTTCCGATCATCTGGGTGATGACGCAGGGCGGCCCGGACAATGGCACGCACATCTTGGTGACCTATGCCTATGAGTTGGCGTTTCGCCTCGGCCGACCGGGACCGGCGGCGGCCGTCTCGGTGGTGATGCTGGCGGTGGTGTTCGCGTTCACCCTCCTCTATTTGCGGCTGCAGCGTGAGGCGGCATGGGCCGGCGGGTGAGCCTGCGGCGAAGCCTCTGGTGCTGGGCGGCGCTCTCGCCGCTGATCCTGCTGGTCCTGTTTCCTTATGCCGTCATGCTTTCGACGACGCTGAAGACCACGCCGGAGGTGATGTCGTTTCCCCCGCACTGGATCCCGCGCCACTGGAGCGGGGCGAGCTTCGCCGGCGCGTGGCAGCAGGCGCATCTCGGTTCGGCGATCGCCAACAGCGCGATCATCGCCGGCGGTTCGGCGTTGTTGTCGCTGGGTGTCGCGGTGCCGGCCGCTTATGCCCTGGCCCGCCTGCAGTTCCGGATGAAGTCGAACTATCGCGTGTTTCTGCTGGTGACCCAGATGCTGGCGCCCGTCCTGCTCATTCTGGGGCTATTCCGGATGGCGGCAGCGGTGCCGTTCGGCGACGGCACGCTGGTGAACACGCGCATCGGGGTCATCGTGATCTACGCCGCGTTTCAGATCGCCTTCTCCGTCTGGATGCTGGCCGCCTATTTCGCCGCCATTCCGCAAGACATCGAGGAGGCGGCGTGGATCGACGGCTGCGGGCGAATCCGGGCCGTGTGGCACATGTTCTTGCCGTTGGCGGTGCCGGCGATTGCCGTGTGCGCCATCGTCGCCTTTGTTGCGGGGTGGAACGAGTATGTCGTGGCGCTGACCATGCTGCGCGACCCCGACAAGCAAACGGTGACGCTGCAAGTGGTGAACATGGTGGCGGGGCGCTATTCGGTCACCTGGAACCAGGTGATGGCGGCGACGTTGGTCGCCACCTTGCCGGTCGCCGTCGTGTTCGCCTGCCTGCAACGCTACCTGGTGCGCGGGCTGACGCTCGGTGCGATCAAGTAAGATCTCCCATCCAGGCCGGAAAGAACCGCTCGTGCGCCGCCCGCAGCTCCGCAATCGCGATCGTGCCGCCGTCCGGAAGGGTCAGGGTGGCGCCGCCCGAGGTGCCGATGCGCGTCGCCGGGACCCCGGCGCTGACGGCGGCACGGATGAGCGCCGTCGAATCCGGGACCGCCAGCACGTAGCGGGCCTGGTCCTCGCCGAACCAGTAGGCATGGCCGGGGATGTCGCGCGGCCCCGCCGAGAGCCGGGCGCCGGTATTGCCGGCCATCGCCATCTCGGCGATCGCCACCAGCAAGCCGCCGTCGGAGACGTCGTGACAGGCGCGCACCTGGCCGGCGGCGATCCGTGCGCGCACGAAGTCGCCGGCCAGCCGCTCGGCGGCGAGATCGACCGGCGGCGGCGCTCCGTCCTCGCGCCCGGCGATCTCGCGAAGCCAGAGCGACTGGCCCAGCCAGCCGCGGGTGTCGCCGATCAGCACCAGATCGAGCCACGGACGCAGCGCGATGCCGACCGAACTTGCCGCATCGTCGAGCACGCCGAGGCCGCCGATGACCGGCGAGGGCAGGATGGGGCGGCCGTTGGTCTCGTTGTAGAGACTGACATTACCGCTCACGACCGGGAATTTCAGCGCCTCGCAGGCCGAAGCCATGCCGCGGATGGCGGCGGCGAACTGGCCCATCACCTCCGCCTTCTCGGGATTGCCGAAATTCAGATTGTCGGTGATTGCGAGTGGGCGGGCACCGACCGCCGAGAGATTGCGCCAGGCCTCCGCGACCGCCTGCCGGCCGCCGGCCTCCGCGTCGGCGGCGCAGTAGCGGGGTGTGCAGTCGGTGGTGAGCGCCAGCGCGATCGGCGCATTCTCCACCTTCACCACGGCGGCGTCGGCCTGGCCGGGGCGCCGTACCGTCTGGCCGCCCACCAGAGCGTCGTATTGATCCCAGATCCAGGCGCGGGAACAGAGGTCGGGGCAGGCGATCAGCCTCCGCAATGCCCCCGCGAGCCCCATCCGGTCCTCGATGCGCGCGGCGGCGAGCGGCGCCGGTTTCGGCGGTTCGGCGGTGGGGCGGTGAAGCGGCGCCTGTTCCGAGAGCGGCCCGAGGGGTATGTCCACCTCCACCTCTCCCCGGTGGCGCACGACGATGCGCCCGCTGTCAGTGAGCCGCCCGATCACCGCGAAATCGAGCTCCCATTTGGCAAAGACTGCGCGCGCCTGCTCCTCGCGTTCGGGGCGGAGGACCATGAGCATCCGTTCCTGACTTTCCGAGAGCATCATCTCGTATGCGGACATCCCGGACTCCCGCTGCGGCACCGCGTCCAGATCGAGTTCGATCCCGACCCCGCCCTTGCAGGCCATCTCCACCGATGACGAGGTGAGTCCGGCGGCGCCCATGTCCTGGATCGCCACGATGGCGTCGGTCTGCATCAGCTCGAGACACGCCTCGATCAGCAGCTTCTCGGTGAACGGGTCGCCGACCTGCACGGTCGGGCGCTTGGCCTCGGCATTGGCGCCGAACCCGGCCGAGGCCATGGTGGCGCCATGGATGCCGTCGCGCCCGGTGCGCGAACCGACATAGACGACGGGATTGCCGACCCCGGCGGCCGCGGAGAGAAAGATGCGGTCCTGCCGGGCCACGCCCACGGTCATCGCATTGACCAGCGGGTTGCCGTCAAAGGACGGATGAAAATTCACCTCGCCGCCGACGGTGGGAACGCCCACGCAATTGCCATAGCCGCCGATGCCGCGCACCACGCCATCGACGATGCGGCGGGTGACGGCGCTGGCGGGATCGCCGAAGCGGAGCGCGTTCAGATTGGCGATCGGACGTGCGCCCATGGTGAACACGTCGCGCAAGATGCCGCCGACGCCGGTGGCGGCGCCCTGATAGGGCTCGATGAAGCTCGGATGGTTGTGCGATTCCATTTTGAACACGGCGGCGAGGCCGTGGCCGATATCGACGACCCCGGCATTTTCGCCGGGGCCGTGGATCACCCAAGAGGCTTTGGTCGGCAGCTGGCGCAGCCAGACGCGGGAGGATTTATAGGAGCAGTGCTCCGACCACATGACGCTGAACACGCCGAGCTCGGTGAGCGTGGGCGTACGGCCGAGGATGTCGAGCACCTTGCGGTATTCGTCGCCGCTGAGGCCGAACTCGCGGGCGAGCCCCTGGTTGACTTCCGGCATTCGTCCGTAATCGCCTTCCGGCCTATGCTGCCATGGTCGCCAGGGCATCGAAAAGCTTCTTGCCGTCGGTCCCGCCCATGAGCGGATCGACCAGATCCTCGGGATGCGGCATCAGGCCGACGATGCGCAGATCGGCGCTGTAGATGCCGGCGATCGCGCGCGCGCTGCCGTTGAGGTTGGCCGCGGGCGTAGTCTGCCCGGCGGGGGTGACGTAGCGGAACGCGACCAGGTTTTCGCCCTCCAGCCGGTCGAGCGTCGCCGGGTCGGCGGTGTAGTTGCCGTCGCCATGCGCCATCGGCGCGCGGAACACCTCGCCCGGTTGGTGGTGCGCGGTGAAGGCGGTATCGGCGCGCTCCACCCGCAAATGGCAATCGGCGGAGATGAACCGGAGCGAGGCGTTGCGCAGCAGCGCCCCCGGCAACAGCCCGGCCTCGGTCAGAATTTGAAAGCCGTTGCAGACGCCGAGGATGTAGCCGCCGCGCGCGGCGTGTTCGCGCACCGCGCGCATCACCGGCGATTGCGCCGCCATCGCTCCGCAGCGCAGATAGTCGCCGTAGCTGAAGCCGCCGGGCAGCACCAACAGATCGAGCCCGGCGAGATCGGTCTCGGTGTGCCAGACCATGCGCGGCGGGCGCCCGCAAGCGCGTTCCAGCGCGATCGCCATGTCGCGCTCGCGATTGATGCCGGGGAAAGTGATGATGGCGGCCTTCATGTGGCCGGAAGCTCCACCCGCCAGCTCTCGATCACCGGATTGGCGAGCAATCGCCGCGCCATCTCCTCGGCCGAGGCGCGCGCCTTTTCCGGGTCGGCCTCGGCCAGCTCGATCTCGATCACCTTGCCGGCGCGCACCTCGCCCACCCCGGCAAAGCCCAGGCCGGAGAGCGCATGGCCGATGGCCTTGCCCTGCGGGTCGAGCACGCCGTCCTTCAGCATCACCACGACGGTTGCCTTCACTGCATCGTCTCCGGCCCCTTCATGTCGCGGATTCCGGCTTCGGGCAGAATGCCGAGGCGGCGGGCGACCTCCTGATAGGCTTCCTCGACCTTGCCCAGGTCGCGGCGGAAGCGGTCCTTGTCCATCTTCTCACTGGTCTTGCTGTCCCAGAGCCGGCAATTGTCGGGGCTGATCTCGTCGGCGAGGACGATCCGCATCTCCTCGTTTTCCCACAGCCGGCCGAACTCCAGCTTGAAGTCCACGAGCGAGATGCCGACGCCGAGAAACAGGCCGGTCAGGAAGTCGTTAACCCGCAGTGACAGCGAGACGATGTCATCGAGGTCCTGCGTCGCCGCCCAACCGAAGCACGTCACGTGCTCCTCAGAGACCAGCGGATCGCCGAGAGCGTCGTTCTTGTAGTTATATTCAATAATCGAGCGCGGCAATCGCGTGCCTTCCGGTATTCCCAGGCGTTGGCTCAGACTTCCGGCGGCAATGTTACGAACCACCACTTCGAGCGGAATGATCTCGACTTCGCGGATCAACTGCTCTCGCATGTTCAGCCGGCGGACGAAGTGCGTCGGGATACCGATTTCCGCGAGTTGCATCATCAGATATTCGCTGATCCGATTGTTCAGCACGCCCTTGCCGGTAATGACGCCTTTCTTCTGGGCGTTGAAGGCGGTGGCGTCGTCCTTGAAGTACTGGACGAGCGTGCCCGGCTCCGGCCCCTCGAACAGGATCTTGGCTTTTCCTTCGTAGAGTTGGCGGCGGCGGGCCATGGCGATCCTCTCGAGGCGCCTCCGGCCCGCGAGCGGGGCGAGGGGACGCGACGCCCGGGGCGGGCGGGGCGGGGCGGGTATACCACCCCGCCCGCCCCGGCCAAACCCGAGGCGGGGAGGGGGGTTGCCAGCAGCGAGCCCGCCGCCATGATCGCTGGCGGCCAAACCAGGAGCGCGCGTGCGCGGACATCTCGGACACCGGATCGCGCAGGTCATCCCAACCCTGCTGCTGGTGAGCGTGCTGGTGTTCTGTCTCCAGCAGCTGATGCCGGGCGATCCGGCGCTGGTGCTCGCGGGCGACAGCGCCGATGCGCAGACGGTGTCGCAGATTCGCAACGAGCTATGGCTGGATCGGCCGCTGCCGGTGCAGTACGTGCACTGGTTGGGGCGGCTCCTGCACGGCAACCTGGGATACTCCTGGCGCAACCGCGAGCAGGTCACGACGCTGATCGGCCAGAAGCTGCCGGTGACGCTGCAGCTCGGCGTGATGGCGTTCGTGATCGCGCTGGCGATCGGCATTCCCGCCGGCGTGGTGGCGGCGGTGCGGCGAAACTCGATTTGGGACTACCTCGCCAACGTGATCGGACTGGCGGGCTTATCGACGCCCACCTTCTGGCTCGGCATCATGATGATCCTGCTGATCTCGGTCCGGCTGGGCTGGCTGCCGCCATCGGGCTATGTGCCGCTAACCGACAACTGGGTGCGCTCGCTCGCGACCACGATCATGCCGGCCTTCGTGCTGGGCAATGCGATCGCCGCCGTGCTGATGCGCCATACCCGCAGCGCCATGCTGGGGGCGCTGGGGCAGGACTTCATCCGCACCGCGCGGGCCAAGGGGCTTCGCGAGCGCGTGGTGATCGTGCGCCACGCGCTGCGCAACGCGCTGATCCCGGTGGTCACGCTGGGCGCGCTGGAGCTGGGGACGCTGTTCTCGGGCGCCGTGCTGACCGAGCAGGTGTTCAGCATTCCGGGCTTCGGCAAGATGATCGTCGATGCGGTGTTCAACCGGGATTATCCGGTGGTGCAGGGCGTGGTGTTGGTGACGGCGACGTTGTTCGTGTTGCTGAATTTGCTGGCCGATCTGCTGTACGTACTCATCAACCCGCGGCTGCGCGCGGCATGAGCGTCTCCGCCCTTGCCGATGATCGACGCCGTGCGGCCGTCCCGCCGGTGCGCAGTCCCGGGCGCCTGGCGCTTGCCCGCTTCCTCGGCCGCCCGGCCGCCGTGTTTGGCCTGATCGTGGTGGCCGGGTTCGTGCTGGTGGCGGTGCTGGCGCCGCTGATCGCGCCATACGACCCGATTGCGACCAGCTGGACCGCGATCCGCAAGGCGCCGAGTTGGGCGCATTGGATGGGCACCGACCAGAACGGCCGCGACGTGCTCTCCCGCGTCGTCTTCGGCGCCCGATCGAGCTTGTTGGCCGGCGTGATCTCGGTGCTGATCGCCGCCGGGATCGGCGTGCCGGCCGGGCTGGCGGCGGGCTTTGCCGGCGGGTTCGTGGACGCCATTCTGAGCCGTGTCGCGGATGCCATGCTCGCCTGTCCGTTCCTGATCCTGGCGATCGCGCTGGCGGCTTTCCTCGGCCCCAGCCTCGGCAACGCCATGATCGCCATCGGCGTCACCTACTGCCCGCAGTTCATGCGCGTCTCGCGCGCCGCCACCCTGGACGCGGCGAGCAACGACTATGTCGAGGCCGCGCGCGCGCTCGGCAATCCGTCCTGGCGGGTGGCGATCCGCCACATCGCGCCGAACATTCTGGCCCCGGTGCTGGTGCAGGGGACGCTTGCGAGCGCGGTCGCGATCCTTGCCGAGGCGGCGCTGTCGTTTTTGGGCCAGGGCCAGCAACCGCCGGCGCCGTCGTGGGGCTCGATGCTCAACGAGGCGCAGCAATTCCTCAATCAGGCGCCCTGGCTCGCGATCTTCCCCGGCCTCGCGATCTTCCTTTGCGTGCTGTCGTTCAATTTGGTGGGCGACGGGCTCAGAGATGCGCTGGATCCGCGCCGGTGAGCCTGATCCGGTGGCCATCGGGGTCGGTCAGGCGCTGGCTTCGCTCGGCTGCGAGGACGGTGGTGGTCGCCACGATGTCATCGCCGGTCGCCGCTGCGGCAGGCCGACCGCGCGGCGCGCGGTAGCAGAGCAATTCGAGATGCGGACCGCGTTCCGGCAAGCTCAGCGCCGTGACCTCCACGACCGGATCGGGAAGGTCATCGAGCGCCGCTTGCTCCGGCCCGTGATTA
Source organism: uncultured Pseudomonadota bacterium (assembly GCA_963762525.1). Classification (GTDB taxonomy): domain Bacteria; phylum Pseudomonadota; class Alphaproteobacteria; order Acetobacterales; family Acetobacteraceae; genus DATFDN01. The sequence goes on from CAVXKT010000003.1 coordinate 693,831, forward strand.
AGCGACCGGGCGGAGACCGAAAATCCGAGTTGCTCGTAAAAGCACACGCTCGCCGCCGTATCGGACACCGCGATCGCCGTGTGGTCGATGCCGAGGCATGCGCCGCCGGTGACGCCCCGCCAGCGGGGCGGGGTGTTCTCGGGCGGGAAGTGCAGCAGCTCCAGCGGGTGGCCTTCGGGGTCGCGGAACTTGAATGCGGTGACGCCGCCAGAGGACGCGGGCAGGCGCACCGGCGGCCCGGCGGAGATCGCCTCCACGGCGAACCGGCTAAGCCGGACGTAAGCGGCTTCCATGTCCGAGACGACAATCGCGAAATGCTGAAATGACAAATCATTACTGGCTCTTGCTGACGGATAAGGTGAGCCGCGCCGAGCCGGAATGACGAGTTTTATCACCTCCTGGCCGAGCCGCAGCACAATACCGCCGTCCTCGTTCCCGGCAATCTCGAATCCAAGCGCGTCACGGTAGAACGCGATCGTCTCCGGCCGGGCAATCAACAGTGTGATCCGGTCGATCCGCCGCGCGATCACGGCCACTGCACACCGCGCCGGTTGAGATAGATCGCATACAACGTGTGTGAACCGCCGATGAATAGACGATTCTTCATCAACCCGCCGAAAGTGATGTTGGAAACGCTATGTGGGACCAGAACCTTGCCGAGCAACGCGCCGTCCGGGCTCACGCAATGCACGCCGTCGGCGGCGCTCGACCATAGATTGCCGTCCTCATCCACGCGGAATCCGTCGGCATAACCGGGCTCGATCTTGTGGAACACGTCGCCTCCGGTCAGTCGCAGCCCGTCGGGGGCGAGGTCGAAGACCCGGATGAACTGGCGGGGATTTTCGCCCGTCTGATCGCCGGTCTCGGCGACATAGAGGCGCCGTTCGTCCGGCGAGAAGGCTAAGCCGTTCGGCCCGTCGAAATCGCCGGCCATCACCCTGATGGTGCCGGCATCCGGATCGAGCCGGTAGAGCGCCGGCGGTTGCTCGGAGGTCTGCCGCCCCCCCTCGTAGTCGGTCTGGATGCCGTAGAGCGGGTCGGTGAACCAGATGCTGCCGTCCGACTTCACCACCACGTCATTCGGCGCGTTCAGCCGCTTGCCGTCATGCCGCGTGACCAGCGTCGTCACTCGGCCGTCCAACTCGGTCCGGTAGAGGCAGCGACCGCGATGCGAGCACGCGATCAGCCGGCCTTGGCGATCCCTGGTCTGGCCGTTGGCATAGTCGGACGGCGCACGATAGACGGAGACGCCCGTCGCCTCGTTCCAGCGCATCGTGCGGTTGCGCGGCAGGTCCTGAAACAGCAGGCAGTCGGCGTCCCCCATCCATACCGGGCCTTCGATCCAGCGGAAGCCTTCGGCCAGCTTCTCCAATGGCGCGTTCGCCAGGATGTAGTGGCCGAAGCGGGAATCGCGGATTTCGAAGCCGTCCATGGTGCACTGCGATAGTCTTACTACTCGGCGGGCCAGCGCGCGAGGGTGTTGGCCAAAATCCGCGCCAGTTGCGGCTCGATGCCGAACAGCTTCACGTTGTGGTCGAGCTTGACCCCATCCGCGGGCTGGCGAAGCGCAGCGGCCATCCAGTCGCATAGCATCTCCACCACGTCGAACAGATCCATCCCCGCCACCCCGTCCGCGTGGTGCTCCGGATGATGGCGGTTGTGGCGGTAGTGATGGGCGAGCGCCGGTCGGGCGCGAGCGACAAGGGCGTTCCACTCGGGCGAGCCGTAGGAGAGGCCCCTCAGCAGCGGGAAAACGGCGTCCAGCGTCGGCTTCTCCTCCGGACCGAGCTTGCTTGCATCGTGCGTCCGCCCGCGCGCGAGCAGGGCCGCGCCGAAAATCTCCAGCCGATCGCGAACGGCGTGAATATGAGCGAGAGTCTCGGCCGTGCTGTCGTAGTCGCTCACTTGAACCGGCAGGGCGAGCCGACGGTCGGTGTCACCGCCATCTGCACCAGCATAAGAATCGCCGGCTGATCGCCCACCGTGCCCGACGAATGACCCTTCTTGCCGTCATGCTCGCGCGCGGCTTGATCCTCGCCGAAGGCGGCCTCGCCGGGGCCCATTTCGACGCGCTGGCCGTCCATCAATTCGACGAACCAGCGGCCCGAGAGCGGGACAATCCATTGCGGCTTCGGGTTGGGATGCCAGGCGCCCTTCCAGCCGACCGGCAGGACGGTGAACTCGACCGTCATCTCGGCGGTTGTCTTGTTGCCCTGCCACTGCGCGGCCGCGCCGCCGCCGATCGATTTCATCTCGAATTCCGACATTTCGCAGCGGGTCTGCCGGCTGATGCCCTCCGCATCCACCCAAAGATGCCAGTAAGGGATGGTGGGCTTACCGTCGGGGCTCATGGGCGCCTTCCGTATGGATGAGAGGAGCCGAGGGGATCGGCGAGCAGCCGCTTCGCCTCTCCGGAGCGCGTGCCGAGGGCGAGCAGCAAAAAGCCGCCGGCGAGCGAGAAATTCTTCATGAAGTCCCAGAACAGGTCGCGGCCCCGGCTCTGGCCCTCATGCCAGAAGTCACCCGGCTCCCAGAACCGCTTGAAACCGATCGCAGTGGCGGCGCAATAGCCGGCCATGATGGACGCGGCCAGCCGGTCGCAGACGCCGGTCAGGATCGCTACCGGCATTACCGTTTCCACGACAACCCCGGCCAGGATCATCGCCTCGGCCGGCTTCTCGGCCGGCACCAACTCCTGCGCTTGCTTCACCGCGCCTTTGAAATTCAGCGTCTTGTCGAGCGCACTGAATGGAAAGAACAGAGACACCAGCAAATAGCGGATCGCCAGTTCGACCATTTCGTGACCTTTCGCGGGTGTGGGGCCTAAATACCGGAAGGGCAGGGGAGTTGCTGGGGCATGGGCGATCACTACGACGTCATCATTATCGGTTCAGGCCCGGGCGGCGGCAGCATGGCTTGGCGGCTCGGGAAGACCGGCAAGCGCATCCTGCTGCTGGAGCGCGGCGACTATCTGCCCCGCGAGCGCGCGAACTGGGACAGCAAGGCTGTCTTTGTCGATGCCAAGTACCAGGCCAAGGAGACCTGGTACGGCAGCGACGGGCGCCAGTTCCATCCCGGTCTGCATTACTATGTCGGCGGTAACTCAAAGGTTTACGGCGCCGCGCTGTTTCGCTTGCGGCGGGAGGACTTCGGCGGAGATTCGCCATGCGGACGGGATTTCCCCCGCATGGCCGCTGCCGTACGAGGCGTTCGAGCCCTATTACGCGGCCGCCGAGCAATTGTTCGTCGTGCACGGCCAGCGCGGCGAAGACCCGACCGAGCCGCCGGCCAGCGGACCATTCCCCTATCCCCCGGTCTCGCACGAGCCGCGCATCGAGGCGTTGGCGACGAGCCTGCGACAGCAGGGGGCGCATCCCTTCCATCTGCCGCTCGGCATCCGGCTGGAGGAGGGGAAGGATGGGCGGGCGACGCCGACCAGCATCTGCATTCGCTGTGATGCGTTCGACGGCTTCCCTTGCCTGCTTAACGGCAAGGCCGACGCCCAGGTGATGTGCGTCGATCCCACGCTGGCCGCGCATCCGAACGTGACGCTGCTCACCAATGCTTATGTCTCGAGGCTGGAGACGGACCCGGCCGGACGCAGCGTAACCGAAGTATGCGTCACCCGCGCCGGCGCCGAGGAGCGGTATTCGGCCGATATCATCGTGGTGGCGTGCGGCGCGCTGAGCTCGGCCCTGCTGCTGCTGCGTTCGGCTAACGATCGGCACCCGAACGGCCTCGCCAACGGCTCGGACCAGGTGGGGCGCAACTATGTCCGCCACAATCAGAGCGTGCTGATGGCGCTGTTGCGGGAGCCCAACGACACCATCTTCCAAAAGACCCTGGCGGTGAGCGATTTCTACTTCGGCGCCGCCGATTGGGGCTATCCGCTGGGCCTTATTCAGATGTGCGCCACCTCGCACGGCGAGCAGATCCGCGGCGAGGAACTACCCGGCTGGCTTTCGTGGTTCCCGGAACTGCCGTTCGAGATGATGGCGCGGCGGTCCATGGACTTTTGGCTCTCCAGCGAAGACCTGCCACGGCCGGAAAACCGCATTTGGATCGACCGCGACGGGCGGACGATCCTCGATCTGACCGAGAACAACATGGAGGCGCATCACCGACTGAAGAAGAAGCTGGAAAGCCTGATGAGCGCGGCCGGCGCGCATCCGGTGCTGCTGGAACGCAAGCTCTATCTCGGCAAGGACATCCCGATCGGGGGCACCGCCCACCAGGCGGGCACGCTGCGCTTCGGGACCGACCCGGCGAGTTCGGTCCTGGATACCGACTGCAAGGCGCATGAGCTGGACAACCTCTACGTGACCGACGCGAGCTTCTTTCCCTCGATCGGTGCCGTGAACCCGACGCTGACGATCATCGCCAACGCGTTGCGGGTGGCCGAGATGATCGAGAAACGGCTGGGCTGAGACCGGGCTCACTTTCCATAATTCATATTATCCGACAATTCGCCCCGCCTTAGCATACAGCCGCCCGAGGCGTCGGGCCGGCGCGCCGCGCGGGTGGCTGACCCGCGCGAGTTCGCCCCCCAGATTTAGCCGACCAAGGACATCGCCGCGGCATTTGTGCCCGGCGCGCCCGGGAGTGGCATCTCAGCGGCACTGAATTGAGAAAAGTGACGCCGGAACTCGGGCCGGTTCGAGTGTCGTTTGCCGCGCACACCGAAGGCCGAGATGAACCCGACCGGGGACAATACCGGCACTTCTCCGCCATCCGCCGCCTCCATGATCCACGCGACGTTAAGGCCGTTCAGTGACGCCCCGGGCGGCGGGGCGAGCGTGATGGAGACGTGCTGTCTGGCATCCTCGTTGGCGAAGTAGATGTAGCCGGCCGTGTTTCTGTTGATGTACTGAACCGAGCAAAAGATTTGCTGACCGGGATTGATCGGGAAGTTCGTGATATCAGTCTGCCAGATGTAACCGGGAGAATTCGATTTCGGCGGCGCGAACCACGCGTACCAGGCGACATAGCTGACCTTGCACTGCGCATCGATGCGCCGCTCTATCCCGGCTTGCAGAGCATCGCGCGCATCCGTGAGGCCGTCGATGCCGATCCAGCTCGAGCTGTTCCAGCCATCCTTATCGTCCGAAGGCTGTACGCATTTGCCGGCGGTCGGGATGCGCCAATAGCCGATGACACCGGTCCAGGTTCCGGCCCCCTCGGCCGAGCCGGCGCAGATCCGGCCGTTATGGCTGCCGTCCGCACGCATCGCCGGTGGGACGCCCAGATGATGTGTCTTGCCCGTCCGCACCGCGAATTGCGGTTGGATGCGGTCTTCCGGCCGCCATCCGCGCGACATCAGGCGGTTCCAAGTGGCATGAAAGGCGGCGGGCGAGGCGGCGTCGGGGCGCTTCCACAACAGCCCGGCACGAATGAGGTCGGACGAGCTCGCCGTGCTGGGATCGAAGCCGCGCGCCGGGGCCGGGGTCGCGAAGACGCCGGCAAGATGCGTCGGCTCGAGGGCGTAGGGCGCAGCGGCACGGAATCTCGCTTCATCAAGACTGAAGGCTCGGGGTCTCTCGAGCGTCTCTGACATCGCGTCCTCCTGTTCGTTCGTTGATGGACCGCGTGTCGGAGTTTTGTGGGGCATGGAGCGGTGTGCTGTGATCTGCGTCACACTGAAAGCGGGTTGGCCCGGGTGTGTGAAGATGTGGTTCCGATACGTTCCCTATTGCTGTTAGCCGCAGGAGAAAGTCGATGGAGATCAAGCGGGCGGGTTCGCGACCCTCCGGCCGGGGACCGGCCGAATACTTCACCGGCGCCGTCCGGGTCGATCCGCTATTCGAGGCGGCCGACCCGGGGCGCGTTCGCGGTGCCAGCGTCACCTTCGAGCCCGGTGCCCGCACCGCATGGCACACGCATCCGCTCGGCCAGACCCTGATCGTCACCGCGGGCTGCGGCCGGGCGCAGCGGAAGGGCGGCCCGGTCGAGGAGATCCGGCCGGGTGACGTGGTCTGGTTTCCGCCCGGAGAGAAGCATTGGCATGGCGCCTCGGCGGGGACGGCGATGACGCACATCGCGATCCAGGAGCAACTGGACGGCAAGGTCGTCGACTGGATGGAGAAGGTCAGCGACGAGCAGTACCCGGGCCTGATTTCGGGTCCACACCCGCCCGGCTTCAGCACCCGCCGCGTTGACGCGGGATGGCGCAGCAGCATCGCCGCCGGCCGGATCGGGCGCGCGACGAGGTTGCCGCCGCAATTCGGGCAAAACCCGCCCAGAGCGGCGGCGCAGGCCGGGCAGAACGTGCACTCATAGGTACAGATGCGGGCCTCGGACTCGGGCGGCAGATCGCGGTCGCAGCACTCGCAGTTGGGGCGAAGCTCAAGCATGGGTGTTCCTATACCACGCGCGCCGGACTATTCCCCGTAGAGGCACGGAGGCCGGCATGGTGTGGGACGACGCGCGGGCGCGGGCGGCGTTGCGGGCGATCTTCGACGGCGCGATCGAAGCCGCCGACCCGCGGCGGATGCTGGCGGCGCACCTGCCGGCGAAGCCGCGCGGGCGCTGCGTCGTCGTGGGCGGCGGCAAATCGGCCGCGCTGATGGCGGCGGCGCTGGAAGCCGCCTGGCCCGACGTGGCGCTGGGGGGCACCGTCGTCACCCGCTACGAGCACGCCGTGCCGACAAGGCGGATCGAGGTGATCGAGGCGGCGCATCCGGTCCCCGACGCCAACAGCGAGCGCGGCGCGGCGCGGCTGTTGGAGCGGGTGCGCGGCCTGGGGCCGGATGATCTGGTTCTCGCCCTGATTTCGGGCGGCGGGTCGGCGCTTCTGGCGCTGCCGGCTCCCGGGCTCTCGCTCGCCGACAAGCAGGAGGTCAACCGCAGCCTGCTCGCTTGCGGGGCGACGATCTCGGAGATGAACGCGGTCCGCAAGCACCTCTCCGCGATCAAGGGCGGACGGCTCGCCCGGGCGGCGGCGCCGGCGCCGATGGTCACGCTCGCCATTTCCGACGTGCCGGGCGATGATCCGGCGGTGATCGCGTCGGGGCCGACGGTCGCCGATCCCTCGACCTTCGCCGAGGCGCGCGCGGTGCTCGATCGGCACCGTGTCACCCTGCCGCCGGCGGTCGCCGCGCATCTGGCCGCGGCGAGCGACGAGACACCGAAACCGGGCAGCCTGCCGCATGCGAGCTTCCGCCTGATCGCCACGCCCATGCTGGCCCTCGCCCGCGCCGCTGAGATCGCCCGCGACCTCGGCCTCGCGCCCCTGGTGCTCGGCGACGCGTTGGAGGGCGAGGCGCGCGAGATGGGCACGCTGATGGCGGGGATCGCGCGCTCGGTGCGCGCGCACGCCGCCCCCCTCCCCGCCCCGGCCGTGCTGCTGTCCGGTGGCGAAACCACGGTGACGACCGGACGCGCGCCCGGACGCGGCGGACGCAACACCGAGTTCCTGCTCGCGCTCGCGGTGGCGCTGCAAGGCGAGCCGGGCATCTGGGCCTGCGCCGGCGATACCGACGGCATCGACGGCACTGAAGACGCGGCCGGCGCCTTCGTCGCTCCCGATACGCTGGCGCGGGCTCGTGCGGCCGGGCTCGATGCGCGCGCGACTTTGGCGGCGCATGATAGCTACACCTTGTTCGCCGCACTCGATGATCTGATCCGCACCGGCCCCACGCTCACCAACGTCAACGATGTGCGCGCCGTTCTGATCGCCTGAAAGACACCGTATGGCCGTTCGCTCCAGCATCCGGCGCCGCCGCCGGACCAAGATCATCGCAACGATCGGCCCCGCCTCGGCCACGCCCGAAGTGCTGTCGCGGCTGTTTCTGGCCGGCGCCGACGTCTTCCGCCTCAATTTCAGCCACGGCACGCATGCGGAGCATGCCGAGCGCATCGGCATGATCCGCGCGCTGGAGGATCGCTTCAGCCGGCCGATCGGAATCCTCGCCGACGTGCAGGGGCCGAAGCTGCGGGTCGGGCGGTTCATGGGCGGGCGGGCGCATCTACAAGCCGGCCACGGCTTCCGCCTCGACCTCAACCCGACGCCGGGCGGGGCCAATCGCGTCAATCTGCCGCATCCGGAGATCATCGCGGCGGCCGGCGTCGGGTGTACGCTGCTGCTCGATGACGGCAAGCTGCGACTGCGCGTGGCGCGCAAGCGCGCCGATGCGCTGGAGACCGAGGTGGTGGTGGGCGGCCCCCTTTCCGACCGCAAGGGCGTGAACGTGCCCGACGTGGTGCTGCCGATCCCGGCGCTCACTGCGAAGGATCGCGACGACCTCGGCTTTGCGCTCGATCACGGCGCCGACTTCATCGGCCTCTCCTTCGTCCAGCGTCCCGAGGACGTCGCCGAGGCCAAGCACCTGATCGACGGCCGCGCCTGGGTGATGACCAAGCTGGAGAAGCCGCAGGCGCTCGATAATCTCGACGACATCGTGCGGCTCTCGGATGCGGTGATGGTGGCGCGCGGCGATTTAGGGGTGGAGCTGCCGCCCGAGGAGGTGCCGCTGGCGCAAAAGCGCATTGTCCGCGCGGCGCGCACGCTGGGCCGGCCGGTGGTGGTGGCGACGCAGATGCTGGAGAGCATGATCGCCGCGCCGGCGCCGACGCGCGCCGAAGCCTCGGACGTCGCGACCGCGGTCTTCGACGGCGCCGACGCGGTGATGCTGTCGGCCGAGACGGCGGCCGGGCAGTATCCGTACGAGGCGGTCAACATCATGGACCGCATCATCGCGCGCGTCGAGCAGGACACGGGCTGGCGGGCGATGATCGAGGCGAGCCGGCCCGATCCCGAGCACAGTGCCGCCGACGCCATCGCCGCCGCCGTACGCCAGGTCTGTCACACGATCGGCGCCGCCGCGATCGTCGCCTACACCGCCTCCGGCGCCACCGCGCTCAGGGTCGCACGCGAGCGTCCCGAAGCGCCAATCATCGGCTTCACCCCGCGCCTCGAGATCGCGCGTCGGATGGCGGCGGCTTGGGGGGTGCATCCGGTGGTGAGCCCCGAGGTGCACTCGCTGACCGAAGCGGTCAATCGCGCCGTCCGCACCACGCTTTCCGAAGGGCTGGCACCGGCCGGCGCCGAGATCGTGGTCGCCGCCGGGGTGCCGTTCGGGCATTCGGGCACCACCAACACGCTGCGCGTCGCAGTGGTGAGGTAGGGCCCGGTGGAAGAGCCGCCGGCAGGAGAACGAAGATGGCGCTGATTCACCACGTGGTGAAAGGCAGCGGCCGCCCGCCGATTGTCTTCGTGCACGGTTTCGCTTGCGCGCACGGCGACTGGGGCGCGCAGGTCGGGCATTTCTCGCCTCGCCACCAGACCGTCGCCGTGGATCTGCGCGGTCATGGCGCGACCCCCGGGTCGGCGGAGCAGTGCTCGATCGAGCGCTACGGGGCCGACGTGGCGGACGTCATGCGCACTCTCGCCCTGCCGCCGGCCGTGCTGGTCGGGCATAGCATGGGATGCCGGGTCGTGGTCGAAGCCGCCTTGCAGGGCGCCGAGCACACCGCCGGCGTCATCCTGGTGGACGGAAGCCAGTTCGCCCCCGAGATCGAAGCCGCTCTCAAGCAGAGTTTCGCCGCCGACGAGGGCTATGCGAGTCTCGTCCGCCGGTGGTTTCGGGACATGTTCACCGCCAACAGCGACGAGACGGTGGCTACCGCCGTGATCGAGCGCGCAGGGCGCCTGCCGCGCGCCATCGGCGAGAAAGTCCTGCTCGACATGGTCGGCCATGATGTCCGCCGCCTCGCCGCTTCCCTTTCCGCTTTGCACGTGCCGGTCATGGCCATCCAGTCCACGGCCAGCAACGACAAGCGCGAGCGGCGCTCGATGGTCAACGAGGAGACGACGCCCTATCTGGACATGCTTCGCGCCTGCCTGCCGTCGGTGCGCATCGAGATCATCGAGCGAACCGGTCATTTCCCGCAGATCGATGAAGCCGCAGCGACGAATAGGCTGGTCGACAGCTTCCTCGCGACCGTGTCGGCTCGCTGAAGTCGGCCTGCTGAAGCAGGTCCGGGCTTACGCGCCGATGCACGCCGCCCGCAATTGCGCGAACGCCCGCGCGCGATGGCTCAGCATCTCCTTCTCGGCTTCGGTCATCTCGCCGAAGGTGCGGGTCCGCCCCAGCGGGAGGAAGATCGGGTCGTAGCCGAAACCCCGATCGCCGCGCGGTGCGGGGGCCACCGTCCCGTCCACCCGGCCCATGAAGGTTGCCGTCTCGCCGTCCGGCCGGGCGAGGCAGAGCGTGGCGACGAACCAGGCGCGGCGATCCGGCGCGTTCCCCATCTCCCGCTGCACGCGCGCCATCGCCGGCGCGAAGTCCCTCCCCGGCCCGGCCCAGCGCGCCGAGAAGACGCCGGGCGCACCGCCCAGCGCGGCGACGCAGAAGCCGGAATCATCGGCGATTGCGACCATGCCGCTCGCGACCGCCGCCGCCAGAGCCTTGATGCGGGCATTGCCGGCAAAGTCGGGCGCCGGCTCCTCGGGCTCGGGCAATCCCAGCGCGCCGGCCGAGATCAGGCTAAAGCCGAACGGCGAAACCAGCGTCGCCATCTCGGCGAGCTTGCCCGGATTGTGCGTCGCCAGCACGATCCGCGCCCCGGGGTCGAGCCGGCGTGCCATCAGCTTGCCAGCGCCTCGCGCTGCGCGGCGAACAGTGCCGCCGTGCCGCGACGGGCCAGCTCGATCAGGGCGTTGAGCTGCGCCGCATCGAACGTCGCCTGCTCGGCCGTCGCCTGCACCTCGACGATGCCGCCGGCGTCGGTCAGCACGAAATTGGCGTCGGCCGCGGCCGTCAAGTCCTCATCGTAGTCGAGATCGAGAATGATCTCGCCGCCGGCGATCCCGCAGGACACCGCCGCCACCTGCCCGAGTATCGGGTCACGGGCCAGAACCCGTGTCGCGCGCAGCTTGCGGAACGCCAGCGCGAGCGCCACCCAGCCGCCGGTGATCGCCGCGCATCGCGTGCCGCCGTCGGCATTCAGCACGTCGCAATCGAGCGTCACCGTCATCTCCCCCATCGCCGCGCGGTCCACCACGGCGCGCAGCGACCGGCCGATCAGCCGCTGGATTTCCTGCGTTCGCCCCGACTGCCTGCCGCGCGCCGCCTCGCGCTCGCCGCGCGTATGCGTGGCGCGCGGCAGCATGCCGTATTCTGCCGTCACCCAGCCGTTGCCGGAGCCGCGCAGGAACGGCGGAACGCGTCCCTCAACGCTTGCCGCGCACAGCACTTCAGTGTTTCCCATGCGTATGAGGCACGAGCCCTCGGCGTGGCGGGCGAAGCCGGGGGTGAGCGAGACGGGACGCAGCGCGTCGGCGGCGCGACCGGATGGACGCATGAGGGGGCTCCTGATGTCGGCACGACGGCCTTCAGTAACCCGGGTCGGGAACGTCGCCTATCAGGCCACCTGCCGGGCAGTCCATTTGGCGGCGGCGGGCGAATTTTGATGCAATCACACGTGCAACGGTATTAATCAGCCACTTCGGCGCCGGTGCCGTCACTCACGAGACCGGGAAATTCCGGCCACGCAAAGGGAGTTCGTCATGGCTTCACCCGTTCGCTTGACCCGCCGCCATGCCATGTTGGGGGCTGCCGGCGTCGCCATCCTGCCCCGGGCCGCCGCGAGCGCGGCGCCGGTGCGCGGCGTCACCGACACCGAAATCACCATCGGCACCATGACCGACCTGTCGGGCGTGACCGCCGTGCAGGGCACCAACAACGCCAACGCCATTCGCCTGGCATTCAATGAGGTGAACGCGGCGGGCGGCATTCACGGCCGGACGATCAAGTACATCGTCGAGGACAATCAGTACCCTGGTGCCGAAGGCGGTGCAGGCGATGAACAAGCTGCTGAACCGCGACAACATCTTCTTCGCGCTAGCGAACGGCGGCACGCCGATGAACGAGGCGGTGATGCCGGCGATGTTCGCCGCGAACGTGCCCAACATTTTTCCGCTGACCTGTGCGCGGTCGATGTATGAACCGTTCAACCGCCTGAAGTTCGGCCAGTTCGCGTCGTACTACGACCAGATGCGAGCCGGGGTGAAATACTTCGCCGAGAAGAAGGGCAGCAAGGCGATCGGCGCCATGACCCAGGACTCGGACTACGGCCGCGACGTGCTGGCCGGGGCGGTCGCGCAGGTCAAGGCGTTGGGCCTGACGATGGCGGGCGAGACCTCGCATAATCCGGCGGCCACCGACTTCAACGCGCCGGTGGCGAAGCTGCGCGAGGCCGGATGCGACCTGATCGTGCTCGGCACCATCGTTCGCGACACCACCATCATTCTGCAAACCGCCCGCAAGATCGGCTGGAAGGTGGATTTCGTCGGCAACTTCGCGACCTATTCCACCGCGGTGGCCGAGGCCCCGGGCGGTTCGGCGGAGGGGTTCTACTCGATGGCTCCGGGGCTCTACGCCTATGCCGACGACCCGCGCCCGGCGGTGCGCGACTTCACGTCCAGCTACAAGAAGACGTACGGTCTGGACGTCAACTATCTCGGCGAGACGGGCTACTCGGCGGCCTCGTTCGTGGCCGCGGCGCTCCGCAAGGCCGGGCGCGACTTGACGCTCGACAGCTTCCTCGCGGCGTTGGAGAGCATGAGGAATTGGGAGGACATTTTCGGCTCGCCGCCGCTCAGCTTGAGCGCGACCGATCACCACGCGTCGAACCGGTCGTTCCTGTCGGTGGTGCACGATGCGCGCTGGGCTCCGGCCGAATCGGAACCGCTGAGCTACTGAACGCGGCGCCCCGGCGCGACCTGATGGCCCGCCCGGAACCAAGTGCCGACAAGATGTTCCGCTACCTCGATTGACCGAAACGGCTCGGCCTCTAGGTTTATCGGGATGCGCCAGGAACCTGCATGACTCCGATCGGCGGCTCGCCCCGCGACCGTGCGGCGCCCGGGCTCGATGCCCGCTCGGCGGCCGTGCTGCGCGAGATCGTCGAGCAATATGTCGAGACCGGCGAGCCGGTGGGCAGCCGAACGCTCTCGCGGCGGCTGCCGCTTAATCTCTCGCCGGCCACCATCCGCAACGTCATGGCCGACCTCACCGACGCCGGCCTGTTGTTCGCCCCGCACACGTCCGCCGGCCGGCTGCCGACCGATCTCGGACTCAGGCTGTTCGTGGACGGGCTCCTGCATTTCGGCGAGCTGGGCGACGAGGAGCGCGAGTCGATCACCGCCGCCCTCGCCGCCTCCGGCCGCTCGCTGGAGGACACCCTGGCCGACGCCAGCTCCTTGCTCGCGGGCCTGTCCTCGGCTGCCGGGTTGGTTCTGGCGCCCAAGGCCGAGGGGCCGCTCAAGCACATCGAATTCGTGCCGCTCGGCTCCGGCCGGGCGATGGTGGTGCTGGTCGCCGCCGACGGGCATGTGGAGAACCGCGTCATCGAGACCCCGCCCGGCCTGCCACCCGCGGCCTTGCAGCAAGCGAGCAACTACCTCAATGCCCGCATCGCCGGCCGCCCGCTCGCCGAGCTGCAGCGGATGGTCGCCGAGGAGATGGCGGCCAATCGCACCGAGTTGGACACCCTCGCCGCCTCCGTGGTCGCCGCAGGACTCGCGACCTGGACCGGCGAGGGGCGCGGCGGCAGCCTGATCGTGCGCGGCCAGGGGCGGCTGCTGTCCGATGTGACGCAACTCGAGCGGCTGGCGGCGATCGAGGCGTTGTTCGATCGGCTGGAAGCGGCCGAGACCATGCTGCGGCTGTTGGAATTGGCGGAGAAGTCGGAGGGCGTGCGCATCTTCATCGGCGCCGAATCCGGTCTGTTCTCGACCTCCGGCATCTCCATGGTGGTGGCCCCGGCGCGCAGCGAGGACGGCGGGCGCATCGTCGGCGCCATCGGCGTCATCGGGCCAACGCGGATCAACTACGGCCGCATCATCCCGGTGGTGGACTACACCGCGCGGGTGATCGGGCGGCTGCTGGGGTAGGGGCACCGGGGATTTTGGTCCGGGAGATCGATATGGCGAGCGAGTCTACGGCAGCCGATTGGCCGGACCTCCGGTTTTCGGCGTGGGCGGACACTTGCGCGACGCTGCACCTTTGGACGCAAGTGGTCGGGAAGATCCGCCTCGCCCATGCGCCGATGATCAATCATTGGTGGCAGGTGCCGCTCTACGTGACGAGCCGCGGGTTGACCACCTCGCCGATCCCCTACCAGGTTCGCAGTTTCCAAATCGACTTTGATTTCATCGATCATCGGCTCGATATACGAACGAGCTCGGGCGGGATCGCGACGATCCCGCTCATCGCGCGCAGCGTCGCTGATTTTTACGCCGAAATCATGGGTCGGATGCGCGAGCTGGAGTTGGAGACCCGTATTCGGTCCATGCCGGTCGAGATCCCGGATGCCGTACCATTCGAAAACGATCGAGACCACGCCGCCTACGATCCGGAATACGTGCGTCGGTTCTGGCGCATCCTGGTGCAGACGGAGCGCGTCTGCACCCGCTTCCGATCGCCGTTCCTCGGCAAGGCAAGCCCGGTGCATTTCTTCTGGGGCAGTTTCGATCTGGCGGTCACGCGATTTTCCGGACGCTCGGCTCCGCCGCTGACGGGCAGCTCTCCCGAACTCGCCCGGGTCATGCGGGAGGCTTACTCACACGAGGTGAGCAGCTGCGGTTTCTGGCCGGGCAACGGCGGCTTCGGGCAGGCCGCTTTTTACAGTTATGCTTATCCGGAGCCGGCCGGATTCCCGAATGCCCCCATCCGCCCCGCCGGCGCTGCCTACAACCAGGAGCTTGGCCAATTCATCTTGCCCTACGACGCGGTCCGTCTGGCGCCGTCGCCGGATGAGGCGCTGATGGGTTTTCTGCTGAGCACCTACAATGCCGCGGCCGATTTGGCGCAGTGGGATCGCCCGGCCCTGGAACGAGCGGAGGCGGGACTGTCTCGCCGGGATTAGGCCGGCGTCGAATGCCTCACGGCCGCTTGTTCCCGCCCCTGCCCCGCCCTAACTGATCGCGCCATGAGCAGCGACACAGAGATTCCGGCCGAAGCCGGCCCCGCCCCGGCCAACGATGCCGAGCCGCCGCGCTCGGCCGACGAGCTGATGGCCGCCGCGACGGCGCGGATCGCCGAGCTGGAGGCCGAAGTATCCGAGCTGCGCGAGCGCTGGATGCGCGCCGAGGCGGAGACCCAGAACGTGCGCAGCCGCGGCCGGCGCGAGGTGGACGAGACCCGCCAGTATGCGGTGCAGAGATTCGCCACCGACGTGGTGGAGGCGGCCGAGAATTTGCGCCGCGGCCTCGACGCCCTGCCCCCGGCGGCGGCCGACGAGCCCGAGTTGCTGGGCCGGGTGCGCGAGGGCCTGGACGGCGTGGAGCGCGCCTTTCTGGGCATTCTGGAGCGCCACGGCGTCAAGCGTGACGACCCCACCGGCACCACCTTCGACGCCAATATGCATCAGGCGATGGGCGAGCAGGAGAGCGTGCATCCGCCGGGCACCGTCGTCCAGGCCTGGACCCCGGCCTGGACGCTCAACGGGCGGCTGCTGCGCCCGGCGATGGTGGTGGTGGCGAAGCCCCCGGCCGAGGACCGGACTCGGGAAGGGTTTGGGGCTAAACCGTAACGTGATCGGCTTCGCAAGGGTCCCGGTCGGAGGCGCACGAATTTCGGCGTCCCGGCCCTTGCCGCGCCCAAGCCGGCTCAATACATCCGCATCGCCAAGAGTTCATCGAGGGGCGCGCCCGGTGCTGCGGGCCGGACGCGTCCGCTGAAAGGAGAAAGCATGAGCAAGGTCATTGGCATCGACCTCGGCACCACGAATTCCTGCGTCGCCATCATGGAGGGCAAGGACACGAGGGTGATCGAGAACGCCGAGGGCGCGCGCACCACCCCCAGCATGGTCGCGTTCAGCGACAACAACGGCGAACGTCTGGTCGGCCAGGCGGCGAAGCGCCAGGCGGTGACCAACCCCTCGAACACCCTCTATGCCATCAAGCGCCTGATCGGGCGCCGCTTCGACGACCCGATGGTGGACAAGGACAAGGGCCTGGTGCCCTACCGCATCGTGCGCGGCGATAACGGCGATGCCTGGGTGGAGGCGCGCGGCGAGAAGTATTCCCCAAGCCAGATCAGCGCCTTCATCCTCGGCAAGATGAAGGAGACCGCCGAGGCCTATCTCGGCGAGCCGGTGAGCCAGGCGGTCATCACCGTGCCGGCCTATTTCAACGACAGCCAGCGCCAGGCCACCAAGGACGCCGGACGGATTGCCGGGCTTGAGGTGCTGCGGATCATCAACGAGCCGACCGCGGCCGCTCTCGCCTACGGGATGGACAAGAAGGGCAGCGGCACGATCGCCGTCTATGATCTCGGCGGCGGTACCTTCGACATCTCGGTGCTCGAAATCGGCGACGGCGTGTTCGAGGTGAAGTCCACCAACGGCGACACCTTCCTGGGCGGCGAGGATTTCGATGCCCGCGTGATCGATTGGCTCGCCAGCGAGTTCAAGCGCGATCAGGGCATCGATCTGCGCAACGACCGCCTCGCGCTGCAGCGGCTGAAGGAAGCCGCCGAGAAGGCGAAGATCGAGCTATCCTCGGCCAAGGAAACCGAGATCAACCTGCCCTTCATCACCGCCGACGCCTCGGGGCCGAAGCATCTCGTGATGAAGCTCTCGCGCGCCAAGCTCGAAAGCCTGGTCGACGATCTGATCCAGCGCACCCTGGAGCCGTGCCGCTCGGCGCTGAAGGACGCCGGCGTTTCGGCGGGCGAGATCAACGACGTAATCCTGGTCGGCGGCATGACCCGCATGCCCAAGGTGATCGACGTCGTGAAGCAGTTTTTCGGCAAGGACCCGGCGCGCAACGTCAACCCCGACGAGGTGGTGGCGATCGGTGCGGCCGTGCAGGGCGCGGTGCTCAAGGGCGACGTCAAGGACGTGCTGCTGCTGGACGTCACGCCGTTGTCGCTCGGCATCGAGACCCTGGGCGGCGTGTTCACCCGGCTGATCGAGCGCAACACCACGATCCCCACCAAGAAGAGCCAGGTTTTCTCCACCGCCGACGACAACCAGACCGCGGTCACCATTAAGGTCCACCAGGGCGAACGGGAGATGGCGGCCGACAACAAGCTGCTCGGCCAGTTCGACTTGATCGGCATCCCGCCCTCGCCGCGCGGCGTGCCGCAGATCGAGGTGACGTTCGATATCGACGCCAACGGCATCGTCTCGGTGCAGGCGAAGGACAAGGCGACCGGCAAGGAGCAGCAAATCCGCATCCAGGCCTCGGGCGGGCTGTCCGAGCAGGATATCCAGCGAATGGTCAAGGAGGCGGAGGCGAATGCCGACGCCGACAAGAAGCGCCGCGAGTTCGTCGAAGCCAAGAACCAGACCGAGAGCCTGGTCCATCAGGTGGAGAAGAACCTCGCCGAGCACGCCGATAAGCTCGGCGCGCAGGAGAAGGGCGAGGCCGAGTCGGCGGTCGCCGCGGCGCGTTCGGCGCTGGAGGGCACCGATGCCGAAGCGCTCAAGCAGGCCAGCGAGCGGTTGAGCCAGGCGGCGATGAAGCTCGGCGAGGCGATGTACAAGGCGCAGGCGGCGGGTGCAGCCGAACAGAATGCGGGTCCGGGTGCGGGCGCCGGCCCCAACCCCGGCGGCGCCGGCGGTGCGCGCGACGAGAAGGTCGTCGACGCCGAATTCGAGGAAGTGGACGAGAACAAGAAGAAATCCGCCTGACCGACGGCGGACGCGACGGGACCGCGCCCATCCGGGCGCGGTCTTCGTCATGAGGGCAAAGGGTCGAGATGGCCAAGCAGGACTACTACGCGACTCTCGGAGTGTCGCGCGATGCCTCCGCCGAGGACCTGAAGAAGGCATACCGTAAGCTGGCGATGCAGTGCCATCCGGACCGCAATCCGGGCAACAAGCAGGCCGAGGCGCGCTTCAAGGAGATCAACGAGGCGTACGACGTCCTCAAGGACGATCAGAAGCGCGCCGCCTTTAATCGTTATGGTCATGCCGCCTTCGAGCAGGGCGGCGGTCCGTTCGGCGGCGGCTTCGATTTCGGCGGCGGCGCCGGCGTGGGCGACATCTTCGAGCAGATGTTCGGCGACTTCATGGGCCGCCGGGGCGGCGGTCGCCAGCCGCGCACCGGGGCCGATCTGCGTCAGCAGGTGGAGATCGACCTCGCCCAAGCTTTTCACGGCACCAAGGTGCAGCTTCGCGTGCCCACGCGGGTGGTCTGCGAGGCCTGCGCCGGGTCCGGCTCGGAGGATCGCGGGCGCAGCGTCGAAAGCTGCCCGACCTGCCACGGCGCCGGCAAGGTGCGCGCCCAGCAGGGGTTCTTTCTGGTGGAGCGCACCTGCCCCACCTGCGCCGGCGCGGGGCGGGTGGTGCGCAATCCGTGCCGCGTGTGCCATGGGCAAGGCACGGTCGCGCGCGAGCGCACGCTCGACGTGAAGATCCCGCCCGGTGTCGAGGACGGCGTGCGCATCCGCCTTCCCGGCGAGGGCGAGGCCGGGGCCAAGGGGGCGCCGCCCGGCGATCTTTATGTTCACGTCGCCATCCGCACGCATCCGATCTTCCAGCGCGAGCAGTCGAACGTGTTCATGCGCGTGCCGCTGCGCATGACCTTGGCCGCGCTCGGCGGCGAGATCGAAGTGCCGGTGATCGACGGCTCCAAGGCCAAGGTGAAGGTGCCGCCGGGCACGCAGACGGGCGATCAGTTCCGCCTGCGCGGCAAGGGCTTCTCGGTGCTGCGCAGCACCGCCCGCGGCGACATGTACATCCAGGTCGCCGCCGAGACCCCGCGCGAGCTCACCCGCCGCCAGCGCGAGCTGCTGGAGGAGTTCGAGGCCGAGGCCGAGAAGGGCGAGCGGCACAGTCCGGAGAGCGAGGGATTTTTCGCCAAGGTGCGGGAGTTTTTCGACGGCGGACGGGGTTGAACGCAACCGTCACGCTCGCGCTTGCCGTCTTTGTCCCGGCACAACCTGCAAGGCGCCTGCGCTGCTACCGAGACTGCTTCTCGAACACCATCGTGTCGCCGCCCGAGGTCAGCCGGAGCTCCCGGCCATTACGGGAAAGCCTGTAACTGTCCTTCTCCACCGTGGCGTCCTGGCTGCCGCCCTGCGTGCTCGTCGGCGTGAACACCATCTCCCCGGTGCCGTTGCCCGACGGCGGCGGCGTTTGCGTGTAGGAGCCGCTCATCCGGCGAACCACGTTTTTGCCTTGCAGCGTCTCGCTGGTCCACCTCCCGTCGGGCGTCACGCGCATGTCGATCGTGACGCCGCTCCCCTCGTTGGACTTCCAATCCCCGGCAACGTTCGAATCGGCCAACGCGACGACTGTGGACAGTGAAAGCAGTGTAGCCAGCAAGATGGTGCGCACGATCCGCCTCCTCGATGCGAGTGATACTGCCTACCCCGCCCGCGCGGGCGTTTCCCGGCAAGTCACGACAAGGTGAGCAGCATCGATTTCATCGGGCTGCTGGCGGGCAAGCCAGCGATGGCGAAGCCCGTGCCGTTCAAGAAGTTCGTCGGCAACGCATCCTGTGTTGCTCGGCCGCACGACGCGCAATAGACTCGGGGGCAACCCAGCCGTCGGGAGGGACAAACCATGGGAAGCGACCTGCAAGGCTCATGCGACGCCATCCTTCGCGGGGTCACGGCCGGCGCCGTTCGTGTCCCCGGCGTGGTGGCGATGGTGACGGATCGCCGGGCCAACACCTATGAGGGCGCGGCCGGCGAGCGCCTTCTCGGCTCCGGTCGGGCGATGACCGCCGACAGCGTGTTCGCCATCTTCTCCACCACCAAGGCGATCGCCGGCACGGCGGTCATGCAATGCGTCGAAGAGGGCAAGCTCGATCTCGACGCACCGGCCAAGAACTACGCGCCCGAGATCGGCAAGCTGCAAGTCCTCGACGGCTTCGATGCCGATGGCAAGCCGAGGCTGCGCGCGCCTCGGCGGGACGTCACCACGCGGATGCTGATGCTGCATACCGCCGGCTTCGGATATGATTTCTTCAACGCCAGCTACAATCGGCTCGCTCGGGAGCAGGGTCAGCCGAGCGTGATCACCTGCTCGAAGGCGGCGCTGATGACGCCGCTGCTGTTCGATCCCGGCGACAAGTGGGAATACGGCTCCAACATCGATTGGTGCGGCCAGGTGGTCGAAGGCCTCCGCGGCAAGCGCCTCGGCGAGGTGCTGAAGGAGCGCGTCTTCGCCCCGCTCGGCATGGAGGACATCGCTTTCAGCATGACGCCATCGATGCGCGAACGCCTCGCGGTCATTCACCAGCGCGAGGCCGACGGCTCGCTGACGCCGCTTCCGGATCTGCAACTGCCGGCGAACCCGGACGTGGATATGGGCGGGCATGGGCTGTACGCGTCGATCGGCGATTACATGAAGTTCATCCGCATGTGGCTGAACGACGGCGCCGGGCCGCACGGACGCGTGCTGAAGCCGGAGACGGTGGAGGCCGCCGTGCGCAACGGGCTGCAATCGCATCAGAACGTCGTCATGCTTCCCGGCGTGATCCCCAGTCTCTCCAACGACGCCGAGTTCTTCCCCGGGCTCAAGAAGTCGTGGTCCTACACCTTCATGGTCAACGACGAGGAGGCGCCGACCGGACGGCCGGCCGGCGCGATCGGCTGGGCGGGGCTCGCCAATCTGTTCTACTGGATCGACCGCAAGAACGGACTGGGCGGCTTCTGGGCGACGCAGATCCTGCCGTTCGGCGACCCGACCTCGTTCACCGGCTATATGGACTTTGAAACCGCAACCTACGCGGCCCGGCGGCAGCGGGCCGCGGCCTAGACGCGGAGCATTTCCCATGTCCGGTTCGGCAAAGACCGAAGTCGACGCCGTCATCATCGGCGCCGGCTTCTCCGGCCTTTATATGCTGCGCAAGCTGCGCGACGAACTCGGGTTGTCGGCGCGCGTGCTGGAAGCCGGCGAGAGCGTCGGCGGCACCTGGTACTGGAACCGCTATCCCGGCGCGCGCTGCGATTCCGACAGCTACATCTACTGCTATACATTCGACAAGCAGTTGCTCCAGGACTGGCAATGGTCCGAGCGTTACCCCGAGCAGCCGGAGATTCTGCGCTATCTCGATCACGTCGCCGATCGCTTCGATCTGCGCAAGGACATCCGGTTCGGAGCGCGGGTGAGCGAGGCGAGTTACGACAAGACGGCGAAACGCTGGACCGTTCGGGCCGACAACGGCGATGCCGTCTCGGCGCGCTTCCTGATCGCCGCCGTCGGCAGCCTGTCGGCCACCAACGTCCCGCAGTTCCGGGGTTTGGAGACCTTCGCGGGCAAGTGGTATCATACGAGCCGATGGCCGCAGGGCGGCGTCGATTTCACCGCCAAGCGGGTCGGCGTCATCGGGACGGGCGCGACGGCGGTGCAGGCCATCCCGGTCATCGCCCAGCAGGCAAAACAGCTCACGGTGTTTCAGCGAACACCCAATTTCTGCGTCCCCGCCCGCAACGGCAAGGTCGAACCCGAGGTGTGGCAGCGCCGCAAGGCCGACTATGGCGGCATAATCGAGCGAATCCGCGCATCATACTTCGGCTTCGAGCTCGATTTCATCCCGCAATCGGTGCTCGCGGTGCCGGCTGAGGAGCGCGAGGCGGCGTTCGATCGGATGTGGGACGAAGGCGGCTTCCGCTTCTTGCTCGCCAACTATCAGGACATGTTCTTCGACCGTGCGGCGAACGAAATCTGCGGCGACTACATCAAGCGCAAGATCCGCGCCACGGTGAAGAACCCGGACACCGCCGAGAAGCTGATTCCCAGGACCTATCTCTACGGCACCAAGCGTCAGCCGCTGGATACCAACTACTACGAGACGTTCAACAAGGACAGCGTCGCGCTCGTCGATCTGAAGGAGACCCCGATCCGTGAGATCACGCCGAGCGGCGTGCGCACCGAAGACGGCAAGGACCATCCGTGCGATATTCTTGTCATCGCCACCGGGTTCGACGCCATGACCGGACCGCTGACACGGATCAGGATCAGCGGTCGCGGCGGTGCTCTGCTGTCGGAGAAATGGGCGGACGGTCCGCACACCTATCTGGGCGTGGCGATCGCCGGTTTTCCCAACCTGTTCACCATCACCGGCCCCGGCAGCCCGTCGGTGCTGAGCAACATGCCGGTGTCGATCGAGCAGCACGTCGAATGGATCAGTGACTGCATCGCGCATATGCGCGCCAATGGTCTCACGACGATCGAAGCGACGGCGGAGGCGGAGGCGGCGTGGACGGCGCATGTCGCCGAGGTCGCTAATGCGACGTTGCTGCCCGCCTCCGACACCTGGTACACGGGGATGAACATTCCCGGCAAGCCGCGCGTGTTCATGCCCTATCTCGGCGGCGTCGGCCCCTACCGGCAGAAATGCGACGAGATCGCCGCCGGCGGCTACGAGGGGTTTGCCCGCACGAGCTGAGCGGACGGCTCGCTCATCAGACTTCCTCCACCCGCCCCACCCCGGCCAGCGCCTTCAGCGCCAGCGCAAGCCGGGGGGTGACGTTGAAGCCGCCCTGAAGCGCGATCTCGACACCGGGCGCGTCGTCGAGGCCGGGAATCAGCACCACCCTCCCCTTTCCGCCCCCTTCGCGGCTCAGCAAGTCGCGGATATGCGGAATCGCCTCGGTCTGCTCCAGCCAAACCCTGATTCCGGCTCCGGCGCCGGCCGCCGCCTGATCGAGCGGCACCATCTCGGACGCGGTGAGGCGCATGGTTTCGCCCTGCAGCTGCGCGTCCGCCGTCACCAGCACGTTGGTCCCAGGCGCCAGCAGTTCGCGAACGCGGCTGAGCACTTCGCTGAACAGCGTCACCTCGCAGGCGCCGTCGCTGTCGGAGATGCGGACCCAGGCCATGCGGCTGCCGGTGCGCGTGCTGCGCTCCTTCACCGCGACGACGGTGCCGGCGAGGCGCAAGCGCGCGCCGGCGGATCGCGATTCGAGCGTCTTGATCGGTGTCGCGCCCAGCCGCGCGAGCACCGTGCGATAGGCGTCGAGCGGATGCGCGGTGAGATGGAAGCCGAGCGCCTCGGCCTCGAACCCGAGCTGGTCCAGTCTCGGCCAGTCGGCCATCTCGGGAAGGCGCAGCGCCTCCGGCCGACCACCGAACAGCCCGACCTGGCCGCTCTCCACCTCGCCCGCGAGCGCCTGGGCGCGGCGGAGGATGATCTCGGCGGCGGCGAAGGCGCGCGCCCGGCACGGGTCGAGCGAGTCGAACGCGCCCGCTTTCGCCAGATTTTCCAGTTGCATCTTGTTCAATAGCCGCGGATCGACCCGGGCCGCGAAGTCCGCGAGATCGGCGAACGGCCGGGCGGCGCGCGCCCCGACCACCGCCTCCATCGCGCTTTTTCCGACTTTCTTCACCGCCGCCAGCGCATAGCGGATGGCCAGCCGCCCGCCGGCCCGCTCCAGCCGGAAATCGGCGCCCGAGCGATTGACGTCGGGAGGCAGTATCGCAATCCCGAGCCGCTCCGCCTCCTGCTTCAGCGCCCCCAGCCGGTCGGTGTTGGCGATCGCGAGGCTCATGCAGGCGGCCATGAACGCTTCGGGGTGGTTCGCCTTCATCCACGCGGTCTGCCAAGCCACCAGGGCGTAGGCGGCGGCGTGCGGCTTGGGGAACCCGTAATCGGCGAATTTCGCCATCAACTCGAACACCTCGACCGCCTTCGCCTCCTCGATCCCGTTGGCGATGGCGCCATCGACGAAAGCCCTGCGCTGCGCCTCCATCTCGGCGCGGATCTTCTTGCCCATCGCCCGGCGCAGCAGGTCGGCGGCGCCGAGGCTGTAGTTCGCCATCCGCTGCGCGATCTGCATCACCTGTTCCTGATAGACCATGATCCCGTAAGTCTCGCTCAGGATATCGCGGATCGACGGATGCGGCGCCTCCCATTTCTCACCATGCTTGCGTCTGCAATAATCGGGGATGTTAGCCATCGGGCCAGGCCGGTAGAGCGCGTTCATGGCGATCAGATCGTCGAAGCAGTCGGGGCGCATCTGCCGCAGTGCGTCCCGCATCCCCTGGCCTTCGAACTGGAACACCCCGGCGGCGTCGCCGCGCGCAAGCATCTCAAAGGTCTTCGCGTCCTGCGACGGCAGGCGCGCGAGGTCGATCTCGGTCCCCTGCTCGCGCAAATATTCTACCGCGCGCTCGAGGATCGTCAGCGTGGTCAGGCCGAGGAAGTCGAACTTCACCAGCCCGGCCTGCTCGACATGCTTCATCGAATATTGCGTGACCAGGAAGTCCGAGCGCGGATCGCGGTACAGCGGCACCAGCTCGATCAACGGCCGATCGCCGATAACCAGGCCGGCAGCGTGGGTGGAGGCGTGGCGATAAAGCCCCTCCACCTGGCGTGCGATCTCCAACAGGCGCCGCACCGCCTCGTCGTCGTCGCGGAGCGCCGCGAGACGCGGCTCGCCGGCGATCGCCTCGGTCAGAGTCACCGGCTTGGCCGGGTTGTTGGGAATCAGCTCGGCCACGCGGTTCACCTGCCCGTAGGGCATTCCCAGCACGCGGCCGACGTCGCGCACCGCCGCGCGCGCCTGCAACTTGCCGAAGGTGATGATCTGCGCCACCCGATCGGCGCCGTATTCGCGGCGCACGTAATCGATCACGCGGTCGCGCCCCTCCTGGCAGAAATCGATGTCGAAATCCGGCATCGACACGCGCTCGGGATTGAGGAAGCGCTCGAACAACAGGTTGAAGCGCAGCGGATCGAGATCGGTGATGGTGAGCGCCCATGCGGCGACCGAGCCGGCGCCGGAGCCGCGCCCGGGCCCGACGGGAATCCCCCGCGACTTCGCCCATTGGATGAAGTCGGCGACGATCAGGAAGTAGCCGGAGAAGCCCATTCCGGCGATCACGCCCAACTCGTAGTCCAGTCGTTCGACGTAGCGGGCGCGCGTCGCGGGGTCGGCCGCCATGGCGTCGAGCCGCGCCGTCAGCCCCTCGTGCGCCATGGCGCGCACCGTCTCCGTCTCGGTTTGGCCGGGGCGTACCTTCGGACACGCCGGCAACACCGGCTTGCGGCTCTCCGCCATCACCGCGCAGCGGCGCGCGATGGCGAGCGTGTTGTCGCAGGCTTCCGGCAGATCGGCGAACAGGATGCGCATGTCGGCGGCGGGCTTGAACCAGTGCTCGGGGGTGACGCGCCGGCGCTCGGCATCGGAGAGCAGCCGCGATTCGGCGATGCAGAGCAGCGCATCGTGCGCCTCGTGCATCTCGGGGCGGGCGAAATAACAGTCATTGGCGGCGACCAGCGGCAGCCCGGCGGCGTCCGCCAGCGCGATCAATGCCGGCTCGACGGCGCGGTCCTGCTCGGTGTGGTGCCGGTGCAGCTCGACCGCCGTGCTCTCCGGAAAGGCCTCCGCCAGTTGCGCGAGCAGGCGTTCCGCCTCGGCGCGCCTGCCCTCGGCGAGCCGCCGCCCGAGCGGCCCGGCGGTGCCGCCGGTGAGCAGGATCAGCCCCGCCGCGTGCTCGGCCAGCGCATCGAGCCCGATCCGGGCGCGCAGCCCCGGCTCGGTCTCGAGGAACCCGCGCGAGGAGAGGCGCTGGAGGTTGGCGAGCCCCGCCGCGTCCCGGGCCAGCAGCACGAACGGATCGGGAGCCAGACGCGGATTGTCGGCGCGCGCCAGCGCCAGTTGGCAGCCGATGATCGGCTGCACGCCCTTCGCCGTGCAGGCCTGGCTGAACTCCAAGGCGCCGAACAGATTGCCGCTGTCGGTCAGCGCCACCGCCGGCATCGCCGCCTCGCGCGCCAGCGCGGCGATCTTGTCGGCCTTGATGGCGCCCTCGCTCAGCGAATAGGCGGAGTGGACGCGCAGATGGACGAACTCGGCGTGCGGCATCGGGTGAGTTTACCCGATTCGCCGAGTCGACGTCGCGCCGTCATAATGGCGCCTTCGGGGAGGAGACGGCATGCGGATATGGCTCGCCCTGCTCGCCGGCGGCATGGTGGCGCTCGCTCGGCCGGTTTGCGCCCAAGACCCGCTTGCGGCGGCCAGCGCCCGCAACATGCAGATCATCGGCCACTCGGACCTGGGCGGTGTCGGCAAAGGCGGCGAGGGCCTGGCGTTGGCGCGGACGTCGGAAGGGCGGCGCATCCTGTTCCTGGCGCATGAATTCGGCGCCGATGTGCTTTTCCGTCATCGACGTCACCGCGCCCGAGCGACCTTCGATGGTCACGCAAATCCCGGTGGAGGCGGATTTCGTGCGCTGCAACTCGCTGGCGCTCTCGGGCACCACGCTCGCGGTCGCCCATCAGACCGAGAAGCAGGGCCAGCCGCATGCCGGGCTCGACCTCTACGACGTGGCCGATCCCGCGCGTCCGCGCAAGCTGTCGCATTTCGACACTTCCGGCCCGCACTCGCGCGGCTCGCACTATGTCTGGTTCGCCGACGGCCATTATGCCTATCTCTCGACCGGCGCGCGCGACTTCACGCCGCGCAACCAGCTCGACGACCAGTTTCTGATGATCGTCGATGTCGCGGACCCGGCGCATCCGCGGGAGGCCGGGCGCTGGTGGCTGCCGGGCACGCGCGAGGATGACGCGGCGGCGGCACCGCCGCGCGTGGTCAAGCCCGACAGCGGCATCCGGATGCACTCGCTGACCATCCCGCAAGACCAGCCGGATCGCGCCTATATCGGCTGGATCGACGGCGGCTGGGTGATCCTCGACATCAGCGACAAGGCGCATCCGCGCGCCGTCGTCCGCCGCTCCTGGCAGTCGCTGGACGCGGGATTTGCACACACGGTGCTGGCGCTACCCGGGCGCCACATCGCGATCCAAAGCGAGGAGGCGACCGAGGATCGGTGCGCCGACTGGCCCAAGCGCAACTGGATATGGGACATTTCCGACGAGCGGCATCCGTACCCGCTGGCGCCGTTCCCGCCCGTGCCCGACCAGGCGGCGCTGTGTCGCGCCGGCGGGCGTTTCGGGTCGCACAATATCGACATGAACCGGCCGATGGCGACTTCGCGGACGCTCACGCAAACCGTGGTCGGCAGCTATTTCAACGGCGGCGTGCGTGCCTATTCGATCGCCGATCCCTCGCATCCGATCGAGATCGGCTTCATCATCCCTGCGGCGCCGCCCGGAAACAAGATGGGGACGATTCAGATCAACGATGTTCTGGTGGACGAAAGCGGTCTTATCTATGCAAACGATCGCTTCACCGGCGGGTTGTATGTCATCCGATACACGGGGTCGGTGGCGCTGGATTAGCGCGGGCCATTGCGCTCGCTTTCATCGGATCCCGGCGCGGATCAGCCGATGACCGGCGGCGTTGCGCAGCGCCTTCAGGATCGCCGTACCGTCCGGGGTTCCGAGGCCGGTGCAGGCGTCCCAGCCGGCGCCGGTGCGCCCTCCTGCGTATCGACCCGGGTGAAGTAGTTGGTGGCGCTCATCGCGATGTCCGGCACGCCGCGGCCCGGCTTGCCGTCATCGATGCGCACGAACCGGGTTATACTCAAGCGGGCTCGAAGTCGGTTCGCTCGCGCAGCGGCAGCCCGTAGAGATGGCGGCGCAAGCAGTCGAGCGCGAGTTCCACCGCGCCCAGGCGCAGCCATTCGCGGCCGCCGGTGATGCGGGCGCAGCGTACCGCGCTGTCCTTGGCGGTGGCGAGGGCGACGAATATCGTACCGCTGAAACCGATTCCTTCCGCGAGCGGATCGTCGAGCTCGATCAGCACCGCCAGCGCGTGCGTGGCGTCGGCTTGCGCGCGCAAGGCGCGGGCGAGCGCGGCGGCGGTCTCCTCCGACACGGCGCCCTCGGTCGTCGCCAGCCCCGTTGCCGCCTGCAGCTGTCCCGGCGCGCGGGCCACCACCGTGCGACGGAACACATGCTCGGCGCCGGTGATATGGGCAAGGCGGGCCGTCACTTCGCCGCCGGTGAAGGTCTCGGCGATGGCGAGGGAGGCCCGCAGCTCCGCCAAGCGGGCCAGGATCACCCCCTCCAGGGTCTGATCGTCCTCGGCCAGGATGAAGCTGCCGAGGCGGCGGCGCAGCTCCGCCTCCACGGGTGCGAGCTTGCGCGCGACATCCGCCGCATCGGCGCCGCGCACCGTGAGCTTGGTCTCGATCTGCGGATAATGGGCGCGGAAACCGAGCTTCACGCTGCCGTCGGGTGCCAGTGTCTCGATCCCGGCCAGCATCTGATCGACATGCAATTCGCCGAGCCCATAGGTGTGGAAGCGCCTCAGCCGGATCACGCCGGGGGTGCCGGACATGGCGAGCAGGCGCGGCATGATCTGCTCCTCCAGCATCCGATGCAGCTCGCGTGGCACGCCCGGCGTGAAGAAAAAGCGCGCGCGGCCGATCGAGACCGCGAAGCCGCAGGCCGTGCCGATCGGATTGTCGAGCATCTCCGCACCGGCCGGCAGCATCGCCTGCTTGCGGTTGTTGGGCGACATCACGCGCCCGCGCCGGGTGAAGAACGCCTCCATCTGCGCGAGCCATCGCTCGTGCAGCTCTAGCGGCACGCCGGCCGCTTCCGCCGCCACCTCCTGCGAGAGGTCATCGACGGTCGGCCCGAGCCCGCCATTGACGATCACCGCATCGGCGCGGACGGCGGCGATGCGGAAGGCTTCGAGGAGATCGGCGCGGTCGTCGCCGACCGTTATCTCGCGCGCGACGGAAAGGCCCGCATCCTCGAGCTTCTGCGTCATGTAGCTGAAATTGGTATTGACGATCTTGCCGCTGATGACCTCGTCGCCGGTGCAGATGATCTCGATGCGCATGGTTCCTCCAGCCGAGGCCGCCCATCATCCGGCGCCGGCGGCGGGCTGTCCATGCGGAGCCTCGGTGATGCTATGATGCGGCTTTGCGGGCTTGCGGAGTTGCGCCCATGAAGCCGCGGCGGATGCACCTCATCGCCTATCTGAAAACCGGTCCCACGGCGCTGCATGTCGGCGGCTGGCGGCATCCGGAAGCGACCTTGGAGGATATCCTCGATCCGTCGCGCTACCAGCACATCGCGCGGCTTCTGGAAGCGGCGAAGTTCGACGGCTGCTTCTTCGCCGACCTGTTCGGACTCTATGATCTGCATCAGGGCAGCTTCGCCGCCTATGTGCGCGGCGGCGGGCAAATCTCCTATCTTGATCCGACCGTGGTGCTGCCGGTGATGGCGGCGGCGACCCGTCATCTGGGCCTCGGCGCCACGCTGTCCACGAGCTTCCACTCGGCCTACCACCTGGCGCGCTGGCTCGGCTCGCTGGATGCGATGAGCGGCGGGCGCGCGGCGTGGAACGTGGTGACGTCGGCGACCGATCTGGAAGCGCGCAACGCCGGTTTCGACGAGCTGCCGCCGCGCGCGCAGCGCTACGACCGCGCCGATGAAGTACTGGAAGCTTGCTTGGCGCTCTGGAACAGCTGGGATGCCGACGCAATGGTCCGCGACAAGCAGGCCGGGATCATGTCGGACCCGACGAAGGTCCATTATGCCAACTACGCCGGGCGCTGGGTCCGCACGCGCGGCCCGTTGTCGATCCCGCGCAGCCCGCAGGATCGCCCGGTGATCATGCAGGCCGGGAGCTCCGATCGCGGACGCGAATTCGCGGCGCGCTGGGCGGAGGCGATCTTCACCATCCAGCGCGCCGAAGCCGACATGCGGGCGTTCTACGAGGACATGCGGCGGCGCCTGGAGGCGCGTGGGCGGGCAGCGGATGAATGCGTGATCCTGCCCTCGGCCAGCGTGGTTCTGGGCGAGACGCGCTCGATCGCGCGCGAGCGCGCCGAGTTCCTGAACGGCTTGATCGATCCGGAGCTTAGCCTCGCCGCCTCGTCCTCCAATGTCGGCGCCGACCTCTCCCGGCTCGACGACGGCAAGTCGCTGCGTGAGATGCAGGGCAATCAGGGGATGCAGGGTTCGGCGGACGTGCTGGCGCAAACGATGAGGGCCGAGGGCCTGTAGCTTCCGCGAGGCGGCAATCAAGCGCGCCGAGGGACAGGAGATCGTGGGCACCTTCCGCGACATCGCCGATCAACTGCAAGCGATTTTCGAGGCAGGCGTCTGCGACGGCTTCGTGCTGACGCCGACGATGTTCCCCGGCATGTTCGAGCAGTTCTGCCGCAGCGTGGTGCCGGAGCTGCAACGGCGCGGATTGTTCCGCACCGAATACGCCGGACGCACGCTGCGGGAGAACTGCGGGCGGGCTAGTAGGCGATCATGTTTAGTACTGGGAATGGGTTGTGATTCCATGGTGGGCAGCCCAGATTCGCAGGAGCCGCCTGATGTGGACTGTCGAGAACCGCGCCCGCTACGACCGCAGCAAGCTGCGCTACCCCAGCGACCTGACGGACGAGGAATGGGCGCTGGCCTGGCCGGAAATCCCCCGTGCCAAGCGTGGCGGGAACAAGCGCACGGTGGACCTGCGCGAGGTCATGAACGGGCTGATGTATGTGCTGAGCACGGGCTGCGAGTGGCGGGCGATTCCGAAGGATCTGCCGCCGCGGAGCACCGTCAACTTCTACTTCTGCCGCTGGCAGCATGACGGCACGCTCAACCGGTTGCATCACGCGCTCTACGTGCGCTGCCGCGAGCAGGCGGACCGCGAGGCCAGACCGAACGCCGCGATCATTGACAGCCAGAGCGTCAAGAGCGCAGAAAAAGGGGGCGCCGGATCGATCCGCCGGGCTTCGATGGCGGCAAGAGGATCAAGGGCAAGAAGCGGCACGTCCTCGTCGACATGCAAGGCTTGCTGATGGAGGCCATCATACATGCGGCCGACATCCAGGACCGCGACGGCGGCGTGCTGCTGATGGCGAGCCTGTTCGGGATGTATCCGTTCCTGCTCAAGCTCTACGCCGATGCGGGCTATCAGGGGCCGAAGTTCCAGACGGGCCTGGCCCGGGTCTGCCGCGCGGTCAACGTCGAAATTGTCAGGCGCTGCGACAGCGGTAAGTTCGTGGTGCTGCCGAAGCGGTGGATCGTGGAACGCACCATCGCTTGGCTCAACCGGTGCCGCCGCCTCGGCAAGGACTGGGAGTGCCTGAACCGAAACGCACTCGCGTTCCTCCGCTGGGCATCAGTGCGGCCCTTCGCGACGGGCAAGCGGCGTAGCCCGCCGCGTCGGAATGGCGGACTGCGTCCGCCCTACGAGCTGCGGGAGAACCTTCGCGACGGGCAAGCGGCGTAGCCCGCCGCATCATCAACGATCGGGCGTCACCGCCGGGTCGGCTTCCGGCAACACCTTGCCCGAGATAATGCGCGTATGGCCGCGAAACTCGGCGACGGTGTCGCCGTCCGCCCCCGATACGCGTACGTCGTAGAGCCCCGATCCGGCCGGCAAGCGCGCGCTCCCGCGCCTCGGCGCGCAGCGTCTCATGCAGGCGGCCGGGGCGAAGGAAGGTGATCGCGGCGTGGCTCGCGACGGCGCGGCGATCGCGGCTGTTGGACGGCGAAGGCCATGGCGCTGTCGGCGAGCGCGAAGATGAAGCCGCCGTGGCAGATGTCATGGCCGTTCAGCATGCGCTCAGTGACCGTCATGCTCAGAATGGCGAAGCCCGGCCCCACCTCCTCGATCCGCATTCCGAGCCCGCGGCTGGCGCGGTCGTTCTCCCACATCGCCGCAGCCGTGGCGCGGGCAAGGGCGGCGTCGCTCATCCCGGCCCGCGGGGCGCGCCGAAGCTCGGACGGCGCTTCTCCAGGAAAGCGCGCACGCCCTCGGCATAGTCGGGGCCGCCGCCCGCCAGCGCCTGCTCCTCCGCCTCGCGATCGAGCTGCGCATCGAGCGTGCTGGCGGCGGAGGCCTCGAACAGCCGCTTCATCCCCGCCAGCGCCGCGGTCGGCATGGCGGCAAGACGGCCGGCCAGCTCCTCGGCCCTCGACAGCAAATCCGCATCCTCCACCGCCTGCCAGATCAGGCCCCATTCCTCGGCCTTCGCCGCCGGCACCGGCTCGCCCAGCATCGCCATTGCCCGCGCCCGCGCCTCGCCCGCCAGGCGCGGCAGGAAGAAGCTGCCGCCGCAATCGGGCACCAGGCCGATACGCACGAAGGCCTGCACGAAGCTGGCGCTCTGCCCCGCCAGCACGATGTCGCAGGCGAACGCGATATTGGCCCCGGCGCCGGCGGCGACGCCGTTGACGGCGCAGACCACCGGCAGCGGCAGCGCGCGCAACCGGCGCACCAGCCCGGTGTGGTAGGCGCGGGCGATGCCGCCAAGATCGGGCGAGGGATTGTCGGGTCCGGGGATGATGGCCGGGCTCAGCTCCTGGCCGGCGCAGAAGCCCCGCCCGGCGCCGGTCAGCAGCAGCGCCCGGCAACCGCGATCAGCCTCGGCCGCATCCAGCGCGGCGGTGAGGCCCGGCGAGCATGTCGGCGTTGAGCGCATTGAGCTTGTCGGGCCGGTTCAGGACCAGCTTGATGCCAGCCCTCCCGGCGTTCGACGCGAACCGGTTCGTCCATCTCCCATCTCCCCGCGGCGGCGCAATCTATCCTGCCGGGCGCCGAGAGGGCAGGATAGTCCCGCATGCACCCGGCCCTGTTCCTCCTGCTCGGCTATGCGCTCGGCGCCATTCCCTTCGGGCTGTTGCTGACCCGGGCCGCCGGCGCCGGCGATATCCGCGCGATCGGGTCGGGCAATATCGGCGCCACCAATGTGCTGCGCACCGGGCGCAAGGGCCTGGCCGCCGCCACCCTGTTGCTGGACGCCGCCAAGGGCGCCGTGGCGGTGCTGCTGGCGGCGCGGCTCGGCGGGGCTCAGGCCGCGCTCTGGGCCGGCGGCGGGGCCGTTCTCGGGCACCTGTTCCCCGCCTGGCTCGGCTTTCGCGGCGGCAAGGGGGGGGCGACCGGGCTCGGCGTGCTGCTGGCGCTGGCCTGGCCGGTGGGGCTCGCGTGCGGCGGTATCTGGCTCGCCGTCGCCGGACTGGCGCGGCGGTCCTCGCTCGCCACCCTGATCGCCTGCGCCTGCGCGCCGCCGCTTGCGCTGGCGTTGTCGACCGGCGGCGTCGTTAAGCTCTCGTTGGCGATTGGCGTGCTTGTCTTCGCCCGACACCACGCCAACATCCGCCGGCTGCTGGCGGGAACCGAGCCGCGGATCGGCCGCGCCCGATAGATCGGCGGCTGCAGGGGCGCAGGTCGCCTTGACAGGGCAGACCACGGAAGTTCAAGTGCTGTAAGAACAAAGGCGGGTTTGCACATGACCTTGCGAAAAGTCTGTGCGGCGGCCGGTATCTGCTTGGCCTTTCTGGCGCCCGGCCCCGCCTTGGCTCAGGGGTGCGAAACGGCGCCGCCAACCTCCGCCGGAACGATGCCGGAGCATCTCACCCCGGTGACGTTGCGAATCCTTCAGGCCAGCCTGACGCCGGTGCCGGCCACGGACGGCTTCATTCACCTGGCTTATGCGGCGCAACTGACCAACCTCGATCGCAAGCCCGCCCTGCTGGCCGAGATCCGGCCGGTGGACCCGCTGCACGGCTTCGAGCCGACCGGAGACAGCTCGGTCCAAGACATGAACGGCAATAACATCACCGACACGGTGCGGCCGTTCAAGCCGCCGCTGGTGGACGGGGTCGAGCCGGTCAAGCCCGTCGACAGCCAGGGAATTACCGGGCGGCGGTTCGGGCATCAGCTTTTTCGACGTTCGCTATCGCACGATCGAAAGCGTGCCCCGATTGCTGAGCAACCGGCTGCGGGTGTCGCTCCCCGGCACCAAAGAGCCGCTGGCCGAATACACCGATCC
Source organism: uncultured Pseudomonadota bacterium (assembly GCA_963762525.1). GTDB lineage: Bacteria > Pseudomonadota > Alphaproteobacteria > Acetobacterales > Acetobacteraceae > DATFDN01. The sequence continues at coordinate 727,434 of CAVXKT010000003.1, forward strand.
GATCCCGGTGAGCTGCCAGCCGCCGGTGACAATCTCGCCGCCGCTGGTCGGGCCACGTTGGTGGAATGCCAATGGCTGCTGCCGAGTGATCAGCCCGCATCGCGGCGCCACCCTGCCGATCAACGGCGAGATCATGCCGCCGGAGCAGTTCGCCATCGACTACGTGCAACTGACGCCCGGCAACGGCTGCTGCACCGGCCCGGTCAAGGAGCTGAGTTCCTGGCCGTTCTTCGGGGCACCGATCCTGGCCGCGGCGGACGGGGTGGTGATCGACAAGGTAAACGGAATGCCCGAGCAGGTGCCCGGCGAGGTGAAGGACGTGACTGCCCGGAACGCCGCCGGCAACCACATCATCGAGGATATCGGCAACGGGCACTACCTGCTCTACGCGCACATCAAGACCGGCAGTATCCCGGATGGCATCGTCATCGGCACGAGGCTGACCCGCGGCCAGGAGATCGGCAGGATCGGCAACACCGGCAGCTCGACCGCGCCCCATCTGCATTTTCAGGTCATGGACCGCCCCTCGGTGCTGCAGGCGATGGGCCTGCCCTTCGTGTTCGACCGGCAGGTGCTGGAAGGTCGGGTGGATGGCACGGCCAACCAGGCGAACGACACGTACGAGGCTGGCGGCGCGCTGCAATTCGTCGCGCGGGATGCACCGCTGACGCAGCTTAATCTTATGCCCGCCGAAGGTCAGGTGTTCGGTTACAATCTTAAGTAACCCTTGCCGCCGCCGGATCGTCGGGCTGATGCGCAACGCCGGCAGAGAAGGCGACCGGACGGGTCATTCCCGGGTCGTTAAGCTCTCGTTGGCGATTGGCGTGCTTGTCTTCGCCCGACACCACGCCAACATCCGCCGGCTGCTGGCGGGAACGGAGCCGCGGATCGGCCGCCTCCGATAGGTCGGCGGGTGCAGGAGCGAGGATGCCCGATCCGATCGACTTCTTGCGTCTCGCCCGCGCCGACGGCGTCGGGCCGGTCGCCTGGCGGCGGCTGCTGGCCCGCTACGGCACGCCGGGTCGTGCGCTGGAGGCGCTGCCCGACCTCGCCGCCTCCGGCGGGCGGAGCGAGAAGCCGCGCATTCCCGGCCGCGCCGAGGCGGCGCGGGAGATTGCGGCGCTTGCCGAGCATGGGAGGCCGGCTGCTGATCCTGGGACAGCAGGACTATCCCGACTTGCTGGCCCTGCTCGATGACGCGCCGCCGGTGATCGCTGTCCTCGGCGACCCGGCGGCTCTCAAGCCCCCCGCGGTGGCGCTGGTCGGGGGGCGCAACGCCTCGGCCAACGGCCAGCGCATGGCCGCGAGCCTCGCCGAGGAGCTGGCCGCCGCGGGGCTGGTGATCGTCTCCGGCCTCGCGCGCGGCATCGACGCCGCCGCCCATCAGGGGGCGCTCCGCGGCGGGCGCACCGTCGCCGCAGTCGCCGGCGGGCTTGATCGACCCTACCCGCCCGAGCACGCCGATCTGCAGCGGCTGGTGGCCGCGGGTGGGGCGGTGGTGGCCGAAGCGCCGCTCGGCACCGTCCCGCAGGCGCGCCACTTCCCGCGCCGGAACCGGCTGATTGCGGGGCTGGCGCTGGGGGTGGTGGTGATCGAGGCGGCGCCGCGCTCGGGCAGCCTGATTACCGCCCGGCTGGCGCAGGAGGCGGGGCGGGAGCTGTTCGCCGTCCCCGGCTCGCCGCTCGATCCCCGCGCGCGCGGCTCGAACGACCTCATCCGCCAGGGTGCGCACCTGACCGAGACGGCGGCCGACGTGCTGGACAATCTCCCCGACCACCCGCTGCGGACCGGGCTTGCCCGGGCGCCCCTGTTCGCCCGCGGCACCCCGGAGGGACTGGGTGAGCGGCCATCGCTGTGGGAGGAGCCGGCGGAGCCGCAATCAGGACTTGCAACGGCTCGCTCGCAAGTTGTTGAATTGCTCGACTCCTCGCCTACGCCGGTTGACGACCTGGTACGCCGCTGCCAGGTCTCGCCTTCCGCCGTCATGGCGGTGCTGCTCGAACTTGAACTCGCCGGCCGGATCGAGACGTTCTCGGGGGCGCGCGTCGCACTTCTCGCGCCCTGATCCGCCGGCCGACGCATGGGACAAAATGCCGGACGTCGTCGTCGTCGAATTCCCCGCCAAGGCCAAGACCATCAACCGCTATCTCGGTGACAAATTCACCGTGCTGGCGAGCTTTGGCCATGTCCGCGACCTGCCGCCCAAGGACGGCTCGGTGCGTCCCGAGCAGGATTTCGCGATGGACTGGGAGGCGGACGCGCGCGGCGAGCGGCAGGTGAGCGCCATCGCCAAGGCGCTGAAGGGCGCGCGGACCCTCTATCTCGCGACCGACCCCGACCGCGAGGGCGAGGCGATCTCGTGGCACGTGCGCAACATGCTCGACGAGAAGAAGGCGCTGCGCGGCGTCGATGTGCAGCGCATCACCTTCAACGAGATCACCCGCAGCGCCATCCGCGCCGCCATCGCCCGCCCGCGCGACCTCGATCAGCCGCTGATCGAGGCCTATCTGGCGCGGCGCGCGCTGGACTACCTGGTGGGGTTCACCCTCTCGCCGGTGCTGTGGCGCAAGCTGCCGGGCAGCCGCAGCGCCGGGCGCGTGCAATCGGTGGCGCTGCGCCTGATCTGCGAGCGCGAGGCCGAGATCGAGGTGTTTCGGCCGCGCGAATACTGGACGGTGGAGGCGCTGTTCACCACCCCGGGCGGGGCGCCGTTCACCGCGCGGCTGACCCATCTCGACGGCAAGCGGCTCGATCAGTTCGACCTCAACACCGAAGCCCTGGCGTTGCGCGCCAAGGCGGCGGTGGAGGCCGGTTCCTACACGGTCGGCTCGGTCGAGCGAAAGCGCGTCAAGCGCCACCCGCCGGCGCCCTTCACCACCTCCACCTTGCAGCAGGAGGCCTCGCGCAAGCTCGGCTTCGGCGCCCAGCAGACCATGCGCACGGCCCAGCAGCTTTACGAGGGCGTCGATCTGGGCGGCGAGACGGTGGGCCTGATCACCTATATGCGGACCGACGGCGTGCAGATGGCGCGCGAGGCGATCGGCGCCATTCGCGACCATGTCGGCGGCGCCTATGGGCCGGACTACCTGCCGGCGGCGGCGCGCGAATACACCAGCAAGGCCAAGAACGCCCAGGAGGCGCACGAGGCGGTGCGCCCGACCGACGTGGCGCGCACGCCGGACCAGGTCGGCCGCTATCTCAGCGACCAGCAACGGCGGCTCTACGAGCTGATCTGGAAGCGCGCCGTCGCCTCGCAGATGCAATCGGCCGAGCTGGATCAGGTCTCCGTAGAGGTCACGGACGGGAGAGGACTGCGGCTGCGCGCCACCGGCTCGATCGTCGCCTTCGACGGCTTCCTGAAGCTCTACCGGGAGGACCGCGACGACGCCGAGAGGTCGGAGGCCGAGGAGGACAGCCGGATGCTGCCGCCCATGGCCGAGCGCGATCCGCTGCGCCGCGGCGACGTCAATGCGGTGCAGCATTTCACCCAGCCGCCGCCGCGCTACTCCGAGGCGAGCCTGGTCAAGAAGATGGAGGAGCTGGGGATCGGCCGGCCCTCCACCTACGCCTCGATCCTGACGGTCCTGCAGGACCGCAAATATGTCCGCCTGGACAAGCGCCGGTTCATTCCCGAGGATCGCGGCCGGCTGGTCACGGCCTTCCTGACCAGCTTCTTCGAGCATTACGTCGAAACCGGCTTCACCGCCGAGATGGAGGAGAAGCTCGACGACGTCTCGGCCGGCAATTCGGACTGGCGGGCGGTGATGCGGGCCTTCTGGGACGAGTTCTCGAAGGCGGTTGAGCAGACCCGCGATCTCAAGATCAGCGATGTCATTTCGGCGCTGGATCAGGACCTCGGCCCGCATTTCTTCCCCTCGCGCGAGGACGGAACGGATCCCCGCGCCTGCCCCGCCTGCGGCAACGGGCGGCTGGGGCTGAAGCTCGGCCGTTACGGCAGCTTCATCGGCTGCTCGAACTACCCGAATTGCCAATACACCCGCCGGCTGGCCATCGAGACCGGCGAGGAGCAGGGCGAGGCGCTGAAGGAGGGGATGCGCGTTCTGGGCCACCACCCGGAGACGGGCGAGGAGATCACGGTCCGGCGCGGCCCCTATGGGCTCTACGTGCAGCAGGGCGAGGCGGCGGAGGACAAGAAGGCGCCGAAGCCGCGCCGGACCTCGCTGCCGCGGGGGATGGACGGCGAGCAGATCACGCTCGAACAGGCGATCGCGCTCCTGAACCTGCCGCGGGCGATCGGTCTGCACCCGGAGACGAAGGAGAAGATCGAGGCCGGGATCGGGCGTTTCGGGCCGTATGTGCGGATGGGCGCCGTCTATGGCTCGCTCGACCGCGACGACGACGTGCTGAGCATCGGGCTCAACCGCGCCGTCGATCTGGTGGCCCGGAAGATGGCCAATATCCGCAACCTGGGGGTGCATTCCGACGGGCAGCCGGTGGCGGTGCGCAAGGGCCGGTTCGGGCCCTATGTCCAGCACGCCAGCACGGTGGCCAACCTGCCGCGCGGGGTGGCGATGGAGGCGGTGACGCTGGCCGAGGCGCTGGCGCTGCTGAAGGAGAAGGGCAAGACCCTCACACCGCGCGGCGCCCGCAAGGCCAAGCCGGCGCGGGCGAAGGCGAACGCCGAGGCGGGGCCGCCCCGGACGAAGCCGGAGGCGGCGAAGCGGGGTCCGGTCAAGAAGCCGGCAAGGAAGAAGCCGGCCACGAAGAAGAAGGCGCCGGCGCGGGCGCAACGGGCGGCGGAGTAGCGAAAGCGCGCGTACGCAACCGCCGCCGCAACCCCGAAACCGCGTACGCAAACCGGCCCGGGACCCCCAAACCGCGTACGCAAACCGCCCCGGGCACCCCCGGACCGCGTACGCAATCGGCTCTGGACTGCACCCCTGGAGTGAGACAGGGAAACCGGGTACGCCGTTTTGGGAGGAGAACGGATGTCCGGGATCGAAGGGAGCTACACGACGGCGTTCAAGCTCGAGGTTTGCGAGCGCATCGAGGCGAGTGGCAATTTGGCCGCTCTGGGGCGTGAGCTCGGGGTGCGCCGGGCGACGTTGTTCAAGTGGCGGACGATCTACCGCGCCAAGGGCGCGGCCGGATTTGGCGCGCGCGGACGGCTGCCGACGGCGCCGCCGGCTGCTGCGGGCGCGGCGCCGGCACGACCAGCCGAGGTCATTGACGTGGACCCGGCGCCGCGGATCGCCGAGCTGGAGCGCAAGATCGGCCAGCAGGCGCTGGAACTGGATTTTTTTCGCGCGGCCTTGCGGCATGTCGGGGCCACACGCCGGTAGAACGGCGCACCTGGCAAGCTGGCATCTACGCGGTGATCCGCGCGCGGGTGCCGTTGCAAGGCCGGCTCGGGATCGATCGGATGTGCGCGCTGGCCGGGGTCGGCCGCGGCGGCTACTACCGCGCCTGGCAAGCCTCGGCGCCGCTGCAGGAGGCGACCGAGCTGCGCCACCGCATCCAGCTGCTGCGGCTCGAGCATCGCCATTACGGCCACCGGCCGATCACGGTGCTGCTGCAACGCGCCGGCTGGGCGGTGAACAAGAAGCGGGTGCTGCGGCTGATGCGCGAGGACAATCTGCTGTGCCTGCCGCGCCGGCGCTTCGTGCCGGTGACCACCGACAGCCGCCATCACTGGCCGTTCTTCGCCAACTTGGCCGCGCGGTTGCGGCCGACGGCGGTGAACCAGCTGTGGGTCGCCGACATCACCTACGTGCGCCTGCAGGAGGCCTTCATCTATCTGGCGGTGTTGCTGGATGCGTTCAGCCGCCGGATGATCGGCTGGGCGCTGGCGGAGCACTTGCAAGCCAGCTTGGCGATCGAGGCGCTGGACATGGCGCTGGCGAGCCGCCTGGTGGTGCCCGGGGTGCTGGTGCATCACTCCGATCGGGGCATTCAGTATGCCTGCGCGGACTATGCCGAGCGGCTGTCCCGAGCCGGCATCGTGCCGAGCATGAGCCGGGTCGGCCGGCCATGGGACAATGCGGTGGCGGAGAGCTTCATGCGGACGCTGAAACGCGAGGAGGTGGACGGCCGTGACTATCGCGATCTCGCCTCAGCCCGGGCCTCCATCGGGGCGTTTCTCGAGACGACCTACAATCGCCAGCGACTGCATTCCGCGCTCGGCTACTGGCCGCCGGAGCAGTTCGAACAGGTGCCCGCCATTGCCTTTGCCGGCGCCGCGTGCTGACGCCATCGCCGGCGATGTCCCATCCGATGTTTGATCATGCTTACGCCGGCGCGACCGCCGTCAAGCCCGAGCCGCCTGCGGCGGCCGCTTCGCGAGGCTTGACCCCGGCCCCGCCGCCGAAGCTTGGCTTGAAATCGGATTCAGGGAGAGATGAATGGGCGTACGCCATTTCCGTGTCTCACCCATGGGGTGCAGCCCCCTTCCGTCCCTGCCAAACCGCGTACGCAAATGAGCTTGCAACGGCCCGCTTTCGGAACATATAGGGAACGCAACATCCCGCCGAGGAGCGCCCATGTCGTTTGCCGACTTCGAAACCCGACCCGGGCGGATGCCGAAACCCAGCCGTGCAGCCATCGAGGCGGCGAACCGCCGGCGCCAGCTGGCGGCCGCCGCCCGCCTGTTCGCTCGCCAAGGCTCCCAAGTGCCGCTCACCGCCGTGCGCAGTGCCGCCGGGGTCGGCCACAACATGCCCGGCGTCTATGCCTCGGTCGAGATCTTGCTCGAGGACCTGCTGACCGAGCATCTGCTCGCGCTCTGCGGCGCCGTCTGCACGGCGCAGGACCACTTCGGTGATCGCGCGCCCGAGGTGCTGCTCGAGCAACTGATCCGTGCGTGGCTGGAAGCGATGTCGCATGGCCTCGATGCGCACCGGGTTTGGCTGTTCTGCCGCCACCGGCTCAGCGAAACCCAACAGCGCGCGCTCGATCTTCGGCTTCGCCTCATCATCGAGTTGATGCAGGCCGCCTTGTCGGCCGCCGTGCCGGCGCTGCCGGCGAAGCGACCGAACGCGGCGCTGCTGATGTTTCCGGCGATCCGCGCCGCGCTTTCTGATCCGTTCCACTGGCCCGACCCGCCGGATCCCGCGGTGCGCCGAGCCGATGCCCGCCGCATCACGGGGATGCTGATCGCCGTCGCCGAAGCCGAGGCGATCGGACATTGGCCCCGCCTCGGCCGGCTCGAAGGCGCGGAACCGGGCACGCCCCGGATCGAGCTCAACTCCCGCCGCGCCCGTACCGAGTTCCGCGAACTGCTCGACGCCGCCGAAGCCGGCGCCGACATCCTCATCACCCGCCACGGCAAGCCGGTCGTACGCATGGTGGGCGAACGCCCGATGCGGTTGCCTGCGTTCGAAGCGGCGGCTGATTACGCGCAGGGACCGCTGGAGCAGGTTCCGATCGGATGAAGGCGACGGAATCGTTTCTCCCGTAATGTATCGCGCATGCTCGAGGCAGCGGCCGCCGCTGGCGGCCAGGTGATGCTCAGGATGCTGGCTTGGCGAGCCGCGCCTTGGCGGCATTGCGGCGCTTGGCGATGTGGCCGAGGGTGATCTTAATCCGCACCTCGTCGATGCACTTCGGGTCGTAGTCGTCGAGCCAGTCCCTGATCTCGCCATGCTCGGGGTGACTGGGATCGGCGGCAATGGCGAGCTTTTCATAGAACCCGGGAATGCCGCCGCAGTCCTCGGGTGGGGCATTGCCTTCGCCGGCGACGTAGCGCGGGTAGCCGATGCCGGGCTCGCCCTGGCGGATGTCGGTCAGGATCAGCTTGTGCTCCCAATCATCGCCGAAATCGTAGACATACGTGATGACGGTTCGGCGCGGGTTCAGCACCTCGCGCAGGCGGACCTTCGCCGCCCCGGTGCACCGCTCGGTTCCCCAGTCGTCGTCAATCGGCAGGCCGAAACTGCGCTTGCCGATGCGGAACTCCCAAAGGTGCTGATCGAACCATCCCATCGCGGCCTGGACGACCCCGTGCAGGACCTTTAGCGTGATGGAGGTCGGCACCTCGACCTGGCGCCAGATCAGCGGCTCACTGTCGCAGAGTTCGACCCGCAGGGTGCAGATCTCGTTGACGCCCTCGGCCGTAGACATTGCCGTCCTCCCGGTCATGCGGTCATTCTGTCACCCGCCTTCGTCCAGCTCCAGGGCAACAGCTCGTGCAGCCGAGAGGCCGGGTGTCGGCGATCCTGGCGAGCACGTCGCCACACCAGCGGCGCTCCCTCTCCGCCCCCGGGGCGCGGAGAGGGTCGGGGTGAGGTGGGGGCGCACGCGCTTGCAAAGCACCTGTTGCGGGACCGGTCACTTCGTTGTTCAGCACCGGATACGCGATAACCGCGCGCCGTGAGCTTGGCGGTGCGCGCTGCCGTACGGTCATCGCGGCGAGTTAATGAAGCGTCTGTTGCAGGATCATATTCCGACGGCGGCACGCAATCGCGCCGGAGGCGCCGCGCCGCATAGGTGGCGCCGCGCGACGCAGTCTGCGCAACGGATGCCGACTTCTTCCCCGATCAGGAGTACCAGACGGGTGCCGAGGCGCTTGTAGCGCCTCGTGCCACGAAATTCTTGATTTATCCATCAGGGTAGTCGGTCGGCGTCAAACGCGCGGCGGCATATGCGTCTTGTCTAAACGCCGATGGATGAGGGACAGCAGCGATAGCAGGTCTTCAGCATCGTCCTTGGCGATAGGCCAGTTAATTCGCGCCTCGTGAGCGGTCGTGTTCCTGAACATCCCGAAGGTGCCGCGCAGCAGGTTGACAAAGCCCTTCTGCTCACTTCGCTCGCTGTCGGTTTTGAGCGGATTGATGGCGAGCATCGGGATGTCCCCGCCAAGCGCCCTGTCCACGAGCGACGCGCCATCGCCGGTCAGGCCGGTGCGCGTACGATCTTGTCAGCCACGCTCTTTACCGCTTCCAACACCGCATGAAAGTAGTTGTCGGCCAACAGCTCGGCCCGGCAGAAGCGCAGCACGTCGGAATGGACGCCCCGCGACGAAAGATCGGCGCCTAGCTCCCGCGCCCGTTGCTCCGCCTCGGGAAGGGTGCGGGCGCGTTCTTCGGTCTTGTTTAGCTCCCCCGACGCGTCTACCGCTAGCGACGCAAAGGCGAGCACGCGGTTCAGGAGCGCCCGCATCGGCTCGAAGCGATGCGCCTCCCGTGCAAACCGCTCCGGCTTCATCGCTATGCGGATAAACTGCAAGATGTTCCGGCGGTGCTGACGGCGGTTCTGGTCGTTGGCGAAGGCATTGTAGAGCCGGTGCCGCTTGGTGAGCGCCGGGTCAGGGTCGGTAATCTTGCACGTCGCGAGTAGATGGCCGATTTCGGAGCCGGTAAGGCCGTCTGTCGTGTCTCCCAACGCATCGGCTATGGCCCGCACCTGCTCTTGGGGAAAGCAGATATTTGGGCGGGCGTTTTTGTCGGGTGCCATGAGGAGGTTGTAGATTGTCCGATAGCTCAGGCAATCGGAACATAGCATTTGGTGCGGGGAATATGTGTCGCGTTGTGCAACCGCTGGCGGAGGTACGTCGCCGCAGACGCTCCAAAGAGGTAGTGCAGAGATGAAGCCGTTTCGGTTTGGTGTGAGTGTCCGGCACGCGCAATCGCGGGCCGAATGGATGGAGAAGGCCCGGAAGATTGAGGCGCTCGGCTACGCCACTCTGACCGTCCCCGATCACCTCACCGATCTCGTCGCGCCGATGCCGGCATTGATCAGTGCCGCGGAGGCGACAAAAACCCTTCGGATCGGCACCAACGTACTCAACAACGACCTTCGCCATCCCGTGCTGGTGGCACGCGAAGCCGCGACCGTCGATCTCCTGACCGACGGGCGGCTCGAGCTCGGCTTGGGCGCCGGGAGCATAAAATCCGAATATGACGAAGCGGGGTTCGCCTTCGATCCGGGAGGAACCAGGGTCGAGCGGCTGGCAGAGTCGGTCACAATCATCAAGCGCCTGCTAAGCGGGGAACAGGTCACCTTCGCCGGTCGGCACTATCGCGTGACCGGCCACACGATCGCGCCCCCTCCCGCACAGAAACCCCATCCGCCAATTCTCATCGGCGGCAACGGCCGTCTCCTCCTCGCTCTCGCAGCGCGGGAAGCCGACATCGTGGGTTTCTCGGGACTGACTTTTCGAAAGGGCGGCGCCGCGCCGCCGGACCTTTCCGGATGGCGGGTGTCTGGCGTCGATGAGCGGGTGCAGCTCGTGCGCGAGGCCGCAGGCGATGCGCGATTCGCGCGGCTGGAGTTGAACGCGCTGGTGCAGCAGGTTGTCGTGACCAATGATCGTCGCCAAGCGGCCGAAGAACTGGCAAGCCGCTGGACCCAACTCACCCCGGAGGAAATCCTCCAGAGCCCTTACGTTCTGATCGGAACCATCGATCAGATGGTGGAAGACCTGCAGGCGTACCGCGATCGCTGGGGCATCTCCTATTACGTTGTCCATGAGCCGTACATGGACGCCTTCGCCCCCGTCGTTGCTCGCCTCGCCCGCAGCTAGAGGTTTACCCCGGTTCGTGGTTCGCTCCCTCTCCGCCCCCGAGGGCGGAGAGGGAGATGAGCCCGGAGGAATCCGACCATGACCGACACGGTGCCGCCGGCAAAGGGAAGTCTTTTCATCAGCAACGTGCGGCTCCCGGACGGCTCGGCGACCGAGCTCAATATCGAGAACGGTCGGATCGCTTCGCCGGGCGCGGCGCCGCCTGCGGGCACGCCGCGGCTCGACGGGGATGGTCGCCTCGCGCTGCCGGGTCTTGTCGATGCTCACACCCATCTCGACAAGACCTTGCTCGGCATGGGCTGGTATCGGAACCAGGTCGGCCCTCTTCTGCTCGACAAGATCGAGAACGAGCGGGCCGAGCGGCGACGCCTTGGGATCGAGCCGCGTCGGCAGAGCGCCCGCCAAGCACGCTTGGCCGCCACGCATGGCACCGTGCACATCCGCAGCCACGTGGATGTGGACACCGAAACCGGCACCGCGGGCATCGAGGGCGTGCTCGCCACGCGCGAGGTGCTGCGCGACGTCATCGGCATCGAGCTTGTCGCGTTTCCGCAGAGCGGCTTGCTGGTTCGCCCGGGCACGCTCGCGCTCATGGAGCAGGCGCTGCGGCTCGGCGCCGAGACCGTGGGCGGCCTCGACCCCTGCGCCATCGACCGTGATCCGAAGGGTCATCTGGATGCTGTTTTCGGCTTGGCCGAGCGCTTCGGGCGCGGCGTGGACATCCACCTGCACGAGCCCGGCGAAATGGGCGCATTCTCGACCGAGCTGATCGTCGAGCGCACGCGCGCGCTCGGGATGCAAGGCCGGGTGATGATCAGTCATGCGTTCTGCCTCGGCATGGCGGACGAGGTCGCCGTCGGGCAGCTCATCGAGGCGCTCGCGCAAGCCCGCATCGGCATTCTCACGACGGGTCCGGCGGCGCGTCCGGCGCCCCCGATCAAGCGCCTGCTCGCCGCGGGCGTGACGGTCTGCGCCGGCAATGACGGCATCCGCGACACCTGGGGTCCCTACGGCAACGCCGACATGCTCGAACGCGCCATGCTCCTCGGGCTGCGCAACAACTTCCGCCGCGACGACGAACTGGCGCTCGCCCTCGATGCCTGCACCATCGGTGGTGCAGGCGCCCTCGGCCTCCAGGACTATGGCCTGGCGCCGGGTTGCACCGCCGATCTGGTTCTCGTCGCCGCGGACACCGTGGCCGAAGCGATCGTCTCCCGGCCGTCACGCCGGACCGTAATCAGGCGGGGGCGCGTCATCGTGCGTGACGGCGAGCCGTTGTTCCCCGCCGGTGCCCCGGGCGAATAGCGACGAGGCTCGGCTTCGTGCCTCAAACCGTCTTCAGGAACTCCACCAGCTTCAACCCCGCCGTCACCTTGTCGGTGCGATCGAGGGCGGCCAGTTCGGCGGCGAGGCGGTCCATCGCCGACTTCGTAGATCTGGCGTTCGCTGAAGCTCTGGTCGGGCTGACCGGCATTGCGGTGCAGATCGCGCACCACCTCGGCGATCGACAGCGGATCGCCGGAATTGATCTTCGCCTCATATTCCTGCGCCCGGCGCGACCACATGGTGCGCTTGATCCGCGCCCGCCCGCGCAACACGTCCATGGCCTTGTCGAACATGTCGCGGCTGGCGAGCTTGCGCAGGCCGGCGGTCCGCGCCTTGGCAACCGGAACCCGCAGCGTCATCCGGTTTTCCTCGAAGGTGATGTGGATCAGCTCAAGCTTGTGTCCGGCGATCTCCTCGGTCGCGATTCGCTCCACCTTGCCCACGCCATGCGTCGGATAGACGACATGATCGCCCTCCACGAAGGTTTCCGCCGCCGCCATCGGCCGCGGCGGCAGGCGCGGAATCGGCCCCTGCGGGATGGATGGCGCCGGATTTACGGAGGCGGCGACGCGCGGGGGCACCGGCCTGGTGGGGGCCGGGGGCGCGAGCCCGCCGGGGCCGGCTCGGGCTTGCGCGGCCGGCGCCGGCAGTGGCCGGCAGCGGCGGAGTGGCCGGCGCCGGAGTGGCCGGGCGGCCTCGGGAGCGGCCGAGGCCGGAGTAGGGGCCGGAGTCGGGGCCGCGGTCGGCGTCGGCGCTGCGGCGGCGCGCGTGGGGGGCGGCCTCGGGGGTGCGGGTTCCGCTGCTGCGGCCGGCGCCGGACGCGTCGGCGATTTGGCGGCGACGATCTCGGGCGACCCGGCCTTCGGAGCTTGCGACTTTGCCGGTGCCGGCTTGGTTGCCGCCGGGCGGGCCGGCTCGGCGGGGCGGGGCTCGGCAGGGCGAGGCTCGGCGGGACGAGGCTCGCTGCGGCGGAGCGACGCCACCGATGCGGCCGCCGCGCGAGCCGACGGCTTCTTCTTCGGCGCGCCAGGCTTGGCGGCGGGTTTCGCGACGGGTTTGGCGAGATCGCGCGCTTCGCCAAGCTCCGCGGCTTCTCCGGCCGGCGGCGGAACTCTTGCGCGGCGTGCGCGCCTTCGCGGTTTTGGAGGCCGCGCGCGCCGGCGCCCTCCGACCCGTGCTGGCGGCCATCCCCGCGGATGCCTTCATGCTCCATCCTCTCGTTGCCCGCCGACGCCTCCGAACGGCGGCGCGATGCGCCCCCGTCCCCCGGCCTCAGCTATCGATCACGTGGCGAATCCGCCAATGTCGGCCGTTGCGCCTCGTCCAATATATAACACGAATGCCCCCCGCCGTCATGGGGGCGCGGGGCCCGGCCGTGAGAATTCAGGGCGTGCCGGGTTCGGGGTCGAACATCGACGCCTTGTCCGGCTTGTCCTTCCAATCGTCGGCGTCGGCCGGCGGCTCCCCCTTGCGGGTGATGTTCGGCCAGGTGGTGGCATAGGTCCGGTTCTGCTCCAACCACGCGCCGGCACGGTCGTCGCTGTCCGGAACAATGGCCTCGACCGGGCACTCGGGCTCGCACACGCCGCAGTCGATGCACTCGTCGGGATGGATCACCAGCATGTTGGCGCCGACATAGAAGCAGTCCACCGGACAGACTTCGATGCAGTCCATGTACTTGCAGCGAATACAGGTTTCGGTGACGACGTAGGTCATGCCACTCCCCCGGACCCCGGCGATATGAAGTGCTTTCAGGTCTCGCGCAAGGCCGCCGCCCGGGGTTCTCCCGCTTCCAGCTCTTCGTACAACAGCGCGCGCCTCGGCGACCGGGCCGCGGCGACGCGCCAACCCCAGAACGCGCAAGACCCGCACGCCGCCGGCGGGACGGCGGGGAGGCGCCAAGGTCAGAATGTCTCCCGGGCGCAGCCGCGCGTGCGCCTTCTCGGTCGGTTGGCGGTTGATGCGCACGCCGCCCTCCGCCACCAGGCGCGCGCAATCGGCGCGTCCGCGCGCGATGCGCGCGCACCAGAGCCAAGTGTCCAGCCGCTGCCAGCCCTGCCCTTCCTCCGTCACCCGCGCAACACGGCGAGCGCCGCGAACGGCCCCGCCGGCGCGGGGCGGGATGGCGCGGCCGGCGGCGGACGACGGCGCGGCGCGCGCAGCATCGGCGGCGATGGCGGCCCGTGCAGTTCGGGAGCCAGCCCGGCGCCCGGCACGACGCTGAAGCCCAGACCGCGCAGCACCGCCGGCAGCGCCTCGGCGGGGACGGAAAAGCGCGAGGCGAGCCCGCTCGGCAGCGCGATCGCGCCGGCCCGGGCGGCGCGCGCCAACTCGGCGGCGACTCGCTCGGCGACGTCGAGGCGGATCAGAAACGGCCCGCTCGCGAGCCAGCCCATCGCCTCGGCGAAGCCCGCCGGCCAGTCGGCCGGAGGACGGCAGGAGACCAGGCCCGGGGCGGGCATCGGGGGAACCGCAGGCCGTGCGCGAGCGCCCATAGCCGCGCCCGCATCGCCGCCGGGCGGGGCTTGAGCAGCGCCGGGATGAACAGCGCAAATCGCCCCGCCCGGGCGCCCGCCGCCTTCAGGCGCGTGCGCAGCGCCGGATCGGCGGCTTCCGCGCCGCTGCCGGGAATGACCCCCAGCGCCTCGCGAAGCCGGTGCAGCGGCCCGCGCAGCGCCGCGTCGCTCTCGGCGGCCGACAACGCCTCGAACAGCGGCGCCAGATCGAACCGCACGGCGTCATCGACGAAGCGTTGCAGCCGCAGGCGCAAACGCTCGCGCTCGGCCCCGTCCAGGAACTCGCTGCCCGACACCTCGACCCGCGGGCGCAGCAGCGAGCCGCCGGGGCGCAGCTGCGCGATCGGTTGCCCGTCCCACAGCAGCGCGTGCTCGGCGGTCAGCGCGAAGGCCGAGTCGGCCGCCGCCTCCGCCGCCGCCACCCGGCGCGGCATCTCCTCGCGCAACGCCCGCCGGGCGGCGCGCAGCACCAGCCGCCGTTCCTCCCCCGCCGCCCCCGGATCGGGGATGAATTCGAATCCGCCGACATGTCCGACCGAATGCCCCTCCACCACCACCTCGCCGCGGCGCGTGACCGCCGACAGCAACTCCCGATCCGTCGCTTCCAGCCGGCGCAGCAGATGCGCCGCACGGCGATCGACGAAGCGGGCGGTGAGCGCGGCGTGCAAGCGCGTCCGACAACTGCTCCTCGACTTCTCGCGTGCGCGGCCTTGCCAATGCGGGGCGTCGCGCACCCAGTCGGGGCGCGCGGCGATGTAGGACCAGACCCGAATGCCGGCGAGGCGCTGCATCAGCGTGTCGATGTCGCCCTCGGGCCGCGCCAGCGCGGCGATCTGGCCGCCCAGCCAATCGGTCGGCAGCGTGGCGCCGCTCGCGACGTGGCTGAACACGCGCGCGCAGAGCTGGTTGTGGGTCTCGTCGGCGAGCTTGCGGAAATCCGGGATCTGGCAGGCCTCCCACAAGCGCGCGGACGCGCGCCCGGCCGCGGGCCAGACGGCGGATCTCGGGCTCGCGCGCCAGTTCCGTCGAGCGTCGCCAGGTCGGAGGCCTCGTTGCCCCTCACCAGGCCCGGGCCCGGCGGCGGCGCCTGCAGCCTGGCGAGCAGGGCATCGAGGCTCGCTGAAATCGAGATCGCCGTTGCGCCAGCACAGCACGTCGAGCGGCGGAAAGGCATGCGCCTCCACCTGCGCCACCAGCTCATCGGGCATCGCGTGGCAGTCGGCGGTGCTTCCGAAGGTGCCGTCGCGCATGCCGCGGCCGGCGCGGCCGGCGATCTGCGCGATCTCGGCCGCCGTCAGGCTGCGGATGCGATGCCCGTCATGCTTGCTGAGGCCGGCGAAGGCGACGTGATCGACATCCATGTTGAGGCCCATGCCGATGGCGTCGGTCGCCACCAGGAAGTCCACCTCCTTGTCCTGATAGAGCGCCACCTGGGCATTGCGCGTGCGCGGACTGAGCCGGCCCATCACCACCGCGCAGCCGCCGCGCCGGCGGCGGATCAACTCGGCGATCGCATAGACCTCGGCGGCGCTGAAAGCGACCACGGCGCTGCGCGGCGGCAGCTTGGTAGAGCTTGGCGGCGCCGGTGAAGCCGAGCTGCGACAGCCGCGGCCTGGTGTCCACCTCGACGCCGGGCACCAGCCGGCGCAGCAGCGGGCGGATGGTCTCGGCGCCCAGGAACATCGTCTCCACCAGGCCGCGCGCATGCAGCAGCCGGTCGGTGAAGACATGGCCGCGATCGGGGTCGGCGCAGAGCTGGATTTCATCGACGGCGACGAACTCGGCGGCGCGGTCGAGCGGCATCGCCTCGACCGTGCAGGAGAACCAGCGCGCCTCCGGCGGGACGATCTTCTCCTCGCCGGTGATCAGCGCCACGTTGCGCACGCCCTTGCGTGCCGCCATGCGATCGTAGTTCTCGCGCGCCAGCAGCCGCAGCGGGAAACCGATGATGCCGGAGGAATGCGCCAGCAGGCGTTCGATGGCGAGATGGGTCTTGCCGGTGTTCGTGGGGCCGAGCACGGCCTTCACGCGCGCATCGAAGGCGAACATGGGGGGATGTTTGGGGCGAACCGGGGGGAATGCAAGGCGGAGGCGATCAACCCGCCCCGGCCGCCCCGGCCGCCCTGGCGAGCCGACGATCCAGCGTTACCAGCTCCGCCCCGAGATTCCGCGCCAGCCACAGATAGGCCGCGTCGTAGGCGCTCAGACCGTTGGCGATCGCGAGGTCGAGGACGTCGTCGTGATCAACCGCGAGTTCCTGCACATGCAGCCGAATGCGATGGCGAAAAGCCGCATTCAACGCGCCTCTCAGCTCCGGATGCCGCCGCGATTTCGTGGCGCAGACATTCGCAAGCTCGAATGACAGCAACACCGGCGCAACCAGCCGCGAACCGGTCAGCCGCTCGCCGATGCGGTCAGCGCCCGGCTCATCGAACGTCAAAGCGGCCATCGCCGACGCATCGACCACCTTAACGACGATCGCGGTCGGCACGGATGATTTCGACCGATTTGGCGGGCGTGGAAACGCCAAGCCTGCGAATTTCCGCCAGAAATTCCGCAGGGGTCAGTACATTCCCCGGCTCCACCGCCTCCTCGATGATCGCGAGCAATTCTCCCTGCAGGGATCGGTGGTGCCGGGCGGCGCGCTCCCGCAGCCGCTCCACCACGGCGTCAGGCGCGTTCTTGATCGAGAGTGTAACGGGCATGGTTCCAAATCCGCGCCAAAACGGAACCCCCTTTAGCACGGCCCAATATTGTGCGGAATGGGTCGTGTCGCCTGGGCGGGGGGTCCCCGGCCTGCCGGGACTTTCGGGTCCGGCTCGGACCGTCGGTTCGATCGACCGGCCCACACCGCCTATGGCACCGCGATGAGTTGGCGGCCAGCTTGTCATATCGCGCTGCAACGCGGCGGATATCCTCCAACCATCCGAACATGCCCTTAAGATCCGTTTCGGCTTCGGTTACAGAAATCCCCGCGACGAATGGCCGCAGACAGCTCATCGAGAGCGCCCGCGAGCCCGGCGGCTCAGGTCGGATAAAGCCCGATGCTGCTGGCCACGCTGTCGGCGATCTGTTCCTTGGTGATGACGCCAAGGATGCGACCGGCCTCGGGATAGCCGGCCTGCGGGATCACCAGCGCCATCGCTGCATTCTTCCGGCGCATCCGGGCGATCACGTCGAATGTCGCGGCAGTTCTCGCGCACCACGGTGAAGTTGCGCCGCGCCAGTTCGCCGAGCGTCACCTCCGCCCCCGCCGCACCCACCGCGCGCCGCAGATCGATATTGACCCGGAGCACGCCGACGACCGGCCGCTGTCGCGTGACCACCACATGCCGCACTCCGCCCGCGCTCTCGGACCTGCGCAGGAACGCCGCGAAGCTGGTGGCCGCGTCCAGGATCGCGACGTCCCGCAGCATCACGTCGCGGGCGCTGCGCACCAGGAACAGGTTGGCGTGCAGCCCGCGCGGCATCGCGTGGCCGCGGCGGACCAGCTTCATCGTGTAGATGTTCTCCGCGCGAGAGCATCCGGCGCACGCCGAGGCTGAGGCGACGGCAAGGATCATCGGCAGCACGATGTTGTAGTCGAGCGTCATCTCGAAGATCATCGTCACCGCGGTCATCGCGGCGCCGGTGCCGCCGCCGACCATCGCCCCCATGCCGACCATCGCGAAGGCCGGCAGGCTGACCGGCACGCCAGGCAACACCGCACCGATCAGGCCGGCGAAAGCCGCGCCGAGGGTCGCGCCCATGAACAGCGACGGCGAGAAAATGCCGCCCGATGAACCGGACCCGAGGCTCACGGTGGTGGCGAACAGCTTGCAGACGAACAGCAGCACCAGGAACACGCCGCCCGTGAGCTGGCCGGCCAAGGGTCGCCTGGATGGTCGCGTACCCGACGCCCTCCACGTAGTAATGCCCGGCTACGCGCATCAGCAGATAGATCAGCACGCCGATCAGCAGCATGCCGACACGCATGGCGCAGATAGTTGCCGGGGATGCGCTCGAACAGGTCCTCGGCCCAATGCAGCGAGCGCACGAACAGCGCCGCGGCGACGCCGACGATGGCGCCGAGCACCGCGTACAGCAGCAGCGTCAACGGCGCTGCTCGCCTGGTTGGGAATGGCCGCGAGCTGCGCCGGCACCGCGAACGCCGGGCTGGGTGCCGAAGAACAGCCGACCGATGAAGGTGGCGCTGCCGGTGGACAGCGCGACCGGCAGGAAGGTGTTGACGCTGACCTCCGGCAGCATCAGCTCGGTCGCGAACATCACGCCGCCGATCGGCGTGTTGAACGTCGCGGCGATGCCGGCGCCGGCGCCGGCCGCCACCAGCGTGATACGCTGCGCCATCGGCATGGCGATCACCTGGCCGAGGGTCGAGCCCAGTGCCGAGCCGATCTGGATGATCGGGCCTTCGCGTCCGACCGCCGCGCCGCTGCCGATCGCCAGCGCCGAGGCAAGCGATTTGGCGACGGCGACCACGGGGCGGATCATGCCGCCGCTGGTAGTAGATCGCGTCCATCACCTCCGGCACGCCGTGGCCCTTCGCCTCCGGGGCGAAGTCTTGACGATGAAGGTGACGCCGAGCGAGCCGATCACCGGCACCAGGATGACGAGCGCGCCCCAGGGCGAAGGCGGCGTGAACAGGCTGGCGTCGTAGGCGAACGACACGTGGCCGAGAAACAGCAGATTGTGCACCAGCCCGATCAGTGCGCGGAAGAACACCGCGCCGTAGCCGGTGACGAGCCCGACGACCAGAGCGAGCCCGCAGAGCGACCACAGGCTGAGCGGTCGCGGCTCTCGCTGCCCGGCAATGCCGGCGCTTTCGGCAGGGACATTCGGCCCGGCGACCGGATCGGGCGCGGCGGGAGCATGGTTCGTCATCCTCGGCCGACCTCGTTGCTGCGTCACGGTCTCCGCCGTTCCGGACCCCGCGTTGGCGCAGGTTCAACCGGAAGTGTGTCGTCACGCAATGGACGTCCGGCGGCGTGGTGATAGCTTCGTCCCGCTCACAACACCGCCGCAGACGAGAGGCATCCGGAGATGTCGGTTCCCTGCCCGCCGATGGAATGGCCGAGCACGTTGGAAGAGGCCGGCCCCGCCGAGGACCCTACCATCGTGCTGGCGGGGGCGGCTCAAATCGGGGGCACGCCATTTCGCGTCACGGCAATCCGGGTGGAGCCCCGGCTGCGGTCCATGCCGGACTACCGGCCGGGACTCGACCCTATCGTATACGAGTGCGACGTGCTGGAGAGATTGCTCGACGATCTGGGTGAAGTGGCGAACACCGACCACCCGCGCACCATCGAGCTTTCGGCAGGCGCATATGTCATGTACATGACTTCGGCGCCATAGCCTCGCGGCTACCGCTGCCGGCCATCCCGGGCTAGTATTGCATCGGAACAAGCCGGCAAGGAGCCTCCCGTGTCGCTCGACGAACGCGCCAGCGTCTGCACCTTCGATTGTCCGGACACGTGCAGCCTCACCGTCACCGTCGAGGATGAGCGGATCGTCAAGGTCCGCGGCTCCGAGGCGGCGCCGTATACCGAGGGCGTGATTTGCAACAAGGTCGCCCGCGACATGGCCGCCTTCGTGCACGGCCCGCAGCGGTTGCTCTATCCGCTGCACCGCACCGGGGCGAAGGGCGAAGCGCGGTTTGAGCGCATCTCCTGGGACGCGGCGCTTGACGAAATCCACGCCCGGGTCGGCGCGGTGATCGCACGCTGGGGTCCGCAAGCGGTGATGCCGTTCAACTATGCCGGCCCGCACGGGTTCCTCTCCGGCGACAGCATGTCGCTCCGGTTCTTCCACCGCCTCGGCGCCAGCGGGCTCTATCGCCGGGGTCTCTGCGGCGGCGTGCGCAGCGAAGCCTGGGCCGGGACATATGGCGCGGTTCCCGGCTGCCCGCCGAATTCGCCGCCGAGGCGGCGCTCAACATCGTCTGGGGCAACAACGCGACGGTCGCCAATCTGCATCTGGTGCGCTGCGTCCGGCAGGCGATGCGCAAGGGCGGCCGGCTGGTCGTGGTCGATCCGCTGCGCACCAAGATCGCCGCCCAAGCCGATCTTCACCTGGCGCCGCTGCCGGGAACCGACGCGCTGCTCGCCTGGTCGCTGGCGGCGGAGTTGGAGCGTGCCGGCGCGTTCGACAGCGGCTTCATCGCCGCGCATGTGCTCGGCTTCGACGAATTCATGGCCCGCGCGCGCGAGTGGCCCGCCACCCGGGCAGCCGAAGCGTGCGGCGTGCCGGCCCGGGATATCCTTATCCTGGCGCGCTGGCTGGCCGAAGCCGATCCGCTCGTGCTCGCGCCCGGCAACGGCCTCGAACGCGGACGCAATGGCGGCAGCGGCATCCGCGCGGCGATCGCGCTGCCGGCGCTGCTCGGCAAACTCGGCAAGCGCAGCGGGATCGTGCTCGGCGCCGGCAACGCCTTTCCGAAAACCATCGCCCGGTTGCAGCGGCCGGACTTGGCGCCGCCCGGGACCCGCACGCTTAATCTGGTCGATGTCGGCCGCCACCTTGCCCTCGACGACATCGACCCGCCGCTGCGCGCGGTGTTCATCTACAACCACAACCCGATCGTGGTGCATCCGCAGCAGAACCGGATGCGCGAAGGGCTCGCGCGCCAGGACGTGTTCGCCGTCGGCATCGAGCTGGCGATGACCGAGAGCATGGCGCATTGCGACATCGTGCTCCCCGCCGCCAGCCATTTCGAATGCGACGATCTCTATCCGTCCTACGGCCATCATTGGCTGCAACGCGCCGAGCCGGTGATCGCCGCCGCTCGGCGAGGCGTTGCCGAACACCGAGATTTTTCGCCGGCTCGCGGCACGTTTCGGCTTCGACGAGCCGTGTTTCGCGGCGACCGACCGCGAGCTGATGGACGACGCCGTCGATCCCGCCGATCCCCGTCTCGGCGGTATTCGGCCGAGCCAAATCTCGACCGCGCGGGCGTTGCAGATGGCGGCGCCGGACGGCCATGCTCTGGTGCTGTTCGAGAACGTCTTCCCCGCCACGCCCTCGGGCAAGATCGAGCTGGCCTCGGCTTCACTCGCCACCCGGTGGGGTGAGGCGGCGCGGCTGCCGACTTGGCGCGATCGTTTGTCGGCCTATCCGCTGATGCTCATCTCGCCCGCCTCCGACAAGCGCATCTCCTCGACCCTGGGCGGGCTGGCCGCCTCCGCCGGCCCGCCGGCACTGCGCATGCACCCCGAGGACGCCGCCGCGCGCGGCCTGGCATCGGGCGACCGACGTCCGGGTCTGGAACGAGCTCGGGGAGGTCATCCTGCCGCTTCAGATCACCACCGACATCCGTCCCGGCGTGGTCGCCAGCGAAAAGGGCGCGTGGCTCGCGACCAGCAGGACCGGGCAGACGATCTCGGCGTTGGTCGCCGCCGACATGCGCGCCGATCTCGCCGAGGGCGCCTGCTTCAACGATACCCGGGTGGAGGCGGGTCCGGCTGCGGGGTGAATGCGGCGCTTTTAATACCCGGAATCGTTGAACGGTAAAACGCATCCGCCGCCCCCGTCATCGCGAGCCGCCTCTTGGCGGCGTGGCGATCCAGGCGGGCAGCACGGTGCGGTGAGCCTGGATCGCCACGGCGCTGCGCGCCTCGCGATGACGATCCCGGGCGACCCGCTCTTCCACTGATGCCGGTTATAAACTTTCGACATCGGGCGCGGACGCGACCCGTCGCGGAAGCGCTCGAAGCGGAACGGCGCCGGATCGACGAGCGGGCGATCGCCGGTCACGAGATCGGCGGCCAGGCGCCCGGCCGCGGGACCGATGCCGAACCCGTGTCCGGAAAAGCCGGTCGCCACGAAAAACCCGGGCAGCGCCGTCACCGGCGAGATCACCGGAATGGCATCGGGCGTCACGTCGATCATGCCCGCCCATTGCTGCGCCACCCGCGCCTGCCGAAACGCCGGAAAAATCTTCCGGACCGCAGTGAGCGCCCGATCGTTGACCGCGGCGATCGGCTCGGGGTCGAGCACGCGCGTGGCTTCGAACGGCCCCGGCCGGTCGAGCGGGAAGCGCCGCGGCGTGCGCCACTCCTCCAGGAAGCGTTGGCCGAGCCGGAACTGCACACCGGCCTGTCCCGACCGCCACAGCGCCCAGAAGTCGCCGAACAGACGGAAACTGTCGGGCACGATCTCGGCCACGCTCGCGTGCAGATTGGCGATGGTGTAGCCGCCGTCCAGGCGCTTGCGTAAGCCGAAACCGGGGCCGTACGCGGCGACCTCGGGCGCGCCGGAGAGCGGGTCCGTCCGCATGACCGACGAGCGCACCTTGAGCTGCGGCAGATCGAGCGCGAGATTGCCGCAGAACAAGCGTGACCAGGCGCCGCCGGCGAGCAGCACGGCGTCGCAGTCGATCCGCCCCTTCTCGGTGACGGCGGCGGCGATCTTGCCGCCCCTGGTCTCGACGCCGCGCACCGCGCACCGCGTGACGATCGCCGCCCCGCGTCGCCGCGCCGCCGCGGCAATCGCGGGCGTCGCCTTCTGCGGCTCGGCGCGGCCGTCGCTCGGGGTGTAGAGGGCGGCGCGGAACGCGCGCGTCGCGCCGGGCAGGATTTGGTCCACCTCCGCCGCCCCGATCATGCGCGTATCGAGCTGATAGGGGCGCGCATGTTCGAGCCAGGCGGCGCGTTCGGCCTCCTCCTCCGCCGTGTCGCAAAGATAGGCGATGCCGCTCACGCGGAACCCGGTGTCGGCCTCGACCATCTCGTTCATCCGCCCCCAGAGCCGGAGGCTTTCGATGATGAGGGGCAGTTCGCGCGGATCGCGCCCCATCTTCCGGCACCATCCCCAATTGCGGCTGGATTGCTCGCCCGCAATCTCGCCCTTTTCGCAGAGGACGACCGAGACGCCCCTTTCGGCGAGAAAATAGGCGGCACTCACGCCGATGATGCCGCCGCCCACGACGACCACCGCCGCCCGCGCCGGCAGTGTCGTGTCGCTTGCAACGGGATCGAGCGCCGGACCCATGCGCAAACCCTATCTGGGCACCGGCGGTACCTGCAAGCGGGGGCGCTTCTACCGCGCCGCCATCCTCGCCTCCGCCTGCGCCTGTCGCATAAGGCCCCTCCTGTCAAAGTCGCTCGCGCTGCGGTATTTTATGAGCGCGACGGCTTCGGACCGTTGCGCGGGCTGGCCGTAGCGAAATCGGCCTTGATGCGGGCCAGGATGAGGCGCTTGCGCTCATCATCTACCGGCATCGACGGAACGAGCCGGGTGAGCTTCCGCTTGCTCACCACGCCATGCCGCGCAAGCTCCCGATTGAACTCGATGTCTCTCTCGCGCCCCGCTGCATACTTCGACACCACGAGGTCATGAATATCCACACAAAGCCCGGTCGCCCCGCCCGTGTTCGCGTTGGACAGCCGGACGACACGTTGCTCCCATCCATGCGGGAGAATGGCCGTGGCCGGGCCGACCCCGTGGCCGTAATAGCCGTGTGTGTCATGGAACGGCGAAAGCTCGCCGATGGCAGCGTCGATCTCCTCGGCACGCTCGGGATGGTTGCGCGGATACACGTCCGCTTCGTCCGACTGGAAGGCAATCGGCGGCAGCTTCATGGGCTGCGCGTGAACGGCCTGGCTGCCGACGACGACGATCTCGGCATCACCCACGATTTGACTGGCGGCCCGGATGATATTGTTCGAGCTGAGTGCAATTCATAAACGGCGAGGCGTTCGGGTTCCGTCAGTATGCCCGTGAACGGGCTGGATTGGCGAAGGCGTGTCGCCTTCTCCGACCGCTCCACCAGGAACCGGGCGACCTGATCGGGGGTGCCCGTCAAAATCTGTTCCCACTCGGCGAGCGCCAGTGACGGACTGCCATGGCTTTCCTGCCATCGGCGCACGTTCACGCGCGCCTTATCGAGCAACGCGGGGTCGGCCAGCACCTTCTCGGCAATCAGCCGGTGCAAGGCGAGGCTGCGCTCGTCGAGGCGGCCATGGTCGCTATAAATCGGCTCCATTTCAGCATTGTAGCACAAGGTGGCGCGCCGACAAGTCGTTGCATTAATGTTGAACTTTGCGCCGGCGCGCACTAGCCGTTCCATATCCAACGTGCCTTGATTGCGCCGGCGAGTTGCTTGAGCCGTGGTCGGAGATGGCGCGGCTGTGCCCTACCGCGACGCCATCCTCGCCTCCGCCTCCCCTTCCCGCTCGGTCAGCCACGTCCGCGCCGCCGCGCCGGCGCCGGAGGGGGGCGGGGCGGTGGGGTCGTCGATCCAGGCGATCACGTCGCCGATCGGTGTCGCGCGGTCGAGGTCGCGCAGCAGCAGATGGTGCAGTTTCGGGTAGTAGGCGGCGGCCGTCGCCGGCGGCAGGTCGCGCCAGGCGGCGGCTGTCGCCCGCTTCGGGATCAGCTCGTCCTTGCCGCCATAGAGGCACAGCACCGGGCCGCGCATCCGGCCGAAATCGGCGAGGGCCAGATCCATCAGATCGACCAGCCCCTTCACCGCATCCCAGCGGGTGCCGTGGATGGTCAGCGGGTCGGTGGAGAGGCGATGCAGCGCGGCGCGGTTGTCGGAGGCCGTCACCCGCACGATCGAGCCGTTCACCCGCATTCCCGGCACGGTGTTCACCACCAGCCACAGCGCGGTGCGCTCGAAGACGTTCATCTCGCCGCGACCCCATATCGCGGGCGAGACCAGGATGGTGCCGTCCGACGGCGCCGGGCGGTCGCTGGCGGCGAGGCAGATCGCCACCGCTCCGCCCATGCTCTCGCCCATCACCAACAGCTTGGTTCGCGGATGCGCGGCGCGGAGCAGATCGACCATCGTGCGCGCATCATCGACCAGCGTCGCCGCGCCGGGCCAGAAGCCGCGCTCGGCGGTGGCGCCGAAGCCGCGCTGATCGGGGGCGATGATCTCGATCCCGGCGGCGGCGAAGGCCGGAGCGGGGACCTCCCACGCGTCGCGGCTGTCGTTCATGCCGTGCAGCGCCAGGATGATCGCGCGCGGCTCCCCCTCCGGTCGCCATGCGCGATAGAAGAGCCGCGTGCCGTCGGCCATCACGAAGGCGGCGTCGGTCCGTGCGGGCGGACCGAGAGGGGCGCCTTCGGTCGCCAGATGCACGGCGCATCCGGATAACATCAACGACGAGGCGGCTGATCCGGCGAGGAAGATTCGGCGCGACAGGGGGGGCACGGGCGATGCGGATTGAAAGGTCGGGCGGTATCGCTATCATCCGGCCACACTATCGGCCAGAGGAATCGCCCGCCCATGCCGGACGGCGCCGCCATCCCGACCCCGACCGAGACCATCGAGGTCGATGATCCGGTCGTCGCCTGCGACGGCGGCGGCGGGGCGCTCGGCCATCCGCGCGTGTTTCTGCGCATCGAGGAGCAGTCGGTCTTGTGCCCGTATTGCTCGCGGCTGTTTCTGCTGAAAGAGGGCGCCCGTCACGCCAGCGGACACTGACATCGTCGAGCTTGGCGCCGTCGCGACGCCGGAGGTCGCCCCGCCGCACCTGCTGCTGATCGACGGCTCGGGCTTCATCTTCCGCGCCTTCCACGCGCTGCCGCCGATGTCGCGCCCCGACGGGGTGCCGGTGAATGCGGTGTTCGGCTTTACCAACATGCTGGCCAAGTTCTTGCGCGAGCAGGTCGGCACGCACATCGCCGTCATCTTCGACGCCGGGCGAACGACGTTCCGCAACCGGCTGTTCGAGGACTACAAGGCGCATCGACCACCGCCGCCGGATGAGCTGATCCCGCAATTCGCACTGGTGCGCGAGGCGACCGACGCCTTTTGCGTGCCGGCGGTCGAGCTGGACGACTGGGAGGCCGATGACCTGATCGCCGGCTATGCCCGCCAGGCAGCCGAGATCGGCTGGCAAGTCACCATCGTCTCCTCCGACAAGGACCTGATGCAGCTGATCCGGCCCGGCGTCGGGATGCTGGACCCGATCAAATACAAGCCGATCGGCCCGGCCGAGGTGATGGAGAAATTCGGCGTCGCGCCTGAGAAGATGATCGAGGTGCAGGCGCTGATCGGCGATGCGACCGACAACGTGCCGGGCATTCCCGGCATCGGCCCCAAGCGCGCCGCCGAGCTGGTCAACGAATACGGCGATCTGGACACCGTGCTGGCGGCGGCGCCGGCGATGAAGGCGTCGAAGCGGCGGGAGATGCTGATCGAGCACGCCGAGGCGGCGCGGCTCTCGCGCGAGCTGGTGCGGCTGCGCGACGATGCCCCGGCGCCGGTGCCGCTGGAACGCCTCGCCGCCTGCCCGCTCGACCGCGAGCGGCTGGGCGCCTTCCTCAAGGCGCAAGGCTTCCGCAGCATCGCGGTGCGGATGGGGCTGGAGGTGGAGACGCCGGCGCCCGAGGCGGCGGCGCCGGGGCGCGCGCTGCAAGCCGAGTTGGGGCTGGTGAGCCGCCCGCGCCCCGCGGCGCCGTCTCCGGCCGAGCCCTCCGGCTTCGGGCCGTATGAGACCGTGACCGATACCGCGTCGCTGGCTCGCTGGGCCGATGCCGCGCGCCTCGCCGGCACGTTGGCGCTCGCCGTGCCGAACGGGTCGCCGGGGGTGGCGCTGGCGACCGAGGCCGGGCGCGCCTGCTACGTGCCGCTGGCGCATGAGGGGCTGGACGCGCAAGTCGGGCCGAGCGAGGTGATCGCAACCCTGGCGCCGCTGTTCGCCGATCCGGCAATTCTGAAGATTTGCCACGACGTGAAGGCGGCGACCCTGGCGCTGACCCTAGCCGGGTTCCCCGCCCCGGCGCCGTTCGACGATCCCGAGCTGATCTCCTACGCCCAGGAGGGTGGCCTGCACGGGCATGCGGTGGACGAGCTGGCGCGGCTGCATCTGGGGCACACGCCGCTTGCCATCGACGACGTGACCGGGACGGGCCGCGCGCGCCTTCCCTTCGCGCAAACGCCGATCGAGCGTGCGACGGCATTCGCCGCCGAGCAGGCCGACATCGCCTTCCGCCTGTGGTGCGCGCTGCGCCCGCGGCTGCGCTTCGCCCGCGCATTGGCGCTCTACGAGCAGGTGGAGCGGCGGCTCTCGCCGCTGCTGCTCGATATGGAGCGTGCCGGGGTCAAGGTGGACGCCGACGATCTGCGCCGGATGTCGGCCGAGTTCGAGCTGCGGATGACGGCGATCGAGCGCGACATCCACCGCCTCGCCGGCCACGAGTTCAATCTCGGCAGCGCCAAGCAGTTGGGCGAGGTGCTGTTCGACGAGCAGAAGATGCCGGGCGGGCGGCGGATGAAGACCGGCGCCTGGGGGACCGACGCGTCGGTCTTGCAGGGCCTCGCCGATCAGGGCTTCGAGCTGCCGGTGCAAATCCTGGAATGGCGGCAGTTGGCCAAGCTCAAGTCCACCTATGCCGACGCGCTGGTGGAGGAGATCAACCCCGAGAGCGGGCGCGTGCACACGCGCTTCCAGATGGCGGCGACCACCACCGGGCGAATCTCCTCGACCGATCCCAATTTGCAGAACATCCCGATTCGCACCGAGGAGGGCGGGCGCATCCGCCGCGCCTTCATCGCCGAGCCCGGAAACGTGCTGCTGAGCGCCGATTACTCGCAGATCGAGCTCCGCCTGCTCGCCCATGTCGCCGACATTCCGGCGCTGCGCGACAGCTTCCGCAACGGCGAGGACATCCACGCCCGCACCGCGTCGGAGGTGTTCGGCATCCCGATGGAGGGCATGGATTCACTGACCCGGCGCCGCGCCAAGGCGATCAATTTCGGCATCATCTACGGCATCAGCAGCTTTGGCCTGGCGCGTCAGCTCGGCATCGGCGCGGGCGAGGCGCGGGTCTATATCGACGCCTACTTCACCCGCTATCCCGGCATCCGCGACTACATGGAGAAGACCAAGGAGGAGGCGCGCATCCACGGCTACGTGCTGACCCCGTTCGGCCGCCGCTGCTGGATCCCCGGCATCGCCGAGAAGAGCGGCCCGAAGCGCGGCTACGCCGAACGCCAGGCGATCAACGCGCCCCTGCAGGGTGGCGCCGCCGACATCATCAAACGCGCCATGGTGCGCTTGCCTCGCGCCATGGCCGATTCCGGCCTCACCGCGCGCCTGCTGCTGCAGGTCCACGACGAGCTGCTGTTCGAGGCACCCGAGGCGGAAGCCGAGGCGCTGGCGGCGGTGGCCAAGCGGGTGATGCAGAGTGCGGCCGAACTGGCGGTGCCGCTGATGGTGGAGACGGGTACGGGCCGCACCTGGGCGGAGGCGCATTAGCCGTCTGCGTGGAACCCAGTTCTTGTATTCAAGATCCTCGTAAAACCGTTGACAAAGCCAAGCTGCCCGGCGTTCGACGGCCTGCTGAAAAGCCGAGACTTCTGTCTTCGTTCCATATCTGCCTTGAACCGGGCCTTGCCGGGAAACATTCCTCCAAAGCTCTCGGTCCTCAGCGGTGAACGCGAAATCCCGTACGGAGCGCTCGGCCCAGTCGTTTGGGGCTTCGTCGGCTAGGGCCTGTTGAGATTCAGCGCGAGTTGAGGATGGCGGCGACAAGGTTGATCGCCGCCGCGAAGCTCTGATCGGTTTTGTCACTGCTGACCTGAGCCCCGAAAAATCCTCCAGTTTTGGGTAAAGTCCGTCACCTGGTGGGAGACGGACATGAAGCGGAGCCGGTTCACCGAGGAGCAGATCATCGCGATGCTGCGTGAGCAGGAGGCCGGGATCGGCACGGCGGAGGTCTGCCGCAAGCACGGCATCTCGCAGCCGACTTTCTATGCCTGGAAGACAAAGTACGGCGGCATGAGCGTGCCCGACGCCAAGCGGCTGAGGCGCCCATCCAACGTTGGTCGCTGGATTTTGCCTCATAATCAGACACGCTGACCGATGGCCGGCGGTTCCGCATCTTGGTGGTGGTGGACGACTTCACCCGCGAATGCCTGTGCCTGGCGGCTGATACGTCACTGTCCGGAGTACGTGTGGCACGTGAGCTGGATGCGATCGTCGCTCGGCTGGGGCTACCGCAGGGTTGCGTCACAAGACCGCTACGCGCCGGCTTCGCCGGTGCCTACGGCCAGTTTTGACACAGACTGTGCTCGCCGGCTTCGAACAGGAGGCCGGGACGGAGAAACGGCGCTCGACCGAACCGAGAAACGCCATCAGGATGGCGGTGGCCGCAACCAATGACTCTACTTCTGACTGGAGGGAAGTTGGGGCTCAGGTCAGTGCACATAGGAGGGACGGGACAAGCGCTGGCATTGCCAAGCGGATGGCAAGCGATCTGGAAAAGAGGTTCAGACCGCTCGCTCCGCGCCCGACCAACCCGGCAATGCCAGTGTCAGTCCGAATTCGACCCTGACTTCTCCAGTTTCGACATGACCGCGTCAAGGTTGAAGCTCGCGGGCTTCTGCCGCACCGGAAACTCCACAAAGCTTTGCAGCCATTGTGCCGCGAGTGCCTGCATCGGCACCTGGACGAAAGCGCGGTCGATCATCCATTTGTCATAGAGGATGGATTCGTCGCCGCGCTCGAACGGATCGGCGCGCAGATTGAATAGCTTCGGTAGGCGCAATTCGGTGAATTGCCCGGACCATACGCCAATGCCCTTGTTGTCCTGCTCGAGGAAAACGCATTTCCATTCCTCGACCCGGATCGCAACGAGCTGACCATCATCGTTCCAGTAGACGAACTCCTTGCGCGGCGCCTCCTTCGCTTCGCCTTTGAAGAAGGGAGTGAGATTAAAGCCGTCGAGATGAACCTTGAAGGTCTTGTTGCCGACCTGCGCACCTCGTAGGCATTTGTCCACGATACCAAAATCGCCGCCGGCTGCGGCTAATGTCGGCAGCAGGTCGTAATGTGAGAACATGTCGTTGTAGATCGTGCTGGACTTGATCGTTCCAGGCCACCGGATCACCATCGGCACTCGATAGCCGCCTTCCCAGTTCGTAGCCTTTTCGCCCCGGAATGGCGTGGCGCCGCCGTCCGGCCAGGATACGATTTCAGCGCCGTTGTCCGAGGTGAACAGGACGATGGTATTGTCGGCGACGCCGAGTTCGTCGAGCTGCTTCAGCAACTGACCGACCAAGCCGTCGAGTTCGACCATGCCGTCGGGGTAGACCCCGAGCTTGGTCTTTCCCTGGGACGCGGGCTTTAGATGCGTCCAGACATGCATGCGCGTCGGATTGAAGTAGCAGAACCAGGGCGTGTTTGCCTTATGGTTGCGGTCGATAAACTCCATCGCCGCGCCGATGAATTCCTCGTCCACGGTCTCCATCCGCTTGGTGTCGAGCGGCCCGGTATTTTCGATCACCTGCTTGCCAACTCGTCCATAGGCCGGGTCTACGGTCGCATCGTCTGTATCAGTCGCCCTACACTTTAGAACGCCGCGCGGCCCGAACTTGGTCCGGAATTTCGGATTCTTGGGGTAATCCGGATTTTGCGGCTCCTCCTCGGCGTTGAGATGGTAGAGATTGCCGAAAAACTCGTCGAAGCCATGGACGGTCGGCAGATACTCGTTGCGGTCACCGAGATGGTTCTTACCGAACTGTCCGGTGGCATAGCCGAGCGGCTTCAAGGCTTCCGCGACGCACATATCTTCGGCGTGGAGTCCAATGGCCGCACCGGGCAGTCCGACTTTGGTCAGACCAGTCCTGATCGGTGATTGTCCGGTGATGAAGGCAGCACGTCCAGCGGTGCAACTTTGCTCGCCATACCAGTCGGTGAACAGGGCGCCTTCCTTGGCGATACGGTCGATGTTGGGCGTCCGGTAGCCCATCACCCCCAGATTGTAGGCACTCACGTTGAACCAGCCGATGTCGTCGGCCATGATCATGAGAATGTTGGGCTTGCGGCCGGATGGCGCGGGCTGTTGCGCGCGAGCCGTCTGAACGTCGCTCGTAGCTCCAAGAGCTGCGGTCGCCGCCAAGGTTGAACCCCCGAGAAGTATATTGCGTCGGCTGAGAGAAGCCTCCGCCGCCTTGTTTCGATGCGCGTCATCCACGGCGTGCTTGCTCCCTCTTGTTTAGCTGCCCAGACATTTCTCGGCCTGTTGATCACTCCAGAACAGCCATCCCGCCACTTGGTTCGCCGCCGGTAGCGTGAACCCCAGCACCACGTCGATCAGCGTTCTCTGGAATACCGACGGACGGTACCGAGTTAAGTTAACAAGTTGACGTTTGCCGCTGCTCGAACGCCGCGGTCCAGCAGGTCGGCGGCGACAATGCGCTCAAGCCACATAACCGCACTTACAACGCACGTGACCCAGCTTGTGCCCGCCCGTCCGGAAATCAATGTCCGAAAACTACACATCGCCAGCACCGTCGCTCATCCTCTCCACCGTCCACCTCCGGCTAGGCCGCTATTCCAACTCGGTCCCCCACCCACGAACCCCATCGCCCCACGCCCGCCGACACGGCCGGCGCACTCGCCCGCTAGCAGGCGCAGCAGCGTTGCGGTGGCCGCCGCATCACCCCGCATCGCAACCCGCCGCCGCACAAGCGCGAAATCGGCCGGCGTCAGCGTGCGCAGCGCGTCCAGCTCGGCCGGGGCCGGCAGGGCGAAGAACCGGCGGAACGCGAGCCGCGCCTGCGCCGGTAAGTCAGTCGAAGCGCAGCTTCACCAGGAACCGACGCAGGCTGAACAGCAGCACCGTGCGGCCGGGCTCGGCGAGCCGCTGCGCCAGGCGCAGCCCGGCCAGGCGCTGATCGCGATCGGGCTCGTCGCCGTCGTCATCCGCCTCGCAAACGGGGCGCGCCGGGCGCCGGTCCGCGCGGCCAGGGTCGCGGCAAAGGAGGTCTTGCCGGTTCCGGGCGGGCCGTAGAGCGGGATACTCACCCCGGCCTCGCGGCCGGCAAGCGCCGCGCGCAGCACCGCGGGCCGCCACCTCCGCCTCGCGGCCGAGATGGGCAAATTCGCTCCAGGCGAGCGGTTGCGTCGCACCGGCGCCAAGCAGCTGATCGTAAATATCCGGCACCGGCGCCACGTCACGGCGGATCAGCGAGACCAGCCGCTCCAGCGCCGGAGTTCGCCCTGAGTGCCAAGGTGCAGCACGCCACTTGCCAATAGCTTCGCCTCGCCCGTCAGCCGGGGCCGCGACGGCGGCGCGCGGTGCGCCCAACAGCAGCGCGATCAATCCCGCGTCCCGCCTGAAGCGCGTCGGCCGGCTACGGCACGCGCTGATCGCGTTCCACAGCCGTTCCGCCGCGTTCGTCGAGCCGATAATGCAGCGCGAGGGCGAGGATGCGCGCTTCCAGCGCATCGAGGCCGAGGCGCTCCCCGATGGAAGCGACCCAACTATCGGCCGCGACTTCGGTTGTCTCCGGTCCGTGCGTGACCATTGCCAGCGCGGTGCCGATCTTGCGCCAGTCCGCCGCCGCGACACCACGAGGGCGCAAACGGCAATTTTCATGGTCGGGCACCGCGCCGTCCCGCAGGCCGAACACGGCCGCGTGCTCCGCCAGCCATCCCGCCAACGCGGCGGCTTCCGGCATGCGGCGATCGACGGCCTGATGGACGGTGCGGGCGCATTGCAGCGCCAAAGGCGTCGGAAAGCTGCCGAGCGGGTCGCGCGCTGATGCGCGACGCGGACCGGGGGCGTTCATTTCAACATCTCCAAAACCGGGCACTCGCGGCCGAAGCGGCGGCGTGCCGCCTCCCGACCGTTCAGCGCGCAGGCAGCGGGCGCCTTTGGCGTGGCTCCGCCCGCGCCCGGGCGGCGGCCAAGGCCTCCCGAACCTGCTTGGCGGTGAAGCAACGCGCAGGCAATCTCGGATCGCCAAGACCCATCTCGATCTCGACGACGCCATCCAGACGCACACGCGAACACACGGCGAGCGTCAACTCGAAGAAGGCGAACTGGAGATGCGCGATCTCCAGCCCTTTCGCGGCGACGGCGATTTCGCGATAGGCGGCCAGTCCAGCCCAGCGAAGTCGGCGGCCCAGCGACCTCCGCGCCTCGGCAGTGGGGACGATGAGGATCGGAGCCTGGATACGGAACATGCGGGCCTCTTCAATGAACACGTGCGGCTCAGACCGTTCGGACAGAGTTCGAGCGGGCTGTTCCGGGGTGATTGAAGAGGTTCGGGAATCAGATGCGCATCGGCGTGGCCAGCACATATCATGGTGCCGGATCGCGAGTTCAAAACCACGCTAATGACGGCCGACGACTCGACCGCCGCCTCGTGACCGGGCAAAAACAGCCGATGTCGCCAACGGAATTGAGCGAGGCAGCCGCCGCGCGCGAGGCGGCGATGCCCGCCGGCGGATGGCGCATCGCGGCGCTCTGTTTCCTCGCGATCCTGCTCGACGGCTACGACACCGGGGTCGTCTCCTTCAGCGCGCCGACCATCGCCCATGCATGGAAGATCGCGCCGGCCGCGCTGACCCCGGCTTTCGTCGCCACCAGTCTCGGGGCCGTCGTCGGCTATCTCTGCTGCGGCGCCTGGGCGGCGCGCTTCGGGCATCGGCGGGTGATCGCGTCCAGCGTCGCCTTCTTCGGCGCGATGTCGTTGCTGACGGTGTTCGTCACCTCGATCCCGGCGCTGACCGCGATGCGCTTCGTCACCGCGCTGGGCCTGGGCGGGGCGATCCCGACCTCGATCGCCCTGGCGTCGGACCATGCGCCGGCGCGCCGGCGCGAGCAGGTGGCGGCAGTCGTCACGATTGCCATCATCTTCGGCACCACCTTGGGCGGCCTGGTTGCGGTGCCCCTGCTGCGCCGCTGGGGTTGGCAGGCGCCTTTCATTCTGGGGACTGTGCTCCCGCTACTGCTCTCGGCGGCGCTCGCGGCCGGGCTGCCCGCCCCGGCGTCGGCCTCGGCGGAACGCGACGCGTCACCATCGCGCGCCGGCAGGCCGGCGGCGCTGTTCGCGCCCGGGTTTGCGCTGCCGACATCGCTGCTCTGGGCGATGAGCTTCCTCATCTTCATGGACAGCTACACGTTCGGCTACTGGCTGCCGTTTGCTGCTGACGAGCTTCGGCTTCGATCGCGCCGGTGCCGCGCTGGGCGCCACCTATATCGGCAGCGGCGGCATCGCGGGCGTGCTGCTGATGGCGCTCGTCGTGCATCGCCTCGGCAGCGCACGCTATCTCGCCATCGCCTTCACCGCGGGCGCGGCGGTGGTGCTGGTGCTGGCCTTCGGCGGTCTGCCGAACGCCGCCGTTCCGGCGCTGCTGGTGCTGACCGGCGTGGGGCTGGGCGGTGGAGGCGTGGGGCAGGCCGCGATCGCGGCGAAACTCTATCCCGCCACGCTGCGCACCACCGGTGTCGGCTGGTCCTCGGCGCTGGGGCGGATGGGCTCGATCGTCGGCCCGTCCATCGCCGGCGGATTGCTGGCGCTGCACTGGCCGGCGCGCAGCATCATCGCCACCTTGGCGGTGCCCGCGCTCGCCGCCGCCACCGCGGCGCTCGGCATCTTCACGATCGGCTCGCGTGCAGGAGGTCGCCCATGATCGACATCGCGCATACCGCTCTCGGCGATCTCGCCGGCGAACCGGGCGACGGGCGTCGTCGCCTTCCGTGCGGTGCCCTTCGCGGCGCCTCCGATCGGCGCGCTCCGCTTCGCGCCGACGCAGCCGCCGGCGGCGTGGACGGGGCTGCGCAATGCGCGCCGGCACGGCCCGATTGCGCCGCAGCCGCCCTCGCGGCTGCGCGCCGCGATGGGCGACTTCACCCGCCCGCAGGACGAGGATTGCCTGACGCTGACCATCACCACACCGAGCGCCGACGATGCCCGCCGGCCGGTGCTCGTGTGGCTGCATGGCGGCGCCTGGCTGAGCGGCGCCGGATCGCTCGACTGGTATGACGGCGCGGCCCTCGCGCGCGCCGGCGATGCGGTGGTCGTCGGCGTGAACTACCGGTTGGGGCCGCTCGGCTTCCTGTGCTGGCCGGGTCTCGCCGACGGCCTGATGGGCCTGCGCGACATCGCAGCGGCGCTGCGTTTCGTGCGCGACCATATCGCGGCCTTCGGCGGCGATCCGGCGAACGTGACCGTCATGGGCCAGTCCGCCGGGGGTGCCGCCATCCTGCGGCTGCTCGCGATGGGGGAAGCGCGCGGGCTGTTCCGCCGCGCCATCGTCCAGAGCGGACCGCCACGGGGAGGCCCGCCGACCGAAGAGGCGAACCGGCGGGCACGGCGGCTCATGCGGTTGCTGGACATCGATCCGGCCTCGCCTGGTGCCGCCGATCGGCTGCGCGCCGCGCCCGCCGCGCCGCTGGTGGCGGCGCAGCTGCAGATCGCCCGCGAGAATGCGCGCTTCGCCGAGGTTGAGCCGGCCTTTCCGCCGGTGTTCGACGATTTCGCCGGCGTCGGGGCGTTTTCGGATCGCGTGGCGCGCGCCTGCGCCGAGCAGGATGTGGACATGCTGATCGGCACCACGCGCGAGGAGATGCACGCATTCGTCGTCGCCGATCCCGCGATGTCCGATCCGGATCCCGAGAAGGTGGCCGAGCGGTTCGCCGCCCTCGCCGGGTCAGCGCCGATAGCGTCGCCGCGTATCGCCGGCGGCGGCCGGGCGCCGATTTGCGCGATCTGCTCGCCGATCTGTTGACCGACCACCGCTTTCTGTTTCCCGCGATCACCCTGGCCGAGCGGATTGCGGCGGCGGGGCGACGCGTCTGGCTGTACCAGTTCGACTGGGCGCCGGCGGAATCGCCCTGGCGTGCCTGCCACTGCATCGACCTGCCCTTCGTGTTCGGAACCATGCCGGCCTGGAACGCGCCGATGCTGGCCGGCGCCCGGAAGGCGCAGTGCCGCGATCTCGCCGCGGCGATGATGCGCGCGTGGACGACGTTCGCCCGCGACGGGACGCCGGGGGATTGGCCCCGCTACGACGCCGCGCGGCGGCGCACGATGCGCTTCGCCGAGATCATCGGCGTCGCCGGCGATCCGGGCGGCGTCGAGGAGCGCATGGCGGTCCGTTCCGGTTAGCCGGGTGCTACCCGCCCCTTGCAGCAGCCGTTCGGCCGCGGCGGGTGCGGCCTGAGGACGCCATTCGGCGCCGCCATCCATGCTGTACACGAGAATGTTCGTGTCCACCGTAAACCGCTCACCGCTCATGCAGCTTTGTCCGTTCCTCCGGCGTGAGGGGGCCGGCGTTGAGCGTCCAGGAGCGCGCCCTGGTGCGCGCGAGCGCCGCTTGCTGTTTCGACGTCAGGACGCGCGTGCCGGAAACCGGCACCAGCCGCGCCACCGGCTTGCCGTTGCGGGTAATAACAAACTCCTCACCCGCTTCGACCGCGCGCACGCAACGGGCAAACTGCTGGTTGGCCTCGCGCAAAGCGATGGTCCTGGTCATTCGCGCCTCCATGTAGCACGTATAATCGACTGCCTCGGAGAAGCCACATGGGTCCGTTCCCCCACGACGCGCCGCCGGCCGCGATCAGCGCGGAGAATCCCGCCGGCACCGACGGTTTCGGCTTCGTCGAGTATGCGCATCCGCATCCGGCCGAACTCCATGCTCTGTTTCGCACCATGGGCTTCGCGCCGGTCGCCCGACACCGAACCAGGGCGATCACGCTCTACCGCCAGGGTGACGTGGACTACCTGGTGAACGAGGAGCCCGGCAGTCACGCCGTCAACTTCGCCGCCCGGCACGGGCCGTGCGCGCCGTCGATGGCGTTTCGCGTCGTCGATGCCACGCACGCACGGAGCCGCGCGCTCGCGCACGGCGCCGAGCCGGCCGATCCCGCCGACGGCACGGGCGCGCTCGACGTGCCCGCCATCAAGGGCATCGGCGGATCGCTCATTTATCTGCTGGACCGCTACGGCCCGAAGGGTTCGCCGTACGAGGCGGAATTCGCCTGGACCGGTACGCCCGATCCGAAACCGGAGGGTGAAGGCCTCTATTATCTCGACCACCTCACCCATAATGTCGGGCGCGGGCGTATGGACGTGTGGACCGGCTTCTATCAGCGCATCTTCAACTTCCGCGAAATCCGCTATTTCGACATCAAGGGCGAATACACCGGCCTGTTTTCCCGCGCGCTGACCAGCCCGGACGGCAAGATCCGCATCCCTATCAACGAAAGCGCCGACGACAAGAGCCAGATCGAGGAATACCTGACGCAGTATCTGCGGCGAGGGCATCCAGCACATCGCCTGCGGCTGCCGCGACATCTACGCGACCGTCGAGTCGCTGCGCGCTCGCGGGCTGCGGTTCATGCCCTCGCCGCCGGCCACCTACTACGAGCGCGTGGACGAGCGTGTGCCCGGCCATGGTGAGGACATGGGCCGTCTGCAGCGCAACGGCATCCTGCTGGACGGCGAGGGCGCCATCGCCTCGGGCGAGAAGGAGGGGCGGATGACCCGGATCCTGCTGCAAATCTTTTCCGCCAACGCCATCGGCCCGATCTTCTTCGAGTTCATCCAGCGCAAGGGCGACGAGGGTTTTGGCGAGGGCAATTTCCGCGCCCTGTTCGTCTCCATCGAGGAGGACCAGTTGCGGCGTGGCGTGCTGACGCGCGCCGGGGCGAAGTAGCGCCGTGCGCGGATTGGACGAGACCCACGACCCCGCCCGGCGGAGTTGGGTGGAGAGCGCCGAGGCATCCGACTTTCCGATCCAGAATCTGCCGCTCGGCGTGTTTTCCCCACCCGGCGAGGCGCCGCGCGGCGGCGTCGCGATCGGCGATTGCATCCTCGATCTGGCGCGACTGCACGCCGCCGAAATCCTCCGCAACAAAGCCGGGCGCGGTGCGGAAGCCGCGTCGGACCGGGCGCTGAACGCATTTCTAGCGCTCGGCGCCGGGCCGCGCGTCGCCCTGCGCCGCGCGCTGTCGGCGCTGCTCTCCGACCCCGGGCAAGAAACGCTGCTGCGGCCGATGCTGCACGCGGCGTCCGATTGCGCGCTGCATCTACCGGCGGCAATCGGCGACTACACGGATTTCTATGTCGGCATCCATCACGCGACCAATGTCGGCAAGCAGTTTCGCCCCGACAATCCGCTGCTGCCCAACTACAAGCATATCCCCATCGGCTATCACGGTCGCGCCTCCTCGGTGCGGCCTTCGGGGGCGCCGGTCCGGCGGCCAAATGGGCAAACCAGGGCGCCGGACGCCGCCCCGATCTTCGGTCCCTGCAAGCGCCTGGATTTCGAGTTGGAGCTGGGCGTCTGGATCGGACCCGGCAACGCCCCCGGCGAGCCGATCCCGATCAGCCGCGCCGCCGATCACATCGGCGGGTTCTGCCTGCTCAACGACTGGTCGGCGCGCGACATCCAGGCGTGGGAATACCAGCCGCTCGGCCCGTTCCTGTCGAAGAGCTTCGCCACCACCGTCTCATGCTGGATGGTGACGCCCGAGGCGCTGGCGCCGTTTCGCATTCCCCAGCCGGCGCGACCGGCGGGCGATCCGCGCGCCGCTGCCTTATCTGCTCGATGCCGCCGATCAGGCCGAGGGGGCGCTCGATCTGCAACTCGAGGTGCTGCTGGTGACGCCCGGCCTGCGGGCGCGCGGCTTGCCGGCGCGGCGCCTGGCGCTATCCGGCGCGCCGCCACATGTACTGGACGGCGGCGCAGATGGTGGCGCACCACACCAGCGGCGGTTGCGACCTCCGCCCCGGCGACCTCTTCGGCACCGGCACCATCTCCGGTCCCGACGAGGCGAGCTGCGGCAGCATCCTGGAAGCGACGATGGGTGGCGCGAGGCCGATTGCGCTCGCCGGCGGCGAGACGCGCCGCTTCCTGGAAGACGGCGACGAGGTGGTGCTGCGGGCGCGCGCGAGCCGCTCCGGCTTCGCGCCCATCGGCTTCGGCGAGTGCCGCGCCGTCATCGAGCCGGCGCGCGAGGGTTAGTCTATAATGAATCGACGAGCACCGTCTCGACGCCGCGGATTGCGATCAGGGTACTCGGCAAGCGGTTGCGGTCGCCCGAACAGATATCCCTGCGCTTCGGTGCATCCCAGCTCCCGCACGAGA
Source organism: uncultured Pseudomonadota bacterium (assembly GCA_963762525.1). Taxonomy (GTDB): domain Bacteria; phylum Pseudomonadota; class Alphaproteobacteria; order Acetobacterales; family Acetobacteraceae; genus DATFDN01. The sequence continues at coordinate 766,592 of CAVXKT010000003.1, forward strand.
CGAAGTTGATCGTGGGTTTCAATTCCCTCCGCCGTCGTCGTCATCGACAGCTTGTCGGCGAGACCGACGACCGAGCTGACGATCGCCAGACAGTCCGGCCGTACCTGCATTTCGGTGATGAAGCTGCGGTCGATCTTGATCTTGTCGAAGGTGAAGCTTCGCAGATAGCTCAGCGATGAGTAGCCGGTCCCGAAGTCGTCAAGCACGATCCTGATCCCGAGAGCGCGCAGACGGCGCAACAGCGAAACGGTCATCTCGTTGTCTTGCAGCAGTGCGGTCTCCGTGATCTCGAGCTCCAGCCGGGAGGGTGACAGTCCGGAGTGAGCCAGGGCCGACGTCACCGCCCCGACGATATTTCCACCCCGGAGCTGCGCCGGCGACAAGTTGATCGCGATCTTCAGCGGCTCCGGCAAAGCGGCGATATCGGTGCAGGCTTGGCGAAGAACCCAGTCGCCGATCGGGCCGATCAGCCCGATCTCCTCCGCCAGCGGAATGAATCGCGACGGCGGCACCGCCCCGAGTGTCGGATGCCGCCACCGCAACAGCGCCTCGAAACCGACGATACGATCGGTGCGGAGTTCAACCAGGGGTTGGTAGAAGACCTGAAACTCCTGCCGGGCAAGAGCGCCCCTCAGGTCCTCCTCCATCGTCAGCCGGACGTGCAATCGGGCGCTCATGTCGCTTTCGAACACGCAGCAGCTGCCCCGTCCCGCTGGCCTTGGCCTGATACAGCGCGACGTCAGCTTGCTTCAGCAGCGTATCGGCGTTGGCGCCGGGTGCGGTGGCGGTCGCGATCCCGACGCTGACGCCGACGACGACGTTGCGCCCGAACACCTGGTAGGGCGCCGACAATGAGTTCATGACCCGCCTGGCCAGTGCCTCCGCCGCCGCGGGCAACTGCGACGAGCTGTAAAGAATCGCGAACTCGTCGCCGCCGAGGCGGGCGACGACGTCGCTCTCACGAACGCAGTTTCGCAACCGACCTCCCGCCGCCTCGAGCAGCTTGTCTCCGGCCGGATGGCCTAGCGTATCGTTCACATCCTTGAATTTGTCGAGATCGAGATAAAGCAGCGCCAGGCCGTCCTCGCCGCCCGCCAGGTTTGCCAAGCGCCTCGTCCATCCGAGCGCGGAACAGCACGCGATTGGGCAGCGAGGTCAGCGCGTCATGGTGCGCCATGAAGCGTATGCGCTGCTCCGCCCGCTGCTGCTCGGTGACATCCTCATAGGTGGCGACCCAGCCGCCGTCCGCCAGCGGCCGCTGCGAGATCGCCAGAGCGCGTCCCTTCTTCCCGGCCCGGATGAACGTTCCCGAATGCCGCGAGGCGCCCAGCATGGATTGCTCCAGGCAGAGATTCTTCGACGATGTCGGCCGTCGGTCCGCCATGACGCTCGATGGCTTCGAAGAATCTCGGAACCGGGCGCGCCGGGAGCAACCGATCCGCGAACTCAGCCCGAACAGGCCGAGAAATTGTTCATTGCATACGATTACCTTGTGCTCGGCGTCGACCATGACCAGGCCCTGCGACATGTTGTTCAGCGCGGCGTCGAACAGCACGTTTTGCGTGCGCAGCTCGCGGTCGCGCCTGGTCAGCATCTCGTTCTGCAGCTGGACCTCCGCCATCGCCTCCAGGACCCGCGCGTTCGCCGCCGCCAGTTTGGCGGACGCCTGCTTGAGCGCCGTAATGTCGGTGCGAATGCCGACGATGCCCCCCTTTGATGTCGGTCGCTCGCGGATCAGGATCCACCGCCCATCCGGCAACTCGCGTTCCAGCGCCTCGTCGCTGTTGCGACGCCATTCGATCGTTTGGCGTACGAATTCCTCTACATCGCCGGTGGCTTGCGGATATTGGCCGAGGCGCACGCCTTCACGAATGAGTTCATCGAAACGCACGCCCGGTCGCAGCGCCGGTGCACTCACCTTGTAGATGTCGCGGTACTGCTGATTACAGGTGATCAGGCGGTCGTCCTCGTCCCACATGACGAAGCCGTCGGACATCGCGTCGAGAGCGCTGTCGAGCATGTCGCGCGCTTGGCGGCGTTCCGTCTCGACCCGCTCGCGCTGCTTCAGGACCGCATAGAGGGCCAACGCGAGCGCCAGCACCAGCGTCGAGGCAACGGCGAACCCGCCCAGAAGTCGATTGCGATCGCGCTGCCAGTCGGCCAAGGCGACTTGTCGATCAAGGGCCACGGCCACGAGCGACATCGTTGTAAAGCGTCTGTCGCACGACGGCGATGATCGGGACGTCTCCCCCGGGCGCGGACCTGGCTTGAAAGGCGATGCCGTTTGCGTGCGCCGGACGGATCGGCGTCGCCGGCCGCCTGCCGATGATCCGCTCGTCTTGAGGAAAGCTGGCGAGAACCTGCCCGTCCCCGCGCTCCAGACTGATGCGCAGACCGGGGACCTTGCCCGAGGCGGAGAGCAGCTCCGTCACGAGCGGCACCGGCACTTCCGCCATGGCTTCGAACCGCCCGACCCCGATCAGAGTGATCGGCCGGGCGAAATACAGCGCCCAATCACCGGTAATGGGATTGCGCGCCGGCCCGGCAATGGTGACGGCGCCGGGATGCGACCCGGACGAGAGCATGGCCGAAGTCACGGGGAGGGAGTGACCGCGAAAATCAGAGCGGGCTTCCGCCCAAAGCCCGCCATCGTGCCCGAGCAGCAACAGATCGCGGAACAGGAAGGTCTGGAAGTTGATCCCCCGCAGGATCCGCGTGGCGGCATCGCGATCGACGGGTCCGTTGCCGTTTGCAGCCGCCAGCAGCTCCGGAAGGCTGACCAGGGCGCCGTCAACCTGCAGGAACTGCCGATTGATCGTGTTCTCGATGACCAGCGCGGCATTCTCGACGACCGTCTCCGCGGTGCGCATCGCGGTATGCTGCGTGTATCGCAACAGCAACACGGTGCCGGCCGCCAATGTCGCGAGCACCGACCCGGTTGCGGCGACCAGGGCACGGGCCAAACGCTGCCGTATCACCGATTATCCGTAAGAAAACTAACAAGTCGGAATTAATGCACACCACGGTTAATACGATCTTACCGTCGCCCCGGGCGCAGCGGCGGCGCGCGCCGGCGCGGTTCGATGGGCGAGAGACGCGGCATTAGCCGAGGACCGCGCCGCTAATCTCTCGTTAACCTCGCCCCTGCTACGGGGGAATGGGTGGTTCTGCCGAATTCGATCGGCAGCGAGACTTCGACGGGGCGTTCCGAAATGTCACCATGCAAGACGGGCACGATCATCGTGCGCCGGCCCTGCCTGTTCGATGCGCCCGGTCTTGCGGACCTGTTCGCCGAAATGCAGCGCCACTACGAACGCCCGGTCCCCGATTCGCAAGCAGCCGCAGCGGCGGCGTTGGCGTGCAAGCCGGTCGAGAGCACGTTCGATCCGCGTGTCCTCGTCGCCGTCATCGACGAGGCGATCGTCGGCTCGATCGTGCTCAACGTCAGCTTCCCCGCCTACGAGCTGACCCGCTCGCTTTATATCCGAGATCTTTATGTGGCCGCGGCGGCGCGGCGACGGGGCGTGGGACGGCTTCTGGTGATCGCCGCAGCGCGCCTCACGGTCGGCGAAGGCTTCTCGGCATTGGATTGGACGACCGAGGCGCGGAATTCGGCTGCCCGCGCGCATGTACGAGGCGTGCGGCGCGCTCCGGCTCGAACGGGTCTATTATCGGCTCACCCGGGACGATCTGGACCGCTATGATGAGGATCGCTTGCGCATTCCGGGGGAGATCTGACGCCGTCGCGAACGGGTCACGCGTTCGCCCGGCAGGATCACTCCGCCTTGGCGCGGATGCCGAGCGCCGGCGCCATCGTCTGATTCCAGGCCCGAGCGCAATCGGCGCCGCAGCGTTGAACCCAACGCGGAACCACCGTCTCGAGCAGCAGGCGCTCGCGTTGTTTCTCGTCTTCCGCCCTCACCGGCACCAGCTTCATGCGCCCGCGGCGGCCCGCTTGACAGCTCGGCGATCCGGTGTCGCAGGCAAAGCCGTTCGCGGTCTCGCGATCCGCCGCCTCCCATATGTCGCGTTCCAACCCGCCGATCGCCTTGCGGAGCAGTGTCTTGCATGTCCGGCGGCAATGCTTCCCAGGCCGAGAGATTGGCGCCGAAGAACGACAGCCCCCAGCTTATGGCCATGCCGCTGATATAGTTTGTGGCGTCGGAGAGGCCGACCTCGTTGCCGCTCCATGTGCCGGTGACGGCGCAGTCGATCAGGCCGGCCCGAATCGCATGGGTCATGTCGGCGAACGGCATGAGCACGGGCGTAGCCCCGAGGGCCGCCATCATTTCGGACTGCCCGACCGAGGAGGTTCGGATGCGCCGCCCGCCCAAGATCGTTCAGGCCCGAGAACGGCTTGGTGCAGTAGATGACCTGCGCGGGATACGCATAGATCGCCAGCAGCTCGATCCCGTATTTATCGTGAAGAACCTCGCGCAGATGCGGCCTGTAGAGGTCGACCGTCTTGCGCAGCGCCGCGAAATTCGGGTTGAGCGCCGGCAGATCGGCCGCATTGAGTTCGGGTTCATCGCCTGCGACCGCAGCCAGCAAGGCGGTCCCGAACGGGACCACCCCCAGCCGGATCAATTGCAGCATTTCCGGGCCGGGCAAGCCGCTTCGATCGAACGGATGAATTTCCGCGCGAATCCGACCGTTCGAGAGTTCCTCGATGCGATTCGTCCAGAACGGCTTTTCCAGCTGTTCGTATTGGCTGACGCCCGCGAGTCCGCCGACGACGTCGAGATGCACCGCCTCCTCGGCTCGTGCGCCGCCGGCCGGTAGCGGGAGCAGCGCCGCCGCGATCACGGCGGCGGCGAAGAACGCGCCCCCCGAAATGGCCCGCACCCGGGGGCGGCGCCGGTTCTCAGCCCATCGCATCCCCGACCTCTTGATGAACCCGATGCCCGAACTCGCCGATCGCGCGGTTGATTCGTTGTGGATATCGTAACGCATCTTCATTCAGCTTGTCAAATTTGTTCCGGATAAGCTACTTTCATCCCCGGGCGGGCGGCGCGTCCGGAACGGAGCACGGCGAGCATGATCGGCGACAGGCGGTCCAAGCTGATCGGTCTGGGTTGCCTGCTGGTTACGGCTTGCGGGTGGGGTTGCAATTGGCCCGCCACCAAGCTCCTGCTCCTGCAATGTCCGCCGCTGTTCGCACGCGGCGTCTGCGGCGTGGTCGCAGGTCTGGCGCTCGCGGCGCTTGCGCTTTCCCGGGGCGAAGCTCTGTTCGTGCCGCGCCACCTTCGCTGGCGGCTGATACGCGCCGCCGTGCTCAACGTGACCGCCTGGATGGGGCTCACGACGGTCTCGCTGCTGTGGCTGCACGCCGGCGAGGCGGCGACGCTCGCCTACACCATGCCGGTCTGGGCGGCGCTCCTGGCGTGGCCGGTATTGGGCGAGCGGCTCGGGCCACGAAGGATGCTGGCGCTCGCGCTCGGCTTGGGCGGTGTCGCGGTCCTCTTCACCGGCAGCGACCTGGCGATGACGACGGACCGATTGCCCGGCGTCGTCGCGGCGCTGGCCGGGGCGTTGCTGTTCGCTCTCGGCACCGTGCTGTCGAAGCGGCTGCCGATCGACATGGCGCCGACGGCGTTGACGGCGTGGCAAGTGGGTCTCGGCTGTCTGCCGCTGTTGGCCGCCGGCTGCATCTTCGAGCGCCCCGATCTCCTCCATCTGCCGTTATTCGGCTGGGCCGCGCTGGCTTACACGGCCATTGCCTCGCTGGGACTGTGTTATCTGGCCTGGTTTGCGGCGCTACGGCGGCTCAGCGCCGGCACTGCGGCGATCGGCACGCTGCTCACGCCGGTCATCGGCGTGACGGCTTCGTGCATCGCTCTCGGCGAGCCGTTCGCGCTGCCGCAGATCGCCGCCCTGGCCCTCGTCGTCGGCGGGATCGTCTTTGCGGTGCGGGAGAGTGCCACCGCGATCCGTCTTCGCCCCCGATTCGCCGTGCCGGCCGCAACGCTCGCTCCCGAATCGGTCGCCCGCTAAAGGCGGGCTGACGGATGGGAGCGTCCGGAAGAACGCGTTGGACTAAAGTATCCATCGGCGAAGGCCACAGCTGACCTCGGTTGTTCATGCTCGTTCTGATCTGTTGGATTTCTTGGCAATCCTTGTCCGGGCGGCGTTGCGGCGGTTGGCGATGCGGCCGAGGGCGATCCTGAGCGGGAGTTCGTCAATCTCCTTCGGGTCCCAGCCGTCCAGGTATTCGGCAACTTCGCCATGGTCCGGGTGCTCGGGGTCGGCGAGGGCGTCGAGCATGTTGTAGAAGCCCGGGATGCCGCCACAATCCTCGGGCGGGCAGTCCCATTCACCGCCGACGTAGTGCGGGTAGGAGACGCCGGGCTTGCCGGGCCGGATGCCGGTCACCGTCAGACGGTGTGCCCAGCTGTCGCCGAAGTCGTACATGTAGTCGATCGTGGTCTTGCGCGGCTTAAGCACGTCGCGCAGGCGGACCTTGATCGCCTCGATGCGCGGTGCGGTGCCCCAGTCGTCGGCCGTCGGCAGCCCATAGTTCTGCTTGCCGATGGTGAACTCCCACAGGTGGTAGTCGAGCCATCCCATGGTGATCTGGACGATGTCGTGCAGCACCTTGAGCGTGATCGAGGTGGGCACCTCGACCTCGCGCCAGATCAGCGGATCGGTGTCCAGCAACTCGATCCGGACCGTGCAGATCTGGTTGGAGCTGTCCGCGGCCGAGGTGTCGTTCGCAGGGGCCTTGCTCGGGCTCATGCCGCCAGTTTGGCGGATCGCTCCGTGCAGTTCCAGGGCAGCAGCTCATCGAGCCGCGCGGCCGGATAGTCGGCGGCGCGCCGCAGCACGTCGGCGAGCCAGGCGCGCGGGTCGAGGCCGTTCAACTTGGCGGTCACGATCAGTAGATCGCCGCCGCCCGCTCGCCGCCGCGATCGCGCGAGTAGAAGAACAGCGCGGCTGGCGGCGCCGGCCCTTGGCCGCCAGAGGGCCGTTCACCGGACGGATTAAAGCCATGCCCCGGCTTTGAAGACCGGGCGGAATTGGCGGATGATCGTGCTCGCGAACAGGCCGGCCGCAACATAGGGATCGGCGGCGGCAAACGCCGCCGCGGCGTGCGCATCCGGCACCTCGATCATGAGGATGGAGCCGATCTGCTTACCATCATCGCCCAGCAACGCGCCGCCATAGACGATCTTGTCCAGAACCGTCTCGAGATAGGTGAGGTGTTGCGGTCGCTCCGAAAGCCGCAGACCGAGACTATCCGGCTTGTCATGGCGGATCACGGCGAACAGCATGGCGCTCCTCCTCGGTGCGGCTTCGGCCGAATTGGATCGGCCGATCCGATGGCGCATTAAAAGCCTACCCGATTCGGCATCAACGCCGACAGTGCGGCCGCGAGAGCGTGCTCAACCCTCCCCCAAATCCCACCACAACCCCGCCATCGCGGCGATCCCCTCGCGGGCGGGGCCGAGCAACAGGTGCTCGTCCGGGCCGTGCTGGCGGCAGCCGTTATAGCTGTGCGGAATCCACACCAGCGGCACGCCCAGATGATCGGCGAACACATCGCCCGGCAGGCCGCCGGCGGCGTTGGGGATGACCTGGACCCGCTTGCCCAGCGTGCGCGCGATGCTCTCGGCGACGAAGCGAACGCGGGGATGGGCGGGATCGGTGCGGCTCGCCGCCATCCGGTCCCCGGCGTTCTCGACCGCGACCTCCGGGAAGCCGGCGGCGTCGAGGTGGCGTCGAAGGGCCGCGGCGAAGTCCGCGGTGTCGGTATCGACGGTATAGCGAATCTGGCAATGGGCGCGCGCGTCCGGCGCCACCGCGTTGACCGGCGCCTCCGGTCGGCCGGAGATCATCGCCAGCACGATGAAGCTGTTGAAACCATAAATCTTCTCGGCCGCGCTGAGGCCCGGCTCGCCCCACGTGGGATCGATCGCGGGCGCCCGCTCCCCGCCCTCGACCGGGCAGCCGATCAGTGCACTCCGCACCGCCGCCGGAATGCCGTTGGCGGGCAGAATGTCGCGAACCAGGACCCGGCCATGACGATCCATTATCGAAGTGATCGCGTGCGCGAGGATCACCGCGGGATCGGCGATCAGCCCGCCCCAGTGGCCGGAGTGCACGCCGCCCGGCCGCAACGAGATCACCAGATCGAAATGGAAGGTGCCGCGCGTGCCGGTGGCGATGGTCGGGATCTCGGGCGCCACACGCGGCCCGTCGCTGCCGATCAGCACGTCGGCCGCAAGCGCCTCGCGATGCGCGGCCACGAACGCATGCAGTCCGGGCGAACCGCGCTCCTCGCTCGTCTCCAGGACCAGCTTGAGGTTGAACCCCAAGCGTCCGCGCTCGGCCAACACCGCCTCCAGCGCCGCCAGGTTGATCGCGTGCTGGCCCTTGTTGTCGGCGGTCCCGCGCCCGTACCACCGATCGCCGCGCTCGGTCAGCCGCCACGGTGCGACGCCCTCGCTCCACTGCGCCTCCAGCCCGCGCACGGTGTCGCCGTGGCCGTAGGTGATCACGGTCGGCCGCGCCGCGTCCTCCAGTCGCTCCGCCGTCAGGATCGGGCCGCCGGCGGCATCCGGATTGGGATGGATCGCCACCGCAAAGCCCAGGCGTTCCAGCCAGGGGCGGATGCCCTGCTCGAGATAGCGCAGCAGGTCGGGCGCATGGTCCGGCTCTTGCGAGGTGGACGGGATGGCGACAAGCTCGCCCAGGCGGTCGATCAATCCACCCCGATCGAAGGTCTGCAAGGCCAGGGCGATGGCCCCGTCACGAGTTCCCAAATCCGATCTCCTCGGTCATGGTGATGCTTCTCGTGCCACAGTGGCAAGGAGCGGACATGGTGGATAGCCCTCGGCAGGCGTCAGCCGCCATCATCGGCGCCGGCGACTTCATCGGTGCCGCCATTGCGCGCCGTTTCGCGGCCGGCGGTTACGCCGTCTTCGCCGGGCGCCGCAACGGCGAGAAGCTCGCCCCGCTGGTGGCGCAAATCGAGGCCGACGGGGGAAGCTGCGCCGGCCGCACCCTCGACGGACGCAAGGAGGAGGCCGTCATCGAGTTCCTGGGCGAGGCCGATCGCGCCGCACCGCTCGAGGTCTGCATCTTCAACGTCGGCGCCAACGTCAATTTCCCCATCCTGGAGACGACCGAGCGCGTGTTCCGCAAGGTATGGGAGATGGCCTGCTATGCCGGCTTCCTGGCCGGGCGGGAGGCGGCACGGAAGATGCTCGCGCGCGGCCGCGGCTCGATCCTGTTCACCGGAGCGACCGCCAGCCTGCGCGGCGGGCCGGGCTACGCCGCCTTCGCCAGCGCGAAATTCGGGCTGCGGGCGGTGGCGCAGAGCCTGGCCCGCGAGCTCGGACCGCAGAACATTCACGTGGCCCATCTGGTGATCGATGCCGGCGTGGATACGGCTTGGGTGCGCGAAATGCGGCAGCGGCGGACGGGCACGGAGAGTTTCGAGCCGGATGAGCTGGTCGATCCGGCGTCGATCGCCGAGATGTATTGGCAGATTCATCGGCAGCCGCGGGATGCCTGGACGCACGAATTGGACCTGCGCCCGTACCGGGGAGCGTTGGTGAGATGGAGCGCCGTGAGATCGAGTTCCACTTCGATTTCGGCAGCCCGAACGCCTATCTCGCGCATCGGGTCATCCCGAGCATCGAGCAGCGGATCGGCGCCAAGTTCGGCTACATTCCGGTGCTGCTCGGGGGCGTCTTCAAGGCCACCAATAACCGCTCGCCGGCGGAGGCGTTCCACGATATCCCGAGCAAGCGGGCGTTCATGGAACTGGAGACGAGGCGCTTCCTCGACCGGCACGGCATCACCGATTTCCGCCGCAACCCCTTCTTTCCGGTGAATACGCTCCTCATCATGCGGGGCGCCGTCGCCGCCCGGCACGCCGGCTGCTTCGAACGCTATGTCGAGGTCGTTTTCCATAATATGTGGTGCGAGCCGAAAAAGCTGGATGAGCCGGAGATCATCCGCGCGGTGCTCGACGGCAACGGCCTCGACGCCGCGCGCCTGCTCGAAATGACGCAATCGGCGGCGGTGAAGCAGGAGCTGCTGCGCAACACCGAGAACTCGGTCGCACGCGGCACATTCGGTTCGCCGACCTTCTACGTCGGCGACGAGATGTTCTTCGGCAAGGACCAGCTGCGCGACGTGGAGGCGGAGTTTCTGCGTTGGCAGGGATGATCCCCCTCCCCGGGATCAACGGGGTGCGCAACCGCCCGGGGGGCGGGTCGCCGCCGCTCTCGTGCCGCCACTCCTCCGCGGGATTTGACGCCTTCGCGGCGATCAATGAAATAGGCGGATGCGACCGGTACGCCGGAGGACGCAGAACGGGGAGCTCCGGGAGAACGCTCAATGAGCCCCTTCGCCGCGCGAGGGCTGTGCGCCACCGCTGTCGCCGCGCTGACGCTGGCGTCGCTGGCGGCGCGGGCCGCCGATACCGGACCGATCAAGATCGGCGTGGTGAGCGAGTTCTCGGCCGTCGTCGGCGAACCAATCGCCAGGGGCGCCCAGCTTGCCGCCGATGCGCTGAATGCTAAAGGCGGCATCGACGGCCGCAAGGTCGAGATCGTCGCCTATGACGACCACGCTTCCGCCGCCGACGCCGTGCGCGCCTATCAGCGGCTGGCGCAGCAGGATCACGTCTCGGCCATCGTCGCCACCTTTCTAAGCGAGGTGGCGCTGGCGCTCGAGCCCTGGGCGGCGCGGCTGCACATGCCCACCATCACGCCGATTGCCACCAGCGACGTGATCAGCAAGCAGATCCACGACGGCTACGATCGATACAAGTACATGTTCCAGGGGTGGCTTCCCTCGACGATCCTGGCGCAGTCGGTCTGCGATTCCTCCCGCGATCTTCTGGTCCGTGATCTGCACATGACCACGACGGCGATCGTCAGCGAAGATGCCGATTGGACCAAGCCGCTCGACGCGGAATATCGGAAGTGTCTCCCGAAGGCCGGGCTGAAAGTCACGGATACCGTCAACTTCAACCCCGATACCACCGACTTCACGCCGATCTTCAACCAGGTTGAATCGAAACATCCCGACGTGATGACCATGGGCATCGGCCATGTCGGAGTGCAACCGACGATCCAATGGCGTTCTCAACAAGTTCCAATCCCGATGGCGGGGGTGAGCGCACAGGCCGGCAACGACACCTTCTGGAAGAGCACCAATGGCGCGACCGAGGGAGTAATCACCGAGACCGGCGCCGCGCCCGGCGTGGCGCTCAGCCCGGTGACACTCGCAGTCCAGCAGGCCTATTCGGACAAATACCATAACTTTCCGCAATATAGCGGCTTCAACGCCTATGACGACGTGATGGCGCTCGCCGGAGCGATCGAGCGCGCCGGCTCCACCGACCCGGACAAGATCGTGGCCGAGATGGAGAAGACCGACATGGCCGGGGCAGCCGGGCGGATCGGCTTCTACGGCCGCGGCGACCCATACACGCATGCGCTGAAATACGGCCCGGACTGGGTCACCGGCATCTTCGTGCAGTGGCAGCAGGGCAAGCAGGTCTGCATCTGGCCAGCGGACAAATGCCCCAACAAAATGGCATTTCCATCGTTCGTGAGCCTGCCGGGGCGGGCCGGGGCGAAATAGCGAGAGATCGCGCCCACGGCGGCGAATTGACGGGGTCGGAGCAATGACCTGATATACGAGGCGGGAAGCGCACGCCCGACAGGCGACGCAGAACAGGGATGTTCGGGAGACACGAAAATGAGCCCCTTCGCCGCGCGGGCGCTGTGCGCCACCGCCCTTGCCTCGTTCACGCTGGCCCCGCTCGTCGCCCGCGCCGCCGACACCGGGCCGATCAAGATCGGCGTGGTAAGTGAGGCCTCCGCCGTCGTCGGCGAGCCGATCGCGCGCGGCGCGCAGCTCGCCGCCGACGAGGTGAACGCCAAGGGCGGCATCAACGGGCGCAAGGTCGAGATCGTCGCCTATGACGATCATTCCTCCGCCGCCGACGCGGTGCGCGGCTTCCAGCGGCTGGCCCAGCAGGATCACGTGGCGGCCGTCGTCACCACCTTCATCAGCGAGGTGGCGCTGGCGGTCGAGCCGTGGGCGGCGCGGCTGCACATGCCGACGCTCACCCCGGCGGCGGCTAGCGATCTCATCAGCAAGCAGGTGCACGACAAATACGACCAGTTCAAATACATGTTCGAGGGCTGGTTTCCCTCGCCCATCCTGGCGCGATCGGTCTGCGATTCCTCGCACGACACGCTGGTCGATGCGCTGCACATGAAGACCACGGTGATCGTGAGCGAGGACGCCGACTGGACCAAGCCGCTCGACATCACCTACCAGAAATGCTTGCCGGGGGCCGGGCTGAAGGTGCTGGATCAGATCAGCTTCAACCCCGATACCACCGACTTCACGCCGATCTTCAACCAGGTGGAGGGCAAGCATCCGGACGTGATGATGATGGGCATCGCCCATGTCGGGGTGCAGCCGACCGTGCAGTGGCACTCCCAGCAGGTGCCGATCCCGATGGCGGGCATCAGCGCCCAGGCCAGCAACGACAGCTTCTGGAAGAGCACCAACGGCGCCACCGAGGGCGTCATCACGCAGACCGGCTCGGCGCCCGGCATCGCGCTCAGCCCGGTGACGCTCGCCGTGCAGAAGGCATACGACGCCAAATACCACAACTTCCCGGCCTTCACCGGCTTCAGCGCCTATGACGGCACGATGGCCTTTCTCCAAGCCATCCAGCGCGCCGGCTCCACCGACCCCGACAAGATCGTGGCCGAGATGGAGAAGACCAGCATGGACGGCGCCACCGGCCACGTCGGCTACTACGGCCGCAACGACGAGTTCACCCATGCGCTGAAATACGGGCCGGACTGGGTGACGGGCATCTTCGTGCAGTGGCAGAACGGCAAGCAGGTCTGCATCTGGCCGACCAAGGAGTGCCCCAACAAGGTGGTGTTCCCGTCGTTCGTGAAGGTGCCGCAGCAGGCCGCTAGCAAGTAGCATCGCGCCGATGCTCCCCCTCCCCCTGACCCCCTCCCGCAAGGGGAGGGGGAACAGCTGGACGCAAGCCCCCGTCAGTTCCCCCTCCCCTTGCGGGAGGGGGTAGCGGGAGGGTCGGAGAGCGCGATGCTGGCCCTGCAAATCCTCATCGACGGCTTCGCCATCAGCGCGCTCTATGGTCTCGGCGCGGTCGGCTTCACGTTGATGTTCGGCGTCTCCGGCGTGCTCAATCTCGCGCATGGCGGCATCATGCTGGTCGCCGCCCTGCTCGGCTGGTGGTTCGCCGGCAATTACGGCGCAGGTGCCTATGGCGGCGCCGCCTTCGGACTGATCTGCGGGTTGATCGCCTCGTACATCACCTATTTCGTGGTGGTGCGGCCGATCCAGCGCTCGCGCGCCATTCCCGCCGAGGAGGAGGAGATCTTCATCCTCACCGCGACGCTGCTCTGGGGCATCATGATCCAGGTCGGCATGAACTACCTGTTCTCCGACAACCCCGTGACCCTGCCGCCGATGGCGCCCGGCGTGCTCGATATCGGCGGCGTGCGCACGCCGAAGAACGAGGTGCTGATCGCCGCTGTCTGCTGGGCCTCGATCGGGCTCCTGTGGCTGCTGGTGAACCACACGCGGCTCGGCAAGCAGCTTCTCGCCGCCTCGATCAACCCGCGCGGCCTGACCCTGCTCGGCTTCGAGATGTCGCGCATCTACTTCATCGTCTGGACCATCTACGGACTGCTGGCCGGGCTCGCCGGCGTGCTGCTCGCATCGTTCTTCGGCGTGAGTTCGGCCAATGCCGGCAATCTCACCGCCAGCGCCTTCACCGTGGTGATCCTGGGCGGTCTCGGCAATGTGCCGGGCTCGCTGCTCGCCGCCTACGTGGTGGGCTATGCGGAGACGCTGACCGCCTATCTGGTGGCGCCGACCCTGCGGCCGATCCCGGCGCTCATCATCCTGGTGATCGTCCTCTACGTGCGCCCGCAAGGGCTGCTCGGCCGCCGATGAGACACCGTCTCAGGCACCCCGGCGCGCTGGTCTCCGCCCTGCTCGTGATCGGCGCCGCCGTCGCCCCGGTCTGGCTCGGCGGCTATTGGCTCGGCATCTTCACCACCGCTTTCTATATCGGCGTCTTCGCGATGGCGTGGGACCTGCTGTTCGGCTTCGCCGGGATGGTCAATTTCGGACCGACCTTCCTGATCGGCCTCGGTGCTTACGGTGCCGGCATTCTCAACAACAACGGCGTGCCGATTCCGCTGGCGCTGCTCGGCGGCACCGCCGCCGCCGTCGTGGGCGGGCTGTTGCTGGCGCTCCCGGCCTTGCGGCTCAAGGGACCCTATTTCGGACTGGTGACGCTGGTCGCGGTGCTGCTGCTGCTTGACTGCATCGTCATCTTCGCCTCCGTCACCGGCGGTGAGATCGGCATGATGGTACCCGACGTGCTGGCGGTGAGCACCACGGTGAACTACTGGTACGCGCTCGGATTCCTGGTCGTCTCCGCCGCCATCCTCTACGGCATCTCGCGTTCGGCGCTGGGACTGATCCTGCAAGCGACCGGGCAGGATCCGGTGGAGGCGGCTGCACTCGGTTTCAACGTGACCAAGCACCGGGTCGCCGCGTTCTGCATCAGCGCGCTGTTCTCCGGTCTTGCCGGCGGCCTGCTCACCTTCTACCAGGGCACCGCCTCGGTCGATACCGTGGTCGATCTCGGCATCGCCGTGCAGATCATCATCGCGGTGGTGTTCGGCGGAAGGCGCACCATCGTCGGCGGCATTCTCGGCGCGATCTTCCTCATCCTGTTCGATGAATTGTTGCGCCCGATCGGCCAGCTCAACACCTTCGTCGTCTCGGCGGTCGCGCTCGCCGTCATCCTGTTCTTCCCCGACGGCGTGCTGGGCTGGGTGTTCCGGACCCGCGCATGATCGCCGACACCCGCCCGATCATCGAAGCTCGTGGCCTCACCAAGCGGTTCGGCGGGCTGGTCGCGGTCAAGAACATCGGCTTCGAGATCGCCGGCGGCGAGATCCTGGGCTTGATCGGTCCCAACGGGTCGGGCAAATCCACGGTGATGAAGCTGGTGATGGGGATCGAGCGGCCGAATGCGGGCAGCGTCACGCTGAACGGCGTCGATGTCGCCGGTTGGCCCACGCACCGCATCGCCCGCCAAGGCATCGGCATCGTGTTTCAGCACTCGCGGCCGCTGCACCGGCAGACCGTGCTCGAAAACATCAAGCTGGCGCTGCTGCCGGATTCGCTGGTGCGCCTGATCGCCGACCCGCAGGTGGAGGCGCGCGCCCGCGAGATCGCACACCGGGTCGGGCTCGGCCCGGTTCTGGACCGCCGGCCCGGCACCCTGCCGTTTGCCGATCTGCGGCGCATGGAGATGGCGAAGGCGCTTGCGCGCAATCCCAAGGTGGTGCTGGTGGACGAGCCGTTCGCCGGCCTGACGGCGGCGGAAGTCGCGGATTTCTCGGCGTTGATCGACGGCTTTCGACGCGACGGCCGCGCCGTGCTGCTGGTCGATCACAACGTCAAGAGCGTGGCCGCGCTGGTCGATCGCGTGCTCGCGATGTATCTCGGCGAACGCATCGCCGAGGGCACCGCCGAGGAGGTGATGCGCGACGAGACGGTGCGGCGCGTCTATCTCGGCGGCAAGATCGAGAGCCATGCCCGCCCGGAGCTCGACGCGCGCGCCGGCGAAGCACTGCTGGATGTGCGCGGCGTCAACGTGCTGTACGGCAAGGCGCAGGCGCTGCAGGATGTGTCGCTGCACGTCCATGAGGGCGAGTTCGTTTCCGTGGTCGGGCTCAACGGCGCCGGCAAGACCACCTTGTTCAACGCCATCTCGGGGCTGGTGGCGCACGGCGGCGAAATTCGCTGGAGCGGCGCCGCGTTGAAGGGCCGCAGCCCGGCGCGGATCGCCCGCGACGGCATCGTGCAGTGCCCCGAATTGCGCGAGCTGTTCGGCGATCTCAGCGTGCGCGAGAATCTCGACCTGGGCGGCCAGCATCTCGACGCCGCTTCACGCACCGCGCAACTCGAATGGCTGCTCGACCTGTTTCCGATTCTCCGTCAGCGCCAGCGCCAGAACGCCGGCACGCTCTCGGGGGGCGAGCAGCAGATGCTGGCGATCGGGCGCGCACTGATGATGCGCCCGCGCCTGCTGATCCTGGACGAGCCGACCATGGGCCTCGCGCCGGTGATCCTGGAGCAGCTCTCGAAGGCGCTCGCGCGGTTGCGCGAGACCACCAGGATCACGGTTCTGCTGGGCGAGCAGAACGTCACCTTCGCCCTGCCGCATGCCGATCGCGTCTATGTGCTGGAGCACGCGCGCATCGTCTGGGAGGGCGCGCCGGCCCGCTTCGCGCGCGAGATGGGGGCGGGGTATTTGTAGGCGCGTGCGGGGCCGCGCGCTCCCTCTCCGGCCCCGGGGGCGGAGAGGGAGCGCGGGTTACTCCGGCGCCGCAGCGGTGATCGGGATTTCGCGGGTGGCCGGCTGCTCGCCGGTGCCGGCGGCCTGCTCGGCCGTTTCGGGCTCGGGCTCGGGCTCGTCGGCAACCACCTCTTCGCCGTTGGTACTGACGACGTGGCTGGTGAGACTGGCCGTTGGGCTGCCCGTTCTGCTGATTTTGCTGGGCCGCCTGGTTCATCGCGTTGATGATGCGGAAATAGTGCTCGGCGTGCTGGAAATAGCCCTCGGCCATCACGCGATCGCCGCTGCTGGTAGCGTCGCGCCCGAGCTGCAAGTACTTCTCGAACAGCTGCTGCGCGGTGCCCCGCATCCGCATATCCGGGCCGTTGCTGTCGAAGACGTGGTTGCGATTGAGCGGAATCCCGCCCCCCTGGTGGCGCATCCCGCCGCCACCACCCCCCCCCGGCCGATGACCACGGCCGCGCATGCGCTTCATGTTCATTCGATTGCCGTCGCGCCTTTCATGTTGTCAGCCCCCGGCGGGCAAGCCGGAACCCATGCTCGAGCATGAGCACTTCCATCCGGCCAATCCCGCAATGTCTACCGACGTTGGCTTTGGCGGGCTCCCGGCTCAACCGGAACCGAGGCGCTGAAGGCGACCGCAATGCGACTCGCCCCTCACCAAGCGGATAAGCTAAACCGCCGTGGCCGTCCTGCCAAACCCTTTTTTCGGTGTCCGGCAAGCCATCGCCCGGGCGATCCCGGCCAAGTCCGCGCGCGTGTATGTAGTGAGTCCGGCGGCATTCGCCAACCCCGACACGGCGGCGGCCCGACACCGGCCCAGCTCCAGAACCGCCAGCCCGCCCGGGGCGAGCAGCCGGGGTAGCTCGGCGACAACCTGCCGATAGCCGTCCAGGCCGTCCATGCCGCCGTCGAGCGCCGATCTCGGCTCGCGGGCCACCTCGGGCATGAGGGCGGAGAGTTCGGTGCGCGCGACGTAAGGCGGGTTGGAGAGCACGAGGTCGAAGCGCGCAATGGATCGCCGCCGCCCAGTCGCCCACCAGGAAGGCGGCGCGATCCGCAAATCCGAGCCGGGCGGCGTTGCGCTTCGCCACGCCGATGGCGTCCGGCGCCCGATCGACGCCGATTCCGCAGGCGGTCGTGAATTCCGACAGCGCCGCCAGCAACAGGCAGCCGGAGCCGGTGCCCAGATCGAGAACATGACGCACGCCGGCACGTTCCGGGCAGGCGGCCAGCGCCATCTCGATCAGCGTCTCCGATTCGGGGCGCGGAATCAGGGTTGCAGATGAAACCTCGAACGCGAGGCTCCAGAATTCGCGCCGGCCGGTGATGTAGGCCAACGGCTCGCGCTCGCCTCGGCGCGCGAGCAACTCGAAATAGCGCGCCTCCACCGGCGCCTCGGGCGCGGCGAGCAGGCTCGCCTGATCGAGCCCGGTTGCGTGGCCCAGCAACAGCCGCGCCTCAAGGCGAGGCGCCTCGATCCCGGCGTCGCGGAGCCGCGCGGCGCCGATCTCCAAGGCTTCGCGGCGCGTCATTCCTCGGCGGCCAGCCGCGCCGCCTGCTCCTCGGCGGTCAGCGCGTCGATGAACTCGTCGAGCTCGCCCTGCATGACGCGGTCGATCTTGTACAGCGTCAGGTTGATGCGATGATCCGACACCCGGCCTTGCGGGAAGTTGTAGGTGCGGATGCGCTCGCTGCGATCGCCCGTGCCGACCTGCGCGCGCCGATCGGCGGCGCGGGTCGCGTGCAACGCCGCGCGCTGTTGCTCATAGAGGCGCGCGCGCAGAATCTTCATCGCCTTGGCGCGGTTCTTGTGCTGGCTCTTCTCCTCCTGCATCGCCACCACGATGCCGGTGGGCAGATGGGTGATCCGCACCGCGCTCTCGGTCTTGTTCACGTGCTGGCCGCCGGCACCGGAGGCACGGTAAACGTCCACCCGCAAGTCGCCCTCGTCCACCTGCACATCGACCTCTTCGGCCTCGGGCAGCACGGCGACGGTCACGGTCGAGGTGTGGATGCGCCCCTGCGCCTCCGTCTCCGGCACCCGCTGAACGCGATGGACGCCGGATTCGTATTTCAGCCGCGCGAACACGCCGCGCCCGGTGATCTCGGCGATGCCCTCCTTGAGCCCGCCCAGCTCGGTGTCGGCATACTCGAGCAGCTCGAACCGCCAGCCGCGCAGCGCCGCGTAACGCTGATACATGGCGAACAGCTCGGCGGCAAACAGCGCCGCTTCGTCGCCGCCGGCGGCGGGGCGGATTTCGAGGATCGCCGAGCGCTCGTCGGCGGCGTCGCGGGGCAGCAGCGCCAGGCGGATTTCGTGACGGAGCGCCGGAATGCGGTCCTTCAGCCCGTGCAGCTCGGCCTCGGCGAGTTCACGCATCTCCGCGTCGGCCAGCAGGGCGGATGCCTCGTCGCGCGCCTGCTCGGCGGCGCGCAGGTCGTCGATGCGCGCGACCACCGGCGCGATCTCGGACAGTTCGCGCGAGGCGCGGACGAACGCCTCGCCGGCGAGGCCACCGGCGAGCATGGCGCGCAGCTCATCGGCGCGCGCGGCGATGCGGTCGAGCTTGGCGTCGAGACTCATCGCAACCTGCGGGCGACCTCCGCGATCGGCACCGCATCCTGCGCGCCGGTTTCGAGGTTCTTGACCTGCGCCACGCCGGCCTTGATGTCGTCGTCGCCGATCAGCACGGCGGCGCGGGCGCCGATCCGATTGGCGCGCTCCATGCGCCTGCGGAGGTTGCCCCGATAGGCCATCTCGGCATGCACGCCTTCGCGGCGCAACGCCTGGAGGATGTCGAGCGCGGCGCCCTCCGCCGCCTCGCCCACCGGGATAACGGCGATCGGAGCGGCGATCGGCGGGGCGTCGGCGAGCAGCATCGCCAGCCGCTCGATCCCCGCCGCCCAGCCCACCGCCGGGGTGGACGGCCCGCCCATCTCGGCGACCAGCCCGTCATAGCGCCCGCCCCCCATCACCGTGCCCTGCGCGCCGAGGCGGGTGGTGACGAATTCGAAGGCGGTGTGCCCGTAATAGTCGAGGCCGCGCACGATGCGCGGGTTTTCCCGATACGCAATGCCGAGCCGGTCGAGATGGCGCTTCAGCCCGGCATAGAACGAAGCGGCCTCCGGCGTGAGGAAGGCGCCGATCGTCGGCGCCTCGGCGACGAACGGACGATCGCGCTCGTCCTTGCTGTCGAGGATGCGCATCGGGTTGCGTTCGAGGCGGGCGAGGCTGTCTTCGGAGAGGCGCTTTCGATGCGCGCTGAAATGCGCCATCAGCGCCTCCCGCCAAGCCGCGCGGCTTGCGGCATCGCCGAGCGTGTTCAGCTCCAGCACGGTGTCGTCGGCGACGCCGAGGGCTTGCAGGATATCGCGACCGCAGGCGATCACCTCGGCGTCGGCCAATGGCTCGGCGGCGCCGATAAGCTCGATGTCGATCTGATGAAACTGCCGATACCGCCCCTTCTGCGGCCGCTCGTAGCGGAACATCGGCCCGGCGTAGAACACCTTCTGCGGCAGGCTCTGGGTGAGGCCGTTGCTGACCAGAGCGCGGCAGATGCCGGCGGTGGCTTCCGGGCGCAGCGTGATCGAATCGCCGCCGCGGTCGGTGAAGGTGTACATCTCCTTGGTCACGACATCCGAGGTCTCGCCCAGGGTGCGGGCGAAGACGCGCGTCTCCTCGAACACCGGCGTCGCCCATTCATCGAAGCCGTAGGTCGCGGCGATCCGGCGCGCGGTGTCGATGACATGCCGATGCCGGCGCTGCTCCTCGCCGATCAGATCGCGCGTGCCACGGACGGGTTGGAGAGGACTCACGTCGTTCAGGCGGCTTCCGGCTTACGCCTGGTCATGTCACCCCGGCCTGCAAGCAACCCTTCAACCGAAATATCCTCGTCGAGCTCTTCCCAGTGCAGTCCGTTGCCCAAGAAGCTTATCTCGAACCGTTCCCGCTGGGCGGGAGTTGCGTGGAGCAGCCGAGGATACCACGCGAGCGGTATGCCGAGAATGCGGCCGTCCACCAGATCCACCCACATCATGTGCTCGTCGAATCTGAGAGCCTTAGCCGAAGTGCTCATCCCACGCCCTCATGATCAGTTCACGGTTCGCCTCGACGACCCGCAACAACCGGCTCTGCTCGCGCGCTGTAAAACCCGCGCTATAAGCGATCGCGATCTCGGGAAGCAACCAGAGCTTCGCCTGTCCGCCATGCCCGAAAGCGTGGATATGGACAGGTTCACGCGGGTCGCCTTCGTCCGAGTAAAATGCGAAGCGAACTCCTCCGGCTCGTAAGACGGTCGGCACGATCCCGCCACACGTTCATTCGGCAGCGGAGCGGTGTTCGGCTTTCAGCGCCGCCGCCTTCGCCTCCACCAGATCCACGATGTGGTCGATCATCGTGGCGCCCTCGATCGTATGGTCGGTCTTGCCGGCGGCGTAGACCATGTGGCGGCCGGCGCCGCCGCCGGTGAGGCCGATATCGGTCATCAGCGCCTCGCCGGGGCCGTTCACCACGCAGCCGATGATCGACAGCGTGAGCGGCGTCTCGATATGCGCCAGCCGGTCCTCCAAGGTCCGCACCGTCTCGATCACGTTGAAGCCCTGGCGCGCGCAGGAGGGGCAGGAGATGACCTTCACCCCGCGGTGGCGAATACCGAGCGCCTTCAGCAAGTCCCAGCCGACGCGCACCTCCTCCTCCGGCTCATCGGAGAGCGAGACGCGGAGCGTATCGCCGATGCCCGCCCAGAGCAGCGAGCCGAGCCCGATTGCGGACTTCACGGTGCCCATGCGCCGTCCGCCCGCCTCGGTAATGCCGATATGCAAGGGGTGATCGCACGCCTCCGCCAGTTGCTGATAGGCGGCGACGGCGAGAAATACGTCGGACGCCTTCACGCTGATCTTGAAGTCGTGGAAGTCGTGCTGCTGGAGGATGTCGGCGTGATAGAGCGCGCTTTCGACCAGCGCCTCGGGATTGGGCTCGCCGTATTTCTCCAGCAGATGCCTTTCCAGCGATCCGGCGTTGACGCCGATCCGCATCGAGCAGCCGTGATCGCGGGCGGCCTTCACCACTTCCTTCACCCGCTCATCGCTGCCGATATTGCCCGGATTGATACGCAGGCACGCGGCGCCGCTCTCGGCCGCCTCGATGGCGCGGCGGTAGTGGAAATGGATATCGGCCACGACCGGCACGTTGACCTCGTGGACGATCTCGCGCAGCGCCAGCGCACTCTCGCGGTCGGGGCAGGAGACCCGCACAATGTCCACTCCGGCCAGCTCGGCGCGGCGAATCTGGGCGATCGTTCCGGCGGTGTCGGTGGTCAGCGTGTTGGTCATGGTCTGCACGCTGATCGGCGCCCCGCCGCCCACCGGCACGCGCCCGACATGGACCTGGCGGGAGGCGCGGCGGTGGATCTGCTGGTAGGGGCGATAGTTCATCGGTTCACCTCGCGACGCTCGGGTTCAGTATGGGGACTGTTCCGCCGCCGCGCCACCGCATGATAGGCTCCGCGCCATGAACATCGCCGTCCGCACCCCGCGCATGACCCGCGAGGAGTTCTTCGCCTGGGCTCAGGCCCGGGACCTGCGCCACGAGTTCGACGGTTTCGAGCCCGTCGCCATGACCGGCGGCACCGTCAACCACAGTCAGATCACCCAGAACATCCAGTTCGCCCTGCGCACCCGCTTGCGCCCCGGCTGTAGGCCGCTCGGCCCGGACGCCGGGGTGGCCACCATCGGCGATGCCGTCCGCTATCCGGACGCCCTGGTGACATGCACCAAAACCCCCGGCTCCGCCCCCGTGGTGGAGGGCGCGGTCGTGGTGTTCGAGGTGCTCAGCCCGACGTCCGGGCGGACCGACCGGATCGTGAAGGTCCGTGAATACGCCGCCGTTCCCTCCATCCTGCGCTACTTCATCGTGGAATCCACGAGCGTCGGCCTCACCGTCCTGCAGCGATCGGCCGGGGACCAGCCATGGATAGCCACCACCCTCACCGCCGGCGACACCCTCCGGATGCCCGAGATCGGTATCGAAATCTCCGTCACCGAACTCTACGAGAGCACCGACGTGCCGGGCGCCGACATCGCCGACGCCGCCGCATCCGAATAGCCCCGGGAAGAACGTCACACCGCGATCCCCTGCTCGCGCGCCCAAACCGTGAGCGGCCCGCGCAGGCTCGGGGCGCCCGCCGCCGAACGGCGCGCCGCCGCCAGAACGGGGCGGAAGGCGGCGAGGTCGAGGCCGGCCAGCATCGCCTTGACCGCCAGAACGGCCGAAGCCGGCATCGACAGCGTGCCCAGCCCGAGCCCGACCATCGCCATCGCCTCCACCGGCCGCCCCGCCGCTTCACCGCAGAGCGAAACCGGAATGCCGCGCCCGCCCCGCGCCGCGGCGGCGGCGGCGAGCACGTGCTCAAGCAGATCGAGAACGGGCGGCGACAGAAAATCATAGCGGCCGGCGAGCGCCGGCGTGCCGCGATCGGCGGCGAACAGGAACTGCATCAGGTCGTTGGAGCCGATGGAGACGAAATCCGCCTCCTCCAGCAACTCCGGCAGCTGCCACAGCAGCGCCGGAATCTCCAGCATGGTGCCGATGGTGAGCGGATCGGGCGCCGGGCGCGCCCGCCGTGCCTCGGCCCGCAGCAGCCCGCTGGCGGCGCGGAACTCGGCAACGGTCGCCACCATGGGAAACATCACCGACAAGGGCCGCCCGGCGGCGGCCATCAGCAGCGCCCGCAACTGCCGGCGCAGCACCGCCGGGCGATCCAGCCCGACCCGCAGGCTGCGCCAGCCCATGGCCGGATTTGGCTCTTCCGGCGTCTCGGCGCCGGGCATCAGCTTGTCGGCGCCGAGATCGAGGGTGCGGAACACCACCGGCCTCTCGCCGGCGGCGTCGAGAACCCGTGCATAGAGCGCCGCCTGCTCGGCGACATCGGCGATGGCGCCGCGCGCCAGCATCGCGATCTCGGTGCGGAACAAGCCGATCCCGTCGGCGCCGGTGCTCGCGAGCTGGGCCAGCTCCAGGCCGAGCCCGACATTCAGCATCACCCGGATGCGCGCGCCGTCTGCGGTGACGGCCGGGCGGTCGCGCAGCCCGGCGAGCGCGGTCGCGCGCGCCCCGCGCGCCTCCATCGCGCGCGCATAGACCTGGCGCACCTCGGTGTCGGGCCGCAGGATCAGCGTGCCCTCGCCGCCGTCGAGCACCGCCTCCTCGCCGGTCTCGGCCGCGGCCACCACGCCCCGGGCGCCGCCGAGGGCGGGCAAGGCGAGGGCGCGGGCGATGATGGCCGCGTGCCCCGCCGCCGAACCCTCCTCGATCGCGACCGCGGCAATGCCGCGCGCGTGCCAGTCCAGCAACTCCGCCGGTCCGAGCCGCCGGGCCAGCAGAATCGCGCCCTGGTCCGCCTCGCCGCGCGGGCCCTCCCCTTCCAGCTCCGCCACCAGCCGGCCGGCCAGATCCTCGAGATCGGCCAGCCGCTCGCGCAGATGGGGATCGGCGATGCGCCGCATCCGGTCGTGCAGCTCGGCGCCCACCCGCGCCACCGCCGCCTCGGCCGACAGGCCGCCATGGATCTTCTCCTCCGCCCGGCGTAGCCAGCCGGCGTCGGCGGCGATCAGACGATAGGCGTCGAGCACCTCCCGGCTCGCCCCGCCATCCGCAATCTCGCCCGGCAGCCGGCCGGCGATCAGCTCATCGAGCCCGTGCTGCATGCGCTCGAACCCGGCGTGCAGGCGCGCCGCCTCGGCGGCGGGGTCGTCGGCGAGCAGGCGCCGCGCAATCCGCCGCTGGCGGTGCAGCACCACCGGCCCGAGCGCCATCCCGCCGACCAGCGATACGCCCCGAAACCGGCGCGGGACGGTGCCGACCACCCCCTCCTCCGGGGCATCGGTCGCACCCATGCCGGCCAGCAGCTCGGCCAGCAGCATCGCAACCGTCTCCACCTCCTCCACCTCCTCGGCGTGGTAGAGGCGGGGAGCGCGGTTCTGCACCGTGAGCACGCCGAGCGTGCGCCCGGCGCGGCGGACCGGAACCGCCAGCATGGAGGCGAACGGCTCCTCACCGGTCTCGGGCCGGAAGGCGAAGCCGGGGTGGTTCTGCGCGTCGGGCAGGTTCATCACCCGATTATCGGCGGCGCAGATCCCGACGATGCCTTCGCCGACGCGCAGCCGCGTGCGGCCGACCGCGCTCGGGTTCAGCCCGTGCGTCGCCACCAGTTCGAGGATGTCGCCGCGACGGCGCTCATACGCCGAGCAGACCTCGCAGACCAACTCCTCGGCCATCAAATCGACCAGCTCCGAGAGCGGCGCCTGGCCGCGCGCCATCAACTCGCGCAGCCGCGCGAGCAATCGGCGCGGCGTCGGGCCGCCGTCAGCCGGCGACACCGGCCGTCGATACGGCGGTGGCGGCGGCGCGACCGGACAGCGCCGAGACGGCCTGCGCCACCAGCTCGGCGATGATGTCGGCAATCGGCTGCTCGGCAGTGACCATGCCGACCGATTGGCCGGCCATCATCGAGCCGTTTTCCACATCGCCGTCGATGGCCGCGCGGCGCAGCGCGCCGGCCCAGAAATGCTCGATTTCGAGCTGCGCCGCCTCCTTCGTCACCGCCCCGTCCAGAAAACGCCGCACCGTTTCCGCCTGATGGGCGAGGAACCGCTTGGTGCCCTCATTCACCAGCCCGCGCACCGGGATGACCGGGAAGCGCTCGTCGAGCTGCACCGAGGGCACCGCGTCGCGCGCGCTGGCGCGAATGAAGGCCTGCTTAAAGCGCGGATGGGCGACCGATTCCACCGCGGCGGCGAACCTGGTTCCGAGCTGCGCCCCCGCCGCGCCCATTTCCAGATAGGCGAGGATCGCCTCGCCGCGCCCGAGGCCGCCGGCGACGAACACCGGCACCTCATGCACATGCGGCAGGATTTCCTGCGCCAGCACGGTGAGCGACACCGGGCCGATATGTCCGCCCGCCTCCGAGCCCTCGATCACCAGCGCATCGACGCCCGACCGCACCAGCCGCCGCGCGAGCGCCAGCGCCGGGGTGAAGGCGACCAGCCGCGCCCCGCCGTCCTTGATCGCGCGCACCGCCGGTCCCGGCGGAATGCCGCCGGCCAGGACCACGTGCGAGACGCCGCCGCGCCGGCACACCGCTATCAGCTCCTCGAGCGCCGGATGGAGCGTGATCAAGTTGACGCCGAACGGGCGCTTTGTGAGCGCTCGGGTGCCCGCAATCTCGGCGGCGAGCTGGGCGGGGTTCATCGACCCGCAAGCGATCACGCCAAAGCCGCCGGCCTCGGAGATGGCCGCGACCAGATGGCGCTCGCTCACCCAGCTCATGGCGCCGCCGAGGATGGCGAAGCGGCAGCCGAGGAAGCGCGTGCCGCGCGCCCAAAGCGCGTCCAGCGCGGCGAGGGCGTGGGAGTCGATCGTGCGGCCGGCGATGCTCGGCTCGGTCGAAGCGCCAGCGCGCGGATCAGTCGCGCCGCCGGCGCGCGGATCAATCGCCATCGAGGCCGTAGGCGGTGTGCAGAGCGCGCACCGCCAGCTCCGTATATTCGGCCGCGATCAGCACGCTGACCTTGATCTCGCTGGTCGAGATGACCTGAATATTGATGGCCTTGTCGGCGAGAGCGCGGAACATCGTGTTCGCCACCCCGGCGTGGCTGCGCATCCCCACGCCGACCACGCTGATCTTGGCGACATCGGGATCGGTCAGGATCTCCGCAAAGCCAACTCCGCCGCGCGCATCGTCGAGCGCCGCGCCGGCGAGGGCCAAGTCGGCCTTGGTCACGGTGAAGGTCAAGTCGGTCGTGCCGTCGGCGGAGACGTTCTGCACGATCATGTCGACATTGACGTTGCGCTCCGCCAGCGCGCCGAACAGCGCCGCCGCGATGCCCGGCCGGTCCGGCACCCGACGGACGGTGATCTTCGCGTCGTCACGCGAATAGGCGATCCCGGCGATGGTCTCTTTTTCCACGATCTCGTCCTCGTCCGTGACCAGCGTTCCGGGCCGATCGGCGAAGCTCGACAGCACCCTGATCCGCACCCGCTCGTTCATCGCCAGCTCGACGCTGCGGGTTTGCAGCACCTTGGCGCCGACCGAGGCCAGTTCCAGCATCTCCTCATAGGCGATGCGTTCGAGCTTGCGCGCCCGTGGCACGATGCGGGGATCGGTCGTGTAGATGCCGTCCACATCGGTGTAGATATCGCACCGATCGGCGGCAAGTCCGGCGGCGAGCGCCACCGCCGACGTATCGGAGCCGCCGCGCCCGAGCGTCGTCACCCGCCCGTCCGGACCGATGCCCTGGAACCCGGCCACTACGGCGACCTGACCGGCGCCCATGCGGCGCACCAGTTCCTCGCCGGCGATGCCGGCGATGCGGGCCGTTCCGTGCGCGCCGTCGGTGCGGATCGGGATCTGCCAGCCTTGCCAGGAGCGTGCCTCCACCCCGATCGCCTGCAATGCGATTGCCAGCAATCCGGTCGTCACCTGCTCGCCGGTCGCCACCACCGCGTCGTACTCGCGCGCATCGTGCAGGGGCGACAGCGCCTGACACCAGGCGACGAGCTGGTTGGTGACGCCGGACATGGCCGAGACCACCACCGCGATCTCGTTTCCCTGCTCCAGCTCGCGCTTGATGCGGGCGGCCACGTTGCGGATGCGATCGAGGTCGGCGACCGAGGTGCCGCCGAATTTCATGACGATGCGGGCCATGCGGGACCAGCCTCTGCGGGAGAATCGGCGGCGCTGGCGCGGCGCGCGCGGGCGCACACATACTGAGCCGAGACCCGGGGGGCAACATGGGGGGCACTGTGTCGGCGCCGGAGGTGGCGCGGTTCGATGCGTTGGCGGCGAGTTGGTGGAACCCGCACGGGCCGATGCGGGCGCTGCATCGGATGAACCCGGCGCGCGTCGGCTGGGTCGCCGAGCGGGCGGGGCGTGCGTTCCCGGGACGCGCCGGCTTGCGGCTGCTCGACGTGGGGTGCGGCGCCGGGTTGGCGGCGGAGGCGTTGGCGCGGCGGGGCTTCGAGGTGCTCGGCATCGACGCCGCCGCCGACACCATCGCGGCGGCGGTCCACCACGCCGCGGGGCAGGCCCGCGCCCCGGCCTACCGCGTCGCCTCGCCCGAGGCGTTGGCCGCGGAGCAGGGCCGGTTTCCGATCATCACCGCTCTGGAGGTGATCGAGCATGTGCCCGATCCGGACCTGTTCCTGCGTACCCTGGCCGGGTTGCTCGAACCCGGCGGGCTGATCGTGCTCTCGACGCTGAACCGCACCGCGCTCTCGTTCCTGGCGGCCAAGGTCGCCGCCGAGTATCTGCTGCGCTGGCTGCCGCCGGGCACGCATGAGTGGCGGCGCTTCCTGACCCCGGCCGAGCTGGCTGCCGCCTTGCGCCGGGCCGGGCTGCGGGTCAGCGATATGGCCGGGATCGGCCCGGACCCGGTTTCCGGATCATGGCGGGTCGGGCGGAGCACCGCGATCAACTACCTGATGGCGGCACGCCGCTGAACCCTCGGGAGCCGGATCGGGATGGGTGGCGAGACGGATGGATAAACCGGCGCGGGTCGCTTAGGGTTGAGGCTTCGACGGGCCCGCAGCGCTCGCGGGCCCCTCCGAACCGGGAGAACCAGGATGATCAAGACCAGCCGCTTCGCCGCAGTGCTTGCGATCGGCGCCCTGGCGGCGACGCCCGCCCTCGCACAAGGCAGCGGCACGAACCTGAGCACCGGCTCCAACACGGCGACCAACCCCGGGCAGCAATCCGCCAACCAAGGCCCCGCTCGGGCGAGTAACCAGACTTATGGCCAGAACAGGATCGACCAGCTACAGACGCGGCTGCAAGATCTGGGCTTCTATCACGGCAACATCGACGGCCGATGGGGGCCGGAGACCCGGCGGGCGCTGGCCGACTTTCAGGGCCAACACGGATTGCAGCAGACCGGAGAATTGAACGTCGCCACCGCATCTCAGCTCGGATTGCTGAACAACCGTCCGTCGCAACCGGCCAATAATGCCAATCCGAATGCCAATAATGCCAATCACGGGCAATCAGCCGAATAATGCGAACAGCGCGGACAATACCCCCGTTCGCGCCGGCCCGAACAACAACCCGAACAGCCGGTTCAGCAACTACCGCGCCCGCAACGGCGCCGCGACCGGGATCGGCAACAGCACCAGCCCGCTCGGGTCCAGCCGGGGCTACGGCGTGAGCGTCAGCGGCTATCAGAGCGGCGCCTTCACCAGCGCCGGCGGCGCCAATCCCGCCAACGCCGGCAACAATACTACCGGGCAGTCGGGCTATTTCGGCTATAACGGCAATCTGTCGAACGGCTACAATGCTTCCGGCAATGGATTATCAAACGGCTACACCACCGGTATATCGAACGGCTACAATAGCCGTTGAACGTCGGCGGCGGCTCTCGGGTCGCGCCGCCCTCTCCCGCCCAACTCCGGCAAGGGCCGCGGCGCCGCAGGCGGCATTCTCGCCTTCGTGATCTCCGGTTTTGGTCGGTCGTCCGGGCAACGAAGAAGAAACCGATACTTGGCATCAGAGGTTCACACCTGTCGGACAGGCCGCGATGGTCGCGGCCGGCTCAAGCGGGAGAATCATATGATAAAGACGAGCGGTTTCGCCGCGCTGCTGGCAATCGGCGCGCATGGCGGCGACGCCCGCATTCGCCCAGGGTGGCGGCGGCGGCAGCTGGAACAACGGATGGCAACCCACGGCCGGTAATGCGCACAATACGGCAATCAGGGCGATAATCAGGGAATTATAACGGTCAACCAAGGAAGTATAGCCAGGGGAGCTACAATCAGGGTGGCTATGGAAACAATCAGTCCTCGATGAACAACGGTAATCTTCGCGAACTGAGCCCGGATGCGGTGGAGCAGCTGCAATACCATCTTCAAAATCTCGGCTTCTATCACGGCAATGTTGACGGCAATTGGGGTCGCGAGACCAGCGAGGCCGTGGCCGACTTCCAGGGCCAGCATGGGTTGCAGCAGACCGGGCAGCTGAACCTCGCCACCGCGGCGCAACTCGGATTGCTGGGCGGCGGCAACGGCGGCGGCAATTACAGCCAGGGCTTCAATAAGCTAACAACGGGGGGCGCTACGGCCAGAACGCCAACGGGCCCGGCGCAGGGTACGGCATAACGGCCAACGGCTATCAGAACGGCGGCTACTCGCAACGGCAATAACGGCGGCCAACAGGGCTTCAACGGCAACAACGGCAACAACCCGAGCGGCTACAACAGCGACGCCTCCAACAACGGCCAATCAGGCTTCAACCGCAATAACGGTAACAACGGCAATATGTCGAGCGGCTACAACAATGGTCAGCAGAGCTACAACGACAATAACGCCGACATGTCGAACGGCAGCAATGCTACCGGCAACAATCAACGGGCAACAAAGCTACGAACGATAACAACGTGAACACGCCGAACAGCAGCAACAATAACAGCGGGCAACAAAGCTCCAACGACAATAACGCCAATACGTCGAACGGCAGCAACAATGCCAGCAACGGCAACGGGTCGAGCGGCAATAGCCCCGGCGGCAACAACCGCAGCGGCGGCTGAACAAACCCCCGCCCTCGGCGGCCCTCGGGTCGCCGCGGGCGGCCCCGGCTTGCGCCCCCCTGCCCGCCTCCCTCATAAATCGCACCAAGCGCTTGGCGCCATGAGGGAGGATCAGCATGAGCGGTCGCACGGGTCTGACCCGCCGGACCATCTTGGCCGCGGGTGCCGCCTTGCCGATGCCGTTCATCCGCCCGGCGCGCGCGGCCGACGCCGTCCGGATCGGCCTGCTGCTGGCCAAGACCGGCGATATCGCCCCGCAAACCGAGTATCTCGCACAGGGCACCTATCTCGCGCTCTCCCAGCGCGGCAACAGACTGATGGGCCAGCCGGCGGAGCTCGTGTGGTACGACGAGCCGAGCCCGCAAGGCGCGCAGCAGAACATGCAGAAGCTGGTGCGCGAGGAGAAGGTGGTCGCCATCCTCGGCGGCTCGCTCAGCTCCAACGCGCTGGCCGAGGAGGCGACGGCGCCGAGCCTCAAAATCCCGATGCTCATCAACAACGCCGCCGCCACCGACATCACCGGCAAGAACTGCAACCGCTACACGTTCCGCCTCAACACGCCGGTCGCGGTGCAGGCGCGGATGTTCACCCCCTTCATCACCGGCTACGGCAAGAAGTGGTATTTCCTCACCGCCTCCTATGCCTTCGGCCAGGACATCGCGGCCTCGTTCAAGCAGCTGCTGAAGGAAGCCGGCGGCACCGTGGCGGGCGACGACAGCGTGCCGCTGAACACGCCGGACTACAGCTCGTTCATCCTGAAGATTAGGCAGGCGAAGCCCGATCTGGTGCTGGGCGGCGTTCCGGCAGGCGACCTCTCGACGTTCCTCAAGCAGTGGAACGAGATGGGCATGAAGGGGACGATCCCGGTGGCCGAGATCGCCATCGGCGATACCGACATCTGGGCGGTGGGGCCGGAGGCGGCGACCGGCATCTACACCTCGCTATGGTGGTACAAGAACCCCGCCAACCCGGCCGACGAGCAGCAGATGGCCGCCGACTATGCGAAGGCGCATGGCAGGCCGGCCGCCGACAAGGCGTGGATGGGCTGGATCACCGCGAAGTCGCTGTTCGATTCGATCGACGCGGCGAAATCGACCGAGCCGATGGCGATCATCGAGGCACTGGAGGACTGGAAGGGCGGCACGCCGGCGAGCCCGTATAGCTGGCGCAAATCCGACCACCAGATGCTGCTGCGCAACCTGGTGGTGCAGGTGAAGCCGAAGATCACCGACAAATGGGACTATTTCGACGTGAAGGGCGCAGGTCCCGGCCTCCGCCGTCCGAGCTCGACCAGGTGTTCGCCAACAGCGCGTGCCACATGCCCGCGGCCTGAGCGCGGTGCTCGATGCGACCATCCTGCTGACGCCAGGCCGTCAACGGCCTGGTGCTGGGTGGGCTCTACGTGCTGATCGCGATCGGCCTTTCCATCGTCTTCGGCCTGCTGGGGATCGTCAATTTCGCGCATGGCGCGTTTTTCGCGCTGGGCGCGTATTTCGGCCTGACGCTCTACGCCCAGTTCGGCTGGCCGGCCGTGATCCTGGCCCCGTTCGCCGTCGGCCTGCTGGGGATGGCGATCGAGCGGCTGCTGATCCGCCGGCTCTACGACAAGGATCCGCTGGTCAGCCTGATCGTGACCTTCGCCTTAGCGCTGCTGATCGACGCGCTGACCCGCCTCATCTGGGGCGGGCTCGGGCTGCCCTTCAATCCACCCGCGGCACTGTCCGGCATCTTCCTGTGGGGGCCGGTTCTGATCACCCGCTTTCGCGCCAGCGTGTTCTTCACCACCGTCGCCTTGCTGGTCGGGCTGTGGGCCTTTCTGCGCTTCACCCCGTACGGACGCATCCTGCGCGCCGGTTCGCGTGACCCCGAGATGGTGGGGTTGCTCGGCATTCGGCTGCCGGTCGTTTTGACCATGGTGTTCGGGCTCGGCTGCGCGCTCGCCGGCGTCGCCGGCGTGCTGGCGGCGCCGCTGTGGACGGTTTATCCGGCGATGCAGGAGAACGCGATCATGCCGGCGTTCGTGGTGGTGACGATCGGCGGCCTGGGCTCGTTTCCCGGCGCGGTCATCGCCGGCTTGCTGGTGGGCGTGGTGACAACCCTCACCATCCAGTTCGAACCGGCGGCTTCGGGCGGGGTGATGTACGGGCTGATGGCGCTGATCCTGCTGCTGCGCCCGCGCGGCCTGTTGGGCGAGCGATGGGAGCGGTTCGAGTGAGCCTGCTGCGGCCGTACGCGTCCGACAACCCTCTCCCGCCCGGCGGGAAAGGTGAGAGCGGGTCGGGCGTAGTTCGCGTGAGACATCTCCCGCGCTCCATCACCTCTCCCGCTTGGCGGGAGCGGTCGCCGCGCCAAGGCGCGGCGGGTGAGGGCGCCCGGGCGTTCCTGACCCACCCGGCGCTGATCGTCGCGTTGGTCCTGGCCGCGCTCACCGCGTTCTGGCGCCTGACCGGCGCGCCGGAGGGGCTGATCACCGAGATCGCCATCTACACCCTCTACGGCGCCGGCGTGAATCTGCTGGTCGGCTATGTCGGGCTGGTGCCGTTCGGCGCCTCGGTGTTCTTCGGCTGCGCGAGCTATGCGGCCGCCATCTCGATGAAGACCTTCCTCGGCAACGAGATCGCCGCGCTCGCCTTCTGCGTCGCCTTCTCGCTCGCGCTGGCGCTGGTCATCGGCGTGATCATCCTGCGCCGACGCGGCCTTTACTTCTCGCTGCTGACGCTCGCCTTCTCCCAGATCGCCTTCGAGATCGCCTTCAAGTGGACGGCGCTGACCGGCGGCGAGAACGGATTGCAGGGCGTGCCGCGGCCGCTGTTGACTGCCGACCCGACCTTTCACGCCTTCACCGTCGTCACCGTCTGCCTCGGCATGTGGCTGCTGTGGCGGCTCGCGCATACGCCGTTCGGGCGCACCTTGCAGGCGCTGCGCGACAACGAGCAGCGGGTGCGCGCGCTCGGCTACAGCACCTTCCGCCTGAAGCTCACGGCGTTCGCGCTGATGGCCGGCGTGCTCGGCTATGCCGGCGCCCTGCTCGCGCTGATGCTGCGCGGCGCCTATGCCGACAATCTGAGCTGGCAGCACGCCGGCGACGCCTTGCTGATGACCGTTCTCGGCGGCGTTCACCATTTCCTCGGGCCGCTCTGGGGTGCCATCGCCTTCGTCCTGCTGCAGGACAAGCTCAGCCAGATCAGCGAGAACTGGTGGCTGTTCTTCGCGCCGATCATCCTGCTGTTCGCGCTCGGCTCGCCCGAGGGCATTCAGGGGCTCGCGCAACGGCTGTTGCGGCCGTCCGCCGCGCTGGACGCTGACGCGGCGCGGCATCCCGCCGCGGCCTTCGGTGATCGCGCCCTGGCACGCGGGCCACGTCGCGCTCGATGCCGACGATGCCGATCCTCAGCGTGCGCAAGCTGTCGAAGCGGTTCGGCCAGCTGGTCACGGCGCAGGATATCGATCTCGACATCCATCCGTTCCGCCTGCACAGCCTGATCGGGCCGAACGGCGCCGGCAAGACGACGCTCTTCAACATGCTCTCGGGCCGGCTGCGGCCGAACGACGGGCGCGTCCGGTTCGCCGGCGCGCGACATCACGCGGATGGCGGAGCACCGGCGGGTGCGGCGCGGGCTCGGGCGGTCGTTCCAGATCCTCAGCGTCTTTCGCACGCTGACCGCGTTCGAGAACGTGCGCGTTGCGGTGCAGGCGCACAGTCGCGAATGGCGGCAGCCTGTGGCGCGACGCCTACCGGCTGTCCGCCATCAACGACCGCACCTGGGCGCTGCTGGACGCGGTGGGCCTCGCCGATCGCGCGGGCGAAGCATGCGAGAACCTCTCGCACGGCGAGCAGCGGCTGCTGGAGATCGCGATCACCTTGGCGACCGACGCCCGCCTGCTGCTGCTGGACGAGCCGCTGGCCGGGCTGGCGGAGTCCGATCGCGAGGTGGTCGGGCGGCTGATCCGGAGCCTTGGCGCAAACCCATGCCGTGCTGCTGATCGAGCACGACATCGACCGCGTGCTGGCGCTGTCGGACCGCATCAGCGTGCTGCACCAGGGTCGGCTGATCGCCGACGGCCGGCCGGCCGAGGTGGCGGCCAACCCGGAAGTCATCGCCGCCTATCTCGGGGTCCGCGCGACGCGCCGCGAGGCGAAGGACGGCGGCCGTCGAGCAGTGCCCCGGCGGCGAGCGCGCCGCTGTTGCGGCTCAGCGGACTATCGCGCCGGCTATGCGGGCAGCCAAGTTCTCGACGGCATCGACCTGGCGGTGCGCGAGGGCGAGGCGGTGGCGCTGCTCGGCCGCAACGGCGTCGGCAAGACGACGATGCTGCGCGCCATCACCGGCACGGCGCAGAAGACCGGCGGCCGCATCGATTTCGCCGATGCCGACATCACCTCGGCGCGGTCCTATGAGATCAACCGGATGGGCGTTGCGCTGGTGCCGGAGGGGCGGCGGCTGTTTCCGAACCTGACGGTGGTCGAGAATTTGCGGCTGGCGGCGCGCCCGGGCGGGGCGCCGCTGGAGGAGGTTTTCGCGCTGTTTCCCAAGCTGCGATTGCTGCAGCGGGCGAAGGCGGAGAGCCTCTCGGGCGGCGAGCGGCAGATGGTGGCGATCGCGCGCGCGCTGATGGCGCCCGCCAGGCTGATCCTGCTCGACGAGCCGTTCGAGGGCCTGGCGCCGGCGATCGTGCTGGAGGTGACGGCGGCGCTGGCGCGGCTGCGCGGGCGCGAGCGCGATGGTGATCGTGGAGCACCACGCCGAGACCGTCCTCGGCCTGGTCGATCGCGCCTGCGTGCTGGTCAACGGCCGCATCGCCTACGAGGGGCAGTGCCCGCGCGCTGGAGGCGGACGCGGCGTTGCAGGCGCGGCTGCTGGGGGTGGTGGAGGCGGCGTCGAGCGAGTAGAAGCGAGATGCGTTCAGATGTAACCGAGCTTGCCTGAGCCGTCGCCCGCGGCGGGCCGCGGACGACGATGCATGACCCCCGTGCATCCGATGCGGCGCCCGTGCCGGCGGCCCGGCGCTGCCCGGTTCAGGTACTGCCCGGCATGGACCCCGAGCAGGTGGACAGGCGTCTCCGGCGACGCCACCCGCGCCGCCGGGGCCGCCTCCGCCGCCGCCCGGAGAAGCCAACGGCAGAACGACCCTACTTCGGGCAAGTCGGCCCGTGCCTCCGGGACGTAGGCGCAGTAGCTGCGCGCCGGCAGCTCGGGGCCGCCGAAGGGCAGGATCAATCGACCGGCCGCAACATCGTCCGAGACGAGCCGCGCCGGTCCCATCGCCACCCCGAGGCCGTCCAGCGCCGCCTGCAGGGTCAGGTAAAAGTGCTCCAGCGTGGTGGAGTGCCGGGATTCCAGGTCCGGCACCCCGGCGGCCCGCAGCCATTGCGCCCACACTCCCGGCAGCGTCGCGGCGTGCAACAAGGTGTGCTCCCGCAGGTCCTCGGGCCGGCGCAGAGGCGCGCGCACCAGCACCGCCGGGCTGCAGACCGGGATGCGCGCCTCGGAGAGAAAGGGCCTGACCTGGAAGCCCGGGACCAGCTCCGGCCCACCGCGAACCGCCACGTCGAACGGCTCCCCCACCTCGGCGACCGGCGCGTTGCTGGTGGTCAGCCGCACTTCGATGGCCGGGTGCGCGAGCTGGAAGCCGGAAAGGCGAGGGATCAGCCAGCGCATGGCGAAGGTGGCAAGCACGTTCACCCGGAGCAGCCCGCGCCGCCCCTGCTCCACCTGACGCGCGGTCGCGAGCGCGATGCGGTCCAGCGCCGCCCCGACTTCGGCCAGGTAGGCCGCGCCTGCCTCGGTCAACGCCACTTGCCGGTTGCGGCGCTCGAACAGCGGCCGGCCCAACCAGGCCTCAAGCGCCTGCACGTGCCGGCTGACCGCGCCGTGGGTCACGCACAGCTCGGCGGCGGCCTTGGTGAAGCTCGCGTGCCGGGCCGCAGCCTCGAAGGCGCGGAGCGCGTTCAGCGGCGGCAGACGGCGATGCATTCGTGTCAGCTTTCCTCACGCAAGGGCTCAGCATAACTCGTTTGCCGGGAAGCGGTGATCCCGGCATCGTGTGACGGTTCGATGACAGTGTGCGAGGACGCCGTGACGGTTGCACAGGTTCCCTCAGTGGACGCGGCACCACCCGCCGGGTCGCCGCCCCGAAACAGGCGCCGCACGCTTGCCGTCGCCGGCCTCGCGCACGCGCTGCACGACGGCTACGCCGACCTGATCTACGTGCTGCTGCCGATCTGGCAGGCGGAGTTCGGCCTGAGCTACGGCGCGCTTGCGATCCTGCGCGGCCTCTACACCGGCACCATGGCGGCCTTGCAGGTTCCGGCGGGCCGGCTAGCCGAGCGGCTCGGAGGACGTGGCGTGCTGGCGATGGGCACGGCGCTGGCCGCCGCCGGCTACGCCTTGGCCGGCCTCTCTGGCGGGCTAGCCGGGCTGTGCGCAGCGCTCGCGCTGTCGGGGGCGGGATCCAGCACGCAGCACCCGCTGGCTTCGGCGGCCGTCTCGCGCGCCTACGGCGCCGCGGCGCGAGGGCCGCTCGGCACTTACAACTTCGCGGGCGATCTGGGAAAGGCCGCGCTGCCGGCGCTCACCTCGCTGCTGCTGGCGCAGATGTCCTGGCGCCCGGCGCTGCGGCTCCTCGCCGCGCTCGGCCTCATCGTGGCCGGCGCGGTCCGGCTCCTGATGCCGGCCTTCCCGCGGTCCGCCGACGAACCGACGCCGGAGCGGGCGCGCGGAGGCGCAGCGGGCCGAGGCGGCTTCGCGCTGCTCTTCGCCATCGGCGTGCTCGACAGCGGCGTGCGCATGGGCTTCCTCACCTTCCTGCCGTTCCTGCTGCGGGGAAAGGGCGCGGACCTGCCGCTTGTGGGCCTGGCGCTGTCCCTTGTGTTCCTGGGGGGTGCCGCGGGCAAGTTCGCGTGCGGGTGGCTGGGCGCTCGCCTGGGCCTGCTGACGACCGTGCTCCTGACGGAGGCGGGGACGGCGGCCGCTATCCTGGCCTTCATAGTCTTGCCGCTCGCTCCGGCTTTGGCACTGCTGCCGCTGCTCGGCGTCATGCTGAACGGCACCTCCTCCGTGCTCTACGGCACGGTGCCGGAACTGGCACCGCCCGGCCGGGCGGATCGTGCCTTCGCGCTGTTCTACACCGGCACGATCGGCTCCGGCGCGGTCTCGCCCGTGCTTTATGGTGTTGTCGGCGACATGGCCGGACCGGGCTGGGGTACTGCGTCGGCGGCCTTGGCGGCGTTGCTCACCTGTCCGCTCGCCGTGCTGCTCGCACCGAAGCTGCGTGCCGGCGGCGGCGGTCGCGCTCCATATTCGTAGTAGGGCGGATGAGCGCAGCGTCATCCGCCTTTCGGGAGCGGCGGACTTCGTCCGCCCTACAAGCTACAAGCCTGGTTAGAAACCCTCGCGCTCCAGGCGCTTGCGCTCCAGCTTCCGCGCGCGGCGGACCGCTTCGGCGGCCTCGCGGGCGCGGCGCTCGGAGGGCTTCTCGTAGTGGCGCCGCAACTTCATCTCGCGAAACACGCCCTCGCGCTGCATCTTCTTCTTCAGCGCCTTGAGCGCCTGATCAACGTTGTTATCGCGAACCAGAACCTGCACTTGGCCGCCTGCTCCCTTCGATTGCCGTCCCGCGCCGATCGGGGACGCGCCTTGACGCCCGCTCCGGGTTCCGGTCGGGTGCGGGCGCTATAGCACGCCACCCGCCTTCGTGAAACCCGGATCGGCGCCCATATCGGAGACCCCATGGCCATTCTCAAGATCGCCCGCATGGGCCATCCCGTGCTGCTTCGCCGTTGCGAGCCCGTCGCCGATCCCGGGGCGCCGGAAATCCGCCGCCTGATCTCCGACATGATGGAGACGATGGAGGACGCGCCCGGCGTGGGACTGGCGGCGCCGCAGGTGCATGTGCCGCTTCGGCTGTTCGTCTTCCACATCCCCGCCGCGCGCAAGACCGATGACCCCGAGGACACGGGCGCCGAAAATTCCGTGCTCATCAACCCCGAAATCGATTTTTGTCGGACCAACGCGTGCTGCGCTGGGAGGGCTGTTTGTCGATCCCCGGGCTGCGGGCCGCGGTGCCGCGCGCGCCGCGCATCCGCTATCGCGGCGTCGATTGCGACGGCACCCCGATCGAGCGCACCGTCACCGGCTTCCACGCCGGGGTGATCCAGCACGAATACGACCATCTGGACGGGATTCTGTATCCGATGCGCATGCATGACTTTCGCCTGTTCGGCTTCAACGAGGAGCTGGCGCGCGTGGCCGCCGCCGAGGGTGCGCGCTGATGCGCCCGCCCGAGCGCAGCCCCGAACGCGACGCCGCCATCGAGGCGCTGCTGCCGAACGTCGCCTTCGACGGCTGGACCATGCGCGCGCTGCGCGCCGGGCTGCGCGCCTCCGGGCAGGACCCGCTGGACGCGCCCTATCTCTTCCCCGGCGGCGGCGCCGACATGGTGGAGGCCTTCTGCGATCTTGCCGACCGGCAGATGATCGAAGCCGCCGCCGGTGTTGACATGACGCTGTTGCGGTTGCCCCAGCGCGTGCGTGCGGTGATCGCGCTGCGCCTCGCCCGGGCGCGCCCGCATAAGGAGGCGGTGCGGCGCGCGGTATCGGTGTTGGCGGTCCCGGGCAACGGCCGTCTGGCTGCCGCCTGCACGGCGCGCACGGTGGACGCGATCTGGTTCGCCGCCGGCGACCGGTCGGCGGATTTTTCCTGGTACACCAAGCGGGCGATCCTCGCCGGCGTCTATGCGTCAACACTGCTGTTCTGGCTGCACGATGCCAGCGATGAGGACGCCGAGACGCTTGCCTTCCTCGACCGCCGCCTCGCCGGCGTCGGCCGCATCGGCCGCGCGCGCCGGCGCATCGAGGACGCGACCGCCCGTTTCCGGCCCGGGGCGCTGCGCGGCGCGTGACCGATCACGTCGCCGGCTTCAGGGCCTCGATGGCGGCCGAACTCACGTAATCCTCCAGCCCTCGTCCGGGCGCCCAGCCGGCGATCATCTCCCGGCTCTCCGGCTTGACGGTAACTCGAACGCCGGCAAATCCGGCAGTTGCGAGCCAGGCTTCGATCTGCCGTGCCGGCGCTGCGCCAACCACACACCCGCAGATCAGCGCGCGATCAGCGGCGAGTTCGTGCGACAGCGGCGCGATGTTCACCACGTCGGAAATCGCCAGCCGGCCGCCCGGCTTGAGAACGCGGAACGCCTCGCGAAACACCTGCGCCTTGTCCGGCACCAGGTTGATAACGCAATTCGACAGCAGCACGTCGGCCGTATTGTCGGCGATCGGCAGATGCTCGAGCTCGCCGAGTCGGAACTCCACGTTGGCGGCGCCTGTCTTGGCCGCGTTCTCGCGAGCCCTGGTCAGCATCTCATGCGTCATATCGACGCCGATTACGTGCCCGGCGGCGCCGACCTGCTTCGCCGCCAGCAGGCAATCGAAGCCGGCACCGCTGCCGAGATCAACCACAATCTCGCCGGCCTTGATGGCGGCGATCGCTTGCGGATTGCCGCAGCCCAGGCCGAGATTCGCCCCCTCCGGAACGGCGGCAAGTTCATCGGCCGAGTAACCCATCCGCAACGACTTGCCATCGGCGACGGGTGCGGCCGTGGCGTCGCAGCACGAGGGCGCGCAGCAATCCGAGACCGTCCCGGCCGCGATACCGCCATAGCGGGCTCGAACCATCTCCTTGATTTCACTCGTATCCATGGGGTTCTCCTGTTGCGACTCTCGTGAATAGAGTTCAGGCGATTCGCTTTTCCGGCAGCGATGCCGCGGCAGCCGCATCGGGGCGGCAGCTCGGGAGCGCAACTCGCACCTCCTCCGCAGCAGTTCTCGGTGAGAAAGCCGATCAGTCCGTTCATTGCGGCGAAGTCGGCGGCATAGATGAGCTGTCGGCTCAGCCGGCGCTGCGTGATGAGACCGGCCCGGTGAAGATGCTGCACATGGAAGGTCAGCGATGACGGCGGTATGCCGAGACGTTCGGCGATGCGCCGGCCGCGAGGCCATCCGGCCCGCGCTCGACGAGGAGTCGAAACAGCGCCAGGCGCGTGTCATGCGCAAGGGCCGCGAGTGCTTGCACGGCTTGGCTGCCGCCCATCCGATAATTCCGACTCTTCGAGGATGATCGAATTAGCCCCGCCGGGCGGAGTTGTCAAACGGCCCGCCGGGCAATCGTAACATTGGTTGCTGAAACGCGCCTTCCTATAGGGGCGGCAATATGCTAAACTGGGTCCGACTTAGCCCGATTGGGTTTCCATGCTGACTGTCAACATTCATGCCGCCAAGACGCGGCTTTCCCGGCTTGTCGATGCCGCCGCCGCGGGTGAGGAGATCATCATCGCGCGTGCGGGCAAGCCCATTGCCAAGCTCGGACCGCTCGATCCCGCGCCGCCGCGGCGGAAGCTCGGCATTCTAGCCGGCAAGTTGCGTGTCCCCGATGACTTCGACGCGCCCCTCCCTCCCGAAGTGCTCGATGATTTCGAAGGCCATTAAGCGCATCTTGCTGGATACGCATCTGCTGCTCTGGGCACTCGACGACCCGGATCGCTTGAACGATGATGTGCGGGAGCTTCTCCAGGAGCCGACGACCACCGTCCTTTTCAGCTCGGCCAGCATCTTGGAAATCGCCATCAAATCGCGGCTCGGCCGTCCTGATTTCGCGTTCCGGCCGGCCGAGATCGCGCAAGCGGCCCGAGAGACCGGCTTCACCGAATTGCCCGTCTTCTCGTCGGCGGCTTCGCGCGTTGCCGATCTGCCATCGCACCACCGAGATCCCTTCGATCGTCTGCTGATCGCGCAAGCCATCGCCGAGCCGGCCCATCTTTACACGGCGGATGCAATTCTGGCGCCCTACTCGGAGCTTGTGACATTGGTCCGCTAGCCTCCCGTCAGCTCTCGCGAACCGCCGCGAGCGCCACACCGGCGCCGATGAGGATGCCGCCGCTCACGCGGTTTCGCAGCCGGCCATGCGCGGAGCCACTCGAACCACGAGCCGGCTGCGCCGAGCAGCGCGGTCAGGCCGACGACCGCGAGAAATAGCTGCACGATCGCGCCCGAGGTGGTGCCGGCGACCGTCAGCAAACCGTAGCGTGCTCCGTGCCCCACGCTGTTGGCGACGATCAGCGCGACATTCGGGCCGGGGATCAGCAGCAGCACGATCACCGCGGCGACGAAGCCGAGGAAGAGATGCGGGTCGATCACTTTGGCCTCCGCATTCAAAGATC
This sequence comes from uncultured Pseudomonadota bacterium, assembly GCA_963762525.1. Lineage (GTDB taxonomy): Bacteria > Pseudomonadota > Alphaproteobacteria > Acetobacterales > Acetobacteraceae > DATFDN01. The sequence goes on from CAVXKT010000003.1 coordinate 807,780, forward strand.
AAGAAAACCGCGCATCACCGGCACACAGTCGCCGGCGACGGTCGCCGTCACCGTTCCTCCGTCATTGCGCGCGGTGGCGATGATCCGGCTCGGCCGGCCCATCTCGATTCCCTGCTCGATGTCGAACGTCGTCTCACCTTCGCCCGGGACGAGCGAGACGAGCAGTGCCGCCAGTGCGGCATTCGCACTTCCCGTCGCGGGGTCTTCGGGAACCCCGTTGAGGGGCGCGAACATGCGCGCGCGCAGCCGATCGCCCTGCCGCACGTAGAGATGCAGAGCCCAATTGAGCGACGCCCCGGCGGATTGCCCCGATGCCCGGCGCAGCGCCCCGAGATCGGGCATGGCGCGCGCCAGCGCACCCGGACTGGCCAGCTCGACGATGATGAACGCGGCGCCGACCGAGGCCACCAGCGGCGGATGCGACCCGGTTGCGATATCGGCAAAATCAAGACCGATGCACCCGGCGACAATGTCGGCCGGAACTTGGGCGCCGACCGAAAGCGGCACCGGGGCGGCAATTCGGGCGCCACTCACCCCGTCGGCGTCGGCGAGCACATCGACGCGCACCAGGCCCGCCCGCTCCTCAAAGGTCAGACTCGCCGGCGGAGCCGCGGCGCGGCGGGCGAGCACATACGCGGTGCCGACATTCGGATGTCCGGCGAAGGGCATTTCGCTGCGTGGCGTGAAGATGCGCACCCGGGCGTCGTGCGCCGCATCCTCGGGCGGCAGCACGAAGGTGGTCTCCGAGAGATTGAACTCGGCGGCGATCGCCTGCATCTGCGCATCGCTCAGACCGCGCGCGTCCGGAAATACCGCCAGCGGATTGCCGCCGAAGCGGTTGTTCGTGAACACGTCGACGGTGACGAACTCGTGGGCGGCCATGGCATTTCCCCCTTTGCCATCGGCCTGTATCACTAGGCGCATGGCCGCCGCAAAGCCCAGGGTAGCGCTGTTCGTCACCTGTCTGGTCGATCTCTGGCGTCCGACCGTGGGCTTCGCCGCCCTGCGCCTTCTGGAGCAGGCCGGCTGCCAGGTGGAAGTCCCGCGCGCGCAGACCTGCTGCGGCCAGCCCGCTTACAACGCCGGCGATCGGACGACGGCGCGCGACCTCGCGCGCGGCATCATCGATGCCTTCATCGGCTATGATTATGTGGTGGCGCCCTCCGGCTCCTGTGCCGGGATGCTGCGGACGCATCTGCCGCATCTGTTCGACAACGATCCTAATCTGCGCATGCGCGCCGACGCGCTGGCGGCGAAAACCCATGAGTTGACCAGCTTCCTGGCGGACGTGCTCGACCATGCGCCGCCCGGGACCGGGGCGAGCTTGACCGTAACCTACCACGATAGCTGTGCGGGATTGCGCGAGCTCGGGGTGAAGGCGCAGCCGCGGCGGCTGCTGCGCGCCGCCGGGGTAGCCATCACCGAAATGGCGGAACCCGAGATCTGTTGCGGCTTCGGCGGCACGTTTTGCGTCAAATATCCGGCCATCTCGGTCCGCATGACCGCCGACAAGACCGCCGACATCGCCGCGACGGGGGCGCCCATGGTGCTCGCCGGCGATATGGGGTGTTTGCTCAACATGGCCGGCCGGCTGAGCCGCGAAGGCCGCGCGATCGCGGTGCGCCATGTCGCCGAGGTGCTGGCGGGAATGACCGATACGCCGCCGATCGGCGCGCCGTCGCGGCGGCGCTGAAGGCGCCCGCCACGAAAACGGGCGCCCCGAAGGGCGCCCGCGAAGGCTCGACGACGGTTCCGATTAGGACGAGATGATGTTCGTCCCGTTGGTGCCGCCGGCGAAGGTGATGGTCGTGCCGTCCTTGAGGGTGACGGTGCTGGAGGAGCCGAGCGCCGCCTTGACTGCCGTCGCCGCGGTCTGCGATCCGACGGCACCGCCGTACAGGGTGTCGTAGCCGGTGAGCGCCAGAATGTCGCCGGGGTGAGCGTTGTAGATGAAGTCGCTGCCCGGCGTGACCGTGGTGTTGGTCAGGCTGCTGATGACATTGGTGTTGATGACGAAGAACAGATCATCCCCGGAGCCGCCGACCAGCGTGGTATTGCCGGTGCCGGCGACCAGGGCGTCGTTGCCGGCACCCGCGAAGATGAGATCGTTGCCGCCGCTGAAGCTGCCGTAGAGCGCGTCGTTGGTCTCCGACCCGACGCCGAAGATCGTCTCGTTGCCCGTGCCGGCGACCAGCAGCGCGCCCGGTGCAGACGCGCCGCCCGCGGTGGGGCTGCCATAGATGACGACGTTATTGTTCGATCCCACCACGGTGCTGCCGGCGCTGCCGCCTTGAACGAAATCCAAAACCTGTGTGCTGGAGCTGCCGCCGTAGAAGAACACCGAGCCGGAACCGCCGAGCACTTCGGTCGCACCCGGTGAGGCGCCGGCGAAGATGGTGTCGGCACCGCCGGTGACGCTGACCACGCTCAAGCCACCGCCAAGGCTGACCTGACCGTTCCCGCCGAGATTGTAGCGATCGGCGCCGCCGCCGGCCGCCACCGAGTAGTTGCCCGACAGGTTGAAGGTGTCGCTGCCGGAGCCGGCGACGACCGAGCCGGTGCCGCCGGCATTGGTGTAGCTGATATTGCCGTCACCGCCGTAGAAGTTATTGCCGCCCGAGACGGTCAGGTTGGCGCCGTTGGAACCGTCAACCACGAAATTGTAGCCGGCCGGCACGTTGACGACGCCACCGCTGGTAATGTCGAGTTGGTTGTTGCCGGGCCCGGGCGGCGGGCGGAGTGCCGCCGCCGGCGACACTGGAGACGGTCAACGCCCCGGATGTCAGCAGCGAGTTGAGAGTGGCCGCAATGCTTTGCGCGAGCGCCGTGTTGCCGGAGCCCGTGAACGTGTTCAAGCTGGCGGTGCCGCCGCCAGGGACGGAAAAGGTGGCCATTCAGGGGTCTCCGTATTGGGTACTGCCGGGCGCCTCGAAAAGGCCGGGCTTCAGCAACGGGTTATCCCCAAGTCATGAAAACTCCGCAAGCGTAAAGTTACGGTAAAGTACCATTACTTGCGCGTTAAAGTCGTGGCGTCGGCACGCGGGGCGGCACGGAGGCAGCCGGAAACCTGCGAATTGCGGGAAAGCAGCGCGACAGCAGCCGGGTGGGCTGAGATGGAACCGCGCCGGCCGCCATAGCGAGCGCCCTCGCGAAAGCGAGGGGAACGAAGCAATCCGGGTGGGCAGCATCGTGCGATCGGCCCGAATGCCGTGCCTTCGGCTCGCTATGAGGGGCTTATGGTTAGCCTCAGGGCGTTGCGCGTTCTGCGGGCATCAGAGTCTGCAGCAACTCCGCAATGCAGCCGGCCTGAAACGGCGCGCCGTTCATCGGCTCCACAACCACGTCCGTCATGTGACCGCCACATCGTCCAACGCCGCAATTGATCGCCGTCATCATAGAGCGCGGCGACCTCCTCGTACTCGGCGCCGTCGATGCAATGATCCAGCTCGATGACCAGGCGGAGATGGTGGAACTCCGCCCATCCGGCCAGGATCATCAGTTCCGGCACGGTGAACGGGATGCCTACCGGCTCGATTCGCTCGGGACGGGGGGCAACGGTCGCGGCGCCCGCCGAATGCTCGATCTCCCGTCGTATCGCTGCCATGTGCTCGTCCTGCGCTCCGTGACGGCCGTTCGGCCGAGGCTGGATTACCGCACATCATGCTTTCACGGACATGTGAGTGCAAGTACCAGATTTGAGATTCTCCAACTGGAGGTCGAAGCCCCGGGCGGTCGGCGGAAGCCGGCGGTGCAAGCGAAACTCCCGTTGCGGCCACGGTGGCGAGCTCCTCGGGATTGTGGCGCACGCGCTATCCAGCAATTACAACGTACGGTTGCATATCCGGCTCCGTTAAGCGTTCCGCAATATGTTCGGGCAGAGAATGGGCCGGCATGTCGCGCCTGCTTCGAAATCTGGCTGCCGATCCGGCGCTTTCGCAGACCGAAGCAATCGGCGGGCTTGCCGCCGCGCTTACGGTCGCGGATGCCGCGACGCCGCTGCTCGGGGTCGTCGCGGGCACCGCCATGGGAATGCTGGCCGGGCGCCACCGTCGCCGCCTTTCTCGGCCTGCGACGCGTCCGCGCGCTCGCAGCCAATCTGGCCGAGCGTGGGCGGGACGCCGCCGCGACGCTCCACCGCAGCGAGGCCCGCTATCGTCTGCTCGCCGAGAATCGCCCGCGACATGATCGTGCGCTGCGCGGGCGGATCGCTCGCGGGTCTATGTCTCCCCGGCCTGCGAGGCGAATTCTCGGATACACGCCCGAGGAACTGCTCGGTCTCGACTTCGGCACCTTCGTCCATATCGACGATCGAGCCGCAGTGGAGGGCGCGTTCGCGCTGTTTTGCCGCCGCGGCGGTCGTGCCAGCCACACTTATCGGCTGCGGCACAAGGACGGCCGTCACGTCTGGGTGGAGGCGACCTGGGTCGACGGCTCCCGCCGAGGATGGCGGCGCCGATCAACGACGTGGTGGCGATCGTACGCGACATTTCGGAACGCAAGGCCGCCGAGGAGTGGATCACCTTCCTCGACCGCCACGATCCGCTGACCGGACTGCCGAATTGAGCGAAGCTGCGCGACCAGGCCGAGCACGCGCTTCGCCAGGCGGCCCGCGGCGGCGTCGCTTGCGGTGCTCTCGCTCAACCTCGACCGATTCGCCGTGCTCAACGACGAGCTGGGCCGCGCCGCCGGCGATTCGCTGCTGCAAGCCGCAGCCGAGCGGTTGGCGGCGACGGTGCGCGACTCCGACACCCTCGCTCGTCTCGACGGCGATACTTTCGCGGTGCTGCAATCGGGACTGGACCGGCCGGAGGACGCGGGCCAACTGGCCGACCGGCTGCTCGCCGTCGTCGCCGCGCCGTTCAGCTGGAGGGGCGCGAGGTATCGATCACCGCGAGCATCGGCATCGCCGTCGCTCCCACCGACGGGTCGGATTTCGAAGAGCTGATGGGGAAGTCCGAGACCGCTCTGCGGTCCTGCAAGCAGGCGGCGCGCGGCACCTGGCGCTTCTTCGAGCCGGCATTGGAGGCGCGCCGGCAATCGCATCGCGCACTCAGCCTCGATCTTCGCCGCGCGCTCGCCGCCGGCGAGTTCGCGCTGCTCTATCAGGCCCAGGTGGCGCTCGAAGATCAACGAATCACCGGCTTCGAGGCGCTGCTGCGCTGGCGCCATCCGCTGCGCGGTCTGATCTCGCCCTCGGAATTCATCCCGATCGCCGAGGATACCGGGCTGATCGTGCCGATCGGCGCCTGGGTGCTGCGCGAGGCTTGTGCCGAGGCGGCACGCTGGCCGGGCGAGATCATCGTCGCGGTGAATCTCTCGCCGGTTCAGCTCCGCTCCCCGGCCCTCGCGGGCACGGTCCGCGCGGCGCTGCGGGCGGCCAATCTGCCGCCACGACGGCTCGAGCTGGAGATCACCGAATCGGTGCTGCTAGGCGAGGACGAATCCACCCTCGGCGCATTGCGCGGGCTGCGGCAGATGGGCGTGCGCATCTCGATGGACGATTTCGGCACCGGATATTCCTCGCTGCGCTACCTGCGCAGCTTTCCGTTCGACAAGATCAAGCTTGACCAGTCCTTCGTCCGCGACCTGGGCGACGGCCCGGAGGCGATGACCATCGTGCGCGCGGTCGCCGGCATTGGTCGTGGACTCGGGATCGCGACCTTGGCCGAGGGCGTGGAGAGCGAGGCCCAGCTCGAACGCTTGCGCGCGGCCGGCTACGCCGAGGCGCAGGGCTACTATTTCAACCGACCGAGCCCGCCGCAGGCGATCGCCGCCCTGCTCGCCAACAATCGCACCGCTCGTCGCGTCGTAGTGGCCAACCTCGCGGTCTCCTGACCGCAAACCCCGTTTGCGCCGGCGCCTATTCCGTAACCGGAGGTGGGGGGGGCGGAACGCCGGATTCGACCGGCGGCCCTCCGCACGGCGGCGGCGCCTCGCGGCGGGCTCCTCGGGCGGCAACGGCGTCGTTTGCACCGGCTGCGGTGCGGCGCCGGCAGGCAACAACCACTCGCCCAACGCGTGACGGACCTGATATTCGAACTCGACGTTCATCTGCTCCATCATTTCGCGTGTGAAGCGATAGAGTGCCGCCGGCAGATCGCCCGCCGCGCCGGAGAGCTGGCGAACCACCGTCGCTTGCGCAAAGCCGACGCGCGCGCCCTCTGCGTTCAGAACGTCCAGCTCCACCGCAAAGGTTCCGGTGATGAGCGCTTTCTGGCGGATCAAGCGATGCATCGTTGATGACGAACACCGCCCGCCCGCGCGTGCCCACGGGCTTCACGCGCTGCTCCGCCATCAGGCGCAACGCCGCCACCGGCTGCACCGGGTCGAGCTCCGAAACATCCGGCGGCCGGCCGGAAGGCAGGAAGCGCTGATCGATGCTCAACGCGGCGACGTTGAGCGGCAGCGGCAGGAGGTAGGAAAAGTCGAGCGGCGGATAATCCGGCGCGATATAGGGCGGCGGCGGCTCGGCGCCGCAGGAGGCAACCAGCAGGCCGCCCAGCAGCAGGCCGCGCCGCGACAGGCCCGATCTCGCCCGGGCAAGCCCGACGCCCGCTCCGTTCGCGACGATCAACGGGCCGCCCGACCGCGCATGTCGGCGCGCGGAAAGCGGAAGTCCACGTTACAGAACTCGCACGTCATCACGATGTCGCCGTCCACCGCCATATGGTCGAGGTCGTCGGCGCCGAACCCTTCGAGAATGCCGGCCAGGCGCGCCCGCGAGCAGCGGCAGCCATAGGACAGCGCGCGGGCGCGCTCTACCGCTACGCCCTCCAACCCGAACAATCGATCCAGCAGGCGCCGGGCGCTCAGCCCGTCATCCAGGAGCTCGGACTCGGTCAGCGTCGCCGCCAGCGCGGTCGCCGTCCGCCAGCTCTCCGAAACCTCCGCCTCGGAAAGCCCGGGATCCACCCCGCCCGCCCCGGCGACCCGCTCCAGCACCAGGGCACCCGCCCGCCAGCCGGCCGGAGTATGAAGACAGGCGAGCCGAATCCAGCTTCCGATCTGCTCGCTGGTCGCGAAGTAATGCAGCGCCATCTCCGCCAGGCTCGCGCCCGCGATGGCGACGATGCCCTGATAGCGGGCTGGAGTCGCCGCCCTGATCGACGGTGAAGGCCAAATAGCCGCGGCCGAGCAGCGTCGCCGCATCCGGCGTCGGGTCGGCGGGATCAAGCCGCGCCGCATCGGCACGCGCATAGCCGCGCAGCGCACCCTGATCGGTGCAGTCGGCGAGCAGCAAGGAGACCGGCCCGTCGCCCTTGGCTTGCAGGCTGAAGGAGCCGCGAAATTTGAGCGCGGTCGCCAGCCCGGCGGCGAGCGCCAGCGCCTCCCCGGTCAGCCGCGCGCACCGGCTCGGGGCCGGCGTGGCGGGTCAGCAGAGCATCGGCCAGCGGCCCCAGGCGGATCAGCCGCCCGCGCACCGGCCGGCGCGGCAGGTGAAACGGCGTGATGCCGCGTGGCACCACGAGATCGGGCACCGCCGGGCGATGCAGGTCGAGAAAGGCGGGGGTGTCGGGCATGGCGCCTAGATAGGCGCAACGCTCCGCCGACGGAACCCGGTGGGTTCAGCCGGTGATCTGAGCCGGCAAAGAAGAGGCGATATCGGCGCCGGCGTCCGGCTGATCGAGAAACAGCGGCGCGGCTCCGGCGGCGCCGCTGTTTAGTCGGATCGTCTGCGTCAATCCGGCGTCGATATGTCCTGGGCGGCTGCGGTAGCGCGGCGCTCGGAGGGGCGTCAGTCCTCGCGGTCGGAAACCTTCTCGCCTACATCAATGATCTGTATCGCCACATCGCAGCCGGCGGGCGCCGCGCAGTTCGGATTGTTCGGTATCTGCGCGACGTGCTGGCTGGTGGGCACATAGCGAATCTTCCGCAGTTTGTCGCTAAGGACCAGTGCGAAGGTGGCACTCATGCCGGGCTGAGTTATCGTACCGGCTCCGGTGCAATCGGAACTCACGGAATAGGTGCCGAATTGCGGTTGGAAACCGTTGTCGTTAAGGCCAGACTGGCCAGCGGCTACCGGAACCCCGTTGCGCATGGCGAAGGCTAGACTTTGGAAACCGCCAGCGCCGTCGAAAGTTATGATCTCGACGCCGTCAACAATATTCGGAGATGCAAAGGGAGTTAGCACGGGCGGTGTGCCGCTGAGCACGCCCAGTGTCTCCCCATGGAAGCTGAGGCTGTACATGCCATGAAGCGCTGCCGTCGAGCATTCCTGCGCTTCGGCGGCGCCTCCGATTGCCAAAAACGCCGCGAGCGCTGTCGGCATCAACTTTGGTAGGCGATTGCGCATGGTCATCTCCCCCTCCTTCGATCGGCGAATCCGTTCAGGTGGTTTCGGGTGTAGATCTCCTGGCAACAAAACTTCGGTCCGTAATAGTTCTGTGCTGGACTTCTTCGGAGGTCGGCGTTCCGGTCGCTTTAATCCTCTTCGGGATCGGACGCAACGAAAATATCGGAACCGTGATCCCGCGGCCTGCTGAGGCGGTCGATTTCAATGACACCGCCGGTGTGAGCGTCGCCCGGCGGCGAACCCGGTGGGTTCAGCCGGTGATCTCGATGCCGGCAAAGAAGAAGGCGATCTCGGCGCCGGCGTTCTCGGCGCTGTCGCTGCCGTGCACCGAATTCGCCTCGATGCTTTCGGCAAACCGTGCGCGGATGGTTCCCGCCGCCGCCTTCGCCGGGTCGGTGGCGCCCATCACCTCGCGGTTGCGCGCGACCGCCCCCTCGCCTTCCAGCACCTGCACCACCACCGGGCCGGAAATCATGAACGCCACCAGATCGGCGAAAAACCCGCGCTCGCGGTGCACGGCGTAGAACGCCTCCGCCTGTCCGCGCGTCAGATGCAGGCGCTTTTGCGCGACGATGCGCAGCCCCGCCGCCTCCAGCAGGGCGTTGACGGCACCGGTCAGGTTGCGCCTGGTGGCGTCCGGCTTGATGATCGACAGCGTCCGCTCGACCGTCATCTTGGCTCTCCCGGGTGGCAACCTTCAGCGCGGGGGTAGGCGTTCCCTCCCGATCGGGCAACTGCTAACGGGCGGCATGTCGTTGTTGGTGGTTTCGGGGGCGGTACTCCGCGTGGGCGGGCGGGCGCTGCTGGACGGCGCCGATTTGCGGGTCGATCCGGGCCGGCGGATCGGTCTGGTCGGACGCAACGGCGCCGGCAAATCGACACTGCTGCGCGCCATCCTCGGGGCACAGCCGCTGGACGCAGGCGAGATCCGCCTCGCCGCACGGGCCAGGCTTGGCGGGGTGGCGCAAGAGGCGCCCGCCGGCGAGGAAAGCCTGCTGGCGACCGTGCTGCGCGCCGACCCCGAGCGGCTGTCGCTGTTGGAGGAGACGGCGAGCGCGCCGCCCGAGCGCCTGGCCGAGATTCACGAACGCCTCCGCGCCATCGGCGCCGACGCCGCACCGGCGCGCGCCGGCGCCATCCTGGCCGGGCTCGGCTTCGACGAGGCGGCGCAAGCGCGCCCCGTCTCCAGCTTCTCCGGCGGTTGGCGGATGCGCGTGGCGTTGGCCGCCGCCCTGTTCGCCGCCCCCGACCTGCTGCTGCTCGACGAACCGACCAACCATCTCGATCTGGAGGCGACGCTGTGGCTCGAGGGCTGGCTGGCCCGCTTTCCCGGAGCCGCCCTGATCGTCTCCCATGATCGCGGCCTGCTCGATCGCGCCGCCGAGGCCATCGCGCATCTCGATCGCGGCAAGATCGCGCTCACCCCGGGCGGGTTTTCGGAGTTCGTGCGCATTCGCACCGAGCGCGCCGCTCAGCAGGCGAGCGCGGCGGCGCGCATCGCCGCCGAACGCGCGCATATCCAGAAATTCGTCGATCGCTTTCGCTACAAGGCGAGCAAGGCGCGGCAGGCGCAGTCGCGACTGAAGGCGCTCGCGCGGCTGCCGGTGATCGAAGCCGCGATCGAAGATGCGCCGACCCGCTTCGCCTTCCCCGCCCCCGCGCGAATCGCTCCGCCCATTCTGGCGCTGGAGCGGGTCGCGGTCGGCTATGACGGACGCCCGGTGCTGTCCGGCCTGTCGCTGCGAATCGACATGGACGATCGCATCGCGCTGCTCGGCGCCAACGGCAACGGCAAATCGACCCTGGCCCGGCTCCTGGCGGGGCGGCTCGAGCCGCTCGCGGGCGAGGTGCGGCGCGGGCCGAAACTCCGGGTCGGCTACTTCGCCCAACACCAGACGGATGAGCTCGTGGCCGGCGACTCGCCGCTGGTGCATCTCGCCCGGGTGTTGCCACGCGCCCATGAGCGGCAGTTGCGCGCCCAACTGGCCCGCTTCGGTCTCGACGCCGACCGCGCGGAGACGCCGGCAAGCGCGCTGTCGGGGGGCGAGAAGGCGCGGCTGCTACTGGCGCTGGCGACCCGCGAGGCGCCGCAACTGCTGATCCTGGACGAGCCGACCAACCATCTCGACATCGACGCGCGCGAGGCGCTGGTGAAGGCGCTGGCAGATTTCGAGGGCGCCGTTCTGCTGATTACCCACGATCCGCATGTGGTTGAGCTGGTTGCCGATCGGCTGTGGCTGGTGGCCGACGGCACCGCGCGCCCGTTCGACGGCGATCTCGACGACTACCGAGCGTTGCTGGCCGAGCGCGCGCGGCCCGCCAAACCGGCGGAACCGGGCGGCAAGCGCAGCGAGCGGCGTGACCGCGCCGAGGCCCGCGCCGCGCTGGCGCCGCTGCGTCGGCAGGCCCGCGACGCTGAAGCCAAGCTAGCCCGGCTCGCCGCCGAACGAGCGGCGATCGAACGTAGTCTGGCCGATCCCGGCCTCTACCTCCCCGGCCGCGGCGCTGACATCGCCGAGGCCAACGCCCGGCTCGCCGCCATGGCCCGCGAGGTGGCGGCAGCCGAAGTGGCGTGGCTGGAGGCGGAGGAGAAGCTGAGCGGCTGACGCGTCGCCTGCGCCTGATGCTCAAGTTCACGGAGGACGGTGGAAACGTTCGCGTGGTGGATGAGCGAGACGACATCGCTCATCCGCCCGCCCATACTCTTCAGCACGCTTTGGATATTTTCGAGGACTTTGCGAACTTGGGCGCGCATGTCTCCCGCACCGACGATCTTACCTTGCTGGTCGAGGGCGACTTGTCCCTTGAGGTGGACGATCTGGCCGTCGCCCTGGATGACGGCCATGGAGAACGCTCCGAAAGGAGACCAGATCCCGGCCGGGTTAACTGCATCAACCACCGCAAACCTCCTCTGGTCCGTCGGGCCCGCATTGCTCCGAATGCGATGACCGCTTCTCAATCATCATCGCGAGCGGGCGAAGCGATCCATGCGTCCACGCTCCGTGCTGCTCGCCTGGATCGCCACGCCGCCACAGGCGGCGGCTCGCGATGACGACGATTCGAAGCGATGTTGGCAATCACAGCCTCCAAAGCGCGGAGGTGAGGCGCCGCTCCGATGGTCCTACCGGCTTTTGAGCGCCGTGAGGCAAGCTGCCCGTGCAGTCCGAAGCGCGTCGGCGTCCACCCCCGCGACCGCCGCCTCCGTCTGCCGAAGATACTCGCCGACGTCGGGCATCGTGCCCTCGACGAACGGCACGCCGCAGACTTCGCCCGGTGACAGCGAACCCGTGTCCAGCACCGAGAGAACGGCGGCGGGATTCTTCGGCAGCGCCCGCGCCAGGGCAACGCTGAGACCCTCGGAGGCGGCCGCGTCGGCGCCGGCGGCCAGTTTCGGGGCGAGCGCGACCCACGCCCCATCGCCCTGCGCGATGCCGCTCAGAATGCGGTCATACATACCGGAGTTCCATAGCCGATGGACGGCGACGGTAGGCCCGTCGGCCTGGATGTCCGCGGCAATTTGCTCCGGTGTCGGAGCGGCGGGCGCGGCCGCCGCCATCAGGCAGATCCCGATGACCGCCAGCCGCCTCATGCGGCGACGCGCAGTTCCCGGTCGCCGCTCTCGGCAATCTTGTGACGCGCATCGCGCAACAGGATGATGCAGCCGTGCGAGGCCATGCCGGGGTGAACGATGCTGTCGCCGTGGATCATGAAGGCCGAGCGGCCGAAGGTGGTTGTCCCCGGCAGCGGATCCAGCGGCAGCGCGTAAGGTCCGACCTGCGCTGAATCGCGCGGATCGCCGACGCCGTACCGCCCTTGCGGGATCGGGCCGACATTCGGCCTGTCCTGCATCGCCGGATTGTTCTTGCCCCTCATCGTGGCCGGAGTATCCGATGGCGATCAACTGACCGTCTCGGCTCATCTGCCCCGTGCTCTGGCTGTATGTCCAAGCCATTGATGGTTTCCTCCCGAGGTTTCTGTTTCCGAGGATACTAGCGGCGAGCACCCCGGGGACGCAACCCGCCGCGCCGCTCCCCGTTCGGCAGGCTCATGCCCGACCGGCGGTTGACGCGCCGACGGCTGAATTCGAGGCGCGCGGGGCGTTAGTATCCTTTTACCAATCAATAGCGATGCTTTGACGGAGCTCCGCGTCGGACTGTGTAGCTATTCGCGGATGTCCCCAGCAGAGGCGCCCGAAACGCAAGCCTTGGCAGCGGCGCCCCGCGACGAGCCGCAATGCCCGGACGTCCCGTTGCCGGCAACACGGCGGACATTCCCACCGGGCCCGGCATTGACGGCTGCGTACCTGATTACCGGCAAGCTCGGGCTCTTATTGGCCGTTCCGCCGGGCTATGCGTCCGGCGTATTCCTGCCGGCGGGTCTTGCCGTCTCGGCCATGCTCATCGGCGGCCGACGCACGCTGCCGTGGAGCTTTGCCGGCGCCTTCCTGCTCAATGCGTGGACCGGATGGGCGATCGATCACAAGTTCGGCGCGAACGGGCTGGCGGCAGCTCTGGTAATCGCCGCCGGCTCGACGCTGCAAGCCGCCGTCGGGGGCCGGGCACTCCGCCGCGTACTCGGATATCCGACGCCCCTCGATACGGCTCGCGATCTGGCTCGCTTTCTCCTGGTGTCGCCAATCTGCTGCTTGACCAGTGCGACGCTCTCGCTGACCGGACTCGTCGCTCTCGGCGACGTCGGATTGCCCGATCTCGTGACGAGCTGGGTGGCTTGGTGGAGCGGCGATACGCTCGGCGTGCTGCTGATGCTGCCGCTCATCTTTGTCCTGGTCGGCGAGCCGCGCGCCCTGTGGCGGGCCCGCGCCCGGCCGGTGGGAATACCGATGCTGCTGCTGTTCGGGCTTTTCGTAGCGATCTTCGTGCAGGTCGGCCGGTGGGAGCGCGAGCAGTCGCTTTTTGAGTTCCGCATGTTGTCGCAGCAAGCGGTGGGCCAGCTCCGCAGCCGCTTCGCCGAGCAAGAAGTATTTCTCGAGCAGCTGCAAAGATCGTTCATCGGCCATGCCCCGGTGCTGCGCTCGGACTTCAGCAGCCTGGTGCAGAACCTGCTGCGACGGTTTCCGACGATTTCAGGCGGTCGAGTGGGCGCCACGCGTCGAGCGGTCGCAAGCGGCGGCGTTCGTGGCGGCGCAGCAAGGCGAGGCGCCGGGGTTTTCCATCCGCAAATTGGGCGAATCGGGAAAGCCGCGGCCGGCCGGAGATCGTGCGCCTTGTTTCCCGGTCACTTACGTTGAGCCGTGGTCGGGCAACGAACCGGCTCTGGGACTGGACCTCGCCTCAAATCCCGATCGCCGGCAAGCGCTGACCGCCACCATTTCCACCGATCGGGTCGCCGCGACGGCGCCGATCCACCTCGCGCAGGAACATGCGCAACAGGCCGGAATGCTGCTCCTGCTTTCCGTCCCGGGCGGCCCCAACGGCGCCGGGCGTGGTACTGATCGTATTGCGCTTGGGCACTTTCATGGAGGGGCTCCTGGCACCGGTGAAGACGATGATCGACATGCGGCTCATCGACCTCACCGCCGAGGAATCCGTCTACGACAGCCTCGCCACCGACCGGGCAGCCTTCAACCGGACATTCGATTTCGCGGGTCGCAGTTACCGCGTTCTTACCGCGCCCACGCCAGCCTATTTGGCGAGCCATCGCCTCTGGCAGAGCTGGGCCGGTACTGGCGGTCGGCCTGCTCAGTACCAGCCTGCTTGGCGCGGTGCTGATGCTGGCGACCGGGCATGCCCATCGGGTCGAAACGCTCGTCGAGGAGCGAACACACGCGTTGGCGCTGGCCAATGAGCGTCTGCGGGTCGAAATCAAGGAGCGATTGCAGGCGGAGGCAGCCCTGCGCCGGGCCCAAAGGATCGAGGCGCTCGGCCAACTGACCGGCGGCATCGCGCATGACTTCAACAACCTTCTGGCCGTCATCATGGGGAACGCCGAGATGGCGCAGCGGCGCGCCGACCGCTCTCCGCAGTTGCTCGACAACATCATTCAAGCCGGAAAGCGCGGCGCCAGTCTCACCCGCCAGTTGCTCACCTTCTCGCGCCGCCAAGCCGTCGCATCGCGGGTCCTGGATTTGCACGCGGAGATCCCCAGGGTCACGGAGATGCTGAGGACGTCACTCCGGGGCAATATCGAGCTGAGACTGTCGATGGCCGACGATCTCTGGCTGGTGGACGTCGATCCCGGGGAGTTGGAGATCGCATTGCTGAATATCGCCGTCAACGCACGCGACGCCATGCCCGCGGGCGGGCGCTTCGAGATTGATATCCGCAACGCGACGATCCAGCCGGGAAGCGCTACGCAACCTGCGCACTTATCCGGCGAGAGCGTGGTCATCGCGTCGCGCGACACCGGGATCGGCATCCCGCCCGACATCCTGCCGAAGGTGTTTGAGCCCTTCTTCACGACCAAGGATGTGGGCGCCGGCACGGGTCTCGGTCTCAGCCAGGTGTACGGCTTTGCCCGGCAATCCGGCGGTAATGTCGTCGTCGAATCCGAACCCGGCGCCGGGACGCTGGTCACATTGTATCTTCCCCGGACGCGCAAGCCGCTCATCGTCACGGCACAACCGCGCGAGCCGGCGGATGGGGCCGCACCGGGCCACGCCCGCATTCTGCTGGTCGAAGATGATGCCGAGGTCGCCCGGGCCACGGCCATGATGCTGCGGGCGATGGATTGCGAGGTCGAGAGCGTCGATCGCGCCCGCAAGGCGCTCGACCGGCTGGCAGTGGGCGAGCACGTGGATCTCATGCTCACCGATATCGTCATGCCGGACGGCATGAGCGGGCGCGAGCTTGCAAAGGAGGTCAGGATACGCTGTCCCGATCTGCCGGTCATCCTGATGTCCGGGTACAGCGACAGCGCCGGTTCGCTCGACGATTCGGAACTCGTGGTGTTGCAGAAGCCGATTCCGTTCGTCGAGCTGGCAGCCGCCGTCCGGGAGCATGTGTTGGAGCGTTCGGCGTAGCAATGCCGGGACGGGCCCGGCCCGGGCACGCCGAGCGCTTCGAGCCGTCACGCCAGGCCCATTGACGCAACCCGCCGCGTCGCTCGCCGTTCGGCAGGCTCATGCCCGATCATTCGCAGCCTTCCGCCGTCGTCCGCGAACCGCCTCAAGGCGCCTTGGCGCTGTGGCTCGCCAAACGAGCGGCGTCGCTTCCGGCGGGGCTGCTGCATGTCACGCGTCGGGAGGGCGCCGTCGCCGAGATCGTCGCCATGGCGCGCGGCTTCGCGCCCGATCTCGAAGTGATCGCGTTGCCGGCTTGGGACTCACTTCCCCATGACCGCGCGCGGCCGAGCCGGCGTGTAACCGGCGCGCGCGTCGCCGGTCTGGCCGCGATCGCCGAAGCGCCCGGCCGTCCGCGCCTGGTGGTGTCCGGCGCCGCCGGTTTGCTGCAACGCGTGCCCGCCGGCGCTCGGCTGAAGGAGCGGCGCGTCCGCCTCGCGCCCGGAGACGAAGCGGCGCCCGACTGGTTGCATGCGACGCTCGCGGCGTTCGGCTATCAATTCGAGGAACGCGTGGAAGAAGCGGGGACGGCTTCGCTGCGAGCCAACGGCGCCGACATTTATCCCGCGGGCGCGGAACGACCCGTCCGTCTGGAATGGGACGGCGATCGCATCGTCGCGCTGCACGAATTCGACCCGCTGGACCAGCGCAGCACCGGCGAACGCGCAGCCGTCACCCTGTTGCCCGCCACCGAAGGCTTCGCCGTCCCCGGCGAGCCGGTGAGCGAAGTCGCCGACCGGCTGCTGCCGGAGAGGTCGGAGACTCTGTTCGATGCGCTGCCTGCCGCCGCGGTCTCGCTGGAAGCGGGCGCCGAGGATCGCATCGCCGACTGGCTGGACACGATCGACGATGCTTGGCAGGCGCGCCGGCTGACGGGTGCGCTCACCCCGCCGGCGCAACTCTACCTCAGCGCCGACGAGGTGACGTCGGCGCTGACCGGCCGCTCGGTATTCCGCTTCGCGCCGGACCGGGGCGCTCCGATCGCCGAGACCGTTCCCCCGGCGCGCACCGCCGCCGCGCTGAGCGCTCTGGCGACCGAGCGCGCCGCTGATGATGCGGTGGTGATCTGCGCGTCCGACCGCCCCGCCCTCACCCGGCTGCTGCGGCGCCGGCTGCACCCGGCGCCTTCGATGCTGGCTTCTTGGCATGACGAGCTTCCGCCCCGACGGATCGGACTGCTCGAACTCCCGCTGACCTCGGGCTTCCGCCAGGACGGCCGCACGGTGCTCGCCGGCGATGTCGCAATTCCGCAAAAGCGCGCCGCAAACCCGGCCGGCGCGCTCGGCGCGGCAGAGTTGCGCACCGGCGATCTGGTGGTGGAGCCGGAGCATGGCTTGGCCCGTCTGGCGGGGCTCACCATGCTGGAAGAGGGCGCCGCTCGCGAATGCCTGGTGCTGGCATTCGCCGCCGATCAGCGGCTGCTGATCGATGCCGAGGAGGCCGGACGGGTCTGGCGCTACGGCTCCGCCGAGGCCGCCGCGGCGCCGGATCGGCTGACCGGCGAGGCATGGCGCCGCCGCCGCGACGAGGTGGCGTCGGAAATCGCCGAGGTCGCGGCCGGCATCGCCGCGCGCCGCCGCGCGCGCGCCGCCACCGAGGCGCCGTCCATTGCGCCGAGCCGTTCGGCCATGGAGCGCTTCGCCCGCCGCGTCCCCTACGCGCTGACCGAGGACCAGCAGGCGGCGATCGACGCCACGCTCGCCGACATGGCGCACACCGTTCCGATGGAGCGGCTGGTCTGCGGCGATGTCGGATTCGGTAAGACCGAGGTGGCGCTGCACGCCGCCGCCGCCGCGGCACTCGCCGGCTTCCAGGTGGCCGTGGCCGCGCCGACCACCCTGCTCGCCCGCCAACACCTCGAGACGTTCCGCCGCCGCCTGTCCCCGCTCGGGCTCACCCCGGCGCCGCTGCTGCGCTCCTCGCGCTCGGCGGAGTCGCGGGCGACGCTCGCCGGGCTGCGCGACGGGCAGGTCCGGATCGTGATCGGGACGCAGGCGCTGGCGAGCGGGGTCCGATTCGAGCGGCTCGGTCTTGTCGTGATCGACGAGGAGCAGCGCTTCGGGGAGGCGCAAAAGCAACGCCTGCGCGCGCTGGCCCGGGGCGTCCACGCGCTCACCATGACCGCGACGCCGTTGCCGCGCAGCTTGCAAGCGGCCCTGCTCGGCTTGTTCGAGCTGAGCCTGCTGACGACGCCTCCGGCCGCCCGTCAGAGGGGGCGTAGCGAAATCGTCGAGTTCGACGACGCTTTGGTGCGGGCCGCCCTATTGCGCGAGGCGCGGCGCGGCGGGCAGAGCTTCTTCGTCTGCCCGCGCATCGAAGACATGGCGCCGATGGCCGCACGGCTCGGCAAGCTGGTGCCCGAACTGACGCTTGGCGCAAGCGCATGGCAAGCTGCGCGGCGAGGCGTTGGATCGCGTGATGCTGGCGTTTGCCGCCGGCAAATCCGACGTTCTCCTGGCCACCGGCATCATCGAGGCCGGGCTCGACATCCCCAACGCCAACACGATGCTGGTCTGGCGCCCCGATCGCTTCGGGCTGGCGCAGCTCCATCAGTTGCGCGGCCGGGTCGGACGCGGGCGGGCGCGGGCGAACGCCTTCCTGCTGACCGATCCCGCGCATCCCCCTTCCGCGCCGGCGCGCAAGCGGCTCGAACGCTGGGCCGCGCTCGACGATCTCGGCGCCGGCTTCGCGGTGAGCGCCGCCGATCTCGACCAGCGCGGCGCCGGCGACATCCTGGGCGAACGCCAGGCCGGCCATGTCCGCCTGCTGGGGAGTGAGCTCTACGACCACATGCTGGCGCGCGCGGTCGCGGGCGGTCCGCCGGAATGGACGCCGGCGCTTTCGCTCGACATCGCCGCTTTCCTGCCGGCCGACACCGTTCCCGAACCCGATATCCGGCTGGAGCTTTACCGGCGGCTCGCCCGGCTCGAATTCGCGGTCGGCGATCGACGATCTGGGCGAAGAGATCGAGGACCGTTTCGGCGACCTTCCCGATCCGGCCCGTTCCCTGCTCGATCTCGCGCGCCTGCGCCTGGCCTGCCGCGCACTCGGCATCGCCGCCCTCTCCGCCGGCCCCGAGGGGGTGGCGCTGACGCCGCACGATGCGGCCGACCTGCCGGCGCTGCAGCCGGCGACTGAGCGAGCGCATGGGCCTGCATGTCAGCCGCGAACGGCTGATCCTGGAGATCGCCGAACCGCGCCGAGGCGCGACTGGCGCTGTGTTGGGGGTGTTGGTGGACCCGGAGCGCGTAGCGGATTAGGGTAACTCGCCGCGATCTTGGCGGTCATGGACCCCGGCGGCGCATCGGATTAGCGTCCGCCACGGAACAGGGGCGCGCGATGAGCGACACCGGGTTGCCGAGCGATGGGCTTATCGCGGTGGTCAAGCGTGACTGCCCGACCTGCGTGCTGACCGTCCCCGTGCTCGCCGAACTGGCGCACCGTCTTCCGCTGGTGGTGTTCACCCAGGACGATCCGAGCTTCCCCGAGGAAGTGGACCGCATCGACGACACCGCACTCGATGTCTCGCATCGGCTGAAAATCGAGATCGTGCCGACGCTCATCCGCATGGCGGACGGGTGCGAGGCCGCACGCATCTACGGCTGGGATCGCGCCGAGTGGGAACGGGTCGCCCGCACCGACGCTCTGGGCCTCGGGTTGCGCGCGTTTCAGCCCGGATGCGGGGCGAAAAATCTCGAGCCCGGCATTCTGGAACGGCTGCGGATACGCCATGCGGAAACCGGCATCACCGCCCGCCGTGTCACGCTCGGCGACGCCGAGGACGAGATCGAGGCGATGTACGAACGCGGCTGGTCGGACGGCTTGCCGCTTGTCCGCCCACGGAGGAGCGCGTGCTGCGGATGCTGCAAGGCACCGTCCGCGCCCCCGGCGAAATCATCGGCGCCGTACCGCCCGACCTCGAGCCGGCGACGGTCGAGAAGGTCGCCATCAACGCGGTGATGGCCGGCTGCAAGCCGGAATACCTGCCGGTGGTTCTGGCCGCCGTCGAAGCGGTGCTGGACGAGGCGTTCGCCATGCACGGCGTGCTGGCGACGACGATGTATGTCGGTCCGGTGCTGATCGTGAACGGACCGGTGCGACGGCGGATCGGCATGAATGCACGCGGCAATGCGCTCGGCCAGGGCAACCGCGCCAACGCCACCATCGGCCGCGCGCTGCAACTGGTGATCCGCAACATCGGCGGCGGCCGTCCGCAGGAGGTGGACCGCGCCACGCTCGGCAATCCGGGCAAATACACCTACTGCTTCGCCGAGGACGAGGAGGACTCGTGCTGGGAGCCGCTGGCGGTGGAGCGCGGGCTGGCGCGCGGCGTTTCGGCCGTCACCGCTTTCGCCGGTTACGGGTTGCAGGGCGTCGTCGATCAGAAGTCGCGTACCCCGGAAAGCCTCGCGCGCAGCTTCGCCGAATGCCTGAAATCGATCTTCAACGTGAAGCTCGCGCCGGCCTGCGATGCCATCCTGGTGGTCTGCCCCGAGCATCATCGGACCTTCCGCGAGGCCGGCTGGAGCAAGCGGCGCCTCTACGAGGAGCTGTATCGCCTGTGCGAGATTTCGGGCGACGATCTGATCGCCGGCGCCCGCGGCATCGCCGAGGGCGGCAGCCCCGCGCTCGCCGGGCGAATGGTCAACAAATTCCGGCCGGGCGGGCTGATGGTGGTCCGCGCGGGCGGCGGCGCCGGGATGTTCTCCGGCATCATCGGCGGCTGGGCGGCCAGCGGCGAACGCGGCTCCAGCCCCGTCACCAGGGAGGTGCGATCATGACCGTGCTGCTCGATCCGGGGGCGGAGCGCAGCGCCGCCACCAGACCGCGGCTGCAACGCCCGCCGGCGCTCGACGGGCTGACCGTCGGGCTGCTCGACATTTCGAAGCCGCGCGGGGACGTGTTCCTCGACCGGCTCGAAGAGCTGCTGAGCGAGCGGGGCGTCCGCGTGCGCCGCTACATGAAGCCGACCGTGACCCGCCCGGCGCCGCTGCCATTGCGCCAGCAAATCGCCGGCGAGGTTGACGTCGTGATCGAAGGGCTGGCCGACTGAGGCTCCTGCACGTCGTGCTGTACGCATGACATGTCGGACTTGGAAGGCCGTGGTATCCCCGTCGTCGGCGTGGCGACCACCGAGTTCATCGACGCCGCCGCCGCGCAGGCGCGCTCGCTCGGCACCGACCCGGCCTACGTGTTCATCCCGCACCCCGTGCAGGACCGCACCGACGCCGAGCTGCGCGCGCTCGCCGATGCTCACATGGAGCGGATTTTGGCTTTAGCCGCAGGGGGTTAGCCGATGCTGTAGGGCGGAAAAGCGCAGCGCATTCCGCCGCCGGCGTACCCCGGCGGCTCCCGCGAAGAACGGCGGAATGCGCTGCGCTTCCGCCCTACGCCCCATACTCCACATTCGCGCTGCGCACCGGCACGCCCGTCTGCTCCCGGCACACCTGCGCCAACCCCGCGACGCCGTCGCGGATTTGCTGCTTCGACGGCAGCGCGAAGCAGAGCCGAAGATGCGATTTCGCCGCTTCGGCGTCGCACGCCCATTCCGGTCCGGCGTTGAAGACGATGCCCGCATCGGCGGCGGGCTTGAGCAGCGTGCGCACGTCCACCGCGGCGGGAAGCTTCATCCACAGAAAGATCCCGCCGCGCGGCCGCCAGGTCTCGATCGTGGTTCCGAACTCGCGCGCCAGCGCCTCCTGCATGGTGTCCAGCTTTTCGCGCAGCCCGGCGCTGAGCTCGTCCACGTGGGCGCCGAAGTGGCGGGCGAAATACTCGGCGACGATCATCTGATCGAGCGCGCCGGTTCCGCTGTCGCTCTTGCAGGCGATCATCCGCGACAGCACCGGCCATTCGGCAATCGCATAGCCCACGCGCAACGCCGGGGCGAGCGACTTCGAGAACGAGCCGATATGGATCACCTGACTCGGTTCCAGCGCATACAACGCCGCCGGCGCCTGCACATCCGACCACAGCAGATCGGCGTAGCATTCGTCCTCGAATATCGGGACATCATGGGCGCGGGCCAGCGCCAACAGCGCCTGCCGCCGCCCGAGCGGCAGGATGCTGCCGGTCGGATTCTGGATGGTCGGGATGGTGTAGATATATTTCGGCGCGATCGCCTTCGCCTTCAGCTCGTCGAGGATCGCCGATAGCGCATCGATGCGAATGCCCTCCTCATCGAGCGGCATGGCGACAATATTGACGCCGAGCGCCTTGAGCTTGCTGATCGCGCCGCCATAGGAGAATTCCTCCAACAGCACGGTGTCGCCCGCCCGCACCAGCAGCCGGTTGACGATGTCGATCCCCTGCCCCGATCCGGTGGTGATCAGCACGTCGTCGGCGCCGACCGTGATACCGCGCCGCTCGGCGGATTTGCGGGCGACGAATGCGCGCAATTCCCGAAACCCCTGCGGGCCCTGGCCGAGATTATACATCGCGAGGCTCGGCCCTTCGCGGCGCAGCACCGCGGCGGTGGCCTCGACCAGAGCCTCGGTCGGGATCAGCGTCGGGTCATTATGACCGCCGACGAAGTTGTAGGGCGGAAACCCCGCCCAGCGCGCGACCGGCTCCGGCAGATCGCGGTTGAACCGATCGCTCATGTCGAAGGGCATCGTTCTCTCCTGCCGGATGCCACGTCAGTGCATCTGAATGAACCGATACGGGAAGTTGTCGTCGGCGAGCTGCGCCACGTCGACGCTCTTCTTCATCGCCCACACGATCACCTGCTGGTGCAGCGGAATGTCGGCCACGTCGTTCTGCACGATCTCGGCCGCCTCGTCGATCATGGCGTCGCGCTTCTTGGCGTCTTGCTCGACGCCGATCTGCTCGATCAGCGAATCGAGCTTCGGATTGGAGTAGCCGCCGTTGTTGACCTCCCCGCGCTGGCCGTTGCGGGTGCCCAGCAGCGCATAGAGCGCGTTGTTGGCGTCGTAAGTCGCCGGCGTCCAGCCCAGCAGGTAGAAGTCGGTGTCGTATTTGGGCGATCCGGTCTTGGCGAAATACTTCGACTTGGTCTGCGCGTTCAGGTTAACCTTGATGCCGACCCGAGCCAGCATGGAGACGATGGCGGTGCAGATCTGCTCGTCCATCACATAGCGGTCATTCGGGCAGTCCATGCCGATGGTGAAGCCGTCCGGATACCCGGCTTCGGTAAGCAGCTTCTTGGCCTTCGCCGGATCGGCCTTCGGCCGCACATCCAGGTCGGCGTCATAGCCGTTCACGCCCGGACCCCACATCATCCAGGTCGGGTGCGCCAGCCCCATCATCACCCGCTTGGCGATCGCGTTCTCGTCGATCGCCAGCGCGAAGGCGCGCCGCACCCGCACGTCCTTGAGCGGGTTCTTGCCCTTGATGTTGCTGGTCGGCAATTCTCGCGCGCGACTGGTTGATGCCGAGGAAGATCGTGCGCAGTTCCGGGATGCTCCACCACCTTGAGGTCGGGCGATGCCTTGATGCGCGCGATATCCTGCGGCGGCACGGTGTAGATCATGTCCATCTCGCCCGACAGCAGCGCCGCCACGCGCGTCGAGGCGTTGCCGATGACGTCGAATTCCACCACGGTCGGCGTTGCTGGCGTTCTTGTCCCACCAATCGGGATTCTTCTTCACCACCGTCTTGCGGTCGGGCTCGCGCGAGACGAGGACGATATGGTCCGGTCCCCATCGCGTTGTGCACCGCGTAGTTGTCTTCGGTGCCGCCGATCACCACCGGATCGACCGAATGGTGCGCCTCGCACCATGCCTTGCTCATGATCAGGAAGTTGGTCTGCTCCTGAGGAAAGATCGGATCGGGATTAACGGTCTCGAAATCCACCGTCAGGTCGTCGATCTTGCGCACGTCCTTCACCATCGCCATCGGCGCGCGCATCAGCGACGTCTTGGACTGGATGCGATGCAGCGAGAACACCACATCGTCGGCGGTGAACGCCGAGCCGTCCTGCCATTTCACATTGGGCCGCAGATGGAAGCGCCAGACGCTGGGCGCGGTGTGCTCCCACGTCGCGGCCAAAGCCGGTTCCAGCCCCAGGTCGCGGTCGCGCCGCACCAGCGGTTCATAGATATTGCCCAGAAACGAGAGCTGCACCGTCTCCTGGCGCGTGTCGGGGTCCATCGCCCCCACGTCGCCGTCATTGGCCCACCGAAAGGTGCGCGCCGAGGCCGGCTGGATCAGGGCGGCGGCGGCCAACAACAGGCCGAGTGCGGCGATACGCGGTTGCATGGTATTCGGGTCTCCTCGCAACGTTTCTTCGGAACCGGACGCATGGATTATCCACAGATCGGGCGCGCTCGCCAGCCCCGACCGGCGGCGGCGCCGAGATGAGCGCGCGGCTTGTGCTCACCGACCTCGTCATCTCGCCGGCGTGGCTGATCTATGTGGCGCTGGCCGGAACTCCTGTGGGCGGCGCTGTCGCGTCGGCGCCCCGGCCGCGGGCTCGCGCTCGGCGCCGCCGCCTTGTTGGTGGCGCTAGCGCTCGGCGTGCCGGCGACGGGACAGGCGCTGCTGGCGACGCTGGAAGGGGGCCTGCCGACCCGCCCGCCCGCCGACGCGCCGCCGCAAGCGATCGTCATCCTCAGCGCCGAGGTCGAGCACACCACCGAGGGGCTCGAGCCCGGGCCGCTGACCTTGCAGCGTTTGCTCGCAGGTGCGCGGCTCTGGCACCGGACGCATCTGCCGGTCGTGGTCTCGGGTGGGGTTTTGGGATCGGGCGAGGAGCCGGTCGCCGCCGTGATGGCGCGTACGCTGGAGCGCGACTTCGGCGTGCCGGTCCGCTGGATCGAGGATCGATCACGGACGACGTGGGAGAACGCCGCCGACAGCGCGGCGATGCTGCGCCCCGAAGGCATCAGTGCGGTCTATGTCGTTACTCACGCCTGGCACGAGCCGCGCGCCGGTCCTCGCATTTCGTCATTTCGGGATGCGGCCGACCGTCTTCTCGGTGCCGCCGGACGCGCCGGGCCGCGGCTGGCTGCCCACCGCCGCCGGCTGGTGGCGCAGCTTCCACGCGCTGCATGAATGGGTGGGACTGCTGGTTTATCGGCTTCAGGCCGGGACTGATCCGGCCGCGCCGTCGAACAGCGCGGCGTAGGCGGCAAACATCGCCTCCTGGTCGTAATCGCGCGCCGCCTTGGCGCGGTTGGCGGCGCCGAGGCGGGCGCGCAACTTCGGATCGGCGAGCAGTGCGCCCAGCGATCGCGCCAGCGCCGCATCATCTTTCGGTCCGACGAAGGCGGCGTTCTCCGGCGCCACCATCACCCGCACGTCGCCGACATCGGTCGCCACCACCGGCCGGCCGGCCGCCATCGCTTCGATCACCGTCAACGGCATCTGCTCGGTGTCGGAGGAGAGCGCGAACACGTCGAAGCCGGCATAGAGGCTGGCCGGATCGGCGATATGACCGGTGAAGTGGACGCGCGCCGTGATGCCGAGAGCGGTGGCGAGGCGCTCGAGCCCCGGCCGTTCCCGCCCGTCACCGACAATCACCAGCCGCGCCGCCACCGGGCCGAGCAGGGCGAACGCCCGCAACAGCCGATCCAGCGCCTTTTCCGGCCGCAGCGCCGCGACCGTGCCGATGACCGGGCCTTCGCCGGGGAAGCCGGCGGGGTCGCGCGCCGCGTTCAGCCGGGCGAGGTCGATGCCGTTCGGGATGTAGCGCAACCGCGTCGGCGGCAGGCGCCACACGTCGCGCGCCAAGCCCTCCAGCGTGCGTGACGGCAGCACGACCGTGGCACGGCGCAGCACCAGTCGCCGCGTCAGCACCCGGCGACCGATCTGGAGATCGCGCTCCTCCGGCCCGAACCCGTCCTCGATGTGGATGTGACGGACCAGTCCCGGCAGGTTGGCGATTGCCCAATCGATCGAACCCCAGTTGTGGGTGATGAGCACATCGGGGCGCAGCGTGCGCAGCGCGCGGCGAAACGGGCGGAGGTTGGCGAAGGTGGCGCCGCGATGCATCGCGATCACCGGGTATTCGACGTCAAGATCCGGCGCCAGCCGCTCGCGCGCCGCAAATGTGGCGTCCATGGCCACGATGCGGTGCCGATAACGCCCCCCCAACCGATTGGCGAGGGCGGCGAAACGCACCTGGGGCCCGCCCACGGCGAAAGTGGAGAACACGTTGAGCAGCGTAAGCATCGCCGGCTTATCAGCCGCCGTGGACGTCAACCGCACGCCGCATGAACACCACCGGATCGCTCACCGGCGCCCAAGCCAGATCGCGTTTGGCGTCGGCGCAGTCGAACACGGCCCGCATTCCCCGAGAACGCATGTCGCGCAGCGAGGGCAGCGGCGCCCGCCGGCCCCCGGCCCGCTTAATCGCCCACTTGCCGCACTCGCTCGCCCACAGCTTGAGCGGCGATTGCGGGTGAAAACGCAGCGGCCGCTGCAAGGCGTCTCCGAGTGCGGCGATGTATTCCCGCGCATTCGGCCGCACGTCGCCCACGATGTTGTAGCAGTGCCCGTCGATGCCCTCGGCCGTGCACGCGCGCAGGATCGCGCCGGCTGCGTCCTCGGCCAACACGAAGGGCAGCGGATTCCTGCCGTTATTCCAGCCGATGCAGTGCTGCTCGTTGTTGAAGAAACCCAGCCCGCCGTGAAAGGCGCTGCCGCCCTCGCCCACCACCACGCCGGGGCGCAGGATGACGACGGGAAGCCGGTCGCGCTCGTACATTTCCAGCAGCATCCGGTCGCACAGCGCCTTCGCGCGCGCATAATCGGCTCGCCGGTCGGGGTGCCGATCCGGGGGCGTGGCGCCGGTGACGGCCCGCGGCTGCGGCCCGAGATAGAGGCCGGCGATCGAGCCGACATGCACCAGACGCAGCACACCGGCGCGCCGACATGCCAGCGCCACCGTCTCGGCGCCGCCCACCATCGACGCCTCGATCTCCTCGCGCGAGCCGCCGCCGCCGCCATGGGCGAGGTTCACCACCCGCGCCGCCCCGGCGATCGCCGCCTCGACCGCTGCGGGATCGCGAATATCGCCGCGGTGCAGCCGAACCAGCGGATGCGCGAAGACCTCCGGCAAGCCGCGCGTCGATCGTGCCATCACCGACACCGGTACGCCCTCGGCGACACAGTGCCGCACCAGATGCGCACCGATGAAGCCGGTGCCACCGAGAATGGCCAATGCCGGCGCCGGGCGACGCGGGGCGGCCTCCGCCGGCAATTCGGCGACCACTTCAACCCGGGAGGTCGCACCATCCGGGAGCTGGTCGCGCATCCGCTCGCAGACCCCGACGATCATGGCGCCGAACGCCGCATCCAGCACCGGCGAGCGGCCGGCGTCCACGGCGGCGTGGAAGCCTTGGATGCTCTCTGCCATGCTGCGGTAAAAGCCGTCGGCTCGCGATCTCAGCCGCAATTGCGCGAGGCTGTAGTCGGACGCGTTGCGCAAGCTGGCGCCGATGGTCGCCCGCGCCGTGCGGGTGGCGGAGGCGACGTTGTCGATCACCTCCATCTGCCGGGTCCGCCCGATGGTGTGAAACCGGTTCGCCACCATATCGCACACGGCGATCCCGTCGTCGCAGACCACGCTGATCGACCAGACCGGGAAGGCTTGTCCGAGCGCGAAATGCAGGCTCGCCGAAAACTCCGCGCAATCGAAGGCAATGTCCATCTTCGGATAGATCGCCTGCCCGGGAGCGATTTGCACCGGCGGCGCCGGCAGTACCCGAAGCTCGCCGATGGCTCCGGCCAAGCTCGCGATCTGCGACAGCGGATGCACCGCTTGTTCAAGCAGGAGGTTGCCGGGACTGGCGAACATCCAATGCCCGAACTGGCGCGCGGCAATCTGCCGAAGCGGCAGGTTGTAGATGCACGAGGCGTGGCTCGCGGGGCCGAGCCGGCGGCTGCGCACCGTCTCCAGCAACCGCGCGAAGGCCGGGTGATGGACGAAATTCTGATTGACGCCGATCGGAATGCCGGCCGCCTCCGCCTGACGGACCAGGACTGCGCAGGTGCGCCCGTCATGCGCCAACGGCTTTTCCACCAGTGCCGGCTTGCCGCCGGCGATCAGCCGCGCCGTCACCTCCGCGTGGCGCTCGGGCGGCACCAGCACATGGGCGCGGTCGAACGCGTCCGCCGCGAGCGCCGCCTCGACCGAGGCGAACACTTCCGGGATTGCGAATTGCTTGGCCAGCGCGCGCGCATGGTCGGTGGCGGGATCGATCACCGCGGCCAGCCGGAGCCCGGGCATCGACCGCAGGACCTCGGCGTGAACCCGCGAGATGACGCCGGCGCCGATCAAGGCGACACGTTTCAAACCACTGTTCTCCCCTGCGGGGCGGGCCGGGGACGTCATCGGGGCGTCGCCATGGTGCCGAGCGCCGCCGGCAGGCCGC
This sequence comes from uncultured Pseudomonadota bacterium, assembly GCA_963762525.1. Classification (GTDB taxonomy): domain Bacteria; phylum Pseudomonadota; class Alphaproteobacteria; order Acetobacterales; family Acetobacteraceae; genus DATFDN01. Next base: position 835,429 of record CAVXKT010000003.1, read on the forward strand.
CGTCTCCGTCCAAAAACACGCCGGTTGCGAGCCGCGCGAGCCGGGCTGCGCCGTACCCCGACGCTTGCTCGTCCGCCTCTACGCGCACCGCCACCAGAACCGGCGCCGATCCGCCCGCGATACTGCGCCAGGCCTGACGCAGGCGGAACCGAGCGCCCGGTTCGACCGGCTTGCCATCCTGCCATAGCAGGGTGGCGGTGAAGCGGGCGGGATGGTCGGATTCGACCACCCGCCAGGATAGTCCGCGTGCCGTTACGCGTCCGGTGGTCACGTCTTCCTCCGCCGCCGCCACGGCGCTCAGGCGTTGCTCCTCGAGCAGAATGGGCCGCGGCCCGGTGCCCGCCGGGAAGGCCTCCGCTCGCACGGTGACGGCGGCGCCATCGCACGCGAATCGCTGTTCGCCTGCAGGCCGCGCCGACGGGACGGCGTTGCAGGTCGCAATCGGACCAAGCGCGAGCGGCACATCCGCCGGTTCGGCCGGGCGGCTCAGCGCCCGTGCGGTTGCCGGCCCGAGCGCGCCCAGCAGCAGCACCGAGGCGGTCGCGGCGATGATTCCCCCGACCGGCGGCGCCGATCGTGGCGGCGGCGGCGGGCGATCGCGACGGCCACCGCGCTGGTCCTGCCGGAACGGCAGCCCCGAGGCCACCAGGATCACGGTGACGGCGGAGAAGAACATCCAGCCGTACAGCACATGGTCGGTTTCCGCCGCCTGTGCGCTGCCGAGGACATGGCCGAGCATGACGATGCCGAGCGCGCGGAAGCCGTTGGCGATCACCGGCACGATGAGCGACGCCGCGATGAAGACGGCGCGACGCATCGGCGAGCGATAGATCAGCAGCGCGTAGAGCACGCCGAAGGCGGCGGACGCGATCAGAAAGCGCAAGCCGGCGCAAGCCTCGGCGATGAAGAATGTGCCCTCGGGGATCTGGATCGTGTAGCCGTCGGTGTAATTGGCGACGCCGATCAGATTGAGCCCGTGCATGACGAAGAAGGCCGTGAAGTCCTGCAGCGCCGGGGTGAGGAAGTCGCCGAAGGGTACCAGGAAGAAGAGATAAAGCAGCGGCCCCAGCAACAGCGTGTAGAGCCGGCGGCCCAGCACCGCGAGGAACAGCAGCTCGACCAGAGCGATCACCACCAGCTGGCGCCCCTCCATCACCCCGACCCGCTCGGCGGCGAACCAGGCGAAGCCGAGCGGCACCGCCAGCAAGCCGAGCAGCGGCACCGGCCGGGCGTTCGCCCCGGCGAGCAGCCGTCGCCGGTCCCAAACCAGGAAGGCGGCGATCGGGACCACGAGAAAGCAATGATTATAGGCCGTGGAATCGATCCAGACCCGGACCGCGGCGACCACTTCTTCGCCGAACAGCATCCCGAGGACCAGCAGCCCCACCAGGAGCGCCGGGACGGCGGCGACCGGCCCCTCGGCGGCCCCCACGCGCCCCGGCGAAAGTGCGCGGGTAATCAACCGCCGCCCTCCGCTTGCGAGAGGAGGCCGGGAGAGACGGGCGAGCGATCCCCTTGTCGGCGCATCGGATCAGACCGCCGCCAACGCCGCCGCATCGACTGCGGGCGTCGCCGCCTCGCGGTCCAGCAGCTGCGCGTACACGCAGTCCATCCGGTCCCAGGCGAACTCGCCCAGCAGGCGCTCCAGGCGGGGGGCCATGCGGCGCAGATTGGTGTAGTGGCGCAGCCGCGACTTGAGGCCGAGCCCGCGCACGCGCGGCTGCCGCGGATCGACCTCCCATGGATGGAAATAGAAGATGCCCGGCTGGCCGTCGGTGCGGTTCACCCGCCGCAACCCGGCACGAAACAGCGAATACGGCAGCAATCGGAAGTAGCCGCCGCCGGCGCAGGGCAGGTTGCGGCCGCGCACACGCACGGTGGTCATCGGAAACTCCCACAGCGTCCCGCCCTCGGGGCGGAACGGCACGCGCGGCGCCTCCGGCATTCCGTAGAGGTCGTGCGGGATCGGGTTGATCGACGAGCTATAGCGATAGCCCTCGCTCTCCAGGGCCGCGAAGGCCCAAAGGTTGCGCCGGCCGATCGAGAACGTCGCCGCCCGATAGCCGGCGACGGCAACGCCGCCGATATCCTCGAGCAGCCGCCGGGTGCGGCCCACATCGGCGCGGAACTCGGTCGGGTTCTGGGCATCGGCGCGGGTGTGGTCCCAGCCGTGGCTGGCGAGCTCGTGGCCGCCGGCGACGATGCGACGCACCAACGCGGGATGACGCTCGGCGATCCAGCCCAGGGTGAAGAAGGTCGCCCGGATGCCGGCGGCGTCGAACAGTTCGAGGATGGTGTCCGTGTTGGCTTCCACCCGCGGCGGGATGCGGTCCCACCGCGCGCGCGCGACCGCGCCGGACAGCGCCTGCACCTGGAAGTAGTCCTCGACATCGACCGTCATCGCGTTGATGGTCATGGCGCGGCCTCGGCGTCGGCATAGGCGCCGATCATCTCGAGCAATCGGCGCAACGTCCGGGTTTGCCGCTCCAGCCGCCGCTCCAGCCCGACGATGCGGGTCGCCAACTCGTCGTCGCCACCCGGCGCCGCCGCGCAGAGCGCCGCCGCCGCGGCGGCGCCGGCGCCGAGATCACGCGCCAACTCGGCCGCCGTCGCGTCCACCATCTCGGCGGTGATGACATGCGTCTCTTCGAGCGCGCCGTAGAGCAGCACCCTTGCGCAGAGCGTGTTGATCCGCCGCGGCAGCCCGCCGGTCTGATTGAACAGCGCCCGAAAGGCGTCGTCGGTCCAGCGTGGATCGGCCATCCAACCGACGGTGCGCAGCCGATGCTCCACATAGGCGCGCGTCTCCGTCTCGGTGAGCGGGCCGAGATGGTAGGAGGCGAGCACGCGTTGCCGGAGCTGGTCCAGATCGGGGCGGCCCAGCATGGTGCGAAACTGCGGCTGGCCGAGCAGGATCAACTGCAGGCTGGCGCGCCCGTCATGGGTGACGTTCGACAGCATCCGCAGCTCCTCGAGCGCGCCGAGCGGCAAGTTCTGCGCCTCGTCCACCACCAGCAGGCAGCGTCGCCCGGCATCACGATGCGCGCGCACCGTCTGCTCGAACCGGCGCAGGAGCGTCGCCTTATCGCCGCTCGTGTCCGCCACGCCGAGGCTGCCGACCGCAAGCCGCAGCAGTTCGTCGCCGGAGACCAGCGTGGTGACGATGCGGCCCATGACGTAGGTGGCGCGGTCGAGTTGCGCGCCGAGCTGTTCCACCAGCGTGGTCTTGCCGGCCCCGACCTCGCCGGTGACGACGATGAAGCCCTCCTCCTGCGCCAGCCCGTACACCAGGTGCGAGATCGCCCGGCTGTGCCCGGTGGAGCCGAAGAAGAACCGACTGTCGGGGGTGAGCTGGAACGGCGCGGCGGTGAGATGGTAGTATTTCTCGTACATGGCGGCTCCGCTCAGAATTTTTTGCTGATGCCAAGCAGGACGATGTTGTCGGTGAAGCCGCGCCCGGCGAAATCGGACCAGCGGTCGAAATAGGAATAGCGGGCCGTGGTGGTGAGGCTCTCGCTCACCCGGTAACTGACCCCGGCGGTGGCGGCGATGAAGCTTTCGCCGCCCGAGACGGTGCTGCTGAAGCTGTTGCGGCCATAGCTCGCGCTGGCGCCGACGCTGGTTCGTTCCGAGACATCGTGGATCCAGGAGGCGATGAAGGTCGAACCGGTCTCGGGAACTCCGCCCGGGGTGCCGGGCGCATTGCCGACCGGGCTCTGGTGCTGGCGCTGCAGCGAGACCGAGACGGCGTCGCGGTCGAGCCGCGTCAACGCGGTCAGCGCCAGCGTGCGGGTGCGAAACAGCGCATTCTGGGTGCCGAGGAGGCCGTTGCCGAGAAACAGCGGCGTCCCGGTCCAGGCGTCTACGGCATTGCCGTACTGGTCGAAATCGGCCAGTCCCAGCTGGCTCTGGATCTGCTGGACGTCGGTACCGAGAGAGGTGGTGTAGCTGGCGGTGATCCGGGTGCGCGCGCTGAGCGCGTAGTAGCCGCGGAGATCGACCGAGTTGGCACCCTGATGGTGGCCGTAGCCCGCCGAAATCTGGCTGTCGGGATTGGGCGTCAGCACGGCGCCGAGTTCCCACACGGCGTCATCGATGCGGGTGCGCTCGGCGGTGTTGTAGGAAATGCTCTCCACGCCCAGCTCGGCGAACGGGGTCAGGAAACGGTTGACCGCGTAGCCCACCCAATCGGTCGCGAGGTCATCGCGCGCGCCCTGCAAAACCCCGGTTCCGGTGCTCTGGGCTGCATCGAGCAGCGCAAACTCGCGCACGCGCCCGAACGCCTCGCCGCCGCGAAACTGCACCGTCGCTTCGCCCCGCTGCTCGCGCTGGTTGCCGCTGACGGTGCCGGGGATCGGGTTCGCCTCGCTGTTGCCGCTGATGCTGGAGGTGCTGAGCGTGAGGCCGATCTTGCCGGTGCCGAAATCGCCGAAGCGGTGCTGCACCCAGGGGGTGATCGAAAAGCTGGTCGTCTGCTGGCGGTTGTGTTGGTCGAGCGCCAGCGCCGCAGGCACCGAGGCGCTGCCGAGCCCGCCGGCACCGATCGGCGAGTCGGCGAAGTCCGACCCGACCAGGCCGCCCAGTCCGCCGCCCGCCGGCTGCACTGCGGCGAGCGCTCGCGCATTCACGAACAGCGTATCGGGGATCAGCGTCGCCGTGCCCGATCCCAGCAGTTGCTGCGCCACGCTGTCGGCGGAGCCGTGGTCGGCGTAGAGCTCGAGCGTCGGGTGGTATTGCAGCGTGACATCGACCCGCGGCGTGTTGCCGCGCAGATCGAGCCCCGGCGTGATCGCGGTGATGAGGTCCGCTTGCCGATGGGTTTGGCTTTGCAGAATATTGTCGCTGAACAGCTCCTCGAGGCCGATCGACGGGGTGAAGGTCCAGGCGGGTACGCCGGGGCCGGTCGGCTGCGGCGCCGACGGCTGATAGCGATTGCTTGTCGGCGCTGCGGGAGCGCCGAGCGGCGCCGCCTCCGGCGGATTGAGGATCGTTGCCGCAGGCGGCAGTCCGAGCGGCAGGGCATCGCCGGCGGTGTTTTGCGCCCGCGCCGTGTGCGGCAGCAGCAGCGCCGCGAGGGCGCCGGCGAGCGGCGCCGCCGTTCGCGGCGCTTGCGGGCTCATGCGTCCGGCTCCCGCACCGCCCGCTCAGGACGTATAGTAGGGCGCATAGGCGCCGAAGGCGTGCCCGCCGCCCGGACGCATCTTGTTCAGCATCAGCGTGATGGCCGGGTTCTCCCCGATCAGATCGAGCGCCGCCTCCACATCCGCCCGCTGCGTGCGATCGGCCTCCACCACCATGATGATCTGACCCACCACCGGGGCGAGAGCCGCCGGATCGCTGGTGACAAGGCAGGGTGCGCCGTCAAGGATGACTAGCCGCCCCGGATGGCGACCGGCGAGGCCGTGCAGCAGCCGTCCGACCTGGCGGCTGGCGAGCAGATCGGAGCTGCGCGCGCGCGCGCCGCCGGCCGGCAGCACGGCCAAACCCGGCACCGCGGTCGGATGCTCCAGCCGCGCCGGATCGAGCCCCCCATCGGCGGCCAGATCCAGCAGCCCCGTCGTCGTGCGGAGCCCCAGCAGGTCGGTGAGCGAGCGCGCCTTCACATCGGTGTCGACGAGCAGCACCTTGTGGTCGCCCTGGCGGGCGACGCCGGCGGCGAGATTGAGCGCGGTGAAGCTCTTGCCCTCGCCGGGCCGGGCGCTGGTGAGCATCAGCAGATTGGCGGGCGCCGCCGCGGCCTCGGCGCCCTCGCTACGCGCAAAGGCGGTGCGCAGCACTTGGCGTTGCACCAGCCACAGCTCTTCGGAGATGCGACCGCTCGCGGCCTGATCGACCATCAGACCGGCCTTCTCGAGCAATGCCATGGCTAACGCCGGAGCCATATCCGCTTGCGGCGGCAGTCGCGCGGCCGGCTGATCGATGATGGGACTTGCGCCGGCGGACCCGAGACCGCCGGGCACGGCACCCGCCGCCGACAGCCGGGCTGCGGCACGCTCGATCAGATGCGAGGAGTTGGGCATCGCTCAGATCGTGCCCGGGCCGCGCAGGAGATGCAGCAGCAGTCCCCCATAGAGCCCGACCAGCAGCACCAGGGTGCCGGCGAAGCCCGCCCCGGCGAACAGCAGACGCCGGATCGGGGCGGCGCCGAACGCCGAGATCCCTCCCAGAACGGGCAGCCCGAGAGCGCGCAAATCCTCGAGCGTCGCAAACGAGCGGTCGAATTGGGCGAGCCCCAGCGCGGCCGCGAAGCCGGCGCCGAGTCCGACCACCCACACACCGGTAAGCAGCAGCGGACGATTCGGTGAGACCGGCAGCAGCGGCACCTCGGGCGGATCGATGACGCGCAGATGCACCTTGTCGGCCTGGATATCGGCGGCCTGCGCCAGCGTCGCCGCCTGCAACCGCGCCAGCAGCTCCTCGTAGTTCTTCTGCAGCACGCCGTAGTCGCGGTTCTGGTTGTCGAACTCGACCAGCACCGAAGGCTGGTCGCGCCGGATCTGTTCGATCCGCGCCAAGGTCTCGCGGGCGAGCGCCATTTGGCGCGTCAGCGAGGCGACGTTCGCCAGCTCATCCACCAGCTTGACCGCGAGCTGATCATAGAGCGGGTTCGGCATCCCGCCCCGCGCGCCCGTCACCCCGCGCGTCGATCCGCCGGTGCGGCGAAGCTGCTCGACCAGCTTCCGTTGCTCGATCACCCCCGGATAGCGATCGGTGTAGAGCGTCTGCAACTCGTGCAGGTGCGCTTCCGCCTGATCGAGCGTCACGTCGCCGGTCACGCCGCCGCTCGGCAGCGTCGGTGCCAACCCCTTCAGGTTTCCCTTGAGTTGCGCCTCACGCGCCTTGGCGTCCTGCAACTGCAGGTCGAGATGCGAGATCACGTCGCGCTGGCTCTCCACCGTGCCGCCCGGCGAGCCGGCGCCCTCGGCCGGCAGCACCGCGGCGTATTTGGCGCGGAACGTGGCGCGCCGCTCCTCCATCCGGTGCAACTGCTGCTCGTAGGAGGCGATCTGGGCGCGCAGGAAGCGCAACGCGTTATCCATGTCGGCGCGATTGTTGCCGGTAGCCTCCTCGGTAAAGATCGACAGCAACGTCTGCACCACGTCGCGGGCAAGCCGCGGGCTGGCGTTCTGATACTCGATGGCGAACAGGTTCTTGTCCTGCGACTGCAAGTTAATCTCGGTGCCGAGCTTCTGGACCAGCCGTTCGCGCGCATCCGCGCTCGCCGCGTTCAAGCCGAGATCGGTCTTCGAGATGAGGGTCAGCAGGTTCGGCCGGCTCAGCAGCGTGCGCTGGAGCATGGCGAGCTGGTCGCCGGCGTTGGCGTCCACGGCGATGCCGCGCAATAGCGGGGTCAACACCGCGTCGGCATCGACGAACAGCCGGGCGCGGACCCGGTATTGGTCCCGCACCTCGTGCAGGCCGACCCAGCCGGCGATGCAGACCGCCCAGGCGACGCCGACCCCGACCCAGCGACGGCGCCAGGCGAGGCGCAGATAACGAAGCAGGAGCGCGAGCGAGCGGTCCATCGGCTCGCTCAGAACCAGGTCTGCGGGATGATAAGCGTATCGCCCGGCCGCATCGGAATGTTCTGTGCGATGTCGCCGTCCTTGATCAGGTCGCCGAGCCGGACGTGGATGATCTTCTGTCCGCTCGGCGCCGCCCGGTCGCGGCGCACCACGATGGCGCGGTTGCCGGCCGCATACTTGGTCAGCCCCTTGGTGGCGATCATCACGTCGAGCAGCGTCATGCGATCCCGATACGGGATCGCTTCGGGATCCGTCGCCTCGCCGATCACCTTGATCTGACGCTCCAGCGGACCGACGAAGCTCCGCACGATGACGGTCACGTTTGGATCACGAACATATTTCGTGAGTTGCAGCGAAATTTCACGGGAGAGCTGATCGGCGGTCTTGCCCGACGCCTGTATGTCCTGCACCAGCGGCACCGAGATGCGGCCATCGGGTCGCACCGGCACCTCGGGTTCGCTGAGTTCCGGCGCATGGTACACGAACACGCTCAGCACATCCCCTGATCCGATCACATACTCATCCGTTACGAGTCCGGAAGAAGCTGCCATGGCGGCCGGTCCGGCGGGGTCGGAGGAGCAGGCGGCCAGCATCGCGAACCCGCACAGCAGGACGAGAGTCGAGACAGGCAACAAGGACCGAAACACACGCGACCTCGATAACTGGAATGGTCCGCCCGGCGAGTCGAGCCGCGTCCACGCGCGGGTGATCCATCGTTGATCGGCACGGATGAATCAAGGGTAAAATATTCTTGACCTTCGCAACGCTTTGTTGAAATTTGCGGAAGGAATTTTGTTCTGTACACCGATCGGATCGTCAACGCGACAAAGCTGCGACCGTATTCGGGTTTCCCGGCCTCGACCGTCGCCGCTCGACTTGGAGGAATTTCTCGAGATGACACGGACGGTGGGCCGCCATGTCGCGCCTGAGATGGCGGCCCTCTGGCTGATCGAGTTGGTCATCGGCTTCGTGGTCGTCTACGCGATGATGGATGCGCCGGACACGGTGCGCCTTCTCGGTACATCGTGGAGAGCGCTGGATGTCCGCCTTGCCGATCACGCCCTGCTGCTCGCGACCATGCTGGGCGCCACGGCGATCGCGATCGGGCTGTATCGCCCCGACACCTGCCTCGATCCGCGCCGGGTGGCGGTCAATGCCGCGGCCGGAGCGATCCTCGCGTTTCCGGTCGCGCTGGCGATCGGCGGCGCCTTCAGTGCCGGTCTGACCGGCAGCTACGCCGCCTGGCTCGCCAAGGTCCTGGTGCTCTGGGTGTCCTGCATGCTGCTCACGCGTGCGGCCCTGCGGATGGCCCTCAGTCCGGGCCTGCTGGAGCGGCGGGTGTTACTGGTGGGCGGCGGCGCGGATGCGGCGCGCCTGACGGCGGCGCTGCGCACGCGGCGCGGCGCCCGGTTCGAGTTGTGCGGCAAGCTCGACCCCGAAGCGGCGCCGCCGAGCCCGGCGGACCTGCGCGCCGAAGGCATCTGGGCCCTGCTCGCCGCCGGGCATGATCCCGGCTCGATGCCCTGGCTGCTCGACTACAAGCTGCGGGGCATCCCGGTGTTCGATGAATCCGGCTTCTGCGAGCAACATCTCGGGCGGGTCAGCCTGGAGCGGCTGAACGCCGCCGGGCTGCTGGGCGCCGAGGGGTTCATCACTGGGCTGGTCGCGGCGATCGTGAAGCGAACGACCGATGTGGTGGTCAGTCTCCTGCTGCTCATTCTCACCCTGCCGCTGATCGCCGTGACCGCAATCGCCATTCGCCTCGACAGCGCCGGGCCGGTGCTTTACCGCCAGGAGCGTGTCGGCTTGCATGGCCGCCCGTTCATATTGCTCAAGTTCCGCAGCATGCGTATGGATGCCGAGGCGGGCGGCAAGCCGCGCTGGGCGCAGCAGCGCGATCCCCGGATGACCCGCATCGGCGCCCTCATCCGCACCGCCCGCATCGATGAAATCCCGCAATTGCTAAACGTGCTGCGCGGCGACATGAGCCTGGTCGGACCGCGGCCGGAGCGACCGCACTTCGTCGAGCAACTGGCCGAAGTTATCCCGTTTTATAATCAGCGCGCCTACGTGAAGCCGGGTATAACCGGATGGGCGCAGGTGAATTATCCTTACGGCGCCTCGATCGAGGACGCCCGCGAGAAGCTCTCCTACGACCTCTATTACGTGAAGAACCGCAACGCCTTCCTCGACCTGGTGGTGCTGGTGGCCACGGTCCGGGTGATCCTGTTCCGTGAGGGCGCGCGCTGACGGCTAAGCGCGAAACACCCCGTCGCCGTGGCGTTATCTTACATATCGGTTACCCAACGCACCCCCTCCGGCCACCCGCCGTTTAACCTGACCAGGTTCCGAGATAGCCGGCGACGGCCGGGATTCGGCGCCCGAGCGAAACTATCCAGGGAGACGGCAGAGATGATGTCCTTGATGCGACTGACCACGCTGACGGCAATCGGCGCCTTGCTCGCCGCCCCGGCGGCCGTGGCGCAAGGCGGCGCGTTGGGCGGCGGGAGTTCGGGAACCGGCACCGGCGGTTACGGCCAGTCCTATAATGGCAGCCAGAACGGCTACGGCCAGAACGGCTACAGTCAGGGCACGAACAACGGCTACGGCCAGAACGGCTACAGTCAGGGCACGAACAACGGCTACGGCCAGAACGGCTACAGTCAGGGCACGAACAACGGCTACGGCCAGAACGGCTACAGTCAGGGCATGAACAACGGCTACGGCCAGAACGGCTACAATCAGGGCATGAACAACGGCTACGGCCAGAACGGCTACAATCAGGGCATGACCGGCAACAACGGCCAGAACGGCTACAATCAGGGCATGAATAACGGCTACGGCCAGAACGGCTACAATCAGGGCATGAACAACGGCTACGGCCAGAACGGCTACAATCAGGGCATGAACAACGGCTACGGCCAGAACGGCTACAATCAGGGCATGAATAATGGCTATGGCCAGAACGGCTACAGCCAGGGTGTGACCGGCAACAACGGCCAGAACGGCTATAATCAGGGCATGAACAACGGCTATGGCCAGAACGGCTATAACCAGAGCCTGAACAGCGGCGGCGGGAACGACGCCGATGCCAGCGGCAATAACGGCATGCAGTCGCAGTTCGACACCGGCACCGGCGGTCAATCGAACAACACCGGCGGGCAGAGCACGAACCGCTGACCGCGGCGGAGTTCGGAGATCGTTTCAGTCGGAAGCGGCGTTCTCCGCCACGTGATCGAGGACCGTTCGGATGACCGCCTCGAACATCGCGGCGGTCAACCGGCCGGTGTTGGTATTGTACCGTGACACGTGATAGCTGTCGGCGAGTACGCGATCATGCGGAAGCGTGTGAAGGGCGCCGTGCCGAAAAGGTAGGCGCGCCCCCGGCAAGCCGACCGCCCGCAGCACCGCCGCATGGGATAGCACCCCGAGCGCGAGGATCGCCCGCAGTCCCGCCATGGCGGCAATCTCCGCCTGCAGGAACGGGTTGCACGACAGCGCCTCGGCCGGCAGCGGCCGGTTTGCCGGCGGCACGCAGCGTACCGCGTTGCTGATGCGGCAGCCGGTCAACAGCAGATCGTCCGTGGCCTCGGCCCCATATGCCCCCGAGGCCAGTCCGAACTGCAGCAAAGTTCCATAGAGCAGAATGCCCGCGTGATCGCCGGTGAACGGCCGGCCAGTGCGGTTTGCGCCGCGCAGCCCGGGCGCCAGGCCGACCACCAGGATCGGTGCGGTCAGCGGACCGAAGCTCGGGACCGGTGCATTGTGCCAGTCCGGGAACGCCCCGCGGTTGGCGACGCGGTAGCCGACCAGCCGAGGGCAGAGCGGGCAGTCCGACCCAGGCGTTGCCGGCGGGGCGCCGCTCACCCGCTCGGATCGCTGTACGGGTCCGCCGGCGTGGCGCGACCTGCTGCCGGCGGGCGGGGTCGCGGCTCGGTCTGGCGACGGGTGAATTCCTTGGCGATGTCCGCCAACTCGATGAACTGATCGGCCTGCCGGCGCAGCTCGTCGGAGATCATCGGCTGGCCGGTGCGGATCGAGGACACGACGGAGACCCGCACGCCCTTGCGTTGAACGGCCTCCACCAGCCGCCGGAAGTCCGAATCGCCGCTGAACAGCACTACGTGATCGAGCTGCGGCGATATCTCCAGCATGTCCACCGCCAATTCGATGTCCATGTTGCCCTTCACCCGCCGCCGCCCGGTGGCGTCGGTGAACTCCTTCGCCGGTTTGGTGACGAGTGCATAGCCGTTGTAGGCGAGCCAATCGGTCAGCGGCTTCAGCGGCGAGTAATCATCGGTCTCCAGCACCGCGGCGTAATAATATGCTCGCACCACGTTACCGAGCCGTCGAAAATACTCGAGAAGGTTGCGGTAATCGACGTCGAAACCCAGATTCCGGGAGGCGGAGTAGAGATTGGCGCCGTCGATGAACAGGCCGATGCGCTCGGTGGGCAGAAAATGCGGGTCCATGATGATACCTGACAATGACGTCGAGTCGCGGCGCGATCATCTCACTAACGGCTGTGTTTGTGAATCCCCGGCCCGGGGACCCTTCGCGTGATTCTGGTAGCGATCGGCGCCAACCTCCCAGCGCCAGGCGGCGGCTCGCCGCTCACGACCTGCCGGCATGCGGCCGTGGCGCTGGACGCCCTCCCCGGACTGCGGCTGCGAGGGCTGTCGCGATGGTGGCGGACCACGCCGGTGCCGCGCTCCGACCAGCCCGACTATGTGAACGCCGTCGCACTGCTGGCGGGCGCGATCGACCCCGCCGTCCTGCTCGCTTCTCTGCACGCCGTGGAGGCCCGGTTCGGGCGGGCCCGCGGCCTCGCCAATGCGGCCCGAACCCTCGATCTCGACATCATCGCCGTCGGCGCGATGCTGCGCGACGCCGACCCCGTGCTGCCGCATCCGCGTGCCCACGCCCGTGAGTTCGTACTGGCGCCCTTGGTCGAGGTGGCGCCCGGCTGGGTGCATCCGCGGTTGGGAATTGATGCCGCCGCCCTGCTTCATGCGGTTCCTTGCGCCGACGCCGTCGCTCCCCTAAATACAGCGGCTTACCCGATAACCGGAGGGGTGGCGCATGGCGCGCGTGACCGTTGAGGACTGCGTCCAGAAGGTGCCGAACCGTTTCGAGCTGGTGCTGCTCGCCTCGCAACGCGCCCGCAACTTGAGCCGCGGCGAGGAGCTGACCCTCGATCGCGACAACGACAAGAACCCGGTCGTTGCCCTGCGGGAGATCGCCGACGAGACCATCGAGCTGGTGCGGCTGGAACAGGATCTGATCAAGTCGCTGTCGCGCGCGCCGGAGCCCGAGCCCGCCGACGAGGAGGTGCTCGATCTCATTCCGACCGATCAGAACATTTTCGGCCTGCAGGACGTCTCCGCTGAGGAGGAGGCGGCGAACCTGCCGACCGAACCCGAGGAGCTGTCGCCCGAGGACATGGAGGCGGCGATCGAGGCCGAACTAGCCGGGCGCCGCCGCTAGGGATGCGATGAACGAGGGCGCTCCTGCCCGCAAGCTGACCGCGCCCCTTCCCGCGTCGCTCGACCGCGACCCGCCCGCCGATCGCGGGGGCGCCGAGACGCGCGAGCGCCCGCCGATCATCCGCCAATTCGAGCTGACCGAGAAGGTTGCCGCCTACGATCCGCGCGCCGACCTCGCGTTGATCGACGCCGCCTACGTATTGGCGATGAAGGCGCATGGTGCGCAGAAGCGCGACAACGGCGATCCGTATATCACCCATCCGGTGGCGGTCGCCGACATCCTCGCCGGCTACCGGCTCGATACCGCCAGCATCGTCACCGGCCTGCTGCACGACGTGATCGAGGACACCAAGCTCGCCCTGCCGGAGCTCGAACGCCGGTTCGGGCGCGAGGTAGCCGGACTGGTCGACGGCGTGACCAAGCTCACGCGCCTGGAACTGCAATCGGACCGCACCAAGCAGGCGGAGAATTTCCGCAAGCTGGTTCTGGCCATGAGCCGCGACATTCGTGTGTTGCTGGTCAAGCTCGCCGACCGGCTGCACAACATGCGCACCATCCATTTCATCGCCGAACCCGAGCGACGCCAGCGGATCGCACGCGAGACGATGGAGATCTATGCCCCGCTGGCCGAACGGATCGGCATGGACGCGGTGAAGACCGAACTGCAGACCTTGGCGTTCGCGCAGCTCGAGCCGGAGGCGTTCGAGACCATCCAGGCGCGGCTGAACTTTCTGCGCGGCCAGGGCGCCGATGTCATCGAGGACGTGCGCCGGGAGTTGCGCCGCGTCTGCGAGGAGGCCGGGTTGCAGGTGCTCGGCGTGAGCGGGCGCGAGAAGTCGCCCTATTCCATCTGGGAGAAAATGCACCAACGCAACGTCGCCTTCGAGCAGCTCTCCGACATCATGGCGTTCCGCATCGTCGTGCCCGGCAAGGAGGCCTGCTACGCGGCGCTCGGCGCCGTTCACTCCGCCTATCCGGTGATTGCCGGACGCTTCAAGGACTACATCTCGACGCCGAAGTCGAACTTTTATCAGAGCCTGCACACCGGCGTCACTTTGCGCGAGCCGCGCAACCAGAAGATCGAGGTGCAGATCCGCACCCGCGACATGCAGGAGATCGCCGAGGCGGGCGTGGCGGCGCACTGGCTCTACAAGCAGAACGACGCCGCAGCGAGCGAGCTGCACCAGTTCCGCTGGGTGCAGGATTTGCTGGAGATCCTGGAGAATTCCGCCGCCCCCGACGAGTTTCTCGAGAACACCAAGCTGGAGCTTTACGGCGACCAGGTGTTCTGCTTCACGCCGAAGGGGCAGCTGATCGAGTTGCCGCGCGGCGCGACGCCGGTCGATTTCGCCTATGCGGTGCACAGTCAGGTCGGCGACGCCTGCGTCGGCGCCAAGGTGAACGGGCGGCTGCTGCCGCTGCGCTATCGATTGCAGAACGGCGATCAGGTCGAGATCATGACCGCGCGCGGGGGCACGCCCTCCCCGGCCTGGGAACGCTTCGTCGTCACCGGCAAGGCGCGCGCGCGGGTGCGCCGCTTCATCCATCAGCGCCAGCGCCAAGAGCATCTCGACCGCGGCCGCGTCGAACTCACCAAAGCGTTTCGCCAAGCCGGTGTGGACGGCTCGGAGAAGGCGCTCGAGCCGGCGCTGAAGGGCCTCAAGCAGGCCAGCCTCGACGATCTGTTCACCGCCGTCGGAAACGGGACCTTGGGGCCGCGCGACGTGGTGCACGCCGCCTATCCCGAGCTGCGCCAGACGCCGCGCGCGCCGCGCGTGCTCCAGGGCTTTCCGGCGCGCCCGAGCAATCGCTCCGGAGGGCGCGACGGCGAGATGCCGATCACCGGGCTGGTGCCGGGGATGGCCTATTCCTTCGCCGGGTGCTGTCATCCGGTGCCGGGCGATGAGATCGTCGGCATCGTCACCACCGGCAAGGGCGTCACCATCCACGCCCGGTTCTGCCAGACGCTCGACGGCTTCGCGGCGACGCCGGAGCGGTTCATCGATGTCGGCTGGAACCTCGGCGCGCCCGGGAAGGGCGGGCAGACGGCGCGCGTGAGCGTCATCGCCGCCAACGAGCCCGCCGCACTTGCCGACCTCGCCAACGGTGTCGCCAAGCAGGAGGGCGCGGTCGCTAATCTGCGCATCGTCAGCCGCCACGAGGACTTCCTCGAGCTGCTGCTCGATGTGGACGTGCGCGACCTCGGGCATCTGTCGAAGGTGATCGCCGGGCTGCGCAGCGTGCGCACGGTGAAGAGCGTCGAGCGGGCGAAGGGATGATGATGCGCCGATGATGATGCACCCATGATCCTGGGCCTCGGAAGCGATCTCTGCGATATCCGCCGTATCGAGGCCGCGCTGGCGCGCCACGGCGAGCGGTTCCTGATGCGCGTCTTTACCGAGACCGAGCGCGCCAAGGCGGCGCGCCGTGCCGAGCGCATCCGCGCGGGCACGCTGGCCAAGCGCTTCGCCGCCAAGGAGGCCGCCGCCAAGGCGCTCGGCACCGGCTTCAGCGGCGGCGTCTTCTTCGCCGATCTGGGTGTGGTGAACCTGCCCTCGGGCAAGCCGACGCTGTGCCTCACCGGGGGCGCGGCGCGCCGGCTCGCCGCGATCACGCCGCCGGGGATGCGCGCCGAGGTGGCGCTGACGATGACCGACGAATACCCGTACGCGTTCGCGCAGGTGATCGTCTCCGCGGTGGGGAAGGGGTGGCGGACGTAATCGGGTTCGGAGGAAAATAGCGGTGGCGCTTGATCTCGAAAGCCGATTCCCGCGTCATCGCCTGGGCTTCTGGCCCTCGCCGATCCATCCGCTGCTGCGCTTGTCGCAGCATCTCGGCGTCGAGATTTGGGCCAAGCGCGACGACATCGCCTCGGGCCTCGCCTTCGGCGGCAACAAGATCCGCAAGCTCGAGTTTCTGGCCGCCGACGCGCTGGCGCGCGGCTGCGACACGCTGGTCTCGATCGGCAACATCCAGTCCAACCACACCCGTCAGGTGGCCGCCGTCGCCGCCGTGCTCGGGATGCGCTGTCGGCTGGTGCAGGAGGTGTGGACGCGCTGGGATGACCCCGCCTACGACAAGGTCGGGAATATCCTGCTCTCCCGCCTGATGGGCGCCGAGATCATTCTGGAAGGCGAGGGCTACTCCACCGCCGAAAAGGCAACCTGGCAGCACGCCGTGGAGCAGGTGCGCCGCGAAGGCGGCAAGCCCTACGCGATCCCGGCCGGCGCCTCGGATCATCCGCTGGGCGGGCTCGGCTACGCCAATTTCGCCGACGAGCTGGCGACGCAAGAGCGCGAGCGGGGCATCTTCTTCGACACCGTGGTGACGGCGACCTGCACCGGTTCGACGCAGGCCGGGATGGTGGTCGGGTTCGCCGCGCAGGAGCGCAAGCGCCGGCTGATCGGCATCGACACCGCCGCCGATGCGGCGATGACGACCCGCGCCGTGACCCGGATCGCGCGCGCGACGGCGGCGCTCATCGGGCTCGGCGAGATCGACGAGGGCGCGATCGAGATCGATCCGCGCTTCGCCGGCCCCGATTACGGGTTGCCCGACGCGGCGACGCTCGATGCGATCCGCACCGCGGCGCGGCTGGAGGCGATGCCGACCGACCCGGTTTATGAGGGCAAGTCGATGTCCGGGCTGATCGCCATGACGCGGAGCGGCGAGATCGCGCCCGGGAGCAAGGTGCTCTACGTGCACCTGGGCGGCGGGCCGGCGCTCAATGCCTATCACAACGCCTTCGGGTTTGACGCTGCCGAAGCGGGTCCGTAGAACCGTCCCCGCAAACGCCGTGTCCGCGAAAGCGGGTCACGCTCCCGGCGGAGGGGTGGCCGAGCGGCTGAAGGCGGCGGTTTGCTAAACCGTTATACGGGGTCAACTCGTATCGTGGGTTCGAATCCCATCCCCTCCGCCACTCGGCGGAAAACCCTGGAACCTCTGCGGTTAACGGCAGCTCTGGCCTGTCAGGCGTGATTGTGGGACAAATCGAAGGACAAAGCGAGTTAGCAAACCCGGGGATGCCGAAGCCGCTTCAGTACGTCTATCGGCCGAAGGGCGGCCTCATCTGGTGGTGGCGCCGGGTGGTCCCGGAGCGCCTGCGGCCCGTGCTGCCGAAGATCGTGGGCTTCGAGGACGTCCCGAATCGGATCAATCTGAAGATGAGTCTTGGCACTGACGATGTGCGCGTCGCTAATGCGAAGGCGTTGACCATCCAGCAGCGGGTCGATGCGGCGTTCGCGCAGGCTGAGAAGCTCCTGGACGGCGCCACGACTATGCGAGTGCCGGACACCGCGCCGCTTATCCCTGAAACGCCAGCTCGCCCGAACGAGGTCGCCGAGGCCGGTTTGCTCAAACCGCCGCAGTTGCGCTTCCCGCTGCCGCTAGTCCGGCAGGCGATCGACGACTGGCGCGAGGTTGAGATCAGAGCACTGCATGAGGACGCGCTTTACCGGGTACCGTCTGAGGATGCGGCGCGCGAGTTCGCTGGCGCCAACCGAGGGTTGATTAGCAGCTTACTCGGCTCGCCGAGGGAAAGCCTGCCGTTTGGCCTCACCAGGAGAGCGTCCCTGTTCCAGCATTCCCGCCGGAGGGCAACTGGGCGGAGTGGGTTAGGGGAATGAATACCCGCGAGCGCACGACGTTCCTTACGGAGCATCCGGATGCGCTGCGCTTTCTCTGCCCGCCGGAGCTCGCGGCGGAGGTGGCCCGGGAGATCGCCGACGACCGGGAACGTGGGCTGCTTAGGGACTGGACGCGCGATGTCGATACCAAACTCGCCAGCGTGCTCAGCGCGCGCGGAATGCGGGTCGGGCCGGACTATCCGGTAATTCGTCATGTGCGCCCGAGATTTGCCCGCGCCTGGCTCGATGTCCTGAAAGCCACCGAGCAGATGCTGCGGAGCGAGCCCGACTTGGCGCTGCTTGACCCCGAAGGATTTGGGGAGACTTCCGAGCGCGAGGTCGCCGAGGACCGGCGGCAGCGGCATCCCCGTGCCGGCAAGCCCGAGGCGCCGGCGTGGGCGGCGTTGCCGTTGATGATGCACTTCGATGAATGGACGAAGAATTTGAAGATGGAGCCGCGCCAGCTTAGCCAGTACAAGACCGACGTGCAGGAGTTTCGGCAACGCGCACCCAACCCTGACCCTGGGCCGGCTAAAGCATGGGGAGGCCGAGGCGTGGGTGAAGACGTTGCACAAGCGGGATCTCTCGCCCAAAACCGTCAATCGCAAGCTCAGTTCGCTTCGCAATTATTGGAAATTCCTTGCGAGGGAGTACCGCGAGCAGGATCTGCCGGAGCGCAGCCCGTTTCATGGCCTCGCGATGCCGGTGACGAGCCGCGAAATGCGGCGTAGCGAGATCGCCGCCAGCTATCTGCTCGTCGCGGCCACGGACGTTCCGAAGCTCTGGCACGAGGCGTTGAAGCGCAAGGACGCGCCGCTCGCCCACCTAATCAGGCTGGCCGCATTCACCGGCGGCCGAATTGAGAGCCTATGCCAAATCAACCAGGAACTGGTGCGCATTGAGCCGGTCAGCTGTATCCGCTACTTCCAATTCTACGACAAATCAGCGGCCGGGCAGCGGCAGGTGCCGGTGCGTCCGGCGCTCGACACGATGATTGACCGGCTGTTGCGCGAGCGCGGCGGTGCGCCGCTCATCGCGTCGCCCCGGCGGGATAATGATGGAGAGCGCTCGCAGCCGCTGGGAAAGAAATTCGGGCGAATGAAGGCCGACTTGGGATTCGGCGAGCGCGAAGTCTTCCACTCGATCCGGAAAACCGTTTCCGGACTGCTGGGGCAACTCAGCCTGAAGACGTGGGAGATCGGCGACATCATCGGCCATGACCGGCAGGGCGTGACCGAGCGAAACTATATACCGACCGTAGAGCTTCCGAAGAAATTAGACGCTCTTGTGCGCGCGCTGATCTACCCGGACGACGAGTTCATGCGAGCATCGTAACGCCCTGTGTTTTCCGGGAGACCCAATGACCTCGGAACAGCCCGCTCGCAGGAAAGCTGCATTATACCACCGCGCCTAGACGTCGACCGTTGCCCGGTCTCGGGTGCATATGGAGCGGATGCGGTCGGGATCGTTGACGAACCAGTTCCAGCATCGGCGCAGGTTTTCAGAACGGCGTCCTAGTTGTCGCAAACGCGCTTGGAAAGCTTGTTGGCACGGAGGTACTCCCAAACGTTCTCCATGGGGTTCGGCTCGGGTGAGTAGGCCGACAACGGAAACAGCACGATGTTGTCCGGCAATTCGAGTTCGCATCCGGTTTGGTGCCAGCCGGCGCTGTCGCAGATCACCGCGGCGATCGCGCCCGAGCTGATCGCGCGCGGACGCCCGGATGCGCATCCAGCACGGCCTTTACAGCGTGACCGCAAGTATCACCGGTCAAAGCAGATCGGCGCGTCGACTTGCGGCTAAATGCCAGACCGGAGTTTCTGGATCGTTCGGCCCGTGCAGGCGCGGTCACTTTCAGTGGCCCCCTGATCGACGTCACGCTGGTCGAGCAGACCATCGCCGCGATGAGCCGGCGCGGTGCACGGGGTTGCCGGATCCGCGGGCTTCACAGGCGGGTGGTTATCCCGCGCCGCGCCACGCGGCCTCACGCCACCACCGCCACCTGTTCGGGCAACTCGCTGCGGGTCAGCCGGCGTACAGTTTGGGCCACGTCGCCGAGGGCAATCTCGACCAACTGCCCTGCCGGCAGCAGCTCGCGCAGGATGTCGTAGCTCGTCGAGCCCTTCGACATATCCAAGCGCTTAATAAGCTGGGCAATAGTCAGCTTCTCGCCAAGTTCTACGGCCGCGGCGATCTTGTGGAGCAGCAACACCGCCTTCAGGTCGCGACGGCTTGGCGGGTGGGGTGGCAGCGCCTCGGTGCCGCGCAATCGCTTCAAGGCGAGCGAGGTGCGCCTCTGCTCGCTTGGCCAACGCGGATGGGCGCCGACATCGACTATGTGCTCGGCATAGCTCAATGTCGTTCCCTCCTCACCGTCCTTGAGCCGGCACACGCGGGCCTGCACGGTCTTGGCATGCCGATCCCGGGTGACCTCGATCATCGAATAGGCTGCACCGTCCAATGAACTATGACCCCGCGCTCCGCGTCCTTACCGGTGTGATGCACCAGGACTACACACGCACGCAACGCTTGCCCGATGCGCTCGGCCGAAGCCACCGCCGCGGTCATGATTTCCGACGCGTTTTCGTTTTTCCCCGCCATGGCTCGCGAGAGCGTATCGAGGGCGATGATGTCGATTTTGTCGGCGGCGGCGCGCAGACGCATTTTGGCGATAAATCGATCTACCGATCCGGGGTCGAGCAAGTTGACGATCTTGGTGACGAAGGTGAGCGGCGGACGATCGTCAAGCCGCAGGTGATTGACTTGTAACCAACTTTGGTAACGTTTGAGCAGCCCGCCCTGGCCTTCGCCGGTGACGTAGAAGATGTGGCGCGGCGCTGTCGGACGATCATCGAGATCGCGCCCCTGTGCCAGCCGAAAGCACAGGTCGAGAGTGAAAAACGTCTTCAACGACTTGGGTGGTCCGTACACCACGACCAACGACTGCTCGGCAATCACGTTTGGGATTATCCACTCCGGCTCCCTCAATGCCATCAACTCCAATGGCGAAAACATCGGAAACTCCTCATCCTCCTCGCAATACCGATCGGGCTTGACGTGCGGGATGTTTGACCGGGCCGCCGGATCGGCGAGCTTTTGGCGCAGCGTCGGGCTCAGCCAACCCGCATCGGCCTCATGGGCGAGGTGGATCAAGGTTCCCCCGGTGATCCGCGGTAGGTGCTCGCGCCACTTCCGATCGCACGCGGGCGGATCGTAATTCGCGAACCGGCTGCTCCAAGCATGGAATTCGCTTCGGCCCCACGGCGCACCGCCCGCGGCGTGCTTGACCGCTGCGCAGATCCGCAGCCACAAATCGTAATCCTCGCCGCCCCCGATAACCGCCAGGGCCGCGCGCACGTCGTCCTGGCTCAGCGCCTGATGGTCGCCGGCGTGCTCACCCAGCACCGTCTCGCTACGCTCCGGCAAACGCTCGGCTGGACACCCTGCCGCACAACGTGGCTTGCCGATCAGCGGATATGCCGCCTCCAGGAAGGCCGCGGCGGCGGCTTCGTCGATCAACGGCAGGTCCGTGGCCGCGGGGAGCGGGCGGTCCCACTGGAGCGCCGCGCCGCTGTGGTGATGGCCGAAGGCGGCGAGTTGCTGACCGCAGGCGAGCAGCTCAAGCTTCATCGGCTTGCCGTCGTCGGAATTGAGTTTCGTGCCAACGATGCTCCGCTTGCGGGTCGAGGGATCCGCCGCTCGATAGAGCAGGGCGGCGCGGGGCGAGTTGGCGCGGAAGCGCAGCGGCGCGTCGCCAAGCAGCGTCCGGGCCAGCGTCACCAGAGCGTTGGCGAGCGCTGGGTCGGCGACGTCGAGATCGACGGCCTGCAAGCCGGTTGTGTCGATTCCCGTCTCGCCAGGTGTCGCGTCGATTTCGCCGGTGATCAGGCTCTCGCGCGCCTTCTCGGACCAGGACGCGCCGTAGGGTCGCTTGCCCCGATCGCGCGGCGCGACGGTGCGATCGTCGTGCGGGTAGAGTGGCACTGGCGGATAACCGAGGGCGAGCAGGTGCGCACGCACCGCCGACACACCCTTGTCAGGTACTGAAATGGCGTCCATGAAAATACTCACGACTGAAATAGGTCCCGGCGCCGCCCGCCCGGGGGATGCCGGCTGGGCCGGCATCCCTATTCCAGGAGTGAGACGCACCGATGGATCAGATCGGCGCACCTACTTAGCGGTGACAAACCGTGGCGGGCGATATTGTTGACGGCAGTCGCGGACACAGGAGGATGCATGGATACCTCTCTCCGGAGAGGTATCCTGCTTCCTGTCCCTGGTGATGCGGTGATATCTAGATAGGGGATTGTCACCGCATCACCGCCCCGGTGCCGGGAAGACGTTCGAACGGCACCCCGCCGAATTCAACGCCATCCGCGATCACATCCCACAATGTGGTCATGGCCACGATTGGCGAGCTCACCGTGCCGGTCCTCGTTGAGCAGAGCCCGACCGCCGGGGCGGTGCCGAAACAGTTGTTGGACAGCACCCCGCTCGGCTCTGCGAACCACAAGGCCGATTTCCACCCCGCTAGTTGTCGAAACATGGCGATATAGCGTGCTTGGCGCACCCCCAACTGCCGCGCTATCTCCACCCCTGACATTGTGGCACCGGCCAGCATGGCACGTGCGGCCCGTACCCTGCTCTCGTCGAGCACGCGGGGCCGACCGCCGCCACGCCCACGCGCACGGCTCGCCGCCAGCGCGATCCGCGTCCGTTCCCGCAGCAGCTCGACCTCGAACTGGCCGAGCGCGGCAAACACGTGCATCACCAGCCGCCCCGCGGCCGAGCTGCTGTCGATGCTCTCCTGCAAGGATCGAGCCCGATCCCGAGCTGCTGGAGTTCGTCCACGGTATCGAGGAGCTGCCGCATCGAACGCGCCAGCCGATCGAGCCGATGCACCACCAGCACGTCGCCCTCGCGCCATGAACGCCAGCGCGGCGGCAAGCTCCGGTCAATCCGCACGGGTCCCGCTCATCGCCTCCTCGAACACCCGCTCGCACCCGGCGCCCTTGAGACCATCGATCTGCGCCGCCGTGGTCTGCTCGGCCGTGGACACCCTCGCATACCCGACCAGCATCCCGATCTCCCGAAACCCGTCCCGCCCCCGTGCAATCGGGAGCCGGGTTTCAGGATAGGATATCGCGAGTATCTGTCAGCAAATTTCGACCCGTTTCTGAGACATCCCGCCTGACTCCCGATACCGACCGTTTACGAGAGAGCGGGGATAAGTGGGGGAGAGCGTGCCTGAGGCCGCCGCGCCCCATGGCTTCATCACCCAGCGCTGGCCGGCCGATCCGGCGATGGCGCCGCCGCCGGGCTGACGAAGGACGGTCACGCGCCCGGCCGGCTCCTATTCCGCCGGCGCTCCACGGCAATCTGCTCGCGCTGCAAACCGTCCTTGAGCGGATCGAGCGACTGTCGGTCGATCGGGTCATCAACCTCGGTGATTGCGCATCCGGTCCGCTGTGGCCGGCGGAGACGGTGGCGTTCCTTCAACAGACCGACTGGCTTCATCTTCGGGGCAATCACGACCGCCTGGTTAGCGGCTCATCAGATGGGGTGCTTGGGCGTTCAGACAGCGCAACATGGAAGGCGCTCGATGCGAAGGCCCGGATGTGGTTGTACTCCTTGCCCCCAAAACTCCAGCTCGAAGGCGCATTATACGTCCATGGGAGCCTGGATAGCGACGAGGCCTATCTGCTCGACGAAGTCATTGGCGGCCGATTGCGCGCGGCGGAATGCGATGTGATCTTCCGCCGTCTCGGTTCCGTCGGTGCGCGGGCCATTTGCGGCGGCCACAGCCACCTGCCGAGGAGTGTCGAGCTCGCCTGCGGGCGGGTGGTCATCAACCCTGGCAGTGTGGGTTGGCCAGCGTTTCGGCACGCGAGCCCGCCTTATGTTTGCGAGACGGGCTCGCCGCATGCGCGCTTCGCTGTGATCGAGATCAGCAAAACGCGGGTGGCCGCTCAGTTGCGAACGATCGTCTATGACTGGGAACAAGCTGCCCGACGGGCCGAAGCAAACGAGCGATTCGACTGGGCTTATGCTCTGCGAACCGGGCGGGCACCTGAGGCATAGGTGTACGCGGAGTGCTGGTCATGTCGGAATCGCGATTCGCCTTGCCGCGCGGGTCGAGGGTAGTGTCGGTCTAGTCGAACAGCGTCGGCCGATAGCCGGCGTGACGCAGTTCGATGAAGATCGTCGGATGGCGCGCATCGAGCGGCACGTCGTTGCCGATCGAGCCGTCCTTGTGGGCATCGAGGCGAGTGAGCAGCCCGGCCCGCGCCGGACCGCACGGATAGGCTCGGCAATAGCGGCGGGTGAAGCGCGTGCCCTCGCGCCAGGATATCGAGATGCGGCGTCCGCGCTAACCGATGGCGCGCCGGACCCGGGAAATCGCCGCGCCATTGGTCGGCGGTGAGCAGGAGGATGTTGTGGCAGCCCGCCGTTCGCCCCGCCACTCATGCCGCAACACCCAAAGCCGGTGACGACCCGCCGGCGGCGAGGAAGGCGCGCACCAGCGGCAAGCGCCGGCGCTCCTCCAGGCAGATCACGTATTCGGCAACCGCGAGGTCGGCATCCTCGACCAGCACCCGCGCGAGATCGGGCTGGCTGGGCAGTTCCGCCTCGAACCCGACGCCCACGCCGAAGCCGGCCAGCACCGCCTCGCGCACCGCCTCGCGCGTCTGCACCTCGAGCATGGTATGCGGCCGCACGCCCACTTCGGAGAGTTGCGCCTCGAACACCTCGCGGGTGATCGAGCCGCGCTCGCGCAGCACGAGATCGTGCTCGGCGACGGCACGGATCGAAATGGCGCCCATGGCCGCCAGCGCGTGATCGGTTCGCACGAACAGGACCAGCCGGTCGTGGCTGAGCAGCCGGCTGTGCAGCCGAGGGTCGGAGACCCGCTTGGCCGTCACCGCCACGTCGGCGTGATACTCCAGCACGCGATCGACCACGTCCGAGGAGTTACCGATCGCCAGGGAAAAGGTCAGGCCGGTGTGCCTCGCCTTCACCGTCGCCAGCATCGACATGACGTGGGTGGCGCTGTCGGCGGCGATCCGCAGATGCCCGCGCAGCAGCGTGGTCGAGCCGGCCAGCAGCGCGCGCGCCTCCTCCTCGGCGGCGAACAGGCGCGTGGTCAGGGCATGCAGGTCATGGCCGAGCGGGGTGGGGCTGACGCCGCGACCGCGGCGGTCGAACAGGGCGACTCCGTAGGTCGCCTCCAGCGCCTTCACCTGTGCCGACAATGTGGGTTGGCCGACGCCGCTGGCGCGCGCGGCGGCGGAGAAGCTGCCGGCCTCCGCCACCAGGTGAAAGGCGCGAAGCAGCGTGGTGCTCATCAGCGACGCTCCCCGGCCCGCTCCCCGGCCTGCTCCCCGGGACCAGATCATCCAACTATGGTTTTCGTCAATAGTAGATATCGAGACATAACATTGGAACGATAGTTCGCCGACGCTAGACTGGCCCGGCACCGCAAGGAGGAACATCGAGATGGTCGCAGCCGGCATCACCCCAGCGGCTTCCGAGACCGGCGATCCGCTGCTCTTGACGCCCGGCCCGCTGACCACCTCCCGCTCGGTCAAGCAAGCGATGTTGCACGATTGGGGATCGCGCGACGCGGCCTTCGTGCAGATCAACCGCGAGGTCATGGAGCGCCTGCCCGCCATCGTGGGTGCCGCCGCGACGCACGTCACGGTGCCGATGCAGGGATCGGGAACCTTCGCGGTCGAGGCGATGCTGACGACCTTCGTTCCGCCGAACGGCGAAGTTCTCCTGCTGGTCAACGGCGCCTACGGCCATCGCGCCAGGAGGATCCTCGAGATCGCCCGGCGCCGAGTGGTGGTCCACGAGACGCCCGAGGACACGCCGCCCGACATCGCCGCCGTGGAGCGCATCCTGGCCGCGACGGCGTCCATTACGCACGTCTTCGCTGTGCATTGCGAGACGACGTCGGGCATCCTGAACCCGGTGCAGGAGATCGGCGCGCTCGCGGCGAAGCATCGCAAGGCGCTACCTGATCGAACTCGATGTCTGCCTTCGGCGCCCTGCCGCTCGATGCGAATGCCGCTCATGCGGATGCGATCGCCGCCTCGTCGAACAAGTGCATCGAGGGCATCCCGGGCCTCGGCTTCGTGATCTGCCGCAAGGACGCCCTCGCCGCGGCGAAGGGCAACGCGACCACCCTCGTGCTCGACCTGCACGACCAATGGGCGGCGTTCCAAAAGACCGGCCAGTATCGCTTCACCCCGCCGATCCACGTCATCGTCGCCTTCCACCAGGCGTTGACCGAGTTCTTCGCCGAGGGCGGACAGCCCGGCCGCTTCGCCCGCTATGCGGACAATTGCCGGGTGCTGGTCGAGGGTATGCGCGGGCTCGGTTTCCGCACCCTGCTGCCGGCGCAACTCCAGGCGCCGATCATCGTCACCTTCTACATGCCCGCCGACCCGCGCTTCGCCTTCCAGCGCTTCTACGACGCGCTCAAGGCACGCGGCTACGTGATCTACCCCGGCAAGCTGACGGTCGCCGATTCGTTTCGCATCGGCTGCATCGGCCGGCTCGACCGCTCGCACATGCAGGGCGCGCTCGCGGCGATCCGCGACGTGATCGAGGGGTTCGGCATGACCCCTGCGGCATTGGCCGCGTGAACCAGGGAGACCGCCGCACCATGACCACACACCATTCCCTCCTCACGGTCGAGGCCAATAGACGATCCTATCGCATCCCGACGACGCCGACCGTCGCCGTTTGCATCGACGGCTCCGAGCCCGGCTACATCGAGGCGGCGATCGCCGCCGGCCTCGCGCCCAATCTCGACCGCATCATGCGGACCGGCACCAGCACGACCGCTAAATCGGTGATCCCGAGCTTCACGAACCCGAACAACATCTCGATCATCACCGGCCGGCCACCGTCGGTGCACGGGATCGCCGGCAACTACTTCCTCGACCCCGCGAGCGGGCAGGAGGTGATGATGAACGACGCGAAGTTCATGCGCGCGGGCACCATCATGCAGGCTTTGCAGGACGCCGGCGCGCGGATCGCCATCATCACCGCGAAGGACAAGCTGCGCACCCTGCTCGGCAACGGGCTCGACTGCTCGGCCGGCCACGCGGTCGGCTTCTCCGCCGAGAAGGCGGATAAGGTGAGCGTCGCGGAGAACGGCATCGCCGACGTGCTGGGGCTGGTCGGGATGAAGCTGCCGGAGGTTTACTCGGCCGAACTCTCCGAACTGGTCTTCGCCGCCGGCGTCAGGCTGCTGGAGACGATGCGCCCCGACGCCATGTACCTGTCGACCACCGACTACGTCCAGCACCGGGCCGCTCCCGGCTCGGCGGTCGCCAACAGCTTCTACGCGATGCTGGATCGCTACGTCGGCCAGCTCGACGCCGCCGGGGCGGTGGTGGCGCTGACCGCCGATCACGGCATGAACGACAAATACCTGCCGGACGGCACGCCGGACGTGATCTATTTGCAGGATCGGTTCGACGCCTGGACCACGAAGGGCGCCTGCCGCGTCATCCTGCCGATCACCGATCCCTATGTCGCCCATCACGGCGCGCTCGGCTCGTTCGCCACCGCCTACCTGCCGCCGGGCGCCGATGCGATCGGCCTGCTTGATCGCCTGCGCGCACTCGACGGGGTGGCGCTCGCCATCGGCCGCGACGAGGCGTGCCGGCGTTTCGAGCTGCCGCCAGACAGGATCGGCGACCTCGTGATCCTCTCGACCCGCCACAAGGTGCTTGGCACCAGTCGCGACCGCCACGACCTGTCCGGCCTGACCGAGCCGCTGCGCTCGCATGGCGGCTTGACTGAGCAGACCGTGCCGATGATCGTCAACCGCAAGGTCGCCTTCCGGCCGAACCACGAACTCCGAAACTTCGACGTCTTCGACGTGGCGCTCAACCTCGTGCAGTGAGGACGGGCATGACCATCCAGATCAGGCCGCCGGTCCGCCATGAGGCCATGCGGGTGGCCGGCCGCAAAGTGCGGACCGACGAACAGATCGAGGTCCTCAATCCCTATACCGGCCAGATCGTCGGCACCGTGCCCGCCGCCCGTCCCGAGCATGTGCGAGAGGCTTTTGCCGCGGCGCGCGCCTTCAGGCCGCGGCTTTCGCGCTACGAACGCCAGCAGATCCTGCTGCGCACGGCCGACATGCTGCGCGACCGCAAGGAGGAGTTCGCCCGGCTTATCACCGCCGAGGCCGGACTGTGCTGGAAGGACTCGCTCTACGAGGCGAGCCGTGCCTACGACGTCTATTCGTTCGCCGCCCAGCTCACCATCCTCGACGATGGCGAGATCTATTCCTGCGACATCAGCCCGATGGGCAAGCAACGCAAGATCTTCACCACCCGCGTGCCGCTGATGGGCGTGATTTCCGCCATCACCCCTTTCAACCACCCGCTCAACATGGTGAGCCACAAGATCGCGCCGGCGATTGCCACCAACAATCGCGTGGTGCTGAAGCCGACGGAGCTGACGCCGCTTACCGCACTGGCGCTGGCCGACGTGCTCTACGAAGCCGGGCTGCCGCCTGAGATGCTGTCCGTGGTGACTGGCAACCCCTCGACCATGGGCGATTCCATGATCACTGATCCCGATGCAGATCTGGTCACCTTCACCGGTTCGGTCCGGGTCGGGAAATACATCGCCGAGAAGGCGGGCTACCGCCGGGTGGTGCTGGAACTTGGCGGCAACGACCCGCTGATCGTGATGGAGGACGCCGACCTCGACCGCGCGGCCGAGCTCGCCGTGACGGGCGCCACCAAGAACTCGGGCCAGCGCTGCACCGCGGTGAAGCGCATCCTGGTCGTCGAGAGCGTGGCTGAGGATTTCTCCCGCCTGGTGCTCACGAAGGCGCGCAAGCTCAGGGCTGGCGATCCGATGGACCCGACGGTGGATGTCGGCACCGTGATCCACGAGCGGGCGGCGCGGGAGTTCGAGCGCCGCGTGGTGGATGCAGTCGCGCGCGGCGCCAGGCTGCTGCACGGCAACGACCGGCAGGGCGCGCTCTATCCGCCCACCGTCGTCGATCACGTGCCGCATGACGCGGAGCTGGTGCGCGAGGAGACCTTCGGTCCGGTCATCCCCATCATCCGCTGCCCGGACGCGATCGACGAGGTGGTGCGGATCTCGAACTCGACCGCCTATGGCCTGTCCTCGGGAGTCTGCACCAATCGGCTCGATTACATCAGCCGCTTCATCAACGAGTTGGACGTCGGCACGGTGAACGTCTGGGAAGTGCCTGGCTACCGGATCGAGATGTCGCCCTTCGGCGGCATCAAGGATTCCGGCCTCGGCCACAAGGAAGGCGTGGTCGAGGCGATGAAGAGTTTCACCAACGTGCGGACCTACTCGCTGCCCTGGAGCAGCTGACTGGACGATTCCGCCGCAACGATACGTGCCTAGAAGCTGACAATGGAATAACAACGGGCCACGCAAAGAATAACACGGGCCAAGTAGAGAGGAGGCATCACATGCGTCTGAAGAACGTCGCCATCGCCGTCCTGGTCGCGATGGGTCTGGGCTCCGGACCCGTGCTGGCGCAGTCAGTCGTGACGATCTACAGCGCCGACGGCCTGCACGACGGTTCGCCGAACTGGTACCAGACCCAGTTCGATGCCTTCACCAAGGCCACCGGCATCAAGGTCCAGTACGTCGAAGGCGGTTCGGCGGTGGTGGTCGACCGGGTG
Source organism: uncultured Pseudomonadota bacterium (assembly GCA_963762525.1). Classification (GTDB taxonomy): domain Bacteria; phylum Pseudomonadota; class Alphaproteobacteria; order Acetobacterales; family Acetobacteraceae; genus DATFDN01. Next base: position 864,765 of record CAVXKT010000003.1, read on the forward strand.
GCGAAGGAGAAATCCAACCCGCAGGCCGATGTCCTGGTGACCTTGCCGCCGTTCATCCAGAAGGCGGCGGCGGACGGGCTGCTACAGCCGTACACGCCGGCCGGGGCGGACCAGATTCCCGCCGCCGAGAAGGACGCGCAGGGCCGGTTTTTTCCGCTGGTGAACAACTACACCGATTTCATCTACGACGCGTCGGCACTGCCCCAGCCGCCGCAGACCTTCAAGGACCTGCTGGAGCCGAAGTTCAAGAATAAGATTCAATACTCCACCCCTGGCCAGGCCGGCGACGGGACGGCGGTGATGCTGCTCGTGATCCATGCCTTCGGTAGCCAGGATGCCGGTTTTGCCTATCTGAAGGCCTTGCAGGCCAACAATCTCGGTCCCTCGTCATCGACCGGACGGCTGACCGCGCTGGTCAACAAGGGCGAGCTCTGGGTCGCCAATGGCGATATCCAGATGAACACCTCGCAGATGGGGCAGAACCCCAACATCCGCGTGTTCTGGCTGGCGGGGCCGGACGGCAAGCGATCGACGGTGGCGCTGCCCTATTATATTGGCCTGGTGCAAGGCGCGCCGCACCCCGACGCCGGAAAGAAGCTGATCGACTTCCTGCTGAGCAAGGACGCGCAGATGCAGGTGAGCACGGTCGCCCAGGGCTTTCCGGTCCGCCAGGACGTGCAGGCGAGCGACGAGAACTCCGTGAAGATGCATGAGCTGATGAAGGGGGTCACGGTCGTCATGCCGGATTGGCCGCAGGTGTCGACGAATCTGCAGCAGGACGTGGCGCGCTGGCATCGGGAGACCGGAAGCTGATGGGAGCCGCGGCGGTGATCGACGAGGTCCGCGCGCCGGTGCGGACGCAGCCGCCACGTCTGTCTCCGCGGCGCCGGCTGTGGCATCACCTTCGATGCGGTGACCGTCTGCGTACGGAAGGCTGGTCGTCCTCGATGCGCTGCGGCTCGCCATCGAGCCGGGTGAGATCATGGCGCTCATCGGTCCCTCCGGCTCCGGGAAGACCACCGCATTGCGGGCGGTCGCGGGCTTCGTCCGGCCGACCGCTGGGCGGGTCCGCATCGGTGAGCGGGACGTGACCGATCTGCCGCCGCACGCACGCAATATCGGCATGGTGGTGCAGAACTACGCGCTGTTTCCGCACATGCGGGTGGACGAGAACGTGGCATTCGGTCTGCGCGCTCGCCGCGCTGCGGAAGCGACCGTGAGGGAGCGGGTGGCCGATTGCCTGCGGATGGTCGGGATGCAGGCGTACACGCAACGCTACCCGCGAGAGCTGAGCGGCGGCCAGCAGCAGCGCGTGGCCATCGCGCGCGCCCTGGCGGTGCGTCCGGAGGTGCTGCTGCTCGACGAGCCGCTGTCGGCGCTGGACGCGCAGATCCGTCGCTCCATGCTCGAAGAACTCGCTCGGCTGCATCAGGACCTGCCGTCGCTCACGGTGCTCTACGTCACCCACGATCAGACCGAGGCGCTGACCCTGGCGGACCGCATCGCCATCATGCGCGATGGTCGCATGATCGCCACCGGGCCGTCGCAGGCGCTCTATCACGCGCCGCCCAACCGGTTTGCCGCGGAGTTCCTGGGGCGGGCCAACCTGTTGGCTGTGACGGCTGGAGACCGCCGATGCTGGATGCGGCTTTGCCCGCGTGCGTCTCGGCGGCGCGTCGCTGCTGGCCAAGGCGCGCCCGGATCTGCCCGCCGGCGGCGCCTGCCTGCTGTGCATCCGTCCGCACGGCATCGCCGTGCAGCCGAGCGAGCTTCCGTCCAACGAGCTGGTCGGGATCGTGCGCGGCGTGCAGTGGCAGGGCGATCTGCACAGCATCGACCTGGAGGCCGAAGGCGCCCCGATCCGCATGATCTGCACGCCGATGCGCGACCCGCCGGCCCTGGACGCCCGGCTGCGCATCCACTTCGCCGCCGAGGATGCCACCCTGATCCCCGAGGAAGCTGCGCGCGATGGCTAGCATCGCCGCCCCCATGGCACCGCCGACCCCGCTCAATGTCGGCTGGGCCTGGATCGCGCCGCCGCTGCTGGTCCTGACCGGGCTGTTCTTCTATCCGCTGGCGCTCATCATCCGCAGAATCGCTGGTCGGCGACGGCCAGGCGGCGTCGCTCGCGCACTATGGCGCAGTGTTCGGCTCGGCCCTGTTCCGCGACGCCTTGCTTCACACGATCGGCATCGCGGTGGCCGCCAGCGCGGGCTGCCTCGTGCTCGGCTTCGTCCTTGCGCTGGTATTGTCCTTCGTGCCGTTTCCCGGCGCGCGCCTGCTCGCGCGGCTGATCGACACGTTCATCGCCCTGCCGACCTTCCTGGTCGCGCTGTCCTTCACCTTCATCTACGGCTCGGCGGGATTGCTGAATGCGTCGCTGATGGACGCGCTGCATCTGAAGCTGCCGCCGGTTGACTTTCTCTATTCCCCTTGGGGTGTGATCCTGGCCGAGATCACCGTCTACACTCCGTTTGTCCTGCGCCCGCTGCTGGCGAGCTTCTCGCTGATCGAGCCGGCTCAGATCGAGGTGGCGAGCAGCCTGGGCGCGGGGGCCTGGCGCATCATCCGCCAGGTGATCCTGCCGGCCGCCATTCCCGCCCTGCTGGCCGGCGGCAGCCTGTGCCTGCTGCTGACGGTGAACGAGTTCGGCATCGTGCTGTTCATCGGCGCCAAGGGCGTGATCACCCTGCCGCTGCTGGTCTACGACAAGGCGATCCAGGAATTCGACTATACGACCGCCTGCGTCATCGCGGTCGTCAACATCGCGCTCTCGCTCGCCCTCTATTCGCTCTATCGGCTCGTCATGGCCCGGTTCGGAGGCGCGCGTGCTGGTCTGGTCTAGATCCGGCCGCGCGGCGGCGTGGCTGCTGATCGCCCTGCTGTTCGGGGTGATCTACGGCTTGCCCGCCGCCGTGATCGCCCTCGCCAGCTTCGCCGGGCAGTGGAACGGCGTGCTGCCGAGCCATCTGACCTTGGCGCATTACGCCAGTGCGCTGCATGGCGATTCGGGGGCGGAACTGCGCGTCAGCCTGCTCACCGGGGCGATGGCGAGCGCGGTGGCGCTGGTGGTCGGCACCTGGGCGGCGCTCGCGCTGCGGCACGCTGCGCGGCGTGTCGCGTCGCGTGCTCGACGTCGTCTTCTTCATCCCGAGCGCGGTGCCTTCCGTCTCGGTCGGGCCTCGGCCTGCTGGTGGCGTTCAGCCAGCCGCCGGTGCTGCTGAACGGCACCGTCGCGATCGTGGTGGCGGCCCACCTCACCCTGATCTCCGCCTTCACCTACGGCAACGTCTCGGCCGGCCTGGCGCGGCTCGGTCCGGAGTTCGAGCAGATGGCCGAGAGCCTCGGCGCCCGGCCGGCCTACCGGCTGCGCCGCGTCACCCTGCCGCTGGTCACGCCTTACATGATCGCCGCGTTCAGCCTCAGCTTCGCGCTGTCGATGGGCGAACTGGGCGCCACGGTGATGGTGTATCCGCCCGGCTGGGTGACGTTGCCGGTCGGCATCTTCGCGCTACGGATCGCGGCGACATCTTCCAGGGCGCCGCGCTCACGATCCTTCTGGCCGCCGCCACGCTCGCGGTGCTCGTCGGCCTGTCGAACATCCCGACCAAGGCCGCGCTGCGCCGATAGGCGGCGCCGCGCGGCTACCCGGCGATCGCCGCTTCGATGATGTCGAGCGCGCGTCCCATCTCCGCCTCGGTGACGATCAGCGGCGGCGTGAGCGTGAGCACGTTGCCCATCGTGGTCTTGAACGACAGCCCGCGATCGAGGGCGCGATAGAGAACCGCCTCCGCCAGATCCGGGTCGGGCGTCTTGTCGTCGCGGCTCTTGACGAGATCGATGCCGAGCAGCAGGCCGCGCGCCGCGCACGTCCCCGATCGACTGCAGGCGGCGCTTCATCGCGTCCAGGCGCTCCAGGGCCATCGCGCCGACCCGGGCGGCGTTTTAACCAGGTCTTCCTCCTCGATGATCTCGATGGTGGTCAGCGCGGCGCGGGTGGTGACCGGGTTCTTCTCGTGCGTGTAGTGGCCGAAGGCCCAGGCCGCTCCGAGGTCGAGTTCCGGCTTCGCAACCACGGCGGCGATCGGCAGGATGCCGCCGCCCAGCGCCTTGCCCAGCACCAGGATGTCGGGAACCACGCCGTCATGCTCGCAGGCGAACATGCGGCCGGTCTTGCCGAGGCCGGTCGGGATTTCGTCGAAGATGAGCAGGACGCCGTGCCGGTCGCACGCCTCGCGCACGCTGCTGCCAGTAGCCGGGCGGCGGCAGATAGGGCACCGCGCGCGCCGGTTCGGCGACCAGTGCCGCGACATCGCCCTCGCGCGCGAGCACGTAGTCGACCATGTTCGCGCACGCCATCCGGCACTGCTCGAGAAGCGGCTGGCCGTCGGCGTCCACCGCATGGCCATAGGGACAGCGGTAGCAGGCGAACGGCGCGACGTGCTGCGCGCCGGCGACAAGGGGCGCCGCGGGGCCGGAGCGGAACAGCGCCTCGCCCTGACAGGCTGGCCGCGCCAAAGCCGGCGCCGTGGAAGGAATCCCAGAACGACAGCGTCTTGAAGCGCCCGGTCGCCGCGCGCGCCAGCTTGATCGCCACTTCGACGGCATCCGAGCCGCCGGTCGTGAACAGCACCTTCGAGAGATCGCCCGGCGCGATGGCGCCGAGCTTCTCGGCCAGCAGCACGGCGGGCTCGCACGCATAGCGGCGCGGCGCGAAGGACAGCGCGTCCATCTGCTCGGCGATGGCCGGCTCAGGCGCGGATGGCCGTAGCCGATGTGATGGACGTTGTTGCCGTGGAAATCCATGAAGCGGCGCCCGGCCGTATCCTCGATCCAGATCCCTTCCGCGCTGGCGATGGCATTGAGGCAGGGCGTGGAGACGGATTGACGCAGGAACGCCGCTGCATCGCGGGCGAGCAGCGCGCGCCCGCGGCGTCGAGATTGCGCTTCTGCCACTCGGCGCGCCGGCCGGTCAGGTTGGTGTCGCCCTCCGATTCCGGCAGCCCGCCTGCATGATCGCTCATCACCACCTCCTATCGCAGCCGGATGAGCAGCACGCCGCCCACGGAAGGCCGTCGATCACGAACAGCGCCGCGGCATAGGCGTTGGCGTCCCCGGCGGTGCGCGCCGGTCCCGCTCTCGGGCCGTGGGATTCGTCCATTTCGCCCGCCCGGCCTTTTCGACCACTCCCGGTATATCCACATATTGCCATGTGTCCGCCCATAACGCCACACCCCGGGAGCCGCCACGGTGATCCCGACCCGACCCGCCAGACCTCTCGCGACCTCCCGCCATGACGAAATCCTCAGGCGGGTCGCGGCAACCGGGTCGGTCAGCGTGAGCGAACTCACCGGGCTGTTCGGCGTCTCCCGCGAAACAATCCGGCGCGACTTCAGCCTCCTTGCGGGGCGGGGTCTGCTGGACATCGTGCATGGCGGCGCCGCGCGACGCGAGGCGAGCGAGCCGGCCCTCGACCGTCGTGCCTCGGAGAATGCGCGCGGCAAGGCCGCCATCGGCCGATTCGCGGCGAGCTTCGTCGAGGACGGGATGGTCGTGCTGCTCGATTCCGGCACGACGACTCTCGCCGTGGCGCGGGCGCTGACCGTCCGGCGCGGCCTGACCATCTGCACCGGCAGCCTCGCGATCGCGCAGCTGCTCTGCCGGTTGCCGGCGACGCGCGTGCATCTCCTGGGCGGGGAGATCGACCCGAACGACGAGGCGACGTCCGGCATCGACACGCTCGAAGCGATCGGCCGGTTTCGGGTGGACGTCGCCTTCATCGGAGTCGGCGGCGTGTCGGATGGCGGCGAGATCACCGACTACACGAGGGTTGGCGCCGAGCAGCGGGGGCGGATGATCTCGGCCGCGCGCCGGGCCTATCTCGTGGTCGATCGCACCAAATTCGGCCGCCTGACGCCGGTCCGCATTCCCAACCCCGGCGCGGCGGCGGGCATGATCGTGGATGCGCCGCCCCAAGCCGAGACCATCGCGGCACTGGCCGCCCGCGGCTTGCGCCTGATTGTCGCCACTCCCTGAGTGTGTGATTTCGCAGCTTAGTGTTGCGTTATGTGGCACCTTGTCATACCTTGCCGGCACGCAAGCGGGAGCCAACAATGGCAGACGATTTTCCGACCCAGGCGCGAGTGGTCATTATCGGCGGCGGCATCGTCGGCTGCTCGCTCGCCTACCACCTGACGCGCCTGGGATGGCGTGACGTGGTGCTGCTGGAGCAAGGGCGGCTGTCGAGCGGGACGACGTGGCATGCCGCCGGCCTGGTCGGCCAGTTGCGCAGCCACCCGAACATGACCCGGCTGATCCGTTACTCGACCGAACTCTACGCGGCGCTCGAGGCGGAGACCGGCCTGGCCACCGGATGGAAGCAGTGCGGCTCGATCACCGTCGCGCGGACCGCGGAACGCATGACGCAGCTCCGGCGCACGATCTCCGCCGCCCGCGCCCAGGGCGTGGAGATCGAGGCGCTGACCCCGGCGCAGGCCGGCGAGAAATGGCCGATCATGCGCACCGACGATCTCGCCGGCGCCGTGTGGCTGCCCGGCGACGGCAAGGCCAATCCGACCGATATCACCCAGGCGCTCGCGCGCGGCGCCCGCCTCGGCGGCGCGCGCATCGTCGAGCAGACGCGCGTACGCGGAATCCGTCTGCATCACGGCGCCGTCTCGGCGGTCGAGACCACCGAAGGCGCCATCGCCTGCGACGTCGCTCGCGATCTGCGCCGGCCAATGGTCGCGCGAGGTGGGCCGGATGTGCGGGGTGACGATCCCGCTCCATTCGGCCGAGCACATGTACATCGTGACCGAGCGGATCGACGGGGTGCATCCGGACCTGCCGGTGCTGCGCGATCCGGACGGCTACATCTACTTCAAGGAGGAAGTCGGCGGCCTGGTGATGGGCGGCTTCGAGCCGGACGCCAAGCCCTGGGGCATGGACGGCATCCCGGCCGATTTCGAGTTCCAGTTGCTGCCCGACGACTGGGACCAGTTCGAGATCCTGATGAAGAACGCGCTGGAGCGCGTGCCCGCGCTCGAGACCGCACAGGTCAAGACCTTCCTGAACGGGCCGGAGAGCTTCACGCCGGACAACAATTTCATCCTCGGCGAGGCGCCGGAGACGCGGAACGTATTCGTCGCCGCGGGCTTCAACTCGATGGGCATCGCCTCCGGCGGCGGTGCCGGACGCGCGCTCGCCGAGTGGATCGTCGAGGGCGAGCCGTCGCTCGATCTCTGGCCGGTGGATATCCGCCGCTTCGCGCGCTTCAACGGCAACCGCTCCTGGCTGCAAGGACCGCGTCAAGGAGGTGCTCGGCCTGCATTACGCGATGCCCTGGCCAAATCGCGAGCTGGCCAGCGCGCGCCCGTTCCGCCGCTCGCCGCTGTTCGACCGCCTTGCCGCCAAGGGCGCCGTGTTCGGCTCGAAGATGGGCTGGGAGCGTCCGAACTGGTTCGCGCCCGCCCGGCGTCGAGCGACGCACCGAATACTCCTTCGGCCGGCAGAACTGGTTCGCGCACGTGGCGGCGGAGCATCGTGCGTGCCGCGAAGGCGTCGCGCTGTTCGACCTGACGTCGTTCGCCAAGTTGCTGATGCAGGGCGCCGATGCCGCAGCACGTGCTGCAACGGCTGTGCGCCAACGACGTCGCCGTTGCCGTCGGCCAGTCGGTCTACACCCCGCTGCTGAATGAACGCGGCGGGTTCGAGAGCGACCTGACGATCGCGCGCCTCGCGCCCGACCGTTTCCTGATCCTGACCGGCACCGCGCAGGCGACCCGCGACGCGCACTGGATTGCGCCGTCACATCCCGGACTCCGCGCGGGCCGTGCTGACCGACGTGACCTCAGGATACGCGGTGATCGGCGTGATGGGACCACGCTCGCGCGAACTGCTGGCCCGGGTCACGCCGGCGGCGCTGGGTCACGCGGACTTCCCGTTCGGCGACGGTGCGCGAGATCGACGTCGGCTATGCCACCGTCTGGGCCTGCCGGCGCAGCTACATGGGCGAACTCGGCTGGGAACTCTATGTGCCGTCGGAGTTCGCCGCGACGGTCTACGAAACGCTGGCCGCAGCGGGCGGCGATCTCGGCCTCAGGGATAGCCGGCTACTACGCGATCGAATCGCTGCGCCTCGAGAAGGGCTATCGCGCCTGGGGCCGTGAACTCACGCCCGACTGCACGCCATGGGAGGCCGGCCTCGGCTTCGCCGTCCAACTCGACAAGCAAGGCGGCTTCATCGGCCGCGAGGCCCTCGCGGCGGCCAAGGCACCGGAAGCTGACACGCCGCCTCGTCTGCTTCCTGGCGAGGGCGCCGGACACCCAGCCCGCCTGGGGCGGCGAACTTGTCACCGCCGATGGCGACCCGGTCGGCGAGGTCACCTCGGCCGCCTACGGTCATGCGCTGGGCGGGGTCGTCGCACTCGGCTGGGTGCGCTCGACGGGCGAACCGATCGATCAGGCATGGCTCGACCAGCGTCGGTTCGCGCTCGATGTCGCGGGCGAGCCGATCGGCGTGCGGGCGAGCCTGCGGCCGTTCCATGACGCCGCGGGCGCCAGAATGCGGGCCTGACCGAATGGGCCGCATGGCGGCAAAACCAATGGACGATAGCCCGGCTCTCCGCCAGCGCGTTTGCCCACCTGGCGCAGCCGCCCCGGATCGGCGCGCCCGATATGCGACTGATCGATCATGACGTCACGGTGCATGGCCGCCGCCGGGAGATCACCGTCCTCGAGGTGGTCAACGACGATATGCCGTTTCTGCTCGATTCGAAGTCTCGCCGAACTGGCCGAGCAAGGCCACGAGCCGAGGCTGCTCGCCCATTCCGCCCTCGCGGTCGAGTGGAGCGCGGCGGGCGGGCTGCTCCGCTGCCTCGGGGAGGCCACCGCGGCGAGCGGGAACCGCGCGCGACGCGAAAGCCTGATCCACCTTCATGTCGATCGTATCGAGGGGCCGGAGGCCCGGGCGCGGCTGATCGCGGGCCTGTCGCGGGTCTATGCCGATGTCGCCGTCACGGCGGGCGACCGCGATGGGATGCGCGCGCGGGTTGAGCAGATCGCCGCGGCGTATCGGGCCCATCCGCCGCCTCTCGCGTCGGAGGAGATCGCCGAGGCGCTGGCCTTCCTCGGCTGGATCGCGGACGGACACTTCATCTTTCTCGGCCTGCGCGAGTACCGCTTTCCGGATGGCGACATGGCCGCCGATCCGGTGGCGGGATCGGGGCTCGGGCTGCTACGCGATCCGGACGTGCGGGTGCTGCGGCGCGGCCGCGATCTGGTGGTAATGACCCCCGAGATTCGCGCCTTCCTCGGCAAGCCCGAGGCGCTGATCATCGCCAAGGCGAATGTCAGGTCGCGGGTGCATCGGCGAGTCCATCTCGACTATGTCGGGGTGAAGCTGTTCTCCGCCTCCGGCCGGCTGGAAGGGGAGTTGCGCCTGATCGGCCTGTTCACCGCCGGCGCCTACACCGGTCCGGCGCGGGCGGTTCCCTTCCTGCGTCTCAAGGTCGACAGGGTCCTGGCGCGCGCCAGTCTGGACCCGGCGAGCCATGCCGGCCGGGCGCTGGAAGCCGTGCTCGAGACCTATCCGCGCGACGAGCTATTCCAGGTCTATGAGGACACGCTCTATCGGTTCGCGGTCGAGATCATGAACGTGTCCGAGCGGCCCCGCATTTGCGCGCTCGCCCGCAGCGATGAATTCGACCGCTTCACCTCGGTGCTCGTGTTCATCCGAAGGACCGCTACGACACCGCCATCCGCCGGCGCGTCGGCGCGCTGCTCGCCGAACTCTACCAGGGTCGCCTTTCGGCGACCTAACCCGCCTACCCGGAGGGGCCCCTCGCGCGGACCCATTTCATCATCGGCCGCGACGAACCCGCCACGTCTCATGTCGATCGCCGGCAGGTCGAAGCACGCATCGCCGCGATCGCGCGGACATGGCGCGACGCGCTTCGCGAATCGTTGATCGGCTCGATCGGCGGCGGCCGCGCGCGCAGGTTCGCGGCGCGCTACGCCGAGGGGTTCTCCGCCGCCTATCGCGAGGCATTCACCGTCGAGCGGGCGCGATGAACGTGTCCTGAGCCGCTTCCTCGCTCTCGTGGAAGCGACGGTGCGGACGAATTTCTTCCAGGCCGATGCCACCGGCGAGCCCCGGCCGACGCGAAGGCTTGCCGCTGCCCCGGCCGTTGTTCGAGATCTTCGCCTACAGCTCGCGGGTCGAGGGCGTGCATCTGCGGTTTGGCATGACCGCGCGCGGCGGCTTGCGCTGGTCGGACCGGTCGCAGGATTTCCGCACCGAAGTGCTCGGCTGGCAAAGCCCAGCAGGTCAAGAACGCGGTCATCGTCCCGGTGGGCGTGAAGGGCGGCTTTGTTCCGAAGCGATTGCCGCCGCCCTCCGACCGCCAGGCCTGGCTCGCCGAAGGCCGCGCGAGCTACCGCATCTTCGTGCGAAGCCTGCTCGAACTCACCGACAACGTCGTGTGTGGCGGTGCTGGGACCGGCCGACACGGTGCGTCATGACCCCGACGATCCCTATCTGGTCGTGGCGGCGGACAAGGGCACCGCGACGTTCTCGGACCTCGCGAACGTGATCTCGGCCGAGCAGGGTCACTGGCTCGGCGACGCCTTCGCCTCCGGCGGAAGTCACGGCTACGACGATAAGAAGATGGGCAGGAGGGCAGGCTGGACCGCGCGGTCGAGTTCCTGCCCGATGATCCGTCACTGACCGAGCGCTTCCGTCGTGGCGAGGCGCTGACGCGCCCGGAGATCGCTGTCCTGCTCGCTTACGCCAAACTTTCGCTGCACGATCGGCTGCTGGCGAGCGCGACGACCGACGACCCCTACCTCGGGCGCGAACTCCGGGCATATTTTCCGGCGCTGCTGAGCGAGCGGTTTCCCGCGGCGATCGCCGGGCATCCGCTGCGCCGGGAGATCATCGCCACCCAGCTTGCCAACGCCATCGTCAATGACTGCGGTCCGACGGCCATCACGCGCCTCGCGGAGGCGACCGACACCGAGCCGCCCCTCATCGCCGCCGCCTACGCCGTGGCACGCGATGGTTTCGGGTTGGAACCGCTCCACGCCGCCATCGACGCGCTGGACGGTGCGGTGCCGAACGCGATCCAGTTCCGGCTTTATGCGGCGTTGCAGGATCTGCTCATAAGCCGGATTGCGTGGTTCGCCCGCAACATCGATTTTCTTAACGAACCGCTGGAAGCGATCGTCGCCCGGTTTCGCGGTGGCATCTCCGAGATCGAGCGAAACCTGCCAAACCTGCGGCCGCCAGCCGCGCGGGAAGACCCGCCGCGCGGGTGCGCGAGCTTGTCGCGCAAGCCGTGCCGGCGGCACTCGCGACCCGTCTCGACGCATTGCCCGACCTTGTTGCCGCCCCCGACATCGTGCTCCTCGCCCGGCAGTTGGGGCGCGGCGTGCTCGAGGTCGCGGTCGCCCATTTCGCCCTCGCCGACATGTTCCGGCTGGGCGACATCGCGTCGATGTCGAGCGCGATCGCGCCCGGAGATCGGTTTGATCGGCTGGCGCTGCAACGCTCGATCGACGCGGTCGCGGCGGCCCATCGCCGCCTCGTCGCGAGGTCATTCTCCATCCGCGAGGCAGCCTCGCGGTGTGGAGCGAGGCGCACGCACCGGCGATCGCCCGCGTGCGCGACGCGCTGGAGGGCATCCTGTCCTCGGGGTTGACGCTGTCGAAGCTCATGTTCGGGGGAAGCCTGCTTGCCTATCTCGCCGCGGATTGACGCGCTCCCGTCTTGGGCGCGCCGGTGATCGAAGTGCTGACGCTGCTCGATCTCGCGGGCTCGGTGGCGCTCCTGCTGTGGGGCGTGCACATGGTGCAGACCGGCGTGCAACGCGCCTTGGGTGCTCGGCTGCGCGGCTTCTTGGCGGCGCCCTGCGCAACCGGTTCCGGCGTTCCTGGCCGGCATGGGCGTCACCGCGATCCTGCAAAGCAGCACGGCGACCGGCCTGATGGTGACCGGCTTCGCCGCCGGCGGGCTGGTGGATCTGGTGCCGGCGCTCGCGGTCATGCTTGGCGCCAATGTCGGCACCACGCTGATCGTCCAGGTGCTGTCGTTCAATGTCGCCGAGGTTGCGCCGGCGCTGATCCTGGTCGGCGTGCTGATGTTCCGCCGCGCCAGCGCCGGCCCGCGCGATTTCGGCCGCGTGCTGATCGGCCTCGGCCTGGTGCTGATGGCGCTGAACCAGTTCGTCGGCCTGCTCTACGCCGTTTGAGGACGTTCCCAGCCTGCGCATGCTGCTGGGGGCGGTCGCGACCCAGCCGGTGCTGGACGTGATCCTGGCCGCGGGGCTGACCTGGGCGGCACACTCCTCCGTCGCGGTCGTGCTGCTGACGATGTCGTTCGCGGCGAAAGGCGTGGTGCCGCCGGATGCGGCGTTCGCGCTGGTGCTGGGCGCCAATCTGGGGACGGCGATCAACCCGGTGCTGGAGGGCGGGGCCGGCGACGATCCGGCGGCCAGGCGCCTGCCGATCGGCAATTTGATTAACCGGGGGATCGGCGTCGTGGCGGGGCTGGCGCTGCTGCCGGTGCTGGGGCCGTGGCTGGTGACGGTGGACCCGGACAACGCGCGCGTGGTGGCCGACTTCCATACCGTGTTCAACCTGTCCTGGCGCTGGTGTTCTTCCCCCTGCTGACACCCTACGCGGGGCTGCTGCGCCGTTTGCTGCCGGCGCGCGATCGATCCGGCCGATCCAGCCGGCCGATGTATCTGGACCCGGCGGCGATCGGGGTCCCAATGGTCGCGCTCGGCGCCGCGACGCGGGAGGCGTTGCGGCATGGCGGACGTGCTGGAAAGCATGCTGCAAGGGCTGCGGGATGCGCTGCAACGGCCGGACCGGCGGCAGGTGAGCGAACCAAGCGGCTGGATAATGTGCTGGCCACGCTGAACACGGCGATCAAGTCCTATATGAGCGTCGCTCGACCCGGAGGCGATGGCCGAGGCGGACCATCGCCGGGCGATGGAGATTCTGGCCTTCGCCACGAACATGGAGCACGCCGGCGACGTGGTGGACACAGGACCTGCTGGGGATCGTCGCGCAAGCAGGTGAAGCGGGGCCTGATGTTCTCGGCCGAGCCGAGGCTGAACTATTCGGCCATTATCGACCGGCTGATCACGAACCTGCGAGCCGCGGCCGCCTTGCTCTGACCGGGGACGACCGCGCGGCGCGGTTGCTCGTGGAGGAGAAGGAGGTTTTCGCGAAGTCTGGAAGCCGAGGCGACGGCGGCGCATTTCGAACGTCTGCGCGCCGGGCGCGAGCGACAGCGCCGAAACCAGCGCGCTGCATCTGGACGCACTGCGCGATCTGAAGCGGGTGAATGCGCATCTCGTCGCCGCGGCGGCGTATCCCGGTGCTGGAGGGAAAGGGCGAGTTGCTGGCAAGCCGGTTGTCCCAGGACGCGGTGCAGGAGGACTAGACTAGGCCGCGACGCCGGGCCGGGCGCTCGGGGTGCTGCACCCAAAACAGCGACCACGACACTGGTTCGTTAAGGAGCGAGACGCCGGACTCCCGCAGCCCGCGATAAAACGCATTGGATGTTGCCTTGGTGACCATCTGGTTGGACGGGCCTGTCATGGTAGCGAAACTCCAAAGACCAGGGGCTACCCGCGACAGTGTAGCGACAAACGCCGGCGTATCGCTTGTGATGAACGCGGACAATCCGCTCGCAAGCTGACAGGGGTATCGGTGCCATAGCTGCTGAATTCGAGTTTCACCACCCTCTCCGCGAAATCCAGCAGAGCCGGCTCGATCGGATGGTCACCCCAGAGCAAATCCGCTTCGGGGCTGGTGCAAACGGCGGCCAGGCGTGCGTAAAATCCGTGGTCCCGCACTCGGTCGCCGGCGCGCTCCATCGCCCGATAGAGATGGGCTGGCGCTTGGGGAATCGCCACCTGGAGGAGATCGCGAGGGTCGCTCTCGTCGAGCAGTGCTGCCAGCTCGGGGTCGGGCTGATCAGCCTGACGCGCGAGGTAGAGGAAGCCGCCAATGGCGTGCACGGCCGAGGGCGGAGCAAAGGCGATCCGGCTCAGGAGGCTGGGCCGGACCCGGACCAAGGAGGCCATCCGGGCGGCATGCGGGCCGAAGACCAGCAACATCGGGGCGCGTTCGACGCGGACAAATGGGGCCGACATGAGTATCGGATACACTGGAACGGCTGCTTGTCCAGCCCAAAGGCGGATACTTTCTTAAGGCGGCTCCAGTTCCGGGACCGCTGTCCGCGAAGGCGATCCCGTCTACGATCGTCAATATTCTGCCTCCTACCCTCCACCCTGATCGGTTGGCCAGGCCTGTTCGACCACCCCCGCGCCGGGTGATCCTCGTGTCCGGTATGATCGCCTGCCATGGAAAGGCGCAGCGCGAGGGCGCGGTGATCGATGTCGACACCGACCGGCCGGAGGACCTCTCCGCTCTGCTGCGGAGCCCGGGTCAGACTCCTCTTCCCGTCCCGCATGGGCGCGGCGATCAGGCCACGCATTCCGGCCGTCCGGGACTCCCGCGAAGGAATGGAAACGCCCGCGCACAACATCACCCCTCCGGGCTGCGGGCTCGGGTCCGGAATCGAAGTGCCGACACACGGGATTTCGGAGAGGCTCCCCGCGCTGCCCGCACGCGCGCAGGCAGTCTCCCGCATCCGCGTCCGAGCGGCGACTTCGCCCCCGGTGACGGGAGATCGACGCTCCGACCTGTAGTGATGATGCCGGTCGTGTTTCTCCCCGATTCTGCTCGGCGCCCGCGCGACCGATGCGATCGGCGTTTCCGTCACGATGGGCCCGCATGTCGCTAACGACGACGTGGATTTTCGGTGTTGTATCGAGGCCCTCGCGTGCGAGCGCAAGACATTCTCGCCCGATGCCCGCGCCACCACAAACCGGCCGAGACGGCGAGCCTTAGTGGCGAGCCGGCGCACGATCTCAGCTTGGGCGCGTGCGCTCCACGCGTCGACTAGCTTCGCGCCGGCCGACCTAGCGATGGAGGCCGAAGGTATCGAGCATCACTCGTTCGATGCTCAGGCGCGGCAGCTGCTCGGGTAGGGTCAGGGGCGGGGCGGAGCTGCCGAAGGTCGCCGATCCGCAGGACCGGCAGAATGGCACAACGGAGCGCGCTCGCGGATCTCGCCGCCAATAGGCGCGAATGACCCGCCGAACGCCACGCCGAGCGGGCGGTCGAGTTCGCGTTCGACAAGGGTGGAGTCGGGCATGGTGCGATTCTACGAGCCCGCGGCGGGCGCCGTATTTGCGGCCGGCCTGAGAGCAGCGCGAGACGGCATAGCGTTCGGCCGCATGCGTCTTACCGGCGCCGCACGGGCCGCCGACGTAATGGATGTGCATGAGATTTCCTCTGAAAAGGCCAAAATGAAGCCCCGCCGGCTCCCACCCCGGCGGGTCTTCATTTTGGCTTTCTCTAGAGTATGCGACCTGCTTCTTACGTCAGGTCGCCTACTTAGCAGCGAAAACGTTGATCCGGTCGGGCGGTGCGAGACGCCGACGTGCTATTTACGACAGGTGCCTGCCGGCACGCGAATTAGTCTTTGGGCGGAACGCCTCACAGACCCCCCCGGGCACTCCGTCCGGCGCTCGACCGTGCGAGCCCGGGGACGCGGCGGCTCGATCTGGTGTTCGAGCGCGCGGACCCCAGCGCGCCCACGCTGGGGGGCACCAGCTCCGCCGGGCAGCGCGCAATCGAAGAGCTGCTGCTCTCCTGCCGGACGGACCGCACGCCGTGGTGCTGTTCCACTACGCCGAGGGGCGCCGACCGAACCTCGATGCGGCAGAGGGCGGGACGTGCCCAGGGCGTGACCCTGGCCCAGCTCCACCAGGCCGTGGACGGCTTTCCAGGCCGGGAGGCCGGGAGCTACCGGCTGTGGACCTCGAGCACCTGCTGCATCGGCGGGTGGAGGCGATCCTGGCGCTCGACCTCGACAGGCCCCGGCTTGCCGCGACTTGAAAGAGCTCGCCGCGCGACTCGCCGATGCCGTAGGTCGGGCCGACCCTGGCCTGAAGCGCCCGGGCTGCCACGGGCTGAACGCCTGCATCGCCACATCCGGGCGCGCGCCCGTGCATCTCTGGGGGCAGGTGTCTTTCGGACGGCGGCGGCACGCCATGTGGGATGCCTTCGTGAAGGGCTACCGATCCGTCCACCCGGTCGCGCCAGCGGACGAGCGCGCCGTGCATCGGTTCGTGCCCATCCGGCACATCTGGCTGATGGGTGACTATGCCGGTCGCACCGCGGAATGGGGTAACGAGATCCTGTCCGCGGCGTGGCTGGAGCGCGAGGTTGGCCTTCCTGCCGGGCTGGGAGCGGGACAAGCTGTCGGCCGCGCTGCTGTGATTTTCAAAGCCGTCGGGCCAGCCGCGCCGGGGCACGACGCGCCGTGCCGTTCACGCTCTATCCTCTAAGCGTGTCCAACCTCCGTTCTATGGCGTCAGCCCTATTTAGCATCGCCGATCCGCTGCCCGGCAGGGCCGGATGGCGCGGCGGCGATGCCGACCGGCGGGCGGGCGGCGCCGTCGCTCGGCCCGAGGTCGGAATTCCTCGTCGGCCGGGTCGCCCGCATGGCCGGCCGTCGCGCTGCTGGCGGTCTCCGGTCGTCACCACGCCGCCGGCCGCGCCAAGTCTGGAAGCGGCGGGCCGCCCACGCTGCGCGCCGAGACGTTGGCGCAGGGGACGACGTCGGTCAGCGGGTCGGGCGAGATCCGCCCGGGGTAGTTGTCGAGCGGCCACTCCCGGCAGCGCACGGGATCCGGATGCCGGCCGGCGGCCGCCCAGGCGAGCACGGCGTGGGCGGCGGCGGGCGCGATGTAGCACTCCTCGACCCGCTGCGGCGTGGCGCGCAGCCCCTGATCCTCCGATCTGTCGCCATAGTCGGGACCGAACGGGTCGACGCCGGCGGCCTGATCCTGATGCTGGAAGAACACCCGCGCGGTGCTCAGCGGCGCCACCGCGCTGTCCGCTCCGGTCGGCGTCGCGGCCGCCACATAGGGGAGCCAGGCCTCGATTTGCAGATCCCCCCGGGAGCCGCGGAATTCGACGTGGCAGACAGCGTTCAGGTCGTGCAGCGTGTAGCGCTAATCGGCGTTCTCGATCGAGAGATAGAATCCCGGATGCCCGGGGTCCTCGGTCGATCCGGCGAAGCCGCGATAGTGGACGAGGTCGAAATGCGACGCCGGAAAAGCCCGCTGGTGATGATACCACCAGTTATGGCCGAACCAGACGGCGAGCAGGAGCGCGCTGATGAGCGGATGGCGCTGGACGAAGCGGGCGATGCAGACGATCAGCAGGACGGCGAAGCCGAGGCTGCCGGCGCCGCCGCCCATCGGGTTGAAGCCGGATTGCTTGCCGAGCCGGTAGCCCGCATAACCCGCCGCCGCCTGGTTGTCGGGCGTCACCACCGGCCTGCGCCCTCCCTTCCATCCCCGCGCTTCGGCCGCCTGCAAGCCGGCGCTGCTATGCTCGCGGATGAGGTCGCGCTCGAACTGCGCCAGCCCGCCGAAGATGTGGAACACGAGCGCGCCGCGCGTCGTGGTGGCGTCCACCCCCTGCTGTCCGTCCTGCACTGCCGGGCAGCCCGGGGAACCCAGTACCGGCCGCAGGGCCTCGATCAAGGTCGTGAGCATCTTGGCTTAAGTTCGTTTGCCGCCGTGTTCCAGCACCACGTCTGTGAACGTCCCGCCGATGTCGATCGCCAGATGCCCAGTCGCGTCGCCGCTCATATCATCTCTCTTCACTCGCACCTCGTGCGTTACCGTCGGCTGCCTGAGCCGCGCAACTCCACGCCTCGTCTGGATCGAACTCGGTGTCAACGGGCCGGCAGGCGCGAGATGCGGCAGTAGCGGCAATTGGAGATCGTAGCGGGCGGGCGGCGCAGGCCTTGAGCGACAGGCGAGCGAAAGCATGGCACGCACGAGAGGCCAAGGGCGCGATCGGGGGACTGATCTCAAGCGGCGCCGAGACGAGGGCGCGGGCGTAGGGATGGCGTGGCCTGGTGACAATCTCCTCGGCGCTCGCCTGCTCGACGATCACGCCGAGGTACATCACCGCGACGCGGTCGGCCGATGCCGCGCAGCGACTACTTCCAGATCGTTCATGCCCGGACGCACCGGCGTTCGGGATCATGGAACGGCCGCAGGGAGGCGTCCGCCTCGAGGCGCTCTCCCGCCACATCGATCTCGAAACGTCCGGTGGCGACAACGCGCGGGTCGAGCCGCTCGCCGTTGGCCTCGATGTAGCCGAGCGCAAGCGGCCTTCCGAGGGTGTAGCCGAAAGCCCCGGAGGTCGTGCGGCCGACAAGCCGCCCGTCGCGCCAGATCGGCTCGTTGCCGAATGGCAGCCGCTCGGTGTGCTTCAGCGCGAAGCAGGCGAGCCGGCGGCTCATGCCCACGTCCCGCTGTCGCAGCAGCGCATCGCGGCCGATGAAGCCGCCCGGCTTCGACCAGGCGACGGCGAAGCCGAGCCCGGCCTCCAGCGGCGTGTCCTCGTCGGTGATGTCGTGGCCCCAAGACCGATAGAAGCCTTCTCCATTCGCAGCGAATTCATCGCGTGATAGCCGGCAAGTCGCAGTCCGTGCGCACCGCCCGCCGCGATGATGTCGTCGTAAACCGCCTGCGCGAACTCGGTCGGGATGTAGCAGCTCCCAGCCGAGCTCGCCGACATAGGTGATGCGGGTCGCGCGCACCCGTGCGTAGCCGAGGTCGATGACGCGCGAGGTGCCGAACGGGAACGCGGCATTGGACAGATCTCGTCGGTCGAGGCGACTGCAGCAGCGCGCGCGCACGCGGCCCCATCACGCCAAGCACGGCGTAAGCCGAGGACACATCGACCGCGACGGCGCGCGCATCCACGGGGATGTGCCGCCGCAGCCAGGCCAGGTCGCGGGTCTGGCTCGCGCAGGCGGTGACGACCAGGAAGCGGGTCTCGGCCTCGCGCGTGACCGTGACATCGGCCTCGATGCCGCCGCGCTCGTTCAGCCACTGCGTGTAGACGACCGCGGCCCGACGGTACGGCGACATCGTTGGCGCAGATGCGGTTGAGCGCGCGCTCGGCGTCCGGCCCCTCGACGGCGAATTTGGCGAACGAGGACTGGTCGAACAGCCCGACCGCCTCGCGCACCGCGCGGTGCTCGGCGCCGGCGTGCTCGAACCAGTTCTGCCGACCGTAGGCGTAGCGATATGCCGGCTTGGTCCCGGGCGGCGCGAACCAGTTCGGCCGCTCATACCCGGCGACCTCGCCGAAGCAGGCGCCGCGCAGCGGCCAGCCGGTCGTGCAGCACCGAGCGGCGCACGCCGCGCGCGGTCTCCGGCTGCCGGTGCGGCCAGTGCATCGCGTAGAGCAGGCCGAGCGCTTTCGGTGGTGCGGTCGTGCAGATAGCGCCGATTGCGCTGGAACGGCATGGTGCGGCGGATGTCGACGTCCCAGAGGTCCATCGGCGGATGGCCGTCGAGAATCCAGTCTGCCAGCACCTTGCCGGCGCCGCCGGCCGACTGGATGCCGATCGAGTTGAAGCCGGCGGCGACGAACAGATTGCGGACCTCCGGCGTCTCGCCGAGCAGATAGCGATCATCCGGCGTGAAGCTTTCCGGTCCGTTGAAGAAGAGCTGGATCGCCGAGCCGGCCGAGCAGCCGGCACGCGCCGCGATCGGCGGCCTCGCAGCAGCGGTTCGATGTGCGCCGAGATCGTCGGGCAGCGTCTCGAAGCAGAAGCCGTCCGGGATGCCGGCCATTCCCCACGGCTTGGCCACCGGCTCGAACCAGCCGACCAGCAGCTTGCCGGCGTCCTCCTTGAAGTAGGAGCAGGCGTCGGCGTCGCGCAGCACCGGCAGATTGTTGCGGCAGCTCCGGGACCGGCTCGGTGACGATATAGAAGTGCTCGGCGGCGTGCAGCGGCACCGTGACATCGGCCCAGGCGCCGATTTCGCGCGCCCACATGCCGGCGCAATTGACGACGCAGTCCGGCGCGGATGTCGCCCGCGTGCGGTCTCCACCCCGACGGCGCGACCGTCCGCGAACCAGGATGTCGGTCGACGCGCAGTGTCCTCGATGATGCGCGCGCCCCGCGCCCGCGCGCCCTTCGCGAGCGCCTGGGTGGTGTCGACCGGGTTGGTCTGGCCGTCCTTCGGCAGATAGCACCGCGCCGACCAGGTCGTCGGCGTCCATCAGCGGCCACAGCCGTGCCGCTTCGGCGGCGCTCAGCACCTCGGCCTCGAGCGCCGAAGCAGCGCGCCATCGACGCGCCGCGCTTCAGCTCCTCGAAGCGCTCCGCGCTGGCGGCCAGCGCCAGCGAGCCGACCTGGCGGAACCCGGTCGCCTGCCCGGTCTCCTGTTCGAGCGTCGCGTAAAGCTCGGCGGTGTAGCGGGCGAGGCGCGTGAGGTTGTGGGTCGCCCGCAACTGCCCGACCAGACCCGCCGCGTGCCAAGTCGTGCCGCAGGTGAGCTGCCGGCGTTCCAGCAGCACCACATCGGCACCGCGTTTCGCCAGGTGATAGGCGACACTGCACCCGATGATGCCGCCGCCGATGATGACGATGCTCGCTTCCCCCGGCAGCTCGGTCATGGCGCGTCTCCTTTGCCTGCCGCGATCCTGCCGCCTTGAGGCGCCTGGTGTCGATCACTACGCTCGCCTCGTTATGTCCATCCGCGCACCGAACCAGCTACCGCCGAGCCTCTATGCCGAGACCGCCCGCGCGCCCGCGGAGGCGCCGGCGCTCGACGGCGACAAACGTGTGTCGGTGGCGGTGATCGGCGGCGGCTTCACCGGGCTTTCCACCGCGCTCCACCTGGCCGGGCAGGGGACCGATGTCGCGGTGCTTGAGGCGCACGAGCCGGGCTGGGGCGCGTCGGGGCGCAACGGCGGACAGGTCAATCCCGGGCTGAAGCACGACCCCGATCAGGTGGAGGCCGATTTCGGTCGCGATCTCGGCCGCCGGATGGTGGCGCTCTCGGGCGAAGCGCCGAACCTCGTGTTCGAACTCATCAGACGCTACCAGATGGACTGCGACGCACTGCAATCCGGCACGCTGCGCGCCGCCTTCCACCGCCGCGCCGCCGCCGGCATTACGAGGAGCGCCGAGCAGTGGCGGCGACGCGACGCGCCGATGGAGTGGCTGGGCAAGCGCGAAATCGGCCTCGCCACCGGAAGCGAGCGCTATCTCGGCGCCATGCTCGACCGGCGCGGCGGGCAAGTGAATCCGCTCGGCTACGCGCGCGGGCTCGCGCAAGCGGCACGACAGGCAGGCGCCGCCATCCACGGCGGGACGCCGGTCACGCGGCTGCGGCGCGACGGCGGCGCGTGGCTCGCCGCGACGCCAACCGGGACGGTGCGCGCCGATACGATCGTGCTCGCGACCAACGCCTATTCCGACGATCTCTGGCCGGGCCTACGCCGCAGCATCGTCCCGGTATGGAGCGGCATCGCGGCGACCGAGGCGCTGCCGGAGCCGCTCGCCCGCGCCATCCTGCCGGCCCGCTCGGTGCTGTACGAGATGGGCTCGATCACCGTCTATTACCGGCTTGATCGGCAGGGCCGGTTGTTGATGGGCGGGCGCAGCCCGCTCCGCGACATCGGCGCGCCGCACGAGCTGCGATATCTGCTGAACTACGCGCGGCGCCTGTGGCCGGGACTTCGCGAGGTGCGCTGGACGCATGGGTGGAGCGGCCGGCTTGCGGTGACGCCGGACCACTACCCGCACGTCCATGAGCCGGCGCCGGGCGTCTTCGCCTGCCTAGGCTACAACGGCCGCGGCGTCGCCATGAGCACGACGATGGGACGCGAGCTGGCCCGCCGCATCCTCGGCGGCGGTGCGGCGACGATCGACATGCCGGTGACCACCATGAGGACAATCCCCTTCCACGGCCTGTGGCGGAGCGCGGTCGCGGCCCGCGTCACCTATGGCCGCATTCGCGACGCGCTCGGGCTTTGAATTGCCGGTCATCCGCGGTGGCAATGACCTCGCTTGGCCGGCACGGGAATATTCCGGCGTAGCGCCCCGATCACACCACCAGCGTATCCTCCACCGCCCAGTGCAGCACCACCCGAGCGCCCGCCTCGTGGCGGGCTTGTCCGAAACGGTGCTGCTCCTTGGCGCTCAGCAGCGTGCCGTCGTCGGCCTGGAGCAAATAGCGCCGCACCTCGCCCACGAAGGCCACGTCGCGCACGGTCGCGGCCAACGCATTGCGCGCGGGGTCCGCCGGCGGCCCGGTTCCGACGCTGATCTTCTCCGGGCGCACCATCAGGGCCGGGGTGGTCCCCCGTACCTCGCCGACCCCGCGCAGCGCCGCGCCGCACGTGCGCAGCACCGCACCCCCCGCCCCGTCCCCGACCACGGCGCCGTTGAGGAAGTTGCCCTCGCCGATGAACGACGCGACGAAGCGCGTCGCCGGGCGATCATACACGGCGTCCGGCGTGCCCACCTGCTCGATGCGTCCCTCGTTCATCACCACGATCCGGTCCGACATCACCAGCGCCTCGTGCTGATCATGCGTGACGTAGACGAAGGTGATGCCCAATCGCCGATGGAGGCTCTTGATCTCCAGCTGCATATCCTCGCGCAGCTTCTTGTCGAGCGCGCTCAGCGGCTCGTCCATCAGCAGCACGCGCGGGTTGAAGATGATGGCGCGGGCGATCGCCACCCGCTGCTGCTGCCCGCCCGAGAGCTGGCGCGGGTAGCGCTCGCCGTAGCCCGCCATGCGCACCAGTTCCAGCGTCTCGGCGACGCGGGCCCGGATCACGGCGCGCGCGGCGCCGCGCTGGCGCAGCGCGAAGCCGATGTTCTCGCGCGACCGTCAGGTGCGGGAACAGCGCGTAGTTCTGGAACACCATGCCGACATTGCGCCGATACGGCGGCACCAGCACGACCGGGCGACGGTCGATATAGATCTCGCCGGCGCTCGGGGCCTCGAAACCGGCCAGCATCATCAGGCAGGTGGTCTTGCCGGAGCCGCTGGGGCCGAGAAACGTGATGAACTCGCCGCGCTCGATGGCGAGCACCATATCGGCGACCGCGACCACCTCGCCATAACGCTTACCGACGTGATCGAGCAGGATCGGGGCGCCTGCCTTGTCGGCCGCCACGCCCGTCGCCCTTGCTGCCGCGTCCCCGCCGTCCCGCATCGGAATCCGATGGTAGGGAAGTGTCCGCGTAGCCGAAAGAGGCTTTGCCAGACGCATGAACGTCTGGCATGCTCCGGTCGGCCGGGGAGATGCGATGCCAAGTGAAACGGTCGCGCCGGCGGCGGTATGGTCGGGACGGCTCGCCACGGTCCGGGTTCCGTCCTTCGCGCTGGTGCTGCCGCTCCTCTTGTATCTCCTGATCCTGTACGCCGTTCCGGTCGCGGCGATGATGTTCCGGTCCCTTCACGAGCCGCACTGGACGCTCGCGAACTTCGCGACGCTGGTGCAGCAGCCGATCTATCTGCGCGTGCTCTGGATCACGCTCCGCATCGCGGTGGTGACGACGGTTGCGGTGCTGCTGCTCGGCTATCCGGTCGCCTATTTGCTCGCGCGGATTTCGCCGGCCCGGGCGAACCTGCTGATGATCCTGGTGCTGGTGCCCTTTTGGAGCAGCATTCTGGTGCGGAGCTACGCCTGGATGGTGCTGCTGGGACGCAACGGCATCATCAACCAGATACTCTTCGCGACCGGCGTGATCGCCGCGCCGCTGCGGCTACTCAACACCACCTTCGCCGTCTACGTGGCAATGACGCACGTGCTGCTGCCGTTCATGATCCTGCCGCTCTATGCCGCGCTGCGCGGCATCGATCCCAACCTGCTGCGGGCCGGCGCCAGTCTCGGCGCGCGGCCGGCCGCGGTGTTCCGACAGGTCGTGCTGCCGCTCAGCCTGCCTGGCGTATCGGCCGGTTGCCTGTTGGTGTTCATTCTCGCGCTCGGGTTCTACATCACGCCGGCGCTGGTCGGCGGCCCGCGCGATCTAATGATGGCGATTCTGATCCAGCAGCAGATCGATCAGTTCAACTGGCCGCTCGGCTCGGCGCTGTCGGTCGTGCTGCTGGCGACGGCCCTCATCACGTTCGCCTTGTTCAGCCGCGTACTGCGGGTTGAGCAGACATTCGGACGGGCGCGGGCGTGAGAGCGCGCGCCGTCGGCCCGGGGCTGATCGCCGTCGCCTCGGTCGTCTTCTTCTACCTGATCTTCCCGATCCTGGTGATCATCCCGGTCTCCTTCTCGGCCGCCAAATACCTGAGCTTTCCGCCGCCCGGCTTCTCCTTGCAGTGGTACGCCAAGTTTTTCGGCCGGGCGGACTGGCGGGGGGCGGCCTGGCTGAGCATCTGGGTCGCGGTCTGCGTCACCATTCTCGCCACGGCGCTCGGCACCCCGGCCGCGTTCGGACTGGTGCGCGGGAGGTTTGCCGGCAAACGGCTGATCAACGGCTTCATCCTTTCCCCGATCATCGTGCCGGGCATTATCGTTGCGGTTGGCATCTATTTCGCCTATGCGCGGCATGGGGTTGATCGGGCATCCGATCGCGCTGGTGCTGGCCCACACCTGCCTGGCCGTGCCGTTCGTCGTGATCAACGTCTCGGCGGCGCTCTATGGGTTTGACGACCGGCTGGAGCAGGCGGCGATGAATCTCGGCGCGACCCCTTGGCGGACTGTTCGGCAGGTGACGTTGCCGCTGATCCGCCCCGGTATCCTGGCCGGCGCGGTTTTCGCATTCATCACCTCGTTCGACGAGCTGCTGGTGGCGCTGTTCGTCTCCGGCAGCACCGCGATGACCTTGCCGCGCCTGATGTGGCAGGAGATCCGCGAGGACATCGATCCGACCATCGCCGCCGCATCGACCCTGCTCATCTCTTTTACGACGCTCCTGCTGGTTTCGGTGGAGCTGCTACGGCGGCGAGGCGAAAGGCTGCGCAATGCCTGAGGGGGAGGGTGCAATGAATAGAAGCAAGGATCTGATCGGCGGGTTGCTGAGGCTTGCCGCTTCACCACCGCACGTAGCCGATTTCGGGCGCCGTCAGTTGATTCGCGACGCCGCCCGCTTCGGCATCACGGCGGCGGCGATGGCGGCGCTGGCCAAGCCGCTCGCCTTCGCGCAAGCGCGGGCCGCCGAGCCTTCGCAGCTGCCGGGGATGACGTCGGTGCCCGATAACCTGAAGGGCAGCGGCGTGGTGCGCGTCTGCTCCTGGGGCGGGGCGCTGCAAGAGGCGCAGCGCACGGCCTATTTCCGGCCGTTCGAGAAACTGTGCGGCATCAAGGTGATCGAGTCGGAGGGCCCGGACGTGGTCAAGGTCAAGGCGATGGTCGACACCGGCAATGTCGAATACGACGTCGGCGAGTTCGACCGCGCCGACGTGATCAACCTCGACAAGAAGGGTAGCTATTGGGAGCCGATCGACTACGGGCTGGTCGATACTGTGCATATCGACCCGGTGTTCCACTACAAATACTCGCTCGACATGCTTCCTTATGCCGAGATCATCGCCTTCCGCACCGACGCATTCGGGGGTGCCAGGCCGAGCGGCTGGAAGGATTTCTGGGATCTCAAGGCGTTTCCGGGGCCGCGCACCATGACCGCCGGGACCGGGGGGTTGGTCCCCGAGCTGGAGGCGGCCGAGATCGCCGCCGGCACCCCGGTCTCCGAGGTCTACCCGATCAACATCGACCGCGCCTACAACAAGCTGGCGGAAATCCGGCCGGCGGTGGTGAAGTGGTGGACCGCGGGGGCGATGCCGGCACAGATGCTGGCGGACAAGGAGGTGGTGCTTGGCACCGCCTGGAATGGCCGGATCGCCGCCATCCAGGCCACCGGTTCGCCGGTCGATATCGTCTGGAATCAGGGCATGCTGAAGAACGACTCCTGGGCGGTCCCGAAGGGCGCGGCGAATGCCGTCAACGCCATGAAGTTCACCGCCTTCATCACCCTGCCGGTCTCGCAGGCGCGGCTCTCCAGCCTGATCCCGTACGGCTTCGTCAACGCCGAGGCGGCGAAATATCTTTCCACCGCGCGACTGAAGGTGCTGCCGACCGCCCCGGCCATCCGCGACAAGCTGTTCGTCTATGACTCCGCCTGGTGGGCGGCCAACCGCGACGCCGTCACACGAAAATGGGCGAGCTGGGTTCTCGCATAGCGCAACAACTCCCACGCGAGGTCGTCATGCCGGCAGAGGTCAGCCTGAACGAACAGAAGCGGTTCGCGCTCGACTGGATCGACGGCAACCGCGCGCGCTTCTCGGACTGGAACCTACAGATCTGGAACTTTGCCGAGCCGGCCTGGCGGGAATACCGATCCGCACGCGCCTATTGCGAGCTGTTGCGCGGCGAAGGCTTCGAGGTGGAGGTCGGCTCGGGCGGAATGCCGACGGCCTTCGCCGCGCGCTGGGGCGGCGGCGGCCCGGTGGTGGGCAGCTACGCCGAATACGACGCGGTGCCGGGCAACGCGCAGGCGCTGGTGCCGCACCGCGCGCAGCGTCCCGGACTGCACCCCTGGGCGGCAGGACACACGGACCCGCATTCTTCGCTCGGCACCACCGCGCTCATCGGCGTGCTCGCCGCCAAGGCGACGATGCAGCGGTTCGGGCTGGCGGGATCGCTGCGTTTCTGGGGTGAACCGGCTGAAAAGATGTGCGGCTCGAAGCCGGTGCATGCCGCCAAGGGCTACTACGACGGCTGCGACGCGTTCATCGTCTATCATCCGCAGCGGGTGAACTCGATCGCGCACGAGACGCAGTGCGGGTCTTACTGGAGCGTGGTGTTCACCTTCGAGACGATGGCGCCGGAGGGCTGGATCGACACCAGCCTCGTCCCTTCGCGCGGCGCGCACGCCAACGCCCGTTGTCCGGGCGCCATCGACGCGCTCTGCCTGATGTACACGACGACGAAATACACCAAAGAGGCGATGTTCCCGCACACGGGCACCTGGACTCTGAACGAGTTCGTGCTGGCGGCGGGCGATGCGACATCGGACAACCTGCCGCCGCGGTTCAGTCAGATCCAGTATTCCTGGCGCTCGCCGACCCTGGCGATCCAGAGCCGCATCTACGACGTGCTGGCGAACAACGCGCGGAGCGCGGCGATGGCGACCGGCTGCGAGGTCTCGGCGCGTTGGATCACAAAGACGCGGGTGGGGTTGCCGAACCTCGCAATGACCGATCTCTGCTTTGCCAACATGCGGCTGGTCGGACCGCCCGCCTTCCCCGAAGAGGCGCGCGAATTCGCCCGCACCGTGCAAGGCAATCTCGGCCTGGAAGCGATGGTCAACCCGTTTGCTGAAGATAACGAGAACCTGCTCGAGCCGGCGGCGTTCGAGGCCGGGTTGCGGCAGGGGCTGCCGCCGTGGCAGCAGAATTTCACCTCCGATGACTACGTGGAGTACACGTGGCACGCGCCGACCGCGCGGGTTTTCACCATGCGGCCGACCTTGCGGGCGCCGCGGGCGGGCTATGAATATCCGGCCTGGGCGGTGAACGTGATGGGCGGGCTGCCGGCGGCGATCGATCCCGGCATGTTCCTGGGCGGCAAGACGATCGCCGCCAGCCTGCTCGATCTCCTCACTCGCCCTGACCTGCTCGGGGCCGCGACCGATGAATTCCGCGCGCGCACCGAAGGCGGCGTCGGCGGGCCAAGCTGGGTGGCGCCGTTGCTGCCGCGCGATTTTGCGGCGCCGATTGATCTACGCTGGCCCGAATACATCAGGACCGAACGCGGCGAGGAATGGTGGTTGCCCACGCCTCCATCGGGCAGCGGCGCCGGCGAACGGCTCTGACGGTGGGCGCCGGCGCTTCCCCGCGCGGGTTCCCGGGGCGGCGGCCGGTTGCCGCCAACTCAGGGCTGCCCTCGGCCACCTCCGGCGCCGCAGATGTTTCCGGTCGTATAGCTTGCTTTGTCATCCGCAAGCTGCACGTAGATCGAGGCCAGCTCGACTGGCCGGCCGGCACGCTCGTGATGCGCGCCCCTGCCAAGAGTGTCGACGAAAACCTGCTCGACAGGTGCGACTTGCTCGCTCGCGCTGATTCGTTGACCCGGGTCTGCCGGGAGGGACACGCCGATTGGAATGCCTCGATGCTCTCATCGCGTTCTTGCGGGCGTATGGTGTGATCGCACCCGACGAGCACCTCCCAGCGTTCCCGAGGAAGGCTGGCACGCGGGCCGTGCATCGCATCGCCATGAAGTGGCTCGACCGCGGACAAGCGCCCGACCCCGGGTTTATTCCTCCCGACGGTCTCCGTCTCGTGCGCACGGTCGCCGAACTGCGCGAACTCGGCCGCCGGCTGAAAAACTGCATCAATCAGCCCGTGTTTGGAGGGCGTTACTTGATCGATCTCGTGACGGGTGCGCAGTGCTACCTCACCACCGAGGAGCCTGCGCTGACGTTGATCGCGCTGCATCCGCACGGACGAAATTTGTGGAGCATCGAGCAGATCGATGGGGCGGATTTCTGCTCAATCCGGGACCGGCTCGAATTGGGCCTGCGCTGGGCCAGTGTCACGCTCCTCCACAGCCGCCCGGATAGCGCGCTCAGTTCACTCACCGACTACAGCGAGGTCTATGAGGAGGGCGCCGAGGAGGCGGATGATGATGAATTGGCGGCTTGAACCCAACAACCCACTGGAGGGGTTGTTCCAATGACCAAGTTTGAGGCTCGGATCCAGTTGCCAAACGCTTCGCCGACGTGGGTCTACATCTGGGCACCGAACAACCAGACAGCACGGGCCATGCTTGTGGCCCAGGTCCGGTGCGGCGGCGCTGACGCCACGATCGAGGTAGAGGCGCGGCGGATCGTGCCGTTCATGGTGTTCGTCGCCGACCGGGGGGCGGCATCGTGATGGCTCGCTGACCGCCCGGCGACCCATCCCCAACGCCCACATGGAACGTACGCCCTCAATTTTGATCTGGCCGACGTCTCTTATGCACCGTCCCCGGCAAGCGACCGCCTACCCATCTATATCCAATACACCGGCCTGACCGACGCGAGCGGCAGCGGGCGGCGGTCTCTGTCACCGCTGACCCCGACGGCGAAATGCTGGTCCAACGACGGTGTCTTCGAGGCGAGGGGCGGACCGGCGGTCTAAGTCCAATGCCCCGGCCACCGGAATCGGGATGGTCGACCTGTTCGACGCCAACATTCCGAACACGCCCGGCGACGTCGGGACAACCGTCGCTTTCGAAGTGGCGGTCGGCGCCGGGCTGATTTTGGTTCTGATCCAGTCGTCCTTGCGACTGACCGCCACCGGCGCGCGTCGGTTGGTACCCTCGACAGCGAGGTCCGCGGCCTGTACTCGGGGGCGGCTGTTGCAGGTCGATAGCAGCCCGGTCGTGCTGGTCAACGGGACGGCGACCTCGCCCGCCGTCGCTAAAGACCCCTGGAGGTCTTCAACCGCGCGGCGAAGCTCGTAGCCCTCTCGCGGGCCCCGGCCATTATAGACGCCCGTTTCGTGCTAAGCGACCAGGCGGATGGCGCCTGTATCGCGATCTGAAATCCTGACCGGCGCCGGCTTCCCGGCGGTGCAGGGCTGGTACATTAGGATGCCGGCGCCGCATATTGTGGACACCCCGGCGGGCGCCCGATGGGCGAAGCAATTCACGCAGCGCTTCGGCGAGCAGCCGAGCGACTACTCGGCGCTCGCCTACGACGCCGGACTGGTGGTGGTCGACGCATGCGGCGAGTGGCGGCGGCGGGCAAGCCGATGCAGCGGCAAAACGTGCAGGCCGCCATCCTGGCCACGCACATGCAAAGCTTGCAGGGTGAGATCAGCTTCGACCGCAACGGCGATCTGCAAAACAAGGTCATCAGCGTCTATCGCGTCGAGCATGACCCGGACCATCCGGTCGACGCGGTGGCGCACCAGATCAAGTATATCGGCGTCGCGCCGGCGGAATAGGAGCCGGCCGGGCGCGTGACCGTCCTTCGTCAATCCGGCGTTGCCACGACGGATAGGTACGGCCAGGGCTGGGTCATAAAGCCGTGGCGCGGCGGCCTCAGGCATGCTCTCCCCCACCCACCCCTCTCCCCAAAACGGTCGTATTCGGTTTCCCGAAAGCGGTCTCCGAGTTCGCACGCAGAATTCGGATGACGAAATGTCCGAATACCCTATCCTGAAACTGCTCTCCGAATTCAGCGGGGGAGTGACGAGTTTTGGGAGGGGGTGGATGCTGCTGGGGTATGCGGGTGTCGAACTCGTCGCAAAACCACGACCTTCAGATGGACGCGTTGCAGGCGGCCGGTTGCGCGCGGACTGGGTGCATCGCTACAACACGCATGGGCTGGACGGCCTGAAAAATCTGCCGAACCCCGGTGCGCCGCCACGCAAGCTGACGACGGACCAGGAGACGACCTTGGCCGCGTGGGTCCGCGAAGGGCCGGAGCCCGAGCAGCATCAGGTGATCCGCTGGCGCTTGGTGGATGTGCGAGACGAGATCGCGCGCTGCTTCGGCGTGCGGATCCACGAGCGGACGTCGGCAAGGTCATGGCGAGGCTGAATTTCTCCCGCGTATCCGTTCGTCCGCGCCATCCGGCGCAGGATCCGGTTGCGCAGGAGGCGCACAAAAAAACTTTGCCGAGCTGGTCGCCGCCGCGATCCCGGAGCATGCGCGCGCCGAGCCGATCGAACTCTGGTGGCCCTGGTGCTGCCCACCGTCAACACCGAGGCGATGAACCTGCACCTCGCCGAGATCAGCACCCAGATCACACCCGGCGCGCACGCCGTCATCACGCTGGATGGCGCCGGATGGCACCAGACCGGCGGCGAGCTGAAAATCCCGCACAACGTCACTGCCGTCGTGTTGGCGAAGCGGTTGGCGGCGAGCGCAACATTCGAATCTCCAGACGAGCATCGTCTGTCAAGCGCGGGATGGGGATAGGGACAAAATTAGAGGGACAATGCCTCCCCCTTCGCCCAGGTAAGGTATTTGTCACCGAGTAAAAAAGCTCTTTGTCCCAGAATCCCATCCCCTCCGCCAATTCTACGCGCGCGGTTTCTCCCGATGTTCCCTTCCGGGGCCGGCGAGCAGGCTTATGGCGCATCTCTTCCGCTCCGTCCTCAGCCCCCGTGCGCAACCTCCCTCCGCTCCGGTGATTGCGTCGCCGCGCGCATCGGCGGCTGATCGGTGCCGATGAACAGCGGCGCCCAGCGGAGGTCGGTGTGGCTCTGCACGAGCACCGCTACGTGACGGCGGTTCGCCGCCCGCGCCTGGTCCAGTTGCGCCTGCACCTCTTCGGGAGCCGTCACCGCCACCTGCTGCACCCGCGCGATCACGTCGCCGGCGGCGATCCCGGCTTCGTCGGCGGAGGTGCCGGGCGCGACGCCGGTGATCACCACTCCCGCCGCTGCCGGCGCGAGCTTGTATTTCGTGCGCATCTGCTCGGAGATGGCGGCGGTCTTGAGGCCCAGATCGGGCGCGTCGATATGCGACGGCGGCGCGAGTTTGGCCGCGGCTTTGCCCGACGCCGCCTGCTCGCGCGGCCATTCCGCCACGGTCGCGGTCAACGTCGCCTGCCTGCCGTCGCGCCAGATGACGACGGGGACGACGCTCCCGATCGCGGTCGCGGCAACGGTCCGGGCCAGCGCCCGCGCATCCCTCGGCGCCTGCCGGCCGAATTTGAGAATGACATCGCCGACCCGCAGCCCCGCCTTGGCGGCCGGCTCCCCCGGGTCGAGCCCGACCACGATCGCCCCGTAGGGCACCGGCGCCCCCAGCGCGTCGGCGATATTGGGCGTCAAGTCCTGCGCCCGCACGCCGATCCACCCCAGCCGCAGATGACCATAACGCAGCAGCTCATTGACGGCGGCGCGCGCATCGTTGCCGGGAATCGCGAAGCCGATGCCGATCGAGCCGCCCTTGTCGGACGGCGTATCCAGCGCCGTGTTCACGCCGATCACCTCGCCGCGCAGATTGAACAGCGGGCCGCCCGAATTGCCGTGATTGATCGCGGCGTCGGTCTGGATGTAGTCGTCGAAGGGGCTGTCCATGATGTCGCGGTTCTTGGCGCTGACGATCCCCGAGCTTACCGATTCGCCGACGCCGAGCGGGTTGCCCACCGCCAGAACCTGATCGCCGACCCGCACGTCGTCGCTGTTGCCCCAGCTCACCGAAGGCAACTTCCCCGCCGGCGTCACCTGCAGCAGTGCGATGTCGATCGCACCCGCGGTGCCGAGCACGCGGGCCGGCAGCGCCGTGCCGTCCGACAAGGTCACGGTGACATCCACTGCGTCTTCCACCACGTGCTGATTGGTCACGATCAGGCCGGACGGGTCGACGATGAAGCCCGAGCCGAAGAACGCATCGCGCCGCGGTTCGGCGGAGCCCGATCCGGCCGGCGGCGGGACGATTTTGTGCGTGTAGGTGTTGACCACCGTCGTCAGCAGCCTGGCGATCCGATGACTGCGCCCGAACGGCAGCAAGTCCCGCAGCAACTCGGCGTTGCCGGTGGTCGGCCGCAACGGCATCATGGACGCCATGACGAAGAACGAAAGGACAACTGCGCGCAGACCCGGGCGCATCATCATGTTCCTCCGCTGCAACCCTCCACGCGCGGATTGCCTGATGGCGCGCGGGACTGATTGCGTTTCAGTGAAGAGCGGGATGGCTTGGAACGCAAGTGCGCCGCGGCTTTCGGCGCCGGGATGGCGGAGCGGACGATGATGCATTGGCCGGCCTATTGGGGGGCGCTCGGTTACTACCCGCACGGAGCCTTCTGGCATGAGGCGCCGGGCTATCTCGGCGCCCTGCTCATCGTCGCCTCCTTCCTCACCCGCACCATGATCCCGCTCCGCGCGTTGAGCGCCGGGAGCAATCTGTGCCTGCTTCTCTACGCCTACGCCGACGGACAGTATCCGACCCTCGCCCTGAACGCCGCCCTGCTGCCGCTGAACCTGCTCCGGCTCGCGCAGATGCTGAAGCTGGTCCGTCGCGTGCGTGCGGCGGCCGACGGCGATCGGGCGATGGACTGGCTGAAGCCCTATATGCGGCGAAGACATTGCCGCCGCGGTCAGCGCCTGATCGCAAAAGGCGAGGTCGCGGATCAACTCTTCTACATCGCCTCGGGACGCTTCCGGATCCCGGAATTGGGAATCCGGCTCCAGCCGGGCGAGTTCGTGGGCGAGCTTGGTCTGCTGTCGCCGGAGGGGCTTCGCACGCAATCGGTGGAGTGCGTCGACGAAGGCGACGTGCTCTCGATCGGCTACGAGCAGGTTCACGAGCTGTTCTTTCAGAATCCCGATTTCGGTTTTTACTTCATGCAACTGGCGGCGAGACGTCTGTTCGATAGCCTGGGCAAGCTCGAACAACAGCTGCGCCAACAGGTCGTCGAAAAAGCGCCGCCGGGTCGCGAGATCCGCGGCTGAGCAGCCGGGGTTACGGCGCATCGAGGTGTGAAATGCTTCAGACGAAACCGTGTTCTCTCATGCCATGTAAGCCCGGCCGCAGGAGTTGTGGCAAGCGACCGAGGAGAGAAACATGAATGCTCTGTACCGCGGCGGCGCCGTCCTGGCCATCGGCCTCGGCGTCTTGCTGTCCGCCGCTCCGGCGGCTTTCGCCGCGCCCGGGTGCACCAACACCGCGAAAGCCGATCAGGAGCAGGCCACCACTCCCGGCCGCGCCGTGAAGGCCGATCAGGAGCAGGCTTCCGCTCCCGGCCGCGCCGTGAAGGCCGACCAGGAGCAGGCCGCCGCCCCCGGCCGCGCCGTGAAGGCCGATCAGGAGCAGGCTTCCGCCCCCGGCCGCGCCGTGAAGGCCGATCAGGAGCAGGCTTCCGCCCCCGGTCGGCCGATCCAGCAGGCGTCGGCGGCCGACAACTGCAACTAACCCGCCGACCGCCGCGGCCGGACTTTTGCCCGGCCGCGGCATGCGTCCGCGCGCCTCTCACTCCGCAGGTTTTGCGGGGTCACTTCGCGTTTCTGTCCAGCTCCAATTCCTGCGCTTCCCGCACGATATGAAGGTGGTCGCCGGGACGAAGTCGTTTCATATTCTGTTTGGGGATCTTGAGCTGTTCGGCGACCTGTTCCAGGTTTTCGCGGGTGACGCTGATGGAAGTGACGACACCGTGGGTCTTCGATTGAGGTAACGGTCGCATGGCTGTCTCCTCCGATGGACGATTGCCGGTTTGCGAGCGGCCGGCGCCGCCTCGCGGGGGCCTAACCTTCGGCCCCATCAAGAATGTGATGATATGAGTCGGAAAGGCAACCCGATCACTTCGCAAGCTCGATTCCAACCAATGCCGGCTTCGACCGCATGTTCCTTGTTGGGATTCCGCACAGCGCTTCCGTGCGGGTCTGCAGGGTCGGGGTATCGGTGCAGGGACCCGTGATCAGGTCCACCGACACGCCCATCCCCGCCAACACGTCCTTTGCACCCAGGGCCCCCAGCGTGTCGCCGGCCACCAGAACCACCGTGACGGCGGGGCGTCGGGAACGCAGGATCTCAAGAAATTTCGGCACGTTGGCGCCCAGGATGTCACCCCCGCACTCAATCAGCACCGCGTCGGCCGGAAGCGACAGACAGACCCCGACGGCGCGGGCGAATATCCGCCCGATATCATCGCGGCCGGAGGGGTATGTCGTCGGGATACCGAAGTCCACGCAATCGAATGTTCGGACGGCGCCGAAGTCCGAATACGCCGCCAGCTCGCTAACCGACGAGGTGCCGGTCGCCTTGAGCACCGTCACCGCGCGATACCCCCTGAGCCGCAGCGCACCGAGAACCGCCAAACCGGCGGTTGTCTTGCCGACCTCGGCGGAGGTGCCGAGGATGAGAAAGACGGGTGCGCCCGCATCCGGCGCATTGGCGTCCGAGCGCGTCGCGAAATCACGCAGGAAGAGTGCTTGGCCGCCCTCGCCGAGGACCGCTCCGAGATACCGAACGCGCCCAAGGTGTCCCTTTTCGAGACTGGAATCGCCGATCAATTCACCGACCACGCCGGACTCGGCCAGAACCCAATACTCACTGCCGGGCAGCAATCCCTGTTCAGGCACTCTTCCCACCACCCAACGGGTGGACTCGCGATGTCCCGGAGTGGCCAGGAATATATCGCCCGGCGCGAGCGTCATGGCTCGGCCCGAAGGTGCTTCCACCACGATCGGCGGAGCTTCGAGAGGAAACTCGAAGGCGGCGACGCAGCCCTCCGGTCCGGGCAAGGCTTGCCAGCGCGTGGAGCCCGGGGATCTGACCCGGCGAAGCGCAGACGTACGTTTGTATCGCGCCTGTAGAGTTCGGATTTCCATGCCTTCACCCATGCAAGTCCTTTACCGAATAGCTTTTTTGCCGGGCGAGACAGCTATTTTTTGTAACGGGTTCAGCAACCCGAACCCGGGCGGAAATCACCCGATGATGGCCACTTGTGAAGACCGTGGCAGCGGTCGCATCGCTTTCTCCCGCAACCGTTCCTGATTCGGAAACCGACCGGCGGCGTCTTGCCCTTATCCCTCAACTTTCGCAGAGTCGCCGACGGGCCCCGGGAAAGCTAACACACTGTTCTGTCCGGAACGTGATAATATTGACAAGGGACGCAACGAAATGGATCGCGAACGCGTGATCGCGGCCCGTTTGGTTGGGCGCTCGGCGCAAGGGCGGATGGAAGCGGGCGATCGGATGGCGGGCAACCATGGGCCGGGCGGAGGCGGCTAGATGTTCTGCCCCCATTGCGCCGCGCCGGTCGCCAGCGAACACAAATTCTGCGGCTCTTGCGGGACGCCGCTTCCCTGGCTTTGCTGGTCCTGCGGCGAGAGAAATGCCCCGGGGAACCGCTTCTGCAGCGCGTGCGGAGCCGCCGCAAACACGCCGGTCGCCCGCGGGCCCGAAGCCGTAGCCCCCTCGGCGCCATCCGGCGCTCGGGCGGAGCGCCGACAGCTCAGCGTCATGTTCGCCGATCTGGTCGGCTCGACGGCGCTCGGCGCCCGCCTCGACCCCGAGGATCTCAAACTAGTCGTCGATGCCTGGCGAAGCTCTGTCACGGCGATCATCGTGCGCCACGCGGGAATGGTCACGCGCCTCATGGGGGATGGCGTCCTCGCACTGTTCGGCTTCCCTCGCGCCCGCGAAGCCGACGCCGAACGGGCGGTGCGTGCCGGCATGGAACTTATTCAGGCGGTGCGCGAGCTGTCCACGCTGGCGGGTCCGGCCGGCACACTCCGCACGCGCGTCGGTATCGCCACCGGCCTGGTGATCGCAGGCGATCTGATCGGCTCCGGTCCGTCACTCGAATGGTCGCTGGTTGGCGAGACCCCGAATCTCAGCGCGCGTTTGCAGACGCTGGCCGAGCCCGACACGCTGGTGATCGAAGAGCTCACGCATCGGCTGATCGGCGAGATGTTCGAGCAGGCAAGCCTCGGCGCACAGTCCTTGAAAGGCTTCCCCGCACCGGTCCCGGTTTGGACGGTACCTGCGGGAAAGCGGGATCGATAGTCGCTTCAAGGCGCTGCACGGCACACGATTGCCGCTGGTGAACCGCCACGAGGAGACCGCTCTGCTGGATCGCCTCTGGACGGAGGCGCGGGCGGGAACTGGTCAGATCTTGCTGTTGCGGGGCGAGGCCGGGATGGGGAAATCCCGCCTCATCGCCGAGTTCGAGGCGCTGCTCGGCGGCTACGGAGCACGCACGCTCAGCATCGCCTGCTCGCCTCATCACCAGGACACGCCGCTGTTTCCCCTCATTCGCCATTTCGAGACGGCGGCGGGGTTCAGTCGCGAGGACCCGCCCGAGGCGAAGTTCGGCAAGCTGCAGGCGCTCCTCGCCGAGTTCGGCAGGTTCACCGCGGAGGAGGTCGCGGTGCTCGCCGACCTCCTGTCGGTTCCGGCGTCCGTCGACGTGGCGCCACCTGCCTCTCCGCAGCGGGTAAAGGACCTCACCTTCGGAGTCATCGGGCGCTATATCGAGCGGCTTGCCGCGAAGGAGCCGCTGTTCGTGGTGCTCGAAGATTTGCATTGGGCCGATCCGAGCACGACGGAACTGGTCGAAACGCTGATCGAGGCGGTCCGCAGCGCCGCCGCATTGCTCGTCATCTCCACGCGACCGCATCCCGCGCCGCCTTACCGCGAGCATCCGGCGACCGTATTGCGGGTGCTCGGCGGGCTGGAGCCAGCGCATTCGCTGCTGCTGATCCGCCACGTCGCCGAGGGGCACGAACTCGCCGATGAGCTGGTCTCCCGCTTCGTCGAGAGAGCCGCCGGCATTCCGCTCTTTCTCGAGGAGCTGACCCGCAGCATTCTAGATCGCCGCGCGCGGGCGCCTCGGGATGCGACCGCCGGGGCCCCGTCCGCCGAGGCGGAAACGGTCCCGCGAACGCTCAATGCATTGCTCGCGGCCCGGCTTGATCAGCTCGGCCCGGGACGCGAGCTCGTCCAGGCAAGCTCGGTCATCGGGCGGGAGTGCTCGCATGCGATGCTGCAGGAGGTTTCGGGGCTCTCGGATGCAACCGTTGAAGAGGCCTTGGGAGAACTGATGCGGGCGGGCCTGATGGACCCGGCCGGCGGGGGAGCGGGCAAAAGCTACGTTTTCCGTCACGGCCTGGTTCAGGAGGTTGCCTACGCATCGATGCTGCGCGACCGCCGCCGCGCCTTTCACCTGCGCCATGCCGAGGCGCTTGAGCGTGACCCCGCCGGTCCCGCCGCCAACGCTCCGGAACTGCTGGCCGCTCATTTCGGCCACGCCGGGGTGACGGAGAAATCCATCGACTATTACCTCAAGGCGGCCCGACGGGCGACGGGTCGCTTCGCGCTGGCGGAGATCGTCGGCTATCTACAGAAGGCCTTGGAGAAGATCGGTGCTCTCCCGGCCGGGCCGGCCGCTCAGCGCAAGGAGCTGCTGCTGCGAACCGAGCTTGGGCGCGCGCTCATCGATTATCGCGGCACCGGCGCCGAGGAGGTGCGCCGAAACATGGAGCGCGCCGAGGAGCTTTGCATCGCTCTCGGCGACACGGAAAAGCTCCTGCAAGTGCACGACGGTCTCTCCAATTATTACCTTGTGCACTTGGATCTCGATAAGGTTCTCGACTGCGCCGCGCAGGCCTTGGAGCTCGGCAATCGCCTCGGCAACCGTCAGGCGGTGGTCATTGCACGTCGCACCAGCGGTTATGCGCGTTTGTTGCGGGGCCAGTTCTTCGAGGCACGAAGGGACTTCGAGGAATCGCTCGCCGGATACGAGGGCGGGATGGGGACCACGCGCGATCCGCGGGTCTCCGTCTGCGCCGGGCTCGGAATCTGCCTGACCGCAATCGGCCTTCCGGACTCGGGAACGGCGATGAACCTTGCCGGCGTGCGTCATGCCGAGGCGCTCAACCACCCCGCCAGCATCGCGATCGGGCTCCGAAGGGCCTGCGTGCAGGCGATGATGCGGCGCGACGTGTTCGCGGTCCGGACCCATGCCCGCCAGCTCCTCGACAGCCAGAGCGAATACGAGACCTTTCGAGCCACCCGGGAGGCGCCGTTCTTCGCCGCGTGGGCGGAAGCGCACATCACCGGCGAGCGCGCATGGCGCGACGAGCTGCTGCAGGCGCTGGATCATTTCGGGGATAAGCATCACTTCTTGCTGCTCAGCTTCTTCATGGCCTCGAGCGCCGAGCTGATGATCGGCCACGGCGATGGCGAGCGCGCCGCCCTGCTGCTGCGACGTGCCGAAGGCCTCGTTCGGACCAGCAGCGAGCACTGGTGCGAGGCGGAAGTCATCCGCTTGCAAGCGCAGCTCACCGATGAGCCGACGGAAGCGGCGCGCCTGCTCGCGGCAAGTCTGGCGATCTCGCGCGAACAGAGCGCCTTGTGGTGGGAGTTGCGCGCGGCGACCGATCTCGCGACACGGCTCGCCGCCCGCAGTCGCCATACCGAGGCCGATCGCGTGCTGTCGCCGGTCCTCGCTCGGATGACCGAGGGCGCATCGATGCCGGATGTCGCCTCGGCCCATGCGCTGCTCGGGCAGCTGCGCGCCGGGAGCCATTAGACGACGACACTCGGGGAGGAAGAAGATGCTGTGCCGCTATGTCGCTCTCGTCAGCGAGGCCCGGGAAGTGCAGTTTCCCGAACTGGTGGAGGTGGCCGCGGCGCTGCAAAAGCAGGTGACGCGCGATTTCGGCCCGGTCTGGGGGGTGCGGGCGAATGTGAGCGCCTATGCCGACCTGGGGCAGGTGCCCCTCGACTACTGGCCCATCGTCATCAAAAGCAACCTCGCGCGTCCGGAGGCGGCCGGCTATCACGAGGACGATCTCGGCGAACCGTGCGCGCTGGTGCGGCTGACCGACGACTGGAGCGTGACCGCGAGCCACGAAATGCTCGAGATGCTCGCCGATCCCTGGGGACGGCATCTGGTGGCGGGACAATCACCGCAGGATCCGAAGCAGCGGGTGAAGTTCCTCGTCGAGGTCTGCGACCCTTGCTCGGACGAGAATTACCGGGTGAACGGCGTCGCCGTCTCTGATTTCTACACGCCCAACTACTTCGATCCGGTGGCGACCAGCAGCGTCACCTACAGCTATAAGGGCGCGATCAAGGAGCCGCGGCAGGTGTTGAAGGGCGGCTATCTCACTTGGCACGATACCGCGTCGCGAACCTGGTGGCGCCGCGACTGGTTCGATGACGCTCCCAAGGACGCGAAGATCGATGATCCCGGACATCGTGAAGGGCAATGTCCGCGCCGCCATCGACGAGCATTTCGGCCCGATCCGGCACAAATCCAAAAAGGACCGCAGCGCCGACGCGCGGCCGGATCACGACCACAACTCGCAAGCTTCGCGCGCACGCAGGGCGGAAGCTCTTCGCCGGGCGCTCGCGATTTAGCGAACCGGTGTCGGCAGGCCGCTGCCGCCCCCGAACGGCGGGGCCACCATCACGCCACCCGCCAGGGCGACGAGCAGGGCGCTGACGGCGACGAGAAGTGTTGCGAGCACATCCATGACCCGATCCTCCGCAACCGGCGCCACGATGGCATCGGGCAAGCGGGCGCGCTCTGAAGCGCTTCACGGCTCTCCCGTTGCCGATGGCCCATCCGTTTGCTTCCGCCGCCGCCGAGGCGCTATGTTGCGGGTGAAAGGAGCTGGTCCACGGCCGCCGATGCGGGGCGGCAACCGGCAGCTGTGATGACCAGTCCGAAATCCGCTTGCGAGCATCGCTCTGTTTCGTTGCCTTCCGGAGGAGGGAGCGGAGCAACTGCTGCGCGCGTCCACCAGGCTGGAGCCGCCCACGGGGACGCGGATCTTCGTCCAGGGCGATCCCGCCGATGCCGTGTATGCGATTTCCGGCGGCGAGGGCCATGTGCGGATCGGCGCCGACGACCAGCGGAGCAAGGCCATGATGTTCGGCGTCTTCCGCGCCGGCGACGTCTTCGGAGAAGTCGGGATCCTCGAGCGCAAGCCGCGCACCGCCGATGCCGTGACCGACGGTCGCGTGCGGCTGTTCCGGATCGGCGGCAGTGCTTTCATCGACGCGCTCGGCCGATACCCCGAGTTTGCCCTGGGGCTATGCCGGGTGCTGTCGGAGCGGCTGCGCTGGACAACCACGTTGTTGCAGGATGCGGCGTTTGAGACTTTGGAGGTTCGCCTCGCCCGTCAGCTTCTCTATCTGGCCCGGCTCGACAGTCACCGCACCGAGGCCGGTCTGCGGCTCGGCGGCAGGTTCCGCCAGAGCGATCTTGCCGACCTCCTGGGCACCACCACCCGCAGCATCATCACCATCCTGAACGGATGGCGCGCGGCCGGGCTGGTGGCGTTCGACAGCGCGGCGGCGCAGCTCACCATCATCCGACCGGACGGGCTGCGTGCCCGCATCGAGGCCGGGTCGTAGCCGCTCAACCGGCGGCGAGAATCTCCCCACCTCGTCGATGAACTTCGCCGGCCGGTCGTGGTGCACCCAATGTCCGGCGCCTTCGACCGACAGCACGCGCGCATTGCGGAAATAGGCCAGCCGTCCGTCCTGTTCCGGGTTCGTCGCCCAGCTCTCCCGGCCATAGACCAGCAGGGTCGGGCATTCGATGCTTGCCCACAGCGCGGCGATCTCCTCGCGCGTCAGATCGACCGGTGGCGAGACGCGCACATAGGGATCGAACTTCCAGCACCAGGTGCCGTCTTCGTTGCGGTTGACGGCGTGCTCGGTCAGATGCCGCGCCGCCGCCTCGGTCAGGTGCTTGTTGGCCGCCCGCATCCGCCCCAGCGCCTCCTCGATCGACTGATAGCGCCACGGCACCTCGCGTCGCTTGCGCGCGCGGCCTGCTCGATCCAATCGCGCATCCGCGCATCCGACCGGCTTGCCGGCGCGCCGGCGCGCTGCCCGGTCCCGGGCCCATCCCCTCGATCGCCACCAGCCGGCGCGACATTCGCCGGATAGATGCCCGGCGTAGCGCAGCGCGATGTTGCCGCCCAGCGAGTGCGCGACGATCGAGACCGGCGGCGCGAATCTCGGCATGGATCAGCTGCGCCAGGTCATAGACGTAGCTTGCCATCGGCGTAGTGCCCGGACGAGGACCAGGCGCTGTCGCCATGCCCGCGCAGATCGGGCGCGATGACGCGGAAGCGGTCGCGCAAGGCGGTCGCGACCGCGTCCCAGCTGCGGCAATGATCGCGCCCGCCATGCAGCAGGATCAGCGGCGGGGCCGACGCGTTGCCCCAATCGGCGTAATGCAGGCGCAGCCGTTCCGAGACGAAGATGCGGGAGACCGGACCTGCAGGTCCGGTCCCATGCTCTCAACCGATCGGCGGCCGGCGGGCTGCAAGCCCGATCGCCCGCTCAAAGGCGGCGGCGACGCGCAGCACCGTCGCGTCGCTCGAAGGACCGGCCGACGAACTGCACCGACAGCGGCAGGCCGTCGCGCGACAGGCCGGCCAGCATCGCCAGCGCCGGATGGCCGGTGACGTTGAACGGCGAGCGCGCCTGGCGCGGGATAGGTGCGCAGCGTCTCGGCCTCGTCGTCGATCCGGCTCGGCGGGTCCATGGAGCTGGCGCAGAGCAGCACGTCGCAATCGGCGCAGCGCGGCATCCACCGCGGCGATCATCTGCGCGCGCCGCCGCTGCGCGCCCACATAGGCCGAAGCCGGGATGAAGGCGCCGGGCAGCAGGCGCTGGCGCGTCAGCTGCCCGTAGTCGCCGGGGCGCTCGCGCAGCCAGGGCGCGTGGACCGAATAGGCCTCGCGAGGTCAGGATCACGCGGTTGACGGCGGCAAACTCGATCAAGCTCGGCAGCGTGCACCGTCCGGACCTCCGCGCCCTCGCGCGGCGAGCACGCGCGCCACCTCCTCCAGCGCCGCCGCCACCTCGCGGGTCGGCCGGCATGTCGTCCTCGTGGAAGTGGCGGACGAAGCCGATGCGCAGGCCGCGCACGCCGCATGTCAGATCGCGCCCGAAATCGCCGGCGCCGGTGGCGGCGCTGCCCGGATCGGCGGGATCGTGCCCGGCGATCACGTCGAGCATCAGCGCCGCATCGGCGGCGGTCCGCGCCAGCGGCCCGACATGATCGAGCGTGAATGCCAGCGGGAAGACGCCGCGTCGCGAGACCAGGCCGTAGGTCGGCTTCAGCCCGACGATGCCGCAGCAGCTCGCCGGATTGCGCACCGAGCCGCCGGTATCGGTGCCGAGCGCCAGCGGGAACAGTCCGGCCGCGACGCCGGCGCCGGAACCCGAGGAGGAGCCGCCGGGATGATGCGCCGGATTCCACGGATTGCGCGCCGGCGGAAACGGCAGGTCGAAGCTCGGGCCGCCGATGGCGAACTCGTGCGTCGCGAGCTTGCCGAGCACGATCGCCCCCGCCCCGCGCAGCCGCGCCACCACGGCGGCATCGGCGCGGGCGACGTTGTTGAGCAGGATCTTCGAGTGGCACGTCGTCGGCAGTCCGGCGACATCGATGATGTCCTTGATGCCCACGGGCACGCCATGCAGCGGACCGCGCAGGTGCCCGCGCGCGGCCTCGTGCTCGGCGGCGCGCGCCGCCTCCAGCGCCGCTTCGGCGTCCAGGCGGATAAAGGCGTGCAGGATCGGATCGAGCCGCTCGATGCGATCGAGCAGGGCGCGGGTCAGCGCGACGGGCGACAGGTCGCGCCGGGCGATCGCGCCGGCGGCCTCGGTCGCGGTGAGGCGGTGCGCGTCCGCTCATCGCGCTTGCATCCGCATCGGCGGCCACGGCTCGGCGGCCGGGTCGGTCGGGGGCGCGGATCGCCGCCGGACATGCGGCTGCGCCTGCTCGGCGGCGGCGGCAACGTCATCGGGGAACTCCGCCAGCGCCTTGTCGAGCCCGGCGGCCTTGGCGAGGGCGGCGGTGAGGTCCTTGTTCATCGTTTAGCCCTCCGGTCGGAATGTCCTTGAACGCCACGTCCTTGTCGGCCCGCATGTCGGCGGGCAAGCCCAGCACGCGCTCGGCGATGATGTTGCGCAGGATCTCGTCGGTGCCGCCGGCGATGCGCAGCGCCGGGCGAATAGAGCAGCGCCTCCTCGAACAGACCGTCCACCGGGTTCTCGGTCTCCGCCCCGCCATGCCGAGCAGATCGAGGCCGTAGGCGGTGATCTCCTGCAGCTTGTTCGCCGCCGTCACCTTGGTGATCGACGATTCCGGCCCCGGCGTCTCGCCGCGCGACAGCGCGGTCATGGTGCGATAGCGGGTGAAGCGCAGCCCTTGCGTGCGGCGTGTACCACTCCGCGATCTTCTCCTTCACCGCCGCGTTGTCGAGCGCCGGACCGTCCTCGAGCTCCAGGTCGCGCGCGAGCTCGAAGATTTCGGCCACATCGGGGCCGGGAGCTTCGCGCATTCCGTAGCGTTCGCGCATGAGCGTGGTCAGCGCCACGCGCCAGCCCTCGCCGACCCCGCCGACGCGGTTGGCGTCCGGGATCCGCACATCGCTGAAGAACACCTCGTTGAAATGCGACGAGCCCGAAATCTGCCGGATCGGGCGGATCTCCAGCCCCTTGCTGTCCATCGGCATGATGAAAGTAGGTGAGGCCCTTGTGCTTCGGCACGTCGAAGTCGGTGCGCGCGACCAGCACGCCGAAGCGGCAGTAATGCGCGCCCGAGGTCCAGATCTTCTGGCCGTTGATGACCCACTCGTCGCCGTCGCGCACCGCGCGCGTGCGCAGAGCGGCGAGGTCCGATCCGCCGGCCGGCTCGGAGAACAGCTGGCACCACACCTCCTCTCCGCGCAGCGCGGGCCCGGGATAGCGCTCGCGCTGCTGCGGCGTGCCATGGGTGCAGATGGTCGGGATCGCCATGTTGAGGCCGATGCCGAAGAGTGCCGGTCAGCACGTCGTATTTCGATTCCTCCTGGTTGTAGATCACCTCCTGGATCGGCGTGCCGCCGCGCCCGCCCCATTCGCGCGGCCAGGCGATTCCGGCGAAGCCCGCCTCGTGCTTGCGGCGCTGGAAATCCTTCGCCGCTTCCAGCGCCCCCGGCTTGTCCTGGCCGCGCCGGTATCCCTCCACCTGGCCCGGCGTACGGCGCGTCGCGTTGGCGTCGAGAAAGGCGCGCGCCTCGGCGCGGAACGCGGCCTCCTCCGGCGTGTCGTCGAAATCCATGCTCGGCTCCTACTCGCTCGCCATCTCGGCCATGTTGCGCGGCTTCAGCGCGTCCACCAAGCGGTGCTTCCACTCCCGCGCGGCGCCGAGCGCCAGCGCCAGCAGCCGCGCGCGGCGGTAATAGAGCTGGCAGTCGAACTGCCAGGTGAAGCCCATGCCGCCATGCGTCTGGATGTTCTCCTTGGTCGCGATCCAGCCGGCGTCGCAGGCGGCGATGCGCGCGACCGAGGCGGCAATCGGCAGCTCGGCGGCATCGGTGTGCAGCGCCCAGGCGCCGTAATAGGCGTTGGAGCGCGCCAGCTCGACGGCGATATAGACCTCCGCCAGCTTGTG
Source organism: uncultured Pseudomonadota bacterium (assembly GCA_963762525.1). Classification (GTDB taxonomy): domain Bacteria; phylum Pseudomonadota; class Alphaproteobacteria; order Acetobacterales; family Acetobacteraceae; genus DATFDN01. Next base: position 909,551 of record CAVXKT010000003.1, read on the forward strand.
CTTGATCGCCTGGAAGGAGCCGATCGGTCGGCCGAACGCATAGCGCTGCAAAGCGTAGTCGCGCGCCATCATCAGCGCCGCCTCGGCATTGCCCAGCTGCTCGAAGGCCATCATCACCGCGGCGCGGTCGAGCAATCGGCGCACCTGCTCGGCGCTGTCGGCGCCGGGCGAGCGGCTCGGCGGGCGCGTCCGCGAAGTGCAGGCGCGCATGCGAGCGGCTCGGGTCGAAGGTGGGCGCCGGCTCGCGCGTGACGCCGGGGCCGGTGAGGTCAACCAGATAAAGCCACGCATCGCGTCCGCCGTTCACGGAGACCACCGCGAGATCGGCCACGCTCGCCGTCCGGCACCGCGCGCTTGCGCCGGCTCAGGCGTGCCGTCGCGCACCGTCGCTCGTCAGGCGCAACGGATCGGCAATGCCGGGCCGCTCGGCATGGGCGAACGTGTCCGATCGCCTCACCGGAGGCAAGACGCGGCAGCCAACGTCCGCTTCTGCGCCTCGCTGCCGTAGGCGAGGATCGCCTCGGCGGCGAGATAGACCGAGGACGAGAACGGGACGGGCGCCACGGCGCGGCCCAGTTCCTCGGCCAGCACGCAGACCGCGAGATGGCCGAGCCCCGAGCCGCCGTACTCCTCGGGGATCGCCGCCCCCATCCAGCCCATGCCGGCCATCTCGCGCCACAGCTCGCGGTCGATACGGCGCGTCGCCTTCCAGGATGCGTCGGGCGGCGGCGGGCGGGCAGCGTTCGGTGAGGAAGCGGCGGGCTTCGTCGCGAAGTTGCTTGAGCTCGTCGGGGAAATCGAAGTTCATGCCACAGCTCTCCAGGAACGCCTCGACGGCCGTATTGAACGCCTCCGGCCGGTCCAGATTGGCGGCGTGCCCGGCGCCCTCGATCACCACCTTTCGCGCCCCGGGAATTTTGCGCGCCATGTAGTCGGTCGCGGCGAGGAAGTTGGTGTCCTCGCTGCCCACCAGAACCAGCGTCGGGACCGCGATCGTCTCCAGCGACCGGATCAGGTGGTCGCCGCTCGGAGATCAGCATCCCGCGCGCGGCGCGCGCCAATCCGGCCGCCCCGCGATGCTCGCGCGCCCGCGTCTTCCGCCCGCGCGCCGAGCGCCGCGAGGCCGCGCGACTCCAATTCGACGGCCGCGCTGGCGCGCGCGTGCGTTCCACTCCTCCCGCGCCTGCGGGTTGCGGAATCCGGGGCCGGTGTCGAACAGCATCAGCGCGCGCGTCATCTCGGGATGGCGGAGGTGAAACTCCATCGACATCACGCCGCCCAGCGACAGCCCGCCGATCACCGCGCGCGTCTCGCCGCAGGCGCGCAGGATCGCGGCCATGTCAGCGACGGTGTGCGCGGCCGAATAGAGCTCGTCGTCTTCCGGGTAATCGCTCTGCCCGTGGCCGCGCATGTCCCAGACGATCAACCGGATAGCGATCCGACAAGCGCCGCGATCTGTGCGTCCCACATCCGGCAGGTGGCGCTGTAGCCGTGGCTGAGCAGGACCGGCGGACCGTTTCCGTGCGTCTCGTAGTAGATGCCGACGCCGTCGCGCTCGATGCGTGCCACGTCTCCTCCCGCCATTGTCCCGGTCGTCGTTGCCGCCTCTACGCTGCCCGACAACGCGCGCGCGGGAAAGGGGAGCAGATGTCCGAATTCGTCGAGCGTCAGCCACAAGGGCATGGTCGCGGAGGTCGAGATCAGCCGCCCGCCCAACAACCACATCAGCGTGCCGCTGATCGCCGAGTTGTCCTCGGTGCTGGAGCGGCTGGACGACGATCCGCCTGCCGCGCCGTCGTGCTGTGCGCCGCCGGCAAGCATTTCTGCGCCGGCGCCGATCTGTCGGGGCGCGGTCCGGACGGGCGCGATCCGGCGGAGTCGGGCGGGCGGCATCTCTACAAGGAGGCGATCCGGCTGTGGCGGACGAAGAAGCCGATCGTCGCCGCCGTGCAGGGCGCCGCGGTCGGCGCCGGCCTCGGCCTCGCCGTCGTCGCCGATTTTCGCGTCTCCTGCCCCGAGGCGCGGTTTTCCGCCAACTTCACCCGGCTGGGCTTCCATCCCGGGTTTCGGACTGACCGCCACCCTGCCCCGCCTGATCGGCGTCCAGCACGCTTCGCTGATGCTCTACACCGGCCGCCGCTTCACCGGCGAGCAGGCGAAGGCGATGGGCCTGATCGATCAGCTGGTGCCGCAGGAGAAGCTGCGCGAGGCGGCGCACGCGCTGGCGACCGAGATCGCGCAATCGGCGCCGCTCGCCATCGTCTCGGCGCGCGAGACCCTGCGCCGGGGCCTTGCCGCCGCCGTGCAGGCGGCGACCGAGCGCGAGTACCAGGAGCAGGAACTGGCTGCGCCAGACCGAGGACTATCGCGAGGGCGTGCGCGCGATGGCGGAACGGCGGCTGCCCGAATTCAAGGGCGCTTGAGATGGGCCGGCTGGACGGAAAGGTTGCGATCGTCACCGGCGCCAGCCGGGGCATCGGGCAGGAGATCGCGCGAGCTCTTCGCCGCCGAGGGCGCGCGCGTGGTCTGCGCGGCGCGCACTCTGAATGAGGGCGAGCACCGGATGCTGGAGGGCTCGTTGTCGCGCACCGTCGAGGCGATCCGCGCCGCCGGCGGTCATGCGATGGCGGTCACGGCCGACGTCTCGCGCGAGGAATCCTGCCTGCATCTGGTGGAGACCGCGCGCGCCGCCTACGGCCCGATCGACGTCCTGGTGAACAATGCGGCGCTGAACTACTACATTCCGATCGCCGACTATCCGACCAATCGCTGGATGCGCTGCTTCGCGGTGAACGTGCACGGCCCGTTCATGCTGGCGAAGGAGGTGCTGCGCGACATGATCCCGCGGCGGCGCGGCGCCATCGTCAACATCAGCTCCGGCGCCGCCATCGGCCCGGGCCGCGGGCCGTACAGGACGACGCCGGCGGCGGCGGCACGATGTACGGCGCCACCAAGGCGGCGCTGGAGCGGTTCACGCAAGGACTGGCGCAGGAGGTCGCCGCAGCAGCGGCATCGCGGTCAGCGCGCGTCTCGCCCTCGCGCGTCGTGCCGACGCCGGGCACGGTGCACCACAAGCTGGTCTCCGGCATGGACGACCCGAAGGGCGAGCCGCCGGACTACATGGCGCGCGCGGCGCTGCTGCTGGCGAGCGAGCCGGCGGAGAAGGTGAACGGGCGCGTGACCTACAGCCAGCAGATTCTGAAGGATACGGATGGATCGAGAACCCGCTCGGGCGCGGCGTGGACACGCCGGGGTCGGGGTATTCACGAGGGTAAGCAGGCTCCGGCCAAACAGCACCCGCGATTTGACCTCGTCGGCTCGCGCTCACCCGGAGATCTCTTCAAGGATGGCCGAGCGCTGGTCGATCCCGAGCCAGGCGACGAGAGCCGCCGGGATCAGGGCGCCGGGAACGATGATGTAAGCGAACCAGCCATAATACCCATGCGCCGCGGTGGCCGCGTACAGAGCTCCTGCCAGGATCGGGCCGAACACCGCGCCCAGATGCCCGACCCCGTCGGTCAGGCCGGTCCCGGTCGCCCGCAACCGGGTCGGGTAGCTGGCGGCGGTGTAGTTGTACATGTTGAATAGCCACGCCGTCTCGGCCCCCCAGGAGATCGATATCAAGGACGTACGCCGCGACGACCGTATGGACGAAATACAGCGCGACGGCGCGGCAGCGTTGATCAGGGCGGCGACGAGGATCACCGGCGCGGCGTTCGAAAGTCTCGCCGAGAACCGAGGAGATCGCCAGCGCGATGCCGCCGCCGAGGACGGTCGAGATCAGGATCACGCTGAAGGTCTGGCCGGAACTGAGGCCGAAGCCCTTGAGGATCTCCGGCTCATATCCGGCGAAACCGTAAACCATGCCGCTGTAGCCGAGGATCCAGGCGATCAGCAGGATGATGGTGCGACGACCGTACCGTCCACGCAGAAGCTCGCGCACGGGCACATGCTTATTCACCGGTACGGCATATTTGCCGTATTCCGGCTGCGGCAGTTCGTTCAGGCCGCTGTGGCGCCGGCACTCCCCCTCGAGGCGCGCCATCACGTGCTCGGCCTCGGTGTGCCGCCCGTGGGCTTCGAGCCAGCGCGGCAATTCCGGCATCCCCCAGAGCGCAAGCGGCACCAGCACGAAAAACGTGATCACGCTGAACAGGTAGATGAACCATTGATAATGTCCCGGCACCCAAAAAATCGCGGGCAGGTTGCCCAGCAGCCCGAACACCACGATGGCCAGTATCTGCGAGGCCAGCATCACCCGGCCGCGCTCGCGGGGCGGCACGATCTCGCCCATATAGACGACGTTGGTGGACAGCACGCCGCCCATGCCGATCGCCGACAGGCCGAAGAACAGCAAGAGCAGCCCGAAATTGTCGGTCAGCGCGGTCGGCCAAAGCAACAGTGCGATGGCGAGCGATGAAATCAGCAGCGCACTCCGCCGCCCCCAGCGGTCGGAGGCGATGCCGATCAGATACTCGCCGACCAGAATGCCGATGCCGAACTGCACGGCCAGCAGCACCGAAAAGGCGCCAAGACCAAATGCGTGCCGCGGTCCCCAGGTGAACGGATAAAGCTTCGCCGGGACGCCGTCGGCGGCGATGATCACGCCCCAGAACAGCTGGCTGATCAACGCCAGCCGCCATTGCGCGCGGGTCAGCGGCAACCGATCGATTCGAGCCGCGATCCGCCCGCCTCCCGATGCTTGGCTCATCGTGTTCCATCCTCCGAAATGCCGGACCCAATTCGCCTTCGCATCAATGCTCTCGAGGCGGCGCGCGGATTTGTCCTGCGGTCACCTTGCCTACCGGTAAGGCAAAGGAGGACTTTCTTCGGCTACCGTGCCCAAGACCGCGAAGACTTCCGCCAGTGTATGAATCCCCGCAGCCCCGCAAGTCGAGGGGGGACTCTCAATGTACCGCCTCGGCCTCCTTTATCTGTTCGCCTCAGTGCTGCTGCTCAGCAGCGGCTGGCCGTTGACCAAACTCGCCGTCGAGCGCGGAACCACGGCGCTCTGGTTTGCCGAGAGCCGGGCGGTGCTGTCGTCTCTGATGACCGCGCTACTGCTGATCGCCGCCCGCCGTCGCGTGCCGATCTTCCGGTGGTACTCACCATCGGCGTGTTCCAGATTGCCCTGTTCTTCGTCTTCTCCCACCTGGCGGTCGCGCGCGTCCCGGCGGGGCGGACGGCGATGCTGGCGAACACCACGATCTACTACGTGGTCCCGCTGTCGATGCTGATCCTGGGCGAGCGCATCCCGCCGCGCCGTTGGATCGCCGCCGCCTGCGGCGTCGGCGGCGTCTGCGTGCTGATGAGCCCGCGCGCAATCGATTGGAGCAGCACGCCGGTTCTGGTCGGGCATATGTTCCTGCTGCTCGCCGGACTCGCCTTCGGCATTTCCATCGTCATCGTCCGCGCCCGCCCGCCGCGCGCGCCGATGTTCGAGCTGCTGCCGTGGTGCTTTCTGATCGCCTCGCTGCTGATGCTGCCGCTGGTGGCATGGGAGGCGCCGCGCGGCACGCTCGGCGGCGGGGTCGCGAACTGGGCCGGTATTCTCTATGTCGGCCTGATCGCAGGCCCGCTCGGCACCTGGGGCATTGTGGAGGCGACGATACGGCTGCCCACCGTGGTCTCCTCGGTTGGTTTCCTTGCGACACCCGCGGCCGGGCTCATCCTGTCGAATTTGATGCTGGGCGAGCCGCTTACCGCCGATCTGCTGGCCGGCTCGGCGCTGATCCTGGGCGGCGTCGGGCTCGCCACCGTGCCGGGGCGGGCGCGGTGATCCTGCACGCAACCGAGCTCGGCGCCGGTCCGCCGGTGGCGCTGCTGCACGGGCTGTTCGGCGCCGGGCGCAATCTGGGCGTGGTGCAGCGGCGGCTGGCGGCGGAGTTCCGCACCATCGCGCTCGATCTGCGCAACCACGGCGCCAGCCCGCACGCGCCCGGCATGCGCTATGCCGAGCTGGCCGCCGACGTCTTGGAGACGCTGCAAGGGTTGGACGCGCTGCCGGCGGCGCTGATCGGCCACTCGATGGGCGGCAAGACGGCGATGCAAATGGCGCTTCGCCGGCCGCAAGCCGTCACGCGGCTGCTGGTCGCCGACATCGCGCCGGTGGCCTACGCGCCGCATCTGCACGCGGAGATCGCGGCGATGTCCGGGCTGGCGCTCACGCCCGGCATGACCCGGGCGGCAGCGGACGCCGCCCTCGCCCCGGCACTGCCGGATCCGGTGGTGCGCGGTCTGCTCCTGGCCAATCTCCGCTTCGGCGCGGCGCCTACGTGGCGCATCGGCCTGGCGGAGATCGCAGCGGCTTTGCCCGAGCTGGAGGGTTGGGAAGCCCCGGAGGGCGCGTATTCCGGCCCGACGCTGTTCGTGGCCGGCGCGCGCTCGCGCTACATCCGCCCCGAGCATCGCCCCACCATCCGCGCCCTGTTCCCGCACGCGCGCTTCGTCACCCTGAAGGACGCCGGGCACTGGCTGCACGCCGACAATCCCGAAGGGTTCGTTGCCGTCGCCGTGGCGTTCCTCCACCATCCGGCGCAGCCGAGGAGTGCGTCATGACCGACCATCTGCCCTATGCCGGGATCAAGGTGATCGACCTCAGCCAAGGCGTCGCCGGGCCATACTGCGCGATGCTGCTGGCCCAGCACGGCGCCGACGTGATCAAGGTGGAACCGATCGAGGGCGGCGATTGGAGCCGCGGCTTGGGCGTGCGCTACGGAGATCAGACCGCGTATTCGATCCCGGCCAATCTCGGCAAGCGCTCGATCGCGCTCGACCTCAAGGCCGAAGCGGGGCGCGCGGTCCTGTGGCGGCTGATCGACGGCGCGGCGGTGTTTCTGCAAGGCTTTCGGCCCGGCGTGATCGAGCGGCTGGGCTTCGGCTACGACGTGGTGCGCAACGCCGCGCCGGGGATCATCTACGTTTCCATCTCCGGCTTCGGGCAGACGGGACCGCTGGCGGAGCGCCCGGCGATGGACCCGGTTCTGCAAGCCTATACCGGGCTCATCACCGAGAACGTCGGCGAGGATGGTGTTCCGCATCGCGTGCCGATCATCCCCATCGACATGACCTGCGCGCTCTATGCTTTCGCGGCCATCACCCCGGCGTTGCAAGCACGCCGCGACGGCGCATCGGCGCGCCACATCGAAGCGAGCCTGATGCAGGCGGCGGCGGGGCTTCAGGTGGTGCGGATGCTCCAGCACGCGCTGGAGGGCGACAAGCTGCGCCCACCGGCGGCGCCGAGCGGCGTCTATCGCCTGGCCGACGGGTGGATCAACATCACCGTCGCCCGCCAGCACGAATTCGTGGCACTCTGCGACGCCTTGGGACAACCGGCGCTCGCCGACGACAAGCGGTTCGCCGCCGTCGAGGGGCGCATCGAGAACGCCGAGGCGCTGCGCGCGCATTTGCGGCCGATCCTCGCTCAGGGGAGCTTCGCCGACTGGTCCGAACGCCTCGCCGCGCACCGGGTAATGCACGAGCGGCTGAACACCTACGCGGAATTCCTCGACCAGCCGCATGTCGTCGCCAGCGGCGCCATCGCCCGCATCACTCATCCCGGCGTGCCGGACATCTTGCCCCTGCCAAACATCATCGGCGCACCAGGGTTCGATCAAGCCGGCCCGCGCGCCGTGTCCCCGGGCCATGGCGCGCACGGCCATGACATCCTGCGCGCGCACGCCTACACCGACGCCGAGATCGCGGCGCTTGCGACCGCAGGCATGCTCGGCGGAACGGTCTGAAGCGTTTTCAGCTAACGAGTACGCGAGAGGTTTGACACTCCCGCCGGCCCGGCCGCATCGTCATGATGCGGGAAGCGTCCGCGAACGGGCGCACCGGCAACGGAGGAAGCCACCATGGCCGAAGCGGTTCACCCGGACATGGACCGCCGCGGGGTTGCTGGACACGTCGCGGCGCGCATCGATCGGCTGCCGCTTACGCGCGTGCAGTGGGAACTGGCGATCCTGGTCGAACTCACCTGGGGCTTCATCATCTTCGATACCGACGGCATCGGCGCCCGGCTGTACCCGTTCGTCTGGCGTCCGGCGCACATGATCTCGGTGGTCCAATACTCGGTCATTCAGGCGTTGCAGGTGGGCCTCGGCGTGCTGCTCGGCGCCTATCTCATGAGCTGGGTCGCCGACCGCTTCGGCCGTCGGCCGGCGATCCTGCTCTCGACCTTGCTCGGCGGCATCTGCATCTGGCCGTTCGCCTATGTGACGAGCTTCTGGCCGATGGTCGTGCTGTCGATCTTGAGCACGCTCGGCGTCGGCGGCATCGTGGCGACGCACTCGGTCTATCTGTCGGAGATGACCTCGCCCGGCGTGCGCAACAACGTGCTTCTGGCGGCGCAGGGGGTGACGGCGCTGGTCGCGGTCGGCGTCAACCTGCTCGCCTTCGCCTGGATTCCGCATCAGTGGCAGTTGTTCCTGTGGGTGAGCGCCGTCATCGAGGTGGCGATCCTGCTGCCGCTGCTGGCGTGGCGCTTGCCGGAATCGCCGCGCTGGCTGGAGGCGCGTGGCCGCCACGCCGAGGCGGAGCGCGTGATGGCGGACTATGAAGAGTCGCTGCGAGGCTGCCGGCGGGCAGATGCTGCCCGCGCCCGACAGCGCCGAGCATCCGGTGGTGATTGCCGGACGCGGCGCCTGGCGGGAGCTGTTCACCAGCCCGCAATACCGCGCTCGGGTGCTGCTGCTGATCGCCTGCTGGGCGCTCGGTTATTCCGGCCTGATCTACGGCGTCGGCGCCTTCGCGGCGGTCTACATGGTGGACCATGGCGCCTCGGCGCATTTCGTCTTTCTCACCATCGCCGTCGCCTACGCCGTGTCTGTTCGTCAGCTTCCAGATCAATGCCCGCTTTGGCGAGCGCGTGGAGCGGCGCGACGTGATGTTCCTGATGGGCTGCCTGTTCGCCGCCTCCTGGGTGGTTGCCTGGGCGGCGCCGCTGCTTGCCGGTGGTGGCGATCTGCTACGTGCTGAGCCGGGTCGGCACCGGACTGTGGTTGTTCAATCTCTACAACTACACCGCCGTCGCCTTCCCGACGCGCATCCGCGCGGTCGCCTTCGCCTGGACCGACGGGCTGGGGCATCTGGGCGCCTGGGCCGGGGTGACGCTGCTCGGCCCGCTTTACGTGCTGGGCCCGAACCACCTGGGTTGGGTGGCGTGGATCGTGCTGCCGGGTACGCTGCTCCCGGCGCTGCTGATCCGCGGCCTGGGAATCCGGCAGGCGCGGGCGGTGCTGGAGCAGGTGTCGACACCTCGAACCGGAGAACCTGCCCGCCTGAAACGCCGCCTCGGTTAACCGATCGGTGAGAATTCCCCCCGCATAACAGCGCGCGAGGGCCGCCGGGGCGGCCGGCTGCCAGAAGGGCGCGCGATGAGTTCGGTCAGCGAGCGGGTGATGGAGCGGACGGCGCTGGCGGGCGCCGCCGCGCTTGCCCGGTCGCCGCGCCCGACCACGGGCACCCCGGCCCTTCGTTCCGACCGGCTCCCTCTGGCTCGCCGCCCCGGTTCTCGGTAGCTGGCGCGCGGCGGTGAAGCGGGCGGAAGATGTCATCGATCGCCCTCGCCGCGCTCATCCTGCTCGGGACGCTGATGCTGCTGGTCGCCGGGTGGATCCGGCTCGACAGCCCGGGACCGGTGCTGTTCCGCCAGCGCCGCGTCGGGCTGGGCGGGCGGGAATTCGCCATGTTCAAATTCCGCACCATGGTCGCCGACCATGAAGCGGACGCTCCCGGATGGCGTCAGGCGACGCGCGGAGATGCCCGGGTGACCCGGGTCGGCGCCTTCCTGCGCCGCACCTCCTTCGACGAGTTGCCGCAGCTCTTCAACGTGCTGCGCGGTGAGATGTCGCTTGTCGGGCCGCGCCCGCACGCCCCCGGCACCTGCGCCGCCGGCCGCCCGTTCGAAACCGTGGTGCCCTTCTATCCGGCGCGCCATCGCGTGCGTCCGGGCATGACCGGGCTTGCGCAAGTGCGCGGCTGGCGCGGCGAGACCGATACCGAAGAGAAGATCATCTGCCGCGTGCAATCCGATCTCGAATATATCGGGCGGTGGAGCGTCTGGCTTGATCTCGGGTTGCTGGTCCGCACGCTGGGCGCGATCCTGCGCATGACGAACGCCTACTGAGGCGAGCGTCGCGTCATGAGCGAACCTCTCGCGCTGGCCCCCTCGCCGTTGCCTTCGGCGAGGAGCCGGATGGATGCCACCGGGCAGCCCGCGCGCCCGGCTTATGGTGCCCCCCGCCCCCGCACCGCCGTGCTGATCCCCTGCTTCAACGAGGAAGCGGCGATCGGGGGCGTGATCGCCGCCTTCCGGGCGGCGCTGCCGGAGGCGACCATCCACGTCTACGACAACAACTCCGCCGACCGCACCGCCGAGGTGGCGCGCGCCGCCGGCGCCGTAGTGCGCACCGAGAGCTTGCAGGGCAAGGGCCACGTCGTGCGCCGCATGTTCGCCGATGTGGAGGCCAGCGTGTTCGTGCTGGTGGATGGCGACGACACTTACGATGCCGCCGCCGCGCCGGCCCTGATCCGGATGCTGGAGGAGGGTCAGCTCGACATGGTGACGGCGACCCGCGAGGGCGCCGATCCGCACACCTTCCGCCGCGGACACCGCGCCGGCAACGCGCTGCTGTCGGGCATGGTGCGGCTGGTCTTCGGCAACCGGGTGAGCGACGTGCTCTCGGGCTACCGCGTGTTCAGCCGCCGGTTCGTGAAGTCCTTTCCGGCGCTGTCCGCCGGCTTCGAGACCGAGACCGAGTTCACCGTCCACGCGCTCGAGCTGTGCATGCCGATCGGCGAGCTGCGCACCCGTTATCGGGGCCGCGCGGCCGGCTCGGCGTCGAAGCTGCGCACCTGGACCGACGGGCTGCGCATCCTGCGCGCGATCATCACCCTGATGAAGGAGGAGCGGCCGCTGCAGTTCTTCGCCGCCGCCGCATCGGCGCTGTTTGCGGGCGGGGTCGGTGCGGCGCTGCCGGTGATCGTCGAATATGCGCGCACCGGCATGGTGCCGCGCCTGCCCACAGCCGTCCTGGCGACCGGACTGGTGCTGGCGGCGGCGCTGGCGCTCGCCTGCGGGCTGATCCTCGACTTCGGTGGCGCGCGGGCGCAAGGAGATGAAGCGGCTCGCCTATCTGTCGGTCGGCCGATGAGCGGGCGATGGATCGCCGGGGCCCCGGGACCGGCGGCGTTCGCCTACGACGCCGATGTGGTGATCCTGGCGCTGGATCGGCCGGCCGAGACTATGGCGGCGATCGCCTCGGCACTGGCTCAGCGCGGCGTGCGCCGGCATGTGTTCGTGATCGACCAGGGCTCGCGGCCGGAAAATCTGGAGCGGCTGGCCGAGGCGGTGTCGGGCAACCCCGACGCGACCCTGTTCTCCATGGGCGAAAATATCGGTGTCGCCGGTGGACGCAACCGCGGCGCCGCGCTCGGCCACGGGCGGGTGATCGTCGGGCTGGACAACGACGCCGTCTTCGACAGCGCCGATATCGTCGCCGCCGCAGTGGCGGCGCTCGATGACGATGCCAAGCTGGGCGCCATCGGGCTGCGCGTTCTGATCGACCGGACCGGCACCGACGACAAGCTCTCCTGGGGCTATCCGCAGTCGCTATTCAGTCGCGCCGGCGAGATCTTCGATAGCGTCACCTTCGTCGGCGCCGGCCATGCCATCCGCCGGGTCGCGTGGGAGGCGGCCGGGGCCTACGACGAGGCGCTGTTCTTTACCTGGGAGGAGATGGATCTCTGTCAGCGGCTGATCGGCCGCGGCTGGCGGGTGCGCTATCACGGCAACCTCGCGATACGCCACAAGGTCTGCCCCGAACGGCGGCTCGACTGGTCGGACGGACGGTGGTTCCACTTCGTCCGCAATCGCCTCTACATCGCCCGCAAGCACGGCGCCACCTCACCCGCCCTCCTGGCCCTCGCCGGCGGCTACGCGCTCAAGGGCGCGCGCAACGGCATGGGGCGTGAGACCCTGCGCGCGATCGCCGCCGCGGCGCGGATGGATGCCGGGGTTCCGGCCCCGCCCGATGCCGCCGCGCGCGCCTATTTCGATCGCCACGACCGCGCCCATCGCGGCGCCTGGCGCACGCGGCTGCGGACGGAGGTGTTCGCCCGCCTGCCGGGAACGGCGGGATGCATCCCCGGGTCTCTTGACCTATATACCGACGCGAAGGGACTGAAGATTGAGCGACGTTCCGTTCCGGGATCCGATCGACCTCCGCGAGCAGATCGCGCGCATCGACCATCTGCGCGAGGAGAGCGACAAATTCAGGGCTGAGCAACGCAAGCTGCTGGCCGAGGAAGCCAAGCTGCGCCGCGATCGCTGGCTCGCGCCTTGGGTGGTCTCCCTGGGCGCGGCGGCGGCGTTCGGTGCCGCCATGCGGACTCTGCTGGGTCACTGATCCCGCGCGCTTCCCTCGCCTCCTGCGTCCCGGCATGATGCCGCCCGAAAGGGGGGCTTCTCATGGACGCCAGCAGCGACACTCGGACCGCGCGCATCTCCGCCGAGGAGGCGCTGGCGCTGCACGCCGAGGGGCGCCCCGGCAAGCTGGAGACCCGCATCACCAAGCCGATCACCACCGCCCGCGACCTCTCCCTCGCCTACTCGCCCGGCGTCGCCGAACCGTGCCTGCACATCGCCCGCGACCCCGCACTCGCCTACGACTACACGACCAAGGGCAACATGGTTGCCGTGATCTCCAACGGCACCGCCGTGCTCGGCCTCGGCAATCTCGGCGCCATCGCCTCGAAGCCGGTGATGGAGGGCAAGGTCGCGCTGTTCAAGCGCTTCGCCGATATCGACGGCATCGACCTCGAGATCGGCACCGAGGACGTGGACGAATTCGTCAACGCCGTGCGCCATCTCGGACCCGGCTTCGGCGGCATCAACCTTGAGGATATCAAAGCGCCCGAGTGCTTCATCATCGAGCAGCGGCTGCGCGAGCTGATGAGCATTCCGGTGTTCCACGACGACCAGCACGGCACCGCGATCGTCGCCGCCGCCGGGCTCATCAACGCCTGCCATCTCACCGGCCGGGACCTGCGCGAGACGCGGCTCGTCGTCAACGGCGCCGGCGCCGCCGCCATCGCCTGCGTGGAATTGCTGAAGGCGATGGGCGCCCGCCCCGAGCACGTCACGCTCTGCGACACCAAGGGCGTGGTCTATCAGGGCCGGCGCGAGGGGATGAACCAGTGGAAATCGGCGCATGCGGTGGCGACCCGCGCGCGCACGCTGGCCGAGGCGCTGGAGGGCGCCGACGTCGTGTTCGGCCTGTCGGTGAAGGGCGCGATCACGCGCGACATGGTGCGCGCGATGTCCGACAAGCCGATCATCTTCGCCATGGCGAACCCAGACCCGGAGATCACCCCCGAGGAGGCGCGCGCCGCGCAGTCCGCAGGCGATCATCGCCACCGGACGCAGCGACTATCCGAACCAGGTCAATAATGTGCTCGGCTTCCCTTATATCTTCAGGGGCGCGCTCGACGTGCACGCGTCCACCATCAACGACGCAATGAAGATCGCCGCCGCCGAGGCGCTGGCGAAGCTCGCGCGCGAGGACGTGCCGGACGAGGTGCACGACGCCTCGGCCGGAAGGCGCCTCAGCTTCGGGCCCGAATATATCATCCCCAATGCTTTCGATCCGCGGCTGCTCTCGCGGGTTCCGCCGGCGGTCGCCAAGGCGGCGGCCGATTCAGGGGTGGCGCGGCGCCCGATAATCGATCTGCGCCGTTATGGGCGCGACCTGTCGGGGCGGCTCGATCCCACCGCCGGGGCGCTGGACCGCATCGCCGAGACGGTGCGCGGCGCGCCCGGGCGCGTGGTGTTCGCCGAGGGCGAGGAGGAGAAGATCGTCCGCGCCGCCGCCGCCTTCCGCAACGCCGGATACGGAACGCCAATTCTGATCGGGCGCGAGGAGCGGGTGCGGGCGACCATGCAGAGCCTCGGGCTCGGCATGGTGGATGGCATCGAGATCCACAACGCGCGCCTGTCCGGCGCCAATCCCAAATATGTCGAGTTCCTGTACGGCCGCTTGCAGCGGCGCGGCTTCCTGCAACGCGACTGCCAGCGCATGGTCAACCAGGACCGCAACGTCTTCGCCGCCTGCATGGTGGCGACCGGCGACGCCGAGGCGATGGTGACGGGTCTCACCCGCTCGACGCAGGTCTGCATGGAGGACATCGATCACGCCATCGACCCGGCGCCGAACGGCATCGCCTTCGGGCTCACGCTGATGCTCGGGATGCGCGGGCGCACGCTGTTCGTCGCCGACACGCTGATCCACTTCCGCCCGAACGCCGAGCAGCTGGCCGAGATCGCCATCGGCAGCGCCCGCGCGGCGCGCGCCTTCGGCCACGAGCCGCGCGTGGCGCTGCTGTCGCACACCACCTTCGGCGCTGCCATGCACCCGGCGGCGGCGGTGATGCGCGACGCCATCCGCATCCTCGATCAGCGCAAGGTGGATTTCGAATACGACGGCGAGATGAGCCCCGACGTGGCGTTGGAGCCGGAGCTGCGCGCGCTCTATCCGTTCTGCCGGCTGACCGGCCCGGCCAACGTGCTGGTGATGCCGGGACTGCACTCCTCGCACATCGTCTCCCGCCTGACGCCGAAGATGGTCGGCGGCAGCACCATCGGGCCGCTGCTGGTCGGCCTCGCCCATCCGGTGCAGGTGATGCAGATGGACGCCTCGGTGAGCCAGATCGTCGATACGGCGTGCCTGGCGGCCTATCAGGCGGCGACGCGGTAGCAGGCAATCGAGGTTTTGGCTGACGATGACGCACGAGGAGGTGGAGCAAGGCCCGGCGACACTGCTCGGCATCTACGGCGCCCGGCCGGCGGTCCTCTCAGCCTCAAAGCCGGAACGATGACCGCTTTGCGGGCTCGCCGTGCGCCGGCGTCGCGGCGATGCTGGTCGAAAATCAGCGCGGCAGCGGCTGCGGGCGCAAGATTTCGTCGGCGCGCGCCGGCTGCAGGCTCGGCTCGCCAGGATGGCGGATCATCACGATCAGCTGCCCGGGCCCGATCACCTTTTGATCGTGCCAGCACCCGAATGCCGCGGCAAGACGGTACAAGCCCGATTCCAACTCGACCTCGACGGGGTCATAGCTGCGCGCCACGGTTCCGATGAGATTGATGCTGGACCCGGATATCAACCTGCGCCCCGCAAAGGCGAGCCGCGCGAGACAGTTGGCGGATTCGAAAAGAAGAGCGTTCCACGCGGACCGACAAACCGTAGGATCCGGCCGTCTTGATCGCCAGGAGCGCGGTTTCGACGCCGACGTACAGGCTGGAGGATGGGCCAGCCGCAACGATCTGCGCCATGTCGATGGCCGTCTTATCAATCGTGAATGTCGCCACCCGTTCCCGTAAAACATTGACGTCCAGAGTCGGGCTGATTTGGACCGGCTGGATCAGCCCCTGCCACCCGGTCGCAAGCCCGTTAAACTTGCCGTCCTCCTCCGACCCCGGCAAGGCCGCAACCGGCTCTGCTGCGAAGGGTGCGCCGGAGATCGGTTCCTGAGGATGGGCCCAGGGCGGTGATTGGCCCACATGGGCGACAGGAGGGCCGAGCGCATGCAATCCCGCCCAAAGCATCGCCGCTAGCGCCGCACCGAGTAGCGGCGGCGGTCCGAGGAGTACAGCGGCTCGATAGGTTTTGTCATCCCGCCACGAACGGCGATGGACGAATGCAAGCTTGGCGATCATGCGCTTCATGTCGCGGCGATCGCCGTGGCGATGTCGCCCCGGGTCAGCACCGTGAGATCGACGCTGCCGCTTTGAAGGTGCGGGCCGATCCGGCGTGCCTGTGCTTCCCTGGCTCGCTCGAGAAGCGTGCGAGCGGTGCGGGCATTGCCGAAATCAAGCCGGGATCGCGCCATAGGGCGGAAGCTGGATTCACGCTTAGCGGGACAGGGCGTGAACACTATCTGCACCCACGCTCTGGCTTCCGTCTCGGACGCGATGATTGCGTTCAGCAAGGAAGCGAAGCGCCACTGCCGGCTCGCCCAGCGGAGGTGACGCCGGGAGCACACCGTCGTGTGCCCGGCGCGTGAGAGCGCGGCGGCGGGTGGAGTTGCCGGTCTTGCCCTTGGTCAATCAACCCGGGGTGATTGCGGAAACCGCCGCTCAGGGCGACCCCAACTCGAGGTCTGA